>CAWBRW010000032.1:0-165921 GCA_963791235.1 uncultured beta proteobacterium | reverse complement strand
CCCTGCAGTTCATCGATGCTGAAGGTGACAAGCGATTCCTGCCGGATGGCAGTACGCGCGGTGCTTACTTGGCCATCGGCAGGCCGGGCGAGGTTGTCTGCATTGCCGAGGGCTACGCGACCGGGGCCAGCATTCACGAGGCAACGGGGCACGCGGTAGCCGTCGCTCTCGACTGCAGCAATCTGGAACCGGTGGCGCGGTCGCTGAGGGCAAAATATCCGTCGGCGCGACTGATCCTATGTGCTGACGACGATCCCGGCTCTGCGGGCAATCCTGGGCGCTCTGCGGCCATTGCTGCCGCCAAGGCTGTCGCTGGCCTAGTCGCGGTGCCGGACTTTGGTTCAGACCGACCACCAGACGCCACGGACTTCAATGATCTGGCACACCACCGGGGCCAGGATGCGGTCCGGGAGTGCCTTCGGCAGGTGCAATCAGTCGAGTCCGAGTTCGAGGTCGAACTCGTCGGGGGCGATCAGGTAGCTATCGAACCCCTACGCTGGGCGTGGACCGACTGGCTAGCGCGCGGCAAGTTACACATCTTGGCTGGCGCACCTGGCACTGGCAAGACGACCATCGCGCTCGCGTTCGCCGCGACGATGACATCCGGCGGTCGGTGGCCCGATGGTTCGAAGGCGGAAGTCGGGGACGTGATGATGTGGAGCGGCGAGGACGATCCCGCCGACACACTGGCGCCTCGCCTCAAGGCGATGGGTGCTGATCTCGGCCGCGTCCACTTCGTGGGCACGGTCCGCGACAAAGAAGGTATTCGTACTTTCGACCCAGCGCTGGACATCGATCGCCTGCGCACCCGCGCAGCGGAGTCCAACATCCGGCCGAAGTTGTTGATCGTCGATCCGATCGTTAATGCGGTGGCCGGCGACTCGCACAAGAACACCGAGGTTCGCCGTGCGCTCGCACCGTTGTGTGACCTAGCGCGCTCGCTCGACTGCATCGCACTGGGGATCTCGCATTTCAGCAAGGGCAGCAGCGGCAAAGATCCCGTGGAGCGCGTCACAGGGAGCCTCGCATTCGGCGCGCTGCCGCGGGTTGTCCTCGCAGCGGCCAAGTGCCCAGAGGATCAAGGTGGAGGCCGCTTCCTGGCGCGAGCGAAGTCCAATAACGGTCCGGACGGCGGAGGTTTCGCTTATTCCCTCGAAATCACAAGACTTACTGACCAGCCGGAAGTCGAAGTTTCCCGTTTGCTTTGGGGAGAGGGTCTCGAAGGGACGGCCCGCGAACTCTTTGGCACGGGCGGACGCCGATTCGGAAGCCGGCAGCGAGGCGAGCGACGCCGCGGACTGGCTGCGGGATTTTCTGTCGGCAGGCCCCGTCGACTCCAACGAGGTCAAGCGGGCGGGAGAGGCGAACGGCATAAGCTGGGCCACTCTTCGGCGCGCGAAGAAGCGGATCGGAGCCGAGTCCGAAAAGGACGGGATGGCCGGCCGGTGGTCCTGGTTCCTGCCGAAGATGCTCAAGGATGCCGAAGATGCTCAACAAGAAAAGGTGAGCGCCTTTCGGGAAAAGTGAGCACCTCGGGGGCCCGAGAGCACGGCGAGCGTGACGGTTCGGGCGACTCCGCAGAGGTATTTTGATGGGCGCCAGCGACGTCATGGGACGGTTGGCCCTGGCGGGGGTCCGGCTGTCGGTGATCGGCCCGGACAAGTTGGCGGCCGAACCAAGGGAAGCCCTGACCGACGATCTGCGAACCCTCATCCGCGAACACAAATCGGAGCTGCTTGCCGCCTTGGTGCCGGTTGAACGCGGCCGAGAGCTTCGGCGGCAGCGGGTGATGGCGATGCTGCGAGACGACCCCAGCAAGCGCCGCGCAGCCATCTTTGACACCGAGGCAGATCCGGGAAAGGTGATCTGCACCCTCGCCATTCGAGAAGTTGGAACCTGCGAGCTGTTCATCCCCGCCGAGCAGTTTGACCCCGTGGGCGGTACTCCAGGCCCTAGAGCAAACCCCATGAAGGAATTTCCCCGAAAGGCGATTCCAGTCATAGTCGAGAAGGACGAACACGCGAGCGCCCGCAATTTTGCGCGAATGGTCACATCGCCGGAGGTCGCGGCCTGCCGGGTGGTTAACAAGGCGGAATGCAAGTCCGGCATCGGGGAAGAAATCGATGTGCCAGCCTTGTTGGAACAGCTCCGGGAGGAGGCCGCTGCTGTAAATCGGGGCGATCTGTCGCAGGTCGAGGCGATGCTGACCAACCAGGCCACGGCGCTCCAAACCCTGTTCGCACGCCTGAGCGAGAAGGGCCTCGCTGCGGAGTATTTACAGCAGTACGAGGCTTACATGCGGATGGCCCTGCGTGCTCAATCGCAATGCACCAGGACGCTGGAGGTGCTGGCGACCATAAGAACCCTCCCGTCGTCATCGCCAGGCAGGCGAACGTGACCACGGGACCGCAGCAGAACAACTTCGGCTTGCCCTCGCGCGGGGAAACCGAAGATCCGCAAAACCAACAATCAGAGTCAACCCATGAGTTATGTCAGGACGCCGGAACACCGGGCATTGAGGGCAGAGCTAATCCGCCGCTGGAAGCCCTGGGAGAAATCGACGGGGCCAAGGTCGCCCGAGGGTAAGACGCGATCCGCGATGCGCGGATACAAGGGCGGAAAGCGCAATCAACTGCAGGAACTGGCGCGGGTGCTGCGGGAGTGCGATGCGCTGGTGGAGACGTTTACATAGCGCACAGAAAGATGTCTGGCGTCGCGATTGAGAGTCGCGCCTGACGGGCGAATGACCCAAGTCTAAGAACGAACTCGCCGTCGTTTCGAATGGGTCCCACATGAAAGGTGCAGAACGCAGTGGGTCCCATCGGCGGGTCTAGTCCGCTACGAGAGGTCGAAGATCGCTGGGGGTCTAGGAGGCTCGTCACAGCGCGCAAACCCACTGATCTTCGTGGACGATGAGGAGAGGCAGGCCGCTTCGCTTGTACTCGATTGCCTTTTCAATCTTCGTTCCGTAGCTGCCATGCTTCCATTCCTTGCTGCCGTGGCCGCCGACGACCAAGTACTTTCTGACTTCTTGGTCACTGACTTGCTAACAAGGCCGCCACGCTTTTCGATGGCAGACTCGCAATGGGGGCGGGTTGCGAATATGAAATCGCCAGTTAGGCAAAACGTCGCGTTTGGAATCGTGACGGTAGCCGAGCGATCCAACGCAAGTCCCGAAACGTGCGTTGCCTCTGCGAGTTCTTCTACTGTTCCTCCCACTAGCTGCTGCAACATGTCAGTAAGGTGCACGCGCTTCTCCATTGTGATAACGCCGTCCGCAAGGATGTCGCGGACGCGGGCATACAGCACATCTCGCGCAAGGCTGCGGAAATCAGTTCGTTCTGTTTCAGCCACTTGTGTAAGAAGCCAATCTCATCATCGTTCAGGCGCCCGTCGCACAGGAACCCTTGAGCGATACCGATCAGCGCACCGGCTGACCGAATCAACTCGTTCCGATAGGCCGCACTCTGCCGCACCGAAGAAGAAGTTCGACACTGCACTGCTCCAATTGAATGCTGATGTACGCCGTTACGTTGGAGGAAGGCCGCGGGAATTGACTATCGCGCACCGGCGTTTACGGCGGTAGCGACTCCGAACGATGCGTCGCTCGCACGCGGCACGGTTGACGATGGACCATTGGCGAGCGCAGCGCTCACAGTCTTACTGCGAGAAAATGAAGCAGAAGCCCGGCGCCAACGAACGTGAAGCCTGTCTTTGAGCAAAAGAGATACTTGACACCGCCCTCTGATATGTCAGGCGGGGGGCCTGGCGGCTTATGCGGCCACGCGTTTCCCGCTGATACCAAATCCCTCTCTTGCGCTCTTAACCTATCCAGCGTTGCGCTAGTAGTAAAAGTTCCGTAGAGGTAATGCGCCAAGTCCAAAGCCAAAGCAACGATAAACAAGATGGCGGCCCAGCGAAGTTGAGGTGCAACGCTAATAGCAGCGTCCCTTGTCGATTCCCGAAAGACCCAAACGACGGCGATTCCAGCCAGCGCCAATTGCCGAACGAGATCGCTCGATTTAGTGACGTAGTTTGCAAATGCCGCTACGGCCCATGACTTGTAGTCTCTCCACTCCGTCTCCCAAACCGCGGTTGACTTCTCATCTGTCATTGCTGCTCCCCAATCTCGTCTGAGTAACGGCGATCGCCGCCGTAGATGATGCAAGAACAGGTGAGTCGATCTGGCCGCAAAAAAGCGCTGAATAAGTTGGCTTTCTTGGAGGCTTTCCCACGATTGCCGCACACGTCTCTCGGCATGATGGGGCAGAGCCGGTTGGCGTGTATCAATACTCGTGAAGGCGCCGTGCGCCTCGCGGGCCTCGCACTGTGCCCTCCCAAGGGTGCGGGCACGCGCTCGGCACGCTCGGCTAGCACCTGGCAACGTTCAGAGCCCAACAAGAGAACGCGCCACGCGGGTGGGTTCGTGATGGAGAACCGTGACTACTGCTTGCGGCGGTGTTCCTTCAAATCCATCATGACGGAAAACGTGCCGCCCGCCCGTGCGGCGGCGTCAATCTAGGCGCTAAGCGGTCTACGCCTGACGGCAACCAGAGCGCCTAGCATTGCCAGACAAAGAACGGCGGTAGAAGGCTCCGCGACGTTCAACACTTCGACCAGTCGCCACTCCCCTGTGAACAGTTCAGGAAAGTGCCCGGTCCACGGTATGCCGTCGCTCGAAAATTCGCCTGACCACAGGTTTCCGCCGGAAGACATGTTGAAGGAGTCAAACACGCCACCGTAAAAATAACCACCTCGCAGAAAATCGGGAACCAGTGGATCGAGACCGATATCGATACGTCCGACTTGAAGGGCGGCTGAGTCCAGGAGATTGTGTCCGTTGAAAGCCGTTGCTGCGAGGAACCCCTCGTTGAGGACTACCTTCGATCCAATGGGTGGGGGATATGTCGCAACTACCTCGACTTCGAGGCGTGCGGTGCCCCGACGGACTGCTTCCTCATTCAAGACCGCCGTCACACGGTCCATTCCACCACGAACGAAACCCTCCCCCTCGGCACACAAGGACTCGTCGCCGGGGATGTCGGGCGGCACACTGCAAGTGACGGACAGCGTGAAGAAGTCATATTTGTATGCGAGTGATGCGCCAGACGGACCGCAGCAAACTGCGGCGACTAGGGCCAAACTGCTCCTAAGAAGGACCTGCTTCATTACGACCTCTGCCTAACGCCGTTGATGAAAAGTTTGCAAGAATCGTCTGTGCCTCAGCATCACGCGACCATTGGCACGTTGACGGAGCGGGCGTAGTAACGGGTCGGGTGTCGGCTGAGTTTCAAGCGGTGGATGGCTGCCAGCGCGAGGAGCAGCAGCGTCCATGACATTGGCTCAGGCACGCGTTTCCAGTAGCCATACACTGCCGCGCGGTCGCAGCAGGGTAGATAGGCATCGAGGTACACCTCCATATGGTCGGAGTACAACGTGGACTGTACTAGCTGACCATATCCTGCCCTAGCCCTGAAACTCGACCCGTCAAAGTCGAAGTCATAGAACCAGTCGGGGAATCCAAACTCGTACCAGCCCGGACCGCTTGGCGGCGCGTCGGGGAAGTCGCAACTTGGATATTCCGGGCAGTGCTCCGGAAAGATGTGGATTCCGCCTTCGAAGTTGTGCACGTCCATGCGGAAATCAATCAGCCGCCCGGTGGCCGGTGCAAAAATGACATTGGTTGGCGCATTGGCCAGCGGTGCGAGGATGTCCGTTACCTCGAGACGCCCCGTCACGCTGAGTATTTTGTCGGCACCTGGGACCGGGCCACCAGTGCTGACCCAAATAAAGACGACGTTGGCCTGTGTCGGTGTCAGGAGGCAGGCGAGCAGGATGGCGATTAGCGTTCTCATTTCAGCGGGCGGGTTCGATGAGGTGGCCTCCCGACTAATGCTTCCGCCGACGCGACGACGCAATTCCCGTTGCTCCGATAAGCAGCAACAGCAAGCCGCCCGGTTCGGGCACGTTACGGAGCCGGACGTTGTCGATCAAGGCCCCCGACGAGGCTATCGAATCTTCCCCGCGGGCGTGACCGGCATTGACATACAGTGTCCAAGTGCCGTCGAACGGAACCATCAAGTCCACAGGGCACCCTGTGAAGTAATACCGAAATCCGGTAATGGGTGGCGCGGGGCCGCATCGACCGAGTAGATAGCCGGACGTTGCCACTATCGTTTCTCCGCTCACAATGAAGAAGATAGCGTTGTCTCCATTAAAACCCGGGTCCGAAATGTCGTTTGACAGCCAACGCCAATCTACGGTCAGGTGGTCGCCCGCATGAGCTTCAAAGTCTTGACCGAGCTCAGGACCCCTCACTGGCGCGACTGACGTCTTTCGAAGAGTTCATAAAAGGATGGGAACGGATTTGCCAGCACCGGTCCCAGTGGAGCAGAAACGCTAGAAAAGGGGATCGGAGGACTGCCCCGGACAACCGAACGCCCAAGGATCGAACGCGCAGACGCCCGGCGGAGGGACGCCTGACCCATTTTCGCCATGTCTTCCCACCAGCAACGCCGAATACTGACCTTGAATCATCGGGCCGCCTGCCCGATCGTCCACCACCGCAGCGAAGTAGTAGTCCACAACCGAGGTTATCGACCAACCGCTGAACGTTCCAGTCTCGAACCGCCCGTTAACGATTGGCGCGGCTGACGAGCTGAATGCAGCCAAAAGGAGTGAAGCTACCGCGAGGCTGATTAGCTTCCTAAGCATTCTTATCTCCCCATAAATCGCTTAATCGTTCATTGCAATGGTTGAACCGCCTATTCGGGTTGTCAATCGCGCGAATAACTCAATTGCATATTCGTGGCATGCGGCAAGCGATTGAGCGCGTATGTAAACAAAAGCGACGCGCGAATCGGCCATCAGCACGCGGCCAACTGGCACGTCGATCGCGGGCGTACGGGTCGGGGTCGTCTCAGTGATGTCGGAGGGGCTAACACTTGGCGGGCAGGTTTCGGCCAAGTGTCTGATGCGACGGCTTGGTTCGCTTCTTGCGTTCATGCCTTTTGCAGAACAAGGAGCAGACGATGCGAACAATTCTCACTGTCATTACTGCGCTTTGGATGGCGGCGTGTTCGCTGCCAGCGACGGCGGGCGTCGTCTACAACTGGGTCGAGCTAGAGGGCAATCCGGAACTTGGACCAATGACCGGCCGCATCGAAATAAAAGACGAGGTGTGGAAGTCCGGCGAGTATGCGTATTTCGAGGTCCGCGGCTGCCGTCCCTGAGCATCGAGGACTTTGGACTTATCAGTGTCTACATCTTCGCCCCGGGCATGGGTGGTCCGCCGGTGCTGACGAGCGTCAACAATGCAATCCCTTGTAAGGACCACTTCGCGGCGTTTTCGTGCGGTGACCGCGGGATCGATCCGGATGAACTCGTCTTTGCGGGCACGCCCTATGGCTTAAACGGCGAGCTTCACATTTGACGACTTGCTGAGTGGGTTCATTGTGGGACCCGCAATGGCGCGGAAGGGTATGCCACTTCCACGGGAGCCAGGGTTTCCAATCTCGATCGTCGACGCTGGCGATTGACACTGGCACTAACGAGGGGAGATGCGCCCTTCCGTGCACAGCCAGAGGCGTCTGGCTGCTGGACCACTCGACAATTCCCGTCCCTGAGCCGTCAACCCTGTGCGGGACTACTTGCGGGACTCGTCGCCCTCGTGACCGCACGTCGCAGGCGTTGTAAGTAGCTATTGTCGCGGCGCAGAATGGGGCATGGCCGAGCCCATCGCCCGCTACTTCAGGCCGTATGCGCTGATGACCGGCGCGCGCGAGCGCGGGTGCTTCACGTGTTCTTACTTCCGTGGGCAGTTCAAGGCTGAGCACGTCGTGTGCGAGCGTTTCGAACGTGATCGGGTGATCGGCGATGCTCGGATCGGCTGCGCGTACTGGAAGCGGGAGCCGGGGAGCGATGACGAGTGATCGGCGGCATCGTCGCGCTGGCGCTGGTCGTCATTCGGTGTGTCGGACGGCGACACGCTCACCGTCAAAGGACGGCGACACGAGACTGTCTCCGCCTGGCTGAGATCGATGTCCCGGAGCGGACGCAGCCTTACTCGCAAGTCTCCCGGCGCAACCTCGAGGCGCTGTGCAGAACGCGAAGGCCGTCGAGATCACTCCGGTCGATACCGACCGCTATGGCCGCACGGTTGCGCACGTCCGCTGCGACGGCGTGCATGTGAACTGGCGGCAGGTCGAAGACGGGCTGGCGTGGTGCTTCAAGAAGTACCTGAAGCAACCGGAGGTGTGCCTGCCGCTGGAAGAAGCGGCGAGACAGACCAAGAAGGGGCTCTGGCGAGAGCCGAATCCGCAACCGCCTTGGGAGTTCAGGGCCGCGAAAAGAGCAATAGACCCACGCGTAGGGGAGTCACTCAGCCTCACCCAGGAGTCGACTTCTTCGCTCAACGGCCTGAGGCCGCCGAAAGCTGCCCTTCTTGCTGGCAAGCGCCAGCCCCTCTCAATTCGCGCGGCCCGCACCCGAGTCAGGCGCTAAGTTGTCACACATGAGCGGCATCGTCCGATTGGAGGAGTGCTGATCGTTCCATCGAACGATTTACTTCGCTCCTCGCGAAGCCCGGTCTCGAAGAGCATCGAGGCTCGCAGCGCTAAGCATGCGAGTCAGGCGTTGTCATCATCATCGATATCTACTCGAGGGAGAGGCAAATGAAGCTGAAGCCAGCGGTCATTGCATATGCAGCAGCTGCGTTTACCGCAGCTATGTTTTCGTCGACTGTCCTCGCCGCACAACAGTGGTGCACGGGCACAGTGGCGCAACTTTGGGTCGACGCCGACGGCAACGTAATGGCATATGCAAGCTGGCGCGCTGATCACATAAGAGTGTGCAACTTGAACAATTCTGTCTCTACCTCTAGCGGTTTCGCTGTAACACCAACGACCTGCATGAGTTGGCTTTCCTTGCTACGCACTGCCGTCCAGAACCAGAAGTCGACAATCATTTACTACGTCGAGGCTCCACCTGCGGCTCGGTTGCGACATATGGAAACGCTCCTGTACCGCACTACGTGATGCTCCACCAGTAGCAAGCTCAGGCCACCCTAAGTGGAATTGCCAGCCGCCGAAGACTACCTGGCCCGCGGTTCCGATATTGGCATTTCAATGTTGCCGCTTTAGGAGCGCTCATTAGGGGATGAAAATGGTTTGGCGACTGAAAATTTATCATCTAGCTGCAGTAGCGCTGCTCGGCACGGTTGCACCTTCCTTCGCGCAAACTTGTCCGCCCTCGTTGCCTCCCTCACCCTTTGACAAGCAAGTGAAAGTGCAGGACATAGGGAACGCAATCTTTCGCGGAGATTGGAAGTACGCGATTGAGTTGGCGGCGGACTATGCGAAAAAGTACCTCAGTACCTGCAGCAATCAACAAAAGATCGTTAGCGCTCTCAGCAAAGCGTCGAGCAACGTAAAGAAGATCGTCGATGACCCGAGCAAGACGGAGGACCAAAAACGAGCAGAAATTTACAAGTTGATAGATGACTCGATTTTGGCCTCACAAGGCACGAGCCGTCCTGGGGACAGAAACCCATTGAGCGCGTCCTACCGTTACTCGCTGACTTACGGAATTGCAAGATTAGAGTTCGACGTTGAGGCCCGAGACGACCGTTGTGCACAGTACTGGGGTTTTTCGGCTGGCTACTCTTTCCCCGGATTACTACACGGGAGAGATAAGACCTAGCGGCTTTAGGTACGACTACGTGGAGGCACGGCACAAGCGGACCCCGAATGTGTACATCTACAAACAAGTGGAAGGATTTCCGGAGGAGTTGGTTGTTCGCTTCGATGGGCAAACGATTGGCGGCCTAACGACTTATAACTGGGGCGGACCCGGCAGCAGTGTCATTGACGCGACCTGGAAGCTAGCAAGCAGTTACGCTTGAAAACCTTCTCCACTACAACGGAAAGCCCGTCCAGCCGGTGACGCGCATGTCGGTTGACCTTCCGACGTCATCCTACTTGCAGCCTGGGCGGACGGTCGCTTACAGGATCGCGGAAGAGTGGCCTCGCTGGGATTTTCCAAAGGGAAACAATTGCGAGGTGACGTTCTACAAGCATGCCTTGGTGTACATCGATGCAAATGGTGATGGTCGCGTCGACGCGATGACCGATGCGGAGTATTCCGCCCACTTCGCCAGCCTTTGGAGTCCTGCGGAGGCGATGCTGCTCCTGCTGGATTGAGAGAGAAGGAAGTGACCCCCGTCGATACCGACCGATACGGCCGCACCGTCGCGCATGTCCGCTGCGACGGCGTGCACGTGAACTGGCGACAGGTCGAGGACGGGCTGGCGTGGTGCTTCACGCAGTACCTGAAGCAAGCGGACGTCGGCCTGCCGATGGAGAAGGCGGCGAGAGAGGCCAGAAGGGACTGTGGCGAGAGTCGAACCGGCAGCGCCATGGGATTCAGGTCAGCAAAGCGAGTCACGAACTAACTGCCATCGAGCGACATCACTGTCGGATCACTTTACCCCGATCACCGAGAGCGGTCACCGAATTCACGCTGAAAGCTGACGATCGCACGATCGGCTGGACTCGACCCAAACCGTACTCACTGACTGCACGAAGCGGTCGCAAATTTGACGCCGAGAGCTGACAATCGCGCAATTGGCTCGAAGCTGCTAGGTCCTAGCCCGAATAACGAGCCTCTTAGCTCTCACGTCCTCGCAGCCACGCCAGCTACTTTCAAACGCGCAGCACCGTCGCGCATGTTTGGTACGACAGCTTTAGCGTCACGAACATTCTTATCGAACACACGCAAACGCGTGATGTCGCTACTTCTGACAATCTGAAGTGAGTGACGCATTTCCTCATCGAGGCACTATCGACCAAGAATCAACGTCTTGACCTGACTGGTGTGCTTCATGCTTTTCAAAAGGCCGCTATGTCCTTACCCCTCGATCGAAGTTGTAGTCATGCGGAGGAACAAGATGAAGCGGAAAACAGGTATGCGCGGCCTTCGTTTTACCGCTACAGTACCTGCCCCTGCCCTCTTTTTCGGATCCGAGAACGGTCCGGTCGGTTCGGGCCTTGCTCGCCTGCATTGCAGCAGTGCTTGCCGCAGTCGCAAGTCTGGCCGCACAGGCCATGCCCGTATTGGACGGTGGCCGGTTTCTTCAGCAACATATCGGCGTTCGCCGGGTCCGGATGGCACTACTCGGGTACGTTGCCGGCATCGTTCAACGTGGGCTTTCGGGCTCGCAACGACGAGGATGACTGCATCTCTTGCGAACGGCAGTACTCCAACGGCCAGCGCAGCATGAGCGTGTCGACCTCCAGTGCGACGCCGACCTATTCCCTCAGTATGAGCGGCAACTTCGAGAGCGAGCAGTTCGAAGGTTGGAGCACCAATCTGCTCGCCCAGAGCAAGGGCACCGTTTGGCATGGTGACGTCGAAAAGGTGGTCCTGGTGGCTCCCAATGGCGGCATTGGCAACGAGCATCCAATCCCTAACGCGTGGGCAAGCACGACCGGTTATGGCACCACTTCGAACTCGGGCTACGCCTCTTTCAGCCAGACCTTGGCGCTGACTCGTCCTTACCTCAACCCCGGTGAGGGCAACTGCCCAATCTTTGTCGCGCCAGGCGGCGCACGCACTGGCCACTGCGCGTTCACCGACGCCTACTTCCAAGGTGGTGCAACTCTTCAGGCCACGCTGCAGGGCCACGGATCAATCGAGAACACTGGGCCGGCACGCAGTCGGTGACCCTGGACGCGATGAGCAACCGGGCTACGCTATTCCAAGGTCAACGATGCGGTGCTGTTCAACGGCAGCGTCACTGGCACCGCCAGCAGCTCAGGCCTCGAAGGCGTGCAAGTGCGGTCGACTTCAAGTTCGCATTCAACTTTTCGTCGCTGCAACTCGATCTGGGCGCGAACGTCCAGTGGGACGGCAGGGGTGAGACGTCGTCGTTCAACGCGTCCTACAACCAACGCGTGCAAATGAGCGATTTCGTCAACGCCGGTCGGGCTGACAGCTACCGGATAGAGTTCCGCGACGAGGCGCAAGTTCTGGCAGGCATAACGGGCCGCGGCTTCAACAACGCTGATGTGCTGGCGTCAGCCGGAGTTAGTTCGATCGACGCTGCGCTTATGCCGGTCTACCAGCCGCTGGCCTCAAGCCTGCTGACGGTGCTTGATGCCTCGACGTTCAATATTAAGTCAGCAAGTCTGGCTATTCCACCCGGGGGCTTCCAGGACGACGTGGACGTGTTCCTGCACTTCCTGGTTGCCAATGAGGGCAGTGTGAGCATGACGCTGGATGGGTACACGCTGGCGATGTTCGACGACGACTTCCTGTTCGACGACCTGATCGGGAGCTTCTCGCGGACGCTGAACTTCGTGATCCCGGCCGGTGGTCGATACGAGTTCGGCGGACTCATCACGCTGTCGCGCGCCGACCTAAATGGCGCCGTAGACTTTGGCGAGGGCGGGTTCCTTGAATTGTTCGGTCGCGGTGTGTTCAGATTCCACGACGTGTTCGGTAGCCGAGAAAAGGATTTCCGGTTGACGATACCCGAACCGGGAAGCCTTGGCTTGGTGCTGCTTGGCGGCTTGGCGCTACTGTTCACCCGTCGGCAGGCCGCTAACGTGCAGCGTAAGTGACCGGCTCTCGTCAGATCGCAATTCACTCACTGGGGCGCTGACAAAGCGCACTCTTGTGCTTGCCACCGCACCCTTGATCGGCGCAGCCACTTTCAGGCTATGTCCGCAGAGCCCTGCCCAACCCTTTGCAAAACTATTGAAGGAGGGGTTGGGGCATCACTTCGGTAAGCATCCGGTCACGTCAACTAAATCTTGCGCCGAGCTGGAAAGTCTTGTAACGAGCGTCGTCTGGTGTGCCTACTTTGCAGCTCCGGTCGCGTCACTCACGCACTTCTTCGTGAAACTGTTCTTGGCCGCGCCTGAGAGCTTCTTCTCGGCGGCTTGAGCGTCGCAGGTCTTCGTCGCCGCGTCCTTCGCGTCCTTCTCGCACTTCGTCACGAAACTGTTCTTAGCAGCGCCAGACAGCTTCTTCTCTGTCGCCTGAGCTTCGCAGGCTGGGTTGGCGGCGAAGGCAGCATTGCCTGCGAAAAGGGCGATTGCAACGACGATCGTAAGTCTCATCATGTCTGTCTGCCTGTTGAAAGGTTGAGTTGGATTCGGAAACGGTATCGCATTACGACGTCGCCGGAATGCAATTCGGAACGGCTGGCATTGGTGCTCTGGAAGAGCCGGCAGACCGCAGTGGTTGCTGCGCGATCTGCCCAGCGCCGGAAATTAGCGCGCCGGATAGGGCCAAGCAGGTGATTGAACGGGGACCAGGACGGAACCTCAGGCCGGACAGCCTAGATTGTTGCCCGCAAATGCAGGCTAAGTCTTTGAATTCTTGGCTCCCCGACCTGGACTCGAACCAGGGACCTGCGGATTAACAGTCCGTCGCTCTACCGACTGAGCTATCGGGGAACACGAAGCCCGCAAGTATAGCGGCGCCAAGATGGCGCCGCAAAATTCGCCGACCTCTAAAGCACCTTGGCGATGGAGTCGGCGACGTAATCGACGTTCTTGCTGTTCAGCGCTGCGACGCAGATGCGTCCGGTGGACACCGCGTAGATGCCGAACTCTTCGCGCAGCCGCTGCACCTGGTCCGCGGTGAGGCCGGTATAGGAGAACATGCCGTTCTGGCGCTCGATGAACGAGAAGTCGCGTTTCTTCGTGCGTGCGGCGAGTCCTTGTGCCAGGTGCCGGCGCATCGACTTGATGCGCGACCGCATTTCGCCCAGTTCCGCTTCCCACGCCGCCGCTCAGTTCCGGCGTGTTCAGTACGGTCACGACGACCATCCCGCCATGGGTGGGCGGCGTCGAATAGTTGGCGCGGATCACCCGCTTGAGCTGGCTCAGCACACGCGCCGATTCGTCCTGGCTCTGATCGACGATCGTCAGCGCGCCGACGCGCTCGCCATAGAGCGAGAAGCTCTTCGAGAACGAACTGGCCACGAGGAAAGTCAGGCCGGCATCGGCAAACAGCCGAACCGCGGCGCCGTCCGGCTCGATGCCCTCGCCGAAGCCCTGGTACGCGATGTCCAGGAACGGCACGAGGTCGGCCTGCTTGACGACATCGACGACCTGCCGCCATTGGTCCGGCGTGAGGTCGACGCCTGTCGGGTTGTGGCAGCAGGCATGCAGCGTCACGATCGTGCGGGCGGGCAGGGCACGCAGGCCGCTCAGCATGCCGCTGAAATCCAGGCCCTGAGTGTCGGCGTCGTAATAGGGGTAGGTGACGACCGTGAAGCCGGCCGCCTCAAAAATGGCGCGGTGGTTCTCCCAGCTGGGCTCGCTGATCGCCACCCGCGAGTCAGGCAACACTCGGCGCAGCAGGTCTGCGCCGATCCGCAGGGCGCCGGTACCTCCCAGTGCCTGCGCGGTGATGACGCGGCCCTGCCCGATCAGACGGTGAATCGGCACCGAGAATCAGCTTCTGCATGGCCGCGTCGTAAGCGGCGATCCCTTCGATCGGCAGGTAGCCGCGCGCGGCGGGTTCGGCGGCGCGCCGACGCTCCGCGTCCGCAACTGCCCGCAAGACCGGAATCCGGCCTTCCTCGGTGAAGTAGACCCCGACACCGAGATTGACCTTTTGGGGGCGCGTGTCGTGGTTGAAGGCTTCGATGAGGCCGAGGATGGGATCGCGCGGTGCCGGCTCGACCCTCGCGAAGATGGAGGCTGTCACTTTGCTCTCCTGGCGACGGCGCTCGCAGCTTGGTGCTTTGTTTTCATGGAGTTAGGCGATTGTTTTAAGAATGAATATCAATAAGATAAGCGCGCATGCCGCAGTGCTCCCCAACGTCTCAGTGATTTGCGGGCTACCGGCGCTTGGCGCCGCGCCGGACGAAACCTTGGAGTGCTTCTCAAAACTCGCGTAAGTCATTGATTTTTAGAGCTGGACCACGACCCGCGGAGAGATGAAAGGTATAGGCTTTTTTGCATCGCGATGCTAGCATTCGCGCTTCGTTTCGCGCTATTGCAGTGCAAAAAACATCGTGTTTTTGACCTTTCCCAACAGTCCGTTCCAGCTTCACCAGCCGTTTGAGCCGGCCGGTGATCAGCCGGAGGCTATCGAGAAGCTTTCGCAGGGACTGGGCGATGGACTCGTGTTCCAGACGCTGCTGGGCGTCACGGGCTCGGGGAAGACGTTCACGATGGCCAACGTCATCGCGCGTGCCGGGTGCCCCACATTGGTGCTGGCGCCCAACAAGACGCTGGCTGCGCAGCTCTATTCCGAAATGCGCGAGTTCTTTCCGAACAACGCGGTCGAGTATTTCGTTTCGTACTACGACTACTACCAGCCTGAGGCCTACGTCCCGTCGCGCGATCTGTACATCGAAAAGGACTCGTCGATCAACGAGCACATCGAGCAGATGCGGTTGTCCGCGACCAAGTCGCTGCTGGAACGGCGCGACGTCGTGATCGTTGCCACCGTGTCGGCCATCTACGGCATTGGCGATCCCTCGGACTATCACTCGATGGTGCTGACGGTGCGGCACAAGGATCGCCTGAGTCAGCGCGACATCATCGTGCGGCTTACGCAGATGCAGTACAAGCGCAGCGAACTCGAGTTCGCGCGCGGCACCTTTCGCGTCCGCGGCGACACGATCGACATCTTCCCGGCCGAGCACGCCGAGCTCGCGGTGCGCGTCGAGCTCTTCGACGACGAGGTCGATTCGATCCAGCTGTTCGACCCGCTCACCGGCCGCGTACGGCAGAAGATCCCGCGTTTCACGCTGTATCCCTCATCACACTACGTGACGCCGCGCGACAACGTGCTGCGTGCGATCGAGGGTGTCAAGGCGGAACTGAAGGAGCGCATCGATTTCTTCGTCGCCAACGGCAAACTGGTCGAGGCGCAGCGCATCGAGCAGCGAACCCGGTTCGACATGGAGATGCTCAACGAGATCGGGTTCTGCAAGGGCATCGAGAACTACACGCGCCACATTTCGGGTGCGGCTCCGGGCGAACCGCCCCCGACGCTGGTCGATTACCTGCCGGCCGACGCGCTGCTGATCGTCGACGAGTCGCACGTCACCATCCCGCAGCTGGGTGGCATGTACCGCGGCGACCGTGCGCGCAAGGAAACGCTGGTGGAGTTCGGTTTCCGCTTGCCGTCAGCGCTCGACAACCGGCCGCTGCGGTTCGACGAGTTCGAGCGGAAGATGCGCCGCTGCATATTCTGTTCGGCCACTCCGGCCGACTACGAACTGCAGCACTCGTCGCAGATCGTGGAGCAGGTGGTGCGCCCGACCGGCCTGGTGGATCCGGCCGTCGAGGTGCGACCGGCCCGTACGCAGGTCGACGACGTGCTGTCCGAGATCTCCCTGCGGGTGGCGCGTAGCGAACGCGTGCTGATCACCACTCTGACCAAGCGGATGGCGGAGGACCTGACGGAGTTCCTGTCCGAGCACGGGACCAAGGTCCGCTACCTGCATTCCGATGTCGACACTGTTGAGCGGGTCGAGATCATCCGCGACCTGCGCGCCGGCACGTTCGACGTCCTGGTCGGCATCAATCTGCTGCGTGAAGGCCTCGACCTTCCTGAAGTCTCGCTGGTGGCGATCCTCGACGCCGACAAGGAAGGTTTCCTGCGCTCCGAGCGCTCGCTGATCCAGACGATCGGCCGCGCTGCCCGGAATCTGAACGGAACGGCCATCCTCTACGCGGATACGGTCACCGATTCGATGCGGCGGGCGCTGGACGAAACGTCGCGTCGGCGCGGCCGGCAGGAGATCTTCAACGCCAAGCACGGCATCGTGCCGCGCGGCGTGGTGAAGGAAGTGCGCGAAATGATCGACGGCGTCTACGACGCGTCGGCGCAGCGCGAGGAACGCAAGGCCGCAGCAGCAACAGCCGAGTACGAGGTGATGTCGGAGAAACAGGTCTCGAAGGAGATCAAGCGGCTCGAAAAGCTGATGTTCGAGCATGCGAAGAACCTGGAATTCGAAAAGGCAGCGCGGGTGCGCGACCAGCTGGCGCTGCTGCGGGAGCAGGTGTTCGGGGGCGGATCGAGCAATGTCGTTGCCCTGGTTCCGGGGGAGAAGGCGGCCTGACGGATTTGCGGACGGGTGCCCGAAACGGGCGCGGATCGAGAACTTTTGTGGTTTTGAGCAGTCAGGTGGAAGCAGTGTCGTCCGGCCAGGGGGCATGGGCGTTGAGGGGCAAGGGAAAGGACGTGCCCGCAGTCGGGGGCACGCGTGCATAAGACCAGGGCGACATAACTGCCCAGACGGGGAAAGGTAAACGTGGAAATGACCAAGATCCTCTTTGTTTGCATGGGCAATATCTGCCGCTCGCCCACGGCCGAGGGCGTGTTCCGCAAGATGATCGGCGATGCCGGCCTGGAGGACAGCGTCCATATCGCCTCTGCAGGCACGCATGCCTATCACGTCGGCGAGCCGGCGGACGTGCGCGCGCAACAGGCGGCGCGCAAGCGTGGCTACGACATCGGCGAGTTCCGCGCACGCCAGATCAGCCAGGACGACTTCCGCGAGTTCGACCTGATCCTGGCGATGGACTGGGAAAACCTCTCGCTGCTCCAGCAGCAGTGCCCGCGAGGCCACAAGCACAAGCTGCATCTGCTGATGCGCTTCGCCGGCGAGTTCGATGCCGCCACGGTTCCGGACCCGTACTACGGGGGTCCGGAAGGCTTCGGCACGGTCCTCGACTATGTCGAGGACGCCTGCCAGGGGCTGCTCGAGGTGGTGCGCAAGCGCGCCACGATGTACGCCGCCGCCTGAACACGACTTTCGTTTGCCCTTGAACGAGGCGCCCCGGCGCCTCGTTTTGTATCTGCTCCCGCTCTGTGCCCGGATGCCCGCGGGGTAAGCTCGCCTGCCCATGGACCATCGCAGCGTGCTCGACTTCTGGTTCGGCACCGAGACCGATCGGCCGTTCGAGCCGCGCGACTTCTGGTTCCGCAAGTCCGATGCTATTGACGACCGAAATCCGCGAGAACTTCGGACCGACGATCGAGGCAGCCCTCGCAGGCGACCTCGGCGACTGGTCGCTGACGACGGCAGGGACACGCGCGCTGATCCTCGTGCTCGACCAGTTCACGCGCAACGTCTTCCGCGGAACCCCGCGGTCCTTCGCCGGCGACGCAGCGGCACTGGCACTGGCGCGCCGCATGGTCGCTACCGGGACCGACCGGTCCTGCCCGCCGGTGGCGCGCTGGTTCATCTACATGCCGTTCGAACATTCGGAGAGTCTGGCCGACCAGTACTGAATCGCTGCGGCTGTTTGGCAGCCTCGCAGCGGACGGGCTCGAGTCGCCGCTGGAATGGGCGCAGAAACACTTCGAGGTCATCCAGCGCTTCGGGCGGTTCCCGCATCGCAACGAGATGCTGGGCCGCGTCTCGACAGCAGAGGAGCTTGCGTTCCTGCAGCAGCCGGGATCACGGTTCTGACGACTGGCCGCGAAGCCGCGATCGCTAGAATCGCTGTCGCTCCAGTTGCAACGTCAGCGCATCGCTCCATGACTTCCCCCTGCATCCTCGCCCTCGATACGGCCACCGACGTGTGCTCGGTGGCGCTGCTGTCGGCGGGAGCGATTGCTGCACGCAGCGAGCGCGTCGGCCAGCAACACTCGGAGCATGCCCTGCCGATGGTCGACGACGTGCTGCGCGATGCGGGCGTGACGCTGCCTGATGTCGATTTCATTGCGTTTGGCGCCGGACCTGGCTCGTTTACCGGATTGCGCATCGCCTGTGGCCTCGCACAGGGACTGGCGTGGGGCGTCGGCAAGCCTGTGATCCCGGTGGGCAACCTGCACGCGCTGGCGGCTCGGCTGTTCAGCGAGGCGCCGGACGTTTCCACGGTGCTCTGCGCGATCGATGCGCGCATGCACGAGGCCTACTGTGCCGTGTACCGGCGCGGGGCCGATCCTGTCGAAGTGCTTGCGCCGTCACTGGCGCGTTCTGACCAGCTCTCTGAGCTGGCAGGTGGTGTCGATGCGGTGGCAGGCGACGCGTTGACGGTGTTTCCGGACGCGTGGAGCGGCGCCCCGTCCCGGCGCTTTCCGTCGATGCGAGCCGATGCGTCGGACATCGCGCGGGTGGCATCGACGTCGGCCGGGCTCGCGCGCGCTGTCGAGGCCGCGGCTGCCGCGCCGCTCTACGTCCGCGACCAGGTGGCACTGACGACTGCAGAACGGCGCGCCCGGGCCGCTGCATGAGCGCTCAGCTGAAACCGCAGGACGAGACCTTCGTGCCGATGTCGGCCGCCGACCTCGACGATGTCGTGCGCGTCGAGGCCGGGATCTATCCGTTCCCCTGGACCCATGGCAACTTCGCCGACTCGCTGCGGTCGGGCTACAGCTGCTGGGTGCTGCGCGACGGCGCGGGCGCCTTGCAGACCTACGCAATCGTGATGCTGGCGCTCGACGAGGCGCACCTGCTCAATCTCAGCGTCGCTCGCGAGTTCCAGGGCTCCGGTCTGGGCTGGCGCACGCTCGAGTGGGTGGCGCAGGTGTCGCGCGGACACGGAGCACGCACGATGCTGCTCGAGGTCCGGCCAAGCAACCCGTCCGCGATACGGCTCTACGAACGTTACGGTTTCCAGCGCATCGGTGTACGCCGCAACTACTACCCGGCCGCCGAAGGACGCGAGGATGCGATCGTCATGCGGGTGTCGCTGTGACGCTGGATCCGCGTCGCGCGCGCCTGTGGTCGGCGATGGGGCTGGGTCCGGTATGGTCGCTGCGCGGGTCCGTCGACCGCCCGGTCGAGCTCACCCGTGCCGATCGCATTGCGCAGATGGACTGGGACGCACTCGAGCGCGCGGTCGCGGCGTGCACGGCCTGCGAGCTCAGCAGGACGCGACACCGCACGGTATTCGGCGTCGGCCATCGCGCTGCCGAGTGGATGCTCGTCGGCGAAGCGCCGGGGGCCGAGGAGGATGCGCGGGGCGAGCCGTTCGTGGGGCAGGCCGGCCGCCTGCTCGACAACATGCTCGACGCGGTCGGACTCACACGCAGTGGCACGACGGTGCGGTCGGTCTACATCGCCAACGTGCTGAAGTGCCGGCCTCCTGGAAATCGCAATCCGGAGCCGGGCGAGGTCGCGCTGTGCGATCCGTTCCTGAAGCGCCAGATCGAGCTCATCAATCCGAAGATCGTGCTGGTGATGGGCCGGTTCGCGGCGCAGTCGCTGCTGGGAACGGACGCCAGCATTGCCAGCCTGCGCGGCAAGGTGCACCGCATCGATGTCGCCGGGCGCAGTGTGGCTGTCGTCGTGACGTATCACCCGGCCTATCTGCTGCGCAACCTGGCAGACAAGGCGAAGTCCTGGGCGGACCTCTGCCTGGCAGGCGAGGTGGTTGCCGCCGCCTAGTGCGCCGACTCGCCGATCAACGCCACGGAATCGAACTGACGCTGGTTGTAGCGGTGGCGCAGCATCACCACCACCATCGACAGCGCGACGAACAGCCCGAACAGCAGCATCACCGCCTGGATCGACAGGTTCATCCAGATCAGCAGGGCGTAGACGCCAAGCATCACCAGGATGCTCAGGTTCTCGTTGAAGTTCTGCACGGCGATCGAGTGCCCGGCGGACAGCAGCACGTGCCCGCGATGCTGCAGCAGCGCGTTCATCGGGACGACGAAGTAGCCCGCCAGCGCGCCGATCAGCACGAGGATGGCGCAGGCAATGATCAGGAAGTAGCTCACCGACACCGTACCGATCGCCACGGATCCTTCCGGCGCGATCGCACGGCTGTAGAACGCGGAAAGGGCGACGATGCTTCCCATTGCAATGCCGACCGGCAGTACACCGAGTGAACGCTTGAGCGAGACGCTGGCGGCGGCATACACCGCGCCCACCGCGATGCCGACCGCCACGATCGCCTGCAGGATGGCGGCCCGGCTGAGGTCGAGGCCCAGTACCTGCTCGGCCCACTTCAGCACGATGAACTGGAGAGTCGCACCGGCGCCCCAGAAGAGCGTGGTGACCGCGAGCGAGATCTGGCCGAGCTTGTCGCGCCACAGGACGTTGCAGCAGTGAGCGAAGCCGACCAGCAGCTTCCACGGATGCACGTGCTGCTTGGCGTAGCGTGCGCCGGTGTCGGGAATCAGGATGTTGACCAACGCCGCGCAAAGGTAGATGGCGGCGATCACGGCGATCGCCGACTCCGCCGGATGGTCGACTTCCATATCGACCAGCGGCATGTCGAACGCCAGCAGCCACGCCGAGACCTTCGGGCTGATCAGCACGCCTCCGAGCAGGAAGCCGAGGATGATCGACGTAACGGTCAGGCCCTCGATCCAGCCGTTGGCGACGACGAGCTTTTCCGGTGGCAGCAACTCGGTCACGATGCCGTACTTTGCCGGGGAGTACGCCGCGGCGCCGAAACCGACGACCGCGTAGGCGAACAGCGGGTGCGCGCCGAAGAGCATCAGCAGGCAGCCGCCGATCTTGATCGTGTTCGTGACCAGCATGACCCGGCCCTTGGGGAAGGAATCCGCGAAGGCGCCGACAAACGCCGCGAGTGCAACGTAGGAGATGACGAAGAACAGCTTCAGCATCGGCGTCATCCAGCTTGCCGCACCCATTTCGCGCAGCAGCGCGATGGCACAGATGAGCAGCGCGTTATCGGCAAGCGACGACAGGAACTGCGCCGCCATGATCGTGTAGAAGCCGCGTTTCATCGGCCGGGGCGGGCGAGCGGAGCGGAAAGGGGGAGCAAGACGCGGAAGTTGAGGGGGCGCGCGGCGTTATAGCACGCGATGTTGAGAGAGACGCGACCGGGGGTCTCGCTATGCTACGTCTCCCTGACTCCATCCGTAATCGCGTGCCCCGTCCGATCCTGGCGCGCATCGACCTCGCGGCGATGCGCCACAACCTTGAAGCGGCCCGTCGTCGAGCAGCCGGTCGCCGTGTCTGGGCCGTCATCAAGGCCAATGCGTACGGCCACGGCGTCGAGCGTGCGGTGCGGGGATTCCATGGCGCCGACGGAATCGCGCTGATCGACTTCGAAGAAGCCCGCCGCGTGCGCGAGGCCGGATGGAGCGGACCCCTGATGCTGCTCGAGGGTTTCTTCGAGCCGCGCGACCTTCAGACCTGCCGCGAACTCGGGCTCAGCGTGGTCGTGCACAACGACGCGCAACTGCTGATGCTCGAGGCGGCGCCCCCTGGCCCGCCGATCGGGGTGTACATCAAGGCGAATACCGGCATGAACCGCCTCGGCTTCGATCCGCATGAGGTGGGCGGGGCGCATGCGCGTCTCGCGTCGCTGCCTGGCGTTCGCATCGACGGCATGTCGATGCATTTTGCGAACTCCGACCGCGGCGATCCGAACGAGGGGCCGGTGTCGATCAGCGAACAGTTGGCGCGGTTCGACGAGGCGTGCCGCGGCATCGACGCTCCGCGCTGCATTTCGAACTCGGCCGCGCTGTTCCTGCATCCGCCGCTTGCGGAGGCCTGGGTGCGGCCGGGCATCGCGCTGTACGGCGCCACACCCGATGCCGCGCATTCGGCTACTGGCCTCGGGCTGCGCGCTGTCATGACGCTGGCGACTGAGCTGATCGCGGTGCGAGCCGTGGCGCCGGGGGAAGCCGTCGGGTACGGATCGCGTTTCGTGGCACGACGGCCGACACGCATCGGCGTCGTCGCGTGCGGCTACGCCGATGGCTATCCGCGTCATGCCCCGGACGGCACGCCGGTCGCCGTGGGCGGCGTGGTTGTTCCGATGGCCGGGCGCGTGTCGATGGACATGATCACCGTGGACCTGAGCGGCGCGCCGGAAGCGACCGTCGGGACTCCGGTTGAACTCTGGGGCGCGCAGGTGCCCATCGACGAGGTGGCCCGCCTGTCCGGGACGGTGGGCTACGAGCTGATGTGCGCGCTGGCGCCGCGCGTGCCGGTCGTCGCGGTGAACTGAGATGGCGAAGGCGCGCACCCAGTATGTCTGTGCCGAGTGCGGCGGCACCAGCCCGAAGTGGCAGGGCCAGTGCCCGCATTGCAGTGCCTGGAACACGCTCGTCGGAGAGCCGCGTTGAGCCGGCGAGCGAGCATCGCTATGCCGCGCTGGCGCCGACCGCGCCGGTGCAGTCGCTCGGCGAGGTGCAGGCGCGCGAGATGCCGCGCCTGTCGAGCGGCGTCGAGGAGTTCGACCGGGTGCTGGGCGGCGGGTTTGTCGAGGGCGGTGTTGTGTTGATAGGCGGTGATCCGGGCATCGGCAAGTCGACGTTGCTGTTGCAGTCGCTGGCGGCGCTGTCGTCACGGACCTCGACGCTGTATGTCAGCGGCGAAGAATCGCCGGCGCAGGTGGCGCTGCGCGCACGCCGGCTCGGCGTCGACGCCAGCAAGGTGCGGCTGCTCTCCGAGATCGCGCTGGATCGCGTCGTCGCGACGATCCGCGACGAGAAGCCGGCAGTGGTGGTCATCGATTCGATCCAGACGCTCTACACGAGCGACCTGACGTCCGCGCCCGGATCCGTATCGCAGGTGCGTGAGTGCGCGGCGCACCTGACGCGGCTGGCCAAGCAGCTCGGGTTCATTCTGATCATGATCGGCCATGTGACCAAGGAGGGGGCGCTGGCCGGGCCACGTGTCCTGGAGCACATCGTCGACACCGTGCTGTACTTCGAAGGCGACACGCACTCGTCGTTCCGCCTGATCCGCGCCTTCAAGAACCGCTTCGGGGCGGTCAACGAACTGGGCGTGTTCGCGATGACCGACCGCGGCCTCAAGGGCGTCAGCAACCCGTCGGCGCTGTTTCTCTCGCAGCACGGTCCGGACGGTCACGGCGGCGACGTCCCCGGGTCGTGCGTGCTCGTGACTCAGGAGGGCACGCGGCCGCTGCTGGTGGAGATCCAGGCGCTGGTCGATACCGCGCACGTGCCCAACCCGCGCCGCCTGAGCGTCGGCCTCGACCCGCAGCGACTGGCAATGCTGCTCGCGGTGCTGCATCGGCACGCGGGAATCGCGGCTTTTGATCAGGACGTGTTCGTCAATGCAGTCGGCGGCGTGCGCATCGCCGAGCCCGCGGCCGATCTGGCGGTACTGCTGGCGATCGTCTCGTCAATGCGCAACCGGCCGCTGCCACGCGGCCTGGTCGCATTTGGCGAAGTCGGGCTGGCCGGGGAGATCCGCCCGGCTCCGCGCGGGCAGGAGCGGCTGCGCGAGGCAGCGAAACTCGGTTTCTCGCTCGCGCTGATTCCGCGCGCCAACGCGCCGAAGCACGCGATCGAGGGCCTGGAAATCGTCGCGGTCGACCGCCTGGTCCAGGCACTGGAGCGAGTGCGCGGCTGAGGTCACAGGGCAGCGGCGGCTGGTGACCCAGCGCGCGGCCGCAATGCCGGAGCGCACGGCCGTCTCGAGCGTGCAGGGATACTCGGACGCGGTCCAGTCGCCGGCGAACGCCAGCCGCCTGAGGCCCGTCGCCTGCGCTGGCCGCTCGAGGTTCGGCACGCACGCCAGAGTGGCGCGACGCTCGACGATGGCACGTGCGTCCAGTGGCTCCGGCAAACCGTAGACGTCGCTCATCTGCCGTGCCGCCGCGGCGCACAAGGCATCCAGCGTCGGTTCGTCGTGGATGCCGCCCGTGCTGATCACGACGGCGAGGACACCACTGTTCGCTACGTCGAGCGCGCCGCGATTGAAGGCCCACTGCCCGTGGTGACGGCGGACCGGATCCTCCAGGAGCGCGTGAAACAGCGGCGGCAAGCGCGTCTCGTCCCTGGCGTACTTCAGGTAGATCGTCGTGATCGGCTCATGGCGAAAGCGCTCGATCATGCGCAGCTGCGGCGTCAGGACTTCGGAGTGCAGGCCGAAGATGCGTTGCAGCTGTGCCGGTGGAGCGGCATAGATGACGGCGTCGACCTCCAGTGTCGAATGATCACCGCCGCTGCGGACGGCGAGTGTCCAGCCGTCTTCGGTGCAGCGAGCCAGGTCGACACGATGATTGCGCCTCACCTCGCTGCCGGCGGCCGTCAGCCGCCGCTGTACGGCGTCCGGCAACGCCGCCGAGAGGTCCGACCGGGGCAGCCACATCTCCGAGGCGGCGGCCCCGGCGCCCAGGCTGTCACGCAGCACCGTCGCCAGCGTCTGCGCGGAGGCCTGCTCGACCGGTGTGTTCAGTGCAGCGAGCGTCAGCGGTCGCCACACCCGCTCGATCAAGCGCGGAGTCTGTCCCTGTTCGCGCAGCCAGTCGCCCGCCGGCCGGTCGGGCCCCACAATCCACCCACCCGCACGCAGCCGCGGCAGCAGCCCGACGAGCGCCGCGCGGTCGGACCACGAAAACCCTCGGGCCGTCAACAGCGCGGCTGCGAGGTGCCACGGTGCGGGAAGCCGGGCCGCGCGCAGGGCGGTGCCGTCGGGGTAGACCAACTGAAACGGCCGACGATCGAAGGCGCCGTCCAGGGCCACGCCGAGTTCATTGAGCAACGCCGCCGTCGCCGTGTAGGCCCCGATCAGCAGGTGCTGGCCGTTGTCCAGCGTGTGCGCCTGTGCGCCCAGGTCAAGCACGAGACGGCGCGCGCGACCGCCCAGTTCACTGCTGGCTTCCAGCAGGAGCACGTGATGGCCGTCGCGCACGCAGGTGGCGGCCGCCGCGCAGCCGGCCCATCCCGCACCGATGACGGCGACGCGCAGCCCGGGCGTCACGCGGACACCCAGGTCTTCCAGGCGATCCAGAGCTTGCGCAGCGGTGTCAGCGCGATCCGCTGGTGCAGGACACGGAACTCCTCGCGCTCGACCTCGTCGAGCAGCGTCGCGTAGATCGCGCCCATGATGAGCCCGGTGCGCTGCGCGCGGCGATCCTCGGCGGGAAGAAGGTTGATCGCGTCCCGATACACGGCACGCGCGCGCTCGGCCTGGAAGCGCATCAGCGGCACGAAGCCGTCGACGTAGCGCGCGTTCAGCAGGTCGGCCGCCTTCACTCCGAAGCGTTGCATCTCGTCGAGCGGCAGGTAGATGCGTCCGCGCCGGGCGTCGTCGCCGACATCACGGATCACGTTGATCAGCTGCAGCGCCAGCCCGAGCCGTGCCGCATAGTCAAGCGTCGCGGGCTGTCGGTAGCCGAAGATCGACGCGGACATCTCGCCGACGACGCCCGCGACGAGATGCGCATAGCGCTGCAATGCCGGAAAGTCGAGATAACGGTTCTGCCGCAGGTCCATCTCCATGCCGTCGAGCACCGCGCCGAGCCGCTCGCGCGTGATGCCAAACGGCATCTGCAGAAACGGCTGCAGCGCCTGCGTGACCGGATGCGCTCGGCTCGCCACGGAACAGCGCGTCCACTTCGCCGCGCCACCAGCCGAGCTTCGCCTGGGCTACCGACGCATCGCTCACTTCGTCGACGACGTCGTCGACTTCACGGCAATAGGCGTACACGGCCGTGATCGCTCGGCGCCGTTCGGGCGGCAGGAAGAGGAACGCGTAGTAGAAGCTCGAGCCGCTGGCAGCCGCTTCCTTCTGGCAGTACTCGTCCGGCGTCATGGCGGTTCAGCCGCTTGCGGCCGGCGCGGTCGGCACGCCCTGGAGGCTGCGCCAGCTCATCAGCACCCAGTCGCGCGCACCCAGCAGGGGCCGGCGTCGGTACACATCGCCGCCACAGGCGTCGATGCGTTCGAGGATACGCAGTCCGCCGTGTACGACGAGACGAAGCTCGAGGCCGATGCGACCGGGCAGTGATCGCGTCAACGGCGCACCGAACTGCAGGGACTGCCGCGCCCGCTCGACCTCGAAGCGCATCAGCGCGGTCCATGCAGCATCCACGCGACCGGCAGCAACCTGCGCCTCGCTGACGCCGAAACGCTCCAGGTCCTCGCGCGGCAGGTAGATCCGGCCCTTGGTCCAGTCGAGCGCGACGTCCTGCCAGAAGTTGGTGAGCTGCAGCCCGGTGCAGATGGCGTCGGACCACGCGGTCGAACCCGGATCCGTCCGACGGTAGAGACACAGAAGCAGGCGCCCGATCGGGTCGGCGGAACGGCGGCAGTAGTCACGCAGGTCGGTGTAGTTTTCATAGCGCGTCGTGACGACGTCCTGTTCGAATGCCGAGAGCAGATCGCGGAACAGACCGATCGGCAGCTCATGCGCGGTCACGGCGGCAGCAAGATCGGACCATTCGCCGGCGTTGCCGACCGCGACGCCGTCGAGCACCCTCCGCAGGTGCCCGAGATCGCACAGCCGTTCCTCGGGAGTCGCGCTGCCCTCGTCGGCAATGTCATCGGCCGTGCGGGCAAAACGGTAGATGGCGCGGATCGCGGGCCGCAGGCGCGCCGGAGCCAGTAGCGATGCAACCGGGAAGTTTTCGTAGTGGCCCACGCCCATGCGATCGACGCTAGCACAGCGATCGTCGGCGGATGCGCGGTGCCGTTCCGCTAGAATTCAAACCTCGTTCCGCGCCGAGTTGCCGTGCGGCCGCGGCGCGAAGGTGGCGAAATTGGTAGACGCACCAGGTTTAGGTCCTGACGCCTTCACCGGCGTGGGGGTTCGAGTCCCCCCCTTCGCACCAACTGAATCTGACCCGCCGCGTTCTCGCGGCTCTCGATAAGAAAACAGACGATGCAGCAGACGATGGACACCACGGGCGCGCTGGAGCGCAAGATCGACCTGACCGTTCCGGCAGCGGCGATCGAAAAAGAAGTGCAGGCACGGCTCGCCAAACTGGCGCGCAACGTGAAGATGCCGGGCTTCCGACCGGGCAAGGTGCCGATGAAGATGATTGCGGCGACCTACGGCCCCCAGGTTCAGAGCGAAGTCCTGAACGACAAGATCGGCGAAGCGTTCAACTCGGCCGTGAGCGCGAGCAAGCTGCGGGTGGCCGGCTCGCCGAAGCTCGAGCCGCGCACGGTCGAAGGATCGACCGATCTTGCCTTCTCGGCGACGTTCGAGGTGTTTCCCGAGATCGCGGTCGGCGACCTGTCCGGTGTCGAAGTGCAGCGCGCGGTGTGCCCGATAGGTGATGCGGAGATCGACAGCACGCTCGAGATCATGCGCAAGCAGCGGGCCGCCTATGAAGACGTGGCGCGCGGCGCGACCGAGGGCGACGTGGTCGTCGTGGACTTCAAGGGTTCGATCGACGGAGTACCTTTCGACGGCGGGACCGCGAACGACTTCACCTTGACGGTTGGCCAGGGCCGCATGCTGCCGGAATTCGAGGCTGCGGTCGTTGGCATGACCGCCGGATCGACCAAGACCTTCCCGCTGACGTTTCCGGCCGATTACACGGCCGCCAGCCTCGCCGGCAAGGCCGCCGAGTTCGCGGTTACCGTGAAGAAAGTGCAGCAGCCGGTCCTGCCGCCGCTGGATTCGGCGTTCGCGAAGTCACTCGGGGTCGCCGATGGCGACCTGGACAAGATGCGGGCGGAAGTGAAGGCGAATCTCGAACGCGAGGTCGCCTCGCGACTCAAGGCGCGGACGCGCGACAGCGCAATGACGGCACTTCTTGGTGCAACGAGCTTCGAGGTGCCGAAGTCGCTGGTCGATGAGGAGACCCAGCGCCTTTCCGAGCAGGCCCGCCGTGACCTGACGGCGCGCGGGGTCGATACTGACAAGGCGCCGGCGCTGCCTCTGGACCTGTTTGCGCCCCAGGCGGAACGTCGGGTTCGGCTGGGTTTGCTGGTCGGCGAAGTGGTGCGGGCACATGGGCTGCAGCCGCGTCCGGACCAGATCCGCAAGCTGGTGGAGGAAATGGCGCAGAGCTACGAAAGGCCGCAGGAGGTCATCAACTGGTACCTCTCGGACCGCAAGCGCCTCGGCGAACTGGAGGGAACCGCGCTCGAAGAGAACGTAACGCGCTGGGTCCTGGAGAAGGCCAAGGTTGTCGACACGCCGGTCGCCTTTGACGAACTGATGGGACATACGCAGCGCTGACGCGCTGCCTCGAGGAGACAGGATGAAAAGCCACGCCAGCGCGCAAGCGATGGAACCACAAGCCCTCGGCATGGTGCCGATCGTCATCGAGCAGAGTGGCCGCGGCGAGCGCGCCTACGACATCTACTCGCGGCTGCTGCGCGACCGGGTCGTGTTCCTGGTCGGCCCGGTCAACGACCAGACTGCCAACCTCGTCGTCGCCCAGATGCTGTTCCTGGAGTCCGAGAACCCGGACAAGGACATCTCGCTCTATATCAATTCGCCGGGCGGCTCGGTCTATGCCGGACTGGCCATCTACGACACGATGCAGTTCATCAAGCCGGACGTCTCGACGATCTGTGTCGGCATGGCGGCGAGCATGGGGGCGTTCCTGCTGGCCTCGGGCGCGAAGGGCAAGCGCTTCTCGCTGCCCAACTCTCGCATCATGATCCACCAGCCGTCCGGCGGGGCGCAGGGGCAGGCGAGTGACATCGAGATTCACGCCCAGGAGATCCTGAAAACGCGCGAGCGGCTGAACAAGATCCTGGCCGAACGGACGGGCCAGCCCATTGAAAAGATTGCCAAAGACACCGATCGCGATAACTTCATGTCGGCGGACGATGCAGTAAGCTATGGATTGATCGACAAGATTTTCGTCAAGCGCGGCGAGCAGCCTTAGCCTGCGGCCAGCGGAGGGATATCCCGGGAATATGTCGGAAAAGAAAGGTTCCAGCGAGAAGCTCCTGTACTGCTCCTTCTGCGGGAAGAGCCAGCACGAGGTCAAGAAGCTGATCGCCGGCCCGTCGGTGTTCATCTGCGACGAGTGCATCGACCTCTGTAACGACATCATCCGCGACGAGACGACGTCGGACCCCGGCGCGGCCGGTGCCAAGTCCGATTTGCCGACCCCGCGTGAGATCGGCGCGATACTCGACCAGTACGTCATCGGACAGGACAAGGCCAAGCGCATCCTGTCGGTCGCCGTCTACAACCACTACAAGCGGCTCAAGCATCTCGGCAGCAAGGACGACATCGAGCTCGCCAAGAGCAACATCCTGCTGATCGGGCCGACCGGCTCGGGCAAGACCCTGCTGGCGCAGACCCTTGCGCGGCTGCTGAATGTTCCGTTCGTGATCGCCGATGCCACCACGCTGACGGAAGCGGGTTACGTCGGCGAGGACGTCGAGAACATCATCCAGAAGCTGCTGCAGAACTGCAATTACGAAGTCGAGAAGGCGCAGAAGGGCATTGTCTACATCGACGAGATCGACAAGATCTCGCGCAAGAGCGACAACCCGTCGATCACGCGCGACGTTTCCGGTGAAGGCGTGCAGCAGGCGCTGCTGAAGCTGATCGAGGGCACGATCGCGTCGGTGCCGCCGCAGGGCGGACGCAAGCACCCGAACCAGGACTTCGTGCAGATCGACACCACCAACATCCTGTTTGTCTGCGGCGGTGCATTCGACGGCCTCGAGAAGATCATTCGCAACCGCTCGGAGAAGAGTGGCATCGGCTTCGGCGCGACCGTCACGAGTGCCAGCGAGCGTGCGGTTGGCGACCTGCTGCGCGAGGTGGAGCCCGAGGACCTGATCAAGTTTGGCCTGATCCCCGAACTGGTCGGCCGCCTGCCGGTCGTGGCGACGCTCGATGAACTCTCCGAAGACGCGCTCGTCGAAATCCTTGTCGCGCCGAAGAATGCGCTGATCAAGCAGTTCCAGCGGCTGTTCCACATGGAAGGCGTCGAGCTCGAAGTCCGGCCCGACGCCCTCAAGTCGATCGCCCGCAAGGCGATCAAACGCAAGACCGGCGCGCGCGGCCTGCGCTCCATCGTCGAGAGCATCCTGCTCGATGTCATGTACGACCTGCCGAGCACGAAGAACGTCGTCAAGGTCGTGGTCGACGAGAACACCATCACCGGCGGTAAGCCGCTGCTGATGTACGCCGACCAGCCGAAGGTTGCGGGCGCGCCACGCTAGGCGGGCGCCGTCGGGCGCCCTGCGGGCCGCGACTAGGCTCGTCGCGTGCTAGATTGAATTCCATCGAAGATTCGCGAGGCTTGCTTTACCCCTGCGCGGACCCATATGCCCCGCTGAATCTTCCTTTTTGAGGGACCTATCCCTATGTCGACCCAGATCCTGCCCCCGGAAAGCACCACGCTCCCGCTGCTTCCCCTGCGCGATGTCGTGGTTTTTCCGCACATGGTGATCCCGCTGTTCGTCGGGCGTCCGAAGTCGATCAAGGCGCTCGAAGCTGCGATGGAGGCGGGCAAGAGCATCATGCTCGTCGCTCAGAAGAACGCGGCCAAGGACGAGCCCACCGCCGAAGACATCTACGAGATCGGCTGTGTCGCCAACATTCTGCAGATGCTGAAGCTGCCCGACGGCACCGTGAAGGTGCTGGTCGAGGGCGCCCAGCGCGCTCGCATCGAGCGCATCGAGGAGGGGGCAAGCCATTTCACGGCGGACGTCGTGCCGATCGTGCCCGACCTGCAGCCGACGGCCGAAGCCGAAGCGCTGCGCCGCGCCATCGTCAGCCAGTTCGACCAGTACGTGAAGCTCAACAAGAAGATCCCGGCCGAGATCCTGACCTCGATCGCCGGCATCGACGAGGCCGGGCGCCTGGCGGACACCATTGCAGCGCACCTGCCGCTGAAGCTCGAGCAGAAGCAGAAGATTCTCGAGATGCAGGGGTTGAACGAGCGCCTCGAGCACCTGCTGGCGCAACTCGAAACCGAGATCGACATCCTGCAAGTGGAAAAGCGCATCCGCGGCCGCGTCAAGCGGCAGATGGAGAAGAGCCAGCGCGAGTACTACCTGAACGAGCAGGTCAAGGCGATCCAGAAGGAACTCGGCGAAGGCGAGGAGGGTGCTGACCTCGAGGAACTCGAGAAGAAGATCAAGGCGGCCCGCATGCCCAAGGCTGCGCGCGACAAGGCCTACTCTGAACTGAAGAAGCTCAAGCTGATGTCGCCGATGTCGGCCGAGGCCACCGTCGTGCGCAACTACCTCGACACTCTCGTCGGCCTGCCGTGGAAGAGGCGCAGTCGCATCAACAACGACCTGACCAATGCCGAGAAGGTACTGAACGACGACCACTACGGTCTCGAGAAGGTCAAGGACCGCATCCTCGAGTACCTCGCGGTCCAGCAGCGCGTTGACAAGGTCAAGGCGCCCATCCTGTGCCTGGTTGGCCCTCCGGGAGTAGGCAAGACCTCTCTCGGCCAGTCGATCGCGCGTGCGACGAACCGCAAGTTCATCCGCATGGCGTTGGGCGGCGTTCGCGACGAGGCCGAGATCCGCGGCCATCGCCGGACCTACATCGGCTCGATGCCGGGCAAGATCCTGCAGAACCTCGGCAAGGCCGGCGTGCGCAATCCGCTGTTCCTGCTCGACGAGGTCGACAAGATGGGCATGGACTTCCGTGGTGACCCGGCTTCGGCCTTGCTTGAGGTGCTTGACCCGGAGCAGAACCACACGTTCCAGGATCACTACGTCGAGGTCGACTTCGATCTGTCGGACGTGATGTTCGTTGCCACCAGCAACACGATGAACATCCCGCCGGCGCTGCTCGACCGGATGGAAGTCATCCGACTGTCCGGTTACACGGAAGAGGAAAAGGTCCACATCGCGCTGCAGCACCTGCTGCCGAAGCAGATGAAGACCAACGGACTGAAGTCGGGTGAACTGGGGGTGGCCGAAAGCGCCATCCGCGACATCATTCGCTACTACACGCGCGAGGCCGGCGTGCGCTCGCTCGAGCGCGAGATCAGCAAGATCTGCCGCAAGGTGGTCAAGCAACTGCTGCTGAAGAAGCAGGATCGCAAGGTCCAGGTCGCGGCCAAGAACCTCGACAAGTTCCTCGGTGTACGGCGCTACAGCTTCGGCGTGGCCGAGAAGCAGAACCAGGTGGGGCAAGTCACCGGCCTGGCGTGGACCGAGGTCGGCGGCGACCTGCTGACGATCGAGGTGGCGACGATGCCGGGCAAGGGCAACGTGCAGCGCACAGGTTCCATCGGCGATGTCATGAAGGAATCGGTCGAGGCGGCCCGTTCGGTCGTGCGGGCGCGGGCGCGTCGCCTGGGACTGCGCGACGAAATGTTCGAGAAGACGGACTTGCACGTGCACTTCCCGGAGGGCGCCACGCCCAAGGACGGGCCGTCGGCCGGCATCGCGATCACGACCTCGATCGTCTCGGCGCTCTCGGGCATCCCGGTGCGTGCCGACGTCGCGATGACGGGCGAGATCACGCTGCGCGGCGAAGTGCTTGCCATCGGCGGTCTGAAGGAAAAGCTGCTCGCAGCGCATCGCGGCGGCATCAAGACGGTTCTCATTCCGGAGGAAAACGTCAAGGATCTCGCGGAGATCCCGGACAACGTGAAGAACCGGCTTGAGATCGTCCCGGTCAAGTGGATCGACAAGGTGCTTGAGGTGGCGCTCGAGCGCCAGCCGGTCCCGCTTACCGACGAAGATGCTGCTGCCGCCCCGCCGAAGTCGGCGGACACTCCTGCAACCGCGGAAGTCGTCAAGCACTGATCTCGTTGCAAGACGTGCGCCCGCATTGGGCGCACGCTTCGCATCGACCCTTGATCAGAGAGTAAAAAATCATTCGCTTGCGCTTGACACTGCCATAGCTGCGCGGTTGAATAGCCTTCCAACTTCCGAAGCGCTCCCTGGTCGACAAAAACAAAACTTTCGTGCGACGGCCGCCGCGCGCTGATCTCCAAGGCGAATTTGAAAGAGGGGGTTTACGTGAACAAGACAGAGTTGATCGACCACATCGCCAAACAAGCGGACATTTCCAAAGCCGCGGCGGGTCGGGCCCTCGAAGCAATTGTCGGCGGCATCCGGGGAAGCCTCCGCAAGGGCAATGCGGTGACACTGGTCGGATTCGGCACCTTCTCGGTAGGCAAGCGAGCGGCGCGCACGGGCCGCAACCCCCGCACCAACGAGCCGATCAAGATCAAGGCTGCGAAGGTCGTGAAGTTCCGTCCTGGCAAGGCCTTGAAAGATTCGGTAAACTGACGGGCTTCGCAGCCAAGTAGCCGCTGCGGTCGGAACGGGCGCAACTGGCCCGAACCGTCTGCGACGCACGGGTGCTTAGCTCAGCTGGTAGAGCGGCGCCCTTACAAGGCGTAGGTCGGGAGTTCGAGCCTCTCAGCACCCACCAACGAGCGACTTGGCGAGCCAGCGCAGCATTGGCTGTACCGCGGGGAGTGGTAGTTCAGTTGGTTAGAATACCGGCCTGTCACGCCGGGGGTCGCGGGTTCGAGTCCCGTCCACTCCGCCATACGATGAAGGCGAACGCGAGTTCGCCTTTTTTGTTGTTCCTGCCCATGACGATCGAGAGCCACCATGTTTGATTCGATCCGCTCACATCGCCGCTGGCTGATGTTCTTCATGCTGGTGCTGATCTTTCCCTCGTTTGTCTTCTTCGGCATCCAGGGCTACAACAGCTTTGTTTCCGGCGAAGGCGCGCTGGCAACGGTCGACGGCGTGCCGATCACGCAGCAGGAATTCGACTTCGCGCAACGCGAGCGTGTCGAGCGGCTGCGAAAGCAGTTCGGACCCGAGTTCGATCCGAAGATGCTGGACACCCAGGACGGCCGCGCGGCGATCCTCGACGGCCTGATCATCGATCGTGCTCTGTCGCGGGAAGTGGATCGGGGCAACCTCATCGTCACGAACGACCAGCTCCGCCGAGTGCTCGCCAATGTCCCGGCGTTCCAGGACGACAACAAATTCAGCCTGGAGCGCTATCGCGCTTACGTGGCGGCACAGGGCCTGAGCGAGCAGCAGTTCGAGGAACGTGTGCGCGCCGACTTGCGCAAACAGATGCTGGTGCAGGCGGTGCTGGACTCGGCGATCGTTCCGAACCAGGTGGCCGAGCGCATCGATCGCGTGCTGCTCGAGCAGCGTGAAGTGCGGATCCTGCCGCTCCGCGCCGAGCAGTACCTGTCCAAGGTATCGGTCACGGACGCGCAGGTCAGTGCGTTCTACGACAGCCACAAGAGCAACTTTGAGACGCCGGAGAACGTCAAGGTCGAATACCTCGTGCTCAGCGCCGATTCACTGGCCGCGCAGGCGGCCGTGTCGGATGCGGACATCAAGGCGTTCTACGAGCAGAACAAGGGTCGTTACGGCACAGAAGAGCAGCGGCGTGCGAGCCACATCCTGATCGCGGCCGAGGGCGGCGACAAGGCCGCGGCGCGCAAGAAGGCGGAAGGCATCTTGACCGCGCTGAAAGCGAATCCGGGCGATTTCGCAAAGATCGCGAAGGAGCAGTCCAAGGACCCGGGGTCCGCGGCGCAAGGGGGCGACCTGGGTTTCTTCGGCAAGGGCATGATGGTGAAGCCGTTCGAGGACGCAGCGTTCAAGCTGAAGGTCGGTGAGACCAGCGAAGTCGTCGAGACCGATTTCGGTTTCCACGTTATCCGCGTCACCGAGATCAAGCCGGCCGAGGCCAAGCCGCTCGCCGAGGTGCGCGCCGAGATCGAGAAGGACCTGCGCACCCAGCAGGCGCAGAAGCGCTATGCCGAGGCGGCCGAGCAGTTCACGAACCTCGTGTACGAGCAATCCGACTCGCTGCAGCCGGCGGCCGACAAGCTCGGACTCAAGATCGCCACTCAGGACAACGTCACACGTACCGTGCCGCCGGCGGCGCCCGGTCAGCCGCAGGTGCTGAACCAGCGGATCGTCGAGGCTCTGTTCGCCGAAGACGCCGTAAAGAATCGCCGCAACACGCAGGCGATCGAAGTCGCCCCCAACACGTTGGTCGCAGCGCGGGTCGTCGATCACCGGCCGGCCGCGGTGCGTCCGCTGGACGAAGTGAAGGCGGCGATCCGCCAGCGCCTGGAGCGGGACGAAGCCGCCAAACTGGCGCGCGCCGCGGGCGTCGAGAAGCTCGCCGAATTGCGCAAGCAAACGAACGAGGCGGGCTTCTCGCCGGCGATCACGGTGTCGCGGCGTGCCCCACAGGGCTTGCCGCAGAACCTGCTGAACGAAGTGCTGCTCACTCGCGCCGACAAGCTGCCGACCTACGTTGGTGCGGAGGTCGAGGGTGCGGGTTTCCTGATCGCCAACGTCATTTCGGCCAAGGAGGCCGCGGCGCAATTGCCGGCCCAGCGCGAGGCCGAGCGGAGTGCCCTGCAGCGTCAGGTCGCCGCCGCCGACGAGGTGGCATATGCAGAAGGCCTGCGCGTCCGGCACAAGGCCACCGTGCTCAAGCCGGAATTCAAGCGCGAGCCGGCGAAAGCTCCGACGGCCGACGACAAAGCCTCGACGAAGTGATCGCGGTCGGTTGACCCGACGGGTCAGCCGATCAGTTCGCGTGCTGCCGCTGCGTAGGCCGTATGCGCGTCAGACGCGACGGAAATGATCCGGGCATCGGCGGCCTGCCTGAAGTTGCGGGCAATCGACTTGGAGTACGCCGGGTCGTAGTGCTCGACCAGCAGTTGCTCGACCATCCGGTCCCACGACCGGGCCTCGGCCAGCGCCTTCCATTGATTGATCCGTTCGTGGCCGTGCAATGGCACGAGGCAATCGAGTTGTGTCAGCAACGAGACCGGATCGCGCTCGAAGTGTGCGTACTCGTCGCGCAGCAGGCGAACGCGCACGTCGAGCTTGACGTCCAGTCGCACGCACGGTGACTCGCGCATGCGCGCGAGCAGGGCGTCGGGCACGCGCAGGCTGCCGACCTTGCGGCTTTCCGACTCCACGTAGACAGGCCTCGTTGCGTCGAAACGGCGCAGTCGGTCCCAGAGCAGCGACTCGAAGTGCTTCTGTCCGGGCTGAGGCTGGGAGGGCAGGCCGCCCAGCACGGAGCCGCGATGGCAGGCAAGCGCTTCGAGGTCGAGCACCTGGGCTCCGGCCTCGGCCAGCTGCTGCAGCAAGCGGCTCTTGCCGCTGCCCGTGGCACCGCAGATCACGCGGAACGGCAGGCGGCCCGGGAGAACGTCGAGCTGCTGGATCACCGCGCGGCGGTAGGCGCGATAGCCTCCTCGCAGCTGAACCGCCTTCCACCCGACGCGGCGCGAGGATGTGCGTCATGGCACCGCTGCGATTGCCGCCGCGCCAGCAGTAGACCAGCGGGCGCCAGTCACGCGGCTTGTCGGCGAATGTGGTTTCCAGATGGCGCGCGATGTTGCGCGCGACCAGCGCCGCACCGCGCCGCCGCGCCTCGAACGACGACTGCTGCCGGTCCATCGTGCCGACTTCGCTGCGCTCTGCGTTACTGAGCACCGGACAGCTGAGGGCGCCGGGCACGTGGTCCTCGGCGTACTCGCCCTCGCTGCGCACGTCGATCACCGTGTCATAGGCGTCGAGGTCCTGCAGCGCCTCAGTAGCCTCGACCACGTCGCGATCCGGTCTCATCGCGCCTTGGTCGCGCCAGCGCGAAGCAGGGGCTTCAAGGTGTGGCCAGACGTTGTCCAGCATGCGCGTCTGCGCGGCCTCGTTCGGATGGATGCGGTCGGCCTGGAAATACGTAAGGGACTCCGCGAAGCCGTCGAGCAGGAACGGCGCCAACGGCACGCGCAACTCGCGCGCCACGCTGGCGAATAGACTCGAAGAATTTGTCCGAGTAGTCGCGCCCGTAATTGGGCGGCACGCGCACGCCGACCAGCAGCACGCGCGCGCCGGCGGCCAGGCTGGCTTTCGCCATTGCCGCCAGGTTGTCGCGCATGGTGTTCAACGGCAGTCCGCGCAGGCCGTCGTTTGCCCCGAGCTCGAGGATGACAACGGCCGGACGGTGCTGCTTCAGCAATGCGGGTAAACGAGTGCGACCACCACTCGTGGTTTCACCGCTGATGCTCGCATTGACGACCGTATAATCGAAACGGTGGCTGCGAAGACGATCGCCCAGCAACTGCACCCATCCCGTCCCGCGTGGCAGCCCGTATTCCGATGAAAGGCTGTCTCCCACGACCAGTATCACAGGACGTGCCGATGCGAGATCCGGCGCGGGCGCCGCTTGCGCTCCGGCGGGCCCCGCGTGGCGGACGAGGGCGAGTGCCGGGATCAGCGAGCAGACGGAATGGATGAAGGTCCTGCGCGAGGCAGAGGAACGGGTGACGAACATCGCGGTGGAGGCGCAAGGCCTCGGCAAGGTCGTGCAGGATGCCACGGGCAGCCTGACGATTCTCGATGATATCAACCTGGCGATTGCCGCCGGGGAAACAGCGGCTATCGTCGGGGCCTCGGGCTCGGGCAAGTCCACGCTGCTCGGACTGCTTGCGGGCCTCGATGTTCCGACGTCGGGCCAGGTAAAGATCTTCGGCGAGTCGATGTTCGCCCTCGACGAGGATGGACGCGCGGCATTGCGGGCGCGCTCGATCGGTTTTGTATTCCAGTCGTTCCAGCTGTTGCCGCACCTGACGGCGCTCGAGAACGTTCTGCTGCCGCTGGAACTCACCGGGCGAACGCCCGAGGGCGAGGACCCGGTGGCGGCCGCACGGGGGCTGCTTGCCCGCGTGGGCCTTGGCGAACGCCTGTCGCACTATCCGAAGTATCTGAGCGGTGGAGAGCAGCAGCGCGTCGCGCTGGCGCGGGCGTTTGTGCTGCGTCCGCCGCTGCTGCTCGCAGACGAGCCCACAGGCAGCCTCGATGCGCGCACCGGCGAGGCTGTCATCGACCTGATGTTCGAACTGAACCGCGAACGCGGCTCGACGCTGGTGCTGGTCACGCACGACGCGGGCATCGCGAGTCGCTGCGCGCGCAGCATTGAGCTGGCCGCGGGGCGCGTCGTCAGGCACTAAGTCCGGCGCGCAGACGTCCAAGCACCTCGGCCGCGCGCGGCGCGACCTCACCGGCCACCAGACCAATATCCGGTCCGTCATCGGCCGCGCGCCCGTGCAGCCACGTGGAAGCGATCGCGGCGTCCCACGCATCGAAGCCCTGCGCCAAGAAGGCGCCCAGCATGCCAGCCAGTACATCCCCGGTTCCTGCCGTGGCGAGGGCGGGCGAACCGGTCGGGTTGATCGCATAGGCGCCGTCCGGGCGCGCAAGCACGCTGCCGGCGCCTTTGAGGATGACGATCGCGTTGAAGCGTGCAGCGAGCTGCCGGGCAGCGGCGATGCGATCCTGCTGCACGTCGATGACGCTGCATCCGAGCAGGCGTGCCGCTTCAAGTGGGTGAGGGGTAAGGATGATCGCCGCCGGATGTTGATGCAGGCGCTGCTGCAGTGACGCGTCGGCGGCGATCAGGTTGAGCGCGTCGGCATCGATGACAAGTGCGACGCGGCGTTCGAGCGCGGCGGCGAGCGCGGTGCGCGCGTCGTCACTCATGCCCAGCCCGCAGCCGACGACGATGGCCTGCAACTCGTCCAGTTCCGAGAGGCCGCGGAACATCAACTCCGGCTGGACAGGATCGACACGGAAGTCGGGCGCGCCGATCGCGTCGACGTAGACGCGTCCCGCGCCGAGCCGCAGCGCGGCGCGCCCGCCGAGCAGCGCGGCACCCACCATGCCGCGGCCGCCGCCCAGCACCAGCACGTTGCCGAACGTGCCCTTGTGCGAATCGCGGCGGCGCCGCTGCACGACCGGAGTCAGGTCGGACGCGTCCAGCAGCACACCGTGACCGGGCGTCGCGTTGACGCCGATCGGTTCCACGACGACGGTGCCGGCGGCATCGACTCCAGCGGCGGTATGCAGGCCGGGCTTGTCGCCGATGAACGTGATCGTTGCCGATGCCATCACGCCAGCCACGCCACCCACCCAGGCACCGGTGTCGGCATCGAGACCGCTCGGTACGTCGATCGCGACGACCGGCGCATGCCGGTTGAGCCACTCGCTCGCCGCGAGGAAGTCACCGGACAGCGGTCGCGCCAGGCCGATGCCGAACATCGCATCGATGACGGCCTCGAAGCGCGCCTCGGTCGGCAGTGAGGACAGCACGCGACCGCCGCTTGCGATCCAGCGGGCGTGTGCCTCGCGTGCGTCGTCGGCTGTCGGACGGGCGGCGCCGAGCAGCACGCAGACCACCTCGTGGCCGCGTTCGCTCAACTCGTTGGCGACGACAAAGCCATCGCCACCGTTGTTGCCCGGACCACAGACGACGCAGAACGATCGTGCGCCGCGTCCGTGATGCTCGCCAATCCAGTCGGCCGCAGCGCGTCCCGCCCGCGCCATCAGGGTGCCGGCAGGCAACTGCGCCTGCGCAGCGCGTTCGATCGCACGCAGTTCATCGACGCGGTAAAGGCAGCGGCCCATGAGGCAAGGCTAGGCGGACGCGCCGCCCAGGTACCTGTCCAGCGTCAAGCCTTCGAGGTCGATGGCCGGTTCGCGGCCGGCGATCACGTCGGCGAGGATGCGCCCGGAACCGGTCGCCATGACCCAGCCGCTCGAGCCGTGGCCGATGTTGAGGAACAGGTTGCTGACGGGAGTGCGGCCCAGTACCGGCGGACCGTCCGGCAGCATCGGCCGCGCGCCGACCCAGAACTTCCCCTGCCGGTAACTCGCGGCATAGGGAAACCAATCGCTCGCGACCTTGAACAGGGTCCGCAACGCGCTCTCGCGCAGCTCGGTGCCCCGCGTGCCGAGCTCGGCCGTGCCGGCGACGCGCATCCGGTTACCCATGCGCGTGATCGCGACCTTGTAGGTCTCGTCCATCACGCTGAGGAACGGCGCATGCTCGAACGCCGTGATGGGCGCCGTTGCCGAGTAGCCCTTGACGGCGAGCAGCGGCACGCGAATGCCGACGCGCGCCAGCAACGGTGCGCTGTCGACACCGCCCGCGAGGACGTAAGCTGTCGGCGCGCAACGGGCCGGCGGACGTCGCCAGCGCGTCGACGCGGCCGAGCGCCATCTCGAAGCCGCTCACGTCGACACCGAAACGGAACTCGACGCCGTCGCGGATCGCGATGTCCTTCAGCTGATGCGCGAAGTAGGCGCAATTGCCGGTCTCGTCGTCGGGCAGATGCACGCCGCCAGCCAGCACCGTCGCGGGGTGCAGCGCCGGCTCGAGCGCCCGGCACTGCCCGGAGTCGAGCAGCGAGTGCCGCACGCCCAGTTCGGCCAGCAGCGCGCGCGCGGCCGCCGACGCCTCCAGTTCCGGTTCCGTGCGAAAGAGCTGCAGGTAACCGGTGGCCTGTTCGTAGTCGAGCGCATGCGCCGTGCGCAGCACGCGCAGTTCGGCCTGGCTGTAGAACGCCAGCCGCTGCATGCGCGCGCGATTGCGCCGATAGCGCTCGAGGTCGCACTCGCGCAGCCAGCGACGCAGCCAGCGCCACAGGGCCGGGTCGAGCGACGGCCGGAAGATGACGGGGGCCTCGGGGCGCAGCAGGTACGAAAGCACTTTCTTAGGCATGCCGGGCGAAGCCCACGGACCGACATAGCCGGGGGCCATGACGCCGGCATTGGCGAAACTGCCTTCCTGGGCGACGCCGGAGCGGCGTTCCAGCACCGTGACGTCGAAGCCTGCGCGACGAAGGGCATAAGCAGTGCAGACGCCGATGATGCCGGCACCCACCACGACAACGCGCATGAATCTTCTTCTGTGAAATCCGGGCGGCGCGGATTGTAGCCGCGCGCCGACATGGTCCGGGCTAGAGCTTCATTTGTGAGGGCAGCGCGGTGACGAGCTGCGGGAAAAACCAGATCAGCAGCACCGCGATCAACATCATCACGAAGTACGGGAAGGCCGCCACCGCGATTGTGTTGATCTGCCGCCGGGTCATGCCCTGCAGCACGAAGAGGTTGAAGCCGACCGGCGGCGTGATCTGCGCCATTTCGACGACGAGGACGATGAAGACGCCGAACCACAGCAGGTCGATGCTGGCCGTCTGCAGCGTCGGCAGCAGCACCGCCATGGTCAGCACGACCATCGAAATGCCGTCGAGGAAGCAGCCGAGCACGATGAAGAACACCATCAGCAGCATGATCAGCCCGAACGGCGAGAGCTGCAGTGCGCCGATCATCTCGGCGAGCTGCCGGGGCAATCCAATGAAGCCCATCGAAAGTGAAAGGAACGCCGAGCCGGCGAGGATCAGCGCGATCATGCAGTAGAGCCGCGTCGCTGCCATCAGCGAGTCGCGGAATGTCGGCCAGGTAAGCGTCCGCTGCGCGGCCGACAGGATCAGCGCGCCGACGACGCCGAGCGCCGCGGCTTCCGTGGCCGTGGCAACGCCGAGATAGATCGACCCCAGCACCACGACGATCAGCAGGACGACCGGGATCAGGTGGCGCGACTCAGCGAGCTTCTGCGACAAGTTCATGCGGATGTCGGCCGGCGGTACCTGGTCACGGTTCCGCAAGGCCCAGAAGATCGTGTACCCCATGAACAGGGCGGCAAGCATCAGGCCCGGGATGACGCCGGCAATGAAGAGCTTGCCAATCGACACATCGGCAGCGACGCCATAGACGATCATGATGATCGACGGCGGGATCAGCAGGCCGAGCGTGCCGGCGCCGGCGAGCGAGCCGATCGAGATCTGCTCGGGGTAGCCGCGCTTCTTCAGTTCCGGCAGCGTGATCTTGCCGACCGTCGCGCAGGTCGCCGCCGACGAGCCCGATACCGCCGCGAAGATCGTGCAGCCGATGATGTTGGTATGAAGCAGCCGTCCGGGAAGCCATTGCAGCCATGGCGCCAGGCCGCGGAACATGCCTTCCGACAGGCGCGTCTTCAGCAGGATCTCGCCCATCCAGATGAACAGCGGTAGCGCGGTCAGCGTCCAGCTCGACAGCGATCCCCACACCGTCAGCGCCAGCGCATCCCCGCCGGGCCGCGTCGTGAAGAGCTCCATGCCGAGCCACGCCACCCCCAGTACCGCAATGCCGATCCACACGCCCGCGCCGAGGATGACGAAGAGCGCGATGATCAGAAGAAGGGCGGTAAGGGTTCCCACGGCGCTTACTCGACGTTGGCGGTCTCTTCAGCCTGCGGCGGAAGCTTCCGGTACCACAGGACGTAAACGAGCTGCTCGATGAATGCGAGCGCGAGGCCGGCCAGGCCGATGGCCATCGCGAGTTGCGGAATCCACAATGGCGTCGCATCGACGTTCTGCGAGATGTCGTTGAACGAATACGAACCCCAGACCAGCCGCGCCGCGAACCACGCGAAATAACAGGACAGCAGTGTCGCCACGACAAGGCAAAGCACTTCCATCCACCAGCGTGCACGGCCGTGCAGTCGCTGCAGGATCAGGGATACGCGGATGTGATCGCCCTCGCGCAGCGCATAGCCCATCGCCAGAAAGGAGCCGGCCGCGAGGAAGTAGCCGGCATAGGCGTCCATGCCGGCCATCGAAAATCCGATCTGCCGACCGACGATATTGACCACCTCGATCGCCAGCGTCGCGAAGATGAAGAACGCGGCGAGACCGCCCAGCAGCCTGAACAGCGGATCGAGGAATGAGCGCACCGGTTCCTGCGCAGAAGAAGGGCCGCCTTGAAGGCGGCCCGGACTCGTTTACTTGCGGAACGTCGTGATGATGGCCTGGCCGTCGGCGCCGGCCTTGGCGAGCCACTCGCTGAGCATCGTGTCGCCGAGTTTCGAGAGCTCGGCCTTGAACGCCGCGTTCGGCTCGTACACCGTCATCTTGTTCGCCTTCAGCGTCGCCAGCGACTCCCCGGTGTATTCACGCATGCGCTTCCAGCCACGCTCCTCGGCCACCTTGGCAGCGGCGACGACCGCGTCCTGCGAGGCCTTGTCGAGTTTGTCGAATTCCTTCTGGTTGACGATCACCATGTTCTTCGGCAGCCAGGCGTCGGCCGTGGCGAAGTGGCTGAGGTTCTCCCAGACCTTGGAGTCGACGCCGGTGGCACCGGACGACATGAACGAATCGACGACGCCAGTCGACAGCGCCTGCGACAGTTCGGCCGCCTGGATCGTCAGCGGCTGCGCACCGACCATTGCGGCGATGCGCGTCGTCGCCGGGTTGTAGGCGCGCCACTTCAGGCCCTTCATGTCGGCGACCGAGTTCAGCTGCTTCTTCGTGTAGATGCCCTGCGGCGGCCAGGCCACCGCGTACAGCACCTTGATGCCCTGCGCGCTGAGGATCTTTTCGACCGAGGGGCGCTGCGCTTGCCAGAGCTTCCAGGACGCATCGAAGCCGGTCGCCACGAACGGCACCGCATCGGCGCCGAACACCGGATTTTCGTTTTCGAGCAGGCTCATCAGCACTTCGCCGATCTGTGCCTGTCCGGTCTGCACTGCGCGCTTGATCTCCTGGGCCTTGAAGAGTGAGCCGCCGGCGTGCACGGTGATGTTGAGCTTGCCCCCGGTCGCCTTGGCGACGTCGGCCGCGAACTGGTTGAGGTTCTGCGTGTGCGGGTTGCCGGCGGGATACCCGGCGGGCAGGTCCCACTTGGTCTGCGCAAGCGCGGGCAGGCCGAAGCCGAGCGCGGCGGCCGCGACAGCGGTGCCGATGAACAGAGAGCGTCGTTTCATAGTCTCCTCATGAATGGTCGATGCGGCGGGGCGGCAATCGGGTGTGCCAACATATCCGGCCACCCGCCGGCAGCGCCTGCTGTCCGGAAAATCGCAATTCGCCGCGCGTCGCAGAGCATACAAGCAGCGGCGCCGATTCGGAGAGCCGCATGAGTGCAGTGCCGCAGCCTGGATCCTGGGAGTTCTGGATCGACCGCGGCGGCACATTCACCGACATCGTCGCGCGACGGCCCGACGGTGCGCTCGTCGCACACAAACTGCTCTCCGACAACCCGGAGCAGTACCGCGACGCGGCGGTCGCCGGCATCCGCCACCTGCTGGCAGTGGCACCGGGCGCGTCGATCCCGGTCGAGCGCATCGCGTCGGTCAAGATGGGAACTACGGTCGCGACCAACGCACTGCTGGAACGCAAGGGTGAGCCGACGGTACTGGTCATCACTAGCGGCTTCCGGGACGCGCTGCGCATCGCCTACCAGAACCGGCCGCGCCTGTTCGAGCGCCGGATCGTGCTGCCGGAACTGCTCTATGCACGCGTCGTCGAAGCGGACGAGCGGATCGGTGCGCAGGGTGATGTCATGAGGCCGCTCGACGAGGCCGCGCTGACGACGGCATTACAAGCCGCGTACAACGCCGGGCTGCGCTCGTGCGCGATCGTGCTGATGCACGGCTATCGCTACGCGACGCATGAGCAGGCCGCCGCGCGCATCGCGCGCGAGATCGGTTTCCCGCAGGTGTCCGTGTCGCACGAGGTGAGTCCGCTGATGAAGCTGGTCGCCCGTGGCGACACGACGGTGGTCGACGCCTACCTGTCGCCAATCCTGCGCCGCTACGTCGGGCAGGTCGCTTCCGACCTGCCCGGCGCGCGGCTGCTCTTCATGCAGAGCAACGGCGGGCTGACGGACGCCTGGCGCTTCCAGGGCAAGGACGCCATCCTGTCGGGTCCCGCCGGCGGCATCGTCGGCATGGCGCGCGCCAGCCGCCACGCCGGGTTCGACCGCGTCATCGGCTTCGACATGGGCGGCACGTCCACCGACGTGTCGCACTACGCCGGTGAATACGAACGCGAGTTCGAAACGCTGGTGGCCGGGGTGCGGATGCGCGCGCCGATGATGAGCATCCACACCGTTGCCGCCGGGGGCGGTTCGATCCTGCACTTCGACGGTGCCCGCCTGCGCGTCGGACCCGATTCGGCCGGCGCCAACCCCGGCCCGGCCTGCTATCGGCGCGGCGGGCCGCTCGCCGTCACCGACGCGAACGTCATGCTGGGCCGGGTGCAGCCCGAGTTCTTCCCGCATGTCTTTGGCCCGCACGGCGATGAACCGCTCGACCGCGCGGTCGTCGTGAAGCGCTTCAGCGAGCTGGCGCAGCGTATCGAGCAGGCGACCGGCCGACGCCAGACGCCGGAGCAGGTGGCGGCCGGATTCATCGAGATCGCGGTCGGCAACATGGCCGAGGCCATCAAGCGCATCTCGGTGCAGCGCGGCCACGACGTCACCCGATACACGCTGACGGTCTTTGGGGGTGCGGGCGGGCAACACGCCTGCGCGGTCGCGGATGCGCTCGCGATGTCGACGGTGTTCGCGCACCCTCTGGCCGGCGTGCTGTCCGCGTACGGCATGGGGCTCGCCGATCAGACCGCGATGCGCGAGATGACGATCGAGCAGCCGGTCGGCGATGACGCGCTGCCCGTCCTGAAAGCCAGCCTCGAGGCCCTGGCGGCGCAGGCCACGGCCTCGCTCCAGGATCAGGGGGTAACGAGCGAGCGGATCCGGCTGGTGCCGCGGGCGCACCTGAAGTACGAGGGGACCGATACGGCGCTCGCCGTCGGATTCGGGGATCTCCGGTCGATGCGCGAACAATTCGACACGGCCTACCGGCAGCGCTTCTCGTTCCTGATGGCGGATCGCCGGCTGATCGTCGAAACGCTGTCGGTCGAGGCCATTGCCTCCGGTGAAGCGGCGGTCACGGTCGCGACCGAGCGGCCCGCGCGCACCGACGGCCTGTCGCCGGCATCGAGGGTCCAGGCGCACTTCGACGGCCGCTGGCATGACACGCCGCTCTACCGTCGCGACGACACGCGGCCCGGCGACCGCATCGACGGCCCCGCGGTCATTGCCGAGGCGAACGCCACGACCGTCGTCGAACCTGGCTGGCAGGCGCAGGTGACGGCGCTCGATCACCTCGTGCTCAAGCGCGTCGCGCCGCGTCCCGGTCGCCGCGCGATTGGCACGACGGTCGATCCGGTGATGCTGGAGATCTTCAACAACCTCTTCATGTCGATTGCCGAGCAGATGGGCCTGCGGCTGCAGAACACTGCGTACTCGGTCAACATCAAGGAGCGCCTCGACTTCTCCTGTGCGCTGTTCGATGCCGAGGGCAACCTGATTGCCAACGCCCCGCACATGCCGGTGCATCTCGGCAGCATGAGCGAGTCGATCAAGACGGTCATGCGTGAGAACGCCGGGCGCATGGTGCCGGGCGACGCCTACGTGATCAACGATCCGTACCACGGCGGCACGCACCTGCCCGACGTCACGGTGATCACGCCGGTGTTCGACCGCGGCGGTCGCGAAATCCTGTTCTATGTCGGTTCGCGCGGTCACCATGCCGACATCGGCGGCATCACGCCGGGCTCGATGCCGCCGTTTTCGCGCAGCCTCGACGAGGAGGGCGTGCGATTCATCAACTTCCGCCTGATCGAGGGCCAGGGGGTCGATCGCCCGGGGCGCTTCCATGAGGACGAGCTGATGGCGCTGCTGACGGGAGGTACTAATCCGGCGCGCAATCCGGCGCAGAACGTCGCCGACTTGCGCGCGCAGATCGCGGCCAACGAGAAAGGCCGCGAGGAACTGTTGCGCATGGTCGACCAGTTCGGGCTCGACGTCGTGCAGGCATACATGAAGCACGTGCAGGACAACGCCGAGGAGTCGGTGCGTCGCGTGATCACCCGCCTGACCGACGGGCAGTTCGAGTACCGGCTCGACAACGGCGCGGTGATCCAGGTACGCGTCACGGTGGATCGCGAGCGGCGGGTGGCCACGATCGATTTCACCGGTACGTCGCCGCAGCTGCCGAACAACTTCAACGCGCCGAGCGCGGTATGCGTTGCGGCCGTGCTGTACGTGTTCCGCACGCTGGTCGACGACGTGATCCCGCTCAACGCCGGGCTGCCTGAAGCCGCTCGACATCGTGATTCCGCAGGGATCGATGCTGAATCCCGACTACCCGGCCGCGGTCGTCGCCGGCAACGTCGAGACTTCATCGTGCATCACCAACGCGCTCTATGGCGCACTCGGAGTCATGGCCTCCGCGCAGGGCACGATGAACAACTTCACGTTCGGCAACGAGCGCTACCAGTACTACGAGACGATTTCCGGCGGATCGGGCGCCGGCCTTGCGGATCCGCGAGACCCCAACAGCGGCTTCGACGGCACCGACGTCGTGCAGACGCACATGACGAACTCGCGGCTGACGGACCCCGAGGTGCTGGAGTTCCGTTACCCGGTGCTGCTGGAGAGCTATGCGATCCGGGCGGCTTCCGGCGGGACCGGGCGCTGGCGCGGGGGCAACGGAGGCACGCGTCGCGTGCGCTTCCTCGAGAGGATGACGGCGTCGATCCTGGCGAACAACCGCGCCATCGCTCCGTTCGGCATGGCCGGTGGCGCGCCCGGTGAAGCGGGTCGCAACTGGGTCGAGCGGGTCGACGGGTCGCGCGAGGAACTGCCGCACATCGGTTCGGCCGAGATGGCGCCGGGCGACGTCTTCGTGATTGCGACGCCTGGCGGCGGCGGTTACGGCACGCCGCGGTGAAACTTGAGCCCCAAATGGCGTGACCGGGGCCGCGATATTGCCCCAAGGACAGGGGATGAGCTCCGCATAATCGATGCAGCTGTTTGGCCCGGAAGGTCCGCTGCACGATGAACGCCCCCGAACGACTGGGATTGCCCGACGCGCTTGCGACGCTGTCGATCTGCTATGCGCCGTTGATAGACAAGCACCGCCGGGCCATCGGCACGCGCTTGACGATGCTGTCGGCCCGGGCGCCTGGCTACCTGCCGGTGGGCCACATCCTCGAGCAGCTGAACGAGATCTGGCCGGAGTCCGACGCGTCGGTGCTGATCGCGCCATTGGATGCGACCTTCGATGATTCGCTGCTGACGTGGTCGGCCCCGCCCAACGCACTGCTCGAGATACCGACCATCGCGCTGCGCGATCCGGAAATGCAGCAACTGGTGCAGCGCGCTTTCCGCCGCGGACTGCGCATGGTGCTGCGCGGCCGCCCCGATGTACCGTTGCCGCCGGCGCTGACCTCCTGCTTCGAGTATTCGTTGATCCACGTTTCAGAGGACCGGCGTCGCCTGAAGGACGGCCGCATGCGGCCCGCGCCACCGAACGCGGTACGGCGGATGCCCTTCGTCACGACCGGCGTGCGCCGCGTTGTCGACCTCGACGAGGCGTATCAGCGCGGTGCGATGGCGAGCGTCGGCTGGCCCATCGATGACACCGAGCAACGCCCGAACTGCCGGCTGCGGCCCGACCAGGGCAACCTGATGGACCTGCTGCGTGTCGCCAGCGAACGGCCGGACACCGCCGTGATCGCCAGCCGCATCCGCCGCGACCCGGTGCTCGCGTTCAAGCTGCTGCGCATGGTCAACTCCGGCGCGTTCGAAGCGGGCTCCCCGGTGGCGTCGATCAAGCGCGCGATCGAGGTGCTGGGGCGCGAGAAGACACTGCGCTGGCTGTCGCTCGCGCTGGAGTCGTCCGGCGAGCACATCAACGCCCTGCCGCTGATGCGTGCCGCCACCCTGCGCGGGCTGTTCCTGGAGAACCTGGCGGCCGCAGCAGCCGGAGTTCGACGCCGATGCGCGCGATGAACTGTTCGTCACCGGGGCTTTCTCGCTCCTCGACCGCATCACCGGTGCGACGATCCAGCGGCTGATGGGTCCGGTGGCCATGGGCAGCAACGTCACCGAGGCGATCGTTCACAAGCGCGGCGCGTACGCGCCGTACCTCGCGCTCATCGAAGCGATCGAGCGCAGCGACCCGATGGCAATCCGCCGCCACACCGAAACGCTGTCCATCGAGATCTACGACTGCAACCAGGCGCTGCTGCGCGCGCTGGCGACGACGCAGAAGATCGACGCCGAACAGGACGAACGTGCCGAGGAGATGGAGTTCGCGCCGGTATAATCCGCGCGCCGATCACGCCTGACGCGCGCGTCCTGCGCGTCCCTCCTCGTCGATGACCCCACACGGTAGGACCTACTCGCTCGCCGGTCCGGGCGCGCTGTCCGCTTTTCGTGCCGCCCGATTGCTGCAGCGCCTGCAGGCCGTCGACTCGAATGTCAGCGCGGTGTCGGGCACAGTACGTGCACTTCGTGCATGCGACTCGTGCGCTCGACGCAGGCGAGGAGGTGCGGCTCAAGGCGCTGCTCGACTACGGCGATCCCGCCGCACTCGCGTCCGATGGCGTGCACCTCCTGGTGGTTCCCCGGCTGGCGACGATCTCGCCCTGGGCCAGCAAGGCGACAGACATTGCACACAACACCGGCCTTTCCGCCGTCCATCGCATCGAGCGCGGCACGCGCTACACAGTGGCGCTGAAGCGTGGTCTGTTCAGCCGCACCGCCAGCACCGACTTGCACGACCGCCTCGCCGCCGTGCTGCATGACCGGATGACCGAGAGCGTCATCGACCCGGCCACGGACCCGTCGCAACTCTTCCTGGAACTGGACGGCAAGCCGGTGCAGACGGTGGCCGTGCTGGCTCACGGGCGCAGTGCCCTCGAGCAGGCGAACCGCAGCCTGGGTCTGGCGCTGTCGGACGACGAGATCGACTACCTCGTCGACGCCTTCACTCAGCTGGCGCGCGACCCGACCGACGTCGAGCTGATGATGTTCGCGCAGGCGAATTCGGAGCACTGTCGCCACAAGATCTTCAATGCGCACTGGACCATCGACGGCGTGGACCAGCCCGACACGCTATTCGGCATGATCCGCGCGACGCATGCGGCGGCGCCGCGCGGCACCGTGGTCGCCTACAGCGACAACGCGGCCGTGCTCGAGGGAACGCGCGTGTCGCGCTTCTATCCGCGCAGTGACTACGGCGGTGCCGGCGGCGCCGGCGCGATCGGGAGTGAACTACGCCCCCGCCGAGGAACTGACGCACACGCTGTTCAAGGTCGAGACCCATAACCATCCGACCGCGATCTCGCCATTCCCCGGCGCTTCGACAGGTGCCGGCGGGGAGATCCGCGACGAGGGGGCCACCGGCCGCGGCGCGAAGCCGAAGGCGGGCCTGTGCGGGTTTTCGGTGTCGAACCTGCGCATTCCCGGGCTGCCGCTCGCGTGGGAGAACGATCGCGACGTGACACAGGCGGGTACAGCATCGGAACGCGACTTCGGTTTCCCTGGCCGCATCGCCGATGCGCTGGCGATCATGATCGAGGGGCCGATTGGCGCGGCCGCGTTCAACAACGAGTTCGGTCGTCCGAACCTGCTGGGCTACTTCCGCGCCTACGAACAGAACGTCGGCGGCCGTCGCTACGGCTATCACAAGCCGATCATGATCGCGGGCGGCATCGGCAATATCCGCGACGACCAGGTCATCAAACTCGATCTGCCACCTGGAACCCTGCTGGTTCAGCTCGGAGGACCGGGAATGCGCATCGGCCTCGGCGGCGGCGCGGCCTCGAGCATGGGTGCGGGCACGAACACGGAGTCGCTTGATTTCGATTCGGTGCAGCGGGGCAATCCTGAAATGCAGCGACGCGCACAGGAAGTCATCGACCGCTGCTGGGCGCTGGGCGAAGGCAGCCCGGTGCTGTCGATCCACGACGTCGGTGCCGGCGGGCTCTCCAATGCACTGCCCGAATTGGCCGACCAGTCGCGCCGCGGCGCGCGCATCGACCTGGCGAAGATCCCGATCGAGGAGAGCGGCATGAGCCCGCTCGAGATCTGGTGCAACGAATCGCAGGAACGCTATGCGCTGGCGGTCGCGCCGGACCGGCTGCCGGCCTTCGACTGGATCTGCCGGCGCGAGCGTGCGCCCTATGCAGTGGTGGGCGAGATCGCCGACGACGGCAACCTCGTCGTCGCGCGCGACGGAGTGGCACCCGCCGTGCAGATGCCGATGAGCGTGCTGCTGGGCAAGCCTCCGCGCATGCACCGCAACGTGCAGCGCCTTGCCGCCGCGCTGCCGCCTTTCGAGACCGCCGGGCTGTCGCTCGAGGCCTGCGCCCTCGACGTGCTGCGCCATCCGACGGTCGCCAGCAAGAACTTCCTGGTCACGATCGGCGATCGCACCGTCGGCGGCATGAACTCGCGCGATCCGATGGTCGGCCCGTGGCAGGTGCCGGTGGCCGACTGCGCCGTGACGATGATGAGTTTCGAGGGCTACGCCGGCGAGGCGATGGCGATCGGCGAGCGCACACCGCTGGCCGTCATCGATGCGGCGGCCGCGTCGCGTGTTGCGATCGGTGAGGCGATCACCAACATTGCGGCCGCCGACGTCGAACTCGCCGACGTGAAGCTCTCCTGCAACTGGATGGCAGCGTGCGGTCTTGCCGGCGAGGATGCGCGGCTGTTCGATGCCGTACGCGCGGCGAGCGACCTGTGCCAGCAGCTCGGCATCAGCGTGCCGGTGGGCAAGGATTCCCTGTCGATGCAGACGGCGTGGCGCGACGGCACCGTCGACAAGCTGGTCGCCTCTCCGGTCTCGCTGATCGCCAGTGCCGCGGCGGCGGTGGCCGATGTGCGGCGTTCGCTGACGCCGCAACTGGTCGCTGACGCAAGCTCGCTGCTCGTACTGGTGGACCTCGGCACCGGGCGCAACCGGATGGGTGGATCCATACTTGCCCAGGTGACGCAACAGATCGGCAACGTCGCCCCGGACGTGGATGATCCCGCACGCCTCGCCGCCTTTGTTGGCGTCGTTCGTGAGCTGCAGCGCGCCGACCGCCTGCTGGCCTACCACGACCGCTCGGACGGCGGACTCTTCGCGACGCTGGCCGAAATGGCGTTTGCCGGCCATTGCGGCATCACGATCAACCTCGATGTGCTGGCGATCGACCCGTTGGCGGCCGACTGGGGCGACTACAAGATCCGTGCCGAGCAGGTGAGCGTCCGCCGCAACGAAATGATGCTGCAGGCGCTGTTTGCCGAAGAACTCGGCGCGGTGATCCAGATTCGCGGCACGGACAAGGCCGCCGTCATGGACGTGCTGCGGAGTGCCGGGCTGGGGGCGGTGAGTCAGATCATTGGCAAGCCCAATGACAAGGACGTCATCGAATTCTGGTGTGATGCGAAGCCGGTGTTCACGCGGCCGCGCGCCGAACTGCAGAAGCTGTGGAGTGAAACCTCGTGGCGCATCGCGCGGCTGCGCGACAACCCGGACTGCGCCGACGCCGAGTTCGCGCGCGCGACGGACGCCGAGGATCGCGGCCTCGGGATGGCGCTGTCGTTCGATCCGACTGAGGATATCGCTGCGCCGTTTATCGCCACCGGGGCGCGACCCCGCATCGCCATCCTGCGCGAGCAGGGCGTCAACAGCCAGACCGAGATGGCCTTTGCGTTCCATCGCGCGGCCTTCGCGCCGGTCGACGTGCACATGACTGACCTGATCGACGGCCGCCAGTCACTTGCCGACTTCAAAGGCGTAGTGGCATGCGGCGGATTCTCGTACGGCGACGTGCTGGGAGCCGGAGGCGGCTGGGCCAAGACGATCCTGCACAACCCGCGGCTGGCGGACATGTTCATCGCGTTCTTCAACCGCATGGACAGCTTTGCGCTCGGTGTCTGCAACGGCTGCCAGATGATGAGTCACCTGCGTTCGGTGATCCCGGGAGCGCAGGATTGGCCGCGCTTCGAACGCAACGCCTCGGAGCAGTTCGAAGGCCGGCTGGTGCAGGTGGAGATCCTCGAGTCGCCGTCGATCTTCTTTGCCGGCATGGCCGGAAGTCGTGCGCCGATTGCCAACGCGCATGGCGAAGGCCGTGCGGTTTTCGCCTCCGACGAGCAACGACGCGCGGCCCGCGTGGCGATGCGCTATGTCGATTCGCAGGGTCAGGTGACGGAGCGGTATCCGTACAACCCGAACGGCTCGGTGGCAGGCATCACCGGACTGACGACCGCGGACGGCCGTTTCACGATAGTGATGCCGCACCCCGAGCGCGTCTTCCGTACCGTGCAGATGTCGTGGCAGCCACCTGGACTCGGCGAGGATTCGCCGTGGATGCGGATGTTCCGCAACGCACGGCGCTGGGTCGGCTGACCGCGGGGCGGCCGGCCGCGCTAGGTGTCGCGCGATCAGCGCGGCGCGGCAGGGGCGGCCTTGGTGGCGGCTGGCGGTGGCGCGGGTGGCGGCGGAAGCGTACGGCCGGGCTTGGTGACCTCGGCCATCACTTCATTGGTGATCTCGTACGCCGGGTCGGAGTAGACCAGCGAGCCGCGGTCGTAGACGAGGGTCCCGCCCTTGCGGCGCGCGACTTCACCCGCGACCTTGGCAATGTCCTGCAGGATCTGTCCGCGCGACGCCTGGACCTTCTGCTGCAGCTCGCCCTGGGTCTTCGATAGCAGCTGCTGCCCCTCGGCCTGCTTGGCCTGCAGCGCCTGGAGCGTCTTCTGTCCTTCCGCGCGGATGGCGTCCTTCTGGGATGCTGCGAGCGTCGGGTCGTCGAACTTCGACTGCTGCTCCTTCAGCTTGTCATTGAGCGCGCGCGCTTCGCCTTCGAGCTTCTTCAGCTGCTCGGACGCCTTCTGTTCTTCGGCGCGAAGTGCAGCCTGCTGCTGCTTGGTCTGCGGATGGACCTCGAAGACTTTCACCATGTCAACGGTGAACACCTTTGGCGCCGGCTGGGCGACGGCAAACAGCGGAACGCAACACGCGGTCGCGAGCAGGAGACGGTACAGCGGCTTCATTGGATTCCCGGTTCAGGCAAAAGGCTAAGCGTACCGCTTTCGAGCGCGGGACGCGGCAGCGCGTAGCGGGTGCTGCTGCGTGCCGGATACCGAGTTTCGTGGCCCGACAGCGTGATTCGACGTGCCTACGGCGGCCGAGTGGCCATCGGCCTGGTGCACCGAAACCACATGGGCTGGCAACCGACGCGGCGGGAATTGCAGCGCGCTCAGTGCGCCGACTGGCCGTGATGCGTCACGACGTCGGTCACGCGGTGAACCATGTCGCGTACATGACTCTCGACCCACTCCGTGGCCGAATGCACCGCCTCGCCCACGACCTCGTTGCGGTGCATGTGCGCCTGGAATTCAAGTTCGAAGCGATCGGGGAGCGTTCTGTGGTCGATGCGGTTCATCGTCTCGTCCTGTGGCAGTCGGTTGATGCCAGAACAGTATCTCCAGCTGAATCAGCGCACAATCATGTCAGTTGGAAGAGTATTCATGACAAAATGTCATTAATTGATCCTGACTGGAGACAAAGACGGAATCCGGAATCGCAATGCTGGCCTTCGTGCGCGCGGTGGAGTGCAACGGCTTCACGCGCGCGGCGCACGACCTGGGAGTCACGCCGTCCGCCGTATCGAAGCTGGTGACGCGGCTCGAGTCGCGGCTCGGCGTGCGGCTCCTGCAACGATCGACCCGCAAGCTGACGCTGACCGCCGAGGGCGAGATCTACTTCGAGCGCGTACAGCGGATCGTCGGCGAGATCGCCGACCTGGAGTCGGACGTAATGCGCTTTGCGCGCCAGCCGCGCGGGCGCGTAAGAATGCGGGTCGGCACCGCGTTCGCCACGTATGCGGTGGTGCCGGCACTGCCGGACTTCACCAGCAGGTACCCGGATATCTCGCTGGACCTCGTCATCAGTGAGTACGAAGTCGATCTCGTCGAGGCCGGGATCGACGTCGCGATCCGGGTAGGCCCGCTGGGCGAGGCGAACCTTGCCGCGCGCCGCGTCGGCGAACTCGAGCGCGTCATCACGGCTGCGCCCGCCTACCTTGCGCAACACGGCGTGCCTCGCAAGCCTGAGGATCTCGCCCTCCACAACTGTCTGACAGTGACAGGCGTCCCCGGGCAGAGTGAATGGCCGTTTCGCGGCGCCGACGGCCTGCGCCTGATTCCCGTAAGAGGCAACATCACGGTCAACAACGCCGAGACGCTGTACGAGCTCGCGCTGCAGGGCCTCGGCATCATTCGACTGTCGGACCTGATCGTCGGACCGGCGATCCGCGATGGCCGGCTGGTACCGTTGCTGGTCGATGCGCATCAGCCCGAACCGTTGCCGCTGAACGCGGTGTACACCGCCGGACGTCGTCGTCCGCCCAAGCTGGACGCGGTGATCCAGTTCCTGGTCGAGAAGTTCGCGGCCTCGCCGTGGAAGATGACAGGCAAGCCGCCGCGCGCGGCGTCAGTCCCACGTCTGGCGGGAAAGCGACCCGCCAGGAAAACCTGACAGGTCAGCCGGAGCAGGTCGAACTGCGAGGTGCGGCCGCGCCTTGGCGGGTCAGCGAACCCTGCCGCGGACGGCCCAGGCCCGGGCAGTCAATGCCACCGGTTCGCCCGCCTTGGCCGTCAATCGGGCGTGCAGCCGCCGCTTGATGCGCTCAACCGTGTCGTCTTCCAGCGACGCAAGATAGGCGGGGGCAGGGCCGGTCCTGCCGAGGAACGGCCTCCAGTAATCATCGAAGGTCGGAAAGACCGTCGGGATTTCGATGGCCTCCACTTCAACCGACTGCAGCCCGGCAGAGGTGAAGAGTCCGCGAAGAGGCTCGGGCTGACAAATCGGGAAGCGACCGGCTTCGTCCAGTGCGGCGGCTGACGCATCCTCGGCGGTGGCCGCATCCCAAAACACGCGCAGCATCTCCATGCCGTCGGCGTAGTCCCAGACATAAAGCGCCACCGCTCCGCCGCGTCGAGTGACGCGCGCCATCTCTCGCACCATGGCTGCGGGGTCTGGGACGAAATTGAGAACGAGCCCGGAGACGCATGCGTCGAACCGACCGACGTCCCAAGGTAGCTGGACGGCATTGCCGCATTCGAAGCGGACCCGCGCATCGTCGATGAGCTCGCGCGCGCGGTCGATGAAGGGTTGGGACGCATCGAGCGCGTGGATGGACATGGGCTGGCTGCGTGCCAGGATCGCAGCGGTCAGCGCTCCCGTTCCACATCCAACATCGGCCCATGCAAGACCGCGCAGCACATCCAGCGAATCAAGGAATTTGACAGCGACCTGGCGACTCCAGCGCCCGACGTACTGTTCGTACGCGGCCCCGGAGTCCCACCCATCGTCTTCCACGATCTTCATTTCCATGCAGGTGGCCCGCGCGAAGTGTGATGTGCAGGCGCCGTCCGCTGCATGGTGCGCCCCGGATTGAACGCTGCGCCATCACCCAATCGGGGGTCCGAGGCCACGCGCGCGCCACCGTCTCGACTCCGCGATTGCCAGGGGCGGTGTCGCGAATGATGTCCTGGCGCGCAATCGCGATTCCGATCTCCCGGACGCCATGTCGTCCGGGTCATGTGCGACTTGTGGTTTTCCGCAAAGGCGAGTCCCATTCCAGTTCCATCCGAGCTGGAGAGCACGATGACGGAAACGACAGGCCCCGCCCAGCGGTTCACGGTCAGCCACTTCAGGGAAGAGGACTTCAAGACCGGCGGGCTGCGCGGCTACTCGTCCTACCGCGACCTGGGCATCGCCGCGGCAACCAACGGTCTGGCGACGGCCCACGTGATCCGGATGACTGCGCCCTTCAGTGAGGACTTGAGCCAACGCCACCATCACAATGTCGACTTTCAGATGGTGTACGTCCTCAAGGGCTGGTTCAAGAACGAATTCGAAGGCGAGGGAGTGCACGTGATGCGGGCCGGCTCGTGCTGGATCCAGCCTCCCGGAATCCGTCACACCGTACTCGGATGGTCCGAGGATTGCGAACTGCTGGAGATCATCATGCCCGCTCAGCATGTGACCGTGAACGACCTGTGATTCGGTTGCGCGACGGCGGCACACTGGCCGCGACAGGAAGAAGAAAGGGGGCGACAAGTCGCCCCCTTTTTTTGCACCCCAGCGCACCTGCTGGCGCGTCAGGCGTTACTGCACCTTGGCGTTCTTCGTCAGGTTCTGGACGAAGGCCTGCGCCTTCTGCTGCTGCATTGACTCGCGGATCTGCGGCGCCACCTGCTCGAGCGGCGGGAACTGCGTGTCTCGCACGTCGTCGAGGCGAATCACGTGCCAGCCGAACTGCGTCTGCACTGGCGTCTCGGTCATCTCGCCCTTCTTCAGCTTCTGCAGGGCGTCGGAAAACGGCTTGACGTAGGCGTCGGGAGCGGCCCAGTCCAGGTCGCCGCCATTGGCCGCGGACCCGGTGTCCTTCGACTTCTTGGCCAGCTCCTCGAACTTGGCACCCTTTTTCAGCTGGTCGACGATCGCGGTGGCCTCGGCCTGGTTCTCGACGAGGATGTGGCGCGCGCGGTACTCCTTGCTGCCCACCATCGACTTCTGCTTGTCGTACTCGGCCTGCACTTCGGCGTCGGTCACCGGGTGCTTGGTCATCTCGTCGCGCAGCAGGGCCTGGATCAGTGTGTTCTGGCGCTGGATGTCGAGCATGAACTTGACGTCGGCCTGCTCCGGAATGCCGCGCTTGTTCGCTTCCTGCAGCAACACCTCGTTCTGGATCAGGCGCTCCTTCACCATCTTGCGCAGCTCGGGCGTGTCCTTCTGGCCCTGCTTGGTGAGCTCCTTGACCCAGGCATCCTCGCGCGCCTTCGGGATGGGCTTGTTGTTGACGACGGCGACGTTCTGGGCAAGTGCGAGCCCGCTGGCAAGGACCAGGGCCGCGAACAGGGCGGTGCGTTGCATGAAGATCAATGTCCGGAAGGGTGGGAAAGTGAAGGCGCCGAGCCGGGTCGGGTCTCGCCGGGCGCCAGTAACGTCATCGCGAGGGCATGGATCTCGCGGTGCATCAGTTCGGCCAAGGCATCATACACAAGGCGATGACGGGTCACGCGCGGCTGACCCGCGAATGCGGCACTGACGAGGATCATCCGGTAGTGCCCGCCGCCGCTCGCCGCGCCAGCGTGCCCGGCGTGCAGGGCGCTCTCGTCCTCGATGGCGAGTTCGAGCGGATCCAGCGTCGCCAGCCGGCGCTTCATCTCCGCGACGGTCGCCTCAGGCATCCGGCGCCTCCTTCATGTGACGCGCCAGGTAAACGCCGATGCCGAGCGTGAACACCAGCGTCAGTCCAAACAGGCCGAACAGCTTGAAGCTGACCCAGGTGTCGGTCGGCACCGAATAGGCGACGGCGAGATTGACGAATCCCAAGGTCAGGAAGAAGGCGATCCACGACCACAGCAGCCGTCCCCACACCAGCGCCGGCACGTCAAGCTGGGTACCGAGCAGCGACTGCAGCAGGTTCCTCTTCCAGAAGACCTGACCGGCCAGCAACGCACCCCCAAACAGCCAGTACAGGATGCTGGGTTTCCACTTGATGAAGGTCTCGTCGTGGAACCAGATCGTCGCGCCACCGAAGACCACGATCACGGCGAGGCTGACCCAGAGCATCGGATCGACCTTGCGGCCGCGCGCCAGCAGCGAGCCGACCTGCAGCAGCGAAGCGATGATCGCCACGGCAGTGGCGAGCAGGATGGGCGCCTGGTCAGACGGAACGGTGCCGTCGCCGACCATCCAGCCGAGCGTGCTGCCGGCCAGCGCGAGCGACTGCTGCGGATACGCTCCCGCCACCTTGTAGGTGGCAAAGAAGAGGATGACCGGGAGCAGGTCGAACAGCAGCTTCATCATGGGGTGCCGGGTCCCTTGGCCGGCTCGAACGTCAGTGCGGCTGAATTGATGCAGTAGCGCAGCCCGGTGGGCGGCGGCCCGTCCGGAAACACGTGGCCGAGATGCGAGTCGCAGACGTTGCAGAGGATCTCGGTGCGGGTCATTCCATGAGTCATGTCGCGCTCCTCGCGCACGTTCGCCGGATCCAGCGCGCGGAAGTAGCTCGGCCAGCCGCAGCCGGAGTCGAACTTCGTATCCGACGCGAAGAGCGGCGTGCCGCAGGCCACACAGCGGTAGATGCCGTGCTCGTGATGGTCCCAGTAGCGCCCTGAGAACGCGCGTTCCGTGGCTTTCTCGCGCGTCACTGCGTACTCCATCGGCGCCAGCTGCGCACGCCATTCAGCGTCGGTCTTCGTGACTTTCTTCATGCGCGCCTCAGGATGAACACGACAGGTGCAGCGACTGCGCCCACTCCGGTGGCGCGCCGGCGTACGCCTCGTGCTCGGGCTGCTCGTCAAACGGGCGCGAGAGGATCGCCAGCAGGCGCGCGATCTCGCTGAAGTCGCGCGGACCCTCTTCGCCGCGCGCCCTGCGGATAGCGGTCTCTGCAAGGTGGTTGCGCAGGACGTACTTCGGGTTCACGCGGTTCATGCGCGCGGTGCGTTCGGCGTCCACGCTGGCCTCCTGGACAAGACGGGCGCGATAGGACGCCGCCCAGGCATCGAAGGCCGCGCGGTCGACGACGAGGTCGCGCACTGCGGTGTCGTGGGCCGGGGCCGTCGCGTCGGTCCGCAGTGTCGCGAGCCGCCGCCAGAACAGCGTCCAGTCGGTGTGGTTGGCGTTCAGCAATTCAATGAGGCCGTTGATCAGCGCCTCGTCCTCCGGCTGCATCGTCGTGAGGCCGAGCTTGGCGTGGTAGACCTCGTCGATCGCCTGCGAGTACTCGTCGAGGTAGGTGTCGATCGCCGCCTTGGTGGCGTCGACGTCATCGGTCAGCGGTACCAGGGCCTGGCCCAGCGCGTAGAGGTTCCAGTGGCCGATCTGCGGCTGCATGTTGAACGCATAGCGGCCGTGCTCGTCGCTGTGGTTGCAGACGTGTCCGGCGTCGAAGGCGTCGATGAAACCGTAGGGGCCGTAGTCGATCGTCAGTCCGAGGATCGACATGTTGTCGGTATTGAGCACGCCGTGGCAGAAACCGACGCCCTGCCATTGAGCCACGAGGCGCGCGGTGCGGCGCGCGACCTGCTCGAGGAACGCCAGGTAAGGCTGCGCCGTTGCGCGTGCCTCGGGGTAGAAGCGGTCGATGATGAAATCCGCAAGCTGCCTCAGCGCATCGTGCTGCTCGGTCCAGTAGAAGTACTCGAACGATCCGAAGCGCACGAAGGTCGGCGCGAGCCGCGTCACCACCGCCGCGGTCTCGACCGTCTCGCGTATCACCGGATAGTCGGAGCCGGTCACCGCCAGTGCCCGCGTCGTCGGGATGCCGAGGCCGTGCATCGCCTCGGAGGCAAGGAATTCGCGGATCGACGAGCGCAGCACCGCGCGGCCGTCGCCCATGCGCGAGTACGGAGTCTTGCCCGCGCCCTTGAGCTGCATCTCCCAGTGCTCGCCGTCCGGGCCGACGATCTCGCCGAGCAGCAGCGCGCGGCCATCGCCGAGGCGTGGGACGTAGACGCCGAATTGATGCCCGGAGTACACGGCCGCGAGCGGATCGGCTCCGGCAAGCGGCGTGCTCCCGGTCAGCGCGGCGATGAAGTCGGGATCGTCGAAACGCCCCGGCGCCAGACCCAGGCGAGCTGCAGCGGCGTCCGATTTCGCGACCAGGTAGGGGTCGGGCAGCGGGGTCGGTGCGACGCGCGTGTAGAAGACACCGGGCAGGCGGGCATAGCGGTTGTCGAAAACCAGTCCGGAATCGACCGCGCGCGTCGCGCTGGCAATGGCAGGCGCGGCAGCGGTGGGCGAAAGTACGCGGGCGTCCAATGGGTTCTCCGGGTTCGGATTCTACGGGGCAAGGTTGCCGGCCCTCTCGGTCCACGGGCCGCGACTTGACTCGGCCCGGGCAACTCTTGAGCATGTGGGGCTGCCGCGGTCGATCCCAAGTCGAATCAAGCTGCTGCGCCCATCCGAAGTGAACGAAGGGAAGGAGATACACCATGCTGCAGGGCCTGATGATGCGCACGCCGTTGCTGATCTCGTCGCTGATCACGCACGCGGACCGCCATCATGGTGATGTGGAAATCGTCTCGCGCCGCGTCGAGGGCGACATCCATCGCACCACGTACCGCGAGCTGCATCGCCGCTCGCGCCAGCTCGCCAACGCGCTCGACGGCCTGGCGTTGCGGGCGACTGATCGCGTGGCGACGCTGGCGTGGAACGGCTACCGGCACATGGAGCTGTACTTCGCGGTATCCGGATCGGGTGCCGTGCTGCACACGATCAACCCGCGCCTGCATCCGGAACAGATCGCGTGGATCGTCAACCACGCCGAGGACCGCGCGCTGTTCTTCGACCTGACGTTCCTGCCGCTGATCGAGGCAATCGCGCCTCACTGCAAGACCGTGCAGCACTGGGTGGCGATGACCGACCGTGAACACATGCCGGCGGCCTCGAAGGTGGACCTGAAGTGCTACGAGGACGTCCTCGGCAGCCATTCGGACCAGTACCAGTGGCCGGAGTTCGACGAGAACACCGCGTCGTCGATGTGCTACACGTCGGGGACGACGGGCAATCCGAAAGGTGTGCTGTACAGCCATCGTTCGACGGTGCTGCACACGCTCGCCGCGGCACTGCCGGACGCGCTCAACGTCTCTGCGCGCGACGTCATCCTGCCGGTGGTGCCGATGTTCCATGTCAATGCCTGGGGGTTGCCGTACGTGGCCCCGATGGTCGGCTGCAAGATCGTCTTCCCCGGGCCCCACCTCGACGGCAAGTCGCTCCACGAACTGTTCGAGACGGAGAAGGTGACCTGCTCGGCCGGCGTGCCCACTGTCTGGCAAGGGCTGCTGACCTACACCGAAGCCAACGGACTGCGCTTTTCGACGATGAACCGCACGGTGATCGGCGGCTCAGCCTGCCCGCCGGCGATGATCAAGCTGTTCCAGGAGAAATATGGAGTGCACGTGCTGCACGCCTGGGGCATGACCGAGATGAGCCCGCTAGGCACCGCCTGCACGTTCAAGGCGAAGCACCTGGGCCAGTCGGCCGAAGAGCGGTTGAAGATCCAGTACAAGCAGGGGCGGGTCCTCTATGGCGTCGACATGAAGATCGTCGGGGACGATGGTGGCGACCTGCCATGGGACGGCACATCGTTTGGCGACCTGCTGGTGCGCGGCCCGTGGGTGATGCGGGAGTACTACAAGGACGGCAGCGGCAATCCGCTGAAGAAGGACCCGGCTGGCGTGGACTGGTTTCCCACCGGTGACGTCGCGACCATCGATGCCGAGGGCTACATGCACATCACCGATCGCAGCAAGGACGTGATCAAGTCGGGCGGCGAATGGATCAGCTCGATCGAGATCGAGAACGTCGCCGTGTCGCATCCCGCCGTCGCCATGGCGGCCTGCATCGCCGCCAGGCACCCCAAGTGGGACGAGCGCCCGCTGCTGGTCGTCATGAAGAAACCCAACGCGGCAGTGACCAAGGAAGAACTGCTGGCGCATTACGAAGGCAAAGTGGCCAAGTGGCAGGTTCCCGATGACGTAGTCTTTGTCGAAGCGATTCCGCTGGGCGCAACCGGGAAGATGCTGAAGACCAGGCTGCGCGACCAGTTCGCTGACTACAAGCTGCCGACTGCCTAGCCGGGACGCGTAAACCCTGACCGCACTGCGGCTTTACCGGGCGGGGGGCGGCCAGTATTCTTCGCCGCCGAATCCCCCGTTGAGTGGCGGACGCACCAAGGAGATGATGATGAGTCGACGTCAGGCGATTGCGTGGGTCGCGGCCGCCACTTTCGCGGCCGCGGGCAGCACGGCGTTCGCGCAGGGCAAGGCCGCTCCGGCGGCGAAGGGCGCTCCGCCGCCGGCGGTGGCCGCCCAGACGGTCAAGATCGCCTATGTCGACCCGCTGTCCGGGCCGTTTGCCGGCGTCGGGACCAACCTGCTGCGGCACTTCCAGTTCATGTCGGAACAGCTGAACGCGCAACAGGTGGCCGGGCCGGGCGTGAAGTTCGAGATCGTGCCGTTCGACAACAAGGCCTCGCCCCAGGAAACGCTGACGCAGTTCAAGCAGGTCATCGACCAGGGCATCCGTTATGTCGTGCAGGGACAGGGATCCGGCGCGGCGCTGGCGCTGATCGATGCGATCGAGAAGCACAACGAGCGCAATCCGGACCAGGCCATCGTGTTCCTCAACTTCGCGGCGGTCGATCCGGATCTCACCAACAGCAAGTGCAGCTTCTGGCACTTCCGCTTCGACGCCAATACCGACATGAAGATGGAAGCCCTGACGACCTTCATCAAGGATCGTCCGGAGGTGAAGAACGTCTTCCTGATCAACCAGAACTACTCGCACGGCCAGCAGGTGTCGCGCGTCGCCAAGGACCTGCTCGGCAAGAAGCGTCCCGACGTGAAGATCGTCGGCGACGACCTGCACCCGCTGGGCCAGGTGCGCGACTTCTCGCCGTACATCGCGAAGATGCGCGCCGCCAACGCGGACACGATCATTACCGGCAACTGGGGCCCGGACCTCGCGCTGCTGGTGCGCGCCGCCCGCGACGCAGGCCTGAACGCCAACTTCTACACCTACTACGCTGGCGTACTGGGTACACCGACCGCGATTGGCGCCGCGGGCGAGAACCGCATGCGCCAGGTGTCGTACTGGCATCCGAACATCGCCCCGAGCTATCCCTACGAGCAGGTCGCGCAGGACTTCAAGAAGCGGTTCAACGAGGAGTGGTACGCGGTCTCGACCTACACCTCCCTCATGACGCTGGCCGAAGGCATCAAGCGGGCGAAGTCGACGGACCCCCTGCGCGTCGCCTATGCGATGGAAGGCGTGAAGATGAGCGCCCCGCACGGCGAGATCGAGATGCGCGCGACCGACCACCAGCTGCTGCAGCCGCTGTGGATCTCGTCGTGGACCAAGGTCGGCGGACCCAACAAGCATGACGTCGAAAAGACCGGCTACACCTGGAAGACCGAGGCCGCATACCCGACCTACGTCGCGTCGCAGCCGACCAGTTGCCAGATGAAGCGGCCGGCGCGCCCGCAGTAGGCGGGCCTGCTTCCTGAGCCGAGACCGGCCCGGACTCCCGGGCCGGTTTTCTTTGTCCCGCCCTGATGCTCGAAGCGACTCTCAGTCAGGCACTGTACGGCGTGAGCTACGGCCTGCTGCTGTTCATGCTGGCGGCTGGGCTCACGCTCATCTTCTCGATGATGGGCGTGCTCAACTTCGCGCACGCGAGCTTCTACATGCTCGGTGCCTACATTGCCTACCAGTTCTCGACGTGGTTCGGCTTCTGGATCGCACTGGTAGCGGCGCCGCTGATGCTCTTCATCCTCGGGGTGCTGGTCGAACGCTGGGGCCTGCGGCGCGTGCACAAGTGGGGACACGTGCCGGAACTGCTCTTCACCTTCGGCCTGTCGTACATCATCGTGGAGCTGGCGCAGGTCATCTGGGGCCGGGCCGCCGTGCCGTACCGCGTGCCGTCCGAACTCGACGGTCCGGTCGCGTGGTTGCAGGCACTGGGCATCACCTTCCCGCAGTACCGCATGTTCATGATGGCTGTGGCAGTCGGCATGCTGGTGGCGATCTGGCTGCTGCTGACGCGCACGCGCATCGGCCTCGTGATCCAGGCGGCGCTGACGCACCCGCAGCAGGTGGAAGCGCTGGGGCACAACGTGCCGCGCGTGTTCATGCTGGTCTTCGGCGGCGGATCGGCGCTCGCGGGCCTGGCCGGTGTCGTTGGCGGCAACGCCTTCGTCACCGAGCCGGCGATGGCCGGCACCGTCGGTGCGATCGTCTTCGTGGTCATCGTCGTCGGCGGCATGGGTTCGCTGGCGGGAGCGTTCATCGCAGCGCTGCTGATCGGCCTGCTGGAAAGCTTCGGCAAGGTGTCCGATCTCTCCGTCGTGAAGCTGCTCGCCTCGCTCGGGATGCCGCTCGCGCCTGACTCGACGCTCTATCCGGTTCTGACGCTGACGCTGTCGCAGGTCGCGCCGGTACTGCCCTACCTGGTGCTGGTGCTGATCCTGATCGTGCGGCCCAAGGGTCTGCTCGGTACGCGCGAGGACTAGGCCTTGGCTGAGCTGCGCGTCATCACGTTCAGGCCGCTCAATTTCGGGCGCTGGGTGATCTGGGGCTTCACTGCCTTGCTGTTCGCGCTGCTGCCGGCTTTCTTCAGCAAGGGATTCGCGCTGACCCTGATGTCGCAGATGGGCATCATGATCGTGTTCGCGCTGAGCTACAACATGCTGCTCGGGCAGAGCGGCATGCTGTCCTTCGGTCACGCGGTGTACTCCGGCCTGGGGGCGTTCTTCGCGATGCACGCGATGAACCGCATCGCTGCCGGCAGCCTCGACTGGCCGATCTCGCTATTGCCACTGATCGCCGGGCTCGCCGGCGGGTTCTTCGGCGTCATCTTCGGCTACCTGACGACGCGCAAGGCCGGCACGCCGTTCGCGATGATCACTCTGGGCATCGGCGAGATGGTATTCGCCGCCTCGCTGATGTTCCCGGGCTTCTTCGGCGGCGAAGGGGGCATCACCGGCAATCGAACGGCGGGGCCGCCGCTATTCGGCATTTCGTCGCTGACCTTCGGACCACAGCTACAGGTCTACTACCTGATTGCCGTCTGGTGCGTTGCCTGCATGGTGGCGATGTTCGCGCTGACGCATACACCGCTCGGGCGCATCGCCAACGCGGTGCGCGACAACCCGGAGCGCGCTGAGTTCATCGGCTACAACACGCAGCGCGTGCGCTGGCTGATGCTGATCCTGTCGAGTTTCTTCGGCGGCATTGCCGGAGGGCTCACCGCGATCAACTTCGAGATCGTCAGCGCCGAGAACGTCAGCGCCGTGCGGTCGGGCGGCGTGCTGCTCGCCGCATTCATTGGGGGTGCCAGCTTCTTCTTCGGGCCGATCCTCGGTGCCATCGTCTTCGTCTTCTTCTCGGTGGCGCTCTCCGAGTACACGAAGGCCTGGCAGCTCTACCTCGGCGTGTTCTTCGTGGCGCTCGTGATGTTCGCGCCCGGTGGCCTGGCGAGCCTGCTGCTGATGAACCTGCGGGTGATGAAGTTCGGCAAGTTCAAGCGCCTGCGCGACCCGTACGTCGGCGTCCTTCTGACCGCGCTAACGGCGGCGCTCGGGACGGTGATGCTGATCGAGCTGACCTACCACGTCACGCTGGACACTGGTCAGGGCCCCGTGACGCGGCTGTTCGGCATTCCGATGGATACCGGCGCACCCGGGCCCTGGGTTCTCGCCGCCTTCGTTCTGCTGTGCGGCGCGCTCGCCTTCGAGTATTACCGGCGCCACTTCGCAGAGTGCTGGAGCGAGATCCAGATCGAGATCGAGGACTGGATCCGGGACAATCCCACATGAACGCCCTTGAACTGACCGGGGTCTGCAAGAGCTTCGGCAAGACGGAAGTCATCCGCGGCATCGATCTCGCAATCCCCAGCGGCGAGCGCCACGCGATCATCGGTCCCAATGGCGCCGGCAAGTCGACCCTGTTCAACCTGATCAGCGGCCGCTTTGACGTCTCGTCCGGGACGATCCGGCTGAACGGACAGCCGATCACCAACCGCAAACCGTTCGAGATCAACCGACTCGGGCTCGCACGCAGCTTCCAGATCACCAACATCTTCCATCGCCTGTCGGTCTTCGAGAACCTGCGCTGCGCGGTGCTGTGGTCGCTCGGCCACCGCTATGCGTTCTGGAAGAACCTGAACAAACTGAAGGATGCGGAGGACCGTGCTGAAGAGCTGCTGCATCGCGTGGGGCTCAGGCGCCGGCGTGACACGCTGGCCGGGCTTCTGACCTACGCCGAGCAGCGGGCGCTCGAGATCGGCATCACGATCGCCGGGGGTGCCAGCGTCATCCTGCTCGACGAACCGACGGCCGGCATGAGCCGGGCCGAAAGCAGGCGTGCAGTCGACATGATTCGCGACGTGACCCAGGGCCGCACGCTCGTCATGGTTGAGCACGACATGGGTGTCGTGTTTGGCCTTGCAGACCGCATCTCGGTCGTCGTCTATGGGCACTTGATCGCCTCGGGGACGCCGGCCGAGATCCGCGCCAACGCCGCGGTCAAGGAGGCCTACCTCGGCCAGCATGCGGAGGCAACGTGAGTGCCGAGCCGCTGCTGCGGGTGGACAACCTGCAGGCCTACTATGGCAAGAGCCACGTACTGCACGGCGTGGACCTCACCGTAGGTACCGGCGAGATCGTCAGCCTGCTGGGCCGCAACGGGGTGGGGCGGTCGACAACGGCGAAGGCGATCATGGGCCTGGTGGATGCCACTGGCACGATCGAATTCAAGTCGCACGACCTGACACGACTCAAGACCTTCGAGATCGCACATCTCGGCATCGGCTATGTGCCGGAAAATCGTGACATCTTCCCGACGCTGACGGTGGAGGAGAACCTCCGTCTCGGCGTCAAGCGTGGACACGCCTCGGGCTGGAGCTATGCCGACGTCTACCGGCTGTTTCCACGGCTGCAGGAGCGTGCTCGCACCCAGGCCGGCGTCCTGTCAGGGGGCGAACAGCAGATGCTGACGCTGGCGCGTACCATGATGGGTGATCCTCAGCTCGTCATCATCGATGAACCGACCGAAGGCTTGGCACCGATGATCGTCGAGCTCGTGGGCAACTTCCTGCGCGAGCTGCGCGACCGCGGTGTTTCCATCCTGTTGATCGAGCAGAAACTGACGATTGCGATGCAGATCTCGCAGCGGGTATACGTGATGGGTCACGGGCACATGGTGTTCCATGGCACGCCCGACGACCTCAAAGCCAACAAGCTGATCCGCCAGGAGTGGCTGGAAGTCTGAGCGATCGGCGTCATCCTCCGGAGCAAGCGCAATGACCACGCACTACGAGCGCCGCGGCGACGTCGCCGTGCTGCAGATCGACAATCCGCCCGTCAACGGGCTGGGACACGCCACCCGCAAGGCGATGATCGACGGCCTCGAACGCGCGCTGGACGACCGTGCGGTCAAGGTCATCGTCATCACCGGGACTGATCGCGTGTATTCCGGCGGTGCCGACATCCGCGAGTTCAACACGCCGGCGGCACTGGCCGAGCCCAACCTGCTGCAGCTGATCGACGCGGTCGAGCGGTCTCCCAAACCGGTGATCGCGGCCATCAATGGCGTCTGTATGGGCGGCGGTCTCGAACTCTCTCTCGGCTGCAGCTATCGCATTGCGACGCCGGATGCGACGCTCGGACTGCCAGAAGTGAAGATCGGATTGCTTCCCGGTGCAGGTGGAACCCAGCGGCTGCCGCGCGCGGTCGGCGCGGAAAAAGGCCTGCGGATGATCGTCAGCGGCGATCCGATTCCGGCGAGTGATGCGCTGACCCACGGACTGGTCGAGCGCATCGTGCCGCGCGACTCATTCGACGGAGTGCTGGTATTCGCCGCGGAAGTGGCCCGGCGCAGCAAGCATCCGCGGCTGCGTGACCGTGCCGCTGCCTTGCCTGCCGGCGTATCCGCCGAGGCGTTCTTCGGCGCGGCACGCGCCGAGGTCGCGAAGCAGGCGCGGGGCCTGCCGGCGCCGCTGAAGTGCGTCGATTCCGTCGAGTCCTCTGTCACGCTGCCGTTCGACGAGGGCCTGGCACGCGAGCGTGGCTACTTCATCGAGCTCGTGCAGTCGCCGGAATCGCGCGCCCTGCGCCACGCATTCTTTGCCGAGCGGGCCGCCGCCAAGGTCCCGGACGTGCCGGACAGCACGCCGACGCGGCCGATCCGTTCGGCGGCCGTGCTCGGCTTCGGCACGATGGGCGGCGGCATCGCGATGAGCTTCGCCAATGCCGGCATCCCGGTGACGGTCTACGAGAAGGACCGGGCGGCGCTCGACCGCGGCCTTGCCACTTGCCGGCGCAACTGGGAAGCGACCGCGAAGAAGGGGCGAATGACCGCGGAACAGGTCGAGCAGAGGGTCGCCCTGCTGAAGCCGACGCTGGACTTCAACGCCGTGGGCAGCGCCGACATCGTCGTGGAGGCGGTCTACGAGGACATGGTGGTGAAGCAGGGCGTGTTCGCGCGGCTCGACGCCGTGATGAAGCGCGGCGCGATCCTCGCGACCAACACCTCGACGCTGGACGTCGACCAGATCGCGGCGGCCACGACGCGTGCGCACGACGTCATCGGCACGCACTTCTTCAGCCCGGCCAATGTCATGCGTTTGCTCGAAATCGTTCGGGGGAAGAAGACCGGCAAGGACGTGCTCGCCACCGTCATGCAGCTCGCCAAGCGCCTGAAAAAGGTCGGCGTTGTCTCGGGCGTCTGTGACGGATTCATCGGCAATCGCATGCTGGAGCAGTACATCCGCCAGTCGCTGTTCCTGATCGACGAGGGCGCTTCGCCGCAGCAGGTCGATGCCGCGCTGACGAAGTTCGGAATGGCGATGGGCCCTTTTACGATGTACGACATGGCCGGCATGGACATCGGCTACGCGATCCGCCAGCGTCGCTATGTCGAAAAGCCGCACCTCACGTACAGCCGCATCGGCGATCGCGTGGTCGAGCTCGGACGCCTTGGACAGAAAACCGGCAAGGGCTGGTACCGCTACGAGGCCGGTGGCCGGACGCCATTGCCGGATCCCGAGATCGATGCGCTGATCGAGCGCTACCGCGACGAGATCGGCATCGTGCCGCGTTCGATCGGCGACGAGGAAATCGTGCAGCGCTGCGTCTATGCACTGGTGAACGAGGGCGCACGCATCCTCGAGGAGGGCATTGCGCTGCGCGCCAGCGACATCGATGTCGTCTACCTCGCCGGCTACGGCTTTCCGGTGTCCAGGGGTGGCCCGATGTTCCATGCGCAGGCGGTCGGGCTGGACAAGGTTGTCGGCGCAATGAAGCGTTTCACCGGGAACCAGCACGCGGACCCCGCGTTCTGGCAGCCAGCACCGCTGCTGGTCGAGGCCGCGGCCAACGGACGCTGGCCGAAGTAGGCAACCATGGAACGTATCGTTTCACGGCGGGACCTGGCTTTCCTGCTGTATGAGTGGCTCGCGGTCGAGGGGCTGACCCAGCGGCCGCGCTACGCCGCCCACGCCCGCGAAACCTTCGAGGCGGCGCTCGATACGGCCGAGCAGATCGCCACCGATCTCTTTGCACCGCATGCCCGCAAGAGCGACCTCAACGAGCCGCACTTCGACGGCGAGAAGGTCCACCTGATCCCGGAGATCCGGCAGGCGCTTGATGCCTTTGTCAGCGCCGGCCTGATGGCCGCAGAGCAGGGCGAGGAGTTCGGCGGCATGCAATTGCCCGTCGCAGTCGCCAAGGCGTTATCTGCCTATTTCAAGGGAGCCAACGTAGCGACGGCGAGCTACGCACTGCTGACCATCGGCAACGCCAACCTCCTGCTGGCTCACGGTTCGCCGGCACAGATCGACGCCTTCGTGCGGCCGCAGCTCGAAGGACGCTTCTTCGGCACGATGTGCCTGTCGGAGCCGCAGGCCGGGTCGTCGCTGTCGGACGTGGCGACGCGCGCGGAGTTCGAGCAGGACTCGCCGCTCGGGCCGCAGTACCGGCTGACCGGCAACAAGATGTGGATTTCGGCGGGCGAGCATGAACTCTCCGAGAACATCGTCCACCTCGTGCTGGCAAAGATCCCTGGTCCGGATGGCAAACCGGTGCCTGGCACGAAAGGAATCTCGCTCTTCGCCGTGTCGAAATACCTCGTGAGCGTCGCGGGCAGTGGATCCGGATCGCGCGTCGCTGTCGGCGAGCGCAACGACATCGCGCTCGCGGGACTCAATCACAAGATGGGTTACCGCGGAACGACCAACTGCCTGCTCAACTTCGGCGAAGGGCGCTTCAGCCCTGGCGGTCGCACCGGCGCCATCGGTTACCTGGTGGGCCAACCCGGCCGCGGGCTGGCCGCCATGTTCCACATGATGAATGAAGCGCGCATTGGCGTCGGACTCGGTGCGGCGATGCTGGGCTACACCGCGTACCTGCATGCGCTCGACTACGCGCGTTCGCGTCCGCAGGGCCGGCCGATCGGTCCCGTCGGCAAGGATCCAGCGCAGCCGCAGGTTCCGATCATCCAGCACGCCGACGTCAAGCGCATGCTGCTGGCGCAGAAGGCCTACGCGGAAGGAGCGCTGGCGCTGAACCTTTACTGCGCTCGCCTGATCGACGAGGAGCGCACCGCCGAAAGCGAGGCCGAGCGTGCGGAAGCCACGCTGCTGCTCGACATCCTGACGCCGGTCGCGAAGAGCTGGCCGTCGCAGTGGTGCCTTGAAGGCAACGCGCTGGCGATCCAGGTGCACGGCGGCTACGGGTACACGCGCGACTATCCCGTCGAACAGTTCTATCGCGACAACCGGCTCAATTCGATCCACGAAGGCACGCACGGCATCCAGGCGCTGGACTTGCTCGGACGCAAGGTCGTGATGAACGACGGTGCGGCGTTCAAGCTGCTGGGCTCACGCGTCGACGCGACGATCCGGCGCGCATCGCAGGCGCGCCATCCGGACACGCAGCGCTGGGCGGCGATGCTGGGAGATCGCGTGCGCCGCGTGGCGCGCACGACGCAGCGGGTCTGGGCGGCCGGCGATGCGGCGAAGACGCTGGCGAACGCCACGCCTTACCTGGAGGCCTTCGGCCACGTCGTGCTCGCGTGGATCTGGCTCGAGCAGTCGCTGGCCGCCTCGGCGCACTACCAGCGCAGCGAGGGCGACTTCTATCACGGCAAATGGCAGGCTTGCCGCTACTTCTTTCTCTACGAACTGCCGAAGGTGGATTCGATGCTTGACCTCGTCGAGTCGCTGGACACAACCACGCTCGACATGGAGGACGCCTGGTTCTGAGGCACGCCATGCTGAAGCACATCGTCATGTGGAAGCTGAAGGACGAGGCCGACGGCTCGGACAAGGCGAGCAACGCGCGCCGCATGAAGCAGCTGCTCGAGTCCTGCGCCGGGCTTCCCGGCGTGCTTGAGTTCGAGGTCGCGCTGGCGCAGCCGGGTCTCGAGGCCACCTACGACGTCGTGCTGTACTCCGTTTTCCGGGACAAGGTGGCACTCGACGCCTACCAGGACCACCCGGCGCATGCCGCGATCAAGCCGTTCATCGGGGCTGTGCGGCTCGAGCGGCAGTGCATGGACTACGAGACCTGAGGCAGACATGTCACTGAAGCAGTTGCTGGACCTGACCGGCAAGACGGCGCTGATCACCGGCGGCTCGCGCGGCCTCGGCCTGCAGATCGCGGCCGGATATGGCGAAATGGGCGCGCGCGTGGTGATCTCCGCGCGCAAGCCCGACGAGCTCGAGGCGGCCTGCACGCAACTGCAAACCGCAGGAGTCGACGCGAGCTGGATCGCCGCGGATGCCGCGAGCGAAGCCGACATCGGCCGACTCGCGCAGGAGGCCGTCACGCGCCTCGGACACATCGACATCCTCGTCAACAACGCCGGCGCCACCTGGGGTGCGCCCGCCGAAGAGCACCCGCTCGAGGCCTGGGACAAGGTGATGAACCTCAACATCCGCGGCGTGTTCCTGCTGACCCAGGCCATCGGACGCGCCAGCATGATCCCGCGGCGCTATGGTCGCATCGTCAACGTCGCCTCGATCGCGGGGCTGTTCGGCAATCCGCCCGATGTGATGAGCACGATCGCCTACAACACCAGCAAGGGCGCCCTGGTCAATTTCACGCGCGCGCTGGCGACCGAGTGGGGCCGGCACAACATCACGGTCAACGCGCTGGCCCCGGGCTTCTTCCCGTCGAAGATGACGAAAGGCGTCATCGCTCAATACGGCGCCGACAGCCTGGCACGATTCGCGCCGTTGAAGCGCATCGGTGACGACGAGGACCTGAAGGGCGCCGCGCTGCTCTTTGCGTCGGACGCCGGCAAGCACATCACCGGCCAGATCCTCGCTGTCGACGGCGGCGTGTCAGCGTACTGATTGCCGCATCACTGGAGTTCACATGGCTACCTACCGACGCATCGTTCTTGCAAGCCGCCCCGCAGCGGCTGCAAGTACCTCGAACTTCCGCATGGAGGAGGCGCAGACGCCGACGCTGCAGCCAGGACAGTTCCTGGTTCGCAATGAGTGGCTGTCGCTCGATCCGTACATGCGCGGTCGCATGAACGAGGGCAAGTCCTACGCCGCGGCCCAGGCGATCGGGGAAGTGATGATCGGCGGGACCGCCGGCACCGTCGCCGAGTCGCGCAATCCGCAGTTCAAAGTGGGCGACAAGGTCGTCGGTAATCTCGGCTGGCAGGAGTACGGGGTTTCGGATGGCAGCGGAATCTACAAGGTCGATACGCGCGTCATTCCGCTTTCGGCCTATCTCGGCCCGGTGGGCATGCCCGGCGTGACGGCCTGGTACGGCCTGAAGAAGATCATCGAACCGAAGGAGGGCGAGACGATCCTGGTCTCGGCGGCCACGGGCGCGGTCGGCAGCGTCGTCGGCCAGCTCGCCAAGCTCGCGGGTTGCCGTGCCGTCGGCATCGCCGGCGGGGCGGAGAAGTGCAGCTATGCCGTGGTGCAGCTCGGGTTCGACGCCTGCATCGACTACAAGGTGCAGGACGTGAATCGCGCGCTGAAGGACGCGGCGCCGCAGGGCGTCGATGGCTACTTCGAAAACGTCGGTGGCACCATCATGGACGCGGTGCTGCCGCGCATGAACGCGTTTGGCCGCATCGCGTTGTGCGGGCTCATCGCCGGATATGACGGCCAGCCGATCCCGATCGCCAACCCCGCGTGGTTCCTGATCAGCCGGCTGAAGCTGCAGGGCTTCATCGTCAGCGAGCACATGGACGTCTGGCCCCAGGCGCTGAAGGAACTCGGCACGCAGGTGGCGACGGGCGGCGTGAAGTACCGCGAATCGATTGCGCACGGGCTCGAAAACGCACCGCAGGCGTTCCTCGGCATGCTGCGTGGCGCGAACTTCGGCAAGCAGCTGGTGAAGCTGGTCTGACCACGCGCGCGGGCTGCCAAGCCAAACATATCCGGCAGCAACGCCGGTCAACGCGCGGCGGTCGTCGCCGTGAGCTTGCTGCGCAGCTCGACAAGCTTCAGTTTCATGCGCTGCTGCTGATCAGGTCCAAGTCGGATCATCATCTTCTGGCCGGCGGACAACGCCTCCAGTGATGGGTCGGCAAACTCGTAACGCAGCCACGGCGTGGTCGACGGGATCGGCCCCTTGACCTCGGTGAGTTTGAGTTCGACCGGCCCGGCGGGCACCGGCGCGGCGATCAGCTGGTCGAGGACTTCGACCGCGCGGTCGTTGAAGTAGCGGCCGGGGAAGCCCAGTTCTTCGTAGGCCTGCTGGAACCACGGATACCAGCGCTTGTAGAGCGATACCGCACGACCGGTGTCGACACCCTCGACGAACGCGACGAATGCGGCATAGCGCTCGGCGTTCCCAGGGGAAACGACCAGCGCATCGCCGCGTTGTACAACACCGAAGCGTCCCGGCGCCGGATTGACCGGCCACAGGCGCGGGGCCGCGTGCGCGCGCCCGAGGTTGTCGACCGTCGCGACGGCATGGCGCACGACGTCGTCGAGTTGCAGGAACGACGCGACCTTGTCCTTGCCGAGCCAGTCCACCAGCGCAAGCCGCACCGGCTCGTCGGACCGCGCAAGCGGCGGTAGTGCAGTCTGGGGCGGCGCCTCGGCCGGCAGGTTTTCCACGGGATAGCGGACGGGCGGGGCCTCCGGCCTGGTCGTGACTGACGGGGCGGGCGGCTCGGACTTGCTCGCCGCTGGCGCGGGAGGCGGCTGTGCGCCCTGGCGTTCCCACAGATAGAACGCAGCGGCCCCCGCGAGCAGCACGCCCGCGAGGATGATCAATGTAGGTCGATTCATCTGTAGTCCATCCGATAGTGAGTGCTGCTGGTTGACAGACACCGCGGATCGCAAAAGTTCAGTCGTTCGCTGAACGAAATGCAGGTGCGAGGCATGCAGGCGGGGCTTTCCGTTGACGCATTCGCGATGTCAAGTGGTGTGCCCGTCCATGGCATCGGTCACGTCCGACCGCTCCCTTCACGGTCGGCTATCCTGCGCCTCCACAAGTTTGCCTCCGAGACAGATGGAATCCCTGGACGACAAGGTTGCGGTCATCACCGGTGCCGGCAGCGGCCTCGGCCGCGAGTTCGCTCGACTCGCCGCGCAGTCGCGCATGAAACTCGTACTCGCCGACGTGCGGCACGAGGCCCTGCAGGACACCGTGCGCGAGTTGCAGCAGCACGGAGCCCAGGTGATCGCCGAAGTGGTCGACGTCGCGTCGAGCCGCCAGGTCGCGCAGCTCGCCGACCGTGCCTTTGGCGAATTCGGAGCGGTACACCTGCTGATGAACAACGCCGGCGTGGCGTGTGGCGGGTATCTCTGGGAAAACAGCGACAAGGACTGGCAGTGGGTTCTGGGCGTGAACCTGATGGGAGTGGTGCACGGCGTGCAGCACTTCGTGCCGCGCATGCTCGATGCGAACGCTCGTGGCGAACCTGGCCACATCGTCAACACGGCGTCGATGGCGGGCTGGCTCACGGCGCCGCTGATGGGTGTGTACAACGTGTCCAAGCACGCGGTCGTCGCGCTGTCGGAAACCCTGCACCACGATCTCAGGCTCGCGCAGTCGACGATCGGCGTCACCGTGCTGAATCCGGCATTCGTGCCGACCGGCATCGCTCACTCGCATCGTGTCCGTCCCTCCGAGCTTGCCAATGCCGGCGGTCCGACGCGCTCGCAACAGATCGCACAGGCGAACTCCGAGAAAGCCGTGTCCGGAGGGCGCATCGGTGCGACCGATGTCGCGGCGATGACCTTCGACGCGGTGCGCGCGAACCGCTTCTACGTGTTCACGCATCCGCAGATCATGCCGACGGTCGAGGCGCGCTTCGACGCGGTGCTGAAGGGCGATCCACCGGCAGACCCCTACGCGACCCGGCCGACGACGCGGCCCTCATCGCCGGCATGATCCGGACGGGCCAGTACGCCGACCTCGCCAACGGCATTCGCCTGCACTACGCGAGTGTTGGTGCGCCGGGTGCGCGCCCGATCCTGTTCCTGCACGGATTCCCGGAATACTGGGGGGCGTGGGAAGACGTACTGCCGTACTTCGCCGACGGATGGCATGCCGTAGCCCCGGACCTGCGCGGCTTCAACCTTTCGAGCCAGCCGACCGACGTGTCGGCCTACCGTGCACGCGAACTGATCGGCGACTTCGAGCAGTTCAGCGAGCAGATGCACTGGAAGCGCTTGACCGTGGTCGCGCACGACTGGGGTGGCGCAGCCGGCTGGCAATGGGCGATCGCGCATCCTGCGCGCGTTGAACGCCTGGTGATCCTCAACTCGCCGCATCCGATTCCGTTCGCGCGTGATCTGGCGCACGATCCGGTCCAGCAATCCGCATCGGCGTACATGAACTGGCTGCGCGCTCCCGGAGCGGAGGTTGCCCTGATGAAGCACGACTGCAGGGCGCTTGAGAGTTTCTTCCTCGCCATGCAGCGACCCGACTGCCCCTGGTACACCCCCGAGCGTGCCGCGCGTTACCGCGAGGTGTGGGCCCGGGGACTTACCGGCGGGCTCAACTATTACCGCGCATCGCCGCTGCACCCGCCGGAGCCTGGCGGAGCCCCGCTGCCACGGCTCGACCCGGCACAGTTCCGCGTCCGCGTGCCGACGCTCGTTCTGTGGGGCGAGGCCGACCGGGCGCTGCCGGTGCGGCTGCTCGAGGGGCTCGATGAACTTATCGATGAGTTGACGATCGAACGGCTCCCGGACGCGACACACTGGCTCGCGCACGAGGAACCGCAGCGCGTCGCCTCGGCAATTCGCGCCTTCTGTGGCGCCTCCTGAGCGCCCGACACGGTGCTTCATCGCACCGGTCCGGGCGGTGACCGCTGCGCTGGCAGAATCGCCGCAACCCTTGGATGGAGTCTTGATGATGAAGGTAGTCCTGCGCGCCGTCGTGACCGCGCTTGCTTTGCTGATGTCCGTTTCTGCCAGCCTGGCCCAGGCGCCGGCGGCGTTGTCCCTGCCGGCTGGCGTCACGCGCGGCCCGACCGTCGAGGGCATCACCGAGTACCGCCTGGCCAATGGCCTGCGCTTCATCCTGTTTCCGGACCCGTCCAAGCCGACCGTCACCGTCAACATCACGTACCTCGTCGGTTCGCGCCACGAGAACTACGGCGAGACCGGCATGGCGCACCTGCTCGAGCACCTGATCTTCAAGGGTTCGAAGAATCACCCCGATCCCGATGTCGAGTTCAACAGGCGTGGCTTCCAGAACAACGGCTCGACCTGGCTCGACCGGACCAACTACTTCTCGACCTTCCAGGCCAGCGACGACAACCTGAAATGGGCGATCGACTGGTCCGCCGATGCGATGGTCAATTCGTTCATCGCGAAGAAGGACCTGGACTCCGAGATGACCGTCGTGCGCAACGAGTTCGAGATGGGCAAGACGAATCCGTCGCGCCTGATGTTCGAGCGCAACCAGGCGCTGCTGTACGACTGGCACAACTACGGGAAGTCGTCGATCGGCGCCCGTTCCGACATCGAGAATGTGCGCATCGAGAACCTGCAGGCGTTTTATCGCACGTATTACCAGCCCGACAACGCGGTGCTCATCGTCGCCGGCAAGTTCGACGAAGCCCAGGCGATGCGCTGGATCGTCGATGCGTTCGGGAAGATCCCGGCGCCGAAGCGGGCATTGCCGGTGCACTGGACCGAGGAACCGACGCATGACGGCGAGCGCCAGTTCACGATCCGCCGCAAGGGCGAGGTCCAGGTCGTCACAGTGGCGTACCGGCTGCCGAGCGCGTTGCATCCGGACACGATGGCCGCCGATTTCGCGGTCGAGATACTCGGCGACACGCCGAACGGCCGCCTGCACAAGGCGCTTGTCGAGTCCGGCAAGGCCGCTCAGGTGTTTGGCTACACGCTGGCCACACGCGACCCGGGGTTCGTCATCTTCGGTGCGGTGGTGAAGAAGGGTGAAGCGCTGGAGCCGATAGCGCAGGCGATGATCGAGGTGATCGAGGGCTCGTTTGCGAAGCAACCTGCGTCCGACGCCGAGATGCAGCGCACGTTGCAGGACGAAACGACCGCCTACGAGCGCATCCTGGCGAATCCGCAGTCGTTCGGCGTCGGGCTGTCCGAGTTCATCGCGCTGGGCGACTGGCGGTTGTTCTTCTACACGCGGGATCAGCTGCAGAAAGTGAAAGCGAAAGACGTCGACCAGGCCGCCGCGCGATATTTTCTCCGCGATAACCGCGTCGTTGGCTACTACGTACCCGAAGATAGCCCGCAGCGGGCAGAGATCCCGGCGGCTCCGGCCGCGGCCACACTGCTTGCGGAGTATCGGCCTTCGGAGCAGGGGCAGAACGCCGAGGCGTTCGAGCCGACGCAGGAGAATATCGACAAGCGCACGCGCATCCTGACGTTCGGTGAACTGAAAGTCGCGCTGCTGCCGAAGAAGAATCGTGGCGAAATCGTCAACGTGCGCACGAACTTCCGCTGGGGCGACGCCACCACGCTGTCCGGACGTTCGATCGAGGGCGAACTGGCCGGCGCCATGCTCGCACGCGGAACCGACAAGATGACACGCCAGCAGATCGCCGACGAGATGACGCGCCTGCAGATGACCGGCGGCCTGCTGGGGTTCCAGACGACACGCACTCATCTGCCGGGTTCGTTGCGCCTGTTGGCCGATGTGGTGCGCAACGCGAACTTCCCTGCGCCGGAGTATCAGCAACTGCAGCGCGAGGCGGTCACCGGAATGTCCTCGCAGCTCGACAATCCGGAAGCGCTGTCGCGCGATGTGCTTGCGACGCACTTCAATACGTATCCTCCAGGTGATCCGCGCTATCACACCCCGCTCAAGCAGCGCATCGATGCAGTCGGCAAGGTGCCGCTGGAAGCGGTGAAGAAGTACCACGGCGATTTCTATGGCACCGCCCGGGGGGAGATCTCGATCGTGGGCGACTTCGACGACAAGGCGATCGAGCCACTGCTGAGGGAACTGTTCACAGGCTGGGCGTCGAAGGCGCCGTATGCGCGAGTCGAGCGTGAGTATCGGGAGGTGAAGCCTGCGCGTCTGGTCATCGACACGCCCGACAAGGAGAACGCCGTGTTTCGCGTGCGGCAGGAATTCCCGCTCCGCGATGACGATCCCGATGCGCCGCCGCTGATGATCGCCGTCGAGATCCTCGGTGGAGGTTCCGGACTGTCAAACCGGCTGATCACGCGGCTGCGACAGAAGGACGGACTGAGCTACGGTGTCGGCGCCGGACTTGGCCTCGGTTCACGCGAGCGCCTCGCGACGTTCTCGATCGGCGGCATCGCCGCGCCCCAAAACGTCAACCGCGCCGAGCAGGCGCTGCGTGAAGAGATCGAGCGAGCGCGCAAGGAAGGCTTCACCGCCACCGAAGTCGAAGATGCAAAGAACGGGCTGCTGCAATCGCGCTTGATGAACCGCTCCCAGGATCCGGTCGTGGCCTCGGCCTGGATCAGCAACCTGGACCTCGGCCGGAACTTTGCATTCTCGAAGCAGTTCGAAGACCGGTTACTGGCAGTCACGCCCGAGCAGGCGAGTGCCGCATTCCGCAAGTACATCGACCCCGGGAAGATGACGTTCGTCATCGCTGGCGACGCGAAGCAGGGTGCGAAATAGTGGCTTACGCGGAATTTCGCCTGCGACTGCCGCTGCGCGTGCGCTGGGCGGAGGTTGACCTGCAGGGCGTGGTCTTCAATGGCCACTACCTGACGTACTGCGATGTGTGCGTCACCGAGTACTGGCGCGCGATCGGCATGCCTTATCCGACGGCGTTCCTCGCGATAGGCTCGGACCTCTATGTCCGCAAGGCCACGCTGGATTACCACGCGGCCGCAGTGTTCGATGACGAGCTCGACGTGTGCGGTCGGACCGCCCAGCTAGGCACGACCAGCCTCACCTTCAAAGTCGAAATGTTCCGGCGCGGTGAGCCCGATACGCCGCTGATCGAAGGCGAACTGGTGTACGTCAATACCGAGCCATCGACACGGACGCCGCGCCCGCTGCCGCAGCGACTGCGGGAGTGCGTGCGGGCGTTCGAAACGACTGCCCCCGCTGAACGGAGCGCCGATGCTGCGGGTTGATCTGGGCGACTGGGAGACGATGCGGCCGTGGGCGGCGCCGATCCGCTTCGCGGTTTTCGTCGACGAGCAGAAGGTGCCGATCGACATGGAAGTCGACGACTGGGACCCGCAGTGTGTGCACGCGGTCGCCTTCGATGCAAAGAACACCGCGATTGGAACCGGCCGGTTGCTGCCCGACGGACATATCGGACGCATGGCCGTCACCGCGCTTGCACGCGGGAACGGCGTGGGCAGCATCCTGCTGCAGCACCTGATGGACGAGGCGCGCCGCCGCGGTCATGCCGCCGCGGTGCTGAGCGCACAGACGCATGCCATTGCCTTTTACCAGCGACACGGCTTCGAAGTAATCGGTGCCGAGTACATGGACTGCGACATTCCGCATGTCGACATGCGCTGCGCGTTGTAGTGCAAAGCGGGAGATGCCGCGCCGAGATGCGTGATGCGAAGCACGCCGGCGCAGTCGACCACTAAGGCAACGGTCCGATGCGCGAGAGCAGGGAGCGTCGATTGCAAGCTGCGCTGACCAGCGCGTCAACGCCAAGCAAGCCGACGAGGGCCGCAGTGGCGATGGCGCCCATCGGGTGATCGCTCGCAGACGTATAGACGATCGCTATGGCGATGCCGACAAACATCAAGCCGAACGCCGCGGTTACCCAGCGTCCCAAGCTCTTTCCGGACTCGGTCGGTTTGCTCATAAAGGGCCGATCTCGTCTTCTCCATGGCGATTTTCGCCCGAGACGGTAGCGTCCGCCAGTGGCTGCGAGTCGACGGCCCGCTGCAGTTTCGCCTTCAAACATCATCTAAGCTTTGTTGCATGCGCCTCGCAAGGACTTCACGATGCATTCGTTTCGCCGCCTGTTGGTCTGCGCACTTTCGCTCCTCGTTGTCGGCATCCCGCTGGCGCAGACGCCACACACGCACCAGCACAGTTTCTCCGGTGCTGACGGCTGGGCCAAGGTATTCGACGACCCAGAACGCGACCGCTGGCAGAAGCCGCACGAGGTGATCGTGGCGCTCAAGCTGGCATCGAATTCGGTGGTCGCCGACATCGGTGCCGGCACAGGTTATTTCTCGGCGCGGCTCGCCCACATGACACCGGGAGGGCGTGTTTACGCCGTGGATCTGGAGCCTGACATGGTCAAGTACCTCGGGGAGCGAGCGAAGCGCGACGGTCTGAAGAATCTGGTGGCGGTGCAAGCCAAGCCCGACAGTCCGGAGCTTCCGGACAAGGTGGACCGGATTCTCCTCGTCGACACCTACCACCACATCAGTGAGCGAGTTACCTACTTCAAGCGCCTGCGAGATACCCTCAAACCGGACGGACAAGTCGCAATCATCGACTTCACCGCCGATTCGCCTGTCGGGCCACCGAAGAGCGATCGAATTTCCGCGCGGAAGGTCGCCGAGGAGATGACCCTCGCTGGCTACACGCAAGTCGCCCAGCATGCATTCCTTCCCTATCAGTTCTACCTGGTATTCGAACCCACACAGTGAGCCGGCTTGCGCAGACGGCCCTTCACTGTCGGGCTCCCGTAGCAGTCGCGAATATTCACGCACAAATGTGATTGATGCTCCGTCAGCATCGGCATACGATTTCTTACCGGCAATTCCGCCGGCAATGGTGAAAGTTCAGAGATGAGCGACGCGATCGGCACACTGCAGTCCAGGGAGCGACCCCAGTTCGCTTTCGTGGACCTGTGTCGGCAGGCTGAAATGCCTGCCGAGACCGCGTCGCTGGCCGGCGCGTGGTCAAGCCGTTCTATGCAGGCCCATGATCCGGGCGGAGGTCCAGGCAGTGTAGCTGGACCTGGCTGCATCCAAGCCCGGATCGCGTCGAACGCCTCCGGGCTTTTTGTTGGCTGCAGCCACCCGTCAGGAGAGTGTCATGAAACGCAAGCATGAGGCGAAGAACGACTTCTTCTATGCCTTCGTGATGTTCGCGATGTTTGCGGTGGTGGTCTTCAACGTCGCCGCCGAATTCTTCGTCAACCATCCCGAGGCATTTCTCGTGGACTTCAACGAGGCCGTCGCGCCTCGCGTGATGGCCGCGGAAGCCGACGCGCATGCCGTTGTGGCCATGCGCGCGGCTTAGAGGTCGAGATGAAGCCGGGACCTCCGACCAGCCGTGCAGTGCATCGCTGGTCGGAGCACGGCCCCCGATCGATCAAGTCGGCACGGGCTCGGTGGAGCAGCACGTGTCTGCGGCAACAGTCGCGCCTGCGGCCTTCGCCGCTCGCGGTTCGGCGCATCGTCGGCGTTGCCACAGATTGGGTGAGGGCCGATCGCGGCGCCGTGCGCCTTTCGACACATCGAACAGTGGCAATGGTTGATGAACTGCGCCCGTCCTTCGAGTTCATAACGGACTTTGCCGCACAAGCACGAGCCGTGGATCACGAGACCTCTTGTCACGTCAGGGCGTTGCGCACCGCCGACGCGACCGACTGCAGCGCCGATCGTTCGGGCAGTGTCCCGAAGTCCGGTCCGTAGCGCAGTCCGAAGCCGTCGCCATCGAAGCGCGGCACGACATGCAGATGAGCATGGAAGACTTCCTGTCCTGCCACCTCACCGTCCGCGAGGAAGAAATTGACGCCCTCGCACTTCACTCCACTGCGGCGCAGCGCCGCAGCCAGGCGTTGTCCGACTTCGAACATCCGTCCGCCAGCGATGGCATCAAGCTCCGCCAGGTGCGCCGCGTGCTGGACCGGAATGACGAGGAGGTGCCCCGGATTGACGGGCCGGATGTCCATGAAGGCGCAGACCAGTTCGTCGCGGTAGACAATGCTCGCTGGCGCACGGCCGGCAACGATGTCACAGAAAACGCAGGATGTAGATTCCATCGTTGGTCATTCGAATGCAGTCATGCGGACACCCTGGCGATGTCAATGCGCCGCAGTGTGCGTCGGGTCGGAGTCAACGCCTCCGCTGAAGATGGGCGACGATCTTTTCGCAGCGCTGTCGATCGCGCTCGGCGGCCACACCGGGGAGTGAGCACCACTTGAGCAGCAGCGCGGAAGCACCGCCCGCGCTGTCCGACGCCGTGCGCTTGAATCGATCACGCAACTGCTTGACCTGTACCGCCAGTCGCTGCGGCTGCAAGTCGGCCGGGCTTTCGATGCCCAGCATCAGTTCGGCTTCGAGCAACGCGTCGCGACGCGCCGCCGCGGAGTCCTCGATCTGTTCGACGTGGTCGATTCGTGCGTCTGCGTCCGCCAGCGCACGCAGGGCCGCGTCCAGTCGCGCGAGCATCTTCGGCTCCCACTCGGGCGAAAGTGGCGGCAGAGCGGACCAGCGTTCCTGTACGGACTCCGAGGCCGTCGTTTCGGGCTCCCGTTCGGAGATCGTGAGGGCGTCCAGTTCGTCACACAGCCGTTCCTTGGCGAGTAGCGTTTGCCACACGGCCGCTTCGTTCGTGCGGCTGCGTCCACTCAGCATCTCCTCAACGCCCGTACGCGCAGCCCGGAAACGTGCCTCGATCGGCGCCGGTGCCGGACCGCCTTCGGTGATGGCCTTGTGCCACTGCTCCTGCAACTCGTGCTGGACGCGGCGCACCTCTGCCTTGTCCGCGTTGCCAGAGTGCGCCAGTTGCTCCAGCTGTTCGCATAGCCCATCGAGGGTGCGACGCTGCACGCGTTTCTGCTCCTCTGCCTCTTTGCGGGAACCGGTGCGGGCATCGAAAACGGCATTGCAGGCGGTGCGAAACCGCTCCCACAGCGTCCGCTCGTCGCGCTGCGCGAGCACGATCGACTTGGCGTGTGCCTGCCAGCGTGCCTGCAGTTCCTTGACGCGCGAGGGCGTGTCGCGCTCCATTGCCTTGGCGAGCAGCGCTTCGGCTTCGCCGATCAGCGCCTCGCGCTCCTGTCGGGCCTGCTGACGCGCTGCCGACAGGGCGCCGTGCAGCGGTGTCAGCGCGGCCTTCAAGCGCGCATCGAGCTTCTTCCAGGCGGCGGGCTCGACGCTGCCGAGGCTCGTGCCTCGCCAGGTTGAATCGGTGTCGCGCAGCCACTTTTCGATCGCGCGCCAGTCGGGCGATTCGCCGAGCAAGGTCGGCGCGTGCGCGCCCGCAGCAGCTATGAAGTCCTCGCGCTGCTTGCGTGCCTGCTTGTGCTGCGCGGCCTGTTCGGCAAAGTGGCGCGCTGCCGGGGCGTAAGCCCTTTCGCAGGCGCCATCGAAGCGCTCCCACAGCGGCTTGGGCACTCCTGCGTGCTGATCGTCCAGCTTCTTCCATTCGGCGCGCAGTTGCTGCACTTCGCGTGCGAGCGCCACGTGGGCGAGCGATTTCTGCGCCAGACCTTCGGCGCGTTCGCACAACTGAACCCGGGCGGTCTGCTGGCCGAACTCCTGCCAGCGCTCGAGTTCGACCAGTTGCTGCACGACGCGACTCAGCCGCTGCACGGTGGGCTTCGGCAACAGCCCCGCGTGCGGCTTCAGCGCCCGGGTCCGATCGGCGGCGGCACGGGCCTCCTGCAACTGGCCTGACGCCAGCGCCTGCTCAGCCTCGTGCAGCAGCGCGTGCAGCTGCTGTCGTGCCGCCCCCTGTTCCTGCTGTGTCGCGCGGACAACCGCGAGGCGGCGCTGCTCGATGATGAGCAAGGCAGCCTCGAAGCGCCGCGTCAGTGCCGGCGTGCGAGCCGCCAGATCCAGCGCCTGCCAGCGGGCGGGCAGTTGGGCGTCGTCGATCGGCGTTCCGATGGCAAGTTGCTCGGCCTCGACCACCAAGGTCTCAGCGGCGGCGAGCACCGGCGCAACCCGCTCCCACTCCGCAATCTGCTGTTCCGCCCGCTCCAGCCGTGCCAGGGCAGGAGCGTCGTTGCCGGCCACGGCTTCGCCGCGCAGCGCGGTCAACTCGTCGCGCAGCACCGGCAGCTCCGCGGTCTCCGCGGGTGGCTTGAGCGCGGCGAGCCAATGGCTGAGCCGCTGCTCGAACTGCATGTGGACGCGATGCTCCTGGAGCTCGCGGTCGAAACGCTGCTGCATCCGTCGCCCGATATCTTCCCAGCGGGCGCGCCGTTCGATGTCGTCGCCAAGGACCAACGCCTTCCAGCGCCGATCGAGTTCGACAGCGGCCGTCAGGATGGGACCGGATTGGGCTACGAGGGCCTCGGCTTCAGTCAGGATGGCATCAGCCGCTTGCGCGCTCTCCGCGCGCTGGCTGATCGCATCGAGGCGTTCGCGCGCCAGGCGCGCCACGCCGCGGTCCTTGTCGCGTGCTCCCTTGAACAGGCGGCGCAGCGCTTCTGGCGCATGGACGCGCTCGGCAGCGGCAATCCGCACCGAAGCGTGTTCGGCGCCGAGCGCCACGTCCACCAGCACGTCCTCGTCGCCGATCCCGTTGATCGCAATGCGGCGGCGCTCGTCGTGCTTCGTATGCAACGCCACCCGACCCCGTACAGCATCGGCGCACTCGGGCGCGGAAAGCATGGTTCGCACGAGGCCGTCGTCCGCCGTGGCCGCGAGCACCGTGCCCAGCGACTCGGCGACGGCCGCACGCACCTGGGGATCCGTTTCTGTCGTGAGCGCGGTTGCGAGGGCGGACGGATCGCTGCAGCGCGTGGCGGCGGCGGCGCGGACCTCAGGCGAAGGATCAGCGGTGAGCAGCTGCGCGATCAATTTCGAATCGGGCGGCAATGCCGCAATGGCGACGACGCGTTGCGTCGGGTCGGTGTGTTCATGCGGCGCGGGGCCAAAAAAAAGCTTGTCGAGCACAGGATGACTACCGTGGAGGTCCGGGCCAAGCGGGGCGCTTGGCGCGTGAGTGAGATGGTACCGGGATGCAGACACCGACCTTGGCGGCCGGCCGCGCCACGCCTGATGGTCAGTTCGAGCCGGGCGCCTTCAGCCGCGCCGGGCGGGATGCGGTGTCGATCATGAATTCGAAGTGCCGGTCCGACCAGTGCTCCGGGTCGCTCACGTCGAAGCTGCGCTCGACCAGGGTGACCAGCCCGTCGGCACGGACCGTCAGGGCCGTTGTCGCACGCGTGCCGTAGCCGTTCGCCCGGATCTGGATCGACGACAACTGACGCTCCCAGTCGAGCGGCACCCCGGTCGAAGGCAGTTCGATGTCACGCGCGAGTTCCCGGTCGCCCATCAATGCGAGCAGGTCGTCCATCCGCACACGATTTGCAATCGAGCAGGCGAACTGCGCGACCGCGCGCGTGACCTTCGGCCACGGTGTGTCAAGGAATGCGTTCGACAGACCATAGACACCTGGAGCCAATGCGCGTGTTGGCGTGTCCAGACGGTTGCTGTAGTAATGCAGCGCGCCGGCCGGCTCGGATTCCGTCGGCATGATGTCGCCCGCCAGCAGATTGAAACCATTGAACAGTGGCGTTCGCTGGGAATGGCGTTCGATCCAGCGATCGACGCGCTCCTGCGTCTGCAGCGCGGCCAGAACCAGCGCGCCGCGCGAGGGCGCGTGCGGATTGCGTTCACTCGGCGCGCGGACATTGGTCAGCGCCGCCAGCCGTCCCCGCCGTGTGATGCCAAACCAGGTTCCGCCGGCTTCCTCGTCGCGGCCGGCGAGCAGCGAAACCGCCTGGCCCCACCACGCAGCGGGACGCGTGCGACGCGTGTAGAACTCGTCGCGGTTTCCCGCTAGGACCAACGGGTAGTCCGGATGCGCATGCCAGGCGAAGACGAGGAGGCACATGGCACTAGAGAAGGCGGAAGCGCTCGACGTGGCGGGCGAGAGTGTGCTGGGCCAGGCCGGTCGCAACGACCGCCGCCTGCAGGCTCGCCGCGAATTCTTCAGGGTCGGTCACGCCTTCGTAGACCTCCATCCAGGTGGCCACCTTGCCACTGTCCACGCGTTCTTCGACGTGCGCCGAGATGCCGTTGCGCCCAGTCAGTTGGGCCTGCATTGCACGAAGCAAAGGCAGTGCCGATCCCGGCGACGTGGGCGCCGGGTAATAGACGTACCAGTTTTCGGGCAGTGGGTTCATGCCGTGGGGTCGAACAGTGGGTACGGCAGTTGGCGGACCTCCACGCGGGTTCCGTCGCTGGACCCGAGGTGCAGCGTTCCGGATTCGAGCCGATCGACGGGCAACTCGATCAGCAGGTCAACACCGCCGCGTGGTGCTGCCGCCGACATCACCACCGTCCCAACCGCCTCGGCCTGCGACGAATGGAACACGTCGGCGCCAGCCGCTGGCAGATCCGCCTCCTGGGTATGCCCAACCTGCATGCGACGCTTCAGCTTTCCAAGGTACTGGCTGCGCGCGACGATTTCCTGACCGGGATAGCAACCCTTCTTGAAGTTCACGCCGCCAAGAACCTCGAAATTGATCATCTGCGGCACGAACTTTTCCTGAGTGGTCGCGAATACCGTCGGCACGGCAGCCGCCACTTCGCTCCACCACCAGGTAGCACTCGTGCATCGCGTAGCCGGCAGCCGGTCGATGGCGGCGCGGGCCTCGCTGGCCACTGTCAGAAGGAAACGTTCGTCGACGTCCGGTGCCGCCGGCATCCGGCTGATGCGCGCTCCGCCGGACACGGCGGAACTCCAGGTGGAGTCGGGAACGTCGAAGCCAGCAGCTCGCAGCGTGGCCGCGGCGCCGGGGCCGAGCAGGGCGTAGGTGGCGTGCATCGCGCTGGCATCCGTGAGCTTGGCCTTCGCACGCAGCACGAACATCGACAGGCGCTTCATCACCGGCGCCAGAAGTTCAGAGGGCAACTGGAGCACGACTGCCTCGCCATCCCGCCACTGGTGGAAGGTCGCGAGCAGGCGACCCTTCGGCGTGCAATAGCCATTGAGCTGCAACGAGGCTGGCTCCTGGTGCGCGACATCACTGGTCAGTTGCGTTTGCAGGAACGGCAAGGCATCCGGGCCGTCGACACGAATCCGGCCGAGCTCGTAGAGCGGCGCGAGCACGGGGCCGTGCAGCACCGCATCCAGCTCCACAGTCGGGGCAGCAAACGCGCCGAGGGGAGCAGTCTTGTCCAGGGTGTCCAGCATGAGTTCCAGATTGGGTCGAGACGCCGATTATCATAGGTGTGGTTCCTCGTAATGTCTCCCGGGATGGCGAAAAGCTGGCGCAAGCGGGCCTTGACCCTTGCTGCGGTATTGGTGCTTGCGCTGGTGGCTGCCGCTTACGGCGGTCGCTGGTATGTGGTCGAGCGTCCGTTGCCGATGCGCGACGACAGGGCGGAATTCCGGGTAAAACCTGGCGCTTCCGCGCGCGGTGTCGCATTGGCGGTACGGGAGGCCGGCGTCGATGTCAATGCGCTCGCCTTCGAAGCGCTGTCGCGCACGACCGGTGTTTCCCAGTCCTTGCGCGCAGGCCGCTACACGATTGAGCGCGGCACGACGCTGGCGCAGTTGATCGCCAAGTTGCGCGCCGGCGACGTCACGCTCGAGCGCCTGACGATCGTCGAAGGCATCACTTTTCGGGAAATGCGCTCATTGCTGGCCGCCACTAGCGAGCTCCGGCAAGACAGCCGCGACATGACTCCCGCGCAACTGCTGCAGGCGATCGGCGCCAGCGAAGCCCACCCCGAAGGCCTGTTTGCGCCCGACACCTACCTGTACGACCCAGGCAGCAGCGACCTCGAGATCTGGCGACGGGCCTATCGCGCCCAGATGAATGCCCTGCAGGAAGCGTGGATCAGCCGTGCGCCCGGCCTGCCGTATGCCTTGCCTTACGAGGCCTTGATCATGGCGTCGATTGTCGAGAAGGAGACCGGACAGCCGTCGGAACGTGGACTCATCGCGGGCGTCTTCGTCAACCGCCTCAAGCGCGGCATGCTGCTGCAGACGGACCCGACGGTGATCTACGGTCTGGGCGAGCGCTTCGACGGCAATCTGCGCAAGCGCGATCTCGTCACCGACACGCCGTACAACTCGTACACGCGTGCTGGCCTGCCGCCGACGCCGATCGCGCTGCCCGGGCGGGCCGCCATTGCGGCCGCGCTGAAGCCGGATCGCACCGACGCACTGTACTTCGTGGCGCGCGGCGACGGCACGTCACACTTCTCATCGACGCTCGAGGCGCACAATCGCGCAGTCGACAAGTACCAGCGAGGCGGCGCCCGATGACCGAGCGCGGACGCTTCATCACGTTCGAAGGCATCGACGGTGCGGGCAAGAGCACGCAGATTGATGCGGTCGCGTCAGCCCTGCGCTCGCGCGGCTTGCCCATCGTGCTCACGCGCGAGCCCGGCGGCACTGCGCTGGGCGAAGCCCTGCGCGACCTGATTCTCAACCAGGCGATGACGGCAGAAACCGAGACCCTCTTGCTGTTCGCCGCTCGCGCGGAACACCTCGCGCGGGTGATCCGCCCCGCGCTGGCGGCCGGGCAATGGGTGCTGTGCGATCGCTTCACCGACGCGACCTACGCTTACCAGGCAGGGGGGCGCGGCGTTGCGCAGGAACGCATTGCTGCACTCGAACGCTGGGTGCATGCCGATCTGCAGCCGGATCTCACCTTGCTCTTCGACGTGCCGCCGGACATGGCCGCAGGACGGCTGGCGCGCACGCGCGCGGCCGACCGCTTCGAAGCAGAGGAGGTCGGCTTCTTCCAGGCCGTGCGTCGCGAGTACCTTGCGCGCGCCGGGCAGGAACCGGCGCGATTCTTCGTCGTTGACGGCACGCGCCCACCGGAAGCGCTGCGGCTGCAACTCACCGAGCTGATGCAACGATGGAGCGGCTGACGCCGTTGCCCTGGCAGGGGCCCCTCTGGCAGCGGGTGATGAGCGCACCCGAGCGCCTGCCCCATGCGCTGTTGCTGCATGGCGCACGCGGTATCGGCAAGCGGCATTTCGCCCGCACCCTTGCGCAGGCACTGCTCTGCGAAATTCCGGACGCCGAGCGCCGCGCGTGCGGTACCTGCGCCGGCTGCCTGCTGGTCGCGTCGGACAATCATCCCGATCTGCGCTGGCTGGTTCCCGAGGCCGATCAGCCGGTGCGCGATGAGGCCGAGGAGACCGATGACGGCGCGGCAGCACCATCGGCGAAGACGACCCGTGCCAGCCGCGCGATCCTGATCGATCAGGTGCGCGAGGTCGGCGAGTTCCTCTCGCTCGCGGCGCATCGGGGCGGTCGGCGCGTCGTGTTGCTGGCACCGGCCGAAGGCTTGAACGGACCGGCGGCGAATGCATTGCTGAAGCTGCTCGAAGAACCTCCAGCCGGCGCAATCTTCATCGGCGTGACGGACGAAATCGATGCCGTCCTGCCCACGGTGCGCTCGCGCTGTGTTCTGCTGCGGGCGCCGGTCCCGCGACCTGAAGTGGCGCTGGACTGGCTGAAATCGCAGGGGGTCGAAGACGCCGACACCAAGCTCGCCGAAGCCGGGGGCGCACCGGTGGGCCTCGATGCCGAGGAGGATGACGGCCGCAAGCTGGCGCCGGAGCTCAAGGCGCGGCTGCTGGAACTGCTGGCTCGAGGCGGCCGTCTGACGCTGGCCGAGGTCACGAGCGCCGTGCCGAAGGACGTCCCCGTTTCCGGGGCGATCCGTCTGTTTCAGCGCTGGGGATGGGACTTATTGGTGGAAAGGGAAGCGCAACGCGTTCGTTATTATCCCCGTCAGGAGCGCGCCATCGCCGCCGTTGCACGATCGAGCGAACGGGAGCGGCTGCTTGGCTGGTTGACGCAACTGACTGAATCACAGGCGACGGCGGCGCATCCGCTGAATGCCAAGCTGGCCGTCGAAAGTGTGCTGATCGGCTACATGGACGCAACGCGTCCCGCGCAGTAGGGGATAAGGGGCAGCAGGCCTGATGAATGACGCAGCAGTGAAGGGGCCGGCGAACGGCCAGCCAGCGGGAGCCCGCCCGGCGGTCCTGTCCTTGTCGATCAAGGAGAAGGCGGCGCTCTATGCCGCCTACATGCCTTATCTGAAGAACGGCGGCATCTTCGTTCCAACGACGCGGCCGTACCAGCTGGGTGACGACGTCTACCTGATCCTTACGCTGCTCGACGACACCACCCGTATCCCGGTGGCCGGGAAGGTCGTCTGGGTCAGCCCCGCGGCCGGCGGTAACAAGACGCCAGGCATTGGCGTGCATTTCCCGGCCGACGAATCCGGACTCGCGGCGCGCAAGCGCATTGAAGACGCCCTGGGCGCTGCCTTGAAGTCCGCGCGCCCAACCCACACCCTGTAGTCTTCGCAGGCGTCCGGGCCCGGCGGCGCGGTTTCGCGCCGGCGGCATCGCAATGTTTGTCGATTCGCACTGCCACCTCTCGTTTCCCGAGCTTGCCGGCGACCTGGCCGGGGTGCTCGTACGCATGCAGGCGGCGCGGGTCGAGGCCGCGCTGAACGTCTGCACGACGCTGGAGGAGTTTTCGCGGGTGTTGGCCGCCGCCAACTCGGCGCCGAACCTGTATGCCTCGGCCGGCGTCCATCCGGACACCACGGGGGCGGCGGAACCGACGGTCGTCGATCTGGTTCGGCTGGCGGAGCATGCGAAGGTGGTCGCGATCGGAGAAACGGGGCTGGATTACTACCGCCTCCCCGAGCCCCTGGACTGGCAGCGCGAGCGTTTCCGCGTGCATATCCGCGCCGCGCGTGAGTGCGGCAAGCCACTGATCATCCATACCCGGGCGGCCGCTGCCGACACGCTGCGCCTGATGCGGGAGGAGGGTGCCGATCAGGTCGGAGGCGTCATGCACTGTTTCACCGAGACGGCCGAAGTCGCACGCCAGGCGATGGACCTTGGCTTCCACATCTCGTTTTCCGGCATCGTCACGTTCAAGAATGCGCGGGAACTGCAGTCGGCCGCGCTGACCGTCCCGCTCGATCGGCTCTTGATCGAGACCGACGCGCCGTACTTGGCCCCCGTGCCTCACCGTGGCAAGCAGAATGAGCCGGCCTTCGTGCCTTATGTCGCCAGCAAGCTGGCTGAACTCCATGGTATTGACGTCGGCGAGATCGCAACACGGACGACAGCAAATTTCTATAGATTATTCAAATTGTTATAGTCTTATATTGATGTGAAACGTTAAGTTAGTCCGCGGTGCTATGCGCGCTTAGTGCTCAGGCGAAATCCGCGGCGGGCAGCCGATACAGCACGTGGGCACGCAAAGGATGGCCCGGCGCAATGCGCGGGTGATCGAAGTCATCTGCCGGCTTGCGGCGCATGCCGAGCCGCTCCATCACGCGACGCGAGCGCCAGTTCGTGACCGTCGTGAACGAGACGATCTCGGAAAGACCGACTCGATGGAAGCCGAAGTCGACTGCCAGCCGCGCCGCCTCTGTTGCATAGCCATGGCCCCAGAAGCGCGTCGCCATGCGCCACCCGATCTCGACGCACGGCGTGAAGTGCGCCTCGAACGACGGCACCGACAGGCCCACGAACCCGGCACAGGTCGCGTCGATCTCGAGGCACCACGATCCCCACCCGCGCTTTTCCAGGCCGGCTTGAGCGCGCCCGATCATCGCGTCACTGTCGGCACGCGAGAGCGGGGCCGGGAAGTACTCCATCGCGACAGGATCGGCGTTCAGTGCCGCGAAAGGCTCGGCATCACCCGGCTGCCAGCCGCGCAGCAGGACCCGTGAACCGCGCAGCTCGGCGATCTGCATCAGACCAGCACTCCGACAATCGCCGCTGTCGCACAGGTGGCGAGCAGACCCGCCAGCACCGACTTCATTCCGAGTTCTGCAAGTTCGGCACGCCGCTCCGCAGGCAGCAGCGCGGACATGCCGCCGAGCATGATGCCGAGGCTGCCGAAGTTCGCGAAGCCGCACAACGCGTAAGTCAGCAGCAGGCGGCTGCGCTCCGAAAGCGCATCGGCCGGCAGGCGCGCGAGGTCCAGGTAGGCGATGAACTCGTTCAGCACGGTCTTCTTTCCCATCAAGGCGCCGGCGGTGAGCGACTCCGACGCAGGGATGCCGACGAGCCAGGCCAGCGGCGCAAACAGCCAGCCGAACAGACGCTCCAGCGTCAGCGGCGCCCCATCGACGTCGGGCAGTACGCCGAGCAAGGCGTTGCCGAGTGCGACCAAGGCGACGAACACCAGCAGCATCGCGACGATGTTGAGCAGCAGCTGAAGACCTTCGAGCGTGCCGCGTGTCAGCGCGGCCACGGCATTTGCATCCTGCCGCCTGAACTCGATACGTGCATCGTCGGTCAGTAGCGGCGGCACCATGATCGCTGCGACGACGATGGCGACCGGCGTGGCGACGATCGACGCGACGAGCAGGTGGCCCAGCGCATTGGGAACGACGGGACCGAGGAAGGTTGCGTACAGCACCAGCACGGTGCCCGCAATCGTCGCCATGCCGCAGTTCATCACGATGAAGAGCTCGCCGCGCGACAGGCGGCCGAGATACGGCGCGATCACAAGGGGCGCCTCGACCATGCCGACGAAGACGTTGGCGGCGGCAGAGACGCCGACCGAACCGCCGATGCCCATGGTCCGCTTCAGCATCCAGGCGAACGCGCGCACCAGCAGCGGCAACACGCCCCAGTGGAACAGCAACGCAGACAGCGCTGCGACCAGCAGGACCAGCGGCAGCGCACGAAACGCCAGCACGAAATTGGCCGACGTATTCGTCACCTCGAATGGGGCAGGACCGCCACCGAGATAGCCGAAGACGAACCCCGTGCCCGCCTGCAATGCACCCTCAAACAGTGCCAGCGCGGTATTGAGGCCAGCCAGCGCCGTCGCCAGGTAGGGAATCCTGAGAAACGCACCGGCCAGGATGAAAGCGAGCAGCAGGCCGCTCGCCACGAGGCGCCATGGAACCGCGCCGCGGCGCTCGGACAACGCCCAGGCCAGCGCCAGCAGCGCCACCAGTCCGAACCCACTTTGCAGGGTCTGCATTCCGCTCTCTCCCGGAGCGCCGACATTGGAGCACAGGCTCGACGGCAGCGCAGTAAGCTGAAAAAATTGCTGCAGCGCCTATCGTCATGACACCTTCCGAGATCCCCGCAACGTTGCACAGTGCGTTTGAACTGACAGCGCGCGAGTTACGACATGGCCCCGTTTCCGGAGTGGGACGCCCGCCGTGATCGGCTCGAGCGCATGCGGTCGTTGATCCAGGAAAACGAAGAGGCCATCGAGGCGGCGATCGACGCCGACTTTGGAGGCCGTCCGCGGATCGAGACGCAGATCGCCGAGGTGTTTCCCAGCCTGGCGGAGCTGCGTGGCGCGCTGCGGCGCGGCGCGAGCTGGATGAAGCCGCGCGGCGCCTGGGTGTCGAAGTGGTTCATGCCGGCGCGCGCGCACATCATGCCGCGGCCGCTCGGCGTCGTCGGCATCATCGTGCCGTGGAACTACCCGCTGTTCATGGCCATCGGTCCGCTGGCCGGCGCGCTTGCCGCCGGCAATCGTGCCATGGTGAAGATGTCGGAGTTCACGCCGTCGTTCTCGCAACTCTTTGCCGATCTCGTCGCGCGCTCTTCAAGCCCGACGAACTGACCGTGATCACCGGCGGAGCCGACGTCGCCGCGCAGTTCTCGGCGCTGCCGTTCGATCACCTGCTGTTCACGGGTTCGACGGCCGTCGGGCGCCATGTGATGAGCTCGGCGGCCCGGAATCTCACACCGGTCACGCTCGAACTCGGCGGCAAGTCACCGGCCGTCGTCGCGCCCGGCTACCCGATCGAGCGTGCGGCGCAGCGCATCCTCGCGGGCAAGCTGCTGAACGCCGGACAGACCTGCATAGCGCCAGACTACGTGCTGGTGCCGAGGGAGCAGATGGCGGAATTCGTGGCGGCCACGCGGAAGCAGGCACAACGCATGTACCCGCGCGGCATCCAGGACCCCGACTACTGCAGCGTGGTCAATCAGCGCCACTACGGCCGCCTGGTCGGTTACCTTGAACAAGCCGCGGCCGCCGGCATCGAGGTGCAGCCGCTGTTCGATGGACCGGACCGAAACGACGAGGCGCATCGGCTGAGTCCGGCGGTTCTGGTCAATCCGCCAGTCTCGCTCGATGTGATGCGCCAGGAAATCTTCGGTCCGCTGCTTCCGGTCCTCGCCTACGACGACGCCGAACAGGCGATCGCGTTCATCAACGCGCAGCCGCGGCCGCTCGCTCTGTACTGGTTCGACAACGACACCGCGCGCACCGAACGCGCGCTGAAGCAGACCCACGTTGGCGGTGTCTGCGTCAATGAGACCCTGGTGCACGTTGCACAGGAGGAACTGCCGTTCGGCGGCGTCGGATCGTCGGGCATGGGCCACTACCACGGGCGCTGGGGCTTCGATACCTTCAGCAAGCTGACGCCCGTCTTCCGGCAGTCGCGACTGAACGGCATGGGGCTCTTCATGCCGCCGTATCGGCCTGTCGTGACCCGGATGCTGCGACTGATGAAGCGCTTCTAGCTGACCCGCATCAGGGCAACGCGGCAAGCGGAATCGCGTCGACCAGATCCCCGGCCGCGGTGTCGGCGTCGGGTCCGATAGCGATCAGCGCGTCGGCCTCGCTGAGGGTGCGCAGCATCGAAGAGCCCTGCTGCTGCAGGGGCTCCACCGCGAGACCGCCATAGCGCCGCACGAAGCGTCCACGACGCCAGTCGACCCGGCCGGGACGTGTACGGGCATCGACGGCCAGCGGCACCTGCAGTGTCAACGGCGGCTCGACGCCGGCTCCGGCGAGATGCGCAAGCAGGGGCGCCACGACCAGCTGGAAGATCACGTAGGACGTAACGCTGTTGCCCGGCAGACCGAACAGCCAGAACGCATGGCCGTCCATCTCGATTCGACCACAGGCGAGGCCGCGACCGGGTCGCAACGCCAGAGGCAGGAACTGCAGCGCGGGGAACCGTCGGACGATGTCGGCATCGCCCTGCGCGACACCGCCGGTTGATACGACGGCGTCAAGGCGCTGTGCAGCGGCCGTTTCGAATGCCCCGACCAGCGTCTCGTCGCGATCGGCCACGATGCCAAGGTCATGGGCCCTGTAGCCGGCCCGATGGAGTGCCGCAAGCAGCATCGGGCGGTTGCCGTCATATTGGCCGGCAATGCTGACGGGCTGCGGAGGATCGTGCAGTTCGTCTCCGGTCGACAGCACGCCGACATGCAGCGCGCGCATCACCGTCACCCCGGTGGCGCCCGCCGCCGCAGCCAGCCCGAGGTCATGGCTGCGCAGACGGCGGCCGCTCGGCAGCACGACGGTTCCGGCGCGAACGTGTTCGCCGCGCGGCCGGATGTTGAGTCCACTGTGCGGCACCAGCTTGATAAAGACCCGATCGCCCTCGGTCCGGGTGTCCTCCTGCATGACGACGGCGTCCGCGCCCGTGGGCACAGCGGCACCGGTCATGATGCGCACGGCGTGGCCCGGCGCGAGTGGAGCGGTCCACGGGTGGCCAGCGAGCGCGCGCCCGGCCACTTTAAGTCCAGCCGCGCTTGCACAGTCGGCCGCGCGCACCGCGTACCCGTCCATGGCAGCGTTATCGAAGCCCGGCATGTCGAGGGTCGCGACAACATCCTCCCCCGTCACGCGGTTGGCCGCCGCCCCGAGCGCGCATCGTTCGCGCTCGGCGATGGGGGTCATCATCGCGCTGAGCCGAGCGACGGCTGTCGTGGCGTCGAGTTCCTGTGCGGTCATCGCAGTCCGCCAGCCAGCGCTTCGGCTGTACTGATGCGGCGGAATCCGGATGCGTCGTCGAAATCGACGGCGATCGTGCCAACTTCAGCGAGCCAGGCATGAACCGCGCGTCCGCCGCGCTGCAAATGCGCCTGAAGCACGGGCAGCAGGGAGGTCGCGAGAAGGCAGAACACCGACTGCAGCCGGCCCTCGGCGCGAGCACACGCCGCGGGCGCGCCGCGGCTGTTGACCGCATCTGCGAGCCGGGCCACGAGCGCGCGCGGTAGTTGCGGCGCATCGCACGGAACAACCGCGATCCATGCCGTTGGCGCGTGGGCAAGACCCGCTTGGATTCCTGCGAGCGGCCCGCGAAAACGCTCGGCCCCCGACGGCGCATCACTCAGTACGCGGGGCACGAGAGCGCGATAGCGCTCGAGATTGCGACTCGCGCTGATCATCACGCTGCGCACCTGTGGCGCCAGGCGCCCCAGCACATGCTCGACCAGCGGCAGCCCATGGAGCTCGAGCAGGCCCTTGTCGGCACCGCCCATGCGAGCACCCTGGCCGCCGGCGAGGATGATTCCGGTGATGCTGTCGAGGACGGCCAGCGGCATCGGCGTCAGCCGCCGATATAGGACATCTCGACCTTCGGGCGGGGGCTGGCGGCCTCGGAGCGGACTTCGGAATAACGGTCCGCCCGCTGGCTCCAGACCTGTGCAACTGCCGTCGCGAGTGCCGCATCGTCGACGCCCGGAGCCTCTGCGCCGCCGCGCAGCAGTCGGCGCAGGTCGTAGCCGCTGTCGGCGAACAGGCACAGGTAGAGCATCCCCTCGGTAGACAGCCGCGCTCGCGTGCAACTGTGGCAGAACGCCTGCGTCACGCTCGAAATGACGCCGACTTCGCCACTGCCATCGCGATAGCGCCAGCGCTCGGCGACTTCGCCGGCGTAATTGGGATCGATGGCGACCAGCGGCGCAACCTCGCGGTCAAGGCGCTCGACGATCGCTGCCGATGGCACGACATCGTCCATGCGCCAGCCGTTGGAGCTGCCGACATCCATGAACTCGATGAAGCGGACGATATGGCCAGTGCCGCGGAAATGCCGCGCCATCGCCACGACCTCGTGATCGTTGACACCGCGTTTGACGACCATGTTGATCTTCACGGGACCGAGGCCGGCCTCAGCTGCGGCGTTGATCCCGGCGAGCACGTCCGAGACCGGAAAGTCGACATCGTTCATGCGCTTGAACACCGTGTCGTCCAGTCCATCGAGCGACACCGTGATCCGCTGCAGTCCCGCCGCCGCGAGATCGCGAGCCTTGCGGGCGAGCAGCGACCCGTTCGTAGTCAGTGCCAGGTCGAGCGGCTGGCCCTGCAGCGTGGTGAGTCGCGACAGCATCTCGATCAGCTTGTGCAGGTCCTTGCGCAGCAGGGGTTCGCCGCCGGTCAGCCGGATCTTCTCCACGCCGTTGGCGATGAAGGCACGTGCCAGGCGCGTGATCTCCTCGAAACTCAGCAGCTCGGCATGGGGAAGGAAACGATAGTCGCGATCGAAGATCTCCTTCGGCATGCAGTACGTGCAACGAAAGTTGCAGCGATCGGTCACCGAGATGCGCAGGTCACGCAGCGGGCGGCCGCGGCGATCCGCGACGTGCCCGTCGGCCGTGGCAGATGCAACGGCGTCTGGCACCGGCAGACGTGCGGTGCGAAGGTCCAGCAACTGGATGATGCGATCGGTCATTGCCAGGATGTTAGCGGCGCACCTGCCTGCTGCAAGGGGCGGCGCGGCACGTTGAATCAACGTGCCGCGCGTGGGTACTACGAGGCGTCCTGTGCTGTCCTGCGCGTCTCGACCTGCATCAGCGGTCGCGTATCCAGCGGCGGAAGCGGCGGGCGCTCGCGCGGAACCCTGGCCGGCTTCGGCTCACCTGCCATGCGGGTTCGCGCGTCGCTGAGCTTCGTCTCCTCGGTTTGAACCAGCGTCAGTCCAGCCAGTTCGAGCACCGATTGCAGCTGCTCGACCGGCATCGGCGAGGGCTGGGCAAGCGGCATCGAGAACGTCGGAGGCACGACGATCATATGCGGCGAAACGACCGTCACTTCGCGCTGCGGGGTCGCACTGCCATTTCCTGAAGCGGCGGCTGGCGCCGGCGCCTGCGGCGCCGGTTCGATATTCACTTCAACCGGCGCCGCGTCTTCCTCGATGTCGTCATCGAGCTCGCCAGCGGAGGCTTCCGCTCCTGGCGCGGCCTCACCCTCGCCACTGCGGCCACCGCGACCGCGGCGGCGCCGACGACGGCGTCCACGCCGCTCTTCCGATGCCGCGTCGGTGGCCCCGGCATCCGGGGACACCAGCGAGGCAGGCGCGGGCGTCGCGATCACATCATTTGCGGCATCGATTGCAGCGATCGGCGCCACGGCGTCTTCCACGGGCGCCGCACGTTCCTTGCGCTCGCCGCGGCGCTCTTGCGGTTTGCGGCCCTCTCGCTCACCTTCGGGGCGTTCCTGCGTGCCGCCCTGCCGGGCCGCGCGCGGTTCGCGTTCCGGACGGCCGGCTTCGGCAGGCTGGCGCTCGGGGCGCTTGTCACCACGGCGGCCGTCCTTGCGGTCATCACGGCGATCGCCTCGCTTCTCCTCGCGCTTCTCGTCACGCTTCTCGTCGCGGCGACCCTCGCGGCGATCGCGGTCGTGGCCGCGCTTGCGTTCTCCGCGGTGCTCCGCGTCACGCGCGGAGCGCGAGGGAACGGGTGCCGGCAGCGCCGCCACCGGCGCTGTGATGGGCGCCGGCTCGCCGGTGAAGAAGGCAACGATGCGGCCCCACAGCCCGCGCGATGCGGGCGCAGCGAGGACCGGAGCGGGGAGGGCCACGGGCGCCGGGGGGGCTATCACCGGAGCCGGTGTCTCGGGAACGATGCCCTTGACGACGGCTTCCTGCTTCGGCCGGGCGCGTTCTTCTTCGGCCTTGCCGCGTGTGTATGGCGTGTCGGTGCTCGGTGCAAGTTCTGCAGCGCGCTCGAAGCTCGCCTTGACGTCGTCGAGTCGCGGATCGTCGTGCCGCAGACGCTCGACGTGGTAGTGCGGCGTGTCGAGGAACTTGTTCGGAATCAGCACGATCGAGACGCGCAACCGCGCCTCGAGCTTGGCGATGTCGCCGCGCTTCTCGTTGAGCAGGAACGAAGCCACTTCGACCGGCACCTGCGCGTGTACCGCAGCGGTGCTTTCCTTCATCGCTTCTTCCTGCAGGATGCGCAGAATGTGCAGCGCGGAGCTTTCGGTGTCGCGGATCACGCCGACGCCATTGCAGCGCGGACAGGTGACGTGGCTGCCCTCGTTGAGCGCGGGCCGCAGCCGCTGGCGCGACAGTTCCATCAGGCCGAAGCGCGAGATCTTGCCCATCTGCACGCGCGCCCGGTCATAGTGCAGCGCATCCTTCAGGCGGTTCTCGACTGCCTTCTGGTTCTTCGACTCCTCCATGTCGATGAAGTCGATGACGATCAATCCGCCGAGGTCGCGCAGCCGCAACTGCCGCGCGACTTCGTCGGCCGCCTCGAGGTTGGTGCGGGTGGCCGTCTCCTCGATGTCGGAGCCCTTGGTGGCGCGTGCCGAGTTCACATCGACCGCGACCAGTGCCTCGGTGTGGTCGACGACGATCGAGCCGCCGGAGGGCAGGGGAACCTGCCGCGAATACGCGGTCTCGATCTGGTGCTCGATCTGGAACCGCGAGAACAGCGGGACGTCGTCCTTGTAGCGCTTGACACGCGAGCGACGTTGTCCGGCATCACGTGCGCCATGAACTGGCTCGCCTGCTCGTAGATGTCGTCGGTGTCGACGAGGATCTCGCCGATCTCCGGATGGAAGTAATCGCGGATCGCGCGGATGACGAGATTCGATTCCTCGACGATCAGGAACGGCGCCGGATTGGCGCGCTTCAGGCGCTGGCCGTCGGGTCCGTTGCCGCTATCGACATAGGTCGTCTCTTCTTGCCCGGGTGCTCGGGATCATCGAGCGTCAGCTCGTACTGCGGCTTGGCTGCGCCTTCGACGGCATGCCAGAGCTTCAGCAGGTAATTCAGGTCCCACTGCAGCTCCTCGGCGTTGCGGCCGATGCCCGCGGTGCGCGCGATGATCGACATGCCCGCCGGCAAGCTCCAGCTGATCCATGGTGTCGCGCAGTTCCTGCCGGTCCTCGCCCTCGATGCGCCGCGAGACGCCACCGCCGCGCGGGTTGTTCGGCATCAGCACGAGGTAGCGGCCGGCCAGTGAAATGAAGGTGGTCAGCGCCGCTCCCTTGTTGCCGCGCTCCTCCTTTTCCACCTGGACCAGCAGTTCCTGGCCTTCGCGCAGCGCTTCCTTGATGCTGGCGCTGCGCACGTCGACGCCCTCGCGGAAGTAGGATCCGGGAGACTTCCTTGAACGGCAGGAAGCCGTGGCGCTCCTCGCCGTAGTCGACGAAACACGCTTCGAGGCTGGGCTCGACCCGCGTGATGACGCCCTTGTAGATGTTCGATTTCCGCTGCTCGCGGCCAGCGGTTTCGATATCGATGTCGATCAGCTTCTGGCCGTCGACGATCGCCACGCGCAATTCCTCTGCATGCGTGGCGTTGAACAGCATGCGTTTCATCAGCACTCCTTGCGCCTTCTGAGGGGCGCTTCAAGGTGCCGGAACGAACAGGCGCGGATCCGCGAGAATCAGGCGGGACGGTCGGCCGGGCGACACGCAGTCGCACCCGGCCGGCACGGGGTTCCTCGACCAGCCGCGCGCGTGGCTTCGCGGCGCCCGCACGCGGGCGCCCCTGAGCGGAGCGGCAGAACAGTCGTCACTTCAGGAACCCCTGCATTGATCTCTGGCATTGCGGCGCGCTGCGCCGCGTTGTTTCCACTCGTTCGTTTCGGCGGGACCCGCCCATCGCGGATCCACGCAGTCGGCGGGAAGGCGCCGCAACCGCCTTGCGGCGGCTTCACTGCGAATTCAAAGAGGCGCAGCGTGCCTCGAAAACCCGTGCCTCAAACTCATCCCGCGGGCGCCATTGCATTGAACTCGCGACCCGCCGTCCGCTCGGAGCGATGGCGGCAACGGCTACAATTCCTCGCATGTGAGGTTCACGGTCAGCGATCTGGAGTCCGCCTTGCATCTCCCAGGCGCGCCACATCGGCGCCCGCCGGAGCCGCAGGGGCCCCGGGGTTCTCCGGGAGTCCCGAAAAACCTCGACCGCTCAAGTATATGCAAGATGGGTGCGGCCCGTAAAACCGGAAAGCGGCAGGAAGCCGGCGCACCGCCTCGGTCAGAGCCCGTCGGCGGCGTCGCGCCCGATCGTGTCAGTCACGTGCGAGTCAGCGCCGAGTACGCCGGTCAGCGCCTCGACAACTTTCCTGATCCGGCTGGCGAAGGGCGTTCCGAAAAGCCATGTCTACCGCATCGTGCGCAGTGGCGAGGTGCGCGTGAATCGGGGGCGCGTAGCGGCCGACTACCGCGTGCAGCCAGGCGACGACATCCGCGTGCCCCCGTTGCGTACTGCGCAGCCGGCCGGCGGCACGCACGCGGCCGCCGTGGCCCCGGCGCTGATGCCGCCGATCCTTTACGAAGACGACGACCTCGTCGTCGATCGACAAGCCGGCCGGCGTCGCCGCTCATGGCGGCAGCGGTAGTGGCCCACGGCATCATCGAGCGTGTCCGCGCCGCGCGTCCGCGCCAGACCTTCCTGGAACTCGCCCACCGCCTCGACCGCGAAACCTCCGGCATCCTGATGCTGGCGAAGTCACGACGCGCCCTGCTGTCGCTGCACGAGCAGCTGCGCGAAGGCGAGGTCGACAAGCGCTACCTGCGTGCTGGTGGCCGGTGACTGGGTCAACGATCGCCAGCACGTGCGGCTCGCACTGACCAAGTTCGTCAACCGCACCGGCGAACGGCGCGTCGCCGTCGATCCGGAGGGCATCGCCTCGCACACGATCTTCACGCTCAAGCAGCGGCTCGGCGGCTTCTCGCTGCTGGAGGCGGAACTCAAGACCGGGCGTACGCATCAGATCCGCGTCCATGTGGCGCACCTGGGCTTTCCGATCGTCGGCGACGACAAGTACGGTGATTTCGAGCTGAACCGGAGGTTCGCCCGGGGCGAGTTCGGTCCGCGCTTCGGACGCATGTTCCTGCATGCCTGCTCGACGCGGCTGGTACATCCGGTCAGCGGTGATTCGCTGGCGCTTGTCAGTGCACTGCCGGAAGACTGCTCCGCGATCCTCAAGGCCCTTGCCGCGCGCGAACATGCCACGTCCGTTTGACCTCGTCGTCTTCGATTGGGACGGCACCGTCGTCGACTCGACCGCGATGATTGCGCGGTGCATCCAGAAGGCCGCCGCCGACCTCGGCCTTACGGTACCGACGATCGAGCAGGCGAACCATGTGATCGGTCTCGGTCTTCAGGACGCACTGGCCGGTGCGGTGCCCGAGCTGACCGCGGACCGCATCGAAGCCTTCAGCGCACGCTACCGGCATCACTACTTTGCGGTCGAACCGGAGATCGTCCTTTTCGATGGCATCCGTGAACTGCTGGTCGAACTTGCCGAAAGCGGCGCCCATCTCGCGGTGGCGACCGGCAAGAGCCGTCGCGGACTCGATCGGGCGTTCGCACGCCACCGGGCTCGGCATGTTCTTCTCGTCGTCGCGCTGTGCCGACGAAACCCATCCGAAGCCGCATCCGGCGATGCTCACTCGAACTCACCGAGGAGCTCGACGTTCCGGCGCAGCGCACCGTGATGATCGGCGACACGACGCACGACCTCGCGATGGCGCGGTCGGCGGGAACCGCGTCGATCGGCGTGACCTATGGCGCTCACCCGCGCGACCAGCTTGAAACGCTCGGACCGCTGGCGCTCGTCGAGAACGTGGTCGGACTGCGCCCATGGCTGCTGAGGGTGCGCTGATTCCGCTCTGCCCGTCGGACGCGCTGGTGGACGGGGCGCGGGGCGTGCGGTTCTCCGTGGTGTTCCGGGGCGAGATGGCGCCGGCCTTCGCGTCCGGCATCGAGGGAAGGCGTTGGCCTACCTGAATCGCTGCGCCCACGTCGCGATGGAACTCGACTGGCAGCCGGGAGAGTTTTTCGAACCCGACGCCGAGTTCCTGATCTGCGCGACGCACGGTGCGCTGTACGACCCGGCCACCGGCGGCGTGTCGCGGCGGCGCCTGCGCCGGTCACGGCGGACTGCGACCGATCACAGTGATCGAGGCCGCGCAGGGTCGTCTGGTGGGTGCCCGATGCGCAGACGCAGCCGTTGCCGGACGGGCTGGCGCCGAGCGGCGCTCGCTAAGCGAGCAGCGAGAACACCGTCGGGCGACGGTCGATCGGCGGGCGCTCACGGCAGCGCGTCCACTCGGCGATCGACTTCGTCTCACATACTCCGACGCCGGTCAGATCAGCGGCCACGGCGAGGCGCGTACCGGCCGCACACGTCGCGACGATCGCGTCGAACATCGCGCTGCTGCGATAGGGCGTCTCGATGAAGATCTGCGTCTCTGCCAGAGCGCGAGTCGCGTTCCAGTGCCGACCAGTCGCTGGCGCGCGTTCGGCCGCCGGCACCGGCAGGTAACCGTGAAAGCGGAAGCTGCTGGCCGTTCATGCCGGAGCCCATCAGGGCGAGCAGCAAGCGCCGAGGGCCCGACCAGGGGTCGCACGCGGATCCCCGGCGATGTGCGGCGGCAACCAGTGTCGCGCCAGGATCGGCGACAGCCGGGCAGCCGGCTTCCGAGACCAGCGCGCCATCGCGCCCACCGCTCACCGGTTTCAGCCAGTCGCGATCGCGCGGCCTCCGGCGCATGTCCGATCTCGTCAATGTCGATTTCGCGCAACGGCAGCGGGTGCTCGATCTCCTTCAGGAACGCGCGCGTCGTCTTCGCGTTCTCCGCCAGAAAGTAGGTCAGTCCGCGTGCGATCGCCACGACCTCCGGCCGGCAGCACCGCGTCGCGCGTTGCTTCGGCAATCGGACAGGGCAGCAGGTAACAGGGTACCGGCCATGTCAATGCGAAGGCGGAATCGCGACGCCCGCAGCCGCGAGCATCGACGACGAGCCGGATCAGCGGCAACCCGATCAGGGCGGTCGGGTCATCGGACTGCACGCGCTTCACCAGCGCGATGCCGAGGGACTCGATCTTCGCGGCGCCGGCGCAGTCGTACGGCTGGTCCGGACGGCAGATAACGTTCGAGTGCTGCACGCGGCAACGACCGCATGAGGCACCGTCGTCGGAACCGAGTCGACCTGCACGTGCGACGCGGCAGGACCGATGACGGCCAGCGCGGTGTGAAAGACAACCTGCTTGCCCCTGCATGCGTTCGAGTTGCGCCAGCGCAGCGGCATGCTCCAGCGGCTTGCCGAGTGCTGCGCCGTCGAGTTCGGCCACCTGGTCCGACCCGATGACAATGCACTGCGGCCGCTGGCCATGGACCGCCTCGCGCCTTGGCGACCGCCAGGCGCCATGCGCGTGTCACGAGGAGCTTCGCCGTCGAGCGCCGCTTCGTCGACCTCGGGAGCATGAACATCGAACTCCAGGCGCAGCCGCTGCAGCAACTCGCGCCGGTAGCGCGAGGTGGAGGCGAGTACGATTCGAGGCGGACTCATGGCGCGCGCAGTGTAGCGGCGCCGAACCGCGTTCTCGCGACCCCGTGCCCTCCGTCACGCCGCTCCTGGTCGATGTCTACGAACTGGCCCGCGAACGGCGGACCATCGAGGGCGATCTGGCGCTTGCCGACCTCAAGCGACTGGCCGCGTCGCTGCTGCGAACCGAAGGCTCCTTGCGTTACCGGATCCGCGGTGAAATCGATGAGCAGGGACGACCGGGCGCCGGGATGCACTCTGTCGGCCACCCTGCGGCTCGAGTGCCAGCGCTGCAACCAGGAACTGCGACTTCCGCCTTGCGGCGGGATGCGCACTTCCGGTTCGTCACCAGCGAGGACGAGTTGAACGCACTGCCGATCGATGACGACGACGTCGACGAGATCGTCGGCTCCCAGCACATGGATATCGCCGCCTGGATCGAGGACGAGGCGATCCTGTCGCTGCCGCTCGTGCCGCGGCACGACGACTGCCGCCCGGCGGTCCCCCTGGTCGCTACGCCGGAAGGAGATGACGGGGGAGAGAAACGCCCGAACCCGTTCGCTGCGCTCGCCAGCCTGAAGGCCGCACGCAAGCCTGGCTGAGTTGCACGGGGTTCCGTTAGCGGGCCGGCTCGGGTACAATTTTCCGTTTTCTTTTCACGGGGTTAGCCATGGCTGTCCAACAGAACAAGAAGTCGGCGTCGAAGCGCGGAACGCATCGTGCGCACGACTTCCTCACCAACCCGCCGACGGCGATCGAGCCGACGACGGGTGAAGTGCATCGCCGCCACCACATCAGTCCGAACGGTGTCTATCGCGGCAAGAAGGTCCTGCAGACCAAGAACGACGAGTAAGCTTCTTCGATCAGCCACCTGATCGGTCGAGCCGTCGTGCGCGTACGCTCGCGCGTCGAATTTCAACCCCGTATTGACTGTCCACGGCGCAGTTCCTGCGCCGTGAGTCTTTCTTCGCGGTGACCGTTCGCATCGCCATCGACTGCATGGGCGGGGATCACGGTGATCTCCGTCACAGTGCCGGCTGCGCTGCACTTTGCCGCCGAAGAGCCGGACGTCTCACTGCTGCTGGTCGGCCGCGCCGTCGGAGGTCGAGGCGGCGGTGGGCAAGGCCACGCAGCGCGTCGAGGTCGTGCACGCCGACGAAGTCGTGGAAATGAACGATCCCCCGGCCATTGCGCTGCGCACCAAGCGCAATTCGTCGATGCGGGTCGCGATCAACCTGGCCAAGGAAGCACGGGCCGATGTCGTGGTCAGCGCGGGCAACACGGGCGCGCTGATGGCGATGTCGCGCTTCGTGCTGAAGACGCTGGACGGCATCGACCGCCCGGCCATCGCGGGCGTGATCCCGAACCAGTCAGGCCGCGGCACGACGATGCTGGACCTCGGAGCCAACGTCGACTGCGGCCCGGATCATCTGCTGCAGTTCGCCGTGCTCGGCTCGGCCCTCGTTGCCGCGATCGAGGAGCGCGACCGTCCGACCGTTGGCCTGCTCAATATCGGCGAGGAGATGATCAAGGGCAACGAGGTCGTCAAGCAGACGGCAGACCTGCTGCGCGCAAGCCCGCTCAACTTCTACGGCAATGTCGAAGGCAATGACATCTACAAGGGCACGACCGACGTCGTCGTCTGCGACGGCTTCGTCGGCAACGTCGCGCTGAAGACGTCGGAGGGCCTGGCACAGATGCTCGGCGGCTTCGTGCGCGAGGAATTCAAGCGGGACCCACTGTCGCGCGTGATGGCGCTCGCGGCCTATCCGGTCCTTGCCCGCTTTCGCCGTCGGGTCGATCCGCGTCGCTACAACGGAGCGAGCCTGCTCGGACTGCGCGGACTGGTCGTCAAGAGCCACGGTTCGGCTGACCAGGTCGCCTTTGGTGTGGCGCTGCGGCGCGGTTACGAAGAGGCGCGTCACCGCGTGCTGGAGCGCACGATCGCCGCGATGCAGCCCTTCGTGGCTCAACTCGAGCAGATGCACAGGCGCCGCGCGACCGGAAGCTGCCGAGCAGGACGCATGAAGCGCCGTTACGCGCGCATCGTCGCCAGCCGGTTCGGCACTGCTGCCGGACGCGTGGTCACCAACGATCGAGCTGGCTCGCGAGCTCGCCGGCCGTGGCATCGAAACGTCGGATGAGTGGATCGTCGCGCGGACCGGAATCCGCCAGCGGTACATCGCTGAACCGGGCGTCGGCTCTGCCGAACTCGGCGCACGCGCGGCGCAGCGCGCGCTGCAATGGCCGGGTCGGCGGTCGACAGCGTCGACCTGATCATCGTAGCGACGTCGACGCCGGACCAGATCTTTCCGAGCTGCGCCTGCCTGATCCAGGCGCGGCTCGGTCATCCGGGCTGTGCCGCGTTCGATGTGCAGGCGGTGTGCAGCGGCTTCGTCTACGCGCTCGCCGTCGCCGAGGTCGATGATCGTCGCGGGCAAGCACCGGCGCGCGCTGGTGATCGGCACCGAAGTGTTCTCGCGCATCCTCGACTGGAACGACCGCTCGACCTGCGTGCTGTTTGGCGACGGTGCAGGCGCGGTCGTGATTGAGGCCTCGGACCAGCCCGGCATCGTGGCGAGCGAACTGCGCGCCGACGGCAGCCAGGCTGGCATCCTGTGCGCTGCGGGACGCATCAGCCACGGCGCCATTGAAGGGACGCCGTATCTTGCGATGGATGGCCAGGCCGTGTTCAAGCTGGCGGTGTCTGCCCTTGGAGCCTCCGCGCTCGATGTCCTCGGCGCAGGCCAGGTCAAGACAGCCGAGCTCGACTGGTTCATTCCGCACCAGGCCAACATCCGCATCATGAACGCGATCGCGCGACGACTCGGACTGCCCGACTCGAAGGTCGTTGCCACGGTCGACCGGCACGGCAACACGTCGGCGGCCTCGGTGCCCCTTGCGCTTGACGTCGCCGTTCGAGACGGCCGCATTCGCACCGGCGACCTGGTGATGCTCCAGGGAGTCGGGGGCGGATTCACGTGGGGATCTGTTCTGCTCAGGTGGTGATCAATTGAAGATTGCTTTCGTTTTCCCGGGCCAGGGTTCGCAGTCCGTCGGCATGCTGGCCAGCTTCTCCGACAATCCGGCCGTGGAGTCGGTGCTCGATCGAGCCTCGGCCGCACTCGGCGAGGACCTGCGTTCCCTCATTTCGGACGGGCCCGCCGAGAACCTGAACCTCACCGTCAATACGCAGCCAGCCATGCTGGTGGCGGCCTTCGCAATGTATGAGGCGTGGCGTGCAGCAGGCGGTGCCGAGCCCGTGCTGGTGGCGGGACACAGCCTCGGTGAGTACACGGCACTGGCAGCCGCCCGCGCGCTGACGCTCGAGGATGCGGTGCGGCTCGTGCGATTTCGCGCGACCGCGATGCAGGAGGCGGTGCCGGTCGGCGTCGGTGCCATGGCGGCGATGATGGGTCTCGCCGACGACGACGTGCGCCGCGCCTGTGCCGAGGCGGCCGGCGGCGAAGTCGTACAGGCGGTGAACTTCAACGCGCCGTCGCAGGTCGTCATCGCCGGGCACAAGGGCGCCGTCGAGCGCGCCTGTGCGGCCGCCAAGCAACGCGGAGCGAAGCGCGCCTTGATGCTGCCGGTGTCGGCGCCGTTTCATTCGTCACTGATGCAGCCCGCGGCGGATCGCCTGCGGCAGTACCTCGCCTCGGTGAAGATCGCTGCGCCGGCCGTGCCCGTCATCAATAACGTCGATGTCGCAGGCCGAGTCCGAGCGGATCGCATCGTCGATGCCCTGTCGCGCCAGGCCGCGAGCCCGGTGCGCTGGGTGGAGACAGTGCAGCGGCTGGCACGCGAAGGCGTGACGCATGTCGTCGAGTGCGGTCCGGGCCGGGTACTGTCCGGACTCACGAAGCGGATCGAACCCGCGCTCGAAAGTCTGTCGGTGAACGATGCTGACAGCCTGGCTGCCGCGCTCGACACGCTCACGCCTCCCGGAGCCAATGCATGATGAATGTGTTCCAGCCCCACTGCCTGCAGGATGAGGTGGCGCTCGTCACAGGTGCGTCGCGCGGCATCGGACGTGCCATCGCCGAGCAACTCGCGCGCGCCGGTGCAACGGTTGTCGGCACAGCCACCACAGCGGCTGGTGCGGATGCGATTTCCGCGCGGCTCTCTGAACTCGGCGCGCGCGGCAAGGGCCTGGTCTTCGACGTCCGTGACGGTGCGCAGACCGAAGCCTTGATCGACGGCATCGCGAAGGACCACGGCAAGCTGTCGGTGCTCGTCAACAACGCCGGCATCACGCGCGACACGCTGGCGATGCGCATGAAGGACGACGACTGGGCCGCGGTGATCGACACCAATCTGTCTGGAGTCTTCCGGCTGAGCCGGGCCGTCATGCGCGGAATGATGAAGGCGAAGCACGGCCGCATCATCAACATCACCTCGGTCGTCGGCTCGAGCGGAAACGCCGGGCAGGCCAACTACGCGGCCGCCAAGGCCGGCGTGGCCGGCCTGACGAAGGCCCTGGCGCGCGAAGTCGGCAGCCGCGGTATTACGGTCAACTGCATCGCACCGGGCTTCATCGACACCGACATGACGCGCGCGCTGAACGAGCAACAGACCCAGGCCCTGCTGAGCCAGATTCCGCTCGGCCGGCTCGGCCAGGCCGAGGACATCGGCGCGGCAGTGGTGTTCCTGGCCTCGCCGGCTGCGGCCTACATCACCGGTGCGACACTTCACGTCAACGGCGGCATGTTCATGAGCTGACGCTTCAAGCGATGCAGGGGCGCGAGTCGCCTCTGTTAGAATCCGCGCGCTTTTTTCGCCGGCCAAGAACATGGCGGTGCGCACCGGCGGCAGTACTTGCGCACATCGCGGCGCACCGCGAACACAGACGAGGCAGGAGAGGAGTCCATGGAGAACATTGAGCAACGGGTCAAGAAGATCGTCGCCGAGCAGCTCGGCGTCAACGAGGCCGACATCAAGAACGAATCGGCCTTCGTGGAGGACCTCGGAGCCGACTCGCTCGACACCGTCGAGCTCGTGATGGCGCTGGAAGACGAGTTCGAGTGCGAGATTCCGGACGAGGAAGCCGAGAAGATCCGCACGGTCCAGCAGGCCGTCGATTACATCAACTCGCACCTGAAGAAGGCCTGACGGCCGAGAAAGCATCCGCCAGGGGTTCGATGTCAGGCAAACGGCGAGTCGTTGTCACCGGCCTCGGGGTCATCAGTCCGCTTGGCAACGATGTACCGAGCACCTGGGCCGCGCTGCTCGCCGGGCGCTCCGGTATCGGTCCGATCACGCGTTTCGACGCCTCCGCCCTGAACTGCCGCATCGCCGGCGAGGTCAAGGGCTTCGACGTCACGACAGTGCTGTCGACCAAGGAGGCGCGCCATGTCGACACGTTCATCCACTATGGCGTCGCCGCTTCCGCCGAAGCACTCAAGGACAGCGGCCTCGAGGTCAGTGATTCGAACCGGGACCGCATCGGCTGCGTGATCGGTTCCGGCATCGGCGGACTGCCGATGATCGAGGACAATCACTCACAGCTGGTGAACCGCGGCGCGCGGCGCGTTTCGCCGTTCTTCGTGCCGGGTTCGATCATCAACATGATCGCCGGCAGCGTGTCGATCCGCTACGGCCTGCGCGGCCCCAATCTCGCGATCGTCACCGCCTGCACGACCGGCCTGCACTCGGTCGGGGAGGCCGGTCGCCTGATCGAATACGGCGATGCGGACGTGATGATTGCCGGCGGCGCCGAAGCATCGACCTCGCCGCTCGGCGTGGCTGGCTTCGACGCGATGAAGGCGATGTCCGCGCGCAATGACGACCCGGCGACGGCGAGCCGGCCGTTCGACAGAGACCGCGACGGCTTCGTGCTGGCCGAGGGTGCCGGCATCCTGGTGCTCGAGGAATACGAGCATGCGCGCCGTCGGGGCGCGCGGATCTACTGTGAGCTGGTCGGCTTCGGCATGAGCGCGGACGCACATCACATGACGGCGCCCGACATGGATGGCCCGCGGCGCTGCATGCTGGCGGCGCTGCGTAACGCCGGCGTCAATACGGACGAGATCGACTACCTCAACGCCCACGGGACATCGACACCCCTGGGCGACATCAACGAGACCAAGGCGATCAAGGCAGCGCTCGGCGACCATGCGCGTTCGCTCGTCGTCAACTCGACGAAGTCGATGACGGGCCATCTGCTCGGCGGAGCCGGCGGCATCGAGTCGGTGTTCACGGTGCTGGCGGTCCATCACCAGATCTCGCCGCCGACGATCAATATCTTCAACCAGGATCCGGAGTGCGATCTCGATTACTGCGCCAACACCGCGCGGGACCTGAAGATCGATGTCGCGCTCAAGAACTCGTTCGGTTTCGGCGGAACGAACGGCACCCTGGTTTTCAAGCGAATTTGAGTGATACTCGGCTGGACCGTCCTGCAGCCTTCGGCGCGGGAACGGCGGCTCTGGATGGCGGCCATCGCAGCTGCCGCCACGATTGCCGTCGTGCTGGCGATCGCTGCGCTCGCCCTGGATCCACGCCATCCGGCGCGCCTCTGGGTCGCCGCCTGGATTGCCTTGGTCGCGGCCGGCTGGGGGGTGCGTGGGGCGCGCCAGGCCGCTGGACGCCGCACGGAAGTGTCGGTTGCATCCGATGGGGCGGTGCAGGCGCGGCCGCTGAACGGGCGGGCCGACGCCCTCGAGGCCGCAGCCCGCTGCGTTTTCGTCGCCCCATGGTTGATAACCTTGAAGTCCGGTGGCATGTTGGTTCCCGTCTGGCCGGATGCCCTGTCTCCGGACGCATTCCGACGCCTGCACGCCTGCGCCCGCTGGGGTGGGTCCGGCGCGCCGGCAGGGGCTGACAACGACAAACGAACTGGAAACCACAATGACACGGCGCGCTGACGCCCGGCGCTGCACCTCGCAAATGGCCCTGGGCGACTGGGGCTGCTGCAGTCCTGCGGCGAGGCCGGGGCATGTCTGAGCGCGACGTCGACCAGCAACTGGTCCAGCGCGTACAACGCGGCGAAAAGGCAGCGTTCGATCTGCTGGTGATCAAGTACCAGCGCAAGATCTTCCGGCTGCTGTCGCGGCTGATCCGCGACCAGGCGGAGGTCGAGGACGTGGCGCAGGAGGCCTTCATCAAGGCCTACCGGGCGCTGCCCAATTTCCGTGGCGACAGCGCGTTTTATACGTGGCTTTACCGGATCGCGATAAATACCGCCAAGAACTGGCTGGTGTCCCAAGGCCGGCGCGCGCCGACCTCGACCGAGGCAGATATCGAAGAAGCTGAAACTTTTGACGACGGCGAGCAACTAAGGGATCTGAACACGCCGGATGCAATGCTGTTGACCAAACAGGTCGCAAATGCGGTGAATCGGGCGATCGAGCAGCTTCCCGAGGACCTCAAGACGGCCATCGTGCTGCGCGAACTGGAAGGACTCAGCTATGAGGAAATCGCCGAGACGATGAACTGTCCGATCGGAACGGTGCGTTCGCGTATCTTCCGGGCGCGGGAGGCGATCGCTGAGGAGTTGCGGCCGGTGCTCAATACAACCAAGGATCAGCGGTGGTAGGTGGTGAGATGAACAAGGTCCCTGTTGTGGCAGCTGTGCGCCCCGAATGCGAGCGGCTGTCGAGGCTGATGGACGGCGAATTGAGTCCGGATGAGGTAAACCGGTTGCTCGAATCGCTGTGCGTCGACACTGAGTTGCGCAGCCATTGGGCGGCGTATCACGTCGTCGGCGACGCGCTGCGATCTCACGAAGTCGCGGCCGAACATTCGGCTGCCTTCTGTTCGCGTGTCGCGGAAGCGATATCGCGTGAGCCGACGGTGCTGGCGCCGCGTGCGGCCACTCGCGGGTTGCCGCTGCGTCGCTACCTGGCGCCCGGATTGGCCGTGGCGGCCTCGGTTGCCGTCATCAGTTTCGTCGCCGTCCCGTTGCTGCGGACCACCGCACCGACACCTTCCGTGCAGCAAGCCACGATTCAGCCCTCGATCGCCCCGCCAACGGCTGAGGAAGGGGCGCGTCGCGCGGCAGCCACGGTAGCCAACGCGCGCGCAATGCAGGCGTATCTCGCGGCGCATCGCGAATTGACGACTGGAGCGGCGCTGCCGCGCGCCACCCCGTATCTGCGGACAACGACCGAACAAGCCGAAGCCCGTTGATGCAGCACTCCCATCTCGTACCTCGCTTTGCGGAGGCACTGAATCGCTGGCTGGCTGTGCTGATCTTCATCAGCGGTGCCGCCGTGTCGCATGGCGCGTTTGCGCAGGACCGCAGCCGCATGCAGAGCGCTGTTCCGACCCGCTCCTCGCTGCAGTGGGTTCAGTCGATCCAGCAGGCGGCGGTCCGCGTGAACTACAGTGGCACGATCGTCTACCAGGCCGGCGGCGAGATGCGCACCTCGCGCATCACGCACCTTTTCGACGGCGCGCATTCGCACGAGCGCATCCAGACGATGGATGGCAAGCCGCGCGAGTACATCCGCCTGCGCACCGAGAACAATGATGAGGTGCGCTGCCTGATCCCGGAGTCGCGCCGCGTCATCATCGAGCATCGCGCTATCGAAGAACCGTTTCCCGGCCTGATCGGCGCACCGGCCGAGGCGATACTCGAGCGCTACGACCTCAAGACCGGCGAGGTGGAACGGGTGGCCGGCATCGAGTGCCAGGTCCTCCTGCTCGAACCTCGCGACCAGTTGCGCTACGGGTATCGGCTATGCGTCGACCGCGCTACCGGCCTGCTGCTGAAGGCGCAGACGGTGGGCGAGCGGCATGAAGTGTTGGAACAGGTCGCGTTCACCGATATCCGCATCGGCGAGCGCATCGATCGGTCACGATTGAAGCCGGCGTGGGCGACCGACGGCTGGACCGTCGAGAAGAGCGATTACCGGCGCGCCGACCTCGACAAGGCCGGTTGGGTCGTCCCGGCACCGGACGGTTTTAGCCGGACCAAGGAAGTGCTGCGGCGGATGGGCCCGAGCGATGCAATGCAGGTCGTCTTCAGTGACGGCCTGGCGACAATGTCGGTGTTCATCGAGCCATCTTCCGCGGGCACACCGGTGGTCGACGAAGTGCAGATGATGGGACCGACGGCGGTTTATGCCCGCCGCCTCGGGGAGGCCCTGGTTACCGTCATCGGCGAAGTGCCGCCGTCCGCGGTGCGGACGCTGGCAAAGTCGGTGGAGTTTCGTGGCCCGCGGTAAGCGGGCCGTTCATGCGCGTTGAGAAAGACAACAGAATGCTCAGAAGATTTGCTGCTGCCTTGTTTGCCCCGTTGCTGGTGCTGGCGACCCCGCTGCTTGCGCCCAGCGCGCATGCTCAGGCGACCCAGGTATTGCCTGACTTTGCCGACCTCGCCGAACGGGCAGGTCCCGCGGTCGTGAACATCCGCACCACCGCTCGCGTCGCGGCCAACGCCGGCGCGCTGCCGTTCCCGGACATCGACGAGAACGACCCGATGTACGAGTTCTTCCGGCGTTTTTTCCCGAATCCCCCGCAGCAAGGGCCGCGGCAGGGTCCGAACCAGGGTCCCAACCAGGGGCCGCGCCGTGATGTGCCGCGCGGGCTTGGATCGGGCTTCATCATTTCCGCCGACGGCTATGTGTTGACGAACGCGCATGTGGTGGACGGCGCCGACGACATCACGGTCACGCTGGCCGACCGCCGCGAGTTCAAGGGCAAGGTGATGGGGGCGGACCGACGCACTGATGTCGCACTGGTGAAGATCGAAGCTACCGGCCTGCCGAGCATCAAGATCGGCGACCCCAACAAGGTGCGCGTTGGCGAATGGGTCGCAGCCATTGGCTCCCCCTTCGGGCTCGAGAACACGGTGACTGCCGGCATCGTCAGCGCGAAGGCGCGCGAAACCGGGGAATTCCTGCCGTTCATCCAGACCGATGTCGCCGTGAACCCCGGCAATTCCGGTGGACCGCTGCTCAACATGCGTGGCGAGGTCATCGGCATCAACTCGCAGATCTTCACGACGTCGGGTGGCTACAACGGCATTTCCTTTGCGATTCCGATTGACGAGGCGATGAACGTGCAGCAGCAGCTGCGCGCCGCGGGCCGCGTGATCCGAGGGCGCATCGGCGTGGGCATTGAAGGCGTGTCGCGCGAGGTTGCGGAAGCGATCGGGCTCGGCGCTCCGCCGCGCGGTGCCATGGTGAACTCGGTGGAGAAAGACGGGCCTGCCGCCAAGGCCGGCTTGGAGCCCGGTGACGTGATCCTGCGTTTCGATGGCCGGGCGATCGAGCGTTCGAGCGACCTGCCGCGCATTGTGGGCGGCACCAAGCCCGGCACCAATTCCACGTTGACCGTGTTCCGCAAGGGCGCGCAACGCGACCTCAAGGTGCAGGTGGCCGAGATGCCGCAGGACCGTCCACGCAGCGCGCGCACGACGGAAACACCGAAGCCGGCGGCGCCGGCGAATGCGCTCGGACTGGGAGTGTCCGACGTGTCGGCCGAGAAGATGAAGGAACTTGGCATCAAGGGGGGCGTCCAGGTCGACGCGGTCGACGGACTCGCCGCCTCGGCGGGCCTGAGGCCGGGCGACATCATCACGCAGATGAACAGTACGGACGTGCAGAACGCGCGCCAGTTCAACGAGGCCGTTGCCAAGCTAGATGCGAAGAAGGATGTCGCGGTGCTGGTGCGTCGTGGCGAGGCGTCGCGGTACGTGATCATCCGCCGCTGACAAAGCCATGACACGGTCGCGGTAAAATCCGCGACCGTACCGGCAGTAGGGGGTGTGCCTTGCGGTCACCCCCTTTTCTTTGCCCTCGACTGGGGCCGCCCGGCAACCGGCCCCTCGGAAGGGCCCTTGGTACACCTGACTGCCCGGTTCAGCGCAAAACGCATGCAGCACATCCGCAACTTTTCCATCATCGCCCACATCGACCACGGCAAGTCGACGCTCGCGGATCGCCTGATCCAGCGCTGCGGCGGCCTGTCCGATCGCGAGATGGAGGCGCAGGTGCTGGACTCGATGGATCTCGAGCGCGAGCGCGGCATCACGATCAAGGCGCAGACCGCTGCGCTCGAGTACGTCGCGGCCGATGGGCAGAAGTACAACCTGAACCTGATTGATACGCCAGGACACGTCGACTTCAGCTACGAAGTCAGCCGGTCGCTGTCGGCCTGCGAAGGCGCACTGCTCGTCGTCGACGCCTCGCAGGGCGTCGAAGCACAGACGGTTGCCAACTGCTACACCGCCATCGAGCTCGGCGTCGAGGTGCTGCCGATCCTCAACAAGATGGACCTGGTGTCGGCCAACGCCGAAGAAGCACGCGCCGAGATCGAGGACGTGATCGGCCTCGACGCCCATGACGCCATTCTGGCCAGTGCCAAGACCGGCATGGGCCTCGAGGACATCCTCGAGCGCATCATCGAGCGCGTTCCGCCGCCGAAGGGTGATCCCGCCGCGCCGCTGCAGGCGCTGATCATCGATTCCTGGTTTGACAACTACGTCGGCGTCGTGATGCTGGTCCGGGTCGTGAACGGGGTGATCAAGCCGAAGGACAAGATCCTGCTGATGGCCAGCGGCGCCACCCACCTGGTCGAACAGGTGGGTGTGTTCACGCCCAAGTCGCGCGGCCGTGAACTGCTGTCGGCGGGCGAGGTCGGCTTTGTCATCTCGGGCATCAAGGAACTGCGCGACGCGCATGTGGGCGACACGGTGACGCATGCGGGCAAGCCCGCCAGCGAGCCGCTACCCGGCTTCAAGGAAGTGAAGTCACAGGTCTTCGCGGGGCTGTTCCCGGTCGAGTCCAACCAGTACGAGGCGCTGCGGGACGCGCTCACCAAGCTGCAGCTGAACGACGCTTCGCTGCACTTCGAGCCTGAGGTTTCGCAGGCGCTCGGCTTCGGCTTTCGCTGCGGGTTCCTCGGGCTGTTGCACATGGACATCGTGCAGGAGCGGCTCGAGCGCGAATACGACATGGATCTCATCACTACCGCGCCGTCGGTGGTCTATGAGGTGCTGCTGCGCGACGGAACGGTCGTGTCAGTCGAGAATCCGTCGAAGATGCCCGATCCGGCCCGGATCGAGGAGATCCGCGAGCCGATCGTCGACGTCACGATCTTCGTGCCGCAGGAGTTCGTTGGCCAGGTAATCACGCTATGCATCGGCAAGCGGGGCGTCCAGACCGACCTCACGTACCACAGCCGCCACGTGATCCTGAAGTACGAGTTGCCGCTCGCCGAGATCGTGATGGACTTCTTCGACAAGCTGAAGTCGGTGTCGCGCGGCTATGCGTCGATGGATTACGAGTTCAAGGAATACCGCGCCGCCGACGTCGTCAAGGTCGACATGCTGATCAACGGCGACCGCGTCGATGCGCTGAGCGTCATCGTGCACCGGGCCAACGCGACCTACCGCGGCCGGGAAGTGACGGCCAAGATGCGCAAACTGATCCCGCGGCAGATGTACGACGTGGCGATCCAGGCCTCGATCGGGGCCAACATCATCGCGCGCGAGGACGTCAAGGCGCTGCGCAAGAACGTGCTCGCCAAGTGCTACGGCGGCGACATCACGCGCAAGAAGAAGCTGCTCGAGAAGCAGAAGGCCGGCAAGAAGCGGATGAAGCAGGTCGGCACGGTCGAGATCCCGCAGGAAGCCTTCCTCGCGATATTGCAGGTAGAAGACAAATGAACTTTGCGTTGATCCTGTTCGTCCTCACCATATTCACCGGCGTTCTGTGGGTGGCGGACAAGCTGGTATTCGCCCGGCAACGGCGGGAGAGGGCGGCGCGCCTGCTGGCGGACTTCGACCAGCGCAACGCGGCCGCACTGACGCGCAAGGAACCGATCGTCGAGCAGGAGCGCCGCAGCCTCGAAGAGGGGGCGACGCGCCAGCCGGCCTGGCTCGAATACACCGCGAGCTTCTTCCCGGTCATCCTGCTGGTCTTCATGCTGCGGTCGTTCCTGTACGAGCCGTTCCGCATCCCGTCGGGATCGATGCTGCCGACGCTGGAGGTGGGCGATCTCATCCTCGTCAACAAGTACCAATACGGCGTCCGCCTGCCGGTCATCAACAAGAAGGTGATCGAGATCGGACAGCCGAAGCGCGGCGACGTGATGGTGTTCCGCTTCCCGCTCAATCCGTCGCAGGATTACATCAAGCGGGTGGTCGGGCTGCCAGGGGACCGTATCGAATACATCAACAAGCGCCTGACCATCAATGGCAAGGAAGTGCCGCTCGGGAAGCTCGACAGCTACTACGACCCGGACCGCCTGCAGTACTACCTGCAGTTCCAGGAGCAGCTCGGCGAGGTCCAGCACCGGATCATCGTCCACGAGTCGGCGCCGGCCGGCCTCGGCGGCGGATTTCCGAACACCCACCCCGGGGCCTGTCAATACAGCGGTAGCGGAATCGTCTGTACCGTCCCTGCCGGGCACTATTTCATGATGGGTGACAATCGCGATAACAGCGAGGACAGCCGATACTGGGGGTTTGTCCCGGACGAAAACATTGTCGGGCGAGCCTTCCTCATCTGGATGAACTTTGGCAATATCGGGCGCATCGGCGGTTTCAATTAGTGCCGGAACGTCTCAAGTCACTGAAAAGAAAGGAAAAATGAAAAATCGACGAACTCCCCGTCGGCAGCGCGGACTCAGCATCATCGGCCTAATCTTCATCGGGCTGATCGTGGTGGGCCTGCTGGCACTCGGTTTCAGGATCGTGCCCTCCGTGATCGAGTACATCGCCATCGAGCGCGCGATCCAGAAGATCAAGAACGAAGGACGGACGGTGCCCGATATCCGGGCAGCCTTCGGTCGACATGCGACGATCGACGACATCACGTCGATCAACGAGGCGGACCTGGACATCACGAAGGAGGGTGACCAGGTCGTGATCAGCTACGCGTACCAGAAGAAGATCCCGATCATGGACAACGTGTCCCTCGTTATCGACTACGCCGGTACGACACGCGACCGCCAGCAGCGCCGCGCAGTGCCGTGATCGGCCCGCCAAGGACCGGGATCCATGGAACTGCCGGCGCTTGAAGAGCGCCTCGGCTACACCTTCGTTCAGCACACGCTGCTCGAGCAGGCGGTCACGCATCGCAGCCACGGCGCGATCCACAACGAGCGCCTCGAGTTTCTCGGCGACGCGGTGCTGAACTGCGCGATCGCGCAGATCCTGTTCCAGAAGTATGTGCGGCTCGACGAGGGCGATCTGTCGCGACTGCGTGCCAACCTGGTCAAGCAGCAGTCGCTGGCCGACATAGCGGAGCGCGTCGTGCTGTCCGACTTCCTGCGGCTGGGCGAAGGAGAGATGAAGAGCGGCGGCTTCCGCCGGCCTTCGATCCTGGCTGACACGATGGAAGCGATTTTTGGCGCCATTTTCCTGGACAGTGGATTCGACGCGGCACGCAACGTTATCGGCAAGCTGTTCGACCCGGTGCTGAAGTCGGTCGATCCGAAAACGCTGGGCAAGGACAGCAAGACCTTGCTCCAGGAATACCTGCAGGGCAAGCGCATCGCTCTGCCCGTCTACACCGTGGTCGAGACGCGCGGCGCCGCGCACAACCAGGAATTCGAGGTCGAGTGCTCGATTCCGAAGCTGGAAATCAACGTGCGCGGTACCGGCCGGAGCCGCCGTGCGGCAGAACAGTCCGCAGCCAAGCACGCGTTCGAAGCGGCTCAGCACGCAATCCACCTCGGACGCCGCACGCGCAAGAAGCCGGCTGCAGCACCCAACTCGCGCGAGCCGGGTGCGGAGCCCAAGACGCCGCAGGCCGCGCCGGATACGGTTACGACCAGCGATCCGGCCTGATGAGCAACGCGCTGTGCCGGGTCGGCATGGTGGCCGTCATCGGGCGCCCCAACGTCGGCAAGTCCACCCTGATCAACGCCCTCGTCGGCGAGCGCGTCAGTATCACGTCGCGCAAGCCTCAGACGACCCGTGACCGCGTCCTTGGCGTGCGCACGACCACGGACGCGCAGTACATCTTCGTCGACACGCCGGGGTTTCAGCGACGCCATCGCAGTGCGCTGAACAAACGCATGAACCAGACGGTGACTGGCGCTCTGGCCGACGTCGATGCGGTGATCCTCGTGATCGACGCCGCCGGCTGGACTCCCGCCGATGAGCAGGTCCTGCAGCTGCTTCCCAAGGATTCGGGGCAGGTGATCCTCGCGCTGAACAAGATCGATCTGCTGGCCGACCGTGAGAGGCTGCTGCCGCTGATGGCAGCGTCGATGCAGCGCCATCCGTTCCACGCGATTGTTCCGGTCAGCGCAGAGAAAGGCCGCCAGCTGGAGGAGCTGCTTGCCGAAGTGCGCTCCCTGCTGCCCGAAGGCATGCCGCTCTTCGATGCCGAGCAGTACACCGATCGCAGCGCCCGGTACCTCGCGGCGGAGAGCATCCGCGAGAAAGCCTATCGCCTGCTCGGCGACGAGCTGCCTTACGGGATCGCGGTCACCATCGATCGCTGGGAAGAGGAGGAGGGCGGAGCGCGGATCGCGGCCACTCTGGTGGTCGAGCGCGAGGCCCACAAGGGCATAGTCATCGGCAAGGAGGGCGCCAAGTTGCGGGAGATCTCTCGCCTGGCGCGGGCTGACGTCCAGGAGATGCTCGGCAAGCCGGTGCACCTCGAAGTGTGGGTGCGCGTGAAGAAGGGCTGGAGCGACGATCCCGCGGCCATGCGCAAGTTGGGTTATGGCTGAAGGCGCAACCGACACCCTGCGCTCCGCAGGCAAGCCACGCCGCCGCGGCACCGACGCCCGCGTCGATCACCAACCTGGCGTGGTCCTGCACACGACCCCCTGGCGCGAAACGAGCCTCATCGTCGAGACTTTCACTCGCGACTACGGCCGCGTCGGCCTTGTTGCCCGGGGGGCCAAACGGCCGACGTCGCAGTTCCGTGGCCTGCTCGCGCCGTTTGCGCCGCTGTCCCTGTCGTGGAGCGGACGCAACGAGATCAAGAATCTCGTCCGCGTCGAGTGGATCGGCGGCCTGGCGCCGCTGCGTGGCAACGCGCTGCTCGCCGCGTTCTACGCCAACGAACTCGTAGTGCGCCTGCTCGCGCGGGCCGATCCGCACGAGCGCCTGTTCGACAATTACCTGCAGATGCTGCGTGGCCTCGCGGGCGCGCGGCAAGACATCACCTTGCGCATGTTCGAGATGCAACTGCTGCGTGAGGTGGGGTATGAAGTTCCGCTTGACCAATGCACCAGCGGAGAGCCGATCGACGCATTGGCGCGCTACCGGTTCCGGCCGGAGGCCGGCGCCCATCGACTTGCCGCAGGCGAGCGCGACGAGGACGGGCTGTCGGTATCGGGCTCCACGCTGCTCGCGATGGCACGCGGGGAATTCGCCGATGCGCGCGTCGCTTCCGAAGCGAAGGCGATGCTGCGCCAGCTGATTCGCTACCATCTCGACGGCAAACCGCTCAACACCCGCCGCATCCTGCTCGATCTGCACCAGCTTTAGAACCGACGTAAGAGCGCCCGATGGATCGCGTTGCCCGACAGAAGAGGGCGGAGGCAAGGCAGCTGGCACCGGACAGTCGCCAGGTGTACGGTCGAAGCGAACAGAACTGTCGACGCCGGCGGTCGTCGCGGCAGAGCTGCTGCGTTGAAGGTTGTGTTCTCCTATGACCGCGCTCAGTGTCAATCTCAACAAGGTGGCCTTGCTGCGCAATACGCGCGCCATCGGCATACCCAGCGTCGGGCGCGCCGCGGTGATCTGCCTGGAAGCTGGCGCGGACGGCATCACCGTGCATCCCCGTCCCGATGGTCGACACGTGCGTGCCCCGGACGTCGCCGAGCTTTCGGAGTTGCTACGCGCCTGGCCGGCGTGTGAGTTCAATATCGAAGGCAATCCGTTCCACGGCCTGATCGATTTCGTCGCGCAGGTTCGCCCGCACCAGTGCACCTTCGTGCCGGATGAAACCGGCGCGTTCACATCCGATCACGGCTGGAACCTGCCGGCGGACGCGGAGCGGCTGGCCCCGGTGATCCGCCAGGCGCGGGATCTCGGCGTGCGAGTGAGCCTCTTCATGGACCCGGTGCCCGAGGCGATGGCGGCCGCGGCTGCACTCGGCGCGCAGCGAATCGAGCTCTACACCGAGCCATACGCACAGGCCTTCGGCACACCGGGACAGGCCCCCATGCTGGCGCGCTATGCGGCAGCCGCAACGGCGGCACATGCAGCGGGGCTCGGAGTCAATGCGGGCCACGACCTCAACCTGCAGAACCTTGCCGCCTTCCTGCGCGCCGTGCCCGGCGTTGACGAGGTGTCGATCGGCCACGCTCTGATCGCCGACGCGCTCGAGTACGGACTCACGGCAACCGTGCGACTGTACCTGGCCGAAATCCGCAAGGCGGGCGGGCCGGCATGATCTTCGGTGTCGGCACCGACATCATCGAGATCGAACGCATCCGGGCGGCCGACACGCGGTTTGGCGCACGCTTCGCCGAGCGCATCCTCGGTCCGCGTGAGATGGAGCGCTACAAGTGGCGCCGCGAGCGGTCCGAAGAACGTGGGATCCGGTATTTGGCGACGCGCTTCGCGGCCAAGGAAGCGGTGTCGAAGGCGCTGGGTCTCGGAATGCGCCAGCCGATGTCCTGGCGCGCGGTCGAAATCGTTAACGACCCGTCCGGTCGCCCGGTCGCGTTCATCAGCAGTCCCGAGTTGCGGCACTTCGCGGAGCGCCGGCGCCTGCGGGTGCATGTTTCAGTGAGCGACGAGAAAAGCGTGGCGATGGCCTACGCCGTCGCCGAGGCCGAGGAGGGCGCATGGCGGTAGGACCGGTGGTCGTCGGCCTCGAAGGCTCCGTCGAACTTACTGCCGCGGACCGGGACCGGCTGGCCCATCCGCTGGTCGGCATGGTGATCCTGTTCTCACGGAACTTCGAGTCTCCGCAGCAGTTGCGCCAACTCACCGACGAAATCCACTCGCTCCGCGATCCGCCGCTGCTGATCGCCGTCGATCACGAAGGTGGGCGCGTGCAGCGGTTCCGCGAAGGATTCACGCGCCTGCCGCCAATGCGGCGGCTCGGAGACCTGTGGGACAAGGATGTGCTGGTTGCTTGCCGCGTCGCCGCGTCCCTCGGGCTGGTGCTCGCTTCCGAGTTGCGTGCCCACGGGGTCGACTTCAGCTTCACCCCGGTCCTCGACGTGGACTGGGGCCGCAGTGGAGTGATCGGTGACCGCGCGTTTCATTCCGACCCCCGTGTTGTCACCTTGCTGGCTGCGCATCTGTGCCACGGTCTGGCGCTTGCCGGCATGGCGAACTGCGGCAAGCACTTTCCGGGTCACGGCTGGGCGGAAGCCGACTCGCATGTCGCGATTCCGCACGACACACGCAGAAAGGCGGACATCCTGTCGCAGGATGCCGCGCCTTACCGCTGGCTGGGGCCACAGCTTGCGGCCGTCATGCCGGCGCACGTCATCTACGACCGGGTCGACCCCGTAGCCGCCGGGTTTTCGTCTCGCTGGATCCGCACGCTGCGGGAGGAACTGGGGTTCACCGGCGCAGCATTCACGGACGACCTGCTGATGGAAGGCGCGAGCATGCAAGGTACGGTGGCAGAGCGGGCTGCGGCGGGCCTGGCCGCCGGATGCGATCTGGTGCTCGTCTGCAACGACACGGCGGCAATGGACGATGTTCTGCAGCGTCTGGAGTGGCAGCGATCGGCCGCGTTCGACCAGCGCTTCGCCCGGCTACGCCCGAGGGGTGCAGCGCTTCCTATGTCGGAACTCGGTCGGACGGAGCTTTACGTGCGCGCGCTGGACGATTTGAGGACCTTGCTGCCGGCGAACTGAAGCCCGTTCTTGGTCGGCCGCCCTTGTTTATTGACTTCGTATAATGTGTATTATGTCAAATGCAAAATTACTTTAACAACAGCTGCTAAACGTCTGAATCCACACGCGTAACGCTCCACAGCCCTTTTCCCTCGGAATGACGCTAGACGAGCCTAGTTGCCTATCCTTTGGGCGCTGCGGTCGTTTCGGGGCATGAAGGCTACGAAGTCCGCCCGCACGGATTTGGCGAGGGAGAAATGCTGGCCGTTCAGTGGTGGCGGACGGACCTTAATGGCGGACAGAGGTTAAGTAGGCCTGAACTTGAAGAACAAGGTAACTGAAGCGTGGCGCTGGATCTTGGCTGGCGCAGATCAGTTGCACTTGACTCCACGCCTGGCGCGGGCGCGCCGTCCTTAGCCTACGCAGGAGCGCGATGCCGAGGTTTACACGCAATGGCGCCAAGGCACCTGAGATAGTCTTTTTTGGCGCAGCGCGGGCGCCATGTCCTTCCGTCGGCGCTGTGCGGACCGCGATTGCATTCAACGGGGCCTTCCCCTTCACGGGTGCCATGCAAAGCTCGATTCCCACTCATGACACGCGCCGAGCTGCATTACTGCTAATGACGAGAATTTGAACTTAACACTTTAAAAGCATGCGGTAATACTCTGCTTTAATTGATAAAAGCACCACTTCGCGCCAAGGTTTGGACCGGGCACTTTCGGACTTGTCTGGCACGCGGATGTTCACTAGTCCCGAAGTTGAACAAGAGAACAGATGATGCGCGGCGCGAGGCCCGGGCTGGCGAACGGCCGCGTCAGCGTCAAACTTCTTAGAGGGCCTCGAGTAGCCGAGAGGGTCGTACATGGAGCGCCTTGGCTAGTCTGCAGATGTTCATCAGCGCGATGTTGCGCTGGCCCCTCTCAACACCGCCGAGGTAGCTCCGGGCCAATCCACTTTCGAGGGCGAGCGCCTCTTGGGAGAGCCCGGCGCGGCGGCGCAGCTCGGCAACTTGCCTCCCAAACATCAACCGTGGGTCCGCCTGTCCGCCTTGCCGCGCCCTCTTCTCCATGGGCAGGCAATCTATGCACTAGGCTCTTATCAGGCCACGCTCTATGAGTGACAATCGTTGCCTTAACGACGCCCTTGCCATTCCCGATGCAGTTAGCGCAACTGCGCCAGCACATCGTTCGCCCAGATTTCTCACTCTTCCGAGAAGGATTCGACGCGGCCGCCAGCGTCGCTGGTCAGGGCGATGGGCGTACAGAACTTCGTATCCTTGGGGCGGAAGCCTTCGAGGTCCTGCTCGAGTCCTCGCCTTTGCCAGACCCGGATCTGCTGATCTGGTTCGCACGCCATTACGAAGCCGGCAACATCGAGCCGACCAATCGGCTGTTGGTGTTACTGACGAAGTACGAGCGCAAGATGACTCAGTCAGCCGAAAGGGCGCGTTTCGCCGACCTGGCCGGACAGACCACTATCGTCCAACTCAAGCGCGTCTTTCAGACATCCTGGTTTGGCCTCGCCGGGTTCGAAGCCAGCGACGCGTTTCAGATCAGGACGTCGGTTTTCCGTTCACGGCAGGAAAGAACTTTCCTGAGGGCCGCCTCAGAGCGCTTTCCGGGGCTGCGGGCGCTGCCGAACTACCCGGTGGATCAGATCATCAACTTGAATCGCATCAAGTCGCTCGTCTCCGAAGAGGCATGGAGGAGCGGCAGGCTGCTTCGGCTCGACACGATTCTGGTCACGCCGATTGAGGGAGATCCCGTGGCCGCATTTGAACTCGACAGCGCGTCTCATGACGACCCGGAGGTCAAGCGTCGGGACGCCTGGAAGAACGAACTGCTTGTGGCGGCGAGAATCCCGTACTTTCGATTGCGGTCCGAAAGCCCTGACTCGACCACTGTGGACGAGTGGTTCAGCCTGCTCACTGACGAAGTGCTGGACAAGATCTCGGTCGGAGAGCGACTTCGGGTGCGGGACTTTCATCCGACACTCGTGCCCATGTACCGCTGAACATGGGAATCGCGGGCGGCTTGCCTTTTCGCCCGCGTCGCGCTACGGTACTGAATATGCTTACAGTATCCCAGCTGGGCGGCGGTACCCTCCTCTACCAGGAGTTTCCGGCGCTTGATCTCGTGGAGGTGTCAGAGGCGCGGTTCCTGACCTCTGCGGTGCGGGATGCAGTTCGCACCGCCCGGCAGCACGGGCAGTTCGACGGCCGCTTTCACCACTACCGGGTCCGCGCCTGGCGCGATTCCCTAGGGTCCCGACTCGTCACGGTGACTTGGCGCGTGACACGCGACAGCCAGCCCGTCGCCGGCGACACCCACATCCTGCCGGCGCCTTAGGCGCCACGGCGTTTGGCTTCTCGTCGGTTGCTCCGGCCGAAGGCGGCTGACACGTGCTCCGCTTTCTGGTCGTTCGCACGCGTCGTCACGGCCGCAAGCTTCCCGACCGTGAGCTGCAGCGCCAGGAGCCGGTCGAGGGCGAGCTGCAGTGCTTCATGGTCGACGATCCACATCTACGCCGCTCGGTGCGCATCGCCAAGCTGACCCGGACCGAAGATGCGCGCCGCCCCGAGCTCATCCCGCCGCTTTACGATGCCGACGTGATCACCTTGGGTCGAACCGGCGCGGTCATCACCGGGATCGAACGCCTGTCGGCAGACGACGGCGTGGTGGAATTCGCGCAGTCCTGGTGGATTCGATTCGTCTGACAACGGAACAGTCCCCACCGTGCTGGCCGAACTGCTTGTTCTGGCATTGACTGTCGTGAGCGTCGCCGACGGCGACACGCTGGTGGTAGCCGATGGTGAACGCAAGGTCACGCTGCGCCTGGCGGAGATCGATGCACCGGAACGGACCCAGCCATACAGCCAGGTGGCGCGGCGCAACCTGATCGACCTTTGCAAGTCACCGGCGTCGGTGCGCTTCGAACCAGTAACAACGGATCGCTACGGCAGAACCGTGGCTCACGTGTGGTGCGACGAGGTGCACGCCAACTGGCGCCAGGTCGAGGACGGCCTCGCCTGGTGCTTCATCAAGTACCTGCAGTCCCCCGACCTCTGTCTGCCCCTGGAACGGGCCGCGCGCGCGGACCGCCGCGGGCTGTGGCGCGAACCGGCGCCCGTGGCTCCGTGGACGTTTCGGGAATCGAAGCGCAATGCGGTGTCAGCGACGCCTGCAAAGCCGTCGCCCTGACGTTACTGCTTCGCGACGATCTGGTCCTTGATGTCGTTGTAGACGGACTCGGGGATGATCTTCTTCTGCACGAGTTCATCCTTGCGCGCGTACGGACGCCCCTTGATGATGGCAGTGGCGCGCGCCTCGCCAATCCCCTTGAGCGTGATCAGTTCGTCCGCCTTGGCGCGGTTGATGTCGATCGGGGCCGACTTGGCCTGGGCAAGCTGCAGCGGTTCGCCGGCCAGCGGTGCGTCCTGCCCGGCGAGCAATGCGAACGCGAGCATGAACGGTGCAAGAAACGACTTCATTGGGTCTCCTCCCGAAAGTTCGTTGGCAGACTATCCCGTTCAATCCACTCCCGCAATGCAAACAAGGGTGTCATGCGCCGGGTGTGTATGTTGGACGGCTAAGCGAGCGTGCCTGCGCCGTCCGCTAGAGTGCCCGGATGTGTACGCGCTATGTCACTCCTGAAGCCGCCGACATGGAGCGGTTCTTCCGGCTGGGTAAAGTCCACCCGTGGTCGCGGCAGAGCCTCTTCCCGCGCAGCCGCGGGCCATTCATCCGCACCACTCGCGATGGCGCTGCGAACGGCCGCGAACTCGTGGTCGGCCAGTGGGGACTGGTGCCCTGGTTTGCCAAGTCGGCACGCCTGAAGTACTCGACGAGCAACGCGCGTTCCGAGGAACTCGAGCGCAAGCCCACGTTCAAGGTGCCATGGGCGCGGGGCCAGCGCTGCGTCATCCCGGCACTCTCGTTCGACGAACCGAACTGGGAAACTGGCCGCAACGTCTGGTGGAGCTTTCGTCGTGCCGACGGCGCACCGTGGGCGCTGGCCGGCTTGTGGAATACGTGGACTGACCCGGAGACCGGCGAGTTGGTCGAGGGCTACACGATGCTAACGATGAACGCGGATCGACACCCGCTGATGCGCCGGATGCACAAGCCGGACCCGGCGTTCGCACCCGACGAGCAGGACAAGCGGTCTGTGGTCGCACTCGAACTTCACGACATTGATCGCTGGCTACTCGGCGGCATCGAGGACGCGCGCGAACTGATTCGATTGACTCCGGTCGATGCATTCGTTGCAGGCCCGGCTGACGCATCAGATCGCGGGAGCGATTGAGGTCTCACGACCCGTCCCGGACATGGCGCTCACCTGACCACGGACGCGTTGCTCGCTTCAGAACGCTGTCTTGTAGCGAAACGGCCGCTCCTCGGAGTCGCCTTTCGGCAGTACGCGGTAGAGTCGAGATGTGGCGCGGTGGCAGTAGGTTTGGGTTGTCTGTTGCCGCCTCTTTCGTCTGGCGGTGCCCGAGTACCCGTGCCATAGCTCCGTTTCCACATCCCGCTCATCGAACCGGACTGGCAGATCTCCCGCATCCGGCTCTCGGACAAGACGTCACGCCTTCGCCCACGCCAGGTCGTGCCCAAGCCGGCCCAAGCGCACGAGCCCGAAGTGCCCGTAGAGCTGCGAAGGTGGATAGGCCCCCGCACTGCGTCGCCTGAGCTTGTACTTGTTGCGCAACCACCGGCGCAACCGCGCAGCGGTGTAGTTGTCGAGCGCGCGATACGCACGGCTGGTCGTTCCCACTTGGAAGTAGTTGGCCCAGCCGCGCAGTGCACGGTTCAACTGATGCACCAACTCCGTGGTGTCTTGCCACGTCAGGGAGATGGCCGTCATCGCATGGATCTTCGCGACCATGCGCTGGACACTCTTGCGCGATGGCCACAGAGCGAGCCGTGCCCGCCCCGTCTGCGCCGAGTACCGCCGCCCGAACGTGAAGCCCAGGAAGTCGAACGACCCTTCCGGCACTGTACAGATCCGTGTCTTGTCCTCGTTGACCGTCAGCTTCAGCTTGCTCATGACCTCGCGCAGGCGCCGCAAGGCTTCTTCCGCCTTGCCGCGCCGACACAGGATCACGAGGTCATCGGCGTAGGTCACGATGCGACTGCCTAGACTCGCTTCCAGTCCGAGCTTCTTCCATGCCAACACGAACCGGCGCATGTACAGATTCGCCAGCAGCGGTGAGATGGGTGAGCCCTGCGGGATGCCGCGGCGCTGATCCTTGGCGACGGTCGTGCGCTTCTTCCGTCCTCGATCATCGGTTTCTTCGACGGCACATTCCAGCCACATCTTGATCAGATGCAGCACGCGCCGATCCACCACCCGGCGCGCCACCGATTTCAGTAACTCGGCGTGCGGGATGCTGCCGAAGTAATCCGCGAGGTCGGCGTCCACCACTTCCCGGTGCCCTCGGTACAGCGTGGCCTCCACCTCGACCGCCGCCTGCTGGGCATTTCTGCCCTGCCGGTAGGCGTACTGCTCGGGTGGAAGATCGGCTTCGAAGATCGGGTCGAGCACCAGCATCGCTGCTGTCATGCCCACCCGATCACGCAAGGTCGAGATGCCCAGTGGCCTGAGCTTGCCATTGGCCTTCGGGATGAACACTCGTCTTATCGGTTCCGGTCGGTACGTCTCCTGCCTGAGTGCAAGCGCCAGTTCGCCGAGCCACCGCTGCACCCCGTACGCTTCGACCGCCTCGAAGTCCTGTCCATCCACCCCCGCAGCACCCCGGTTGGAGCGGCACTGGGCATAGGCGTACGCCAGGATGTCTTCTCGGTAGATCTTGTCGTACAGCGCATAGAAGCGATAACCCGGCGCTGCCTTCGCTTTCGCGTGTAACGCCGTCTGCAGCTTCTGAACACTTTCCGGAGTTGCTAGGTTGCCCAATCTCCGCATCCCTCGCTACGTTTTGCGTTGGTCCTGAACTGAGGCCCCTTTCCTCCCCCGGCATTACCCGGCTTCAGCGGTACTACGAGCCTCTCCGTCACCCCACAGCGCCCAGCCTGTCCGTCACCGGCGTCCGGTTGGTCATCCCTGACCACGCCACGGGGCTTCCCGTGTTGCGCGCGCTTTCCTGGTGTACATGCTGTCGCCACTACCCCGGCGCAGCCACTGGCCGTGCTGCCTTGCTCATCCGTCCAGTGATCTCAGCCTTCCCCGATAGGGTGTTCGGGTCGGCCTGCGCATCGTCCTTTTCGAGGCTTGCCCAGCGTTCACTCGCGTTACCGCCTGCACACTCGCGCTGCCACCAATTCGTGGCACGCTTTACCCGAAGGCTTCAGTCATCTCGTTACCTCCATGACTGCTCCGGTTGCTTCCGGCTGGAGCATTCGCCGGGTGGGACTCTCACCCACTGGAAAGCGCCGCCTTATCACGGCGCACACCCATTGCGGACATTCAGGTCGCCGAATAGCGGACGTCGAACGACGCTCGGAAGCAGTCACCTAACGTTCGAGTTGAGCTACGCCCGCAGAGCGTCGGCTTTCGAACGGTGTGTTAGAGGCGGCCATCAAGAGTCGCCGGACTGTCACTCGAGGACGCCGCCGTGCGGAAATCTCCCTGGTTCATCCTGATGGTGTGGACAGGCGTGGCACCCGCGGCCCCGGACCCGGAAACGCTGACCGGGCGTTCTCAGGTGAAAGCATTTCGAGTGTCTTGCGGTAGCCCGGCGTCGTGACAATCGTCGCACCCTCGGCGATGAAGGCACGCTATGTGATCGATCCCGCTGTCGCGGCGAGCGGTGGCGCCGAGACGCTGCGCAGAATCGACCTTCGCTCGAGCCCGGCGCCTCGACCACGACGACGTGGTCTTTGATACCCGGCGTGCTTGGTTCTCAAAGATGCGTTCGACGAGGCGACTCCTTCCTACGTCGCCACTGAATGCCGTGAGCGTCACGGCATCCGTTTCCACGTGCCCCTCGAATGCGCATCACCTGGTTGCGGCGCTGGCAAGGATGAGTGATTGACACACTTCAGCCCGAGCTTAGATTGCCCTGACGCGCACGACGGTGCTTCGGTCGCAGGCTGGCCACCTCATCGACAGCCCGAGGCTGTTAGCGCCGCACGTGCGTATGCGTACGGGATCCGCTTCCTCGCTGGGGCGGTCGCGCTGGACGCCTTCGGAGGACATCGCGCGTTGCACCATTGCGTGCGCCCCGCAGCAACTCCAGTGCCTGACCTAGTTCACTGCGGGCCCCACCTGGCCTGGCGAAGCGCGCGCTCCCGGCGTCCCGCAGTCGCACGGTCGCGACTTGTCACAACACCTATAGGGAGGTGATTTCATGCGACCAGTATCTTTCGCTTATGCAGGCACGGCATTGCTTGCCGTTGCCGTCGGCCTCGGACTGTCGACTCCGCAGTCGCAGGCAGACTCCCCGAAGACGCCGAAGGCGCCTAAGTATGAGGTGGACAGCACCTGGCCCAAACCATTCCCGTCCACGCCAGACCCGGTAACCGGCAGGCCAAGAACCTGGATCCCCGGCGAGGTCGCAGGGACATGCGTCGATTCTCGCGATCACGTGTTCATCGTCACCCGCGGGAACCTCATTGCGCCCGAGGGTGTGAAGGGCATAGCGGCCCCGCCCGTCATGGAATTCGACACCGAGGGCAACACCGTTGCTGCCTGGGGCGACAGAAACATCCTGCCCAACGGCATCCATGGTTGCTTTGTCGACTATCAGGACAACGTGTGGATCGCCGGCAATGGTGATGGCATCGTGCAGAAGTACTCCCACAGTGGAGCTCTGCTGCTGCAGATCGGCACGCGAGGTATATGCGACAACCCGCCGGCCAACACCTGCGGTAACTCGGGCGCGAATCCGGGCGCGAATCAGAGCCAGACGTTGCTGAACCAGCCGGCCGACATGTGGGTGGACTCGAATCCCGATCCGGTCACGGGGCAACGCGGCAGTGTTTATATCGCCGATGGCTATGGCAATCACAGGGTGGTCGTCTTCAATGCGGCCGGCCAGTATCTGCGGCAATGGGGCGGGGTTGCCGGCACCGTCATCAACGTCACGTCAGACTATCCCGACAAGTTCGGGGCGGGCGACGGCGGCCATCCGCACTGCGTCGTCGGAGGCACTGACGGCCTGATCTACGTTTGCGACCGCCAGAACGATCGAGTCCAGGTCTTCACCAAGACCGGCGTGCTTCAGCGAGTGATCGCGATTCTTCCGGGAACTGGCGCAACGCCGTCGCCCGGTGGCGCGCCCCGCTCGGTACGGCGGGCTCCGCATGGGATCTCGATTTCTCCAACGATTGGGCGCAGACGTTCATGTTCGAGGCCGACGGCGGCAACGAGCAGGTGCTGATCATGAATCGCATGCAGGGTTCAATCCTCGCCAAGTTCGGCCAACCCGGACGTCAGGCCTCACAGTTCACCTTCCTTCATACGGTTTCCAAGGACTCGAAGGGCAACCTGTATACGGGTGAGACGATCAACGGCCGCCGCATCCAGAAGTTCAAACAAGTCGAGTGCAACAACGGGAAAGGCAAAGGCGACGGTAAAGGCAACTGCGGGTAGCGTTGAACACGCGGCCGGGACGGTCCGCCCGGCCGCCGTGAACGTGTCCCGATACAGGTGGGTCAAGGTTGCCCGCGGGGAGCCAGTTCCTGAGCGTCAGCTGGCAATGAAACGCGGCCTTACCCGATAACGCTGCAATGGTCGGTCACCGCACGAGCCTGGTACTCATCGTTATCGGGGCACTGCTTGCGCTTTGCGCATCGCTCGCGCGTGCGCATGAGTTCAAGCTCGACGCGGTAATCAGCGGATTCGTAAAGATAGAGCCGACGCAGGCCCATCTGGTGGTCCGTGCTCCGCTGTACCTGTTCAAGGCCGCCCGGTTTCCCGTCAAAGATGGACAGGTCGATATCGATCAATCGGCAGCGGCACTTGAACGCGCGCTGGCTGGCCTGCAGCAACAGATCGTCCTGCTGGAGGATGGGCGGCCACTAACGGCGAGCCGTGCGCTTGCGCGGCTCGCGCTTCCGTCGGATCGCTCGTTCGAGACTTATGAGCAGGCGTTGAATCATGTCGGAGCGCCGGTCGAAGCCGGCACCGAGATCGTTATCGATCAGGGGTACGTCGATGCTCATTTGACCTATCCCGTGACCTCTCCGAATGCGGTCTTCTCTCTGCGTACGACGGTCGCCCCTGAGCTGGGCGACTACCTCAAGCTGACATTCCGCTACCTGCCCCAGACCGGAGACAGCCGGGCCATCGTCATCAAGGGTGGCACGGGAACAGTCGAACTCAATCCGACGTGGCTGGGCGCTGCTGCGGGTTTCGTCGGCCTGGGTGTCGCCCATATCGTCGGCGGGTTCGACCATCTGCTGTTTCTCACGTGTCTGATTATTCCTCTGCATGGCATGCGACAGCTGTTGACCGTGGTGACGGGATTCACGCTCGCGCACTCGTTCACGCTGATCGGATCGGCTTTTGGCCTCACCCCGCAGGGTGCCTGGTTTCCTCCGTTCGTCGAGATGGTCATCGCGCTTTCGATTGTCTACATGGCGGTCGAGAACATCATTGGCATCGACGTCCGTCGACGGGTGCTGCTGACGATGCTATTCGGCCTCGTCCATGGATTCGGCTTCTCCTACGGACTGCAGGAGGAACTGCAGTTCGCCGGTCCGCATCTGATCGTGTCACTGTTCGCTTTCAACGTTGGTATCGAAATCGGACAGATCCTGGCATTGGCGGTGATGCTTCCTGTACTGACCCTTATCACGCGACACATCCTGATCGGTCGAGTGGGAGCCATCGTCCTCTCGGCCATTCTCGCCCACGTCGGTTGGCACTGGATGAGTGAGCGGTGGGAAGCGCTATCGAGCGTGCGCTGGCCGACTCTCGATATGTCAAACCTGCTGCTGCTGCTGATCTGGGCCGGTGGACTCGCCCTCGCCGCTGGCGTGGTTGTCGCCACAGTCAAGCGTCTTCCCCTCGAACCGGTACCGCTGCCGAGGGCGGGACGAGACACGGCGGCGGGCCCCGTTTCTGGCGAGTAAGCGCGAGCCGCCAGTTCCCACGTGAGGCTCGGCAAACTACCGGGCCGGTCCGAACTCTGGCTCGTCGCCCACGACTGGGTGTGTTGCTATGCGTACCGCTCCTTGAGGTGCCGACGTTAGGCAAACTGCGGATGCACTCGACAGAGCACAAGGACTCGATTGCGAACCCACTCCTTGAGCAGCGCCGATTTCGGCAGAGCGGCCGAGGCACTCGGAAGCCGAGACGACGAAGTCCATACTTGCTGCGGTCGCCACCAGCACCAACTTCGCGAGGGTCGTCTGTTCTTAGGCAACCTCACTTGCTCGGGACTGGCTGCAATTGGCCGGCTCGCGCCGAATCAAGTCGACACGCAGTCAGCTACTTTCTGATCTCGTATTTCATGTCGTTGCCCCAATCAGCGCATGGGTTGGGGGCATCCTCCGCGACTTGGATTCGCCACGCACTCAGGCCAAGGTGCGACCTCCTTACGTCCTCAAGCGTGACAAGGCCCGACCTTATGGCATCTAAGCGGTCCTTTCGGGTCGGACTGGAGTACAGATTTGCGCGCCGGACCGAGCTAGGAAGCTGTTCGTAAGCGATGCGAACCCAGCCGCCGGCTTCAAACCTGAAGATGAAGTACGGTGGCTTCGGACACCCGTTGGCTTGATAGTCGGTCAGCGTGATCCCGGTCGCAACTACATACGGAATCTCACCTGAAAAGTCCAAAGTCATCGGCCGAAGAGACCTTCCCGCCTCCCACACCACTGACTTGCCATCTCTGGTCTTGAAAGTCAGCGTGTAGTCCGACTCTCCCGGCGGCTGACCGTTCTCCACCGGTACTTCGCCAGTGCGCACGCTTCGTTCAATCACGATCACCCGACCGTCGTGCAGCTGGACTTCTTCATTCCACCGATAGGTGGGTTTGCCGAGGCACGACGAGAGCAGTGCGATGCCGACGAGAACGTACAGCACGCGGGCGAACGAGGACACTGCATCTGAAGTGCCAAGCGCGCTCACTTCTCCCTTCCCGAGAGGTCCGCTCTCAGGCAATTCTGACCCAGGCATCGAACTTCCGGTAATGGCCGATGCGGGCTCGCCTTGACGTGCGTAAGTAGGGAAAGGCAGAAGCCGCGCTATTGAGCTGGCGTCATATACTTTGCGAAGTTCTCCACGTAGTCATCGAAGTTCTCTTCAAGCATCAGCCGATACTCGCTCAAGAAGTAGTCGATCGTTTCGGCGCGCGAGGCCGCCATTTCTTCCTTGGTCCCGAAGCCACGCGCGCTTGCCCAAGCATTGAAGCGCGCAGTTGCGTACATCATCGAGGCGCTTGCCCTAACCCGATCGATCTCCTCTAACTGCTCGTTGGAAAGATGGATGTGCGCGTCCGCGCGCTCGTAGAACTTGTCGTCAACACCGTCTGGCACAAACCCTCCCACCGGTAGTCGGTTTGACTGCTTTCGGGCAATTGTGACGGCACTGCATCAGGGCGGCAATTGGCCGCGTAGCGACCCGTCACTGCAAGTGTTCTTCACGCCTTGCGCGGTGGAAGCGCGGGCCGGCACAGTACCGGGCGGGTGCCGAACTCCGCGCGGCTCACGCCGTTACGCGCGATAAGGTCGAGCGCTGTATCCACCGCGGCCTCGAGCTGCCCGTCGTGCTCGAGCGCGGAGTCCTGCGGCGCGTTGTCCACTACGATGTCAGGATCAGTCCCGTAGTTCTCGATGCCCCAACCGACGTCCTTGAACCAGAAGGAATACTCCGGCTGCGATGTCTGGGTGCCGTCCACCAGCGTGTGGCGTGGCCAGATGCCGATCACGCCGCCCCACGTACGAGTTCCCACCAGCGGGCCGATCTTCATCAGCTTGAATCCGTGCGAGAAGATGTCGCCATCGGAGCCGGAATGCTCGTTGGTCAAGGCGACCACCGGTCCGGCGACCGCCGCTTGCGGATAGGACGTCGGCGTGCTCCACCGCGCGATGTCGTAGCCGATCCGGCGACGGGCCACCTTCTCCAGCAGCAGTTCCGACACGTGCCCTCCGCGGTTGTAACGCACGTCGACGACCAAGGCGTCGCGTTCGCATTCCGTGCCAAAGTAGCGATGGAATTCGGCGAAGCCCGCGGCCATCATGTCCGGCAGGTGGAAGTAGCCGACGCGGCCGTTCGACCGCTCGTGCACGAAGGTGCGGTTGCGCTCGACCCACTCCCGGTAGCGCGCAGGCACTTCGTCGGCGATCGTCGTGATCAGGGCTGTGCGCTCCTTGCCCTTGGCATCCGCGAGCGTCAGTTCCACTTTGGCCGTTGCCTGGTGCACCAGCAGCGATTGCGGCGGCTGCGCGGGCGAAACACGCTGGCCATTGACTGCCACGATGCGCTCGCCGATCGTCGCTTCGACGCCCACCGCGTTGAGCGGGGAGTCCGCGCCGGCATCCCAGGGGTCGCCGGCAACAATGTGCGCGATTTCGAAGCCGCCGTCCGCCGTCGCCCGCAGATCGGCTCCGAGATAGCCAAGGGCGACCGATGGTGGCTTGCGGTGGTCACCTCCCATTTCGTAGGCGTGGGACGTGCCGAGTTCGCCCTGCAGTTCCCAAATGAGATCCGAGAGCTCAGCGCGTGTGGAGACCCGGTCGAGCAACGGCTCGTATTGCGCGTAGATCGCGCTCCAGTCGTTGCCCGACATGTCGGGCACCCAGAAGTGGTCGCGCTGCAGCCGCCAGACCTCGCGCAACATCTGGCGCCACTCCTTACGCGGATCCACCGACACACGGACCCGGTTCAGATCGAGCCAGCCGCTCTCGCGCGAGGGCTTGTCGTCGGGCTTCTTGTCGACCGTATTGTGGCTGGCTTCACCATTGGTCTTGACCGCGATGGCGCGCAGCCGCTTGTCGTCGCGATAGACGAGGGTCTTGCCGTCATTTGCGAGTTCAAAGCCATCGACGTTCTCGGCGAGAGACTCGGTACGTCCGGTATCAAAGTCGAAGACCTCGAGCTTCCCCTTCTCGTCTTTGCGTCCGCCGCGCCCGTGTGCTCCAACAATCGGCAGGATGCTCCAGACCACCTTGTTACCGCCGGCTCCAGCAATCTTGCCAAAGAGGTTCTCGGGAACCGGAAACGGCGCAATCCGGTTCGCGATGCCGGCGACGTCGACTTGCACGGGTCCGGCCAGGGTCTTCGGAGATTCGGTCGTCACATCCGGCTTGGCGAGTCCCTTGGGTGCCGGCTCGAAGGGCGGTCCGCCGCGCGCCTGCAGGGCAATCAGATAGGGTCGCGCCGCGCGCGGAAAGCTCAGTTCGAACTGCACGCTGTCGTAGACCGGGTCGAACGTGCGCAGCGACAGGAAGTACAGGTACCGGCCGTCCGGGTCGAATGACGGTGAGTAGTCGCGGAACTCGGGTTGCGTGGCGAGCACCTGCTGCCCGCTCGCCGGTTCGAAGAGCTTGATGGCGGTGTGGCGCGGGCTGGTCGCAAAGGTATAGGCCAGCCAAGCGCCGTCCGGCGACCAGGCGAGGTCTTCGGTGCGACCGCACTCGCTGCGATCGACCGGCTGCAGCGTGCGGGTGTCGAGATCGCCGACGAATACTTCGTTGCGATGGTTCGATATGGCCAAGCGACGACCGCTGGGAGCTACCTGCAACGCGACCACGCGGCCGATGTCCCAGCCGAGTTCGCGCGCATCGCCGTCGAGGACCTGGATCCGTTCCTCGCCCGAAGCGTCGCTCGCCGCGACAAACGTCTGGCCATCCGCGAGCCATTGCCCTAACCGGTAGCGCACTCCGTCGCGTTCGCCCCATTGACGGACCGCGCCTTCCCACAGGGCGAAGCTGAACATCTTGCCGCGCACGTCGACCGCCACGCTGTGGCCGGCCGGATGTAGCCGGAAGGTGCCCATGTGGTCCTCGGCCTTGACGAAGCGGCGCACCGCTTGCGTGCGATGCGACAGCACCTGCACATTCAGGCGCGCCGCCTGATCGGTGGTGGGGTCGAACAACCAGATGTCAGCGCCACACTGATAGACAATTCGGGCGCCGTCAGTCTGTGCGTGTCGCGCGTAGAACGCGTCATGATCGGTATGCCGGCGCCGATCGGCGCCATCCGGCCGGCACGAGTAGAGGTTGGATACTCCTTCGAAGTCGGACAGGAAGAACACGCGGTCGCCCAGCCACATCGGGCTGGTGATGTTGCCGGGCAACTCGTCCATGCGCCGGAACTGGCCGTTGCCTTCCGTGTCGATCCACAGGTGCCCGGCGGTGCCGCCCTTGTAGCGCTTCCAGCGCGCGGGGTCGGCGGTGTTGCGGCCAATGACCTTGGCTCCTCCCGGATGCAGCGCAAGATGATTGATCTGACCGTACGGTATTAGCTTCGGAATGCCGCCGGCCGGGTCGAGCGTGTACGCGCGGTAGTTGCGAAAGAACGGCTGGCCATAGGTCGTGACGAACAGGATGTGCCCGTCAGGCGTCCAGCCGCGCACCATAGTGTCCGGTCCGAGCCAGGTCATCCGACGGGCGAGTCCTCCTCCGCTCGGCATTAGGTAAACCTCGGCATGCTGTTCATCGCGACTGACAAACGCGATGTGCTTGCCGTCGGGCGACTCACACGGCGTGGATGGCTCGGACAGCCCTGCAGTCAACCGTCGTGCGATGCCTCCCGCGCTCGAGACCTGCCACACGTCGTCGTCGGTGACGAAGACTATGTTGTCACCTCGAATGCTCGGGTATCGAAGGTATGCGGCGTTGTGCATCGGATCGTCAATGTCAAGGGAAGCGGCAATCAAGCCGCTCATAGCCGTTCGCCCCCTGCGGGCCAAGGGAGCGGACTATGCCGGAAGTTGGACGCGCGGGGGGTTGCATCCCTGCGCGGAACCAATGACTCACATGTTCACGGCATGGAACGCTAGGATCGCCGCGACCGTGACGTAGCCGCATGCGCAACTGACGACGCTTAGCGAACGTCTGATGTCCGCTTCGGTACGAATTGGCGGCAAGCCCTCGAGGTCAGCTTCTGGCCGCACACGGTCGAGAGCTGGCTGTCCCGCTGCTGTCGCGCTGGTCACCGAAGACCGTCGTCAAGCTTGTTGACCGCGGACTGGCGCGGCGCCGCCGGAGCTAGAGCGTCCGCAAGAACGCGACCAAGTCCGCGGACTCCTCCGTGGTCAGGCCGAGCTCGAAGCGCGTGTTGTAGAACTCGACCGCTTCTGCGAGATCCTTCGCCATGCCGTTATGGAAGTACGGAGCACGGCTCGCAAGGCCGCGCAGGATCGGGCCTTTAAAGCGCGCAATGTCATTCCATTTGCCGGTCACCAGCGCGCGGCCAGGATCAGTGGTCTGTACGGACTCGCCGGTGCTCTTGTTGCGCAGCGTGTAGAGCGGCATATCGGCCGTGCGGCGGGCGGCGTCGGCCACGCCGATGTCGAGCGGCAGCGGCACCGAATGGTTGCCGACATTGGGCGCGTTGTGGCAGGTGGTGCAGGTTCCGGGAATCACCGGTAGCTTGAGATCGTCGTTGAGGCCTTTGACACCGCGGATCTGGATCGGCTTGCTGTTGAACAGCGCCTGGCCGCGTGCCACGGAACGCCGCGCGGCGGCGACGCGTTCGCGCAGCTGCGCATTCGCGATGGTGGGATCAGGCTGCGCGTCGGTCCAAGCGTCGAACAGGGTCATGCCCGTCGGCGTGAAGGGTGCCTTCGAACGGTAGTCGCCTTCGAGCGTGTCATTGATTCCGAAGTAGAACAGTTGGGTCGACAGCGCGACCGGGCCGCCGCTCACGACGTCCGTCAGCGGACCGACGTCCCAATCGAACACCTGCGCGGTAAAAAGCCCCTTCTGAAAGTCGATGATCCCCTTGCGCTGCTCGGGCGTCAGCGCCTGTTTGGCTTCGGCGTGGGTTAGCGTGGCGTTGTTCGACTGGCTATCCAGACTGAAGTGCAGCGAGGCGAAGCAGTTGATGCTATTCAAGATGCAGTCGAGCGAGGTCGGATCCTTGAACGTCTCACGTCCGTCCCACATCACGGTGCTGAGGAAGTCTACGTTGGCGGTCGGCAGCGGCCGACGGAAAAGCGACAGTTCCTTGGCGCTCGCGAAGCCGTACGGGTCGTCAGCCGCCGCCAACTCGAACTCGGCGTCGGTCGGTATCGGCATACCGACGCGGATCACTCCCTTCGAAAGAAGCATGCTGAACGCGCGTCTGCGCGCGTCGAGCGTCGAGGTATCGGCGAGCGGGGAGTTCGAGCCGTCGACAACGCGGAAGATTGGGTCCAGTCCCTGACTTTGCTCGAAGCGTGCCTGCACGCCGGCCGGGGTGATGGTCCAACCTTCAGCCTGGATGTGGCAGCTCGAGCAGCTGCGTCCATTGACGCCAAGGCTCTGGAAGAACGGGCCGCTGCGGTCGATGCCGTCGGCCTTGCTGAATGTGGCGGCGAAGCCGCTGCCGTTGCTGCTAGGAACCATGTTGGGCAAAGCCGGCGCGCCGCCGGTCGGCGCCGCCGCTGTTGCGGCAAACATCGCGGCAGCTTCCTCGATGCCAGCGGCCGATAGGCTGGCGGTTGGCTCCGGTGCGGCCACCGCTGGCTCCTGGGACGAGCCGCCGCACGCGACTAGTGTGGAGATGCAAATCATCATTGCGATCGCATTGCGCATCCGATCTCTCCCGAGCTGTTCGTGCTCGGCACAGTAGGATGCGCCGGCGCTGGCCGCTACCGTGCGCACGACGAAATCACTGCGGAATATTCGCGCGCATTCAGAGCGCGCAGCCATCGAAGGACGGGTGATGCAGGTCCGCTACAAGGTCGAGGCGCAGTTGCGCGAACCGACGCAGCTGTGCGAAGCGCTTCCGCGGCCGCTCAACTTACGGGTTGCGAACCTGCTGCGCGCCTCCAGGCAACTCAGGGACTAAAGAGTCCGCTCTCGGACAGATCGTGCGGTGCAACCAAAGGGCAGGAACTGGCCGGGTCGAGCCTAGGCGGCACCCGGCGTTCGGCGACCCACAGCGGCCGTCGGCGGTTTCGACGGCGGCATAGGTTTTTCATGCCGAAAGTTGACGTTCGCCCGATCGTCAGATCGCGACCCGTTGCTGGCATCGCTGAATTTTGCGTCGTTTGAAACCGGCAATTGTCGGCCCCGCGCCGAGCACGCCTTTGCGTGACCCGCCCACGCAAGTTAGGCAGCGCGATCCCTTGACGTGTTTTTCGCGGCGAGCGCACGATTGTGGCTCCTTCGATACCAGGAGGAAGGCATGTCACAGCGGCCAAACAGACTGCGGCCGCTCCGTGTAAGCCATAACTGTTGTCGCTACCCGGCGACTGGCTTTGCAAGTGGTCAAGCCTGATCGGCTGAAGAAGCAAGGAGTGAACAATGCCAGACAGCGTGACGCAGATCCTCGCCTCCGGTCCCCCGGGTCTCAAGAAAAACATCGCGGTGCTCGGCGATGGGTTCGCTGCGGGCGATCAGACGAACTACAACAACAAGGTAAAGGAGCTTCTGCTCGATGGCGTGTTCGGCCACGACTACTTCTATGAGGATGCGCAGGCCTTCAACATCTTCCGCGTCAACCTGATCTCGGTCGACTCGGGTGTGAGCCAGCGCGTGTACGACGAGCACGGCACCCCGTCGGATGGTAGCGACGACACGATCGTCAGCACGACGCTGAAGGACACGGCGCTCGGCTACATCTTCAGCGGTTCGTGGGCACACTGCTGGCTCGAGGGCGGCGCGAACACGGCGACGCTCGTGCAGAACGCGCTCAACACCTGGGTGCCGGACTACGACCTGGTGCTCGTCATCCTGAACGAGCCGGGCTTCGGCGGTTGCGGCGGCGGCGGATTCCAGATCGTGACGCTGGGGTCGAGCTGGACCGTCATGGCGCACGAATTCGGGCACGGCACCGGCGGACTCGCCGACGAGTACTGCCAGCCAGGAACGTACACGGGCGCCGAGCCGGGCGCGGTGAATCTCACCAAGAACACGAATCGCGCCACGCTCAAGTGGAGAAGGTTCGTCAATCCGACGACGCCGGTCCCGACCGGCGTCAATGCCACGCCGGGCACCGGCATCTGCACCGGCTACAACCAAGGCACGCCGCCGGCCGGCTGGAGCAACGATCAAGACGTCGGCCTGTTCGAAGGGCGCCAGCTACCGACGACAGTGGCATCTATCGTCCGGTCGTGAACTGCCGGATGCGCGGCAACGCGCCGCCGTACTGCCCGGTCTGCTACACCGAACTCAAGACACTCATGCATCCGGTGAGCGGACACAGCTTTCTCAATTGCTATGCCGGCGACTTCAACGGCGACGGCCGCGACGATCTGCTCGTCCACAACGGCAACTCGATCATGCTGTTCCGCTCGAACGGCTCGCAGCTCGATCTCGTGTTCAGCGCGGTGGAGCGCGTGCCTGGGTCGTGGCAGTTCCAGCCGGGCGATCGCTTTCTTCATCGGCGACTTCAACAACGACGGCAAGGACGAAGTGGTCGTCTACAACAGCACCAACTGGGTGATGGAGTATCTGGGCCTGCTCGCCGACGACGGGAACAACGGCCTCAAGCTCATCGCCCGCTACGACGACGCGATGCCGGGCTGGCAGTTTCAGTTGAACGATCAGTTCTACGTGGCCGACTTCGACGGCGACGGCAAGAAGGACCTGTACGTCTTCAACGGCAACAACTGGGCGATTCCCTACGTCGGCATGCTGCGCTCGTCGGGCGCGGGCTTCAACGTCGTGCAGCGCTACGACGCCAACATGCCGGGATGGCAGATGCGGCCCGGCGACCGGCACGTGGTCGGCGACTTTTCCGGCGAAGGACGCGAGGACCTGTGGGTCTTCAACGGCTCGAACTGGTCCATTCCGTATCTCGGCATGCTGCGCTCGAACGGCACGTCGCTTGCGATGGCGCGTCGCTACGACAACAAGCTGCCCGGGTGGCAGATGCGTCCGAACGATCGCCACTACGTCGGCGATTTCGACGGCGACGGCAAGGCCGATCTCTATGTCTTCAACGGCGACGATTGGTCGATCGCGTACCTGGGCATGCTCGCGCTCACTCGGCTACGGCCTGTGCCTCGTCGAGCGCTATGACGGCAATGCTCCCGGCTGGCAGATGCGCCGCCACGATCGCCACTGGCTCGCCGACATCAACGGCGACGGACGCCGCGACCTTTTCGTCTACAACCATCAGGACTGGGCCACGCAATACCTCGGAACGATGGTGTCGAACGGCTCCGGCTTGTCGGCCGCCTGGAGAGCGGACTGGGTCGGTGAGTGGAACCTCGGCGCGGTGGATCGCTTCGAAGTCTGTAACTACGAGGGCGCTGCGGGCGAGCGCGACCTCTTCGTCCACAACCAGGATTGGTTCGGGATGATCCGCGCGACGCCGGCGTTGTCGCTGCAGCGAATTTACTATCGGTGGATTCACAACTATCGATACGGCCGCAACTGGTAGGTGATGCCATGGCAAGCAAGACACCGAAGAGAAAGCAACCCGCGCAGCGCCAGAAGGACGGCGCGCCGCCGGTCGTCGAAAACGCGAAGCTGCCGCGCATGGGCGAGGGCGAAGTGGAACCGATGCGCATCGGCGGCCGGATGTTGGTGATGGCGGACGAGCCGAAGAAAGACGAGGGCACGCGCAACCGCATGGCGCCGTACCGGCACGTGAAGAGCCCGGCCGAGACACGTATGCCTAAGAGCGGTCATCCCGAGCAGGAACCGCCGAAGCCGCCGCGTCCCAAGAAGCCCGTGGGGCGCGGATCGAAGCAAGCCAAAGAAGGCTACGTGCGCCTACGCGTTCTGGTGCAGGACGGCGAGCTTTCGGTGGTGGGCGCGAAGTTTGTCGAAGGACCGCTCGCGCCGATGGAGACATTGCATCCGGGCCTCGCGTATGAAATGACACTCGGCGCGCACCGGGTCGCAGCCGGTGCGATCCTGGATGCGGGCGTGTGGCGTTCGTATCCCGATCCACTCGGACGTGCCGAGATGCAAGGGCACCACATCACCGAAGTGCCGAGCTACGAGATCGCCGTCAGAGTGCCGGCGGCGGAGTTCTCGTTGTCGGCGCTAACGAAGGCGAGAATCACGCTCTATCGGTGGCGCGGCGCGGGCTCTGCTGTTCCGATCGAAGGGCGATCATTGAAGGCGCAGTTGAAGGGGCGTGTAGAAACGGTTGCCACGCTGAAGGGGATCCGATTGAGCCGGCTGTCCAAGCGGGCGCAAGCGGAACTACGCGGAGCGCTTGAGTAGCGTTACGAGCACCTTCAGCCCCCTATAGCAGAGCCCCGCGCTCGATGTCGGATGCTCTAAACGTCCGCTTACAGGCGAATCAGCCAGGGCAATGCGATGTCCGGAAGTGGCCGAACGCGCCCGTACGCGCCAACCCGCGTTAAGCGCTCACGTCGACGATAAATCGGGCGGCGCACGCCAGAAGCGCCCGGACGAATAAATCGGACCATTCCAGTGTTCATCCTCTTGAAACGGCGGTCCGGGCACCGCGTTCTGATCGACCTCTGGGCAATCGGCGAGACGGTGGAAGCCGTTATGGCGCAGCGCGCGATCGGCCTCGCTCTGGGTGACAAACGTTAATCTGTCGAAGACACCGGAGAGCTCGTGGAAGAAGAACGCAGTGCTGCATCCGGTAGATAGATTGTCGTCGACCAGGCACCAGTTGATCTGCTGGTTCTCGAGCGGCTTGAACCAGTAGTCGCGGCTCAAAATTTCGACGACGCGTCGCTGTTCGCGTCGTGACGGCCGATTCGTCATGGGCGGGTCCGTTTTAGACGGCGCGGCAATCGGCGGTTCGCGGCGCGCGCATGCGCCGGGAACCAAAGCACCTCCTTGCTCCAGCGCTGTGAGAACTCGCGTGCTGTCTCAATCTGCGTGCGGGTCGCGTTGACGAGGATGAGAAGCCGTGGCGACCAGGGGCCGATCCGCAGGGTTCCGTCCGGCCGCAGCCCGTTGGCGCGCAGCCGCCGATGGAGAGCGTCGATCTCACGCAGATGACCGCCCTTCCGGTGCGTCTGATGGTGATAGATCAGCAGTGCGCGATCTCGGCGCGCGAGCTTCCGGAGTTCAGGGAAAGTGGCGCTCTTGTGCGATTTGACACCTTCGTGATCGTACTTTTCCGGCTCAATGCCGTTATCCGGGTCGACGAAGATCAAGTCACAGTTCCTCAGCGTCCATGTAACGCCGTTGAACCACCTTCGACGTGCCTCGCGCCGCCTCCCGTGGCCGCGCCTGCGCGCGTCGATAGCGGCTTCGTGGAAGCGAGCGTTCCGCAGTAGCCCGGTCCGCTGCAAGCGCGCCACCGAGCGCCGCACAGCTACGACTCCCTTCAGCTTGTCGAAAGTCCGAGCACAGTAGTGACGCCAGTAGCCGGGGGCGGACAGGTATTGCGTATAGCGTCCGTCCTCGTTGCCGCCTTCGCTCGGCACCCTGTACCAGGCCACACCGAGCAACCTGAAGGCACCCTGTCGCTCAAGTTCGCGCAGGAAGGCCATCTTCACGTAGTCGCCGATGTCTCCGGCGTAGCGATCTTGCATCGCGCTTCCTTACCCATCCGTTGCCACACCCTCTCGATGGCCGGTCGAGTGAAGCCGCGTGCAGTGAATCCGAGGCAGTCGCCTTGAGTAGCGCCACCATAGTACTGGCGGGGTCGCTGCTCGGCGTGGCAACGCTGCCACTGCTCCGCCGACACGTCAGCTTTGGTGCCAATCGTGCGGCACAACGCGAGGTCAGGTTCTGGCCGCGGTATCACCGTTTTGGGCAATGCGGGCGCTTCTCTTCACGGGCCGGCGCCTGAGCCACGACCCAAAGGTGCGCGCCGAGTAGGCAGTGTCCCGTCACTTCGAAAGCTTTCGGTGCAAGTTGTACTTGATGAATCCCGGTTTCGCATATTCACGGGCCCGGATGTTCTCCCAAATGGAGGTCGCGGACTCATCAGGAAGCGCATTCAGCTGGGATTGAACGCGATGAAAGTCGTCTTCGGTCCAGTTGTACTCACCCGAGGCCTTCAGAATCTCAGCCTTGTACTGAGCGAACTCCTGATTAAAGGAGAATGGATTAATGTCCCCGGCCGCATTCCGAACCCAGTGCGCGCACAGCATCGGCAGTCCAGCGTAAAAGCAGGCCGCGTCGATGCGCGATGTGACCTGACCAAAGAAGCGAGCATCGGTCGATCCGGCATGTCGGCCACAAAGTCCGGCCAGCGTGCCGTACCCGTTGATAAGTTCATTAGCTTCTACCCGCTTACGGATAACTGCCAGGGCTTCCACTGCCGCGGCTTGCTGTTCAGGTGCACTCAAAGTCTCGTCCCTTCACGATCGCCATCCCAGTTGACGTAACGGATGAATCTTTAAATCAATCCTCCCCAGTTCGGGCATGGGCCTCGAGCGCGAGGCATGCTAGACACTCGCCGTATCCGCCTTTGGTTTGAGGCTGACCCAGAAGCCCGTACCGTTTCCCTCGGTCATAACGAGATCGGGATAGGTGCGGACCATGTCCGAAAGCGCCGAGTGGCCGAACACCTTCGGCGAAAAGCCCGGGTCCGTTCGCTTAAGGTACTGCCCCAGCGCCCCGAGCCCAACGCGGCCGTCGGGCGTGTCGGCCGCGAGCAGGGATACCGCATTAATCAGGGCCTTTGGCCGACGTTTCGGAACCGTTTTCGCGGGAGATCATGCGAAGTGCGCAGCGAAAGACACTCACCCCGCAGGAGCTGTCGCACTGGCTTGACTCCGACATGCAGCTCAGGAGAACGAAAGCAGCTCTGCTCGACCTTTGGCGGCGCGAAGAAGTTATTCGCCTTAACGAGGATGTTTGGATTGGCGGAATGTCCTCGGTGCCCATGTACATTCGCTTCTCACAAGCGATGGACGACGTACGCGTCGACGATCTTGGCGCTGACTCGAGCGCGAAACTGCGCGGCTGCTGGGGGAGTCCTTCCGTGCAGGTTGCCGCTGGGCCGAGAAACCTTGGTAACGCGACAATCACCGTGCGCTGCGCAAACGAGCGTGACTTCCATGTTCTTAAACTTGCGCGTTTCAGCGGACAGACATTGTCCGCAACGCTAGATTGCTCACTGGCTGTCGGGTCCGGTAAGAACATCTACCGAGTGGTCAACGTTCAGGTCGCGCCGCCGTTTTGGGACGTCTGCCATTGCCAGGTAGATCGGCTCGCAGACGCTTCGACCGCATTGAACTCGGTCGAGACCGTCCATTGGCTCACCAGATAGGTACCTTCGAGTGCGAAATGGCTTGTTCGACGCTGGATGCGATTTTGCGTTCCGCTTGTCACACAGTCGACATCGGCGGAAGATCCACGCGCTCTGGCGGTGAGTTCTGCGCGTCCGATGCCAATCAAACGGGAGCCTGGTTGGCGGAACGGCCATTGACTCGTTGCGATCGACCGGGAGTGCGAGTTTGCCGCGGACGTGGCCGATCTGATGAACTGGGCGAGCCGTTCCGTGAGCGACATGGCGGCGCGGGCGATGAACGCGTTCGCATCGGAGAGACTTCGACTGGGCAATGAAGACAAGCTGCCGGCCGCCTATGCGCGGATCGCGGGAACCCTGCGAAGCCGTCGGCTTTCAATTCTCGCTGAAACGGGATACGCGGGCGGGATCGGGGCCAACCTGTCAGTCAGGCGCTCCTTCGTGCCCAGCTTCCCCTGTTCAGATTCGGGACTTGAGCTGCAGGATCCAGCGGCCCTGAACTACTTTGCTATGCGCAGGCCTCAATCTCCTCCAGCTCGTCGCCGAGTGCGTCGCGTGCAATTGCAAGGTCATAGTCCTGCTGCAGGCCCACCCAAAATCCATCATTCAGACGGAAAAACCGCGAGAGCCGAAGACCCGTATCGGCAGTGATTGCACGGCGCCCCGCAACAATTTCGCTGATACGCGGCGCGGGCACATGGATAGATTTCGCCAAGGCGTACATCGAAATGTTCAAGGGAACAAGAAACTCTTCCTTAAGGATCTCCCCCGGAGTCGGGTAAGGAACTCTGCGCATGACTTTCACCTAGTGGTAGTCGCAAATTTCAACGTCAATCGCATCACCCTTTACGAACCTAAAACAGACCCGCCATTGATCATTGATTCTGATACTCCATTGGCCGGCTCGGTCGCCGCTCAGCCGCTCCAACCTATTCCCTGGCGGGATCTTTAGCTCAGCTACTTCGATGACTCTGTTCAGGATTGCGAGCTTTCGCATGGCGACGTTTTCAATGTTGCGAAAGCGCGCGACCCGAGTTCCCTCGTACATCGCTTTCGTATCCTTGCACCGAAACGACTTGATCGCCACTTGTTTAAAATACTAACGCATCGCGTTATTAACGTAAAGCGTTAATAGCACCCTGACCTGTACCGTCGTTGGGTTCGTCAGAAACACTAGGCACGAAACGTTTTATGGGTCCCATATGATTGATTTAATGGGCCTTTCTCTGACGCGGCATGGTAATCCTCTAGCGCCCCAATGGGCGCGCTTCTGCCATGCGATGCGGTTTGGCCGGCGCCGCCAGTGAAACTCTCAGAAAAGCGGTAGGGGCTGAACCCGCCAGAATCTGCTGATCAGGTGACGGTCAGGTTTCTGGCTCAAGGCCATCGCCGCTTACCGCGACCGATGACCTTACACACCGTCTTCGCCCTCACGCAGGGCGGCATAGCGCTGAAGCGGCTGCGGGATGTGCGGATCTGGCCACTGGATTGGGCGGCCGACGTTCGTCTGCGTCCGGAGATCTGGAGCAGTTCAGACAACCAAACTTGCGCAGACCTTGCGTCAGGTGCGGGGCGTAGGCCCGGTGGATGAGGTCGGTCAGTTGCTCCAGACTGTCGCTGGGCAACAGCGGGCGAATCTGCCAGTCGGCTGCGAGCAACGGTGTCCGCTATTCGGTGGGATGGAGCATCGAATTCTGACCGCTTTCAGCCATACGGGAAGAGTCGATCCGCTGGCTGCTCATGAACTCGGCTGCTCCGACCGACCTTCATTCGGAGGTTGAATCGCGTCGCTCCGTTTTTGAGTCTTGCGGCTGGGTGGGGCGCCGCGCCGATCGCACTAAGCCGCCGCCGTGGCATGAGCAACCGGTTCGAGCGGCATCGGTCTTTACCGTCGAGTTCGCGGTGTTTAGCTCGCCTTGATCTGACTCCAGAAAGCAACCTTCCGTCCGTGCTTTGCCTTGAGCGCGGCTTCGAACGATTCGTGTCGTTCCAAAGGGTGTGGGTCCGGCACCGTGGTTGCCAGCTGTCTGAGCTTGGCCAGATAGCGCGCCCCGTGTCCATACGCCTTGGCATAGGCGCGGGTGAGGATGCCCAGCAGCAGCGCGCGGTAGCAGGCGGTGGCGCCGAGCGCGCAATTCCGCGCTTCCAAGGCTTCGACCAGCGGCACCAGTCGCGGATAGCTCTTGCCATCGATATCAAAATAGCGGGCAACGAGCAGGGCCTCGGCCAGGGCTGCGTCGCCAATCTCGAGCAGCAAGCAGGCCGCTGCAATCGGATCAGACTCCGCCTCCGCCCGTCGACGTGCCGCCGCCTCGACTATCGGTCGCGACGCCACCGGCAGGCTTGCGCGCCAGGCTACGAAGTCCTCGACGCTTCCGGTCGATTCGAAGAGCCGCTGCCGGATCGCGGCGCACTCGTCATCGCGCTTTAGGTCGCGATAAGTCTGCGCCAGCAGACGCAGACGGCTGTCTTCGTGGTGGTGGTCCCACTGGCCGTCGAGCCAGGACAGCGCGTCGGCCGGTCGGCCACACTCCAGGTACGCCCGTACGAAGCTGGCCTTCTGCAAGGCATTGGGCACGGGGCTGTAACGCAGCACCGCGCGGACCTCGATGTCGGGGTCACGCAGCGCCTCTGACAGCAGCCGAAGCGAACCGGAGGCCATGAACACGGCGGGCGGCAAGGCCCGGGCCGCGGCGCCGGCCTGAACGCTGGCGTCGAGATCAGCCTCGAACTGCGCCACAAGCGCACGCATCTGTTGCGCGTCCAACAGCAGGTCGGCGTTCCCTAGCAGGGGCTCACGGGCACTGTAGGCATCCTGCTGGACCAATTGCTGGAGTCGTTTGATCCATCCCGCCGGCGGCGGCTCGCACCGCCCCGCGGTCGTCAGCCACAACCGGCAGGCGGTTCGGATCGTGTCGGCGATGCGGCCGTCGGAATCATCGGCGCGCTCAAAGAAGCTGGCGTCGCTGCCGATCAACGCCTCGAACAGTTCGAGCGCCAACTGCGGATCCCGGGGCAGCAGTTCGAGCTCGACCTGGTGTAGCCAGCTCTCGAGTTCCGCGGCGAACGCGTGACTCTGGCGGTAGTCAAGGTAGCGGGTGGATCGGCGCCAGCCGTTCAGCGTCGCGCGAAAGGCCGCCGCCAGCTTGCGCGGCTGAGCGGACAGGCGCAGCCGTTCAAGCCGCTCACGAACGACTTCATGGTCGCCCGCGAGCTCGATGAGCAAGGATTTCAGAGCAACCTCGTCGAGTTGCTCGACCAGCTTAGCGATTTCGTCGGCGTCCGGTTCAATCATGGACAGATTGTCGCGCGCTGCGAAGGCGCCGGGCATTCCGGGCTAAGCCGACTGCGCAACTGACCTCGGCGAGGTTTTAATAGGCTCAACGCGAAAGCGATGCCCCGAGTCACATGAGTGACGGCATACCTTGCGCTGAAAGACTGCCCCAAAGGAATCACAGTCTGGGTTGACTCTCGCGGCTCGAATGCCAGAACGCGAGTACGTGCAAGTCGCCGCCCTGCTGCTTGTAGTAGATGAAGTAGCCGACGCGATTGAGGAACAGACGTCGCACGCCCGGCGTTCTGCTGCCAAGATACGGAGCGCCGAGGCGAGGCTGGCCCGCCAGAAGCGCGACCGCTTGCCCGAAGTCCGCGGCTATTGCACCACGCACCGCCGGCCGGTTCTCCGCCCACCAAGTCGCCGCTGCTCTGACCTGACTTGCCGCCCGCGCGGAGACCTTGACCCGAAGGGTCATGCTTAGCGCGGCTTGGGAAGTGACGCTATGAGTTCTTCCAGTCCAACAAAGTCCCCGCGTTCTATCTCAGCCATGGCCGCGAGCAACTCGTCTTCCTGCGATGTAGAAAGCATGAAACCTTCCTCAGCTCCACGGGACAGCACGGCCACCACGGCACCCTCGGGCAGCGTGGTGCCTTCGACGACGACCTTGCCGTTTATGACTGTTCCAGTAGTGACTTGCATAGTCGCAATGCTACCCCGTGGACCACGGTCCTGCCATGGTGGACGTCCCACTTTGCAGGAAGATCGCTTCCCGTCACGTAGCGGCCTGGTTGCGCGAGCCTGTGTGGGCCGCGATCAGCGCATCTCGGTACGCCCGCAGTGGAAAGCTCAGCGCCCCGCGGAAGCCGATGTGCGAGCTCTACGTGCGGATCTCGGACACGACGCGAAGCGGTCGGCTTTCGATGCTCGTCGATAAGGTGCAGTTCTCGGACGGGATCGGCCTTCCTGTGAATCAGGCGCTCCTGCGTGCCCGGCTGCCTCTGTGCAGAATCGAGACTTCCGCTGAAGAAAACCAGCGGCCCTGAACTTGCGGTCGTTGATGCGCCATTCGCTGCCTCGCTCTGGCAAAGCGTCCCCAAAGATGCGGCCCGGCGGGTGGAGGCAAGTGCCATCAGCACATGATCAAGTTGATCGCGCGCGCGCTCGATCTGGTCACGAACTTTGTCTGCTCCCAAGAGCCGCCTGAGTTCGGCGTTTTCATGCTCAAGAGCTTCAATCTCTGACCTCATTGTCGCCACTGACTCGTCGGTGTGTCTGGAGCGAAGCGCTGCCTCATGGATCAGCGCATCCCGCTGTGCCGCAAGCAGTCGGAGTTCATTGTGGAGATCAGTTTCGGCAGCGGCACGGCCGTCCGGGCTGCAATACCAGAGCATCTTCAGGCACCAGGCAGGCGCGGTTTGGAGTCGTAGCCATCTTGTCAGTTGTGCGGGCGTTACTCCCAAGGCATTGGCGGCCGGCTTTGGGCCCCCGCAAATTCGAACAAGGTATTCCAGGTCGTAAGGAGAGAGATTTGGCGCTTTGTACATAGGCCTCCGAGTTCGGTGGGCGCAAGGCCCACTCGTCACATTCGAAAGGTATCCCGTACGAACACCTTTTCAAGGCCAGACTTCTGACGCGGACGTCAGTCTCGCAACGAAGAGAGATCCATCATCATCAGCATTGCGTCAATGGGCGACTCCACGAAGCCGAAGTGCTCGTAGAAGTGCTTGGCATTCAGCGATATCGCGTGGCATAGCAGTGCGCGTGCACCAATTTCCTTCGAGACGTTGACAGCCCTCAAGACCGCATCCTTGAGCAAACCGCGACCTATGCCCTTTCCTTCCCAGCCGGAATGAACTGCGAGGCGCCCGACGAGAATGACCGGGATCGGCTCAGGCATGTTGCGCTTGAGGGCGCCGGGGACAGATTCGTGGAGCACCGAGCCGGCACTTAGGCAGTAGTAGCCAACGACTCGCGCTTCATTGCAGACGACGAATGTTCGCGACGCACCCTTGCGCTCGTTCGAAAGTGCACGCTGCTTGAGCCACCGCTCAAGTGATGCCTCTGCACAAACAAAGTCTGCGGATTGGTGATGCTCGGCGATCGGTTCTGGCGGGGAGAGAACGCCTCGGCTCTCTACTCCCAAGGCGCCCTCGTCGAGAGCAGCCGCAAGATCTGCGCGCTAGGCCGCGGCGCAGCCTGCAGCGCGGCTTGAAATCGATCAAACCTCGTCGTATCCAGGACGAAGATTGTTTGGTCCAACAAGACCTGTTCAGCCTTCTCGCATGCTGCCTCCAGCATGAATTGCGAACGAGTCTTTCGCTGGGTAGCCGCCGCGCGGTCGATCAGATCGCGCTGAGCACCTTCGGCGCGAAGATTGATGGTCGTGTCGCGACCCGATCGAACGTTTCCCATAGGTTCCTCGAACAAGCGGCTTGACGGCGTAAGTGTACTTACGACGTATGTACAAGGCAACAGAGATGTCGGGAGTTTCATAAGAATCAAAAGGTTATAGTACGACTATATTTTTGACATTATGGTTATTGTGTAAAGTAATTGGCGGGATAGCCGAAAGAAACGCGCAGGAGCACTTCTTCGCAGCCCAGAGCCGACCGAATCCCAGATCCGTGCCCGAAGCCACTTCCTTGCCGGCTCTGTTCGAGAGCCCTTGCCTGCCGCCCGACCTGGATGGATCGGTCGGCGCGAACCGGGTCAAAGGTGGCCACAAACAGATCGCGGCCGACACCGATGCCGACGCACTGAAAGGCTTCCTCGCGCGCTACGTCGACACCAAGACCACGTTCGAGAACTACCGCAAGGAGGTCGAGCGCCTGTACCTGTGGGCAGTGTTCCAACTGCACCGACCGATCTCGTCGCTGACCCACGAGGACATGCTCGCGTACGAGCGCTTCATGGCGGATCCGCAGCCGACTGATCGCTGGGTATCCGACTCACGGCAGCGACTGCCCCGCGGGCACGCGGGATGGCGGCCTTTCCAGGGACCGCTCTCCCCCACAAGCCGGCGGCAGGCGATGGTGATCCTGAACGTGATGTTTGGGTGGCTGGTCAGCGCCGGTTACCTTGCAGGCAACCCTTTGTCGCTTTCCCGGCAGCGGCAGAGGAAGGCAAAGCCGCGCATTACTCGCTACTTGGATCCGAGTCTGTGGGCCGAAGTGAAGCAGTACATCGATCGCATGCCGCGGGAATCAGATCGCGAACGGACGCACTACCACCGCAACCGGTGGCTGTTCACCCTGCTCTACCTTGGCGGACTCCGGATCTCCGAAGTCGGAGAGAACACGATGGGCGCGTTCTTCTGCCGCCGCGATCGCGACGGCGAGGAGCGCTGGTGGCTCGAGGTGTTGGGAAAGGGCGAGAAGACTCGACTGGTTCCGGCGACCAGCGAGATGATGACGGAGCTGGCGCGCTACCGGCGCGAGTGCGGTTTGTCACCCTTCCCTTCGCCTGGAGAGGAGACGCCGCTCGTCCTGCCAATCGGCAAGACGCAGAAGTCGATGACGCGTGCGGCGCTTCACAACATCGTCAAGACGGTGTTCGAGAAAGCGGCCGCAGGGCTAAGGCTGCGGGGGCCAGAGTTCGCGGGTCGAGCGGAGCAACTTTCACGGGCATCTGCCCATTGGCTTCGCCACACCGCTGGGTCGCACATGGCTGACGGTGATTTGGACCTTCGCCACGTGCGAGACAACTTGGGACATGAGTCCCTCAAGACAACGAGTCAATATCTGCATTCGGACGACGACCAGCGCCACAAGGACACGGAAGCGCGCCATCGGATCAACTGGTGATTCAACGGCGCGACTAGCTATCCCCTGGCCATGTATAGGAGGAAGCAATGCCACAGCAAGCGTGCTTCATCTGCGGGTATCCGGCTGACCTGACGTTCCTTGGCGAACTTGCCCAGGTAGATTGTCCTCGATGCTCGCGCTATGGAATAACGCGAACCGCGGTTTCAGTCATCGAGAAGGCTCAATTCTCTCCCCCTCAGATCGCAACGTTGTCTGGCTGGGCATGCGAGAACCAACCAACTCGAATGTCCGCTAGTGACGTCGAGCGAGTCGTTGGTCGTGTTCGGGTGTCCGTCGAGTATCGATTAAATCGCCTACTACTGGCCATCATCAGTGAGACACCTGCCCTTGGCTCGCATGTGTCATTGAGGGGCCAGAAGTTCGTCGGCGTCACATACTCCCAGAATGAAGGCGAACTCAAGTTCCTCGCGGAACAGCTGTACAAGCAAGAGCTAGCCGTTACGGGCGGCGACTGGTCGTCGCCCGTGGTTCTACCAGCAGGCTTCGAGCGCGCGGAGAAGCTGCGAAGCGTCGCATCGCCATCGTCAATCGGCTTCTGCGCAATGTGGTTTGACGAAAGTGTGACTCCAGTTTGGACCGATGCTATCGAGCCAGGCGTCCGCGCCGCAGGATTCGATCCAAAGCGAATCGACAACGTCGAGCACAACAATCGAATAGACGAGGAAATATTGGCTTGGATTCGACGCTCACGCTTTCTTGTAGCGGATTTAACAGGGCAGCGAGCAGGCGTCTATTTTGAGGCCGGATTTGCTCTCGGCCTCGGTCTAAGTGTCATATGGATGGTGAGGGAAGATGAACTTGCAAGTATTCATTTCGACAACCGGCAATACAACTTCATTCGTTGGCGACTCGACAGCTTAGAAGAGGCAAGAAGCCGGCTTACGAACCGTATAGTGGCGACAATAGGCGAAGGCGTGCACGGCACCCTTTCTTAGCTATAGGTCAGCCCGCACAACGCCCCCGCCCAGGGCGCTTCCTCAATCCCGATCCAAGACGCGCGTAGTGAAAGTCCAAGCTCCCGGCGCCTTATCGACTGGTACGCTTGTTCTATTTAGTGATCCACCGATAGTCGATGGGAGGGAGCCCGGCTCAAATGGCAATCGTGTTCTTCTCATACAGTCACAAAGATGAGGCGCTGCGCGACGAATTGGAAGCGCACTTGGCGATGTTGAAGAACCAAGGACTCATTGACGCTTGGCATGACAGGCGGATTGTGGCGGGTGAGGTCTTCGACGACAAAATCTTTGAAACTCTGGAGGCGGCCGACATCATTCTCTTGCTTGTCAGTTCGGACTTCCTGAGCTCGCCGTACTGCTTCTCGAGGGAGATGGCGAGAGCGATGGAGCGTCACGAAGCAGGACAGGCTCGCGTTATCCCTGTGATTCTTCGTCAATGTGTCTGGCAGAGCGCTCCGTTCGGGCGGCTCCTAGCAGTTCCGAGAGATGGAAGGCCTGTTACGTCGTGGCCAGACCGGGACGAAGCGCTCGCCGACGTCGCTCGGCAGGTTGCAAAGGCGGTCGAAGCGCTGAAGTCGGTCTCTTCCAGACTGGGCGGCAGCATCTCGACATCCGATCCGCGCCGATTGAATCCGCAAGCACCGTGGCACCGAAGCCGCGGTCGAGCAACCTTCGCTTAAAGAAGGAATTCAGCGACAAGGAGCGCGACGACTTCTTGCGTTCGACATTCGAGTTCGTCTGTAGATTCTTTGAAGGTTCGATCGAGGCAGTCGGAGAGCGAAATGCCGGGGTGACGGGTGCTTTCGAGCGAATTGACTCCCGGCGTATGGCTGCCGTCCTCTATCGCGACGGCAAGAAATTAGCGGAGTGTTCGGTCAGATTGGAGGGGTTGGTAGACCGAAATGCCGGCATAGCTTTCTCGCATGACGCCTCAGCACGCCAGGGATCATTCAACGAAATGCTATCGGTCGAAGCAAGCGAGCAGGCCATGTTCTTGAAGTCGATGGGCATGGCCTGGGGAGGCACCCGTCGCGATGCGCAACTTTCCCAAGAGGGGGCGGCTGAGCTCCTGTGGGAGTTATTCATTGGAAACGCGCAGTAAATGGACTCCGAAGATTTAGCGGTGAAGGAGGCGGCGGAACTTGAACGACTCCGGGTGGATGAGACGCTCGAACGCTTCTTTCACCGAAAGCGCGACGGCTTCATCGAGGACCACGAACTTCGTAACAGGCCAGCCTTGTTATGGCAATGCATGCCGTGCACACCGCTGGCGCTGGAAGTGTCCAACGAAAAGATTCGCGAGGCCATGCGAGGGGGTGGCGCCGACGACGGCTGGTGGGAGGGCTTTAGGATGAACGGTCCGCCGAGGCTAGCGTTTGAAGGGCTTACCTCGGTCGGTGGCTCCGGCGACGCCCGGTGGGCTACAGAACTGCATGTTGACGGGTACCTTGCCGCGGGGATCTGGACCTTCCCCGAACTTCGCTCTCATTCAGGCGAAGTGGTAGCAGGCGTAGCCGACTATTACGCCGATGCGTTCCTCGATTTCGTGCAACTCGCCCGAGGGATCTACGAGGCGGCGCAATATTCCGATCGATTGCGCTTGACCTGTTCCATGCATCTAGCGACACGCCTGGTGCTCTTGGGCGGTCGCGACCAAGTAATCGCTCCAGCACCCAAACGGTCTACGCTTCGTTGGCCGATTGTGGCGACGGATGTGGCAGGACTAGGTGATGCTGGCGTCGCGATGGCCGCCCAGTTTTTGCGGGCTTACGGTAAGAGGCGCCCTCAGCGTTGACGCACGGACGGCTCCCACCGACTGTGGACGCTTAACGAAGAGTCCTCGAGCCTGTCGTCAATTACGCAGTCACATCGAAGTTCTGCGCAATTTCAAAAATGGCGTTCCAGGCGATCTCCTTGCACCCACCTTCGCAGTTGCTGATGAAACTGACCGTCCAGTTCGCGCCAGTCGCTGGATCAGTTTCGCCCAGCCTTTGAATGCTCTTCACGCGACAATCTTTGCAGTCCCCATCCAAGTCGCGATCGGATGCCGTTTGAATCAGTGAGTTGATCCGCGCCAGCAGCTCTGGCTCCGGAAGTGACGCTCTCATTCTTTCCCCTGAACGTACACGCGCCTATCCCGCATGCGCCTGGAAGTCTATCGAATTGCCAATTTGCGGACGAGCCGTAGGCTCAGAAACGCTGCCAGGGGACCAGAACCTAGCGACGGTCCTGAGCCAAGGCCAGCTCCACGCTGGTCGACGTCGAACTGCACGACTCTCCCCGGGAGTTGACATTACGCCCCAAGGCGAAGTCCTCTTTGCTGCTTATCGTTACTACAAGTCGCCTCTCTCGCCAGCGGTTCTCTCTCCAATGCAGGCGACTCCTCCGAACTGGCACTTCTACTTGCTTTTCCCGGCGAGAAAATGAGAGAGAGAGGAGCCGGCAGGCAGTCCGCGCATCCCGCTCTTGAAGGCCATGTAGATTGCATTCCAAGTTAGCCCGTCTTCGCCCTCAACAGCGCCTGAGCGCTGATTTGGCCATTTGCCATGTGCGGCGTAGTAATCGTTTGCCCACTTGACGATCTTCGCCGGCTCCAATGCATTCATGCTCACCTTCCGAGCAAGCGCACAGAGGCGACAGCCATGGCCCTTGCCTCTGACCGCCGGGGAAGCCTGCCATTCATGTCCGTTTGAGCATCGCCACCACACCGCCCTGCTACTGCCAGCAGAGACTTGGTCGGCCGTGAGAGGCGCGTTTCGCTCGTTGTCCCACTCAGCTAGAAGTTCCGGATGCTTTGCGCTCAAGGCTCGCTGAGGGGTGAGAAGATTCCCAGCGCAGTACGGGCAACCTGCCCCTGCGCTACGGGACCCGATACTTGCCTGCCATTCGTGCCCGGAAGCGCAACGCCACCAAACCTTTCGATCGCTGCCCGCGGTCACCTCTGTCGGGGTCAGCGGAGCGTTCTTTTCTGTATCCCATTCCTTAACCAACTCGGGCCGTGTAACAAGCAAGGAAGATTCTGGTCCCGCTAAATTGCCGGCGCAGTACGGGCAGTCGGTGCCACGTGCGCGCGCGTCCACCGTGGCCTGCCACTCGTGCTGCCTAGCGCATCGCCACCAGTACTTCTTCCCCGAGTGCGGCGGCAAGGTGTGTGGGCTGGATGGCGCATTTCGCTCTGCGTTCCACTCCCGCACCAGCTCTGGATAGCACGTCGCAAGATTGCGCGTCGAGCTAGCTCTTCTGCCTGTGCAGTACGGGCAGCTACTCGCCTTAGCGCCAGTTCGCCCCGAAACGGCCGCTTGCCATTCATGTCCATCTCGACATCGCCACCAGACTTTGAGACTGCTTCCGATGCTGACCAGATAAGGACTAAGCGCTCCGTTCTTTTCGGCGTTCCACTCTGCTGCGACGGCTGGATTCCGTTCAGCCAGTGATTCACCCGTTACGGGGCCAGGGAGTTGGGCCAACAACGCTTTGTAGCGGTCATCGGCAATGAGACAACCAGCCAGAGCGTAGCTCCGAGCATTCGCCTTTTGATCTTCTGTCAGACCGGGCGCTCTGCCGAGAGAACTCAATAGCCGAGTCAGTATCGTCTGGTGGGTGTCCCGTGCTTTGAAGTGAAGGTCCAGGGTGCCGAGCATGGGTAGTGGCGCCTCACGAACGCGAATAAGAGTCACGCCAGCCCGAGCCACTCGATCGTTTTTGGCAGCGTCAGTCAATGACTTGCCTGCATGCCAGTAGTGGCCATCAATCTCGATCCCTATCTTTTCGTTTGGCAGATAAACATCCACTTCAACGCCTGCTACCTTCTTTCGCCATTCCACCTTTCCGAACAGCGCTTCGAGCTCGCTGAAGATCCTCACTTCGAGCCTAGAAGTTTGGGGACTGCAGTAAGGGCAGCCGGTGGTTGCCCTATTGGCTACGCTCGCCTTCCACTCGTGGCCGAAGGGGCAACGCCACCACACCTTGACGTGACTACCTGCCGTGACTTGGGAGGGCGTTAGGGCCCCGTTGAGTGAAGGGTGCCACTCGGCTGCCAGGTCCGGCTTGAGCACAGCCAGGTTGTTGTCGGCGCCTACGGCCTTATTGGCGCAGTAGGGGCATCCGCTCCCCTGTGACCGGCCATTGGCCGTCGCCAGCCACTCGTGACCAGAAGCGCATCGCCACCAAATCCGCTTCGGTGAGTTGGGTGCGATGTCAAAAGCAGTGAGAGGCGCATTCTTGGTGGCGTGGAACTGCGTCAGAAGTAAGGGATTAGTGCCGCCCAGCGAGTTCTCGCGCGTGATCCTTCTGCCACTACAGATGGGACAGCCCGGACTGGCGTACCGGTTACCCGGCGCTGCCTGCCATTCATGGCCGGCAACGCATAGCCACCAGAACTTCTTTCCTGAGCGAACCGCGACTTGCGACGGCCGCACGTCGCCGTTTCTTGATGGGTGCCACTGGCTGGCCAGATCGGGTCGCCTGATCGAGAGTGTGTTCTCTGGCGTTAATGGCGTCGGCATGCCTTAGTTTGCCGCCATTCGGCGCGGGAAAGCCATCCTACTTGGCGCTGGGCGCCTCGGCCGGCCCTCCGCACCAAACAGGCCCACGCGCATCACTTGACATTACCCCGCGAAGGCTAAGTCCCCTGCCCTGCGGCATCAGCGATGACGACCGCTAACAAAGTGGAGCGGACATCCTGTCAGGCGCTGAATTAGACGGCACGCGTTAAGGGTTGTGCGACACCTGCCCGGTGAGCGCGGAGGCGCGGCGAGCGTGTTCGATCCGAGGGTAGGTGTTGCACAAGCCTCGAGGGAGGAAACCGCGGCTTGCGGAGTGAGGCTGGCGCAGTGCTATGGGTTTTTGATGGCGGGTAGCGCGGTGCGCAGTGCGTTAGTGAGGGCGGCGAAGCTCTGGTGCTTGCAGGTGCCGCCGCTCTGCACATGCGCGGCGTCTGGTTCGGGGCTGCCAGGCCTTGAAGTAGACGGTCGCGCGGCGAGCCGTGGCAACACGACGGCCCGGCGAGTCGAGGAGACGTCGCCGCGAGAGGCTGCAAGAGGATTGCTTGACATCATGCTGGCGGCGCCCGGATGCCGGGCGTGCGGGCGAGGATGTCGATGATCCGCAGCGCGGCGCCGCAGTGGCGGCAGACGAAGACCGGCGGGGCGGCGGTCGGCGTGACCTCGACCGCATCGCTTGTGCTTGCGGCAGTCATCGTCGTCGGCTGCAGCAGTCGCCGCGCCGTGGCGAGGTGCTGAACGCGCCCGGCGTTGGCGAGCAGCCCGTAGTGGCGGATGCGATGGAAGCCGCTGGGCAGCACGTGCAGCAGGAAGCGGCGGATGAACTCGGCCGCTGCCAGCGTCATGGTCTTGCGGCGCGCGCTGCCCTCGGAGCGGTAGTCCTTCCACCGGAACGTGACGCCGCGCTCATCGAGGCGCAGCAGCCGGCTGTTGGAGATGGCCACCCGGTGGGTGTAACGCGACAGGTAGGCCAGCACCGCCGCGGGGCCGGCGAAGGGGCGCTTGGCGTAGACGACCCACTCGCAGCGGCGCAGCGGTGCGAGCCAGCGCGCGAACGTCGTCGGATCGGCCAGACGAGCGCAGTCGTTGAAGAACTGCAGCCGCCCGGCGCCATGCAGCCGGAGCAGTTCCTCACAGAAGCGGCGCCGGAACAGCCGTGACAGCACGCGCACCGGCAGGAAGAAGCCACGCCGGCAGGCGATCCACTGCTGGCCATCGGCCGCGAGCCCGCCGCCCGGGACAATGCCGTGCACGTGCGGATGGTGCGTCAACGCCGAACCCCAGGTGTGCAGCACCAGGGTGGCGCCGATGCGCGCGCCGAGGTGCTTCGGATCGGCCGCGATGCGGATCAGTGTCTCGGCGGCCATGTCGAACAGCAGGCCGTAGATCACGGCCTTGTTCTGGTAGGCGATCTCGCCGATCGGTGCCGGCAGCGTGAACACGACGTGGAAGTACTCGACCGGCAGCAGGTCGGCCTCGCGGGCGGCGAGCCAGCGCCGGGCGGCGGGTGCCTGGCACTTGGGGCAGTGGCGGTTGCGGCAGGAGTTGTAGGCGATCTGGTCGCGGCCGCAGCCATCACAACGCAGCACGTGCCCGCCGAGCGCTGCACTACGGCACCGCTCGATGGCCGACATGACCTTCAACTGACCCAGGCTCAGGTGGCCGTGCTGCGCTTGGCGCCAGGCTTCGCCGTGGGTGTGGAAGACGTCGGCAACCTCCAGGGCCGGCCGGCCCACGCCGGCACCCCTACGGCGCCGGCAGGGTCTCCAGCGGTGAGACCACCTCGCGCAGGATCTCGGTGGCCACCTGCGTGTACAGGACCGTGGTCTCGATCTTCTTGTGCCCGAGCAGCACCTGGATGACGCGGATATCGACCTTCTGTTCCAGCAGGTGCGTGGCGAAGGAGTGGCGCAGGGTGTGCAGCGACACGCGCTTGTCGATCTGCGCCGCCGTGGCGGCCAGGTGGACCGCGCGGTTCAGTTGCCGCGTAGAGATCGGATCGGTCGGATCCATGCCGGGAAACAGCCACCCGCCGCACAGCATCGTGCCTTGCTGGCGAGCGGTGCGCCACCAGGTACGCAGGGTCTGCAGCAGCACGGGCGACAGCAACGCATAGCGGTCCTTGCGGCCCTTGCCCTGTTCGACCCGCAGCGTCATGCGCTGGCCGTCGACGTCGCTGACCTTCAGCGCGGCCACTTCGCTGGCGCGCAAGCCGGCGCCATAGGCGACCGACAACGCCGCCCGATGCTTCGGATTACGCACCGCGGCGAGCAACCGCGCGACTTCCTCACGGCTGAGCACCACCGGCAGCTTGTGCGGCTCGCGCACCGCACTCATCATCGTCATCAGCTCACCGCGCCCGAGCGTGACCTCGAAGAAAAACCGCAGACCCGTGATGGTCGCGTTGATCGTCATCGACGATGTGCCCTGCTCGGCCATGTGAAGCTGGAATCGCCGCAGGTCCTCGGCTGTGGCGGTGTCGGGCGAGCGGCCGACAAAGCCCGCGAAGCGGCGCACGGAGCGGATGTAGGCGACTTGCGTCTTGCCGTTGAGCTGGCGCATGCGCATGTCTTCAATCATGCGCCGGCGCAGCGGGCTGACCACCGGAGAAGTGGGAAGGACCATGGCTCTGCTCCTGTCGTTGATCGAGGCACGTCGCCTCAATGAACAACATACGAAACAGAACTCAGCCGCCCGAACAGCGACAGCGGCACATCGAAGGGCTACCGCGAGAGCGGTTTAGTCCTTCGACCCTGAGCTGCCGTTCAGCTGATTGCCGAAAGCCGTCCTCGACTTCACCCCGAAAGCCGACAGGCCGCGAATTTCGACGACGGTCATGCACAGCGCGGCCGGTGATCGATTCAAGACGATCGTTGCGGTCGAGTCGAACGTGTTCCGATGGCGAAAGACAGTTCGGAAGTCTAGAAGCACCGGTAGTCAGCCTCGGCCGCCTTCCCATCGCTTCGAACAGGGAGTCGGTCCGGAACAATGGCCCTGCTACTCCCCGCTCTTGAGCCGTTTCGACCCTTCAATCAGCGGGTGCCAGCCGTAGACGAGCGTGATCATGAAGCTGTCCATCTTCAGGTCGCCCGGTGAGCTGTCATTCACCGTCGACTTGTAGCCGAAGGTGAGGTTCAGGTTGCTGTTGACCTGGTAGCCCAGCGTCAGTCCGACGCCGATGTTGTTGAGTTTCTCTCCGGCGACACCGTTGATCGTGGCCTTCCCGCCGCTGTACCAGGCGACGTCCAGCGAACCCCAGAAGTTCTCGGTGAAGTCGCGCGTCAGGTGCGCGTCGAGCTGGAACAGCGGATCGGTCTTCAGCGTCTGTCCGACGTAGTCGTTGTTGTCCCCGAAGAGCCACACGGCAGGCAGGAACTCCAGCGTGGTGCGCCGACCGGGAACCCACGCGCCGAGCTGCCAGACGATGGGGGCACCGAGGCGCCCGTACCAGCGGTTCTGTCCCAGGTTTAGCGGCTGGCTGCTGTCGTACTCGCCGATCGGCAGCGCGAGGTCCGCGAGAAGATCCACGGAGATGCCGGGCTCGTAGCGCAGGGCATCGGGGATGTTCTTCTGCGCACGCGGGCCGATGACGTTGATGTTGAACTCGAGCATCGGATCCCCGAATCCGTTCGCGTTCTGGTTGAAACTTCGGCCGCCGACGATGAGTTCGCCCGAGACACGCCCCATCGGCAGCAGGATCGCCGCCAGCGAGGACCGATCGAACAGCTCGAAGGTCTGCGCGTACCCCACGATGGCCAGCGTGCCGTCGACGTTGCCGCCCGGCGCCACGGTGTGCGCGGGGTCGAAGGGGTTCGTGTTGCCGCTGATGGAATTGACGATGAGCGGTACCGCGCTGCCGCCCGACAGTGACTTCCAGTAGAACCGCGCCGGGACCTGGGCCTGCGCAAGTGGCGGGCAGAGTGCGCCCAGGGCGAGCACCGTTGCGACGAGCCGCCGCAACCCGACTACCGATCTCATCGGACCTCCTCGTGCTGCAGGACCGTGCCGTCCCGCTCTGTTGATTCTGTGGCTGGATAGGTTCAAGGCTTGGGATCCGCCAGCATGTCCTGGGGCGGCACGAACTGCCGCTTGTAGATGAGCGGCGGGTAGCCGGCCTCGACCGGTACGCGCGGTGGCAGCTGGTCTTCCAGGGTCTCGAACGTGGAGCGGCTCGGCAGGATCACGTTGTTGGCCTTCACATAGTGGTCCCAGAGCGCGAGCAGGGCCTTCAGTTTGTCCGGGCGATCGGCGGCGAGGTCCCTGCGCTCGGCGGGATCGGTCGCGAGGTTGAACAGTTCCCACTCCTCCTTGCCCAGCGGCTTGTACTCCCACCGAATCTTCCAGTCGCCCTGCCGCACCGCGCGGTTGCCGAAGATCTCCCACGCGAGGTAGTCCTCGGCAGTCCGGGGCGACTCCGCCTGGCCCGCCAGCATCGGGTTCCAGGACTTGCCGATCAGGGGCGGCAGCTCGCGTCCTTCATGGGTCTTCGGATAGCGGGCCCCGGCGACTTCGAGCAGCGTCGGCATCAGGTCGGCGACATGCATGAGTCCAGCGGTGTTGATGCTGCCCTTGGGCCGCCTGACGTTCGGGCCGCTGACGACGAGCGCGTTGCGGATGCCGCCCTCCCCGACCCAGCCCTTGTACTGGCTGAACGGGGTCATCGACACCTGCGCCCACATCGGCCCGTAGCCGACGTAGGAGCCGGGGTCGCCCCACGCATTGGGATGCGTCTGCGACCAGTTGATGGCGGCGAAGAGATAGTCGCGCGAACCCGGCGAGCCCGCGATCATCTTGAACAGATCCGTCCCCTCCGCGCCGTTGTCGCCGAAGACGATGAAAATGGTGTTCTCGTACTCGCCAATCTTCTTCAGGTGGTCGACGAGCCGACCGACGTGGAAGTCGAGGTTCTCCATCATCCCGGCGTAGAGCTCCATCTTCTTGCCGAGCAAGGCCCGGCTGGCCGGCGCCAGCACGACCGGATCGGGAATGAACCACATGCGCTCGGCGAGCTGCGTGCCCTTCGGCATGATGCCGAGCTCCTCTTGCCGCTTGAGCCTCTCCTGCCGCACCGCGTCCCAGCCCTTGTCATAGGCGCCGACATGCCGGTTGCGCCACTCCTTCGGCAGGTGATACGGATCGTGCGGCGCCTGGTGGGAGACGTAGGCGAAGAACGGCTTGCCGTCGCCGCGGTTGGCGTCGATGTAGCCGATCAGCTTGTCGGTGTAGGTCTTCGTCGCGTAATAGTCGTTGGGCAGCTTCGTGAGATAACGCCCGTCCTCGGTGAAGACGGACTTGGGCGAGGCCCGGTGAAGTTCGTCATGTCCCAGTAGCTGCCGGCGCCGTCGAGCAGCGAAAAATCGCGCTCGAACCCGCGCGCGGCGGGAATCTGATCGGGCGCCTTGCCCAGGTGCCACTTGCCGACCATGTAGGTGTGATAGCCGGCGCCTCTCAGCAGCTGCGGCAGCGTCGACCACCCGGTTGCTGAGATAACCCTCGTAGCCGACGGCGCCGCGCTGGTTGGGCGCGGTCCACTCGTCCATGTTGCCCAGGCCGTTGAGGTGCGTATCGACGCCGGACAGCAGCATCGACCGCGTCGGCGAGCAGCTCGCATGCGTGTAGAAGTTCGTGAACCGCACGCCGTCCTTCGCCAGCGCATCGAGGTTGGGCGTACGGATCTCGCCGCCGAACGCGCCCATGTCGGCGAACCCCATGTCATCGCCGAGGATGATGACGATGTTGGGCCGACGGGGCGCATCCGCGCCAATTGCAGCGGAGGGCGCAGCGAGTGCGGCGACCATGCTGACGAACCACAGCTCGATCAACCGCCCGCCGATGTCGCGCGGTCGACCGATGGCGCTTGTTTCGGGCATGGGCATGGTCAGCGTGGCGGAATGTCTGTGCTCTCGGCTCGTCCATGGGTTGCGTCTGTTCGGGATTGCCAGTACTCAAGGTGAATTGCAGTGAACATCACGGAAGGAGAGAGTGACCGAAGGGGGGCGGGATCTGGAGCTTGGATAAGCGGGCACGGGCGCGCCAGCATGTGCACCAAGGCGCGTTCAATTTTCAACAGACGGGGGCGTTGCGCCGAGTCTTCGGCCTGCGTTCTAGCGCCGGTCGTGAGGACGCGGTTGATAGACTTTGCCTTTGCCGGAAGAAGGCCGGCCGCCTTCCGTCCTCGCGGCAACCCGGTGCGAGCCTTGCAGTCTTCA
>CAWBRW010000031.1:0-7351 GCA_963791235.1 uncultured beta proteobacterium | reverse complement strand
CGAGAATGACAGGTCTCAAGTCGAAGCGGACATGGCTTGACGCCACACGCGCGGCGTCACAATCATCCGTCGAGCGAACGCGGCAAGTCGGTCACGGCTCACGTGGCTCCGGCTTAATGGCAATTGAGTAGTAGCGAGGCAACCGCCTTCAACGAAAAGTAACCAATCCCTACCCGCGACACGCCTCGGGGATATGTGCATACCATTTCCCTGGCTCGCCTTCGTACAGCGTCACGTTGGACCACGAGTCCCAGGCGAAGCCGATGTCCTGCTGGTCGCGCATCGGCGAGCGCGCGAAGGTTGAAAAAGCCGCCCGCCATGCGCGCCTCCCGGCGGAAATGTGATTGGCCGGTGAATCGCTCGCCGTGGCGCAGCTCGCGGTTGAGGTCGACGACGTCGATCCGGGTAGCGGAAACCGTGTTGCCGGCGCTGTCCGTCGCGCGATAGGTACACGCGTAGCGGCCGGCGCGACTCGTGTCGACGCCACTGCAATCCGCCGTCACCGGAAGGGCGCCGTCCTCCCGGTCGGTCGCAGTGGCGCCCGGATCGACGAAGGGCTGCCCCACCCGGAGCTGCATCGGATTGTCGCCGTTGAGCGTGATACGTGGCTGACCCGGGGCTGGACGGCGGCGCGCGGATGCCGCGCGAAGAAATCCCAGACGATGTCGGGATAGCTCGGCCCGCGGCGCAACGACCATCTGCCGTCGTTGCCCTGCTCGCCGCCGATCCAGTAGTGGCCGTGGTCGGTGTCGGACGGGTTCGGCGTGGCGAGCGGGCCGCTGTAGAACACCGTCTCCACGCGCGAACGCGTGGCGGCGGTGCCATCCGCGGTATACAGCACGTGCTCGCAGCCGTACGCGTCCCCGAGCACCGGCGCGCACGCGCGCTGCGCGGCACGCGCCTCGTCCGGCGTGTCGTGGGCCGCATCGCCGAACACCCGGAGCTGCGCGTCGCGAAGATTGCGCGCCGCCAGCTGTACGACGGTGCAGTCGCGGTCGTTCTGCAGGACCATGAGCGGAATCGCATACGGATCGTCGAGTTCACTGCGCATGTCCCGGGCCACCCGGTCGACGGAATGGAAGGTCGCAGATCCGGGACATGCCGGACAGGGAAACCGCCGCTGCATCCTCGCCGTACGGCAGCCCCGAGGCGCTCGCCGCCGCCGCCCAGTACTCGTTGTGGGCGACCGCGGCGACGACGCTCATCGCGCCGCCCGACGACAGGCCGGTGATGTAGCGGCGCGCCGGATCGACGTTGAAGCGGGACTCGACTTCGAGCGCGATCTGTTGCAGATCTTCGGATTCGCCCTTGCCCTCGTGGCGATGCGCATCGAACCAGAACCCCCAGCAGTTCGGGTTGCGCAGGCCGTCGTAGCTGGTGATGAACGGCGCGACGAGAATGAAGCCGAAGCGGTCGGCGGCGGCCGTCAGTCCCCAGTCGCGAAGCACGTCGTCGTGGGTCTGCTGACAGCCGTGCAGCGCCATGACCATCGGCGCGGGGCCGCTGAGACCGTCGGGGACGTAGACCTTGTACTGCCTGTCGCGCGAGCCCGCATAGCTCTTCGCGCGAGCGTAAAGGACTCGGTGGTGCCGGCGAACGCCGGCAGAGCGAGCAGGGCGAGAACCAGGACCGCACCAATGCCGCGACGTAAGATCGATCTCATGCACATTTCAACACTCCTCTAAGAATTCCTCCAGAAGCACGTGGATGTTCGTGGACCGTCAGCCGCGCGTCCGGTCATGCGCCTGTCGTTTCGACCCATCGATTCGAGCACGTGCGGAATCAGCATAATCAGAATGGTGCATCGCGTCATTCGGTCTGATTGCTTAGGCCATACGTCGTAGTGGCGCGGAGGCACTACCCCGTATTGTCCAGAAACAGAATCGTTAACAGTTAGGCCGCTTCGCGATCGTAGTGGTTGAGCATCTGTGGTCCGCAATAATTCGATCAGCGCTATCTCGCTTGCCTAGCGTGAGCGCGGCTGTGGAATGATCAGCGAGTGACCGCTTTTGTTCGCGTCGTTCTACGATTATCTGCCCACCTGATCGGCTTGGCGGTTCTCGCGATCCGCTCCCGGAGGTCCATCGAGGCTGACAGGTGCTGCGTCGCCATTCGCGACGAACTGGGACTCGAATCGGACTCCTACGCCAGGCGCGGCTTCCGATTGACCCTCGGACAGCGATGTAGCGATCACGACGATTACAGTTTCCCGACATTCTGAAATTGACGGGAATTTCGGGAACGTCGAGGATTGAGTTAGCTATCGCCGGCACGGGCACGTATGCAACGTAACGGCGCCGGCGCCGGCTACTCAAATCAGGGGTAATCGCCATGAGTTCCGACGATCGTTCCGACGCGGCACCGTCGTCCGCGGATATTCACGCCGCTCACGTCGAGATTCCGCAACTGGTTGGCAGAATTTACGATGCTGCGCCGATGGCCGAGCGCCGCCGGATACTCGAACACCTCCTGCGCCCGCTCGGTGCGTTGGCAGTTGTCGGTGTGTGCAACGGCATCTTCACAAAGATCTGGTTTCGCAACGGGTGGAGCGACCTGCACATTCGCGCCGAGGACGCACAATCCGTGCAAGGAATCGATGTGATTGCGCTCGTCGATTATGTCCAACAGGCCAGTGTCGACACGATCGGCGGACTCGCCTCAATGCTCGCCGCGTCGCCGATGATCGTCTACTCTGCCGCGACGGCGATGCTGGTATCGATACTGATGCGGCGCCTTCAGTCCCGCCGAAACGGTGCGTGCAAGGCAGGCAAACCCGCGGAATAGACTGTCAGCCTGGTCACAAACGCGCCGCAGCGCTGGGCAGAGATGACGTCTGGCGGCGTAGGGTTCGCTTTGGCGGTGCTCAGTAGCCGCTGCTGGGCCGCGCAGGTGAGCACCAATCCGTTGAGCGTCCGCTTCGGCCGCCGGTTGAGCGACCGCTTTGCAGAACAGCGACGGACTGCATTGGGTCGGATTTGCGTCGTTCGCGGAAGTCTCAGTTCGGCCAACTGCGGCCATAGGGCATCACGCTCCATAGCGGCCATCGATCGGTCCGTGTTGGTCAATTGCGGGCGCCTTACACGGGCCATGGGTGCGCCGGCGCACGGGGGCACCCGCAGACGGGGCAAGCGTGATCGCGGCGCGATTCAGGCCGATTCTCAGGAACTCTCGAAATCAACGATTGACGTCGGGTGCCACCCCGGAGATAGTCGAGTGGGGCCATTGAATCTTCCTCCTTGCTCTTATACCCCTCGACCTATTCTTGCGACGCGGAAACAGCTTTGGACGAGCTCGAAGTTCCACTATCGGCACCATCCGACGCCGCGACGATTGGCCAGGCGCCGCTCGTTCGCCAGTTCCGTCAAATCCTCCTCTGGCCGCTGCAGGTGATGCCGGCCGACCCGGACGCACCGTCACCGTCGCGCTACTGGGAGCCTTTCGATCCGCAGCATCCGGACAATCCGTGGCGGGAAGTCGAAAAGACTTTCGGCGACGATCCCGGCGCTTTCCGCGAGCGCTATTACAAGGAATTCGTGACCTTCCTGCCCAACGTGCAACGCTTCCTGTATGGCGACGCGCCGGCGAAGTCACCAGCACCGGCTATGGACGCTCACCGATCCGCGTTTTCCGCCGCGACGACATCGCTGCGGTGCGGGCGCACTTCGACGCGTCGTCGGCGCCCGTAACCTTTGTCGCCGAGACCATCGAACTGTATTTCTTCTACGACATAGACATTATCATCCTGGTCGTCGAGCTCGCCGCCGAGGACTTGCCGCTGCCGCTCGCGCAGCAGGCGCTGTTCAGCTTCGGACGCGCTTATCCCGCTTTCTGGGACGAACATGGACGCGCCGGCCAATGCCTGCATTCGGTCGAGTGGCTCGCCGCCGATGGCACAACGCTCGCCGCGTCCGATTACGCAGACCGCGAGAAGTTCCTGCAGTTCTTCAGCCGCCACCGCACGCCGGTGATCGCACGCCACTGGGAGTTCCTGCTGCGGCCGATGTCGCTCTATCACACCGAGCGCGCTGGCGTCCTGCGTTACCGGCAGATCGAATATCATCGCATGCCGCTGATGGCCTACCTCGCTTTCGACGAGCCGCGCAAGCTGACCCGCGGCGACTTTGTTCGCCTGGCGCTGATCACCAAGGCGGGTGATTCGCGCACCCTGCCCTACTCCCGGGCTTCGCTCGCGGATTTCGAACAGCGTTACTGCTACGACCGTTTCTGGGAACCGTTGGACAGCCCCGGCCCGCTCAACAGCCGCTATCTCTGCTGCGGGCACGCTTTCGTGATCGTCGGCAAAGCCGACGATCCTTTCTTCATTGAAGCCGAAGACGGGAATGCTCGGCCAGTTCCGTCACCAGTATTTTCTGCTGGTGATGATCGGCCATTTTCACAAAGCGGCGCTGCATCTTTTTTCGGAGCGGCTGGTCTCGGCGATCAGCGCGCTCGACACGCATCGGTCCGGGCTCGGTGCGCGCATTCAAGCTCGACATCCGCCACATGATGGCGCGTTCCTGCGCTTCACGCACCGCTACTGGTTCCACGAGGTATCGAACCAGGCGCAGGCCCGCGATCTCTTCAACCTGATGACCGGCCACCTCGGCACCGACCGGCTGTACACCGACATCAACGAGGCGCTGTGCGAGATGACCGATTTCCTGGAAGCGGACGATCTCCGCCGGCAGGCGGAAACGGTGACGCGACTGACGGTGGTGACAACGCTGAGCATCATCGGAACGGTCGCCACCGGGTTTCTCGGCATGAACCTCATCGACGCCGCAGACCAGCCGCTGTGGATAAAGGCCGCCTATTTTGCCGTCGTCTTCGCGTGTTGCGCGCTGATCGTGTTCTTCACGGTCTCGCGGTCGAAAATGTTTGCCCAGTCCCTCGACGTCATCGCCAGCGAGCGCGCATCTGCAGAATCAACCTAGAAACCGCAGTTGGCGATCTTGCCATTGTGTAACCTTCTGAGTGAGTGAGGGAAGGCTGCTATTGGGGGAGACACCAAATGGGTGAGGCGAGAAAGCGCGGTGCTGCTGCGGTGCAGGAGGCGCTGACAGCGCTGGGGGTCGAGGCGCTCGGCGGGCCGGTGCAGGTGCGCTGGAACCAGCGTGAAGCGGCCACCCCGTTCGGTCAGATGGCGTACTTTGCGGAGTTTCTGAATCTCACGGGGTTGTACCGGCGCTGGGTCGAGAGTTGTCCGTTGCGTTATGCGAGTCCGAACGGATCGCAGATTGGCGACGTGCTGGGGACGTTGTTCTTGTCGGTGCTCGCGGGGCACTGGCGCTATGCGCACATCGCGGCCCTGCGCGCTGACGCAGTCAGTGCGGGGCTCTTGGGGATGGATGGCAATCGTCTCCGAGGACACGGTGCGCCGGGCGCTGAAGGCGCTCGATGAGGGCTCGGGGGTGGGCTGGTTGCAGGATCATCTGGATGCCAGTGTGCTGCCGTTGCTCTCGGCGCCGTGGGTGCTCGACACCGATGTGACGGTCAAGCCGCTGTACGGCAAGCAGGAAGGGGCGCTGATCGGCTACAACCCGCACAAGCCGGGGCGTCCCTCGCACGCCTACCATACCTACCAGATGGCGGGGCTGCGACTGATGCTGTCGGTCACGGTGGCCGCGGGCAATCAAAGCCACGCCAACACCACCCTGCCTGGACTGATCGAGTTGATCGAACGCTTGCCAAGCGAGAAGCGTCCGGCGCTGGTGCGCGGCGACTGCGGCCAGGGCGGCGAGCCGACGATGGCGGCGCTGGAAGCACGCGCGGTGCACTACTTGTTCAAGCTGCGGCTCACGAAGAACGTCAAGCGCTATATCGAGCGCAGCTTCGCCAGCGGACAGTGGTGCGATGCGGGGCAAGGCTGGCAAGCTCAGGAGGGAATGATCCAGCTCATGGGTTGGAGCCGAGCGCGGCGCATCGTGATTCTGCGTCGCCCGCTGCAGGGCGAAGTGCTGCTTCAGCGATGAACAGCAACTGCGCCTGGCCTTCGTCGAGAAGGACGTCCCGGCCAAGGGCTACGAGTACGCCGTGCTGGTGACGGACCTTGCCTACGACACGCTCGCCATCGCGCAGCTGTACCGCGACCGGGGCGATGCGGAGAACGCCTTCGATGAGTTGAAGAACCAGTGGGGCTGGGGCGGCTTCACCACGCACGATCTGAAGCGCTGCCGCCTCACCGCCATGACCGTGGCGCTCGCCTACAACTGGTGGAGCCTGTTCGTGCGACTGGCTCACCCCCAGGCGCGCCTGGAGGCAATCACCAGCCGCCCGTTCCTGCTCTCGGGCGATCGGGCGCATGACTTCCCATGCCGGACAGACTCACCTGTCGATCACGCCGATGCACGCAAAGGCAACGCACGCCCGAGCGCTGCTCACCGCGGTGAGCCAGCGGTTGCAGGGCTGGAAAAGATCTGCGGAGCAGTTGCCCGTCGTCTCGGTGTGGCAGCGCGTGTGCGAGTTCATCGCCACTCACGTGACTGGATTCAACTGGCTCGCCAGCGCGATCGGAACCCCGCTTGATGCACTGCACATAGAGGCAACTGAGCTGGTCGCGCTGATGCGCGCCGTGACCTGGCGGTTGCGCAAGCGCTGAGGGCGACCTGCCGACGGCGCTCGCGGGTCGGACGACAGGCCGCGCCGTCAGCAAGCCGCGCCTCCAGCCTTTGAGTAATGACAGGCAACTCGCTGACCGCGGTGGCGCTTGCCCAACACGCTTGTCGGCTGCGCCGATTCGGCGCCTCGCCAGCACGCCGCACCGGTTCCCAAGCCGAACACCGAAGACCGCCAAGAACGAGAAGGTCGGCTATCGCGTGCCCGCGAAAGTGTGTTTGCTCAGCTCGTCCTGGATCGCGTGAAGACTCTCTTCGCACCGCGCCGTGAGCATGCGCTTCTTGCCCAGCGACAGCGCCAGCGAGCGGACGTTGCTGTTGCGTCGGGACAGGACGATGAGCTGCGTGTTGAGGTCGTGGAAGCGGTCCAATGCGGCGGTGGCGCCATCGAGTTGTGGTCGTGACGCAGGCGGTAGCAGGCCCGCCAGCGTCTGCAGCGCGCCGCGCGCTAATCCCTCGGACGATGCCATTTGCTCTTCGAGCCGGGTCATCGCCGCGTCGTCTGCCTCCGCGATGTGCGGGCCCTGGAGCACCTGAATCTCACGCACCGCCGAGAGAGCACTTGCCGTGAGCGCCTTGACCTGCCAGGCGTCCTTTACGGGGGAGGTGCGTGCGACGGACTCGAGGCTCGAGACCTTTCGGTCGGTCGCTAGACACCCGGGCTATTGCATGCAGTGCATGTCGGTCCGTTGACCCTTGTTACAAGGCTCAGTTACTAAAACATGCATAAGCATAGC
>CAWBRW010000030.1:0-137184 GCA_963791235.1 uncultured beta proteobacterium | reverse complement strand
GGGGCATGCCCAGGCGACCTTCCTCGCACTGGCTGCGTGCTTCCGAGGCCTTGAGACCAAAGCCGATGAAGCTGGATTAAAGGAGCGCAAGATGTCCCATCCGCACAACTATCTGGCAATTGACCTGGGAGCAGAGAGCGGGCACGTGGTCCTCGGCCAGTTCGCCGAAAACCGTTTGACATTGTCAGAGGTGCATCGCTTCCCCAACGGCCCGGTTCAGGTGACCACCCAGGCCAATGCCCGCGGTAACGTCTCTTCCCCCGGCAAGATCGTCCTGCAATGGGATATCTTGCGATTGTGGACAGAGATCAAACAAGGTATTGCCCTGTCTGCCAGCAAATGGGGGAAGGATTTGCGGGGCATTGGCCTCGACACCTGGGGAGTCGATTTTGGCTTGCTCGATCGGAATGGAATGCTGATCGGCAACCCCTGCCATTACCGCGACAACCGTACCGACGGTATGCTCGCCGAGGCATTCCAGCGTGTGCCGGGGGCTGAAATATTCCAGCACACCGGCATCCAGTTCATGCAGCTAAATACGCTGTATCAGCTCCTGTCGATGGTGATTGACCGTTCGCCCGCTCTCCAATCTGCTGAAACATTCTTGACTATCCCGGATTTGTTGAATTACTGGCTCACTGGGCGGGCGGTGTGCGAATTTACCAACGCAACCACCACCCAATGTTATAACCCGGTCCTCAAGGACTGGGATCGCTCGCTCCTGGACCGGATGGGGATTCCCTTTCATATCTTCCCGGAGATCGTTCAGCCAGGAACCAGCCTGGGAAAACTCTTCCCGTACGTGCAGGCTGAAACTGGCCTGGATGCCCACAGCGATCCATCGGTAATTGCCCGGCCTGTCACGATACGGGATCGGCCGTTGCCGCCATCCCTGCCGAAAAACCAGGCTTCCTGTGGATCAGCTCTGGCACCTGGTCGGTGGTCGGTGTTGAGTGGCCGAAACCCGTGATCAGCGAGCAAAGCCTGGCGTATAACTTTACCAACGAGGGAGGGGTAGGGGATACCTTCCGCTTTTCCAGGAACGTGATGGGGTTGTGGCTGGTGCAGGAATGCCGGCGCACCTGGGCCAGCCACGGGGGCAACCTGTCGTATGCCGAATTAACCGAGATGGCCAACCAGACCGAGCCGTTCCAATCGGTGATCGATCCCGATCAGGCTGAGTTTTTCAAACCGGGAGACATGCCCGCCCGTATCCGCGACTTTTGCCAGCGGACAGGCCAGATAATTCCCGAAAACAGGGCCGCAGTAATCCGCTGCGTGCTGGAAAGCCTGGCGCTGAAGTACCGTTGGGTGTTGGAGCGTCTTGAAGAAATGGTCGGCCAGCGGCTGGAGACCATCCACATCATTGGCGGTGGGACTCAAAACCGGCAACTCAACCAGTTTACTGCAGACGCAACCGGGCGACAGGTGGTGGCTGGCCCAGTGGAGGCAACTGCGCTCGGCAATCTACTGGTACAGGCGATCGCTTTGGGCAGTATCCCTTCGCTGCTTGAGGGGCGCCTGCTGGTACGCGACTCTTTTCCCCCGGCGGTTTTCGAGCCCACCAACCAGGCCGGCTGGGAGGAGGCGTACCAGCGCCTGCTCAAGATTATGGCGTAGCCTGTTAAAGCCGGCTTCGATCCTGCGGGCAATCCCTGCTCGCAATCTCTTGACAAGCTCAAAACTTCCGCTAAACTTAATAAATACACGGGCATCCAACATCGCGAAAGGAGATATCTATGCCTGCACTCAACCGGGTTCAACTGATTGGAAACCTGGGAAAAGATCCCGAAGTCCGCTTCACCCCTACAGGTGTGAAAGTATGCACTTTCAGCATGGCTGTCAACCGCCGCTGGAAAAGCCGCGACGGCTCCGCGAAAGAAGCCACCGATTGGTTCAACATCGAAGTCTGGGGGAAGCTGGGTGAGGTCTGCCAGCAGTATTTACATAAAGGCAGCCTGGCTTTCATCGAAGGGCGGCTGCAGACAGACCGCTACGAGCATGAGGGCGAAACCCGTTATTTCACCAAAGTGATCGCCCGCTCGATGCAGATGCTCGATCGGAAGCCGGATGAAGAACCCGATCTCGAGGAAGATGTCGCGGATATATAAGTATTTCTGCCCCCGGCAGGAAATTTTCGGAAATCAAGGCATTATCGGCAGCTTCACTGTCGATAATGCCTGATTTTCGGTTCTTACGAAAAAACACGGTGCGGCTGGCTTAGCCCAGCCGCACCGTGTTTTTTCGTTTCCTTCGTTTTATCTACGCTCAATGGGTAGAGCTTCCAGCTGCTCGACCAGGCCACGGATGACATCAAATCCACCCTGCCAGAAAGCAGCGCTGCGGATATCAATCCCAGCCTGGGTCAGGATGCTCTCCGGCGAGGCGGACCCCCCAGAGGAGAAAATCTGCAAATACCGCGACTTGAAGCTGTCACCTTCCACTTTGAACTGCTGGTAGAGTGAAAATACCAGCAATTGCCCGAACGTATATGCATACACGTAGAAGGGGGTGTGGTAAATGTGCGGGATAGACACCCATTCCCAGCGAAACTCAGCGCTTATCTCCAGTGCGTCGCCGAACTGCTCTGACAGGTTGGCCATATATGCATTGGCTAACTCCTCGACCGAGGCGCCCTTCTGTACCATTTCGTGCGCCTGGCGCTCAAACAGGGCAAAGTAGGCCTGGCGCAGGATGGTGGCATAGGCATCGTCCATCTGCCGGAAAAGCATATCCCGCTGCACCGCTTTGTCGCTCTCCTCTGCCAGCAGTCGATCGACCAGCATCATTTCCCCAAAGGTGGAAGCCGTCTCCGCCAGGGGCAGGCTGGAATGGAAGGTAAAGAGGCTATGGCTAGACGCCAGCATACTGTGAATGGCGTGTCCCAGCTCGTGCGCCATGGTGGCCACATCGTCCGCAAGGCCCTGGTAGTTGATGTGCACCCAGGGCGTCAGCACAGGCGTCACACTCGCACAGAACGCGCCGCTGCGCTTGCCTTTACGCACCTCGCTGTCGAGGTGCTGCCGCTCGAACACCCGCCGCGCCAGGTCTGCCACCTGAGGGTCAAAACGTCCGAACGGATCCAGCACCATATCGGCAGCAGGCCCAAACTCGTACCGCTTTTCGGATTTGGCTACCGGGGCGTAGAGGTCGTAACGGCGCAGCCGGTCCACCCCCAGCCAGCGGGCCTTGAGGCGGAAGTAGCGCTGGAAGAGCTCCGCATTCTTGCGGCAGATTTCCAGTAAGGTGGTTACCACCTCATCAGGGATATCGTTATTCAGATTGCGGGCTGAGATGTGGTCGGCGAAATGGCGCAAGTCCACCTGCTCGTTATGCCAATCGCGCACCAGGGTCTGGTACATCTGCCCAAGCAGGTTGCCGTCCTCGCCGTAGACCCGGTACAGCTCTTGAAAGGCCGCTGCCCGTAGTTGAGGATCGTGGTGGCGGGCATAGACCATCAACTCACCGTGGGTCAGCTCTTTCGTCTCGCCTTCCACCTGCACCTTGAACACATACCGGTTGGTGATCGTGCTGTAAAGCTGGTTAATCGCCCGCTGCGGACAACAGGCGACCGGCATGGAAATCATCCAACTCCTTCCACCACAATTCGAAGAACAACAGGCGATTGTGTACCCGCGCCATGGTCTGGTCCACGCGGCCCAAAAATGTCTGGACGGCCTGGTTTTGGGTATCGGCAGAAAATGACAGGCTGGCGAAGGAACGGATGCGGGAAACCAGCGCATAAATGGTTTCCTGGCGGTGGAGCAGGTCCAGAAAAGTATCCGCGGGGAATTTCATCTACAAGCTGGAGCCGTAGCGTTTCAAAGCTGGCTATTTGACTTTCCAACTCGGCGAACGCGGCATCCATCTCGGGGCTGTCGTGGGATGGGAATAAGTCGGAGAGACTCCAGGGGGATTGGGTATAGGCCTTCATTATTCAGGTTACCTTTAATGAGGTGGGATATTGGGCCGGGGGGTTTAGACGTTAAAACGGACGTGCATAATCTCCCCATCTTTGAGCAGGTACTCTTTGCCTTCCAGGCGCAGCTTCCCTTTCAAGCGGGCTTCGGACAGGCCGCCGAGGGATGCCAGGTCCTCATAGGTCACGATCTCAGCACGAATGAACCCCTTTTGCAGGTCGGTGTGGATTACCCCCGAGGCTTCATGCGCGGTGGCTCCCCGCCGCACCGTCCAGGCCCGCACTTCATCCTCGCCTACGGTGAAGAAGGATTGTAAACCGAGCAGGTCATACGACAGGCGAATCACACGGTTCAGGCCGGGTTCCTCGATCCCATACTCCCCCATGAACAGCTCCGCATCCTCTGGTGGCAGCTGGGAGATCTCCATTTCCAGCTTTCCCTGCAGGATCACCACGCCCGTATGGGGGCTGCTGTAATCCCACCGCCGGCGGAGTTTGCCCTTCAGCGAGGTTGAGCACCACCAGCATAGGCTTGCGGGTCAGGAATCCAAACCCGGCGAGGGTCTTTTCCTCTTCCGAGGAGAGCGTCACCTCCCGCAGGGGGTGGTTTTCTTCCAGGGCAGCCTTGAAGCGCTCGAAAAGCGCTATCTCGCGGTCGATCACCGCTTTATCTCGCCCACCGCCCTTTTTACGCTCTTCTGCCAGCCGTTCCATTTTTCGATCGACGGCGATCAGATCGTTCAGTAGCAGCTCCGAGTCCATGGCGATGATACTCGCGCCTGCGGATCGAGGCTGAGGAGGGGTGCGGGACATTGGGATCATCAAAGCAGTGCACCACGTGCAGGAAACCGTCCATCTGCGTGAGCTGGTTGAGCAAAGAGCCAGAGATATCGCTGGATTTACCTTCCAGCCCGGTGATATCCGCATAGGTCACCTTGGCGTAGATCGTCTTGCGGGGCTTGAACATAACCGAAAGGCGGTCGACCCGCGCGGGTCGGGCACATCGACCACGCCGGTATGCACCTCGATACGCCCGCCGCTGGTGGTAATCGGCAGGTTGCCCGCGTCAACGCATTGAAGATGGTAGTTTTGCCAGATTGGGAGAGGCCGATAATTCCGAGTTTCATGGACAGGATCATCCTTGACCCGTAAGATATCTTTGATTATACTCTACCCCGCTAGCCGGAGTGGCGGAATTGGCAGACGCGCACGACTCAAAATCGTGTACCCGGAAGGGTATGAGGGTTCAATTCCCTCCTTCGGCACACATTTATGGATATATATACGAAAAATGGGTGATTGTTGCAACTTCGTTGCAACAATCACCCATTTTTCGTATCCTCTCAAAAAGGCGGGGATTTTCTTAGCTGGTTATCGTTACTGGCGTACTTCGCTCCAACCGTTACCGTTCTATCTTCGTACATAGGTATTCTATGGGAGGGCATCATACCGCCCATCGGGAAAACGCGTTTCCATGCCGGTAAAATTCAATATTGTAACCATGAGGAATTGTGCGATAATTGTAAATACCATCTAGATTGCAATCTTAATCATTACCCGGAGGAGGAAAGCATGTCTAAAAAAAACATTGGCATTGTCTTAATCATCATCGGCATACTGCTTTTAGCAGGATCATTAGCTGCTGACCTGTTGGGACTTGGGGCTAGTCCCACTATCGGATGGAGACAATGGCTTGGGGCAGGGATTGGCTTTATTATTGCATTGGTGGGTTCTTTTTTAGCTCTTCAACGAAAATAGAGTTAAGAATAGTGCGGTGAGGGTTTAGCTTGGTTGCCGTAAATGGGGAGCGTGAGAGAGGGCGAATGCCCTCTCATGCTCCCCATTTACGGGATCTTCGTTATGAAGGAAGCGCCATTATCGGCGCCAGCTTCTCGGCGTTGCGATGGCAGATATCGTGGATCTGCTCGTCACTGAGATGAGCCGAGAAAAGCGCTCCCACCGCCTGGTGCGGGTCGAACCAGGGCAAGTCGGTGCCGAAGAGCATGCGCGTCGAGCCGCCTCGGCAGCGAACTTTTCCAGCCCGCCGCGATCATCGAAGATGGCGGTCAGCTCCAGGTACAGGTTGGGGAACTCGTTCACCAGGGCTACCACCGCATCCCACTCCCCGTGGCAGGAGTGTCCTAGCAGGAGCTTTGCGTTCGAGTACCGTTCCGCCAGCAGCCGCACCTGCGCGGTGCCGTCGAACGGGCTGCCGCCCCAGGTATGCATCAGCACCAGCAGGCCCTGCCGGTCGGCGTATTCCAGCGCCGGGCGGTAGCGTGCGTCGCTGATCGCCACCTGGTGGTAATCGGCCAGGAATTTGAACCCTACGAACACGTCGCGATGCTGCTCGAAGGCCTCTAGGTCGGCTTCGGCGCGCTCGGGGTAGTTGGGGTTGATCACACAGTACGCCCGAAAGCGGTCAGGAAAGCGGCGTACGGCTTCGATGCTGGCGCGGTTGCCGATATCCGGCGCCATGAGCGCCTGGTGGTGTGAGAAAACCAGGATCTTTACCCCGCATTCGTTCATAGTGGCGATCATCTGCTCAGGCTGGCCACGCGGGAAGTAGATCGCCGCCCAGGGCCCCATGTGCCCGTGCATGTCGTAAATCTGGCAAGATGCCGATTTACCCTGCTCCCAAAATTCACGCGCCAGAGGGGAAGTGCCGATCATCAGCACACCTCCGCGAGCATATGTTCCAGGTTTTTGCTGGTGATGGCAGCCTTGGCATCCTCCGAAATGCGTGCATGCCGCAGCGCCAGCATCATCCCGCCCAGGTAAGAGACCGGGAACCCGCTGCCGAACAGCATCCGACCAGGGCCATAGTCCGCCACAAAGGCCTCGATGCCGCCATCCAGCAGATAACTCGACGTGTCCACGTACACGTGCGGGTAGCGTTCGATCAGGGGTCGGAAGCGCCGGTCCTCGCCCCAGCAGCCATGATCGCAGATCACGCATACCAGCTCCGGGAACTCAGCCATCAGGTCATATACGATCGACCAGTTGGCCCCGCGTTCCACCGAGAGGAACAGCGGTATGCGGTGGGCCACCATCGGCTCCAGCCAGGATCCCATGGCCACCGCGTTGAGCAGGAAATGGTGGTCATTGGGGAAGGCCCGCAGGGCGACCACCCGGGCCTGGTGCATCTCCTCCAGGAAGGTCTCGAAGGGCGGGAATTCGTGCGCCTGGTTAGGCAGGATCGTCCAACCCCCCGCAGCCTGGGTTGCTGCTGGATCGCCGCGCTGAGTAAGGCATTCCCGGTGTGCGGCGAGGCATCAAACTGGGCGATGTGCCACACCAGTGCCCGCTCGATGCCGCAGAAATCCATTTCGGCCTGGATATCTTGGGCCGTGGGCGCCGGCGGGTACAGCCCGCGCCGCGCCGGCAGGCCGATGAAGGCGTTGCAGTCGAAGAAGTTCATAGGTTTTACACCGTCTTGGTGTATACCTCGAACTTGGGTGGCCGCTCGAGATGCTTCTTCACCTTGCACTGGTCAGCGGCGCGGATCAGTGCCGGCAGGTATTTCTCAGGGAAGCCGGGCGGGGGTCTGGATCTCCAGGTCAATCTGGCCCACCATCCCCGTAGCGGGATCGGGATACATGCGTTGCAGGATGCGTACACCCTCCACAGGGATGCCCCGCTGCCGGCAAAAGCCCAGCACGTAAATCCCGGCGCATGTGCCGATAGAAGCCAAAAAGGTATCGAACGGGCTGGGCGCCGAACCTTCGCCCCCGCCGGCTGGGGGCTGGTCGGTTTTTAGTGTAAGGTCATTGAAATGCGCATCCACCCACGCTCCCCCCGGAAAATCAATCATCATGTCCATCCGTCAACTCCTCATTTGTGTGAATCTGGTTGGGACTTCTGCCGGAGATTACGAAGATATTTCCTCTTACTCAATGTGACCGGTTAAGTCCTTTCTTTGGATGCATTCCTGAGACAGAGGTTACACCCCATATATTGGGTGCCTCGAAGACCGAAGGAACGGCCTGTTTTTGTGCCAGGCTGTGGATAACTCGCGAAAAACTGTGGATAAACAAAGGGAATTGGGGAGAACTCATCCTGTTTGGACTTTGGGCAAGGCTGCCCGATCCCCCCAGATGTGGGGGGTGGCCTGAGGGGAGCCCCCAGCGGGTTAATGTGCTTGTGGGATGGGGATAACCTGCGCACTTTACCCGGGATTATCCCCCGGGCACCTGGGGATAGAATCATGGGCCTGGAGTCCCATATATGAGGTATGGCGCACGGTACAGCCCCACCATTACGGACAATTCCTCTGCTCACACCTTTTCTCCACATATCCACAGTCCCTACTACATACTACGATATAATCATTAATACAATTAAGAGTATACCATTTGTATAAAGGAGTTCAGAAAATGACAGCAGAGAAAGATGCAGGCAGTCGAGTTCGAGAGAACAGTTCCGCGTCACCGGGGATAAAGCATCACCACGATCAAGGATTTGCTGCACGAGGGCAACGTCCGGCGGATAACGTTGAAAAACGATGACGGCAAAATATTGTTTGAGATCCCGCTGACAGTCGGTGTGGTCGGGGCAGTTCTCTTTCCGGTGTGGGCGGCGATCGGTGCGGTGGCGCGGCTGCCCACTGATCATCGTCGTCGAAAAGGTAGAGCCCGCGGCTGAAAACCGGCGGAGAAATAAAATTCCTCGCCTTTTTCGGTTGCGCATAGGTTTCGATCGGTATATAATAAATCCATGCAAGTACGATCACATTGGTTCTGGCTTTTAATAATTCCTGTGTTGGTTTCCGTTTTGGGTGTGGCCCAGTCGAAAACGACTGCTGCGCAAGGGGATCAACCGCGGAGACTTTCTACGAAACCGGGCATTGGGTTCTGGGCGATTTTCTGACCGCCTATCGAAGTGTTGACAAACCGGCTTTGCTGTTTGGCCTGCCGATCACCGATGAGTTTGTTTCGGCAGCTGCGGGGGGACGGCTAGTGCAGTATTTCGAGTTTGCGCGTTTCGAGCTGCGGCCTGAGAATCCCCCGGAGCTGCAGGTGGTGAAATCAGAATTGGGGAAGACCCTTTACGAGCAGGAACAACCCGGTGGGGTGATCTCTCTTCCGCAAGGAGGTACCGGCTGCCGGTACGTTAAAGAGACTGGTTTCCAGGTCTGCTATTCTTTCCTGGATTTCTTCGATACTTACGGCGGCATTGACCAGTTCGGCTATCCGGTTTCAGACCTGGAGCAGCACGATACGTTTGCCGTCCAGTATTTCCAGTTCGCACGGCCGGAATGGCACCCGAGCAGCCTGTGGGACAACAGGTGATCCTGACCGATGTCGGCCGGCGGTATTTTACCCTGTTCGAAGCCCGCGGCGTGCAAAGTATGATAAGAACAGTATCCTCCACATGGTCATAGATTTGCAGGTCCAGGCGTATGTGTCCCAACCGGTCATGCTGGCGAGTGGAGAGCAGACCGTCTATGTGGTTGTGCAGGAGTCGAGCCTGGCACCGGTGGAAGGAGCGAAGGTGAACATCTCCTTGCGGCTACCATCCATTTCAGCGATAGATAAGGCTTCCTTCCGGGAGGAACTACAATACAAGGGATCGCCAGGATCACTTTCCCCATGCGTGACCAATCCAACGGGCTGGTAGAAATTGTGGTGACCGCCAGTTATAACGATCTGAAGAAAAGGACCATCACCTCATACCGTGTGTGGTGGTAGAACGTTTTAATACGTTCAGAAATAAGAGAAAGAGCGGGCATTTGCCCGCTCTTTCTCTTATTTCTGAAAAAAGCGGATGTAGTGCGCTGAAGCGGGAACCGCTTCAGCGCACTACATCAGTTCAATCACGGCAAGCCGCTGATATTCATTCCCTGCGGGGCTTCGATGCCAAAATCGAAGCGGACCGTACGCTTTTCTTTGGGCGCCAGCTTCAATTCCCAATCCAGCAAATGCAGCTCGCTCTGTTCGGTGGGTTTTCGGGTCAGCGCTTTCCAGCCTGACCTTAATGTCCTCATGCTTCGAGGCCGGCATCTGGTCGTGCAGGATCAACACCGCTTCAGCAGAGGTCAGGTTTTCGAGCGTGATTTCGTAGCCGAAATCCGACAGGTGTTTGCCGCCGATGATAGTTTTCTCCACTTCTCGGCGCTTGAGCTCGCGCTTGATTTTAATACGGTCATCCACGCCCAGGTATAGCTCGAACTTCTCATTAGGGGCGGTCAGCTTGAGGCGGGTAGCGCCGATCGCACCTCCCGGAGCTCCTCGTGGCGGCTGGCTCAAGGCCGTGCGCTCCGCCCTAGGCGTGAGCACACGCCAACTCGCAATGCGCGTTGGCGTCACGCACTCGGCCATTGTCCAGGCCGAAGGGGCGGAAGCCAGCGGTTCAATATCGCTGGGGCAACTGCGGCACATGGCGGACGCGCTCGGCTGCGACCTGCGCTATGTCCTTATCCCACGGACGCCGCTCGCGGAGCAGGTTGACGCACAGGCGGAACGCAAGGCGCGCGAACGGGTGGCCAGCCTGACCCACACGATGGCAATGGAAGCCCAGGCGACGGACGACAGCTTTCAGAGCCAGCAGGTGGCCGCGACGAAAGACGAACTGTTGCGCGGCCGGCGCTCGCGGCTGTGGGACTAGGCGACGCGCATGCGCCGGGAGCTACGCCGCTCGATCCGAACGAGATCGAGGGACTGTTGCCGGCACACATCACAACGCAAGAGCAACTGAACGAGTGGGAGCAGGCCAACATTGGCCGCGCACTCGCGTGGCTGGCCTCGGGGCGCAAGCGCGACGTGCTGAGCGAGGGATTCGCGCGCGAACTGCACCGCCGGATGTTCGACGACACCTGGCGCTGGGCAGGCCGGTTCCGCTCGACCGAACGCAACATCGGCGTCGCACCGGAGCAAATCGCGCCGCGGCTGCGCGACCTGCTCGACGACACGCGTTACTGGCTGCAGCACGGGACCTATCCGGTCGACGAGGTCGCCGCTCGTCTTCACCATCGGCTTGTGGCCATCCACTGCTTCGCGAACGGCAATGGCCGGCATGCACGCCTGATCAGCGATCTGCTGCTTGCGAGTCAAGGTGCCGAGCCCTTCAGTTGGGGCCGGGGTGATCTGATGCACGCGGGTGACGCCCGCGACCGCTATCTGGCGGCGCTGCGCGATGCGGACCGCGGCGACCTGTCGCCGCTAATGATCTTCGTGCGCAGCTAGCCGTCGAGCGCTTCACGCGCCTCTGCGATGGCCGCACGCAGCGTATCGAAATCGCCGACCTGGTTCGCCAGCAGCAGGATCAGCCGCGCGTTCAGCGCCGCGCTCTGCGCTTCCGTGAGTCCCGCGTGCGCGTCAATCAGCGCCTGGTAGAAGTCGTCCGGGCGGTCGAAGTTCGGGTTGGTGTTCAGTGACATCTCAATGCCCTCCCCGCCCCTGCGCACGCACCAGGCCTTCGAGTACTTCGACCAGTCGCGGAGCACGCCAGCGCGCGGCCACGTGCTGGTCCGGCCGCAGCAGATACACGGTCCCGGCCACGCTGTCGTAACGCTGCCGCATCAGGCCTTCGACGTCTTCGATGACGCGGACGTCGGCGGTCACCTTGTCCGTGGGACGCGCCAAGATCAGCGTCAGTCGCACCTCGCCGCCAAGCGAGCGCTGCAGTTCATCGAGCCACTGCGGCGCCACGGGTCCGAAGACCAGCAGGTCAAAGTGACCGCCGAGTTCGTCGAGCAGCCAGCCGCTGCCTCCGCGGACCCGCACCGGTGCGTCGGCCGCCGGGGCCCCGGGAACCATCGCGCCCGCGAACACATCGCGGTCCAGTGAGGACAACGCGCTGCCACGGTGCGTGGTCGGCATCGACAGGCGGCCACTGTTCACGAGTTGTCGTGCGAACGGATGCCGCTGCGACAGCGACAGCACGGCATCGCGGAACGTGCGGCTCACCGGAGTCTTGGGCGTGATGAAGTCGGTCGCACGCGTTGAACTGAGGATGTTCTCTTCAGCCGCCTCAACGCGTTCGCGGTCGTAGCTGTCAAGCAGCGACGCCGGCGACTGACCCCGCAGCACCCGAGCCAGCTTCCAGCACAGGTTGTCGGTGTCCTGGAAACCGCTGTTGGCGCCACGCGCACCGAACGGCGACACCTGGTGCGCGGCATCGCCGGCGAAGATCACGCGGCCATGGACGAAGCGATCGAGGCGGCGGCACTGGAACGTGTAGACGCTGACCCATTCGAGTTCGAACGGGCGCTCGTCGCCCAGCATCGCGCGGATACGCGGGATCACGCGCTCGGGCTTCTTTTCCTCTTCTGGGTCGGCACCCCAACCGAGCTGGAAGTCGATGCGCCACACGTCGTCCGCCTGCCGGTGCAGCAGCACGGACTGGCCCGGATGGAACGGCGGATCGAACCAGAACCAGCGTTCAATCGGGAACTCGCCCTTCATATGCACGTCGGCGATCAGGAAGCGGTCATGGAACACCTGCCCCTTCCATTCGAGTCCCATCAGGTCGCGCATCGCGCTGCGCGCGCCGTCGGCAGCAATGACATAGTCCGCCTCGATGCCGTAGTTGCCGTCGGGTGTCTCGATCGTGAGCCGCACGCTGTCGGCACTCTGCTCGATGCCGATGCCCTTGTTCCTCCAGCGCACCGCATGGCCGAGCGCGGCCAGCCGATCGACCAGCGCCTCCTCGAGGTGGTACTGCTGCAGGTTGACGAAGGCCGGCCGCTTGTGACCCGGTTCGGGCAGCAGGTCGAACTGGTAGGCGAGTTTGTCGTGGAAGAAGACCTTCCCGACCTTCCAGCTGATGCCGCGCACGCAGACCGGCTCGCCGCAGCCCAGCCGGTCGAGAATTTCGAGCGCCCGCTTGGCATAGCAGATCGCGCGCGAGCCGACGCTCACCGTGTTGTTGTCATCGACGATGATGAAGTCGATGCCCTGCAGCGCGAGATCGATCGCCGCCGCCAGCCCGATCGGCCCCGCGCCGACGATCGCCACCTGCGTCTTCGCAACACCGCCCGCCCGCAGCTCGGGCGGCGTTACATACGGATATTCGGGAGCCTTGTAAGTCGATGGCATAGCAACGGAGTGTCAGGCGGCCGCCCTTTCCTTGTAGTTGTACTGCGCGCGCCCGCCCGGCCGCCCGAAAGGCGCACGACTAATTCTCCGCTGCGAGTGCACGTGCGACGGCGTAGCCGTCGCGTACACGAGCAGCGCTCCCGTCATCCCTCTAAGGCCTCCCACATGTCCTTGTCGCGCTGCGCCGTCCAGATGCGCGGATGCACGTGACCCGTCGCCTCATCGTACGCACGGCTGACGTCGAACGGCAGACAATGGTCAAAGATGACCCAGTGCCCGAACTGCGGTTTAAGCGTGTCGTAGGTTTCGCGATAGACCGCGCGCAGGTCGCGGCCGGCGCGCGCGCCGGTCTTCACCGCTTCAAACATCGCCGTCACGAACGCGCGCGTGCCGTCGAGTCCCGACTTCACGGCTTCGGGCGTCTGCAGCGCCGCGCCGCGGCCGGGCACCAGCTTCTGCGGATGCAGTGCCGCGATCGCATCGAGCGTCCCGGGCCAGTCGGTCAGGTAGGCGTCGCCGGTATACGGTGTCGCGTCGTATTCCACCAGGTCGCCCGAGAACAGGATCTTTTCCTGCGGCAGCCACACCACCGTGTCGCCCTTCGTGTGGCCACGCCCCAGTTGCATGATGTCGACCTGTAGCTTGCCCATCCACAGCGTCATGCGCCTGTCGAACACGATCGTCGGCCACGTGAGCCCGGGCACCGACTCGACCGCCTGGAACAGTCGCGGGAAGCGCTCGATCTCGCTCTTCATGTCCTGCTCGCCGCGCTCGACGATGAGGTCGTAGGTGTCACGGCTGGCCAAGATGTGCTGCGGCTGGTAGCCCGAGGCGCCGAGCACGCGCACCGCGTGATAGTGCGTCAGCGTGACGTACTTGATCGGCTTGTCCGTCACCGATCGGATGTGGCGGATCACGTCCTGCGCCATCACCGGCGTGGCCTGAGCGTCGATCACCATAACGCTGTCGTCGCCAATGACGACCCCGGTATTCGGATCGCCCTCGGCGGTGTAGGCGTAGGCGTGATCGGACAACCGGTCGAAGCTGATCTTCTTTTCCTCCAGATCAGCCTGCGAGGCAAACTTCTTTTCCACGGGAACCCTCAGCGAACTGCCGCACGCAGCGGCGGAAGAATCGAAAGCATGGTGCCCTTCCGCGCACCGTGCAAGTCAGGCCGCCGAGCGGGCCTGGCGCGCGGTCAGCCGAGGGTGCGCTCGATGCGCCAGGCCTGGTAGCGGATGCCGAGCACGGCACCGGCCACGATGGCGGCGAGCGCGAGGAACGAGCCCACGGCGAGTGTCGACACGCCCGACAGCCCCTGCCCGATCGTGCAACCGAGTGCCGTCACGCCGCCGAAACCCATCAGCGCAGCACCAACCAGGTAGTTGCCCATGTCTTCAGTGTCGCGGAAGCTCTCCCAGCGAAACCGCCCGGCCGCCAATGCATACGCCGCGGAGCCGCACAGCATGCCGGCGACCGCGACGATGCCGATCGTCAGCTCCTTGCTCGCATCACTGGTAAACAGCAGGTAATCGAGTGTCCACGCCACCGGCGCCACGAACGACAACGACTCCATCTGGCGGGAGTTGGTTCGCAGGAAGGCCTCTTCCAGGGTCTGCGGATGCTCGGCGAGGTGGCCGAGATGACCCGACACGAACCAGACGGCAACGATGATGGCGCCGATGCCGATGCCGGCCAGCAGGTTGTCAAACGTGCGGAAGCTGCGATCGCGCAGCACGAACGCCACCAGGGCCGCAGGTATCGCCAGGCCGAGCCCCAGTTGCCACGTCGCGCGCGCGTCAGCGGTCTTCGACAGCAGCGACGCGAGGTCCTGCCGCGTCGCAAGCGTCACACCGGGGCGCTCCAGCAACTCGACACGAACCAGCGACAGAGCGCCGCGCAGTGTCATGTACGCAACTACTGCGAGGACGAGCAGCGCTACGACCGACTTCAGGCTGCCGCCGCCGGCCCGGACCAGTGACTTCGATCCGCAGCCGCCGGTCAGGACCATGCCAAAACCGAACAGCGCGCCACCCACGGCGTAGGCGACCGGCGTGAACCGCGGCGCCGTGTAAAAGCTGTCCTTCACGTCGATGAGCCCGCTGACGTCGAGCAGTGTGGTACCGAAAATGGCGACCGCAATCGCCAGCAGCCACTGCCGCATGCGGGTCCAGTCGCCGAAACTCACGATGTCCGCCACGCCGCCCATCGTGCAGAAATTGGTTCGCTGCACGATGGCGCCGAATGCAAAGGCGAGCAGAAACGCCGTCGTCAGGACAACGAGCGACAACGCCGCGAGATCTGCAGCCGGCATGGCAGAAATGGCATGGATAAGGGGCGCGGCAAGTCTAAGCCGCGCCGGGCTTGAAGGCGGCCGCTAGCGCGTCCCGGGCAGGCGTTCGCGCGCGATCACCGCGGCCTCGCTGTTCGGATACTCCTGCATCACTCGCGTCAGCGTGCGATTGGCGGCGCGTTTGTCATTCAGCTGCAGCTGGCTGTCGGCGATCGACAGCAGCGCCTCAGGCGCCCGCGGCGAGTCCTTGTAGCGATCAACGACGATCTGGTTGGCAGCGATCGAGGCCTTGTAGTCCTTCACTGCAAAGTGTGCGCTGCCGATGAAGTACTGTGCCGCCGGCACGTAAGCGCTGGCGGGGTAACGCGCGATGAACTGCTGAAAGCCACCGATCGACCCGCGAAAATCGCCGCTGCGAAACTGCGCCAGCGCCGCGTCATAGGCCGCCTGCTCGGCACGATCGACCGTGGCGGTCCGACCGTCCACGTTGACCGTGGCCGGCTCGATCTTCTTCAGGCGGGCATCGAGATCGGTGTAAAGATCGCGATTGCGCTTCTGAAGGGTCGCGACCTCGTTGGTCAGCGATTCGACCTGACCGCGCAAGCGCGCAATTTCCTGGCGCAGCGTGTCATTCTGGTTCGCCATTTCGAGCTGGTTGCGCTGCGCCGTATCGAGCCGTGACCCGAGTTCGGCCTCCTTCTGCTGCAGTTGCGTGATCTTCTGCCGCAGCTCGAGGATCGCCTTGCGCGCATCGTCGTCGGCAAACAGCTGTGCCTGCGCCACCGAAGAAACGAGCCCAACGAATAGCGCCGCAAGAAAGTGACTCCAACGCATGGCCATCCCCCAAATGCAACGAAGCGACCGCCCCGGTCGCTTCGCTCGTGAAGTTGATCTAAGGGCGGGCGCCGGGCCGCCCCAAGCCCGCCCTTCCAACTAATCCGCTGCGAGTGCACGTGCGACGGCGCAGCCGTCGCGTACACGAGCAGCGTTACTTATAAACAATATCCGCCCGCCGGTTCTGCGCCCACGCTTCCTCGTTGCTGCCGGTCGCGCGCGGCTTTTCCTTGCCGAAGCTGACCGTCTCGATCTGCGCATCGCGCGCTCCCATCAGCAGCAGGCGCTGCTTCACGGCCTCTGCGCGCTTCTGGCCCAGTGCGAGGTTGTACTCGCGTCCGCCGCGCTCATCGGTATGGCCCTCGATCTTGATCTGTCGACCGCTGTTCGCGGCGAGGTACTTGCCATGGGCCTCGACCAGCGGCTGAAACTCGCTCTTGACGACGAAGCTGTCGAAATCGAAGAACACGCTCTTCTTGGACAGCGGATTCTTGGGGTCCGTGAACGGATCGACGCCCGCCGTCGAAGCCGCCGTCACGGGCGCCACGGCGCGCTGATCGGCCGCGCCCGCACCACCCGCGCCGGCATCGACGATCGGCGCCGGCGCCTGTTCATCCAGCTTCACCGACGAGCAGCCGGCCACCATCAGGATGACCGCCGCGGCGGCCACTGCACTGCGTGCGTATCGGGCGAAATACTGCATCTGCACTCCTTCGTTATTCATTTACTTGATGTACGGGCCCCAGGTGGGCTCACGGATGTCCCCGCTCGGACCGGAAAGCCGCGTTCTTACGCGGCCGTCGACAGACGCCGACGCCAGGATGCCGCGGCCGTTGACTTCGGTCGCATACAGCAGCAGCCGGCCGTTCGGGGCAAAGCTCGGTGATTCGTCGCGCGCGGTGTCGGTCACCGGCGAATCGGTACCGCTCACGAGGTCGTGGACCATGACCTGGAATCGTCCGCTGCGACGCGCAACGTACGCCATCAGCTTGCCGTCCGGTGACAGTCGCGGACTGATGTTGTAGTCGCCGCCGAAGGTCATGCGCTGCGCAGCACCTCCGCCTCCCGGCATGCGGTAGATCTGCGGGCCGCCACCACGATCCGAGGTGAAGTAGATCCATTGGCCATCGGGGCTGAACACAGGCTCGGTATCGATGCCGCTCGACTGTGTGATCCGCCGCACGTTGGAACCGTCCGCGTTCATCAGGAAGATCTGCGAGTTGCCCTCTCGCGTCAGCGTGACGGCGAGGGAACGGCCGTCGGGAGACCACGCCGGGGCGCTGTTCGAGCCCCGGAAATTCGCGACGGCCTTGCGCTCCCCGGTCGTGACGGTGTGGACGTAGACCACCGGCTTGCCGGTTTCGAAGCTCACGTAGGCAAGTCGTATGCCGTCAGACGCCCAGGCCGGCGAGATGATCGGCTCGCGCGAGCGCAGCGCCGCCTGTGAGTTGGCGCCATCGGCGTCCGCGACATGCAGCTCCCATGAATTGCGGCTTGTCTGCACGACGTACGCAATGCGCGTGGCAAACACGCCGCGCTCGCCGGTCAGCTTCTCGTAGATGCGATCGGCGATGCGGTGCGCGGTGAGCCGCAATTCAGCGGCCGGCGCAAGGTACGACAAGCCGTCGAGCTGCGTCTGCTTGACGGTGTCGAGCAGGCGAAAACGCACGTCGAAGCGCCCATCGGCGAGCCGACGCGAGCTGCCGATCACCAGCGCATCGGCGCCCCGGGTCTTCCAATCCGCGAGATTGACGTTCGCGTTCTCGGCGATCGGCTGCGCGCCGGCATCGATGATCCGGAACAGCCCGCTGCGGGCCAGGTCGGCGCGCACGATCGCATCGACGTCCTGCGCGCCCGCACCTTCCTGTGTGAACGGCGCAATCGCGATCGGGAACTGCTGTCCACCGACGCCAGTGATCTCGACGCGCAACTGCGCTCGAGTGGCGAAGGGGAGCAGGACGAGCGCGCCGCAAATATTCCGGCGGGCGCTGCGCGAGGCGTTGTTTCTTGGTTTCTTCATTCGACAGGCTGCCGGGCAGTATAGACACCGGTGTGCGGGTCCCGTTCACAGGAACGCGCGACAACGGATGGTGGGGTTACGGAAAGCTCTGCTATCGGGTTTCCACGGGATCGAACGTCAGGCGCAACGAGCGCGGCATCGCGCCTTCGCGCGGACGCGGGAACGGATCGCAGCGGCGTATCGCGCGCTCGACCGCCTGGTCGTAGGCGGCCAGCCCGCTCGCATGAAGCAATCGCGGTGCCCCAACCTGCTCGCCGCTGGGCAGCAACTGGACCTCGAACTCGGCGACGTGCTGCTTCGGGCGCAGGCCCTCGGGCACGTTGAACGCAATGTGCGGCCGGATGCAGCCCACCACCTGCGACTCATAACCACGTGCGATGCCGCCCGGCCCGGCCGCCGGTGTGCCACCCGGCACACCGCTCGCCGAGCCGCCCGCGGCCGCCAGGGCACGCTCGACCGCGGCCTGCTGACGCCGGGCGGCCTCGGCGGCTTCCGCCTTCACCTCTGCCTCCCGTTTCAACTGCTCCGGATCAGGTCCCGCCTTCTTGGGCGGATCGACCTTCTTCGGAGGATCGATCTTCTTCGGGGGCTCGACAGGCTTCGGAGGCGGCTCGACTTTCGGCGGGGCCTTCTTCGGCGGCTCCACCGGCTTCTCGACAATGTCGGCCTTGCGCGGCTCTGGCGGCGGCTCGACCCGGGGCGGCGCGACGGTAATCGGCGGCGACGGCGGAGGCGGCGCCTGGACTGCAGCAGGTGGCAGTCCTCCCCAGAGCTCGACCGCAACGGTGCCCGCCGGTTCGGTCTTCCAACGCACGGCGAAGGCAATCGCGATGAACAGCACGCCGTGCGCCAGCAGCGAGAGGGCAAACGCAGGGCCCGAACGCTCCGGCGGGTGCCAACGGCGACGCGCGGCCGGGTGCCGAGCGGACGGCGCGTTCACCGCACCTGCACCGAGAGCCCAACCCGCTCGATGCCCGCCTTCTGGAGTTCGCCCATCACCTTCACGACGGCCTCGTACTTCGTTTCGCCATCGGCTTCGATCACCACCGGAGTCGCCGACTTGCCGCCCTGCCGCTCGCGCACCGCGGCGACCAATTGCGCGGTCTCCACCGGACGCTCTCGCGCATTGGCATCGAAGACCGAGATGCGGCCATTCGGCCGCACGACGACGCGCACCGGCGTTTCCTTTTGCTGCCCCGCCTTCGCCACGCTCGGCAAGTTGACGACACTCGGATTCACGAACGGCGCGGCGACCATCAGGATGACGACGAGCACCAGCATCACGTCGACGTACGGGACGACGTTGATGTCCGCCATCATGCGACGGCGGCGACCGGTGCGGCGTGCAACTAGCGCCATCTGGGAGTCTCCGGAGAGTCCTTAGGTCCGCTGCCGCTGCAGGATGTTGAGGAATTCTTCCATGAAGCTCTCGAAGCGGTTGGCCAGTCGATCGATATCGTTCGCGAAACGGTTGTAGGCCACGACCGCCGGGATCGCCGCAAACAGGCCGATCGCGGTCGCGACCAGCGCCTCGGCGATGCCGGGTGCGACGCTCGCCAGGTTGGCCTGCTGCAGGTTCGATAGACCCGTGAACGCGTGCATGATTCCCCAGACCGTGCCAAACAGTCCGATGTAGGGACTGACCGAGCCGACCGACGCCAGGAAATTCAGGCGCGACTCGAGGGCGTCCATTTCACGCTGGTACGACGCACGCATGGCGCGGCGTGCGCCATCGAGCGTCGCCTGCGCGTCGCCCCGGCCGCGCAGCTTGAGGAACTCGCTCATGCCCGACTCGAAGATGCGCTCCAGCGCGCCCGCCTTGCGCCGCGGATTCGACGCCTGCTGGTAGAGCTGCGACAGCTCCGCACCACCCCAGAACTGGCGCTCGAATTCCTCCGTCTCGCGCTTGGCGCGCTTGATGGCGAAGCCCTTCTGGAAGATGGCGGTCCAGGACGCAATCGACAGCACGGCCAGCAGCAGCATCACGAGCTGCACGACCAGCGTGGCCTTGGTCATCAGGGACAGGATCGACAGGTCGGTGGCAGGTGTCATTGCGGGGCGCTGAATCCAGGCAGGGTACGAAAGGCGTTGAGCACCGTGGTTGGCATGGCCATCGGAACCAGACGGCGGGAGTCGACGCAGGCCACCTTCACCTTGGCCGTCGCCAGGATCGCGTCGGCGCGACGCGCCGCCTGCTCAAAAACGATGGACACGCGCGCGGCCCGGGCGATCCGCAGGTCGATCTCGATAAGGTCGTCGAGGCGGGCCGGCAGGCGATAGTCGCACTCGATGTGCGCGACGACGAACTGCAGGCCGAACTCGTCGAGAAGTCTTTGCTGCTCCAGGCCGGCCGCGCGCAACCATTCAGTACGCGCGCGTTCGAAGAACTTCAGGTAGTTGGCGTAGTAGACGATGCCGCCAGTGTCCGTGTCTTCGTAATAGACGCGGACGGTCCAGATGAACGGCTGGCTGGTCGCAGAGGCAAGAGGCGTCAACATGCGGTGCGGCGCAGTATACGGGCGGCCGAGAGCGTGACCGGGGCACGGCGCTGCGCCGTCGCCTCTGGCGCGCCACTACAATGCGCGGCTTTTGCCAGCCTCACGAGGGTCAGGCAGCCGGCCGCGATCACGCGGGGAGGACGGGATGAAAACGCTGTGCGGCAAGTTGGCGTCAGGCATGGTTGCTCTGGTGACCCTGCTTGCCGGCTGCGATCGCGTCACCAACAGCCCGCATCAAAGCGGCGCCGAGAAGACCAACACCTTCTTCACCGCGTTCACGGAGCGATCGCCCAAGTACCTCGATCCGACCGCCTCCTACTCGCTCGACGAAACCCCGTATACCTACGCGGTCTACGAGCCACTGTACCGATTTCATTACCTGAAGCGCCCGTACGAAGTGGCGCCGCGCGCCGCCGAGGCCATCGCCACCCCGCGCTACTACGACAAGCAGGGCCGCGAGCTGCCCGCCGATGCGCCGGGCGCAGACATCGCCGAGTCGGTCTACGACATCCGGCTCAGGAAAGAGATTCGCTTCGCGCCGCATCCCGCCTTCGCGAAGGACGAGTCCGGCCAGTACCGCTATCACGCCCTCACCGAGAAGGAACTCGGTGACAAGCGCACGCCGTTCGACTTCGAACATCAGGGCACGCGCGAGCTGACGGCCCACGACTACGTCTATGCGATCAAGCGACTGGCCACCACGCGGATCAAGTCGCCGTCGTTCTCGCCGATGGTCGAGCACATCAAGGGACTCAAGGAGTACGGCGAGCTCATTTCGAAGGAAGACGAGAAACTGCGCAACGGCAAGCCGCTGACGGACCGCAACCTGCCGTTCCTCGACTTCCGGCAGTTCCCGCTGGCCGGGGCAGAAGCGATCGACGACCACACGGTGCGCATCCGGCTGCAGGGCAAATACCCGCAGTTCAAGTACTGGCTGACGATGTCGTTCTTCTCACCCGTGCCGTGGGAAGCCGACAAGTTCTATGCGCAGCCGGGCATGAACGAACGCAACCTCAGCATGAACTACTGGCCGGTCGGAACAGGCCCTTACATGCTGACCGAATACCAGGAGAACCGGCGACATGTGCTGTCGCGCAACCCGAACTTTCGCGGCGAGCCGTACCCCTGCGCAGGCGAGGCCGCCGACAAGGCCGCCGGGCTGCTGGCCGACTGCGGAAAGATGATGCCGTTCATCGACAAGGTCGTGTTCTCGATCGAGAAGGAAAAGATCCCTCACAAGACCAAGTTCCTGCAGGGCTACTACGACAACCCGGATGTCTCGCGCTTCGACTGGTTCCAGGACCTGGACTACGACGTCAAGAATTCCGAAGCGATCGCGCAGCTGTTCCGCGAACGCGGCATCCAGATGCCGAAACTCCTGGAGATTTCCAACTGGTACCTCGGCTTCAACTGGTGGGACCCCGTGGTCGGCAAGGGCAAGACGCCCGAGGAGCAGGAGCGCAATCGCAAGCTGCGCCAGGCGTTGTCGATTGCGATCGACTGGGAGGAGTTCGTGCGCGTGTTCGAGAGCAAGGCCGCGGGCGAGCCGGCGATGAGCGCGGTGCCGCCGGGCGTGTTCGCCTACCGGCCGGATCTCGTCAACCGCACGGTGTACGACGTCGTCGACGGCAAGCCGCGTCGCAAATCGATAGAGGAAGCGAAGAAGCTGCTGGCGGAAGCCGGATACCCGGAAGGCCGCGACGCGAAGACCGGCCAGCCGCTGGTGCTCAACTATGACTACCAGCGCGCGCTGACTCCGGAGCTGAAGGCGGAAGTCGACTGGATGGTGAAGCAGTTTGCCAAGCTCGGCGTGCAGCTTGAATTGCGGGCCACTGATTACAACCGTTTTCAGGACAAGGCCGACAAGGGCAGCCTGCAGATCTTCTGGTGGGGCTGGTTCGCCGATTACCCCGACGCGGAGAACTTCCTGTTCCTGCTGTACGGCCCGAATTCGCAGGCGGCCACGCAGGGCAACGGCAACAACACCGCCAACTACCAGAACCCCGAGTTCGACAAGCTGTTCGAGGAGATGCGCTATCTGGACGACGTGCCGCGCAAGCAGGAGGTCGTCGACCAGATGATCAGCATCCTGCAGCGCGATGCGCCCTGGGCCTTCGGCTACAACCCGTATGCGGGCTCGGTGCACCACGCCTGGGTCGGCAACGTGAAGCCGGCACCGCTGGCCAACGACCGGCTGATGTACTTCAAGGTCGACCCGCAACTGCGGGCGGCGAAGATCGCGGAATGGAACCGGCCGATCTGGTGGCCGGTCGCGATCATCGTGCTGCTCATCGTCGCGGCCATCGTGCCGGCCTTCCGCAGCTGGAAGCGGCGCGAGCGCGAGACGGCGGGGCGCGCACTCGCCGCACCGAAGGGCGCGTCGTGAGCAGTCTTGTGCCCGGGCGTGCCGCATCGTGCTGAACTACATCCTTCGTCGCATCGGCTACTCGCTGCTGATCCTGGTCGGCGTGAACCTGCTGACGTTCACGCTGTTCTTTGCGGTCAACTCGCCCGACAACATCGCGCGGCTCAACATCGGCGCCAAGCGCGTCTCGCAGGACGCGATCGAGAAGTGGAAGGCCGAGCGCGGCTACGACAAGCCGCTGTGGTTCAACACCAAGGCCGAAGGCTTCGACAAGGTGCGGCAGACGATCTTCTACGACCGGTCGCTGCGCCTCTTCACGCTGAACTTCGGCACCAGCGACAGCGGGCGTGACATCGCGCACGAGATCGCGAATCGCATTCCGGCGAGCCTGGCGCTGGCCGGGCCGATGCTGCTGCTCACAGTGTTCTCCGGCATCGCCTTCGCACTGCTGCTGGTGTTCTTCCGCGCCAGTTACCTGGACTTCTGGGGCACGGTGGTCTGCGTCGTGATGATGTCGATTTCGAGCCTCTTTTACATCATCATGGCGCAGTGGTTCTTCGGCAAGACGCTGAAGCTGGTGCCGCTGTCGGGCTTCGTGCCGGGTCTGGATCTCGTCAAGTTCCTCGCGCTGCCGCTGGTCGTCGGCATCGTCTTCCAGCTGGGCTCGGAAGCGCGGTTGTTCCGCGCGATGCTGCTGGAGGAAGTCGGCAAGGACTACGTTCGCACCGCGCGATCGAAAGGACTGTCGGAGCCGGCGGTGCTGTTCGGCCATGTGCTGCGCAACGCCTGGCTGCCGATCCTGACCCACGTCGGTGCGCTGCTGCCCTACGCGTTCCTCGGGTCGATCGTGTTCGAGTCGTTCTTCGGCATCCCGGGGCTGGGCACCTACGTCGTCGAGGCCATCGCCGGGCAGGACTTTGCGATCGTTCACACGATGGTGTTCCTGGGTTCGCTGCTCTACATCCTCGCCTACCTCGCGACCGACATCGCCTACACGTTCGTCGATCCGCGGGTCCGGCTGGCCTGATGCCCAAGTTCGTCTTCCTCTGGACCGACCTCGTGCTGTGGCTGGTGGTGGCCACGGTCATCGCGTACGTGGTCCACGTGCGGCGCAACGCCGACTTGCGCAAGACCTGGCAGCACGTGCTGCACGACGCACCGGCGATGTCGGCCGCGGTAGTGCTGATCGCCTTCATCTCGATTGCGCTGCTTGATTCGATCCACTTCCGGCCGCGTCTTGCGGCTGTTGCCGGGGCGGCGGCAGACGCCTCGGAGGCTTACGCAACGCGCACAGTGTCGCCGCTCGACCTGCTGCTGAGGCACGCCGTCGAGGCACGCGAGAAGACCTACTCGGTGCCGCTCGCCTACTGGTCGTTCCAGCGCGAAACGGCGGTTATCGACGGCAAGGAAGTTCGCGAGTTGCCACGGCTGGCGCACGGCGGGTCGCATCTGCAGGATCCGGCGCGCGAGTGGAAGCCTGACCTCGCCAAGCGTTCGTTGGCCGGAATCGCCGGGGGCCTCGCGTCCGCGCTGCTGTTGACCTTCGCGATCGCGGCGCTGCGCGGTCGCACCGCGGGCGGATGGAGCCAGTCGCTCGTCGACATGCTGCGCGGGCAGACCGAAATTCCCTGGCGTGCGATCGTGCTGACGACTGCCGTGCTCAGCATGTTCATCGGCTGGCTCGCCGCGATCTGGCCGGTCTACCACCCGTTCGGTACCGATCGCACCGGCAACGACGTGCTGTTCCAGGCGCTGAAGAGTGTCCGCACTGCCGTGGTGATCGGATCGCTCTCGACCATCGCAACCTTGCCGCTGGCGATTGCGCTCGGAGTCCTGGCCGGCTACTTCAAGGGCTGGGTCGACGACGTTATCCAGTACTTCTACACCGTGCTGTCGGCGATCCCGCCGATCCTGCTTGTCGCCGCCTTCGTGCTGCTGATCAATGTCTACATCGACCGCAATGCCGAGAACTTCGCGACCGGGGTCGAGCGCGCGGAGTTTCGCCTCTTCCTGCTCTGCGTGATCCTCGGCATCACCGGATGGGCCACGCTGTGCCGGCTGCTGCGCGCCGAAACGCTGAAGATCTCCGAACTCGAATACGTGCAGGCGGCACACGCGTTCGGCGTCAGCCACTGGCGCATCATGCGGCGCCACATCCTGCCAAACGTCATGCACCTCGTGCTGATCGTCGCGGTGCTGGATTTCTCGGCACTGGTGCTCTATGAAGCCGTGCTCTCGTATGTCGGCGTCGGTGTCGACCCGAACTCGTCGAGCTTCGGCTCGATGATCAACCTGGCGCGCAGCGAGATGTCGCGCGACCCGGTCGTCTGGTGGAACCTGGCGACCGCGTTCACCTTCATGCTGGCGCTGGTACTGGCGGCGAACCTCTTCGCCGACGCCGTGCGCGAGGCCTTCGACCCGCGCGCCCGCGCCTTCCGCCCGCGTCGGTTCCGGCTCAAGGAAGCGACATGAGCCGGCAAGCGAACGGCGCTGCCGTGCTGACGATCGACACGCTCGACACGGTGCTGGACACCGAAAGCGGCCTGGTACACGCCGTCGACGCACTGTCGCTGACGCTGGCCCGCGGCGAGACCTTCGCGCTGGTGGGCGAATCGGGCTGCGGCAAGTCGATGACGGCGCTGTCCCTCCTTCGACTGCTGCCGGAAAACGGCCGGGTGCTCGGGGGCCGCATCGACCTGGCGGGGACGGACCTGGCGCAGCTTCCGGAAGTGCGCATGCGCGACATCCGCGGTCGTCGCGTCAGCATCATCTTCCAGGAACCATCGACCAGCCTGAACCCGGTGCTGCCGGTCGGTCGCCAGATCATCGAAGTGATCGAGCGCCATACGCCGCTGCGCGGCGCGGCGGCGCGCACGCGCGCGCTCGACTGGCTGAAGCGAGTTGGACTGCCCGAGCCGGAGCGGCGCATCGACAGCTATCCGTTCCAGCTGTCGGGCGGCCAGAAGCAGCGCGTGATGATCGCCATCGCGCTCGCGGGCGAACCCGACATCGTCATCGCCGACGAGCCGACCACCGCGCTCGACGTGACGATCCAGAAGCAGATCCTCGACCTGCTGGTCGAACTGCAGCGCGCGCACGGCATGGCCATGCTGCTGATCACCCACGACCTCGGCATCGTTTCCGAGGTGGCGCAGCGGGTGGCACTGATGTACGCCGGGCAGATCATCGAGGTCGCCGACACCGCCGAATTCTTCGTGCGGCCGCTGCATCCCTACGCCCGGATGCTGCTCGATGCGTTGCCGGACAGTGCCAAGCGCCGGTCGCGCCTGACTGCGATCCCGGGCACCGTTCCACCCCTGGACCAGCGCTTCGATCGCTGCCGTTTCGCGGATCGCTGCCCGAAAGTGCGCGACGCCTGCCGGGCTGGACCACCCGAGTTGCTGGAACCGATGCCCGGGCACCAGGTTCGATGTGTGCTCTATCGCGACGGCGGTGCTGCGCTGGCGGACGAGGTTCGCGCACCGATCGAAGCGCTCGTCGCCGCGCGGCGGGAGTTGCCTCCCTCTGCGACACCACTGCTGCGCGTGCGCGACTACAAGGTGTACTTCCCGATTCGACGCGGGCTGTTGCGGCGGACCGTCGGGCACGTCAAGGCGGTCGACGGCATTTCGTTTGACCTCGCGGCGGGCCGCACGCTGGCGCTGGTCGGCGAATCCGGCTGCGGCAAGACGACGACCGGCAAGGCACTAGTACAGCTGCTGCGCGGTATCGCGCAGATCGACGGCGAGGCCACGCTCGAGGGCGCGGCGCTCGACCGGCTCGACGGTGACGCGCTGCGCGACGCGCGTCGCAAGATCCAGATCATCTTCCAGGACCCGTATGCCTCGCTGAACCCGCGCATGCGGGTGCAGGAGATCCTCGAAGAAGGCATTCTTGCCCTGCGGCCTGAAGTCAGTGCTACCGAGCGCGCCGAACGCATCCGCGCGCTGGTCGAGCGCGTCGGCTTGCGCCCGGATGCCCTGGCGCGCTATCCGCACGAATTTTCCGGCGGCCAGCGCCAGCGTCTCGCGATCGCTCGCGCCCTGGCCGTGGAACCCAGACTCATCGTCTGCGACGAGCCGACCTCGGCGCTCGACGTCTCGGTGCAGGCGCAGATTCTCAATCTGCTGAAGGACCTGCAGAACGAACTCGGCATCGCCTATCTCTTCATCACACACAACTTCGGCGTGGTCGAGTACCTCGCCGACGACATCGCGGTGATGAAGGACGGCCGCATTGTCGAACAGGGTGACGCGGCGTCGCTGCTGGCGGCACCGCGCGACCCCTACACCCAGACCCTGCTTGCCGCCGTGCCGCGCCTCGCCCGGGCTGACAGGACGCAAGATCGCTCTACCTCGACCGCGCGCACTGCACCCTGACGAGTGCCTGCACCGGAGAGTCGACGACACACTCGATCAAGCGCCATGCGCTGTTCCGCCGCCGGCCGGGCTACAGCGCTAGTTGCCGAGATTCTTCGCGAGGAAGGCTTCGACCCGCTTCCAGAAGTCGATGTTGTTGGCTTCCAGAAGGAAACCGTGCCCTTCCTTCGAGTACAGCACGTACTCGACCGGCACTTTGTTGCTCTCCAGCGCTGACTTCATGCGCTCACCGTGCTCGATCGGTACGCGCTGGTCGTCCGCCCCGTACGCCATCAGCACCGGCCGCGTGATCTTGCCGGCATTGCGCAGCGGCGAGGTCTGCTCGAAGCGTTGCCTGTCTGCACTGGAATCGCCAATGGCGAACTTGTACCACTCTTCCGCGTCGTCCCAGTACTGGTTCGTATCGGACCATGTGGCATTGGTCAGCAGTGAGAGGTCGGTGACGCCGACCCAGTTGATCCCGCACTTCCAGATCTGCGGATCGCGCACCAGGCCCATCATTACTGCGTAGCCGCCATAGCTGGCGCCGGCGATGCAGACGCGGTCCTTGTTGACGATGCCCTGCTTGACCAATGCGTCGACGCCGTCGTTAAGGTCATCCTGCATCGTCAGACCCCACTGCTTGAGGCCGGACGAGTAGTGCTTCCATCCGTAACCGGTGCTGCCGCGGAAGTCCGCCTGCAGCACGGCATAGCCGCGCGAAGCCAGGAACTGCGCCTCGCGGTCGAAGCCCCAGGTCTCGCCACGCAGGTACGGGCCGCCATGCACCAGCACCACGAGCGGCAGGTCCTTGGCCGGCTTGCCGGCCGGCAACGTCAGGTACGCCGGGATGCTCATGCCGTCGCGCGCCTGATAGCGAATGAACCGCTGTTCGCCCATCTCCTGCGGCTTGATCCACGGCCTGACCGCGAGGAACTCGATCAGCTGCCGCTTCTCGGTGTCGAACAGGTAGTACTTGCCCGGGTCCTTGTCCGAATAGGAGTAGACCAGCAGCCGCTTTCCGTCGGTGTTGCGCGAGATCAGGTTCACATGGCCGGGCAGCGCCTGGTCAAGCATCTTGTGCCAGGTGGCCCAGTCCTTGTCGAACCAGAACTGCTCGGTCTTCTCGCCGTCGATCCGGACGCCGACCAGCTTCTTCGTGTTGTAGTCGAACAGCAGCCCGCCATCGACGTCGTAGTCCTTGTGCGCGACCAGGCGCTCGCCCAGTTTGTTGCCGGCCGGGTCGTAGTAATACAGCGCCTCGCGGTCCTCGCCATTTCGTGCAGCAAGGATCAGCCGACCCTCGTAATCGAACGCGACCGGGCTGGTCTGCTTCTGCGGTTCGGTGAAGGGATGGAACTCGACCACCTTGCGCCAGGGCGCAGTCGCTGACTCGCGGTACCAGACCGTCTGCTTCAGCTTGTCCTTGTCGGCGCTGAACTTGTCGGCCGTGGTCACGGCCGCGCGTGCGACGTAGTCGCGGTCGATGACCCAGCGAACGACATCTCCGGGCCGCGACTCGGTGATCAGCGTCTTGCGCCCGGTCCTGGTATCCATGCGGAACAGATCGGGAAACCGCAGGTTCCGCTCGTTGGACGTAACGATGATGTCGTCCCCCTGCACCGGACGCATGACGTCGTGCAGGGCGGCGTACCGGGGCACCGACGCCGTGGCCCGGTTACCCCTCGCGTCACGCACTTCAACGGCAGAGAGCTCACGATACGCGGTCGCATCGCGGTTGACCGCGAAGAGCCCCGCACCGAGCTGGTCGGCCAACGGCCGCTGCAGATCGACCAGGGAATAGACCAGTCGATCGTCGTTGACCCACGCGATCGAGCGCACGTCGCTTTCCTTGAACGCCGTGATGACGTTCACCTGGGTCGTATCGTTCAGGTCGATGACTGCGATGTTGCGGCGGTCATTGATCGGAATGATCGCCGCCAGGTAACGACCGCTCGGCGACAGCGTCACCTGGGTGAAGCGCGGGTTCTTGAAAAAGTCTTCGACCGGTATGGGCTTGCCGGCGGATGCAGGAGCCGTCTGGGCGATAGCCGCCGGCAAGAACATCACGACGGCGAACGCGGTCAGCAGTCGTTTGACAAGATTCATCGAAAAACTCGCAAGGTGGAATTCGTTATCCGAAGACTCGGCGCGCACACAGTCGCCGCGCGACGTTTCCCAGCCGCGAAGGCTGCCACCGTTTGGGGCGGCGCAGCAAGTCGTGCCACCCGCGGCAGCGCATTCTTGTTGCGGCGCAATACGCCAACGCGTGTCCTGCTGGCTCTGGCGCAAGCGCGTTGCAGGCAGGCTGCGGGGGATTCCCTGTAGGTGAAATACAACAGTACTCATCATCAAGGGAACTTTTGTTTGCGAGCCAGTAATGGCGCCGTAACAATCCTCCCACTCGCGCAGGAGTGCTTGGTGGGCGGTTGAGGAGACCACCGACCTGGCGTTCGGGTGCGATGAACCAACTGTCAGCAAAAGGGGGAGTACCCAATGTTTCAAGCGAAACCGATTACCCGAGCGCTAGCGATCGCGTTCGGTGGTCTGGCGTGTACCGCGATCATCAGCCCGGCCCTTGCCCAGACGACACCACCTTCTACACAGCAGCTCGAGCGGGTGGAGATCACGGGTTCGGCGATCAAGCGCATCGAGGGCGAGTCCGCGCTGCCGGTCACCACCGTCACGCGCCAAGAAATCGATCAAATGGGCGTCGTCAACGCCGCGCAGCTGGTCGATAAGCTGGTCGCCAACTCTGGCCAGGGTTACAACCAATCGCTTGCACTGGGCGACGCGGCACGACCCGGCTTATCCGCCGCCTCGCTGCGCGGCCTCGGCGGCAACAGCACGCTGATCCTGCTGAATGGACGCCGCATGGCGGTGTACGCCTTCGACGGCGGCGCGGTGAACCTGCAGCAGATCCCGTTCGCAGCGATCGACCGTGTCGAAGTGCTGCGCGAAGGCGCGTCGGCCATCTACGGTACGGACGCGGTCGGCGGCGTGATCAACTTCATCACGCGCAAGGACTATTCCGGTGTGCAGGTCTACGGCGGTTACTTCCTGCCGCAGGAAGAGGGCGGCGAACAGTTTCAGGCCAACATCCTCGCCGGCTGGGGCGATCTCGCCAAGGACCGTTTCAACGTCTTCGGCGTGTTTGCGTACACCAAGCAGGAGTCGGTCGCGGCGAAGGACCGCGATTTCTCGAAGACGGCGCTGCGCCGCGACATCTCGATCGATCCGAACGTGCTCGGTTACGAGTTTGCGCAGCGGACCAGCTCGAACTCGTTCCCGGCCAACATCTCAGCAGACAGCGGGTTCTTCAGCCCGTACGCGCCGGCATTTACCGGTGCGGCTCCTGGCGTTCGTACGGATCCGTACCAGGGTATCTTCCCGTCCGCCGGTTGCACGATTCCCGCGTCTTACGACCTGCTGTCTTCAGGCTCGATCCCGGCAGCCGGGCCTGGTCAGCTTTCCCAGACCTCCACCCGCTGCCGCTACGACTACGCGAGCCAGATCGACATCCTGCCGGAAAACGAGGTGTTGTCGTTCCTCGGCCGCGGCACGTTCCAGCTGAACGCGGACACGCAGATCTTCGCCGAAGCCTCGTGGGCCAAGCAGACGTCGACCTTCCGCATTTCGCAGACGCCGGCATCGGAAGCGACCACCAAGAAGCAGCCGGACGGCACCACGCTGCCGCTGCTGTACCCGGAGGGCGGCAAGTACTACCCGGGCAACGGCATCGTCCCGGCCATCGCGAGCAGGCCCGTTACCGGTGACCTGAACCTCTACTGGCGCGCGCTCGAGACCGGCCCGCGGACCAACGAGGTCGAGACCGACGAGTACCGCATCCTGCTCGGCGCTTCCGGCCTTGCCTGGGGCTGGGACTACAACGTCGGCACGTACTACGTCTCGAGCGAGGCCACGGAGACCTATCTTGCTGGCTACCTGCTCGAGTCCAAGCTGCTGCCGGCGATGTACACGGGCGTCATCAACCCGTTCGGCTACAACGATGCCGCGGGTCTTGCAGCGCTCAGTGCGACCCAGGCCGCTCGGCGAAATGCGCACGGCCAAGACCACCGCGTGGGTGATCGACGGCGTCGCGTCGAAGGAGATCACTGAACCTGCCGGCCGGCCCGCATGGCATTGGCGGTCGGCTTCCAGTACCAGAGCCAGGAGTACACCGATACGCCGTCGGCGGTTCTCGGTTCGTCCGACATCATCGGCGGCGCGGGCGAGCAGTTCGCTGATCACGGGCGACCGCACCGTCTTCTCGCTGTTCGGCGAACTGTCGATCCCGATCATCAAGAACCTCGACGCCCAGGTAGCCGTGCGCTGGGACGACTACAGCGACTTCGGCAGCAACGTGTCGCCGAAGGTCGGCCTGCGCTGGCAGCCGACCAGCGCACTGCTGGTGCGCGGCTCGTACGGCCAGGGTTTCCGCGCCCCGACGATCCCGGACCTGGTGGCGCTGCCGGCCCGGACCAACTCCGGCGGTGCCTATAACGACCCGTGGTACGAGGCGCAGGTTCCGGGCGGCTGCGATGCAGATGTCGGCATCTTCAACCCGCTGTACTGCGGTGCGCAGCTGTCGGTCACGAACTCGGGCAACAAGACAGCTGCAACCCGAGACCTCGGACCAGTGGTCGGTCGGCTTCGTGCTTGAGCCGACGCGTGACTTCTCGGTCGGCGTCGACTTCTGGTGGATCCAGCAGAAGGACCTGATCGGCCACCCGAACGGCGACACGATCATCCAGGACTGCATCGACGGCTTCGACGCGGCGACGCTGTCGTGCAGCGGCGGCTACTCGCAATTCCCGATGACCCGCGTGCTGCCCGTGACCGGCGTCGGCAACATCCTGGTGATGGATACGGCGTTCAACCAGTATCTGAACATCGCCGACCAGAACACCAACGGTGTCGACATCGAGGCCAAGCTGCGCATCCCGCAGACCGGCTTCGGCGACCTGACGTTCATGTACAACGCCACGTACATCTTCGAGCAGGAGCAGAAGACCACCTACATCCCGGGTCAGGAGTGGCAGTCGACGGTCGGCACCTACGCGCAGCTTCGGGCCGGTGCAGCGCTATCGCCACTATCTGGCCGGTTCGTGGATGAGCGGCCCGTGGACCGTCACGCTCGGCAACAACTACTCGAGCGGCTACGAGGACGAGTACACGAATGCCGACGGCACGACCCACAAGGTGGCGCCGTGGGGAACCTGGGACCTGTACGGCCGCTGGACCGGCGTGAAGAACCTGGCCCTCGTGGCGGGCATCACCAACCTGTTCAACAACCAGCCGCCGGTGACCAACCAGCAGACCTACTTCCAGATGGGCTACGACCCCACGGTCGCGAGCCCCCTGGGCCGGGTGTACTACCTGACGGCGCAGTACAAGTTCTTCTAAGACAGACCGAAGAACTCTCGTCTAAAGCGCCCGCGGGAGACCGCGGGCGTTTTTTTTCGTCCTCACCGAGCGGCGCAATTCAGGACGGCGGCGCCCGATGAGGTCAGCTTGCCCTGCTGTGACATGAAAGGAAGGCACGGCGGAAGGCAAGTCCCCGAGTCGCCGGATTGCTCTGGGCCAATACCGACATTTCAGGGCGCGCCAGACTGCACGCGTACCCGGAGTCCTGGCGACGTCACGCATCGACGGGCGGCCGGTCCGGGCGTAACCACGGAGCGGGGAGGTATCCCTGGAATCGCGATGAGGCGCTTACTCTGGTTGAGCGTGGCCCTTGGACTGGCCGGTGGCGTGCAGGCCCAGGTGGCGGACTACAAGGTGGTCGGTGACGGCATCCCGCAGTCGCTGACCGGCAAGCCGGGCGACGCCGCCCGCGGCAAGGCGCTGTTGATCAAGCGCGGCCCGGCCAACTGCCTCACTTGTCACTCGATCAAGGACAAGGAGATGCAGCCCGGCGGAACCAAGGGGCCCGCACTCGACGGTGTCGGCGCGGCGTTGACCCCGGCGCAGTTGCGGTTGTCCGTGGTCGATCTGTCGCGCGTCACCAAGGGCACCGCGATGCCCAGCTTTCACAAGACCAGCTTCGGCACCCCGTCGCCCGCCCTGACGGCTGAACAGATCGAGGACGTCGTCGCCTATCTGTCAACTTTGAGGAAGTAGGCCGGCACACCGGAACAGGGGCCGACCTGTGACCCGGTTGGCCGATGCAGCGCAACCCGGCAGCGTGAAATTGCGCCGCTAGACGCGCGTCCAGAGCCGCGCGAGGTCTGCCGCGCCGTCGGTGCCCTTGACCGCGCGCAGCGTTTCGCTGGCCTTGGCCTTGTTGCCGGCGCGCAGGTAGGCAATGCCGAGATGCAGGCGTGCGTCGTCCAGGTGCTTGTGCCCACCCGCGGCGATGCCCTTCTGCATCAGCGCAATGCCCTTGTCGTACTGTCCGAGCCCGGTGTAGGCCATGCCGATGCGCACCAGGGCATTGGCGTCGCCTGAAGACTCGGCTTCGGCCTTGGCGAGTTCGTTCGGCGCGTCATTGGCCTTCTGCACGGCCAGTGCCTGGAGGCGCTTCTGCCGCTCGGCCTCGGCCCCCTTGCCGACGATGCCGCGGGCAAAGCCCTCATCGATGACCGCCTTCGCTTCCGCCGCCTGGCCATTTTGCAGCGCAAGCTGGGTCATCTCGACATAGTCTTCCGCCGTCTCGAGCGTCTTGGTCTCACGCCTCAGCCGCATGACGTCGAACGTCAGGCGGCCCGAGAACCCGGGCTTGCTCTGGATGCGACCCAGGACGATCGCCCAGTATTCCTGCTTCGGGTAATAGGTCACCAGCTTTTCGAGCACCGCCGACTGCCCGGCGTTGTTGCCGGTGCGGCGCAATGCGTCGGACAGGCGCAGCAGGTCCGCCTCTTCGGGGCGGCGCCCGGCCTTCTCCGCCGCCTCGATGGCGGCCTGCGCGTCGCGCGCGATGGCAGCGAAGTCCCCGGACTGGGAGTTGACGTAGGCGAGCAGTTTGTCGAGTTCGGTCGCGTTTCCGCCCATCTGCCGGGCCTTCTGCGCCCACTCGCGCGTCTTGCCCCAGTCCTTCACCTGCGAGTACAGGAAGGCGAGCTGCTCGGCCGTCTGCGCCTGTTCGGCCGGGCTGAGCTTGCCCGATGCCATCGTTGCCTCGAACGACCTGATGGCGGTCTGCGGGTCGCCTGCACGCGCCGCCGCGGCGCCGCGCATCCGGTCGACCGTCAGTTGCTCGGCGGGCGTCTTGTTGGCGACGGCGTCAGCCTCGCGCACCTTTGCCAGCGCCTCCTTGGCGCGGCCCGACTTCAGGAACTCCGACGCCTGCTGCAGGGGCTTGCCGACCTCGGGGCGCAGCTGGGCGTGCGCGACATGAACGCTCGCGGCAAGCGCGAACGCCACCAGGGCGCGGATCAGGACGTTCATCGACAGGCTCAGCGGACGAACTGCTCGTTGCCCACCAGGCCGAGCTTGGTCACACCGAGGCGCTGGGCCGACGCCATGACGGCCGCCACATCCTTGTACTCGGCGAGCTTGTTCGGGCGCAAATGCACCTCGGGCTGCACCGGCTGCGCCGCAGCGTCGCGCAGTCGCGACTCGAGCGCCTCCTTGTTGGCGACGATGTCGCCATTCCAGTAGATCGTGCCGTCGAAATCGACATCCACCGTGATCACCACCGGTTTTTCGACTTGCGGCGGCGGCGTGCCGACCGGCATGTTGAGATTGACCGAGTGCAGCTGGATCGGGATCGTGATGATCAGCATCACCAGCAGCACCAGCATCACGTCGATCAGCGGCGTGGTGTTGATCTCGACCATCACGTCCGGGTCCTGCGAGCCGCTTGCCGGACCGACATTCATCGCCATGGATAGCTCCTTGCAGTCGTCGGTCAGCCGCCGCGCGCCGGCGGTTCGGTCACGAAGCCGATCTTCTGGATGCCGGCACGCTGCGCCGCGAACACAACGCGGCCAACGAATTCGTAGCGGCCCGCCAGGTCACCCCGGATGTGCACTTCGGGCTGCGGCAGCTGCACGGCCACCTTCTTCAGGCGGTCGACCAGTTCATCGTTGTCGCGCACCGGCTGCAGGCCCCAGAACACATCGCCGTCCTTGGTGACGGCGATCTCGACGTTCTCCGGCTTGGTCTGCCGCGGAACGTTGATTTCCTCGGGCAGCTTCAGCGGCACCGATTGCGTAATGACCGGAATCGTGACGAGGAAGATGATCAACAGCACCAGCATCACGTCCACCAGGGGCGTGGTGTTGATCGTCGAGATGGCTTCGTCTTCGCCGCCCTCGGCTTGTCCGACGTTCATCGCCATGGCTGGCCTCCGTTTGCGCCTGCGCTCAGCGCGCTGGCGCGCCTCTGAGTTCGATCTTGCGGCCAAGCAGCACGGCGTGCAGGTCGGCACCGAAGGTGCGGACCAGATCCATCGCCACCTTGTTGCGGCGAACCAGCCAGTTGTAGCCCATGACCGCCGGCACCGCGACCGCCAGGCCGATGGCCGTCATGATCAGCGCTTCACCGACCGGGCCAGCGACCTTGTCGATCGACGCCTGGCCAGCGATACCGATGGCGGTCAGCGCGTGATAGATGCCCCAGACCGTACCGAAAAGACCGACGAACGGCGCCGTGGAGCCCACCGTGGCAAGGAACGCGAGCCCGTCCTGCATACGGCTCTGCACCGTGTCGACCGAGCGCTGCACCGACATCGTGACCCAGGTGTTGAGGTCGATGTTCTCGGTCAGCGCGCCCTCGTGGTGTTCGTTGGCGTCCAGGCCCGTCTCCGCGATGTAGCGGAACGCGCTGCCATCCTTGAGCTTCTTCGCACCGTCGCGCAGCGACGTCGACTTCCAGAACGCGCCGGCCATCTCGCGCGCCTGGCGCATCAGCTTGAACTGCTCCCAGAGCTTCACGAAGATGATGTACCAGCTGCCCATCGACATGATCACCAGGATGATCAGCGTGCCCTTGGAGACGAAGTCGCCCTGACGCCACAGCGCTTCGAGGCCGTACGGGTTGTCGATGGTTTCCTTCGTCACGGTCGGCACGGGAGCCGGTGCCGGCGCCGGCCGCTGGTGTAGCGGGGGCGGCGGCAGGCGCTTCCGCGGCCGGAGCCGCCTTCGATGTGTCCTGGGCGATCACTGCGGTGGGTGCAGCACAGACTGCAGCAGCCAGGATCGCCAGGGCGGCGGTGTGGCGGCGGATTAACGAGATCATTTCAAAATCTCCTGGTGGAAGATGGGCGGCAGCGTGTCGGACGGTGAAGCGGCGCGGTGACGCCCTGTTCCGATCGGCTTGCTCCCGGCCTGTTAGCGAAGCTTGAAACTGATGGGCGCCTGCGCCCGGATGTCCTGCCCCTGGCCCTGGCACTTCAACTCTGAAACCACCGCCATCGACGCCCGGTTGAAGACGCGATTCGACGACGACTTGATCACCATGTCCTTGACCTGTCCGCTCGCCGTAACAGTGAACTCGATCACGACCTCGCCTTCGAGGTTTTCCTTGATCGCCTCACGCGGATAGACGATCGAGGACATCACTTCCGTGTAGTTCGGGCACACCACGCGCGCGCTGCGCACGGCCGGGGCCGGCGCCGGCGCCGTCTCGGGTACCTTCTGGATCATCGGCGCCTGCGGCCCGGGCGGTGCTTCCTGCGTCACAGCCGAAATCGCCGGCGCCGGGGTGGGCGGCGGCGCGATGTTGATCTCCGGCGGCGGAATGAACGGCGGCGGTGGCGCAGCCAGCTTGGGTGGCGGCGGGACGACCTCCGGCGGCGGAGGCGGCTTCTTGATGATTTCCTCGATCACCTTGACGTCGATCGGACCCTTGACGACTTCGACGACGGTACGCGCGAGGCCAGAGACGAGGGCCCAGACGATCAGCACGTGCAGCAGCACGACCGCGGTGATCCCCACGGCATGCCTTCCAGGATTGCGCTGCTGCTCTGCGTAATTCATTGACGCCCTCCGGGGATCGCCCTGAGCGAAAAGTCCGCGATGTCTAATGCCTTGGTCGCTGCGCAATCGCAAAGCCCGCGATTCTAGCCCAAAGAAACCACGATCGACACCGCCTCGCGTCGCCCGACCGGTACGCGACCGGGCCGTTAGAGCAGGTCGCCTACGGCACCGGCGGCGCGCGGCTCGACCCGCCCGAAGTGGCGATATGCCGCCAACGGATGCCACCCGGCCACGCGGCGTGCGCTGCAGCATGCCCTGCTGGATCAGGTAAGGCTCGACGACGTCTTCCAGCGTGTCGCGCTCTTCGCCGACCGCCGCCGCCAGGTTGTCGATGCCGACCGGGCCACCGGCGAACTTGTCGATGACCGCCAGCAGCAATTTGCGGTCCATCACATCCAGACCGAGCCGGTCGACTTCGAGCATGCCAGCGCCAGATCGGCCACATCGACGGAGATCTCTCGCCGTGCCCTTCACCTCGGCATAGTCACGCACGCGCCGCAGCAGGCGGTTGGCGATACGCGGTGTGCCGCGCGAACGCTGGGCGATCTCGCGCGCGCCCTCGGCCGTGACTTGGCATTCAGCAAGCGCCCGCGACCGCGTGACGATCGTCGTCAGTTCCTCGGTCGAATAGAACTCCAGCCGCGCGACGATGCCGAAGCGGTCGCGCAGCGGGTTGGTCAGCATGCCGGCGCGGGTGGTGGCCCCGACCAGTGTGAAGGGCGGCAGGTCGATCTTGATCGAGCGCGCCGCCGGGCCTTCGCCGATCATGATGTCGATCTGGAAGTCCTCCAGCGCCGGGTACAGGATTTCCTCGACCACCGGCGACAGGCGATGGATCTCGTCGATGAACAGCACGTCGTGCTTCTCGAGATTGGTCAGCATCGCCGCCAGGTCGCCGGGCCGTTCCAGCACCGGACCGGAGGTCTGGCGCAGGTTGACGCCCATTTCGCGCGCAATGATGTGCGCCAGCGTGGTCTTGCCGAGACCGGGCGGGCCGAACAGCAGCACGTGATCGAGCGCTTCGGCCCGATTGCGCGCCGCGGCGACGAAGATGCCGAGCTGCTCGCGAACTTTCGGCTGGCCGACGTACTCGGCCAGCGACGACGGGCGCAGCGCGCGCTCGATCGCCTCCTCGTTCGGCGAGGCAGGATGGCCGGCGACCAGGCGCTCTGCAGCGGTCAACGTGTTCTCCGGCTGACGACTGTCAGCCCTTGGCCAGCGATTTTAGGGCGAGGCGTATGCCGTCCGAGGTGCCGGTGCCCGCCGGCAACTGCCGCACGGCGGTGCTCGCTTCGCGCTCGTTGTAGCCGAGTGCAAGCAGCGCGCGAACGATGTCGGCATGTGCGTCCCCGCCGACGCTGCCTGGCGCGGCGCCCAGATCCGCGCCGAGCTTGCCCTTCAATTCCAGCAGCAGGCGCTCCGCCGTCTTCTTGCCGATCCCCGGAATCCGCGTCAGGCGGGCGCTCTCCTGCAAGGTGATCGCCTGGGCCAGCTCCGTGACGGAGAGCCCCGACAGCACCGAGAGGGCGGTGCGGGCGCCGACGCCGGAAATCTTGATCAGCTCGCGGAACGCGGCGCGCTCGGCCGCGCGTTGCGAAGCCGTAGAGCTGGTGTGCGTCCTCGCGGATCGCGAGGTGCGTCAGCAGAACCACACGCTCGGAGATCGCGGGCAGCTGGTAGAACGTGCTCATCGGCACATCAACTTCGTAACCGACGCCGCTGACGTCGACGAGCAAGGACGGCGGGTTCTTTTCCAGCAGGCGGCCTTCGAGTCGACCGATCATCTGCCGCCCGCCAGGCGTGCCGTCCACGCGCGGCGCGCGCCGCCGCCGCGTGCACTGCGCACGACGGTGCGTGCACCGTCTCGTGCGCCCGCCGCCAGCAGCGTGCGCGAGTGCGCGTGGCAGATTGCGCAGGCCAGCGCGTCGGCCGCATCGGACGCCGGCACGCCGTCGAGCGCGAGCAGCCGTTGCACCATCGATTGCACCTGGCGCTTGTCGGCCTGGCCAAAGCCGACGACCGCCTGCTTGATGCGCAGCGCCGCGTACTCGTGCACGGCCAGGCCCTCGCTGACCGCCGCGCAGATGGCCGCACCGCGCGCCTGACCGAGCAGCAGGGTGGACTGCGGATTGACGTTGACGAACACTTTTTCGACCGTGGCGACCTGCGGACGCGTCTCGCGGATCACGCCGGCGAGTGCGCTCAATATCGTGCCGAGGCGCTCATGCAGCTCACCCGGTGGAACCCGGATCACGCCGGCAGCGACATAGCCGAGATGCGTGCCGCTCACTTCGATGACGCCGTAACCGGTGCGGTTCAGGCCGGGGTCGATACCAAGGATGCGCAGTACGGCGGACACGCGGCGATTGTGCCATGCAGGCGCAGCGAGAATTGCATTCGCTGCGTGGGCAGATTCATCGTGCCGCTGCGCGGGCTGCTTCCTCGTCGTTTCTTTGACCGAGCCGGGAGTCGCCCGGCCGCGTGACTTTCTTTGTCTCGCCAAAGAAAGTAACCAAAGAAAGCCGCGACCGCGAAGGCCGGCCTGCGGCTGCCCTTGCGCTGCGGGCGTCGCGGGCCGGGCCGCAAACTCGCTCCCTGCGGTCGCTCAGACAGCGCGCCCGGCACTGCCCCGCGCCGCCCCGCACTGCGCGGCGTCCCCGAGCGGGCGAACCCCGTCGCCGTGCCAACGCTGCACGCGACGCAGTCGTGCCCTCGAAGGCGCCGCGCGGTGCGGGGCGGCGCGGGAGCCTTTGAGGGCCTGCCTGTCTGAGCGACCGCAGGGCGCGAGTTTCGCGCCCGGCCCGCGACGCCCGCAGCGCAAGGGCAGCCGCAGGCCGGCCTTCGTGCGGTCGCCTTTCTTTGGTGACTTTCTTTGGCGAAGCAAAGAAAGTAACCGGCCCGCGCCGTCAGCGTCGGTCGCGGCAGCGATGAAGAACGGCCGCGCGCGGCGCCACCGGGCCACGCACGCTCAGTGCCTGAAGTGCCGCACCCCGGTGAAGACCATCGCAATGCCGCGCTCGTTGGCCGCGGCAATCACTTCCTCGTCGCGCATGCTGCCGCCGGGCTGGATCACGCAGGTGGCGCCGGCGTCGACGACGACATCGAGTCCGTCACGGAACGGGAAGAACGCATCGGACGCCGCCGCGGAGCCGGCCAGCGAGAGCCCGGCTTCCTTCGCCTTGATCGAGGCAATGCGCGCGGAGTCGATGCGCGACATCTGCCCCGCGCCGACGCCGAGCGTCATGCCATCGTGGGCAAAGACGATCGTGTTGGACTTGACGAACTTGGCCACCCGCCAGGCAAACTGCAGGTCGGCGAGCTGCTGCGGCGTCGGCGCCTTCGCGGTCACGACGCGCAGGTCGGACGACGCGATCGCATGCAGGTCCGGTGACTGCACCAGCAGGCCGCCGCCGACGCGCTTGAAGTCGAAGTCGTTGTGCGCACTGCCGAGCGCGACCGTCAAAAGGCGCACGTTCTGCTTGGCGGCAAACACCGCGCGCGCGGCGGCATCGAATTCGGGTGCGATCACGACCTCGACGAACTGCTTCGCCACCGCCTGCGCTGCTGCGCCATCCAGCGGCCGGTTGAACGCGATGATGCCGCCGAAGGCCGAGGTGGGATCGGTCTTGAATGCCTTGGCGTAGGCAGCAGCGGGCGCGGCGGCAATCGCAACCCCGCACGGATTCGCATGCTTGACGATGACGCAGGCGCATTCGTCGAAGCTGCGCACGCACTCCCAGGCCGCATCGGCGTCGGCGATGTTGTTGTACGACAGCTCCTTGCCCTGCAGCTGCGTATACCCGGCGAGCAGGCCAGTGCCGACGTTGCGTTCGCGGTAGAACGCCGCCTGCTGGTGCGGGTTCTCGCCATAGCGCATCTGCTGCACCCTGACCCACTGGCGCGTCAGCACCTCGGGAAACCGGTCCCGGCGCCGTGCCGTCGAGCGCCGTCAGGTAGTTGGCGATCATGCCGTCGTAGCGTGCGGTGTGGGCGAACACCTTCTTCGCCAGCGCGAGGCGCGTCGCTGCACCGATCTCCTGCCGCGACCGCAGTTCCTCGAGGATGGCGCCGTAGTCATCGGGATCGACGATCGCGGCGACGCTCTCGTGATTCTTGGCGGCCGCACGCAGCATCGCCGGCCCGCCGATGTCGATGTTCTCGATGGCATCGTCGAAGCTGCATCCCGGCCGCGCCACCGTCTGCTCGAACGGATAGAGGTTGACGACGAGGATGTCGATCGGGTCGATCGCAGTGCTGCGCGAGCGCCTGCATGTGCGCCGGATCGGGCCGGCGCGCGAGCAGCCCGGCGTGGATGCGCGGGTTCAGCGTCTTTACCCGCCCATCGAGCATCTCGGGAAAGCCCGGTGTACTCGGCGACCTCGGTCACCGCGAGGCCGGCATCCGCCAGCAGGCGCGCCGTGCCGCCGGTCGAAAGAAGCCGATATCCCAGTCCGTGAAGCGCGCGCGCAAAGTCGACGACACCACGCTTGTCCGAGACGCTGATGAGCGCCTGCTTGATCATCTTCACGGCCTCCCCGCCGTTGGCTCAGGCCAGTTTCTGTTGCTGCAGCTTCTTGCGCAGCGTGTTTCGATTGATGCCCAGCAGTTCGGCGGCGGCCGACTGGTTGCCGCCGGCTCGCGTCATTGCGAACTGCAGCAGCGGGCGCTCGACCGCGGTTGTCACCATTTCGAACAGCGCGTGCGGCGGGGCCCCGTCGAGATCCTCGAAGTACTGCGCGAGGCTGCGCAGCACGCACTGCTCCAGCGTTTCGCCGCTGCGCTGGCGGCTGGCGCGCTCGGTGGTCGATCCCGATCTGACGGATGACTTGGCCACTTTCGAATCCTCAATGAAGAACTGGCGCGTAGGCCAGCCTTTCGCTGTGCTCGCCGTGACGACGCAGGAAAGCGTCGACCGCGCGCTTCTGCGCGGCGCAGTCGTCGAGCCGGTTCATTTCGTCGCAGAACGCGCGTCCGCCGACGAGGCCGCGCGTGTACCAGATGATGTGCTTGCGCGCCGTTCGCACGCCGACTGCGGCGCCGTAGAAGCGATAGTGATCGTCGAGATGCGCCAGCAGCAGTTCGCGCACTTCGTCGACGCGCGGCGGCGCCAGTTCCTCGCCGGTGGCCAGGAAGTGCACCACTTCGCGGAAGATCCATGGCCTGCCCTGCGCCGCGCGTCCGATCATGATCGCGTCCGCGCCCGTGTACTGCAGCACGTCACGCGCCTTGCGCACGGTGTCGATGTCGCCATTGGCGACGACGGGGATGCTGACGGCCTGCTTGACCGCACGGATCGTGTCGTACTCGGCCGTGCCATGAAAGCCGCAGGCGCGGGTCCGTCCGTGCAGGGTCAGCGCTGCCACGCCGAGGGACTGCGCCAGGCGGGCGACTTGCACGGCATTGCGATGCTCCGGATGCCAGCCGGTGCGGTACTTCAGCGTGACGGGCACATCGACCGCAGCCACGACGGTGCCGAGGATGCGCTCGACCAGATCGGTGTCACGCAGCAGGGCCGACCCGCACGCGACATTGCAGACCTTCTTCGCCGGGCAGCCCATGTTGATATCGATGATCTGCGCGCCGCGGTCGACATTGAAGCGCGCCGCCTCCGCCAGCATCGCGGGATCGGAACCGGCAAGCTGCACCGCGACCGGTGCACGCTCGCCCTCGTGATTCAGGCGGCGCATCGTTTTCTCGCTCGCCCACAGTCGCGGGTTCGAGGCCGCCATCTCGGAGATCGCATGTCCCGCGCCGAGCGCCTTGCACAGCTGCCGGTACGGCCGGTCCGTGACGCCCGCCATCGGCGCGACGAACACGTTGTTCGGCAGCAGGTACGGACCAATGCGCATCAGGAGGCGGGACGGAAAGGCGGCGGGACGGGGGCCGCGGATTGTATCTAAGCGTCGTAGAGCGAGCCGTCGATTCTCAGCTGCGCACGCCAAACATCAGCAGCCGCGCGAACTGCCGCCGCAGATCGGGAAACACATTCAGCGCCGTCAGCCCCAGCGAACGACCGACCGCGACAGGCGTCGCGCGAGTCGCAAACAGTCCCGGCAAGCGACGCGTCAATCCGAGGATGGCGGCGCGGTCGGTGCGGCGGCTGCGCTCGTAGTCATCCAGCACGGCCGAGAGATCACGGCCCGCAGCCAGCGCAACGGCGATGACATCGGCCAGCTGTGACGCATCGCGCATGCCGAGATTCAGCCCTTGCCCGGCGACCGGGTGCAGTGTCTGCGCTGCGTTGCCGATCCAGACGACGCGATGCTCGCGCAGCGTCCCGCGCGACTGTTCGTGCAGCGGATAGCTGGCACGAGGCCCGACCCGCACGATCCTCCCGCTGCGCGAACCGAAGGCCTGCTGCAGCTCCGCCACAAACGCCGGGTCGTCAAGCTGCAGGCGCCGCTGCGCCGCGGCCGCCGGCATGCACCAGACCAGCGACAGGCTGCGGCCGGCCGCGGGCGCCTGCCCGGGCAGCGGCAGCAGCGCCAGCGGGCCGTCGCGTGTGAATCGTTCGAACGCCTCCCCGACAGCCGGTCCGTCGAGGGTCACATCCGCCACCAGCGCCGACTGGTCGGCTGCCTGCGGCGGAAGCACCGCCGTGCCCTCGGCGTTGACCAGGAGCTCGGCATCCCGCTCGGTACCATCATCGAGCCGCGCAGTGACGCGCGCCGGGCGCTGCGACACCTCGGTGACGCGGCATGGTCGCGTGACGTGCACCTGCCCGCTGGCAGCACAGGCCTCGGCCAGTGGCGCAGAGCAGATCGCCATAGCGGATCGTCACGCCCAGCGGCCGCGGCCCGAGATCGTCGGGGCCGATCACGACACGACCGAATTCGCCCGCGGACGACACCACGACCGAGCGGATCGGCGCCGTCACCGCCGACGGCAGTTGCACCAGCGGCGCCAGCAACTCGACCGTCCCGCGCGACAGCGCCAGCAGGCGCCGATCGCCCCGCGCGGCCTCCAGCGTGCGAGCGTCGATGACCTCGCAGTCGACCCGGCGCCGCGCAAGCATCAGTGCGAACGCCATCCCGACCGGCCCCGCACCGGCAATCAGGACACGGGCATTGGTTTTCGTGTCAGCCACGCATCACCGCCTCGACGTCGTCCGGATGCTTCGGCGCCGCGTGTGTCAGCACCTCATGGCCGCTGGCCGTGACGATCACATCGTCCTCGATACGGATACCAATGTTGTGAAAGCGCTCCGGAACATTGTCGGCCGGACGCAAATAGACGCCTGGCTCGACGGTCATGGCCATGCCGGGGACCAGGCGCCGCCAGGCACGCTCGCCCGCCTCGGGCGCTGGTCCCAACTCGCGATAGTCACCGACGTCGTGAACGTCGAGGCCGAGCCAGTGACTGGTCCGATGCATGTAGAACTGGCGATGCGCACCGGCCTCGATGACCCCATCGGCCGACCCATTGAGCAGGCCGAGGTCGATCAAGCCCTGGGCGAGGACTCGTGTTGCCGCCTCGTGCGGTTCGTTGAACGCAGCACCCGGCCTCACGCATCCGAGCGCGGCGTGCTGTGCGGCCAGCACCAGTTCGTAGATCGCGCGTTGCTCGCCGCTGAAGCGGCCGTTGACGGGAAGCGTGCGCGTCAGGTCCGCGGCATAGCCGTCGACTTCGCATCCCGCATCGACGAGGCAGAGGTGACCGTCGGCGAGACGGGCATTGCCGGCCGGGTAGTGCAGCACGCAGGCGTTGGGGCCCGTTGCCACGATCGAGGTGTACGCAGGCGACTGGGCGCCGTGGCGGCGAAACTCGTGCAGCAACTCGGCCTCGAGTTCGTACTCGTGCATGCCGGGCCGGCACTCGCGCATCAGCCGCAGATGCGCGGCTGCGGTGATGCTCGCGGCGCGTCGCATCGTCGCCACTTCGGTCGCGTCCTTGACCAGCCGCATCTCGTCGAGGATCGCGAGCAGATCGTGATGCGCCGTCGGTGCGCGCGTGCCACTGCGGCTGCGCGAACGTACCCCGGCCAGCCAGCGTTGCACTCGCGCCTCGCCTTCCGCGCCGCTGTCCAGAGCGCAGAAAAGCGCCGGCGCATCGCCGAGCAATTCGGGCATCAGTGCATCCAGGGCCTCGATCGGATGGCCGGCTTCAAATCCGAATGCCACCGTGGCGGCCTCGGGACCAAAGCGAAAACCGTCCCAGACCTCGCGTTCCGCATCCTTCGCGCGGCAGAACAGCAGCGCTTCGTTGCGTTCGCCACGCGCGACCAGCACCAGCGCTGCGCCCGGCTCGGCGAAGCCGGTCAGGTACCAGAAGTGGCTGTCGAAGCGATAGGGATGATCGGAGTCGCGGTTGCGCTTCTGCTCGGGCGCGGTGAAGAGCACCGCGACACCGCCGCCCTGCTCCGCCATGGTCTCGAGGACACGGCGGCGGCGCGCTCGGAACACTTCGGTGGTCACTTGGAGGGGTCGTCATGAGCGCGCAGGAAGAAAGTGCGCATTCTACGAGTCGCGCTGCTGCAGCCGCCCGGACCGGCCCAGTTCGGCATCGAGAAGCGCGAGTTCGTCGGGCGTGCCGACGTTGTGCCAGCGGCCACTGAAATGCTCGCCGGTGACGCGGCCCGCGCGCGCCGCACCATAGAGCCAGGGGAAGAGCCGCGCGCGCTCCGGCGCGAGTCCCGCGAACAGTGCAGGAGCGAACACGCCGACATTCGCGTACGTCAGTCGTTCCGTCGCATCGGGCGCGATGTGGCCGTCGACCAGCCCCATGTCGCCGCGGGCATGGAAGGACGGGTTGTCGACCAGGACCAGATGCGCATCTGCGGCACCTGCCGCAAGCGCCTGCGCACGAGGCCGCAAGGTGGAGTAGTCGAAGTCGGTGACGATGTCGCCACTGACGACGACAAATGGCGCGGACCCCAGCAGCGGCAACGCGCGCACGATGCCGCCGAGGGTTTCGAGCGCATCCTCCGCCCGCTCGCCTTCGCGCGAGTAGGCAATCGATACGCCGAGAGCGGCGCCGGTGCCCAGCACCGTCTCGAACTGCTGCGGCAGGTGCGCGGTGTTGACGACGATGTCGCGAATGCCTGCGGCTGCCAGCGCGCCGAGTTGCCATTCGATCAGGCGCCGCCCGCCCGCTCGCAGCAGCGGCTTCGGCACGCTGTCCGTCAGCGGCCGCATCCGCTCGCCCCGTCCCGCTGCCAGTATCAGTGCCCGCATCTCGCCCCGTCTCGAGCCGGACGACGTCCGGCTCCCCCGCCGTTGTAATCGCGCGCAGCGCCGAGCCGCCTCAAGCGGCGCGCGCAATACCTTCCGCCACGAGTGCACGCGCATCGGCACTGCCGATGCGTACACGCGCGACGCCCATCAAAACGTGTACCCCACTCGCACCGCGACCCCCTCCAGCTCGTCGAAGAGCCGAGCCAGCGGCGCGAGTTCGTCGTAACGCTGCGCGACCGTACGCACGTACTTCACGAAGCGCGGCGTGTCCGCCAGGTAATTCGGCTTGCCGTCGCGGTAATTGATCCGCGCGAAGATGCCGAGCACCTTGAGGTGGCGCTGCAGCCCCATCCACTCGAAGTCGCGCCAGAACGCGCCGAAGTCCTCGCCCACCGGCAGGCCGGCGCGACGCGCCCGCTGCCAGTAACGGATCGACCAGTCGATCACGTGTTCCTCGTCCCAGCTGATGAACGCATCGCGGAACAACGAGGCGAGGTCGTAGGTCACCGGGCCGATCACCGCGTCCTGGAAATCCAGAACGCCCGGATTGGGTGTGGCGATCATCAGGTTGCGCGGCATGAAGTCGCGGTGCACGTAAACCGTCGGCTGAGCCAGGTTCGCCGCGACGATCCGGCCAAACGTGCGATCGAGCACCTCGCACTGGCTCGGCGAGAGTGTCATGCCAAGATGGCGTGCGACGTACCAGTCCGGAAACAACGCGAGCTCGCGACGCAGCAGCGCCTCGTCATAGGGCGGCAATTCACCCGGACGCGTCGCCTGCTGCCAAAGCAGCAGCGCCTCGGTTGCATCGGCAAACAGCGCGGCGGCGTTGTCGTCATTCAGCACCGTGAGATACGTGTCCCGGCCGAGATCGGTCAGCAGCAGGAAGCCCAGCGCCGGATCGGCCTCGAGCACCGCCGGAGCGTTGAGCCCCGCATCGCGCAGCAGGCGCGCCACGTGCATGAACGGGCGAACATCCTCCTTGCCGGGCGGAGCGTCCATCGCAATCAGCGTTCCTGCCCCCGCGGCGAGTCGGAAGTACCGGCGAAAGCTTGCGTCGGCCGACGCCGGTTGCAGCGATTCCGCCTCGATCGCGTGGCGTGCGGGCAAGGCGCGCAACCACGTCACCAGTTGGTCGCGCCGGGGATCGGACGAATCGAGGGGATCAGCAGGACTCATGGTCGGCAAAGAGGGCGTGAGCCTCAGCGTAACGCGCGAATCAGAGGGGGCGATGCCTATAATCGACGCGCCTTCCGGCTCGACCTCGCCCTCGGATTCTAAATGCCGCGCCTGCCGGCGAATGCCGCGCCGATCCTGAGTTTCGCGCTCGCCCCGCTCAGTCTTGCACTGCTGGCCACGTTGGCAACGGGTGTCAGCGCTCGCGATATCGCGCCGCCGAAGCCACCTGCGCCTCCACTCAGCACGCCGGCGCCGATGCGCTTCCCCGGCGACCCCGAGTCACCGTGGCTGCAGCTCAAGATGGACCAGATCATGTCGGAGACGCGGCCGGTCAGCCGCGATGCGACGCCGACCTTCGTGCGTGCGCAGCGCATCGAGGGCACGATCGACGAAAAGATCGTCCTTGAAGGCGATGCCGAAATCCGACGCGGCGGCACCGTGCTGCGCGGAGACCGCATCACCTACACTCAGGCAACCGACCAGGTGGACGTCGAGGGCAACGCGCGCGTGTTTCGCGAAGGCGGATCCTTCTCAGCCCCGCAGATGTCGTTCAGGATCGACGCGCAGACCGGATCGATGACCGATGCGCAATTCACCTACCCTGCACGGAACGGTCGCGGCGAGGCCGGCCTGGTCGAGTTCCTGTCGGAACAGCGGGCGCGCATGGAGAACGCACGCTTCACGACCTGCGCGCCCGGCGACGACGCGTGGTGGGTGCAGGTGGAGTCCGTGGGCGTCGACGGCCTGGAGCAGTCGGCCAGCGCCACCGGCGCGGTGCTCTACTTCCAGGGACTGCCGATCCTCGCGTCGCCGATCTTCGGATTTCCGGTCGGCAATCAACGCCGCACCGGTTTCCTGACGCCGAGCTTCGGCCTCAGCAACACGCTCGGCACGGACATCCGCACGCCGTTCTACTGGAACATCGCGCCGAACTACGACTACACCGTTACGCCGAGGATCCTGAGCAAGCGCGGCATGCTGATCGGCAACGAATTCCGGTTGCTCGAGCGGGAGTTCAACGGAACGCTGGTCTACGACGGCATCCCGAACGACCGCGAGACCGATACGTCGCGCAGCTTCACCAGCGCGCGGCTCAACTACACGGGGGCGTCCGGCGTGGCTGCCGGCGTCAATTACAACCGGGTCTCCGACGACAACTACTTCGTGGATTTTTCGAGCACGATCCTGGGGTCGTCGCAGAAGGTGCTGCCGCAGGACGCCTTTGTCTCGTACACGCAGCCTTACTGGAACTCGTCGGTGCGAGTGACGAAGAACCAGATCCTGCAGGACCCGCTCGCGCCGGTGACGCCGCCCTACGAGCGCGTTCCCCAGGTGACGCTGACGGGTTTCGTTGCCGACTGGCGCGGCTGGGAGGGCGCGGCGGTCCTCGACGGCACGCGCTTCACGAACCAGGAGGCGGGCCTGCAGGACGGCACGCGCTACATCATCAATCCACGTGTGGCCTACCCGATCCTCGCCCCGGGATGGTTCATCACACCGCGAGCGCAGCTGTCGGCGACGTATTACAGCCTCGATCCCGAGTTCCACCCGACCGACCAGACGCAGTCGCGCGTGATGCCGATCCTGAGTGTCGACAGCGGCCTGATCTTCGAGCGTGACATCGAGTGGTTCGGACGGTCGTCGCAGCAGACGCTGGAGCCGCGCGCGTACTACGCCTACATTCCCTACCGCAACCAGAACGATCTGCCGAACTTCGACAGCGCGCTTGCGGACCTCAACTATGCGCAATTCTTCACCGAGAACATCTATTCGGGCTATGACCGCATCGTCAACGCAAATCAGCTGACACTGGCGATTGGTACGAGGATCCTCGACCAGGAAACCGGTGCCGAGCGCCTGCGCGCGGCGATCGGGCAGCGCTACTACTTTTCCGCCCAGAAAGTGACGCTGCCTGGCGAGTCGCCCCGATCGAGCAACGAGACCGACCTCCTGGCCGCCCTTTCCGCCCAATTGGGCGTGAACTGGGCAGTCGACCTCGCGGCGCAGTACTCCGCCGAAACGAGCGAGATTTCGCGCGCGACCGCAGGCATGCGCTGGCAACCGCGCCGCGCATCGGTGCTGAGCGCGTACTACCGCTACCAGGAGAGCGACACGCCGGACGCCGGCACCAACCAGGTCGACATCGCCGTGCAATGGCCGCTGTCGGATCGCTGGTACGGCGTGGGCCGCTACAACTACTCGCTCGAGAGCCGCAAGCCGGTCGAAGTGATCGCCGGTTTCGAGTACAAGCAGGACTGCTGGTTGCTGCGCTTTGCATTCCAGCGCTTCCAGACGACGACCGCCACGTCGACGACCAACTTCTACCTGCAGCTGGAACTGTCCGGACTGACGAGTGTCGGAACCAATGCGCTGACCCAGCTGCAGCGTAATATCCCCGGCTACCAGCGCATCAACCCGCTGCCGCGGCAGCCGGGCATGTTCGAGTACTACGAGTAGATCCCAATGCGTACGAATTTGAGCGCGCGGTGCTGCGCGCTGCTTGCCCTGTTCCTGATCGGCGTCACCACGGTGCACGCGCAGCAATCGGCCACGCCCAGCGCCGTGCAGCAGTTGACGCCGAACCTGCAGCCGCTCGAACCCGCCGCAACGCCCGCCCCGCCCGCGAGCCGGCCGGCGGCCACGCAGCGAACCCCCGTTTCCGTGGACCGCATCGTCGCCGTCGTCAACGACGAGGTAATCACAGCCAACGAACTGCGTGCACGCACGCAGTCGGCGCTGGTGCAGCTGCAGCGTCAGAAGATCCAGCCGCCGCCGCCGGATGTGCTGCAACGGCAGGTCCTGGAACGCATGATCATCGACCGCGCGCAGCTGCAGCTCGCGCGCGAAACCGGGGTTCGCGTCGACGACGCGACCGTGAACACCGCGATGGTGCGCATTGCGGAAGCAAACAACATGACCGTGCCGGCGTTGCGGCAACGGCTCGAAACCGACGGCATCTCGTTCAACCAGTTCCGCGAAGACGTGCGCCAGGACATCCTGCTCAACCGGGTGCGCGAGCGTGAGGTCGATGGCCGGTTGCAGATTTCCGAGAGCGAACTCGACAATTTCATCGCAGCCCAGGCAGGCGTGACGGCCGACACCGAGGAGATCAACCTGGCGCAGATCCTGCTGCGCGTGCCGGAGAACGCAACCGCCAACCGCATCGAGGAGACGCGCCAGCGTGCCGACGACCTGGTCTCGCAACTCAAGGGCGGCGCTGACTTCGCGCGGCTCGCCGCCAGCTTCTCCAATGCGTCGGAAGCGCTCCAGGGCGGTGCGCTCGGCTGGCGCAATACCGATCGACTGCCCGCCCTGTTCCTCGATGCGGTGAGGAACGTCAAGGTCGGCGACATCGCGCCCGTGGTGCGCAGCCCGAACGGCTTCCACATTCTCAAGGTGCTCGGGCGCCGCAGTGCCGTCGAAGGCAAGCTCGCCAGCGGGCCAGTGCAGCAGACTCGCGCACGGCACATTTTGCTGCGCGTTTCCGATGTGGCACCCGAGCCCGAGGTCAAGCGCAGGCTCGAGGAATTCAAGGCGCGCATCGAAAACGGCCAGGTCGAGTTCGGCACGCTTGCGCGCCTGCATTCGGTCGACCCCAGCGGCACCCGCGGCGGTGACCTGGGCTGGCTCTACCCCGGCGACACGGTCCCTGAGTTCGAGCGTGCGATGAACGCACTCAAAATCAACGAAATCAGCGTGCCGGTCCAGTCGCCGTTCGGCTGGCACCTGATCCAGGTCCTCGAGCGCCGGACCGAGCCAGCCTCGACCGAGCGTGCGCGCCAGCAGGCTCGTCAGGCGCTGCGCGAACGCAAGGCGGACGAGGCCTACCAGGACTGGTTGCGGCAGCTGCGCGACAAGACCTACGTCGAGTACCGCATCGAGGAGCGCGGCTGATTTTCGCGCGCGGCGGATAAGCATGCGTCCGCGACTCGCGCTCACGACGGGGGAGCCGGCTGGAATCGGTCCGGAGATTGCGCTCGCCGCGCTTGCGCCTCCGTTGCCCGCCGACATCACGCTGATCGGCGATTCGACCCTCCTTGCCGAGCGCGGCGCTGCAACGCAGCGGCAACTGCCGGACTCGCTTCATATCGAGCACGTTGCGCTCGCTGCGCCGGCTCACCCCGGCAAGCTCGATGTCCGCAACGCGCGCTACGTTCTCGACACGCTCGACGTCGCGATCGACGGCTGGCGTGCCGGCCGCTTCGATGCGATCGTCACGGCGCCGGTGCAGAAGAGCATCATCAATGACGCCGGCATCGCCTTTTCCGGACACACCGAATACCTGGCCGAGCGCACCGCGACACCGCGGGTCGTGATGATGCTCGCCGGCGCGACGCCGCACGGTCCGCTGCGGGTCGCACTGGCCACCACGCACCTGCCGGTAGCCCGAGTCAGCGCGGCACTCACCCGGGAATCTCTGGCCGACACGCTGCGCATCCTCGACCACGATCTGCGGCTCCGCTTCGGACTGAAGCAGCCGCGCATCGCGGTGACGGGACTGAACCCGCACGCCGGCGAGGCCGGGCACATGGGGCGCGAGGAGATTGATGTCATCACGCCGGCCATCGAACACGCGCAAACCTCGGGAATCGACGCGGCCGGCCCGTTCCCTGCGGACACGCTGTTCGTGCCCGACGTCGTGCGACGCTATGACGTGGTCCTCGCGATGTTCCATGACCAGGGCCTGCCGGTGCTGAAGTACGCGACCTTTGGCCACGGCGTCAACGTGACACTTGGGCTCCCGTTCGTGCGCACGTCGGTCGATCACGGTACAGCGCTCGATCTCGCCGGCACCGGAACCGCAAACGCGAGGAGCCTGCGCGCCGCGCTCGAGCTGGCTGTTGAGCTGACGGCGGCGCCGCGCGGATGATCGCGCGCACTCCGGCCACACGTCGATGACTCTGCCGGGCGAGCGGCCGCAGCACCGTGCACGCAAGCGCTTCGGCCAGAACTTCCTGCACGACCCGCACATCATCGAGCGCATCGTCGATGCGATCGATCCGCAGCCGGGCCAGACGATCGTGGAGATCGGACCGGGGCAGGCCGCGCTGACGCGCGCGCTGATTGCGCGCGCTGGGCACATCGCGGCAATCGAGATCGACCGCGATCTCGCGGCCTGGCTGCGCACGCAGTTCGAGTCGGCACAGTTGCAGCTGATCGAGGGCGATGCGCTCGACTTCGACTGGACGATGCTGCCCGGCCCGCTGCGACTCGTCGGCAACCTGCCCTACAACATCTCGTCGCCCCTGCTGTTCGCACTGGTGCCGATCGCCGATCGCGTCATCGACCAGCACTTCATGCTGCAGAAGGAAGTCGTCGATCGCATCGTGGCACCCCCCGGTAGCCGGACCTACGGGCGACTCTCTGTGATGCTGCAGTTCCGCTACCGCATGACGCGGCTCTTCGACGTACCGCGCGGCGCATTCCGGCCCGCACCGCAAGTGACTTCAAGCATCGTGCGCATGCAACCGCTTCCGGCGGACCAGCTGCCGAATGTCGATCGCACCGCGTTCGGCCGGGTCGTTGCCGCCGCGTTCGGGCAGCGGCGCAAGACGCTGCGGAACGCCCTCGGCGACCTGATGGCGACCGGGGCCATCGAGGCGGCCGGCGTCGACCCGAAGGCCCGAGCAGAAACGCTTACGGTTGGCGATTTTGTTGAGTTGTCCAGGCAGTTCGCGCTTGCCCAGCAGGTGTGGCAGTCAAGCGTCTCGCATGGTTGATCGCCGGCAGCTCGACCCAGCGATACGACAGCGCAGCGAGCGCCAACGATCCGGCCCCGAGCACGACCAGCAGCGATCCCACGCCGAGCGGCGCCGGCCAGACGACCTGATAGGTCAACACCCAGGCGAGCGGGTACAGCACGACCGGGTGCAACAGATAAAGCGAGTAGCTGATCGAGCCCATCCAGACGACGGCATCCGGCGGCCTCCGCCAGAACAGCAACGTGGCGATGAACAGCGCGATGCCGACCAGATTTGAGATGCCGAAGATCTGCGCCGCGTCCGACCGGCCGAACGGGATGTGCGCCGCAGCCAGAATAGCCACGGCAGTCAGTACCACGACGGCGATGGTGTCGGCCTGCCGTCTTGCAGCCAGCGAGACGCCACTGCGCCTGGCATCGTCCGACGCGTAGCGACACAGCGTGCCGGCCAGCATAATCGCGAGATTGAATGGCATCTCGGCCCACTGCGACACCGCCGGCCGCGGCAGCAATGGCACCTTCTGGAGCACGAACACGGCCAGCAGCCCGAGCACGATCGACGCCAGAACAAGTGGTTTTCGATTGACACCGAAGATGAACAGCAGCGTTACCAGGCAGTAGAAGACGAGTTCTGTCTCGAGCGTCCAGTACAGCCCAAGCGCCGCTTCGCGCCCGAAGACCACCGGTACCATCGTGGCGTTGGCCAGTACATCGCCCAGGTCGAACGGGCGTTGCCACAGCATCCAGACTGCCGCATAGGCAAGCGGTATCGACAGCCAGAACGCCGGAAACAAGCGAAAGAACCGTCGAATCGCGAACTGGCGCAGGCCGGGTCCCAGCGGGCCCCGCAGGCTATGTGGAATGACGTAGCCGCTGATCAGAAAGAAGGCGACGACACCGACGCGCCCGAGGTTGACCGAGTCGGCGAAGTGATGCAGCCAGACGCCGCGTCCATCCATGCCCGGGAGTCGAGCGAACACCTCCGAGCCGTGCATCCACACGACGACTGCGGCGGCCACGCCGCGCAGGGCATCGATATGCGCGAAGCGGTGTCCGGGAACCCGCTGCAGTGCGCTCGTCACGCAGCAGTCCGTTCCTGGATCAACTCGATCTTGTAGCCGTCCGGATCCGTGACGAAGGCGATCACCGTCGTGCCGCCCTTCACCGGACCCGCCTCGCGGGTCACGTTGCCACCCGAAGCGCGGATGCGCTCGCAGGCCGCGGCCGCGTCGGGGACAGCGATCGCGATGTGTCCGTAGGCGCTGCCGAGGTCGTAGCGGTCGACGCCGTAGTTGTAAGTGAGTTCCAGCACCGCATGTTCGCGCTCATCGCCGTAGCCCACGAACGCCAGGGTGTACTTCTGGTCGGGACGGTCCGTGGTCCGCAGCAGTTTCATGCCGAGGACGTTGGTGTAGAAGTCGACCGACCGCTTCAGGTCGCCGACCCGCAGCATGGTGTGCAGGATCCTCATCTCTTCCCTCCGTTAGAGCGGCAGCACCGACATGTCGACGCCGCGAATCTCGTCGCGCGCCGGCTCGAAGCCCGGCAGCAGCTGCGCCACCGCCTGCCAGAAGCGGGCGCTATGGTTCATCTGATCGAGGTGCGCGAGTTCATGCGCCACGACATAGTCGATCACCGGCAGCGAGAAGTGAATCAGCCGCCAGCTGAGCCGAATGCGCCCGTCGTGCGTGCACGAGCCCCACTGCGAGCGCGCTGAAGACAGCGCCCAGCCGGCGTAGCGCGCGCTGATGCGCCCGCCGAAGCGCGCGATCCGCTCGGGAAAAACGCGTCGTGCCTCGGACTGCAGCCAGGACTGCACGACGTCCCGCACCTGGAGTTCGGTGGCCTCCCGCGGCAGCGCAATTTGCAGTTCCGCGTCCACGCAGGCAGTCGCCTGGCAGTCAGCACCGAGTCGCAGCGTCAGATTCCCACCCAGGTACGGCAGGGCCGCGCCGTCGACGAACCGGACCTCGGGCAGCCTGCGCTTTTCACGCCAGTCGTGCCACTCCTTCTGCTTCTTCACGATCCAGCGGCGCTTCTCGACGATGGCCGACTCGATTTCGCGCAGCGGCACCCAGCGTGGTGCGCTGACCGTCAGGCCCTGGTCGTCGATCTGGAATCCGATCGAGCGGCGGCGCGCCCGCCGCAGCCGATACGGCATCACGCCGTGATCGAGGCGGATATGACGGGCACGCGAGTCCGGCGTGCTCGTCGCCGGCTCCGGCACGGCCTCCGCGATGTCCAGCAGCAGCGACAACTGCTCGGGTGGAACAACCTTGAGTTTCTTCACGCCGGCCCGCGATGCGGTCTGCGGGCCCGGGCGGCCGCAGGACCGGCCGGCACGTAGGGACCGCTGTAACGATGCGGTGCGAGGCGACGCATTTCGGTTTCGATCCAGGATTCTATGGCGGCACCGACCTGGTCGGCGGTCTTGCCGCTGGGATCAACCGGCGGCCCAATCGATACCGTGATGACGCCGGGACGCCTGACGAACGCGTTCCGCGGCCAGAGTTCACCCGAGTTCACTGCGATCGGCACTGCCGCCGCACCGGTGCGAACCGCAAGCCGCGCGCCCCCGGTCTTGTAGCGCTTGGTCGAGCCGGGACGAGTCCGCGTGCCCTCGGGAAAGATGACGATCCACCAGCCGCGGCCGAGGCGGTCGATGCCCTGCTCGACCACCTGCTCGAACGCGTCCTGGCCCTTGCGCCGATCGATGCTGATCATCTGGGCCGATGCCAGTCCCCAGCCGAAGAACGGCAGCCAGTTGAGTTCACGCTTGTAGACGAACGTGAGGTCGCGCGGCATCACCGAAGGCAGCCAGAGCGTCTCCCACGATGACTGGTGCTTCGGCAGCAGGATCGCCGGGCCGTCCGGCAGGTTGTCCCAGCCTTCGACCTTCCATTCGATGCCGCAGATGACCCGCGCTCCCCAGATCGCCATCTTCGTGTAACGGGCGCACAGGAGGTAGCGCGTGTGCACCGGGAACAGCCACCCTGACATCACGACGAACGCCCACGGGATCACAACGGCGATAAGAAACAGCAGATACAGCGCCGAACGGAGAACCACCACTGGTCAGACTCAGTCGGCGCCGGGCCGCTCCCAAGCCGACTGGAGCGCCCCCAGGGGGGCAGCGAACGCAGTGAGCGTGGGGGCGTTCATCAGCCGGCGGTCAGCTTCGAGATGTCGGCGACGCGGTTCATCGTCGCGTGCAGGCCCCGCAGCAGGCCGAGCCGGTTGGCACGCAGCCGGACATCGTCGACGTTGACCATCACGTCATCGAAAAACCGGTCCACCGGCAGCTTGAGCGGCGCCAGCGAACGCAGCATTGCCGTGTAATCGCCCCTGGCAAACAGTTCCTCGGCTGCCGGCTGCACCTCCGCGTACGCGGCGCCGAGTGCCTGCTCGGCGGGCTCGAGCAGCAGCGCGCGGTCAAAGCTGTCCGGCACGCCGTCGGCCTTCTTCAGGATATTGCCGATGCGTTTGTTGGCGGCCGCCAGGCTCACCGCCTCCGGCAGTTCCATGAAGGCGCGCACGGCGGCGAGGCGCCTGGGCACACGATCGATCCGCAGCGAACCCTCGGCCAGCACCGCGTCGACCTCGTTCGCGTCGTAGCCTTCCTCGCGCAGCAGGCCGGCGAGGCGGTCATTGAAGAAGGCGATCAGCGCCGCTCGCGCGCCGGCGACGTCCTTCAGCATGCCGGCCGGAAAGGCCGCGAATGCCTGGTCCAGCACCGTACCGAGATCGAGCGGAAGCCCGCCCTCCTTCAGCATGCGCAGCACCCCGAGCGCGTGACGACGCAACGCATAGGGATCACGCTCCCCGGTCGGTTTCTCGCCGATGCCGAACAGTCCCGTCAGCGTTTCCAGCTTGTCGGCCAGCGCGACGCAGGTGCCCGCCGGCGTCGACGGGCAGTGCATCGCCGGCGAAGCGCGGCTGGTAATGCTCGCGGATGGCCGTGGCGACATCGGCCGACTCGCCGTCGTGGCGCGCGTAGTACTCGCCCATGATGCCCTGCAGCTCCGGGAACTCGCCGACCATCAGGGTGCGCAGGTCGGCCTTCGCCAGCCGCGCCGCGCGCTCGACATGCGTGATGTCCTGTCCGAGCTGTCGCGCGATACCGACCGCGATTTCCGTGATGCGCTCGACTCGTTCGAGCTGCGAACCGAGCTTGTTGTGATAGACGACGCTGGCCAGGCCGGTCACGCGGCTTTCCAGCGTCTGCTTGCGATCCTGATCGTAGAAGAACTTGGCGTCGGCGAGCCGCGCGCGGACCACTCGCGCGTTGCCGGCGATGATCGACTCCGGTTGGTTGGTATCGAGATTGGAGACCAGCAGGAACCGATCCATCAGCGCGCCCTGGGTGTCGCGCAGTGCGAAGTACTTCTGGTTCTGCTGCATCGTCAGGATCAGGCATTCCTGAGGTACAGCCAGGAATTCCTTCTCGAAACCGGACTCGTACACCGTCGGCCATTCGACGAGCGCGGTCACCTCGTTGAGCAGCTCGTCGGGCACGACCACGGTCGCATGAAGTGAAGCAGCCGCCCGCTGCAGCTGGTCCTCGATCTGCTTGCGCCGAGCCGCAAAGGACGGGATCACCCTGCCTTCGAATTCCATCTGCTCGACGTAGGAATCAGCCGAGCGGATCACGACCTCGCCCTTGCACATGAAGCGATGACCGAGCGTGCGCGTCCCGGAGGTCAGGCCCAGCACATGCACCGGCACGACCTCGTGACCGCGCATGGCGATCAACCGGTGTGCCGGCCGTACGAACTGCACGGTCGTCTTGCCGTCGGCGAGCTGGTAGCTCATCACCTTGGGTATCGGCAGTCCCGCGACGGTCTCTTCGAGCGCCGCCTGCAGTGCTACGTGCAGACCCTGTCCGGCGGTGACCCCGTGCAGGAATACTGCGTCCACTTTGCCATCGTTCTCGACGGCCAGTGCGTCCGGGCCCGCAGCCGTGCCGACAGGCACCTGGGCAAGGTGTCCGCGCCCCATGGCTTCGAGTTTCTTCAGGAAGGCCTGCGTCCAGTTCCGTGCGGCATCGCGCGCGACCGTGAGCGGCATCAGCTTCTGCTTGAAGGGCTGGTCAGCCGAACGCGCCAGTACATGCGTGATATGCACGGCCAGCCGGCGCGGTGCGCCATATGCGGTCACGCGGCTTTCCGGCGACAGGAACTGGCGGCTATAAAGCCCCGCCTCGATGCCTGAAGCAAATGCTTCCGAAAGGCTCTCCAGCGCCTTCGGCGGAAGCTCTTCGGTCTGCAGCTCGACCAGCAGTGACGCCTTGGGCATCAGGCCGCCTCCTGCTTCTGGACATCCACGACCATCGGGAAGCCGAGCCGTTCACGCGATTCGTAGTAACTCTGTGCCACGGCGCGCGCCAGGTTGCGGATGCGCCCGATGTAGCCGGCACGCTCGGTCACGCTGATCGCCCCGCGCGCGTCGAGCAGGTTGAACGTATGGCTGCACTTCAGCACCATCTCGTAGGCGGGCAGCGCGAGCTGCACGTCCATCAGCCGCTTGGCTTCAGACTCGAACAGGCTGAACTGGCCGAGCAGCACCCCGGCGTCGCTGGCCTCGAAGTTGTAGGTGCTCTGTTCCACTTCGTTCTGGTGGAACACGTCGCCGTAGGTCAGTACGCGCTCGACACCCCGGTCCTTCCAGCGCGTGTAAACGAGGTCGAAGATATTGTCGACGTTCTGCAGGTACATCGTCAGCCGCTCGAGGCCGTAGGTGATCTCGCCGGTGATCGGCTTGCACTCCAGCCCACCGACCTGCTGGAAGTAGGTGAACTGCGTGATCTCCATGCCGTTCATCCAGACTTCCCAGCCCAGACCCCAGCAGCCGAGCGTCGGGGTTCTCCCAGTTGTCCTCGACGAAGCGGATGTCGTTCTTCTTCGTGTCGATGCCGAGCGCGTGCAGCGACCCGACATAGAGATCGAGGATGTCGAGCGGTGACGGTTTCAGCACCACCTGGTACTGGTGGTGCTGGTGCAGCCGGTTCGGGTTCTCGCCGTAACGCGCGTCCTTCGGACGGCGCGACGGTTGCACATAGGCGGCACGCCAGGGTTCCGGTCCGATCGCGCGCAGGAAAGTCGCCGTATGCGATGTGCCGGCGCCAACCTCCAGATCGATCGGCTGCAGCAGCGCGCAGCCCTGCTGGTTCCAGTAGGTCTGCAGTCGAAGAATGGCTTCCTGAAACGTGATCATCGGCAGTCCGGCCGAACCTGGTGAACATCGAAGGAAGCGCCGATTGTACGGACTGACTAGCCGCGATCGCCGGCGCGCCGCACAGCGGCGCGCATCGATTTGAGCGATACCCGCGTCTCGGCCGCGCGCGGGCGCGGCGGGCAGTCCGCGCACGAGGGCCGGCGTGAGCGCCACAAATACAGCACCGCACCGATGACGGCGGCCAGCGCGAGGGCGTCCAGAAACAGCGTCATCTCACGCTCCAAGTGCGAGGGCCATGCGGTAGGTCAGGAACGCGGCAATGTACGCAAGCGCGAACAGGTAACCTGCCATGACTGTCGGCGCTCGCCAGCTCCCGGTCTCGCGCCGGACCGCGGCCAGTGTCGAGAGACACTGCGGGGCAAAGACGTACCAGGCGAGCATCGCCAGGCCGGTTGCCAGACTCCACTGCGCGGCGATCACCGGCACCAGCGCTTCGCCAGCGGCCTCGCCGACGGCTGACATCGAGTACACCGTGCCGAGCGCGCCGACGGCAACCTCGCGGGCGGCCAGGCCGGACACTAGCGCGATCGAGATCTGCCAGTTGAAGCCAAGAGGCTCGAGCACGTGGGCCAGCAGCGCCCCGAGCTGGCCGGCAAGGCTGTACTGGATCGCCGGTCCGGTCGCATCGGCCGGGGGCGCCGGAAACGAGCTCAGCGCCCACAGCACGACCATAAGGGCCAGGATTGTCGTGCCGACCCGGCGCATGAACACCCGGGCGCGCTCGAGCAGCCCAAGCGCGAGGTGGCGCGTGCTCGGCCAGTGATACGAGGGCAGCTCCATCAGCAGCGGTGCGGCCGGTGCGCGCGTGGTGCGCGTCAGCACGAAGGCGACGGCAAATGCGGACACGATGCCGGCGACGTAGAGCGCGAACAACACCAGCCCCTGCAGCTGGATGCCCGGGCCGACGAGCCGCGCCGGAATGAAGGCACCGATCAGCATCGCGTACACCGGAAGGCGCGCCGAACACGTCATCAGCGGTGCGATCATGATCGTGATCCAGCGATCGCGCGGATTGGGGATCGTGCGCGTTGCCATGATGCCGGGCACGGCGCAGGCGAAGCTCGACAGCAGCGGAATGAACGAGCGTCCCGACAGGCCAACGCTGCCCATCAGCCGGTCGAGCAGGAACGCCGCACGCGGCAGGTAGCCCGAGTCCTCGAGCAGCAGGATGAAGAAGAACAGGATCAGCACCTGCGGCAGAAACACGAGCACGGCGCCCGCGCCGGCGATTACGCCATCGACCAGCAGGCTGCGCAGCGCGGAGTCCGGGAGCGCACCGGCCAGCCAGGTCCCGGCGGCGTCGACTGCCGCCTGAATCCACTCCATCGGCGGCCGCGACCAGGCAAACACCGCCTGGAAAACGCAGAACATCACCGCAGCCAGCAGCAGCGGCCCGACCAGCGGATGCAACACAATGCGATCGATGGCCGCGCTGGCGTGGTCTTCCTCGATCCGATCGATGCCCAACCCGAGCAGGATGCGATCCGCTTCGGTGACAACCTCGGCTTCATCGAGAGGTGTGGCACGCGGGCGCGCCGCCGCGTCACATTGCGCGTCGATCGCCGCAACCAACGCGCTGGCGCCATTGCCCCGCACGCCGACGGATTCCACCACCGGCACGCCGAGTTCCGCGGCCAGCCGGTCGGGCGCGATCCGTAGCCCACGCTTGCGTGCCAGGTCACTCATGTTGAGGCTGACCAGCATCGGCAGACCCATGCGTCGCACACGCAGCGCAAAGCGCAGGTGCCGCCGCAGTTGCGTCGCATCGAGGACGCAGACAATCAGGTCGGGAACCGGTTCGCCCGCCATCTCGCCGCGCAGGACCGCGGCGGTCACGGCTTCATCAGGCGAGCGCGGCTCGAGCGCGTAGGTGCCTGGCAGATCGAGCACCTGCACGCTGCGACCGGCCGGAGTCTGGAACTGGCCGAGCTTGCGTTCGACGGTGACGCCGGCGTAATTGGCGACCTTCTGCCGTGCACCCGTCAACAGATTGAACAGCGACGTCTTGCCACTGTTCGGCTGACCGACCAGCGCGATCCGCGGGATCACAGCCGCCGCGGCAGACATGGTTCAGGCCGGAGGACAATGAACCAGCACGCACTCCGCTTCAGCCGCCCGCAGCGCGAACGTCGTGCCACCGACGCGGACAGCGATCGGGCCACCCGCAATCCCGCGCGTGAGCACCAGCACGTCCTCGCCGTCGAGGAATCCGAGTTCGCGCAGCCGGACCGGCAGGCCCTCGGACGCGATTGGACTCTGTCGAACGTCGGCCACCGACCCACGCCCGCCCTGGGGCAGCTTCGCCAACGCCATGATGGCGGCTACAACTCCCATGCCCTGCTCCTTCACCTGCTGCACTGCAATAAGTCAAGTAGACCGCAGACGGCTGACCTGCCAGTTGACCTAGAACAAGTAAATGACACGCATTCTCATTTAGACGCATCGTACCTGCCTGGGCGCCGGCTGAAAAGCCCCGCTGCGATCGCGAAAGCCAGCGCCAGCAGCAGGGCCAACGCATTGCCCAGCCGGATGAACGGAGTGGTTCCGCGCATGCCCTGCACTGTTCCGTCCAGCGCTCCGGCGGTCTGCAGCGGCAGCTGCGCCACGACGCTACCGCGCGCGTCGATGATCGCCGTCGCCCCTGTATTCGTTGCTCGCAGCATCGGGTGCTGGGTTTCCAGCGCGCGCATGCGCGAGATCTGCAGGTGCTGCGGCAGCGCGATCGAGTCGCGGAACCAGGCCAGGTTCGACATGTTGAGCATGATCGTCGGGGCCTGCTCCGGGTCGTGCCAGGCGCGCCGGATCACATGGCCGAACAGGTCCTCGTAGCAGATGTTGACCGCGATCCGCTGCCCGGCCAGCTGCATCGGCAACTGATCGGGACCACCGCGTTGCTGGTCGCCGATCGGCATCTGCATCAGGTCGACGAACCAGCGGAAGCCCCACGGAATGAACTCGCCGAACGGCACCAGGTGCTGCTTGCTGTAGCGCTGCCAGGCGGTCGCGTCCGGCGCCCAGCCCACGGCACTGTTGAAGTAGGCATTGCCAGGTTCTTCGATGAAAACGCCGAAGATCAGGCCGCTGCGGCGCTCCCGGGCGTAAGCGCGCCAGGTATCGACCGCCTCGACCGGGACGAATTCGAGCGGCACCGGAAAGACCGACTCCGGCAACGCCACCAGATCCGCTCGCGGACCCTGCATCAGCGCCCAATGGTCCTCGAACGCGCGGGCCATTCCGGCTGCGGTGAATTTGGTGTCCTGCGGGATGTTGGCCTGCACGAGCTTGACGCTGATCGGCGCGCCCGCAGGCTCCGTCCAGCGCAGGGCACCCAGCCCCATTCCGGCCCCCAGCAGCAGCACGAGGCTTGCCGCGGTCCACGCGTAGCCGCGGGCGCCGCGCTGCGCGAACGGCAGCGTGACCAGCGCCAGCGCGCCGGCCAACAAGGCCGCGGCCAGCGTCACCCCGTAGACACCCAGGACGGAGGCAAAGCCGGCCAGCGGGCCATCCGTGTGCGCGTAACCGCTGGCGAGCCACGGAAAACCGGTCAGCAGCGTGCCTCGCAGCCACTCGGAAAGAGCCCACGCACCAGGCAACGCCAGCGCAAGCCGCGCGAACGGCGCCGGTGCCAGCCAATGAGCGGCAGCCAAGGCCAGCGCCGGGTACGACGCCAGGAAGGCACAGAACGCCGCCGTCGCCAGCGCCGCGAGGACGGTCGGCATCTGGCCATAGACGTGCATGCTGATGTAAACCCAGGACACACCGACGCCGAACCAGCCGAGGCCGAATGCCAGTCCCAGCAAGGCGGCCTGCCCGGGGCTGCGTGCGCGTGCCGCGAGCGCGAACAGCAGCGCGAGCGCCACGACCTGCAGCCAGGGCAGGTTCCATGGCGCGAAGGCCATTGCGTGTACCGCGCCGCCGGCGAGCGCGAGCACCACCATCGCGATTGACTTCGGCATGTGAATGGAGACAGGTCGACGAGCGTGCGCTCGTCGTCAGGCCGGATGGCGCTGTTCGTTGTCCTCGAGGAATTCCTGGACTACCGTCTTCGGCACCCGGTTCACCAGGAAGAGGTGCGCCTGCCGCGCGTCGGCGCGCAGGACCTCGAAGCGCATCTCGCCGATCTCGATCGCGTCGCCGCGCTTCGGGACGCGACCGAGTCCGTGCGTGACGAGTCCGCCTACGGTGTCGAACCCGTCATTCGGGTAGTGCGTGCCGAAGGTCTCGTTGAACTGGGTGATCTCGGTGAGTCCCTTCACGCGGTAGCGACCACCTTCTTCGGCGATGATCGCGTCCTCGTTGTCATCGAAATCGTATTCGTCCTCGATGTCGCCGACGATCTGCTCGAGCACATCTTCGATCGTGATCAGACCGGCCACGCCGCCGTACTCGTCGACGACGATCGCGATGTGATTGCGGTTGGCGCGGAAGTCGCGCAACAGCACGTTGAGCGGCTTGCTTTCCGGGATGAACACCGCCGGCCGCAAACTGGCGCGCACGTCGAAGTTCGACTCGGTGTAGTAACGGAGCAGGTCTTTCGCGAGCAGGATGCCGATCACCTGGTCACGGCTGCCGTCGATGACCGGAAACCGCGAATGAGCCGTTTCGATGACCCACGGAATCCACTGGGCGGGGGGCTCCGAGATGTCCACCACGTCCATTTGCGCGCTCGGGATCATCAGGTCGCGGGCACGCAGTTCGGAAACCTGCAGCACACCCTCGATCATCGACATCGCGTCCGCGTCCATGAGGTTGCGCTCATGGGCGTCGTGCAACGCCTCGAGCAATTCCTCGCGGTTCTCGGGTTCGCGGAAGATGAACGCGGACAGGCGTTCGAGCAGGGACTTGGCTTTGTGACGGCGGCCGGAGGCGCCGGGTACGGGTCTGACATCGATCGGGGGCGGGTCGGCGGGTCGGTTGCCGAGCCAGCCCTCAAGTGGCGACGAATCCAGAATACACGAGCGACCTCCCGAAAGGCGTGACGCGATCACGCCAGCGTGCAACGCCTGGGCGACACGGTATGTCAGTGTTCACTAGCGCACGATGCTTTGAGCTTGCGAGTCGTCAATACGGCGCAGCGCTGGGCGCAGAAAGTGAAGTGACCCCCTGCCCAATGGAGGTGGATTGATGCGTCGCAGTTTCGGAGCTGTCCTGCTGGTGTCGGTCGCCATGGCGTTGCGTGCCTGCGCTTCGTACGAGAAGTCGAACAGGCAGCGGCAGGTGGCATCCGTCGTTTCGTTTCTTTATCCGGGGCGCAGGAGGTGCCGCCACCCCGGACACCGTCGCGGTCATCAAGGTGCCGTTCCGCATCGGCGTCGCGTTCGTCCCGGACACCGCCGACCCGACCTTCCGGCTGCCGGAGAGCGAGCGGCTGCGGCTCGCCGGCCTGGTTCGCGATGCCTTTGCGAAGTACCCGTTCATCAGCCAGATCGAAGCCGTGCCGTCGCTGTATCTCGAAGCCTGGTGGCGGCTTCGCGAACCTGGATCGCGTGGCCTCGCTGCTGCGACTCGACGTGATCGCGCTGATTTCCTACGACCAGGTGCAGCACGCCGACGCCAGCGAGTGGTCGATGCTGTACTGGACGCTGGTCGGCGCCTACGTGGTCCACGGCGACCGCTACGACGTGATGACGGCGGTCGAAACGGCGGTGTTCGATGTCCGCAGCCGTCACCTGCTGATGCGCGCCGCGGGCACGTCCAACGTCAAGGGCAGTGCGACGATGATCGGATTCACCGAGACGTCGCGCGCGGCGCGCAACCAGAGCTTCGAGCAGGCCGTCAACATGATGATCGGAGCCTGCACGGCGAAGTGAAGGCCTTCCGCGAGCGCGCGCCGCGTGATCCGAGATCCGGCTCGAACTGCCGCCCGGATACGATCCGAATGCGATTCGCCCGCGCGGCCACTCCGGCGCCGCCTGCTTCCGGCGCGCTAGATCAGGTATGGATCGGCGAAGCCCAGACGCGCAAGAACTTCCACCTCGCGAGCTTCCATGACCCGCGCCGCAGCCGGGCGTCGTGATGCTCGTGGCCCAGGGCGTGCAAGGTCGCATGCACGACGAGATGGGCGAGGTGCTCGCGCAGCGGACGTCGCAGCGCACTGCGTCGCCTTCCTGACCACCGGCGGGGCAGATGACGATGTCGGCCCGCACGGCCGGCGCCTGCGCGTAGGCGAACGTCAGCACATCGGTGGCGTAGTCCTTGCCGCGGAACTCGCGGTTGAGCCGCCGCCCCTCGCGCGCATCGACGAAGCGCAGCACGATCTCCGCATCGCGATCAAGTGTCGCGGCGATCCAGCGAGCGAGTGTCGCCCGTGCCGGCAATCCGGCAAAGCGACCGTGTCCCTGGATGCTGAGTTGCAGCGACGGCATCAGGTGCGGCGCCGCCGCGCCGCGCTGTCGTCACCGGCGGCCTCGGCGCGCGCCTCGGCCGCCTCGTAGGCCTCGACGATGCGGCCGACCAGCGGATGGCGCACGACGTCCGCGGCCGTGAAGTAGGTGAACGCGACTCCGCGCACCTCGGCGAGCACGTGCTGCGCCTCGATCAGCCCGCTCGCGGTGCCGCGCGGCAGGTCGATCTGCGTGACGTCGCCGGTGACCACGGCCTTGGAGCCGAAGCCGATGCGGGTCAGGAACATCTTCATCTGCTCGCGCGTCGTGTTCTGCGCCTCGTCGAGGATGACGAAGGCCTGGTTCAGCGTGCGGCCGCGCATGTAGGCCAGCGGCGCGATCTCGATCGTCTGCCGCTCGAGCAGCCGCTGCGTCTTGTCGAATCCGAGCAGGTCGAACAGCGCGTCGTACAGCGGCCGCAGGTAGGGATCGACCTTCTGCGCCAGGTCGCCGGGCAGGAAGCCGAGCCGCTCGCCGGCTTCGACCGCCGGCCGCGTCAGCACGATGCGCTTGACGACATCGCGCTCGAGCGCATCGACCGCCGCGGCCACGGCGAGGTAGGTCTTGCCGGTGCCGGCCGGGCCGATGCCGAAGGTGATGTCGTGCGCCAGCATCGCGGTGATGTAATCGCGCTGGCGCGGTGTACGTCCGTGCAGGTCGCTGCGGCGCGTATGCAGCTGCGGCTGTCCATCCGCGCCTTCGACAACCGGCCTGCGTGCTCGCCGCGCCAGCCGCGCTGCTCCACGAAGTAGAGCTGGATGTCGTCGACGGAGATCGGCCGGCCGGTGTCGCGAGCCCGCTCGAGGAAGTGCTCGAGGACGGTAACCGCCGCCTGCGCGCTGTCCGAAGCACCCTCGACGCGAAACTGGTGCCCGCGCCGCGCGATCGCGACATCGAGTTCGGTCTCGACCTGCCGCAGGTTGGCATCGAGCGGCCCGGTGACGTTCGCCAGGTCGTCGTTATCCGCGTCCGTTTCGAACGTCAGGACCTTTTTCGCGGTGCTGCTGCGTCGTGTCACGTGACGAGTCTAGACCCCGGAGCGCAGCATCGACGCCTTCAGCGCCTCGGCCAGCGTTTCGGACGCCTCGGTGTAGTGCGCGCGCGTCTCCGCCGACAGACCGGGCTTTGCAGCGGCGGCGACAAGCCAGCCCTGCAGCTGGCGCGCGTCCCGTCGCATGAGTGCGCGTGCGTCAGCCGGATAGCCCGCCGACGAACCGAGGATCGCCGCTGTCATTCGACGCAGGTGTTCGCGCTGCAGGTTGCGACGCAGGACATCGGCGTCCGAGCCGCGCCGCGCTTCTTCCCAGATAGCGACCTGCACGGTGCCATAGAGGTCGGCGAGCGTGAACAGCCTCGCACCCCTTGCGGCGATTGCGCATTGACCTCGACGATCCGCCGCGCCACTGTCGGGCTCATCAGTCGGTTCAGTACGTCGCGCTGCACGGCGAGGACACGATCCGGCAGCGCCAGTTCGACCATCGACGGGATGCCCTGCGGGCTGCTCAGGTAAAGCGCGTCGCGTTCGAGACGATCCGACGCAAGTTTGCGCATGAAGTCCGGCGACACACGGAAACTGTCGCTGCGGAACAGCCCCTCGGTGATGATCACCAGCGCCTCGCGCTGCTTCTTTGCGGTCACCGGCGTGATCGGCAGCCTGCCGGAGCCCGGCGGTGTCGTTCGTCAGTCTCGGAACCGCCGACGTACTTCGCCGCGAGCCCCATCGCGCTGCCGAGCTGGACGAAGCCAGTGAGGAAACGCCGACGCAGCACCGAGTAGCTGTCACCCGCCGGCAACTGACGTTGTTCGAGCCGCAACCACAGTTCCTGCGACAGCTTGACGCGACGCTTGTAGAAGCCCAGCGGGTCGTTTCCGAGATCCATCTGGTTGACCAGCGGATCGATCGAGAAAGCGACATCCTCGTCGGTGGCGAACGCGAGCTGCGGTTCGCCGGCGCGTCCGGCGATGCGGGCCAGTTCGGCCTTCTCCTGCTCGGGCGCGATCGGCTTGTAGGCGTACTCGATCGCCCAGTAGTCGTAAGCCCCGAGCGTCGGCGTGAAGTACGCGCCCTGCGGCTCGTCCTTCAGCGAGAGATTGACCGGCGAGTACTCCATTACCGATCCGGTCAGTCCATAGCGTTCCGCGTAGCCCTTGTTCGACAACTGCTGCGGGGTCGCCGCGATCGACGCGCGGAAGTTGTGCGCGCAGGCCGAGCGTGTGGCCGACCTCATGCATCGTGATGTCCTTGAGGAAGTCCGCCACCAGCTGGTCGGCTTCCGGACTGTCGGGGTCGAGTTCGCCGCGCGCCTCGAGCAGGGCCAGGGCAAAGCCGACCTCGCGCGCGGCGTGGTCGCGGTAATTGCAGAACCTGCCGTCGGCCGAGCCGATCGCCTCGACGCGGATGCTGCCGGTCGCTTCGTCGTACATCGGCTGGTAGGTGACGACGCCTTCGCTCTTCAACGCACGGACGTTGCGCGTCATGTTGGCGTCCCAGCCGATGTCCGCGTCGAGGATTTCACCCGTGCGCGGATCGACCTGCGACGGGCCGATCGCGCCGAATGAGGGCGCGGCCGTCGTCATCCAGCGGATCGACGAAGTACTGCGTCTCGCCGCAGATCGAAGTCCGCATCGTCCGGCTGCTGTCTTACAACGATGGCGTCCTTGAAGCCCGCCTTCTCGAACGCCTTGTTCCACTCGAGGATGCCGAGCCGGATCGGTTCGCGATGCTTCTCCGGGATCTCGTTCGACAGCCAGAAGGTGATCGGCTTGACCGGCTCCGACAGCGCCGCAGCCGGGTCCTTCTTTTCCAGGCGCCAGCGCTGCACGTAGAAGCGCACCGGTGACAGCTTCGACTCGTCGCTGAAGTCGACCTTCGGCGTGGCGAAGTGACCGATGCGCGAATCCGCCAGCCGCGGCGCCATCGGCTGCTCCGGCAGCTTGCTGAACGTGTACAGGAAGCCGAGGAACAGGCTACGCGGGTCCTCGATGACGGCCGGCGGCGGATAGAACGGTGCTGGCTGCGCGCCCGGGATCGGCGACGGCGGTGGCGGCACCGGAATGCGCGGCTGCGCGTAGTGCGCGGTGACGTCGAACACCGTGCGTTCGGGATCTGCTCTTGGCCGACTGGATGAACGAGTTGCGCGCATCGAACGAGAACGCAGTTGCGATAGGCGCGCTCGATGACGTACGACGCGCGGGGAATATCGGTCAGCAGCAGCGCGTTGGCCTCGATCAGCACCGACTTGCGTTCCGGGTGGGGTGCACTGGCGATCGGCGCCGAACCGAGCAGGCTGTCGGAGAACGAATTGCGGACCGCGCGCTCTTCCGGCGACCCGGGCCGCGCAATGAAGGTGGTGTTGCGCGCCAGCAGCTGGATGTTGCCGGCGGCCTTGCGGAACTGCCCGACGTATTCCCCACCGGTCGTATACGAAGGACTACCCATCAGGCCGGCGAACAACATCTTTTCGCCGATGCCGCGGCTCGTGTTGATCGACAGGAAGAACGGCTTGTCGAGCAGGTTCGCCGGGATCTCGATCCAGGTCTTGTCGTCCTTCTGCCAGAGCGGAAACAGGCCATCGATCTGCTTCGCGTCCTTGATGACGTCGGCAAACGGTCTTGGCGCGCCGGCCACCGGGGGTGGTGCCGGCGGCGTGGCGTTCGCCGGCCGCGCCTGTGCCGGGGTCGACCCCGGAGCGGCCGTCGCCGCAGCCGGAGTCGGGGCCGCCGTTGGCATGGCCGACACCGACGTGGCTGCCGGCGCCGCCTTCGGTTCGGGCGTCGTGGCGCAGGCCGACAGCAGGGCAACGAGCAAGCAGGCTCGAGAAGCCGCGTCCGCTGGTCGAAAGCAGAATATGACGATGCATCAGTTCACCCCCTGGGTGCGACGGGCTGCGCATGCGCAACCGCCGCCTGATTTGAATGCCGGCCGGATTCGACGCCCGACCGCTGAAGAAACCCTTCGACACACTGACCTACGCGACTGGTTGCGACTCGCTCGACCGCGGGCCGCTGCCAGCCGATAACCGGTCGCCTTCGCGTACCACGACCTCGCCACGGAGCGAATGCGGCAGCGCCTGGGTCACGCGGACATCGATCATGCGACCGACCAGCCGTGACGGCCCGCGGAAATTGACGATGCGGTTGTTCTCGGTGCGTCCCATCAGCTCCGCCTCGTCCCGGCGCGACGGTCCTTCGACGAGGATGCGCTGCGTGGAGCCGATCATCGACTCGCTGATCGCGCAACGTTGTCGTTCAGCGCCTGCTGCAGCCGCTGCAGTCGCGCCAGCTTGACCGGGTGTGGCGTCGCGTCGTCCAGATCCGCGGCCGGCGTGCCCGGTCGCTTGCTGTAGACGAAGGAAAACGAGGCATCGAAACCGATCTCCGCGACCAGCGCCATCGTCTTCTCGAAGTCCGCCTCGGACTCGCCCGGAAAGCCGACGATGAAATCGGACGAAATCGAGATATCCGGACGCACCTGCCGCAGCCGCCGGATGATCGACTTGTATTCCAGCGCGGTGTAGCCACGCTTCATCGCCGCCAGCACGCGGTCACTTCCCGACTGAACCGGCAAATGCAGGTGGCTCACGAGCTGTCGGCACGCGCGCATAGACGTCGATCAGCCGCTGCGTGAACTCCTTCGGATGCGAGGTCGTGTAGCGGATGCGTTCGATCCCCGGCACTTCGGCGATGTGCTCCAGCAGAAACGCGAAGTCGGCCTGCTCGGCGCCTTCGCCCAGCAGGCCGCGGTACGCATTGACGTTCTGCCCCAGCAGCGTGACTTCCCTGACGCCGTGATCCGCCAGGTCGGCGACTTCGGTCAGCACATCGTCGAACGGCCGCGAGATTTCCTCGCCGCGGGTATAGGGCACGACACAGAAGCTGCAGTACTTGCTGCAGCCTTCCATGATCGAGACGAACGCGCTGGCACCCTCGATGCGGGGCGGCGGCAGGTGATCGAATTTCTCGATCTCCGGGAAACGAGATGTCGACCTGCGGGCCGACCGGTACGTCGCCTGGCCTCGATCAGCTGCGGCAGGCGGTGCAGGGTCTGCGGGCCGAACACCACATCGACGTAGGGTGCACGCGCGATGATGGCCGCGCCTTCCTGGCTGGCGACGCAACCGCCGACACCGATCACCAGGTCCGGATTCAGGCGCTTCAGGTGCTTCACGCGCCCGAGGTCGGAGAACACCTTCTCCTGCGCCTTCTCGCGCACCGAGCAGGTGTTGAACAGGATCACGTCCGCATCCTCGGGCGTGTCGGTCGACGTAAAGCCGTCGGCCGCGTTGAGCACGTCGGCCATCTTGTCCGAGTCGTACTCGTTCATCTGGCACCCGAACGTGCGGATGTAGAGCTTTTTCGATGACATGGTCGCGGGCCGGTGTAGAGCCGGTGGCGAAGCAGAGCGCGGATTCTACGGGGCGGCGGCGGCGCGAGGCCAGCCGCAACTGCAGCGGCTCACTACTCGGCGGGCAGGATCCAGACCTGGCTGACCTGCCCCGACGCGTCCGTCTTGTAGCGCACGCGGGAGTTGGCCGGCACCTGATTCGGCGTGATCGACAGGTTGCCCGTGTTGACGATGCGCGCGCCCGGCGCCAGACGCATCGTCTTGCCGTCGATCGTGACTTCCGGAAGCTGACCCGGGGTCATCGTCCCGAGCACGCTGCCGTCCGAAAAGGTCTTCTGGCTGCCGCATGCCATCAGCATGGCCATCGATGCAGCAACAACGAGGATAGTGCAAGTCGGGTGCGCATCGCTCAGCAGGGAAAGTGGTGGCGGATCAGGGACTCGAACCCCGGACACAAGGATTATGATTCCTCTGCTCTAACCAGCTGAGCTAATCCGCCAAGGGCGCGAATTATCTTCGGTTCGCGCTATCGGGGTCAAATCAGCGCCTCGAGAGTCGGAGGTGCGGCGGTCCTGCCCACTGAGTCTCGACCTGCCGTGCGATCCCGTCCCGCTACGCACATCATCAACGTGACCGCGCCCTCTGCGCCGTCTTCCAGAGCGCATGGAAGTGATGCACCGGGCCATGCCCGGCACCGACAGAGAGTTCATCCGCGTGCCGCAATGCCTCGGTCAGATACTGCTTGGCGCGTCGCGCGGCCGCTGGCACGTCAGGGCTTTGTGGCAGCAGCGTGGCCAGTGCCGCGGACAAAGTGCAGCCGGTCCCATGGGTGTTGCGGGTAGCGACACGCTCAGCGTTGAGTTCGATCATGCGATCGCCATCGTGAAGCAGGTCGATCGCCTCACCGCCTGGCAGGTGACCGCCCTTCAGCAGCACCCAGCGCGCTCCGTCACCGCGCATCAGCTCGCGAAGTCTTTCCGCCGCGCGGGTCATCTCCTTGACGGTCTCCGGCGCGCGGGCCTCGAGCAGCACGCCCGCCTCCGGAAGGTTCGGAGTGATCACGTTCGCGAGCGGCAACAGCGCCTCACGCAGCGCTCCTACCGCTGACTTGTCCAGTAGCGGGTCGCCGCTCTTGGCCACCATGACCGGATCGAGCACGACCGGAGCGACCGCCCAGTGCGCCAGCCGCTCGGCCACGGCCTCGATGACCGGGGCCTGTCCGACCATGCCGATCTTTGTCGCGTCAATACGCACGTCGGCCAGCAGCACATCGAGCTGGTCCCTGACGAAAGCGGGCGCGATCGGGAACACGCCCGCCACCGCACGGGTGTTCTGCGCTGTCAGCGCCGTGACGACGGCACAGGCGTACCCGCCCAAGGCACTGATCGCCTTGACGTCGGCCAGCACGCCGGCCCCGCCGGACGGATCCACGCCGGCAATCGTCAGCACATTGGGAACAGTATGGAGACACCGACGCCACCTTAGGGAACGGGCCTGCTTGACATGCTTTTGTCGCGAGCCATATATTACTGACCAGTCAGTTATTTATTTGTCAGCGCAGGGGGCGGGGGCGTTTCGCCCCTCCTCCGACCGATGTCTCCGCCCTCGCGCTGGCTCCCGGAATGCGCATTTCAACAGAACCCGCCCCCACCCCCAAACCCCGCTGGGAGCGCCGCAAGGAGGCGCGCCCGAGTGAACTGGTCGCCGCCGCGCTCGAACTCTTCGTCGAAAAGGGATACGCAGGAACGCGCCTCGAGGACGTCGCCGCGCACGCCGGCGTGTCCAAGGGCACGCTTTATCTCTACTTCGAGAACAAGGAAGACCTGTTCAAAGCGGTGGTTCGTGACAACGTCGTCGCCCGCATCAGCGAGTCGGCCGACGAGGTCATGCGGTTCGATGGCTCCAGCGCCGAATTGCTGAGCCACCTGATCAGCACCTGGTGGCACGACTACGGCGAGAGCAAGGCCGGCGGACTCGGCAAGCTGGTGATGTCCGAGAGCGGCAACTTTCCGGAGATCGCGCGCTTCTTTCTCGAGGAAGTGATCGAGCCGTGGCATGAGCTGCTGGCAACCGCGATCCGCCGCGGCATTGACCGCGCCGAGTTCCGCGCCGTCGACGCCGCGATGTTCGTCCGCGTCATCACGGCGCCGCTGGTGATGCTGTCGCTGTGGAAGCGTTCGTTTGGTCCGTGCAGCCAGCAGCCGGTTGACGCCGAGACCTACCTCGCGACACATATCGACATGGTGCTGTCGTCGCTGCGCCCGGCCTGACCGTGCGACCGATGCGACAGAGCGCATGAATCGAGGGGCGAACCGCACCGGTTGGCGTGAGGTGCGCTGATAGACTTTCGCGCGGTCGTTACTCGGCCGCTGCACGACAAGGCAACGGACAGGTGATGCAGACGCTGGATTTCGAGAAGGCACGCTTCAACATGGTCGAGCAGCAGGTGCGGCCGTGGGACGTGCTCGACCAGACGGTTCTCGACCTGCTGCTGGTTGTGAAGCGCGAGGACTTCGTGCCGCCGCAGTACCGCGCGCTGGCGTTCTCGGACATGGAGATCCCGCTGCGTATCGATGGCGTCGACACCGGCGAGACAATGTGGGCGCCGAAGATGGAGGCGCGCATCCTGCAGGAAGTCGCGATCAAGGGGCACGAAACCGTGCTCGAGATCGGCACCGGCTCCGGTTACTTCGCCGCCCTGCTCGCACACAAGGCGCAGCAGGTGGTTTCGGTCGAGATCGACCCGCGCCTGCACGCCTTTGCGTCCGGCAACCTTGCCCGCGCGGGCGTGCACAACGCGAGGCTCGAATGTGGTGACGGCAGCCGCGGCTGGTCCGGGACGGGGTCCGTACGACGTGATCGTCGTCACCGGCTCCCTGCCCGTCGTGCCGGACGCGTTGCGCAGCGCAGCTGAAGATCGGCGGCCGGCTCGCTGCGGTCGTCGGCGAGGACCCGGTGATGTCGGCCGAGCTGATCACCCGCGTCGGCGACACGAGCTTCGACACGTTCAAGCTCTTCGAGACCCGCCTCAAGCCGCTGCGCAACGCCGAGCGGCCGTCGAGCTTCCGCTTTTGATGAAGTCGGTCTCGGCACCTGAATTGTCCGCCTGGCTCGCCGACGAAGGACGTGAGGCGCCCGTCCTGCTGGATGTGCGCGAACCGTGGGAAGCCCAGATCTGCCGCATCGACGGTTCGGAACTGGTGCCGATGCGGGCGCTGCCGGCACGGCTGCACGAGCTGGACCCCTCCGACCCGATCGTCTGCATCTGTCATCACGGCGGCCGCAGCGCCCATGTCACGATATTTCTGGCGCGGCAGGGCTTCGAAGACGTTTACAACCTGACCGGCGGCGTCGATGCCTGGGCGCGGCAGGTCGATGCGGCGATGCCGACTTACTGAAGCTGGAGAACTCCATGTACCTTCCTTCCCGCCCGTTTGCGTTGCGGCCGATCGCTGCAGCACTGGCGAGCGCATCGGCGCTGGCCCTGGCCACGAGCCAGGCGGCCCTTGCGCAGGTACCGACTCCGACCGCGGACACGCAGCAGTTGATCGAGGCGGCGCGACGCATGCCCAAGAACGACCTGCTGCAGATCTATCGCGAGGCGCTCGCCAACGATGCCGCCTACGCCGCCGCGCGCTACCAGCAGCAGGCATCGCAGGAACGCGTCCCGCAGGCCCGCTCCGGCCTGCTGCCCAACCTCGGACTGACGGGACGCACAGACGTCAACCGCTACGACTCGACCGAACCGGATATCGGCAACACCTATAGCGTCTACGGTGGCGGCGTGAACCTCACCGTGCCGGTGTACCGCCCGCAGAACTGGCAGGCGCTCGAGCAGGCCAAGATTTCCGTGATGGCGGCCGACCTGACTCTGCAGCAGTCGACGCAGGACCTGGCGCTGCGCGTGTCCACCGCGTACTTCAATGTGCTGTCGGCACGCGACCAGCTGATTGCGCTCGATGCTGCAAAGAAGGCGACGCTGGAACAGCTGCAGCAAGCCAAGCGCGAGTTCGAGGTCGGCACCAAGACCATCATCGACACCAACGAAGCGCAGGCCCGCTACGACCAGATCGTCGCGCAGGAGCAGGTCGCCCTCGGCACGCTGCTGGTCCGTCGCAGCGAGCTGCAGACGATCATCGGCCGCGACCTCGGCACCCTGGCGCCGCTGCGGGACCGTCCCGAACCTCACGACGCCGCAACCCGCGGACATCCAGCAATGGGTGCGCTCGGCAGAGGACACCAACTATGGAGTGCAGATCGCGCGCGCCAATTACGAGATCGCCAGCCGCGAGGTCCAGCGCCAGCGCGACGGCCACAAGCCGACGCTGGATGTCGTCGGCGGCTACAACGTCAACAAGTTCAACGGCACGCAATCGAGCACGCTGGTCGATCCGCGCATCAACACCGGCACCGTCGGGCTGCAACTGAACGTGCCGATCTACCAGGGCGGAGTGGTGCAGAGCCGCGTGCGCGAGGCACTTTCGCTCCAGGACCGCTCCAACGCAGAGCTGGAGTCAGCCCGCCGCAACTCGGCCAACGCCGCGCGCGACGCCTACACCGGCGTCAACTACGGTCTCGCCCAGGTGCGGGCGCTGGAGTCTGCCGAGGTGTCCGCGCGCACTCAGCTCGATTCCACCCAACTGGGCTACCAGGTCGGCGTGCGCATCCTGCTGGACGTGCTGAACGCCACGACGCAGCTGGTGCAGACGCAGCGCGACCTCAAGCGCGCGCGCTATGACTTCCTGCTGGCGGCGCTGCGGCTGAAGGCTTCCAGTGGCTCGCTGACCGATGAGGACATCGCCGGCGTCAACGCGCTGCTCGATCCGGCCGTGCCGCTGACCGTGCCGGATGTGAACAACCCCGAGCGGACACCGTCGTCGATGGTGCCCCCGGCCCGTCCACCGGCGCGCACCGAGCCGAAGGCCAGCGGTGAAACGCCCGCCGTGTCGACCGCGCAGGCGACCAAGACGAGCGCAGCGCCCAAGGCAACCGGCTCCAAGCGCGCCAAGCGCAGCTAGCGGGCCGCGCCCCGAACTCGCGCCGCATCAATCAGCGGCGCAATCCGCTCGACGGTGCGCGAAGTGGCGCCGCGGTGCTGACTCGCAAACCGCAGCGCCGACTGCGCCATCGACTTGCGGCGGGTGGAATCAACGGCGATGGCCATCATCGCCTGGATTGCGGCACGGGCATCGCCGACCCGTTCCGCCGCCCCCGAGGCCACCGCGTCCTCCGTGGCCTGTGCGAAGTTGAAGGTGTGCGGGCCGACAACGACCGGCACGCCGACGGCACAGGCTTCGATCAGGTTCTGTCCTCCGAGCGGCAACAGGCTGCCGCCGATGCAGGCGACGTCGCACGATGCGTAGTACATCGCCATCTCGCCCATCGAATCACCGAGCACGACGGTCCGGTCGGTGACGCCTTCGACGCTCCATTCGGCCGTCGCGGAGCGGCGCACCAGCGGCCAGCCACGCGCCGCGATCAGGCGTGCCACGTCGTCGAAGCGCTGCGGATGCCGCGGCACGACCAGCGCGACGAACTGCCCGCGCAGGAACGACTCGTGTTCCGCCAGCGCGTTCAGCAGCAGTTCCTCCTCGCCTTCGCGCGTGCTGGCGAAGAGCAGCACCGGGCAGTCGCCCAGCGCGCGCTGCCAGGCGCGTCCCCGCTCCACCAGAGCGGCATCCGGCGTGTAATCAAACTTCAGGTTGCCGACGACCTCGACCTCGCCGCTGCGGATCTCGCGCATGCGGGTCGCGTCGGCTTCGGTTTGCGCAAGCACGAGTGAAAGCGGTCCGCGGTTTCGCGGATCAACGAGGCCATCCAACGGGCCTTGGCGCGCGATTTCTCTGACAGTCGCGCGTTGACGAGCACCATCGGTACCTGCGCACGATTCGCTTCGGCCAGCAGATTGGGCCACGTCTCGGTCTCCATGCCGATGCCTATCGACCGGCGCCTGCACTTTCAGGAAACGCCGCACCGCGAACGGCAGGTCATACGGCAAGTAGACCTGCACGATGCGTCCCGGCCAGCGCGCGGCCAGTTCGGTCCCGGTCGCGCGGCCCGTAGGCGTCATGTGCGTCAGCAGGAAGTGATGCTCCGGATAACGCTCGGCCAGCGCGGCGATCAGCGGCGCGGCGGCACGGGTTTCGCCCACGGAGACGGCGTGGACCCAGATCGGACGGACGCTCGCCGACGTCGCGCCGATAACTCGCCCACCCGAAGCGCTCGCCCCAATGCGCCCGATAGTCGGGTTGCCGACGCGAACGCCACAGCAGGTACAGCGCGGCCAGAGGCATCGCGATCCACACCAGGGCCGTATAGCCCGCGCGCACGACGCTCATCGCGAGGCACTCATGACCGCCGCCGTGGCCGCGCTCACGGCGTCCAGGGACGGGGTGTCCGCGACCCCGCCGAGGCTCTTCACCGGCCCATCGCCGATCAGCCCAACCAAGCGCGGGTCGTAATCGCAGTAGATGCCGACCGTGGGGCAACCGAGCGCCGCGGCAAGATGCGTGAGCCCGGTATCCAGACCTACGACCACCTGGGCCGCCACGAGCGCAGCAGCGATCGAGTCGATCGGCGAGCGCGGTGCCACCACCGCGCGCCGCATGCCCTTCACCAAACGCGCAGCCCGGATTTCTTCCTCCGGTGTCGACCAGAACAACGCGCTCATCAGCCCGCGCTCGGCCAGGGAGGCTTCAAGCGCAATCCAGCGCTCCTCCGGCCAGAGCTTGGTCGCGCGGCTGGCATTGGTGAGCAGCACCGCATAGGGCGCATCCAGCGGGACTGCACTGCGCGCCGATACCGACAGGTCAAAACGGGGACGATCGTCGATCGCATATCCGAACACCGCTGCACCTATGCGCCGGCAGCGTTCGACCGCATGCAGATCACGCGACACGTCGACACGCTGTGAATACAGCATCGATGCAATGCGCTCGCGTGCGGAGTCGGAGGACGGACCGGCGATGCGCGAACCCGTCCAGCGCGCCATCCAGGCGCTCTTCAGCAGGCCCTGAACGTCGAGAACCCAGTCGTAGCGGGCCACCCTCAGTTCCGCACGGACCCCCGTCATCTCGCGCCAGCTGCTCGCGTTCAGCAGCGCATGGCGCCAGCGACGCAACGCCACCCGGTGCACCCGGTGCACGTGACGGCTCATCGACGGAATGGCGGCGAAGCTCTCCTCCACCAGCCAGTCGATCTGCGCGCCGGTCACATGAGCCGCAAGGTCGGTCACGAGGGGCAACGCATGCACGACATCGCCCATGGACGACGTCTTGACGATGAGGATGCGCACGGAGCCGGATTGTGCCGCAGGCCGGCGGTGATCGCCTGGGCCCACGCGCGGAGGTGCTGCGCTCAGTGCCGATAGCCGTTGGGGTTGCTGCTCTGCCAGCGCCAGCCGTCGGCACAGGCTTCTTCGACGGTGCGCGTGGCCTGCCAGCCCAGCAGCGTGCGCGCCAGCGTTGCATCGGCCCAGCAGGCGGCCACGTCGCCCTCGCGGCGTGGCGCCAGCGTGTAGGGAACGGCTCTCCCCGAAGCCCGCGCGAACGCATGCACCATTTCGAGCACGCTGGTGCCGCGGCCAGTGCCGAGGTTGATGGGAGTGAAGCCCGTATGTGACCGGGCGTAGGCGATGCCCGCGACGTGCCCGAGCGCGAGGTCGACGACGTGCAGGTAATCGCGCACGCCGGTGCCGTCCGCCGTCGGCCAGTCGCCGCCCCACACATTGAGGCGTTCGCGCTTGCCGATCGCCACCTGTGAAATGAACGGGAACAGGTTGTTTGGTATGTCCTGCGGGTCCTCGCCGATCGTGCCGCTCGGGTGCGCACCGATCGGATTGAAGTAGCGCAGCGAAATGGCGCCGCGGTCCGCATCGGCGCTGCACCAGTCGCGCAGGATCTGCTCGACCATCGCCTTCGTCTGCCCATAGGGGTTGACCGGGCGGATCGGCGCCGATCTCCGTAAGCGGCAGGCTTTCGGGCACCCCATAGACCGTGGCCGACGAACTGAAGACGATCCGATTCACGCCCTTGCGGTCCATCGCTTCGAGCAGCGCCAGCGTTCCGCCGACGTTGTTGTCGTAGTACTCGACGGGCTGCGCGACCGACTCGCCCACCGCCTTCAGCGCCGCGAAGTGCACGACCGCGTCGATCGGACGGTGGAACACGCGCCCCAGCACTTCGCGGTCGCGGACGTCGCCGTTCACCAGCGTCACGCGTTTGCCCGCGATCTTCTCCACGCGCTTGACCGCCTCGGGCGAGCTGTTGCTGAAGTTGTCGAGGCAGATGACGTCAAAGCCTGCCGCCAGCAACTCGACCATCGTGTGCGAGCCGATGTAGCCGGCGCCGCCGGTGGCCAGCACCGCAGGCGTATGTGTCATCCCTGCTCCTGCTGGTGTGCCAGCTTCTTGCCCAGCTCCACGCCCGGCTGGTCGAAGGCATTCAGGCCGAACAGTGTCGCCAGCATCGTCGTCTTGTGCTCGTAAAGTGCCATCAGGGCGCCCAGCGTTGCCGGGGACAGGTCGCGCAGCTCCAGCACGCTGACCGCATTCACTGCCTGTGAGTCCGGGTCATGCAGGACCAGGGCTTCCGCCTGCGCCCGCGCGTTGGCCAGCAGCACGCGATGGTGCTCCGCATACTCATGCTGCGGGCGTTCAACGAGCACGATGTCGATCGCCGTGCGCAAGCGTCCCCTGCCGCAGCGCCTGGAAGAACGTGTGCTGCGCATCGGTGCCGACACCGCCCCACACCGGCTGGATCGTCGGCAGGGCCACCCACTCGCCGTCCGCGGCGCGGCTCTTGCCCAGGCTTTCCATTTCGAGTTGCTGCAACCAGGTCACCATGCCGCGCAGGCGATCGTCATACGGCAGCAGGCACTCGCTCGTGGTCTGCAACACCTCGATGTTCCAGAATGCCAGCAGTGCCAGTGTCGCCGGAAGATTGGCCTCGAGAGGCGAATCGAGTGCGTGGCGATCCATCGCGTGCCCGCCGGCCAGGAATTCGTCGAATCGCGCCGGTCCGAGCGCCAGCAGCGCCGGCAGCCCGATCGCGCTCCACACCGAAAAACGACCGCCGACCCAGTCCCAGAGACGGAACTGGTTGGCATCCGGCACGCCGAGAGTCAAGGCCGCGCCGGGCTTCGCGGAAACCACCACCATGTGCTGCGCGAGCGCCGCGTCGTTGATGCCAGCCTTGGCCAACCACGCACGGACGGCTTCGGCGTTGAGCAGCGTCTCGCGCGTCGAGAAACTCTTGCTCGAGACGACCGCCAGCGTCGTCGCCGGATCGAGCCGCGGCAACAGGCGCGCGACGCGATGACCGTCGACATTGCTGAGGAAGTGCACGCGCGGTCCGTCGGCCAGCTCGGCCAGCGCATCGCACAGCAGTCGCGGACCGCTGTCGCTGCCGCCGATGCCGATGTTGATGACGTCGGTAATAGCCTGTCCACCCGCACCCCGCCACGCCCCAGAGCGGACCCGCTCCGCAAAGGCACGTATGCGGTCAAGCTCCGCGTGTACGGCGTGCCGTACGGCCGGTGGCCCCGCCAGATCCGAATCGGCCGGCGAACGCAATGCCGTATGCAATGCCGGCCGCTGCTCGCTTGCGTTTACGACCTCCCCTCGCACCATCGCCCGGTGCGCGCCGATCACATCACGATCCGCTGCCAGGCGCCGAAGCAGCTGCAGCGCCTCGGCGTCGAGACGCTGTCGGGAGAAATCAAGCGTGATGCCGCACGCGGCGAGCGGCGTCGTGCCTTTCACCACATCGCGCAGCAGGGGAGCGGCCGAAGCGCCGCGTCGCCCCAGTAAGGCGGCCAGTACTACCTCGGTTTCATTCAGCGATGCGGCCATGCCTTTGGAAGTGGAACTGACGCTGGAAGGCGCCGCCTAGAACGGGAGGCGTACCCCGGGCGCGACCGCGAGGATCGCATGGCGAAATGCAGCCTGGATCCGTGCCAGCGCCTCCGGGGTGTCACCCTCGAAGCGCAGGACGACCACCGGCGTCGTATTCGACGGCCTAGCCAGACCGAAGCCGTCGGACCACTCGGCACGGACGCCGTCGATCGTGATCACCTGCTCCACCCCATCGAACTTCGCCCCGGTCTTCAGTCGTTCCACCAACGCAAAGTTCTCGCCTTCGGCGGTATGCAGGTGGAGCTCGGGTGTCGACACCGCACTCGGCAACGCATTCAGTACTGCCGACGGGTCGGCCGAGCGCGACAGAATCTCGAGCAACCGTGCACCCGCATACAGCCCGTCGTCGAAGCCGGGCCAGCGGTCATTGAAGAACAGATGTCCGCTCATCTCCCCAGCAAATGGCGCGCCAGTTTCCTTGAGCTTGGCCTTGATCAGTGAATGGCCGGTGCGCCACATCGTCGGGCGGCCACCACGCTCGCGGATCCACGGCGCCAGTCGCCGCGTGCACTTCACATCGAAGATGATTTCGCCGCCCGGATTCGCCGCAAGGATGTCCTGCGCGAACAGCATGATCTGCCGATCGGGGTAGATGATCTGGCCATCCTTCGTGACCACGCCAAGCCGGTCACCGTCGCCATCGAACGCGAGGCCGAGTTCGGCGTCGGTGTCGCGCAGCGCGCGGATCAGGTCCTCGAGATTTTCGGGATGCGCGGGATCCGGATGGTGGTTGGGGAACGTGCCGTCGACGTCGGTGAACAGTTCCACCACGTCGCAACCGAGCCCGCGAAACACCGCCACCGCCGTCGGCCCTGCGACGCCATTGCCGCAGTCAATTGCGATCTTCATCGGACGCGCCAGCTTCACCGTCGTGCGAATGCGCTCGAGATACGCGGGCAGCACGTCGGCCATGCGCTCCGCGCCCACCTTCGCTGCGCGGACCAAGTCGCCACTCTCGATGCGGCTGCGCAGCGCCTGGATCGCATCGCCGTGCAACGTCGTGCCGGCCATCATCATCTTCAGGCCGTTGTACTCGGGCGGGTTGTGGCTGCCGGTGATTTCCACGCCCGTCCCGGTGCCCAGTTGCACCGTCGAGAAGTACAGCACCGGGGTAGGCACCATGCCGACATCGATCACGTCAGTGCCGGTCGAGACGATCCCGGCGACCAGCGCATCGCGCAGCAATGGGCCGGAAAGCCGTCCATCGCGGCCGACACAGATCGCCGTGACTTTGTGCTCAACCGCCTCTGAGCCCAGCGCGGCCCCGATCAGGCGTACGGCGTCCGGCGTGAGAGCGGACTCGACGACGCCGCGGATGTCGTAGGCTTTGAAGATCGAGGAATTGATTGTTGCCGTCATATGCGTGCGTTTTTCTTTCGGCCAAGTCTACTTGCGTGCCCGCCGACTGCATTTACGTTAATGCCGCGTCTGCGCTCTACACGTCCTGCGGCGTCAGAAACGGTCCCCTACCGTCCAAAGTTACCCTCACACTCTCGCTGGTACTATTACTTTGCGCTGCAATGCAGCGTTTCCGCCCTTGTTCGCCGACTCCCCTTATTCGGTTTCAAGGGCACGAAGAGCAGACCAAGAAATGCAACTACTTCCTGTGATCCTTTCGGGCGGGTCAGGTACCCGCCTATGGCCCGTTTCACGAGAGGCGATGCCGAAGCCCTTCATGAAGCTGGCCGGCGGCAAGAGCCTCCTGCAATTGACCTGGGAGCGGGCATGGGCGCTCTCCTGGCGTGTCCCACGCCGCGGTCGTGACCAACATGGCGTACTCGTACAAGACCGCAGAAGAATTGATGGACGAGTCGGGAGCCAAGCAGATCTCAATGCTCCTCGAGCCTGTGGGTCGAAACACCGCGCCAGCCATCGCACTCGCCGCGCTGTGGGCTCGAACCCAGTTTGGTGACGACACTGTCATTTTGGTGCTGGCAGCTGATCACCTGATCGACCGTCAGGCCGAGTTTGCCGCCGCGGTGGAAGACGCAGCCCGACTGGCCCAGCGGGAAGGTCGACTGGTGCTCTTCGGCATCGAAGCCAAGCGGACCGGAGACTGGCTACGGTTATATCGAGTGGGGCGCCAGCATCCCGGGCTCCAAATCGCACGAGGTCGTTCGCTTCGTGGAAAAGCCATCACTCGACAAGGCCAAGGAGTACTTGCGTCTTGGTCAGTTCGTTTGGAACAGCGGCATGTTCTGCTTCACCGCCGCTGCAATTATCCACAGCGCTCGAGCTTCATGCCCCCGAGGTTCTCGCGGCGGCCAGGAAGGTCGCCGACGCCAGCAACCTGCCGGCCCGCGGATCAGGTCACGTTCGACGCTGCACTGTTCGGCGAGATGCCGGACATATCGATCGACTACGCCGTGATGGAGAAGGCGGAGAACGTCGCGGTCATCCCCTGCGCGTTCGGCTGGAGCGACATCGGCAGCTGGAAAGCAGTTGCGCAGACGCATGAGACGGACGCCCAGGGCAACCGACCGAGGGCAACGTGATACTCGGTTGATGCGCGGGGAACCTATGTTCGATCCGAGGACCGACTAGTCGCAGCGGTGGAGTCGACGATCTCGTCGTCGATCGACACCGCCCGACGCCGTGCTGGTGGCTCACAAGGAGTCCGCGCAGCAGGTGAAGGACATCGTGGCACGCTTAAAGAGCCAGGGCCATGTCTCAGCCCGTGAGCACGTGACGGTCTATCGACCGTGGGGCTCCTACACGACGATCGAGGAGAAGCCGGGCTTCAAGATCAAGCGGATCGTGGTCAATCCCGGCAGTCGCTGTCCCTGCAGTTGCACCACAAGCGAGCCGAGCACTGGGTCGTCGTCAGCGGGAGAAGCTATAGTTCAGATCGGCGATGACGAACATCTGACTCGCAGCCGGCGAGTACCGTTACATTCCGCTGGGCGAGAAGCATCGGCTGGCCAACCGCACGACCGAACTGGTTGAACTGGTCGAAGTGCAGATCGGCGAGTACCTCGGAGAGGACGACATCGTCCGACTGGCCGATGACTACGGAAGGGCATGAGCCCTTCGCTCCTTGATGGACGAGCAGCCAACCGAGTCTGGTGATCTTCGGCGCCGGCGGTCACGCCAAGGTTGTCATAGAAACCTGGCATAGGCACATCCTTCCGCCCGGTCGTCTGCCTGGGCCAGTCCCGCTGGACCCGCCTGGTCGGTGTCGATGTGGAAGTCGGAGGAGCAAGCCGAACAGTGGCGCGCGCGGGGCGTCCGTCACGCGCTAGTGGCGATCGGCAACAACGCCATCCGTGATCGCGTTGCCGCCAATGCACTCTCAATGGGTTTTGAATTGGCCACTGTCGTCAGCCCGCATGCATGGGTCTCTCCAACCGCAAGACTCGGTTCCGGGACGGTAGTGATGGCGGGAGCCGTCATTCAGGTGGAAGCGGCGATCGGCGACTGCGGGATCGTGAACACCGGCGCGTCTATCGATCACGAGTGTGTTCTCGGACGCGCCGTGCACGCCGCACCCCACTCGACGCTTTGCGGCAACGTGATCACGGGCGACCGAGTATGGGTCGGCGCAGGGTCCACGATCATCGAAGGCAGACGGCTCGCCGACGATGTCTTCGTCGCAGCCGGCGCCACGGTCGTCTGCGACATCGATGAACCGAACTCTCGATGCGGGGGCGTACCGGCTCGCATCATGCGACCGCAAAATGCCTGAGTTCGATTCAGCGTCTGCGCGCGGCCTCAAAGCTGCGCTCGCGGATGTGGCTGACACCATGCGTTCTCACCGCATATGGGTGATGCTTGCAAACCAGGACGTGCGGCAGAGATACCGCCGTTCCGTGCTCGGACCCTTCTGGATCACGCTCAGCGCTGTCGTGTCAATCGTGGCGCTGGCGCTGGTTTACACGCAGATCTTCAAAGTGCCCCCAGCCGAGTACCTCGTCTTTCTCACGACCGGGTTCGTGGCCTGGATGTTCATTTCCTCGCTGGTCATCGAATCAGGCACGGTGTTCATCTCGTGGCCGAGGGGATCATCCGGCAAGTCAACCTTCCTCTCGGCATACATGTCTTCCGGATGGTCTGGCGAAGCCTCATCTCGCTGGGGCACAACCTCGTCATCGTGGTCCTGGTCCTGCTCTATATGGAAGCGAACTGGAACCTTTCGATGCTTGCGATCGTTCCCGGCCTGTTGATCACGACGATCGGGGCATTGGCCCTCGGATACCTTCTTGGAAGCCTCTGCTCGAGGTACCGCGACATTCCCCCCATCATGAGCAGCCTCGTGCAGGTGTTTTTCTATGTGACGCCGGTCATCTGGCCGCCCAAGCTGCTGCAGGGCAATGAACACTTGCTGACGTTCAATCCCTTCTACTACTTCCTCGAGATCCTTCGCTTGCCGATGATGAACAGTGGCCACCGGCCGAGATGTGGCTCGCGGCGTCGGCGATGACACTCGTGCTCGTCGTTGGCACGGTGGCGTTCATGGCGCGCTACCGTTGGCGCGTGGCTTATTGGATTTGACGCATGGGACGAATTGCCGCCCGGGATGTGTGCGTTGACTTCCCGATCTTCACGAACAGCAGCCGTTCGATGAAGAACCTGGTACTCCGCGCGACGACCGGGGGCCGTATTGCCAAGGATGCCGGCCAGCAGTCCTACGTTCGGTCGCTAGACCACCTGACTTTCGACATAACGGCCGGCGAACGCATCGGCCTCGTCGGACACAACGGCTCGGGCAAGACAACGCTTCTCCGAACGCTCTGCGGTGTGTACGCCCCAACCTTTGGCCACCTCCTCGTCTCGGGTCGTGTTGTCTCCCTGCTCGACATCAATCTCGGCATGGATCCCGAGGGCACCGGGTTCGAAAACATCATGATGAGAGGCATCGTGATGGGCATGACGCCAAAGCAGATAAGTGCCCGGATAGAGGAAATCGCCGACTTCACCGACCTCGGCGAGTATCTTGGCATGCCGATACGCACGTATTCGTCTGGAATGCAGATGCGCCTGGCATTCGCCGTGTCCACCAGCGTCGATGCGGACGTGTTGCTTATGGACGAGTGGCTGTCTGTGGGCGACGCTGATTTCCAGAATAAGGCGGCCGAACGTCTCGCGGCCATGGTGGACCGCACCCCGATACTGGTTGTCGCGACACACTCCATGGAGCTGGTAACGAAAACTTGCACGCGAATGATCCGGCTGGAACATGGCCGGATAATTTCGGATGTGCGCCTCGAGGCGGCCGCTGCCCAGCAACGGTCAGCCTAGCGACATGTCCAACCACCCGGCCACTCGTCCCGGCACTTTCGACGACGCCGGTCCAGGCAACCTCGCAAGCCATTGAACATGAGACCCGTATCAACTCAGCAGGTGCGTCAGATCCTTGTTCGATACGTGCGCGACGAGAATCAGGCGTCCGGTCGTTCGGCGGCATCGACCGCCACACCCACCGCGCAGGCGGCTGATGGGCTGCCCGGCGTGAACCCGATCGCCACGCGAACCGCGCGGCTCAAGGCCAGCCTGCGCCGGATCCCGATCGTCTCACCGATCCTCGTGACGCTTTATCGGCTGCTCAAGCTGCCTGGTCGTGTCGCCCTGATCGTTCGGCAACTGGAGATGCTTCAGGGACAGGTCCAGGGCCTCGCCAGACTGCATGACCGGATCGACGCGCTGAGCTGGCACCTGTCCTCGCTGGAGCAACGCACGGCCGCAGCCTCCGATCGGCTTGATGAGAGGTCGAAGCTCTTCGAAGGAAGGCTTTGCGGTGAAGCTGAAAGTACCAGCCGCGCGCTCCAACGCGCGGTGTCGGACGCTGCCCAGACTCTGGTCGCGCTGCATGAGAAGACCGACCGTTACCAGCTCGAACTGATTCAGCGCTTTCGCGCGATCAAGCCGGTCATACAGGCCGGCGACACCTCATCGTCAGCCGCATCGACGACCTCATCATGGCCTTTCCGGCCGAGGAGTGGCGCCTGCCCGTCTACCAGATTCTCGTCGGCCCGCTCGAACCTGGTCTCGTCGCCGTCATGAAATCGGTCATCCGCGAGGGCAATGTCGTCATCGACATCGGAGCGAACGTCGGCACCTATACGTTGCTGGCGCTGCAGTCGATCGGGTCCCGCGGACTTGTCGTCGGCTACGAGCCGACACCACGCGTGTTCGACGTGCTGAAGAACAATGTCCGGATCAACGGTTTCCTCGAAACGGGCCGTGTGGACCTGCGCCAGAAGGCGGTCAGCGACGGCCGAACCGCTCGAGCCACGTTCTATGCTCGCGCAACAGCCTGATGAGCTCGCTGTATGGGGAAGACACCTCCTCGCCAACGGGGTCGACGACCATCGATGTCGAAAGCGTCTGCCTTGAGGCTACCTGGTCTACTGGGACTGCGTGGACGTCGTCAAGATTGATGCAGAGGGCGCCGAACCCGTGATCCTGCGCGGCATGCAACAGCTCATCCGGCGCAGCCCCAGCATCAAGATCTTCATCGAGTTCGCACCGGTACACCTGGTTCGCGCGAAGGAAGATCCGCAAGCCTTTCTTGACGAGCTACGCGAGCAGGGGTTCACCATAGAGGAGGTGTGCGAGCCGGGCGGAACGCTGCGCACGCCAACCGACGAAGAACTTCGAAACTGCTTCTCGGTGAACCTGATGCTTCGCAAGACCCTCAGGTGAGAGTTCTCGTCGTTCGCACCGGCCCACTGTTCGCATACGACGACAACCGGCTTTACGCCTCCCGGCTCTGCAGTGCGATCAACGCGCTCGGGCATTCGGCCGAACTGGCGACAATCCCGTCTTCCGGTTCTGTCGCCGATCTCGTTCCCGAAAAACCGCCGCTTACCGGCTGCTCGACCTGCGCCATGGCGGCGATCAGTGCATTGCGCTCGGGCCATTCGCATACGCAGTTTCGCATGGAGACAAGCGCGTCTGGGCATTCGAACAGTACGACGCCCTCCACTCGCTTTGGGGAACCGAATTCGGCGCAGTGACGGCGAGCCACACCAATGTCAACGTGCGAAACCACATGCACGCACTCGATCGCGCGTGGCTCTCCGAGGCCAGCAGCGTGCGCGCGGCGTCGCAAACGCTGTCGAAGGCGCTGACGGCGATCATCGGGAGGACCGGTACGGTGTTCGGCCAGGCATCGTGGACGAACTGGTGCCCGCAAGGGTCGAACCATCGCCCTGCTTTCTAACGTCGCCCGACTTACCGACCGATCGCGGCTGACGCTTGTCATCGCAGCGTTCGAGGCCATAACAGTTCAAGCCCGCCTGCTCATTTCGGGTTACGAGGATCTCCCCGAAGAGCGCGAATATGTCGAGCAGCGGATCGCCGCGTCGTCGAAGCGATCGGCCATCCAGCTGGAAATCGACGCCGATTCCAAGCGCTTCCGGGAAGCGGCGGGGTCCGCGGCCGCGCTGATCTCGGTCGGCTTTCACTGCAGCATGGCCGGTGCCCACTTGCTTGCCGCCGGGGCGGCGGAGGTCCCGATCATCACGACCACCGATGCGGGAGAAGCGGCAGTCCTTGTCGAGGAGGGCGTCAGCGGGCATGTCGTGGAACCTCGGGTGGAAACGCTGGCGCAAGCAATGAGCCATGTGCTCGCCAACCCGCAGTCGGCAGCGCGCTGCGGCAAGGCACTCTCGGCCAAGCTTGGAAAGCTAGTTCCGGGCTGGGACACTCATTGCCACGGAGCTCACAAAATAAGAATCGCGCTCGTCAATAACTACCTTCCGTTCGTGTACGGAGGGGCTGAATTCCTCGTGGATACACTGCGGGACCAGCTGAATGCGCGCGGTCACGAGGCCGCGCTCGTGCGCATACCCTTCCCGGCGACGCTGGATCATAAGATCCTCAATAACATCGTGTCGTGCCGCGCGCTGCAGTTCGAGGAGGCCGACAAGGTCATCGCCTTCAAATTCCCCGCGTATTACGTCAGGCACCCCAACAAGACGCTGTGGATGTTTCATCAGCTCCGTCAGGTCTACGAACTGTGGGACACGGAATATGGTCTGTCCCCGACACCCGGAGAACAACTGCATTCGGGAGGTCGTGACGCGGAGTGACAACCGGTTCCTGCGTGAGGCTCGAAAGATCTACGTGAACTCGCGAGAAGTGGCCGGACGGCTCCAACGCTTCAACGACATACATTCCGAGGTCCTCTATCCACCGCTGCTCGACCGCGAACTGTGTCATATCACGGACTACGGGGAGTTCATTTTCTACCCGAGCCGCATCACCAGCTTCAAGCGCCAGCACCTGGCCATCGAGGCGATGAACTTCACGCGGAGCCCGGTGAAACTGTTGATCGCCGGCAAGTGCGATGAGCCAGGCTACGAGGAGAAACTGCAGGAGTTGATTGCCCGTCACGGCCTGCATGATCGCGTTCGGATGCTTGGATGGATCGAGCAGGAGGAGAAATTCCGGTTGATGGCCGAGGCGCTTGCATGCGTCTACATCCCGTTCAAGGAAGACTCGTACGGGTTCGTATCGATGGAAGCTTTCTATTCCCGCGAATGCGTCATCACCGCCGAAGACTCCGGCGGGACAAGCGAACTGATGGACAACGGCGTAACGGATACGTGGTTGCGCCGGAACCCGAGCAGTTGGCGCGGAAATTCGACACGCTGTATGAGAACCGTCGCCTAGCTCCGGGAGCTTGGCGAGAATGCCTATGCGGAACCAACTCGCGGGAAATCAGCTGGGACACCGTGATCGCCAGGTTGCTGCAATGAAAATAGCCTGGTTCACGCCCCTCAATTCGCGCAGCGCCATAGCAGAGTGCAGCCGACTCATCGTGAGCGAGCTTGGCCGGCACTGCGACGTCGACGTATGGACGAGCGACCAAGTCGATCTGCTCGACGTAGATGCTCAGGTGATCGGATTTACCACGTCACGGGAGTCACTGCGCCGACTCGACCGATACGACCGCTGCATCTACAACCTCGGCAACCATCATGCCAATCACGCCGGGATTTATGGAGCACTAGGCATCGGCCCGGCGTGGTTGTCCTCCACGACCTCATCATGCATCACTTCTTCATGGTGGAGTACCTGCATGAGCAGCGCGCGCCGGAGCTGTATGTGGCCGAGATGGAGCGCTCCTACGGGTCAGCGGGCCGGGCGGCTGCGATTCGTAGCATTTCCGGAGAACAGACACCCGTCTGGCTGACCGATGAAGTGAGACGTTTCCCGCTCTATGAGCGGATCGTCGATGCTGCAAGCGGACTATTCGTGCACTCCGAGTTTCATCGGCGGCAAGTTCAGGACACCTACTTTGGTGAGATGGGGATGAGCTATCTGCCGTACGTCGCGCAGCCGCCGACGATGACGCGCGAGCAGTTACTCGCGCAGTTCGGCATCCCCGCCGACCGTGTCCTTGCCGTGTCAAGCGGCATCGTTCACCCTGTGAAGCGGAGCGAACAGGTGCTGCGGGCGATCGCCGCTGGGGCCGGGGTCCGAGACCGCATAGCCTATGTACTGATCGGCGGTGGCGAAGCGGGCTACGTCGGCAGGATGCAACAGCTGGCGGTCGAACTGGGGATCGCACGCTCGATCTGGTTTCTCGGTTATCAACCGCCAGACGTTCTGCATCAGTTTCTTTCCGCAGCCGATTTCTCGATCAACCTGCGATTCCCGAATTCCGAAGGCTGTTCGCTCTCGCTGGTCGAGCAGATGTCGCATGGCAATCCGGTGCTCGCGCTCGACAGCGGCATGTATGCGGAAGTTCCGGATGCGGCTGTGCTGCGCGTCCAATCTTCGGCCTCCGCGGCGGAGCTCGAGCGTGCGATCGGCAGACTAGTCGACGACCAGGAACTGAGGCAGCGCATGGGCGAGGCCGCCGTTGTGTTTGCGCGCGACAATTTCTCGCCGACAAACTACGTCGCCCGGCTCCTCGCCTACCTGAAGAACGAAGAACGGTTGTCAATGCAGCCTGTCCGTGCGTGTTTGCGCGAGGTGGCGGCTGCCTTATCCGAAAGCGGTTACCCCATCGAGTCGGGGACCGCACCGGTCGAGCCGTTGCTGCGGGCCTTCCAAGATTCGGTCAACGGGCCGGCCGACGCGGTCGACCCGCCAGCCCTGCGCACGCTCGGTGTCTGGCTCGGCTTCGAGCACGCGACTCCACTGCACCGCGAGGGCATGACGAGATTCCTCTGCTATCTCGGGCAGGCGCTCATCGAGCACCATGAGATCCACCTGGAAATCTGGTGCTACTCGTTCAACGAAACATCAGTCCGGGAATCGTTCAAGCCGATCCTACTTAACCCCCGGTTCGCGACTCACATCAAGATCATGCACGAGCGCAACTGCCCCGGCTTGTCTGCGTCGGAGCTGGCCGAGGGAGAACCGGAGATCTCCGTCGCAAAGAACAACCTCTACGAGCTCGCGAATCGCCATTCGAGGGCAGAGTGTTTCCTACTCGGAATCTGCTACCTGGATAACGCACTCGCCTTGACGCGGCCGGTGTTGGTTCCCCTGCACGACCTCATTGTCCTGGAGAATTACCGGGCCTTCGTGGGAGACAACGAAAGCTTCCGCCCCTATGCGCGCAAGATTCGCGAGGCGGTAGAACAATTCAATCGTCGTGACGCCTTTTTCTTCTGCAACAGCGAGCATGTGCGACGGAACCAGCTGATGAAATACATCAGGCATGTTGATGAAGGGCGCACCAGGGTCGTCTACCTGCCGGTCAACATTCCGCCGTCGATTCACGAGAGGATCCCGACCGAGGCCGACATCCGCGCCCGGTTCGCAATCGACGGGCCGTACTTCTTCTACCCGACCCAGATCCGGCCTCACAAGAACGTGCTGACGTTGCTTAAGGCATTGAAGCTCTTGGTGGACGAAGGGCATCCACCAAAACTGGTGCTGACTGGCAGTCCGGAACACGTCCCTGAAGTCGATCGCTTCATCCGGGAGTGCGGACTGGGCGAGCGAGTGATTCTGGCACGCGATGTTCCCGAGGAAACCCTTTACGCGCTGCACGCTTATGCCGCAGCCACGACAGTCCCTACGGAATTTGAGGGCGGGTTCCCATGGCAGGCGCTAGAAGCGATGGTCATGGGCACTCCGGCAATTCTGTCAAATATCGAGGCGGTGACCGAGCGGCTCGGGGCATTCGGGATTCGACCGGACGGACTGCACCTGTTCGAACCTCTTGACGTGGATGGGCTCTCACACCTGATGAGGGCCGCGCTTTCCGATCGTGATGACCTGGTGCGTTGCCAGACTACGGCCACCGAGGCGCTGCTTCGATACCAATGGAAGGACGTCGCGCACGCCTACTTCGAAACGATGAGCGGCCTCCTTGACGGCTCGGTGGTTCACGACGACTCTGGCGGGACCCGTCAGGCCGTCTATAGCCTGCGACCGTCGCCCAGCGCCTTCATTGCTACTACTGATGACCTCTTAAAGGGGTGACAACCGTTTCGCCAACATCAGGGGCTATCCTGAAGCAACGCGAACTGTTCAATCTTTGCCCTGACTACGACAGACGCCGCCGGCTCCTTAGTCCGCAATCGCTTCAAGTCGATGTAATGCCCCCGACGCATCAGCGCTGAATTGCCATTCTGATGTCATTTACTTTCGAATAGCTCAGTAACTAGCCTCCGAACTCGCCTCGCGAGTCCGCCGAAGAGACGCGCGCGGACAAGAATGGGAGCGTCGTGGCTGCGGGGTGCTAAGGAGAAGATTGCGAAGGGTTGGGCGAGGTGGCCGAGGAAGACGCAGCGAAGCACTTAAGTTCGCTTCTCGAAGCAACGATATTGTTGTGACCCCATATGTACTTGTACAGATTCCTACAATCATTGCGAATTAGTTCATCTTCCTCGAAGAAGCCATTGATAGGTATGACAAATCGATGATGGCTGTATCCCGCCAACTGGAAGACTTTTATCATTTGTTCTCGTGTGTAGGCCCTCTCAAGAGTCTTGTAGCGTGCCATTTCGGCCTTGCCTACCTGATCGCAGTCCGAATCCTTCGGTGGCTTTTGGCCCTCGAGGACAATGATGATGCCGTCCTGCTTCAGTGATGCGGACAGATTCGTGATAGCCAGGACCGGATCAAGAAAATGGTGCAGCGAAGACTCAAGAATTGCAACGTTGAAGAGCTCGTTGGTTCTTAGGGGTCCCGCCTCAAGATCGTGCGTAATGAACTCTGCCTTGGCAAAGCCATTCTTCGGATAGAACCTGTCCTCGTCCACCCGTTCTCTCGCGATCTTGATGAAGTCTTCACATAGATCGATCCCCAACGAGTAATGACCGTACTTGGCTATGAAGTGAGCCAGCCACCCAGAGCCGCAGCCGACGTCTATGAATCGGCTTTTCTCGGGAACCCTGAGGAGGTCCATGACGTTTAGGAAAGTTGTAGAAGAGCCGCAGCGTCGTGTCCTGAACTAGCCCGAACGGGACGAGGTAGAGCGGCCATCGGTCGTCTACGTTCGGCAGGCAGTTCTTCAGATAGTCCCTTGCACCCTGCTTCCAGTCGATGCCATCTGGAAGCTCGATGTTGATCTCACTCAAGAACTCGGCGTACATATAAAGCGGTCTCCCAAGAGCAGACTATCAGTTCCCCGCTGCTACCTGCCTAGACGCTGCTGACGTTCCCCGGGAAGCCGGACGACTCAGAGCCGGAGCTCGACCGGCGGGGCCGCCGCATCACCTATCATTGCAGATCCCAGCAAGAAACAGGCTCCGCCAAGGCAATGTCGAACCCCAGAATCCCCGTTTACGAACCCGTCCTTGGCGCGGACGTGCGGCGCAATGTACTCGAGTGCATCGACGGAAACTGGATTTCCTCGCGAGGCGCGTTCGTCGACCGCTTCGAGCATGATTTCGCTTCCTGACATCGGCTGCGAACACGCTGCCAGCGTCTGCAACGGGACGGTCGCGCTGCACCTCGCGCTGCTCGCACTCGGCATCGGACCGGGCGACGAAGCCATTGTCCCGACCTTCACTTATGTCGCGTCGGTCAACGCGATCGCATACGTCGGCGCCACCCCGGTCTTCGTAGATTCACGCCCGACACCTGGCAGCTTGATCCCGACGATATCGCTCGCAAGATCTCGCCGCGCACGAAGGTGATCATGGCCGTACACCTTTACGGCCAGCCGGTGGCGATGGAAGCGATCGTCGCCATCGCACGCCAGCACGGGGTGGCAATCGTCGAAGACTGTGCCGAGGCCATCGGTTCACGCATCGGCGGCCGCCACGTCGGGACGTTCGGCGACATCGCGACCTGGAGCTTCTTCGGCAACAAGACGATCACCACCGGCGAAGGCGGGATGGTGACTACGAACCGGCGGGAACTCGATACCCAGATGCGCAAGCTGAAGGGGCAGGGCCTGTCCGGCAACCGCGAGTACTGGCACGACGTGATCGGCTACAACTACCGCATGACGAATATCTGCGCCGCGATCGGCGTGGCGCAATTGCCGCATGCCAACGAGTTCCTGGCGCGTAAGCGAGCGATTGCCGAGCGCTATCGAAACGGGCTGTCGGGCCTACAGCTGGAGGTGCTGTGGGAGCAACCCGGGACGACCAACTCGTTCTGGATGAATTGCATTGCCGTGCGCGATCCGGCCAGGCGCGACCCGCTGCGCGCTCACCTCGCACAGGACGGGATCGAGACGAGGCCGACCTTCCATCCCGCCCATACGATGCCGATGTACACGCAATACGCGACCGCCGCCTATCCGGTCGCCGAGCATCTGGGCGCCACCGGGATCAACCTGCCCAGTTCGCCGGCGTTGAGTGACGATGACGTCGACCGGATCGTCGGATCAATTGCACGGTATTTCGCCTAGTCCACGAGCCAAACAAACAAGAATCACTTCCAGATGAAAACAGCGATCGTCACGGGTATCACCGGGCAGGACGGCGCTTACCTTGCGCAGCTGCTGCTGGACAAGGGCTACAAGGTCTACGGGACCTACCGCCGCACCAGCTCCGTCAACTTCTGGCGCATCGAGGAACTGGGCATCAGCGAGCACCCGCAGCCTCGAACTGGTCGAGTACGACCTGACCGATCTTGGCGCGAGCATCCGTCTGGTGGAGCGCGCCCAGCCCGACGAGATCTACAACCTGGCCGCCCAGAGCTTCGTCGGCGTGTCGTTCGAGCAGCCGGTGACCACCGCACAGATCACCGGCGATCGGCGCGCTGCACCTGCTGGAGGCGATCCGCATCGTCAACCCGAAGATCCGCTTCTACCAGGCCTCGACCTCCGAGATGTTCGGCAAGGTGCAGGCGGTGCCGCAGAACGAGAAGACCCCGTTCTACCCGCGCAGCCCGTACGGCGTCGCCAAGCTCTACGCCCACTGGATGACGGTCAACTACCGCGAGTCCTACGGCATCTTCGGCGCCAGCGGCATTCTCTTCAACCACGAATCGCCGCTGCGCGGCCGCGAATTCGTCACCCGCAAGATCACCGACGCCGTCGCCAAGATCAAGCTCGGCAAGCTGGACTGCGCTCGAACTGGGCAACCTCGATGCCAAGCGCGACTGGGGCTACGCCGAAGGAATATGTCGAGGGCATGTAGCGGATGTTGCAGGCCGCGGAACCCGACACCTATGTGCTGGCCACCAACCGGACCGAAACCGTGCGCGACTTCGTCACGATGGCGTTCAAGGCCACGGGACACCAGATCGAATGGCGCGGCAAGGACATCGACGAACGGGCGATCGACGCCGCGACCGGCAAGACGTTGATTCGGATCAACAGCAAGTTCTACCGTCCGGCGGAGGTCGAGCTGCTGATCGGCGACCCGGTCCATGCGCGCGAAGCGCCTCGGCTGGACGCCCGAGACGACGCTGGAAGAGCTGTGCGCGATGATGGTCGAGGCTGACCTGCGACGCAATGCAAGTGGCGTTCAGCTTCTAACGGCCGCGGCCGGGTACTCGTCACCGGTGGCGACGGATTCACTGGCCGCTACCTGACCGCAGAACTGGTGCGCCGCGGACTACACGGTCATCGAGCACTCCGAGCGGTGTGCGACCTACGTTCGCCGCGGTCAGTGCGTCGACTTCATTCAAGTCGACCGACCCAATTTCGCCGTTCATCTCGCCGGAATCACTTCGTTCCGCACGGATCGCCGGCAGAGATCTACGAGTCAACACCGTCGGTACGACAAACTTGCTGGACGCCCTCGCCGAGGTACGGCTCGATCTGGCAAAGGTCATACTTGCGAGTAGCTCGCAAGTATACGGCCAGCGCGGGAACCGATCGAAGAGTCGTGCGCCTGTCATCCGGCGAACCACTACGCCTGCAGCAAGTTAGCGATGGAGCACATGGCGGCCACCTATCAGCGAGCCACCTGCCGATCGTCATCACGCGTCCGTTCAACTACACCGGTCCCGGTCAGTCGGAGCGTTTCGTGGTCCCGAAGATCGTCGCGCACTTCGCGCGCCGCGCGAGAACGATCGAGCTGGGAAACCTCGACGTCGTGCGCGACTTCTCGGACGTCCGAATGGTTGCCGACGTCTATTGCCGGCTGCTCGACGCTCCCGTTGTCGGAGAGACGTTGAACATCTGCTCCGGAATCGGTCGATCGCTGCGATGGTTGGTCGAAGAATGCGTGCATCTTGTCCGGGCACCAACTCGAACTCGTGGTCCGACCTGAACTTGTCCGAAGCGCCGATCGAGCGAACTGGTTGGTTCCAATCCGCGAGACTCATCGAGGCTATCGGAGCGCTGCGGTATGAGCGACTTTGGTGCGACGCTTCAGGCGATGATGGAAGCCGGGGCCGAAGCGGCAGGACGGGAAGCCTAGCCGCACGCTTGCCGGCCATCGGCTGGCGCGCGCTGCCGCAAGCGAGACATTGCAGATGGGCTTGAACCTCACGGGAACGACAGCTTCGGTACTGCCCGCCCTCGCTTGGTCACGCACCGGTCGGCTGCAGGTCCTGTTCCTTGCCGCGCTCGCTGCAGTGTTCTGCGGAGCCTACTTGTCGATTGGCTTTCTGCCGGGAAACTCCCCATACCCGCTGGGTTGGTGGGGATGGTGGGATCAGTCGCAGTACCTGAAGTCCGCCGAGGCCTTCGGACGGTGGGACCTGGATCCGACGCAACATTGGTATCCGCTGACGTATGCGCTGCTCGCAGGACCCTTCGCTCGGTTCCAGCCCTACCACGCAGTTCTTCTTCGTGAACCTCGTCTCTTTTGTGGCGATGGCCTGGCTGATGATGCAACTGGGAAGGCAACTCGGCGTGGGCGTCCTCGGCGGCGCGGCCGCCTTCCTCGTGGGAGCCGTGCTCCCGACCGTGCTGCTCGCGCAGTACGTCATACCTTGGACGACCACTCCGGTCGCGGCGCTCTATATCGCGGTATTTCTCGTCTACGTGAGCTCGCTACGCGATGGTTTCACGCCCAGGCGCGTGTCGTTGATGACGGGCCTCGTCGCGCTCGTGGCGGCCTTTAGACCTGTCGACGTGGCACCGTTGCTGCCAATCGCCCTGCATGTCGCGTGGCAGACCCTGCGCCCGGACGAGTCCGCTGCACCGATCGCACGGCGACTGCTGCTGCCTGCCATGGCTGGAGGCGCCGTGGTGGTTGCCTACTTGGGTCTGCACTTGGCGATCTACGGACTCCGGCCCTCCGTGTACATGCAACAGTCCTCCGGACTGGGCCTGGATCCGGCAATCATTCCGTTCCGCTACGCCGTGATCTTCGGCGATCCAAGGCCGTTCTTCGGCGAGGGCACCGGACTTCTGGAACGCTATCCGCTCGTTTCTTTGGGACTTTGGGCGCTGGTGTATCTGACCCTGTGTGACCGGCGCCTGTTCGCCGTGACTGCGGCGATATGGATCTCCTTCATGCTGTACCTCGCCTACCCAGACTTCCTGCCGTCGGGCGTCTGGCGCTACCTCAACATCCACTACTGGAAGTGGCTGTTTCCGGTGCTTGTGGTGCTGACGCTGGTCGCTCTACGAGATGCGTGGACGAAGCGGAGGCGCCTGGCCGTTCTGGCTTCGCTCGCCCTGACTGCACCTCTGGTTATTACATCGTTGAAGGCGGACTCCTCGGCGCCCAAGGACGCACAGATCCGAGGTCAACAGATCCGGCTCATAGCAGAAGGCCCCGTCGAGGTTGCCGCCATCCGACTGAGGGGTGTAGCGGGCGGCGATTTCGAAACGTACTTTGGGGAGCACCAGCTCACACTAGGAGGTCGGGCGCTCCGGCACATAGCCGATTTCCGCATGATGCGCGTTGCTGACGAAGTGTTCGTTGTGCCAAATCGACCGCTGGAGGCTTCCGAAGCGGTTCTGGTACTTGATCCACGGCTGGCAATCACTCCAACTTTTCAGGCGAGTCTGCTGCAGCCGAAACTGGGTCTGCGAAACCCCTTTCGCCGCCGACTTTCAGAGGCCGATCGGCTCATTCCCTGGCGCGCGATGCCGAAGGCGGATCAGAAGTGTGCGAAGGAGGTGGCCCGCACCGATGTTTACCCGAGCAGTGACGGTGAGTTCATAAACTCAGCGTATGTAGCCTTGCTGGGACGACTCCCTGATGCAGAGAGCTTCATCAACAGCTGCGATGCGGTGGTGTCCGGCCGCCTGAAGCGCACAGGGCTTGTACAGAGCATTCTGAACAGCCCGGAATATGCGGCACGGTCGAAGTGACACGTGACGGTGGACGGACCGATATGTCGAATTTTCGCGCGATCAGAAGAGCATGAAATGAATTACGAACTCGAGGCGACTGCGATGTCCCGTATGGCGGCACCCATTGGCAGAGGCGGACCACGACTTGCGATCGTCCTTCCCGCGTACAACGAAGAAATTACGATTAAGGCCACAATCGAGGCGTTCCACGCTGCCGCCCCGGACGCTGAAATCTATGTGGTCGATAACAACTCGAGCGATGCCACCTGCCGACTTGCAACGCAGGCCCTGCTCGATCGCGGCATAAAGGGCAGCGTTATCGCCGAGCCGCGCCAAGGCAAAGGCAACGCCGTGCGCCGTGCGTTCCTCGACATCGACGCCGACGTCTACGTGCTGTCGGACGCCGACTTGACCTATCCGGCCGACCGCATCCACGACCTCGTTCGCCCGGTGCTGGCCGGTGAAGCCGACATGGTGATCGGGGACCGCCGTTCGGGCGGCCACTACGCGTCCGAGAACAAACGGCGCTTTCATAACTTCGGCAACCGCATGGTGCAGACGCTGGTCAACCGCCTGTTCCGATCGAAGCTGGTCGACATCATGAGCGGCTATCGCGCCCTCAGCCGAGCCTTCGTCAAGAGCTATCCGATTCTGGTGGAAGGATTCCAGATCGAAACCGACATGACGCTGCACGCGCTACATAGGCGCATGCGTGTCCGGGAGATCGAGGTCGAGTACCGTGACCGTCCGGCCGGCAGTGTGTCCAAGCTCAACACGTTGTCGGACGGCGCTCGCGTCGTGTCGACGATCGCGCAGATCTTGCGCTTCTACCGCCCGCTTGCGTTCTTCTCGGCTCTGAGTGCCCTATTCGGTATCGCCGGCCTGCTCGTGGCCATTCCGGTGTTCGCAGATTGGCTCGATACCGGGTATATCGAACATGTGCCCTCGGCGGTGCTAGCGGCGGCGCTCGAAATCGTCGCCTTTTCCTTGCTCGGCGTTGGACTCGTGCTCGACTCCGTTGCATACCACGAGCGCCGCCGCAGCGAACTGCACTTTCTCTCCTCGAGCGGGTCGAGACGGGAGGGGGGTTGAGACGATTCGCGGCCTTCGTCGCTGTCGGGACCGTCGGCTTCGCTGTCGATGCCGGCGTGCTCACTGCGCTCGTCCGCTACGGCGGAGCCAATCCGTACGCGGCGCGCATCGCCTCTTTCGCCGTCGCAGTAGTTGCCACGTGGGCACTGAACCGTCGGTTCACATTTGAAAGCAGCGCAGATTCCGCCACGGCGCGTGCATCCGAGTACGGTCGATACTTTTCGGTCCAGGTTATTGGCGCGAGCGCCAACCTCGTGGTCTATTCGATTTGCCTGATGATCTGGCCGCAGCTAATCGCCTGGCTGGTGATGCCGCTGGCGGTCGGATCAGCGGTCGGACTGATCATCAACTTCCTGGGAGCCAAACTTTGGGTGTTCCGACCCCAAGTCCGGTCGAATCCCTGAAAGGCTTGGCGTGATGGAGCACAGTGCCGACATGAAGCACCCCCACCTTGATCAGTTGGCCGCCTGCCGCGTGCTGCTTGTCGGCGATGTCATGCTGGACCGCTACTGGTTCGGGGAGGTCGAGCGGATCTCGCCGGAGGCGCCGGTGCCGATCGTTAAGATCGGACGAATCGAGGAGCGGCTCGGGGGCGCCGCAAACGTCGCGCGCAACATGACGTCACTGGGTGCACGGGCGCGGTTGTTGACCGTGGTCGGCGAAGATGAGGCCGGCAGAGCAATCGAGCGGCTCCTAGGCGAGGCTGCGGTAGAAGGCCGTCCGCAGCCTGACGCTACGCTTGCCACGACGGTCAAGGTGCGCGTCATCGGGCGGCAGCAGCAGATGCTGCGCATCGATTTCGACAGCCAGCCTCACAGCGAAGTGCTGCGCGCCCAATTGGAGCATTACGCGGCCGTTCTTACCGACTGCGATCTCGTCGTATTGTCCGATTACGGCAAGGGTGGGCTCGCGCACATCGCCCAGATGGTCGAACTGGCCCGGTCTGCCGGCAAGCGCGTGCTGATCGATCCCAAGGGCGACGACTACTCGCGTTATGCTGGTTCCACGCTCGTCACGCCCAATCTGTCCGAGCTGCGCGCCGTCGTCGGACGGTGGAGGGATGAGGCCGATTTGACGGAACGCGCTCAGCGACTGCGTGCCGATCTGAATCTCGAGGCACTGTTGCTCACGCGTAGCGAGGAAGGTATGACCCTCTACACAGCCGAAGGACAGCGCTCCGTGCCTGCAGAGGCACGTGAAGTCTTCGATGTCAGCGGCGCTGGCGACACTGTTATCGCAACGCTGGCGGTGATGCTCGCGGCCGGCATGGGCCTCTGGGAAGCGGTGAAAGTGGCCAACCGGGCCGGTAGCATCGTCGTCGGCAAACTCGGCACGGCGACCGTCTCCTACAACGAACTCTTTGGGCAGCTGTCATGACGATCATCGTGACCGGCGCTGCCGGTTTCGTAGGCGCCAACAATGTCAAGGCGCTGAACGACGTCGGCGAGCGGGACATCATCGCGGTCGACAACCTCACCCGGTCGGAGAAGTTCCGCAATCTCGTCGATTGCGAGATCGCGGACTACCTGGACAAGGCGGAGTTCCGCGAACTGCTCCGACGCCGCGCCTTGCCGAAGCCGGAGGTCGTGTTCCATCAGGGCGCCTGTTCCGACACGATGGAGACCGACGGACGCTACATGCTCGACAACAACTTCCGCTACTCGCTGGAGCTGTTCCGCTGGTGCCAGGAAAGCGGCGTGCCGTTCATCTATGCGTCGTCGGGGTCGGTCTATGGTCTCGGGCCGGCGTTCGCCGAGGAACGTGGGAACGAGAAGCCGCTCAACGTATACGGCTACTCGAAGTTCCTGTTCGACCAGATCGTGCGGCGCGAGCTTGGGCAGCTGAAGGCACCGGTCAGCGGGCTGCGGTACTTCAACGTGTACGGCCCGCGGGAGACGCACAAGGGTCGCATGGCCTCGGTCGCGTTCCATCACTTCAATCAGTTCCACGCGGATGGCAAGGTGCGGCTGTTCGAGGGAAGCCATGGCTACACGAGCGGGGAGCAGCGGCGCGACTTCGTCCATGTTGACGATGTCGTCGCGGTCAACCTGCATTTCTGGAACCGGCCGGTATCCGGCATCTACAACGTCGGGACCGGACGTGCGCAACCGTTCAACGATGTCGCGCTCTCCGTGGTCAACACGATGCGTGAGAGCCGGGGCCAGAGGCCGCTGTCGCTGGTGCAGGCTGTCGGCGAAGGCCTGATCGAGTACGTGCCGTTTCCCGCGGCACTACTGGGGAAGTATCAGGCCTATACGCAGGCCGACCTGTCGAAGCTGCGCGCGGCCGGCTGCGACACGTCGTTCCAACCCGTCGAGCATGGCACCGCAAGCTACGTGCGCTGGCTGCTGAAGCACGCCGAATGAGTGCCGGACCTCCGGGTACGCGACCCGCCGCCTTCCTTGATCGCGATGGCGTCATCAACATCGACCGCGGTTACGTCAGTCATCGCGAGGATTTCACCTTCGTGCCTGGGGTGCTGGAAGGCGCACGCGGCCTGCATCGCCTGGGCTTCGCGCTGGTAGTCGTCACGAACCAGTCCGGCATTGGACGCGGGTTGTACGACGAGATCACCTTCAACCACCTGACTCTCTGGATGAAGCAGCAATTCGCCGACGCCGGCGCGCCGCTGAACGGCGTCTATTACTGCCCGCATCATCCGACGGAGGCTTTTGGCCTCTATCGACGGGACTGCGACTGCCGCAAGCCGGCGGCCGGAATGCTGCTCACCGCAGCGCGCGAACTTCAGCTGGACCTCGGACGCTCGGTGATGTTCGGGGACCGTGAGTCGGATTTGATGGCAGCCCAGGCTGCCGCTGTTCCGAATCGCGTATTGCTCTGGACCGACGCGTGTCAGGAACCTGAAACGGTTCCGGTGGGCCTCGCCACGTCCTCCTTCAAGCGCCTCGACGAAGCAGTGTCCGACCGCGACTTCATCAGGTCCATCACACCCCCGGTCCCCGTGCGCCAATGAAGTCGACCGCAGCCTTCGAAGGCAAGATCGTCGACCGCAACGAGCTACAGCGCCGCAGCGCGGCCCTGGCGCGGCCGATCGTGTTCACCAACGGCGTTTTTGACATCCTGCACCGTGGCCATGCGACCTACCTGGCGCAGGCCAGAGCCCTCGGCGCATCGCTCGTGGTCGCTGTCAACAGCGACGCGTCGGTGCGCCAGCTCGGCAAGGGCAACGACCGGCCCATCAGTTCGGAGTCTGACCGCGCCGCACTCGTGGCTGCGCTCGACAGTGTGAGCCTTGTCACGATCTTCTCGGAACAGGTGCCGCTGATCCCGCTCGAGATTGTGCGGCCCGATGTTTACGTCAAGGGCGGCGACTACGACGTCGAGCAGCTGCCGGAAACCGCGTTGGTGCGGACCTGGGGCGGGCGGGCGGTGGCGATTCCGTTTGTCCACCAGCGTTCCACCACGGACCTGATCGCCCGCGTGCGATCACTCGGCGCCTGACGGCCAACGTGAGCGCGCGCCGCCTGTCAGCGCGTGCCCTCTGGGGACTCGCGAGCTGGGCGCTGCCCTTGGCAGTGATCTTTCTGGTCACGCCATCCCTGCTCCGGCTCCTCGGTGCCGAGCGCTTCGGCGTGCTGATGATCTGTTTCGTCACTCCGTTGCTGGCGGTCCAACTCGACTGCGGAATCACCGCACTGGCGGTGCGACGGTTCTCGTCCCTGCTGGCGGGAGGAACCGTCGATGCAGCGCGCACGCTGGTTACATTCGTCGGTGCGCTGAGCGTGATCGGTGTGGCCCTGGGTGCCCTGGTCTGGATCACGGCCGACCCCATCGGCGAGTCTCTCGGCTTTGCCGCGACGCTCGGCGAGACCGCCGCGGCCACCCTGGTGCGGTGGAGCGCCGTGTGGATCATCGTGTCGCTCGTCACCGTGATTCCGGGCGTGCTGGCACGGTCGGCGCAGTCCTTCGTGCTGATCACCGCGATACAGACGATCGGCAGCGCGCTCCTGTGGGGTGGTGCGCTCGTTCTTGTCCGATCGGCCCGGCCGATGCATGAAGTGGTCGCGATCGGCATTGCGCTGAGCGTCGGATCCGCCGTCATCACAATGCTCGCTGTCCGCCGCAGGATCGATTGGCAGGGTCCATGGCGTTTCGATGGATCGATCCTCCGCGACGGCGCGCGGTTTTCGGCAGGGATGTTTGCGTCCCAGTTGGCGAGCGCAGTGGTCTACCAAGGCGACCGCATCCTGGTCTCGGCCGTTGCTACTCCGGCCGTGGCCGGGATCTATGCCCTTTGTGCAAACGTTGCCAACAAGGCGCTCTCCGCGGTGGTCGCGCTGACCTCTTTCGCCTTTCCTCATGCCACCGGGTTGCACGCTACGGGCAGCCGCGAGCGGATCACCGAGTTCGTCGAAGCCCTCGAGCGGGGCGTGATTGCGATCGTCGCACCGCTGCTGCTTCCGGGCGTTCTGCTGGCGGCGCCGTTCTTCCGCCTGTGGCTCGGTGAACAGGGCACGCCTGAAGTGGTCACCGTGTTCCGCATCCTCTGGATTGCGTTCTGCATCCCCGCGGTTTCGATACCCGTCAGCACCATCGTGGCGGCCTACGGCAAAGCCGGCTTGCCGGCGCGGTTTGCGACGCTCACCGCGATCGTCGTCGTCATCGCCATCGCACTCCTCGTACCGCGCTGGGGTGCGCCGGGAGCCGCGGTCGCAATGCTGCTTGGACTCGGGACGTCGCTCCTGTTCCGCGCAGTCGCAAGACGCTCCCTGGCACTACGGGCGCCCGTCGGCCGGCTCAGGTTCCTGACCGGAATCGCCGTCGGGCTTGGCGGCCAATTGCTAGTCCTGCTGGCCGGCATGCACTCGTCGACCTGGCTGCAATGGATCGTCAGCGCGGCGGCGGCGATGACTGTCTTCTACGCCGTGCGTGCTATCTTCGGGCTGCTTTCGCCGGAGGAAAAGCAGCTGCTCAATCGGCTTACCGCAGGCCGCCCGCGAGCAGACATTCCCTGAACGATGGCCTTCCTTCCGCAGATCAAGCGTTCTCTCAAGTATGTGCTGCACGCGCCGGCGTCGCCTGTCGCGACGCTGCTTGGCACTTCATTGCAGCTCGAACTGTCGCGTGAACTCGCCCGCCTGCAATCCGAAGTGCGAGACGCCATGCCGGAAAACCCCGCGGGTTTCGGCTACAAGGTCTACTCGCAGGCGGACGAGGACGGCATCATCGCTCACATCTGCGGCCGGCTCGGCATCGAAAACGGCTCGTTTGCCGAAATCGGCTGCGGCGACGGCCGCGAGAACAACTCGCACTGCCTTCTGCTGAAGGGCTGGAGGGGTCTCTGGGTCGACGGCGATCCGGCGAACATCGCCGCCATCCGCGCGGCCCTGCCGGTCAGTGACCGATTGCGCGTGATCGAGGCGATGGTGACGCGGGAGAACGTGACGGTCCTGCTGGAAACCGAGGTTTCCAGGCTCGGCGCTCTGGACCTGCTGTCGGTCGACATCGACGGCAACGATCTGCAGGTCGCCGCGCCCGCGGTCTCGGCATTCCGTCCCCGGATCCTGATTGGCGAGTACAACGCCAAGTTTCCCTACCCGATGCGGGTGTCGGTGAAGTACGAGCCGCAGCGCACCTGGCAGGGCGACGACTATCAGGGTTCGTCACTGGCCGCATGGGTGGACGCGTTTGCGGCTGACTACGGTCTCGTGTGCTGCAACCTCGCGGGCACCAACGCTTTCTTCGTTCGTCGTGACTGCCTGGGCGCTTTCAACACTTACCCGCCCGAGCAACTCTATCAGCCCGCTCGCTTTCACCTGACCGCGCTGCAGTCGGGGCATTCGCCCAGCCTGTCGTTCCTGGCCGATGCGTTGCGTGCCGACAGCCGCGGCAGGTATCCCGGGGAATCACCGTGAAGCAGGGCGAAATCGACTACATGCAGAACCTCGGCGAGGAAGGCGCGCTGGCCGCCTTACGACAAGCCGTTCTCGCACTTCACCTGCTCCAAGAACCTGGTCGATCTGGGCGTCATCATGGCGCTGCTGCCCTCGCCACCCGCGCGCCTGCTCGACCTCGGCTGCGGCACCGGCTGGACCAGCGCATTCTTCGCGCGACGCGGCTATCGCGTCACCGGGCAGGACATCGCGCCTGAAATGATCCAGTACGCCGAGCGCAACCGGGCACGCTACGAAGCAAGAAACCTCGACTTCATCGTCTCCGACTACGAATCGATGAATTCCGAAGGGCCGTTCGACTGCGCCGTTTTCTACGACTCGCTGCACCACGCCGTCGACGAGCGTGCGGCGCTGCAGGCGTGTATCGCGCGCTGCGCCCGGGGGGCGTGCTGATCACGCACGAGCCTGGTGCCGGGCACTCGCAGAGCCCGGACTCGATCCGGGCCATGGAACTCTACGGCGTGACCGAGAGGACATGCCGCCCGCCACATCCGCGACCTGTGCCACGAGATCGGCTACTCGAAGTTTCGAGTTCCTGCCCGATCCGACGCTCGCGATTATTGCCGCATACGGTCTCAACCTCATTACGACCGAGCGCAATCGCCGGCCCTGGTGGAGACGCCCGATCACTCTGGCTCGTCTGCTGCGCGATAGGAAGCTGCAAACCGGGGGACTCTGCGTGATCACAAAGTGAACAGCCCGCCACTGCGGGTCGGCATGAACGGCTCCGCCCTGCTCTCGCCGCTGACGGGAATCGGTCAGTACACGAAGAATCTTGCCGAGGCCCTGATCGCATCCGGGAGAGGTCGATCTATCCATCTTCTACCTTTTCACGTGGAGCCGGGAGATCAGGACCGAGCCGATCCGCAACATCACAAAGTTCAAGGAATTCATCAAGAAGATCGTGCCGCATCCCTACGTGGTGAGCCGCGCGCTGCAGCAGATGAAGTTCACGCAGGGGGCACGCCGACTGAAGCTGCAGCTCTACCACGAGCCGAACTTTCTCTCGCATCGATTCCCCGGTCCGACCGTCATCACGGCGCACGACCTGTCCTGGATCCGGTTTCCGGAGACGCATCCGTCGGAGCGAGTGAAGATCATGAATCGGCTTTTCCCGCGCTCCCTGGCGCGGGCGAACCATGTGATCACGGACGCGGCGTATACACGTAACGAAATCATCGCCGAGTTCGGCGTATCGCCGGACCGGATCACTGCCGTGCCACTCGGCGCCCGCACAGATCTTCCGTCCCCGCGACGAGGAAGAGTGCAGGGAAGTACTGACAGCGCGAAACCTTTCCTACAGGTCGTTCATCCTCTGTGTAGGAACCCTCGAGCCGCGGAAGAACCTCGAACTCGTCATTCGCACTTATGCGCAGTTGCCCAGGGCCTTTCGCGAAAGGCATCCGCTTGGTACTCGTCGGGATGAAAGGCTGGTTGACGTCGAAACTCGAGTCAACGATGAGCCCGTTGGTAGAAGCCGGTCAGGTGCGGCCGCTGGGGTTCACGAGCGATTCAGACCTGGCCGCCCTGTATGCCGGCGCGATGGTGCTGGTGTATCCCTCGCTGTACGAAGGCTTCGGGCTTCCGCCGCTGGAAGCGATGGCCTGCGGTACGCCCGTGATCGTGTCGAATCGCGCGACACTGCCCGAAGTGGTAGGCGACGCTGGCGAAATGGTCGAGCCAACGGACGCCGAAGGACTGACCGCGCTTTTGCAGCGACTGGCGGACGACCCGGCGCACTGGCAGCAGCGCGCCGAGTTATGTCGCCAGCGGGCATCCGAGTTCTCGTGGGAGCGCTGCGCGCAGGAAACATCTGGCCGTCTACCGAAAGGTCCTTGCCAACTCGTGAAGGTCCTGCACCTCGGCAAGTTCGACGGCGACGTCGGCGGCATTGAACGGTATGTGCGCGCTCTACTGGGTGGGCTGCCGGCGGACATCGAGGCGATCAACCTGGTGGCGAACGATGTGCCGCGCACCGACCAGCATCGCAACTACCGCTACCTGACCGTCCGCGCGGCCAGTCACGGAATCGTCGCAAGTGTCGCGCTCGCGCCGTCGATGCCGCTGCTCGCGCGACGACTGCATCGCGAGCATCGCTTCGACATCGTTCATCTGCACTTTCCCGATCCCCTCGGGCAGTTCACCGCGATGGCGTTGCCGCGCTCGGTCAAGCGGGTGATCTCCTGGCACAGCGACATCATCAAGCAGCGGACTGCGCTCGCGCTGTATCGACCCTTCCTCGATGCGTTCGTGCGCGATGCCGACGCGATCATCGGCGCGACGCCGCAGCACTTCAGTTCGTCGCAGCAGATGGCGCCGGGCAAGCCTGGGCAACTGCGTGAGGTCATTCCGTACGGGTTCGACGCCGGAGCCTTCGGCTGGAACGACGCGGCGCGACGAGCGCCGGGCCGAACTCGACGCGCAGCCGCGCACGCGGCCGGTGATCTTCACGGTGGGGCGCCACGTCTACTACAAGGGCTTCGACGTGCTGATCCGCGCGCTGCGCAGCGTTGACGCGGATCTCTGGATCGGCGGGCGCGGACCGTTGACGGAAAGCCTGCGCCAGCAGGCGCGCGACGACCGGCGTGGCAGAGCGCGTGCGCTTTCTCGGTTTCATCCCCGACGAGGAACTGGTGGCGTACTACGAGGCCTGCGACGTCTTCTGCATGCCATCGACCGAGCGCGCCGAGCAGTTCGGCCTGGTCCAGCTGGAAGCCATGCACTGCGGCAAGCCGGTGGTAGCGACGCGACTCGGCACCGGCGTCGAGTACGTCACGCTGCACGAGGTCACTGGCCTGCTGGTGGAACCGGGCAACGTCGACGCACTGGCCGGGGCGCTGAACCGCCTGCTGGGCGACGCGGCCCTGCGCGCCCGGCTCGGCGCGGCCGGGCGGCAGCGTGTCGACCGAGGCGTTCTCGGTGCAGCAGATGGTGGACAAGACCGTCGCGATCTACCGGCAGCTCGTCCCCGGATCCTGATCGCCGCCCCGGCTTCGCGGATAATCGCGGCCATGCCGACAGCGATGCCGCTCACCTATCTGGCCCAGGCCGCCGCCGGCGCATTCTATCGCCGGCCTGCTGATCCTGATGCTGCGCCGGCCCGCCGAGCGCTGGGGCCTGGTCGATCACCCCGGCGGGCGCAAGCGCCATGCCGTGCCGGTGCCGCTGACCGGCGGCATCGCCATCACGGCCGGCCTGATCCTCGCGCTGGCGTTTTCCTTCTCGGCGTTCGCGCAATACAGCGCGTTCTTCGCCGGCGTGCTGCTGCTGGCGCTGGTCGGCCTGATGGACGACCTCGGCGAGGTGTCCGCCGGCACCAAGCTCCTGCTGCAGGTGATTGCCGCCCTGCTGATGACATCCTGGGGCGAGAACTTCCTCGTCAACCTCGGCGACCTGTTCGGCACCAACCGCATCAACACGCGCCACTGGGCGATCCCGCTGACGGTGCTGGCCACGCTGGCCGTCGTCAACGCGATCAACATGCTGGACGGACTCGACGGCCTCGCGGGCAGCCTGGTGTTTGGCATCCTGCTGGTGCTGACGGCCTTCGCCTGGACGATCGGCGATGCCAACAGCGCGAAGATACTCATTGTGCTGGCAGGCGCGCTGGCGGGTTTCCTGTTCTTCAACCTGCCATGGCCGCTGCGCGGCCGTCATCGCACCTTCATGGGCGACGCGGGCAGCATGGTGCTCGGCTTTGCCGTCGCCTGGTTCGCGGTTGCAGTGACGCAGCGGCCTGGCGAAGCGGTCCCGCCGCCCGTGATGCTGTGGGTGCTCGGCATCGTGCTGATGGACGTCTTTACCGTGACGGTGCGGCGACTGGCACGTCGCCGCAGTCCGATGGCACCGGACCGCGACCACATCCACCACATGCTGCTGCGGCGTGGCTATGGCCCGTGGCAGGCGCTGGCTCTGCTCCTCGGCGTCAATCTCCTGCTCGCGGGGATCGGCACGGCGATGTGGCGATCCGGCGTTGCCGACCGCTGGATCTTCTGGTCCTACCTGGCGATCTGCGCGATCTACTTCGCGCTGTTCTTCATGCCGTTCCGGCTGTATCGGCTGCGCGCCCGCGCTGCCGCGGCCGACGAATATGAGCGGGACTGACTCTCAGATCAAGTAACCGGCCTTCCGCGCGTAGTGCATCGTGGCCGCCAGGAAGCCCTCCTTCGAGCCGCAGTCGAAGCGCTGGCCGCGATAGCGGTAGGCGTAGGTGCGACCGTCCGGCACCATCCGCGCGATCGCGTCGGTGAGCTGGATTTCTCCGCCGGTACCGCGCGGGATCGTCCGCAGGTGGGCGAACACGTCGGGTTCCAGGACGTAGCGGCCGAGCACCGCGAGCGTCGACGGCGCCTGCTCCGGCGCCGGTTTTTCGACGATGTGCAACATGCGCGAAGTGCGGTCATCGAGCGGCGTGCTGCTGACGATCCCGTATTTGCTTGTCTCGCTGCGCGGCACATCCTCGACGGCGAGGACGCTGCCGCCGTCGAGCTTCGCCCGTGCGTCGCACAGCTGCCTGATCACCGACACCTCGGCATCGATCAGGTCATCGGCGAGGATCACCACAAATGGTTCGTCATCGATGACCGGCTCAGCGCACAGCACCGCGTGGCCCAGGCCCAGGGGCTCGGGCTGGCGAATAAAGATGAAAGTCTCCGGATCCGGCGAGATGTTGCGCACGATTTCGAGGAGATCATTCTTCCCCTTGGCCGCCAGTTCCGCTTCCAGTTCGGGGGCGCGGTCGAAGTGATCCTCGATCGAGCGCTTGTGCCGCCCGGTGATGAAGATCATCTGCGTGATGCCGGCGGCGGCCGCCTCTTCGACCGCATACTGGATCAGCGGCTTGTCGACGATCGGCAGCATCTCCTTCGGCATCGCCTTGGTGGCGGGAAGAAAGCGGGTGCCGAGTCCGGCGACTGGAAAAACGGCTTTGCGTACAGGCTTCATCAGACCGATGCTAACAAACGGATCCGACACAGCCGCTACGATCACAGCCATGAGCACCTATGTCATCGGCGACCTGCAGGGTTGCCTCGCGAGTCTTGAAGCGCTGCTGGCGCGACTGCCGGATCCGCGCCGGCTGATCTTCGTCGGCGATATCGTCAATCGCGGCCCCCAGTCGCTCGCGACACTGCGTGAGGTGCGGCGTCGGGTCGAAGCCGGCCAGGCCGTGGCTCTGCTCGGCAATCACGACCTGCACCTGCTGGCGGTCGATGCGGGCACCCGTCCGCAGCACGACTCCGACACGCTGCAGGAAATCCTCGACGCGCCGGATCGCCGTCGGCTGATCGACTGGCTGCGTACCCTGCCGCTCGCCCATGCGGAACTGGGGCACCTCTTCGTCCACGCCGGGGTGCCACCGCAGTGGACGGTGGCGCAGACACTCGAGTACGGCGAGGAGGTTCACCGTCGCCTTCTGCGCGACGACTATCGCGATTTCCTGCGCCGGATGTATGGCAACCAGCCCGATCTGTGGGATGACGCGCTGCGCGGCGACGATCGCCTGCGCTTCATCGTCAACGCGCTGACGCGGCTGCGCGTCGTCGATGCCGACGGGCGGATGCACCTCAAGTTCAAGGACAGCGCTGCCAAGGCGCCCAAGGGAACGATGCCCTGGTTCGACCATCCCGAATCGCGCGACGCGCGAATCGCCGATCGTCTTCGGCCACTGGTCGACCGAGGGGCTGGTGCGCCGCTCGAACGTCATCGGCCTCGATACCGGCTGCGTCTGGGGCGGCAAGCTCAGCGCGTTGCGACTCGACGACGGCGCTCTGTTCCAGGTCGACTGCCCGCAGTCGCAGGCTCCTGGTGGCGACTAGTTCGGCGCCGTTATCCGGCGCCTCCGCGCGCTCCGGCACTTCGACCAGCCCGAAGTGCTCCGACAGCGCTGCATGCGCCGCGCGAGCCAGGGTGTGTCGGTTCTCGTACGCCGCAGCGTCCAGCGCGGGAAGGAACGTCACCTCGATCTCAAGATCGTCCGCGACCAGCACGTTGGCGAGCGATGTAACGAAACCCATATCGCCGACGAACGCGGCGGCGTCGCTGAACCTGCCGCGCTGGGTGTAGCGCAGGCCGACCGGCCAGACGGGGCAACCGACCTCGAGCGCCGGCGCCAGCAGGTTCGAATGGAACGGCAGCAGGCGGTCGCCCCGCGTCGTCGTGCCCTCGGGAAACACGCCGATGCTCTCCCCGGCTCGCAGGTGGCCCTGCACCGCCTCGTTGACCGTCGCGACGGCGCGCCGCTTGCCCGCGCTCGATGAAGAGCGTGCCGGAGTGCCCCACCATGCCGCCGATGATGGGCCAGCGCACGATCTCGGCCTTCGCCACGAAGCGGCACGGCATCGCCGCGTTGATCGAAAAGATGTCGATCCAGGAGACGTGGTTCGAGAGCAGCAGCCGCCCGTTGCTGCCGGGCGTGATGCCGGTGCTGACGAGTTCGTCGCTGAGCGGCTGGCCGCTGACGCGCAGGCGCACGCCGCAAAGGCGCAGCACCCAGCGCGACCACCAGTGATTGATGCGATTGCGCGTCGCCTGCGTCCTGCTCAGCGGAAACGCCACGAACGCGATGCCTATGTCCGATCAGGATGTGCGGCACCAGCAGCACCGCGCGCAGCGGCGCGATCAGGTACCGCACTTCTAGACCGCCTCGTAGCGGATGTCGCCGCCGACCAGCGTGTAGCGCGCGCGGCCCTGCAGCTCGTAGCCCGCGTACGGCGTGCACTTGCCGGCGCTGCGCAGATTCTCCGGCGTCACGCGCCAGTGCGCCTCCGGATCGAACACGACGACGTCAGCCTTGGCACCGAGCGCAAGACGGCCGGTGTCTTCACCGAGGATCTCGGCCGCACGGCTCGTGACCTTGGCCAGGGCGGCCGTCATCGCGATCCCGTTCTCGGTCGCCCACTTCAACGTCAGCGGCAGCAGCGTTTCGAGCGCGGTCGCACCGGGCTCCGCTTCGCCGAACGGCAGCAGCTTTTCTTCGACGCTGAGCGGCGCGTGGTCGGAGCAGATCGCATCGATCGTCCCGTCGGCCAGTCCGGCGACGATCGCCTCGCGATCGCGCTGCGAGCGCAAGGGCGGATCGAGCCGGAAGTTCGGATCGAAGTAGCCGATGTCGACATCGATCAGGTGCACGTGATGGATGCCGACATCCGCCGTGACCGGCAGACCTTCCCGCTTCGCCTGACGCACCAGCTCGACGCCAGCGGCCGACGACAGGCGGCAGATGTGAACCCGTGCGCCGCTGGCCCGCTGCAGTTCGAAGATCGTGTGCAGTGCGACCGTCTCGGCCACCACCGGAATCGACGGCAGCCCGAGGCGGCCCGCGACCGGGCCCGCGGCGGCCACGCCGGAACCTGCGAGCGTGTCCTCGACCGGACGCAGCCACAACGGCAGGTCGAACGTGCGCGCGTAGCGCATCGCCTGCAGCATGACGCTGTTGTCGTGCGGCAGGCTGCGCGGTCTGCATGAAGGCGACGCATCCGGTTTCCGCCAGCGTCTGGATCTCCGCCAGCACCTCGCCCTGCAGTTGCACCGTCAGCGCGCCGAGCGGATAGGTGCGGGCCCCGGCCGACTCGCGCGAGCGCTGCCGCAGCATGCGCACCAGCCCCGGCTCGTCGAGCGGCGGATCGGTATCCGGTGGGCAGACCACACCGGTCACACCGCCGGCCAGCGCCGCGCGCATCTCCACCTTCAGCGCGCCCTCCGAGCCGGGCTCGCGCAGCCGTGCACACAGGTCGACCAGGCCGGGCGCAACCACTGCCCCTCGCGCATCGAGCGTCCGATCGGCGCGGAACCCGTCCGGCGCCTTGCCGATGCCGGCAATGCGGCCGTTGGCGATGTAAAGCCCGCCCGGCCCGTCGTGCCCCGACGCCGGGTCGACGATGCGGCCGTTCACGATCTCGACGTTCATGCGTGCCCCCTGCGGCGCTGTGCGCCGGTCCCCCCGGGGGAGCGAGCGCCTTGGAGCGGCCCCGGCGCTCATTGCATCCTCGCCGACGACGCGACGATCGACATGACCGCCATCCGCACTGCAATGCCGAAGGTCACCTGCGGCAGGATGACGGCGGCCGTGCCGTCGGCCACGCGCGAGTCGATCTCGACACCGCGGTTCATCGGCCCCGGATGCATGACGATCGCATCGGGCTTCGCATGTGCCAGCCGCTCCGGCGTCAGGCCGTAGTGCGCGAAGTACTCCTGCGCGCTCGGCAGCAGCGCGCCACGCATGCGCTCGTTCTGCAGCCGCAGCATGATGATGACGTCCGCGCCGCGGATGCCGTCGTCAAGCTTGGTGCAGACGCGCACGCCCATCTGCTCCAGCCCCGCCGGCAGCAGCGTCAGCGGCCCGACCGCGCGCACTTCGGGAACACCGAGCGTCGTCAACGCGTGAATGTCCGACCGCGCGACCCGCGAGTGCAGGATGTCGCCGACGATCGCCACCGTCAGGTTGCTGAAGTCCTTCTTGTAGTGGCGGATCGTGTACATGTCGAGCAGGCCCTGCGTCGGATGCGCATGGCGCCCGTCGCCGGCGTTGATCACATGGACGTGCGGCGCGCTTGCCGACGCATGCTTGGCGATCAGGTACGGCGCGCCGCTGGTGGCGTGGCGCACGACGAACATGTCGGCCTGCATCGCCGTCAGGTTGTCGATCGTGTCGAGCAGCGACTCGCCCTTGGCGGTGCTGGAACGCATGATGTCGAGGTTGAAGACATCGGCCGACAGGCGCCGCGCCGCGATCTCGAAGGTCGTGCGGGTGCGCGTGCTGTTCTCGAAGAACAGGTTGAACACGCTCTTGCCACGCAGCAGCGGCACGTTCTTCACTTCGCGCTCGGCGATGTTGATGAAACTGTCGGCCGTCATCAGCACGCGCTCGAGGATCGGCCGCGGCAGTCCGTCGATCGACAGCAGGTGATGCAGTTCGCCGTGGCGGTTCAACTGGGGGTTACTCGCCACCGCGGTTCTCCATCGTCAGGTGCAGTCTCTGGTCATCGTCGCGGGTCAGCACGACGGTGACGTCGGCCGGAACCTCGAGCGTGGCGCCGACCACGGTGGCGGCGATCGGCAGTTCGCGCCCGCCGCGGTCGACCAGCACCGCGAGATCGATCCGCGCCGGCCGGCCGTAGTCGAAGATCTCGTTCATCGCCGCGCGCACCGTGCGGCCCGTGCTCAGCACGTCGTCCACCAGCAGGATGTGGCTGCCGGCGACATCGAAGCTGATCTGCGACGGCCGCACGTCCGGCTTCAGCCCGCTGCGCGAAAAGTCGTCGCGGTAGAACGAGACATCGAGGATGCCGACCGGCGTGTCGATATGCAGGTCCTGCCGCAAGCGTTCCGCCAGCCAGACGCCGCCGGTGTGCACCCCGACCAGCTTCAGCGCAGCCCCGGCGAAAGTCTCCCGGGCGCGGGCGGCCAGCGTGCGGTAAAGCACTTCGGCGTCGAGTTCAAGCATCGGAGCCCCCCTGCTCGAGCCATTGCCGCAGGATGACGGCCGCAGCCTCGGCGTCGATATCGTCCGCCGCCGCGGACACCGCGGAGCTGTAGCGCTCGTCGATGCGCGCCACCGGCCGCGCATACCGGCCTTCAAGCTGGCGCGCGAAGCGCTCGCAGCGCGCCGTCATCGCGTGTGGCGTGCCGTCCGGGTGCCGCGGGATGCCGACGACGAAGGCAGACGGCTGCCACTCCTCGACCAGCGCCTGGATCGCCACCCAGCGCGCTTCGTTGGTGGTCGACTCGATGGACTTCAGCGGCCGCGCGGAGCGGGTCAGCGTGTTGGCGATGGCCACGCCGGTGCGGCGCTCACCGAAGTCGAAACCCAGCACGATCGCCTCGGTCATCGCGGAAGTGGAAGTGGGACAGGAAACGCTGGATCGGACAGCATGCAGGCCCGCATCCAGCGGCCTATGCATGGCCGACCTGTCCCGACAGCTGCGTGGGATCGACGCCCAGCAGCCGTAGTGCAGCGTCGTAGCGCTGCTTCGGCGGGCAGATCGAACAGGATCTGCGGATTGGCAGGCGCCGTAAGCCATGCGTTGGCCGCGATTTCGCCTTCGAGCTGCCCGGCGCCCCAGCCGGAGTATCCGAGCGTCACCAGCATCTTCTCCGGGCCGCTGCCACTGGCGACCGCCTCGAGCACGTCCTTGGACGTCGTCAGCGAGATCTCCGGGGTGACAGTCAAGGTGGAGCTGTAGCTCCCTGGCGGCACGTGAAGCACGAAACCGCGCTCGGTCTGCACCGGGCCGCCGAAGAATACCGGGCGTGTCCTTCCAGGGCGCGATCTCGAGCTTGAGGTCGATGCGGTCAAACAGCGTCGACAGGCTGAGTTCCGTCGGCCGGTTGATCACCAGCCCGAGTGCGCCGTTGTCGCTGTGGTCGCAGATGTACACCACCGAGCCAGAAAAGTTGGGGTCCGCCATGGCTGGCATGGCGATCAGGAGCTGATGCCTCAGATCCATCGAGTCGCTCGGCATGGACGCAATTGTAAACTGCGCCGCTCCTTCCCCCAGTCCTTTCCTCGCCGGCGCACGGCCGGCACCATCCACGATGCTACGACGCCGGCCTGGTCTGGTTCCGTCGCGACCTTCGCCTCGATGACCATGCCGCGCTGGCCGCGGCGTTGGCCTCCTGCCGGCGCGTCTTCTGCGCCTTCGTGTTCGACCGGGCGATCCTCGATCCCCTGCTGGCGGCCGGCCTGCAGGCCGACCGGCGCGTCGAGTTCATCCATCGCTCGGTCACCGAACTGGATGACGAGCTACGGAAACTGGGGGGTGCGCTGATCGTCCGCCATGAGGTCGCCGCCACCGCCATCCCACTGTTGGCCCGGCAGCTTTCTGTCGACGCGGTGTATGTCGGGCGATGACTACGAGCCGTATGCGCGCGAGCGCGATGCCGCGGTGGAGCGCGCCCTGGTGAGCGACGGCCGGCGTTTCGTTCGCTGCAAGGACCACGTGATCTTCGAGAAGTCCGAGGTCCTGACCGGGGACGGCCGCCCGTTCAGCGTCTACACGCCCTACAAGAACGCCTGGCTCAAGCGCCTGACCGCGGACGATCTCGCCCCCCGGCCGTCCGACCGCGGACGCGAGCGGCTCGCGGTCGCGAGCGAGGGAGGCCGGATCCCGTCGCTCGTCCAGCTCGGATTCGCGGCAACGAATCTCGCGCAGCTTCCGATCACTCCGGGCGCCAGCGGCGGGACGCGCACCTTCGAGGACTTCAAGAAGCACATCGACCGCTACGACGAAGCGCGCAACTTCCCGGCGGTACGCGGGCCGTCGTACCTGTCGGTACACCTGCGCTTCGGGACCGTGTCGATCCGTGAACTGGCGCGATACGCACAGCAAACGGCCTCCGCAGGCGCCAGCACCTGGCTGGCCGAACTCATCTGGCGCGACTTCTACCAGATGATCCTGTGGCACCACCCGCACGTGGCCGAGCGCGCTTTTCGTCCCGAGTACGACGCGATCGCCTGGGAAACCGGCCCCGCGGCCGACGCCGCCTTCACCGCCTGGTGCAGCGGGCGCACCGGTTATCCGCTGGTCGACGCCGCGATGGCGCAGATCAACCAGACCGGCTACATGCACAACCGGCTGCGCATGGTGGTCGCCAGCTTCCTGACGAAGGATCTCGGCATCGACTGGCGCCGCGGCGAACGTTACTTCGCCGACCACCTGAACGACTTCGACCTCGCCGCCAACAACGGTGGCTGGCAGTGGGCGGCGTCGAGCGGCTGCGACGCGCAGCCGTACTTCCGCATCTTCAATCCGGTGACGCAGTCCGAGAAATTCGACCGGAAGGCGCGTTCATCAAGCGCTACCTACCGCAACTGGCGGGCTTCACGGCGAAGGAGATCCATGCGCCGTGGCTTGCCAGCGCGGCGCGCCAACGCGACGCGGGGTGCGTCATCGGGGTGGACTATCCGGCGCCGATTGTCGATCACGCGGAGGCACGGAAGACGGACGCTGGAGCGGTACGCAGTCGTGAAGCGCTCGATAGCGCGCGGCTCGTGTCATTGCTGGCCGCTGTGCGACCTCCGTCTTCGTCGTGCGACGACCGACGCTCACGGCGCGGGCCGGTAACTTTCTTTGCTTCGCCAAAGAAAGTCACCAAAGAAAGGCGACCGCGCGAGGCCGGCCTGCGGCTTCCCTTGCGCTGCAGGGCGTCAGCGGGCCGTGCGCGAAACTCGCTCCCTGCGGTCGCTCAGACAGCGCGCCCGGCACGGCCCCGCCGCCGCCCCGCACCGCCGCGGCGTCCCCGAGCGGATCGACCCCGTCGCCGTGCCAGACGCTGCCAAACGCGACGCAGTTGATGCCTTCGAAGGCGCCGCGCAGCGCAGGGGGCGCGGGAGCCTTTGAGGGCCTGCCTGTCTGAGCGACCGCAGGGAGCGAGTTTGCGGCCCGCCCGCGACGCCCGGCAGCGCAGGGCACGCCGCAGGCGCGGCCTTCGCAGGCGGTCGCCTTTCTTTGGTTACTTTCTTTGGCAAGACAAAGAAAGTAACGGGCCGCGCGGCCCTGAGCGCCGCTCGGAACGAAGGGAATGAAGCTCGCGCAGCGGCACAACCTGCGTGTGCCGCCCGCATCCAGACGAACCGCTACGCGGTCGCCCTCTCTGCCACGTACTGCCGCACCAGCTTCATCAACTCGTCCTCCTGGTACGGCTTGCCGAGGTACTCGTTGACGCCGAGCTCGAAGGCCATGCTGCGGTGTTTCTCGGCGGTGCGCGAGGTGATCATGATGATCGGGATGCCGGCGGTCACCGGCGCACTGCGGACGTTGCGTGTCAGGTCGTAGCCGTCCATGCGCGGCATCTCGATGTCGACCAGCATCACGTCGGGCTTGGTGTCCTGCAGCTGGCGCAACGCGTCGACGCCATCCTTGGCGAGCAGCACGTTGAAGTTGTTGCGCTCGAGCAGGCGCTGCGTCACGCGGCGCACAGTCAGCGAATCGTCGACCACCATGACCGTCGGCATCGCCATGCCACCGATCTCGGTAACCGGTGTGGTGCGCGTCGGCGCCGCCTTCACTTCCGCGCGCAGCTCCTCTTCGAAGATCGGCGGCGGCTCCGGCGCCCGCGTGATCAGCTGCACCGGATTGATGATCAGCACGATCTCGCCGTTACCGAGGATCGTGGCACCGAGGATGCCGGCGAGGCGCGCGACCTGCGCACCGACGTTCTTGACGACGACTTCCTGGTTGCTCGACACGTCGTCGACCGCGATCGCCATGCGGTCGTCGCCGGATTTCAGCAGCACGACCGGCGTCTGCTTTGACAGGTGGCCCGTGGTTTCCTCGCCGACCAGCTGCGACAGCGGCCGCAGAACGACCGGTCCGATCGGCGGAATGTCGATCATGCCGCCGGCGAGCGACGGCAGCAGCGCCGCCGGCCGGTAACGCCTGACCTGCTCGACCATGCCGGCCGGGAGCGCATACCGACGCGTTCCAATGCGGGCCAGCACGACCTGCGCGACCGCCAGTGTCATCGGCAGGTACAGCGTGAAGCGCGTTCCGCGCCCCGTCTCGCTGGACACTGCAATGCGGCCGCCGAACGAAGCCAGCTCGGCGCGCACGACGTCCATGCCGACGCCGCGTCCCGCCAGTTCGGTCACCTCGGTGGCGGTCGAGAAGCCCGGCAGGAAGATGAGGTCCATCGCCTCGCGATCGCCGAGCGCCTGGTCGACGCCGATCAGCTCGCGCTCGAGCGCGCGCTCGCGAATGCGTTCGAGGTTCAGTCCCGCGCCGTCGTCACTCAGCACGACGACGATTTCATTGGCTTCCTGCTTGACATCGAGCACGAGCTCGCCGACATCGGCCTTGCCGGCCGCACGGCGCTCGGCCGGTCGCTCCAGCCCGTGCACGATGGCGTTGCGGATCAGGTGTTCGAACGGTCCGACCATCTTCTCGAGCACGCCGCGGTCGATTTCCGTGGTGCCGCCGCGCACATCGACGTTCACCCGCTTGTCGAGTTCCTTCGCCGTCTGACGGGCCACGCGGTACAGCCGCTCGGACACGTTCGCGAAGGGCACGAGGCGCACACGCATCAGCTGCTGCTGCAGGTCGCGCGTCAGTCGCGACTGCGAGGTCAGGTCGGTGTCGGCCATCTGCAGGCCCTTCACCATGTTGCTCTGGACCATCGCGACGTCTTCGACGGACTCAGCCAGCATGCGCGTCAGTTCCTGCAGCCGCGTGTAGCGATCGAACTCGAGCGGATCGAAGTCCGCCGACTCGCGCGACAACGATGCGCCGCGCGCCTGCACCTGCGCTTCGGCCTGGATCTCGACCTCGCGCAGCTGCGAGCGCAGCCGCGCGATGTTCTCGGTGAGGTCCGTCAGCGATCCCTTGATCGTCGACACCTCGTTTTCCAGCTTGGAACGCGCAATCGAGACTTCACCGGCCTGGTCGACCAGCTTGTCGAGCACATCGGCCCGCACGCGAATGAACGGGGCCGTCTGCTGGGCCGGCGCCGTGGCCGCCATCGTGGCTTCCACCGTCGACGGCAGCGGCATCGCCGGCTTCTCGATGCGCACTTCCGGCTTGGCTTCACCGCGCGCGGTGGCGAGATCGATCACCGGCGCAAGGGCAGGCTCAGGCTCCCGGGTCTCCGCTGCAGGGGCCGCAGCAGACGCCTTCGCCGCGTCCGGGTTCTGCAACTCGTCGTACAGCGCCACCGCCTGGTCGTACTGGCCCTGCAGATCCTCGATGATGATGCCCGGCACGTCCGACAGCTGCATGGCGGCTTCCATGCGCGTCTCCATGTCGTGCACCAGTTCACCGAGCCGCATCGCGCCGGCCATGCGCGCACTGCCCTTCACGGTGTGAAGCCGGCGCATCAGGTCGCGCGCCAGCTCGCGATCGTTGGGGTCGCCTTCGAGCCCGCGCAGCGCGGTCCCGATGGATGGCAGCAGGTCAGCGGCTTCGGCGAGAAAGACCTCCAGCAGGTCGGCATCGAGTTCGTCACGGACGCGCGTTGCGGCAGCCTCTCGCCTCGGCCTCGGCCGCGGCTTCTGCTTCGGCATCCACCGAGGCGCCAGTCAGGTCCGCGCGGGTCACGATGTCCGGCTCGGCGGCGGGCTCCGCATCCTCTACCGGCACGACGTCCATTTCCCCAGCGACCGCGAAAGCGGTGGCTTCCTGGATCGCATCGGCAGCGGCTTCAACCTCGACAGGCTCGGCGACTGGCGTCGCATCCCATGGCTGCACGCCGACATCGCCCATAGACGCGGGCACCGTCGACGGGGTCAGTTCGTCATGCAGCGCGCTGTGCGCGCGCACGATGGCCACGATGTCGTGCAGCGCGCCGGCATCGAACGGCGCCTCGTCCGGATACAGGCCGGCGGCAAACTGATGCAGCATGCCGCGCATGTGTTCGATGACACGCTCCAGCGTGTCGAACTGCGCCGCCGTCAGCGCATAGTGGCGCAGACCGGTGAGCATCGACAGCGTGTGCATCAGGTCGTCGAGCGGGTCGGCGATCGCAATCACCGGCAGCAGGCCGACGGTCTTCGAGATGCCGGACAGTGAATGCGCCCGTCGCACCACCTGGGCCGAGACCGGCCGGGCTGGCTCGTAGCGCCACTCGTTGATGTCGTGCGCCAGCACGCGGACGCACTCGTCGGCCTCGTTGAGGAACACCGAGTACAGGCCATGGCTGATCTCGAGCGGCCCGATCCGGCGCATGTCTTCTTCACCCACCGCTTCCGCCGCGGGTTCGGTCACCGCGGCGAGCTCGACCGGCTCGCTGACCGCGGGGATCTCGAGTGGCAGCGGTTCGATTTCGGGAGCGGGTTCCTCGGCCTCCGCGGCCGGCGCCAGGGCAAGTTCAGGCGGCAGCTCCAGATCCGGCACGGTCGGGCCGAGTTCGCCGAGATCGAAGTCGACCAGAGCTGTGGTCGTTGCTCGCGGCGTCTCTTCCGGGGCTTGGGCCGGCAGCGCGACGTTGTGCTGCTCCGGCGCGCTGCCGTCAGGCTTTGGGGGGGCGTCCCCCGGCGGCAACGCCGCGAACTCGAACATGCCGCCCTCGCGCACGCGCTGCGCGGCGAGCACGAGGGGCGTCGGGTCGATGTTGGCATGCGGATCGCGGTCGATCGTATCGACCCACGCGCGGATCACGCGCTGCGCGCCGTCCGCGAGGTCGATCAGGTCGTCGGTCGCGGGTCGCTCCTGAGCCAGCCACAGGTTGAAGCACTGCTCCACGCCCCATGCACCCTCGCCGAGATGCTTGAAGCCGACCATGCGGCTCGAGCCCTTCAGCGTGTGGAACGCGCGGCGCACGGTGGTCAGCGTGGCCTTGTCGTCGCGACGCCCGCGCAGGTCCGCGAGATTGCCGATGATGCTGTCCAGAACCTCGCGCGCCTCTTCGACGAAGATCTCGCGCAGTTCGCTGTCGGCGGCGGCCTGACTCGAAGGCAGCGGTGCCGTCGGCGGCGGTGTCTCGGGCGCCTTCGGCGGCGCGAGCAGCTGCTCGAGCTCGCGCGCGTCCTCGGGGATCGGCGCGTCCTTCAGCTGCGTGAGCAGCTGCAATGCACGCGCGGCCAGTGACTTGAGCTGCTCGTTGTCGAGCAGGTCGGCCTCGTTGGACAGCATCGGCAGCAGCCGATCGAGTTCGTCCATCGCCCGTGCATCACCGACAACCCGCGTCAGCCGCTCGGCCTGTTGATGCGCGGCTTCCAGCGTCTTGCGTGCAGCAGTCTCGACGTTGTCGGTGCGCCGCGGTTCGGCGACGCGCATGTCGATCGTGCGCGGCGCGGCGTGGTACTCCTCGTCGGCGGGCGCAAAAACAGCCTCGTCGGCCGGCAGCTGACCCAGTTCGGCCGAGAACACTCCCGTCGTCGGGTCATAGTGGAACATCCCGCGCGGCCGCTCGGTGTCCTGGCCCAGGCTTTCGACGAAGAAGCCGACGGCACCGAGGTTCTGTGCGATGCGCCCGAACTCCTCGGGCTCCGGCGCCATGGCCGCGTCGGCGAATCGACCGATCGACTCCTGCACGTTGCGCAGCGCGGCGACCGGGTCCTCGTAGCCGAGCAGCGACAGCACGCCGCACACCTGGTCGAACATCGCCGTGGTCGCCGGCAGGTCGTCCCGTTCGGCCGGGTTGCGGAAGAACCGGTCGAGCCGTTGCTCGATCTCGCGCAGCGTGGACTGCGTCTCGGCCACCACCGTGCCCATCGTGAGGCGGTCCTGCGCGCGGCGGGCCAGTTCGGACATCCACGGCCCGGCATCGGGCAGCGGCTGGCCCTGGCGCGCCTTGACCAGGCGGTCGATGACCTGCTGCGCGCGCCCTTCGTATTCATCGTCGGTCTGCGGCAGGTCGTCGACCCCGATGTCGGCGAACAACAGTGCCGACGCCACTTCAAGCCCGAGCCGCTCGTGCACATCGGCCGGCAGCTTGGCGAACTCGCGCGTCACCCGGCCGATCGTTTCAAACGTCACACCCAGCGCGCGCGCCGACAGCTTGGAAGACGACGTGCGCGCCAGCGCGATTTCCTGGTCGAACTTGGCGGGTTCGCCGGCGCCGGCGACGATCTGGCCCCACAACTGCTTCGCCTGTGACAACGCTTCCTTCAGCGCGCGCAGCGCGTCGGCATCGACGGCGGTCAGCGACGCGCGCTCGAAGTCCGCCGGGATCAGCGCGTCCAGTCCGTAGAGCCGCTTGATTTCGCCGATGCGCGCTGGACCGCCCTGCGCGCGGCCGACGTAGTAAAGCGCATCGATCATCAGGCGCTCGGCGACCGCACCGCCGCCTTCGATCATGCGGCGCAGCTGCAGGTTCAACCTCGCGAGAACGCGCTTCAGATCCAGGTCGACCGGGATCACCGTCGCGTCGAGTCCTTCGAGCAACCCACGCACCACCCACCAGAAGCTGCGGGCAAGGCCGCGCTGGGGCAGGTGTTCAAGGTCGGCGAGCGCCTCCAGCATGCGGGTGCGTGCACCGGGGTCGTCGGCATTGCGCAGGAACCCCAGCAGGCCCAGCTCGAAGCGCGCGCGCCGCTCGCGCAACTGTTCCGGCGAGTAGTGCCGTGACTCGATCTGGTGGAAGGCGGGCCGCCGCGACAGGTCGGGGAAGATCAGGTCCGCGGGATGCACCCGATTGGCGCGATTGAGCTGCAGCACGTCGCGGTAGTACGGGAACAGCCGGATCGGCTGGTTCGGACGCCCCGACAGCAGCGCCTCGAGGTACGCGACGACCGCGGTGAGCGCGGTTTCTACCGAGCGCACGCCGGCGGGCAGGCATTCCTTGGGTTCGGCCTCGAAGCGGCGGGTCAGCTGTTCGACGGCGTCGGTCACCAGCGCCACGCCGCGCAGGTCGAGCAGTTGCAGCGCGCCGTTGGCCTGATGGACCTGGTTGCGGGCATTGCGCAGGCTGTCGACGTCCTGCTTGTTGGCGAGGAACGCCTTCATGCCGTTGACCGCTTCGGTCAGCGACGTGCGGATCTCGTCAATGACCCAGGCGAGCGGCGCGACGTCCGGCGCGGCGCCGACCAGCTGGTTGGGATCGTGTCGTTCGGGCATCTAACTATTCCTCAGCCGCCGGATGCGGCCCGTACCGCCTGCTGCGCACGCCCCGCGCGGAGTGCGAGGCCTGCGCGCGACTCTAGCGACGCGGACAGCCCGGACATCGGCCCACGAAGGTGCGTCGACGCAGCCATTTCAGCGCTTCAGCCGACCCGGAATCGCGCGACGGAGGCTTTCAGCTCACGTGCCAGCGTCGCCAGCTGGCCAATCGACTGCGCCGCCTGCCGGGTGCCATGCGACGTCTGCTCGGTCACCGCCAGAATGCGTTCGATCGACTGCGCGACGCCACCGGCCGAACTGGCCTGGTCGTTGGTCGTCGAGGCGATGCGTTCGATCAGTTCCGCCAGCTGGCGCGAAACCCGCCCGATGTCGCCGAGCGCGTTGCCCGCCGCGTCGGACAGCTTCGTCCCTTCGACGACGCCCTGCGTGCTCTTCTCCATGGCCGCCACGGCATCCTGCGTGTCGGTCTGAATCGTGCGCACCAGCGCACCGATCTGCTTCGCGGCCTCAGCCGAACGGTCAGCAAGCCGCTGAACTTCCTCGGCCACCACCGAGAACCCGCGCCCCGCCTCACCGGCCGACGCGGCCTGGATCGCCGCATTCAGCGCGAGCACGTTCGTCTGTTCCGTGATGTCCGTGATCAGCTCGACGATCTCGCCGATCTCCTGCGACGACTCGCCCAGCCGCTTGATGCGCTTGGCCGTCTCCTGGATCTGCTCGCGGATCTCGTTCATGCCGGCGATCTGGTTGAACACCGCGCGCTGGCCGCGTTCGGCGGCATCGAGCGAGGCGCGCGCCACCTTGGCCGACTCGCCGGCGCTCTTCGAGACGTCGTTGATCTGCGACGCCATCTTCAGCACCTTGTCACCGGTGTCCTTGATCTCCTTCGACTGCGCTTCGGACGCCGTCAGCAGGCGCGTCGCGATGTCGCGTGCGGCCGTCGATGCGGTGTTCACCTGCTCGGCGGTGTTGTTGATGCGGCCGACCAGGCCGCGCAGCTCCTCCACCGTGTAGTTGACCGAGTCGGCGATGGCACCGGTGATGTCTTCCGACACCGTCGCCTGCACGGTCAGGTTGCCGTCGGCGACCTCCTGCAGCTCATTCATCAGTCGGAGAATGGCCGCCTGGTTCTGCTCGTTGGTGCGCTTGGCCTCCTGCTCCAGCCGCTCCGCCTGCATCCGCTGGATTTCCGCTTCGGCCGCTCGCTTGCGGGTGTCCTCGAGCAGCACCTTAACAATGGCGAACGCGCAAAGCAGCAGTCCGATCGCAAACAGGCCCATGATGAACAGGTTGACCTTTCGGGTCGCCTGCTCCTTCGTGTAGAGCCCACCCATCTCGGTCACGTGCTGGCGCAGCTGTTCGGAGCCGCGCAGGATCGCCAGCTCGGCCTCCTTCGATTGCACGATCGCCTGCAGGCTGCCGATGGCACCGGCAATCGACGCCTGGAAATCACCGTAGACGCGCGCCAGTTCCTGCAAGCGGACGCGCGTCTCGCTGTCCGATGAAGCACCGATGCGCAGGGCGTCCGAGCCAGTCAGCAGCGCCTGCGTCAGGTCGCGGAACTGATTGATGTCGCGACCGAGCGTCAGCGCGACCTCGGCATTGGCAACGTTGCCCGCCACCAGCGAGTTCGCGCTCTTGCCCAGGCGCTGGGTCAGCGTGACCAGCTGCGCCGCCGTGGCGATTTCACGCGCCGGCGCCCCCGACTGCAGCTTCAGCGCGGTGATCTCCTCCGTCAGCTGCTGCAAACGCGGGCTCGCGTCGTTGATCTTCCTGATCACGTCGCCGAACCCGATCAGCGCCTTCTCGTTGGCGATGATCACCGAAGCTGCCGCCTGGCTGCCGTTCCAGCGTTCGATCAGCTGCGACAAAGGCGGTTGCAGGTCGGACGACGACTGCGACAGGCCACGCAACGCATTGCCGTTGGCCAGGCCATCGAGATTGGCGGCGATCGCATCTCGGCTCTCGCGCAGCTCGACGAACGCCTCGCGATTGCCTTCGACCGCGTTCGGCGCGGCTTTCGCCAGCCGCTGGGTATGCATCAGCGTGTCACCGACGATCTCGGTCTGCAGCGCGCCGTTGGCCGCCATGCGGTTGTCGAAGAACAGCACGGCAATCAACACGAAGAAGCAGAAGCCCATCAGGATCAGCAGCACCTGCACCTGGGTGTTGACGGGCTTGTCGCCAAGCAGCGGTAGCTTGAAGGCCAGAATCCGGTCGACGAAGGCCATCGTCCGGCCTTCGCTGCTCCGCTCGATCATCACGGTCTTCGGCGCCGGCCGCGCGTCAGCACTCTCGGCACCGCGGCTTTCTGCCGCGGCTCGGCCCTTGCGCGACTTGCGCCGAGTGAAAAGCGAACCCATTTCGAGTGCCATCCGATCCTCCGCCTGTTCTTCGAACCCGGCTCAGCGCCAGGTCATGCCTGCTGCCCTGCTCGCGACGACTGCACGCGGCCCCGGCCTGCCGCCGGTGAGCCGCCCCGTTTACGCATTGATCGCGGTGAACGCGGGCGCCGTCGCCAGCTCACGCAGGTCCAGTTCCGTCAGTGTCATGCCCTCGAGATCGCGATACCGGCTGCGCTCCCAGCCGACCGGCGATGCAGGCACCTCGAGCGATTCGAGATCCTTCAGGTTGCGGATGCCGAAGGCCCGCGTGATCAGTATCCCCGCCGCGACGCCGAGCCCTTCGCCGAGCACCAGCAGCTGCAGCCCCAGTTCCGCCGACAACGGTTCGCGTCCCATCATCTGCTGCAGGTCGATGACGCCGACCAGTCGGCCGCGAACGTTCGCAAGCCCGCGATACCAGGATTTGGTCCACGGCACCCGTGCAATCTCGGGCAGGGACACGATCTCCGCCGCAAGGCCCATTTCCACCAGGTAGTTCTCCGTGCCCATGCGGATCGCGAGCCGCGTCGGCTCGTTCGGCAGGTTGGGTGCCTCTTTCAGCCGCTGGGCGAGCTGCGTCGAGAACTCGCGCAGCTTCACAAGCTGGCGTGGATTGACGTCGCGTTGAGTGGACATGGACCTGTCGATCAGCCGAGCGCCGAGATCTTCTCGAACAGCTCTTCGGGCTTGACCGGCTTCGTGATGTAGTCACGTGCACCCTGGCGCAGGCCCCAGATGCGATCGGTCTGCTGGTTCTTGCTGGTGCACATGATGATCGGGATGTCCTGCGTCACCGGGTCCTTGGACAGCGCCCGCGTCAGCTGGAAGCCGTTTTGCCCCGGCATGACGACATCCATGAGGATCAGGTCGGGCATCACCGCCTTGACCTTGATCATCGCCTCTTCAGCGTTCTCTGCCATCGACACCGCATAACCCTGCTTGGTCAGCAGTTCGTTGAGGAAGAAACGCTCAGTGGGCGAATCGTCGACTATCAGTACTTTCTTGATGGGCATCGGCCCCCCCGCAAAGGCCTGGTGTTCAGTTCATCGAATGCTGACGCACCGCGGTCAGCAGGCTGTCCTTGGTGAACGGCTTCGTCAGGTACTCGCTCGATCCGACCATGCGCCCGCGCGCACGGTCGAACAGCCCGTCCTTGGATGACAGCATCACCACCGGTGTCTTGTGGAATCGCGGGCTGCGCTTGATCAGCGCGCAGGTCTGGTATCCGTCCAGCCGCGGCATCAGTATGTCGCAGAAGATGATGTTCGGCTGGTGGTCGTTGATCTTCGACAGCGCTTCGAATCCATCCTGCGCGAGGATGACCTGGCACCCGGCCTGGTTGAGAAAGATCTCCGCGCTCCGCCGGATGGTGTTCGAGTCATCGATCACCATCACCTTCTTGCCGCGGATATCCGTAAAGTCCTGTGCCGCCATGTCGTGTCCTCGATCTCAACCGGCCCCTGGACGCCGCCGGTCCATGCCATGCGGGACTCGCCGTGGCAAAAACACGCGAACGATGTGATCGACCGATCGCCGTGTTTGTAAACGAACTTGTCTGCTCACGCCGCGCTGAAAACCGCGGTTCCGCGGTCAGATTTCGACCATTTCGAAATCTTCCTTGCGCGCCCCGCATTCAGGGCAGGTCCAGTTCGGAGGAATCTCCTCCCACCGCGTTCCCGGGGCGATTCCCGACTCAGGCACTCCCGCCGCCTCGTCGTAGATCCACCCGCAGATCAGGCACATCCAGGTTTTTGTCCCCACGTTGGTCGTCATCATGGACTAGGAACTTGAACGCCCAATCGGTCGCTCAGCGGCTAAAATCAATCACTTAGCTGAAGATCATAACGTGGGCTCATAGGTCTTCGCTACCGCCTTCGCGCTAGCGCATTGCGTCCGCGTAGCATCGACATTCTTTGCGCCGTCACACGCCTCCCCCGCGCATGTCCTCGCTCCCTGTTGTGCTCAGCTTTGGCGCCTCCGACGCCACCGGCGCCGCCGACTTGCAGGCGGATCAACTGGCGATCGCCAGCATGGGCTGCCATCCGGCAAGCGTCATCACCGCGATCGGCATCAGCGCCCGTGACCGCGACGACGAGTTCGTCCTGCTCGACGACGAGGCGATCGAAGGGCAGGCCCAGCTGATTCTGCAGAACATGGCCGTCGCCGCATTCAAGGTCGGCGCGCTGGCCAGTGCCGCTCAGGTGCAGCCGATCGCCGCGATCCTCGCCGACTACGACAGCGTGCCCGTCGTACTGGATCCGAAATTCGGCCCCACTCTGGACGACGATGCGGACAGCGAGCTCGTGGCCGCGCTGCGCGAGCTACTCGTGCCGCAGGCGAGCGTCGTCTCGATCAGTCTCATGCTGGCGCGCCGGCTGCTGAGCCTTGCCAATGACGACGAGGAGCGCAGTAACGACCTGCCGGCAACAGCGTGCGCGCGCGAATTGATCGCCTGGGGGACGGAGTTCGTGCTGCTGACCGACGCCGATCCGGGATCGCCCCAGGCCATGGCCGCGCTCTATGACGAATCGGGACTGGTCCGTAGCGACGCCTTGCCGCGCCTCGACGCGCCTTCGACACGGCTGCTCGGCGTTTCCGACACGCTTTCGGCGGCACTGGCCGGGCTGCTGGCGCATGGCCTCGATGTTCCGCAGGCCTGCCATGAGGCCTGCCAGTACACGGCCGCGGCCGTGGTGCACGCCTTCAACGCCGGCATTGGAGTGGCGATTCCCGACCGGTTGTTCTGGGCAGGTGATGACGATGACGACGATGACAACAGCGGCGACCTCAACTGACCGAGCGGCGTTGGCGCGTCGGGTCCAGGGCGTCTACCTGCTGACGCCGGATGTTGGCGTGGCGGACTTCGATGCGATGCTGGTTCGGCTGCATTCCGCGCTGACGGCAGGCATCGCGCTCGTGCAGTACCGCAGCAAGATCGCGCCTCCGCAGGAGCGCAGCCGACAGGCTCGCGCGGTCCAGTCCCTCGCGCGCCAGCACGGGGCGCTGTTCGTTGTGAACGACGATGTCCCTCTCGCGCAGGAACTCGATGCCGACGGCGTGCACCTCGGCCGTGATGACGGCGATATTGCAGAGGCACGGGCCCGGCTCCCGCACGCACTGATCGGTGTGTCCTGCTATGACGACCTGTTGCGGGCCTGTCGGGTCGTAGAGGCTGGCGCGGACATCGTCGCGTTCGGTTCCGTCTTTGCATCGACGACCAAGCCCGCCGCCGTGCGCGCGCCGCTGGCGCTCCTGCAGCAGGCGCGGCAGGAATTTCCGGCCCAGCGCATCGTGGCGATCGGCGGGATCGGCGAGGCCAACATCCGCGCGGTCAGTGCCGCCGGAGCGCACTCCGCTGCCCTCATCGGTGCTGTGTTCGATGCTCCCGATCCGGCCGCGGCAGCTAAGCGTCTGCAACACGAATTCAACCTAGGAACAGCCCAGAATGAACCGCAACGAACAACTGTTTGAACGCGCCCAGCGGTCGATCCCGGGCGGGGTCAACTCGCCGGTCCGCGCGTTTCGCTCGGTCGGCGGCACGCCGCGGTTCATCGAACGCGCCGAAGGCCCCTACTTCTGGGACGCCGACGGCAAGCGCTACATCGACTACATCGGCTCGTGGGGCCCGATGATCCTCGGGCACGGCCATCCCGCCGTGGTGAAGGCGGTGCAGGACGCCGCTGCCCGCGGTCTGTCTTACGGCGCGCCGACCGAGGCCGAAGTCATCATGGCCGAGGAACTGCTGAAATTGGTGCCGTCGATGCAGCAACTGCGGCTGGTGTCGTCAGGCACCGAGGCCGCGATGAGCGCGATCCGCCTCGCGCGCGGCGCGGCAGGCGGCGGCAAGGGCCGGCGCAAGATCATCAAGTTCGAGGGCTGCTATCACGGCCATGCGGACAGCCTGCTGGTGAAGGCCGGCTCGGGCCTGCTGACGTTAGGCAACCCCAGCAGTGCCGGCGTGCCGGCCGAGATCACCCAGCACACGCTGGTGCTCGATTACAACGAGCCGCAGCAACTGGTCGATGCCTTCAGGCAGCACGGCGACGACATCGCCTGCGTCATCGTCGAGGCAATTGCCGGCAACATGAACCTGGTGCGTGCGACGGCCGAGTTCCTGCGCACGATGCGCGAACTCACCGCGAGGCACGGTGCGATCCTCATCTTCGACGAGGTGATGTCGGGCTTCCGGGTCGCCCTGGGGGGCGCGCAGTCGCTGTACGGCATCGATCCCGACATGACGGTGCTCGGCAAGGTCATTGGTGGCGGCATGCCGGTGGCGGCCTTCGGCGGCAAGCGCGAAATCATGAAGCACCTCGCGCCGCTGGGCGGGGTCTATCAGGCGGGCACGCTGTCCGGCAATCCGGTGGCCGTGGCCTGCGGCCTGGCGACCCTGAGAGAGATCCAGCGGCCCGGGTTCTACGAGGAACTCTCCAAACAGACCACGCGCCTGGTGAGCGGGCTGGTTCAGGCGGCCCATGCGGCCGCGCCGGGGCTGGCCTTCTCCGGTGACAGCGTCGGCGGCATGTTCGGCGTCTATTTCGCTGATGAGCCGCCGGGCAGCTATGCGCAGGTGATGGCCACCGACAAGGAGCGATTCAACCGGTTTTTCCACGCGATGCTGGACCGTGGCGTCTATCTGGCGCCCGTCGGCGTTCGAGGCCGGGTTTGTATCGATAGCGCACAATGACGCCGTTATCGACGCTACAGTCGCCGCCGCGCGCGAAGCTTTTGACGCAATCGGCGAAAAGGGATCCCGGTAGGCCGTTTGGCCGGGAACCATTGGGGCGCTCGATGGACGAAAATCACGGTATGCGCACCCTACGACTTCTCACCCCGATCCTGGCCGCGGCCTGGTTCGCCCTTTCCTCGTCTGCGGCCATCGGGCAGTCCCTGCCGCGCTTCGGCGCGCCCGATCCGCATGTCAAGGCGTCACTGATCGCGGCCACCGATGCGGCAGTCCCCGGCCAGGCGTTGCAGGTCGGCCTTCGGCTCGTGCACGACAACGAATGGCACACCTACTGGCAGGTCCCGGGCGACTCGGGCCTGCCGACCCGCATTGACTGGCAGCTTCCGGCCGGGATGACAGCCGGACCGATCGAATGGCCGTACCCGCACCGTCTGCCGGCAGGTCCGCTGGTCAACTACGGCTACGACGGCGACACCTTGCTATTGACCACGGTGCAAGTGCCGACGAACCTGCAGCCCGGTACTCCGGTCACGCTCAACGGCAAGGCGGAATGGCTGGAGTGCAAGGACGTGTGCATTCCGGGCAGCGCGGACATTTCCTTGACTCTGCCCGTCAAGGCAGACGCGAACCCCTCGGCCCATGCGGCGCTGTTCGCGCAGGCGCGCAAGCTGGTACCAACGGCGCTGCCTGGCCTGGCCGCGCGCGGCACGATCGAGGCGGACCGCATTCGGCTGGCACTCGATCTGCCCGCGGACCGCAAGTCCGACTCGCTTGAGTTCTTCCCGCTGGAGGAGGCCCGTATCGAACCGGCGGCCGCGCAGGTACTGAACCGTCGCGATGGCGTTTCGCTGTACCTGACCGCGGCAAAGCCGGTCAAGGCCGATGCGAAGTCGCTTGGCGGTGTCATCGTCGCCAACGGCGGTCCGGCCAAGCCGGGTGGCTGGGCTGCGGTCGTCGAGGCGCCGCTGGTGGCTGGCGTAGTCAGCGCCCCGGGCACCGCTGCAGCGGGCGCCACTGCACCGACCATGTCGCTGGTTGCAGCACTGGGGGCCGCGTTCATCGGTGGCCTGATCCTCAACCTGATGCCGTGCGTGTTCCCGGTCCTGTCACTGAAGCTGATCGGGCTGGCGCAGCACCGCACGCACAGCGGCCCGATGGCCGCGCACGGCATCGCCTTCGCGGTCGGCGTGATCCTGTCGTTCGTGCTGCTCGCGGGGCTGCTGATTGCACTCCAGCAGGCGGGCAGCGCACTCGGCTGGGGCTTCCAGCTGCAGACGCCCTGGGTCGTCGCTTCGTTGACGGTGCTCTTCTTCGTCATCGGCCTCAACCTGCTGGGCGTGTTCGAGTTCACCTTCGGCAGCGGCCTCGGTAACACCAAGGCGGCCGACGCGCTGGTCGGCAAGTCCGACTGGCGCGGCAGCTTCGGTACCGGAGTGCTGGCGGTCATCGTGGCCTCGCCCTGCACGGCACCGTTCATGAGCGCCGCGCTCGGTTACGCGATCACGCAGCCGGCGCCCCTTGCGTTGTCGGTGTTCGCGATGCTCGGCGTCGGCATGGCGGCCCCGTACCTCCTGCTGACGCTGTTCCCGGCGCTGCTCGCCAGGCTGCCGCGACCGGGCCGGTGGATGGAACTCTTCAAGCAGTTCATGGCCTTCCCGATGTTCGCCACCTGCGTCTGGCTGCTGTGGGTGCTGGCACAGCAGGTCGATGCCGGCGGCGTGGCCATGGCGCTGGGGGTGCTGGTCGCCGTTGCCTTCGCGCTGTGGGCGGTCGGCCTGACACAGCGCGGCTCGCCGCTGTTCCGCTGGGTAGCACTGGTCGGCGCGGTGCTCGCCGCACTGACGTTCGCGCCGCTCGCGATGACCGAGGCGGGCTCCAGTGCAAAACCTTCGAGCAGCGCTGGCTGGGTCGACTACTCGCCGGAGAAGCTCGCGCAGCTGACCGGCGAGGGCAAGGTCGTGTTCGTCGACTTCACCGCCGCGTGGTGCGTGACCTGCCAGGTCAACAAGCGCGTGGCGTTGAACACCGACAAGGTCGTCAGCCGTTTTGCCGCCGAAGGCATCGTGCGCATGAAGGCCGACTGGACCAATCGCGACGCGCGAATCACGAAGGCCCTGGCCGAGTTCGGCCGCAACGGCGTACCGCTGTATGTGCTCTATGACGCCAGCGGCAAGCCGACGGTGTTGCCGGAGATCCTGACCGAGGGGACCGTCCTCGCGGCGCTCGACAGGGTTAAGCTGGCGTCCCGCTGAACTCCGATCGCTGGCACAACATGAAGCTCGCTGCCGTTCTGTTTGCGGCGGTTGCCGCATCTTCCTCGCCCGTCCAGGCCGCCGCGGTGCCCGGGCAGCCGGCACCTGCATTGAAGGGCACCGACGTCAACGGCAAGCCGGTCGCGCTGTCCGACTTCAAGGGCAGGTACGTTGTTCTCGAGTGGAACAACCCGAACTGTCCGTTCGTGATGAAGCACTACGACAGTGGCAACATGCAGTCGCTGCAGAAACGCTTCGGCGCCGACAACGTCGCCTGGATCGCCGTCAATTCGACCAGCGAGAAGCACGGGGATTACATGGCCCCGGCCAGCCTTGCGGACTGGTTCAAGCAGCAGAATGCGGCGCCGACTGCCGTGCTGATGGACTCCAAGGGAGAGATCGGCCGCGCCTACGGCGCGAAGGTGACGCCGCACATGTACGTCATCGATCCGAAGGGCACCGTGATCTACGCCGGCGCCATTGATGACAAGCGCAGCGCCAATCCGGCGGACGTCAAGATCGCCAGCAACTACGTCGTGGCAGCGCTGACGGATGCCCGTTCGGGCAAGCCGGTCGCGACCGCTGCGTCGAGCGCTTACGGCTGCACGATCAAGTACTGATCAGCTCATTCGCCAAAAACAAACGGCCCGCGATTGCGGGCCGTTTGTTTTGAAGCGGTTGCAGGCTATGGAACTCGCAACCCGGCGACCGATTCGCGAAGGCAGAGCAAGGAGCGCGCGCGCAGACAGTACTCAATGGTACGGCCAGCGCGCGCGACGCCGCTATGCGCCGCGAGCGGCCGTCGGCCTTACATGTCCATGCCCATGCCGCCCATTCCACCCATGCCACCACCGCCCGGGGCCGCCGGCTTGTCTTCCACCAGTTCGGCCACCATCGCGTCAGTCGTCAGCATCAGGCTGGCGACGGAAGCGGCGTTCTGCAGCGCGGTGCGGGTCACCTTGGTCGGATCAAGCACGCCCATGTCGACCAGGTCGCCGTACTCGTGCGTGGCGGCGTTGTAGCCGTAGTTGCCCTTGCCGTTGGCGACGGCATTGACGACGACGCTCGGCTCGTCACCCGAGTTCGCGACGATCTGGCGCAGCGGCTCTTCCATCGCGCGCAGCACGATCTTGATGCCGGCGTCCTGGTCGGTGTTGTCGCCCCTCAGCTTGCTGATAGCCTGCTTCGCACGGATCAGCGCAACACCACCGCCCGCGACGATGCCTTCTTCAACCGCGGCGCGCGTGGCGTGCAGTGCGTCCTCGACGCGGGCCTTGCGTTCCTTCATTTCGACTTCCGTTGCGGCACCGACCTTGATCAGGGCCACACCGCCCGCCAGTTTCGCGACGCGCTCCTGCAGCTTCTCCTTGTCGTAGTCGCTGGTGGCTTCCTCGATCTGCGCACGGATCGCCTTGACACGGGCCTCGATGGTCTTGGTCTCGCCAGCACCGTCGATGAGCGTTGTGTCTTCCTTGGCAATCTCGACACGCTTGGCCTGGCCGAGATCCGCGAGCGTGGCCTTTTCGAGCGTCATGCCGGTCTCTTCGGCGATGACGGTGCCACCCGTCAGGATGGCGATGTCTTCCAGCATGGCCTTGCGACGGTCACCGAATCCAGGCGCCTTGACGGCGCAGGTCTTCAGGATGCCGCGGATGCTGTTGACCACCAGCGTCGCCAGCGCTTCGCCTTCGACTTCCTCGGCGACGATCAGCAGCGGACGGCCGGCCTTGGCCACCTGCTCGAGGATCGGCAGGAGGTCGCGGATGTTGCTGACTTTCTTGTCGTGCAGCAGGACGTAGGGGTTCTCGAGGATCGCGATCTGCTTGTCGGGCTGGTTGATGAAGTACGGCGACAGGTAGCCGCGGTCGAACTGCATGCCCTCGACGACTTCCAGTTCGGTATTGAGCGACTTGCCGTCTTCGACGGTGATGACGCCTTCCTTGCCGACCTTGTCCATCGCGTCGGCAATGATCTTGCCGATCTCGGCATCCGCATTGGCAGAAATCGAACCGACCTGTGCGATTTCCTTGCTGGTCGTCGTCGGCTTGCTGATCTTCTTCAGCTCCTCGACCGCGGCGATGACCGCCTTGTCGATGCCGCGCTTCAGATCCATCGGGTTCATGCCGGCGGCCACGTACTTCATGCCTTCGGTCACGATTGACTGCGCCAGCACCGTGGCGGTCGTGGTGCCGTCACCGGCGATGTCGGAGGTCTTGGAGGCGACCTCCTTGACCATCTGCGCGCCCATGTTCTCGAACTTGTCCTTCAGTTCGATTTCCTTGGCGACCGAGACGCCGTCCTTGGTGACGGTCGGGGCGCCGAAGCTGCGCTCAAGCACAACGTTGCGACCCTTGGGGCCCAGCGTGACCTTGACCGCGTTGGCCAGGATGTTCACGCCCTTGACCATGCGATGACGCGCGTCATCGCCGAAAAACACTTGTTTCGAAGCCATAGAACCTCTCTCTGGAAATTAGTTGGCCGGACGCGCAGCGGCCGGCGCCACTGAACAATTAGGCGACGACGCCCATCAGGTCTTCTTCGCGCATGACGAGGAGTTCCTCGCCTTCGACCTTGACTGTCTGGCCCGAGTACTTGCCGAACAGCACCTTGTCACCGACCTTGACGTCGAGCGGAACGATCTTGCCGTTGTCGTCGCGCTTGCCCGGCCCGACGGCGATGATCTCGCCCTGGTCAGGCTTCTCGGCGGCGTTGTCGGGAATGACGATGCCGGACGCGGTCTTACGCTCCTGGTCCAGGCGCTTGACGATCACGCGATCGTGCAGAGGACGAATCTTCATAGGGTCTCCTAGCAGTTGATCTCTCGACGGGCGAGAAACGGGAAAATGGGGAGGCGGAACCTCCGGGCCCCGGCGAGCTGTTGTTAGCAGTCGACCGAGACGAGTGCTAATTCTAGGGGCGGCGGCCCCGAGTTTCAAGGCCTGGAGGCCGGAGAATTCGCAATATCGGCCTGCGTACCGCTTAGTTCACAGCCCGCCCGAGCGTGTGAGCGGTCACTAACTATGACGGCGATCTCATCGTGATGACATGTTTTGGGGACACCGCCCCCGCTGACGCCTGTTGCGCTGCATTGACCTTCCGTCGGGGCCGCGCGGCAGATCGTCGACGGTCTAATACCTTTACGTGATGTGACACGCCCCTTCTGTGCCGACAATCCATACGTCGACGACAAGTAGGGCGGGGTTTGGGCATGGACGTCTCGTTACGACTGCCGACGCATTGGATGGGTGCCACCAGCGCCAAGGGCAAGGGTCCCAAGACCCTGCGCGCCTTCGTCAATACGGTCATGAGCTACACGAAGATGGACGTCCCCACGGTCGAGCTGTACGAGACCGCGGTGACGTTCTCGCCGAAGCACTCCGATCCGCTGTCCGCACACTCAGCGCTGACGCGCACCTTCGGCAAGAAGGCGGGCGTGAGTTTCGTCTTCCGCGCCGACACGGCGACCGAAGGCCGTTACTGGGTGTATTCGGGCGACCCGTGGCTCGAGCCCCCGGCCGAAGCCGTCAGCGCACTGGCGCCCAAGCGCCTGGTCGTTCAGCTGGCGGAAGGGCTGCCTTATCGCTTTGCGCTTGAAGCCTGTGTCGGCCGCGAACGCATGATC
>CAWBRW010000029.1:0-1479498 GCA_963791235.1 uncultured beta proteobacterium | reverse complement strand
ATGTAGACCTACTTGGTTCAGTTTACATGCTGCTCACGTCGACTCGTCGCCCGCTGGCCCTTCGAGCTGCATCTCGAGGAACCCACTCACGACCGTAAGCGGTGTGCGCAGCTCATGCGACACGTTGGCGATGAAGTCCCGACGCACGGCGTCAACGCGTTCTCGTTGCGTTATGTCGCGGGTGATGATGATCGAGCGCGCCGGCTCAAAGTCGACGACGCGCACTTCCAGCGAAAATCCCGGCCGCGCAAGGGGCCTGAACGTGAGCGGCGACTCGAAGTGGGCAGAGGTCATGTAATTGATGAACTCGGGATCACGCACGAGATTCGTAACGCGCAAGCCGTGATCGGCAGCGAGGCGCACGCCAAGGTGCTCTTCCGCCACCGGGTTGCACCAGTCGATCTGCAACGACGCGTCGACGAGCACGATGCCTTCCGGCAGTGCACTGATCGTGCGCCGGAACCGTTCCTCGTTCTCAAGCAGTCTGCGCTCGTTCGCTTCGGTCTTGCGCCGCTGCCGGTACAGACGGGCAAAGACGTTTGCCCAAAGGCCCCAGCCATTCGGCAGATCATCCAGCCTGGGCGATTCGAGCCACGCGGCGAGCCGGCTGGCATAGCTCATGTGCACGGCCAGCAGAACAACGAGTCCGGCAACGAGGACCCACAGTGCGGTGACCGTGCCGAAAAGCAGCCCGACGACCAAGCCGACCGCGGCCAGAACGGCCAGCCGCAAGATTGCAGGTCCGAGCAGGGAAATCCCGCTTTTCAGTCGATCGGACATCGGGCGAGTCTAGCCCGCGGCCTGCGCCGCAGCCCTTGCGAGAAGGCAAGAGGCAGGCGCACGCCGCTCACTGCTCAGGCTGCGTCGACAGCCGGTAGCCCATTCCACGGACGGTCTGCACCAGGTGCTGCGCGTCGAATGGCACGAGCGCCTTGCGCAAGCGCAGGACATGCACGTCGACCGTGCGCTCCTCGATGAAGACGTGGTCGCCCCAGACACTGTCCAGCAGTTGCGTGCGCGAGAACACCCGATCGGGATGGCTGACGAGGAAGCTCAGCAGCTTGAACTCGGCGAGGCCAATGCGCACCGGCTTTCCGCACGCGCGCACCTCATGGCGGGCCGGGTCGATGGTGATCGGGCCGTACTCGACCGCCTCTCCGCTGTGTTGCGGCGCGCGGCGGCGAAACACCGCGCGGATGCGCGACGCCAGCTCGCGCGGAGAAAACGGCTTGACGACGTAATCGTCGGCCCCGGTATCCAGTCCGACGACGCGGTCCGCTTCGCTGCCCCGGGCGGTCAGCATGATGACCGGTAAGGCGCGCGTCCGGTCCGCCGTGCGCAGGTCCTTCAGCAGTTCGACGCCCGGACGATCCGGCAGCATCCAGTCGAGCAGGACCAGGTCCGGCAGCTCGGCGCCGATCGCTTCCCGGGCCGCCCTGACCGAGTCCGCCCGGCGTACCGAGTAACCGTTGCTGCTGCATGTGTACGCCACCAGCTCCTGGATCGCCGGCTCGTCCTCGACGATGAGAATGGAGGCGGCCACGACCGCCCTATCCGCGTGCCACGGCGCGGACCACTTCATCCGGCGTCAGGTGTCGGGCATCGACGCCCTGGGAGATAAAGATGACGTGCTCGGCGATGTTCTTTGAATGGTCGCCGATGCGCTCGATCGCCTTGGCCGCCCACACCGTATCGAGCGATGCCGAAATCGTGCGCGGATCTTCCATCATGAACGTGATCAGCTGGCGCAGGATGGCGCGGAAGTGTTCGTCGACGCCCTCGTCGTCCTTGATGATTTCCGCGGCGGCCTGCGGGTCAAGCCTCGCGAATGAGTCAAGGGCCCGCCGAAGCATCGACACGGCCGCCTCGCCGGAATAGCGGATGTCCGGAACGCGATTCACCCGCGCCTGACCTTCCTTTTCGCGCAGCCACTTTGCCGCACGTGCGATCTTGCTGGCCTCGTCACCGATGCGTTCGATGTCGGTCGTCGCCCTGGCGATCCCCATGATCATGCGCAAATCCCCTGCCGTAGGCTGGCGGCGGGCAATCACGTGGTTGACCATCTGGTCAAGGTCCATTTCCAGTTCGTTGACGCGCCGATCGGCATCGATCGCCTGCTGGGCCAGATCGACGTTGGCACTTTCGAACGCGTCGAGCGCGGTACGCACCTGCGACTCGACCAGGCCGCCCATTTGCAGCACGCGAGAACGCATTGCTTCGAGTTCCTCGTCGTACTTCCTCATCGAGTGATCGCCGGTTCCCATCTGTTTCTCCTGCGGCGCCGCCGCCCAACCACTAGCCGAAGCGGCCGGTGATGTAGTCCTCGGTTTCTTTCCTGCGGGGCTTGATGAAGATCTGGTCGGTTTCGCCAAACTCCACCAGGTCCCCGAGGTACATATACGCCGTGTAGTCCGACACGCGCGCTGCCTGTTGCATGTTATGCGTGACGATTGCGACCGTGTAGTCCGACTTGAGTTCGTCGATCAGTTCCTCGATCTTCGACGTCGAGATCGGGTCGAGCGCCGAGCACGGTTCGTCAAACAGGATGATTTCGGGCCGGACCGCGATGCCGCGAGCAATGCAGAGCCGCTGCTGCTGCCCGCCCGACAGGCTGGTGCCGCTCTGCCCGAGCTTGTCCTTGACCTCGTTCCAGAGTGCACCCTTGCGCAGCGCCCATTCGACTCGATCGTCTATCGCCGATTTCGAAAGATTCTCAAACAGGCGCACGCCGAACGCGATGTTGTCGTAGATCGACATCGGAAACGGCGTCGGTTTCTGGAAGATCATGCCAATCTTGGCGCGAATTAACGCGACGTCCTCCTTGGAGGTGAGCACGTTCTCCCCGTCAACGGTGACCTCGCCCTCCGCCCGCTGCTCCGGATAGAGCTCGAACATGCGATTGAACACGCGCAGCAGCGTCGACTTGCCGCAGCCCGACGGGCCGATGAACGCGGTGACCTTCTTCTCCGGAACCTCGAGATTGATGTTCTTCAGAGCCTGGAACTTGCCGTAGTAGAAGTTGAGGTTGCGAACCTTCATCTTCACCTTTTCGTTCGGCTTCAGCGGGCTGGTCGCAGCGTCCATCTTCGCTCCTAATGCTTTTGCCGGAACAGCACACGCGCCAGGATATTCAGCGTGAGCACTCCAATTGTGATGAGGAACACCCCCGCCCAGGCCATCGCCTGCCAGTTGGCAAACGGACTCATTGCGAACTTGAAGATGGTGACCGGCAGGTTCGCCATCGGTTCGCCGAGATTCAGCGTGAAGAACTGGTTTGAAAGGGCGGTGAAGAGCAGCGGCGCCGTTTCGCCGGCGATGCGCGCCAGCGCTAGAAGCACACCTGTGACCACGCCCGCGCGCGCCGCCTTGAGGGTCACACGCCAGATCATCACCCACTTTGGCGCGCCCAGCGCGAACGTCGCCTCGCGCAGCGCATTCGGAATCAACGACAGCATGTTCTCGGTCGTACGGATAACGACCGGGATAACGATCAGTGCGAGCGCGACGATTCCGGCGAACGCAGAAAACGACCGTGCCTGGGCAACGACGATGGTGTAGACAAAGAGGCCGATAACGATCGACGGTGCGGACAGGAGAATGTCGTTGATGAAACGCGTCAGGCTGCCGAGCCAGCCGCGCTGGCCATACTCGGCGAGGTAAATACCGGCCAGAACGCCGATTGGCGTTCCGATCGCAGTGGCCGAAGACACCATGACGAGCGATCCGACAATCGCGTTGCGCAGTCCACCACCCTCCGAATTTGGCGGCGGTGTGTCCTGCAGGAATGTGGTGGCGCCCAGTCCCTTCACGCCGAGCAGCAACGTGTCCCACAAGATCCAAACCAGCCAGATCAGGCCGAATGCCATCGCCGCCAGCGACAGCGAAAGGGCAACGATGTTGACCAGCTTGCGGCGCCGGTGCATCGGCAGCCGGTAGTCGGGCGCTGCCGTTTCGGTGACCGCGTTCATGTGCGCGACCCCTCGCGCCGCTTGAGTTGCATCAACAGGAACTTGCTGAAACCGAGCACGACGCAGGTGATCAAGAACAGGATGAGTCCGAGATAGATCAGCGACGCCTCGTGCAGCCCGGGTGTCGCTTCCGCGAATTCATTCGCCAGCGCGGAGGTGATCGAGTTAGCTGCCTCGAAGAGTGACAGGTTGTTCAGCTGGTTGAAGTTTCCGATGACGAACGTCACGGCCATCGTTTCACCGAGCGCCCGGCCGAGTCCGAGCATCACACCCCCGATCACCCCGGCCTTCGTATACGGAAGCACGACCCGCCAGACCACTTCCCAGGTCGTCGCGCCGACCCCGTAGGCCGACTCCTTCAGCATCGGCGGCGTCACTTCGAACACGTCGCGCATGACCGCCGCGATGAACGGAATGATCATGATGGCGAGGATGATGCCGGCCGACAGGATGCCGATGCCAACGGGAGCCCCCGAGAACAGGGCACCCAACACCGGGACGTCGCCAAAGGCTGTCTGCATCGGCTGCTGCACGTACCGGGCGAGGATCGGCGAGAAGACCAGCAGGCCCCACATGCCGTAGACGATCGACGGTATCGCGGCCAGCAGCTCAATGGCCGTGCCGAGCGGTCGCTTGAGCCACTTAGGCGACAGCTCGGTGAGGAAGAGAGCGATGCCGAAACTGACCGGCACCGCGATGAGCAACGCAATCAGCGACGTCATCAGCGTGCCGTAGATCATCACGAGCCCGCCGAACTTCTCCTGGACCGGGTCCCACTCCGCGGTCCAGAGGAATCTCGGCCCGAACTCGCGGATCGACGGCCAGGCGCCGATCACCAGGGAAACGATGATTGCCGCCAGCAGCAGCAGCGTGAGGATCGCCGCGCCGCGCGTGACATTGAGGAAGACAACGTCGGCAAGCCTGCCGGATCGCCGCAAGGGCGGCTCTTCGGGCATCTGCACGGTCTGGGCTTCCTTGGAAAACGGGTTCTCGGACAGTGTAGCGTCCATCGCAGCAGCTTCCCGGCGGCGCCCTAGCAGGCTCTTGTTCGCTGTCAGCGGAAGCTCGATCCCCGGGCCGTGCGCCCCGGGGATCCGAGTCGATTACTTCGTCATCACCGGCTTGCCGGAGCCGTCGGTGATCTTGCCCCACTGCTGGCGGACCAGCGCCTCGACACTGTCGGGTAGCGGTACGTAGTCGAGGTCGTCCGACATCTTGTCGCCGTTGGCGAACGCCCAGTCAAAGAAGCGCAGTGCAGCAACCGCCTGCTGCGGCTTGTCCTGCTTCAACTGCATCATGATGAACGTGGCACCGGTTATCGGCCACGCGTCCTTGCCCGGCTGATTGGTCAGGATCTGATGGAAGCTCTTGGTCCACTCCGCGCCCGCCGCCGCGGCCTTGAAGGCTGTGTCTTCAGGCGCCACAAAGGAACCCGCCGCGTTCTGCAGCAGCGCGTACGTCATCTTGTTCTGCTTGGCGTAGGCATATTCGACATAGCCGATCGAATTCGGCAGGCGCTGAACGAACGCGGAGACGCCTTCGTTGCCTTTGCCTCCAGCGCCGGCCGGCCAGTTGACCGCGGTGCCCTCGCCGACCTTCGCCTTCCACTCGGAGTTCACCTTGGACAGGTAGTTGGTGAAGATGAAGGTCGTACCCGAACCATCGGCGCGGCGCACCGGGGAGATCGTGGCATCCGGCAGCTTCAGGCCCGGGTTCAGCGCGACGATCGCCGGATCGTTCCACTTCGTGATCTTGCCCAGATAGATGTCACCGAGCACCTGCCCCGTCAGTCGCATCTGCCGCGTCGGGATGCCCGGGATGTTGAACACCGGGACCACGCCGCCGATCACCGTCGGGAACTGCATCAGGCCGTCCTTCTGCAATTCGTCGTCGTTCAACGGCATGTCCGAGGCCCCGAAATCGACCGTCTTGCCACGAATCTGGCGCAACCCCGCGCCCGAGCCGACGGACTGGTAATTGATGCGGGCGCCCGTAGCCTTGTGGTAGGCGTCCGCCCATTTGGCGTACAGCGGAGCCGGGAAGGTGGCGCCCGCGCCGGTGATTTCCTGGGCGGATACGGAAGAAACGGCCCCTGCGAGCGCAATGCCCGTCGCCAGCGCCTTGATGGAAATTAGTCTCATGCGATGCACCTCTGAGTGGTCGAGGAGTAAGTGAACAGGAAAAGCGTGGATCTTCAATAGCGGCAAGTCTAGGAACCGCGGATGACAGGTCAGTGACATCCGTCACGATCGTCCGTGACAACCGGGCGCCTGCGCCAGGCCTTGGCTTCACCGCCGCAGATCAGGCCATTGGAGGCACTGGCGTGTGGAACGCCGGTGGCGGCATTTCCCGTCCAGGGGCCGATCGATGTCGTCGGCGGGTCAGGCGTCGCCGTGCTTGACGAGGACCTGCGCAAGGCCGCGCTGCATGCACTGCGCATCGACCGCACGCGCGGTCGATGCACATGCTGAGCAGTACTCGTGGCGCGCGGCCACCGTCCAGTTTCTAACACTGCAGCAGGCGTTACCCTCGAGTGCCCCGCTGGCTCGAACTGCACCGGGTAACGCGCACTAGCGCGCCCCCAGGGTCGTCTGGAGCCGCGGTCAGTGCGCTGCCGCAGTGCCGACCCGACTTGCGAGTCGCTGCGCCATGGCCTCCGCGATTTCCGGCTCCTCCGCCTCGACCATCACGCGCAGCACCGGTTCGGTTCCGGATGGACGGATCAGAACGCGGCCAGCACCCCTGAGTTCCTGTTCCACGACGGACATTTCGTGCACCAGCGGTGCATACGACTTCCAGTCGAACCCGCGTTCGATGCGCGCGTTTACCAGCGCCTGCGGCAGCAAGACCAGATCTGACGTCAGCTCCGCCAGCGTCTGCCCGCTGCGACGCATGGCGGCCAGCACCTGTAGCGCACTGACCGTCCCGTCGCCGGTGGTGTGGCAGTCGAGGCACAGCAGATGACCGGAACCCTCGCCACCGTACAGCCATCCCTTCTGTTCGAGCAGTTCGAGCACGTAGCGGTCGCCGACCTTCGCCCGGACGAATGCCACGCCGAGCTCGGCGAAGCGACGCTCGAGCGCGTAGTTCGTCATCAACGTTCCGACCACGCCATCGACCTTGCCGTGCCGCATCCGGTCGCGGACGATGACATAGAGAAGTTCGTCGCCGTTGTAGAGGCGGCCGTGCGCATCGCAGATCAGCACGCGATCGGCATCTCCGTCCAGTGCAATGCCGAAGTCCGCCTCCGCCGACTGAACCGCATGTGCCAGTTGCTCGCCATAAAGTGCGCCGACGCCGTCGTTGATGTTCATGCCGTTGGGCGAGGCCCCGTGCCAAACGACATCCGCGCCCAGTTCGTGGAAGACGGGGGGCGCCACGTGGTAGGCCGCGCCGTGGGCGCTGTCGACGACGATCTTCAGTCCTCTGAGGTCGAATTCCGTCGGGAACGTGCGTTTGCAGAACTCGATGTACCGCCCGGCGGCGTCGTCGAGGCGACGCACCTTGCCGAGGCGCTTTGCCTCGACGCATTGCCAGGGCTGCTCGAGTTCCGCTTCGATCTGCTGCTCGACCGCGTCGGGCAGCTTCTTGCCACGGGCGGAGAAGAACTTGATGCCGTTGTCCGGATACGGATTGTGCGAAGCGCTGATGACGATGCCGGCGCTCAGCCGCAGTGCACGTGTCAGGTAGGCGACCGCCGGCGTCGGCAGCGGCCCCGATAGCACGACGTCGACTCCGGCACTCGAGAAGCCGGCCTCCAGGGCGGCCTCAAGCATGTAACCCGAGATGCGTGTGTCCTTGCCGATCAGCACCGAAGGGCGACCGCTCTGGCCTTCCGCCTGGCGAGCGAGGACACGGCCCGCGGCCTGTCCCAGCTTGAGCACGAACTCGGGCGTGATCGGGGCCTCGCCCACCGTGCCACGCACGCCGTCCGTGCCGAAATACTTGCGCGTCATCCCTTCTGTCCTCCTGTGGTGGCAGCCCACACCTTCAGCGCGTCGCGCGTGGCCGCGACGTCGTGTACGCGCACGATACGCGCGCCGCGCTCGACGGCCAGCACTGCCGCCGCAACCGACGCCGCGACACGATCATCCACCGTACGGCCCGTGACGGCACCGAGCATCGATTTGCGCGATAACCCGACCAACACCGGACGGCCTATTGCCTGCAGCGATGGCAAACGCCGCAGCAATGTGAAATTGTGCTCTACCGTCTTGCCGAAGCCGAAGCCTGGATCAATGGCGATCCGACAGAAATCGATGCCGGCATTCGCCAGGTCGGCGACGCGTCCGCGCAGGAACGCGGTGACGTCCGCCACGACGTCGTCATAGTGCGGCTCGCTCTGCATCGTCCGTGGCGAGCCCTGCATATGCATCAGCACGAGGCCGCAGCCGCTCCCGCGTACTGCCTCCAGCGCTCCTTGCGTACGAAACGCCCGCACATCGTTGATCACGGCCGCGCCCGCAGCGATCGCGGCCCGCATCACGCCCGGCTTGCTGGTGTCCACTGAGATCGGCACGCCACCAGAGTGCAGCGCTTCGACCAGGGGCAGCACCCGGTCGATCTCCTCCATCTCGGATACGTCGGCGGCCCCCGGACGGGTGGACTCGCCACCGATGTCGAGCAGGTCCGCCCCTTCCTCGATCAGTCGTTCGCCATGCGCCAGCGCGGCGGCGGGAGACAAGTAGCGACCGCCATCGGAGAACGAGTCGGGCGTCACGTTGACGATGCCCATGATCAAAGGCCGGGACAGTTCAATGACCCGATCGGCGACCGACCATGTCGTCGACAGTTCAACCGGCGTCGCTGATCGTTTGCTCATCCGTGAATCGTAGGCACGCAAGAAAAAGAGGCCGGACAGGCCGGCCTCTCATTGGGCGATCAACCGCGTTCAGGCCGGCTGCGCCGCGCCTTCGACTCCACCCGCCGCCGACTTGCCGCCGGTCGGCGGCGTGGAGCCCGTCGACTTCGGCGGGCGCGGTGGCTTGCCGGCGATGATGTCGTCGATCTGGTCGGAGTCGATGGTTTCCCACTCCATCAGCGCCTTGGTCATGGCCTCGATCTTGTCGCGGTTGTCCTCGATCAGCTGGCGCGCCAGCGCGTACTGCTCGTCGATGATGCGTCGGATCTCGCCATCGACCTTGCGCATCGTCTCTTCGGAGACATGCGTGGTCTTGGTGATCGAGCGGCCGAGGAACACTTCCCCTTCGTTTTCTGCATACACCATCGGGCCCAGCGCGTCGCTCATGCCGTAGCGCGTCACCATGTCGCGAGCCAGTTGCGTCGCCCGCTCGAAGTCGTTGCTGGCGCCGGTGGTCATCTGGTGCATGAACACCTCTTCGGCGATGCGACCGCCAAAGAGCACGGCGATGCGCGACAGCAGGTACTGCCGGTCGTACGAATAGCGGTCCTGCTCGGGCAACTGCATCGTCAGGCCCAGCGCGCGGCCGCGCGGGATGATCGTCACCTTGTGGACCGGATCACTCTTCGGCACCAGCTTGGCGACCAGCGCGTGGCCCGACTCGTGGTAGGCGGTATTGAGACGCTCCTCGTCGGACATGACCATCGATTTGCGCTCGGCGCCCATCATGACCTTGTCCTTGGCCTTCTCGAAGTCGGTCATCTCGACCACACGCGCGCTGCGCCGTGCGGCAAACAACGCCGCCTCGTTGACCAGGTTGGCAAGGTCGGCGCCGGAAAAGCCCGGCGTGCCGCGCGCAATGACATCGGCCTTGACGTCGGCACCGATCGGCACCTTGCGCATATGCACATTCAGGATCTGCTCGCGGCCGCGGATATCAGGCAGCGGCACCACCACCTGGCGGTCGAAGCGGCCCGGCCGCAGCAGCGCCGGATCGAGCACGTCGGGGCGGTTGGTCGCGGCGATGACGATGACGCCCATGTCGGTCTCGAAGCCGTCCATTTCGACCAGCATCTGGTTCAGCGTCTGTTCGCGTTCGTCGTTGCCGCCGCCCAGGCCGGCGCCGCGCTGGCGGCCGACCGCGTCGATTTCATCGATGAAGATGATGCAGGGCGCGTGCTTCTTGGCCTGCTCGAACATGTCGCGCACGCGCGCCGCGCCGACGCCGACGAACATCTCGACGAAGTCCGATCCCGAGATCGAGAAGAACGGCACCTTGGCCTCGCCGGCGATGGCCTTGGCAAGCAGCGTCTTGCCGGTTCCCGGCGATCCCACCAGCAGCACACCACGCGGGATGCGGCCGCCGAGTTTCTGGAATTTCGACGGGTCGCGCAGGAACTCGACCAGTTCCTGCACTTCTTCCTTGGCCTCGTCGCAGCCGGCGACGTCGACGAAGGTGATGGAATTGTTGCTCTCGTCGAGCATGCGCGCACGCGACTTGCCGAAACTGAAGGCACCACCGCGCCCGCCGCCCTGCATCTGACGCATGAAGAAGATCCACACGCCGATCAGCAGCAGCATCGGGAACCACGACACGAAGATCGTCGTCAGCAGCGACTGCTCTTCCTCAGGCTTGCCGAAGACCTGCACGCCCGACTTCATCAGGTCGCTGACCATCCAGGCATCGCCGGGCGAGGTCAGCGTGTAGCGCGTGCCTTCTGACGGCGTGACCTGCAGCGTGCGCCCCTGGACCTCGACCCGCTTGATCTTGCCGGCCTTGGCCTCCTCGAGGAACTGCGTGTAGCTCACGGTCTCGGCCGGCTTCTGGCGGCTCTCGAACTGCTTGAAGACCGTGAACAGGACGAGCGCGATCACCATCCATATGGCGGCTTTCGCGAACATGTTGTTGTTCAAGGATGACTCCTAGTGGCCGCGCCGGGAATCCTGAGCGCGTCGGCCGGGGGACAGATCGGACTGCTTGATGGACGGACCATTCTAATCCTCAGACCCATCCACGAAGGGGAAGTTGGGGGCAAAGGTGGGGCTATTTCAAGACCTTGCGTGCATTCCTCGCGAAATCCCTTAGCGCACCGCCCGACGCACACCACGAGCCAGCAGGAAGACCTCGGCCGAGGTCTCCCGCGACGCCGCCGGCTTGCGCGTCGCGACACTGTGGAAGTCGCGCTTCAACCGTTCCACGAACTGGCTGTAGCCGCTTCCCTGGAAGGCTTTGACGAGGAAAGCGCCGTCAGGTTTCAGATGCTTGCAGGCAAAATCCGCGGCCAGCTCGGCAAGGTGCTGACTGCGGGCGGCGTCGGCCGCCGCGATGCCCGAGAGGTTGGGTGCCATGTCGGAGATCACCAGGTCCACCGCAGCGCCCTGCAGCAGATCGGCCAGTTGCTGTTCCACCGCCTCTTCGCGGAAGTCCCCCTGGATGAAGTCCGCGCCGGACACAGGGTCCATCGGCAGGATATCGAGCGCGAGAATGCGTCCGCGCACCGTGCCGTCGGGGGCGGACAGGCGCTTGCGCACCACCTGCGTCCAGCTCCCCGGCGCGGCGCCCAGATCGACCACTGTCATTCCCGGCTTAAGCAGCCGATCGGCGTCCGCAATTTCCGTCAGCTTGTAGGCGGCGCGGGAGCGGTAACCCTCCTGGACCGAGCGCTTGACGTACGGGTCTGTCACATGGCGCTTGATCCACTCCGGATTAGAGCGATGCTTTTTCTTCGCCTGCGGCATCCGTGGCTACACTGAAATGGCAATAAGGAGATGACTATGCCCGAGATCGAACTGACCCCGAAGGAACGCCAGGCCCTGAAGGCGCGTGCTCATGGGCTGAAACCGGTCGTGCTGCTTGGCAATTCCGGCCTCAGCTCCCCGGTGATGAAAGAGATCGATCGCGCCCTCGCGGCGCACGAACTCATCAAGGTAAAGGTGCCGGCCGAGGACCGCGACGAACGCGACTCGGTGTTCGCGGAAATTGCCGAGGGTCTGTCCGCGGCCCGGGTCCAGGCAATCGGCAAGCTGCTGGTGCTCTACCGTCCGGCACCAGAAGACAGGGACGAAGAGGTAGCGCCGGCTCGCCGCCGCGCAACGCCAGCGAGGTCGCCCAAGGCGCCGGCACGTCCGGTCGGGACCCGGAGCGCGGCCAAGCCGCCGGGGAAACCCTCAGCACCGAAGCGCACGACCGCGGACCGACGCGAGGCGGAGCGCGTCAACCGGGGTACGGCAGCGCGCCGCGACCCGGGCGCCGCAACCCGAGCGGCCGGAAAGCGAAATGTGGTCCGCGGCCGCGGGGGGCGTACTCGCTGAAGCGCAAGTGGCCGTCGCCTATTCGTAAGCAATCGAGACGATCGCGTACTCGCGCTTGCCGGCGGGCGCGAGCACTTGCGCCATGTCACCTTCGCTCTTGCCGATCAGCGCGCGGGCGATGGGACTTGAAACCGAGACGAGACCGGACTTGATGTCGGCTTCATCGTCGCCGACGATCTGGTACTTGACCACCTCGCCGGACAGTTGGTCCTCGAGTTCCACCATCGCGCCGAAGACGATCCGGCCGGCGGCGTCGACCTTTGCAGGATCGATGATCTGCAGGCTGGAAATCTTCCCTTCCAGTTCCTGAATACGGCCTTCGATGAAGCCCTGGCGCTCCCGGGCCGCGTCGTACTCCGCGTTCTCGGAGAGGTCGCCCTTTTCGCGGGCGTCCTTGATCGCCTGGATGATCGTCGGACGATCGACGGCCTTCAGCCGCTGCAATTCGGCCTTGAGTCTTTCGGCACCGCGCGCCGTGATGGGTATACCGGGCATCGTCTGAAACTCGTGGGAAAAACAAAGCCCCGGCAGTGCCGGGGCCGCTCAGTCACTCTATCCAAAGCGCCGCTGCCGCGCAACCGGGCGCGGCCACCGCCTCTAGGCGAGCAGGCGCCGATGCAGGCCCTGGAGGTCATTGACCTCCAGGCGATCGAGGTGCTTCATGCCCTCGATCGCGGCGCGTCCTCCGGCCATCGTCGTGTAATAGGTCACGCGCTGCGCGAGCGCCGTAGTGCGGATCGAGCGCGAATCCGCGATTTCGCTGCGAACCTCGCTGACCGTGGTGATCACGAGCTGGATATCGCCATTCTTCAGCAGGTCGACGATGTGGGGACGGCCATCCTTGACCTTGTTGACGGTCTTGACCGGTATGCCGGCCTGCTCGATCGCCTGCGCGGTGCCACGCGTGGCGACCAGCTGATAGCCCAGGTCATGGAGCATCTGGGCAACTGCGATGGCTTTCGGCTTGTCGGAGTCCTTCACGCTCATGAACACCGTGCCTTTTTCCGGCAGGCCCGCGCTCGCACCCAGCTGGGACTTGAACAGCGCCTCGCCGAAGGTCTGCCCCACCCCCATGACTTCGCCAGTCGACCGCATTTCGGGCCCCAGCAGCGGATCGACGCCCGGGAACTTGGCAAATGGGAACACCGACTCCTTGACCGAGAAGTACGGGGGCACGACCTCGCCTTCGATCCCCTGCCGGTCAAAGCCGATGCCGGCCATCGCCAGCGCCGCGTACTTGGCGAGCGGCTGGCCGGTTGCCTTGGACACGAATGGCACCGTGCGCGAGGCGCGCGGATTGACCTCCAGGACGTAGATCGTCTCGCGCCCGTCGCCTTCCTTCTGGATGGCGAACTGCACGTTCATCAGCCCGACGACGTTGAGCGCACGCGCCATCTGCTCGGTCTGCCGCTTGAGTTCGGCGATTGTCGTCGCCGAGAGCGAGTACGGCGGCAACGAGCAGGCCGAGTCGCCGGAGTGGACGCCGGCCTGTTCGATGTGCTCCATCACGCCGCCGATCAGCACGCGCTGGCCATCGGACAGGCAGTCGACGTCGACTTCAATCGCATCATCGAGAAAATGGTCGAGCAGCACCGGCGAGTCGTTGCTGACCTTCACGGCTTCGCGCATGTAACGCTCAAGGTCGCGCGGTTCGTGGACGATGTCCATCGCGCGCCCGCCCAGCACGTAACTCGGCCGCACCACCAGCGGGTAACCGATTTCCTCGGCCAGCTGCAGGGCTTCGGCCTCGGCACGCGCCGTCCGGTTCGGCGGCTGCCTGAGCGCCAGCGTGTGCAGCAGTTTCTGGAAGCGCTCGCGGTCCTCGGCAATGTCGATCGAATCCGGCGTGGTACCGATGATCGGCACGCCGTTGGCCTCGAGGTCGCGCGCGAGCTTCAGCGGCGTCTGGCCGCCGTACTGCACGATTACGCCGAAGGGTTTTTCCTTGTCGACGATTTCCAGCACGTCTTCCAGCGTCAGCGGCTCGAAGTAGAGTCGGTCCGAGGTGTCGTAGTCGGTCGATACGGTCTCCGGGTTGCAGTTGACCATGATGGTCTCGAACCCGCGGTCGCGCAGCGCGAAGGCCGCGTGGACGCAGCAGTAGTCGAATTCGATGCCCTGGCCGATTCGGTTCGGCCCGCCTCCCAGCACCATGACCTTCTTGCGATCCGTCGGCGCCGCCTCGCACTCGTCCTCGTAGGTCGAATACATGTAGGCGGTGGTCGTGGCGAACTCGGCCGCGCAGGTGTCAACGCGCTTGAACACCGGGCGCACGCCGTGCGCAAGCCGCACCGCGCGCACATCAGCGGGCGCCGCGTCCAGCAATTTCGCGATGCGGCGGTCCGAAAACCCCTTACGCTTGAGGAAGCGCAGCTCTTCGGCGCTCAGGTCGCCGAGCTTGCGTTCCTTCAACCGCGCCTCGATCTGCACCAGCTCTTCGATCTGCGCGAGGAACCAGGGATCGATCGCGGTCTCCTCGAAGACCTCGGACAAGGTCATGCCGCTGCGAAACGCATCGCCGACGAACCAGATGCGGTTGGGGCCGGGTTCGCCAAGTTCCTCGACGATCTCGTCGCGGTCCGTCGAATGTTCGTCCAGTCCGTCAGAGCCGACCTCGAGTCCGCGCAGTGCCTTCTGGAACGATTCCTGGAAGGTGCGGCCGATGGCCATCACCTCGCCCACCGACTTCATCTGCGTCGTCAGGTGGTTGTCGGCCTGCGGAAACTTCTCGAAGGCGAAGCGCGGGATCTTGGTGACCACGTAGTCGATCGTCGGCTCGAACGACGCCGGTGTCGCGCCGCCCGTGATCTCGTTGCGCAACTCGTCGAGCGTGTAACCCACGGCAAGCTTGGCCGCGACCTTGGCGATCGGGAAACCCGTGGCCTTCGAGGCCAACGCCGACGACCGCGACACGCGCGGATTCATCTCGATGACGATCATCCGGCCGTCTTTCGGATCGATCGCGAACTGCACGTTGCTGCCGCCGGTGTCGACGCCGATCTCGCGCAGGATCGCGATGCTGGCGTCGCGCAGCAGCTGGTATTCCTTGTCGGTCAGCGTCTGCGCCGGCGCCACCGTAATCGAGTCGCCCGTGTGGATACCCATCGGATCGAGGTTCTCGATCGAGCAGATGATGATGCAGTTGTCCGCCTTGTCGCGGACCACCTCCATCTCGAACTCCTTCCAGCCGATCAGCGACTCCTCGATCAGCAGCTCGCGCGTCGGCGACAGGTCCAGTCCACGCGTGCAGATCCCGACGAACTCCTCCATGTTCCAGGCAATGCCGCCGCCGGTGCCGCCGAGCGTGAAGCTGGGCCGCACGACGACGGGAAAGCCCATCGATTTCTGCACCGCGAGCGCCTCGTCCATCGTGTGTGCAATCGACGAGCGCGCCGAAGCCAGCCCGATGCTGGTCATTGCTTCCTTGAACTTGAGTCGGATCCTCGGCCTTCTCGATCGCCGCCGGTGACGCACCGATCAGCTCGACGCCGTGCTTGTGCAGCACGCCGTTCTTGTAGAGGTCCATCGCGCAGTTGAGCGCCGTCTGCCCGCCCATCGTCGGCAGGATGGCGTCCGGCTTCTCCTTGGCGATGATGCGTTCGACGACCTGCCAGGTGATCGGCTCGATGTAGGTGACATCGGCCGTCTCCGGGTCGGTCATGATCGTCGCCGGATTGCTGTTGACGAGGATGACCTTGTAGCCCTCCTGCTTCAGCGCCTTGCAGGCCTGCGCGCCGGAGTAATCGAACTCGCACGCCTGGCCGATGACGATCGGTCCAGCGCCGATGATCAGGATGCTCTTCAGGTCACTGCGGCGCGGCATGCTGGGCCTTGTAGTTGTCGGGCGCGAGCCGGCGCTCGACGAGCTCGATCAGGATGTGGATGACCTTGATGTGCAGCTCCTGCACACGGTCGGCGTAGGTGCCGCCGGGCGTCACGATCGCGATGTCGGCGAGGTCGACGATCGGTGTTCCCGCCCGACCGGTGAGGCAGATCACCTTCATGCCCAGCGCCCTGGCCGACTGTGCCGCGGCCACGACATTGCGGCTGGTGCCACTGGTCGTGATCGCGAGCAGGACATCGCCGCCGCGCCCGTGTGCCTCGATGAAGCGCGCAAAGATGCGCTCGTAGCCGTAGTCGTTGCCGACACAGCTCAGGTGGCCCGGATCGCTGATCGCGAGCGCCGCATAGCCCGGCCGGTTGTCGCGGAACCGCCCGGTCAGCTCCTCGGCGAAGTGCATCGAATCGCACATCGAGCCGCCGTTGCCGCAGGAGTACGCCCGGCCGCCCGCGGCGAACGTGTCGGCAAGCAACTCGCCGGCGCGCGCGATGGTTGCGAGCATTGCCTCATCGCGGCACAGGCGCTCGAGGCTGGCCGCTGCCTCGTCCAACGCGGCCCGGATCGTGGCGAGTTCGCTCATCGCATCTCCATCAGCGTCACGAAGCGATCGAACAGATCACAGATGTCATGCGGCCCGGGACTGGCCTCCGGATGACCCTGGAAGCAGAAGGCCGGGGCATCGGTCAGCGCAAAGCCCTGCAGCGACCCGTCGAACAGCGATACGTGAGTCACCTTCACATTCGCGGGCAATGACGTCTCGTCGACGGCGAAGCCGTGGTTCTGGCTGGTGATGTAGACCCGCTTCGTCTCCACGTCCAGCACCGGGTGGTTGGCGCCGTGGTGGCCGAACTTCATCTTCAGCGTGCGCCCGCCCACCGCGAGGCCCATGATCTGATGACCGAGGCAGATACCGAAGGTCGGCAGCTTCTTCGCTATGAAGGTGCGCGTCGCCTCGATAGCGTAGGAGCACGGTTCCGGATCACCCGGGCCATTCGAGAGGAACACGCCGTCCGGGGTGAGCTTCAGCACTTCGGCGGCGGGTGTCTGTGCAGGCACCACGGTGATGCGGCAACCGCGATCGGCCATCAGCCTGAGGATGTTGCGCTTGACGCCGAAATCGTAGGCGACGACATGGAAACGCGTCGATTCGGGCGTGACATGCCCCGGCGTGCCGTCGGCGCGCGTCAGGCGCCAGCTGCCCTCGGTCCATGGGTAGGAAGACGGGGTGGTGACCATCTTCGCGAGATCCTGTCCCGCCATGCCCGGGTAGGCCTTGGCACGACTCAGCGCCGCCTTGATCTCTGCGTCGGTCATCGCGGCGCCCTCGCGAGCCGCCACGATGCAGCCCGCCTGGGCGCCCTTCTCGCGCAGGATTCGCGTCAACTTGCGGGTATCGATATCGGCGATACCGACAATGCCCTGCTCGCGCAGGTAGGTCGACAGATCCCGCTGCATGCGGAAATTGGACGCGCGTTGCGGCAGGTCACGCACGACCAGCCCGGCGGCAAAGACCCGGACCGCCTCCTCGTCCTCGTCGTTGACTCCGGTATTGCCGATGTGCGGGTAGGTCAAGGTCACCAGCTGCCCGGCATAGGACGGGTCGGTCAGGATCTCCTGGTAGCCCGTTATCGCGGTGTTAAAGACCACCTCACCCAGCGTTGCGCCAGCGGCACCGATCGAGCGGCCGCGAAAGATCGTCCCGTCGGCCAGCACCAGGGCCGCGACGGGACGCGGATCGACGATCAGGGGGGACAAACAGGCTCCTTATCGCCGTACGCCGGCGGTCCGAGGCGACTGCCGGCATCCGGCTTGCGATATGCGGGTCGGAAACCGCAGAAACTGTCCCACTACCGCAAATTGGGTACCGATAAACTGCGAAATTATATCGTGCCGTCGCTACGAGAGCATTCGAACCCGGTCATGCCGTCTCTGCTGGAGGGCCTTAAGCGCCATACGACCATCGTCGCGGACACAGGCGACGTGGCGGCCATCGAGCGTCTGCGGCCGCGTGATGCGACGACCAACCCGTCGCTGATCCTGAAGGCGGCGCAGCAGCCGCAGTACCGCGAGCTGCTGGTCGAAGCTGCACGTCAGGCCCAGGACGAGGCACCGAACCAGCGACTGGACCACGTGCTGGTCGCCTTTGGTGCCCGCATCCTGCACCTCATCGAAGGTCGCGTATCCACCGAGGTCGACGCCCGGCTGTCGTTCGACACGCGTGCCACGGTCGAAAAGGCACGCCGACTCGTCGATCTTTATGCGCGTCAGGGCGTCGATCCCCGCCGTGTGCTGATCAAGATCGCGGCCACCTGGGAAGGGGTGCGCGCCGCGGAATTGCTCGAGCGTGAGGCGATCCACTGCAACATCACGCTGCTGTTCTCACGGGCTCAGGCCCTCGCCGCGGCACAGGCCGGCGCAACGCTGATCTCTCCGTTTGTCGGACGGATCTACGACTGGCACAAGAAGGCGGCCGGTCCGGCGTGGGATGAAGCGGCGATGCAGGGCGCCAACGACCCGGAGTACGCTCGGTCGAGGTGATCTACTCCAGCCTGAAGGGCGCTGGCTACGCGACCGAGATCATGGGAGCGAGCTTCGCAACATCGCACAGGTGCTGGCCCTCGCCGGTTGCGACCTACTGACCATCAGCCCGGAACTGCTGGACGAACTGGCGGCCCGCGAAGGCGAGGTCGAGCGCCGGCTGTCGCCACCCGACGCGGGACGCACTGAAGCACCACTTGTAGAGGCACAGTTTCGCGGCGCACTGAACGACGACGCCATGGCCACCGAAAAGCTGGCCGAAGGAATACGCGTGTTTACGGCGGACACGCAGCGCTTGGAAGCGCTGATGCTGGCGATCGGCTGAACGATGCTGATCATCCCCTACCAGACCCGCTTCACCGCCAAGTCACTGCCGGTGATCACGCTGGTGCTGGTCGCCGTCAATCTGCTCGTCTTCCTGCTGTTCCAGTCCGGCGACCGGGCCGCCTACGAACGTGCGGCTGACTACTACTTCAGCTCGTCACTGCCGCAGGTGGAGTTTCCAGCTACGCCGCTCATCTGGAGCGCACTAACGATCCGCGTGCGGTGCAGGTGCTGCGAACGGTACGGTCCGGACCCAGCGATGCGGACGCCCGCACGGTGCTGCTGGCGATGCATCACGACCGAGAGTTCATGAAGGAACTCAACGCCGGTGCCGTCGTCCGTCGCGATAACCCAGGCTTCGCGCAATGGCGCGAGCAGCGCGACCGTTTCCAGACGCTGATGGGTCAGGTGTTCACCGAGCGCTTTTCGCTGCAGCCCGGGGCCACGAACGTGGTTCGGTTGATCACCTACCAGTTCCTTCATGGGGATGCCGCGCACCTGCTGGGGAACCTCGCAATCCTGCTGCTGGCCGCCCCCTTCGCCGAAGCGGCGCTCGGGCGTCCCCGTTTCCTGCTCGCTTACCTTGCCAGCGGCGCCATCGCCGGTGCCGTGCACTTGCTGATCAGCGACCAGGGGCTGATCGGCGCCTCGGGCGCCATCTCCGGAACGATGGCGATGGTCGCGGTGCTGTATGGAACTCGCAAGGTGCCGGTCTTTTACTGGCTGTTCGTCTACTTCAACACCGCGCGGTTGCCGGCGCTGATGCTGCTGCCGGTATGGCTGGTCATCGAGGCCTTGCAGTGGGTGCTGTCGCCCGGCAGCCGCGTTGCCTACGACGCGCACATCGCCGGTTTCATCTCAGGCGCCACGATTGCGTGGTTGCTGAAGCCGGCCGACAAGGAAAAAGTCGACCGGATCCTCGAGGAGCAGTACGCGCCGGCGCCGGCAGAACGCAAGTCCAGTCTCCTGATGGAAGCGCGGCAGGCCGCGGCCAAGCTGGATACGCGCCGGGCGGCGCGCGCCTACTCGGAATTGCTGCAGGAGGATCCGTCCAACACGCAGCACGCGACGGCGTACTTCAACATGGCTCTGCTCGGCCGTGACAAGGACACGCTCCTGGATGCGGCCCTCCGGGTACTGTGGATACGGGCCCGCCATGCGCGCACCGAGCTGCGCCCGGTCTACACGCAGATGAGCCAGCCGCATGTACTAAAGGTGCTGCCGGTGGACGAGCAACTGCGGCTGGCACGCCGCCTCGTCGCCACGCGGGAAGACTCAGCCGCGCTGCGCGTGCTCGACGGGCTTCTCGGTGACGAAACGACGAAGAACCTGTACAGCCGGCAACTCGCCGACTGCCTCCTGGGGCTCTTCACCACCTACTCGCGGCATGGCCTGCGCGCGCAGGCCGATCAGATCAGGCAGCGCCTGTCGACGCACTTCCCGTCGCCGGGCACGCTGGGCGGCCTGCTGCCGAGCCGCGAGCCGCCGCTGACCGTGCGCGGCGCAACGACACGCGGATCGCGCTCGCGGGGTGATCCCGGCACCGTGCCGGCCAGCGAACTGGAACTCGACCTCGACACGCGGCTGCATACGAGGTGGGGCCCGGAGTAGCAGCGTTGCTTACGTGCGCGACCCACCCGCCCGCAGGTGCATTCGCAGCGGTACTGCCGAACCTTCAATTAGTTGCCTGCGCTCCGGAGCGAGTGCACGTGCGAATCCCGGCGCATCAGGGATTTGCCTACACGCGCGCCCCCTACGCTAGGCGATCCAGCACCTCGAGGTAGCGCTTCGCTTCCTCGGCAACCGGGTCGTTGCCGTACTTCTGCAGCAGGTACTGCAGGATGCGGCGGGCGTCGTCGGGCTTGCGGGCGGTTTCGGCCATCAGCTGCGCGCCGACGAAGTAGACCTGCGGGATATCCGGGTGGTTCGGATGCTTCTTGTCGAAGCCGCGGATCAAGGTCGCGGCCAGCTGCGGACGACCCTTTTGCAGTGCGGCGCGCGCCAGTGGCGCTATCGATTCGGCGTGGCGTGGGTTCCAGTCCGCCCGCCGTGCCAGCGCCTCCTCCACCAGGTCGAGCGCCTCGCGCCAGTTCTGCGACTTCACCAGCAAGGCGAGGTATCGCTCAGTATGGTCCTCGATGCGAGGGATGTAGTTCTCGGCAACGATGAGCTTGTGCAGGCGCGCATGCAGAGAAAGGTCGTTTGGCCGCTTGGCCAGGTCGTCGTTCAGCAGGTCGATCGCTTCCTTGATCTCCCCCTGCGTGACCATCTGTCCGATCAGCGCATCACGTGTGCGCGCCTTGACGTCCGCGTGCCGCCCGGTCGAGCTCATCAGTCGTTCCTCGCCGGGGCCGACGACGGAAATCTGCAGCCGATCGGCGTACTGGTACATCGCGTAGCCGATCAGAGCGCAGATGACATAGCTGAAGTACCAGAAGCCGACCGACAGCAGGAACACCAGCATCGCTGCGAGGAATCCCATACCGGAGACACCGCCGGCGCCGATGCCGCCCGCACTGCCCAGGAAGACCATGCCCCAGGTGCGCGACAGGTCGGCGAAGAAGACGAACGCGCACAGCGCCGCGTAGGGCTTGCCGATGCGCCGGATCACATTGACCAGTTCTTCCGGATTGAGCGCACCGCGCAGGCTGCCGGTCATGACCAGCCGCATCGTGGCGGCCGGCATAAGGACCACGAAGAAGAATCCCCAGATAAGTATGCCGAGGATCTCGTGCCCGCCCAGAATGCTGAGGAACAGGGCCGCAAGCAGTGCGAACACCATATTCATCGCGACGTATTTGTACGGCAGGTACCGCCCGACCAGGTCTTCGTCGGTCAGCGGATAGTCGGAGGGAATGAGATAGCCCTTGGACGAACGCTCGATGATCTTGAAGCCGTAGCGGGCCCCCGCCACCAGCAGCGCGAATACCACGGCGGCAAGCAGAACAACGCCGAAGGCGCCGAAAAGCAGCAGGACCAAGGAGACCACCAGCGCCCCGGACAGACCGGCGATGCGCAGCAGTACCGCCCGATCGAGCGGCAACAGGAAGAACTTCTTGATGCGCTGCCAGAACGGCTCTGCCGCCTGCTGCGCGCCGTATTCGTAAATGGATTCCATCCCCGCGTGGACCGATTACGAAAGTCTACGCAGACTACCGGGCCGACTCAGGTTCGAATCAATGCAGTCGGCGGAAAAACTACAGCTTTTCGGTTTCGCCGGCGCGCGGCTGCCACTTCATAAGGTGCCGCTCGACCCGGCCGACGATGCCGTCGAGCACCAGGGCGAACGCGGTCAGCACCAGGATCCCCGCCATGACGGTGTTGATGTCGAAGGTGCCCTCGGCCTGCAGGATCAGGTACCCCACCCCGCGCGACGAGCCGAGGTACTCGCCGACCACTGCACCGACGAACGCCAGTCCGACGGAGGTATGCAGCGAAGAAAACACCCAGCTGGTCGCACTGGGCAGGTACACATGCCGCAGCAGCTGCCGGCGCGAGGCACCGAGCATGCGGGCGCTGGCGAGCACCGTCGGGCTCACCTCCTTGACGCCCTGGTAGACGTTGAAGAACACGATGAAGAACACCAGGGTGAAACCCAGCGCCACCTTGGAAGCAATCCCCAGCCCGAACCACACCGCAAAGATCGGCGCGAGGATCACGCGCGGCATCGAGTTCATCGCCTTGATGTACGGATCGAGGATCGCAGCCGCCAGCGGCGACAGGGCCAGCCACATGCCCATGATCAGGCCGGAGACCGTGCCGATCGCAAACGCCAGCACGGTCTCGAGGAGCGTGACCCACAGGTGCCGGTAGATGTCGCGATCGACGATGAACCAGTCCCAGATACGCGACAGTATCTTGACCGGCTCGCCGAAGAAGAACTTGGCGTCGTTGTCGCTATCGAAGAACAGCGGCGGGATCAGCCCGGGCTTGGTGAGTACGTGCCACAGCAGGAACAGGATCACCAGCACGCCGACCTGCCAGATGCGCAGGTTCCTCGTCGTCGGCCGGATGGCGTTCCACATCGTCAGGCCGCCTGCTTCTGCTGCGCGTAGCCCTTCAGCACCTCTTCACGCAGCACGTCCCAGATCGCCTTGTGCAGGTCGATGAAGCGGGGCGTGACACGTACCTCGGCGACGTCGCGTGGCCGTGCCAGGTCGATGACGAACTCGCCGATCGGGTGCGACGCCGGTCCGGCGGACAACACGACCACGCGATCGCTCATCGCGATCGCCTCGTCCAGGTCGTGCGTGATGAACAGCACCGCCTTGCGTCCGCTTTCGCCCCCGGCCGCTTCGCGTCCGCCCCCCGCGGGGGCCGGCGACTTGCTTGGGGCGGCCCTGCGCGCGTCGCCGCCGCCTGCCCACAGCTCGAGTAGTTCGTTTTCCATCAGCTGCCGCGTCTGGATATCCAGCGCCGAGAACGGCTCGTCCATCAGAATGATGTCCGGGTCGAGTACCAGGGTCTGCGCCAGCGACGTGCGCTTGCGCATGCCGCCGGAGAGCTGGTGCGGGTAGCGGTCACCGAAGCCGGTCAGGCCGACGCGCTTGAGCCAGTCGTCGGCCAGGGCAGCGGCAACTTTCTCCGCCAGGCCGCGAAACTGCAATCCTGCCAGCACGTTGTCGCGGGCGCTGCGCCATGGCATCAGCGCTTCGCTCTGGAACATGTAGCCGGCACGGTGGTTGATACCCACCAGTGCCTCACCAAACACGCGCACCGCCCCGCTGCTCGGCTCCAGCAGGCCGGCTGCGACATTGAGCAGCGTGCTCTTGCCGCATCCGGTTGGCCCGACGACGCTGACGAATTCGCCGGGCGCAACATCGAGAGTGACATTGCTGACGGCGGTATACCGCTGCGAACGATCGTCGCGGCTGACGAAGGTGCAGCTGACGTCCCGCAGGGAAAGTGCTGCCGTCACGTGGGCTCCGGGCGCTGGTCGGTCAGGCCCGGCATGCGCGTTCACGGGACGCGTGCCGGGCCCCCATGAAGCCTCAGCCCTTCGGGTACTTCGCGTTCGCCTTCTTGACGAACTCGTTCGTATAGACCGCCTTGAGGTCGATCTTGGCATTCGCCATTGCCGGGTCGACGCTGGCCAGCGCACGCAGCGCGGTCGCCGGACCCTGGTCGGGAATCATGCCGTCGGGCGACAGCGCCGGCTTCGCCTTCATGAAGGCGTCAATGTAGACCGCGCGATCACCTAGCAGGTAACTCTCCGGCACCGCTTTGACGATCTCGGACGGCCCGGCCTGCTGGATCCACTTGTTCGCACGAACGATCGCGTTCGTCAGCGCCTGCACCGTGTTCGGGTTCTTGTCGATGAATGCCACCGGCGCGTACAGCGTCGCTGCCGGCATCGGGCCGCCGAAGACTTTGTCCGCCTCGGCGACGTCGCGCGTGTCCGAGATGATCTTGATGTCGTTGCCGCGCGCCAGGATCGTCATGACTGGATCGAGGTTGGAGATCGCGTCGATCTGCCCGGACCGCAGCGCCGCGACCGCACCCTGCGAGACGCCGACTCCGACGTACGACACGTCGCTCGGCTTCAGGCCGTTCTTGGCGAGCACATAGTTGGCCATGATGTTCGTCGATGAACCGGGCGCGGAGACGCCGATCTTCTTGCCCTTCAGGTCGGCCACTGACTTGAAGTTCGGCATCGTCTTGGTGCTGACGGCGAGCACGATCTGCGGCGCACGTCCCTGCAGCACAAAGGCCCGCATCGACTGACCCTTGGCCTGCATGTTGATGTTGTGCTCGAACGCGCCGGACACGACATCCGCACTGCCACCCACCACGGCCTGGAGCGCCTTGGCGCCGCCAGCGAAATCGACGATCTCGACGTCCAGGCCTTCGTCCTTGAAGAAGCCCTTCTGCTCGGCCACCGTCAGCGGCAGGTAGTACAGAAGGTTCTTGCCGCCCACGGCGATCGTGACCTTCTTCTTTTCGAGCGCCTGCGCCGAAACCAGCGCAGGGAACAGCAACGTGGCAGCCCCGGCCAGCAGTACGGAACGTCGGTTGGTACGCAACAGCATGTGGATCTCCTTGGGTTTGCAGTGCCTGGGCGATGGCTCGCCTCTGCGACTGATCTTAAATCACGCCGTCGCGCCGCAGCGTGTCGATGGCCGCCTGATCGTGGCCGAGCTGCTTCAGTAATTCCTCGGTGTGTTCCCCGAGCGCCGGCCCGAGCCAGGCGGTGCCGCCCGGCGTCGCGGAAAGTTTCGGCACGACCGACGGCACCTTCAGCGCCGTGCCATCGGGCAGATGCTGCTGCTCGATCATGTCGCGCGCAGCGAACTGCGGGTCGCTGAACATGTCGGCCACGCTGTAGATGCGCGACGCCGGCACATCGGCCGCCTTGAGCGCGGCCAGCGCCTCGTCGATCGATCGGCCGCTGCACCAGGACTGGATCGCCGCGTCGATTTCACCCGTTCGCTTGACGCGGCCTTCGTTGCGCGCCAGTTCGGGATCCTCGGCCAGGTCGATACGGCCCATCGCGCTCATCAGGCGCTTGAAGATGGCATCGCCGTTACCCGCCACGACAATCGCCGCACCGTCGGCGCAGGTGTAGGTGTTCGAGGGCACGATGCCAGGCAGTGCGCCGCCGGTGCGTTCGCGCACGACGCCGAAGCGGTCGAATTCGGGCACGGTGCTTTCCATCATGTTGAACACCGCTTCGTACAATGCGACGTCGATGAACTGGCCCGCGCCGCGCCCGCGTCCGCCAGTCGCATCGCGATGGCGCAGTGCCATTAATGCACCGATGACGCCATGGAGGGCCGCAATCGAGTCGCCGATCGAAATCCCGATGCGCACCGGCGGACGGTCCGGATGCCCGGACACATAGCGGATGCCGCCCATCGATTCGCCGATGGCCCCGAATCCTGGCATGTCGCGCATCGGGCCGCTCTGCCCGTATCCGGAGATGCGCACCATGATCGTCGACGGGTTGTGCGCACGCAGCTGCTCGTAGCCGAGGCCCCACTTTTCGAGCACGCCGGGCCGGTAGTTCTCGATCACCACGTCGGCATCGAGGGCGAGCGTGCGCGCGATCTCCTGGGCCCGCGGGTCCTTGAGGTTCAGTGCGATCGACTTCTTGTTGCGCGCCTGCACGTACCACCAGAGCGACGTGCCCTCGTGCAGATAGCGCCAGTTGCGGATCGGATCGCCGCCCTTCGGATCCTCGACCTTGATGACCTCGGCGCCGAACTCCGCGAACATGCGTGCTGCAAACGGCCCGGCGATCAGCGTGCCGAGCTCGAGCACCTTGAGTCCGGCCAGCGGTCCAGCCATCGATCAGGCCCCGAGCACGAAGATTGTCAGGCAGGCCACGAAACCGATCATCCACACCAGTGAGCGCGCCGCCTGCCAGTCCGCCAGATAGCAGACGAGGTAGCCGAGGCGGGCGGCGATGAAGATGATGGCGAGGATGTCGACGCGCTCCTGCGGTGCCTGCGTCAGGTGCGCAACGATGACCGCGGCCGCAAAGAAGGGAAACGCCTCGAAGCCGTTCTTCTGCGCGTTGTCCGCGCGTCGGCTCAGGCCGGACTGGCGGTCAAGCCACGCACGCGGGTCACGGTTGTTGTAGCGCTCGCCACTGGACTTCGCGACGATGGTCCCGAGGTAAGGCAGCAGTGCGGCGATCAGCACGCACCAGAACGCTATCGTCATCCGTGCTCCTTCATCGGCATCCGAGCCGGCCGCACTCAGGCCGCCCGGCGATCGAGCATGGCCTGCGCGATCGTGTTGACGTCGGTGTACTCGAGTTCAGCGCCCGCGGGAACGCCCCGCGCAAGCCGCGTGACCCGGATTTCAGCATCGCGGCCGCGCAGCAGTTCGCCGATGTAGTGCGCGGTCGCGTCGCCCTCCGGCGTGAACGACGTCGCGACGATGACCTCACGGACGATGCCGTCACAGGCACGCGCCAGCAGTCGCTCCATCTGGATTTCGCGCGGACCAATACCGTCCAGCGGTGACAGGCGCCCGAGCAGCACGAAATACAGACCGCCAAAGCTCATCGACTGCTCGATGATCAGCTGGTCGGCCGGCGACTCGACGACACACAGCAGCTGCGCATCGCGCTTTGCACTGGCGCACGTCTCGCAGATCTCGAGTTCGGTAAGCGTGTTGCAGCGGGCGCAATGCCGGATCGACTGCACCGCCGCCAGCAGCGATTCGCCGAGCCGCACCGCCGCCTCGCGGTCATGCTGCAGCAGGTGGAACGCGATCCGCTGCGCCGAGCGCGGACCGATGCCGGGCAGATGCTTCAGCGCATCCACCAGCTTATCCAGCGTAGGTCCTAGCTTCATGGATTCGGATCGGGTGTACGCGGCGCTTCGCGCCGCACGTGCACCCGATCCGCTAGAAAGTGTGCGGCGGGCTTCGGGCGGCCGGGCGCCCGCCGCATTTTCAACTGCACTGGGGAGACTCGCCGCATCGTCGCGGCAGGAGCTAGAACGGCAGCTTCATGCCGGGCGGCAGCGGCATGCCGGCGGTAATGGCGGACATCTTCTCCTGCGACACCGCCTCGGCGCGACGCACCGCATCGTTGAAGGCCGCGGCCACGAGATCCTCAAGCATGTCCTTGTCATCGCCGACCAGGCTCGGGTCGATCGCGACGCGCCGGACGTCGTGCTTGCAGGTCATCACGACCTTGACCATGCCGGCGCCCGACTGGCCCTCGACCTCGGTATTGGCCAGTTCTTCCTGCAGGCGCTTCACGCCTTCCTGCATCTTCTGCGCCTGTTGCATCAAGCCGGCAAGCTGGCCCTTCATCATTTCTTCGTTCCCGTGTCGTTGGCATCGCGCGGCTTGATCGATGCAGGATCGACCGATGCGCCGAAGTTGTCGATCAATTCTCGCACGAAGGGATCACCGTAAATCGCTTCCTCGGCCTGGCGCTGACGTTCCGCGCTCGCCTTCTCGGCGAGTCCGGCAGCCGTCGGGCCGGTGGTGCTGCCCACCTCCGCGGTGACCCGCACGGTGCGGCCGAGTGCCGCTTCGAGCGCTGCCTTCAGCTTGTCGACCGTTCCCGCCTCGATCAGCGTCTTCAGTGGCGCCCTCAGGCGGAAATGGTCGCCCTGGGCAGCGACGAGTTCGCTTCGCTGCGCCAGTTCCTTCACCAGGCCGACGACCCTCAGTCGTGCCACCAGCGCCGGCCAGTCACCGTCGAAGTCGACCGGCGCGGTCGCCTCTGCGCGCGGGACGGACGGCGCGGGCGGCTGCGGCACAGTGGCACGCGCTGCCGGGCTACGCGGCGCTGGGAGGATCGTCGTTCGCGCCGCGCTCGCGGCTGACTGCGCCGCGGGCCGCGGTGGCGGAGGCGCGGCCGCCTCCGCGCCCGGCGCAAAGGCGAGCATGCGCAGCAAGGTCATCGTGAAGCCGGCGTACTCGTCGGGCGCAAGGTGCAGGTCATTGCGCCCGTGCAGGGCGATCTGGTAGTAAAGCTGCACTTCGTCGGGAGCGAGCGCGCGGGCGAGCCGCAGCACCTCGCCCGCATCGACGTCCTCGGAGAGCGCCGCCTCGGTCTGCTGCGCCATCGCAATCCGATGCAGCAGGCTCGCCAGATCACGCAGCGCCTGCGCGAACGAAAGGCTCTGTCCGTTCATCTCGTCGGCCAGCGCAAGCGCCGACCTGGCATCGCGCGCCACCACCGCGTCGAGCACGCGAATCAGCGTGCCTTCGTCGATGGCACCCAGCATGCCGCGCACGGCATCGAGCGATACGGTGCCCCCCGCGTACGCAATCGCCTGGTCGAGCAGCGACAACCCATCGCGCATGCTGCCGCGCGCTGCATGCGCCAGCAGGCGCAACGCTGCGTCCTCCGCCGCGATGCCCTCATGCAACAGGATCTCGCGCATGCGATCGGCAATGCCGGTCGGAGTCATCTGCTTCAGGTTGAACTGCAGGCAGCGCGACAGCACGGTAACCGGGACCTTTTGCGGGTCTGTGGTCGCGAGGATGAACTTGACGTAGTCCGGCGGCTCCTCGAGCGTCTTCAGCATCGCGTTGAACGCATGCGTCGACAGCTGGTGGACCTCATCGATCATGTAGACCTTGAAACGCGCGGCACTCGGCGCGTACATCGCACGCTCGAGCAGTTGCACCATCTCGTCGACGCCACGATTGCTGGCCGCGTCCATCTCGATGTAATCGACGAACCGGCCGGCATCGATCGCCGTGCAGGCGTCGCAGACACCGCACGGAGTTGCCGTGATGCCGCCGCTGCCGTCCGGCCCGACGCAGTTGAGCGCCTTGGCCAGGATGCGTGACAGCGTGGTCTTGCCCACCCCGCGCGTACCCGTGAACAGGTAGGCGTGATGCAGGCGGTTTGCACTAAGGGCATGCGTCAGCGCGCGCACCACGTGGTCCTGACCGACCAGCGTCGAGAAATCGCGCGGCCGCCATTTGCGAGCCAGGACCTGATACGACATGCGCGGGATTCTACGAGGCTGCCGCAGGCGCCGCGAGACGATCGAGCGCTTCGCCGGTAATGCGGCAGATGCGCCAGTCCGGCATCACGATGGCACCGATGGATTCGTAGAACTCGATCGCTGGCGTGTTCCAGTCGAGCACCGACCACTCGTAGCGGCCGCAGCCCCGTTCGACCGCCATCCGCGCCCCGAGCCGGATCAATGCCTTGCCGATCCCGCGGCCGCGTGCCTCCGGCACGACGAAGAGATCTTCGAGGTACAGGCCGCGGCGCGTCAGGAACGTCGAGAAATTCTGGAAGAACAGCGCAAAGCCGAGCGCCCGGTCGCCTTCCCACGCCACTACGGCCTCGATGACCGGCCGCTCCCCGAACAATTCGCGCCGCAGATCGTCGGACGTGCCCACCACGAGGTGCGTGAGCTTCTCGTACTCAGCCAGCGCCCGGATCAGGTCGAAGAGAACGCCACAATCTTCCGGCCGCGCCGCCGCGATGCGTATTGACATGCCGACGACCTTGGTTTGAGGGAGTCCTGGGGGAGGTCCAGGAGGGGGCTCTGCCCCCTCTTGTGTCTTCAGTGAGCGAGCCTGCTCGCCTCCCGCCCTAAAAGGCGGAGAGGCGAGCCTTGTCCTCGGCACTGAAGGGAATCCGCTGTGGCTGCTTCGTTCCCGACCTGACCAGGTTCACGGCACCTCCATGCGAGGGGGCCCGCCGAAGCGAATGGTAACAGCGGTGCCGGCTCACTCAGCGTGGGCCGGCACCTTCATGTCAGGTCACTTGGCTGCGAAACAAAGGAACAGTCCGTCGCCTCCGGTGGCGCGCAGACTGTCTGGATCGCAACCTACGGTGGGATGCGAGGAGTTCCACGACGTGGCCCATGACGCCGGAATCGCGCTCGCGCGATCGTGGTGCCCGGTCATCGCCGATCCTTCTTTGCCACCCTTGGTCCAGTTGCCGCAAGTCATGTCGGGATTCGGCGCACCGGGAAATGCCGTGCCGTCCGGACGCGAGCCCGTCAGCATGTCGTGCTTGTTGGGCTTGTCGGTACGTCCGTTGACCAGACTGCCCTTCTCGTCAAGGGCGGTCTCCTTGGTCAGGTTGTTGGCGGCCGAATGAAGTTCATCGACATTGCGCGCGATGACAACGCCCTTGGCGTTCTGCCACGGGCCCCGGCCAATGCGATCACGCGCATCCACCGCACCCGGCTGGTTCCACATCGGCGACTGCGTGCTCAGATAGGCGCGCCACTCGCGGTCGCCCGCACCGGCCGCCTTTGCGAGCGCCTGGCAGTGGGCATCGGCACCGGCAAGGCCACCGAGATTACCGCCCTTGCCCAACCCCACGCTGGTCACGAAGAAAGTCATGTCCTTCGGTCCCGGCGGCGCACTCACGCAGCCGACAAGCGCCATCAGACCAGCTACTGCCAGACCAGTCCCTACCATGTGGTTCATCAGTGTCTCCGAGGGTTGATGTCGTTTCGTCTACTGCTGTCACCGTCCATGGGCTCCATCGCTGACCCGAGCCCGGGGGACAATGTTTCCGACGCCGTTGAAACCCGTCAATGGCGCGCTTACGCAGGTGCGCCGTCCGTTCAGGCCGCAACTTCGGCGAACACCGCCGCGGCCGTGATTATTCCCATCCTCACGGGCTTGTCGTTGCGTATCGTCTGCAGGATCTCTGCGTAGCGCCGCAGCTGGGCCTCATAGGGCGCCTGCTCGGCTGCGGTCACACGCCACTTGAAGTCGATGATCCACAGGGCGTCTTCATGCTCGACGAGACGGTCGACCCGCACGACGTCGCCGTTGGCCGCAACAAACTCAACCTCTGCCGTCGCCGTGGTACCGAAGTACTGCGGCCATAAATGCCGGATGCGCCGCGCGGCCGCCACGGCGCTGTCGGCCTGGGCGGGCGTCAGCGCATGGGCGCGGGCCACGGATTCCACCGACGCGGCATCGCCGTGCTCGAGAAACGCGTGCCACGCACGGCCGAGACGCATGGCATCGCTGTCGGGCTCGGCGGCTACCCGTTGACCGGTGGGCAGCGGCTCGGGGAGGAAGTCGCGCACCCAGCGCTCGCTCGCCGCCGGCACGATGCGCTGCGCCGGTGCCGCACCCATCGACAGCGACTCGGCCGCCTGCAGCCGCGCGTACCAGGTGTCGTCGAGGGTTCCGCGTGCCGGCGCAGTCCCCGAAACGAGCAGCACTTGGCGGGCGCGTGTGGCCGCCACATACAGCAGGTTCCAGTCCTCCTGCATGCACTGCGCCGCGTCGTCGCTGAACCAGGCGGCGCGTCCCGGGTCCGGGGCGGCAGCGTCGCCTCGCGCGACGAGCGAGAAGTGCTCCGGCGTCGCGGACTGCGGCGGCCAGACGACCAGGACGCTCTCGCCCTCCGGGGCGACGCGCGCGTGCGCATCCGCCAGGACGACAATCTCGGCTTCCAGCCCCTTCGCGCCATGGATCGTCATCACTCGCAGCGCGTCGCCCGCGTCGGCCGCCCCCTCGTCGGGTGCTTCGTCGGTGCCGTGGCGCTTGAGGCTCGCCAGTTCGTCGATGAAGCGCGGCAGGCTCGGATAGCGTCCGGCGTCGATCGCCAGTGCGAGTTCAATGAAGGCATCGAGATTGGCCTGGATCTGCGGATGCAGTGCAGCGGGTGCAACTGCTGCGTAGCGGCGCCTCACGTCGCCTTCGTGATAGATGCGGTCGAGCAGGTCATGCACCGGCACCACGCCGGCGAGATCCAGCCACCATTGCAGCAACTGGCGCGCGCGCAGCAACGCAGCTGATGCATCGCTGCCAAGACCCTGCAGGCGTTCCCACCAGCTCGCGCCGGGCGCGGCGGCCAGAACGATCAGGTCCTCGTCACTGCAGCCGAACACCGGGCTGCGCAGCGCATGCGCGAGGTGAAGATTCGCGTACGGAGAAGTCAGGAAGCCAAGCAATGCGATGAGGTCTTCGGCCTCGAGCGTCGTCAGCAACCCCCCGCGCCGGTCGCTGACAAAAGGCAACCCGGCATCCCGCAGTGCCCGCTCATAGGCCTCCAGATGCGTGCGGCGACGGACGAGAACAAGGACGTCCGACCAGCGCGCCGCACGCTCGGTGCCATCGTCGAGCGCAACTCGCGTGCGCCCGACCCAGTGCGCAATCTCATTGGCCAGTACCCTGCCCTCGCGATAGCGCGCGTCGTGATCGGGCTCGCTGCGGGCGACCGACAGCACGTCGCGCAGGGCGTGCGCCTCGGCCACCTCCGCCTTGGGCTCGGGCTCCGCGAGTGGCAACAGCACGAAGGCGCCATCGCGGCGCGAATGCGTGCCTTGTGTCTGGAACAGAGGATTGCCTCCCGGCATCGTCCGGTTGAGCACCTCGACAATCGTGCGGGCATTGCGCCGGGTGACGTTGGTGCGCAGGTGCGTCGCCGCGAAGTCCCGGCGCAGCAACTCCATCGCCGCGTCGAACACGCGTGGCTCGGCGCGCCGGAAGCGATAGATCGACTGCTTGGGATCGCCGACGATGAACACGCGCGGCCGATCCTCACCTGCGGCCGCTTCTCCAGCATCGAGCAGGCCATACGCTTCCAGCCAGGACTGCAGCACCTGCCATTGGAGTGGATTGGTGTCCTGGAACTCGTCGAGCAGAACCTGGCGATAGCGTGCGTCGAGCCGGACCTGCATATAGGCCGCGTTGTCGGGGTCGGCGAGCAGGCGGTGCGCATGCCACTCGAGGTCGGTGAAGTCGAGCGCCTGTTGCTGCGCCTTGAGCCGCTGGTAGGCGGCGACCAGCAGGCGGCCGCACGTCAGGCCCGCGTCGTTGAGTCTGAGCGCGCGCCAGGTGCGGCACTGCTCGATAAGATCGAGCAGTCGTCCAGTGACGCAGGCATGCGCTGCGGCATAGCGCTCGGCATCCGCTTCGCCGAGTTTGCGGGCAAGCTTGGCCGGCAACAGCAGGTCGCGCGGAGTGAGGTCCCTGGTCAGCACGACGTGGCAGGCCGCCAGGAAGTCGCGCCCGGGCCGAACCTCGGTCGATTGCAGCCAGCGTCGCGCACGGTCAATCGCCTCCTGAATCCGGACGCCCGGCGGAGCGATGGTCCCCCAGAGATCCAGCAGTTCCTGCATTGCCGTGACGACTTCAGGCGTCCGCACCCGGACCATCGGGTCCTCATCACCCACGACGCGCAGCGGTTCGAGGGCACGCGTGAACGCCGCTTCCTCATCGCCCGCCGCATAGCTCCACCATTCGGCACGCTTGTGGAGGAACTGCAGCAGCAACTTGCGCGCCGAAGAGTCGCCCAGCTCATCGACCAGCCACTCCCACGCTGCGCGAGCTTCAACATATTCGTCACGCACCAGCATCGCGGTGAAGTGCAGCCACGCGTCCGCGCGCACGCGTTCGGAGTTCTCGAGCAGCGTCGGGCCAAACGGCACTCCCGCCCCGAGCGGCGCGCGTGCGATCAGCCGCCAGAACCACCCGTGGAAGGTCTCGACAGTGACCGGCACGCGCGCGGTGACGACGCGTTCATAAAGCCTGCGGGCGGGCGCCACGGCGGATCGCGCCGCGACAGCATCCAGTCCACGTGCCAGCAGAAGTGCCTGGATTGCATCGTCATCTCCCCGAGCAAGTTCCTGCAGGGCGCTCAGCAGACGTGCGCGCATTTCCTGCGCAGCGCGCCGCGTAAACGTGATGGCGAGGATCTCCCCGGGCTCATAACCGGCCAGCAGCGCCCTGATGATCCTGGCCACCAAGAGCCACGTCTTGCCGCTGCCCGCGCACGCCTCGACGACGACGCTCGCTTGCGGATCGCAGGCCTGGCGGGTGAACTCATCCGCGCTAATGGGTCTTTCGTCAGCGAGGTAGTCACTCATCCTGAGTCCCCGCGTCATGCTCCCAGTAATCGCGCCGGCACAGCCCGCGCATATCGCAGTATTCGCAGGTCGCTGGTCGACCTAGCGCCGGCAGCGGCGCGCCGTCGGCGATGCGCTGCAGATCGGTGCGTAACCGTGTCCCCACTTCGTCCACCAGCCCTTCGAATGGTTGCGGAGGCGCAATCACCTGCACTCCGCTCACGTTGTCCCGACCGCGGTCAAATGCGACATACGCGGCACCGACCCCGCCCGATGCAGGCTGCGACTCCCGCAACAGCAGTCCGTAGAACGGCAGCTGGACGTCCTCACCCGCCACCTTCAATTTGCGCCGGAGTTCGTCAGCGACGCGCGCCTTGTAGTCGAGTACCAGCAACGCGCCGTCGGACTTGCGGTCAACGCGGTCGAGACGGCCTGTCAGTTCCACTTCGCGGCCGTCGTCGAGAAGCAGCGAGCGCGCGATTGCCAGCTCGGCCGCCGCCCAGCGCCAGCCCGCGACGCTGTGCTGCTGCGCCCACGAGACGTAATCATCGACGAGGCCAAGGAAGCGGCGCTCGAATGCGAGCAGTCCCGGCATGCGCGCTTTCTCTCGCGTGAAAACTTCGCCCGCATGCCGCGCCAGGCTGAGCCGCAGTCGATCCGGTTCCACGGCCCCGAGGTCAGCCGCGCCCCACTCCGCGTGGAATCGCCGCAGCACCTCGTGCAGCGCCTCACCGAACTCGCGCTTGCCCGGGGCCTCGAGCACATCCTCCATGGGATCCAGCCGGAGCAGCCGCCGCGCGTAAAACTGATACGGGCAATCCACCAGGCTCTGCGCGTGACTAGCCGACAGTCGCGCCGGCAGCAGCGACGCGGCGCTCGGGGCGGGGCACTCGAGCGCGATCGACTCGATCTCGAAAACCTCTGGCTCGATGCGACGTGCGAGGCCAGCACCGGTTGCCCGAGCGGCGACGAAGCGCAGCCGCTCGAGCAGTGGCGAGAGTGAGTTCGGTTCATCGCCACGCCGGCAACGCCACGTGGCCACGACGTGCGGCGTGGTGGCCAGCAACGCCGCCAACTGCGCCGCCTGCTCCCGCAGCGCGGCGTCGGCGGTGGTGAGCCCCAGTTCCGCACGCACGTCGTTGGAGAAGAACAGCAATTCGCCGGGGGCCGTAGGCAGATGGTCTTCATCCGCTCCGATCAGGACAACTGCGTCGAAGGTACGCAGCCCGGTAGCGGACAACGACACCATGGTGACCGGCGAGTCGACCTCGCGGTCAACATAGGCCGCTTCCTCGAACCGCGCCGCGAGCAGAGCACGGAACTCCTCGACGCTTGCCCGACCGCCAGCAGATTCGAGCTCCGCGGCGAGCGCATCGATTTCGCGCAGCACATCCCGGCCCACCGGATCGGCCGCCAGCGCGGTGCGCATGCCCAGTGAATCCAAGGACGTTTGCAATGCTCGCGCGTGTGCTGCAAACGTCGGCCCGGCGCTGCGTATTGCCCGGACCTGTCCCTCCAGCAGCGCCAGCACCTTGAGCGCACCTCCCGCGGGCGCCGATGATCCGCCGTGGTGAAGTTCTTCCGACAGTGCCAGCCGTAGCGCGCGCGCCCCCTGAAGCACGCCACGAGTGCGGATTGCATGCTCGAATGCCAGGATCTCCTGCGCCTTGTCCGGTCGATCGGACAGCGTGAAGCTCGATTTCAGCCAGTCCAGCAGATCGCGCCAGTACAGATCGTCGGCAACGAGGTCGTACCAGCGCATGACAGCGGCAGCCGCGCTGGTCGTCGAGAGTCGCCAGCCGGTTTCGTCACGCACGCTGATCTGAGCGCGCTCGAGCAGCGCGCGGACCCGACGCGCGGTCAGTCGATCGAGAGCCACGAGCGCAATCGACTCGACGCCCTCGCGCCTCCACGCCAGCACCTGCCGCGCCACCGAGGTGGCCTCGTCCTCAAGCGAATCCGCGTCAACGATAGTGAGCGGAGGGCGCCTTGCGCCATCCTCGCCACGCACCGCGTCGGCCCGCTCTGCGATGGGTACGGAGACTTCGGTCCCAGCGATCTCCGGCCACGCCGCGACCAGCAGCGGCCGGCCACTCAGAGCAGTCGCAAGGTCTGGCACCAGCAACAGTACGGGCGCGCACTCTGCCCATCGCTCGACAAAGCAACGCTCCCACGGAGCGATTCCGTCGCCCGCTGCATCGGTCACGGCAACGGGCGACAGATAGACCAGCGGGGCCGTGGCCTGCGAAGCGCGTGCCGCGAGCTCGCGCCAGGCGCCGGAAGCACCGTCGCCGGCGCTGCGACGCGCCCGCCACAGTTGCAGCACCAGTTGCGCCTGTGGCCTCAAGGCTCGTGCTGCTCGGCGATGGAAATGCCGCGCCAGGCTCGCCGCTAGGCGCCCTTCGAACGCGTCCGGGCTGTCTACCGCGGCCCACGTTAGTTCATCACTAAGCTGGGCCACGTCGCGTGCGAGTGACCACAGCGTGGCGGGCTGATCGCCAAACGCCTCACGCACCCAGGCATTGCCACGCAGCGCTGCGTAGAGTTCCGCGCGGGCCGCCGTGCCTGCAATCATTCCCCGTCCGAGCCAGGCGCCCAGAGGTGCAATGCGCGGAGGAGCGAAGGCCGCGCCTCCCAACGCGTTGCGCAGGGCCGCGCGCGCGAGCACCGCGTGTGAGCCGCCGGGCACCAGCCAGTGGATGCTCTCTAACCGTCGCTCTGGTGCCCCGCACCGGGCCGCGAAGTCACATACGGCCCGTCCGGCGGCCGGCCAGAAGCGGGCGTCGGCTGGAAGTCGCAGGCGTTCGAGCGTCATCGACCGATTGTATGAACTCAGCCCCGCAGAACGAAAACGCGTGCAAAACCCGCCCACGGTGTTACCATTGCTTCCGCATCGAGCCTGCCACTCCGCCGATAGGGGTTGTGCACCGGCGCCACCATCCCCACTTTTCCATCCTTGTGTTTGCGCGCTATGTCTGGCGCCAAAAGGACTCAAATGAGTGACATCAAGTACGTCAGCGACTCCAGCTTCGAGCAGGACGTCCTCAAATCCGACACGCCGGTTCTGGTGGACTACTGGGCCGAATGGTGCGGCCCGTGCCGCATGATCGCGCCGATCCTGGATGAAGTCTCCAAGGAGTACGGCGGCAAGATTGCGGTCGCCAAGCTCAACGTCGATGAGAACCAGTCGACGCCGGCCAAGTACGGCATTCGCGGCATTCCGACGCTGATGCTGTTCAAAAACGGGGCCGTTGTCGGCACCAAGGTCGGCGCACTTTCCAAGTCGCAACTCACGGCATTCATCGACAGCAACATCTGATCGTCACCCGGGACGGCGATCGCCGTCCCGCCTGCCCCGCGGGCGCCCCGAACAGTCAAAGGGCGTCCCACAACTCCTCCGGTTGTCTCCATGCACCTTTCCGAACTCAAAGCCCTGCACGTCTCCCAATTGCTCGAAATGGCCATCGGCCTCGAGATCGACAACGCCAACCGGCTACGCAAGCAGGAGTTGATGTTTGCGATCCTGAAGAAGCGCGCCAAGGGCGGCGAGCAGATCTTCGGCGATGGCACGCTCGAAGTCCTGCCCGACGGCTTCGGCTTCCTGCGTTCGCCCGAGACGTCGTACCTCGCCAGCACGGACGACATCTACATTTCGCCATCGCAGATCCGGCGTTTCAACCTGCATACCGGAGACTCGATCGAGGGTGAGGTGCGCACGCCGAAGGACGGAGAGCGGTACTTTGCACTGGTCAAGGTTGACAAGGTCAACGGCGTCGCTCCCGAGGCTACGAAGCATCGCATCCTGTTCGAGAACCTGACACCACTGTTCCCGAACCAGCCGCTGACCCTCGAGCGCGACATGAAGGGCGACGAGAACATCACCGGCCGCCTGATCGACATCATCGCGCCAATCGGCAAAGGCCAGCGCGGCCTGCTGGTTTCGAGTCCGAAGAGTGGCAAGACCGTGCTGATGCAGCACATCGCCCACGCCATTGCGGCCAATCATCCGGACGTTGTCCTGATCGTGCTGCTGATCGACGAGCGTCCGGAGGAAGTGACCGAGATGCAGCGCTCAGTGCGTGGCGAAGTAGTCGCGTCGACATTCGACGAGCCGGCCACACGCCACGTCCAGGTCGCCGAAATGGTCATCGAGAAGGCCAAGCGGCTGGCCGAGAGCAAGAAGGATGTGGTCATCCTGCTCGACTCGATCACGCGCCTGGCGCGTGCCTACAACACGGTCGTGCCGGCCTCCGGCAAGGTGCTGACCGGCGGTGTCGACGCGAACGCACTGCAGCGGCCGAAGCGATTCTTTGGCGCGGCGCGCAATATCGAGGAAGGCGGCTCGCTCACGATCATCGCGACAGCACTGATCGATACCGGCTCGCGCATGGACGACGTGATCTACGAAGAGTTCAAGGGCACCGGCAACATGGAAATCCACATGGAGCGCCGGCTCGCCGAGAAGCGCGTCTACCCGGCGCTCAACGTCAACCGGTCCGGAACGCGCAAGGAAGAATTGCTGCTGAAGCCCGAGATCCTGCAGAAGGTCTGGATCCTGCGGAAGCTCTTGTACGGCATGGACGAGATCGAGGCGATGGAGTTCCTGCTCGACAAGATGAAGGCCACCAAGAACAACGCCGAGTTCTTCGACATGATGCGGCGGGGTGGGTAGCGCTGCGCGCGAAAGTGCAAACCTACTTTCGCGCGATTAGGCGGAAAAAGATCGGCGGCAAAGCCACACGATCTTTTTGATTACAAGGGCTTGCAAGCGCTAGTCAGGTTGCCCGAGGCGCTGATTTCCCGGATAATGCGCGGTTTCCGAAAAACTGGACCGTGGTCGAGGCAGACCAAGGGTGAGAAGCACTTAGTCACCCCTCGATCGGGCGGCCCAAAACGAGGCAGAAAATGAAGCAAGGCATCCACCCCGAATACCGCGAAGTCGTGTTCCAGGACATGCAGAACGACTTCAAGTTCATCACGCGTTCCACGCTGCAGACACGCGAGACGATCGATTTCGAAGGCAAGACCTACCCGCTCTTCAAACTGGATACGTCTTCGGAGTCGCACCCGTTCTACACCGGCGCCCAGACGCGCATCGTCGAAACGGGCCGCGTCGAGAAGTTCCGCCAGAAGTTCGCCGCGAAGAGCGAGGCGGTCAATGCCGCCGCCGCCGCCGCCGTCGCGCAGGCCAGCGCTGCCAAGGCACGCCGCAGGTAACAGGGCTGCCGGCGGCACAACAACAAAGGGCAGCCCAGGCTGCCCTTTTTGTTGCTGTCAGCAGGCACCACGGTCCCGCAGCCTATGAGCTTCGAACACCGCCCCTCCCCTTCGCGTGTCACGGAAGCAGCTGCGGCTGCATTCCCGCGCTGGGCGCTCTTCGGGCTGCTCGCGCTGTACATCGTTCCGGGGCTCTTCGGCCGCCAGCCCTGGAGTACGGAGGACGCCAGCGCCTTTGGCGTTGCGTGGAGTATGGCCACGGGCTCCAGCCTAGATTGGTGGCTACCTTCCGTCGCAGGAGAACCGTTGCCGGAGGAAGGTCCGCTGCCTTTCTGGATCGGCGCGCTCCTTGTCAGAGCACTCGGAACGTGGCTCGGCGCCATCGATGCCGCCCGCCTGGTTTCCGTCCTCTGGTTTGCCCTCGGCACGTGGGCCCTCTGGTATTCCACCTACCGGCTCGCGCGACGCGACGAGGCCCAGCCGGTTGCCTTGGCGTTTGGCGGTGAAGCCTCTCCCAGGAATTACGGCCGCATGCTGGCCGACGTGTCGGTCCTGTTGCTGATCGCCACCTTCGGAGTGATCGCGCGCCTGCATGAAACCGGCGCCGAGTCCGCCTTGCTCGCACTGACATGCGTCACGTTGTTCGGGCTTGCGTACTCGCTGGACAACCCGTGGACCGGTACCGCGGTTGCCGGAGCGGCCCTGGGAGCCGTCGCGTTGACGCGGGGCCTGCTTCCTGTCGCAGTCCTGGGACTGGCCAGCGTGTCGTTTGCGTTGTCCTTCGGCACTCGCCGCGCCGAACGGGCAATGATTCTGGTCGCGCTGGCCGTCGCCATCTTCGCACTCTGGCCCCTGGGCGCCTGGATGGCGCACCCGCAGGCGGCCGATTCGTACTTCACTGCATGGTGGCACTGGAATCGTACGGCCGTCGGCGCCCCTGGCATCGAAAACCTTCTCTGGTTGTTGCGCAATGTCGGTTGGTACGCATGGCCGTTGTGGCCGTTCGCGCTCTGGACGATCTACTCATGGCGGCACTTTCTGCGGCGACCCCATATTGCATTGCCGCTCTTGTTCGCCGCCGCTGGCCTGGTCGCAACGCTGCTTGCTGCGGACGCGAGCGAGCGGGAGTTTCTGCTCACGATTCCGCCCCTGGTCATTCTGGCCACCTTCGGCGTCTCGTCGCTGAAGCGCACGGCCGAAGACGCCATCGACTGGTTCTCCCTGGCACTGTTCACGCTGGCGTTTGCGGCCCTGTGGCTGTACTTCGTGGCATGGAACAGCGGGATTCCGCCAAAAATGGCCGCCTCGATGGCGCGCCTCACTCCCGACTTCGAACCAGAGGTTGTTTTCTGGCCCGTCGCGGTCGCTGCTAGCGCCACGGTGGCCTGGATCGCCATGGCCATGTGGCGCATACGCGAACGCCCCCCGATGATCTGGACCGGTCCGTTCATGGCCGCTGGCGGACTCGCGCTGATCGGCCCGGCCGCCGTCGCGCTCTACGCGCCAGCGGTCGATTACGCGCGTTCTTACGCGTCAATCGCAACGGTGCTTGGACAGCAGGTGCAGCGCACCGGCGGTGCAACGTGCGTAGAGGCGGTGAGCTTGCCCCTCGGCGTGCGCGCAATGCTCGCCTACCACGGACACATCAAGTTCGAGCGCCCGGCCGATGCCGGCCTCTGCCGCGTCGCGATCCAGCGCGATAGTCGGCGCAGCTTTAGTGACGACGCGCCACCGGTGGGCAGATGGACGCTGGCCTACGAAGTCACGCGCCGCGCGCGCTTCGACGAGGTATTTCGCGTCTGGGTCCGAGCGAACTGAAGCGCACTCTGCGGCGGTAGCGTCCGATGGTCCCCGAATCCCGGCCAACGCCGCCGGACGCTTCGACGTCGGCGATCCTCAGGCTCGCCTGGCCGTTGCTGCTCGCGAACCTGGCGGTCGTGGGCAACGGAACCATCGATGCGGTCATGGCGGGACGCCTTTCCGCTGACGACATGGCGGGTATCGCTGTCGCCTCGAGCATCTACATCACCGTCTATATCGGCTTCATGGCGGTGTTGCAGGCGCTTTCACCGATCGCGGGCCACCACTACGGAGCACACCGCTGGCGGGCGATCGGAGACGATCTGCAGCAGGCGCTCTGGCTGTCAGGCTTCCTGCTGTTGGTGGCACTGCCGTGCCTGCTCGCGACCGGTTTCTGGACGCGGGTGGCTGCCGTGGATGGCCGCGTCGCCGGCATCGTGTCGGCTTACCTGCAGGCCGTGGCCTTCGGCCTGCCGGCAGCACTCGCGACACGTGTGTTCGTTTCGCTGAACGCCGCGGTATCGCGTCCCAAGGTAACCATGGTCATCAATCTCACCGTCCTCTCGCTCAAGGTGCCGCTCAATGCGGTGTTCATGTACGGCTGGGGACCCATCGAGCCGATGGGCGGCGCCGGTGCGGGTGTGTCCACCGCGCTCCTTGCCTGGCTTGCGCTTGGGATGAGCTTGGCGATCTGGCGCTTCGACGCCTTCTACGATCGCTTCCGCAGCAGCGCAGCCCATGGACCGAGGTGGGCAAGCCAACGCGAGTTACTCAAGCTCGGCATCCCGATCGGCTTGTCCACGTTGTTCGAGGTGACGAGCTTCACGCTCATGGCGGTACTGATCGCTCGCCTCGGCGCCGTGCCAGTCGCCGGCCACCAGATCGTCGCGAACCTTGTCGCGTTGCTTTTCATGGTGCCACTTTCGCTTGGCATAGCGACCAGCGTGCTCGTGGCCCAGTCACTCGGCAGCGGCGCGCCACGCGTGGCCCGCAGCGCCACCCTCCGGGGCTTCCAACTGGCGATGTCGATTGCGGTCGTTGCGGCTGCGCTGCTCTGGGTGCTGCGTGAGCCGATCGTGCGCCTGTACACCGTTGACCCAGGCGTGGAAGCGATGGCGCTCTCGCTGCTCGGTGTCGCCGTGCTGTTTCACGTCTTCGACGCGGCACAGGGCATGGGCAGCTTCGTGCTGCGCGGCTATCGCCAGACGTTCTGGCCGATGGTGATCTACGGCGTGACGCTGTGGGGACTGGGGCTGGGCGGCGGCGCCTGGCTGGCGTTCAACACGACCCCCTTCGGCGCTCCGCGCGGCGCCCTCGGATTCTGGGAGGCGGCGGCGGTTGCCCTCGCAATCACGGCGGCAGCACTGGTCGTGCTCACCGCCATGGAGTCGAACCGTCGCGCCATCGAGCAGTAGTCAAGATTCAATCTGACCAGTGGCGCTCGACCGCCTTCTCGGTCGCGGCTTCGCGTTGCGCCGCGTCCTCTGCCCGTATGCGTGAGAGTGCCGATGCGAAAAGCCCCGACGGCACCGCGATAGAGCCGAGCCCGAGCACGAGGACGATGAAGGTAAACATCCGCCCCCCGGGCGTGATCGGATAGATGTCGCCATACCCGACCGTGGTCAGCGTCGCGACCGCCCACCACAGGCTGTCGAACACCGATGTGAACTTGTCTGGCTGAGCATCGTGCTCGAAGTGGTAGATGCCGATGCCGGACAAATACAGCACGATCAAGGCAACGACGCCGAACAGCACAAGGTCATCGCGCACAATGAGGAATGCACGACGGAAGCGCTCAATCGCGTGTGTGTAGCGAACCAGCTTGAACAGCCGCAGCAGCCGCAGGAGCCGGAACGCCCGCACCGCCTGCAGGTTGAACGCCGCCATCAGGTAGAACGGCAGGATCGCCAGCAGGTCGATGATTCCGTAGAACGAGGTGGCGTACTTCCAGCGCGGTCGGGCCAGGAACAGACGGATCCCGTATTCGATTGTGTAGACCGCGGCGCAGAACACCTCAAACGCCCACAACGCCTCACGCCAGAACTGCGACAGTGTAGGCAGGGTCTCGAACGCCAACGCAACCAGGTTGGCAACGACCAGCGCCTCGATGAAAGGCTCCCATCGGCCCAGCGAAACGTGGTGTCCGACCTTGGCTGTTTCCACCCGCCCCTCCCGAAAGAACGGCGGCAATTGTCACGCAAATCCACGCCGCGGCCGGGCCAAATGCAAAAAAAACGGCCGGGAGGACCCGGCCGTTCGATTTCAGGCGTGCAGGATCAGCGTGCCGCCTGCAGCGCCGCGATGCGCTGCTCGATCGGCGGATGGCTCGAGAACAGCGCCATCATGCCGCCCGCGCCCGAGATGCCCATCGTCTGCACCTGTTTCGGCAGCTGGCCCGGCTGCAGACCGCCAAGGCGTGCCAGCGCATTGATCATCGGGCGGTTCGACCCCATCAGGGCGGTGGCGCCCGCGTCAGCGCGGAACTCGCGACGGCGGGAGAACCAGGCGACGATGATCGCGGCCAGGAAGCCGAGCGCGATATCGAGCACGATCGTCGTCACGAAGTAGCCGATCCCCGGCGCATCGCTCTCGTTGCGCAGCAGTACACGGTCGACGAAGTAGCCGACCACCCGCGAAAGGAACACCACAAAGGTGTTCATTACGCCCTGCAGCAGCGTCATCGTCACCATGTCGCCGTTCGAGACGTGCGAGATCTCGTGCGCGAGCACCGCCTCGACCTCTTCCTTGCTCATCGACTGCAGCAGGCCGGTCGAGACCGCCACCAGCGCGGAGTTCTTGAAGGCACCCGTCGCGAAAGCGTTCGGGTCCCCGTCGTAAACCGCAACCTCGGGCATGCCAATGCCAGCCTTCTCTGCATGGCGGCGCACCGTGTCGACCAGCCAGGATTCCATCGCGTTCGAGGGCTGGCGAATCACCTGGGCGCCGGTGCTCCACTTGGCCATCGACTTGGACATCAGCAGGGAAATGAAAGCGCCGGTGAAGCCGACGACGAGCGAGAAGATCGCCAGCGCACCGATGTCCAGCGTGCGACCGCCGAGGTTGAAGTTGATCCCGAAGACCGCCGAAATGACGGTCAGGAACAACATCAGGACGATCATGATCGCAAGGTTCGTCAGAACGAACAGAGCGATACGTTTCATAGGTTCTCCAGAAAGGTTGGACAGTCAAATACCGCGCGAGAGTCTATCTAATCGGCGGCGCAATTCACCATTCACGTTTGTCCCCACGACTACATCGCCAAGCCCTCGGAATAACCCTTGTGAATCAATCGGTTGGGCCGAACACCCCGGCAAACGTACCAAATATGGAGGCGCACGCGCGTAACTCAAGTCGATGCGCCGGAGTCAGCGTCGCCGGCTAATTAGAATGACGTGTTTCGAATCTCCTGAAGCCCACATGGCCCTGCCCCCCGCCGAAGCTGCCAATGTCCGACCGATACCACCGCTGCCACGGCTGATCTTCGCCAGCCGCTGGCTGCAACTGCCTTTGTACGCTGGGCTCATCGTCGCGCAGGTCGTCTACGTCTGGCATTTCTGGGTTGAGCTGGCACACCTGGTCGAGGCCGCGTTCGGCAGCGAACAGGCGCTGCAGCAGCTCGTCACGAGCATCGGTTACAAGTCCGATGCCCTGCCGACGGGTCTGAACGAGACCATCATCATGCTGGTGGTACTGGCGCTGATCGACGTGGTGATGATCTCGAACCTGCTGATCATGGTCATCGTCGGCGGCTACGAGACCTTCGTCTCGCGCATGTACCTCGAAAAGCACCCCGACCAGCCCGAGTGGCTGTCGCATGTCAACGCAAGTGTGCTCAAGGTCAAACTGGCCACTGCCATCATCGGGATAAGCTCGATTCACCTGCTGAAGACCTTCATCAACGCGGCTAACTACTCGGACAAGGTGCTGATCGCCCAGACCGCGATTCACATCACTTTCCTGCTTTCGGCCATGGCCATCGCGGCAACCGACCGCATCATGTTCAAGCCAGTAAAGTCCAGGGACGGCCGCGCTTCTCACGAATAGGCACCCATGACCACCATCCGCCAGGCCGATCTGATCGAAAGTGTCGCGGCCGCACTGCAGTACATCAGCTACTACCACCCGGCCGACTACATCAGCCACCTCGCGAGCGCGTACGAGGCCGAGCAGAGCCCTGCAGCCAAGGATGCGATCGCGCAGATCCTGACCAACTCGCGCATGTGCGCCGAAGGGCATCGTCCGATCTGCCAGGACACCGGCATCGTCAACGTGTTCCTCAAGGTGGGCATGAACGTCCGTTGGGAAGGCTTCTCCGGGTCGCTCGAGGACGCCATCAACGCCGGGGTGCGGCAGGGTTACCTGAACCCCGACAACGTCCTGCGTGCGTCGGTCGTTGATCCGCCGGAATTCGGCCGCAAGAACACCAAGGACAACACGCCGGCGGTCATCAACGTGCAGATCGTCCCGGGTGACAAGGTCGACGTGATGGTCGCCGCCAAAGGCGGCGGCTCGGAAAACAAGAGCAAGTTCGTGATGCTCAATCCCAGCGATTCGATCGTCGACTGGGTGATGAAGACCGTGCCGACAATGGGTGCCGGCTGGTGCCCACCCGGCATGCTGGGCATCGGCATCGGCGGCACCGCCGAGAAGGCGATGACGATGGCCAAGGAAGCGCTGATGGAGGACATCGACATGTCCGGCCTGCTGAAGCGCGGCCCGAAGACCGATGTCGAGAAGTTGCGTGTCGAGCTGTACGAGAAAGTCAACGCACTCGGCATCGGCGCGCAGGGGCTTGGAGGACTCTCGACTGTCCTCGACGTGAAGGTCAGGATGTACCCGACGCATGCGGCCAGCAAGCCGGTGGCGATGATCCCGAACTGCGCCGCCACGCGCCACGCGCACTTCGTGCTCGATGGCTCAGGGCCGGCGTACCTGGAGCCGCCGTCGCTTGACAGCTGGCCGAAGGTGAACTGGCAGCCCGACGCGCAGAAGAGCACGCGCGTGAACCTCGACACGCTGACGAAGGAAGAAGTCGCGTTGTGGAAGCCTGGCCAGACCTTGCTGTTGAACGGCAAGATGCTGACCGGCCGCGATGCGGCCCACATGCGCATCCAGGACATGCTCGCCAGGGGCGAGAAGCTGCCGGTAGATTTCACCAACCGCGTGATCTACTACGTCGGCCCGGTCGACCCGGTGCGGGACGAAGTGATGGGCCCCGCAGGCCCGACCACCGCCACCCGCATGGACAAGTTCACCGAGATGATGCTGGCGCAGACCGGCCTGATCGCGATGATCGGCAAGGCCGAGCGCGGACCGGTGGCGATCGAGGCGATTCGCAAGCACAAGAGCGCCTACCTGATGGCCGTTGGCGGTGCTGCCTACCTCGTGGCCAAGGCGATCAAGGGTGCGAAAGTCGTCGGCTTCGGCGATCTCGGCATGGAAGCGATCTACGAGTTCGACGTGAAGGACATGCCGGTCACTGTCGCGGTGAGCGCCGACGGCACCTCGGTGCACCAGACCGGCCCGAAGGAGTGGCAGGCGAAGATCGGCAAGATTCCCGTCGCTGCCGCCTGAACTCCGGCATCCGTGCAGCGCGCCGACTCGTTGAGATCGTGGTGTGACGAGGCCGTCCGCCGCATCGACGCGGATTTCGCTCGCTCGGCAGACACCCATCTCCTGCGCGTCGACATTCCAGGTCTACCCGGCTCGCCGCTGTATCTGAAGGACGAGTCAGTCCATCCGACCGGCAGCCTGAAGCATCGGCTGGCGCGTTCGCTGTTTCTTTACGGGCTTTGCAACGGCCTGATCGGCCCGCGCACAACGGTCGTGGAGGCCTCCTCCGGTTCGACTGCCGTGTCGGAGGCGTACTTCGCACGACTGATCGGCGTGCCGTTCGTCGCGGTGATGCCGCGCCTGACCTCACCGGAAAAGATCGCAGTGATCGAGTTTCACGGCGGCCGCTGTCATCTGGTCAACTCCCCCTCCGCCATGTACGCCGAGGCTGCCGCGCTGGCACAGCGGCTGGGCGGGCACTACATGGACCAGTTCACCTACGCCGAGCGTGCGACCGACTGGCGTGGCAACAACAACATCGCCGACTCGATCTTCCAGCAGATGAGGGAAGAGCCGTTTGCGGTGCCGTCGTGGATCGTTGTCGGCGCGGGCACCGGCGGGACCTGTGCAACGCTCGGACGCTATGTGCGACTGCGCTGCCACCCGACCCGCATCTGCCTGGCCGACCCGGAGAACTCCGTCTTCCACGATTACTGCGCCAAAGGCGATGCGTCGCTCACCATTGCGACGGCGTCCCGCATCGAAGGCATCGGCCGGCCACGCGTCGAACCCAGTTTCAATCGCAACGTCATCGACCGTTCAATCCGCGTGCCCGACGCCGCGTCGTTTGCCGCGGCGCGGTTCCTGGAGGGAGTTCTCGGCCGCAAGGTCGGTCCGTCGACCGGTACTGCGCTGATTGCCTGTGCGGCGCTTCTGTCGGAGATGAAACGGGCACGGCAACGCGGTGCCGTCGTTACGCTGCTCTGTGATGGCGGCGAGCGCTACCTCGGCACCTGCTATGACGACGACTGGCTGCGCATCCAGGGCCTCGATATCGCGGCACCGCGCACTGCGCTGGAACGCTTCTGGGAAACCGGGCGCTGGTCGGCACCGCGCGTGACGCGTCAGACGCCAAAGAGACCCGTGCTGAGGTAGCGCTCACCGCGGTCGCAGACGACAAAGACGATCGTTGCGTTCTCCACCTCGGCCGCGACGCGCAGCGCGATGATGCACGCGCCCGCGGCGGACGGCCCGCAACTGATCCCCTCTTCAGCCGCCAGGCGACGCGCCATCGCTTCGGCCTCGGCCTGAGTCACATACTCCAGACGGTCGACTCCCTGGGGATCGTAGATGCGGGGCAGGTACGCCTCCGGCCACTTGCGTATGCCGGGGATCTGCGAGCCCTCGGCCGGCTGCGCACCGATGACCTGGATCGCCGCGTTGCGTTCCTTCAGATACCGGCCGACGCCCATGATGGTTCCGGTAGTACCCATCGCGCTGACGAAGTGCGTGATCCGGCCGTCGGTATCGCGCAGGATCTCCGGACCCGTCGTCTCGTAATGCGCACGGGGGTTATCAGGATTGGCGAACTGGTCGAGCACCCGGCCCTGGCCTTCGGCCTGCATCTGCATCGCCAGGTCGCGTGCGAATTCCATGCCACCCTTGCTCGCCGGCGTGAGGATCAGTTCGGCGCCATACGCGGCCATGCTGGCACGCCTCTCGCTGCTCAGGTTGTCCGGCATGATCAGCGTCATCCGGTAGCCCTTCATCGCAGCGATCATCGCGAGCGCAATCCCGGTGTTGCCGCTGGTGGCTTCGATCAATCGATCGCCGGGCCGGATGTCGCCCCGCTCTTCGGCACGCCGGATCATCGAATACGCCGGCCGGTCCTTGACCGAGCCACCGGGGTTGTTGCCCTCGAGCTTGCCGAGGATCACGTTGCCACGTCGCTCGTTTTCATCGCCAGGCAGGCGCTGCAGCCGAACCAGCGGCGTGTTGCCGATCGTCTGGTCGATCGTCGGCAGCAATAAGCGATCGCGGTCCATCAGGCCCCGTCCAGTTCCTCGATGCGTCTCGGCGGGTAGGTGTCCCAGCCGCTGCAGCCGGGGCAGTTCCAGTGATACTCCCGCGTGCGGAAGCCGCACTTGCTGCAACGGTAGCGCGCCAGCTTGCGCGCATGACCCTTGAGCAGCGCCCTCATCGACGACAGTTCCTCGTCGCCCGGATTCAGCGCGAGCCGGGCTTCCGCAAGGCGCTCAAAACCGAGCAGCGACGGATGTCGCTTCAGCTCGTCGGCCACCAGCAGCTCGGCGGCCGCAGGCCCTTCCCACTCGGTCGTGCGGCCGTAGGCCGCATCGAGCAGGTCGATCGATGGCGCATCGAGCAGCGCCCGTCGAAGCCAGTTGAGCGCTTCGCCGCGCCGTTGCAGCTGATCCAGCGTCGCGGTGACCTTGGAGGCGATCAACGGCAGGTGATCCCGCGACGTCGCCTCGACTCGCTGCCAGAGCCGGAGCGCACTGTCAGCATCACCGCGGCGCGCCGCAAGATCGCCGGCCAGGATGATGGCGCGCACCGACTTGCGGTCTGCCGCCAGGGAATCATCAATTGCGCGCTGGGCATCGTCGAGACGGCCGGCCGCCACGGCACCCTCAGCGACCTCGCAGTAGTAGTGCGCAATCGCGGTCTGGTGGCTCTCTCCCGCTTCACGCTCGAGCAGCCGGGCGCAGTCGATCGCCTTGATCCACTCCCGTTCCATCTGGAAGATCCGCAGCAGCGCGCGCAGCGCGTCGAACCGGTGGTCGCGGTCCTCGAGCAGGCGAGTGAAAGCGTCTTCTGCGCGGTCGAGCAGGCCGCCCTTCAGGTAGTCCTGGCCCAGTTCGGCGAGCGCCCGCGACCGTTCTCGCGCCGGCAGGTCAGCCCGATTCAGCAGGTGGGTGTGAATGCGAACCGCACGGTCGAACTCGCCGCGTCGACGGAACAGGTTACCCAGGGCGTGATGCAGTTCAATCGTTTCCGGATCGAGCTTGACCACCTCGATGAACGCATCGATAGCCTTGTCGTGCTGGTCATTGAGCAGCAGATTCAGGCCACGAAAATACGAACGTGGCAGCGCCGCGTTATCGGTGGCTCGCGTTCGTGACTCGAAACCGCGGCCGAACCAGCCCGCCGCGAAGACGAGCGGGAGAGCGACCAGGTACCAGAGCTCGAACTCCATTCAGCGCCGCCCGGTCTCGCCCGTCACTTCGACCACGGCACCGGACTGCCGCGCCGCGGAAGTCATCCGGTCAGCGACAAGTTCGACACCCATGGGAACAGGCGCCTGCTGCCGCAGGTTGGTGACTTCACGCCGCATGCGATAGATCGGCAGCGCCAGTGCGAGTGCGCCAAGCAACGCGCCAACCGCAACGCAGGCCAGCATCACGAGGATCAACGGCACATGGTCCCAGGTGACCGTCGAGGTGAGGCGCACAGGGACGGGTGTCGTGTTCTTGAGAGCGAACCACAGCACCAGCAGGAAGAAGCCGATCTTCACCAGCCATGCCAGCAGCCTCATCGTCACCTCCGGGCTAGCGCCTGAGCCAAGGACGCATTGTAGGGAACCGTCGACTTCGCCCCGGCCCGGCGGCACGCCGCACAGGCAAAAAAAAGCCGCGCTGCGCGCGGCTTCATCGGTCGGGCGGAATCAGGCTGCATCCTCGTCGGACGCTTCGTCACCCGCCTCGCCGTCGACCCGTTCGCGCAGTTCCTTGCCAGCCTTGAAGTGCGGCACGTGCTTGGCGGGAACCTGAACGCGGTCGCCCGATTTCGGGTTGCGCCCGACGCGCGGCGGCCGGTAATTCAGGGCGAAGCTGCCGAAGCCGCGAATCTCGATGCGCTGGCCGCTGGCCAGCGCATCGGTCATCGCGTCCAGCATTGTGTTGACGGCTTCGTCGGCATCGCGCGCGACCAGGCGGGGATTGCGCTCCGCCAGTCGCGCGATCAGCTCCGACTTCGTCATCGTCTTCAAAAAACGGCTCCCGCTACTTCGCTCTGCGTGTCGAGCTTGGCCTTCAGCAGCGCCCCCAGGTTCGTCGTGCCCGTCTGGGCCTCGGCCTGCATGCGCTCCATCGTCGCCGAGGTCTCGGCGGTGTCCTTCGCCTTGATCGACAGGTTGATGCCGCGGTTCTTGCGGTCGACGTTGATGATCATCGCGTTGACGTTATCACCTTCCTTCAGGTGATTGCGCGCATCTTCCACGCGGTCGGCGGAGATCTCGGACGCACGCAGGAAACCTTCGATGTCGCCACCGAGGTCGATGACAGCGCCCTTGGCATCGACCGACTTGACTGTCCCCGTGACCATCGAGCCCTTTTCGTGACCCGCAGCGAAGTTGGTGAACGGATCGCCCGACATCTGCTTGACGCCCAGCGAAATGCGCTCGCGCTCGGTGTCGATCGCCAGCACCATCGCCTCGATCTCGTCGCCCTTCTTGTACTTGCGGACCGCGTCCTCGCCGGTCTCGCTCCACGACAGGTCGGACAGGTGCACCAGGCCGTCGATGCCGCCATTCAGGCCGATGAACACACCGAAGTCGGTGATCGACTTGATCTGTCCTTTCACCTTGTCGCCCTTCTTGTGCGAGAGCGCGAAGTCATCCCACGGATTGGGTTTGCACTGCTTCATGCCGAGGCTGATGCGGCGGCGCTCCTCGTCGATCTCGAGCACCATGACCTCGACTTCGTCGCCCAGCTGCACGATCTTCTTCGGGTCGACGTTCTTGTTGGTCCAGTCCATCTCGGAGACGTGCACCAGGCCCTCGATGCCGGCCTCGATTTCGACGAACGAGCCGTAGTCGGTGATGTTGGTGACCTTGCCGAACAGGCGCGTGCCCTGCGGATAGCGGCGCGCGAGGCCCACCCACGGATCCTCGCCCAGTTGCTTGACGCCCAGAGAAACGCGGTTCTTCTCCTGGTCGAACTTCAGGATCTTCGCGGTGATCTCCTGGCCGACCTGCACCACCTCGCTTGGATGGCGCACGCGGCGCCAGGCCAGATCGGTGATGTGCAGCAGGCCGTCGATGCCGCCGAGGTCAACGAACGCACCGTAGTCGGTGATGTTCTTGACCGTGCCCTTGACGATCGCGCCTTCCTTGAGGTTCTCGAGCAGCTTCGCGCGCTCTTCGCCCATGCTGGCCTCGACCACCGCACGGCGGGAGACCACGACGTTGTTGCGCTTGCGGTCGAGCTTGATGACCTTGAACTCGAGCGTCTTGCCCTCGTACGGCGTGGTGTCCTTGACCGGGCGCGTGTCAACCAGAGAACCCGGCAGGAACGCGCGGATGCCATTGGTCATGACCGTGAGGCCACCCTTGACCTTGCCGGTGATCGTGCCGGACACCAGTTCGCCGCTGTCGAGCGCCTTCTCGAGGTTCATCCAGGCCGCCAGGCGCTTGGCCTTGTCGCGCGACAGGATGGTGTCGCCGTAGCCGTTTTCGAGCGACTCGATCGCGACCGAGACAAAATCGCCCGGATTGACGTTCAACTGACCGTTGTCGTCCTTGAATTCCTCGAGGGGGATGTAAGCCTCTGACTTCAGGCCGGCGTTGACGACAACGAAGTTGTAGTCGACGCGGATCACCTCGGCGGTGATCACTTCGCCCTGCTTCATCTCCTGGCGATTCAGGCTCTCTTCGAAGAGGGCGGCAAAACTTTCGGGATTGCCGATGTTGCTCGTACTGCTGCTGTGAGTTGCGACGGATGACATGTAAGGGACCCAGTGAAAACCAAAACTTGCAATTCTCGCTTCGGCATTGCGCCTCGGCGGAGTTGACGACACGCAACGGGGAAAACCTGCACCGGGCTGGCGCCCGCAACAAAGACGTCCCTGCTGCACCCTTTTGCTGCCTGACTACTGCTTACTCGACCGGTGGCGTGCTGCCTTGCTGCCGGCCGCCGAACCAGCTCAATATCTGCGCCACGACCTCGTCGATCGTGAGTTCCGAGGAATCGAGCCGGAAGGCATCTTCGGCGGGCTTGAGTGGCGCTGCGGACCGTTCAACATCCCGCTGGTCGCGCGCTTCGAGATCCCGCGAAAGGTCAAGAATATTAGTGGAAATTCCTTTTTCCATCAACTGCTTATGTCGGCGCTCCGCCCTGGCCTGCACGCTCGCCGTCAGGAACACCTTCAGCACGGCGTCGGGGAATACGACGGTGCCCATGTCACGGCCGTCGGCCACGAGTCCGGGCGCAGTCCGACAGCGGCGCTGCAGTTGCAGCAACGCACTGCGGACGGTCGGATGCACGGCCACCTGCGACGCAGTGCGACTGATCTCCTCGGTGCGGATGGCCTCGGTGACATCCACGCCGTCAAGTTCGATACGGCCATCGTGGAACCGCGGCTGCATGGTCTGCGCCAGACGAGGCAGCCTGGTTTCGTCGTCGGCCTCGACGCCGCTCTGCAAGGCGTTCCAGGCAAGCAGTCGGTACAGCGCGCCACTGTCCAGGTAATGGAACCCAAGGCGGTCGGCGACTCGCTGGGCGATCGTGCCCTTGCCCGAGGCCGTCGGACCGTCAATGGCAATCACGGGCGGCAGTCCGTTCATGCAGTGCCTATCGATCCCATCGGGACAATCAAATGGACTGGCCGTAACGCGCCCCTTACCTTCGCAGTCAAAGGAACCTGGAGAACAAGATGCGAATTCCCGTTCGATTGAGTCTGGCGAAGACCGCCACCTTCGCGGTGCTGCACTTCACCGTGGCGTTCGCCATTGCCTACCTGCTGACGGGCAGTATCGGCATCGCCAGCGCGCTCGCGTTGATCGAGCCCATGGCGAACACGGTCGCGTTCTTCTTTCACGAGCGCGCCTGGTCGCGCTTCATGCTGCGCTTCGCCGGTGGCGACACCAGGCTCGCCAGCTTGTCAAAGTAATCGGGGAAGGTCTTGGACACGCACTGCGGGTCCCGGATGTGAACCGGCCTTCCACCAACGGCCGCCAGCGACAGGCACATTGCCATGCGGTGGTCGTCATAGGTATCCACCGCCGCCTCCAATATCTGAGTCGGGGGGTGCACCCGCAGCCAGTCGGGTCCTTCTTCGACCGTGGCGCCCAGCTTGCGCAGTTCGGTCGCCATCGCGGCGACGCGATCGGTTTCCTTGACGCGCCACGACCCGATGTTCCTTAGCGTCGTCGGGCCGTCAGCGAAGAGCGCCACCACGGCCAGCGTCATGGCAGCATCCGGGATGTGGTTGAAGTCCGCATCGAGCCCGCGAAGCCGGCCCGACAGCGGCGCCGAAGCCTCGACATAGTCGTCGCCCAGATCCGTTTGAGCGCCCATGGCCGCCAGCGCCTCGATGAATCGCACATCGCCCTGCACGCTGTCACGTCCCACCCCCAGCACACGTACCGGCCCGCCTGCGATGGCACCGAGCGCGAGGAAATACGAGGCGCCCGACGCGTCGCCTTCGATGACAATCCGAACCGGCGAGGTGTATGTCGCGCGCGGCACGACGAACGCGTCTCCACGGCGCTCGACCGCAACGCCGAAACGCTGCATCAGCGCAACCGTCATATCGACGTACGGCCGCGAGATCAACGGGCCATCGACCGCGATCTCCAGGCCCCGTTGCGGCGCCGACAGCGGCGCTGCCATCAGGAGCCCCGTCAGAAACTGGCTCGAGACGTCGCCACGTACGGACGCCCGGTCAGCGTTCAACTCAGTAGCAGGCGCGATCTGCAACGGCGGATAGCCCGGCTGGCCGCGATAGGCAATGCGGGCTCCAAGCGCGTTGAGCGCATCGACCAGATCCGCGATCGGCCGCTCGCGCATTCGAGGCACGCCGTCGAGCACGTAGTGCCCGCCGCTGAACGCGAGCGCCGCCGTGAGCGAACGGAAAGCGGTTCCCGCGTTGCCGAGGAAAAGATTGGCTTCGCGCACGGGAAACCTGCCGGCGCAGCCGCCAACCCGAAGTTCCCCACCCGATTGCGACAGGGACAGGCCCAGCGCCATTAGCGCCTCGCGCATCACGCGCGTGTCGTCCGCTTCGAGCAGCCCGTCGATCAGCGTCTCACCACGCGCCAGCGCGGCGAGCAGCAGAACGCGATTGGAGATGCTTTTGGAACCGGGCAGGCGCACCGCGCCGGTGGCGCGGTGGATCGGATCAATCGTGAGGACGGCGGGCCAGGAAGTCACGTGGCGATGATGCCACGCGTCGATCCCGGCTCAGCGATCCCAGCAGATTTCCTTGGTGCTGCCGCCCTGCCCCAATGCGCCGGTGTGATCGACGGTAAGTACGCCGCACTGGTCACCTGTCATTGGACCGGTCGGAGTCGCCGTCAGTGCAAACGTGGTAGCGGTGGGCTCGCCAGCGGCGAAGGCAATGTTGTATTTAGTCGTGCCGGTCGACGGCGATTTCGTCAATGCGGCCGGGAGCGCTGCACCGGCGTAGGTGCCATTTTGCGTGCGGAACCGCTCCATCCACTGCGTTGCCATCAGCATCTGCCCACGTGCCTCGCTGCGGCTCGCGCGCTGGATGTAGGCGGTGTAGCTGGGAATCGCGATGGCGGCGAGGATCCCGAGAACCACCGTCACGATCACCAGTTCAATGAGAGTGAACCCTCGGTTCACGCCCTTGCCACCTCGCATCCTGCGCACTTGCTCTCCTTACCGCATCGGCCGCCAGCTACGGATCGGCATGACGCCCGAGCACTGCGTCGGGATCCCCGCCAGCGTGCCATCGACCTTCAGGCCAACGTGAGTGCATGTGCCCGTCGCTCCCTGCTGCTTGGCGACATCGGTGGCACTGGCCTGCTTGTACTTCGGCTTGGACATCATCGTCTCGATTTCGGCCTGACTCATCGTGTGCACACTCGTTCCCGAGACCGCCGCGGCTTCGTAGAGCGGAACCAGGCCACCCACCGTGCCCGGGTCGACCCGGATACAGACGGAGTCAGCGCCCTGGCCGGCAAAGCCCGACTGCGTGAAGCCGCCCGCAAGATCGATGCGGCAGAGCTGCGACACGCCACCCGGTGTGCACGGGTCGCCCGACGAGGTCGGCGAGAATGTCGACAGCGACAGCACCCCCGCGTCCATGACCATCGGCGCGATGATCCGTTCGCCGTCAGCCGACTTCTTGTCGGCCACGAGGTCGAAGAAGAATCCCGGCAGCGTGTTGCTCTTCAGCTTGGTGAAGTCCGCGGCCTTGATATTGCGGAAGAAGTTGGCACCGACAGTCACTTCCTCGAGCGTCAGCGACAGCAGGCTCGACCGATTCAGGTCCTTGCCGGTCTTGACCTCAGCGACACCGTTGTCGCGGAACACGTACAGGCTCTGTACGTTCTTGTCGAGCGGATCGCCGATGTCGAACAGCTTGCCGGTTCCAACCGCCACCCAGAAACCACCGTGGGGATGCAGCGTGACGCGCGGCGGCGAGGTGATCGGCTGGGCCTTGTTGGTCGAGTCCTTGGCGGTGAACAGCGGCACCGGTGTCGTCGGATCGCCATCGGCATGGTTCGCAACCTTCCAGTCCGCCTTGTTGGACGAACTGAGGTCGAACTTCCAGACCTTGCCCTTGCGGTCGCCGGCGTACACGCCGATGACATTGCGATTGCCGTCGAACACGGGCGTGATGGCGCCCAGACCGTTGCCGGTGTCGTCGCCCGTCGAAATCGCCTTGATCAGCGTCCCGTCCAGTGCGTTGAAGATCAGCAGGGCCGCGTCCTCTTCGACACTTTCGTAGCCGTTCCCGACGATGTAGACCCACTCGCCGTTGGGCAGGGTGGCAGGCTTCGGATAATCCTTGTCCCACCGGATGCTGCCGAGATATCCCGGCTGCAGCACGTTGCCAAGGTGCTTCTTGATATCCGCATCCGCGCTTTCAGAGGGAACGATGTCCCACAGAACCTTGGATTCGTCGAACTTGTCCGGTTCCGTGACATCCAGGGCAAACAAGCCCGCCGGCCCGGCACCCGTGGAACTCACGGCAATCGTCTTCCAGACGCCGCCCGCCCACACATCCCCTTCCACGACCGGCCCGTCGACCGTGTAGAAGTGAAGGTACGCCGGGTCAGTGAAGTCCTTCAGCTTCGAGTACGTGGCCCGCGGAACGAAGGCGAACAGTTCCTCGCCCGTGTTGGCGTTCAGTCCATGGAACATGCCGTCGTTGGCCCCAAAGGCAATCATCGGCACGCGGGTCGACCTCTTCTTCTTGACGTAATCGGTGTACCAGGGAGCGCCGTTCTTCGTCTGGTCCGAGGTGTCAAAGTAGGACGCCGCCGGCGACAGCTGGTACGCAAACGAAGTGTCGTTCGAGAACAGCGGACTGGAATTAACGACCGTGCCCAGGATCGTGTCGCGACGGTTGCGGTAGATGTTCTTGCCGTCGCCATCAGCACTGCGCAGCTCGTTCGAGATATCGCCGCGAATGTAGTCGAGCACCTCGCTCTTGCCGAGCAGTGCCTGTTGACTCGCGTCGATCTTGGCCCAGAGAAATGGCACGCCGGTGTTCACCGCCGTCGAGGTGAAGATCGAGCGCTTGTCCCAAGCGGGGAAGCTGGTTTTCCACTTCAGCGCCGTTGCCATCGGATCGGTCTTCTTCTTGAGGGCATCGAGCAGCTTGACCGAGTCAAACGCCATGACCTCGCCGTCCCACACGTCGGTACGGAACGTTGCCTGGACCACCATGCCGGTCGGCGTCACGTACGAGCTTGAAATGCTCGGCGCGACACCGGCCGACGGATCCTTCAGGAACGAGGCCAGCGATTCAAGGATGCCCTGGCGCAACTTGTTGGCGTCCGGGGCTGCATAGAACTCGCCGCCGCTCACCAACGCCGCACGCATGGTGTCGTTGATGCGGTTGCCATAGGTGACCCCCGCGTCGAACGTCGTGCAGCCGACGGCCTTGTTTTCCGCCGCGGCGTTTTCGTCGACGATGCGGCAGTCCTCCATGCCGACCTGCGGCCAGGCCATGGCCGCCTTGCCGGTGATAGCGGCGCGAGCGGCCGTTTCCTCTGTTGCGGAAACCCCGTACCCAATGATGTAGGTGGACATGTGCTGCCAGAAAGCGGTATCGCGGCCATCGGGCTTGAGGCCATTCTTCATCGCCACTTCGGGTCGGAGGTCACGGCTCCAGAAGTAGAACGCGATGTCCGAGAGCGTATTGCCCTGGTTCGACTTGCCGCCCCCGAACCAGGTTTCAGTCGCCGGATCGTAGGTGTATGGCCCGTACTTCGTGCCGACCTTCGGGTCCTCGCCGTCCTGCTTCGGACCCGCGCTGCCGAGCGCCGTCAGCACGGTGCTGGTCACGCCGCCCACCGCGACGGGATCCAGTTCAGCTGCGTAGTAGGCATCTTCCATTCGCGGCTGCGGCTTCTTCGCCACGGCCGGATTAACCTTGGTCCACTCCCCGTCGGTCGCAAGCAGCGTGTAATTGCGCCGGCACCAGAGATTGTCTTCGGGCTTCTCCCCCGACTGCGGGAATTTGGCCCAGGGCGACTGATTGTCGGTGCGCGCGAAGTACCGGCCGACCCCGTAGAGCGCCTCACGGTTAGGCGTCGAGCCCGTCCAGTTCAACTGGAACAGCCAGTCAAAGACCTCCTGACGATAGGGTTCAGCAATCTCGAACGTCCGCACGCCGCGCTCCACCGCGCCCCAGTTCGTGCCGCCGTCAATCGTCGGCAAGGGATCGCTCATGCGATTGGCCAGGTTCGTCGGATCCCAGGGCTTGGCGGCACCGCGCTGGTTGTTGATGCGACCGTAGCCGATGCGCAGGTACTGCGAGTTGTCCTTCATGTCCGACAGCGCCTGCGAGCTGACCGCGACCGCGGTGAACAGCCGGCTGCGGTAATACGCGTACCAGTTCGCGAAGTTCTGGGCTTCCTCGTCAAACGTGCACCAGCTGCCGGCGGCGCAATCCGTGCGGGATGACGCGGCTCCGGTGATCGGATCGACGACCGGGAACTGAAGGGCAACATCGGCGTTGTCGCGAGCCCCACTCTTCCAGCTCTTCCCGCGGTTGATCTCGACTAACCGGTAGTTCGACGGCTTCGAGCGCTCGGCCGCCGTCATGTCCGGCCCTTCGTACTTGTAATAGCGGGCCGGCACCAGCGTCACGCCGGTATAGATCCACTTGTCGGCGGGGCAGGTCCAGCCCGGATCAATAGTCTTGCAGGTGTCCTCTACATCTTTGTAGACCGGCGTCTTGCATGTGTCGTTGACCGTCTTGGTGTTGTAGTCCTTGCACTTGGTCAGGTCATCGACTTCCTTCGTCGACCAGGTCTTGCAGGTGTCATCCACCTCGGCCGTGTTCCAGACTGCGCAGGAGCTCAGGTCGTCCACGAGGCTGTCCCACGTCTTGCAGGTGCCGTCGGTGAAGCCAATGGTTTCGTAGGTCTTGCAGGTGTCGTCGACCAGTTTCGTGCCGTAGGTCTTGCAGGTGCCCTTGACAGGATCGGACCAGGCGATACACGCATCGTTGACCTTCTTCGTCGTACAGACCTGCTTGAATCCGCTTTCAGCCGTCGGATCCTCGACCAGTTCGCAGGTTGTCTCGTCCTTCTGGCTCCACGCCGTGCAGATCGTGCCAGGCAGCCAGTTCCAGGCGGTGCAGTTGTCGAAATCCGTCACCGTCTTCTTGTTGTACTCGGTACAGGTCGAGCCATAGACCGGCTTGTCCTTGTTGTACTCGAGACAGGTACCGCCGGGCTTCTTGTTGTAGACGGCGCAGGTCGTATTGACGGTCTTCTTGTTCCATTCAAGGCACGTGTCGTTGACGGTCTTCTTCTCGTATTCCTTGCACGTGTCGTTGACGACCTTGGTATTCCACTCCGCGCAGAAGTCCAGCACGGACTTGTAGTTCCACTCGACGCACGGCGGGGTAACTGTGCAGACTGGGTCGCCGGAATTCGTGAACAGGTCAGCACCCTGCGCACCTTCTTCCGGAATCGGCGGGTACACCGCGAGGCCCGCAGGACCGGCCAGTGTCAACTCCCAACGCACGGGGGACGCGCTGGCATTCCACCCCCACTTGCTCTCTGCCGTAATGCCAGTCGTCCACCAGACCAGCGATGTCGACGTGTTGATACCCTGCCCCACCGCGCCACGGGCTTTCGAGACCCACTCGCGATCCGTGCCTGAAATGCCGCGGAACCGCATGTCCCGCTGCGTCGCCTTGGTCATGTCGGCGACGTTGGTCGAACCGCCGTAGTCGGCGTTCGGCAGGTTCTCGGTCGCCTTCGGGAAGCTGTTTGTAGCGTCCGGCTTGTTGTTGTCGTTCCAGGGCCGGTACGTCATCGTCGGGTTGTACCAAAGCGGGTTGAACGCCGGCGCCCGTAGCATGAACTCGTTGGTGGCCGAGACGTTCTTCGTCGTGGTGTAGTACTTGACCGCGACCACGCCGGTCGGCTCAGTGAGTCCGGGAGGCGTCTGCAGCTTGTAGGACATCATCGACGCCGAGTCGTCCATCAGCAGCATGACGTTCGCGGGCTGGGATCCGACGGCGAACATCGGCCTCTGCGAAATCGTGCTGGCGGCAAAGACGGTCGCGGGCTGCAGCACCAGAGTCTGGATGACGAGGACAGCCAGCGCCTTCGCCCAGAGCGGTCGCTCGCGCAGCAGCGCGATGTTGGAGGGACGATCGGAATTGTTGGTAATCATTGTTGATCTCCTGCGCACCTAGCTGTCAGCCTTCAGTCTGTGTAAAGGCGCAGCTCACTCTGCGCATACAACGTCCTGGCCCCCCCCGGCAGATCCGGCGCCGCGGTCTGCACCCGCGCCGTAATCCGAAACTTGCGCCACCGGTCGTCTATCCCGGTGTTACAGAGCGTTCCCTTCTTTCCATCAGGACTGATCGGAGGCGCCAACTCGCAGGTCGCGTCCTCGATCACACAGATTGGATCGCCCGTCACGCCCGGCAGATTGACTCCGGTGAAGTTCAGCGACGCCGCGTCCTTCCAGTTATCCGAGTCCAGCCACGCGGCCTTGCCGGGAACCGATGTCGCGATCACGGTCTCCAGCGGAGCCGTTGTGACCCGCCACTCGCACCACCGCAATACTGTCTGTGTCGCTGAGTCGAGCATGATCGCCTCGCGCGTGTAACCGGCGAGGCGCTCGTCAACGGTCGCACGCCGCACCTGCATGACCACCAGGGCGGTGAGGACTGTCAGAATCACCAGCACCACCGGCAGAACCACGCCCATCATGCGAACGCGCGTTGTGGTCCGGCAGCGAGAAAAGGATGCGTTTGGCATGCTGTTTTCCTTACAGCGTCAGCGCCGGACTGGCGGTTGCCCGGGAGCGCACGGTAAAAACATGCGCGTAAGTGCGCTGGACCTTGCCGGTCGTCGTGGTTTCGACCAGGTCGCCCTTGCCTTCCTCTGCTTCCTTCTCAGTGGTCGGGCAACGCGTGGCCTTCGTGTTGGTCGAATCGTCCGAGATGCCCAACTCGTCAGTCTCCACGGTCATGCACACCATGACGGCGGTCACGTAGTCCCAGGCATTGGTCACCGTGCTCGCCTGCGCGTTGAGGAACGTGGCATCCCGAACCGATCCGCCCAGCGGCGCGGCATTCGTGACGCCGTACTTTGCCGCCTCGAAACCCGCATCATCGAACCGGAAGAACACCTTGAAATGCTTGACGTTGCCGACGAGCGGCTGATTGCCGCCACCGCCGTTGCCCTGGCAGTTGAGGCTGGTTCCGGCCGCGTTGAGACCGAATACGTTGGTCACCATCATCCGCTGTACACCTGCCTTAACGTGTGCAGATGTGAGTTCGATCATCTCGTCCTGATTAGCGTTGCTGTCGCCGGCACAGTCCGGCATCGTCAGGTTCGCCTGCTCGGCCGCGGAGACCTGCGCAATTTCCGGCCCCGCCTGGAAGCGCACATACAGGACGTCGCCAGGCACCGTCTTGCCGAGGTCGCAGGTCAGGTCGGGCGGGGAGGCAAACGGATCCGTGAACGGCCGGCCGACGCACCCGCGGATGTGCGCACCGTCGAACATCGTCTGTCCGCGGGCGGCCCAGTCGGATCCGACAATCTCGCCGTAGCCGGCGAGCTTGATCGCGTCGCCAATGAAGAACATGGCGAGCCGTGCACCCTCTTCGACCGAGCCCACCTGGCTCGCCATCCGCGACACCTTGCTGGACGAGAAATACAGCGAGGCGACCGCGCCGATGATCACCAGGCTGATGGCCATCGCAATGACCAGCTCGATCAATGTCCGGCCGCGCTCGGCAAAGCGCGCGAGAGAAAGTCCGTTTGCTTGTGTACGAGTCATGGATGCACCATCGCCTGGTAGCAGCGGTAGTCGGCCGGTATGTCGCCCGAAATCAAGGCGCACAGCGGGTCCACGCCCTCGCCCTTGGACTGCGGCTCGGCCCAGGCCACGGAAACCAACAGGCGGTTCGGAAACGCGGCATCCCACACCAGATAGGCAGCGGACCCCGGAATGCGCCGACGCAGCTCGATGACCCACTGGTCGAGATCGCGCGCGGCGACTTCCTCGAGCGTGCACGCCGTCTTGGTCGCACAGGTCGTCACAGCGCCCGGCGGCGCGTCCGTGTTCTTCAGGTCGAGGTCGTACTCACCCGAAGTGAAGCCAAGGTGGTTGGCACGCATGCGCTCGGCCAGCTGCTCCACCATCTCGGCCGCCGCCTTGCGATCGGCCGAGTCCTTCTGGTGGCTCAAGGTGCGTGCCTGCAGCCCGAGCAAACCGAGTACGCCAAAGGCGACGATCGTCAACGTCACCAGGATCTCGATCATCGACACGCCGCGGACGGACCGCGGACGGGACACTGGAGTGGTCTGGATCAGCATTTCCCGCTCGAAGGAAGTTTTGCAGCCGCACGACCGGTGCCGGCGGCCATGGCCACGCAACGGCCCGCACCGGTCATGTTGTTCTCGACACCCGTATCCGAGGTCTTGCGATAGTCGATGGCAAAGGTAGGTGTGGCTCCCGGGATCGCGGGGGTCGCCTGCATAAACCCGTTTCCATTAAACGAGATAACTTCGTCAGCACCGAGGTTGGACACAATGAAGGCATGCACAGCGCCGACACGGGTGGGCTGCTGGCGGCGCAACACGACGTCGTTGTCCTCGAGCTGGGCGTTCGTCGTGCCGCCCACCTTGGCAAAGGTGATGTAGCCGCTGCCCCAGTCATTTTCGCCATAGGGCGCACCGGCCGTGCCGCTGCACTCCAGCTTCGGAACGCTTTTCGAGTCCACGGCGTTCGGGTCGAGCGTGCGGCAGACCGAAACCGGTGCGCCGCGGCGGATGGCCTCTGCGCGCGCCAGCTGCAGCGCTGCCAGCAGATCATTACTGGCATTCGACGCCCGATTGCGTGCGATGAACCACTGGAACGACGGAATGGCAGTCGCGACCAGGATCGCAGAGATCGTGATCACGACCAGCAGTTCGATCATCGTGAAGCCGCGCGAGTGCATGGATACGGATTCGGGTTGATGCCTGAACAAAGCTTATCCACAGGCGCACGGCATTGCCCGCAGTCACCGCTCAATGGAACTGAACCCGCGACGAGCGGAGGGGGCCTGCTATCGGTCGCGCAAACCGGCGAGACTCGGCTTGAATTGGCTAGGCCGAGTAGCCGAATTCAAGGGATCGACCAAACCTGCGAACGTGTGATGCGCTAATCCGACCGGATGAGCGCCGTCAAGCCGCGGTGCGTCTGCCGCGCTTGGCGGCTGCTGCTGCCGTGAACACGGCATGCAAGGTCTCGCCGTTCCCGGTATCGACAGCTGCCTGAAGGATGTCCAGGCGCGCGCGATACGCGCGCAATTCTTCGCTCAGCGGTCCGCGGTTGGCCAGGCAGACGTCCCGCCACATGTCAGGGCTCGAGGCGGCGATGCGCGTGAAGTCACGGAACCCGGCCCCGGCGTGGGAGAAGCGCGTCTCCGCGTCCGGACCGCGCGCGATCATCTCGACCAGCGCGAACGCGAGCAGGTGTGGCAGGTGGCTGACCGCGGCGAAGACCTTGTCGTGCTGCTCCGGACTCAAGCGCTCGAGGCGAGCGCCGACCTTCCGCCAGAGTTCCTCCACAAGCGCAATTGCCGAAGGATCAGTCGCCGGGATCGATGTCGTGATCACCAAGCGGTTGCGGAACAGGTCGGCCGCCGCGTGTTCCACCCCCGGTCGCTCACCGCCGGCGATCGGATGCGCCGGCACGAAACGGGCAAATGCCGCTCCGAGCGCAGTGCGGGCATCGTCAATCACGCTGCACTTGGTGCTCCCGACGTCGGTGACCACTGCGGACATCGAAAGCGAGCCCGCTATTTCAGAGAACGAATCCCGCATGGCGCCGACCGGCGTGGCAACGACGACAAGGTCTGCGTCGCTTGCGGCATCGGCGGCGCTTGTCGCGGCGCGGTCGATGATGCCGCGGGACAGCGCCGTCTTCGTGGTGTCCGCGTCGGTGTCAAAACCCGCCACCTGACTCACCGCCCCGGCCGCACGCAGGGCCGCGGCGAAGGACCCTCCGATCAGTCCGACACCGATCAGAGCGAGCTTCATCCGCGCGCCGCAGCGAGCGCTTCCGGCAGCGCCCGCAGGAACACGGCGTTCTCCTCCGGCAGCCCCACGGTGATGCGCAACCACTCCGGAAGGCCGTAATTGGCCACCGGGCGCACGATCACGCCACGTTTCAACAGTTCCTGGTAGACACGCGCGGCCGGCCCCACCTTCACCAGCACGAAATTGCCGACACTGGGGACGTACTCGAGCCCCAGCGCCTCAAACGCCTCGGTCAGTTGCTGCATTCCGCGCAGGTTGAGCTCATAGCTGCGGGCCAGAAACGCGTCGTCGGCCAGCGCCGCCACGGCGGCGGCCTGCGCCACCGTGTTCACGTTGAAAGGCTGGCGCACGCGATTCATCAGGTCCGTCAGTTCCTGCTGCGCCAGGCCGTAGCCCACGCGAAGCCCGGCCAGTCCGAAGGCCTTGGAGAACGTGCGCGACACGATCACGTTGGCGTAGCGCCGCACCCAGGCGGTGCTGTCGACCCGCAATTCCGGCGGCAGGTACTCGTTGTAGGCCTCATCGAGCACGACGACGACCCGCGGCGGCACCCGCGCGAGAAAGCTGTCGATTGCCTCGGCCTTCAGGTGCGTCCCGGTCGGGTTATTGGGATTGGCGACGTAGATCAGGGCCGTGTCGGGTGCGATCGCCGCCAGCATCGCGTCGAGGTCGTGGCCGAGTTTGTACGCCGGAACAATGATCGGGCGCGCTCCGCGGGCCTGCGTGGCCAGCGCGTAGACGGCAAAGGAGTGCTGCGCATAGATGCAGCTGCGCCCGGGCGTGAGGGTCGCGGCGGCCGCCAGCTCGAGGATGTCGTTGCTGCCGTTGCCGAGCGTGATCCAGTCCATCGGCACGCCGTAACGCGCTGCCAGCGCGGCTTTCAGCTCGAAACCGTTGGCATCCGGATAGCGGCCGAGGTCTTCGACTGCCGCCGCCATCGCCTTCTTCGCCGAGTCCGGCACGCCCAGTGGATTCTCGTTCGAGGCGAGCTTGACGATGCGCGACGGATCCAGCCCGTATTCGCGCGCCAATTCGTCGATCGGCTTGCCGGCCTGGTAGGGCGCAATCGCGCGCACATGCTCCAACGTGCCGAGCGCCGACGCGGGATCCTTCAACGTTGCGGCCATTGCTGCCCCTTCAGTCAGCGCTCGGCGGGATAGGACCCGAGACACTTATAGAACGCACAGGCCTTCTGTAATTCGGCCAGCGCGGTTGCGACCTTCGGATCGTCCTGATGCCCTTCAACGTCCACGTAGAAGTAGTACTCCCAGGTGCCGACGCGGGCCGGTCGCGATTCGAAACGCGTCATCGAGACGCCATGCCGCGACAGCGGCTCCAGCATGTGGAAGACCGCGCCCGCCTGGTTTGGCACCGAGAGAATCAGCGACGTCTTGTCACGTCCCGGCGGCGCCGAGGGCCGGGTGACCTGCCGCCCAAGCACGGCGAAGCGCGTGCGGTTGTTCGGGTCGTCCTGGATGTGCGTGGCCACCGCGCTGAGCTGGTACCGGACCGCCGCGCGATCACCGGCAATCGCGGCAATCGTCGGATCGTCGGCCGCCAGGCGCGCGCCTTCGGCGTTGCTCGCGACGGCACGCCGCTCGATCGCCGGATAGTGCTGCGCCAGCCATCCCGCGCATTGCGCCAGCGCCTGCGAGTGCGCGCAGATGCACTGCACACCGTCCATCGAGCCACTGCGCGTCAGCAGGTTGTGATCGACCGTCAACGAGAGTTCCGCCATCAACTTCAGTGGCGTCGCGAGCAGCAGGTCGAGCGTCCGGCTGACCGCTCCCTCGGTCGAGTTCTCGAGCGGCACGATGCCGACATCGGCGCTGCCGGCCTCGGTCGCACGGAACACTTCGTCCAACGTCGCGCAGGGCAGGCCGGTGACGCTGGTGCCGAACTGACGATGCATCGCCGTCTCGGAAAACGTGCCTGAAGGCCCGAGAAAGGCCACCGTCAGCGGCCGCTCGAGCGCGCGGCAAGCCGACATGATCTCGCGGAACACATTGCCCAACGCCGCCGCCGGCAGCGGCCCCTTGGAAACCGACGTCACCTTGCGTACGACCTCGGCTTCGCGCTCGGTGCGCAGCACCGGTGAATCCACCTCGCCCTTGAGGCGACCGACCTCGGCGGCGAGGCGCGCGCGTTCGTTCAGCAGTTCGACCAGTTGCGCGTCGATGCGATCGATCGCGTCGCGCAGCGGCTGCAGCCGCTTGTCGATCGACTCAGCCATGGCGCCGCCCGAAGTCACGCGTGCTGGACGAAAAGTTGTAGTCGCGTCGCAATGTGCGCTTTCGGCTCAGCCCTCTGACGGCGGCGAATCGACGGCGTCGCCTTCCGTCGTCGACTCGCTCGCGGCGTCGTGTCCGTTGCCGTTTTCGCTGTCACGCTCGACCACCCGCTGCAGGCCTGACAGCGTCGTGCCGTCATCCAGCGCAATCAGCGTCACGCCCTGGGTGGCGCGTCCCATCTCGCGGATCTCGGCGACGCGCGTGCGGATCAGCACTCCGCCGGTCGTGATCAGCATGACCTCGTCGTCGCCGTGCACCAGCGTCGCGGCGACCACCTTGCCGTTGCGCTCGCTGGTCGCGATCGCGATCATGCCTTTGGTGCCACGGCCGTGGCGCGTGTATTCGACGATCGGCGTGCGCTTGCCGTAGCCGTTCTCGGTTGCGGTCAGCACGCTCTGCGCTTCGTCCTCGGCGACCAGCATTGCAATCACCTGCTGGCCGTCGTCGAGATGCATGCCGCGCACGCCGCGTGCCGTCCGGCCCATCGGCCTCACATCGTTCTCGTCGAAGCGCACCGCCTTGCCCGCGTCGGAGAACAGCATTACGTCATGCTGGCCATCGGTGATCGCCGCGCCGATCAGGTAATCGCCCGGATCGAGGTCGACCGCGATAATGCCGGCCTTGCGGGGATTGCTGAACTCGGTGAGCGCGGTCTTCTTGACCGTGCCCATCGCGGTCGCCATGAAGACAAAGTGCTCCTCGTCGTACTGCTTGATCGGCAGCACCACGGTGATCTTCTCGTCCTCGGTCAGGGGGAACATGTTGACGATCGGCTTGCCGCGCGCTGTGCGCGCGCCCTGCGGCACCTCCCAGACCTTCAGCCAGTAGAGCCGACCGCGGTTGGAGAAGCACAGGATCGTGTCGTGAGTGTTGGCGATGAAGAGCTGGTCGATCCAGTCGTCCTCGCGCATCGCCGCCGCCTGCTTGCCACGGCCGCCGCGCTTCTGCGCGCGGTAATCAGTAAGCGGCTGACTCTTGATGTAGCCGGTGTGCGAGAGCGTGACGACCATGTCCTCGCGCGCGATCAGGTCCTCGGTCATCAGGTCCTGCGCACTGCGCACGATCTCCGACCGGCGCGCATCGCCGAATTCACTCTTCAGTGCCAGCAGTTCGTCAGCAATGATGTCGGTGATGCGCGACGGCTTGGCAAGGATGTCGAGCAGGTCGGTGATGGTCTCCATCACCTCGCGGTACTCGTTGACGATCTTGTCCTGCTCCAGCCCCGTGAGCCGCTGCAGGCGCATCTGCAGAATCTGCTCCGCCTGCTCCTCCGAAAGGCGGTACAGCCCGTCGTCCTGCAGGCCATAGCGCGCCTCCAGGCCGTCCGGACGGTACGCAGCCGCGTCGGCACCCGCGCGCGTCAGCATCTCGCGCACCAGTGACGAATCCCACGCGCGCGCCATCAGCGCGGTCTTGGCTACCGGCGGCGTCGGTGCGGCCTTGATGATGGCGATGAACTCGTCGATGTTCGCCAGCGCCACCGCCAGGCCTTCGAGGACGTGGCCGCGCTTGCGCGCCTCCTTGAGCTCAAACACCGTGCGCCGCGTGACCACCTCGCGCCGGTGCGACAGGAACGCGTCCAGCATCTGCTTGAGGTTCAGCAGCCGCGGCTGGCCGTCGACCAGCGCCACCATGTTGACGCCGAAGGTGTCCTGCAGCTGGGTCTGCTTGTAGAGGTTGTTGAGCACCACCTCCGGCACTTCGTTGCGCTTGAGCTCGAACACCACGCGCATGCCCGACTTGTCGGATTCATCGCGGATGTCGGAGATGCCTTCCAGCCGCTTCTCGTTGACCATCTCCGCAATGCGCTCGAGCAGCACGCGCTTGTTCACCTGGTACGGCAGTTCGTCGACAATGATCGCGCTGCGCGCACCCTTGTCGATCTCCTCGAAATGCATCTTGGCGCGCATGACGACGCGGCCGCGCCCGGTGCGGTAGCCCTCGCGAACACCGTCCAGGCCGTAGATGATCCCCGCTGTCGGGAAATCCGGCGCCGGGATCAGTTCGATCAGCTCGTCCACCGTCGTCTCGGGGCGGCGCAACAGTGCGAGGCAACCGTCGATCACCTCGGAGAGGTTGTGCGGCGGCACGTTGGTCGCCATGCCGACCGCAATGCCGGCCGAGCCGTTGATCAGCAGGTTTGGGATCTTCGACGGCAGCACCGACGGCTCACGTTCCTTGCCGTCGTAGTTCGGGACGAAGTTGACCGTCTCCTTGTCGATGTCGGCCAGGAGTTCGGCCGAGATCTTGTCGAGTCGGCACTCGGTGTAGCGCATCGCCGCCGCGCTATCCCCGTCGATCGAGCCGAAGTTGCCCTGCCCGTCGATCAGCATGTAGCGCAGAGAAAAGTCCTGCGCCATGCGCACCAGCGTGTCGTAAATGGCGTTGTCGCCATGCGGATGGTATTTACCCATCACCTCGCCGACCACGCGCGCGCACTTCACGTACGAACGGTTCCAGTGGTTCCCGGCTTCGTGCATCGCGTACAGCACGCGGCGATGCACCGGCTTCAGGCCGTCGCGCACGTCGGGCAGCGCGCGCCCGACGATGACGCTCATCGCGTAATCCAGATACGAACGCCGCATCTCCTCTTCGAGCGAGACAGGCAGGGTTTCTTTCGCGAATTGATCCATCAGGGACGCAGCCTCAAGGCGCAGCTTGGAGGGCCGACAGGCCCGCAAGCGCAATCGAAAATTCTACCAGTGCACGGGGTGCATTTCGCCCTCGTCACCCACCCTGCGTACGCCGGCCCGTCCTGAGAAGACTGGAGACCTCGAAGCCCAACTCGCCAAGCGCGCGGCAATATGGTCTGATCCGCCGCCAATGAGCTTTACCGCCAAATCGCCATGGAATCTGTCGACCTGCTGATCGAGGCGCGCTGGGTCGTTCCCGTCGTGCCGCGCGCTGCGGTGCTCGAGCATCACGCGGTGGCGGTGCGCGATGGCCACATCGTCGCGGTATGTCCGGCCGAAGCGGCCAGCGGGCGGTTCATGCCCTCGGAGCGGATCTCGCTCCCGACGCACACCTTGATACCGGGGCTCGTGAACCTTCATACGCATGCCGCGATGACGCTATTTCGCGGTATCGGCGACGACCTGCCGCTGATGCAGTGGCTGGAGACGCGCATCTGGCCGCTCGAGCGGGCGCTGGTGTCCCCGGAATTCGTTCACGACGGCTCGCGCCTCGCGGCGATCGAGATGCTTCGGTCCGGCACGACCTGCTGCTCCGACATGTACTTCTATCCCGAGGCTACAGTCCGCGCCCTACGCAGCGTGGGCATGCGGGCGGTGGTCGGAATCATCGCGATCGAGTTCCCGACGGCCTACGCGTCAGACGCCGAGGACTACCTGCGGAAGGGTCTGGCGACCCGTGACGCCTTTCGCAACGACAGCCTGGTCTCCTTCACCCTCGCCCCTCATGCGCCCTACACGGTCTCGGACAGCACGCTGGCCAAGATCGGAATGCTCGCCGAGGAACTGGACCTGCCGGTCCATATTCATTTGCACGAGACGATTGACGAGATCGAGGAATCCCTGCGCCGTCATGGCGAGCGGCCCCTCGCACGGCTCGACCGGCTGCGCCTTGTGACGGAACGCCTTATCGCGGTACATGCGGTGCACCTTGACACCGCTGAAATTGAACTCCTGGCGCAGCAGGGCGCCTCGGTCGCCCACTGCGGAGCATCGAACCTCAAGCTTGGCAGCGGCATCGCGCCGATCACGGAACTCATGGCGGCGGGTGTGAATGTCGGCCTCGGCACTGACGGTGCGGCCAGCAACGATCGGCTGGACATGGTCTCGGAGATGCGACTCGCCGCCCTGCTCGCCAAGGGCGTCCGCCGCGATGCCACCGCGGTGCCGGCACCGGCAGCACTCGAGGCGGCCACGCTCGGTGGAGCGCGGGCGCTCGGGCTCGACCGTCACATCGGCTCGATCGAGGTGGGCAAGGCGGCCGACCTCGCCGCCTTCGATCTGTCGTCGATCGAGACCCAGCCGGTGTACGACCCCATTACGCAGCTGGTCTATGCCGCAGGACGCGAACAGGCCACCGACGTGTGGGTCGCGGGCAACTCTGTTGTAAGGGGGAGACAGGTGCTTGCGGAAGCTCAAGAAGGGGCATCAAGCCGGTCGGCCGCCCAGCTCCTCGCGTGGCAGAATCGCTGTCGGCAGGTTCTGCAGACGGCGGGGTTGGCTTAAAACCTTCATCGGCCGATGCGGCGCGTGTCACATCCGGTCGAGCTGGTTCCGCGGCCGGTCTTCCTTATCTCGAGTGAGGAGCAACATGAAGCAATCCATCAAGCTGGGCCTCCTGGCATCGGCACTGATGGCCATCACTGGGACAGTTTCCGCCCAGATGAAGGACATCACGGTCGTCGATACCAAGGAAAGCCCGTATGTGATCGACGCGCGCGGCGTCATCGTGCGCGATCCGTTCGGCCTGTGCTGGCGCACGGGTTCGTGGAGCGTCGACCGTGCGTCCAAGACGGTCATCAAGGACGCCAAGTATCCCAACTGGACGGCGATCTGCGAGTGTGAAGACAAGAGCATGTGGGTGAAGCCGGTCTGCGAACCCCCGCCGCCGCCCCCACCGCCGCCACCGCCGCCCCCGCCACCGCCGCCGCCAGCCGCTCCGGCGCCGACGAGCGAGAAGGTGACGTTCGCCGCTGACGCCCTGTTCGACTTCGACAAGGCGGTACTGCGTCCGGAAGGCAAGGCCAAGCTCGACGACCTAGTGTCGAAGATGGCTGGTGTGAGCCTTGAGGTCATCATCGGCGTGGGCTACACGGACCGTATCGGGTCCGAGAAGTACAACCTGGGTCTGTCGCAGCGCCGCGCCCAGGCAGTGAAGGACTACCTGGTGAGCAAGGGCATCGAGCCGAACCGTGTCTACACGGAAGGCAAGGGCATGGCGAACCCGGTCAAGCAGTGTCCGGATCCATCGGCCAAGGGCGAGATTCGCAACCGCAAGCAGCTGATCGAGTGCCTGCAGCCGAATCGTCGCGTCGAGGTCGAGGTCGTGGGCACCCGCCCCGTCAAGCGCTAAACGAGCCTCTCGTTGATCAAAGCCCCGCTTCGGCGGGGCTTTTTTTTGTCATCATCTGTTACATAGATGCCGAAAGGATCGCTCATGCATGGCTCGCACCCTTGCCTCACCGCTCGCAGCAGGCGCCTCGGTATGGCGGCGCTCCTCGCCTGCCTGCTGCCGCTCGTCGCCGCGGCACAAGACGAAGGTGGCCTGTACATCGCTGGCTACGGATTCAGCTTTGAACAGGCAGCGAACCGCGGGCTCGCGCAAAACCCCAAGGGCCAGCCTTTCTTCGTGCTGGCTCTACCGCCCAACACCGAGGCATTGATGAAATCGGCACCCAAGTCGGCCGCCGCTGTGCGCAACCGCGTCGTCGCGAGCAGCGGCGTGCTGCTGGTCTGCCAGCGGGATATCGATAACGGCTCGATCGACGCCGCCAAACTGGTGCCAGGGGTCGTCGCCGTGCGCGGCTTTCCGCCGCCGGGCAGCAACGCGATCCCGCACGGCGAGCGCTACTTCCCGGACGAAAACCGCGCGAACCTTCCGCAGGCCAACGAAGCGCTGAGGCGGCTGCGATCGACCTGCTCGTGAGGGTCCCGCCGACGCGCAGGTCGGACGCTCCGCGCCGGCTTCCCTGCTTCCATCATCTCCGATGAACCTCAAGCGCATCCTCGCGTGGCTGCTGGTCGGCGCTCTCCTCGTCCTCGCGGCGGGCCTTGGCCTGCGTTCCTACCGTTCGCTGGGCGGGCCGCCGCTGCAGGCCTGGCACACGCATGTGCCCACCGAACTCAGCGCGTCGGCGCTCGATTCCGCCGACTGGACGGGCTATCTCGCGCAGGAACAGGTGATCTTCGACGACATCCGCGCCAATGTGACGCGGCGTCTCGAGACCGATGCGCGCGTGCCCTACAACCGCTACTTTGAAGGCAGTCCTGTCTACCCACCGCGGTTCGCGCAGGACTGGAATCGCTCATACGTGATGGAGCCGGCCGGTCCGCCGAAGGGCGCGGTAGTACTCCTGCACGGGCTGACGGACTCGCCGTACAGCCTGCGCCACGTTGCACGGCGCTACGCGGAGCGCGGCTTCGTGGCGATTGGCATCCGCATGCCGGGCCACGGCACAGTCCCTGCCGGCCTCACGGACGTGCGCTGGGAAGCCTGGTCTGCGGCGACTCGGCTTGCGGTGCGTGAGGCCCGACGGCGGGCACCGTCCCCCGCGTCGCTGCACCTGGTCGGGTTCTCCAACGGCGGTGCGCTGGCAGTGAAGTACGCGCTTGACGCGATCGAGGACCCGAAGCTGCCGCGCGCCGACCGGCTCGTTCTCTTTACGCCGATGATCGGGATCACGCGCTTCGCGCGCTTTGCCGGACTGGCTGGTCTGCCCGCAGTGCTGCCACCATTCGCCAATGCCGCGTGGCTCAGCAACCTGCCGGAGTTCAACCCCTTCAAGTACAACTCGTTCCCGGTCAATGGCGCGCGCCAGTCCTACCGGCTGACCGATACGCTGCAGGCGCAGATCCAGCGTCTCTCCCGCGAGGGGCGGCTTGGCACGATGCCGCCGGTGCTGACCTTCCAGTCGGTGATTGACTTCACCGTCAGCACGCCGGCCATCCTCACCGCCCTTTACGCCTTCCTGCCGGACAACGGCAGCGAGATCGTGCTGTTCGATGTGAACCGCACCGTGAAGTTCGGTCCGCTGCTGCGTCCGTCGGCCTACGTCGCACTCGACCGGCTCACGCCGACCACGCCACAGACCTATCGCTTCACCGCGATCGTCAACGCCGGCGACGACAGCGACGCCACGCTCGAGCGCAGCATCACACCGGGGCAAGTGCAGCCTGCAGAGCGTCCGCTGGACCTGCCCTACCCGCCAGGGATCTTTTCACTGTCGCACCTGGCGATACCGATCCCGCCGAGCGACCCGTTGTACGGAACGCAGCCCGATCCGAAGTCGCGCCTGGACTTCGGGCTGAACCTCGGTACGTTGGACGCGCGCGGTGAACGCGGCGCCCTGATCATCGATCAGGACTTCCTCACTCGGCTGCCGTCGAACCCCTTCTTTTCCTACCTGCTCACGCGTGTCGAGGAAGGCATTGACCGGCCGTCGGGCGCGAGCGGACGGAACCTCGTTGCAACGCCTGCGCCGGGCCTGCCGGTGCGGCTCGAAGCCCTGCTGTCGACCTTTCTGCAAGACGACGCGGATGCGCAGCCCTTTGCCGGGCCGTAATCCGTGACAGCGAGCCAGCACGGCGGATCGTTCGGCCGAGCGCTCTGGATCGGCAGCGCAGGCGCTGGACCGTTGCGAGGTAGGACTCGGCCCGCGCTGTCTTCTGAACGCCGCCGACGCACGACGCACGATTCGCGCCTCGACCTACCACGGCCCGCACTGCGCCAAGCACCTTGATCCCATGCGACCCTGGCTGCAGCGAAGCTTGTACGTGGTGGCTGCCGTGCTGCTGCTCCTGCTCGGCGCGGCGGCCTGGCTGATCGCAAGTTTCGACGGCGAGCGCGTCAAGCGCGCGGCCAGCGACTGGGTGCGCGCCAATCACGCGCGCGAGCTGGCCTTCGACGGACCGGTGACGCTACGACTGTGGCCCCACCTTGCGCTGACGGCCCAAGGTGTGCGCTTGTCTGAACCCGGTCTGCCGCAGCAGGACTTCGCCACCATCGAGGAAACGGCGCTGACGCTGCGTTTGGAGCCCTTGCTGGCACGGCGCGAGATCGAGATCGAAAGCGTGGTTGCCAAAGGCGTGCGGCTGAACTATCGCCGCGACAGCGACGGTCAACGCAACATCGACGACCTGCTGTCGCGCGCTGCGAGCGACGGACAGCCGGGTCCCGGCAAAAAGATACTGGTTGAACGCATCGATCTCGTCGATGCCAGGTTGGAGGTGACCGACGTCCTGGGCGACATCGAGGGAAGCTTCGCGGTGCGGCAGCTGAGCCTGGTGCGCTACGGCCCGGGGCTGCCGTCACCGTTGCATCTGGAGGCCCAGGCCGACCTGAAGCAGCCAGTGCTCAATGCATCACTCGTCCTCGATGCCGGGCTGGAGCTGCTGCCGGTGCCGGGTCCCGGCGCGCCGCCGATCGTGCGGCTGGTCAAAACCGGCCTCCACTTGCGCGGCCAGGGCTTCGACTTCGAGGATCTCGATGCGCGGCTGCAGGCCGATGCCATCCGGCTCGACTATGGAGCTGCGGCTGACGTTACGGACAGCCGCGTCGATCTCGACAACCTGCAGTTGCACTTCAGCGGCACGCGGCTCGCCTGGAGCGTCGACAACGGCCGTCTCGGTCTCGCAAGGCTGCGTCTGGACATGCTTAGCAGGACGCTCGAGTTCGAGCATCTGGCGCTGCAGCTGAAAGGGCACCGGCAGGCGACGACACTCGATGCACAGCTCAACTGGCCGGCGCTCAAGGTGGTCGGCGAGGCCCTGCAAGGTGCGGCGCTGGACGGGCGACTGGTACTCGGCGGCGACCAGCGACTGCTGCTGCAATTGACCTCGCAGGCACCAAGCGGAGTGTTCGAACGCATCACGGTACCGGCGCTGCAGGTCGAGGTCGACGGCCGAACCGGGTCGAGCACGGTGCAAGGCAACGCCGAAGCCACGCTGGTGATCGAACCGAAAACTCCCGCCGCGGCGCTTGATGCCCTGTCGCTGTCGTTGCGCTTGACCGACCCGTCACTGCCACCACTGCAGCTGACGCTGAAAGGCGGCGCGCAGCTTTCAGACGTGGCTGGAAGCGGCCAGGCCGAGGGCACGATCAATGACCAGCGCTTCGTCGGCCGCGTTGATGCGGCACTCGACCGGCGGCGAACCTTCGTCGATGTCGACGCCAGCTTCGGCACGCTCGACCTGGACCGGTTTGTCACCTCGGCCGATCAAGCCGCGGCGCCGGCGCCGACAACCGCGGCGACGCCGATCAACCTGCAACCGCTGCAATGGGCTGACGCACGACTGCGCTTGAAAGTATCGCGACTGCTGCGCGCGCCGTACCGCTTGGACCAGCTCGACCTGCAGGCGGGTATCGACAGCGGGGTGCTCGATCTGCAGCGGGTTGCCGGCCGCGCCTGGGGTGGGCGCCTCGACGCCAGCGGCAGCGCTGATGCGGGCAGCGGCCAGCTCCGATTGCGACTGCGTGCTGACGACGTGGATCTGCGCAGAATGCTGTCCGACACCATCGGATACGACGGCCTGCGCGGCCGCGGCCGACTCGAGGCCGATCTGCGCAGCCGTGGCAGCACCGTGGGCGCGGTGCGCGCCGCCCTCAACGGACGCGCCGCGCTGGCGCTGCGGCCGGCTGCGGTTCGCGGCATCGACCTCTCCCAGACCCTGCGCGGCTGGCGCACCGCACCGCAGGGCGGCACCACTACGGTGGCCGGCGACGCGGGCCGCCAGACCGAATTCAGCCAGCTCGACGCAAGTTTTGAGTTCCGCGACGGCGTAGGTCATAGCACCGATCTCGATGGTCGCAGTGAGTTCCTCCGGGTAACGGGCGAAGGCTCGTTCGACTTCGCCCGCAGCCGAATCGACTATCGGCTGCGGGCCCGGGTGGTCAACACCGCAGGCGGCCGGGCCGGCCCCGAGATGGTGCTGCTCAATGGCGTCACGGTACCGATCGAGCTACGCGGCCCATTCGGCGATGTGCAGTGGCAGGTGAACTGGCCGTCCGTCACCGCGAGTGCCGCCGTGCGCTCGGTGCCCAACGTGGTGCGCGGCACAGGGGAGGCCGTAGGCGGGGTCCTGCGCGGGGCGGCCGGCGCGGTGCGAGGCAGTCGTCGCGATCCGGCAACACCGCCGCCGCCAACGCGCTAGCTGAATTTCCACAGTGGCCCGACTGATATACTGCAGCGCACAATAATAGAGGTTCGATATGAGCCGTTCACGCCGCAGCCCCCTTTTAGTCGATCTCGCGCTGCAAGGCGGCGGCGCGCATGGCGCCTTCACCTGGGGCGTGCTCGACCGCCTACTCGAAGAGCCCTGGCTCACCTTCGACGGCATCTCCGGCACGTCGGCCGGCGCGATGAATGCTGCAGTGATGGCCAGCGGCTATGCGCATGGTGGGGCTGATGGTGCGAAGGCTGTGCTGGAGGATTTCTGGAAGCACGTGTCGGACGCATCGCAGTTCAGCCCGATCCGGCGCGGCCCGATGGAAATGCTCACGGGCCAATGGACGCTGGACTATTCGCCGATGTACCTGGCCGCCGAGATGGCCTCGCGCATCTTCTCTCCCTACGACCTAAACCCGCTGGGCAATCACCCGCTGCGCCCGATCCTGGCCGAGATGGTCGATTTCCAGGCGCTGGTTGATTCACCCATCCGCCTGTTCATCACTGCCACCAACGTGCGGACCGGTGCCGGTCGTGTCTTTCGCAACGCCGAGATCACGCCGGATGTGCTGCTGGCGTCGGGCTGCCTGCCGACGATGTTCCAGGCGGTGGAAATCGACGGCGAGGCCTACTGGGACGGCGGTTATTCAGGCAACCCGACGATCACGCCACTGGTGCGCGAATGCCGTTCGCAGGACACGATCCTGGTGCAGATCAACCCGATCGTGCGCGACGAGGTCCCGCGCAGCGCACGCGACATCATGAACCGCCTGAACGAGGTGTCGTTCAACGCGCCGCTGCTGAAGGAAATGCGCATGATCGCGCTGCTCCACAAGGTGGCGGACCCGGGCCACGGCGAAGGCGCCCTGTGGGCCGGCATGCGTTTGCACCGCATTGCCACCGACCGCGTGACGGAGCTGGACTCGTCGTCGAAGATGATCACCGAGTGGCGCTTTCTGTGCGGATTGCGCGACGAAGGTCGGCGCACCGCCGGGTTGTTCCTCGAGGCTCACGCCGCTGACCTGGGCAAGCGCTCGACCGTCGATCTCGACGCCCTGTTGCAGACGCTCTAACCATGGGCCTGCTCGGCATTCTTCTCGGACTCGGGCTGCTCGTTTGGCTGGCGTTTCGCGGCTGGAGCGTGCTCGGGCTGGCGCCGGTGGCGGCGCTGGTGGCAGCCGCGTTCTCGGGTGAACCGCTGCTCGCGCACTGGACGCAGACTTTCATGGGCGCGGCGGCGGGCTTCGTCGCGCAGTTCTTTCCGCTGTTCCTGCTGGGTGCGCTGTTCGGCAAGCTGATGGACGACAGCGGTTCGGTCACCGCCATCGCGAATTTCATGACCGAGAAGCTCGGACCCAGCCGTTCGGTGCTCGCCGTGGTGCTGGCAGGTGCGCTGGTGACGTACGGCGGCGTGAGTCTGTTTGTTGCGATGTTCGTCATTGCGCCGATGGGCCAGGCGTTGTTCCGCGCCGCCAATATCCCGAACCGACTGCTGCCGGCGGCGGTGATGCTTGGCACGGCCACCTTCACGATGTCCGCGTTGCCGGGTTCGCCTGCAATCCAGAACGCGATACCGATGCCCTTCTTCGGCACCACGCCCTTTGCCGCGCCCGGCCTGGGCTTCGTCGCCGCAGCCATCATGCTCGGCTTCGGGCTGTGGTGGCTGGCGCGCGCGGAAGCCACCGCGCGGCGCGCCGGCCAAGGTTTTGGCGGCCCTGTCGCTACGGCTGCCGAGGCGGCCCATGACCCGGTGGTGCGCGAGCGGGGGAGCGTCTCTGCCGCCTTCGATCCGGCCGAAGTCGAGCACGGCACGCGCAGCGCCGATCAGCCGGGCATCGTCGTCGCGATGTTGCCGCTGCTGGTCGTCATGGTGGTCAACCTGACGATGTCGCTGCTGATCCTGCCGCGCCTGGACACCAGTTTCCTGGCTGAATTGCAGTGGGGCGAGATCTCGCTGGCCAGCGTCGGCGGCGTGTGGTCGGTGATCGTCGCGCTGTCCGCAGCGATCGTCGTGCTGTACGCCTTCAATCGCCGCCGGCTGGTCTCGCTGCGCGACACGGTCGACGCCGGGCTGAACGCGTCGGCGCTGCCGGTGATCAGCGTGGCCAGCCTGGTCGGCTTCGGCGCCGTGGTCGCTGCATTGCCCGCGTTCGAGGTCGTCAGCGACTGGGTGCTCGGCATCGAAGGCGGCCCGCTGGTGGGCCTGGCGCTGTCGACCAACGTGCTGTCGGCGCTGACCGGCTCGGCCTCGGGCGGCCTGACCATCGCGCTTGGCGCGCTGGGTGATACCTACATGCAGTTGGCCGCCGGCGCCGGGATCGACCCGGCACTGATGCACCGCGTGGCTGTCATCGGCTCCGGCTCGCTGGACAGCCTGCCGCACAACGGCGCTGTCGTGACTCTGCTGGCCGTATGCGGCGCGACGCACAAGGAAAGCTACTTCGACATCGTTATGGTCGGCATCGTCGGCGCACTGCTCGCGCTGGTGGCGGTGATCGGGCTGGGGTCGACGTTCGGATCGTTCTAGGCACGCGGGGCCGAATTACCCGGCCGCGTGACGGCGCACAGCGCAGCGATGGATCGTCCGCGCGCGACAGCCGTCAGAGCTTTGTGCATCTTCTTCACCGCGTTTGTTCAACGGGGCGACGCTGTAAGCCCATTGCGACGCGGGGTCCGCTCCCGTGGCCGCCGCCCCGAGAGGTGCGGCGGCAGCACGGAACCTCACTTCAGAGACTGAGGCGCGTGACGCGATTCCCGTTCAGGCTCAGGTTGCCCATCAGGCCAGCGTTGGTCATCACGAAGCCGATGATTTCCTGACGCGCGGTCTGCGTCGTGATCTGCGCATTGGCGCCGACATTGATCATCGACACCGAGGCATCGGCACCGACGGTCCAGCCACTGCTGGCTTCGAATCGCTTCAGAGCTTCTTCGGTCATGAAAAGGATGAACACCGCCTGGGACTGCGCTCCTGCGAGCAAACCCGCGGACGCCTCGGTCATCCTGAAGTAAGCGGCGGTCTTCCCGCCCTTGCGCAGCACGCCCTGACCGCTGCCGCCGCCGACGATGAAGCCTGCCTGCACGAAACTCGGGAACACAAGCACGCCGCGCGCGGAAGCCAGAAGCTCGCGCGTGCCCGGCTGCTGCGCATACAGCCGCGACAGCGCGCTGTCGGCGGCCGCATCGATTGCCTGCCGCTGGGCCGCAGGATCACCACTCGTTCCGGACGTCGTCGTACAGCCGGCCGCTGCGACGGTCAACACGGCGAGGCCCGCGCCGGCGATCAGAACATCTCTTCTTTGCTTGTCCATTCAATCCTCCGCTTCGGTGTGGCTCGCCGCCGCTGTCATCGACGCTGTCCGTCGGGCCACGGGTTCAAGCGGGCGGCCGCACTTCACGGCCGCCCGCCACATTCAGTGGCGCATCAGTCGCTGACCATCGGGTTGACGAGCTCACGCACCTCGAATGGCTTCGGTGCCTGTGTCGGCTTCTTCGGGGCGGTCCCCGGCAGGATCTCGAAGTCGGGCGTGAACGGCACAAGGATGCCCCGCAGCTGGTCGAATCCCTTGCGGTCGCCTTCGAACTTCGCCTTGCCCGCCTTGAGCAGATCGTCGAACGAGGCCTGCCCCATCATCACCTGGTTGAGATCCGCGCGGTTCACCGTGACTGTCAGGTCCGGCTTGTTCGCCTGTTCACCCTTGATGGTCGTCAGCGTGGCGTTGCTCAGTTCCACCACGTGCTTCTCGCCGTTGTCCGGCGTCACGAGGTTGATGACGAACCGGATGCCGTCGGCCTTCTTCGGATCCATGCTGATGCCGACGAAGTCGAGCCACTGTTCGGTCGTCATCGAGCGCACCACGTCGGGCCCGGTCGAACTGACCGGCACGCCGCCCGGCAGGCCGTTGCGCAGCTCGAACGCACCCTGCAGGAAGCTGTTGCGCACGCTGGTGCTCTCGGCGCGGTAGCCGAGTTGCTCGTAGGCGTCGGCCAGCAGGCGACGCGCTGCCTGGTTGCGCGGCTCGGCGAACACCAGTCGGTTCAGGATCTCGGTGGCATGCAGGTACTTGCCCTGCCCGATCAGTTGCTTGCCCTTGGCGATGATCTTCGCCGAGCCACCCATCATCTCCACGTACAGCGGCGCCGAGTCCTTCGGCGACAGCGGGATCAGGTTGACCGGGTTGCCGTCGTAGTGACCGAGGAAGCGATTGATGACGGCGCGCGAATTGTTCTGCACGTCACCGTGGTAGCTGCGCGCTGCCCACTGCTGCTGCAGGCTCTTCGGCACTTCATAGACGTTGTGGATCTCGTTGATCGTCACGCCCCGATTTGCATAGTGCAGCGCCTGGTTGTTCAGGTTGGCGTACGCGTCGCGCTGGGCGCGCAGCACTTCCTGGATGCGGGCGTTGCCCCAGCGCGGCCAGCTGTGCGACGCGAACATCACCTCGGCCTCCTGGCCGAACTTATAGCAGCGCGACGTTGATCTCCTTCGACCAGTTGAGTGCATTGCGCACGCGCGCGCCGCGCAGCGTGTAGATGTTGTGGATCGTCCCGGTGATGATCTCCGACGACCACAGCGTCTTGAACTGCGGGAAGTACGTGTTCATCTCGACCGGCGCCTCGGTATCCGGCGCGTTCTGGAACACCATCTTCACGCCGTCGAGCGTGATCTCCTCGATGTCCTTGGTGACCAGCCGGTTCGGCGCGATGAGCCCGACGTTGCCGCTCGCCACGTTCTTGCCGATCGCCTGGTCGACGTGGCCGAAGGGATGGCGCTCCAGCAGCACCGCGTACTGCCACTGCGTGCGCCGTGTCATCGCATTGCCGGCGAACACGTTCTCGGCGATTGCGGCGTTCATGAAACCGTCGGGCGCGATCACCATCACCTTGCCGCTGGCGACGTCGGCCTCGGCCGCGACGCCACGCACGCCGCCGAAGTGGTCGACGTGCGAGTGCGAGTAGACGACCCCGACGACCGGGCCGCTTGCCGAGCTTCTCGTTGATGAACTCGAGCGCTGCGCGTGCCGTTTCCTTCGCCGTCAGCGGATCGAACACGATCCAGCCGGTGTCGCTCTTGATGAAGCTGATATTGGCGAGGTCGTAGCCGCGGATCTGGTAGACGCGCCCCGGCACCACCTCATACAGGCCGTACGCCATGTTGAGGACGGCCTGGCGTTGCAGCGATGGGTGGATGCTCTCGAAGTCCTTGCCGGTCAGCAGCCACTGGTAACTCGCCATGTCCCAAGCCACGTGGCCGGCGTCGGCCATGATCTTCTTGTACGGCGGCTCGGCGATGAAGCCGCGCTTGGCTTCGTCGAAGTCGCGCTTGTCGCTGAACGGCAACTGGGGCACTCGCCTTGATGCCGTTGCGCAACTCGATGGTGAACTTCGACGGCGGCTGGCCCAGCGGGTCGAAGTGCTTGACCGGCTCGGTCGCCGGTGCGGCCGGGGCCGTGCCCTGGGCGTGGGCCAGTTGCAACGTGCAGCTGGCAAGCAGCAACAACGCCAGCCGCGACAGGGTCAGTGAGGAATGCATGAATTCTCCGCAGTAAGGGATTGGCTCGACCTGGAGCACTGCTTCTGAGGCTATGGACCGCCCGCTCAGAAGCATTGACCCACGTCATTCCAAAGTTGAAAGTAGTTGTCTTTCATGCATGACATGCATGGGCCCGATAAACTCGATGCATGACGATCGAACTGCGGCCGTTGCGGCACCTGGTGACCCTCGTAGAGCTCGGTAGCTTTGCGCGCGCAGCGGCCACGCTCCAGTTGAGCCAGCCAGCATTGACTCGAAGCATCCAGGCGCTGGAGCGCCGCGTCGGCACCGAACTTGTCCTCAGGTCACCGGCGGGCGTCATTCCGACGGACGTCGGACAACTGCTCTCGCAGCGCGCGCGCGAACTCCTTCAACTGGCCGAGGATCTCGATCGGGACGTGATAAGCAAAAGCACGCTCCAATCCGGGCACGTAGCCGTCGGCGCCGGGCCGTACCCCGCTGAGACCATCTTTGTGGTTGCCTTGCAGAACTTCGTTGCGGCCTACCCGATGGTGAAAGTCCGCCTACAGGTCCGCGCCTGGGATGAGTTGCTGTCGCGCCTGCGCAGTCGTGAGATCGACTTCTTCGTGGCTGAGGTCAGCACCCTGCAACGTGAGTCTGACCTTGATATTCAGGCGCTCGACGAACATCCGCTGTATTTCGTCGCCAGGCCCGGCCATCCTCTCGCTGGCCGCGCTGAGATCACCGCCAAGGAGACCCTGGCGTTTCCCTTCGTGACGATGTCCAGGATCTCGCCGCGCGTTCTGCAGCCGATGATGATGGCGGCGCAGCGCACAGCGACACGCCGCTCGACCCACGCACCACCATTTCCGGCCATCGAGAGCGCCACGCTGTCCGCCCTTAGACGCATGGTCATCGCCTCGGACATGATCGCGGCTGTCACGCTGCCGTGCATACGCGAAGACCTCGAAGGCGGGCCGGATCGTGCTCCTCGGGTCCGAACCGTGGTTGAAGCTGGCCTACGGGATTGTTTCGCTCAAGGCGCGACCGATCAGCGCCGCTTCAATCCGGCTGCGCGACATGATTCGCCAGGCCGAAAAGCTCCTCGTCGCCGAAGAGCTCCGCCTGATCGAAGACGCCGGGTTCTCTGCGGCTCGTCGGTCTGCCGCGAGTCGGCCGCGCGCTCACCGCTGAGTCGGATCAGTTCCGGACCTACTCGCCGCACAGCAGCCGCATTCGCCGCCCGGCCAGTTGAAAACGGCTCACCCGCAGTGCCGGCGGCTAGATCACGGCATCCTGCTTCATCGTGTTGACGATGAGCCGGACAAACTGATCGATCATCTGCGGCACCGTGTCCCATCCGGTCGCCGTGGTCGTCGCGGCCGACCAGACCACTTCCGACAGCGCGGCATCGAAGACCCGCGTGTCACCGTGAAGGTTCTGGGTCGTCCGCACTTCCGGAGAGATCGAGCGCGTCCACGCCGTGTTGTAGTAGCTCGTCATTCCGCCCCAACCGGGGCCCATCGTCGTGCTCCACCCGCGTCCCGGTCCCCAGCCTGGACCCATCACCATGCCCTGCGTGACGCGAACGTCCGTCGTGACGCTCGAGATGCTGCTTGCCAGCACGTGGGAGACACCGGCCTCCGCAACGGCGCGTCGCAATTGCTGCTCGGTGACCTGCCCCGTGTCCGGAATGAACTTGTAGGACGGCACTGCATTGACGCCCGACGTTGTCAGCTCGGCGACCATGCGGTCCTCGAACATCCGACGATGCGTCGTGTCACGCAGCGCGGCGATGACCAGAACACTGCGGACCGCGCGCTTGCCTGCCACCGACGGGTTGACCCACTGCGCATCGATGGTCGTCGCGCGGGTCGCGCAGGCCGCCAGCAGCACCGCCGCGACCGCGGCGCCAAGAAGGCCGATAAGGCGCATCAACATTGAAGACTCCTTTGCCCGCAGAACGGGTCTCTGCAAGCGACGGGTTAGCCCCGCATCTAGGCGCGGCACGCGAGGTCGAAGCAAGCACGCACAACATAGGATCTGCACTTGCCTCGTCATTGACGAAGGTCACGCCACGGCTGGAGCGTGCGGTCATCGCCAGTGTGACATTCTGGCGCTTCACGCCTGAACGACCATGCCGAATCGTCGACAGTGGCCCGACACGGAACGGTGCGAGTCACGACCGGCCGGTAATATAACGTTCATGCAAGCGAACGTTGATCAGTCAGAACTGCGCAAGTTCAGTGACATGGCGGCCCGCTGGTGGGATCCGCAGGGTCCGATGCGGCCATTGCACGAGATCAACCCGGCTCGGTTAGTGTGGATCGACCGGCTCGCCCACCTTTCGGGCAAACGTGTGCTCGATGTCGGCTGCGGCGCCGGTGTGCTGGCCGAAGCCATGGCGGCGCGGGGAGCGGACGTGACGGGCATCGACATGGCGGGCAAGCCGCTCAAGGTCGCCCAGCTGCATGCGCTGGAGTCCGGCGCTCGCGTTCACTATGAAGAGAACACCGCCGAAGCCATGGCGGACCGCGAGCCTGCAGCTTTTGATGTGGTCACCTGCATGGAAATGCTCGAGCACGTGCCGGATCCGGCGCTGACGGTGGGCGCGTGCGCTGCGCTGGCGCGCCCCGGCGGCTGGGTGTTCTTTTCGACGCTGAATCGAAACCCCAAGTCGTTCCTGCTGGCCATCGTTGGGGCCGAGTACGTGCTCAATTTGCTGCCGAAGGGCACGCATGAGTACGCGAAGTTCATCAGGCCCAGCGAGCTGACGCGCTTCGCGCGCGATACCGGCCTGGCGCTGCAGGAAATGATGGGCCTCAGCTACAACCCGTTCACGAAGTCCGCTGCGCTCGGGCGCGACACCGACGTCAACTACATGTTGGCGTTTCGCAAACCCGGCTAAGCCGCACGACACGCTCGATTCGCCTTTCGATCCCTTGCTGAGAAGGCGAGCCACGATCCGACATGACAACGATTCGCCTGGTGCTTTTCGATCTCGACGGGACGCTTGCAGACACCGCGCCTGACCTCGCCGGAGCCGTCAACCGCATGCTGACCTCGCGCGGCAGGACTCCGCTGCCACTGGCCGCGCTGCGGCCCGTGGCGTCGCACGGCGCACGCGGACTGATCGGCCGCGCATTCGGACTCACACCGGCAGACGCCGGCTACGAAGACATGCGCCAGGAGTTCTTTCGCGAGTACGAGTCGGCACTTTGCCGAGACACCCGGCTCTTTCCGGCAATGCCGCAGACCCTGGCCGCGCTTGAGCACGCCGACATCCGCTGGGGCATCGTCACCAACAAGATGGCGCGCTTCACTGATCCGCTCGTGCAGGCACTGGGCCTGGCCGAGCGCGCCGCGTGCATCGTCAGCGGCGACACTACAGCCCATGCGAAACCCCATCCCGCACCGCTGCTCCACGCAGCCCAGGTAGCTGACATCGACATTGCAGTCTCGATCTACGTCGGCGACGACCTGCGCGACGTCCAGGCCGGACGCGCGGCGGGCATGCGCACCGTGGCGGCCGCCTATGGCTACCTCGGCGACGGAGCACCGGTCGAGCAATGGGGCGCAGATCACGTGATTCACCGCCCTGATGATCTGTTGCCACTGGTAAGGCTTTAGGTCGCGCGCCGAACCGATAATGACGCGGGATTCCTGATTCCGGCTCGATGATGCGCCTTGAGATCCGCCGATGGATGCCGCGCCTGCGCGTCGCGGCGATTGCGGCAATCGCGGCCGTCCTGGTATTTGGCATCGTCGGCTACTTCGCGATTCCGATGATCGCCCGCTGGGGCGTCGAGACCGTCGCCACACGCGAACTCGGACGAACGGTTCGGGTGCAGGAGATCACCGCCAACCCGTTCTACCTGCGCGTCACTTTGCACGGGCTCGAGGTCGCGGGCGCAGCAGGCGAGACCGCGCCACTGCTGACGGTACGCGAGGTCATCGCCAATGCATCGGCGGCTTCGATCCTGCGTCGCGCTCCGGTCCTGGACGACCTCGGCATCGATGGACTGACCGCAAACGTCGTTCGGCTGGAGGCTCAGCGCTTCAATTTCAGCGACATCGTCGAGCGCATCCAGGCACGGCCGAAAACCAGCGACGAGCCCGCGCGGTTTTCCGTCTCGAACATCGAGATCACCAACAGCATCGTGAACTTCGACGATCGCCCGACCGGCAAGAAGCACGCCCTGACGGAGCTCCGGATCGGGATTCCGTTCATCTCCAGCCTGCCGACACACGCCGATATCACGGTGCAACCGGCCTTCGCCGCGCGCCTCAACGGAACGCCGATCGACGTCAAGGGCGAGACCCGCCCGTTTCACGAGACGCTCGAATCGTCGATCGATCTCAAGCTCGACGGCCTCGATATCCCCACCTACCTGACCTATTCACCGGTTCCTCTGAACTTCGTTGTACCGAGCGGCACGCTGACGACGGATCTGCGGATCGCGTTCCGCCGCGCCGCGCCGGCGAAGGGTGAACAGCCCGCGCGCCCTGCGCGAACGCTGGTGTCTGGAACCTTCGGCGTCGCCGGCATGGCCCTCGCTGCCCCAGCTGCCCGGCCGGAGCCGCTTGCCAGCTGGAAATCGCTGAGGGTGGTACTGGACGAGGTCGAGCCGTTGGCACGGCGGGCGGTCATCGGCGACGTCACGCTCTCGTCACCGGTTTTCGAAGTCGCACGCGACACAGCGGGCGCAGTGAACTGGCTGCGCCTTGTACAGGCCCCCGTGCTCGATTCTGCAACGCCCGACAAGACGGCACTCGCCGACCCAACGAGCGTCGCTGCCGCGACGCCGCCGTTTGCGGTCACGCTCAAGCACGCCAGCCTAAGCGGCGGCACCGTGAATTACACCGATGACAGCGCCGGTCGCTTCCTGCTGCAGGTCGTCAACCTCAACGTCGAGGCCAGCGGGCTGACGACCGCTTCCGACGCGCGCGGCAAGCTGCGCGCCAGCGGCGACATTGCTGATGGGGGCGGCAGCACGACGCTCGAAGGAGAGGTAGGCCTGGCGCCGGTCACCGGGCGCTTCACCGTGTCGGCTCGCGACGTGAAGATGCGTGCGCCGGCGCGGTATCTGGCGAACGTGGTGAATGCCTCGATCGACGGCAGCAGCGATGCCGACGCCGTGCTCGAGTTCGCGCTGGCACCAGAGAAGTCGATCGTGTTGAAGGATCTCGCCTGGAAAGGCAAGGACCTGAAAGTCCGCGGACCCGCGGGGAGCAATGCCAACTTCGATCTGGCGGCATTGACGATGGACGGTGCCGAACTCGACCTGCTCCAGCAGCGCCTAACGATAGGGAAGATCGCGCTGGATGGCCCACGGGCCACGGTCAGTCGACTTGCCGACGGGCAGATCAACTGGCTCACCGCATTCCGTGCCCGACCGGCCGGCGCGGCTCCCGATGCCCCACCGGTCGCGGCGGCCTCGTCCGACGGCTGGAAGATCCTGGTCAAGGAAGCAACCATCGCCCGTGGCGACCTGCGCCTTGAGGATCTGGCGGTTGAGCCGCACGTGAAGCTGCGTGCCTCGGCAATCACCGGGACCGTGCGCAACCTCACCGGTGATGGCAAGGAACGCGCAGATGTCGACCTGCGCACGCGCTTCGGCAGCGGCGGCACCGTGGCCGTCAACGGCGGAGCGCGCTGGAACCCGCTTGCCTCCGAAGCCCGCATTGATGCGCGCAACCTGGACGTCGCGGCCGCTACGCCCGTATCTCGCCGCGCGGCTCAACGCCGTGCTAGCTCGTGCCGAAGTGTCAGGCCGAGGCCGCGTCATCGCCACGCAGGTCAGCCCCGACGCCCCGCTCGCGCTCAACTACGCCGGCAATGCGCGAGTCGGCAATCTGCACCTGCTCGATGCTAGTGGCGAGAACGACTTGCTGAAGTGGCAGGTGCTCGATCTCGACCAGGTAATCGTCAGGCTTGGTCAGGAACCACCGAACGTCTCTGTCGGCAAGGTGGCGTTGTCGGACTTCTACGCCCGTGTCATCGTGTCCGGGCAGGGTCGGCTGAATCTTGTCGACGTGGTCAAACGCGGTGACGATAGCGCGGCACCGAGCGAAGCCGCGAAGGAGCCGGTCGGCGACACAATCGCACCAAAGGCGGACGCCGGAATGCCCGTAGACCGCGAGATGAGCGGCAACGAAGTGCCCGCCAGTCGCGACGCCGGAAAGACCGCTACCGCAGCGCTTGCAGCCCCGATCGCTGACCCGGCGACGCCGCGACCGGTGATTCGCATCGGCCAGATCGACTTCACGCGGGGCAATGTCAACTTCACGGACAACTTCATCAAGCCGAACTACACGGCGAACATGACCGGGTTGGGCGGCACGGTCACGACGCTGGCATCCGACAGTGCCGAGCCGGCGAAATTGACACTCGCCGGCAAGATCGACGACGACGCTCCGCTGGAGATCGACGGCCGTCTCAATCCGCTCGCACCGATCCTCTTCCTGGACATCGAGGGGCGCACCCGCGGCGTCGACTTGCCGCGGCTGACACCGTACTCGGTCAAGTACGCGGGCTACCCGATCGTCAAGGGCAAGCTGTCCATGGAAGTGAAGTACAAGGTCGAGGACGGCAAACTGGCGGCGAATAATCACCTGTTCCTGGACCAGTTGACGTTCGGCGAGAAAGTCGAGAGCCCAACCGCGACCAAGCTGCCGGTGCTGCTCGCGGTCTCGCTGCTGAAGAACAGTCGCGGCGAGATCGATCTCAACCTGCCGATCTCCGGCACGCTGAGCGATCCGAAGTTTTCCGTCGGCAGCGTCATCGTGCAGGTCATCGTCAACCTGCTGACCAAGGTGGTAACGGCACCTTTCACGCTGCTTGCGGCAGCCTTTGGCGGCGGCGAGGAACTCGGCTATGTCGAGTTCGCGCCCGGTGCTGCAGTGTTGCAGCTGGAACAGACGAAGCGCGTCGATACGCTCGCGAAGGCGCTCAGCGAGCGTCCCGGCCTCAAGCTCGACGTCATCGGACGCGTCGACCCGGGACTCGATACTGACGGCGTCAGGCGCGCCAAGTACGACAGCAAGCTGCGCGCCGCCAAGGTCCGGCAGCGGGTTCGTGCCAGCGGCGAGGCGATCGATCCGGCGACCGTCACGATCAACGCCGAGGAACGCCCTGCGTTGATCGCGGCCGTCTATGGCGACGAGGACATTCCGAACAAGCCTCGCAACCTGATTGGCATCGCCAAGTCGATACCGGCACCGGAAATGGAAGCGCTGATCCTCGCCAACCTGGCAGTCACTCCGGAGGACTTGCGTGCACTGGCCAACCAGCGGGCCGCGGTGGTTCGAAATCGCCTGGAAGCGGAAGGCAAGGTGCCGCGCGAGCGCATGTTCGTGGTCGAGCCGAAGCTCACCGCGGCTGGCATCCAGGACAAGGGAGTCACCACCCGGGTTGATTTCTCGCTGAAGTAGCCCATCTAGGACGTAGAATCAACTTTTCTTGGGGGCGACCTGGCTTCGACGCGGGTCGTGAAGGATCTCAGGGCATGCCGAGGACCAGTCACCTCGTAAATCCATCTGGAACACTACAAACGCCAACGAAGACGCGTTTGCTCTAGCCGCTTAATACCGGCCAGACGCTGCACTGGTTCGCTTCCGGGCCAGGTCGGGCAACTGACAGCAGCGCCATTTACGGAAGCTGGATGCCGGTGGAGTCACGACGGCGGCATCGAGATCCAGTGACTGGCTGCGCGCCGGCCTGCCGGTCGGCTAAGCGCGCGGCGAGACTCAAATAGAGCGGCTACGCATGTAGAACTGGATCTGGATCATTCGCGGACGCGGGTTCAATTCCCGCCGCCTCCACCACACCCCAAAGGGCCGCCCGTGCGGCCCTTCCTCGTTTCAGGATGCGAGATACAGCCTTGCTCGGGGCGGAGAGGGTCGCGCCCGGGACAATGGACGTCAACCAGTACGGAAATTTTGGGAACGAAGTTTGCCCGAGACGCGATCTTACATCTGTCAGCACCCGCGTCCGTGAGAAGTAACCGACTGACGGGCGGCAACGCAGCTCGGAAACAGCTATCGTTGTCGGGCGCTCGCCGGGCGGTTTTGTCGCCGGTCGGGCAAATTGCAGGGTCACTTGTTCGGAAGATTGGGGGGGGACTATGAACGGGCGCTTAACTTCTCTTGCGGCATTGTTCGCAACAGCTGCCTTTGTGGCGACGGGCTGCAGCTCAGGTGGGGGCGGCAGTCCAACTCCTGCTCCCGCACCCACGCCCGCGCCGAGTCCACCTCCACCGCCGGCCGGCAGCCCAGCAATCCAAGTTTTGCCAGCGGCTTTTGACTTCGGCAAGGTCACCCCTGGCAACACGCCAGCACCGTTGGAGGTGACCATTACAAACACGAACACAGGCACGGCGCAGCTGAGCGTTTCGTCGATTTCCCTGCTCGCACCGACCGGTTCACCGTTTGCGTTGACATTGAACGGTGGATCTAGGCCCTGCGGCTCGAGCTCGCCCACGCTCGCGACCGCGGCGTCTTGTACGGTGCAGGTTGCCTTTCTACCCACGACCGGCGGACCGTCGTTCGCGTCCACGCTTCAAATCAATTCAAATGCCACAAATGGTTCAGTTGTCACGTTGCCGATCACAGCAACAAGCGAGATGGTGACCGGGTGGACCTTGCGCATCAATCAAATTGACGTCGGGGCCTGCCCGGCGGCGACCGCCTACGTGTCGGTCATCGACCAGGCCGGTTTTCCCGTGACGAGTCTCGACGACCCCAATTTCACGGTTGCGCAGGGGACCACGTCGATCTTCGGCTTCACGGTTGACCTTGCACAAACGACCTCTCCAGTCGCAATCGCGGGCGTTTTGGATCACAGCCTGAGCCTGACTCAGCAGCCCGTCGCCTTTGCCGACATGAAGTCCGGCTTCTCCACGTTCTTTGGAGGTCTGCGAACCGGCGACGAGGGCGCCGTGATCAACTTCGATACAGCGGTGGAACTCGTGCAGGATTGGACCCCGAATGCGACGCTGCTGCAGTCGGTGATTGCCACGCCATGGGACAAGGGCCCCGACACGAAGCTATACGACGCCGCCAATCTCTCGGTAACCGAAACGGCAAAGAGAGACCGCCTTTCGTCGGGCGGCCATAATCGCCACCGACGGAGCAGATAACGGTGTCTCCTCCGTAACTTTGGACACGGCCATTAGCAACGCACAGACAGCGAAAGTGCCCCTTTTCACGGTGGGTATCGGCAGCAGCATCAACACAACGGTGCTCAATCGCATGGCCGCAGAAACCGGAGGCCAGTACTACGAGGCGAGCACATCGCAGAACCTCGCGACCATCTACGATCAATTGTCCTCGCTCCTCTTCCAGAAACAGTACGTGATCACAGTTCAATCATGAAGGGACTGAGTGCGCCCTACATTGAACCTCGGCGCCACCTTGGGTGCCGCCAGTGGTAGCGCAACAAAGGCGACCATCACTCGCTTGCCCAACTAGGGCGCGTTGCGGCGACCGCGATGCCTGGAGACGATTCAACCTTCTCGTCGAGCTTAGGCTAAGAGTCGAAAGCCGAATTCGCCCGTTCGGCCGTCGGTCTTGCATGGCGGTGCTGTCGAGCGGGTTGGTCTTTCGTGAAGGCACTCTCAGCCCGCACCGGATCACCCGCACCGCCTAGAATCACGGCGACTCACCTGACAGGTCGATCGCCATGGCCGACACCACCGACATTCCCACTCTGCGCCGGCTGTTGCACGACTGCCGGCGCATCGCCGTCGTCGGCATATCCGCCGAGTGGCACCGGCCGAGCTACTTCGTCGGCAAGTACCTGCTCGAGCACGGCTACACGATGATTCCGGTGAATCCCAAGTACACCGAAGTGCTCGGACAGAAGTGCTATCCGGATCTGCGCGCCGCGGCGCAAGGTGCGGGGTCGATCGACATGGTGGACTGCTTCAGACGCTCCGACGACATCGGACCGCTGGCCGACGACGCGATCGCGATCGGCGCGCGGTGCCTGTGGATGCAACTGGGCGTGACGAACGAAGCGGCGGCGCAGCGTGCGCGCGCGGCCGGACTCGACGTCGTGCAGGATCGCTGCGTCAAGATCGAGCACGGGCGACTGTTCGGCGGACTGAACTGGGCCGGCGTCAACACGCGCGTCATTTCCAGCAAGCGTCCGCGCCAGCTGGCGTACTAGGAGAAGCTCATGTCAGATCGCGCCTTCGGCATCGAGACGCTATGCCTGCACGCTGGGCAGATTCCGGATCCGGTGACCGGCAGCCGCGCGGCGCCGATCTACCAGACGACGTCCTACGTCTTCGACTCGGCGGACCATGCGGCGAGCCTGTTCAACCTGCAGACCTTCGGCAACGTCTATTCGCGCATCAGCAATCCGACCGTCGCCGTCCTCGAGGAGCGCATCGCTGCGCTCGAAAATGGCCGCGCGGCGCTCGCGACCGCGAGCGGCATGTCGGCGCAGATGACCGGCGATTCTCGCCATCGTGCAGCCGGGCGAGCACATCGTCGCCTCGTCGCTGCTGTACGGCGGCACGTATTCGCAGTTCGACGTCACGCTGCGCAAGATGGGCATCGAGACGACGTTCGTCGACCCCGACAACCGGAGAATTTCCGCGCCGCACTGCGCGACGAGCACGCGGCTGGTGTATCGCCGAGACGCTCGGCAACCCCAAGATCAACGTGCTCGACATCGAGCCGATCGCCGCGATCGCGCATGCGGCCGGCGTGCCGCTGATGATCGACAACACGATGGCCTCGCCGTACCTGTGCCGGCCGTTCGACTGGGGTGCCGACATCGTGGTGCACTCCGCGACCAAGTACCTGGGCGGCCACGGCACCACGCTCGGCGGCGTGCTGGTCGAGCGCGGCCGGTTCGACTGGGGCAACGGCAAGTTCCCGGACATGGTGCGCCGTCGAAGGGCTACCACGGCGTCAAGTTCTGGGAGACCTTCGGCGACTTCGCCTACACGATGAAGGCGCGCATGGAAGTGCTGCGCGTGCACGGCGCGGCGCTCGCGCCGCTGTCGGCCTTCCTGCTGCTGCAGGGAGTCGAGACGCTGCACCTGCGCATGGAGCGACACTGCCAGAACGCGCGTCGCAGTCGCCGAGTTCCTGAGGCGCATCCGCGCGTCGCATGGGTCAACTGGCCCGGCCTGCCATCGAGCCCCTACTACGCGCTGGCGACGCAAGTACCTGCGACCGTCGACGGCGAACCGGGCGCATCGGGCGTGATGACCTTCGGCATCAAGGGCGGCGCAGCGGCCGGCGAGAAATTCATCGACGCGCTGCAGTTCCTCTCGCACCTGGCCAACATCGGCGACGCCAAGTCGCTGGTCATCCATCCGGCGTCGACGACGCACCGGCAACTTTCGGAGGCCGATCAGCTGAAGGCCGGTGTCACCCCCGACATGGTGCGCCTGTCGATCGGCATCGAATCGATCGACGACATCCTCTGGGACCTCGAACAGGCGCTCGACAAGAGCCAATGACGCGCGCGGGAGATGGCGCCGCAGCCACAGCGATTAATCCGCGGATGGACGAACAGTCGGCTCGCGATATCGTGCTCGTGCGTGCGATCGAAACGACCGACGACGCTGCCGCACTGGTATCGCCTGATGACCGGCGCTATGCGAGCCGTACCGCGGCCGAGAACTCGCGCGCTGGCAGGCGGCAGAACAACGCATCGCGGCGACCGACGAAATGTTTCTCGCAAAGCGCGCCGGCCTGGTGCTCGACGCGGTCGGCGGACGCACCCCCTGGGTACGGGCGCTGCGCCGGCTCGCCTGGCGACCGTGGATCGGCGTGGCGCTGCCCGTCGCCGCACTCGTGCTGGGTGCACTGACCGAACAGATCGCGGACCGACAACATGTGAACGTGCTGGCGTTTCCGCTGCTCGGCTATCCTCTGGAACGTGGTGATCTATCTCTTCCTGATGCTGCGTCCATTCTTCGGCCATCGCTCGGCCCCCTTCGGCGCTGGCTGCCGGGCGCGCCGAAGCTCTCCAGTGCGGGCGGCGACGGACTCCGGCGACCGGCCAGCACTTTCATGTCCGAGTGGTACGGACTTGCGCGACTCCCTGTACGAAGCGCGCGCGGGTCGCGTGCTGCATCTGTCGGCCGCCCTATTCGCGATCGGTGCGCTGCTCGGCCTGTATCTGCGCGCCGTCGCGTTCGAATACCGCATCGGCTGGGAAAGCACCTTCCTGCAGGCGTCCTCGGTGCACGCCTTGCTCTCGTTCGTGCTCGGACCCGCAGCCAGGCTGCTCGGCACTGCCGTTTCCTCGGTGTCGAGACGATCGAGGCGATGCGCATCTCCGGCGGTAGCGGCGGCACCGACGCGGGACCCTGGATCCATCTGTACGCGGTGACGGTCGGCCTCGTTGTGATCGTGCCGCGCCTCGCACTGAGTGCCTGGGCCGCGTGGCGCGAGCGTTCCCATTCATCCGGGTTCCGCTTCGATCTCGGTACGCCCTACTTTCGCCGCGTGCTGGCCGCCTTCGCGCCCACGCTGCGGCGCATTCGCGTCGTTCCGTACAGCTACACACTCGACGAGTCCGGCGATCGCCGGCCTCGGATGCGATCGCACGCCACCTGCTCGGCGACGCAACCCAGCTGGCGCTGCGACCGAGCACTGTCGTTCGGTGCCGAGGAGCGGCGGGCCGAAGGATTGCCGCGCACGTGAGGACGACGTCGCCACTGATGCTGGCGGTCTTCAACGCGGCGGCGACGCCCGAGAACGAAAACCACGGCCGGTTCCTCGATACGCTGCGTCGCGCGAGCGACACACCGCTGGCCGTCGTCGTCGACCTCGGGCCGTACCGTCGGCGTCTCGGCGCGCAGTCGGGCGCGACCGAGCGGCTCGACGAACGTCGCCGGGCGTGGCAGGGGTTCGCGGCGAGCGCGACCTGCCGGCCGCCTGCGTCGAATTCGCCGCGCCGGACCTGGGCCGAGTCGAGGCAGATCTGGCCGCCAGCGCTCGGAGGAGCGCGGCATGAGCAGCGACAGCGGCACGCCGGTCACGGTCGAACTGGTCCTCGTTTCGCACACCAACAGCGGCAAGACGACGCTCGCGCGCACCCTGCTCGGCCGCGACGTCGGTGAAGTGCGAGACGCGCCGCACGTGACCGAACTTGCCGAGCCGCATCTGCTTGCTGGAGTCCCCGTCGGTGATCGACTGACGCTCTGGGACACCCCCGGCTTCGGCGATTCCTCGCGGCTGGTGCAGCGACTTGCGTCTTGCACGACAACCCGATCGGCTGGCTGCTGCGCGAAGTCTGGGACCGCCATCGCGACCGGCCATTTTGGTGCAGCCAGCAGGCAGTGCGCGCGGCGCGTGCGTCATCCGACGTCGTCCTGTACCTCGTCAACGCCGCGGAACCACCGCGCGACGCCGGATACCTTGCAGCCGAGATCCAGGTGCTGCGCTGGATCGACAAGCCGGTGCTGGTGCTGCTCAACCAGGTCGGTCCGCCGCGGCCGCGCGCCGAGGAAGCGGCGGAGCAGGAGCTGCTGGCGCGAGCCATGCTGTCGCACGGCCTGACGTGCGACGTGCTGACGCTCGACGCCTTTGCCCGCTGCTGGGTGCAGGAAGGGACGTTGCTGGATGCCGTGGCCACGCGGCTGTCCACGGAAAAGCGCGATGGATTCGCGCGCATGCAGTCGCAGTGGACCGCTCGCAACGTCGAACGATTCGACGACTGCATGCAGGTGCTGGCCGAGCAGATGGCCGCTGCCGCCCACGACGCCGAAACGATCGACGAGCCGGCCGGCTCGATCGGCTCGCGCATGCTCGTGACGCTGGGCCTGCGCAAGGACGACGACGCGCGCAGCCGTGCGATGGCGGCACTGGCAGCTCGACTCGACGCCAGCGTCAAAGCGGCAACCGACCGCATGATCGCGATCAACGGCCTCGACGGCGGGACGACCGAAACCATCCTGAAGCGCGTGCAGGAAGCCTATGCGACCCAGGAGCCGATCCCCGAGGGTCGCGCCGCCCTGTTCGGCGGCGTGCTGACCGGTGCGCTCAGCGGCCTGAAGGCCGATCTCGCCACCGGCGGCCTGTCGATGGGCGCCGGTCTGCTGGTCGGTGCAGTACTTGGCGGGCTCGGTGGGGCCGGCATCGCGCGCGGTATCAACCAGCTGACAGGCACCGAGCGCGCACGCCTGAGTTGGCCCGATGACTTCCTCGACGGACTGGTGCGCGCCAGTGTCTTGAGCTACCTGGCCGTTGCCCACTACGGGCGCGGACGCGGCCACTTCGTCGAAGGCGAGACTCCCGCGTTCTGGCACCACGAGGTCCAGGCCGAAGTTTCGCAACGGATCGATGTGCTGCACAACATATGGAATGACGCGCGAGCCACGGGCCACGTCAACGCTACGACACCGGCGTTATACGACGCGTTACGCGGGATCACCGCCGCGGTGTTGCGCCGGCTCTACCGCGACGCCGTCCCGGCCGGGATCGTACCCTCGGCGCGGGCAAATCCCGTAAGCTTCAGCCCGACTTCGCAGGAGTCGACATGGTGAACTACACAGGCGCGGCGGCGTTCGCCGCCATCGCAGTGGTCGCGGTTCTCGCAAGCGGCTGCTCCACCAGTGCCAAGCCGGGCACAACGGAGGCGCGGATTCCCGGCGCCCAGAACTACAATGTGACGATCCAGCCGGCGCGCATTCCGCCAAACCCGCAGGGCGCCTTCGCGCTGTCGACGGCGACAGGGTGTGACGTGATCTACATCGCCAAGTCCGCAGCGCTGACACCGTCACCTATGCCGTGCGCCCGACCAGCCGCGTTCCCGATGCTTCGCAATGCGCGACGCGGCTCGAGCAGCAGCCGGGCGTAGAGGCCGTCGCCGCCGCGCGTTGAGCGTGGTCTGATCGTTGGAAGGCGACGTTCCGCGCCCGACGCGTCGCGTGCGGCCTCAGGCAGGCTTGCGCTCGTACATCAGGCGGTCGGCGCGACGCATCAGTGATTCGACAGCATCTTCCGGCACGCGCCGCCGTGACACCGATGCTAACGGAGACCTGCAGTCCGTCCGCGAGTTCGCTCCAAGTCGTGCGCGCTGATCGCCTGGCGAATCCGTTCCGCCGCCGCGATCGCCTCGGACAACGTTGCTTCCGCGAACAGGACGACAAGTTCGTCACCACCGGTCCGTGCCGCAAAATCGGAACCGCGCAACGTTTCGCGCAGCAGACCGCCCAGAGCCTTGAGGACGAAATCGCCGACAACGTGCGAATGGCGGTCGTTGATGTTCTTGAACTGATCGATGTCGAGGACCGCCAGCGCGAATGGCCTGCCACCGGCACGCAGTTCGGCCAGCGCATCCTGAACCAGCGGTTCGAGCGCCCGGCGATTGGCGAGCCCCGTCAGCGGGTCCTGCAACGACAGCTCGCGGAACGAACTGGCTTCTGCGCTCAGCGTGTCGAGCTGTTCGCGCTGCTTCAGGGATTCACGCCAGCGCTCGACGCGAACCCGGTTCTCGCTGCGCTGGCGCAGTATCTCGCGGGTCACCTGCATGTGCCGTCGCAGCGCCCTGACCGCGGTGGCGTGATCACCCGCGGCCTCGGCGCAGCGTGCAAGCACATCGTGCGCCTTGCCCTCGACCACCAGCAGGTCGAAGTTCTGTGCCAGTTCGATGCCGCGACGCGCGCTCTCTGCGCCCCGCGCAGGATCGCCCTCGAGCAGGAAGACATCCGCCTCGACCACGGCGCCCTCCGCGAGCCCGTGTGACCAGCCAAGGTGCACGGCATCCCGCATGACCGCGTCGATCGCCTCGCGGGATGCAGCACCATTGCCGAGCGCTACATGGATCTGCGCAAGCACCGCCTGGTGCGCGGCGCGTTCGCGCAACTGGACCTCGGCCGAGACGTCCGAAGTCTGGTTCAGCAGGTTCTCCGCCCACCCTTGCAGCATCGTCAGGTGTTCGCGATCCGGCGCGGAACCATGGAGCGCAGCGGGATCAGTCAGCCACCCGAGGTTGATGATCAGCCAGTCGGTGCGCGCGGTGCGCTCCCACGCTGGAACACGCTCCTCGCGCGCGATGTCGATCATCCGCGCAAAGAGTTGCAGTGCATCTTCATACGAGCCCGCAGCTGCGTGCGCAGCTCCCAGCGCACGCGTTGCCATCAGGCGCACTTCGGGCCGCGAACCCGGAATGGCGACATCGTGGGCGGCAAAGGCCGCCGCGTAGGCGTCGTCGTACCGGCGCAGCTGGGCACATGCGAGCACCGCATACGTGAGTGCCGCGACCTGCCCACTGCTGTCGCCCTCGGCAGCATGCAGCTTGGCGGCGCGGATTGCATGAGCATCCGCCGCCGAATACTCCCCGAGACGGATCTCAAGCCCTGCGAGGCGCGCCAGCAGGCGCGCCTGGAGCGGGCGGTCGTTCGCGATCCGTGCTCGGTCAAGGCCATCTAGCAGCATGTCGCGCGCAGCATCGCTGCGCCCGTCCATCACCTTGGCAACAACCTGCTCGAGCTCGTTGGATGTCACTGCAGACACGACGGGCAACTCATGCAAGGCAAGCAGCCGCGGGATGCGGCACGAACCGAGTGAGCGTAACGGTCACGTCACGCATCACGCACCTGGCAAGCACCACCAATGCACGGGATACCGAATTACACCAATCTGCCGAGGGAAATGCGTATGTCGCAGAAAGCCGCGTTGCCGGAACACCAGATTGCAGAGTGGGATTGTCCGCCGACCAGGTCCCCTCGTCCCTTCGCGCGGCGTGGCGGCGCTCGTCGAGCCCGCGTGGTTACTCACCAACCCCCGTTCCGGCAAAACGAACAGGCACGTGAGGGGCCCTTTGTCTTGGCGGAGAGAGTGGGATTCGAACCCACGATAGGCTTTCACCTATACACGCGTTCCAGGCGTGCGCCTTCAACCGCTCGGCCATCTCTCCTTCCAGGGCCGCGGATTATATCGGCCGGCAGACGCTTCAAAAAAAAGCCCGCGGCGAACCGCGGGCTTCAAGTCAATGTACCTCTCGAATCAACGGGCGAGTGTCTCGACCGTGTCTCCACGCAGACTCGGATACCGCACGTGCTCGACAAACTCCTGCACTTCGCGGTTGGGTGCCGGAGTCAGCATGCTCACCACCGCGATCGCGATCAGTCCGACCGGCACGCCAAAGACACCGGCAGAGATCGGCGCGATGCCCCACCACAGCGGCATCTGCGTGGTGCCGAACCACTGGATGAACTGCGGGTAGGTATGCAGCATGTAGTACAGACAGATCCCGAGACCCGCGACCATGCCGACGATGGCACCCCACTTGTTCGCGCGCTTCCAGAACACGCCCAGAACCAGGGCGGGGAAGAAGGCGGAAGCCGCCATCGAGAACGCCGCGCCGACCAGGAACAGGATGTTTCCCGGCTTCTGCGACGTCACCCACGCGGCAAAGAGGGCAACGATCAGCAGCAGGATCTTGGAGATCATCACCCGCTTCTGGGTGGACGCGTTCGGGTTGATCATCTTGTAGTAGAGGTCGTGCGACAGCGCGTTGGCGATCGTCAGCAACAGACCGTCGGCCGTTGAAAGCGCCGCCGCCAGGCCGCCGGCTGCCACCAGGCCGGAAATCACGTACGGCAGGCCCGCGATTTCGGGCGTTGCCAGCACGATGATGTCGCCGCCGAGCATCATCTCCGCCAGTTGCACGATGCCGTCCTTGTTGACGTCGGCAACCGCCATCAATGTCGGATCGATCTTGGCCCAGGCAGCCACCCACGCCGGCAGGCTCGCGAACGACGATCCGACGACGTTGTGGTAGACCTCATACTTCACGAGCACGGCCAGTGACGGAGCCGTGAAATACAGCAGGAAGATGAAGAACAGCGACCAGAACACCGAGACCCGCGCTTCCTGCACCGACGGCGTCGTGTAGTACCGCATCAGGATGTGCGGCAAGGCTGCTGTGCCGAACATCATGCAGAAGGTCAACGCGAGGAAGTTGTTGCGCTTAGTCTCGCGGTCCTTCTCGCCGGCTTCTCCGGTCTTGTTGGTCGGATACGGCGTAGCGTGCGGCAACGGCGGCGCCGACTTCGCCGTGTTGGACGCGACCTGCGCTGCCCAGGCGGTCTTCGCAGCGTCAGCGGTCTTCGGATAATCGGCAAGCGACTTCTCGGCCGCGCGGATTTCCGCCACCGGAGCGTTCGCCGCCTTCAGGTCCTCGACCTTCTGCGCAACGGTTGCCCGGCCCTGCTCCCATGAGCCCGGCAGCGCGTCGATGCGTGCCTTGGCGTCAGCGGCGTTCTTCTTGTAGATATCGCGCACCGACACTTCGCCCGGGTTGGTCGTCAGTTCCTTTTCCTTGGCGGTGACCTTTTGGAGGACTTGGCCGTAGACCATCTGCGGCAACGGAATGCCGGTGATCTTCACCGACAGCCATACCACCGGGATCATGTAGGCCACGATCAGGATGATGTACTGCGCCACCTGCGTCCACGTCACTGCGCGCATGCCGCCCAGGAACGAGCAGACCAGGATACCGGCCAGACCCAGGAACACGCCGACCCCGAACTCGACCCCCGTGAAGCGCGCGGTGATGATGCCGACACCGTAGATCTGCGCCACCACGTAGGTGAAGGAGCACAGAATTGCGGCGAAGATGCCGATCGAACGCGGGATATTGCCGCCGTAGCGCGCGCCCAGGAAGTCCGGAATCGTGAACTGCCCGAACTTGCGCAGGTAAGGCGCAAGGAACAGCGCCACCAGGACGTAGCCGCCGGTCCAGCCGACAACGAAACCGAGCCCGTCGAAGCCGGTGAGATACAGCGTACCGGCCATGCCGATGAACGAGGCAGCCGACATCCAGTCCGCGCCGGTGGCCATGCCGTTGAACAGCGCTGGCACGCGCCGGCCCGCCACGTAGTACTCGGCGACATCCGCCGTGCGGCTCATGATGCCGATTCCGGCGTACAGGCCGATGGTGGCGAACAGGAACGTGTAGCCGATCCACACGCGCGGCAGACCTAGCTGCTCCAGTATCGCCAGCACGATGACGAACGCAACAAACCCGCCCGTATACCAGGTGTAGTACTTCTTCAGCTGGTTGAAGAAAGCACGATTGGAACTGACACTGGTGCTCATCATTCGGCTCCTTCTTCCACGCCATACTCGATATCGAGTTTGCGCATGTACTTCGCGTAGTACCAGATGATCACGACGTAGATGATGAGGGACCCCTGCGCCGCCATGTAGAACGACAGCGGCCAGCCGAAGAAGTTGATCTCGGCCAGCGGTATCGCGAAGTACGCCATCACATAGGTGACGACGAACCAGATGAACAGGAGGATCGCGGTGATCCGCAGATTCCTGCTCCAATACTCCTTATGTTTTTCAGTCAGCTGCATGTTTTCTCCTTCGTTGTCCTTCGTCTCCTGATTCAGGTGCTGTGTACTGCCTTCTCCTCCTGGGTTGATGACACTTCGGTACTGCGATTTACCGCCTGTGGAATCGTGCGTTCGAGATCGCGCTTCAACGTCGCAGAGAACTTCGGTTCGAATTCAGCCAGCTGCTTGTGGACGCGCCAAGCGTCTTCTCCGCGGCCCAGATGGTGATACGTGAGCCCGAGCTGGTAGTAGCCGTAGGGGCTGAACGGCTGCAACTTGATGGTCTGCTTCAACGCATCAACCGCTTCAGTAAGGCGACCGTCGCGGATCAGCACCAGACCCAGTCCATACCAGGCCCGGTCGAGCGACGGCCGCAGTTCCACGGCCCGGCGAAAGCACCGTTCCGCGTCGGCAAGCCGATCCGCCTGGTCATGCAGGTAGCCCAGGTTGAACCAGGCGTCGGCATGCGATGGATTGGTCGCCGTCAGCTGTTCCAGTTCGGCCACGGCACCGGCGCGGTCTCCCGCTTCCGCAAGCAGGTTACCGAGCATCAGCCCGGCCATCTCGTTGCGCGGGTCCACCTCGAGCATTTCGCGGTAGGTGCGCACGGCCTCCGGCGTCCGCTTGAAAATGATTGCGGCACTGGCTCGACGCTGCAGCCACCAGAGCTTCAGGTTGCGCGCCAGCCAGGTCATTGCTTCACCGTCCCGCTGCTCCACGCAGCAGCCCACTTTTCACAACCGGCCTGCGTCGTGTCAGCGCGGCACGTCGAGCGGTGCTCGAATCCCAGCCAGAAGTAGGCGAAGAACAGCACCATGAAGGCGGCGATCGGAATGTGCTGGTCCAGCACGATCTTGGGCGTGATGAGGCGGACAAGCTTGACGACGGGGCTGGCGATGACTTCGAACAGGCGATAGACGAGGTTCTGGCGACGACGCGGCCAGTTGAAGACGCCGACGAGGCCCTGGCCGAGCAGGGCAAGACCCGCGACCAACACCAACGTCTGGACCAGGAGCAACGCGAAAGCCATTCCCATCCTTTTCGGCGTCTAGAGCGGACCCACCTGCACGCTGCATCCGACATGGACTACATCTCGCAGCGCTTCAGCACGTCCACCGCGCGTTCCCCCGGCGGGTCGGTATGTTCCGACCTCACCGGGACCGTACGACTTGTCTTGCGGGGTTCGTCGCCCCCGTCTGCCTCCGTAGCCTTCTCAGCCAGACCTACAGCGTTACCTTCAACTGGTCCAAGATCGCCGGATTCTGTCTCCGGCCGCTCGCATTCGCTCCCTTAACGTTCGCTTCGTTCACGTTAGCCTCGACGAAATCCGGCGGGCTACAGCGTCACCTTTAGCTGGTCAAGGATCGCCGGATTTTCGAGCGTCGAGACGTCTTGCGTGATTTCTTCGCCCTTGGCGATCGAGCGAAGCAGGCGCCGCATGATCTTTCCGGAGCGGGTCTTCGGCAGGTTGTCGCCGAAACGAATGTCCTTGGGCTTGGCGATCGGGCCGATCTCCTTGCCAACCCAGTCGCGCAGTTCCTTCGCGATCTTCTGCGCCTCTTCGCCGGTCGGCCTCGCCCGCTTGAGCACGACGAACGCAGAGATGGCTTCGCCCGTCATGTCGTCCGGGCGACCGACGACGGCGGCTTCGGCAACCATCGGATTGGCGACCAGAGCAGACTCGATCTCCATCGTTCCCATGCGGTGGCCGGAGACGTTGAGCACGTCGTCAATGCGACCGACGATCTTGAAGTAGCCCGTTTCCTTATCGCGGATCGAACCATCGCCGGCGAGGTACAGCCTGCCGCCGAGTTCCTCCGGGTAGTACGACTTCTTGTACCGCTCCGGATCACCCCAGATCGTCCGGATCATTGCGGGCCACGGACGCTTGATCACCAGCAAGCCGCCCTGCCCGTTCGGCACGTCATGCCCTGTCTCGTCGACGATCGCCGCCATGATTCCGGGCAGCGGCAACGTGCACGAGCCGGGAACGGTCGGCGTGACGCCCGGCAGCGGCGTGATCAGGTGACCCCCGGTCTCGGTCTGCCACCACGTATCCACGATGGGGCACCGGCCACCGCCCACGTTGGTGTGGTACCACATCCACGCTTCCGGATTGATCGGCTCGCCCACGGTGCCAAGGATGCGCAGGCCCGACAGGTTGTACTTGGTGGGGTGTGTCGCAAGTTGGCCCTCATTGGCCTTGATCAGCGACCGGATTGCGGTCGGCGCCGTGTAGAAAACGCTGACCTTGTGGTCCTGGATCATTCTCCAGAAGCGCCCGGCGTCCGGATAGGTCGGAACGCCCTCGAACATGATTTCGGTGGCGCCTACGGCCAGTGGCCCGTAGGTGATGTAGGTATGTCCGGTCACCCAGCCGACGTCGGCCGTGCACCAGAAGACGTCGTTCGGCTTGTAGTCGAACGTCCACTTCATCGTCAGCGCCGCCCACAGCAGGTAGCCGCCGGTCGAATGCTGCACGCCCTTCGGCTTGCCGGTCGAACCCGACGTGTACAGGATGAAGAGCGGATGCTCCGCGTTCACCCAGGTTGGTTCGCAGGTCTCGGGCTGCCCCTTGACGACCTCGTCCCACCACTTGTCGCGCGGCGCCTGCATCGGCACGTTGCTGCCGGTGCGCTTGTAGACGATCACGTTGCGCACACCTTCGCAGCCGCCCATCGCGAATGCTTCGTCCACCACCGGCTTGAGCGGGATCTCCTTGCCGCCGCGGAACTGACCGTCCGCGGTGATGACCTCGGTGGCGCCCGCGTCGATGATCCGTTCCTGCAGGCTCTTGGCCGAGAAGCCGCCAAATACCACCGAATGCGTCGCCCCGATGCGCGCGCAGGCCTGCATCGCGACGACGACCTGGATCGACATCGGCATGTAAACCAGGATGCGGTCGCCCTTCTTAATGCCGTGGTGCTTCAGTGCGTTCGCGAGCCTGCAGACTTCCTTGTGCAGGTCGCGGTAGGTGATCTTCGTGACGGTACCGTCGTCGGCCTCGAAGATGATCGCAACCTTGTCGGCATTGCCGTTGGTCAGATTGCGATCGAGGCAGTTGTACGAGGCGTTCAGCTCACCGTCGGGGAACCACTGGTAAAAAGGTGCGTTCGACTCGTCAAGAACCTTCGTGAACGGCTTGCTCCAGCTGAGGTGTTCGCGCGCCAGCTTGCCCCAGAACCCCGTGAAATCCTGCTCAGCTTCCGCGCACATCGCCTTGTAGGCGTCCATGCCGGAAACGTTTGCTTGCTTGACGAACTCTGCACTGGGTGGGAACACCCGAAGTTCTTGCATCACTGATTCAATGTTCTTGTTTCCCATTTATCCCGTCCCTGCGGCGCGTGTCTTGTTGTTCTTCTGACTAGGTCATTCGGCTTACCCGCGCGGACGGTATGTAGCTGCGCTTACACAACCCTGACAGCGAGCCCGGAATCGGTGCTGCGGCGCATCAAGTTGGGCCAGGTCCGAGGTCCTCGCATGAGAACGGAACGAGGCGAGCTCACGAGCCCTCGACGGCTTTGCGAGCGGATAGGAGAACTTGGCCATCAAGGGCCAGGAAAGCAAACGGGCCCGTGCGGGCCCGTTTGTTTGGCGGAGAGGGTGGGATTCGAACCCACGGTACGGTAAAACCGTACACCGGATTTCGAATCCGGCGCATTCGACCACTCTGCCACCTCTCCGGCATGGGTCTTCGCTGAAGCGAGCCGGCGATTATATCGCCGTGGCCCCGTCAGACCGGACGCAAGATTTCCGCCCCACCCATGTACGGCCGCAGCACTTCTGGCACGACAACACTGCCGTCAGCCTGTTGGTAGTTTTCCAACACAGCGACCAGCGTCCGGCCGACCGCGAGACCCGAACCATTCAGTGTGTGCACCAGCTCGGTCTTGCCCTGCACATTCTTGAAGCGGGTCTGCATCCGGCGCGCCTGGAATGCTTCGCAGTTGGAAACCGACGAGATCTCGCGGTAAGCCTCCTGCCCGGGCAGCCAGACTTCCAGGTCGTAGGTCTTGGCCGATCCGAAGCCCATGTCACCGGTACACAGCGCAACGACGCGATACGGGAGCCCCAGCTTCTGCAGGATGGCCTCCGCGTGTCCGACCATCTCCTCGAGCACTTCATAGGATCGCTCCGGATGCGCGATCTGCACCATCTCGACCTTGTCGAACTGGTGCTGCCGGATCATGCCGCGCGTGTCCTTGCCGTAGCTGCCCGCCTCGGAACGGAAGCACGGTGTGTGCGCCGTGAGTTTGATCGGCAGGTCGGCTTCGCGCAGCAGGTCGCCACGAACCGTGTTCGTCAGCGAGATCTCGGACGTGGAAATCAGGTACAGCTCTTCCTTGTCTTCGCCGCCGCCCTTGGTCACCCAGAACATGTCGTCGCGGAACTTCGGCAACTGCCCGGTGCCCAGCAACGTGTCGCGGTTCACGATGTACGGCGTGTAGCACTCGGTGTAGCCATGCTCGGCGGTCTGCGTGTTCAGCATGAACTGGGCAAGTGCCCGATGCAGACGCGCGACCGGTCCCTTGAGAACGACGAAACGCGATCCCGAGATCTTCGCCGCGACCTCGAAGTCGAGCCCCAGCGCGGCACCGACGTCCACATGATCCCGCGGCGCAAAGTCGAACGCGCGCGGCTGGCCCCAGCGACGAACCTCCCGGTTGTCCTCGGCGCTTGCTCCCGGCGGGACCGATTCATGCGGCACGTTCGGCACATTGAGCATGAACTCGTGCAGCCGCGCCTGGATGTCGCCGAGTCGACTCTCGAGGTCCTTGACCTGCTGCGGAATCGCGCCGACCTCGGCCATCACCGCGCTGGCATCCTCACCGCGTGACTTGAGGACCCCGATCTGCTTCGACAGCGCGTTGCGACGCGACTGCAGTTCCTCGGTACGAATCTGGACCGACTTGCGCTCAACCTCCAGCGCGTTGAAGCCGTCGACGTCGAACTCGTAGCCGCGGGCGCGCAACCGATCGGCGACGCCTTTGACGTCCTTGCGCAAGAGATTGGTGTCCAGCATGGCAGTTCCTGAAGGATCTCGTCGGCTGGGCCGACTCGTTGGTGTACTAGCGGCGGCCGCGGAGAGGCGCGGCAAACGGCACGGTCATCCGCGCAGGCGGTGATCGGCCATCGGGCGGGATCGACTGGGGGGAAACCTGCGCGGGCACATGCTGTGCATTTTCCCCGAGCCGTTCAAGCGGCGCAACTTCACGAGATACGCGACCGTGGGCGCGTCGCGACGAGCAAAGCACTACGACTCTTCTTTTCCACCCTTTGCGTTGCGGGCGCGCAGCTGCGCCAGGCGCTCGCGTATGCGCGCCTCCACGCCCTGATCCTTGGGTTCGTAGAAACGCTGCGGTGAGAGTCCTTCGGGGAAGTACCGTTCACCGGCGACGTAGGCTCCCGGCTCGTCGTGCGCGTAGCGGTACCCGGCACCGTAACCCAGATCCTTCGTCAAGCGGGTTGGCGCATTGCGAAGATGCATCGGAACGGGGCGTGAGCCGTCGCTCTGCACCAGCGCCCGGGCCGCGTTGTAGGCCATATAAAGCGCATTCGACTTGGGTGCCACCGCCAGGTAGACGATGGCCTGCGCAATCGCAAGCTCGCCTTCCGGCGATCCGAGCCGCTCGTACGTCTCGGCCGCCGCCAGCGCAATTTCCAGTCCGCGTGGATCGGCGAGCCCGATGTCCTCCACCGCCATGCGCACGACGCGCCGCGCGACGTAGCGTGGATCGGTGCCGCCGTCCAGCATGCGCGTCATCCAGTAGAGCGAAGCATCGGGATCAGAGCCACGAACTGACTTGTGCAGCGCCGAAATCTGGTCGTAGAAGTTCTCACCGCCCTTGTCGAAACGCCGCAGCGTTGCCGGCAGGGCAGCGCGCAGGAACGTGGCGTCGATCGCGCCCAGACCCTTGTCCGCGGCGGCATTGGCAACGACCTCGATCGCGTTCAACAGCCGCCGTGCGTCGCCGTCGGCGAGGTCGATCAGCATGCGGCGCGCGGTCGCGTCGATCACGAGCCCGCCGAGCGGCCCTTCGGTGGCCCGCGAGACGAGACTGTCGAGCTCTTCGGCCGTCAGCGGCTCCAGCACGTAGACGGCGGCGCGCGACAGCAGCGCTCCGACGACCTCGAACGAGGGGTTTTCTGTCGTTGCGCCGATGAACACGAAAAGTCCGGACTCAACGTGTGGCAGGAACGCGTCCTGTTGCGCCTTGTTGAAGCGATGGACTTCGTCGACGAACACGACCGTGGGCCGACCCGTGCGCGCTCGAGTCGCGGTCGCTCGCTCGACCGCGTCGCGGATGTCCTTCACGCCACCGAGGACTGCGGAAATCGCAATGAAGTCGAGCCCGAACGCATCGGCCATCAGGCGGGCGAGCGTCGTCTTGCCGACGCCCGGCGGCCCCCAGAGAATCATCGAGTGCGGCCGCGCGGATTCGAACGCGACGCGCAGCGGCTTGCCCGCGCCGAGTAGGTGCGATTGACCGACCACCTCGTCGATAGAGCGTGGCCGCATGCGCTCGGCCAGTGGCGCGGCGCCTTCGGAAGTGAAGAGATCGTGCATGAGCTTGGGCTGCGGGTCAGGACAGGCTAGCATCGCGCCGGTCGCCGGGCGAGCAGGCGCTTGCCCGGCATACATCTGCACAGAGGAAACCAATGAAGAAGTGGGTATGGATCGCGCTTGTCGCAAGCCCCCTGGCATGGGCACAGAACGCCGTCATCGACCAGGCCGCCGCCGAAAAAGGCGCCGTCAAGAGCGAATCCGGCATGGTCTACCGCTCGCTTAAGGACGGCACGGGAGCGAGCCCCAAGGAAACCGATGTGGTCCGGGTGCATTACCGCGGCACGCTGCCTGACGGCAAGGAGTTCGACAGTTCGATCGCGCGTGGTCAGCCCGCGGAGTTTCCGCTGAACCGTGTTATCAAGTGCTGGACCGAAGGCGTGCAGAAGTTGAAAGTCGGCGGCAAGGCGAAGCTGACCTGCCCGCCTAACCTCGCGTACGGCGAGCGTGGCACGCCCGGCGGTCCGATCCCGCCGAACGCCACGCTAATCTTCGAAGTCGAACTACTGGGAATCAAGTAGGGCATACGTCGCTCGTGCATTTGCGATCGCGCAGCGGTCGCGTACACGAGGGACACTATTCTGTCAGCACATCCGCCCCCTTGGGAGGCGTGAAGCGGAACGTGTCCGCAGTGAGCTTCGGATTGCGTTCGACCTTGCTGAACTGCAGGCGCGTCGTATTGCCGAAGCTGTCTACGAGCAGCATGCCGCCGGGCAACCCGTCGCGGAAGCCGATCTCGATACGCTCGAACGGCGTGTCCTTGGCGCGCGGCTTCGCGCGCACCCACTCCATGTCGTCGCGCGCGCCGGCATCGCTGACCTCGAACTCACGCTCGAACTCGTTCGAACCGAACAGGATCGATGCCGGGCTGGAAGGCAGCGATGACTGCAGCTTGCGCACCGTCGCCTGGTTCAGGTCCTTGTCGAACATCGTCAGCCGCTGGCCGTCGGCGACGATCAGCTGTTCGTACGGCTTCTCGTAGACCCAGCGGAACCTGCCCGGGCGCTGGAAGACGAACGTTCCGCTCGACTGCTGCGTCGTCGTGTCGCGGACCACTCGCTGCACGAACTCACCGCGCGCACTGGTCGTCTGCGTGAGGAAGCTGCGCAACTGGTCGACCGCTCCGGCGTACGCCTGCGCCACACACAGCGCGGAGACAAGTCCCACCATGGCCAGCCGTCTAAGCATCTGCATTTCGAAGAACCTCAGGCGTCGCGCGCAGGCACGAGGATTTCGCGGTTGCCGTTGCTCTGCATCGTCGACACGAGCCCTGCCCGCTCCATGTCCTCCAGCAAACGCGCGGCCCGGTTGTAGCCGATGCGCAGATGGCGCTGCACCAGGGAAATGGACGCACGACGGTTCTTGATGACGATTTCTACAGCCTGGTCGTATAACGGATCGGCCTCACCCCCCGGTTGACCGCCGGCGCTTTCATCGCCTTCGGATGATGGCGCGTCGAGCACGCCCTCCACGTACTGCGCCGGCCCGCGCTTGCGCAGGGTCTCGACCACTCGATGGACTTCGGCGTCGGAGACGAACGCGCCGTGCACCCGTGTCGGCAGTCCCGTGCCGGGCGCCAGATACAGCATGTCGCCCTGCCCCAGCAGCGACTCCGCACCCATCTGATCGAGGATGGTGCGCGAGTCGATGCGACTTGAAACCTGGAACGAAATCCGCGCCGGAATGTTCGCCTTGATCAGGCCGGTGATCACATCCACAGACGGCCGCTGGGTCGCGAGGATGAGGTGCATGCCGGCCGCGCGCGCCTTCTGCGCAATGCGGGCGATCAGCTCCTCGACCTTCTTGCCGGCCACCATCATCAGGTCCGCGAGCTCGTCGATGACGACAACGATCATCGGCAGCGGCTCGAGCGGCTCGGGATCTTCGGGCGTCAGCGAGAACGGGTTCTTGACCAGTTCGCCCCTGGCCCGGCCTTCCGCGATCTTCGCGTTGTGGCCGGAGAGGCTGCGCACGCCCAGCTTGCTCATCAGGCGGTAGCGCTTGTCCATCTCGACCACGCACCACTGCAGCGCGTTGCCGGCCTCGCGCATGTCGGTGACGACCGGGCAGAGCAGGTGCGGTATTCCCTCGTACACCGAAAGTTCCAGCATCTTCGGGTCGACGAGGATCAGCCGCACCTGCGACGGGTCCGCCTTGTACAGGATCGACAGGATCATCGCGTTGATGCCGACGGACTTGCCGGAGCCGGTCGTGCCGGCCACCATCAGGTGCGGCATGCGCGCCAGGTCGACGACCACCGCCTTGCCGGCGATGTCCTTGCCGAGCCCGAGCGTCACCAGCGACGCGCTCTCGTTGTAGACCGCCGAGCCCATGATCTCCGACAGCTTGACGACCTGGCGGCGTGGATTCGGCAGCTCCAGCCCCATCAGGTTCTTGCCGGGAATCGTCTCGACCACGCGTACCGACACCAGCGACAGTGAGCGCGCCAGGTCCTTGGCCAGGTTCACGATCTGGCTGCCCTTGACGCCGACTGCCGGCTCGATCTCGTAGCGCGTGATCACCGGGCCCGGATAGGCCGCGACGACCTGTGCCTCGACGTTGAAGTCGCGCAGCTTCTTCTCGATCAGCCGCGACGTGAACTCGAGTGTCTCGGTTGACACGCTCTCGATGGCGGGCGGAGCCTCGTCGAGCAGGTCCAGTGCCGGCAGCCGCGCGTCCGCCATCTCGGCGAACAGTGGCACCTGCTTTTCCTTCTGCTTGCGCTCCGACGGCTTGACGTGCGCGGGCGGCCGCTCGATGTGCACCGGCGGCGCCTCCTCGATGCGTCCGCGCTCCTCCGCCAGCGCCGCTTCCCGGACCTTGCTGGCCGCCTCGCCGATCGCGCGATCCTCGGCTTCCTCGCGTCGCTGCTCGGCACGACGCGAGAAGCCCTCGATGAATCCGCCGAGGCGTTCCGCGACAGACAGCCAGGAAAAGTCCAGGAACAGCGACAGGCCGACGGCGATGGCAACCAGGAAAACAACGCTGGCCCCGGTGAATCCCACAGCGATCTGGACCCAGCCCGCGACGGCGTTGCCGATGATGCCGCCGGGTGCCCCGGGCAGCGCGGCCGTCAGCGAATACAGCCGCAGCGCTTCCAGACCCGTGGTCGCGGCGATCAACAGCAGGAAACCGACACCGTGCACCCAGGCGGGCAGGTCATCGGAGAGCGGGTCGGCGCCCACCGCGACACGATGCAGGCGACGGAAGCCACGCGCCACCGTCACCAGCAGCCCAAGCGCAATCAGATAGGCCGCCGACACGCCAAAGAGCAGCAGCACGACGTCCGCCACCCAGGCGCCGAGACGCCCTCCGAGGTTGTGTATCGGTCCGGCGGCCACCGAGTGCGTGAATCCCGGATCCACACGGCTGTAGGTGAGCAGCACCGCCAGGAGTGCGGCGGCGCAGACCGCGCCGATGATCCAGCGGGCTTCGGCGAACAGTCGCGCCACGCGCGGACTGTGCGTCTCGGCGACGGGTTGCCGTGCCCGCACCCAGGCCCCCTCGGACACCGAGCCGGTCACGCGTTCAATGCCTGCGCGTGAAGCCATGGGCGGCGATTATAGGAGTCGCGATGAGTCGATCCGGGCGGCAGGTCGAGCAATAGGGCCATTTGGCACCCGGATTTCGTCGCACCGCACCCCGTTTCACGCCGCCCGCCTCCCGGTTCGTCGCGCGGGATTGCGGACGGGGACCGACGCTCTCAGAATCCGGGGCAATGGCTTCGGCAATCGCCCTTCCCGCACTCGGATCGACCGCTCGCGAGCGTTCGCCTGCCCGGGCCGCTTTCGCGCGGGTGTTCAACCTGCGTCATGTCGCCGGACTGTTCTACCTTTGCCTGTTCTTACTGCTGGGCCGTTTCGTCATCGCGCTGAGCTACGAACCGATAGGCGAGTGGGCCTACGGCCTGCTTGTGAGTGTCCGGCAGACGATGATCAGCGCAACGCTGATCCTTCTCGCAATCGCCTGCGCGGAGGCCTTCGTTGCAGCGCGCCGGCCCGGTTCGCGCACCGCAGTCGCGGTAGGCATCACGCTGTCGATGTTTGCCGCCGCAGTGGCCATCCCGGCGCGCGTCTGGGTGTTCGGAAGTCCGATCGCCGAATCCATTGGTGGCGAACGCGGGTACTTCCTGCAGATGTGGGCGCTCTGGACGTCAATTGGTGCATTCGGCTACTGGCTGTTCCACTCGCTCCGTACGGACGACGCCGCACGCAACCAGCTTGCCGACGCGGAGTGCCGTCGCGAGAGCCTGCAGGCGCAGATGGTCGAGGCCCGGCTGTGCGCGTTACAGGCTCAGATCGAACCGCACTTCCTGTTCAACACGCTGGCGAACGTCAAGCGGCTGTATGAAACCGCACCCTCGCGCGGCCGCGAGATGCTGTCGAGCCTGATCAACTACCTGCGAGCCGCGCTACCGACAATGCGCGAGCCGGGTTCGACGCTGGCCCGGGAGATCGAGCTGGTGCGCTCGTTCCTGACGATCCTGCAGATGCGCATGGGCGAGCGGCTGCAGTTCTCCGTCGATGCCCCAGCCGAACTGTCAAACGCACGGGTACCGCCGATGGTCCTGCCGACACTGGTGGAGAACGCAATCAAGCACGGCCTTTCACCGCTGCCGGAAGGTGGTCGCATCGACATTCGGGCGCGCTCGGAACCCTCCGGGCAGCTTGTCATCGAGGTGGCGGATAACGGCGCCGGTTTTTCCGCCAGCGGTGGCAGCGGCGTCGGGCTCGCCAACACGCGTTCACGCCTGGCGGCGCTGTATGGCGCCGAGGCCTCCCTGTCGCTGGCGATGGGAACGCCGCGGGGCGTGGTCGCCTCGGTGCGGCTGCCGCTGCAGACGGAACCCGCAACCGCATGAGCGCCGTACTGCCACGCTCGGCGAGCCTGGACCGCGCACCGCGCGGCGTGGCGGCATGGACCCATGCCTGGTCGACCATGGGCAAGCGTCATCTTGCGGCGTGGCTGCTGTCCAGCGCTGCCATGTCGGTGGTCGACATGACGGCGATCGTCGACAAGCTGGACAAACCGGGCATCTCGATGATCATGGCCTGGGATTTATCAGTGTCCCTGATCCTGTTCGGCGCGGCGCTGCTCGCGTGGGTGGCTGCGATGGAGGGTGCTCCGGTCAGCGGGCGCGAACGCAACGTCCGTGCCGCCTGGGCGATCGTGGTCAGCGCCATCGTCGCCGCCAGCATCGCCGTGCCACTGATGCGGGCCATGGAGCTCGACAAGCTATGGTGGGAACTGTCGGGCAAGACCAAGCCCCAGCCCCATCTCGCACTGGTCGTGTTCGGCAACGTGATCCACTTCATGACCTGGTCCGCATTCTTCATCATTGCCGCCGAGGTCATCCACCGGCGCCGACTGACCAATGAGGCGATCCGCGCGGCGCAACGTGATCATGCCGGCCTGGCGCGCGACGTCCTCGAGTCACGACTGGCGGCGATGCAGGCGCAGGTCGAGCCGCAGTTCCTGTTCGACACGCTGGTCGACATCGAGCAGTTGTACCAGCGCGATACGGTGCGGGCAGCCGACAATCTGGATCGACTGATTACCTATCTGCGAGTCGCGCTTCCGCGGCTGCGCGAAGCCGGTTCGACGATGGCCGCGGAAATCGAGCTGGTCAAGGCCTATCTCGAGGTCGTTCGCTCGGTACACGATGGCTCACCGGCACTGACGGTGACTTTGGCCGATGACTGTCGCGAGGCCCGCTTCTACCCGATGCTGCTGCTTCCTTTGATCCAGCGCGCGGTCCGAGGTGGAATGCACCGCATGCCGGCCAGTATCCGCATCGCCGTCCAGCGCGCCGGCGACGATATCGTCGTGGTGCTGCGGATTTCCGCTGCAGGCGGCTGCGCGGAAGACCCTGAAATTGCGCGCGTGCGTGAGCGCCTCGCCGGGCTCTACGGTTCGAAGGCCTCGCTTGACTGCCTGGAGTTGCCGGGCGACACCACACAGCTGACCCTGCGCATCCACGCGAGCCCGTCGACTTCCGCATGAGTGGCCCTACCGCCATTGTCGCCGAGGACGAAGCAACGCTTCGCCACCAGCTGGTCGAACAACTGGGCCAGCTCTGGCCGGAGCTCGACATCGTCGGCGAAGCCGCCGACGGCGTGCAGGCGCTGCGCCTGCTCGACGAGCGCCAGCCCGATGTGCTCTTTCTCGATATCGAGATGCCCGGCGCGACCGGCCTCGAAGTTGCGCGACAGGCCAACGGACGCTGTCACGTCGTATTCGTCACCGCCTACGACCAGCACGCAGTGGCAGCCTTTGACCAGGGCGCTGTCGACTACGTCCTGAAACCGGTCTCGGCGGCGCGGCTGTTCACGGCGGTGAGCCGGATCAAGCAGCGCCTGGGTTCACCGCCCGCACGCATCGATGCCGCGCTGAGCCACCTCGGCAGCGTGGCCACGGCGACGGCGTCCGGCAGGCAGCCGCTGCGCTGGATCAACGCCTCGGTCGGCCAGAACCTGAAGCTGATCACGGTGGACGAGATCACATACTTCCAGGCCGACAACAAGTACACGCGCGTCGTCACCGCGGAAGGCGAAGCGCTGATCCGCAAGCCACTGAAGGAACTGGTCGAGGAACTCGACGCCGGCCAGTTCTGGCAGATCCATCGCTCCACGCTGGTGAACGCCACGGCGATTGCCGGCGTCACCCGAGACTTTCGTGGTCGCATGATGGTCAAGCTCAAGACGCGGCCCGAGACACTCCTGGTCTCCGACACCTACACACACCTGTTCAGGCAGATGTAGCTCACGCCGCTCACGTACGCGACCCTGCGGGTCGCACGTGCGCTCGCGGCGGAACTGCCAAGACTCAATTAGTCGGCTGCGCTCCGGAGCGGCCGCGCGCTCCGCCGAGTGGCAACTGCTCGGCACCCTCCCTGTCCCTCCCGCCACGCGGGAGGGAATCGGGCCCGTCCTGGCGCCCTTCACGCCGAGCGGGGAGGGAAACGCGATTCAATTCAAACAATTGGTTGAGTGAGGGCCACCTTACCCCCACCTATAATCGCTCGACTACACGAGGAAGAACATGGCGGTCACCAAACTCACCAAACATGCGCGGGTGCTGATCCTGGGTTCGGGACCGGCCGGGTACACCGCAGCGGTGTACGCCGCGCGGGCGAATCTCACGCCAGTGCTGATCACGGGCCTGGCCCAGGGCGGTCAGCTGATGACGACGACCGACGTCGACAACTGGCCTGCGGATGCCGACGGCGTTCAGGGACCCGACCTGATGGGGCGCTTCCTGGCGCACGCCGAGCGCTTCCATACCGAGATCGTGTTCGATCAGATCCACACGGCGAAACTCGGCGAGCGGCCGTTCCGATTGATAGGCGACAGCGGGGAGTACACCTGCGACGCTCTGATCATCGCGACGGGCGCCAGCGCGATGTACCTCGGGCTGCCGTCCGAGCAGGAATTCATGGGCAAAGGTGTGTCGGGCTGCGCCACCTGCGATGGATTCTTTTACAAGAACCAGGATGTCGCGGTGGTCGGCGGTGGCAATACCGCGGTCGAGGAAGCGCTGTACCTTTCGAACATCGCGAAGAAGGTGACGCTGATACATCGTCGCGACAAGTTCCGCGCCGAGCCCATCATGGTCGACCACCTGATGGACAAGGTGAAGGAAGGCAAGATCGAACTGCGGCTGCACAGCGTGCTCGACCAGGTGCTCGGCAACGAGACCGGGGTGACCGGCGCACGGGTACGCAACGTTCAATCCGATTCCTCGCAGGACCTGACGTTGCAGGGGGTGTTCATTGCGATCGGGCATCGGCCGAACACCGAGCTCTTCGTCGACCAGCTGGAAATGGTGAACGGCTACATCGTGACGAAGACCGGACTGGCCGGCATGGCGACCGCGACCAGCGTTGCCGGCGTCTTCGCAGCGGGTGACGTGCAGGATCATGTCTATCGCCAGGCCATCACGAGCGCCGGCACGGGCTGCATGGCTGCTCTGGATGCGCAGCGCTATCTCGAGAGCATGCAGCCCTCGACATCCGAGCTGGGCATTGCGGCCGCGGCCTGAGTCTCCGGTGGAGACGCTCCATGGCCGCGCGACTCAAGGACCTTGCTCAACTCGCGGCGCTGCGCGAGGCGCTGAACCGGGACGCGCGGGAGCGTGAAGCGGCGCAGACAGCCGAGCGCCGTTCCGCCGTGGCCCGGCAGACTGCGGCCGAGGAGTTCCGCTCCATGGTCGGCGCGGTGACACCTCTGGCGATCAAGCAGCGTGTCGAGCACGACCGGCCACCGCATCCACCGATTCCCAAGCAGCGCATCGAGGACGACCAGCAGGTCCTGATCGCGTCGGTCTCCGACGAGTTCGAGATCGACACCCTGCTGCACACCGATGCCGAGCTGTCATTCCGACGGCCGGGGATCGGGCCGGATGTGCTGCGCAGGCTGCGCCGTGGCGAGTGGGTAATCCAGGACCATCTGGACCTGCACGGCGCGCGGGTCGATGAGGCGCGCGAACTGCTTGCGGGTTTCCTGCGCGAAGCGATCAAGCGCGGTCTGCGCTGTGTGCGCGTGGTCCACGGCAAGGGACTGGGCTCGAAGGATCGCCAACCGGTGCTGAAGGGCAAGACGCGAGTCTGGCTGGCGCAGCGTGAAGAAGTCATCGCCTTTTGCCAGGCGCGCCCCGCGGAAGGCGGCAGCGGCGCCCTCGTCGTCCTCCTGCGGCCGACTGCGCGGCCGTGACCGAAGCACTGACGCTGCTGTTTGTCGTCGAGGTCGTCGCTGTCCTCGCCTGCGCATTTTCCGGCTTCGCCGAAGCGCAGCGCAAGGACATGGACATCGTCGGCGTCTACGTCGTCGCCTTCCTGACCGCGTTCGGCGGCGGAACCCTGCGCGATGTGCTGCTCGACCGCCGCCCCTTCTTCTGGGTGGAGCATGAGCAGTACCCGATCATCATCCTGGCGATGACGCTGATCGCGACACCGCTGATGCGATTTGCGCACCGGATCATCCCGAATGCTGCCTTCGTCGCGGCCGACGCGATCGGGCTGGCATTTTTCAGCATCAGCGGCGTTGCCCTGGCGTTGGATGCTGGGATGTCGCCCTTCGTCGCGTCGATCATGGGCGTGGTGACCGGCGTCTTCGGCGGGGTGCTGCGCGATGTCGTGCTGAACGAGGTGCCGATGGTGCTGCGCGATGGTCGCCCGTATGCGATCGCCGCCCTGTTCGGCTGCTGGCTCTACGTCCTGATGGTGCAGGCCGGCGCCAGCTCGGGGCTGGCGCTGTGGACGGCCGCCGCAGTGACGACCGGTTTCCGGCTGGTGGCCTGGCGCTACGACTGGTCGCTCAAGGACCGCGACTGATTCGCGGCCGGCGTGCCGACGTCAGACCGCCGCCTCGCCCTCTTCGCCGGTGCGGATGCGGATCACCTGCTCGACCGCGCGCACGAAGATCTTGCCGTCGCCGATCTTGCCGGTGCGCGCCGCCTTGGTGATTGCTTCGATGGAACGCTCCACCAGCGCTTCCGGGACGACGGCCTCAACCTTGACCTTCGGCAGGAAATCCACAACGTACTCGGCGCCCCGATACAGCTCCGTATGTCCCTTCTGCCGCCCGAATCCCTTCACTTCAGTGACGGTCAGGCCGGTAACGCCGACCTCGGCGAGCGCCTCGCGCACTTCGTCGAGCTTGAACGGCTTGATGATCGCGGTGATCTGTTTCATGGTGCCTTTCCCGATGGACTAAGCCGGATTCTAGAGGCTCGCGTTTTCCTCGCGGAACCGATTGGTGATGGGATAGCGCCAGTCGCGCCCAAAGCTGCGATGGGTCACGCGGATACCTACCGGTGACTGACGGCGCTTGTATTCGGAGGTACGGATCATGCGCACCATTTTCCGCACGACCGCCTCGTCGAACCCGGCGGCGACGATGTCGGCGATCGCCTGCCCTTCCTCCATGTAGCGCGTGATGATGTCGTCGAGGATGTCATACGGCGGCAGCGAGTCCTGGTCCGTCTGACCGGCCTTGAGCTCGGCGCTGGGCGCGCGCGTCAGGATCCGTTCCGGTATCACCGGCGCAATGCCGTTGCGATAGCGGCACAGGCGGTACACCAGGGTCTTGAGGATGTCCTTGATGACCGCGAATCCGCCGGCCAGGTCGCCGTAGAGCGTCGAGTAGCCCACTGCCGTCTCGGACTTGTTGCCGGTCGTCAGCACGATGGAGCCGTACTTGTTAGAAAGCGCCATCAGCAGCGTGCCGCGGATGCGTGCCTGCAGGTTCTCCTCGGTGGTGTCCCAGGTGAGCCCCCGGAACTCACCAGCGAGAGTGGCGAGGAACGCGTCGAACGCCGGCTTGATCGGCAGCACGTCGTGACGAACGCCGAGGTTGCGCGCCAGCTGCTCCGCATCCTCGAGGCTCATCGACGATGTGAACTGCGACGGCATCATCACCGCCCTCAGCTTGTCGGCACCGAGCGCGTCTACCGCGATCGCCAGGGTCAGCGCCGAGTCGACTCCCCCGGAGAGCCCGATCAGCGCGCCCGGGAAGCCGTTCTTTCCGACGTAGTCGCGCACGCCGAGCACCAGCGCGTTGTAGGCCAGCGCCTCGAGCGGCGGATCCGGGGTTATACGGCCCGGCTGCGGAACACCGTCGATGAAATCGGTGACCAGCACGCATTCTTCGAAATGCGGGGCGGAGGCCACGACCGTGCCGTCGGCTGCCAGGACGAACGACGCGCCGTCGAACACCAGCTCGTCCTGTCCGCCCACGAGGTTGGCGTAGACCAGCGGCAACCCGAAATGCGAGACGTTGGTGCGCATGGTCTGCAGGCGCTGCGCCTGCTTGCCGAGGTGAAATGGCGACGCGTTCAGCACGAGCAGCACCTGCGCACCGGCCGCCATTGCACACTCCGGCGCATAGTGGAACCAGCTGTCCTCGCAGATGTTGACGCCGAAGTTCGTGCCCCTGACCTCAAAGACGAACGGCCGGTTGTCCGGCGTGAAGTAGCGCTGTTCGTCGAAAACGTCGTAGTTGGGCAGGTCGTGCTTGAAGTAGGTGCCGAGGACCATGCCGCCCTGCAGGACCGAAGCCGCATTGAAGCGCTGGCCCTCGCGCGCAAGGGGATGCCCGACTACGACGGCAAGCTCCGGAAACCTGAGCAGCTGTGCTGCGAGCTTCAGCAGGGCCGCGTCGCTCGCTGCGTAGAATGCACGGCGCAGCAGCAGATCCTCGGGCGGGTAGCCGGTGAGTGACAGTTCCGGCGTGACCAGCAGGTCCGCTCCGAGCGCGACCGCCCGCTCCGCAGCGTCGACGATCTTCCTGCTGTTGCCCTCCAGGTCGCCAACCGAGCAGTTGATCTGTGCGACGGCGACTTTGACGTTCGAGCTCATGAATGGATGCTGCAGGTTCAGATGATTATTGCACGCGCATCGTGCACGACCTGGACCAGGTCGGAGCGTCTGCTTGGAACGACCTGCTGGTCCGCGGCGGGCATGACAACCCCTTCCTCAGTCACGAGTTCCTCCAGGCGCTGCACGAGGCCGGGTGCGCGTCGCTGCGCACCGGATGGGAACCGCATTACCTGACGCTCTGGAAGTCCGGTGTCCTCTGCGGGGCGGTGCCGCTCTACCGCAAGCATCACTCCTATGGTGAGTATGTCTTTGACTGGGCCTGGGCGGACGCCCATCAGCGCCACGGCATCGTTTACTACCCGAAGTGGCTGGTCGCGGTGCCGTTCACTCCGGTGCCCGGGGCGCGGCTGCTAGCCGCGAGCGCCGGGGATCGGCAGCGCCTTGCGCGCGCGCTGGTTGAGCACGCGGCTGCATCGACACTGTCGTCGCTGCACGTACTGTTCCCTACCGAGGATGAGGCGCTGACACTGGAAACGCTCGGCGCGCTGACTCGGCACTCGGTCCAGTTTCACTGGTTCAATCGAGGCTATGCGTCGTTCGACGACTACCTTGCGCAGCTCGCGCAGCCCAAGCGCAAGAAGGTGCGCGCCGAGCGCCGCAAGGTCGTGGCCGCCGGCGTGACGCTGCGTCGCCTCGTCGGCAGCGAGATCACCGAAGCTGACTGGGCGTTGTTCGACCGCTGCTACCAGAGCACCTACGCGGCACACCATTCGACGCCGTACCTCAATCTCCGCTTCTTTCAACAGATCGCGCGTTCGATGAGTGACCAGCTGTTGCTGGTCGTTGCCTCGCGCGAGGGGCGGGACATCGCCACTGCACTGGCGTTCTTTGACGGCAACCGCGTCTACGGTCGCTACTGGGGTGCGCTCGAGGGCGTGCCGTGCCTGCACTTCGAGGTGAGCTACTACCAGCTGATCGAATTCGCGATCGAGCGGAAGCTCAAGGTGATCGAAGGCGGTGCACAGGGAGAGCACAAGCACGCGCGCGGGTTCGAGCCGGTGAGGACGTGGTCAAGCCACTGGCTGCGACACGCGGCATTTGCCGATGCCGTCGAGCGTTATCTCGCACGCGAGACCGGCGGCATTGAAGCCTACGTTGAAGAACTGAACGAGCGATCTGCATTCAAGGCGCGATCGGGACCACCGTGACACCCTCGCACTTCGCCGCCGCCCTGCTGATGGTCACGATCTGGGCCGATGCGCTGCGCGCATGCCCCTGCGGCGAGTCCGGGCAAATCCCCTCACAACTGCGCCGGGCGCCACTGCGATGACGCCCCTGCACTTCGCCGCCGCCCTGCTGATGGTCACGATCTGGGGATTTAACTTCGTCGTGATCCGCTGGGGGCTGAACGATATTCCGCCGTTGCTGCTGACGCTCTTGCGGTTCGTCCTGGCGGCGTTTCCGGCGCTGCTGTTCGTTCCTCGGCCGAAAGCGCCCTGGCGGTTGATCGTGGGTTACGGGCTGTTCGCCTTTGCGCTCCAGTTCACTTTCCTCTTTGCCGGAATGGCGGCCGGGATGCCGACCGGGCTGTCATCGCTGGTGATCCAGGTGCAGGTGTTCTTCACGATCGCACTGGTGGCCATTTTGATGCGTGATCGGCCGCGGCCGCCGCAGTTGCTGGGTGCGTTGGTTGCCGGTGCGGGCCTGGTCCTGGTGGCGCTGCATCTGCCGGCGGGCACCGTACTCGGCTTCGTGCTGGTCGTTGCTGCCGCGCTGTCGTGGGCCATCGCGAACGTCATCGTCAAGCGCGTGCCCGGTGACGCGCCGCTGTCAGTCGTCGTCTGGGGGAGCGCGACAGCCGTGGTTCCGCTCGCCCTCGCGACTCTTGCGACCGAAGGACTCTCACGCAGTGCGCACATCGTCGGCGCGATGTCCGTGGCGAACTGGCTCGGCATTGCCTTCCAGGCCTGGCCCACCACGCTGGTGGCATTCGGCATCTGGGCCTGGCTGCTGCGTCAGCATCCGGCGTCGCTGATCGCGCCGTTCACCCTGCTGGTCCCGGTGGTCGGCATGACGTGCGCCGTCTGGCTGCTGGATGAGCCGGTAACGTGGTGGAAGCTTGCCGGCGCTGCGCTGGTGCTGTCCGGGCTCGGATTGAACGTCCTGGCGTCGCGCCGCCGCTGACGCTAGCGACGTTCGCCGCTGTCGCGCGCCACCGCCTCGGCCAGCTTGGAGCCGACGAGCTGGGCCACGACCACGGCAATGTAGAACTGCCCGAAAACCCCTTCGAACATCGCCGCGCTGCGCGCCGCCGCCGCCACCGGTGTCACGTCGCCGTAGCCGATCGTCGTCAGTGTCGTCAGGCTGAAGTAGATGAACAAGGATTCGCGCTCATGCCAGCGCATGAGGTCCGGCTGGTCGGCGCCCGTCACCAGGAAGGCCCCCGGCGAAATCAGCTCGATCGCCGCGTACAGGTTGGCCCACGCGAGCGCGGCCAGCAAGTAGCCGCACATCGTTCCCAGGATGTCGTCAAAGCGCACGGCGCGCCGGTCGAACAGGTGCCGCAATACCATGCTGACCGACAGCGCAAAGAACAGCGTGGCACCGAGGTGCGTGACAATTTCCAGGACGCGCTGCGAAGGCTCCGACACCAGTCGCAGGTTCCACAGCGCGATCAGTGCGCCGAGACCAGCAGCCAGCGAGATCAGTCGGAGTATGCGGCGGTCGAACACGATGACGAACACCATCGCCATCATGATCGTCGCCACACTCTCGCGCAGGTACGGATGTTCGGCTTCGGTGACTGCCAGCGTGATCGTCAGCACCAGTGCCAGCAGCAGGACCAGATAGCGGTGCCGCTTCAGGTCCTTCAGCGAAGGGGCCGGCGGCATCGGCTTACCCGGGCCCGGGCCGCTCAGAACGCCGGCTTCGGCGACGCCTTCTCGTAGGCGGCGACGGCATCGGCGACATCCTTGCGGGCTGAGTCGGGACCCTCCCAGCCGATCACCTTGACCCACTTGCCCTTCTCGAGATCCTTGTAGTGCTCGAAGAAGTGCTGGATCTGCGCCAGGCGTTCCGGCGCGAGGTCGGACCACTGCTTCCAGTTCCGGTACCAGGGCAGGATCTTGTCGATGGGCACCGCAAGCAGCTTGGAATCGCCACCCGCCTCGTCCTCCATCTTCAGCACGCCGAGCGGGCGACAGCGCACGACGACACCCGGCTGCAGCGGAAACGGCGTGATGACGAGCACGTCGAGCGGATCACCGTCGTCGGCCAGCGACTTCGGCACGTAGCCGTAGTTGCATGGGTAGTGCATCGAGGTGCCGATGAAGCGGTCGACGAACACCGCGCCGGTCTCCTTGTCGACCTCGTACTTGATCGGATCCGCGTGGGCCGGGATCTCGATGATGACGTTGAATTCTTCTGGAATGTTGCGGCCGGCAGGAACGCGATCGAGGCTCATGATGGGGTCCAATGGAAGCTGGGCGATTCTAAGGCCCCGTGAACACGCACCGGACGGTTTGAGGTCGCTGTCGGGTTTGCTCAATAATCGGGCTCCAATATACGGTTCGAGGCTGGAGGAATCGATGGACGGCAACTGGGTCGCCGCTGCGGGAGCGCATCACTTCATCGGCAACCGCTGGGCGGCCTCGAACTCCGGCCAGACGATCGATGTCATCGATCCCTCGGACGGCGCAGCATTCGCTCGCATTGCACGCGGCAACGCGGCCGACATCGACGCCGCCGTGGCTGCAGCCCGCCGCGCACTGGGCGATTGCTTCGACGGCGACTGGGGCCGCTTGAGTGCCACCGAGCGCGGCCGTCTGCTGCTGAAACTCTCGGTCGCCGTGCTCGATCACGCGGACGAACTGGCGCGGCTCGAATCGCGTACGACCGGCAAGCCACTGAAACAGGGGCGCGCCGACGCGCTCGCACTGGCGCGCTACTTCGAGTACTACTCCGGCGCGGCCGACAAGCTTCACGGCGAGACGATTCCCTATCAATCCGGCATGACGGTATTGACGATCCGCGAGCCGCACGGCGTGACCGGCCACATCATTCCGTGGAACTACCCGATGCAGATCTTCGGCCGCAGCGTCGGTGCAGCGCTCGCCGCCGGCAATGCCTGCGTCGTGAAGCCGGCGGAAGACGCCTGCCTGTCACTGCTGCGCGTCGCCGAACTGGCGACCGACGTCGGCTTCCCGGAGGGCGCGCTGAATATCGTCACTGGCTACGGTGCCGAAGCCGGCGCAGCCTTGGCCGCGCACCCGGGGATCGACCACATCAGCTTCACCGGCTCGCCGGTCACCGGAACTGCGGTCGCGCAGGCTGCGGCTCGTCATCATTGCCCGGTGACGCTGGAACTGGGCGGCAAGTCGCCGCAGATCGTCTTCGCAGATGCGGATCTGGACGCCGTCGTCCCCGTGGTCGTCAATGCGATCGTGCAGAACGCCGGGCAGACCTGCTCGGCGGGCAGCCGGCTACTGGTCGAGCGTGCCATCTACGATGACCTGCTGGCACGCGTCGGCGAGTCGATTTCCCGGTTACGCGCCGGACCGGCCCTGGTCGATCTCGACGTCGGTCCGCTGATCCGCCAGACGCAGTTGCAGCGTGTGTGGGACTACCTGAGCCAGGCGCAGCATGACGGCGTCGTCATGGCCGCGCAGGGACTCGTCGTCGAGGATGCGCCACAGACCGGCTTCTACCAGGCACCGACGCTGCTGCGCGATGTACCACCGACACATCGTCTCGCGCAGGAGGAGATCTTCGGTCCGGTTCTCGCTGCAATGCCGTTCGGCAGCGAGGACGAGGCGCTGCGCATCGCCAACGGGACGACGTTCGGCCTCGTCGCCGGACTCTGGACACGCGACGGCGCGCGTCAGCTGCGGCTCGCCCGCAAGCTGCGCTGCGGCCAGGTGTTCATCAACAACTACGGTGCCGGCGGCGGCGTGGAACTGCCGTTCGGCGGCGTGAAGTCAAGCGGCTATGGGCGCGAAAAGGGTTTCGAGGCACTGATCGGCTTCACGACGCTGAAGACCATCGCGATCAGGCATGGCTGAGTCAGTAAGCAGCCCAAGATGGCGCACGATGGCAAGCTTCTTTCGCACACAATGCGTACATTGCTCCGATTGACCGAGAGCGAGCGCAGCAGCCAATTGAGCAGGGAGCCATGAGCACCAAGGAACGTCTTGCAGGGAAGGTGGCCGTCGTGACCGGAGCGGCCTCGGGCTTCGGCAAGGGCATCGCCGAGCGATTCGCCGGCGAAGGCTGCGCGGTCGTCGTCAACGACATCACGCGCGACGCGGGCATCGCGGTGGTGGCGGGCATCCGCGCCAGTGGCGGCCGCGCCGAGTTCGCCTACGGCGACGTCACCCGCGGCAGCGACGTGAAAGCGATGCTGGACACCGCGCTGGCCCACTTCGGACACCTCGACATCGTCGTCAACAACGCCGGAACCACGCACCGCAACCAACCGCTGCTTGGCGTGACCGAGGCGGAGTTCGATCGCGTCTATGCCGTCAACGTGAAGTCGATCTACTGGACCGCGATCCACATGGTGCCGTACTTTCGCCTGCGCGGCGGCGGCTGCTTCGTCAACATCGCCTCGACTGCCGGGGTACGGCCGCGGCCTGGATTGACCTGGTACAACGGCAGCAAGGGAGCGGTCATCGTCACGAGCAAGTCGATGGCGGCCGAGCTCGGACCCGACAAGATCCGCGTCAATTGCATCAACCCCGTGATCGGCGCAACGGGCCTCGTGACCGAGTTCATGGGCATGCCGGATACGCCGGAAAACCGCAAGAAGTTCCTCGCGACGATTCCGCTCGGGCGCTTTTCCACGCCCGAGGATGTCGCGAGCGCCTGCGTCTATCTCGCCTCCGATGAAGCAACCTTCATCACCGGCGCCTGCCTGGAGGTCGACGGCGGCCGCTGCGTCTAGTGGCCTGAAACAGTCGAGTCGGGACTGAAAGGCGCGCCCGCGCGAGCCGAGTGCGCGAAGCGAGCCGCGTCGAATAGCCGTCGCATATTCGCAAGGCGAGCGACAAAGCAATCGGCCGCGCCGGCGCGCAAGGCAGTTCTGAATTGGCTGTTACAGGCCACTAACGCCGTGCGAGCTGCAGGCTGAACGAGCGCACGCTGCCCGCGCTCGACTCGCGCACGCGCAAGGTAAGTCTTCCAAGCACGATGATGTCGCCGCTGGCGGCCCGGCCGCGCAGTACTTGCGCGGCGTACCGTCCGATCGTTGTCTCGCGAGGCAAGCCGGCCGGCACCGGAGCGCCGTAGTAGTCCTCGAGATCGCCGAGCGTGGCGGAGGACTCGAGTGTCATTTCGCCGTCGGCTGCCGCCGGCCCGAACATCTCCTCAAGTGCACTCACGTGCGCGGCCGGCGCCACGACAGCGACCAGATCCCCGCGGCGCAGAGCCGAGGGTTGCACAATCTGGCCGTCCCGTTCCACGTCGATGACGCGGGCTCCCTCCGGCCAGTCCAGTTCGTCGAGCGGGCGACGGGTCGATGGAGCGCGATCAGCCACGATGAACTGCAGCACCTCGCGCGCTCCGGCGCCGCCCTCCAGGGGTGCTGTCGCGATCGCCGCTTCCGGTCGCCAGGACATGACAGCGGCCAGTCGGGCCGCCAGGGGCAGGGAACTGCCCTGCAGCAGCAGCGATAGCAGCACGATGAAGAACGCGACATGGAACAGCAACTGCGCCTGCGGCAGCCCGGCGAGCAGCGGGAACAGTCCAAGTACGATCGGCACCGCGCCGCGCATGCCGATCCAGCCAATGAAGCCCATCTCCCGCAGCGGAAAGCGGAACGGCAGCAGGCACAGCGCCACGGCGATCGGCCGCGCCACGAACATCAGGACGCCGGCAATCAGCAGGGCCGGCCCCGCCACACCGAGTAGCCCGCGCGCATCGGTGATGATGCCCAGCACCAGGAACATTCCGGCCTGTGCCAGCCAGGCGAAGCCATCGCTGACGCGCAGCACGTCTTCACCCACGTGTGTCCGACGCGCCGCCACCAGCATCCCGGCAAGGTATATCGCCAGGAAGCCGCTGCCGCCCAGCGCATTGGCCAGCGCAAAGATCACCAGCCCGCCGGACTGGATCAGCAGGGCGTACAGCGATTCGTGCAGCCGGACGCGCGCCACCGCAAGGGACAGCAGGTGCCCGAGTACGGCGCCGGCCAGCAAGCCTACCCCCAGCTGCTGCAGGAACATCGGCAGCAAGTCGGCGATCGACTGCTCGGGTGTCTGGATCAGCGAGATCATGCCGAGCGTCAGGAACACCGCCATCGGGTCATTGAGACCCGACTCGACTTCGAGCGTCGACTCGACCCGCTCGTTCAGGCGCACGCCGCTGCTGCCGAGCAGCGCAAACACAGCCGCCGCGTCGGTGGAACCCACGATCGCGCCCAGCAGCAGGCCGTAACGCCAATCCAGTTTCAGGAGCATCGCGCCGGCCACCCCGACGATCGCGGCGGTCAGCACGACGCCAAGTGTCGCCAAGGCAAGCGCGGGGCGAGCAACCATGCGGAACGTGGCAACGCGCGTTCGCAGTCCACCATCGAGCAGGATGACCGCCAGGGCCAGACTTCCGACGAGTGCGGCCGTATCCAGGTCGATCCTTACCCCCTCCAGTCCCGGGAGTTCGGTCGCAAAGATGCCCACCGCGAGGAAGACCAGCAGCGACGGCACGCCAATGCGCGTCGAAAACGCCGACAGCGAAATGGCCGCAAACAGCAGCAACCCGGCGATCAGCAGCGTCTGGTTCGTATCCACGTTGTGATTTGACCACGGACGGCTGCTGCGGCGCTCGACCGTCGAGAGGGCGACGCGTGGCGTATTGCCGGGCTAGCGGTAAACGAGATCGCGCAGGACCAGCGACAACGGCGGGAAATAGGTGATGATCGCGAGGCACGCGAGCACCACGCCGACGAAGGGCAGCAGCCGCGTCACGATCTGGTCGACCGAGATGCGCGCTACCGTGCAGGCCGCGAAAAGGTTGACGCCGAACGGCGGAGTGACCATGCCGAGCGCGAGATTGACGACCATGATGAGTCCGAAGTGCACCGGATCGATGCCGAAGTGCACCGCCACCGGCGCCAGGATCGGCGCGAGCACGATGATCGACGCCGAGGTCTCGATGAACATGCCGATCAGGAACAGCGCGACGTTGACGCCGAGCAGGAACAATTCGGGCGACTGCAGCGTGGCTTTCAGGAACTGTCCTATCTGTTCCGGCACGCCGGCGCGCGTGATCAGGTAGGCGAAGAATCCGGCGTTGGCAATGATGAACATGATCACCGCCGCGGAGACCACCGACTTCTTCAGCGCGGCCCAGACGTCACGCAGCGTGAACTCGCGGTAGACGAACAGCCCCACGATCAGCGCGTAGAACACGGCCACCACCGAAGCCTCGGTTGGCGTGAAGACCCCGCCGTAGATGCCGCCGAGGATGATGACCGGCATCAGCAGTGCCCACGCTGCCTTGCGGGTCGCGGCCAGCACAGAGAGCCGATCTTCGCCGTCGCGCTTGCCCCAGCCCTTCCACCGGCAGTACAGATAGACGAACAGCATCAGCGCACCACCGATCAGCAGTCCGGGCCCGAGGCCGGCGATGAAGAGTTCCCCGATCGACACTTCGGCCGCCACGCCGTACAGGATCATCGGGATCGACGGCGGTATCACGACGCCGAGCTCGGCACTGCTCGCCTGCAGAGCGGCCGCCCAGGGTTTTGGATAGCCGTGCTTGATCAGCGCGGGAATCAGGATCGCGCCGATCGCGAATGTCGTCGCCACCGACGAGCCGGAGACCGCGGCGAAGATCATGCAGGTCAGCACGCAGGTCATCGGCAGGCCGCCCTGCACGCCGCCCACCAACGACTTGGCGAAATCGACCAGGCGGCGCGAGATTCCCCCGGTCTCCATCAAGTTGCCGGCGAGGATGAAGAACGGGATCGCCGCCAGAGGAAAGCGGTCGATCGCGGTGAACATCTCCTTCGGCATCGCAATCCATGGCAGCTCGGTGAAGCCCGCCATGCCGACGAGTCCCGACAGTCCGATCGCCACCGCCACCGCGATCGAGAACGCGAAGGCCAAGCAGCATCGTGATCAGCATCGCGATCGACATCGGCGACGCCCTATTGCTGTACTTCGAGTTCGCGGTTGATCGGACTCGGCGTGGTGCGCGATCACCGCCAGCATCGAGAACACCGCACCCACCGGCAGCGCCAGATACGCCCAGGCGATCGACAGTGGCAGCGTTGCGAAGGTCTGGAAGCGGATGCGCCATGCCAGGTCGAAGCCAAGCCAGGCCAGCAGCGCGAGAAAGGCGAGCGTGGCGAGCAGGATGACGCCGCGCACGACGCGGTGCCAGCGTGCGGTCGACAGCCGCAACATCAGATCCACAGAGACCAGAGCCCCCTGCCGGAAGCCGGCGGCGATACCGAGCGCGACGGTCCAGATCAGCAGACGGCCGATCAGCTCCTCGCTCCACGGGCTGGGCTGGTTGAAGACAAATCGCACCAGCACCTGGTAGAGCCCCATGCAGGCGACCACACCCAGCAGCGCCGCAGCCACCGCCCACACGATCTTGCTGATCAGGCGATCAATCGCGAGGAGCCGGCGCTTCATCGACAGGGGTGGAAAAAGCTCGACGGCGGCCGTGGGCCGCCGTCGTCGCAGGTTCGGGAACGCGCGTGACTACTTGTAGTCCTGGATCTTCTTGATGTTGTCGGCGCCAAACTGCTTCGCGAAGTCGGTCCACACCGGCGTCATCGCAGTGCGAAAGGCCGGTCCGTCGACAGTCGTCACGACTTCCATGCCCGAGGCACGCAGCTGCGCAATGCCGTCGCGTTCGTCGTCGTTGACCTTCTTGCGTTGCGCCGCCGAACCCGCCTTGCCGGCTTCGATGAACGCCTTCTTGTCGGCGTCGGAGAGCTTGTTCCACAGCGCCGGCGAGACGATGATCAGTGCCGGGGAGTAGACGTGGCCGGTCAGCGACAGGTGCTTCTGCACCTGAGCGAACTTGGCCGACAGGATCACCGGGATCGGATTCTCCTGCCCGTCGACCGTGCCCTGCTGCAGCGCTGTGAACAGTTCCGGAAACGCCATCGGTGTCGGTTGGATGCCGATCGACTGGAACGCCTGGATGTGCACCTTGTTCTGCATGCTGCGGATCTTCAATCCCTTGGCATCGTCAGGCTTGATGATCGGGCGCTTGGAGTTGGTCATGTGACGAAAGCCGTTCTCGGTCCAGGCAATTGCCACCAGACCCTTGGCCGGGAACTTGGCGCGCAGGTCATCGCCGATCGGTCCGTCGAGCACGCGCCGTGCGTGGTCGTAGTCGCGGAACAGGAACGGGATGTCGACAATGTTCACTTCCGGCACGAAGTTGCCGACCGGGCCGGTCGACGTGTTGACGATGTCGAGCGTGCCGAGCTGCACCGCCTCGATCATCTCGCGCTCCCCGCCGAGCGCCGAGTTGGCGAACTGCTGGCACTTGTAGCGGCTCTGCGTGCGCTTTTCCAGGTCGTCGCAGAACGCCGTGGTACCCACACCGTAGTGCGATGTCGGCGCGGTCGCGTAGCCGATCTTGATCGTGGTCTGGGCGTAGGCCGGCGCGGAGATCGCTGCAGCAAGCAGCGACTGCGAAGGCGGCGGTCTGGCGGATGATCGTCATGGTGTCTCCTGGCTCTGTCGCCGCACGAGGGGTGCAGCGCGACGGAGGCGCAGTCTCGGGGCCGGCACGAACCGTGTCAAGCGAGACGGATTTCCCGCCGCCAGCTGCCGGTCACGCAGGGCCCTAGACCGCGTGGTCGCGCAGCCCGGGTCGCGAGCTGTCGGAGGCCAATGCCACTGGCTGCGCAAATCCCAGCGCGGCCTCGCGGTAGTGCTGCGCGGCTTCCGCTTCGTTGCCGACGGCGTCCGCGAGACGTGCGAGTGCCACCAGAGTGGCCGGATGCTTGGCGATCTGCAGGCTGTCGCTGAGATAACTCTTCGACTTGCCCCACAGTTGCTCACGCAGGCACAGCAGGCCGGCCGTGCGAAGCAGGACCGCGCGCGTCGCATCATCGCGCGGCGAATCGGCGAGCCAGCGCTCGACGCGCTCCAGCTGGCCGCGTGCCGGAAATGACTGGGCCCTCGCATACTCGTCGAGCAGCCGCATGCAGGTTTCGTCCCACTCGGCGTGCGGCAGCTTGAGCGCCTCCTCGATCGCTTCGGCGGCGCGTCCGCCGCGGCCCGCCACGTTGAGCAGCCGGGCGCCCTCGAGCGCGATCTCCGGGAGAGCCCGGTCGGCCGCTGGGATTGCATTCCACGCCGTTTCCAGAGACATCGGGTCGTAGCGCTGCGTCAGAAGCTGCTCGCGATACGCGGCGAGTTTCAGCTTGCGTGCCAGCACAGGATGCAGCGCGTTGCGCTTTTCCAGCGCACGCAGCGCCTTCAAGGCCTCCTCCCACCGTCCGGACTGGAGGTTCGCGTTCAGGGCGATGCGCATCGCATGGATGTGCCGCGCGCCGGCACCCTGCAGGCGATCGATGGCTCCGAGCGCGGCGTCGTTGTCGCGCTGCTCCGACCACATCTCAGCGCTGCTGACGAGCCTTGCCGTGTCGACCTCGCGACTGTCCTCGGCACGGGAAAGCCAGTCGTCGCGCCGTTCGTATTCCTGCATGCGGTGCGCCGCCCGCGCACCGATCAGCGCCGCCACCCCTGCGGTGCGCGTCGAAGACTGGGCCGCCCGCGCCGCCTTCTCGGCACGGGCAAAGCGGCCTTCGAGCAGGCTGCGCACTGCCTCGACCAGAGCCTGTTGCCCGCCAATTTCCTCGCGCCGCGCCCGATACAGCCGCACCTGCTCGGGGAAATCCACCACCCGCTGCCATGCACGTGCGCCGAGATAAACCAGCATCAGCACTCCGGCCAGCACCAGCAGGAACAGGTTGAGCGAGACGTCGAGCCGGTGCGGCGGCACGAAGAACGCCACGTTGCCGGCATTGATCTGCAGCAGCATGGCCACCGCGGCGGCGAGCAGCGCGAGGACCAGCGCCCAGGTCAGCCAGCGCATCAGCGGCCCGGCACGACGCGCGCCGCCCGCACGGCCGCCAGGCTGTCGTTGATCTGCGGCACCTCCATCGACAGTGCTGTCGTTGCAAACTGCCTAATCGTCGCCAGCGCGGCAGCAACGTTCGGCTGGCGCGCATCGACGTGCCGCGTGATAAGCGCCTGCGCTTCGAGAAGATCCGCACGGAACAGCCGGTCATTGCGCGTCAGCAGCGCGGACCGCGCTGTCAACAGCCGCATGCGGATCTGCAGACGCAGAAGTTGCTGCTGCTGTGGCTGCAGCAGCAACGACTCTGGCGTCTCGACCCGCCGCAGCACCACCAGGTCGCGATACTCGCCGAGCTCGGCCTGCAGCCGTTCGATCCAGCGTTCCCACCAGCGCGTTCCCGGCGACGGGGCAACGGTTTCCGGCGCGTCGACGGGGCCGGTGCCACGGCGGCAGAGGCCGCTCGCGCGTCCGACAGCAGGGGCCAGCTGTCGACACCTGCGGCAATCTGGTCCAGCTTCACAGCCATGCCGGCGATGTCGACCGTCGGCGCCACCTTCAGTCGTTCGATGTCGCGCGCGATCATCCGTCGCAGCGGCAGGAACCGCGCGCTGTCGGTGCGCGCGAGACGAACGTCCGCCGTCTGCAGCGCCGCAAGCGCCGTCGCCACGTTGCCGCTGATCGACAGTTCCTGGCCTGCCATCGCGACGAGGCGTTCGACCTCGACCAGCACCGCTTCGTCACGTCCGCGCGACAGGTCTGCGTACAGCTGTTCGAGCGCCTCGCGCTGACCCTGCTCCTCCGCCAGGCGCGCTTCGAGCAGCGCGGTGCGCTCGCGCGCGGCACGTGCCTCCGCATCGGCACGATTGGCGGTTTCGTTCGCACGCAGCGTCGCCTGCTCCAGTTCGCCAAGTCGACGCGCCGACTCCTTGCGCAGGTTGCCCAGCTGGACATGCGTGTAGGCGGCGGCCGCGATCACCAGGCCAATGGCGATGACCGCAACCCACGATCCGATCGAACGCCGCGCGGGCGGCGTCGACGGCGGCTCAACTGGCATAGCGTTCGCGCCCGGTTGCGGCACGGCCGGGGGCTGCGCCGTTTCGCTGGGTGGCAGCTCGTTGTTGTTCAAGGCAATGATCGTCGAAGCGGGCTCGATCGTTGATCGAGCGGGGCGGCCGTGTTGGCCCCACGGAGTGCAAGGGCTAAATCGATTCTAGCCGCGCCATCAACGCATCGTCGTCCGGAGCGGACAATTCAACCCGCGTGTAGCCGGCAGCCAACAACTGCTCTGCGACGCGCTCGTGCGTTGCCACGGCGACTCCGCGGCGCAGCCAGGCGGTTGCCCCGGACGACACCGCCAGCTGGCGATCCAGCGCATCGACCGATTCGCTGCTGGAGAAGACGGTCACGACCGGTGCGTCCGCGTCCACCCAGCGGCGCAGACGTTTGAGCCCCACGTCATCGAGTGTGCCTTCGGCCCGGGTGTACACGGGCAGCACCTCGACCTGCGCCCCGGTCGCCACGAACTGCTCACCCAGCCACTCCCGCCCGTGCTGCGCGCGCAGGATCAGCACGCGGTGGGCGGCCCGTTGCTGCCGAATCCACTCGGTCCAGAAGGCTTCCGACCCCGAGCCATGCTCTGCAGGAGCAATGACGATCGCGTCCGCTGGCAACGTTCAGTTGACGGTGTACGGCGGCTTCGGTGGCTGCGCCGACCGCGCCGATCATCGTGTCGAGCGGCCACGGGGCGTCGCGCAGGTCAGCCACCGCCTGGACCGCCGCGGGGCTGACGAAGATCGCCAGGTCGAAATCGACAAGACGCGCGAGGGTCGCACGGGCCCGCGAGGGATCCGGCGCGGCCCCAAGTTCGAAGGCGGGCCACCAGACGGCGTCCCGCCCGGCCTGCTGCAGCCGGCGCAGCAGCCGCGGCCCCGCCGGGACGGGACGCGTGACGATGACCGGCGGATTCACGCCGTTCAGGCCATACCCAGCAGTCGCAGTGCCCCGCGCTCCTTCAGGTGCGCAACGGCTCGCAACGCCAGATCGTCCGCCTCGGCCAGAGCGCCGCTGGCTTCGGTCTCGACATACTCGCCAGTCGCGGCGTTGCCGACCAGCGCGCGCAGTCGCAGCCGGTCGCCTTCGACTTCGGCATACGCGGCCAGGGGCACCTGGCAACTGCCGCCCGAGTCCGCGCGAGACGCCGCGCTCGGCCGCCGTCGCCGCGCGAGTCGCGGCATCGTCGAGCGGCGCGAGGAGTTCTGCGGTCACGCGGTCGTCGCTCAAAACCTCGATCCCCAGCGCCCCTTGTCCCGGGGCCGGCAGCGACACCGCGGTCGGAATGATCTGGCGGATGCGCGACGCCAGACCGAGGCGCTTCAATCCCGCGGCCGCCATCACCAGCGCATCGAAGTCGCCGCGGTCGAGCTTGGCGAGTCGCGTGTTGACGTTGCCGCGCACCGCCTCGATCAGAAGCGACGGAAACCGGGCGCGCAGCATCAGTTCGCGACGCAGGCTCGACGTACCGACTCGGGCACCGGCCGGCAGGTCCTCGAGCGAAGCGAAGCGGTTGGAAACCAGGCAGTCGCGCGGGTCCTCGCGCTTCATCACCGCGGCCAGAGTGAACTCCGGCGCGAGCTCCATCGGCACGTCCTTCAGCGAGTGCACCGCAAGCTGTGCACGACGCTCGAGGAGTGCGACCTCGAGTTCCTTGACGAAGAGGCCCTTGCCGCCGACCTTCGACAGCGTGCGATCGAGGATCTGGTCACCGCGCGTCGTCATGCCGAGCAATTCGACCCGCGTGTCGGGCAGGCGGCTCGCCAGGAGGTCGCGCACGTGCTCGGCCTGCCACAGGGCGAGCGGGCTTTCACGCGTCGCTATGACGACACGCGCCGGCGCATTCATCGACGACGTCCTCTCACTGCATTGTCCCGCAAAAAAAGCGCGGCGAGTCTAGCACCGGGGGTTCGCGCTTCATGCATGATCCACGGCGGATGGCAACGATGACGACCGCACTCGACCAGGGCTTGCGCCACGACATCCGGCTGCTCGGACAGCTGCTCGGCGAGGTACTGCGCGGTCACGACGGCGAAGCGCTGTACGGCAAAGTGGAGGCGATCCGGCAGACCGCGTTGCGCTTCCGCCGTGAAGGCGATCCCGCCGCAGCGCGCCAGCTCGACGCGCTGCTGCGCAAGTTGTCGCGCGATGAAACGATCGGTGTCGTGCGCGCGTTCAGCTATTTCTCGCATCTGGCGAACATCGCCGAGGACCGACACCTCGTGCGTCGACAGAGCGCCGAAGGCCCCGCGAGGCCGGGGTCGCTCGCGCGTGCACTCGACTCGCTTCAGGAGCGTCGCATCGGCCCGCGCCGGCTGGCATCCCTGCTCGCGGACGCTTGCCTGATGCCGGTGCTGACTGCCCATCCGACCGAGGTACGTCGCAAGAGCATCCTCGACGCCGAGCGCTCGATCGCGGCGCTGATCGAAGCGCGCGAAACGTCGCCGGAAGACCGTCACGCGGCGATCGACGACGAGCTGCTCGCCGCCATCTCGACGCTCTGGCAGACGCGCATGCTGCGTCCCGGCCAAGCTCAGCGTGCATGACGAGATCACCAACGCGCTCGCCTACTGGCGCACGACGTTCCTGCGCGAAATGCCCGCGCTGTACGCGGACCTGTCGCGCCAGGCACGACTGCCCGAGCGCATCCCGCCGTTCCTCGCGCTGGGCAGCTGGATCGGTGGCGATCGCGATGGCCACCCCCATGTCACTGCGGAAACGATGCGGGCTGCGCTCGTAGCGCAGTCGACCACCGTTTTCGACCACTATGCCGGGGCCGTGCACGCACTGGGCGCGGAACTGTCGATGTCGCAGTTGCTGACGTCGGTCAGCGCGGACGCTGGAGGCGCTCGCCCGTGCCAGTCCGGATCCTTCGCGGCAGCGTGCGGACGAGCCGTATCGCCTGCGCCCTGACCGGCGTCTATGCCCGCCTGCTGGCGACAGCAGCGCGTCTCGACCTCTCCCTTCATGCGCGGCCCGCCGTTGCGGTCGCCGCGCCCTATGACACGGCCGAGCAGTTCCACCAGAACCTGCAGACCGTGGCCGATTCACTGGCGCACCACGGCAGCGCGCGTATTGCACGCCTCCGGGTGGAGCCGCTGCTGCGCTCCGTCGAGGTGTTCGGCTTTCACGGGGCCACGCTCGACCTGCGCCAGAGCTCGGACGTGTTGGAATCCGTCGTTGCCGAGCTGCTTGCCGCCGCCGAGGTCTGCACCGATTACCGGCGCCTCGGCGAGGCCGAGCGCGTGCGGCTGCTGTCGCGCGAACTGGCGCACGCGCGGCCGCTGGTATCCACGCATCTGCAGTACAGCGCCCGCACCCAGACCGAACTTGCGGTGTTCGACGCCGCGCGTGAACTGCGCAGTGCCTTCGGCGCACGCGCGATCGAGCGCCATATCGTTTCCCACACCGAGGCGCTCTCGGACCTGCTGGAGGTCGCGCTGCTGCAGAAGGAGTGCGGTCTGCTGGGCGGGATCGAGCAGCGCCACTGCCGGCTGATGGTCGTGCCGCTGTTCGAGACGATCGACGATCTTGAACGGGCGCCGACGATCATGCGCGAACTGTGGGCGCATCCGGGCCTGCGCAGCCTGCTGCTCGCACCGGCGGCACGCGAACCCCTGCAGGAAGTGATGCTCGGGTATTCGGACAGCAACAAGGACGGCGGCTTCCTGATGTCGACCTGGCAGCTGTACCGGACCACGCAGCGACTGACGCGGCTCGCCGATGATCGAGCACGTGCGATTGAGACTGTTCCACGGACGTGGCGGCACGGTCGGACGCGGTGGCGGCCCGAGCTACGACGCGATCCTGGCGCAGCCTCCCGGCAGCGTCCGCGGGCAGCTGCGCCTGACCGAGCAGGGTGAAATCATCCAGGCTCGTTATGCCGATCCGCGTCTCGGTAGAAACCACCTGGAGACGCTGGTCGCCGCCCTGCTCGAGGCGAGCCTGGCGCCGCCGACGCTAGCCTCGGCGCAGGAGCGCGTATTCGAGGCGGCGATGGACGAGATCGCACGGCATTCGCACCGTGCCTACCGCGCGCTGGTCTACGAGACCGACGGTTTTGCGGAGTTCTTCTTCAGCGCGACGCCGATCACGGAGATCATGGAACTCAACATCGGCAGCCGGCCCGCAGCACGCCGCTTCACCGGGCGCATCGAAGACCTGCGCGCGATTCCGTGGGTGTTTTCGTGGGGCCAGTGTCGCATCCTGCTGCCGGGCTGGTATGGCTTCGGCAGCGGCATCGAAGCCTGGCTCAGCGAAGGCAGCGCACGGCAGCGACGCGAGCGCAGCAGCGTTCTGGCCGCGATGGCGCACGACTGGCCGTTCTTCCGCACGCTGCTGTCGAACATGGAAATGGTGCTGGCCAAGGCCGATCTCGCCATCGGGGGACGCTATGCACAGTTGGCGCAGAACCGCCGTCGCGGTGCCGTCATCATGGCGGCGATCCGCAGCGAATGGCGGCTCGCGACGCGCCATCTGCTCGCGATCAGCGGCCAGAAGCACCTGCTGGAAAAGAGCCCGGAACTGCAGCAGGCCCTGCGGCACCGCCTGCCCTACATTGACCCGCTGAATCACCTGCAGGTCGAACTCATCAAGCGGCACCGCGCGGGAGTCACGGATGAACGCATCAAGCGCGGGATCCACCTGACGATCAACGGGATCTCGGCGGGGCTGCGCAATACTGGGTAGCGCTCCTCGTGTACGCGACGCGCTGCGCGCGTCGCACGTGCACTCGTCGCGGTACGCACGCTGCGCGTGCGCTCAACCACAGTTAGTCGGCTGCGCTCCGGAGCGGCCGCGCGCTCCGCCGAAAGACAAATGCTCGGCACTCTCCCTGCCCTCTCGCCGAGCGAGAGGGATGCTTGCTCCCCACCCCGTCCCGCCCCTCCGCGAGGGGCGGGTGCGAATCAAGCGCAATTGCAGGGCGGGCGGCGTTTCGCAGTCTGGTGTTGTCCCTTCCCCGCTCGGCGGGGAAGGGCGCAGGGATGGGGTGTCAGGCTCCTCCCTCGCGGAGGGAGGTCGGGTGGGAGTCGTGCCGTTGAATGTCGGCGGAGCGCGCGGCCGCTCCGGAGCGCAGCCGACTGATCAGTGTTGAGCAGTTCGCGCTTCGCGCGAACCGTAACCGGAGCGAGTGCACGTGCGATCGGCGCAGCCGATCGCGTACACGAGCGACGCTATGACTTCGATGCCGCCTTCACGGTCGGCCACTGCCGGCGACTGATGGGCAGCCGCTCCGGCACGTCCTTGAGCAGCACTTCCCAGTGTCCTTCCGACGATTCACCTTCCTCGTCGATGCTGCCGCGGACGCGCTGGAAGCCGAGGATGGCCCTGCGCGCGACCAGCGCATTGCGGTGAATGCGCACGAAGCGCTCGCCGAACTCGCTCTCGAGCGACGTCAGCGATTCCTCGGTCAGGTGCTCGCGCGCCACCGTGCGGATCGTCACGTACTTCAGTTCTGCGCGCAGGTAGACGATGTCCTCGACCGGCACCAGGATCATGCGGCCGCGTTCGGACACCGTCACGTGCGAACGCACCGCGCCAATCGTCTTGGCGAGGTCTTCGATGCGCGGTTCGTGCGTGCGGAAGCGTTCGGCGCGCGCCAGCGCGGCGACCAGCCGCTCGGCACGCACCGGTTTCATCAGGTAATCGAGAGCGCGCACTTCGAACGCCTCGAGGGCGTGCTCGTCGTACGCGGTCACGAAGATCACCGCCGGAGGATTGTTCCGTTGCGCCAGGTGACGCGCCATCTCGATGCCGTTCATGTCCGGCATGTGAATGTCGAGCAGCACGACGTCGGGATTCAGCCGGTCGACCTCCTCGAGTCCGCGGATGCCGCCGCCGGCCTCGCCCACCAGCTGCAGCGAGACCTGCTCGGAGCAGTCGCGCAGAACCTGCCCGAGGCGTGCTCGCGCCGGAGGTTCATCGTCGACAATCATCACGTTCAACATGGCGGGCCCTTCAGGCGCGTTTCTCGACCGGCAAGGTCATCGTCAGTTCGAAGCGATTGCGCCTGACCTGCGTCTCGATCTTCGCTTCGAGGTCATAAATCAATGCCAGCCGGCCGCGGATGTTCGCCAGACCGATCTGGTTGCCCTCGCGCTCAGGGCGCTCCGGTGCAATCGGATTGCTGACGAACAGTTCCAGCGCGAAACCGTGCTGGCGTACCCGCACGATGATATCTGCGCACCCCGGGAGCTTTTCGGCTCCATACCGGATCGCGTTTTCAATCACCGGCTGCAGTAGCAACTGTGGCACTTTTGCCCGGGGGTGGTATGCCCCGATTTGCCAGTCAACGGCCAGCCTATTTCCGAGCCGGGTCTGCTCGATCTCCACATAGTTGCGGCAGAGCTCGATCTCCTGCGCAAGTGGCACGAGCTTGCGCGTGTCCGCCATGACCGCGCGGAACAGTTCGGCGATGCTTTCCAGCATGCGCTCGGCCTTGCCCGGTTCGGTGCGGATCACCGCCAGCACCGCGTTGAGGCTGTTGAACAGGAAATGCGGGCGGATGCGTGATTGCAGCGCCTGATACTTGGCCTCGGCCAGCGCCGGCGAGAACGCGCGCTGGCGCAGCTCGTAGTAGTGCTGCACCCCGGCGCCCAGAGCCAGCGCTGCAAGCGCATGCCCGATCGGCGTCCAGGCGTTGGCGCTTTCCCGCAGCAGCGAGGACAGCAGCAAGCTGACGACTGCGGGCGTCGCCCACGCGATGGCGCGCTGCACGGGAACCGTCAGCAGGGGCAAAGCGCGCAACTCCGCGCACCAGAGCATCAGCGTGGTCAGCGTGGCGGGCGCGGCGATCGAGGTGATCCGCAGGAACTGAGCCAGTGTCTCGGCTGGGCTCCCTGCATCGGCGATGGCTGCAGTCAACGATAGCGCCACGACGATCCCGATCACGCGCAGCAGCACCCCCATGTTGCAGCCATCGGGGATGACCTGGCGCGGCGTCGGGGCGGCGGTCTCCGCGCGGGCGAGCGGACCCTTGATCGCAGGTGGCGTTGGCTTCACAAACCTATAATCGGCGACGACTCACAAGTTGCGACGGTGGTCCTCGGTTCGATGTACATGGCCGCCCTCCCCTCGAAACGATTATGTCAGAGCCCCCCGCGACACCATCCGATCCACTAGGCACGAAAAGCAGCGCATGGTCCGGTCGTTTCGACGAACCGGTCGCGGATTTCGTGCTGCGATACACGGCGTCGATCGGTTTCGACCGTCGCATGGCGCTCGCCGACATCGAAGGATCGCTGGCGCATGCCGCGATGCTGGCCCGGCAGGGGATCATCTCGAAGGATGATCTCGTGGCAATCGAGCGTGGGCTGGCGCAGGTCCGCGGCGAGATCGAACGTGGCGAGTTCGAGTGGCGCATCGACCTCGAGGACGTACACCTCAATGTCGAGAAGCGGCTCACCGACCTCGTCGGCGACGCCGGCAAGCGGCTGCACACCGGGCGCTCGCGCAATGACCAGGTGGCCACCGACCTGCGGCTGTGGCTGCGCGGCGAAGTCGACCGCATCGTCGTGGTGGTCCGGACACTGCAGCGCGCGCTGGTCGCGCAGGCAAAGCGCCATGCTGCGACGGTCATGCCGGGCTTCACCCATCTGCAGGTCGCCCAGCCGGTCACGTTCGGCCATCACTTGCTGGCCTATGTCGAGATGTTCGAGCGCGATCGTGAACGCCTGCTCGATGCCCGGCGCCGCATCAATCGCCTTCCGCTCGGCGCCGCCGCCCTGGCCGGCACGACGTTTCCGATCGATCGCGCATTCGTGGCGCAGCGCCTGGGCTTCGAGGCAATTGCCGAGAATTCGCTCGATGCTGTTAGCGATCGCGATTTCGCGATCGAGTTCACCTCAGCGGCGGCGCTGCTGATGATGCACGTATCCAGGCTCGCGGAGGAACTGGTGCTGTGGATGAGCCCCCGCTTCGGCTTCGTCCGGCTGCCGGACCGCTTCACGACCGGCTCGTCGATCATGCCGCAGAAGAAGAACCCGGATGTGCCGGAACTCGCCCGCGGCAAGAGCGGCCGCGTCATCGGCCACCTGATGGGGCTGTTGACGCTGATGAAGGGCCAGCCGCTCGCCTACAACAAGGACAACCAGGAAGACAAGGAGCCGCTGTTCGATACGGTCGACACTGTGCTCGACACATTGCGCGCCTTCGTCGAGATGGTTCCGGGCATCGAGGCGGACGCCGACGCGATGCGCCGCGCGGCGGCCGAGGGCTATTCAACGGCCACCGACCTCGCCGACTACCTCGTGCGCAAGGGCCTGCCGTTCCGTGAGGCCCACGAAGCGGTGGCGCGGGCCGTGAAGGCAGCTTCCGCACTCGGGGTCGATCTAGCCGAGCTGTCGCTGGTGCAGCTGAAGGAATTCTCGCCCCTGATCGGGGACGACGTGCAGCCGGTACTCACGCTGGACGGCTCGGTCTCCGCACGTGACCACCCGGGCGGCACGGCGCCGTCCCAGGTGTTGCAGCAGGTCGCTCGCTGGAAAGAACTGCTGGACGGATAGTCCGCAAGCACGGCCCTTCGCCTAGAATCCTCGGCGGTAATGACCCGGCGCCTTCTGCGCCCGGGCGGGGGAGGTGCAGATGAATGCTTTGCTCGCACTGTCGCGCGTCATCGACGCGGTCACCGACCGCATCGGGCGAGGACTCACCTGGTTCATCCTCGCCGCGGTGCTGATCAGTGGCACGAACGCGATCCTGCGCAAGGTATTCAACATCGGGTCGAATGCCTGGCTCGAGGTGCAGTGGTATCTCTTCGCCGCCGTATTCATGCTGGGCGCCGGCTACGCGTTCCTTAAGAACGCGCATGTGCGGATCGACTTCATCTCCGGCCGGCTGTCGGCGCGCGCCCGCAACTGGATCGACATCATCGGCATCGTCGTGTTCCTGGTGCCACTGTGCCTGCTGCTGATCCAGCTCGGCTGGCCGCTGTTCGTCAACGCCTGGGAGACCAACGAGATGTCGCAGAACGCTGGCGGCCTGATCCGCTGGCCGGTGTTCCTGCTGATCCCGCTCGGCATGACGCTGCTGCTGGTGCAGGCGCTGTCGGAACTGGTCAAGCGCATCGCCTTCCTGCGCGGGCGGATTCCCGATCCGCTGGCCCACGCGGCCCCGGAAGAGGAAACCATCGACGAGCTGGAGGGCCAGGAATGAGCGCCTTCATCGCCCAGCAGTTCGTCCCGTTGATGTTCACGGGGCTGCTGATCTTCCTGCTGACCGGCTTCCCCGTTGCGTTCTCGCTGGCGGCCTGCGGCTTGCTGTTCGGTCTCATCGGCATGGAAGCCGAGATCTTCCCACCGACGCTGTTCCAGGCGCTGCCGCTGCGCGTGTTCGGCATCATGCAGAACGACACGCTGCTGGCGATCCCGTTCTTCACGCTGATGGGCATCATCCTCGAGAAGAGCGGCATGGCCGAGGACCTGCTGGAGACCATCGGCCAGGTGTTCGGTCCGGTGCGCGGCGGCCTGGCGCTCGCCGTCATCTTCGTGGGCGCCCTGCTCGCGGCAACGACCGGCGTCGTCGCCGCTGCCGTGATTTCGATGGGCCTGATCTCGCTGCCGATCATGCTGCGCTACGGATACAACCGCACGATCGCCACCGGCGTCATCACTGCTTCGGGCACGCTGGCGCAAGCCATCCCGCCATCGCTGGTGCTGATCGTGCTGGCCGACCAGTTGGGGCGCTCGGTCGGCGACATGTACCAGGCCGCCATCATTCCCGGCCTGTTGCTGGTCGGCCTGTACGCCGTGTTCGTGCTGATCGTCTCCGTAGTCAAGCCCTCGTGGGTGCCGGCGCTGCCGCAGGAGGCCCGCATCTACCGCGAAGACAACGGCGCCAGTGGCCACCGCTCGTTGATGGTGCTGCTGGCGATCTCGGCTGCGGTCGCCTTCGCCTGGAGCCGCGTGCATGAGGGGATCATCAACCCGATGATCGACCGCGAACTGCCGGCGCCCGGCGACGAAGTCCTGATCCTCTCGATGACGGTGGCGTCGTTCACCGCTCTGATCCTGGCGCTCGCCAATCGACTTTTCGGTCTGAAGCTGCTCTCGAAGCTCACCGAGCGCGTCACCTTCGTGCTGATTCCGCCGCTGGTCCTGATCTTTCTCGTGCTGGGCACGATCTTCCTCGGGATCGCCACTCCGACCGAAGGCGGCGCGCTCGGCGCCACGGGCGCGCTGATCATGGCGACCGCACGCCGCAAGCTGTCTCTTGACCTGCTGAAACAGGCGCTCACCAATACGACCAAGCTGTCGTGTTTCGTGCTCTTCATCCTGATCGGTTCGACCGTGTTCAGCTTCACCTTCAATGCGGCCGAGGGCCACATCTGGGTCGAACACCTGTTCGCCAACATGCCGGGCGGCGCGATGGGCTTCCTCATCGTCGTCAACGTCCTGGTGTTCATCCTGGGCATGTTCATCGACTTCTTCGAGATCGCGTTCATTGTGATCCCGATGATTGCCCCCGTGGCCGACAAACTGCTGCCGGCGCTGCTGCCGGCCGGCGTGCCGCACGACTGGGTGCTGATCTGGTTCGGCGTCATCATCGCAATGAATCTGCAGACCTCGTTTCTGACGCCGCCGTTCGGTTTCGCGCTCTTCTACCTGCGCAGCGTCGCCGCGCGCACCGACTACAAGGACCGGGTCACCGGCGAGACCATCCCGGCGGTGACGACGGCCCAGATCTACAAGGGTGCGATTGCCTTCATCGTCATCCAGCTGGTCATGGTCGTCGCGGTCGTCCTCTTCCCGGGTCTCGTCATCGACATGGAATCGAAGAAGGCGATTGATCTTGACTCGATCCAGCTCGAGGCGCCAACCGGCGGCGGCTACAGCGATCAGCCGGTCGACCCGATGAAGGGATTCCCCGGGGGCGGAGGCGCGCCGACCGATGCAGCGCCCAAGACCGAACCCCCGGCCACGGACGACCCGATGGAAGCAATGAAGCGCGAACTCGAGCGCGACCAGAAGAAGTAGCCGCGCCCCAAAGCGAAAGGCCCGCGGTCGAGGACCGCGGGCCTTTTCCTTTCAACACCGGCGCTGAGCTGCCGGTCAAGCGCCGTTATGGAATGCGCTGCGCCTGCATGAAGTTGTCAAACGTCGACTCCGTGAAGCGGAACCACAGGTTCTCTTCGCGCAGGAAATTGATGTAGTCCGAGTAGACTTTCTTCCAGGCCGGATTGGTGCTGTTGAGCTCGGCATACACACCGAAGGCCGCCTTGAACGCGGCGTCCATCACGTCCTTCGGCATGCGGAACGGCTTGGCGCCGCCAGCCACCAAGGTCTTCAGCGCCGCCGGGTTCTTGGCGTCGTACTGCGCCAGCATGTTGACGTGTGCATGCGAGGCAGACGCCTCGACGATCGCCTTGTAATCCGCCGACAGTGCGTCCCAGGCCTTGGTGTTGACGTACAGCGTCAGCTGCGGGCCACCTTCCCACCAGCCGGGGTAGCCGTACCACGGGGCGACCTTGTAGAAGCCGAGCTTCAGATCGTCGTACGGACCAACCCACTCAGCGGCGTCGATCGTGCCCTTTTCCAACGCCGTGTAGATCTCGCCGCCCGGAATGTTCTGCGGCACAGAACCGAGACGCTCGAGCACCTTGCCGCCGAAGCCGCCGATGCGCATCTTCAGGCCCTTCATGTCCGCGAGCGACTTGATCTCCTTGCGGTACCAGCCGCCCATTTGCGCGCCGGTATTGCCCATCGGGAAGTTGACGATGTTGAAGTTGCGATAGAACTCGCGGAACAGCTTCATGCCGTTGCCTTCGTACATCCACGCGGTCATCTGGCGCGCGTTGAAGCCAAACGGGATCGCGCAATCCATTGCGAAGGTCGGGTCCTTGCCGAAGAAGTAATACGGCGCCGTGTGTGCGGCCTCGATGGTGCCGTTCTGGATGCCATCGACCACACCAAACGCCGGCACTAGCTCACCGGCGGCGTGGACGCTGATCGTGAACTTGCCGCCGGTGGCTGCCGATACCTGCTTGGAAAACACATCCGCCGCCCCGAAGATGGTGTCCAGCGATTTCGGGAAGCTTGAAGCCAGGCGCCAGCGCACAGTCGCCTGGGCGTGGACCACAGCCGGCGCGGCGACTGCCGCGGCTGCTGCCGCTCCCGCGGCCGCGCGGCCGAGGAATGAACGACGTTGCATGTAAGTCTCCTTTGAGAGCTTGTCGTGTATGAGCGCAGCGGAGGCTGGGCAACATCAACGCCGCCGACCTGTCGCGGCAGGGATTGTATCCACTGGCGGGCGCCGGGCAACGCGGCGGTTGCCCGGGTGGACGGACGGTGTCAGGCCCCTGCGACAGTCAAGCCTTCGACGAGGAGGGAACCGCTGGCCTTGCTGCCGCGGACGAGAGTGTCCGTACCGACTGCCACGATGCCCTTGAACATCTGCTTGAGGCTGCCGGCGATCGTGATCTCCTCGACCGGGAAACGGATTTCCCCACCCTCCACCCAGAAGCCGCTCGCGCCCCGCGAGTAGTCGCCGGTGACGTAGTTGACACCCTGCCCGATCAGTTCGGTCACCAGCAGGCCAGTACCCAGCCGACGCAGCATGACTTCGAAGTCGTCCTCATCCTCGGTGCGGATGGACCGCAGGGTCAGGTTGTAGGAGCCGCCGGCGTTGCCCGTGGACTTCATGCCGAGCTTGCGCGCCGAATACGTCGATAGGAAGTAACCCTCCAGACGGCCGTCCTTCACCACGCGGCGGTGCAGTCCCCGCACGCCTTCCTCGTCGAACGGGCTCGAGCCGGACCCGCGCGGCAGGTAAGGGTCCTCCTCAATCGTGATGTGGGGGGCAAACACGGGCTTGCCAAGCGCATCCACCAGGAAGGACGCCTTGCGATACAGCGCTCCGCCGCTCGCCGCCTGCACGAAGTTGCCGAGCAGCCCACACGCCAGCGGCGCTTCGAACAGCACCGGACACTGGCGAGTCGACAGCTTGCGCGCACCCAGTCGCGCCAGCGCCCGGCGCGCCGCGTAATCGCCGATCGCCTCCGGTGACGCCAGGTCGGCGTGCACTCGTTCGGACGAGTACCAGTCGTCGCGCTGCATGCCGCTTGCGTCCCGCGCGATCGGCGACACCGAGATCGAGTGCCGTGAATACGGATAGCCCGCCAGGAAGTCGCGCGTGTTGGCCAGCACGAAGTGACCCGACGACGTGTACACGTTGGCGCCCTCGGAATTGACGATGCGCGGACTCACCGCGAACGCGGCCGATTCACAGCGCTGTGCCAGGCGGATCGCCTCGTCGGTGTCGAGCAGCCACGGATGGAACAGATCAACGTCACGCGGATGGCGTTCGAAGGTGTCCTCGTCAGGAAGGCCGGCCGCATCATCTTCCGCCGTGAAACGTGCGATGTTGTGGGCGGCCGTGACGGCCTGTCGCACGGCGGCGGTCGAGAAGTCCGAGGTCGACGCATGGCCTCGTCGCTGGCCGATATAGACCGTCACGCCGAGTCCCTTGTCGCGCGTGTGCTCGATCGTTTCGACCTTGCGCTTGCGCACCGTCACCGACAGCCCGGTGGACTCGCTCGCTTCGCAGGAGGCATCGGTAGCGCCGAGCGAGCGGGCGAACGCCAGCGCCTCTTGCGCGAGTTCGCGCAGGCGGTCATCGGAAATCGAGAAGACGGTCATGCGTAGTCAGGCGCCTCGGGAAGAAGGGGAGGTCGGAGGACCGACCCACTGGAATGTGCTGGGTATCATAAACAACGATGACGCGCGAACCGCACGACACCGCCGACGAGGAAACGGCCCCATTCAGCAAGTCCCAGCGCAAGCGGGACATGCACGCCTTGCAGGTGCTGGGCGGCGAGCTGGTCCGCCTGCGTCGAGACCAGCTGCAACGCCTCGAACTCCCCGAAGAACTCCGCGAGGCGATCGAGTTCGCGCATCGTGTCACCAGCCATGAGGCGAGGCGCCGGCACATGCAGTACCTGGGCAAGCTGATGCGCCAGGTCGATGCCGATGCAATCCGCACGGCGCTGGCCCAGGTCACCGGCGAGTCGCGCGCGGCCGTCGCGCTGATGCACCTTGCCGAACGCTGGCGCGACCGGCTGATCGCGGACGATGCTGCGCTCACCGAGTTCATTGCTCAGCATCCGGCGGCCGATGTCCAGTGGCTGCGGGCGGCGATTCGCGCGGCGCGCCGCGAAGCCGGGAACCAGCAGGCGCCGCGGCATGCGCGTGAGCTGTATCGCTGGCTGCATGAACAACTCGAATCGCAGGCGACCCATGAAGGCTGAGCGCAGGCACCCGGACGAGCTGGTGCTCGGACTTGTTTCGATTTCCGACCGCGCATCCCAGGGCGCTTACGCCGACCAGGGCGTACCCGGCCTGAAGGCCTGGTTCGAACGCGCTCTGGCGTCACCGTGGCAGGCACACGAACGCCTGATCGCCGACGAGCGCGCGATCATCGAGCGGACACTGATCGAACTGGTCGACGACGTCGGCTGCGACCTGGTGCTGACGACCGGAGGCACCGGCCCCGCGCGACGCGACGTCACCCCGGAGGCCACGCTGGCGGTCGCCACGCGCGAGATGCCGGGCTTTGGCGAACAGATGCGACGGATCTCGCTCGAGTTCGTGCCGACGGCGGTCCTGTCGCGCCAGGTGGGAGTGCTGCGCGAGACCGCGGGCCATGCGGCGCTGATCCTTAACCTGCCGGGCCAGCCCAAGGCAATCGCCGAGACGCTCGAAGGACTGAAGGGCGCGGATGGCAGCCCGCGCGCCCATGGAATCTTTGCCGCGGTGCCCTACTGCATCGACCTGATCGGCGGGCCTTACATCGAAACCCGCGAGGACGTCGTCAGGGCGTTCCGCCCCAAGAGCGCAGTGCGCAAGGCAGCTCCATGACCCGAGAAGTCCTGCAGGCCGTCGAACTCCAGACCAGCCCTTCCCCCGCCGCCAGTGTGATCTGGCTGCACGGGCTCGGTGCCGATGGCTACGACTTCGTGCCGGTCGTGCGCGAGCTGGAGTTGCTGAAGGCGCCGGCCGCGCGTTATGTCTTTCCGCACGCGCCGACGCGCGCCGTGACGATCAACAGCGGCTACGTGATGCGTGCCTGGTACGACATCCTGGGCAACGACCTCGTGCGTCGCGAAGACGAGCCGGGCATTCGCGAATCGCAGCAGCAGGTGGAAGCGCTGATTGCACGCGAGGTGGAACGCGGCACGCCACGCTCGCGCATCGTGCTGGCCGGCTTCTCGCAAGGTGGAGCGATTGCGCTGCAGACTGGCCTGCGGCAACGCGAGCCGCTGGCGGCCCTGCTCGCGTTATCGACCTACCTGCCGCTGGCCGCCGTGTTCGATGCTGAACGCGCGGACGCCAGCCGCGGCGTGCCCATTTTCATGGCGCACGGACGCAGCGACCCGGTGATTCCGCTGGTACGCGCGACCACTTCGCGCGACCAGCTGAAGGCCGCCGGCTACTCGGTCGAGTGGCACGAGTACGAGATGCCGCACTCGGTCTGCGAAGACGAGATTCGCGAAATCGCCGCGTTCCTCGGTCGCGTACTCGGCTAGTGCGCTAGCGCCGGTCGAGGCTCCAGCGACCGGCACCGAACGCGACGATCATCAGCAGGCCGCCGGTCGTGGCCATGTTCTTCAGGAAGAACAGCTGCTGCGTCCGGAACTGGTCCGCCGGGAAAGCCCAGTAGGCGTGGAAGATCACGCTGGCGAGAACCGTGAAGGCGGCGAGCGCGAAGGCTGCCCATCGTGCCTTCCAGCCGACGACAAGCATCAGGCCGGCGACGATTTCCAGCGCAATCGTGCCTGCCGCGAGCAACTGGGCCACCGGCAGGCCCTTTGACGCGATATAGCCTGCGGTGCCTTCGAAGCCGCCGATCTTTCCGTAACCCGCGTAGACGAACATCGCGGCCAGCAGGAGGCGGCCAATGAGCGCAACGGCATCCGACATCGTGTTGTTCATTTTCCCTTCCCCCGGGGGTCTGTTCAAGGTAGATCGAACGCCAGCACTTCGGCGGCGCGTCCATTCGCCAGCACTGCACTCGGCTCGTCCGTGAGCATGACCGCGTCGCCGGCGCCAAGTTTCTGTCCGTTGACCGTCACGTCGCCCAGCGCCACATGAATGTAGGCACGACGGCCGGGCGCGACCTGTAGCGCTGCCGTCTCGTCGCCGTCGAACGTCCCGGCGTAGACACGCGCGTTCTGGTGGATCACCACGGAGCCGTCCGCGCCGTCGGGCGAGGCCACCAGGCGCAGCCGGCCGCGCTTGTCGGCCGCCTCGAAGCGCTTCTCCTCGTAACTGGGATCGATCCCCGTGCGGTCGGGCTGGATCCAGATCTGCAGGAAGTGCGTCGTCTCGGTCTTCGCGTGATTGAATTCCGAGTGCATGACGCCGCGCCCGGCGCTCATGCGCTGCACGTCTCCCGGCCGGATCACGGAGCCGTTGCCCATGCTGTCGCGGTGCGCCAGTTCGCCATCAAGCACGTAGCTGATGATCTCCATGTCGCGGTGCCCGTGGGTTCCGAAACCCATTCCAGGTGCCACGCGGTCTTCGTTGATCACCCGCAACGGCCCGAATCCCATGAATTTGGGGTCGTGATATTCAGCAAATGAGAAGCTGTGAAAGGACTTGAGCCAGCCGTGGTCGGCGTAACCGCGCTCGTTGGCGCGTCGAATCGACATCATGGTAATACCTCCTGTCAGCGGGGCCACCCGAACCGAAGCCGCCCCGATACAGAGCAATGATGCCGCTATACCCGACAAAACCCATCGGATTTAAACTCACCGAGTCATTCAGTTGCAACTGAATATCTAGATGACAACCCTGACGCTGGACGCCCTGCAGCTGGTGGATGCCATTGCACGTCGCGGCAGCTTTGCCGGCGCCGCGGACGAACTGGGCCGCGTTCCCTCTGCAGTGACCTACGCCGTACGTCGCCTCGAGGACGACCTGGACGTGCTGCTGTTCGACCGCCGCGGCTACCGCGCGCGGCTCACGCCGGCCGGCGAGGAACTGCTGCGCGAAGGCCGGCACCTGCTGGCGGCAGCGGACGAACTGGCGCGTCGGGTCAGGCGCGTGGCGTCGGGCTGGGAGCAGGAATTGACGCTGGCGCTCGACAACATCATTCCGTTTGCACGGCTCATCCCGCTGCTCGATGCGTTCCACCGCGTCGCGCCGACGCAGCTCCGGATCACCGACGAAGTGCTGGGCGGGACCTGGGACGCGCTACTGTCGGGACGAGCAGACATCGCGATCGGCGCGATGCAGGAGGGCCCGGAGCCGTCGCGCCTGGGTGCGGGCTATCGCTCCGAGCCGATCGGTACCGTGCACTTCGTGTTTGCCGTGGCACCCGCCCATCCACTCGCCGCGATCGCGTCGCCCTTGCCCGCGAGTGAACTGCGCAGGCACCGGCAGATCGTCGTCGGCGACACCTCGCAGCGGCTGGCTCCGCGCGCGGCGGGCCTGCTCGGGCTGGCCGACGTGCTGACGGTGCCGAGCCTGGCCGCGAAAATTGCGGCACAGAAAGCGGGGCTGGGGTGCGGATTCCTGCCCGCGCATCTCGTTCGTGAAGAACTGGCACGCGGCGAACTGATCGTGCGGACCACCGACCAGGAGCGCAGCGACAGCACGATGCACGTCGCATGGCGTAACGACGCGCGCGGCAAGGCGGTCGCGTGGTGGCTGCAAACGCTCAGGACATCCGCGACGCGCGCGGCACTAGTGGCGTGACATTCGCCGGCAGGCCGGCGCCCTGCGCGAACGCATAGCGGTTCTTGCCCTTCAGCTTGGCGTCGTACATCGCGAGGTCAGCCAGCTGCAACAGCCGTTCGAGGTCGCGTCCCTGCTCGGGCGCCAGCGCAACGCCGATGCTGGCCGACAGGCCCAGTGTCGGATGACCCTGCTGGGCGACCGGCTGCGCCACCGCCTGCAGCAGGCGCGTGGCGATGCGCTCGACCTCGACCATCGAACCCACGTCCGGAACCAGCACCGCGAATTCGTCACCGCCACGGCGCGCCACCGTGTCCTGCGGCCGCATCACGCGCGCGAGCCGGGCCGCGATCTCGCGCAGCGTGTTGTCGCCCACCTCGTGGCCGTACCGGTCGTTTACTTCCTTGAATCCATCGAGATCGATAGCCAGCACTGCACAGCTGACCTTGCGCAGTTCCGAGGTCGCGAGCGCCGCTGCGGCACGCTCGGCGAGCAGGCGGCGATTCGGCAGCCCGGTGAGGTCATCGTGCTGGGCCTCGTGCAGGGCGCTGGCCTCGCGACGCTTGATCGTGTCGATGTCGGCAATCACCAGCACGAACTCGCCGGCCGCGATCGAACGCGCGGTGACCTGGCACCACGCGGCCCCCTCGCCGTGCCCGAGGCGCGCGCCGCTCTGAACGCGCAATTCGCGAACGACGGCCTGGTCGCGGCCGCGCGCTTCCTCGGCCGCCGCGCTGAGTTCGTCCCAGTCCTCGCCGTCCATCAGGCAAGTCTGCAGCGGCGTGCGTGCTAGCTCTTCCGGGGGCATGCCGGCGAGGCGCAGGAATGCGTCGTTGCAGCGCTGGACCAGGTCCTGCTTCACGACGGCGATCGCCTGCCCCGCGGAATCCAGCACCGTGCGCTCCACGCGCAGCGCCTCCGACAGCCTGGTTTCACGCGACTTCAGCGCGGTGAGGTCTGCATTCATGCCGACCGCCCCGGCAAAACGCCCGTCCGGCTGCCGCAGCGGCACCGCGCTGATCGACACGATGACACGGCGCCCGTCCTGCGTGATTTGCACGGCCTCGAGATCGCGGATCGGCCGACCTTCGCGCAGCCCGTCGAACGCACGGCGCACCGCCGGTTGCTCGGCGTCTTTGGGCAGCAGGACGTCGACCGGTTGCCCGAGCAGCTCGCGCGTCTCGTAACCATAGATCACGCGTGCCGCACGCCGGCTGGCGAAGGTCAGCGTGAAGTCGGCATCGCAGGCCCAGATCAGGCTCGCCGACGCTTCCACCAACGACTTGTACTGCGCCTTGCTGCGCTTGAGCCGCTCGATCTCCAGCAACTCGGACGGCGAGGCGATAGTGTCCATGACGAGAACCGCCTGCAGCTGGCGGCCCGCATAGGGCACGAAGTGACTGCGCAGGTTCAGGATGCCGCCGGAGAGGCTGGTACGTGTGTTGCGCACATCGAAGCTCGGCTGGCCGGCCAGCGCCTTTTGCAGGGCCAGCTGAACCGCCGGCACCGATTCCGGCTTGAAGGCAAAGGCGTGTTGCCACTCAGGACGCATGCGCGCCTCGGCCACCATGCCCCAGCGGCGCGGCTCGGCTCCCGTTGCGTGCAGCACGCGCCCGCCCGAATCGACGAGCCAGACCACCACGGGCAGGCGCGACAACAGGTCGCTGCCCGGGTCGGCGGTCGGCGCACGCACCGGTACCGGGCGAGCCGCGGCTATGGTGCCGATGACCGGTGCGAGGCCGTCGGCCCCGCTCGGTCGGGCCATGCAGACGACGCGCACCTCGCGCGCTGTTCCCTGCACATCGCGCAGCGACATGCGTTCGTCGAACATGTCTCCTGAACGCAGCGCTTCGCGGAAGACCACGTTGAGGCGGTCGCGCTCCGCCGGCGCCAGCAGGTAGCCAAGCGGGAAGGCGGCAGCTTCGGTGGCCTGTGCCGGGTCCGGCGGCGGAAACTCCTGCGGCACAACGAGCAGGCCGCGTTCGTCGCGATACCAGGGAAGGCCCTGCAGGCCGCCTACCCACTCCGCGAAACGACGCGCGTCCTCGATCAGGCGCGCCGGCCCGAACGGCTCCTGCGCGGCCTGCGTCAGTGCGATGACAATGATCGACGTGGCTCGCCCCGGCTCCATGTAGCGCACCCGTCCCGACCACGGCGTTCCAGCGAATGTCCGATCGGCCGGCCGGATCTCCACGGCGGCACTCGACTCCGAGCGGTGGTGCTCCGGCTGCAGCGCTTCCGACGGCTCGGCGATCAGGCATTCCTGCACCGGATTGCCAAGGATTGACCGCTCGCTGCGGCCGATGAACTCACAGGCGGATCGATTGACTTCGATGACGCGGCCGTTGCGGGCCACGATGACCGGCGTGGGGATCGCATGGATCGCCGCCTGCCAGCCGAACTTCGTCGGATTGCTGATCAGCGTCTGCGCGCCACGTCGCTCGGCATGACGGCTCAGCGGCTGCTGCCGTCCGAGCCACCAGATCGCGAGCAGCCAGAGAGGAAACGCAAAGGCGAAGCTCGTCAATGCTCCGCTGGTACGAGCGGCCACGATTGCCGATATCGCCACCCACGCCGCGACGTAGAACGTCCAGACGCGTGGCCAGCCGCCGAAGCTGAGCGCCGCCAGCAGCACTGCGCCGCACGCCGCGAAGGCGCCAGGACCGGCAACAAAGGCCACGGGCCGGGGGACGAGCGCAAGCAATGCCGCCCAGAGCACCACGTCGACGACCGCGCAGGCGAGATACTGCCGGGCGCATCGCAACTCCGTGCCGATCGGGCGGCGTGCATCGCCGTAGGTGATCGCCAGCAGGTAGCGAGCCGATGAGTTGACCGCGTAAATCGCCAACCAGCCCCAGACGAGCGGCGGGGCCCCGACCGCGGTCGCACTGGCCGCGGCGACCAGGCCGATCAGCAGCAGCGCAGGAAGCAGCCGACGCTCGACGGCGAACGCGGTACGCAGGTCGAACGGAGCGTCGGGCAGGCGCGCGGAGCCGGTACCTCGCCGTCCGGTGAATCCCCAAGTCGAGGTCTTCGTCTTGATTGCTGGCTCCAGGAAACGCGGCGTGCGCTGCAGCAAGGCCGCCGGGCACCGAGGAGGAAATGCTACCGGCCCCGGGGAAGCCGGGGCAATCGCCGGTAGTCGGGCGACGGCAGGTTAATCCGAACGGATTATGAACGCTCGCTGATGGCGCCGTCGACGCGCTGCTGGCGTGCCGACTCGATCAGGCCGGGCGAGACCTCACCGGCCAGCTGATAGCGGTTCTTGCCCGCGGCTTTCGCCGCGTACATCGCGCCGTCGGCGGCGGCAAGCAACGTATCAAAGTCATGGCCGTCACTCGGGAAGAGTGCCACGCCGACGCTCGCATGCAGACGCAGCGACCGGCCGAGGTTCTCGACGTTCTCGCTGGCCGCCGCGATCAGTTTCTCGGCAACGACCATCGCGATCGATGGCTGCTCGATTTCCGGCAGCAGCACGACGAATTCGTCGCCGCCGGTGCGTGCCACCACGTCGTAGTCCCGCAACACGCCGGACAGGCGCAGCGCGACACGCTTCAGCATGTTGTCGCCGTACGAATGGCCGAAGAGATCGTTGATTTCCTTGAAACCGTCGAGGTCCAGCACCAGCACCGCGGCAAGCCGGCGCTTCTGCAGCGCGACGGACAGCAGGCGCCGCGCGTGCTCGCTCAGCTGGCGGCGGTTCGGCAGGCCGGTCAGGTCGTCGTGGTTGGCCTGGTGCCAGGCCAGTTCCTCGCGGCGCTTCAGCGACGTGATGTCCGTCAGCACGAGAATGCTCGCCCCGCCATCGCCGACGCGGCGCGAAGTCAACTGGCACCAGACACTGCGGCCGTCATTGGCGCGCAACATGACTTCGTGGATCGCCGCTTCGCCACGTACCGCGGCGGCACGGGTCACCTGGTCGATGGTCTCCCAGTCGGTGCGCGTCGCGAGGATCTCCTCGACCGGCTGCCCCACGAGCGCCTCCCGAGTCAGTCCGAGCATGCGCGCCAGTGCGCGGTTCGGACCTTCGATGCGGCCATTGCGAACGAACACGATGCCCTCGCCGGCGGCGTCGAAGACCGCCTGCTGATTGCGCATTGCGAGGTTGAGTTCGCGTTCGCGCTGCTTCAACGCGGTGATGTCGGCACAGACGCCCGTCACCGATTCGACCTGCCCCGCCGAATTCATCATCGGCAATGCGCTGACGCTGACGTGCAGCGTCTCGCCACGCCGGTCGCGCAGCACGGCTTCCATCTCGAACACCGGGCGACCGTGCATCGCCGGCGAGAACCGCCGCAGGAACTCGCGGCGGGTGAATCCCGGCCCATTGAAGTCGGCCACATGGCGCCCGATGACATCGCGCGGCTCGACGCCGAACATGTGCCGGCAGGCGCGCTCCGACACGAAAGTGAGCTTGCCCTTGTCATCGCACACCCAGATCAGCGATGGAGACGCCTCGACCAGCGCACGGTAGCGGCGCTCGCTGTCGACCAGTTGCAGCTGCGCAATGCGGTGCTCGGTGTTGTCGACGATCGACAGCACAAGTCGCGTCGGCTTGCCGTCGGTGCCGCGTACCGATTCGCCGCGCAGGATCACCCAGACGTAGGCGCCGTCGGCCCGGCTGCAGTCGGCACTCCTCACGCAGCGGCGCACCGGTCTCGACATGCAGGCGCCGCGCCTCGAGCACGCGCTTGCGATCGTCGGGGTGCAGCGCCTCCGACAGCCGGTATTCCTTCAGGAACGTGTCGCGATCCTCGTAACCGAGGATGCCGAAGTAACGCGGCGAGAAGAACCGCTCGCCGGTGATCAGGTTGGTGTCCGCGATGCCGGCATCGATGGCATCGAGTGCGATGCGCAGCTGCTCGCGACTGCGGTTGAGTTCCGCGTTCGCCTGCTCCTGCGAGCGAGCGGCAAGGTCGGCCCGGTGGCGCAGCGAGAGGTTGTTCGACAGCGCACGCTTCAGCCACTGGGCGGTCAGTGCGGCTCCGACGAGTGTCATCGCCCAGGTGAGGATCGTCAGCTCGTGCTGCGGCAGTTCACGCGACAACAGCGCGACGAGCTGCGCAAAGCCGACCGGCACCGCAAACGCCACCCAGGGCAGTCCGGCCGGCGCGAACGGCAGCAGTACGCCGAGCAGCACCAGCATCGTCAGGCCGAGCTGAAAGCCCAGGCCGAACTCGCTCGCAGACGGCAACACCACCAGCAGCATTGCCCAGATGACCCCTTCGGCGGCGGCCACCATCGCGTAACCATCGGCGCGCGGCGGCGTTCGCCGCGAGTCCGAAGCCAGCGCCGTCATCGTGCGCTGGCAGTAGGCGACGCGCACCATCACGGCCAGTGCCAGCGTGGTCCACCACGCCGCCGCGACGGGAACGCGACCTTCGCGCCACAGCAGCAACACGGCCAGCAGACCGAACGCGAGGCTGGCGTACCAGGTGTTGCGGCCGAGCCGGACGGCGACCTTGAAGAGTTCGGCGTTGACAGCAGCGCGGGCCACGGGTCGGCAGTCGATGCGGAAATTGAAGGCGCGATTGCGCGTGTGCCCGGATAATCGCCGTAAAGCCTCTGGTTCCGAGCCGCGATTTAGGCGGCCGATCCGGCGGTAATCCCCGGCATGACGACCTCAAGTCCCTCCGTCCCCACCCGCCCGGACGGCTACCGGGGCCGCTTTGCGCCGTCACCGACGGGCCCGCTGCACGCCGGTTCGCTGGTCGCAGCCCTGGCGAGCTGGCTCGATGCGCGGGCGCACGGCGGCGCCTGGCTGGTGCGCATCGAGGACCTCGATCCACCGCGGGAAGTGCCGGGCGCGGCCGGCGACATCCTCGAAACGCTGGCGGCTTTCGGCATGGAATCGGACGAGCCGGTCGAGTTCCAGAGCCGGCGGGGCGCGCTCTACGATGTCGCGTTCGGCCGGCTGATGCAGGACGGGCGGGTCTACGGTTGCGCGTGCTCACGCTCGGAGATCGAACTGGCGATTGCCGCGGCGGGAGTGGCGTTCAGCGGTCTATCCCGGCACCTGTCGCGCCGGGCTGAACGGCCGCGCGGTCCGCGCCTGGCGCTTCCGTGTTCCCGCTGATGCCGTCGGCTTCGACGATCGCATCGCCGGCCGCTTCGAGCAGCGCCTCGAGGTCGACGTCGGCGACTTCGTCGTGCGGCGCGCCGACGGCCTGTGGGCCTATCAGCTGGCGGTCGTGGTCGACGACGCCGCGCAGCGCATCAGCGACGTCGTGCGCGGCGCCGACCTGCTCGACAACACGCCGCGGCAGATCGCCCTGCAGCGCGCGCTCGGCATCGCCACACCGCGCTACATGCACGTCGGCGTCGTCGTCAACGAGTGCGGTGAAAAGCTGTCCAAGCAGACCGGTGCGCAGCGCTCTGGATCGCAACAATGCCTTGACGGAACTCGAGCGCGCGGCGCAGCACCTCGGTCTGCCGCGCATGGGCGCGGGCTCGGCTGTCGCGTTCCTGCGCAGCGCGACGACCGCGTGGGCGGAACGGTGGCTTGCCCGCGCCGCCCGTCGCGTATTTCTAACGCACTGCGGCGACGACCTCGGCGACTGCAGCGGTCAGCTGCTTGGCGTACGGGATGTGCAGGAATTCATTCGGCCCGTGCGCGTTCGAGTGCGGGCCCAGCACGCCGGTGATCATGAACTGCGCCTGCGGAAAGCGCTCGCCGAGCATGTTCATGAAGGGAATCGTGCCGCCCTCGCCGACCCATGCAGCGTCCTTGCCATAGACGCGGCGCGAAGCATCATCCAGCGCCTGCTTCAGCCACGGCGCAGTTTCCGGCGCGTTCCACCCGCTCGCGCCCCAGTCCGCGTCGAAGCTGACTTTGGCGTTGTAGGGCGGATGTTCCGTCAGCGCGCGTCGCAGCGCCGACGTGGCCTTCGCGCCGTCCACGGTCGGCGGAATCCGCATGCTGAGCTTCAGCGTCGTCTTCGGCCGCAGCACATTGCCGGCCGAGTCGATCGACGGGAAGCCGGCGGCACCGGTCACCGACAGCGCCGGACGCCACGTGCGATTCAGGATGCCCTCCACCGGATCGGTGGTCAGTCGGCATCGCATGCGCGTGGCCGTCCGGGCCGTGATTGCAGCTCACCCACGGGAAACTCTTTCCAGACCGAGTCGCCGAGAATCGCACCGGCCGCTTGCGCCTGCTGCAGTCGCTCGTGCGGGATCTCGGCGTGCAACTCGGGCAGCAGCACGCGGCCGGTCGGCCGGATCGTCGAGCCGGTTGAGCAGTTGCCGGGCGATGCGGAACGACGACGGCACGATGCCGCTGGCGTGGCCGGAATGCACGCCCTCCGACAGGATCTCGACGGTCAACGTGCCACCGACCAGTCCGCGCAGCGACGTCGTCACCCAGAGCTGCTCGTAGTTGCGGCAACCGGAGTCGAGTCCGACGACCAGTTGCACGTCGCCGAAGCGCGGCGTCAGCAGTTCGAGATAGGCGGGCAGGTCCGGGCTGCCGCTTTCCTCGCAGGTTTCGATGATGCCGACGCAGCGCGGCCGCGGCGCGCCCTGCGCGTCGATCGCGGCGATCGTCGTCAGCGCCGCGTAGATCGCATAGCCATCGTCAGCACTGCCGCGGCCGTAGAGCTTGCCGTCCTCGACAACCGGCTTCCACGGGCCCGAGATCATCGCGCCAGCCGACCATTTCCGGCTGCTTGTCCAGGTGCCCGTAGAAGAGCACCGTGCGGTCGTTGCCGAGCCCGTGCGTGGCCGGCACGTCGAACAGCAGGCACGGCGTCCTGCCGTCGATCGCCACCACTTCGATCGTCAGACCCTCGATGGCCTGCGCGCGGCACCAGGCCTCCGCGTCCTTGACGACGGCAGCGAGGTAGCCATGCGCGGCCCAGCTGGCATCGAAGGCCGGCGACTTCGCCGGCACCTTCACGTAGTCGATCAGGCGCGGAACCAGGTCCTGGTCCCACTTGTGTGCAACGAAGCGATTGCAGGTCAGCGAGGTTCATCGGCAGCGTCCTCGTCAAAGGAGAAAGCGCCAGTGTATCGGTGCCAGAAAGGAAAACGGCCGCCGCGGCGGCCGTTCTGCGTAGCCGCTTGGCTGAGCTACTTCGCAGCCTTGGCGGCGTGCCTTCACCGGGGCGGCCTTTGCAGCGGGCGCCGGGGCCGGTGGCGCCGCGGGCGCGGCCGCGGACGACTTGACCTCGACGTTCAGGTTCACTTCCGGCCAGACGCGGCCGTGACAGGCCGGGTTGGAGCAGAAGTTGCCACCCTCGCGCCCGAACTCCAGCTTGCCGTGGCACATCGTGCACGACTCGTCCAGGTTCAGGCGATGCTCACGCATCCAGTTGGGTGCATTGTGGCTTTCCGGCGGCGACACGCCGGCGACGACCAGCGAAGGCACGCTGCCCTTGCCGCTTTCGAGCTTGGCCTGCGGCAGGTTGTGGCAGAGCGTGCACTGCAGTCGGATCGCCTCACCCTTCTCGTTGAAGTGCTTGCCGTTATGGCAGCGGAAGCAGCCCGCCGAATCGGCATGCTGGGAGTGATCCGGGAAGCTCTTCCACGAGAACCCCTTTTCGTCGAACGTGGCGTTCACGAGGATCGCCTTCATTTCCTTCTGGAACTGCAGGTCCTTGTCCTTGAGGTCGGCCGCCACCGGATTCTTCGCCGCGTGCTCGGCAAGCAGCTTGTCGATCGCGGCAACGCGCTCCACCTGCGGGCCGGAGATCTTCTGCGGCCGCATCGACCAGGGCCACGGCGCGGGCCTTCACGCCCGGAAGGTCACGGCTGATCCTGCCCTCCGCAATCGCCTGGTCGACCGTGTAGGCCGGATTGGGGAACGGGTGGCCCACGGAGTTATGGCAGTTGTAGCACTCCATCGTCTGCGCCGGGAGCTTGTCGAGGTCGGCCTTCGATATCTTGGACTCGGCATCGACGTACGTCACCTTGGTGCCGTCGGGCTTCGTGACCTGCACCCACGGGATCGAGCGTCCCTGCACGTCCGGGCTCTTGAACTGGACATTGTTGGCGATGTGCCAGTGGATGCCCGTCACCTTCCACGGAACGTCGCGCTCGACGTCAGAGGACGTGTGCAGCGTCAGCCGGTACTCGACTTCGCTGCTCTTCGGATCGGTGCCATAGCGCTTGTTCACCGCGATGCTGTCGTGGTGCTCGGCCTGCGGCCAGTGGCAGCTCTCGCAGGCCTCGCGCGCCGGCCGCAGTCCTGAGGCGTGCGTCGGCCGCTCGTAGCCGGCGACCATTCCCCACAGCTCCTTGAAGTGCGTGGGCTTCATCGCGATCAGCTTCAGCGTCGAATTGCGTCCCATGTGGCATTCGACGCAGTGCACGCGGGCGTGTGCGCCGGTGCTTGTGTGCCGCGATTTCTTCCGGGTGCACCGAGTGGCACATCACCGCGCAGAACTCATCGCTGTTGGTGTACTCCCAGCCTGCGATGCCGGCCGCACCGACGAGCGCCAGGCCAATGCCGACAGCGACCAGCGTGCCGATGGCGCCCACCATGGACTTGCGACCGAATCGAAGCTTCATGTGCGGTACCTCTCCCTCGTTATGCAAAGGGCTCCGTCCCTGCGGACGGAGCCCGTAACCTCTTGTTATGTCCGAATGCTACTTCAGACCAACGCGCTGTAGATGATCATCAGGATCGTGATGATGCCCAGGACCAGCCCGACGCGTGCCGAGCAGGCGACTGAACAGCACCGCCTGCGGCGTCGGCGTCGGCGCCTCGATCGCCTTCAGCCCGCGCTGACGTACCAGGCGTTCATATTCCAGCGGGCGCTCATCGATCAGCTCATGCTCCGGCAGTCGCCCGGTGAAAATCACGAGATCCATCGGGAATTTTTCCGGCCGCAAGTGGCCGTTGAAGAAATGGATCGTGAAGATGAAGCCGACCGCCAGCAGCGCTTCCTCGCCGTGCACGATCATGGCGACGTTGAAAACCCATCCCGGAAGTAACTGCGTGAAGAAGTTCGGAAACCAGAGCATGAATCCCGAGCCGCCGATGATGAACATCCCCCAGAACACCGCCCAGTAGTCGAACTTCTCCCAGTAGGTGTAGCGGTCGAACTGCGGCCGCGGGCCCTTGCCGAAGAACCACTTGAACATGCCGACGATGTCCTGGCCGTCCTTCAGGTTCGGCACCAGCGAGTTCGGTCCCCAGAAGTAGGAGAGCCAGTCTTCGGCGAGAAAGGCACGGATGAACACGCGCAGCACGTGGCCGACAAAAACCACGGTCATGATCGCCGCGCAGATGCGGTGGATCAGCGCCGCGCCGCGGAATCCGCCGAGCAGGCCCACCAGCGTGGTGGCCCAGTCATGGTCGGCAAACAGCAGCGGCACGCCGGTGATCGCGCAGCCGATGAAGGTGAGCATCAGGAACGCGTGCATCACGCGCTCGATCGGCCCGAAGCGCCGGTAGTAGCGTCCCGGGACCGCTTCCAGTGCTCGGGCGGAGGTCATCGTAGTGGCAGACATGGTTCCGTCCTCGTCAGTGGCCGTTGTGTCCGCCGCGCCCCTGGCGGACTTCCTTCAGCGAGCGGATCAGCCACAGCAATGTGTGGAGTCCGAAGAAGCCGAACACGCCCGCGAGCAGCAGCTGCATGAACAGGCGCGTGAAATAGAGAATCGGATCGCCCTCCCGGTCATGCGGATTGCCGTGCGGCTTGTAGGCCGCGAAGTTGGCGTTGGCGCCCGGGTGGCAGCTTCTGCAGGTCGTGACGCGGTTTTCCGGCGACACCATCGATTTCGGGTTCGATGCCGGCAGCACCTCGTGGGCCCCGTGGCAGCTGTTGCAGGTGGCGACGCGCGTGAACCCCGAGCTGCGTCACCTGGCCGTGATAGGTGTCGCGGTAGGTCTTGATGAAATCCTGGTGACAGTTGCCGCACTCCTTGATGACTTCAACCTGCCACTTGGTGGTGCCGTGCTGCTGGATGCTGTGCGCGCTGTGGCAGTCGATGCAGGTCGGCGCCGCCGAGTTGCCCGCCTGCCGCAACTGACCGTGCTGGCTGCCGCTGAAACGGCTGTAGACCTGCTGGTGGCAGCTGCCGCACATCAGCGCGATGTGCTCGCGGTTCACGCGGCTCGCCGGGTCCTTCTTGCTGAGGATCTTGTGTGCGCCATGGCAACCGGTGCAGGTCGGCGCCTTTGCCGCTGCGGCACCCTTGCCGTTGGTGTTCTGGCCGTGAATGCTGTCGTGGTACTGGCTGACGATGTTGCCGCCGGGCAGCTTGGCCTTCTGGATCACGGCTTCGTTGCCGTGGCAGGAGGCGCAGGTGCTCTCGACCTTTGCGACATTCGTGCGCGACGTCGGCTCGCTCGACTTCTGGATGTCGTGGTTGCCGTGGCAGTCGCTGCAGGTCGCCGCGACCATGTTGCCGCCGGCCCGTGCCTTGGCATGCGCGGTCGACAGGTACTCCTTGACGGGACCCTCGTGGCAACCGGCGCAGTTGGCCGGCTTGAGCTTCGGCTCGTGAGGCAGTTTCTCAGCCGAGACATCACTGTGGCAGTCGGTGCACTTGAAGTTCATCTGTCCGTGCACCGAGGTCGCGAACTTCTTCGCATCCACGGCGATCGAATTGCCGGCCGCATTCTTGGCGCCGGCATCGCCGTGGCACATCAGGCATGACTCGTTCGGGCCGGGGGCTTCATCCTTGGCACCGGCCGTCGGTGCCCAGAGAACGGCGGCGACCAGTACGGCCACCACCCAGGATTGACGCAGACCACTGAGGGCTCGCATGACATGACTCCGCGCATCGGGGTGCGCTGCAAGAAGCGCTGGCAGTGTTGCACCGCGCATGCGGCCCACGGTTGACCGGTGTCAAGCCGTGCCAGCACCTGCGTCGCCACGGGCGCCCGACCACGACTGCGTCAAGGTGACATCCACTGCAGCACGGGGCCGGACCGCTCTGTCGGAGCGGTTGCGCGGGTCAGTCACTGCAGGGCCACCCCCTGGGCTGGTGTCTCAGCCCGATTTCACCGTTCCGCAACGAACGAGGGGCGGTACGCGCTAAAGTGACTGCAAGTACCTTCAACCTGCACATCACACTACCCAGGGGATTCTTCATGCGAAACCTGCCGCTCCAGACTGCCGCATTGCTTGTCGCCGGCACCTTGACCGCCGTTGGCGCACAAGCGCAATCCGGCACCTACGCCGTCAAGCAACTGACTCCGGAGACCGCCGTCAAGGCGGTGCGGGCGGCACTCGAGGATTGCCGCAAGCGCGGCTACCAGGTTGCGGTGGCCGTAGTCGACCGCGCGGGAGTCGCGCAGGCGCTGATGCGCGACCGATTCGCCGGCCCGCATACGGTGAGTACCGCCATCAACAAGGGCTGGACCGCGATCAGTTTCCGCACCGACACGCTCGAATTTTCCAAGGCAACCGAGGGCACCAGTGGCAGCGCCGGCATCCGCATGATGCCCAACGTGGTTGCCGTCGGTGGCGGCGTGAACATCGCCTCGGGTGGAACGACCGTTGGCGCGATCGGTGTATCGGGTGCGCCGACCAGCGAGGCCGACGACGCCTGTGCCAAGGCCGGCATTGCCGCGATCCGGGACGAGCTCGACTTCTAGCCTGCGCTACGCCCGCCGGCCCGCGTAGCATCGCGGCCGGATGAGGCGACAACTCACGGCTGCAACGGCAGCGCTGCTGCTGGCCCCGCCCCTGTTCTGGGCGGGCAACGCCGTGGTCGCGCGCGCCCTGGTCGGTGAGTTCCCGCCGCTCGCCCTGTCATTTGCACGCTGGGCACTCGCGCTGCTGTTGATCCTCCCCTTCGCCATTGGCGGACTGCGCGAAGCCTGGCCGCGTCTGCGCGGGCAGTGGCCGCTGCTGATGGGCATCAGCGCCCTCGGCGTCGGCTGCTACAACTCACTGCAGTATCTGGCGTTGCAGACATCAACCGCGGTGAACGCGACGCTGATCGGGGCCTCGGGTCCGATCATGACGCTGCTGGTGGGAGCTGCGTTCTTCGGTTCTCCGGTGCGCCGGCTGCAGTGGATCGGCGCCGCGCTGTCGATGGTCGGAGTTCTGATCGTCATCGCGCGCGGCGACCTGATGAAGCTGGCGACGCTGCAGCTCGATCGCGGCGACATCATCATGCTGGTCGCGACACTGACCTGGAGCGTGTACACGTGGCTGCTGCGGACACGGCGACCGAACCTGCCCGCCACACCGTTCCTGACGCTGCAAATGGCCCTCGGTGCGCTGATGATCCTGCCGTTCGCCGTACTCGAGTTTCTTTGGACCGGGCAGGCGGTGGCTCCGACGACCAGCAACCTGGGCGCGCTGATCTATGTCGCCTTGCTGCCCTCACTCGTCGCCTATTTCTGCTGGGACCGGGGAGTGGCCCGCGCAGGAGCGGTGCTGCCGATGTACTTCGTGAATCTGACACCGGTGTTTGCCGGCCTGCTGTCCTACTTCTTTCTGGGCGAGGCGATCGGGCTGCATCACCTGATCGGGGGTCTGCTGATCATCGCGGGGATCCATCTCGCAAGCCGACCCGAGCCGCGTCCGTAGCGATCCGGCACGCCGCAGCCGCTCGTTACAATCCCCGTCCCGTTCCCGGTACCGTCGCGACCCGGTCCATCCTCCCAGAACCCGATGCGTAACGACACGGTCGTCACCGTCCGCCGCAGCGACTACCGTGCGCCGGCATTTGTCATCGAGCGCGTCGAACTGGATTTCGACCTCGACGCCACGCAGACGACAGTGACGAGCCGCTTCACGGTGCGACCGGACCCCGACGCGCCGGCCGACGCGTCGATCTGGCTCGATGGCGAGGACCTGGAGTTCGTCGAACTGACGATCGACGGACGGGCTCCCGCGGCGCAGGACATTGAAATGCGCGAGGGCGGCATAGCGCTGCGCATGCCGCGTGCGCCGTTCACGGTGCGGGTCGTCAACCACATCCGACCCGCGGCGAACACCGAGCTGATGGGGCTTTACGTCTCCAACGGCCGGCTGTTCACGCAATGCGAGGCCGAGGGCTTCCGCCGCATCACCTACTTCCCCGACCGGCCGGACGTGATGACGCGATACCGCGTGACGCTGCGTGCCGATCGCGAGCAGTTTCCGGTGCTGCTTGCCAACGGCAACCTCGTCGGACAGGCGGAGCTGCCTGACGGACGCCACGCAGCGACCTGGGACGATCCGTACGCAAAGCCCAGCTACCTGTTTGCGCTCGTCGCCGGCCGTTTTGTCGTGCACGAGGAGACCTGGCGCCGCGCCAGCGGTGGCGAAGCGCTGCTGCAGGTCTGGGTGGAGCCCGGCAATCTCGACAAGACGGCGCACGCGATGGAGAGCCTGAAGAAGGCCATCGCCTGGGACGAGCGTCGCTACGGGCTGGAACTGGATCTCGATCGCTTCATGATCGTCGCCTCCGACGACTTCAACGGCGGTGCGATGGAGAACAAGGGCCTCAACATCTTCAACGCCAAGTACGTGCTGGCAAGCCCAGCCGTCGCCACCGACGTCGACTACGCGAGCATCGAATCGGTCGTCGGTCACGAGTACTTCCACAACTGGACCGGCAATCGTGTCACCTGCCGCGACTGGTTCCAGTTGTCGCTGAAGGAAGGACTCACGGTGTTCCGTGACCAGGAATTCTCGGCCGATATGCTGGGGGACGAATCAAGCCGGGACGTAAAGCGCATCGACGATGTGCGGAACCTGCGCTCCGCGCAGTTTCCCGAGGATGCCGGGCCGATGGCCCATCCGGTTCGCCCCGAGGCGTACCAGGAGATCGGCAACTTCTATACGGCCACGGTGTACGAGAAGGGTGCCGAGGTCGTGCGCATGCTGCAGACACTGGTCGGCGTCGACGGTTTTCGCCGCGGCATGGACCTGTACTTCAGGCGACATGACGGCCAGGCAGTGACCTGCGACGACTTCGTTGCCGCCATCGGCGACGCCAATGCCCGCGACCTCACGCAGTTCCGGCGCTGGTATGCGCAGGCCGGAACACCGCGGGTCGGCGCCACCGGCGTCTACGACACGATCAAGCGCACCTATGAACTGACGCTCTCGCAGTCGACGCTGCCGACGCCGGGCCAGGCCACCAAGGAGCCGTTCCATATCCCGGTTGCCGTCGGCCTCGTCACCGGCGGAGGTCGCGACCTGCCGCTGCAGCTCGAAAGCGAAACACGTCCCGGGCCCACGACGCGGGTGCTCGAACTGACACAGCCGATGCAGCGGTTTCGGTTCATCAATGTGCCAGAGCGGCCGATCCCATCGCTGCTGCGCAACTTTTCTGCGCCGGTCATCGTCGACTTCCGCTACAGCGACGACGATCTTGCGTTTCTTTCATCGCACGACAGCAACAGCTTCAACCGGTGGGAAGCGGGACAGCGCCTCGCCACCGCGCAACTGCTGCGCCTGACCGATGCCGTCGAGGCGGGGCGGCCGCTTCAACTGGCTGGCGAGTTCGTCGACGCGATACGCGCCCTGCTGCTGGATGACTCGCTGTCGCCGGCCTTCAAGGAGCAGGTGTTGACGCTGCCCGAGGAGGGCTTCATCGGCGAACAACGTGCGGTCGTCGATCCCCAGGCGATCAGGGCCGCGCGCCGCATGGTGTGCGGTGAGCTGGGCCGACGCCTGGCCGCCGAGTGGCAGCGCGCCTATGACGCGCATGCGACGCCGGGCGAGTATTCGCCGGCGCCGGGTCCCGCCGGACGACGCGCGCTGCGCAACCTCGCTCTCACTTACCTCGTCGAGGGCCGCGTCGAGGGTGCGATCGAGTTGGCCCGGCGGCAATTGGTGCAGGCCGCCAACATGACCGAGCGGCAGGCCGCGCTCGCCGCCCTCATCAACAGCACCGCGACGGACAAGACCGACATCCTGGCCCAGCTGGCGCAGGAGTGGCAGCACGAACCCCTGCTGATGTACAAGTGGTACCAGTTGCAGGCCACTGCGATGTCGCTGCCCGGGGAGCCGCCGATCGTCGAGCGCGTACGCCGCCTGCTGGTTCACCCGGGTTTCTCGCTTGCGAACCCGAACAACGTCTTCGCGCTGCTTCGTTCGTTCTGCATGTCGAACGAGGCCGAGTTCCATCGCCGCGACGGCGCCGGCTATGAGCTGTGGGCCGAACAGGTCATCGCGCTCGACCGCATCAACCCGACCGTCGCGGCACGCATTGCGCGCGCGCTCGACCGCTGGCGCAAGTACACGCCGGTCCTGCAGGCGGGGATGCGCAGGGCGCTGGATCGCGTCGCCTCCGCGGGGCCGCTGTCGCGTGATGTGCACGAGATCATCACCAAGTCGCTGGAGAACTGATGGCGAACCTGTCGCTCTGACCCACTACCTGATCCACGTGCGAGCGCGAGCACGGGCTCGACTGGAACTTCCGCTGCTCCGAGAACGTCGTTCGTGCCGGGTTACAGCGCGAACTCGGGCAGCTTCTTGGTCGCTAACGAGTTCTTCAAGGTCACGTAGACAGGCAAGCCGGCTGCGTACCGAGGATAGTCCTCGCCCTGGATCAGCGGCAGCAGGTAGCGCTTGCACTTTTCGGTGATGCCGTAACCGTCCTCGGTGATGAAATCCCGTGGCAGGAACTTCTCGACATTGGCGACGTCCTTCAGGTCGGCGACACCGATCCTGTACTTGTAGGGCGCATCGGAGATCCGTTCCACCGTCGGCATCACCGAGTTGTGACCCTTGAGCGCCAGCTCAACCGCCTTCTTGCCGATCTCGTACGCCTGCCTGACATCGGTCCGCGATGCGATGTGACGGGCGGCGCGCTGCAGGTAATCGGCCACGGCCCAGTGAAACTTGTAACCGTGGGCTTCCTTGATCATGCTGGCGACCACCGGCGCAGCGCCGCCCAGTTGAGCGTGACCGAAAGCGTCGCGTGTTCCCTGCTCCGCGATGAACTTGCCGTCGGGGTAATGGCACCCTTCGGACACCACGACCGTGCAGTAGCCGAAGTCTTCGACCTTCCGCTTTACGGCGGCCAGGAATCGATCCGGATCGAACTCGATTTCCGGAAACAGGATGATCACGGGGATCCCCTGCTCGGCCACCAGTCCGGCCGCGGAAGCGATCCATCCGGCGTGGCGGCCCATGACTTCCAGTACGAATGCCCGGGTCGAGGTCTTGGCCATCGAGCGCACGTCGTAGCTCGCCTCCAGGGTGGATACGGCGACGTACTTGGCGACAGAACCGAACCCGGGGCAGCAGTCGGTGATCGGCAGGTCGTTGTCGACCGTCTTGGGGACGTGGATGGCCTGCAACGGGTAACCCAATTTCTCGGACAACTGGCTCACCTTGTAGCAGGTGTCGGCCGAGTCACCGCCTCCGTTGTAGAAGAAGTAGGCGATGTCGTGGGACTTGAACACTTCGATCAGACGCTCGTACTCGCGCTTGTTCGCTTCCAGCGATTTCAGCTTGAAGCGGCAGGATCCGAAAGCCCCGGACGGGGTCGAGCGCAGGGCGGCAATGGCCGCGACCGATTCCTTGCTGGTGTCAATCAGTTCTTCGGTCAGAGCTCCGATGATGCCGTTGCGCCCCGCGTACACCTTGCCGATCACGTCGCGATGCTTGCGTGCGGTTTCGATGACGCCGCAGGCCGAAGCGTTGATGACGGCAGTCACACCTCCTGACTGGGCGTAGAGCGCGTTTCTCTTCTTGGCCATGTCCGATTCCTTGAACGAGATCAGGGCGGCGGCGACTGGTTTGTTCCGGGCAAGTCAAATTCTTCCACATTCCGGCCCCTGCTCACCTCAGCGGAGCGGCGCATGACGCAAATGCGAGCAAGCCGGCGCAGCGCAGGCGGCTCGTCACGGTAAGCGCCGTCACGTTCCTCTGGTTTGCGCTCACGGTGTGGGCATAGGCGTTGCCGAGCAGGACGAGAACGCGTTCCTGCAGCCGGGTTCCGCCCAAGTCTGTGCCGGCTACACGGTATACGGTCCGCAGACCCTGCTCGTGCTGTCGGTTGGCCACGGCGTTCAGGTGTTCACGCTGGCACGCGACACCGGATCGTTCCTGGCTGACGCAGGAAGACGTGCGCATCCCGGAAGACACGAAGGAGTTCGCGATCAACATGTCGAACACGCGCCACTTGGAGGCGCTGGTAAAGCGCTACATCGACGAGCTGCTGGCCGGCAAGACGGGCCCGCGCGGCAAGGACTTCAACATGCGGTGGATCGCTTCGATGGTCGCCGACGTGCATCGCCTCATGTCGCGTGGCGGCATCTTCATGTATCCGCGCGATGCACGAGAGCCTGACAAGCCGGGCAAGCTGCGCTTGATGTATGAAGGCAATCCGATGGCCTTCCTCGTCGAGCAGGCCGGCGGCGCCGCCACCAACGGTCACCAGCGCATCCTCGAAGTGCAGCCGGAGAAACTGCACGAGCGCGTTGCAGTGTTCCTGGGCTCGAAGAACGAGGTCGAGCGCGTGACCGGGTACCACCGGGCACGGTCTTGAGTTCGAGGCGACGCCTGCCCGGTTTCGGCCGAAGGTCAGTCGATCGCCGCGACCGTGCTACGGGGTACGTTGCAGGAAGCGTGGGATCGGCAGGGCGTCAAGCAACCGGCTCATGTGAGAGGCCACCGGCGCCCCACGCGCCGGGACCGAAGCGCCGGCAGCGCTAACACGGACCGGGAGTGACGGCTTCGAATCCGGCCGTACCGGCTCGCCCTTTCGTACGTGCGCGATAGCCAGCGTGTCCTGACGCCGCATGACTGCGGGGGGTACGCCGTCCCTGGCCAGGCCCGCTACGGCAGGGGCCGGCTCCATGATCGGACGCAGCCACTTCACGATGGGTTTCCACTGCGCCAGGTCGTCCTCGACATCGGCCGCGGGCAGGTCGAACACCGTCAATCCCTTCTCGATGCAACGCACATAGGCGTTCGACTCGCGCAGCACGGCGATCAGGGAGACGCGCTGGTCGGTCGCCCACGCCTGGACGAGCCCGGCCGCTTCGGTGCGGGCATCCAGCCGCATGCCAATCGCCGCCAGCTTGCAGCGTCCGGAGGCGACGCGCGGCATCGTCCGTAGCTCCGCCAGGCATTCGGCTGCGGATTCACGGTCGAAGAGCGAGTTGCACACGGGCATCAGGATCGCGTCCGCATACATGACCACACGTGCCAGGTCGAGGCCCGTCAGGCCACCGGGAGTGTCCAGTACGACGTGGTCGGCACCGGTCGGCGGACGGGCGAAGAACTTCGGATCGACTGGCCAGACCTTGATTTCCGGTCGGTCGGCGGCCGGCACGGCATTGCGCTGCCGCAACCAGGTGCGCGTCGATTGCTGGCGATCGACGTCGCCCAGCAGCACGTTGGCCCCGCTATTGGCGAAATGGGCCGCGAGGTGAGTGGCCAGGGTGCTCTTGCCACTCCCCCCTTTCCGATTGACGACAGCGATGACCGGCATGCCAGGCACTTTCAAGTAGCACGGATCCCGGATCGTCCCTCGCACCCGTCCGCGCCATGAGCGCCCTCGAATGGAGAGCGTGCCGGTCATTGCAGCACAAGGCATTCCCCGCCACAGCCTCGAGAAACAGGTGAATTCGACCTCAACTAGGTTCCCGGAGGCGTCTGCAGGCGCCCGCCGGTTCGCTCTCGCCGGGGTCGTGCGACTACGGCAACAAGACGGTCGAGCCGACGGTCTTGCGCGCCTCAAGGTCGCGATGCGCCTGCGCCGCGTCCGCCAGCGCATAGCGCTGCTCGATATCCACCTTGATCCTGCCGGCGATCATCAGGTCGAACAGTTCCTCGGAGGACGCCTCGAGCCGCGCGCGCGGCACGATGTGCGTGGCCAGTGTCGGACGCGTCAGGAACAGCGATCCTTTCTGCGCCAGGATGCCGATCGCCACGCCGGTCACGGCGCCCGAGGCGTTGCCGAAGCTCACCATCAGCCCGCGCGGTTCGATGCAGTCGAGCGAGCCTTCCCAGGTTGTCTTGCCGACGCCGTCGTAGACGACCGGAAGCTTCTTGCCGCCGGTGATGGCCAGCACGCGCTCGACGAAGTTCTGCTTCGAATAGTCGATCGTCTGCCAGGCCCCGGCCTTCTTGGCCAGCGCCGCCTTTTCTGGCGAACTGACCGTGCCGATCAGCTTCACGCCAAGCGCACGCGCCCACTGGCAGGCAATCAGCCCGACGCCCCCGGCCGCGGCGTGGAAGAGAATGGTCTCGTGGCCCTGCAGCCGGTAGGTCTGGCGAAACAGGTACTGCACCGTGAGGCCTTTCAGCATGACAGCCGCACCCTGCTCGAAGGAGATCTTCGCCGGCAGCTTCACGACGGTAGCCACCGGCATCGTGCGCAATTCGGAATAGGCGCCGAGCGGACCCTGCGGATACGCAACGCGGTCGCCGGCCTTGAGGGTCCTGACATTGGAGCCGACTGCCTCGACCACCCCCGCGCCTTCGAAGCCCAGGCCGTGCGGCAGCGCGCTGCTGTACAGCCCGGTGCGGTAATACACGTCGATGTAGTTCAGTCCGATCGCATGCTGCCGGATGCGCACTTCATCGGGGCCCGGGTCGGCGACATCGACCTCGGTGTACTCGATAACTTCTGCGCCGCCGTGGGCGCGGACGACGATGGCCTTTGCTTTCATGAGTTCTCCTTGCTGACGCTCCGCGCGGTCGCGGAGGCGGTCGATGAACGGGATAACACGTAGACACCGGAAAGGACGAGCGTCGTGCCGGCGAGTTGCCAGCCGCTGACGCGCTCGTCCAGGAAGAGGTACGCGAGGGCGATCGTGGCGACCGGGCCGACCATGGCCGCGAGCGAGGTGCGCCCCGCACCGATGCGCTCCACCGCGATCATCGTGGCGAACACCGGCAGCACCGTGCAGAGCAAGCCGTTGACCAGTGACAACCAGTACACCGGCGCCGGCTGCTGCAGCGACGACAGCGGATTGACGATCAGGAACTGCACGAAGACCGCGACGGTCGACACGCACATCGCATAGGACGTCAGCCGGATCGCGCCGACGCGCCTGACCAGTTCGCCTGACATCACGAGATAGGCCGCATAGCACACGGCACTGCCAAAGACGAGCGCGGCGCCCAGCGGCACGCCCTCGCCCTCGAGGCGCACGTCGTGCAGGAACACGAGCACGATGCCACCGTAGGCCAGCGCCAGGGCGGTAACTTCGCGCCGGCTGAATCGCTTGCCGAGGAGGAGCGCGGACATCAGCAGGACGATGGTCGGATTGAGGTAAAGAATCAGCCGTTCGAGCGCGGCCGTGATGTACTGCAACCCGAGGAAGTCGAGGTAGCTCGCGGCATAGTAGCCGAGCAGTCCGATGACGATGAGGCGGGCGTGGTCGCCCCGCGCCAGCGGCGGAGCCCCGCGGCTGCTCCACGCCAGCGCCAGCGCGAAGAACGGCACCGAGAACAGCATGCGCAGTGCGATCAGCGTGGCGGCATCCACGCCGTGCCGGTACGCGAGCTTGACGACGATCGCCTTCGCCGAGAACAGCACGCTGCCGGCAATGGCGAGCGCCAGACCGGTCAGGAACAGGCGGCGCGCGGGTGTGGACACGCAACGATTCTACGGACGCGATCCGCATCATCGGCTCGAGCGCCACGCGGCCCACGCCAGGCACGCCCACCCGGCGAGGAAGGCGACGCCGCCGAAGGGCGTGATCGCACCCAGCGAGCGTTCGCCGGTCAGCGCGAGCAGGTACAGGCTGCCGCTGAAGAGAACGATGCCGGCGATGAAGAGCGCGCCGGCGTGAAGCGCCACCCTGCCCGGCCAGCGCGTGATCGCCCAGGCCACGGCCAGCAGTGCCAGCGCATGCACCAGCTGATAGCGCACGCCGACCTCGAACACCGCCAGCATGTCGGGCGTGAGACGCGACTTGAGCGCATGCGCGCCGAACGCGCCCGCCGCCACGCCGATCAGTCGCCAACACCGCGCCGAGCGCAAAGAATCGTCGTTCCACGTGCAGTCCTCCTGTGTCGATTCACGAGGGTCGACCGCAGCCCGCGCCCAGTCCGCACCGCGCGAAGTTGATGGCGCCCTTGAGTCCGCGTCTTCCCCGTTCCAGTTGACCGCCATGTCCTGGTTGAACCCGTCGCCGGCCCAAGCGTGGATTCTGCTCGCGCTCGCCGGACTGCTCGAAATCGCCTGGGCCGTCGGCATGAAATTCACCGACGGCTTCACCCGCATCGGGCCGAGCGCTGTCGTGCTGGTCGTGGCCCTGCTGTCGTTCTGGCTGCTCGCCGTGGCGATGAAGGCGCTGCCGGTCGGCACCGCCTACGCGGTATGGGTCGGCATCGGCGCCGCCGGTGCGGCGCTGTTCGGCATGCTGTTGTTCCGTGAGCCGGCCACGGTCGCCCGCATCGTCTGCCTGCTGATGATCGTCGGTGGCGTGGCTGGCCTGCGCCTCGTGTCCGACCACTGAAGCGGCACAGCGCGTCAAGCCGCGCGCCCAGGGCCGCGACTTGCTCCCGCCGGCCCTCTCTCGCGAACCGGCGTTGTTATGCTGCGCGCCGCTCGTGCACCTGACCATGCGCCATCACTTCATTCACTCCTGCTGCTGGCCATCGTGACTGGGCTCGCGGCCTGTCGCCCCGGCGCGGGCGCGCGTGCCGACGGCTTGCAGCCCTGTCGCCTGCCCGGAGTGGAGCGCGAGATCCGGTGCGGCACTGTTACGATGCCGGAAGATCCGGATGCGCCGGGCGGCCGCACGGTGGATGTCCACTTCGCCGTCGTCCCGGCGGTCGCGCGCAACGCACAACCCGACCCGGTGTTCATCCTCGCCGGTGGACCGGGACAGGCAGCCAGCCGCGTCATCGGCCAGACGATGCCGGTCTTTGCCGAACTCAATGCCCGGCGCGACATCGTCTTCGTCGACCAGCGTGGCACCGGCCGCTCGAATGCGCTCGATTGCCCCGACGACGAGGACTCGCTCGCGGTTGCGCTCGATCCGTCGCAGCACATGGAGCGCCTGAAGCGTTGCCTGGGCGACCTGCGCAGCGACACCCGGCAGTACGCCACCTGGATAGCGGTCGGCGACTACGACGCCGTTCGGCGCAAGCTCGGCGTCGATCGGGTCAACCTGTGGGGTGGTTCGTATGGCACGCGTGTTGCGATCGAGTACATGCGCCAGTTTCCGCAGCAGGTGCGCACCGCCGTGCTGGACGGCGTGGCGCCGCCGGACATGGTGTTGCCGGCCTCGTTCTCGATCGACGCCGACGCCGCACTCACCGCGCTCGCGGCCGCCTGCAAGGCCGATGCGCGCTGTCGCGAGCGTTACCCGGACTTCGAGACGCACATCGACGCGCTGCTCGCACGTGCCGAGGCGGGTTTCGATACCGACGTCGAGCACCCGATCACCGGGCAGAAGCAGACACTGCACGTTGATCGCCGCCTGCTGGCCTCGCTGCTGCGCATTCCGCTGTACGTGCCGACGCTCGCGTCGGTGATGCCGTATGCACTCGCCAGCGCCGGCGCCGGCGACTTCCAGCCCCTGGTGGCGCTGTCGGCGGCGGTCAGCGGACGCGTGCGCGAAAACTTCGCGCTCGGCATGCACTTCGCGGTGATCTGCGCCGAAGATCTGCCGCGGCTGAGTGCCACAGAACGCGCGGCCACCGCCAGGACGCGCTTCGGCAACACGTTTGCCGATGTCTATAGCGATGCCTGCCCGGCGATCGCGACGCGATCGGTGCCTGATGCCTTCTATCAGGTGCCCCGGTCGGAAGTCCCGGTGCTGGTGCTTTCGGGCGGACTGGATCCCGCCACCCCGCCTCGACACGGCGCCGCGGTCGCGCAGCGGCTCGGCAATGCGCGCCACGTCGAAGCGCCTTTCCTGGGCCACGGGGTCAGTACCCAAGCCTGCGCCGCGCGGCTGATCACGCGCTTCGTCCGCAACGCAAGCTTCAAGGAACTCGACACCGACTGCCTGGAGAAGCTGCCTGCGTCGACCTTCTTCGAGCCGATGCACCTTGCCGCGCCCGAGTCGGCGAAATGATCGAGGTCCAGCAACTGGCGAAATCGTTCGAGGCCCGGGTGCACGGGCGGCGCACCCGCGTCACCGCCGTGGCCGACGTCTCTTTCAGCGCGGCGGACGGCACGATCACCGCGCTGCTCGGTCCCAATGGCGCGGGCAAGACGACGACGCTGCGCATCATCGGCACGCTGGTCCAGCCCGATGCCGGTCGAGCGTCCGTGGGCGGGCTCGACACGACCCGGGAGGCGCTGGCGGTGCGCGCACAGCTCGGCATGCTGTCCGATGCGCGCGGCCTGTATGCGCGGCTCACCGCGCGGGAGAACATCGAGTACTACGGCAACCTGCGTGGCGTCGCGCGCGCCGCGCTGGCTGAACGTCTCGCGATGCTGGCCGAGCTGCTCGACATGGCGCCGCTGCTCGATCGCCGCACCGAGGGCTTCAGCACCGGCGAGCGCATGAAGGTCGCCCTGGCGCGCGCGCTGATCCACGACCCGCAGCACCTGATCCTCGACGAGCCGACCAGCGGGCTCGACGTGATGTCGACGCGCGCACTGCGCCGCCTGCTCGGCCATCTGCGCGGTGAAGGCAAATGCATCCTGCTGTCGTCGCACATCATGCCGGAGGTCGAACAGCTGGCCGATCGCATCGTCATCGTGGCGCACGGTCGCAGCATTGCCGACGGCACGGCAGACGAGATCCGGCGGCGCGCCGGCGCGGAGTCGCTGGAAGACGCCTTCGTCACGCTGGCGTACGGGCCGGAAGACGCAACGCCATGAGGGCCGCCCTCGTTGTCTTCGCCAAGGAACTTAAGGACGCGCTGCGCGACCGCCGCACGTGGCTGGTGGTGCTGCATCAGTTCCCTGGTCGCGGGTCCCGTATCACTGCTGCTGATCGCGAGCATCGTGTCGAGCGCCGAGGAGAGCGCAGCGCGCCGAGAGGTGGTCATCGCCAACGCCGCGAAGGCCCCGACACTCGTCAACTTCCTGCAGCGCAACGGCGCCAGCGTCCGCGATGCGCCGGCCGACTACCGTGAGGAGTTGCTGTCCGGCCGACTGCAGAACGCCGTGGTCGTCATCCCGGACGACTTCGGCCGGCGCCTCGCGTCCGGTGAACCGATTCGGCTCGAGGTCGTCTTCGACGAGACGGCGCAGCGTGCACAGACGGCCGTGCGCACCACGATCGCCCTGTTGCAGGGGTTCAACCGTGAGCAGGGCACGCAGCGCCTGCTGGCGCGCGGCGTCAGCGCGCAGGTGCTGCAGCCGCTGCAGATCGAGGAGGTCAACCTCGCCGGCAGCCGTGCGCGCGGGGCGCAGTTGCTGTTCCTCGTCCCGTGGCTCGCGCTGGTGGGCGCCGTGGTCGGCGCGATCAGCGTCGCGATCGATGTGACGGCCGGAGAGCGTGAACGCGGATCGCTCGAGCCCCTGTTGATGAACCCGGTATCTACCGCAGCCCTCGTCCTCGGCAAATGGGCCGTGGCCGCCAGCTGCTCGGCCGCCGTCGTGGTCCTGACCCTCTTCGGGTTCACGGTGTCGCTGCAATTCGTACGCAGCGAAAACCTTGCCGCACTGATGCAGTTCGGCGCGCCGGAAATCCTGCTCTTCCTGGTCCTGCTGCTGCCCTTCTCCGCGATGGTCGCCTCGCTCAACATGCTGGCGGCGACCTATGGGCGCAGCCACAAGGAGGCTCAGACCTACGCCAGCTACATCACGATGATCGTCAACTTCGTGCCGATCATCCCGCTGTTCCTGACGGTCCGCGACGCGCCTTGGCAACTTCTTGTCCCGGCACTCGGACAGCAAACCGTGCTGATGCGCGCGCTTCGCGGTGAAGCCGTGGCTGCCGTCGACATCCTTCTGCCTTCTGCGATCGCACTGGCACTGACCGCTGCGGCATTGCTGCTGCAGGCGCGTCTGCTGCGCAACGAGCAGATCATCTTCTCGCGGTAGGGCGGGACCGGAGTGCGCTGCGATACCTGTGCCAGTCGCGGCCCTGCGCGACGCATTTCCGACGATTGCGCCGCGATCACGGTGCGATAATCCGCACGATGTCAGAGCCGATGACCGCCACCGAACCCCAGCTCGCCACGGACGCCGGGTCCGTGCCGATGCCGAAGACCATCGGGCGCTTCACGATCCTCAACGAGATCGGTCGCGGCTCCTACGGGGTTGTCTGGGCCGCGCACGACCCGGTGCTCGGGCGTGAAGTGGCCATCAAGGTCATCCCGCTTGCGCGCGAGGCCGAGTTCCGCACGCAGATCGAAGCGAATTTCCTGCGCGAGGCGAAGTCGGCCGGTGCGATGAGTCACCCGGCCATCGTCACGATCTACGACGCCGGCAAGACCGATACCTTCGCCTACATCGCGATGGAACGCCTGCACGGGCAGGACCTGCACGAGTACCTGGCCGGCGGCAACCGCATGAGCCCGCGACAGGCCGCGTCGATGATGATGCGGCTTGGCGACGCGATCCATTACGCCAACAAACGCGGCCTGGTTCATCGCGATATCAAGCCCTCGAACATCTTCCTGTCTCGCGACCTACGGCCGAAGCTGCTCGACTTCGGCACCGCACTGGCGCCGACACCGCGCGACGCCGCCAAGGACAAGGGCACCCGCCATCTCGTCGGCACGCCGAACTACATGTCACCCGAGCAGGCGAAGGGCGAACCGCTGGACGCTCGCAGCGACATCTTTTCGCTCGGCACGATCCTGTATGAACTGCTCGCCGGACGACGTGCCTTCGACGGCCGCACGATCGATGAGACGCTGGACCAGGTCGTCGCCGCGCATCCGCGGCCCGTGGAAAAGCTGCGGCCCGAAACGCCGCCAGCGCTTGCCACCATCGTGCGCAAGGCGATGGAGCGCGATCCCACGCAGCGCTACCAGAAGGCTGCCGACTTTCGCAACGCGCTCGCCGAATTCGTCGACGGCTCGCGCGCCCCGTCGGCCGATGTCTCCGTCGCCACACGGTCGTCGGTCGTGCCGGTCGCCCCGCCGTCGCGCGGACCGCTGAAGGCCCTGCTGGGTGCCGCGGCACTGCTGAGCGCGGTCGCGGTGATCTATCTCGCGTTGCGTCCGCAGCCGGCGCCCCCGCCGGTCGTAGAGCCGACGCCGCTGCCAGTCATCCCGGCGCCGTCGCCCGCCCCGGTCGCCGAAACCCCCGCCGAACCCGTCACCACGCCTAGCGAGGACGCGAAGAACGCCGAAGCCAAAGCAGCACAGCGTCGGCGCACTGAAGCGGCGTCGCAGGCCGTTCCGGTCCGGGACGGGACCGTGAAGCTGGCAATCACTCCATGGGGCGAAGTCTTTGTCAACGGTGTCGGAAGGGGAGTCTCGCCGCCGCTGACGCAGCTTTCACTGGCGCCTGGCGCGTACACGATCGAAGTGCGGAACAACACGTCGCCGCCTTTCACCGTGCGGGTCGAGCTCCGATCGGGCGAATCGATATCGCTGCAACACCGTTTCTGACCGGGCGTGAAATGCGCGTGCCCGGCGCCGTACGGGTCGCGCGCCCGCGACGTTCGGTCATTCGGACGAGGTTTGCATCCCTTTTCCGACGTTCATGCCGGTTGAGTCCGGCCGGTGCATCCGCTAGCCTCGATGCGCCATGACTCGCCTTGCCGACTCGGCCCGCACCACGATTGGGCAGTGCCAGTCCATCGAGGCGGAACCTGACTGATGTCGCAGACTGCCGCCTCCAAGTCGCCGAACCTGTCATCCAACGTCAGGCTGATTGGAAGGTATTCGGTACAGCGCGAACTGCGGCGCGACCGCTACACCGCGGTCTACCTGGCGTTCGACCCGGTCCTGAATCGGGAACTGATCGTGAAAGCGGTGCAGTTGCATCCGGCCGAAGGCCAGGATCGCGCCGCGCACGAACGAGTGGAACAGGCCTTCATGCGCCAGGCGCAGGCGGCAGGCAAGCTGCACCACCCTAACATCGTCACTGTCTTCGATGCCGGCCACGTCAACCGTATCGGCTACCTCGCGCTCGAGAAGGTTGACGGCAAGCTGCTGGATGAACTCCTCGCCGAAGCGTACCGACCGGGATTCCTGCAGGCGGCCGACATCGTTGCGCGCGTCGCCGATGCCGTCGAGTTCGCCCATGCGCGCGCAATTCCGCACGGCCATCTTTCACCGTCCCGCATCTACCTGCAGGGCCCCGAGCGCACGCCGAAGGTCACCGGTTTCGGAGGCTGGATCGACAGCGGCATGACCGGCGACTTCGAGCTGCACGGCACGGACCGGATGCTGCCCTTCTTTGGCGACGAACTGTCGGGCGAAGCGCGACGCAAGGACGTGCGCGCCCTCGGCGCGTTGCTTTATCTGCTGCTCACTGGGACGCGCCCGGACGTGAAGACGCTGCGCGCGCAGGGCAAGGGCGTGGAAAGCCCGGTCCTGCAGCTGCGTCCGACCGCGCCGCTGGCGTTGGCGGAAATCGCGGAACAAGCCCTCGAACTCGGCGGGACACGCGTGTTCGGCACCGCCGCGCAGGTACGCAACGCCTTGACGACCTTCCTGTGGGGCAATCGCGGCGACATGTCGATGCCCGGGTCGGCCACGATCACCGGCATGCCCGCACGACTGGCCGTCATGCCGAAGCAGGCCGCGACGATGACGGTGGCCACGCTGATCGCGCCCGGCGCCGAACCGTCCGCTCGCCCGGCAGCGAGCTCGTGGCGTCGGCACGCGATCGCTGCCGGCGTCGGCCTCGCCGCGGTGCTTGTGCTTGCGGGGATCTGGACCCGCAGTCAATTTGCTGACGGCCGCGTCGCTGCCCCCATTGCACCGGCGACGGTGACCCCCTCGCCTGCGGCGGTATCCGCGGCAGCAGTCCCGGTTGTCCCCGCCTCGGTGCCCGCCTCTGCCACCAACGCGCCGGCCGACTACGCGGCCGTCGGATCTCCGCGGTCCGCCCCCGCAGTCGCTCGCAGCACGACTGCACGAGAGACCCCGGCGCGTACTGCGGCGACGGCAGCGCAGGGTATCGTCGCGCTGGCCGTTGCACCGTGGGGCTCCGTCTACGTGGACGGCGACGCGCGCGGCACGACACCGCCGCTCACTCAGCTGACCCTGCCGGCCGGCCGCCACACGATCGAGATCCGCAACGGCGACCAGGCGCCGTACCTCGCGAAGGTCGACATCACCCCCGAGCGGCCGCAACAGATCCGTCATCGCTTTCAATGAGCGTCATCGGCCGGCCACCTCTGCCCCGCACCGCTGCGCTGGTCGCGACGATCGCGCTCGGTGGCTGCGCGATCTTCGCCCCGCCGCCGCCACCCCCACCACCGCCACCACCACCGGCGACAGTCAGCATCGCGCGCCTGTATGAGCAGCCAGCCGAGCGCGCCTTCATCAGCGGACTGCGCTTCTACGAGGAAGGTCAATACGAGCGTGCCGAAGCGCTCCTGAAACGGGCTCTGTCAGAGGGACTGCGCGACCCTCATGACGTCGCGGTGGCGGAGAAGCACATGGCCTTCATTGCCTGCGCCTACAACCGCCCAAGCGATTGCGAACAGGCATTTCGCGCCGCGTTCGCCGCCGACCCGTCGTTCAAGCTCACCGACGCCGAGGTTGGCCACCCTCTTTGGGGCCCTGTCTACCAGCGCGTTGCTGCCGAGCAGCCCATCAAGCCGTTGCCGGCTGCAAAGTGAGGCTGCTGCAACTGCGGCCGTTGCGCTGCGAGCGGGCGCCGGGCCGTCCCAGGACAGTTCGTCAAACTGATCCGAGCCGGTGCACGTACGACCGCGCGGCGGTCGCGTACGCCGGCGACGTCAAAATCCTATGCGCGCCTTCTTTGCGACGCGGTCTTCGACGACGTCTTCGGCTCGCACCTCACTGCGACCGTCGAGCTTCGCATTGCCAAAGGCGGCCAGCAGCACCCGGCGCATCTCGCGTGGCTTGAGCCGGGCCAACCGGTCGAGGCTCTCGCCGCCCAAGCTGCGGCGGAAACGCGCGTCCCCAGGCATGCTCGGCCCGCAATTCGTCATAAATGCTCTGCGCGATCCGGCGTGACCCCTCCGTGTCGGGCGGATCGATCGCATAGACGTTCATGCGATTGAGGATCGGCTCGGGGATGCTGCGCGAGTCGTTCGCCGTGGCGATCCAGACGACTTCCGAGGCGTCGATCGGCACTTCGGCGAACTCGTCGATGAAGTCGCACGCGGTGTCGTGCTCCAGCAGCGTGTACAGGCTGCCGAGCGGGTCATACTGGCTATCGCCGCTCGCCTTGTCGATCTCATCAACGACGATGACCGGGTTCGCGTAGTCACCGTTGACCAGTGCATCGAACACCTTGCCCGGCTTGGCGTTCTTCCATTGCGCCGAAGCGCCGGACAGGATCCAGCCCGCAGTCAGCGAACTCATGCCGATGAAGTTGTAGCCGGTGCCCAGCAGCTTTGAGAGACGGCGCGCGAAGTGGGTCTTGCCGATGCCAGGGTCGCCGAGCAGCAGCATCGGCTCAAGCTCCAGCGGATCTTCCGACGACAAGCAGAGTGCAAGCTGCTTGCGGATATCTTCGAGTGGCTCCTCGAAGTTAGGCAGTTCCTGGATCAGGCCATCGATGTCTGGCAGCGCCGATGGCTTGATGACAAAGCGTTGGCCGCCGGTCCGGATCATCTTCACGTAGGTGGCACGCAGCGCCTCGTTGGCTCCGCTGCCGAGTTCCTGGAGTTCCGAAAGGGCTTCCTCGATCCGCGGGATCTGGTAGACGTCCTTGAATCCCGCAATCGAGATGGGCGACGGGATCGTGGCAGGTAAGTTCATGCAGCCCTCCGGTCTTCGGTCACGGGTCCTCCGTGGTGATGTAACGCTATCGTACGATCGCTTGGTCTTTCAATAAGCAAGTCCCTTGCCAGAAATGTTGCAAATCCGACAGGAAAAGGCAAAGCACTCGACGGGCGAGAGTGCTAATCGCTGATGCATGCATTGGAACGCCTGCCTCTTGGCAGGCGAGGCGGCGGGCCTGCGCCTGCAGCGCTAAGGCGTTGTTCGCAGCCCCTGCTCGGAGGCCCACACCGCCGCTTCGACCCGCGACCGGAACCCGAGCTTCTTCAGCAGGTGCTTGACGTGCACCTTGACGGTGCCCTCGGTGATCGAAAGGTTGCGGGCGATCACCTTGTTGCTCTGCCCCCCGGCAACGCAACGCAGCACGGCCAGCTCGCGGTCAGTGAGGTCGCGCATGTCGCGCCGAACGCCACGCGCCTCGTCACGCAGGGCATCGGCCAGCGCGGCCGTCAGTGAATCGCTGATCACCGTGCGGCCTTCGAGCGCACCGCGAACGCGCTCGAGCAGGTCTTCGGGCTCGGTGTCCTTCAGCAGGTAACCGTCTGCGCCGGCCCGGATGGCTGCCATCAGGTCCTCGGGTGCGTCCGATACGGTGAGCATGACGACACGCCTCGAAGGGTCTTCTTCCTTCAACGCGGAAAGAATCTCCAGGCCGCCGCTGCCCTTGAGGTTGAGATCGAGCAGTGTCAGGTCCGGCTCCTTGTCCTTCGCCAACTGCACCGCGGTCGCGTAGTCGCCCGCCTCGCCAACCACTTCAAAGCTCGGGTCCAGCTGCAGCAGCTGGATGACGCCCTTGCGGAACAGCGGGTGGTCGTCCACCACCAGTATCGTGTGCCGCCCTTCGCTCATACGCGCGTCTCTTCCCTGGATTCTTCGGCCATCGCCCGAGCCGCGGCGAACGTTGTTTGCGGGCGGAATCGCAGCAGCACCCGTGTTCCCGCGGGCGCGCGCGCCTCCACACTGAGCTCGCCCGCGACGAGCGCCGCGCGGTCGCGCATGATCGACAGCCCGAAGTGTCCGTGCGGCGACCGCAGATCGCTGATACCGATGCCGTCGTCCTCGATCGACACTTCGATCGCGCCATCGCCGCCCCGGCACAGCGCCACCCACGCGTTACGCGCATGCGCGTGATGCTCGATGTTCGTCAACGCCTCGCGTACGACCTGCAGCACATGCACCTGTTCGTTGGCTGACAGCTCGACTCGCAGCAGGTCGTTGACGAGCACCGCATGCACTCCCGAGCGTCGCTCGAATTCGGCCACCGCGTCGCGCAGCGCCCCCGCGACGCCTTCTTCGCCGAGGCCGAGACGGAAGGTGGTGAGCAGTTCCCGCAGCTGCCGGTAGGCGCCGGCCACGCCTTCGCGCAGTTCCGCCAGCACCGTGGCCACCCGCGGCCCGCCGTCCTCCCGCTCGAGGGTGGCCGCCAGCCTGGCGATCTGGATCTTGGTGTACGACAGCGACTGCGCGAGCGAGTCGTGCAGTTCGCGCGCGATGGCGGCTCGCTCCTCGAGCACGCCGAGCCGGCGGTGCTCCTCGCGCCGCTCTGTCGCCGCCAGTGCTGCGCCGACATGCCGGCCCAGGGTTTCGGCCAGTTCCATCTGCCAGACCTCGAGCCCCTTGTTCGGCGGCAGCACGAGCGGCATCACGCCGTAGCGAACACCGCCTTCCACCAGCGGAATGCCGATCACGCGCCGTTCACCGGTGGGGCCCGGTTCCACGCGCCAGGTCACGCCCCCGTTGCCAGCACACAGCTCACAGTCCCGTGCCATGCAGGCCTTGACGACAGCTTCGTCCCGCGCGAGCGGCAGGCCGCGCTCTGCCCCGGCATGAATCGAACAGATGACGCCGCTTTCAACGCCGAGAACCTTGCGGATCAGTTCCAGCACTCGAAGCAGGGAGTCGGCATCGAGCGGCTTCTCAGCCAGGGTCCGCGTGGTTTCGTACAGCAGCCCCAGCGACTCGTTGCGGCGCTCGAGATCGCGGGTCTTCTCCGCCACCTGCTTCTCTAGGGAGCCGTAGAGCCGTGCCAGGTCGTCGACCATGAAATTGAAGGCCTGCCCGAGCTGGCCGATCTCGTCGGCCCCGGTGCTTTTGGCCCGCACGGTGAAGTTGCCGGTACGCACCTGCTTGGCCACTTCGCCGAGCCGGGCAATCGGCTGGAACACTTCGACGTTCAGCAGGAACAGCGCCGACACCACCAGCAGCATCATCACGAAGAAGCCGATGCCCAGGATCAGTCGCAGCGACTGGATGCGGCTCTCGAGGTCGGTTTCAATCTGACGCACCAGGATGTCCACCTTGCCGACGAACGTGGGCACCACGGCGAGGAATTCCGCCCGGTCTGCCTCGTTCTCGATCGCATTGCGGGCGAGCGGCTTGATGCGCGATTCCCAGTCGTGGACGATGCTCGAGTAGATGCGGTGGACCGGATTGGACCCTTCGTCCGGGATGCCCGCCATCAGCGATGGGCTCTTCAGCCGCCGCTCGAACTCGACGATCGCCGCTTCGGCGGCCTCATGCCGGTCGACGGCGCTACCGCGCGTGTCGGCCACGCGGGTCGACAGTGCATAGGACTGCATGCGGAGTGACCCGGCGATGTTGATGGCGCTGGCCTTGCCGGTGGACTGCTCCGCGAAGATCGTTGCCGCGACGATCACCGACAGCGACAGCAGCGCCACGACCGATAGCACGGCGCCGACGCGCACCAACGTCGAGCCCGACCACAGTCGCCGAAACCACGAAAAGCCGGTCATCCGCGTCATTGTCGGCGCACAGTAGCCGCCTCACCCGGCCGGCCCCTGACCAACATCAACCGGGGCCCCTGCCTACTGCGGTCCCCACCTCGGCCAGTCCGGAGTAGCCCTATTACTCCCATGGGAGTAGGTGGTCTTGCCCCTGAGGTCGAATCCTCCGCTCGCGATTGATATGGGTCACGAAAGCAACACATCTGGCCCCTACCTTGAGACCTGTTAACCGCGTCTCCGGAGTGTGCGATGCGTCAGCACGCGCGATGTCGTGCACAGCGCACCGAAGCTCGCCGCCGCCTGACCCACACGCAAAGACCAAGGGAGCTCACCATGGCAGCCGTCCGACCCGCCGGAGCCGCACCGCGGCCCACCAGTTCAGTCGACATCGTCGACTGGCGACCCGAGGACGCCGAATTCTGGGAGAAGACCGGCAAGCGCATTGCCTACCGCAACCTCGCGCTCTCGGTGCCGGCACTCCTGTGCGGCTTCGCCGTCTGGGGTATGTGGGGAATCATCACGGTGCAGATGCTGAACCTGGGCTTCCCGTTCACCCAGGCGGAGCTCTTCACGCTGACCGCGATCGCCGGGATTGCCGGCGCGACGATGCGCATTCCGGCATCGTTCCTGATCCGCCTGGCCGGCGGTCGCAACACGATCTTCCTGACGACCGCGATGCTGCTCGCACCCGCGATCGGCACCGGCATCGTGCTTCAGCACAAGGAGTGGCCGCTGTGGGCGTTCCAGCTCATGGCGCTGTGGTCGGGCGTCGGTGGCGGCAACTTCGCCAGCTCGATGTCGAACATCAGCACCTTCTTCCCAAAGCGTCTTCAGGGCACCGCGCTTGGCATCAACGCCGGCGTCGGCAACTTCGGCGTTACGACGATGCAGGTCGTGATCCCGCTGGTGATGACGGTCGGCCTCTTCGGAGCGTTCGGCGGCGCGCCGGAAACGCTGCTCAAGGACAGCGGCTGGATCTTTGGAAAGATCCCCGCAGGCACGTCGACCTGGATCCAGAACGCCGGATTCGCCTGGGTGCTGTCGCTGGTGCCGCTGTCGATCTTGTGCTGGCTCGGCATGAACAACCTGAAGACGGTGTCGCCCGAGACGAAGGTCATCCCGTCCTTCGCCAAGATCACCTACCTGTACACGCTGGCCTTCATCCCGTCGATGCTGGGTCTTTACCTGTACCTGCCCAAACCCACCGGCGTCGGCCTGATCAGCATGTGGGTCGCGATCCCGCTGGATGTCATCGCCGCGCTGCTGATCATGCGGCTGGCAGCTTTCGGACCGATGAAGGAAGGCGTTGCCAAGCAGTTCGCGATCTTCAAGGACAAGCACACCTGGTCGATGACGCTGCTTTACATCGTCACCTTCGGCTCGTTCATCGGCTTCTCGATGGCGCTGCCGCTGTCGATGAAAGTGATCTTCGGCGTGATTCACCAGCCGGATGCCAACGGCGTCATGCAGCACACGCTCAATAACCCGAACGCGCCGGCGGTACTTGCTTACGCCTGGATCGGCCCCTTCGTCGGCGCCGCCGTGCGGCCGATCGGCGGCTGGATCTCCGACAAGGTCGGCGGTTCGATCGTCACGCAGATCATCTCGGTCGTGATGGTGGCCGCCTCGGTGGCAGTGGGCTACGTGATGATGCAGGCGTATGCGTCGCCCACGCCGGAGCAGTACTTCCCGATGTTCCTGGGCCTGTTCATGGTGCTGTTCTTCGCCAGCGGCATCGGCAACGGCTCCACCTTCCGCACCATTGGCGTGATCTTCGACCGTACTCAGGCCGGCCCGGTGCTGGGCTGGACCTCGGCCGTCGCAGCCTATGGCGCCTTCGTCGCCCCGATCGTGATCGGCGACCAAATCAAGGCCGGCACGCCGCAGTACGCGATGTACGGCTTTGCGATCTTCTATGCGCTGTGCCTGATCCTGAACTGGTGGTTCTACCTGCGCCGCAACGCGTACGTAAAGAACCCCTGATTCCCCTGCTGCGGAGACACTCATGAGTCACTTTCTCGACCGCCTGACGCACTTCACATTGCCGAAGGAGCCTTTCGCCAACGGCCACGGCGTAGCGACCGGCGAAGACCGTACCTGGGAAGACGGCTATCGCAACCGCTGGGCGCACGACAAGATCGTGCGCTCCACCCACGGCGTGAACTGCACCGGCTCCTGCTCGTGGAAGATCTACGTCAAGGGCGGCATCGTCACGTGGGAGACGCAGCAGACCGACTATCCGCGGACGCGCGCCGATCTGCCGAACCACGAGCCGCGCGGCTGCGCGCGCGGCGCCTCGTACTCCTGGTACCTCTACAGCGCCAATCGGCTGAAGTACCCGATGGTGCGCGGACGGCTGCTCGAACGCTGGCGCGCCGCGATGAAAGTCACGAAGTCACCCGTCGATGCGTGGGCCTCGATCGTCGAGGACCCGGCCGCACGTCGTGATTACCAGAAGGTGCGCGGCATGGGTGGATTCGTGCGCTCGAGCTGGGAAGAAGTCAATCAGCTGATCGCCGCCGCCAATGTCTACACGGTCAAGACCCACGGCCCGGATCGCGTGATCGGGTTCTCGCCGATTCCGGCGATGAGCATGGTGAGTTACGCCGCCGGCAGCCGCTACCTGTCGCTGATCGGCGGCGTCTGCATGAGCTTCTACGACTGGTACTGCGACCTGCCCCCGGCCAGCCCGCAGGTCTGGGGCGAACAGACCGACGTGCCCGAGAGCGCTGACTGGTACAACTCAACCTACATCATCGCCTGGGGCAGCAATGTCCCGCAGACGCGCACTCCAGACGCGCACTTCTTCACCGAGGTCCGTTACAAGGGCGCGAAGACCGTTGCGGTCACGCCTGACTACTCTGAAGTCGCGAAGCTTGCCGACCTCTGGATGCATCCCAAGCAGGGCACCGACGCTGCCCTGGCGATGGCGATGGGACATGTTGCCCTGAAGGAGTTTTACTTCAACAAGCGCTCTGCGTACTTCGACGACTACGCGCGGCGCTACACCGATCTGCCGCTGCTGCTGCGGCTCGACGATACGACCCTGGCGGATGGCAGCAAGGTGGTGGCGCCGGGCCGCTACGTGCGCGCCAGTGACTTTGCCGACAAGCTCGGCCAGGACAACAACCCCGAGTGGAAGTCAGTGGCCTTCGACGCGGCCGGCCAGGTGATCGCTCCCAATGGCTCGATCGGCTTCCGCTGGGGCCCGGAAGGTCGTGCCGATGCCGGCAAGTGGAATCTCGAGGCGAAGGAAGGGCGAAGCAACACGGACGTGAAACTCAAGCTCTCGGTGCTCGAAGACGGAGCGCAGAAGCACGAAGTTGTCGAGGTCGCGTTCCCCTACTTCGCGGGCGCCACGACGCCGCACTTTCCGAACAACACGCAGCAAGGGGAACTGAACCGCGCGAAGGTTCCTGCCGTGCGATTGCGTTTCGCCGACGGCACCGAGGCGTTGGTCGCGACCGTATTCGACCTGCAGGTCGCGCAATACGGCATCGATCGCGGCCTGGGCAGTGGCGCCAGGGACTACAACGACAACGCGCCTTACACGCCCGCCTGGCAGGAGAAGATCACCGGAGTGCCGCGCGACCAGGTCATCACGGTGGCGCGCCAGTTTGCCGACAACGCCGACAAGACCCACGGCAAGTCGATGATCATCATCGGCGCGGCAATGAACCACTGGTACCACGCCGACATGAACTACCGCGGCGTCATCAATCTGCTGATGATGTGCGGCTGCGTCGGCCAGAGTGGCGGCGGCTGGGCGCACTACGTCGGACAGGAAAAACTGCGGCCGCAGACCGGCTGGACCGCCCTCGCGTTCGCGCTCGACTGGATCCGCCCGCCGCGCCAGCAGAACTCCACCTCGTTTTTCTATGCGCACACCGACCAGTGGCGCTACGAGAAGCTGGACGTCGCGGAGGTTCTCTCGCCGCTGGCGGACAAGAAGGCCTTCGGCGGCAGCCTGATCGACTACAACGTGCGCGCCGAGCGCATGGGCTGGCTGCCGTCTGCGCCGCAGCTGAAGACCAATCCACTGAAAGTGGTCAAGGACGCGCACGCCGCGGGGCTCGACCCGAAGGACTACGTGGTGAAGGCGCTGAAGGACGGCAGCCTGCAAATGAGTTGCGAGGATCCGGACGCGCCGCAGAACTGGCCGCGCAACCTGTTCGTCTGGCGCAGCAATCTGCTCGGATCGAGCGGCAAGGGCCACGAGTACTTCTGCAAGCACCTGCTGGGCACCGAGAACGGCGTGCAGGGCAAGGATCTTGGCAAGGAGGACGCCAAGCCGACCGAGGTCGAGTGGCACGCGCAGGCGCCGGAGGGCAAACTCGACCTGCTGGTCACGCTCGACTTCCGCATGAGCACGACGTGCCTGTACAGCGACATCGTGCTTCCCACAGCGAGCTGGTACGAGAAGAACGACCTCAACACCAGCGACATGCACCCGTTCATCCATCCGCTGTCGGCCGCGGTGGACCCGGTGTGGCAATCCCGCTCCGACTGGGAGATCTACAAGGGCTTCGCCAAGGCATTCAGTGAAGTCTGCGTCGGTCACCTCGGCGTCGAGAAGGAAGTGGTGCTGACGCCGCTGATGCACGACACGCCGGCCGAGCTGGCGCAGCCGCTCGACGTGAAGGAGTGGAAGAAGGGCCAGTGCGAGCTGATCCCGGGCAAGACGGCGCCGCAGATCGCGGTGGTCGAACGCGACTACCCGAACGTCTACAAGCGCTTCACTTCGCTCGGCCCCCTGATGGCCAAGGCCGGCAACGGCGGCAAGGGCATCGGCTGGAACACTCAGACCGAGGTCCAGCAACTCGGAGAACTGAACGGCGTCGACGTCGATGGCCGCCCGCGCATCGTCAGCGATGTCGATGCCTGCGAGGTGATCCTGCAACTCGCACCGGAAACCAACGGTCACGTCGCCGTCAAGGCCTGGGAGGCGTTGTCGAAGATCACCGGGCGCGAGCATGCACACCTCGCGCTGCACCGCGAGGACGAGAAGATCCGCTACCGCGACGTGCTGGCGCAACCGCGCAAGATCATCAGTTCGCCGACGTGGTCAGGACTCGAAAGCGAGAAGGTCTCGTACAACGCCGGTTACACCAACGTGCACGAACTGATCCCGTGGCGCACGCTCACCGGCCGCCAGCAGTTCTATCAGGATCACCCCTGGATGATCGCGTTCGGCGAGGGCTTCTCCAGCTACCGGCCGCCGGTCGATCTGAAGACCACCTCGGGCATCCACAACATCAAGCCCAACGGCAATCCGGAGATCCTGCTCAATTTCATCACGCCGCACCAGAAGTGGGGCATCCACTCCACCTACACCGACAACCTGATGATGCTGACGCTTAATCGCGGCGGCCCGGTGGTCTGGCTGAGCGAAACCGATGCCAAGTCGGCCGGCATAGAAGACAACGACTGGATCGAAATCTTCAACATCAACGGCGCGATCGCCGCGCGTGCCGTCGTCAGCCAGCGCGTGATGCCGGGCATGACGATGATGTACCACGCGCAGGAGAAGATCATCAACACGCCGGGCTCGGAGATCACCGGCGTGCGCGGCGGCATCCACAACTCGGTGACGCGCATCGTCACCAAGCCGACGCACATGATCGGCGGCTACGCGCAGCTCGCCTACGGGTTCAACTATTACGGGACCATCGGCACCAACCGCGACGAGTTCGTCGTCGTACGCAAGATGAAGAAGGTCGACTGGCTCGATACCCCGCGCGACGACTATCTCGCGAAGGCCTACCAGTCGCAGGGCGAAAACCCCTAACCCACGCCGATCAGAAAGGAGCTGAACATGAAAGTACGCGCACAGATCGGCATGGTGCTGAACCTCGACAAGTGCATCGGTTGCCATACCTGCAGCGTGACCTGCAAGAACGTGTGGACCAGCCGGCCCGGCATGGAGTACGCCTGGTTCAACAACGTCGAGACCAAGCCCGGCATCGGCTACCCGAAGGAATGGGAGAACCAGGACAAGTGGAACGGCGGCTGGATCCGCAAGGCCGACGGCTCGATCGTCCCGCGCCAGGGCGGCAAGTGGCAGCTGCTGATGAAGATTTTCGCCAACCCGAACCTGCCGGAGATCGACGACTACTACGAACCCTTCACGTTCGACTACGACCACCTGCACTCGGCGCCCGAGATGAAGGCGGCGCCGACCGCGCGCCCGCGCTCGCTGATCACCGGCCAGCGGATGGAAAAGATCGTGTGGGGCCCGAACTGGGAGGAGATCCTTGGCGGTGAGTTCGCGAAGCGCGGCAAGGACCGCAACTTCGACGACATCCAGAAGGAGATCTACGGCCAGTTCGAAAACACCTTCATGATGTACCTGCCGCGGCTGTGCGAGCACTGCCTCAATCCCTCGTGCGTCGCCAGCTGCCCCTCGGGCTCGATCTACAAGCGCGAGGAGGACGGCATCGTGCTGATCGACCAGGACAAGTGCCGCGGCTGGCGCATGTGCGTCTCGGGCTGTCCGTACAAGAAGATCTATTACAACTGGAAGAGTGGGAAGGCCGAGAAGTGCATCTTCTGCTACCCGCGAATCGAGGCGGGCCAGCCGACGGTCTGCAGCGAGACCTGCGTCGGCCGCATCCGCTACCTCGGCGTGCTCCTTTACGACGCCGACCGCATCGAAGAGGCCGCGAGCACGGAGCACGACAGCAACCTGTACTCGGCACAGCTCGGCATCTTCCTCGACCCGAACGATCCGCGCGTGATCGAGCAGGCGCGGGCCGACGGCATTCCGGACGCCTGGCTCGCTGCGGCGAAGATCTCGCCCGTCTATAAGATGGCGGTCGACTGGCGCGTGGCGCTGCCGCTGCACCCCGAGTACCGCACGCTGCCGATGGTCTGGTACATCCCGCCGCTGTCGCCGGTCACATCGCGCGCGCAGTCGGGCGACATCGGCATGAACGGTGAGCTGCCAGACGTGCGCAGCCTGCGCATTCCGCTGAAGTACCTCGCGAACCTGCTGACTGCCGGGGACGAGGAGCCGGTGGCACGCGCGCTCGAACGGATGATGGCGATGCGTGTCTTCATGCGCAGCCGCCACGTCGACGGCGTCGACAAGCCCGCCGTGCTCGAGCGCGTCGGCCTGACGCGAGCCGAGGTCGAGGACATGTACCGCGTGATGGCGATCGCCAATTACGAGGACCGCTTCGTGATTCCGACGACGCACCGCGAATACGCCGAGAACGCGTTCAACGTGCGTGGCGGCTGCGGTTTCAGCTTTGGCAACGGCTGCAGCGAAGGCGTCACCGAGACCAGCCTCTTCGGCAGCGAAAAGAAGCGGACGATACCCATCAAGGCGACGGTGTGACGATGAAGCCTTTTGACTCCACTCCGCCGAGAATGACGCACACGTTGCGCGCGCTGGCCTGGCTGCTGCGCTACCCCGACGCCGAACTGCGCGCGCTGCTGCCGCAGTTGCGTGACGCCCTGCACGCGGAGGCCGCGCTCGATGCCGGCCGGTTGACGGAACTGAACGCGCTGGTCGGCCAACTCGCCGGTACCGCTCCACTGCGCACCGAAGCCGAGTATGTCGAGCTCTTCGATCGCGGCCGCCGCACGGCGTTGCACCTGTTCGAGCACGTGCACGGCGACAGCCGCGACCGCGGATCCGCGATGGTCGACCTGGCGCAGACCTACGAGCGTGTCGGCCTGTACCTTGCACCGGGAGAGCTGCCCGACTACCTGCCAGTCGTGCTGGAGTTCGCCAGCACGCAGCCGCCAACCCAGGCGCGCGAGTTCCTGCGCGAGATTGCCCATGTCGTGCGTGCGATCTTCAGCGCATTGCTGGAACGACAGAGCCCCTACGCCAGCGTGCTGGCCGCGGTGCTCGATCTGGCCGGCGAGCGCGCCGAGAGGGTGCCCTTGCCTGCCGAACCGGCCATGGACGAAAGCTGGGAGGAACCCGAAGCCTTCGGCGGTTGCAGTTCCCTGGGCCAGTCGCGTCCGAACGAAGCGCAACCCGTCCACATTGTCCGCTCTGCCCGAGCGCCGCATCGCACGGCTGCCTGAGGAAACCGCCATGAACCTGCTCAACAACTTCTTCTTCAACGTCTACCCCTACATCTGCCTGGCGTTCTTCTTCATGGGCAGCCTGGCCCGCTTCGATCGGGATCAGTACACGTGGAAGAGCGATTCCTCGCAGATGCTGCGCGCGAAGCAGCTGCGCTGGGGCAGCAATCTGTTCCACATCGGCATCCTGTTCCTGCTGTTCGGCCATACCGTGGGTTTGCTGACGCCGCACTGGGTCTATGAGCCGTTCATCAGCCCGCCGACCAAGCAGCTGTTTGCCATCGTCTCGGGTGGCATCGCGGGAACGATGTGCTTCATCGGCCTGACGATGCTGCTGCACCGTCGGATTTTCGATCCTCGTATCCGGTTGACCAGTCACCGCACCGATCTCGCGATCCTGATCATCCTGTGGATCCAGTTGCTGCTCGGCCTCATCACGCTGCCGCTGTCCTATGCGCATCGCGTCGACGCGCACGCCATGCTGGTCCTGTCGGCCTACTTGCAGGGCGTGGCGACGTTCCGGCCGGATGCCAACCTACTGACGGAGATTGCATGGCCGTTCAAGGTGCACATGGTGCTGGGCATGACGATCTTCCTGCTGTTGCCGTTCAGCCGCCTGGTACACGTATGGAGCGGGCTCGCGACAGTGGTCTACCTGTTCCGCCCGTACCAGATCATGCGCTCGCGGCGCCTGAACGTGCCGGCCGGCCACAACACACCGAGTCGCGCGTCATGACGGCGGAATCCATCGCCCTGGCCGAGCGGACTGCTGCGCCTCGGCATTCCGAGCGTGGACGGCGTGCCGATCGGTGCCCTCGACGAAACTCTGACCGCGGAGGACCTGCGCAGCCGTGCGGGCGTCGAACTGTTGCGACAGGCCGCGATGCGTGCGGGGCTGCTCGCGCAAGACGATCCGGCACCCACGCGCGGCGTCATCACCGAGGCTGCGGCCAATGCAATCGACGCGCTGCTCGAGCGCGAACTCGTGCGGCCGGTCGCCGACGATCAGACCTGCCGACGCTTTCATGCAGCCAACGCCACCCGTTACGCCGTCGGCGAGCGAGTCAGACTGCGTCACGTGCTGTTCGCGGTCACGCCCGGCGTGAACGTCGACGCGCTGCGCAGCCGCGCCGAAGCCTGCCTGCTGGATCTGCGCGCCCGGATCCACGGCGAGGTCGACCGCTTTGCGCCGGCGGCGGCGCAGCTATCCAACTGCCCGAGCGCGCAGGACGGCGGTCAACTCGGCTGGCTGACCGCAGCCGAGTGCGCGCCGGAGTTCGCCAGCGAAGTGTTCGGGCATCCGGAGGTGGGCGTCCTGCCGCGGCTGGTGCGCAGCCGCTTCGGTTTCCACGTGGTCGAAGTGCTGGAACGCGACGCCGGCGCGGTGCCGCCCTATGAGTCGGTCAAGGACGCCGTGCGACAGACACTCGACCGCCAGGCGTTCGCAACCGCGCTGCGTCAGTACGTCCAGCTTCTGGCCGGACAGGCTAGGCTCGAAGGCGTCGACCTCGCTGCGGCCGATACGCCGCTGGTGCAGTAGTTGCCGCGGGCCTGACGATGCCCGACGAGCTGCTCGAACGGCTGCGACGTTTCAAAAGCGACGCCTTTCCGCAGTACCGCGACCAGTTCCAGCAACTCGTCGACGACGGCCAGCAGCCGCTGACGCTGTTCATCGGTTGCAGCGACTCCCGCATCGTGCCGTACCTGCTGACAGGCGCTGGGCCGGGGGAACTGTTTCTCGTTCGCAACGTCGGCGCCTTCGTGCCGCCCTACGATCAATCGCAAGGTTTTCACGGCACCGCCGCGGCGATCGAGTTCGCGGTGCTGAACCTGAGCGTCAAGCGCATCATCGTCTGCGGCCACAGCCATTGCGGCGCGATCCGGGCGCTGTACGGCGACGTACCTGCCGCCGCCCAGAACCTCGTGCACTGGCTCGAGCTCGGGCGCGAGGCCGTGCTGCCCGTGGCCGAGCCGGGCCCCGAAGTCCTGCGTCGCACTGAGCAGCGCGCCATCGTGCTGCAACTCGAGCGGCTGATGAACTATCCGATGGTGCGCGAACGCGTCGAGGCCGGCACGCTGACGCTGCACGGCTGGTATTACGTGATCGAGGACGGCGAAGTGCACGTCTTCGACGTCCGGCTCGGGGGCTTCATACCGGCCTCGCAAGCCGAGCACGCCGGCACCGGCCCGTACCTGCATCAGGCGCAGCTCCCGCTCGACAGCAGTGGTGTGCCGGCGGCTGAAGACTGAGATCTCGATGAAGGTGGTTCCGCTCCACGTGCTCGCCGCCACCCGGACCGCGGTGGCCGACTCGCAGTCCAACGCACTACGCCTGTCACTGGCGAATCTGTGGCTCGCACCGGCGACCGCGATCGTCTGGACAGCAGCCTGGAATGCCTGGGCGTTCGTGCATCTTCTGATCCTGCTGAAGGCCCGCGCTGACCGCGGGCCCGGATAGCGACCATGAATGTGCTGCTGAAGTCGCTGCTCATCGACGCCGTCGCGGTCTACGGGAACCAGGACCGCTCGACGGTCCGGACAGCGGCCGCCCGCAAGCGCGGCCGTTCAACTTGACAAGAAGATTGAAGAGAAGAAGAGGGCCATCGTGACGACAGCCAACGCAATCAAACCGGCGCTAAACCGCGAGCAGATCTCGGCCCTGGCCGCGAGCACGATCGCCTTCGCCGTGAACTTCGCGGTCTGGGTGATGTTTTCCATCATCGGGGTAAAGATCAAGGCGGAGCTCAATCTCAGCGAGACCGAGTTCGGCCTGCTGGTGGCCACACCGATCCTGACCGGATCCCTGATACGCCTGCCGCTGGGCATCCTCACCGACCGCTACGGCGGGCGGATCGTGTACTTCTTTCAAATGCTTGCCGTGGTGGTCCCGACCTGGATGCTGTCGTATGCCACCGAGTACTGGGAGTACCTGGTACTGGGACTCTTCGTCGGCGTCGCCGGCGGCTCGTTCGCAGTCGGCATTGCCTATACGTCCGCCTGGTTCAGCAAAGAACGGCAAGGCACGGCGATGGGGATCTTCGGTGCGGGCAACGCGGGCTCGTCGCTCACCAAGTTCATCGCCCCGATGATCATCGCGGCCTCCGCGACTGCCTCGTGGCGGGCGGTTCCGAAGGTCTATGCGGTCGCCATGCTGGTGATGGCGATTGTGTTCTGGTTCACGACGACTCAGGACCCGCTGCATCGGAAGGACGCGCAGAAGGGCCGCAAGGTTCCCAAGCTGTCGGAGCAGCTGTTGCCCTTGCTCGACCTTCGGGTCTGGCGCTTCGGGCTCGCCTACTATTTCGTGTTCGGCGCCTTCGTCGCGCTGGCACTTTGGCTGCCCAAGTACTACGTCGGCGAATTTGGCCTGCCGCTGGCGACCGCGGCCTTCCTGACGATCCTGTTCGACCTGCCGTCAGGAGCCATCCGTGCGCTCGGCGGATGGGCGTCCGACAAGTGGGGCGGGAATACGGTCACCTGGTGGGTCATGTGGATCAGCCTGATCTGCATGTTCATTCTGAGCTATCCGCCCACGACCATGATCATCCACGGCATCAAGGGCGACGTCACGGTCGGGATCGGCGTGGGCCTCGTGATGTTCACGGTGCTGATCTTCATCGTCGGACTGGCACAGGGCTTCGGCAAGGCCAGCGTCTACCGCAGCCTCGCGGACCACTACCCGACCAGCATGGGCGTGGTGGGCGGCATTGTCGGCGTTATCGGCGGCCTGGGCGGATTCACGCTGCCGATCATGTTCGGCGTCGCAGCCGACGTCATCGGGGTGCGCAGCAGCTGCTTCATGCTGATGACCCTCGTGATCATCGTCACGATGATCTGGATGTGGGTCGCCGAGCGCAACGAGCGCGAAGGCATCCTTGCCAAACACGCCGATGCCCGTGCGGCACTGGAAGGCGCGGATCTGATCGAGCCGAGGGGTCGGCGCCGTCACGTGCTCGTCGACTGGAGGCCGGACGACGAGGGGTTCTGGGCGGCGACGGGCCGGCGCATCGCGACCCGCAACCTGCTCGTGTCGATGCCCGCGCTGCTGCTGGCGTTCGCAGTCTGGGTGGTGTGGAGCGTGATCGTCGTCGAACTGCCGCGCATTGGCTTCAAGTTCACGACCAACCAGCTCTTCTGGCTGGCGGCGCTGCCCGGGATTTCGGGTGCGGTGTTCCGCGCGCTGTATTCGTTCGTCGTACCGATCTTCGGCGGACGCAACTGGACCGTGTGGAGCACGACAATGCTGCTGCTGCCGACGCTTTGGATCGGCTTCGCGGTCCAGGATCCGCACACCAACTACGCCGTGTTCGCGGCGATCGCGCTGATGTGCGGCCTGGGCGCAGGCAATTTCTCGTCATCGATGGCACACATCAGCTTCCTCTACCCGAAGCGGCTGCAGGGCACGGCGCTGGGCGCGAACGCCGGGGTGGGCAACCTGGGTGTCGGCCTGGCGCAACTCATCGCGCCGCTGGCGATGTACGGTGGCGCGCTGCTCGTCATGGGCGGCAGCGCGCAGTCACGTGAGATCGCGGGCGCGGTGGTGCCGGTGTGGGTGCAGAACGCCGGCTTCATCTGGGTGCCGCTGATCGTGCTGGCCGTGATCGCGGCGTGGTTCGGCATGGACAACATCGCCACAGTGCGGGCCGGTTTCGCCGAGCAGGTGGCGATCCTCCGCAACAGGCAGCAGTGGCGGATGAGCTGGCTCTACCTGGGCACGTTCGGCTCGTTCATCGGCCTGGCGGCGGGCTTCCCGATGCTGGTCAACACCCAGTTCCCGGCGGTCGACGCATTCGCTTTCGCGTTCGTCGGACCGCTGCTTGGTGCGCTGGTGCGACCCATCGGCGGCTGGCTCGCCGACCGCGTCGGCGGGGCCCGGATCACGGTGGGGGTCTTCCTCGTGATGACGATCGCGCCGCTCGTGGCTGCAATCTTCCTCCCCGGGACCGGCACCGGCGGCAGCCTGATGGGCTTCGTGCTGACGTTCATCGCGATGTTCATCGCGGCAGGAGTGGGCAACGGCTCGACGTTCCGGATGATCCCGATCATCTTCCGCACGCTGCGCGAGCGCGGGGTCAAGGACTCGAACGACAAGGCGGCGATGGAAGCGGCCCGCCGCGTCGGCGCCACCGAAGGCGCGGCGACGCTGGGCTTCAGTTCCGCTGTCGCGGCGCTCGGCCTGGCCTTCATCCCGATCGCCTACGGCACGTCGATCAATTTGACGGGCAGCCCGGTGGCCGCACTGGTCTTCTTCAGCGTGTTCTACCTGAGTTGCCTGGTCGGGACCTGGCACTGGTATGCGCGTCCGGGCGCCGAGGTGTCGTGCTAGGGCCTGTTCACGCCAAATGCGGGAGATGCGTTGGGCCGCAATGCGGATGGATGCGCGAAGGGCGGCTCTGCGAAGGGTGGTTCCCCTTCGCAAGCCGCTCGACAAAGCAGACGCCGCATTTCGGCCCAACCCGACGGGAAAGCGAATGGCGGGCGCATTGCGGCGTTGCCGCTTCGCTGGTTGGCATTGAGCCAACGGCGCTCGCGGCGCCTGGCACTGCATCCCGCCATTCGCTTTCGCACTCCCGGCTTTGGCGTGAACAGGCCCTAGGGGACAATTCAACCGATCCGGGAGAGATCGGTCGCGGCTGGCGGCGTCCTCCCGCGGGAGACCATCGTGAAGGTTTGCCCATGACATCGACGATCGAGTTTCGCAGCCCCGGGGCCAGCTTCGACGAGCCGATCGAGATGTGGCTCGGCTGCCACCAGCGCGTGCGCCGCTTCACTGCCCTGCTCGGGCGCTTGAAGACGCACGTGGAGGCGAGCGGCGCCGACGAAGAAGCGCAGATGGGCGCGGCATCGATCCGCCGCTACTTCAACGAGGCCGCGCCGCGCCACCACGAGGACGAAGAGGTCGACATGTTTCCTCTGTTGCGCGAGCGCGGCACCGACGACGCGACGCTGGCCGCGCTCGAGCGCATCGAGGCCGAACACCTCGCGATGGCCGTACTGTGGCGCGAACTCGACGCCGTGCTCGCGCGCATCAGCGCGGGCCAGTGCGCAGCGCTCGACGCGACGCTGGTATCGCGCTTCGCAGCCACGTACGACGCGCACATCGAGGCGGAAGAGACAGTCGTGCTGCCGGCGCTGAAAAGGGCACTCCGCCCCGCCGACTGGACTGCCGTCGGCCGTGCGATGGCCGAGCGCCGCGGGCTCGACTGGACGATCGAGCCGCGGGTGTAACGAGGACACGTCAACGCTCGGTCGCGAACGACTATCCTGCGACAGGCATCGCACGTCCCGTGGAGCCCGGATTGGAAAGCCTGTATGACACCGTAGCGCAGCGGATGTCGACCGCCTGGCGGGGCCACGACGTCTCGAAGCACTCGCGCTCGTTCCGCTGCCAGTGCGGCCGGCACGTGTTCTTCCGCAACAGCCTGTGCATCGCGTGTTCGACGCCGCTTGGCTACCTGCCCGACCGCAGCGCCGTCGTGCCGCTCACCCCGGGCAGCGCGCCCGGCCGCTGGCGCGCCGCTGATGCACAGCACGAGTACAAGCGCTGCGCCAATCTCGACACGCCCGCCGGGTGCAACTGGCTGCTGCCCGCCGATGAAGTAGCCTCGCATTGCATCTCGTGCCGGCTCGATCGCACGATTCCCGACCTCGGCGACGCCGACAACCGGCTCTACTGGAGCGCGATCGAGGCCGCCAAGCGGCGGTTGGTCTCGCAGCTGCTGTCGCTTGGCCTGCCGGTGAAGTCAAAGCTCAGCGAAGACATCGAGCGTGGCGTCATGTTCGACTTCCTGCGCTCGCCGCCGGGCGGGCCGCGCGTGATGACCGGGCACGCCAGTGGACTGATCACGCTGAACGTCGAAGAGGCCGACCATGCCAAGCGCGAGAAGATCCGCCATGACCTGCGCGAGCCGTACCGCACGCTGCTCGGCCACTTTCGTCACGAGATCGGCCATTACTACTGGGACCGCCTGGTCTGGGACACCGCCTGGCTCGAGCGTTTCCGCGGGCTGTTCGGCGACGAGCGCGCCGACTATGCCGCCGCGTTGAAAACCAACTACGAGAACGGTCCGCCGGCGGACTGGGCCTCACGGTACATCAGCAGCTATGCGTCGACGCATCCGTGGGAGGACTGGGCCGAGACCTGGGCGCATTACCTGCATGTCGTCGACAGCCTTGGCACCGCGCTCGGCTTCGGCCTCGAGGCCGACGACCTGGAAACCGACGCAGAACCGTTCACGCGGACCGACCTGTACGCACCGGACGATCCCGACTCCGACCGGTTCCTCTACCTGCTCAACGGCTGGATCGAGCTGACGATGGTGCTCAACGAACTGGCCCGCAGCATGGGGCAAGCTGACTTCTACCCGTTCGTGATGTCCCGCCCGGTGGTGGCGAAGCTGCAGTTCGTGCACCTCGTGGTGCAGGACGCCCGGAGCCACGCCGCCGCAATGCCCTAGCGCGTGCGCGACGACGAGCGTCGTCAGGAGGCACCGCCCCAACAACTGTCATTGCCCTCAGTACAACCGGACGGCCACGTCAAAGTGCCAGGTCCGGCGGATTTCGATCACGTCGAACTCGCGGGCCAGTCCCGGCGGGAACGGCTGGTAGGGACGCTGGCTTTCCACAACGCGCCGTACCGCTTCGTCGATTTCGGCCACACCACTGGAGACAACGAACGTCACGGACTCCACGGATCCGTCACTTCGAATGGCCACAGTCACCATTGGGTTCCTGTGAGGTTGCTTGGACACCTCTCGGACCATGTCGATCGTCATGTTGAGCTCGATCTTCCGGGCCCAGGCTTCAGCGTAAAGGACGAGCTCCGCGTTGGGGTCGGTGCGACCTAGGAGCCTGCCTCGACGTGCGCTGCTCAACGAGAGTGGAAGCGAGGGTGACTGGCGTGCAGGGGCCGACGCCGCGTCGCGCCGGCCGGCTTCCTCGTCCAACTGGCGGCCGATCGCCCTGAGCCTTTCTTCTCGTCTTTCCGCTTCCCGTGCTGCTTCCTGCCGTGCTGCTTCCTGCCGTGCTGCTTCCTGCCGTGCTGCTTCCTGCCGTGCTGCTTCCTGCCGTGCTGCTTCCTGCCGTGCTGCTTCCTGCCGTGCTGCTTCCTGCCGTGCTGCTTCCTGCCGTGCTGCTTCCTGCCGTGCTGCTTCCTGCCGTGCTGCTTCCTGCCGTGCTGCTTCCTGCCGTGCTGCTTCCTGCCGTGCTGCCTCCTGGCGGGCGTCCTCCTGCCGCGCGGCCGCCTGTCGAGCAACCTCCTCGCGTTCAGCCTCCAGACGCGCAGCCTCGAGCCGCGCTGCTTCTTGGCGGGCTGCGTCCTGCCGTGCCACCTCTTGTCGTGCCACCTCCTGTCGTGCGGCCTCCTCGCGTTCAGCCTCCAGACGCGCAGCCTCGGCCCGTGCGATTTCATGGCGGGCGGCCTCCAGCCGCGCCGCCTCCAGTTCCTGCGCCTGCTGTCGTGCCTCCTGCCTGGCACGATCGAGCTCGGCCAGTTCAGCGGCTCGCTCCCGCTGTGCGTCGCCGGTATCCCGAAGCGGTGGGGCCGCGGGCTGCGGGCTTGAGGCACTCGGTAGTGCCGCGGCCGCGGGCGCTGGCACCGCTTGAGGGTCGGGCACGAACTCGGTTGTCGTATCGGGCCGCGCTACGGCGATCACCGGAGGCGCGGGCATCGCTGGGGGCGCTGCGTCACCGGACGGATCGACGCGCGAAGGTGCTTTCTTGGCGGGGGCCACGCCGGTCGCAGCCTCCATCGTTCGATTGACGGTTGCCGTCAAACTGGCCCCCGGCTTGATCGCCACCGCTGCCGGCCGCAGGACCACCGCAGGAGGCGAGGATGACCTCGCCGACGGCCTATCGGCAACAGACCGCTCGACTGGCACTTTCTGCAGCGGCTCGCTGGCCTCGACCCGCCGCGGAACCAACATGACACGCAGCGTAGGCGCCTCGATCCGTCGCTCTCGCCAGGGAAAGACGAAGCCCGGAGGCCCAAGTCCCTCGCCACCGAAGATCAGGCTCAGCAGCAGCGCGTGAACCAACAACGAAAGCAGGAGTGCGAGGGTCTGCCGCCTGCGTTCAGCGCTCATGCCTGGTCTCGTCCGCTACGGTCAGCGCGGGGCAGGATGGGCCCCGCCCCTGTGCAACTCTCGACCTGACAGGCCCACCGGTCATCGCCTCGCCAATCTTCCTCGGAGACCATCCTGAACCGCATCCTGTCCATTGCCTATTCACGCCCGTCAGGCCAGAGGGCGATGCCGACGCGCAATGGCTCTCCGCGCGCCGAAGGTGCGTTCGCCACCGTGAGGGGCAGGCGATTCGCTACAGTGCCGCCAGCGCCGTGACCTGAAAGCGACGGGTTCGTCCTTGCTGTTCAATTCCTTCCCGTTCATCTTTGTCTTCCTGCCCATCGCGCTGGTGGGCTTCTTCGCGCTGGCCCGCATCAGCCATCGTCTGGCGGCGGGATGGCTTACCGCCGCGTCGCTGGTGTTCTACGGTTGGTGGGATCCTGACTACATCGCGCTGCTGCTCGCTTCGATCGTCTTCAACTATCTGCTGGGCATGCGCATCGCGCGGATGCACGAAGCGGGTCGCCAAAAGCGCGGCCGGCAGCTGCTCGCGCTCGCGGTCATTGCCAACCTCGCGCTGCTCGGCTACTTCAAGTACGCGATCTTCTTTCTCACCAGTGTGCAGAAGCTCGGCCTCGCGTTCGGTCCGCTGCCGGAGATCGTGCTGCCGTTGGGCATTTCCTTCTTCACGATCACGCAGCTCGCCTTTCTCGTCGATGCGCACCGAGGGCAGGCGCGCGAGTACAACTTTACGCACTACATGCTGTTCGTGACCTACTTCCCGCACCTGATCGCCGGGCCGATCCTGCACCACAAGGAAATGATGCCGCAGTTCGATCAGCGTGCGACCTACCGGCTCAACTGGGACAACATCGCCGTCGGCCTGACGATGTTCATCCTCGGCCTCTTCAAGAAGACAGTGATTGCCGACGACATGGCGGGTTTCGCCACGCCGGCCTTCAGCGCCGCCGCCGCTGGCACGCCGTTGACTTTGCTCGAGGCCTGGGGCGCAGCGCTCGCCTACACGTTCCAGATCTACTTCGACTTTTCCGGCTACACGGACATGGCGCTCGGCGCGTCGCGGATGTTCGGCATCGTCCTGCCGCTCAATTTCTGCTCGCCATATAAGGCAAGCAGCATCATCGAGTTCTGGCGCCGCTGGCACATCACGCTGTCGCGCTTCCTGCGCGACTACGTTTACATCGCCCTCGGCGGTAATCGCACATCCAGCGCGGGGCGCTACCGGAACCTGCTGCTGACGATGCTGATCGGGGGGCTCTGGCACGGCGCCGAATGGACCTTCGTATTCTGGGGTGGCTTGCATGGCGTCTACCTGATCGTCAACCACGGCTGGCGATTGCTTCGCAGCCGCCTCGCGACGGCGGTGCTGCCCGGCGAGCGGGCGCTAGCGACTCTGGTGACCTTCGTCGCGGTCGTCATCGGGTGGGTGTTCTTCCGCGCGACCGACTTCACGTCGGCGGTCAGCATCGTCGCGGGTATGGCGGGACAGCACGGCGTGGTTCTGCCGATGCAATGGCAGCCGTTCGCAGGAGGAGACCATGGATGGCTGGCGGGACAGGGCGTGCAGTTCGGGGCCCTGGCTCACTTCGATCGCGTCGCGCAGTTCAAGTGGCTGCTGTTCCTGCTCGTGTTCTGCTGGGTCGCTCCCAATACCCAGCAGATCCTGGCGGCGTATCACCCGGCACTGCTGACGCGGGGCTATGGCGATCTCGGAACGACGCGTCCAGCCTGGCGACCCAATTCCGCCTGGCTGGTCGGACTCGCGTCGATTGCGGCCGTCGCAGTGCTGTCCATCGAGCGCTACAGCGAGTTCATCTACTTCCGATTCTGAAATGAGTACCAAGACATTCAGCCTGGCGTGCACGGCGGCGATACTGCTGCTGGTCGGTGCCGTGGCGCTCTTCAACGGGATCGTCGATCCGTACTGGTATTTTCGTGCGGTCGAGATCGTCGGCTTCAATCAGGTCAAGCCGCATGCGGCCAGCAACGAAAGGCTGGTGAAGCCGGCCCTGGTGAGCAAGCTCGGCCCGGACGCGATCATCCTCGGAAATTCGGTTGCCGAGATCGGTCTGCCGCCCACGCACCGCGGGTTCACGAACGACGGAAAACTGAATTCCTACAACCTGGCGCTGCCTGGGGCAAGCTGGAACGAGGTCTACTGCCTCGCGATGTATGTCATGCGTCGTACGGCGGTCAAGCGGCTGGTCATCGGCACGGCCGGGGAGATCGCAGGAGCCCGGGTCGAAGCGTGCCCTCCAGACTCCTCGCTTGGGCGGGCGGACTACGGCAAGCTCCTGTTTTCGAGATCCGCCTTTGCTGCGTCCCGCGAGACGCTGCGCCAGCAAAGCCAGCCGGCGCCGATGACACGCGAGGGACTTTGGCACTTCCACCGCTACGATGACCACCTGATCACCGATGCGGAGCTGACTTCCGTGGTGGCCGGACTGATCCGAAGGGATCTGTGCCAGATCGTCCCGAGCCGGGAGACCCAGCTCGACTGGGCACGCGTCCAGACGTCAGCGGTGCCGGCCCACGAAGGCACGAGTTTGCGCGCACTGATACGGCTTGCGCGGGCGAAGCAGATCGAGCTCGTTTTCGTCTTCTATCCGACGCATGTTCTGATGAGCGAAGTCCATCGCGCCTGCCAGAGCGCCGAAGCGAAGTGGAATGCGCTGTGGCGCGTCGTTTCGATCGCCGATCAGGAGGGCGATCCGCTGCGGACGCAGGTGTGGGACTTTTCGGGCTACGTCCCATTGAACGCCGAGCGCCTCCGTGACGGCACGCCAAGGAGCAAACGGCAGTGGCAGGAAATGGTGCATTTCAACGAGCCGCTCGGTCGTGCTGCGTTGGATGCGATTTACCTAGGCTATTCAAACTACGGAGATCGCGTCTCCGTTGGCAATTTTGCGGATCTCGTTGCCAGGCGCGAGAATGAGCGGACCCGGTTCCTGCATGACAATCCGTGGGTCCGAGAGGAGTTCGACGTCCTTGCACGGCAGATTGCGACGCCAGCACCAAAGAAGCCCTGACCTCGACACAGCGCTGGCTTGTTCAAGCCGAAGTCATGACCCCGGTGCCGGTCGATTGGCGAGGAAACGCGGGCTCGTTTTCGCAATCAGCGGGCAGCCACCCGGTGCACGTTGCTCACGTCTCCTAACGGACATGGGTCCAATGTCCGCTTCGCGATGCTCGGGATGACCGTCTTGGTTAGATCTCTACGGGCAACTGCCTTTCTCTCCTCGGCGCCCCTATTGCCGAAGCTGCCAGTTTCATTGCGGGCCCGATCGCAGTCCGTAGGCCTTGCCATTCACCATCAGGTACTCGACGCGGAATACTCGCTTGTCGCCGCTCGCCAGTACGTAGCCTATGAGTTCGACGCGCTCGCCGGGCTTCAGTTCGGCCGCGCCCCACGCGTTCAAGCGCGAAAGCGGCGCCAGTTCGATCTCCCAGTCGCCCGCGGACTGCGGAGGAACTGCGGCCTTCCTGAAGAGGCCCGCGCCGTCGACTGACTGGCTCTGCGCCGGCGCCTTCCGACTGGCCAGATCGGCCGGTACCGTGAGCCCGGCTGGAACGGTGAGCACGAACTCGGCGTGCGGGTTCTGCCAGCGCACGGACTTCACAGTCCCGGCGAGGTAGAGCGGCTTGTTCTGGTCGAAACTGGACCAGCCGTGATGCCCCGCTGCAGACGCAGCAGCGAGCGCGAGCGCGGCGAGAACGAGGTGACGGCGATGAATCACGGGAATCCCCAAGGGAAGGTTGAGATCAGACATAGGCAATCATTCGACCGGCCGCGATGACGGCGAACCAGAGGGCAAGCGACAGGCCGGCCTGCCATCGCGCGATGCGGTCATGTCGCCGCAACGAGTCGCGTGCATGAAACACGACCGCATTCGCGAGCGCCATCAGGATCAATACCAGCTTCACCCGGAAAGCAGGATTGGCGGCGACCTGCACAGCATCAGAGATGAAGAGCAGGGAGCCCGCCAGGGCCGCTGTCGCGAACACCGGAATGGCGATGCGCACCACCAGGCGCCCGAGCGCTATATGCGAGAGCGTCGGTTGCGCACCGAACACGCGCAACTCAAGCACCACCAGACTGCCGACGAGCGTGGCGAACGCTCCAATGTGCAGGGTCTCAAGCAGCGGATAGGCCCACACCGATCGGCGAATCGCTCCTGCCAGCGGCCAGGCCTCGATCACGGACCAGTCGATCACGATTCAGCCGCGGAGCCGGTCGCCTGTAATGACTTCGCGGCTTGCATCCGCCGGAGCGTCAGCGCCGGCGTTTCGAGCCTCCCAGCAAGCCGCCCAGCATGCCGCGCGTGATCTCCCGCGCCAGTGATGATCCGACCGAGCGCGCCGCGCTCTTGGCCGCGGCTTCCACCATGCCCTCGCGCTTGCCGCCGCGCGGACCCGTCGACCCGAACAGGATGTCGCTCAGGCCGTCCATGAAACCGCCGCCGGATGCGCCACCCGCAGGCTGCCCCCCGGAGGTCGTCGCTGCACCACCGGCCTGGCCGCCAGGCAGCGTCTCTCCCCCACCGGCACGCGCCTTCAGCTGTTCGTGCGCCGAGTCCCGGTCGACAGCCTTGTCGTAGGTGCCAGCCACCACCGAGTTGGCAACGAGCTTCCTGCGATCCTCGGGCGTGATCGGCCCGAGCTGCGAACCGGGAGCGAGCACCCAGGCGCGCTCGGTGATGCCCGGCGTGCCCTTGGCGTCGAGGAACGAAACGAGCGCCTCGCCGACGCCGAGTTCCGTGATCGCCTTGGCTGCATCGATTTTCGGATTCGCCCGCATCGTCTCGGCCACCGATTTCACGGCCTTCTGGTCCCGCGGCGTGAAAGCGCGCAGCGCATGCTGGACACGATTGCCCAGCTGGCCCAGCACCTTCTCCGGAATGTCGAGCGGATTCTGCGTGACGAAGAAGACGCCGACCCCCTTCGAGCGGATCAGCCGCACGACCTGCTCGACCTTCTCCAGCAGCGCGGGCGGCGCCTCCGAAAACAGCAGATGCGCCTCGTCGAAGAAGAACACCAGCTTGGGTTTGTCGCGGTCGCCAACCTCGGGCAGGTTCTCGAAAAGTTCCGACAGCAGCCATAGCAGGAACGTCGAATACAGCCGCGGGTTGTTCATCAGCTTGTCGGCTGCGAGGATGTTGACCACCCCCTTGCCATCGACAGCCTGCATCAGGTCGTCGATGTTGAGCATCGGCTCGCCAAAGAAGCGGTCACCGCCCTGCTCCTCGATCTGCAGCAGGCCGCGCTGGATCGCACCGATCGAGGCCGACGAGACGTTGCCGTACTCGGTCTTGATCTTCGCCGCGTTGTCGCCGATGAACTGCACCATGGAACGCAGGTCCTTGAGGTCGAGCAGCAGCAGGCCGTTGTCATCGGCGACCTTGAAGACGATCGCAAGCACGCCCTCCTGCGTTTCGTTGAGTCCGAGCAGGCGCGCCAGCAGCAAGGGCCCCATGTCGGAGACCGTCGCCCGGACCGGGTGGCCCTGCTCACCCCAGACGTCCCACAGCGTGACCGGGCACGCGCCCCACTGCGGCTCGGGCAGGTGGTGCTCGTCCAGGCGCTTCTTCATCTTGTCGCTGAGGGCGCCGGCCTTGGCAATGCCGGTGAGGTCACCTTTCACGTCGGCCATGAATACCGGCACGCCGATGCGCGAAAGACTCTCGGCCAGCTTCTGCAGCGTCACCGTCTTTCCGGTGCCGGTGGCGCCGGTGATGCAGCCGTGCCGGTTGGCCAGCGCCGGCAGCAGCGCGAGCTCGGTATCGCCGGCCATGGCGATGATCAGCGGTTCGCTCATGATTCCTTCCCCTCGATGTCAGCCGCAGTCTAGCCAATGGCGGTGACGCGGACCGCACCCGGCCGTCCGCTAGACTGCCATCCTTTCCACGCTTGCGCTTTCGAGCCCCACCATGGCCGGCCATTCAAAATGGGCCAACATCCAGCACCGCAAGAACCGCCAGGACGTCAAACGCGGTTCACTCTGGACCAAGATCATCCGTGAGGTGACCGTCGCCGCCCGTGACGGCGGACCCGACCCGTCAATGAATCCGCGGCTGCGGCTCGCGCTCGACAAGGCGCGGCTGGGCAATGTCCCGAAGGACAAGCTCACCAGCGCGATCCAGCGTGGCGCCGGCAAGCTCGAAGGGGCGAGCTACGAGGAGATCCGCTACGAGGGCTACGGCATCGGCGGTGCCGCGCTGATGATCGACTGCATGACCGACAACCGTACCCGCACCGTGGCCGAGGTGCGTCACGCGCTGTCGAAGCACGGCGGCAACCTCGGCACCGACGGTTCCGTCGCGTTCAACTTCAAGCATTGCGGACAGCTGGTGTTTGCGCCCGGCACATCGGAAGAGACGGTGATGGATGCGGCGCTCGATGCCGGCGCCGAGGATATCGTCACCAACGAGGATGGCACGATCGAGGTGATCACCGCGCCGAACGAATTCGAAGCGGTGCGCGAAGCCATCGACAAGGCGGGTCTTAAGCCGGAACTGGCCGAAGTCACGATGAAGCCGCTGGCCGAAACGGTGCTCACCGGCGAGGACGCGGAAAAAATGCAGAAGCTGATCGACGCGCTCGACGATCTCGACGACGTGCAGCAGGTCTACACGACGGCGGCGCTCGAGGAATAGGCACGGAGCGCACGGAATGAAAGTTCTGGTCGTGGGCGGCGGGGGACGCGAACACGCGCTGGCCTGGCGCCTGGCGCAGTCCCCTCGCGTACAGCGCGTCTACGTCGCCCCGGGCAACGGCGGCACCGCGCGCGACCGTCATCTGAAGAACGTCCCCCACGACAGCCACGAATCGCTGGCCGCGTTCGTCAAGTCAGAAGACATCGCGCTGACAGTGGTCGGCCCCGAGGCACCGCTTGCGAGCGGCATCGTCGATGCGTTCCGCGCGCACGGGCTCAGGGTCTTCGGCCCGACACGCGCGGCGGCCCAGCTCGAAAGCTCCAAGGACTTTGCCAAGGCCTTCATGAAGCGCCACGGCATCCCGACCGCGGAGTACCAGACCTTCACCGATGCGGCCACGGCGCGGGCCTATGTACGACAGCGCGGCGCACCGATCGTCGTCAAGGCCGATGGCCTCGCTGCCGGCAAGGGCGTCGTCGTTGCCTCGACGGTGGCCGAAGCCGAGGCCGCGATCGATTCGATGCTCGTCGGCAACACGCTGGGCGATAGCGGCGCGCGCGTTGTCATCGAGGATTTTCTGCAAGGCGAGGAAGCCAGCTTCATCGTGATGAGCGACGGGCGCAATGCGCTGGCGCTCGCCACCAGCCAGGACCACAAGCGCCTGCTCGACGGCGATCGCGGTCCGAACACCGGTGGCATGGGCGCGTATTCGCCGGCCCCGATCGTCTCGCCGACGATCCATGCGCGCGTGATGCGCGAGATCATCCTGCCGACGATCCATGGCATGGCGGCCGAAGGGATTCCGTATACGGGGTTCCTTTATGCAGGCCTGATGATCAGTCCCGATGGCGAAGCGCGCACCCTGGAGTTCAACTGCCGCATGGGCGATCCGGAAACGCAGCCCATCATGGCGCGACTGAAGTCTGATCTCGTGCTGCTGCTCGAGGCCGCGATCGACGGTCGACTCGAACAGGTCGAGGCGGAGTGGGATCGACGCACGGCGCTCGGCGTGGTGGTCGCGGCCGCCGGCTACCCGGACGCGCCACGCAAGGGCGACGCGATCACACGCCTGCCGGAAGACCGCGACGACTGCATCACGTTCCATGCCGGCACGGCATTCAACGGTGACACGCTGGTCACCACCGGTGGACGCGTGTTGTGCGTGACGGCGCTGGGCGACACGGTACGCGCGGCGCAGAAGAGCGCGTACGACGCAGTCGAGCGGGTGCAATTCGACGGCATGCAGTACCGCCACGACATCGGTCACCGGGCCCTGCGGCCGCGAACGCTCTAGCGCGCCGCCCGCCGGCGCTCGGACCCCGGCAGACGTCGACAGATGCCTTGCGGCACGCTTTCCGCCACAATGCTCGACCTTTGCCCCGGCGCCTCCCTCGGGCGCCTTCGCCGGCCCCCTCAGAACACGCACGAAGATGACCACCACCACCTACAACGTTGAACAGCACATCGCGCTGAAGCGCGTCTCGTCCATCGCGCCGGCGCCGGATGGCCGCTGGCTCGCAGTGGCCGTGCAGCGCGTCGACCGCGAAGGCGTGAAGTACGTGTCGGACCTCTGGAAGGTGCCGACGGACGGCAGCGCCCCGGTGCAACTGACGCGCGGCGACAGCAAGGACGCGGCGCCCTGCTTTCGGCACGATGGGGCACTCGGCTTCCTGTCAAACCGGCAACCCACCGAGGTTAAGCCGGACGAGGACGCTGAAAAGCGGATGCAGGTCTGGCTCCTGCCGGCCGATGGCGGCGAGCCGCAGCAGTTGACTGACGAACCGCTAGGCGTCGAGTCATTCCGTTTCGCCAGGCAGGCCGCGGTGCTTGCCTTGTTCGCCCCGGTGCTGCCGGGCGTTGAGCACGACAAGCAGCGCGAAACGGCCACCGATCGGCGCAAGAAACACACCAGCGCGCGGCATTTTCGGCAGCAGCCGGTGCGGCACTGGGACCACTGGCTGCACCAGAACGACAACATGGCCGATACGCACCTGATCGTGTGCGCAGCGGACGGCACCAACCGGGTGGACCTGACGCCCGAGGCCCGGCGCGAACTGTCGATCGAGCCGGCGCTCGACGTATCCGCAGACGGCCGGATGATCGCGGTCACCTGGCAGTCGGTCGGTGAAGATCGTGAACTGGATACGGCGATCAGGCTGTTCGACGTGGCAACGAAGGCCGCGCGCACGCTCGGTGCGGCGACGAACACCAACAACGAGACGCCGCTGTTCTCGCCGGATGGCAAGACGCTCGCAGTGGTTCGTTCGACCCGCTCAAAATCGAAGGCAATGCGCCCGACGCTGACGCTGATCGACGCGGCCAGCGGGTCGCTGCGCGAAATCGGCTCCGCGTTCGACGCGTGGCCGCAACCGGGCGACTGGACCGCTGATGGCCGGACGCTTGTCTTCACGGCGGACCTGGACGGCCACGTGCCAGTGTTCGCCATCGACACGCAGAGCGAGAAGGTCGAGCGCATCACCGTCGCGCGCAGTGCCGGTTCGCACAGCGACATCAGCGTGCTGAAGGACGGCCGCGTGGTCGGGATCCGCTCGACATTCCGCGAGCCGCCCGAAGCTTTCGCGGTAACGCTACAGCTGGATTCGCCGCCGCAGACACTGGCCCGGCTGTCGGGCTTCTCGTTTCCCGACTGGGTCGAGGTCGAGCACTGCAGCACGCCGTCGACCGATGGCACGCCCATCCAGTATTTCGTGACACGGCCCGCCAAGGTCGCAGGCAAGTTGCCGACGCTGCTGTGGATCCACGGCGGCCCCATCGGCATGAGTTCGGATGCCTGGCACTGGCGCTGGAATCCGCTGCTGGCAGTGGCCGCAGGGTATGCCGTCGTCCAACCGAATCCGCGCGGATCCACCGGCTTTGGCCAGGATTTTGTCCAGGGCATCTGGGGCAATGTCTGGGGCAAGCAGTGCTACGAGGACCTGATGGCGGTGACCGATGCCATCGAGAAACGCCCCGACGTTGATGCAGATCGCATCATGGCAATGGGCGGCAGCTTCGGCGGTTACATGACCAACTGGATCGGCACGCAGACACAGCGCTTCAAGTGCCTGATCACGCATGCCTGCGTCACGACGATGGCGCAATTCACCGGCACCACCGACCATCCCGCCTGGTGGTACCTGGAGATGGGCGGCGAGGATCCCTACGCCGACGCCGCGGCGTTCGATCGCTATGCACCGATCCGTCACATCAAGCAGTGGCAGACGCCGGCGCTGATCATCCATGGCGAACTCGACTATCGCTGCCCGATCAACGAAGGGCTGAACCTGTTCGAAGCGCTGCAGTACCACGGCGTGCCGAGCGAGCTGCTGATCTTCCCGGACGAGAACCACTGGATCCTGAAGCCGCGCAATATCGTCGCGTGGTACGAAACGGTGCTGGGCTTCATCGGCCGGCACCTCAAGGCGGCATGAGCGCCTACGTCACCGCGCCGGAGTTCGTCGACGCGCAGTCGGTCCGCGAGTACCTGCTCGACCTGCAGCAGCGCATCGTCGGCGTCTTCGAGCTGCTCGACGGCAGGCCGTTCCGTGCCGACAGCTGGGAAAAGCCGGCCGGCTCGCCGCTGGGTGGCGGCGGACTCACACGCATCATTGAAGAGGGCAATCTGCTCGAGCGCGGCGGCGTCGGCTTTTCGCACGTCGTCGGATCGAAGCTTCCGCCCTCAGCCACGGCGCAGCGGCCGGAACTATCGGGCCGCGGATTCGAGGCGATGGGCGTGTCGCTGGTGTTCCACCCGCGCAACCCCCATGTGCCGACGGTGCACATGAATGTGCGGTTCTTCCTCGCCAAGGCCGAAGGTCAGCCGGATGTGTACTGGTTCGGCGGCGGCATGGACCTGACGCCCTACTACGCGACCGAGGATGACGCGCGCCACTTCCACGCAACCTGCAAGCAGGCGCTGGCACCGTTCGGCGACGACTTGCACCCGCGCTTCAAGAAGTGGTGCGACGAGTATTTCTTCCTGAAACATCGCAACGAACCGCGCGGCATCGGCGGCGTGTTCTTCGACGACTTTCACGAACTGGGCTTCGACCAGAGCTTCGCGATGATGCGCGCCGTCGGCGACGCCTTCCTCGATGCTTACGTGCCGATCGTCGAGCGCCACCGTCACCGCGAGTACGGCCCGCGCGAGCGCGAGTTCCAGGCCTACCGCCGCGGTCGTTATGTCGAGTTCAACCTCGTGTTCGACCGCGGCACGCTGTTCGGGCTGCAGTCCGGCGGCCGTACTGAATCGATCCTGATGTCGCTGCCGCCGGTCGTGCACTGGAAGTACGACTGGCATCCCGAGCCGGGCAGCGCCGAGGCGCGGCTCTACAGCGACTTCCTCAAGCCGCGCGACTGGGCGTGATGGTGCTCGACTGATGGAACCGATCGGCCTGCTCGGCGGCAGCTTCGACCCGATCCACGTGGGGCACCTGCAACTCGCGCGCGACGCCCTGGCGAACCTGCCAATCGCCGAGGTGCACTTCCTTCCGGCGGCACGGCCGTGGCAGAAGGAGGACTTGACGCCGGCGGAACATCGAGCACAGATGCTCCGGCTCGCCATCGACAATGAACTGCCGTTCACGCGACGCCGCATGATCGTCGATCTTGCCGAAATCGAACGTGGCGGACCGACCTACACGATCGATACGTTGCGCGACCTGCGCGCCCGTCTGGGACCCGACGTTCCGCTGGTGCTGATCATGGGCGCAGACCAGTTCGAACGCTTCGATACCTGGCGCGAGTGGGAACGCATCCCCGATCTCGCGCATATCGCGGTCGCGCGTCGAGCGGCGGCACCGCCGCACCTGAACCCGGTGCTGCAGAAGCTGCGCGACTCGCGCTACCTGAAGTATCCCGGGGACCTGGCCGAGAGCCCGGCCGGGCAGGTGGTCGACCTCGCGATGACGCCCGTCGACGTGTCGGCGACCGAAGTACGGCGCCTGCTCGGGCAGACGCGCACCCCCGCCGAGGAGGCCCGACTGGCCACCTCGGTGCCGCCTCCCGTCCTCGACTATATTCAGGCGCATCACCTCTACGCTGGGCCGCATGGACATTAGGAAGCTGCAGCGCGTCATCGTCGACGCGCTCGAGGACGTCAAGGGTCAGGACATCCGGGTCTTCAACACGACGGCGCTGTCGGACATGTTCGACCGCGTCATCATCGCCAGCGGTACCTCGAACCGGCAGACGCGCGCGCTGGCCTCATCGGTGGCCGAGAAAGTCAAGGCCGCCGGCGGATCGGTGATCAGCACGGAGGGCGAGGACACCGGCGAGTGGGTGCTGGTCGACTGCGGCGACGCCGTCGTTCACATCCTGCAGCCGGCCATCCGCGACTACTACAACCTGGAGGAAATCTGGGGCGGCAAATCCGTGCGACTCAAGTCCTTGGCCGAAGCGTCGATAGCGAGTAAGACGACCGGGCGAAAAGCGCCCGGTCGAAGGCCCCGTTGACCGGCGAACTTCGCACCACGCCAGCCGATGAAGATCCTGATCCTGGCGATCGGGCAGAAGCAGCCGGCGTGGGTGGACGCCGCGGTGAAGGATTATCTGGCCCGCTTCCCGGCGGACTTCAAAGTGGAGCTCAGGGAGTTGAAAGCCGAGGCCCGGAACGGTCGCGCAGATGACGCTGAACGCTGCCGCATTGCGGAGTGCGCTCGGCTGCGCGCCGCCGTGCCGGCGGGCTCGCACCTGGTGGCGCTCGATGAACGCGGCAAGGACTGGACAACGCAGCAGCTCGCCGAGCAGCTTGGGCGCTGGCGCGATGGCAGCGACAACGTCGCGTTCGCGATTGGCGGTCCCGACGGACTCGATGAAGGCTTCCGACGCGAGGCGCGCCTGCAGCTTCGGCTTTCGAGCCTGACGCTGCCGCACGCGCTGGCCCGCGTGCTGCTTGCTGAACAGCTGTACCGCGCCTGGTCGATCCTCGCACGCCACCCCTACCATCGCGCCTGATGAACTCGGCCATCTACCTCGCCTCCCGCAGCCCGCGCCGGCGCGAGCTGTTGAAGCAGATCGGCGTGAAATTCGATCCCTTGCTGCTGCGCCTGGCCTCGCGGCGCGGTGGTCCGGACGTCGACGAAGCCCAGCACAGCGGGGAGTCGCCTGCCGACTACGTTGAACGCACCGCACGCGAGAAGGCGGCCTTCGGGCTCAAGGTGCTCAGCATGCGCTCGATGATCTTTCGGCCAGTGCTCGCCGCTGACACCGTGGTTATTGTCGACGGCGACGTACTGGCCAAGCCTGCCAACCCGGAGGAGGCCGCGAGCTTCATGCGCCGGCTATCGGGTCGCAGCCACGAGGTGCGCACGTCGATTGCGCTCGCAATCCAGGGGCCCGTGCTGAGCGCGACTTCGGTATCCACCGTCAGTTTCCGAGCGCTCGACGATGCCGAGATCACGCGCTACTGCGCGACGCCGGAACCTTACGACAAGGCCGGCGGCTACGGCATCCAGGGCCTGGCCGCCGTCTTCGTCGAACGCATCGAAGGCAGCTACACCGGCGTCATGGGCCTGCCGCTCTTCGAGACGGCGCGGATGCTGGCGCAGGCGGGAATCAAGGTCCTGTAGCGTCGCGAGTGTACGCATCGGCTACGCCGATGCACGTGCATTCGCTCCGGTTACGCGCGCTATGCGCGCGCCCAAAACCAGCTTGTCGGCTGCGCTCCGGAGCGGCCGCGCGCTTCGCCGACTCACAACTGCACGACACTCTCCCTGCCCCTCTCGCCACGCGAGAGGGAATGGCGCACTCCTCCCTGCGCCCTCCTCGCCTGGCGAGGAGGGAAAGGCAATCCTGGCACTGCAAGGTGCGTCGCGGGGTAGAGTGTCCGCGTTGGTTACTCGGCGGAGCGCGCGGCCGCTCCGGAGCGCAGCCGACTGATCAATGTTTGCGGCTCGCGCCCCGCGAGAGCCGTGCCGGAGCGAGTGCACGTGCAAGGCCCGGCTGCGCCGGGCCTTGCGTACACTCGCGACGCAAAGACCATGGAAGACATTCTCATCAACATCACCCCGCAGGAGACGCGGGTCGCCGTGCTCAACGCCGGTGTCGTGCAGGAACTGCACATCGAGCGCAGCGCGACGCGCGGGCTGGTGGGCAACATTTTCCTGGGACGCGTCGCGCGCGTGCTGCCCGGCATGCAGTCGGCCTTCGTCGACATCGGACTCGAGCGCGCCGCCTTCCTGCACGTCGCCGACATCTGGGAGTTCCGCCAGTTCACGCAGGAGAAGCCGCCACCGATCGAGCGGCTGATCCACGAGGGCGACACGGTGCTGGTGCAGGTCGTCAAGGATCCGATCGGCAGCAAGGGGGCGCGGCTGTCGACGCAGGTGAGCCTGGCCGGCCGCATGCTCGTGTACCTGCCTCAGGATCCGCATATCGGCATCTCGCAGCGCATCGAGGACGAAGCCGAGCGCACGCAGTTGCGCGACACGCTGAAGCGCCTGGTGCCGCCTGACGAGAAGGGCGGCTACATCATCCGCACCAGTGCCGAGGACGCCGCCGAGCAGGACCTGACCAACGACCTCGATTACCTGCGTGTGCTCTGGGGCCGCATCCTCGAGCGCCGGCAGCAGTCTGCGGCGCCGTCGCTGCTCTACCAGGAACTCTCGCTGGCGCAGCGCGTGCTGCGCGACATCGCCACCGAGGAGACCACGACTATCCACGTCGATTCGCGCGAGAACTTCGTCAAGCTCGAACAGTTCGCCAAGCAGTTCGTGTCACGCGTCGCTGGCAAGCTGACGCACTACACCGGCGAGCGGCCGCTCTTCGATCTGTACTCGATCGACGCCGAGATCGAGCGGGCGCTGGGGCGGCGCGTCGATCTGAAGTCGGGCGGCTACCTGATCATCGACCAGACCGAGGCGATGACGACGATCGACGTCAACACCGGCGGCTATGTCGGCACGCGCAACTTCGACGACACCATTTACAAGACCAACCTCGAGGCCTCGCAGGCGATCGCGCGGCAGCTGCGGCTGCGCAACCTCGGCGGCATCATCATCGTCGACTTCATCGACATGATGAACGTCGAGCACCGCGACGCGGTGCTGGCCGAGTTCAAGAAGGCGCTCGCACGCGACCGCACGCGCATGACGGTGAGCGGCTTCACGCAGCTCGGGCTGGTCGAGATGACACGCAAGCGCACGCGCGAGTCGCTGGCGCACGTGCTGTGCGAGCCGTGCCCGATGTGCCAGGGCCGCGGCGAGGTCAAGACGGCGCGCACCGTCTGCTTCGAGATCCTGCGCGAAATCCTGCGCGAGGCGCGTCAGTTCGACGAAACGCGCGAGTTCCGCATCCTGGCTTCGCAGACCGTCATCGATCTGTTCCTCGAGGAGGAATCGCAGGCGCTGGCGATGCTGTCTGACTTCATCGGCAAGCCGGTGTCGATGCAGGTCGAGTCGCTCTACCACCAGGAGCAGTACGACATCGTGCTGATGTAGGGCAGCGCTATTTCAGCAGCGACTCCGCCGCCTCGATGACACGTTCCGCCGGCAGGCGATCGAGGCACTGAGAATAGCTGCCGCGATGCCGTTCGCAGCCTTCGAGCTGACACGGCATGCAGGTCAGCTCCGGGTTCTGCAGCAGCAGCACGTTGCCGCGGCGCTGGTGCACGGCGACTCGTGCATACGCGGAGCCCTCGCGCGCTGGCCACGGTCCCCAGATCGAGGGATCGGTAGGTCCGAAGATTGCCGTGGTTGGCGTTCCGCACGCCGCGGCAAGATGCGTAGTGGCCGTGTCCGGGCCGACAAACAGCGACTGCATGGCGCAGGACGTCCGCCGTCTGCGCCAGCGACCAGCGGCCATCGAACCGGTCGTAGAGATCTCGGTCGAGCCCATCGAGCAGGGCGTCCAGGTAAGCGCGTTCGTCAGACGCCGGGCCGCCGGTGATGACGACACGCAAGCCGCGCGCTGCCAGATGGCGCATCGACCGCATGCCAGCCATCGCGGGTCCACTGCTTGTAGCGCCAGCGCGGCGACGGATGGACGATGGCGAACGCGGTTACAGCGGGGTCAAAGCCGAGCGCGCCGGCGACCTCACCGACGCCCCAGCCCGCCGAAGGCGGCACCACGGTCGGAGCCTCCTCGATCCCTAGCAGGTGTGCGATGCGCTGGTTCTCGAGAACACGTGCACCACGATCCTCGAACACCGCATAGCCGTCGAGCAATGCGCGTTTCCACCACGACTTGCCCGGTTGCGCGGTCACCAACCCGACGCGCTGGCGCCCCGCGGCCCAGCCGAACAGGAATGGCCGTGTACCGGTCTGCGCGACGACGGCGAGGTCGTAGCGACGCCAGAGCGCCAGCACCTGTCGCATCGTTTCGCCGGCGGACGCGCGCTCAGCCACGGCCATCACCTGCGCCACGTCGGCGTTGCCCTCGAATGCGCCTTCGGTACCGGAGAACGTCAGCACGTCGATCGCGCACCCCGGCCAGCGCTGCTTGAGCGAATGGACCAGTGCCGTCGAAAGCAGTGCATCGCCGAGGAATCGCAGCGTGACGACGAGTGCCCGTCGCGGCGGCCGTATCGTCGGCACGCGCGTGGACGTCATGGCAGCTGCAGCGCCTCGTCGATTGCAGCGACGACCTCATCAACACCCGGCCAGGCGCCGTTGGCACCAACGCACACCGCGCGTCTCGACCACGGGCCCGTGCGGGTGCGATCGGTGACGCCGAAGATCGTCACCTGGCGCGCACCGACGGCGGCCGCGATGTGACTCGTGCCCGAATCGTTGGCGATGACGACCGCCGCACCCTCGGCCAGTGCAGCGAACACGCCAAGCGGCACCGACGGCAGGATCGTGGCGCCCGGCAGGGCGCCACGCGCGGCATCCACCTCCGCGGCCGGTGGAGCCGCCACCGGCGTCAGGCCGCGATCGCGCAGCACGGACATCAGCTGAGCAAAATGGGCCCAGTGCTTGACCCTGCCCCGATGCAGGCCGGTGGCGATCGGCGCCAACAGCGCATACGGCTCGCCGACACGGCCGGTGCGCCGCACTGCCGCAGCCGCCGACCGCTGCTCCTGCGTCAATGGCAGGTCCAGCGAGGGTGGCGGCGCAGTTCGGTCCGTCGTGATGCCCCAGGCGCGCAGTGCCGCCAATGCGGCGGCATAGAAGCGCTCGACTTCGTGGCACTCAACCGGCTCCGGGCTGGGCCAACGCAGCAGCCAGCTGCGATGCGCTGTCGCCAGCCCCGCGCTGGGCACGTCGGCGAGCACAAACAGCAGCGCCGATCCGAACGAGTTCGGGAGTATCAAGCCACGCATGACGCCCTCGATCGGCTTGGGTGCCGCCTTTATGCGTGCCACGTCGTGCAGCAGGCGTCCCTGGATCGTCACGTAGTGCAGGTGCATGCCTTCAAGCAGGCTGTCTCCCCAACCCCGTCCGACCAGGGCGCAGCGCAGGCCGGCATCGCGCAGCAGATGCAGCGCCGGTAACGCCATGCAGGCGTCACCGACGTGATTCGGCAGGCGGACCAGGACCGTCATGACGACACCGGGTCGGTCCGGGCCATCGGAACGAGGGCGCCGTCGCGGCCCGGCACGGGTCGCGCCAGCATCGCGCCGAGGAACAGTGTCAGCAGATGGCCCTCGGAAAAGGTCTTGAAATGCGAACTGAGCAATGACGTCGCGCACCAGGCGAGCAGCAGAGCGACTGCGACGACACGCGCGCGTGTGCCGTCTCCGCGATCGACCAGAGCCAGCGAGGATGAAGGCCAGGAACGCGAGCAGACCGAAGAGGCCCTGCTCCCCGAGGAAGAACAGGTACTGGTTGTGCGGGTCGACCGTCGGCAGCACCCGCCAGTCCGTGTATTTGTCCTTCACGTGCGCGGCATAGGCGGTGCCGAAGCCGCCGGTTCCGGTGCCGAACCACGGGCGTTGGCGCACGATTTCCAGCGTGTTTTCGTACAGCACCGCGCGGATGCCCATGGAGGTCGGCACGGTCAGCGTCGACGCGTTCTGCCACTCGTTCACCGCCAGCACGACGCGGTCACGCGCCAGCGGCGACAGCGCCATCGCGCCGACCAGAAGCACTGCGAGCACCGCCGCAGCGAGGGCATTGCGCCAGTTGCGCAGATTGAACGCGGCGAGCACCAGCAGCATCACCGGAAGCGCCAGCAAGCCGCTGCGACCCGGGGTGACGAAGGCCATGTTCAGCACGAAGAGCGCGGCGAACGCGGTCGCAGCCCAGCGCCAGCGTCGCGTGAGGCCCAGGTCGGCAGCCAGCCACAGGGCCAGGAATGCGGCGACCGCAAATGCCATCGACTGCGCGCTGTGATTGCGCAGCAGCGATCCGGCGACATCCTCCACGCCAGTCGGCAGCCTGCCGGTCACGGCAACGATGCTGAACGAGGCCAGCACCGCCACGCCGCACACCGCGACATAGGCCACTGCAAGCCGTCGCTTCCACACCGCGGGGCCGAACAGCGCCAGCGCAACAGGAATCATCCAGAGTTTTCGCCAGGTCCAGAACGCGCCCCAGCGCTCGCGCCACGGCACTTCGGCCCACAGCATCGCCAACGCGATGACGGCAATCAGCACGAGCGTCCCTGCACCGAGCGGCTGGGAACACGCCTGGCGCAGCCGCGGCAGCGCCTGCCCACTCGCCAGCAGGCCGATCAGCATCATCGCCATCGCCGCATTGGCGACGGGCGGCGAGATCATCACGCTGCAGGCCGCGACGATCGTCGACCAGCGCGCGATCTCGATCCAGCGCGACACGGGCAGTGCGTGATCGATGTCCAGCAGGGCTGCGCTCATGCGATCGATGCTAGCGCCACAACTGATAGAGGTACTTTCGCCGCAGGCGCTCGAGCCGGTAGCGCAGCCCCTGCAGCCAGTTGGGCGGCGCAGTTTCAAGCGACGTGCGGAACACGCCGAGTTTGCTGCCCTGCTCGACCACCGGATCCTCGAGCCAGAGAAAGCGGATGCCTGCCGCGCGATCGATGGTGTCGAACACCACGTCGATCGGCTTGGTCATCGGCTGCGCCTCGATGCGCGCCAGCCGCAATTGAGCCTCCTGCACGCTGATGATGTAGGAGTCGGTGAAGCGTCCCTTGGTGGCCGGATAGATGCGCCGACCAGGCTGGCGCTGGCTGGCCGGCGTGTAGAAGTTGCCGCCCGCACCCAGATAGATCACGTACGGTCGCGGTTCGTCGCGTGTTTCGGCGAGCGCGGCGCGGACACCCTCGGGAAAGTCGTCAGCAAGTACCACGTCGTCCTCGAGCACCAGGCAGTGCTGCCAACCACGCTCGATGACCCGTCGCAGTACGACAACATGCTTCAGGGCACACGACTTCTGGCCGCGGTTCAGTTGGTCGCCGGCAAACCAGCGCCGATCGACGTCGGCGGTGATCTCGTCGGCGTCGAACTCGTGGATGAAGTCGCCGCGCAGGCTGAAGCGCGCGAGTTGCGCTTCAACGTGCCGCCGGCGTTCGACGAAGCTCTTTACGTTGATGATCAGGATCGCGTCGAGGCCGAGCGCACGCATCGCGTCGGCACCCCGCTCGCGCTCGGCTTGCGGACTCACTTGCGCGGCACACGCCCGAGCAGGTAGAACTCGTCATTCGGCCGCATGCTGATCAGATTCGCCATGCGGTTCGACAGCGCGAAAAATGCGGCGATCGCACCGATGTCCCAGATGTCCTCGTCGCTGTACCCGTGCGTGCGCAGCGGCTCGAAATCCGCCGGTTCGATCGACGCCGAGTCGTTCGCGACCTTGAGCGCGAACGCCAGCATCGCGCGCTGCCGCGGCGTGATGTCCGCCTTGCAGTAGTTCACGGCCACCTGGTCGGCAATCAGCGGGTTCTTTTCGTAAACACGCAGGATCGCGCCGTGCGCCACCACGCAATAGACGCAGTCGTTGGCGCCACTGGTGGCCACGACGATCATCTCCCTCTCGCCCTTGGTGAGGCCGGAGTCGCGCAGCATCAGTGCGTCGTGGTACGCGAAGAAAGCGCGGAATTCATCGGGCCGGTGTGCCAGTGTCAGGAACACGTTGGGAACGAAGCCCGCCTTATCCTGTACTTCCTGGATACGGGCGCGGATGTCCTCGGGCATTTGCGCGAGTTCCGGAACTGGCCAGCGACTGATCGGGCGTGCCGTTGTGTTCATTGGGCGGGCTCCTCCACCGGGTTGTCCATCGATGCGAACTGGATACCGTGCAGCCGGGCATACAGGCCGCCACGGCCGATCAGATCGCTGTGCGATCCGATCTCGACCACGCGCCCGCGCTCCAGCACGACGATGCGATCGGCGCGCTCGATCGTCGACAGTCGGTGCGCCACGACGAAGGTCGTGCGCCCCTTCATCAACCGCTGCAGCGACGCCTGGATGTAGCGCTCCGACTCAGAGTCCAGTGACGACGTCGCTTCGTCGAGCAGCAGGATCGGCGCGTCCTTCAGCAGCGCGCGCGCAATCGACAGGCGTTGCCGCTGGCCGCCCGACAGCTTCACCGCGTTCTCGCCGATGCGTGTCTCGAACCCCTGCGGCAATGACTCGATGAACGACAGCAGATAGGCCGCATCCGCGGCTTCACGTATCCGCTCGATCGAAGCGCCGCGCTGCGCGCCATAGGCGATGTTGGCCGCGATTGAGTCATCGAACAGCACGACATCCTGCGACACCAGCGCAACTTGCCGGCGCAGGCTGGCGAGCGACAGTTGCTCGAGCGGCACACCATCGAGCCGGACTTCGCCGGCGGTCGGGCGGATGAAGCGCGGTACCAGATGGACGGCGGTGGTCTTGCCAGCACCCGACGGGCCGACGAAAGCGATCATTTCACCCGCGCGCACCGAGAGATCGAAGTCGGTCAGGGCATCGGCATCGGCACCCGAGTAGCGGAACGAGACGCCGCGGAACTCAACCTCGCCGCGCGCGCGACCGATGTCGCGCGTTCCCGGATCGTCTTCCGGAGCGGTGTCGATCATCTTGAAGACGCTCTCGGACGCTGCCGCCATGCGGGCCAGCGGGCCATTCAGCGACGACAGGTGGCGCAGCGCCGGCAGCAGCAACAGGGCGGCGGCGAGGAAGGTGACGAATTCGCCGGGAGACGCCTTGGTGTTCTGCGCCTGCCACAGCGCCACCGTCATGACGATTGCGACTCCGATGGCACCGAGCACCTGGGCAATCGGCGTCGCCGCCGACCACGCCACCTGCATGCGCATTGCGAAACCGCGCAGCTTGTCGTTGATCTGGCGGAAGCGACTATTTTCGTACTCGGCGCCTTCATACACCTTGACGACGCGCTGGCCCTCGTGCGCCTCCTGGATCGCGCGCGTCATGTCGCCCAGCATCGCCTGGTTCTCGAGGTTGAGCCGGCGCAGCCGCCGACTGAACGCGCGCAACGCCAGCCCGATCGGCGGCGCGACGATCATCGTCAGCAAGGTGAGTTGCCAGTTGTAATAGAAGAGCATCAGGAGCAGGCCGATGACGATCAGCGAATCGCGCACCGCGGTGCTCATCACCTCGGCGGCGAGGTTGAGCGCGTTGGTCGCCTCGTTGACGAACTTCGATATCACCACGCCCGACGGCGTGTTCTCGAACGTCGTCGTCGGCCAGTGGAGCATGCGGTCGAACATCGACATGCGCAGGTCGACCAGCACGCCTTGCGACACCCGGTTCAGCAAGTAGGAGCCGCCAAAGATCGACAGGCCGCGCACGACGAAGAGCCCCACGAAAGCGATCGGCATCCAGATGACTGCCGAGAATTCCTTCTGGAACAGGGCCTGGTCAGTCAGCACGCCGGCCAGCCTGGCGATCAGCGGTTCGGTGGCCGCACTGATGCCGGTGGCGATCAGTCCGAACACCAGCAGTCGCCGGTGCGACAGGACCATGCGCAGCAGCCGGCGCAGATTCGGGTCGTTGAGCAGGCGGGGATCAGGGGCGGCCATGGTTTGAAGTGGCGCGTGCCAGCGAGAACGACGCGACAAGCGACCGCATAGTGTAGCGACGCCCGGCACCACGCCGGGACGGCAGGCGCGGGCGTTTAAGCTTGCGCCTGCACATTGGAGCCGGAATGGCGCGAATCTCCGTCTACATCATCGCCTACAACGAAGCCGACAAGATTGAAGCCGCGCTTCGAAGCGTCACCTGGGCCGACGAGATCCTTGTCGCCGATTCGTACTCGACCGACGGCACGGCCGAGATCGCGCGCAGGTATACGGACCGGGTCTTGCAGGTGCCGTTCGAAGGGTTCGGCAAGCTGCGCAATGACGTGCTGGCGCAACTCACGGGCGACTGGATCTTTTCACTGGATGCGGACGAACGCTGCACCGAGGCAGCGGCCGCGGAGATCCGCCGCGTCATCGAGCAGGCGGATGCCGCCGATGCCTACCGCGTACCACGGCGCAATTTCTTCCTTGGCCGCTGGATCAAGCATTCCGGCTGGTATCCGGATTACCGTCAGCCGCAGTTGTTCCGCCGGGGAAAGCTGCGCTATACCGAGGACGCGGTGCACGAGAGCTACGTGCTGGAGGGATCGCTCGGCACGCTGACCGAGCCGATCGCACAGGTGCCGTTCAGGGACCTGGCGCAGATCGTGCACAAGATGCAGCGCTATTCAAGCCTCGGCGTCGAGCGGCTGGCACAGCGCAACACACGGCCCTCGATGGGCAAGGCGCTGGCGCACGGTATTGGCGCGTTCCTGCGCCACTATGTGGTTCGACTGGGTTTCCTCGATGGCTGGGCCGGTTTCGTCATCGCCTTTTCGAATTTCGAGGGTACTTTTTATCGCTACGCGAAGTACACCGAGCGCACGCAGAAGCTGACGAGCGAGCCCTCGCTGCCGCCCAGCCTGAGGCAGTAGACGTGCGTGTCTCGGTCGTGGTCACGACCTACAACCGGCCCGACGCGCTGCGTGCGGTGCTGGATGGCCTGGCCGAACAGACGGACCGGGGCTTCGAGGTGCTGGTGGCCGACGACGGTTCTCGCGACGACACGCGCACGCTGGTTGAGGAAGCGAGTCGGCAGTCGCCGGTGCCCATGCGACACCTCTGGCAGGAGGACCGCGGTTTCCGCGCCGGTGCGGCGCGCAACCGCGCGACCGCCGCCGCAAGCGGCGATTACCTGATCTTTCTCGACGGCGATTGCGTGCCGCGCCCGCACTTCATTGCCCGCCACCGCGCACTGGCCGAGCCCGACTGGATGGTGGCCGGCAACCGCATCCTCCTTTCGGAGTCGTTCACGCGCGAGGCGTTGGCCACGGGAGAGCCGCTGCATCGCTGGACCGACACACAGTGGCAGCAGGCGCACCAGCGCGGCCAGATCAACCGCACGTTGCCGCTGCGCCATCTGCCGCTAGGGCCACTGCGCAAGCTCGCAGCCAGGCGCTGGCAGCGCGTTCGCACCTGCAACCTCGGCGTTTGGCGCCGCGACCTGCATCGGGTCAACGGCTTCGACGAGGTGTTCGAGGGCTGGGGATACGAAGACTCCGACCTCGCTGTGCGACTGATCAACTCGGGCGTGCGCCGCAAGGAAGGCGCGTACGCGACCGGTGTGCTGCATCTGTGGCACCGCGAGAACGATCGGCGCGCCGAAGGGGAGAACTGGAACCGGCTGCAGCAACGCATTCGTGACCGGGCAACGCGAGCGGATCGCGGGCTCGATCAATACCTGTCGCGCGACTGAGCGCGGCGGACGCGGCAGAGCGGATCGGCATGGCCTCGAAGCGACGCTCGATCGCGGTCATCGCGCTGTGCCAGGTCGGCGCGATGGCGCTGTGGTTTTCGGCAACCGCGGTCGTGCCGTCCCTGGTGGCGCAATACGGTCTGTCGAAATTCATGCAGGCAGCACTGACCAGTGCCGTCCAGGCCGGCTTCGTCGTCGGCTGCCTGGTGAGCGCCCTGCTCGGACTGGCTGATCGGCTCGATCCACGCCGCTTCATCGCGGTGGCCGCGCTGGCGGGTGCGGGCGCCAACGCCCTCCTGCTGCTGATCGACCCGACGACGATGGCGGCGCCGTTGTTGCGTTTCGTGACCGGCATGGCCATGGCCGGTGTCTACCCGGTCGGCATGAAGCTCGCGTCAACCTGGGCGCGCGGTGACATGGGACTGATGGTGGGCATCCTGGTGGGCGCGCTGACCTTCGGCTCGGCGACGCCACACCTGTTCAACGTGTTCGGCGGTGTCGACTGGCGCATCCCGGTGGCGATCGCCTCGGCAAGCGCCGTCGGCGCCGCGGCACTGATCGGCTTCGCCGGCATCGGCCCGGCGCGAGCGCCGGCGCCACCGTTTGATCCGCGCGCGGTGCTGTCGGCCTGGCGCGACGTCCCGCTGCGCCTGGCCAACCTCGGCTACCTCGGGCACATGTGGGAGCTCTACGCGATGTGGGCGTGGATCGCGGTGTTCCTGCACGCCAGCTTCGCGCTGACGCTGTCGCCGGAGACAGCGCCTGTAGCGGCCAAGCTGGGCGCCTTTGCGACGATCGGGGCGGGAGCGATCGGCTGCATCGCCGCCGGCTACCTCGCCGATCGCGTCGGCCGCACCGCGATCACGATCCTGGCGATGAGCGTCTCCGGGAGCTGCGCCGCGTTCATCGGGATGCTCTATGGCGGCTCACCCACGCTGCTGATTCTCGTCTGTGTCCTCTGGGGCATCTCGATCGTGGCGGACTCCGCGCAGTTTTCCGCTGCCATCGCGGAACTGGCCGATCGCACGCGTGTGGGCACCATGCTGACGTTCCAGACCGCGATGGGCTTCACGCTGACGCTGGCGACGATTCACCTGATGCCGCACTGGGTCGAGGCACTGGGCTGGAACTTTGCGTTTGCGCCCCTGGCCATTGGACCGGCGATCGGCGTGTGGGCGATGGCGCGCCTGCGCTCGCATCCGCGCGCCGTCGAACTGGCTGGCGGCCGACGCTGACGCGGCCGAAGCAGACTGGCAGCGCTTACTGGCTGTAGCTGAAACTGGCGCGCAACACGCGAGTCTGGCCGCGCAGGTCTGCGATCAGCTGATCGTCGGGACGGACGCGCCAATCCTCGGGAAGTGCAACGTCGACACTCCCGGAGGCGTTCCTGTAGCAGACGATGACCCGGCACCCGCCGCCATTGCCGGTGCCCTGAATCCGGTACGGACTCAGCGCCTGGCGCAGGCGCCCGGCATCCGCGGCGCCTTCGAGTTCGATGCGCAGGCGCGCCGCCGCCTTGGAGCGCGCCTCGGTGAGATCCATCAGTTCATCGGCTGAAATCGACAGGCGCTGCGCGAACTCGTCGAAACGCACCTTGCCGACGACGAACAGCAGCTGGTCTTCCTTCAGCAGCGCACGCTTGCGGTCATAGAGTTCCGAGAACACCATGAGTTCGAGCTGTGCGGTCCCGTCGTCGAGCACGACCACACCCATGCGCCCACGTCGCGTGTTCTGGCTGCGCGCGGACACGATGACCCCGGCGAGCTTCACCTGATCACGCGCCTGACGCACTTCCGCGAGTGGCGTCGGTGCAAGCTTGCGTGCCTCGGCGGCGTATTCCCGGAACAGGTGTCCAGAGAAGTAGTACCCGAGCGCGAGCTTCTCGTTCGAGAGCTTTTCGCGCTCGCTCCACGGCATGGTCTTGACGTACTCGATGTGCCGCGCAGACGCCTCGCCGCCCCCGAACAGGCTTGCCTGCCCAACGCTGGCGGCTGCGCTGTCCGCCGCCTCGATCGCGCGCCCCACGGTCGCCAGCAGCATCGCGCGATCTTCATGCAGGCGGTCGAGCGCACCCGCGCGCACCAGCGCCTCGACGACACGGCGATTGACGACGTGCTTGTCGACACGCGCGCACAGATCGAAGAGATCGACGAACGGTCCGCCTTCTGCACGCGCGGCCAGTATCGCCTCGATCGCGCCCTGCCCCGTACCCTTGATGGCGCCCAGGCCATAGCGGATCGTCTTCATGTCCACCGGTTCGAAGCGCCAACCGCCGGCGTTGATGTCCGGCGCCTGTACGGTCAGGCCGAGGGCTTTGCAGTCCTCGATCAGGTCCTTGACCTTATCGGTGTCGTCCTTCACCGCCGTCAGGTTCGCCGCCATGAACGCGGCCGGGTAGTGCGCCTTGAAGTACGCGGTCTGGTAGGCCACCACCGCGTAGGCCGCCGAGTGGCTCTTGTTGAAGCCGTAGCCGGCGAACTTCTCCATCAGGTCGAAGAGCTCGGTCGCGGTGTTGCCATCGACGCCCTGCTGTTCAGCGCCCTCGACGAAGATCGAGCGGTGTTGCGCCATCTCCTCGGGCTTCTTCTTGCCCATCGCACGGCGCAGCAAGTCGGCTCCGCCCAGCGAATAGCCGCCCACCACCTGCGCAATGCGCATCACCTGCTCCTGATAGACCATCACGCCGTAGGTCTCGGCGAGAATTGGCTCGATCGACGGATGCAGGTATTCGACGCGCTGCCGCCCATGCTTGCGCTCGATGAAGTCAGGGATCAGGTCCATCGGCCCCGGTCTGTAGAGCGCGTTGAGCGCAATCAGGTCCTCGAGTCGATCGGGCTTCGCGCGCTTCAGCAGCTCGCGCATGCCGCGCGATTCAAACTGGAAGATCGCGGCCGTCGCCGCCTGCTTGAAGACGTCGTAGGTCTTTGCATCGTCGAGCGGCAGCGTCTCCAGCGTCAGCGTGAATGACGGATCGAGCCGCCGCACGTAGTCCAGCGTCAGGTCGAGGATTGTCAGCGTCGTCAGCCCGAGGAAGTCGAACTTGACCAGGCCGATCGCCTCGACGTCGTCCTTGTCGAATTGGCTGATCGCCGCGCCTTGCGCGCCCGGCGCGCAATACAGCGGGCAGAAGTCCGTCAGCTTGCCCGGCGCGATCAGCACGCCACCCGCATGCATGCCGACGTTGCGCGTGAGTCCCTCCAGCGGTCGCGCCAGCGCGATCAGTTCCTGGTTCTCTTCATCGCTGTTGACGGCGTCGGCGAACGCAGGCTCCTCTCTCAGTGCGCGATCGAGCGTCCACGGATCGGCCGGGTTGTGCGGAATCAGCTTCGACAGCGTGTCGCACTTGGTATACGGCAGATCAAGCACGCGGCCGGCATCGCGCACGACCGCCTTCGCACCCAGCGTTCCGAAGGTCGCAATCTGCGACACCGCTTCAGCCCCGTACTTCTGCTTCACATAGTCGATGACGCGGTCGCGGTTGTCCTGGCAGAAGTCGATGTCGAAGTCCGGCATCGACACGCGCTCGGGATTGAGGAATCGCTCGAACAGCAGTCCATAGCGCAGCGGATCGAGGTCCGTGATGCCGAGTGAATACGCGACCAGCGAGCCCGCTCCCGAGCCGCGGCCCGGACCGACCGGGATGCCATTGCTCTTGGCCCAGTTGATGAAGTCGGCGACGATCAGGAAGTAACCTGAGAAACCCATCTTCGCGATGGTCTTCAGCTCGAGGTCGAGGCGGGCCGCATAGTCGGGTCGCTTCGACCCACGTGCAGCCTCGTCTGGGTACAGCGACGCCAGGCGGCGCTCGAGACCGGCTGCCGAAAGTTCGCGGCAATGATCATCCAGCGTTACGCCGGCCGGCGTCGGATAGCGCGGCAGCTGCGGCTTGCCGAGTTCAAGCGTGAGATTGCAGCGACGCGCGATCTCAACCGCGTTGGCCAGCGCCACCGGCACGTCGGCAAACAACGCTGCCATTTCCGCCTGCGTCTTGAAATACTGTTCACGCGTGAAGCGTCGCGGACGACGCGGGTCAGCGAGCGTGTAACCCTCGGCGATGCAGAACCGCGCCTCGTGCGCGCGGAAATCGCCGGGCTCGAGGAACTGGATCGGGTGCGTCGCAACCACTGGCAAGTGCTGCCGGATAGCCAGGGCCAGCGTCGCCTGCGTGCACGCCTGGTCGCGAGGCTCGCCGGTGCGCTGCAGTTCGAGGTAGAAACGGCCGGGAAACGCAGCGGCAGTGCCGCTGCGCGGCCAGCGTCGCCGCCTCGCCCTTGCCTGCCATCAGGTGAGCACCGATCTCGCCGAGGCGGGCACCCGACAGCGCGATCAGGCCACGGGCCAGCGTTCCGGCGTCGGCTTCGAGCCAGTCGAGCCGCAGCTCCGCCCGGCTGCGATGCTGATTCTCCAGGAACGCACGCGTCAGCAGCGCACACAGGTTGAGGTACCCGGTGCGGTCCTGCGTCAGCAGCAGCAGGCGGTGCGGGTTGTCGCGATCGGTGTCGTTGGTGACCCAGACATCGCAGCCGATGATCGGCTTGATCCCACGCTTGCGCGCCGCCTGATAGAACCGCACGGCGCCGAAGACATTGGCGCTATCGGTCAGTGCCAGGGCACCCTGTCCGTCCGCCGCCGCCTTGCCGACCGCCTCGTCGATGCGCACGATGCCGTCGACGACAGAGAACTCCGAATGCAGGCGAAGGTGGACGAACTGCGTACCGCTCATGGGGGAATTCTGCCACCCGGCCTGAGTGCGGACTGTGGATAACCAAGACCGATCGACCGGCGGAGCCAATGCGTTGATCTGAAACACCGGAATGGCCGGTGCTTGGCCGTCGTCCGGCGATATCCCCGCAGCGTTGTAACGGTTATCGTCGCCTTCGCCTGAAGGAGCCCCCATGCGCCGATTACTTATTGCGATGTGTATCGCACTGCCTAGCCTGGCCGCGGCGCAGAGCATCTACAAGGTGCAGACGCCCGACGGCAGCATCCTCTTTACTGACTCACCGCCGGCCGGCAGCAAGATCCTGGAAGAGCGCTCGACCAAGAGCAGCCCTCGTCCTGCCGGGAGTTCGGCCACGACCCCGGCCCGCCCCGCCACGTCGCCGCCACCGCGTCCGGCCAGCAGCCCGGCGGGATCCCAGTCCGGCGCGCTTGACGCGGCGATGCAGGAAGTTGCGGCGGCAGAAACGGCGGTCCAGGTGGCCAAGCGCCGGCTCGAACTGGGCCGCGAACCTCTGCCCGGAGAGCGTCGCGGACTCGCGGGAGGCGGCAGCCGCCTGACCGAGGAGTACGAAGCGCGCCTTGCCGGACTCGAGCGCGAGGTCGCGGACGCCGAGGCGCGGCTCAAGCGGGCGAACGAGTCGCGCAACGCCGCACGTTAGACGCGGTCCACTCCCCAGCGACCGTTCGCTCGGCCAGCCGCGGTAGTCCGGATAAGTGACTAGGGAAGCAAGAGGCCGGGTGCTTCAATAGCTCCGGGGGTAACCAGCAATGCACAAGTTCCTGCAGATAGTCATTGGAATCGCGCTGCTCGCCGGTGCGCAGGGCGCGATGGCAGAGCGCGTCTACGTGAAGTCTCGCGGCGAGGTCGATCTCGCACCCTTCCGCTGCGAAAACGTGTGGCGCAGCCAGAACGTGAAGAGGATTTGCTACGACGAGCGGGAACAGTACGTACTCGTCAGCCTTAAAGGCATCTGGTACCACTTCTGCGGCGTTCCAGAGAAAACGGTCAGCGCCTGGAAGAAAACCTCATCGAAGGGCCGCTATTACAACGACTTCGTGCGCGGAAATTTCGAGTGCCAGGAGGCGCCGGCGTACCGCTAGCGCGAGGCGAGAGCGGACGAAAAAAAGCCCAAGTCACTTAAGACTTGGGCTCTGATTTATGGCGTCCCCTACGAGATTCGAACTCGTGTTATCGCCGTGAAAGGGCGGTGTCCTAGGCCTCTAGACGAAGGGGACAGGCGCGCGGACTTGATGCTGCTTCGTCCACTTGCTTATCCGGTGGTGGAGGTAAGCGGGATCGAACCGCTGACCTCTTGCATGCCATGCAAGCGCTCTCCCAGCTGAGCTATACCCCCACGGAGAGCCGCGAAGTATAGCCGTTTTCGAAACAGGGCCGAAGCACCGCCTGCCGAGCCGCGACTCCAAGGCGCCGCCGCTAAGGCAACGCCGCGAGGGCAGCGTTAATCCGTCCCTGCACGGCCTCGCGGCCGGTCAGTTCCAGGACGGCATCGATCGACGGGGTCTGCGTGCGGCCGGTCACGGCGACGCGAAGCGGCACTGCGACCTGCGGCATCTTGAGCTTCAGTTCCGTGACGATCTGCTTGATAAGGCCGTTAATGGCCGTGCGTTCCCACGTCACACCGCCCAGGCGCTCGGCAAACAACCGCACGGCCTCGCGGCTGGCCCCCTGCAGATGCTCGGCCAGCAGCGCGCGATCCTGCGACGGCTCGCCGTAGAACAGCAAGGCACCGTCGGCCAGCTCATTCAATGTCCGGGCGCGGTCCTTGAACAGCGCCACGACGCGTTCGAGCGCCGGGCCACCGGCCAGCGTGCCGCCGCGCGCCTCGATGCGCGGGGCCACCAGTGCCGCCAGGCGCATGTCGTCGGCCTCCTTCATGTACTCGCCATTCAGCCACAGCAGCTTGTCGAGGTTGTACTGCGCCGGGGCGCGGTTCACGTGCTCGAGATCGAACCACTCGACCAGTTGCTCACGCGAGAACTTCTCTTCATCTCCGTGGCTCCAGCCCAGGCGCGCGAGGTAGTTGAACACCGCCTCGGGCAGGAAGCCGTCCTCGTCGTACTGCAAAACGCTGACGGCCCCGTGGCGTTTGGAGAGCTTCTGACCGTCCGGGCCGAGGATCATCGGCAAGTGCCCGAACCGTGGCAGCGGTGCGCCGAGCGCGCGGTAAATGTTGATCTGCCGCGGCGTGTTATTGACGTGATCGTCACCGCGCAGCACGTGCGTGATGCCCATGTCGATGTCATCGACGACCACCGCGAAGTTGTAGGTCGGCACGCCGTCCCCGCGCGCCAGCACCAGGTCGTCGAGTTCTGAATTCGAAATCGAGATCGGCCCCTTGACGAGGTCGTTCCAGCCGACGTCGCCGCTGTCCGGATTGCGGAACCGAACGACCGGGTTGACGCCGGCCGGCGGCGTCTTGCCGTGCGCATTCTCGGGTCGCCAGCGGCCGTCGTAGCGCGGCTTCTCGCCGCGCGCCATTTGCGCTTCGCGCAACAGATCCAGTTCGTCCTTCGACGCGTAGCAGTGATAGGCCTTGCCGTCCGCGATCAAGCGATCGACCGCCGCGCGATAGCGGTCGAGTCGATCCGTCTGCCGGACCGGGCCCTCGTCATAATCCAGCTCGAGCCACTTCATGCTGTCCAGGATCACCTGCACGGCATGCTCGGTCGAACGTTCGAGGTCGGTGTCTTCGATCCGTAGGATGAACTGCCCCTGGTGGTGGCGTGCGAACGCCCAGCAGAACAGCGCCGTGCGCGCCGTTCCGAGGTGCAGCATGCCGGTGGGACTGGGAGCGATGCGGGTGCGGACAGTGGTCAAGGGCAGACTTCCGGGAATCTGGTGGGTGGTACAGGGTTCGAACCTGTGACCCCTGCCGTGTGAAGGCAGTGCTCTACCGCTGAGCTAACCACCCGTTTGGCTGCGATGGCTGCGCCGGTTGCGCCGGCGAGGGCGCGAATTATTGCATAACAAGGCAAAACGGCCGCCCGCGCACTAGGATAGCGGCAAGCCGCGGAGAGTCGCTTGAACCTCGCCTACACCCTGTTCCGGACCGCAAGACGCCTGCCGCGCGCCATCGCGGTGATCGAGCGCGATCGCATCGAGCTGTCCTACGAAAAACTGGTAACGCGCACGCTCGCCGTGGCGGGCGGCCTGCAGGCCATGGGCGTTCGCTCAGGCGACCGCGTCGGCATGCTGATGAAGAACTGCGCACAGTATGTCGAACTGCTGTATGCCTGCTGGACCATCGGAGCGTGCGTCATTCCGATCAATTCGCGGCTGCATGCACGCGAAGTTGCCTTCATTCTCGATGATGCAGGCGCCCGCGTGTGCTTCATCACTGACGATGCCGAAGCCAGCGCGATCAGCGCGGCACGCACGGCGGGGGAGACGGACTTCATCGATGTCGACAGCAGCGGTTACCGTCGGCTGCTGCATTCAACCGCGGCCGCGCCCCGCGAGGAGCCGAGAGCAGCGGAAACCGCGTGGCTGTTCTACACCAGCGGCACGACGGGTCGGCCGAAAGGCGTGATGCTTACGCATCGCAACCTGCTCGCGATGACGCTCAATTACCTCGCGGATGTCGATGCCGCTGCCGTCGGCGACCACCTGCTGCATGCGGCGCCGATGTCGCACGGCTCGGGCCTGTACACGGTGCCCAACATCGCCGTCGGCGCGACTCAGCTGATCCCGGCGGCGCGCGGCTTCGACGTCGACGAGATCCAGCACATCCTTGCCTACACGCCCAACACCAAGTTCTTCGCCGCGCCGACGATGGTGATGCGGCTGGTCGACGCCTACGCCGAGCGCGACAGCGCGCCGGACAGGCTGAAGACGATCATCTATGGCGGCGGACCGATGTACGTCGCCGACAGCGTGCGTGCACTGGAAGTGCTCGGCCCGCGCCTGGTGCAGATCTACGGCCAGGGCGAATCACCGATGACGATTACGGCGCTTTCCACGGCCGAGCACATGGACGACCACGATGGACGTCGCCTCGAGCGGCTCGGATCCGTCGGACGGGCGCAGGTGGGCGTCGAAGTCGCCGTCATGGACGAACACGACCAGCCGGTCGCCGCTGATGCCATTGGCGAAGTCTGCGTGCGCGGCGACACGGTGATGGCGGGCTACCTGCACAACCCGCAGGCCACCGCGGACGCGATGCGCGGCGGCTGGCTCCATACCGGGGACCTTGGCCGCTTCGACGCCGCCGGCTACCTCACGCTCGTCGACCGCAGCAGGGATCTGATCATCTCCGGCGGCTCGAACATCTATCCGCGCGAGGTCGAGGAGGTACTACTGATGCACCCCGCCATCAAGGAGGCGGCTGTCATCGGCGAGCCGCATCCCGAATGGGGCGAGGCGGTCGTCGCGGTGCTCGTCAAGGAACCCGGCCATGTGCCGGACACGCAGGAAATCGACCTTTTCTGTCTCGAGCACATCGCGCGCTTCAAGCGCCCGAAGCGCTATGTCTTCGTCGATGAACTGCCGAAGAACGCCACCGGCAAGGTGCTGAAGCGCGAACTGCGCGAGAAGATCAGGCCGGCGTAGCAGCCACCGCGGCAGCGCGCCAGACCGGCGTCGACTTGGTGTCCTTCGCAATCGCATCGAGCACCGCCTCGTGCGCCGCCAGTTCCTCCGGAGCAGCGACGACGACAATCAGCTGGCTGATGTCGATCGGACCGACGTTGGCCAGTGCGCCGTCTTCCGACATGTCGTCGATCGTCAGGCTGTCCTGGCCTCGCGTCATCGCCAGATAGACCTCGGCAAGCAGCCCGGCGTCCAGCAGGGCTCCATGCAGCGTGCGATGCGCATTCGAAACCTGGTAGCGCTCGCACAGCGCATCGAGGGAGTTACGCTTGCCCGGATGATGTTCGCGCGCCAGCTGCAGCGAGTCCGTGACCTTGACGCAATGCTGCACGAACGGCGGACGTCCCAGCCGCGCCAGCTCGGCGTCGAGGAACTCGAGATCGAAGGCCGCGTTGTGGATGACAACTTCGGCGCCCTTGACGAATTCCAGCAGGTCATCGGCAATCTCGCCGAACTTCGACTTGTCCTCAAGGAAATGACGGGTCAGCCCGTGCACCGCCAGAGCGCCCTCGTCGCTGTCGCGCTCCGGATTGACGTAGTGGTGAAAGCGCCGCTCGGTGATCCGGCGCGCCACCATTTCGATCGCACCGACCTCGATGATCCGGTGGCCTTCCTTGGCTTCGAGACCCGTGGTCTCGGTATCGAGTACGACCAGTCGCATCGCGCTATTCAGCTCCGTGCCGCACCGGCTCGACTGCGGGAACGTCATGATGGTGATGCGACCCCATCCACTTGCCGAGCCACTGTTCCATCAAGGTATACATCGTCGGCACGACATAGAGTGTCAGCAGCGTACCGAAGGTCATGCCGCCGACGATGACCCAGCCGATCTGGATGCGGCTTTCGGCTCCGGCGCCGGTGGAGATCGCCAACGGAACGGCGCCCAGCACCATCGCGCCGGTGGTCATCAGGATCGGCCGCAGGCGCATCTGGGTGGACTGCTTGACCGCGTCAAACACCGTTTCACCACGCTCCTGCAACTGATTGGCGAACTCGACAATCAGGATGCCGTGCTTGGTGATCAGTCCGACGAGAGTGATCACGCCGATCTGGCTGTAGATGTTCCAGGTGCCGCCGGTCGCCCATAGCGCAAACAGTGCCCCTGTCATCGACAGGGGCACCGACAGCATGATGACGAATGGATCGGCGAAGCTTTCGAACTGCGCGGCCAGCACCAGGTAGATGAAGATCAGCGCCAGCGCAAAGGTCAGGTAGATCGACCCCTGCGAGTCACGGAACTCGCGGGAGACACCATTGAGGTCCGTCAGCGCACCCTGCGGCAGGACGCGCCGGGCCGTGTCGTCCATCATCTTGAGCGCGTCTCCGAGCGCGTAACCGGGGGCGATCTGCGCGGTGATGGTCACCGCGCGCAGGCGCTGAAAATGGTTCAACGATTGCGGCGAGACGCCCTCGAGCACGTTGACGACGTTGGCGAGCTGGACCATGTTGCCGTCGCGTCCGCGCACGTAGATGTCGCTGATGTCGTTGGGCCGGCTGCGGTCGCGCGGCGCCACCTGCACGATGACGTCGTACTGCTCGCCGTCCTTCTTGAAGCGCGTCACCTGCCGTCCACCGAGCATGGTCTGGAGGGTCAGGCCGACGGTCTCGACCGAGATGCCCAGGTCGCCCAGCTTGTCGCGGTTGACGTCGACGCGCAGTTCCGGCGTATTCAGGCGCAGGTCGGACTGGGGGTTCTGCACGATGCCGGTCTTGCTGATCTCCGCGATGAAATTCTGCACGATGCGATCGAGCTCGGCATACGGCAGCTGCGCCATGATCACGTACTCGACCGGCAGCGTGCGTGGCGACTGCCCCAGTGACGGCGGATTGACCGCGAAGCCGATCACCCCGGGTAGCTGCGCAAACTTGCTGTTCAGTTCGCGCGCGATGTCCTGCTGCTTGCGCGAGCGCTCCTCCCAAGGCTTCAGCCGGAGGATTGCATTGCCATAGTCGACCGTCGGGAACCCGGCCACCGCGTTGTAGGCCGCGGCTTCCGGAATCGTGTCGTAATACCTCTCGACTGCGCGCAGCTGTTCGGACGTGTAGTCGACCGTCGACCCCGGCGGCGACTGCAGGCGGCCGAAAATCACGCCGCGGTCCTCGAGCGGTGCAAGTTCGGATCGCAGCAGCGAGAAGAACACGCCACCCAGCACGGCAACGACTGTCCAGACGATGACCACGATCCACCGCCGTTCGAGCAACCAGGCGAGCGAGCGACCGTAGCCGCGCGTCAGCGCGTCGAGCCAGCCCTCGATCAGTCGTGAAGACCCTGCCATGCTTGGTCTCGTGCTTGAGCAGCTTGCTGCACATCATCGGCGACAGCGTCAACGCCACGAAGCCGGAGACCAGCACTGCACCGGCAAGCGCGAGCGCAAACTCGATGAAGAGCCGTCCGGTGCGTCCCGTGGCGAACGCCAGCGGTGCGTACACCGCCGTCAGCGTCAGCGTCATCGCCACGACGGCAAAACCGATTTCCTTGATGCCCTTGACCGCCGCGTTGACGCGGTCCATGCCGGCTTCGATGTTCCGGTAGATGTTCTCCAGCACCACGATCGAGTCGTCGACCACCAGGCCGACCGCCAGCACCATGGCCAGCAGCGTCAGCGTGTTGATCGTGAAGCCGAATGCATACATCAGCGCGAACGCGCCGACCAACGACACCGGGATCGTCACCAGCGGGACGAGCGTCGCACGCAGGTTGCGCAGGAAGAAGAAGATCACCAGCACGACCAGCAGCACCGCCTCGGTGATTGTCCTGAAGACAGACTTGATCGAGCGATCGATGAACACCGACGAGTCATAGGCGATGTTGATCTTCATGCCCGCCGGAAGCGTCTCGTTGATCTTCGCGACCTCGGCCTGCAGCGCCCGGGACAATTCGAGCGGATTGCCGGTGGCCTGCTTCACGAGACCCATGTTGATCGACGGCTCGCCGCGGTAGCGGGCGATGACGCGCTCCTCCGCCGGGCCGACGATGACATCGGCGACATCGCGCAGCCGCACCGGGTAGCCGTTGAAGCTGGCAATGATCAGGTTCTCGAACTGCTCGCGCGTGCTGACATCGGTCGAGGCGACGATCGAGAACTCGCGTTTGGCTGATTCGATTCGGCCCGACGGCAATTCGATGTTCTGGCGCCGCAGTGCCGCTTCGACATCGCCCGTCGTCAGGCGGTAAGCGGCCAGGCGGTCGCGGTCGACGTTGATGCGCATCGCCGTCTTGCGTTCGCCGAAGATCCAGACATCCGCGGCGCCGGGCAGCACCGAGAGACGCGGCTTCACGTAACGATTGAGGTAGTCGGAAACCTCGAGTGGCGTGCGGTTGCCCGCCGTCACCGCCATCCAGATCACCGGGAATGAATCGGCCTCGACCTTCGCGATGACCGGTTCGTCGACTGTGTCGGGCAGTCGGGCCCGCACGCGTGCCACCTTGTCACGCACATCGGCCGCGGCGGAGTCCGGATCGCGCGTGATGCGGAAGCGGACATTGATGTTGCTCTGCTCGGAACGGCTGAACGACGTCAACAACTCCACGCCTTCGATACCGGCCAGAGAATCCTCGAGCACCTTGGTGATCTGAGATTCGATCACCTCGGCCGATGCACCCGGGTACTGCGTGCTGACACTGACGACCGGTTCATCGATCTTGGGGTACTCCCGCACCGCAAGCCGCGAGTAGGAGATCAGGCCGATCACGAGCACGAGCAGCGACAGCACCGTCGACAGAACGGGACGCCGTATGCACACTTCGAACAAGCTCATCTCGACCTTCTGCCGTCAGGCCATCAGGAGTTGCCGCCGCCCTTGGGCGCGTCGCCTTTCGGCGCACTCCCCGACGGGGCCTGCGCCTTGGGGGCCGAGGCCTTGCCCGCGTCGCCCGAGTTGCCGGACATGGCTGCTCCAGCCTGCTCGGTCGACAGCACGCGCACCGGCTGGCCATCGCGCGTCAGACGCATGCCAGCGGTCACCACCTGGTCGCCTGCGGCAAGACCCTGCACGATTTCGACCATTGCATCGCGCCGCACGCCGATCTTTACGGGAACGCGGCGCGCCGCGCCATCGACGACCTTGAACACGTAGAACTCCTCACCCTGCGGCACGATCGCCTCTTCCGGCACCAGCAGCGCATCGGCCCGCTCGCCGACGATCACCCGCACGCGCACAAACATGCCGGGGCGCAGTTGCCCGCTGGTGTTCTCCAGTCGCGCGCGAATTTCAAGCGAACGCCCGTTCGCATCGATCTTCGGATTGATCGCCTCGATCTGGCCTTGCCAGCGCTCGCCGGGCAACGCATCCGCGATGACCTCGACCGGCTGGCCCACACGGATCTGCGTGAAATTCCGCTCAGGCAGGCGAAAGTCCACCTTCAGTACGCGGACATCTTCGACATTGACGAGATCCGTGCCGTCCTTGACGTAATCGCCCAGGCTGACGCTGCGGATGCCGACCGCACCGTCGAATGGCGCCAGGATGCGCATCTTCGAAAGACGAGCCTGGGCCAGCTTCAATCTGGCTTCGGCCACCTGGGCGTTGGATGCCGCGGTCTCCTGCGCGCTGGAACTGATGAACTTGCGGCTTGCGAGGTCTTCGCTGCGTTTGAGGCTGGAAAGTGCCAGGTCGTATTCCGCCTTGGCCTGCGCCACCTCGGCCTCATTGAGCGTGGCATCGAGCGCCACCAGCACCTGGCCCTTGCGCACGACCTGGCCGTCCTTGAATCCGATCGCGGCGATGCGACCGGAGACTTCCGGCCGCAGGATCACGCTTTCATTGGAGCGCAGCGAGCCGACGGCCTGCAGGTCCTCCTTGACGACGCTTGGTTTCAGGGCGACGACCTCGACCGGCGTCGGCCCGCCGGGTCCACCCTTGCTTGCCGCACCCTTCGCGTCAGACTTGGCAACGCTGCCCGCATCAGCCTTGGCTTCACCCTTCACACCGGCCACCGCACTCGGGCCCGGTGAAAACACATCACGCGCGAAGTAGGCCGCCACCGCGACCGCGGCCAACACTCCGATCGCGATGAGGGTGACTCGATGCTTCATGTGAAACAGAGGGAAAAACCGCCTAAAGGTGAGGCCGGACTTTAACACCCGGCCCTGCGCCGGAAGCGCTCACTCGGCGGAGTGAGACACCGATTCGACGCCGCGGTTCGCCAGTTCGTCGGCGCGCTCGTTGCCCGCGTCTCCGGCATGGCCCCTGACCCAACGCCACTCGATGTCATGGCGCGCGGCGGCCGCCTGCAATCGCTGCCACAGGTCCGCGTTCTTCACCGGCTTCTTGTCCGCCGTCTTCCACCCACGCCGTATCCAGTTCGGCAGCCACTCGGTGATGCCAAGCTGCACGTACTGCGAATCGGTATGCACCACCACGCGACAGCGGCGCTTGAGCGAGCCGAGCGCCTCGATCACCGCGGTGAGCTCCATGCGATTGTTGGTCGTCGGCGCTTCACCGCCGAAGAGCTCGCGCTCGTGGTCTCCGTACTTCAGCAGCGCGCCCCAGCCGCCCGGTCCCGGGTTGCCCTTGCACGCGCCGTCAGTCCAGATCTCGACGCTGTCCTCCTCGCCGTCTTTCCGCGCCGCGAGCGGCACGCTGCGTGCATGCCTCATCCGCGGCGAACCCAGGTTCGCGGTTCATTGGCCGCTGTTTCTTCGCCGAGCACGATGGCGGACTGTGCATCGCCCGTCGGCAGCGCGATTCGGGTCGTACCCACTGGAGACAGTTGGCGGGCACGATCCTCGTTGCGCTTCCATACCGCTCCGATCAGGCGCATGCCGCGCACGCGCTTGACCGCGGTCAGCAGGTAGACCGCGCCGAACATCGGCCACCAGCGGTCGCCAGCCTTCTCCATGAAGCGCCAGCGGTGGAGCCATGTCGTGGTCCGCACCGAAGGGGCATAGCACCCGAAGCGGCCGCGGGCGAACTCGAAGGACAGAAGCTTCAGCCAGTCCTTCACCCGTGAGAGCGAAATGAAGTGTCCCTCGCGCGGCAGGAACGGTGTCGCACCGAGCCGCGAAGTGAATTGCCGTGCGCCCCACAGGCTCGCCGGGTTGAACCCCGTGATGACGACGTGTCCCTCCGGAACCAGCACGCGTTCGACTTCGCGCAGCACCTGGTGCGGATCGTGCGCGAACTCGAGGATGTGTGGCATCACGACAAGGTCGATCGAATGCGTCGCGAACGGCAGTTCCTCGTAGCGGTTGATGATCGCGACACGGCGTCGATAACCCACTTCCTCCGCATCGGGAACCTCGAACGCGAGCTGTCGGTCCGCGGCGCAGAAGCGCAGCGGCATGCGGTTTTCGCGCAGCGCATCGATCTCCGGAAGGCCGAGCTGCAGCGCGTGATAGCCGAAGACGTCGGCCACCGCCGCATCGATCTGCATCTGTTCCCAGTCGAGCACATAGCGGCCCGCCGGTGAGCAGAGGAACTCGGAAAGCCTCACAATCGAATCGCTGGAATTCATCTGGTGTTTGCCATGTCGCGTATTGCAGATCTCGCCATCACGCCGCTGCCCGCTTTCAGCGACAACTATCTGTGGCTGCTCAGTCGCGACGGGCAGGCCGCGATTGTCGACCCGGGCGATCCGGTACCGGTACAGCGGGCGCTGGCGGAGCGCCACCTCAAGCTCGCCGCGATTCTAGTCACCCATCACCATGGCGACCATGTCGGCGGTGTCATGGCGCTGCGCGCCACCGGCGCCACGGTCTACGGCCCGCGCAATGAGGACATCGACGGCGTCGACGTACGCCTCGGCGGCGGGGATCAGTTGGCGGTGCTCGGCACTCCGTTTACGGTCCTCGACGTGCCCGGCCATACGGCCGGCCACATTGCGTATTTCACCGACGCGCTCGATCCGCCCGCCGTCTTCTGCGGCGATACGCTGTTTGCCTGCGGCTGTGGACGCCTGTTCGAAGGCACGCCCCCACAGATGCTGGATTCGCTCGATCGACTCGCGGCGCTCCCAGCCGCCACACGCGTCTACTGTGCGCACGAGTACACGCTGGCGAACATCCGTTTCGCGCTGGCCGTCGAGCCCGGCAATATCGACTTGCAGGAGCGCGCCGCCGCAGCCGCGGCGACCCGGCGCCGCGGCGAGCCGACGCTGCCTTCGACGATCGGCCTCGAACTCGCGACGAATCCCTTCATGCGTTGTGATGTGCCGGCGATACGGGATGCCGCAGCGCGCCGGGAAAAGGGTGCTGAAACTGAGGCCGTTACAACGTTTGCCGCGCTCAGGAAGTGGAAGAATGGCTTCGCTTGATGTCGATACGCTAGGCCATCGTCTGCTCCACAGGGCCGTGATACTTCTGTAAATTCCGCCGATGCGCTCCGCAAACTTCGCGTCCGCCTGCGCGGCTTTCTGCGTATTCGCGTTCGCCAGCGTTTCGGCTGCAACCGAGCCGCAGGCGGAGGCCGCACCCGCGGCCCCGACAGCCGCAACGGTCGCCCCTTCGGCAGCGCCGTCGCGCGATCCGCTGGGCGAATTGCTTGAAACACTGCCCGATGTCACTTCCGAATGGCCATACGAGGAACGGGAATCGGGCGCGCGGCCGCGCGTGGGCGGGAAGCCGGCCGCGCAACGGGTTGTGGTCCCGCCCGCGCCGCCCCCGGGCGACCTGTGGGTGCGTATACGGCGCGGCTTTCGCATTCCGGACCTCGAAACAAAACTGGCCGAAAACCGCACCCTCTGGTACGCAAGCCAGCCCGATTACTTCGATCGCATGGCGCAACGGTCGAGCCGCTACCTGTATCACATCGTCGAGGAGATCGAGCGGCGCGACATGCCGACCGAGCTCGCGTTGCTCCCCTTCGTCGAGTCGGCGTTCGTCCCCGAGGCTGTTTCGTCGGCGAAGGCAGCAGGCCTCTGGCAGTTCATCCCCTCGACTGGGAAAGACTACGAGCTGGAGCAGAACATGTGGCTCGACGAGCGACGTGACGTCGTCGAGTCGACCCGTGCCGCACTCGACTACCTGCAGAAGCTGTACGACCAGTTCGGTGACTGGCACCTGGCGCTCGCGGCCTACAACTGGGGTGAAGGCGCAGTGGCGCGGGCCATCGCGAAGAACCAGCGGGCGCGCAAGCCGGCCGGCTACACCGATCTCAGGATGCCGAATGAAACGCAGTACTACGTGCCGAAGCTGCAGGCGATCAAGAACATCGTTTCCGATCCCGGAAAGTTCGGCGTCGCGCTGCCCAAGATCGACGACACACCGTATTTCGTCGCCGTCCACAAGACGCGCGACATCGACGTGCACACGGCGGCCCGGCTCGCGGAAATGGAAGTCGACGATTTCCGCGCATTGAACCCGTCATTCAACCGACCGGTCATCGTCGGAGCCGGTGGCGCCAAGCTGCTGCTGCCTGCGAAGAGCGTCGATCGGTTCCACGCCAACCTTGCGGCGTGGGATGCGACGGGTCAGCCGCTGGCGAGCTGGACGGTCTACAAGATGACGCCGGCGGACACGCTGGCCGCCGTGGCACGACGCGTGGGGATCAGCGAGGAAAAGCTGCGCGAGGCGAACCGCATCCCGCCGCGCTACATCATCAGTGCCGGCTCGACGATCCTGATCCCGCGTGACGAAACGATGGAGAGCGACATTCCGGCGGACAGCCTGGACGCCCGTTTCGCACTTGTGCCCGAGTACTCGAACCTGCGCAAGGTCACTTACCGCGTGCGCCGGGGCGACACGCTGCATTCGGTCACGCGGCGCTACAACGTCAGCGAGAAGGACGTAATCGTCTGGAACCACCTGACGTCGCCATCGCTCTTCGCCGGCCAGCGGCTGGAACTGACGATTCCGGCGGCGCGGACTCGAGTTGCAGCCAAAGGTGCGAAGAACAAGCAGCCGACCCCGCAGCAGGCCGCACAGCGCAAGCCCGCGCCGGCCAAGCCCACCGCCAAGGCGGCAGTCAAGCCCGCGTCGCGCGCCGGGAACGGCAACGGCAAGGTCGTCGCCGCCACTCGGTAGCTTGGGCGAACCGGCGCGTCGGGTGGCAGCGCCTATACTGCGCGCCCGTTTCCCCGGCACACCTTCGCGAAGAAAACCATGGGATTTCTCTCCGGCAAGCGACTGCTCATCACCGGCGTTCTCTCGAACCGTTCGATTGCTTACGGAATCGCGCAGGCGTGCAAGCGTGAAGGCGCGGAACTCGCGTTCACCTACGTGGGCGACCGGTTCAAGGAGCGGATCACCGAGATCGCGTCCGAGTTCGGCTCCGACCTGGTATTCGACATGGACGTCGCTGACGATGCGCAGATCATCGCGACCTTCGATGCCCTGAAGCAGCGCTGGCCCGCGCTTGACGGCCTGGTTCACTCGATCGGGTTCGCCCCGCGCGAAGCGATCGCCGGCGACTTTGTCGATGGGCTGTCGCGCGAGGGCTTTCGCATCGCACACGATATCTCCTCGTACAGTTTTCCTGCGCTGGCGAAGGCCGCGCTGCCATTGATGGAGGGCCGCAACGCGTCGTTGCTCACCCTCACCTATCTCGGCGCGGAGCGCGCGGTGCCGAGCTACAACACGATGGGCCTGGCCAAGGCGAGCCTCGAGGCCAGCGTCCGCTATCTCGCGGCCAGCCTCGGCCCACGCGGCATTCGCGTGAACGGCATTTCCGCCGGCCCGATCAAGACGCTTGCGGCCGCAGGCATCAAGGGCTTCTCGAAAATCTTTTCGATTGTCGAGAGCACCGCGCCAATGCGACGCAATGTGACGATCGAGGATGTCGGCAACGTCGCGGCGTTCCTGCTGTCGGACCTGGCTGCCGGCATCACCGCGGAGATCACGCACGTCGACGGCGGCTTCAACGCCGTAATGGGCATCCCCATCGGCCTCGAATAGCGCCGCGCTGCTCAGTCAGCGGCGAGATCCGCCGGCATGCGACCGGTCAGCAGATAGTCGATCAGTTCGTGCACCGGGCGGATCGCGGTCCCGAACGGCACTGACGCCGCACCGCGGAAGAAGAGCCCCCGCGCCAGTTCTCCGCGCAGTGCCGCCGCGAGCTGCGTGTCGATGCAGAACTGGCCGATCTTCGCGATGCCATCGCGCAATCCGCAGGTAGTCAGGCACTGCAGTGCGCCGCTGCACCGCTCCACGGGGTCCAGCGGCAGCTTCTTCGCCGCCCAGTCGGCGGCTTCCTGTTGCAGCACGGATTCGCGCCGCAGGTAGCGGTCCAGCCACACAGTCCGGACCGCACGCGCCGGAAGACCTGCAACGCTGATGAATTCAACGATATCGCTGGGCTGCGCGCCCGCCAGCACCTTCTTGAAGTTCGGATGGGCGTCGCCTTCTTCCGTCACGGCAAACGCGGTTCCGACCTGCACCGCCGAGTAGCCGAGCGCGAGGACTTCGCGCAGTTTCGCCGGCGAGTTGATGCCGCCGGCCGCAATCAGCGGGATCTTCTCACTCTCGATCTGGTGCTCACGGAATGCCAGCATCACCTCGTCGATTACGCGATCGAAATCGAAGCGCGGATCATTGAGATCCTCGATGCGCGTCGCACCAAGATGGCCTCCCGCATAGCGCGGGTGCTCGATGACGATCGCGTCCGGCATGCGCTTCTTCCGCAGCCAGCGTCGCACCACGATCGCGACACCGCGCCCATCCGAGAGGATCGGAATCAGCGCCACATCCGGGAAGTCCGCGCACATGTCCGGCAGGTCGAGCGGCAATCCGGCGCCCATGACAATCGCATCGGCCCCCGACTCGCACGATTGCCGCACCAGTGCCGCGTGCTGATCTACCGCCTTCATCACGTTGACGGCGATCGCCCCACGCGCCTCCGACTGTTCGCGCGCGAGGCGGATTTCGCGGTCTAGGGCGATCAGGTTCAACCGATCGAGGACGGTGCGGTCGCGGACATCCTTGCATTGCGCCATCAAGTCAGGATGGTGATGACGCAGATCCACCGAAGCGATCGTTCCGAGTGCATTCTCGCGCGCCACTGCCGAGGCCAGGCGGTGCGCCGAAACGCCGACGCCCATGCCGCCCTGCACGATGGGCAGCAGTTCCCGCTGCCGTAGCCGCAGCGGTCGCAGGCCGAGTTCCTGTAGTCGGTGCACACTGGCTCCCGATGAGCGAATCCGGCAGGCTAGCCGGTCGCTTCAACAGCGCCCTTGATCCGGGTCAGCGGCGCCCGCGTCGTGCCCCTCCCCTATACTCGGCGGCCGCCGGGTTGCCGTCCGTCCCGGCCGTGCAAGCGCGATCCTGTCGCCTGCACCACATGCTGGAGAATCACATGGCCACTGCCACCGACCTCGACATCAAGATGGATGCTTCGACGCTGTACCGCGAAGAGATTTACACCGACCGCAAGGTCGGCACGATCCGCGCGATGGTACCGGTCACGACAATGGGTGCCGCCGACGGTACGCGGCCGGTCGTCTACACCGGCGAGGCACAGATCATGACGCAGATGGGGCCGCTGCCGATCAGCTTCGATATCGAAGCCAAGACGCTGGCCGAAGCGGTCGAAGGCTATGCCGGCGCAGCGAAGATCGCGATCGAACGCACGGTCAGGGAACTGCAGGACATGCGGCGTCAGGCCGCGTCGTCGCTCGTGCTGCCCGGCCAGGGCGGTGCGGGATTCCCGCCCGGCGGCCTCGGCGGCGGCGGCAAGATCCAGATGCCGTAAGCCGGTTTTCAGGGCGCTGGCCGCCGCACCGACATCCGCCAGAATCGTCCGCCACAGCGGCCGCAGCGACGCCCGCTCAGCGCTGGCACTGTGCCGAGCCTTCGTCGCGCGCGTCCCCGCTCACCGGAACAAAAACCCAGCGGTAGCCCCCCTCGGCCAAGGTCAGGCGCAGCACGCCGTGGCTTGAGTTGTCCCGGAACTCGCTGTTCGTTCGGATCGTGCTCCACGAGTACAGTCGTGCGCCACCCGTGCCGACGGTGAAGCTGCGAACGCCGCGCACCGGGTCGACCTGCCCGTCTGCATTCTGCGGCGCAAAGCGCTCGTAAACGTGGTCGTGTCCCACCAGCACGAGCTCAGCACCCGCCGCGTGCAGCAGCCGGTAGATGTCGGCCATGCGCGGGTTGTTGCCGTGCGGGCCCGAGCTGAATACCGGGTGATGCCAGTAGGCGAGCGTGCAAAGCGCCTTCGATGCGGCCAGGTCCGACTGCAGCCACGCGTACTGCGCCGACCCGACGCCTGCGTCGACATTGCTGTTCAGCGAAATGACATGCCAGGCGCCGATCTCGAAGCTGTAGTAGCCGCGCCGGTCAGGCCCTGCAGCAGCACCGAAGTATCCAAAATAGCCGTCGGCGTCCATCGTTATGTAGTCGTGATTGCCGGGGCTGGGCCGGAGTCGTTCCCTGGAACGGCCCCACGTCGGCTGGAAGCAGTCCGTGAACTCCGCCGGCGCACCGATGGGATAGGTGTTGTCGCCCAGCGTCAGCACGACGACGTCCGACGGCGCGATCAGCCTTGCGGTGCGCGCGGCGTCCGGAAACATCTGGCCGTCGGAGCCGCAGTCCGCGATATCTCCGGCGGCGACGATGTCAATGGGAATCGCCGGAGTCGCGGGAAGCGCCGGCGCAGTTTCACTGCCACCGCAGGCTGTCAGCCAAGGGGTCAGTAGCGTCAGGACAATTCGGCGCATGGCGTCAGCGGGGCTCGGGTGCCTCGGACGGTGGCGGGTTCACGAAGCGCATGTGAATGTACAGATAGAAGGGCGCACGCGGTGGCGCGGGAAAGCGGTCGAAAAGCAGCCGCCCGCGCACGCACTGGTAGACGTTGGTGCTGCGATCGCTCCAGACACGCAGCACCCGCCCGTCCGCGCCGAGCGCGGCAACGAACGAGAACGGTGTCGATTCTGGCTGCGGCACGCTGGCCGTGCACTCGCGCAAGTGGGCGCGATAGATCTGGCTGAACTGTGGCAGCAAGACGGTGCGGTGGTAATCGCGCGTCGCTTCGTCGGCCTCGTCCCGCCGACCCAGCTCCTGCGCCTCCACGTAGCTGCCGGCCAGTCCATTCGTGACCGGCCCTTGAGCACCCAGCGAAGAGGCGACGGACATCATCGCCAGCGCGATGAGCCAAGGAAGGGCACGGGCAAGAGGCAGGTTTGGAATGCGCATGGCGCGCAAGTATTCCGCAAGACGGTGGCTCCGCAAAACCGGCCTGCGGGCATCCGGTCTGCGCGGCGTGCCGACCTCCCTGCCGCATATCGACCGATCGGATAGGTCCCAGCCGGATGCCCCTCTACCTATACTCGACTGGCTCCGGCGCAAGCGCTCGGCTCGTACGCACGCCACCTGAACCCACCGCGTTGAAGACCGCCCGACCCGTTGTCTGCATCATCACGCCGGCCTCGCGCGAAGCGAACACCGGCAACTGGCACACGGCCGCGCGCTGGGCCCGTTTCCTGCGGCCCGACCATAAGGTCCGCGTGCTGCAGACCTGGGATGGCAAGCCCTGCGACGTGATGATCGCGCTGCACGCGCGGAAATCGGCGGACTCCATCGACGTCTTCCGCAGTGAACACCCCGAGGGTGCGCTCGGAGTGGTACTCACCGGCACGGACCTGTACCGGGACTTGCCCCACAGCCTCGCGGCAGAACGTTCGCTCGACCTGGCCGATCGCCTCGTCGTCCTGCAGGAACTCGGCGTCCAGGCGCTGCCGGCGCGTTACCGCAGCAAGTGCACGGTGATTTTCCAGTCGGCGCGGAGGCTGACACGCGGAGCGCGCCGTCGCACCACCTTCGACATCGCGGTCGTTGGCCATCTGCGCGAGGAGAAGGATCCGCTGGCGGCGATGCACATGGCGCTTTCCCTGCCCGCCGACTCCCGCGTGCGCGTGCTGCACGCCGGGGCCGCACTCGACGTCCGCTATGCCGCGGCGGCCCACCGGACCGAGGCCCGGACGCCGAACTATCAGTGGCTTGGCGAACTGCCTCGTGCACGGGCACGCCAGCTGATGCGCCATGCCGCGCTGCTGTTTCATCCGTCCCGGATCGAGGGCGGAGCGCAAGTCGTGCTCGAAGCGATACGCAGCGGCACTCCAGTGATCGTCTCGGACGCGGACGGCAATCTGGGGATGGTTGGACGCGACTATCCGGGCATCTTTCCGGTCGGCGCGGTTCGCGCAGCGACCAAGCTGGTCGAACGCGCCTCGACGGACCGTGCCTTCCTGCGCCGCCTGGCATCGGCGTGCCGTGCCCGCGCGTGGCTCTTCGATCCGAAGGTCGAGCGCGCCGCCGTGCGCGATCTGGTGCGCGGGCTCCTCCATAATCAGGCCGTGACACACCAACACGCGGCCTGAGGATGAACGCACCCAACGAACTTCCGATCAAGCTCACTTCCTTTGCCCACGGCGGCGGCTGCGGCTGCAAGATCGCCCCCGGCGTGCTCGGCGAGATCCTCAAGGGCGCCAAGGGCATCGTGCCGCCGCAATTGCTGGTCGGCATCGAGACGTCCGATGACGCTGCGATCTATCAGCTCAATGACGAGCAGGCGCTGATCGCGACGACCGACTTCTTCATGCCGATCGTCGACGACCCGTACGACTTCGGCCGCATCGCGGCGACCAACGCGATCTCCGATGTCTACGCGATGGGCGGCACGCCGATCATGGCGCTGGCGCTGCTCGGCATGCCGATCAACAAGCTGCCGATCGAGGTGATCCGCCGCATTGTCGAGGGCGGCGAGTCGGTCTGCACCGCCGCCGGCATCCCGATCGCAGGTGGCCACACGATCGACTCGGTCGAACCGATCTACGGACTCGTTGTCTTGGGCCTCGTGCATCCGAGCCGGGTCAAGCGCAACTCCGGTGCTAAGGCCGGTGACGCGCTGGTGCTGGGCAAGCCGCTGGGCGTAGGCGTCTACTCCGCGGCGCTCAAGAAGGACGCGCTGAGTGCCGAGCTCTACGGACAGATGATCGCCAGCACCACGAAGCTGAACACGCCGGGCCGCATCCTCTCTGAGCTGGCCGAAGTGCACGCGCTGACCGACGTGACGGGCTTCGGCCTGTTGGGCCACTTGAACGAGATCGCGCTCGGCAGTCAGCTTTCGGCGCGGGTGCGAGTGCAGGACATACCGTGGCTGCCCGGTGTGCGTGAACTGGCGCAGCAGGGCTATGTCACCGGCGCCTCCGGCCGCAACTGGGCCGGCTACGGACAGCACATCACGCTGAACAACATCGATGAAACGATGAAGGCGCTGCTGACCGATCCGCAGACCAGCGGCGGGCTTCTGGTGGCGTGCGCGCCCGCTGCAATCGGTGGCGTGCTGGAGATCTTTCGCGCCGACGGCTTCGTGCAGGCGGCGGTCATCGGCGAACTCGCCGCCGGCCACGGCATCACCGTCGAGGGCTGATTGCGGAATTCGCGCCGCGCCGGCTGGGCGGGGCTGGGCGCAGGGATTCCCCTCAGCGCGGTGCCCGGGAGGTTCCCTCAGTCCGCCGGTTCCAGCCGCAGGATCGCGCCGTTTGCGACGTCTGTGAGCAGATAAACGAAGCCGTCCGGCCCGACTCGCACCGTGCGCACACGCGGCAGTTCGCCCTTTAGCAGGAACTCGTCCTCGACAAACCGCTCGCCGTCGAGCCGAACGCGGATCAGCGCGTCAGCCTTCATGGTCCCGATCAGGATGTCGCCGCGCCACTTCGGAAACTTGTCGCCCTCGTAGAACGCCAGGCCCGAGAGCGCCGGTGACGGCGTCCAGTACTTCACCGGCTGGGCCATGCCGGGCTTCTCGGTGCCTTCGCCGATCTTCGTGCCGGTCATGTAGTTCACGCCGTAGGTGATCACCGGCCAGCCGTAGTTGACGCCGGCCTTGACGACGTTGAGCTCGTCACCGCCCTGAGGGCCGTGTTCGCTGGCCCACAGCACGCCGGTCTGCGGATGGATCGCCGCGCCCTGGACATTGCGGTGGCCCAATGAATAGATCTCCGGCTTCGCCTTGGGATCGCCGGAAAACGGATTGCCGGGTGCCGGTTTGCCGTCGTCGGTGAGGCGCACGATCTTGCCGCCGTGGTCGTCAAGCTTCTGCGCCCGGTCCTTGTCGCCCCGTTCGCCCAACGTCACGTACATCAGGCCCGCCCGGTCGAAGACGATGCGCGAGCCGAAGTGCAGCCCCGCGCTGCTCTTGGGCGCCATGCGAAACAGCACCTCGACGGACTCCATTCGCCAGGCCCCGGGCCCGCCGGCCAGCTTGCCACGGGCAACCTCGGTGCCGTTGTTGCCCGAGGCATCCCTTTGCGCATAGGACCAGTAGACCCAGCCGTTGGCGCTGTATTGAGGATGCAACACCACGTCCAGCAGCCCACCCTGTCCCTGCGGATCAACCCTCGGCAGCCCCGCCACCGGTACCGGATCCAGCTTGCCGTCCTTGCCGACCACCCGCAGCCGCCCCGTTCGCTCGGTAACCAGAATGCGGCCGTCGGGCAGGAAGGCCAGGCCCCAGGGGTGGTCGAGCCCCTCGGTCACCGTAGCGATGCGGACGCGGTGTTCCTTGGTTGCGACGGGACTGGCGTGGGAAGCGACGCAGACAATCAGCGCGAATGCAAGAACGAAAAGTCTGGACATGGCGGCGGAATGGCTGGCCGGCGCAAACGCCAGCACGCCGGGACGGGTTTCAGAACAGGATCGTTAGCCGAACATGGCAGTTCGACCAGCTTAGTGAAGCCCTGCCTCATTGCGGCCTGCGTGCAAATTCTGCAGGCAAACAAAAAGGGCGCCAAAGCGCCCTTTTTTGATATCGGGGTTACGTGGCTTAGAACAATGAAGCTGAAGCGCCGCCGCCAACCTGGGCCAATTCGGCGAGAGAAAGCTCGACAACTTCTTCTTGTTTCTCAATGACTTGCTCGATTACTTGGTCCATGGCCTTCCCCTCTTCCGAAAAAGTCACATTCGATCGAATTGGAATTCAAGTACCTCGAATATCGGCCGATAAACGAAGTAGGTGCAATGTAAACAGCACTTCTGAAAAAAGGCAAGCCTTTTACGCCGTTAGGGGTGCGTTTGCTTGCCGGGACCCCACACCGCAAATGACACAAGCCGCGACGACCTCAAGGGCTCTTAACGCATCGGTCGATGCCGCAGCGTTACTTGGTCAGCTTCGGCAACTTCTAGCTGCGCCCTCGCCGGAAGCTGTGCCGGCGTTCCACAATGCTCTCGAGGCACTGGCGGACACGCCCGTTGAAGAGGCAAGCACGCAACTCGTGGAGTGCTTACTAACCGTCGCTCACTACTTTTACCTCTCCAATCAAGCAGGCACCGCACTTTTGCCGACAACGCAGGCCGAACAGTTTGCACGGCAGCTAGGCGAGAGGAGGCTGCTCAGAAAGGCCCTCACATTCGCTGGCGTGATGCAGATGGAGACGGGAAACCTACCAGGGGCGACCGAAGCCTACTCAGAAGCGCTGACGGTTGCGAGAGAGTTGGGGGAGGAGGAGCAAGAAGCGCCGGTCTGGAACAATTTGGGCATCGCGCTGATGAATTCTGCCCAATACGCCGATGCACTCAAGTGCTTTGAGCGTGCTGCCACGCTCGGAACCAAATCGCTAATCCACGCGACCGTCGAACACCAGGCACAGAGCAATGTGGCGATCTGCGCGCTGCACTTGCACGATGTGCGGACGGGGATCAGGGCAGTTCGGCGAGCCATCGAACTGAACGCTCAGCCGGAGAACGCTTCGGACTGTCTTGATCGAACCAACGCAGAGTCGAACTACGCACGGCTGCTCCTCGAGATTGGTGAGGTCGGACATGCCCGGGAGCACTGCGACACCGCGCGAATGTATGCGGAGAAAGCGCCGACCGCACGGGCTGAATACTTCGCCGCCATAACGAGCGGACTTGTGGATGTCCACTCCAACCGAGCTGACATCGGGCTGACCCGGCTTAAGCGATCACTTGAACACGCGCGCAATTCGGTTCGGTCCGAGGTTCGTGATGCGTTGTCGGTCTGCATCGCCGGGTACGAGGTTGCCGGACAACCCGACGTTGCGCTCGTGTACCTGCACGAACTGCTCGCACTGAACCGCGAGGCGAAGGCCGCGCAGGTTCTGATGCATCACAAGCAATACATAAAACAGGTCGAACAATCCGCGTTCTCGCCGGGATCCATAGATGTTGTGATGGCAAACCAGCGCGGCAAGCTGCGCATCCAGCTCGGCGAACGCGAGCTGATGCGCAACCGCATCCTGCTGCTGGAGCAGCAGTCGGTCGCGGCGGAGTTGCACGACGACACGACCGGCGAGCACTGCTACCGCGTCGGACGTCTCGCGTCGATCCTCGGCAAGGAGATCGGCCTGGAAGAGGACGTCTGCTTCCTGATCGACCTTGCGGCGCGCCTGCACGACATCGGCAAGCTGGTGGTGCCGGACGCGATCCTGCTCAAGCCGGGCAAGCTCACGCCGGGTGAGCGCGAGATCATGCAGACCCACACGACGGCAGGCGCGGACATCCTGGCGAAATCGAATATTCCGCAGATGCACATCGCCGAGGAAATCGCGCGCCATCACCACGAGCGCTGGGACGGCAACGGTTACCCGACCAAGCTCGCCGGCACGGCGATTCCGATCGCGGCGCGCGTCAGTGCGCTCGCCGACGTGTTCGATGCGCTGACGCACAAGCGGCCATACAAGGAAGCGTGGAAGGTTTCCGATGCACTGGCCGAGATCGCATCGCTCAAGGGCAAGCAGTTCGACCCGGAACTGACGGACATCTTTCTCGAACTCGTGCCGCGGCTGCAGCGTGAGCATGGCGACCTCGATGAATTCCTGGCGGTCGAGGCGAAGAACTCGCCGTTCATCAAGGCGCGCAAGCAGATCGCCGAAGCCCTCAAGGGCACGGACCCGGAGACGACGCTCTTCGAGATGCGCCGCTAGCGCGCCGCCTGGCCGCGGCCCGGACTGGCGCCGCGGACTTTCATCGTGATGTGAATCGGTTCGGGCGCCCGTTCGCCCGAGGTCCCCGCGTTTACCGTCGCGGGAGCCGCTCCGGAATCCGGGCAACGCCCGGCTCGGAGGTGACGGAATCGTCGCGGATTGCGCGCTGGATGATGCGTTCCAGCGTTTCGCGGTCCAGCGAGGCACACAGGAGGTCGACGAACTGGCCTGGCGTGGCATCGCAGCGCTGCGCCAGTGCCGTGAGTCGCTCGTCGGTCGTCTCGCTTATTTCCAGGGTTGACGGTTTTCATGTGTTCCTGCCTCGCGGCGGGGGCTCTCCTCATGTTTTCGGAGCGCTGCGGCGCAGGTTGAGAGCGCTAGGCCGTTTGGGGCACAGTTCAAGCCTTAGGCGCGGCATTTGCCGGCGGGGTCCTACGGAAGCGCGGTTGGCCCTGACAACCGCGCGGGGTATGGTGAGGCGAAATGGATGCACTGACCCAGGAAAGGACGGCGGCCCGGCTGCATCGGGAGGTCGCCAGCGCCAGGGCGCACACGGATGCGCTGTTCAGGCTGGTCGCTCGCCCATCCCTCTATGAGCGGCCGATTCCTGACCGGCATCGGCTGGTCTTCTACGTCGGGCACTTCGACGCCTTCGACTGGAACCAGCTTGGTCGCGGCGTGCTCGACCTGCCGTCGTTTCAGCCGTCGTTCGATCGGCTGTTCGAGGCAGGCATCGACCCGGCCCCGGGACAGGCGCCGGCGGACCAGCCTTCCGACTGGCCAGAGCTCGACGAGGTGCTCGCCTATGTCGCCCGCACGCGCGCCCTTCTCGATGAGGTCTGGGACGAACTGCCGTACGAACGCGTGCTGACTGCGCTCGAGCACCGCTGGATGCACGCCGAGACGCTCTGCTACCTGCTGCATGAAATGCCGCCGAGCCGGAAGCGCGCGCCGGCAGCAGGGCTGCGCGATCGCGTCCCGGAGACCGAACGCCGCGGCGACCCTTGGGTCCCGATTGCCGCGGGTTCGGCCGTACTCGGACAGGCCGCGGGCAGCTTCGGCTGGGACAACGAGTTTCCCCGGCACATCGTCCAGGTCGACGGCTTCGAGATCGCACGTCACAAACTGACTCATCGCGAGTACCTGCGCTTCGTCGCGGCGGGCGGGCCGGTGCCTCACTTCTGGGCGCAGCGCGACGGCGCATGGTGGCTGCGCCAGATGTTCGGCACAGTGCCACTGCCGCTGGACGCGCCGGTGTACCTGACACATCAGCAGGCGACCGCCTATGCAACCTGGGCCGGCGCACGCCTGCCGACCGAGGCGGAGTGGCAACGCGCCGCATACGGCGACGGGCAGCGCCGTTATCCGTGGGGCGACAGCGAGCCCGACGCGTCGCGCGCGAACCTCGACTTCGTGGGTTGGGACCCGGAGCCTGTGAGCGCCAATCCGTCCAGCGCAACCCCTGAAGGTGTAGAGCAGATGCTGGGCAACGGCTGGGAGTGGACTGCGACTCGCTTTGCCGGCTTTGATGGCTTCGCGCCGAGGGCGTACTACCCCGGCTACTCGGCCAACTTCTTCGACGGCGAGCACTTCGTGATGAAGGGTGGCTCACCTCGCACCGCGCGGCGCCTGGCGCGCGCTTCATTTCGCAACTGGTTCCGCGGCGAATATCCGTACGCCTACGCAACGGTTCGGCTGGCCCGCTGACAGATTGAAGCGGCCTCGCCTACTGCGCCAGCGCCAGCGTGAAACGGTCGGCCGGATCGGTGTAAGCACGCACCGAGGTGTAGCCAGCCGCGCGCAATAGCGCAGTCAGTCCGGGCAGCGTGTACTTGTAGGAGTTCTCGGTGTGGATGCGTTCGCCCTTGGTGAAACGGCGTTCGGCCCCGGGCCAGGTCACTGTCAGCGCTTGGCGCGCCTCAAGGTGCATCTCGATGCGGCTTTCGGGCTCGTTGAACAACGCCACATGGCGCCAGGCGCTGAGCTTGAAGTCCGTCCCGGCAAGCCGGTTCGCCACGTTGAGCACATTCAGATTGAACGCTGCGGTCACGCCCAACGCGTCGTCGTAGCCCCGGACCAGTTCATGCTGGCGACTTCACGAGATCCGCGCCCAACAGCAGGTAACCACCGACGACGATCCGGCGCACCTGCGAAAGGAATGCGGTCGCCTCGGCCGGGGGGAAGTTGCCGATCGATGACCCCGGATAAAAGGCCACGCGGCGCTGCGTACGCACCGCGTCCGGCAGGTCGAGCCGGTGCGTGAAATCGGCGGCCACGCCAACGACCTCGATGTCGGGATGGCGACGTGCCACGGCCGCTAGCTGCTCCCGCAGAAAGGCGGCTGCGATGTCGACCGCGACGTACTGTGCCGGCCGCAGCGCTGCGAAGAGGCGTTCGGCCTTGGCGCAATTGCCGGCACCGAGGTCGATCAAAGTGGCGCCCTCGCCGACTGCTGCGACGATCTCCGGCGTGCGATGCGCGAAGATCTCCTGCTCGTCACGCGGCAGGCTGTACTCGGGCAGCTCGCAGATCGCTTCGAAGAGACGCGCGCCGAGGGCGTCGTAGAAGAACTTCGGGGAGACAACGGCCGGGCTCGCGGCGAGCCCGGCACGCAGTTCCGTCGCCGGGTCGACAGCGACGGGCAGCCGATCGAAAAACTGCATACGAGGCACACCCTGCGACACATCCATGCCGCAGTTTACGAGCGACGACGCCTTGCGGCGCCGTCAGACGAGCCCGGGAATAACTCTCGGTGTGTCAGCCCGCTTCTGTTGAAAGGACCTGCCAGGCGCCCGCCCTGCGGCCCAGCTTCACGCCCTCCTCGCGCAGCCGAGTGGCGCGATAGAGCGCGTCAAGCGGCCACGTCGTGCTCAGCGTGCCGTTGTCATTCACCAGACGCCACACCGGCCAGCGCGGCTGGCGTCGCTGCGCGAGATCTTCGGCAACGACCCCCGCCAGGATCTTGACGAACATGCCGGTCATCAGGGGACAGGTGCGCTCCGCCCCGAAACGCTCGGCCAACCGGCTGCGCAACTGCGAGACCGAGAGCGTCGCGCCGGCCGGCACGCGAGTGATTTCTTCGGCCACGAGCAGCGGCGTCGGCAACAGAAGTCGATCGCCGAAGCGCTTGTCGGTAACGACTTCGGGTTCGAGCTCAGGCCGCAGTTTCGCGGACCAGTTGGGCGTTCGCGACTTCGCCTTGCGCTTCACGACACTGCCGATGCCGGAGCGTCGCTCCGCGGCATGAAGTACGTTGGGGGTTCGCGCTGCGACCATGCCGCCTCCCTCTTCGCTGATCTGCAAGATAAGGTAGCGACGCGTGCGAAGTGGCCAATGATCTGGAACAAGCTGCTTCGACAACGAGCACAGCGTGGATGCGTGACATGCACCGACGTGGCGCACCGCGCATCGAGTGCGCTTGCGCGCGATCAAACGTCAGGCAGCTTCAGTAGGGATGCGTCTCGGCGTACAGGCCGGCATCCCGCAATGTGCGCAGGACTTCTTCGATGTGCTCCGGCCCGCGCGTCTGCAACACGAACTCGAGCTCGGCGTTCTGCACCGGCAGCGTCGTGAAGGCCCGTTGGTGCTCGACTTCCTCGATGTTGGCGCCAGCCTGGCCGATGAGCGTGGCGGCGCGGGCCAATTCACCCGGTACGTCGCGTGTATGCACGCGGATGCGCGCAAGCCGGCCGGCGCGGACCATGCCGCGTTCGATGATGTCCGCCAGGACCATCGGATCGATATTGCCGCCGCAGAGGATCAGCCCGACCTTGCGCCCGGCGAAGCGTTCGCGATGGCGGAGCAGCGCGGCAAGGCCTGTCGCCCCGGCACCCTCGACGACCGTCTTCTCGATTTCGAGCAGCATGACGATGGCCTGCTCGATGTCGCCTTCGGACACCAGCACGATGTCGTCGACGAGTCTCTTGACGATCGCGCGCGTGAGCTCGCCGGGCAGCTTGACCGCGATGCCTTCCGCCAGCGTCGCGTTGGCCGTCGGCATCTCGACACCCTTGAATTCCGCGTACATCGACGGGAACTGGTCGGTCTGTACCCCGATGATCGAAATTCCGGGCTTCAGCGCCCGCGCGGCCGTCGCGATGCCGGAAATGAGCCCGCCGCCGCCGATGGCCACGCAGAGGCAGTCGAGCTCCGGCTGTTGCCTCAGCATCTCGATCGCGATCGTGCCCTGCCCGGCCATGACGTCGGCATCGTCGTAGGGATGAACCATCGTCAGCCCGCGACGCGCGGCCAGCAATGACGCTTCCAGCCGGGCGTCGTCAAAGGTATCGCCGGTCAGGATGATCTCGGCGCCGAAGCCACGCGTGCGCTCCACCTTCACCATCGGCGTGAAGCGCGGCATGACGATAACGGCCGGGATGCCGAGCCGCTCAGCGTGATAGGCCACGCCCTGAGCGTGATTGCCCGCCGAGACGGCAATCACCCCACTCTGCCGCTGCTGCGGAGTCAACAGAGAAAGCTTGTTAAGCGCGCCGCGTTCCTTGAACGAGGCGGTGAACTGCAGGTTCTCGAACTTGAGATAGACCTCGGCGCCGATGATCTGTGACAGCGTCCGCGAATGCACGCACGGCGTCTCCTCGACGTGACCGCGCAGCCGCTCGGCGGCGGCGCGGATCGCACCCAGGCTGACGACGTCGCTCAATGGAGACTCACACGGTGACCGAATCGGGCCCCGATTGTAGTCACCGCCACCTGGCCGCAACGGCAAGGCGCGCAGGTGCCCACCGTAGAATCAACTACATGCTGCAGATCATCGGTCTGACCAAGCGCTATCGCGAACGCGTCGTCCTCAACCAGTTGCAGCTCACGGCCGGCAGCGGTGAATACATCGCGATCGTTGGCGAGTCCGGCTCCGGCAAGTCCACGCTGCTCAACCTGATCGCCGGTCTGGACCGACCCGATGCCGGCTCCGTGGTGATCGACGGCACCGACATCGCCGCGCAGGACGACACCGCGCGCACGCTGACACGCCGCACCAAGCTCGGCTTCGTGTTCCAGGCGTTCCATATCCTGCCCCATCTGTCTGTCGTGCAGAACGTCGCGCTGCCTCTGGTCCTGCTCGGCGAACCGCCGGAATCACGCGAGCAGCGCGCCGCAGAACTGCTGGCCGAAGTCGGACTGGCCGGACGCGAATCGAGCATGCCGCGCGAACTCTCGGGCGGCGAACTGCAACGGGTCGCCGTGGCGCGTGCGCTGGTGCATCGCCCCGCGCTGGTGCTGGCCGACGAACCGACGGGCAACCTGGATCCGGACACCGCGGCGGTGGTGCTGGATCTGCTCGCTCGCGAGGTCCGCAGTCGGCGCGCCGCCGGTGTGCTGGTCACGCATTCCGAAGCTGCGGCCGCCACGGCCGACCGCGTGCTGCGACTCGACCACGGGAAACTGGTGCCGCTTTGATCCCGGCTTGACGCCCGGCCAAGCCACGGGCGCCAACGCGACTAGGCTGGCGGCATGGCCCGGGAAGCCCCGACTGCACTGCCGATGACGCCGTGGGCGCAGGACGCGGACACTGTGCTGGCCGCGCTCGCGAGTCGACGCGAGGGGCTCGCCGCGGCGGAAGCCGAGCGCCGTCTGCAGGCGACCGGTCCCAACGAGATCGGCCGATCAAGCCGTGCCGGCGCGCTCGCCACGCTGGCGGCGCAGTTCAAAAGTCCGCTGCTTCTGATCCTCGTGTTCGCCGCGGTGATCTCGGCGATCAACCGCGACTGGCTCGACTCGCTGATCGTGATGACGATCATCGTCGCCAGCGCTGCACTCACTTTCACGCAGGAATACACGGCCTCGCGGGCCGTGGAGAAACTGCTCGCCCGCGTCAGCCTGCGGGCGCGGCTGCTGCGCGACGGCGCGATGCTCGAGCTGGACGCGCGAGAAATCGTGCCCGGAGACATCGTGCTGCTGACAGCGGGCAGCCTGGTGCCCGCCGACGGTCTGGTGCTCGAGGCCGATGACTTCTTCGTCAACGAGGCGACCTTGACCGGCGAGTCGTTCCCGGTCGAGAAGTCCCCGGGCCGCGCCGACGCCGCGGCCGGCCTTGCGCAGCGTTCCAATTACGTCTGCCTCGGCACGAACGTGCGCAGCGGTACAGCGAAGGTGCTCGTCACCGCGACCGGCCTGCGTACCGAGTTCGGCGAAATCGCCGCGCGCCTGGCGCAGCGTGCGCCCGAAACCGATTTCGAGCGCGGCCTGCGCCGCTTCGGACATCTGTTGACGCAACTGATGACGCTGCTGGTGCTCGTGATCTTCGCCGCGAACGTCGCGTCCGACCGACCGGTCACCGACTCGTTGCTGTTCGCGGTGGCGCTTGCCGTCGGCCTTGCGCCGGAGTTGCTGCCGGCTGTGGTGAGCCTGACGCTGTCACGTGGAGCGCGCCGCATGGCGAGCGCCGGCGTCATCGTGCGGCGCCTCGCGGCGATGGAGAACTTCGGCGCGATGACGGTGCTAGCGACCGACAAGACCGGGACGCTCACTGCCGGCGTGGTGCGGCTGGACGGCGCCACCGACGCCGAGGGGCAACCGTCCGACGACGTGCTGAAACTGGCCGCACTGAACGCGCGGCTGCAGACCGGCCTGCCCAATGCGCTCGACGAAGCCATTAGTGCCGCGAGCACCGCGCTCGCGCTCGACGACTGGACCAAGAGCGAGGAGATCCCTTACGACTTCGTGCGCAAGCGGCTGACGATTGCGGTGCGGAAATCGGGGCAGAACGACGACACATTGATCACGAAGGGCGCGCTCGACGGGGTGCTCGCTGCATGCACCGGCCGGCGCCGAGGTTCGTCCGCCACGCCGATGAGCGAGGCCGCACATGAGCAGCTCCGCGAACGCGCGGCCGCCTGGGCCGACGAAGGCTTCCGCGTGCTGGGGGTCGCCACTCGAACCATCGAGCGACGCGAACGCTATGCGGTAGACGACGAGCAGACGATGGTGTTCGAAGGCTTCCTGCTGTTCCTCGACCCGCCGAAGCCCGACGCCGCCGAGGCGATCAGGCAGCTGAAACGGCGCGGCGTCGCGCTAAAGATCATCACCGGCGACAGCCGTCGCGTGGCGGCGCATGTGGCGCAGGCCGTCGGGCTCAAGGCCGGTCGCATCCTGACCGGCGCCGAGCTGCGCGAGATGCACGACGAGGCGCTCTGGCACGTCGCCCACCGCACCGCCATCTTCGCGGAAGTCGACCCCGGCCAGAAGGAACGCATCATCCGGGCGCTGCGCCACGCGGGGCACGTGGTTGGCTATCTCGGTGACGGCATCAACGATGCCCCGGCGCTGCACGCGGCCGATGTCGGCATCTCGGTGGACACTGCCGTGGACGTCGCACGCGAGAGTGCCGACTTCGTCCTTCTGCAGCACGACCTGACGGTCCTGACGCGCGCGATCGACGAAGGGCGGCGCGTGTTTGCCAACACGTTGAAGTACGTCTTCACGACGACCAGCGCGAACTTCGGCAACATGATCAGCATGGCGGCGCTGTCGCTGGTGATCCCGTTCCTGCCGCTCCTGCCCAAGCAGATCCTGCTCAACAACTTTCTTTCCGATCTGCCGGCGATGGCGATTCCGAGCGATCGCGTCGACGCCGAGGCCATCGCGCGACCGCGCCGCTGGGATGTCGCGACGATTCGCAACTTCATGCTGGTGTTCGGGCTTGCCAGTTCGGTGTTCGATGTCCTCACCTTTGTGATCCTCCTCGGCGTGCTGCACGTTTCGCCGGCGGAGTTCCGCACCGCGTGGTTCGTCGAGTCGCTGTTGACCGAGGTTGCGATCCTGCTCGTCGTGCGGACGCAGCGGCCGCTGTGGCGCAGCGCGCCCGCGCCTGCGCTGCTGTGGACCAGCGCCGCGGTGGCGGCGGCCGCCCTGGCGCTGCCGTACCTGCCGGTCACCCAGGCGCTGTTCGACTTCGTCCCGCTCGGACCGGGCGTGCTGATGCTGCTGGTGGGCATCACGGTCGCGTACGTAATCGCCAACGAAGTCATCAAGTTCGCGTTCGGCAAGCGCATCCACGTCTGACCTCGAGCTCCGCGCCGGCGCCTCGGTACACTCGGCCGCATGCTGTGGCTGCTCGCGCACCTCTCCGGCGGCTACGCGCGCCACCACCCGCTGCGGGCGATCGTGCAGATCATCGCGATTGCGGTTGGCGTGGCGCTCGGCTATGCGATCAACCTGATCAACGCCTCCGCGCTCGACGAGTTCTCCGGCGCGGTGCGCCATGTGCTCGGAGAGGCGGACTTCTCGGTCAGCGGCGGACGGCTCGGGTTCGACGAGCGGCTGTACGCGCGCATTGCGGCGCTGCCCGAGGTCGACACGGCCAGCCCGATCGTCGAGGTCGAGGCGCCGGTGCCGAGCATGCCGCGCTCGACAGCGGGGCTCGCGACCCTGAAGGTCATTGGTGTCGATGTCTTCCGTGCGGCGCAACTCTCGCCCGCCCTGATCGGCGAACCGCAAGCGCAGGACCGTGGAACGTTTGCGCTGCTCGACGATGGCCTGTACCTGTCACCCGGCGCGCTCGAGCGGTTCCGTGTGGTGCCGGGCGACTCGCTCAAATTCCAGGTCGGCCCGGACGCCGTCGAACTGCGCATCGCGGGACGTCTGCCGCGTGCACGAGTCGGCGAGGAAGTGGCGGTGCTGGACATCGGCGCGGCGCAGACGCGGTTCAAGCAGGTCGGACGCCTGCATCGCATCGACGTCAAGGTTGCAGCGAACGCCAGTCCTGCAGCGGCCCGCGAGAAAATCGCGGCGCTGCTGCCGCCCGGCGTGACGGTCAGCACGCCGGACGAAGCGGCGCAGCGCGTTTCCAATGTGTCGCGCGCCTACCGGGTCAATCTCAATGTGCTGGCCCTGGTCGCCCTCTTCACCGGCGCGTTCCTCGTATTCTCGCTGCAGGCGCAGGCCGTGGTCGCGCGCCGCACCGAGCTGGCGTTCCTGCGCATCAGCGGGCTGACGGCGGGCGAGCTGCAGCGCTGGCTGGTCGGCGAAGCCGCCATTGCCGGGGTGATCGGCTCGGCGCTCGGGATCGCGCTCGGACTCGGGCTGGCCGCGGTCGCACTCGCCGCGCTGGGCGGGGATCTCGGCAGCGGCTTCTTCGCTGGCACCCAGGCGCGCCTTTCGATCAGCCCCGGCTGGACCGCTGCCTTCTTCGTCCTCGGAGTCGTAGCGGCGATCGCCGGAGGCTGGGGTCCGGCGCGCGAGGCCGCCCGCGTGGAGCCGGCGCTAGCGCTGAAGGCCGGGTCCGAACTTGATGCACTGAAACCACTCGCGGGCGCCCTGTGGCCGGCCTGTCTGGTGCTTGCGCTCGGCGCGGGGGCCGCACTGCTGCCGCCGGTGGGCGACCTGCCGATTTTTGGCTACATCGCGGTGGCCCTGCTGCTGGTGGGCGCGATCATGCTTCAGCCGCGCGTTGCGCACGCACTCTTCGAGCGCCTTGGCCATGCCAGCCGAGCCTCGCGCAGCGTACCGTGGCTGGGCGCGACCACACGCCTGGCTCAGGCACCGGCCGGCGCAGCCATCGGGCTCGCCGGCATCGTCGCGAGCTTTGCGCTGATGGTGGCGATGGCAACGATGGTGACCAGCTTCCGTCAGTCGCTCGATGTCTGGCTCGGCCAGGTGCTCCCGGCCGACCTCTACGTGCGGGCCGGCAGCCGCGGCGAATCGACAACGACCGCGTACTTCTCAGAACGCGACCGCACGATCCTGGCCTCCGCTCCAGGCGTACAGCGCGCCGAGTTCTCGCGCTTTGCTCGCGTGATCCTCGACCCGACGCGGCCACCGGTGACCCTGCTGATTCGCCCGCTTGATGTATCCCGCCCGGCACTGCCCTTGATCGGACGTGTGATCGGCTGGAACGCCGAAGATCCGCCACCGGCCTGGATCAGCGAGCCGCTGAGCGAGCTGTACGGCGTCGCGGCAGGCCAGCGCCTTCGCATACCTTTGGCCGGTGCCGAGCACGAGTTCCTGGTCGTCGGCACCTGGCGCGACTATGCGCGCCAGACCGGGGCGATTGCGCTGCGTGAATCCGACTACCTGCGCATCACCGGCGATACCGTCCGGACCGATGCCGCGCTGTGGCTCGCGCCGGGCGTGCGGCCCAACGATGTCATCGATGCCGTGCGCGACCGGCTCGACATCGGCAACCAGGCGGAGTTCCTGCAGCCCGGGGAGATCCGGCGCCTGAGCCTCGACATCTTCGACCGCAGCTTCGCGGTGACCTACCTGCTCGAAGTGGCCGCCATCATCATCGGGCTGATCGGCATCGCCGCCACGTTCTCATCGCAGGCGCTGGCACGCAGCAAGGAATTCGGCATGCTGCGCCACCTCGGCGTCACGCGCGGGCAGATCCTCGGACAGTTCGCGATCGAGGGGCTGCTGGTCACGTTGCTCGGCATCGTCGAGCGGGCTTGCGGTCGGATTCGCGGTGGCGCTGGTGCTGATTCGTGTGGTCAACCCGCAGTCGTTTCACTGGACGATGGAACTCCATGTCCCGGTCAGCCTGATCGCACTGCTCATCGTCGCGCTGCTTGCGACCGCGACGCTGACCGCCTTGCTCGCCGGAAGACGCGCGGCCTCAGGCGAGGCCGTGCGCGCGGTGAGCGAAGATTGGTGATGGCGCGCTCGGTGTACGCGACGCTGCGCGTCGCACGTGCACCTCGCGCGATGGAAGTGCGCACGAAGCTTGGGAGCGGCCCGGCGCTTCGTGCGAATACAAAGGCAGCAATTAGAGCAGCGGCGGAACGGATGGCGGGTCGTGCGGATTAGCAGGCGTGCGTTGTTGCTGGCGGCGGGCGCCGCGCCGCTCGCGCGAAGCGCGAGGGCGGAGGTGACCTACGCGTCGGTGACGCCGCGGCCGCTGGTGTTTCCGCGCGACCACGGGGCCCATCCGGAGTACCGCACGGAGTGGTGGTACCTGACCGGCTTCCTCGACGTGCCCGGGCGCGAGGCGCTCGGGTTCCAGCTGACGTTCTTTCGCGTGCGGACCACAGTCGCGCCCAGCGAAAGTCGCTTCTCACCGCAGCAACTGATCATTGCGCATGCCGCCATCGCCGACCGTACGCGCGGGGTCCTGCTGCATGACGAGCGCGCGCAGCGCGTCGGCTTTGGCCTGGTCGATGCGGGCACAAGCGATACCGACGTGCGACTGGATCGCTGGACCTTCGTACGGGAGGGTGCCAGCGGCGAGTACCGCGGTTCCATCCCGGCGCGCGGATTCGACCTTGCGCTGGTCGCACGCCCGACGCAGCCCCTGCTGCTGCAGGGCCGTGACGGCTACTCACAGAAAGGACCGCTGACGCAGCAGGCCAGCTACTACTACAGCCAGCCGCAGCTGGCGATACGCGCCAGCCTGCGACTGGACGGCACAGTGCGAGAAGCGACGGGGATCGGCTGGCTCGACCACGAATGGTCGAGCAGCGTGCTTGCCGAGGACGCTGTCGGCTGGGACTGGATCGGCATGAACCTCGCCGACGGCACCGCGCTGACGGCTTTCCAGATCCGCTCGAAGACCCGGCGGGGGTCCTCTACACCTATGCGTCCCTGCGCTCGCCTGGCGGCGCGGTGCGGACGTTCGGGAGCGAGGCCGTGCGATTTGAATCCGTTTCGACCTGGCGCTCGCCGCGTACAAATGCCAGCTATCCCGTGGCACAGCGCATCGTCGTCGGTGATCGCCGGTTCGAGACACGTCCGTTGATGAACGACCAGGAACTCGACTCGCGCGCTTCCGCTGGCGCCGTGTACTGGGAGGGCGCGAGCGAGTTGCTCGAAGGCGGTCAGCGCGTGGGCCGCGGCTACCTCGAGATGACCGGTTACGTCGCGCCGATGCGGCTGTAGCGGCAGGGGTCCACGAAACACCGCTACGCTCTGGCGGCGACTTCACAGGAGGTTTTGGTGGGAACAACGATGCACTGGCCAGCGTTGATCACGCTCGCCACGCTGGCACTGCTCTTCGGCTGCGCGTGGTACGTCGGCGTGGCGCGCGGCAGGTACAAGATCAACGCGCCGGCCACGACCGGGCCCGAAGGCTTCGAGCGAGCCTTCCGTGTGCAGATGAACACCCTCGAAAACGTGGTCCTCTTCCTGCCGGCGATGTGGCTGGCAGCGATCTACTTCAGCCCTCGCATCGCGGCGGTGATCGGCGCGGTCTGGGTCGTGGCACGCCTCTGGTACGCGGTGGCCTACGCCCGCAACCCGAAAGCCCGTGGAACTCCCTTCGTCGTCGCGTTCATCGCCTGGGGCACATTGATGATTCTCGCGAGCTGGGGCGTACTGACCTCGCCGCTGTGGTGACGCACTGATGGCTGATCCGGCGCCTGCGCCGAAAAAACTCCGGCCGCTGCGCGGCCTGCTGCCGTTCATCGCACCCTACAAGCGGCAGGTGGCGATCGCGTTGCTGTTCCTGGTGCTCGCAGCGAGCGCGACGCTGGCCATGCCGTATGCGGTCCGGCTGCTGGTCGACAACGGACTGGCAATGCCGGCAGGCAGTGAACTCGGCGACAAGCTCGTCGCGATCCGCGGCCACTTCGGACTGCTGTTCGCCGTCGCGGTGGCGCTCGGGGTGTTCACCGCAGCGCGCTTCTTCATGGTGACGTGGATCGGCGAACGCGTGACGGCCGACCTGAGACACGCGGTCTACGCGCACGTGCTGACGCAGAGTCCGCAGTTCTTCGAGACCCTGAAGACCGGCGAGGTCCTGTCGCGACTGACGACCGACACCACCGTCATCCAGAACGCGGTCGGATCGAGCATCTCGATGGGACTGCGCAACGCGGTGCTGTTCGTCGGCGGGATCGCGATGCTGATTGCGACCAGCCCTCGGCTGATGCTCACGGTCGTCGGCATCATCGCGCTGGTCGTGGCGCCAGCCATGCTGATCGGCGGGCGCGTGCGGCGACTGTCGCGGGCAAGCCAGGATCGCATCGCCGATTCAAGCGCGATCGCCGGCGAAGTGCTGAACGCGGTTCCGGTAGTGCAGAGCTTCACGCAGGAGCCCGCCGAGACACGCCGATTCTCCGAGGCGAACGAGCGCGCTTTCGCGACGTCGATCCGGCGCACCGGCACGCGGGCCCTGCTGACGGCGTTCCTGATCGTCGGAGTCTTCGGTTCGCTGCTTTACGGCCTGTACGGCGGCGTGCAGGCGGTCATGGCGGGACGCATCAGCGCCGGTGAACTCAGCCAGACCGCGCTCTACATCATGGTGGTGGCAGGCAGCGTGGCCGTCCTCGCCGAGGTCTGGGGCGAGCTGATGCGCGCCTCGGGCGCAACGGAGCGGTTGATGGAACTGCTGCATACCCGTTCGCCCATCCACTCGCCAGACCTGCCGCGTCCCCTGCCCCGCGTGGCGGGCGGCATGCATGTGCAGTTCGAGAGCGTCAGCTTCAGCTACCCGTCGCGTTCGCAGCAGGCGGTACTGACTGATTTCACGCTGGCGATCGAACCGGGGCACACGGTCGCACTGGTGGGGCCGTCCGGGGCCGGCAAGAGCACGGTGTTCCAGCTGCTGCAGCGCTTCTACGACATCGCCGGTGGCCGTCTTCGTGTCGATGGCGTGGACGTGCGCGAACTCGCGCTCGACGAGCTGCGGCGCCACATCGCGGTGGTGCCCCAGGAGGCCACGATCTTTTCCGGCTCGGTGCTCGACAACGTCCGCTACGGCAGGCCCGATGCCACGGCCGAGGAGGCGCGGTTGGCCGCGCAGGCCGCACGCGTCGAGGAGTTCGTGCTGCGCCTGCCGCAGGGCTACGACACCGAGGTGGGCGAACGCGGCCTGCGCCTGTCCGGCGGCCAGCGCCAGCGACTCGCCATTGCGCGCGCCATCCTGAAAGACGCGCCGCTGCTGCTGCTGGATGAAGCCACCTCGGCGCTCGACGCCGAAAGCGAGCGCGCGGTGCAGTCAGCGCTCGAGACGGCCATGCGCGGCCGCACGACGATCGTCATTGCGCACCGGCTCGCGACCGTACAGCGCGTCGACCGCATCTTCGTGCTCGACCACGGACGCATCGTCGATGCGGGCACACACGCGGAGCTGATCGTTCGTGGCGGCCTGTACGGTCGATTGGCCGCGCTGCAATTCGCGGCTTGAGCCCCGCCCCGGCGAGCGCACAGCGCTGCCGGGGCCGAAGCCGTGTCTCAGCGCACCTTGCCGCGCCGGAACAGGTTGACGATCGCCAGCAGGATGACCGCCCCGATGAGCGACACGATCAGGCCGCCGAGGCTGAAGTCGCCCTGATTGACGGTTCCTGCGCCCAGTAGCGGCGAAATCAGCCATCCGCCCAACATCGAGCCGACGATGCCAACGATGATGTTGAGGAACACGCCTTGCTGCGCGTCGGTCTTCATGATCATGCTGGCGACCCATCCGATCAGGCCGCCCACCACGAGCCAGATGATGAAATTCATGTGCACCCCTTCCGTTGAGTCGACCTTCGAGGCCCGGCGCACGCCGGGGAATTGTTCATTGTGATGCAGATCGGCTCTCGGCTTCAGATGCGAGCAACCTTGGATAATCATAGTCACGCTTCATGACAGACGTGTACGGGCGAGTGATCGACACTCGCGCGCCCCCTATGATCGCTCCCATGACCTCGCTGGCTTCCTCATGGGGCGCGCTGTCCGACCTGGGACGGTCCGCGCTGGACTGGTTCGCAGGATGGGGGCGGATCATCCTGTTCAGCGCCAAGCTGCTGGTCCTCGCGCTTTCCCCTTCGAGTTACCGCGGACCCAATCTCGCGGCGCTGGCGCGGCACCTGGTCAAGGACACGGCTCCGATCCTGCTCTGGTTCACCCTGCTGACGTCGATCATCAGCCTGGTGATCATCCACATCGTGGTCGTGACATCGGTGAGCTACGGACTGTCGCGCTACGCGCTCGAAATGGTCGTGCGCGTGCTGGTCCTAGAACTGATCCCGCTGACAGCCGCCATGTTCGTGGCGCTGCGCTGCGCACTGCCAAACGCGGCGGAAATCGCGGTGCTGCATGTGCGCGGCGTCTTCGACGGGACGTCTGCCAACAGTGCCGAGCCGCTGCAGCGCGAGATCCTGCCGCGCGTCATGTCAGGTACGTTCTCCGTGCTACTCCTGGCGGCAGTGAGCTGCGTTGTCGCCGCCGCGCTGGCCTACGTCTGGGTTCATGGCTTCACCGCCGGCGGAATTGCAAGTTACACGCGGACGTTCGGTCGCGTTTTCAGTCCGGCGCTCTCCCTGATCTTCACGCTGAAGACGCTCGGCCTGGGCCTCGCGGTGGGGTTGATTCCGATCGCCTCGGTTCTCTACGATCGGCCCAACCCGCGCCTTCGCACCAGTGCCGAACTGCGCGGCCTGGTGCGGCTCTTCTTCATGATCCTGCTGATAGAAATCGCCTCGCTCGTGGGAAATTACGTCTGAGGCCGTCACCATGAGCGACCAACCGACCCCTGGATCGCGCACCGCCGAATCACTCGAGTTCCGCGCCGCATTGCTGGTGGGACTCTTGGTGCTGCTGTTCGCTGCTTCGGCGGCGTACCTGCTCTATGCGCGCGGCGTGTTCGAACCCTCGCAGCGGCTGGTGCTGCTGTCCGACGACGCGGAAGGCGTCACGGTCGGCATGGACCTCACGTTCTCCGGCTTCCCGATCGGCCGGGTCCGTGGCATCGAACTGTCCGCCGACGGCACGACACGCATCATCATCGACGTACCGCGCAAGGACGCGCGCTGGCTGCGTGAATCAAGCGTGTTCACCCTGACGCGTGGCCTGGTCGGCAACACCAATTTGCGCGCCTTCAGTGGCGTCCTGAGTGATCCACCGCTGCCTGCCGGCGCCGAGCGACGGGTTCTGGTGGGCGATGCGACTGCCGAGATCCCTCGCCTGGTATCCGAGACGCGCGATCTCATCCGCAACCTGACACAACTCACGAGCACCGACTCGGCCCTGGCCACCACGCTGGGCAACCTGCAAAGCGCGAGCGAGAGGATCAAGGGACCGCGCGGCGCGCTCGGCGTGCTGTTCGGCAACGACGCCGACGCACAGAAACTGGTCGTGACGCTTGATCGAACGAATGCCCTGCTGGCGCGCATCGATGGCCTCGCCGCCAAGGCTGACCAGCAGGTCTTCGGCGCAGAAGGTCTGATGCCGGAGGCGCGCGCCGCCATCGTCCAGCTGAACGCTGCGCTGCTGGAGGCCCGCGAAAGCCTCAAGAAGATTGATGCGATCCTGGTCGACGCGCAGGCCATCGCTGGCAACGCGCGCGCCGCCTCGACTGACCTCGCCGCGTTGCGTGCCGAGATCGATACCAACCTGCGCAAGGTGAGCGGCATGATCGACGAAGTCAACCGTCGCTGGCCGTTTGCGAAGCCCGCGGAGATCAAGCTGCCATGAATGGCTTCATGCGCTTCGCGCGCCGCAGCGTCGGAACCGTGGTGATGCTGCTGGCCGCCTGCAGCAGCGGCCCTTCTGCGCCGGACTGGCAGACGAATGCCAAGGCGGCCCTCGATCGCGCAGTCGCTGCGTACCTGGCGGGTGACACCCGGATAGCGAATGTGGAATTCGATCTCGCCCGCCGTGAACTCGCCAGCACAGGCCGCGCGGACCAGGTCGCGCTGGCCGAACTCGCACGCTGCGCGGTGCGGGTCGCCAGTCTCGATGTCCAGCCGTGCGAAGGCTTCGAGAAGCTGCGCTCTGATGCAACAGCCTCCGAACGCGCGTATGCCGACTTCCTCGCCAACCGCGTGCAGCCGCAGGACATTGCACTACTGCCGGAACAGTATCGGCACGTCGCTGCGGCCGGCCTCGGCAGCGAGGCGGCGCTTGCGGCGCTGAAGAATGTTGACGACCCGCTGTCCCGGCTTGTCGCCACAGGCGTGCTGTTCCAGGGCGGCCGCGCGAACCCTGCGGCTATCGCATTCGCTGTCGACACAGCCTCGGCCCAGGGATGGCGGCGACCGCTGCTGGCATGGCTCGGGGTGCAGTTGGCGCTCGCGGAGAAATCCGGCGATCAGGCCAGTGCCGAGCAATTGCGCAGGCGCATCGCGCTCGCTGGGGGACCGTAACCCGTCATCGCCCGGTTCCCGCGTCCAGCGGCCGAGGCGGATCCGGTCACATCGAAATCGATCCCTCGCGGAAGTCGGTGCGATCGAGCCAGACGTTGACCAGCACCGGCTTCCCGCTGTGCGCGATCTCACGGGCCTGCTGCAGCACCGGCTCGACCTCGCCAACGTTTCTGATGACCAGGCCGGCCGCACCGAATCCCTGCACCACGGCGTGGTAGTCGCTGCGCGCGAGCACGGTACCGACATCGTCGTTGAGCATCTTGACCTGTTCGCGCGCGATCTGCGCCCAGCTGGCGTCGTTGCCGACCACGGCAATGACCGGGATGCCGTGGCGCACGAACGTGTCGAACTCCACGAGCCCATAACCGCTGGCGCCGTCGCCCCAGATCAGCCAGACCTCGTCCTGCGGCCGCGCGACCTGCGCACCGAGCGCAAAACCGGCACCGACGCCTAGCGTGCCGAAGGCGCCGGGGTCCAGCCAGGTCAGCGGGCCACGCGGGCGGACGATGTAAGACGCCGTCGCCACGAAATCCCCGCCGTCAGCGACCATGACCGCGTTGGGTCCAGCCACCCGATTGAGCGCGCGGAAGAACGCGATCGGGTTCACGTGCTCGCCGGCCGTCACGGCCTGCGCATCGATCTCGCGTTCGCGCGTCTCGTCGCGCGCACGCAGCTGCGCGATCCAGTCGGGGCGCTGTGCGCGCTCGCCGAGCCGCTGTGCCAGAGCTTCCAGCGTCAGGCCGGCATCGCCGATCGCCGCGACCGTCGGTCGGCGATTCATGCGCGCGTCCTTCGCACTGCGATTCGCCGCGATCAGCGTGGCCGAGCGGCGCACATGGCGGCCGTAATCCAGGCGGAAGTCGCATGGCACGCCGGCCAGCAGCACGCAGTCCGATTCGCGCAGCGCATTGCGGCGCGCATGGCGCATCTGCAGCGGATGATTGCTGCCCAGCAGGCCGCGCGCCATGCCGGACAGGTAGACCGGAATGCCGAGCTGGGTGACCGCCTCCGCGATCGCGCGCGCATGATCAGCCATCAGCAGAGCCTGACTGCCGATAACGAACAACGGTCGCTCCGCCCTGGCCAGAGCATCAGCCGCGCGCGCGATCGATGCTTCGGGTGCGCGCGGTGCCTCGACATGCGTGACAGCCGGCGTGCCGCCCGCAGCCGCACCCGCGAACATGCGCGACGCATGACGGTTCAGGTACCAGCGCAGCAGCCGATCGCCGAGCGCCGTGCCCTTGCCCGCGGCATCGGCGTACCACTGTCGGATCAACGTCTCGTCGTACAGCAGGTCGACCGGGCATTCGACGAACACTGGGCCCGGCACGCCGCTCGCGGCGACACTCAGTGCCTCGTTCATCGCCGGCCCCAGGTCGCGCACGCGCTTGACCTGCGCGACCTGCTTGACGTGCGGCGCGATCAGTGAGCGCTGATCGATGTCCTGCAGCGCGCCGCGGCCCTGCAGTGCCGTCGGCGCTCCGCCGCCGATCAGCACCACCGGGCTCTGCGCCAGCTGTGCGTTCTTCAGGGCCGTGATCGTGTTGGTCAGTCCGGGGCCCGCGGTGACCGCCGCGACTCCCGGGAGACCGGTGACGCGTGCGTAGGCGTCCGCCGCGAACACCGCCGTGGCCTCGTGCCGTGTGTCGACGATGCGGACACCGCGCGCCTTGGCAGCCGCCAGGATCGGCGAGATGTGCCCGCCGCACAGCGTGAAGACGAACCGCACGCCGTGCGCATGCAGCACCTCGGCTACCCGGTCACCCCCATGGCGCGCCGGCAGCGGCTTGCTGTCCATCCCTCGTCAGTGCCAGTGCACGCGCCGCTTGGTGGCGTACCAGCTTTCCACGTGCGGTTCCATGGCCTTCTCGATGCGGCCGCGCCGGACCTTCATCGTCGGCGTCAGGAAGCCGTTCTCGATCGACCAGGGATCCTGCGCGACGACGATCATGTGCAGCTGCTCATGGTCAGACACCGCGGCGTTGATCTCCTGCAGCAACTGGTGCATCTCCTTCTCGACCTGCGTGCGCAGCTCCGCCTCGCGCATGCGCGGCCGCAGGTGCTCCGCCAGGATCACCATCGCGTAGGCGGCCGGCTGGCCGACCCCCGACACCAGCGACAGTTCCACCATCGGATGGGCGTTGATGCGGTTCTCGATCGGCGCCGGGGCGACGTACTTGCCCTTCGCCGTCTTGAAGAGCTCCTTGGCGCGCCCGGTCAGCTTCAGCAGGCCGTCGGGCGTGCGTTCGCCAAGGTCGCCCGTGCGGAAGAAGCCATCTTCGGTGAACGACTCCGCGGTCAGCTCCGGCTGCTTGTAGTAGCCACTGCACTGCCCCGGCGACTTGATCAGCACTTCGCCCTCGCCACTCAGCTTGACCTCGACCCCGGGCTCGGCACGCCCACGTACCCCGGTGCGTTGTGCGCCTCGTCCGACATATGCGAATACGAGCTGTCCTCGGTCATGCCGTAGCCTTCGTACAGCGGCAGGCCGATGCGGCGGTACCACGTGATCAGACCGGGCGGGATCGGCGCCGAGCCGCTGCCGGCGAGCTTCACCTGGTCGAGCCCCAGGCCCTTGCGGATCTTCTTTGCGACGATCTTGCCGAGGATCGGAATGCCGAGCAGTCGATCGAGCTTGGCCGGCGGCATCTTGGCGAACACACCCTGCTGGAACTTGAGCCAGAGGCGCGGCACCGAGAGGAACAACGTCGGACGCGTGCGCTGCAGGTCCTGCAGGAAGGTATCGAGCGACTCGGCGAAGAACAGGTGAATCTGACCATCGACCAGTGACATGGCTTCCACCCAGGACCGCTCGAAACTGTGCGCGAGCGGCAGATACGACAGCATGCGGTTGTCCGGGCCCGCCGACGCGGCGCTGCACCTGCGCCGCGACTGCCTTCGCCGGCGCGCGTGAAGGCGTCGAAGGTGATCATCACGCCCTTCGGCGTTCCGGTCGATCCCGACGTGTAGATCAGCATCGCCAGCTCGTCGGCGTTTCGCGACGGCTTGCCGGCGAGCGGCGAAGTGCGCGCGACGATCGCGTCCCAGGTGTCGAAGTCGGTCTTGGGCGCCAGCGGAAACGCGACGCAGGGCAGGCCCTTGGGCACGCCCGGCTGCTGATGCGGCCAGGTGTCGAGCTTGCCGACGAACAGCAGGCTCGCCTCGCTGTGCGTCAGCACGTAATTGATCGTCTCTGCGGTCTCGGTCGGGAAGATGGCCACCGTCGTGTAGCCGGCCATCCAGATCGCCAGCTTCGGCCATGATGAAGTGCGCGCAGTTCTTCGACAGGATCGCGATGCGTGCGCCCTGCGGATACCCGAGGCTCTGCAGGTGCGCCGCCATGCGTCGCGACTGGTCCACCACCTGCGCCCAGGTGTAGTCCGTGACCTGGTTGTTGCCGATCGGCTGCGTCATGTAGACGCGATCGCCGAGTTTTGCCTCGTGGTCGAGGACGTAGTCCAGTATCAGCCGGTTCTCGCTCATGTCTCCCCCGTCGTGTGCTCTGTCTCGCCCGTCTGGCGCGGTGGCGCAGCCTACTGCAAGCGGCGCGCAGCGACCACTGGTGGTGCACTCTATTGCTGCGCCGCGGGAAGCGCGGCCGCGGCCCGATAGAATCCCCCCATGCGTCAATACGAAGATTTCATGCGCCATGTGTTCGAACATGGCGTGGTCAAGGCCGACCGAACCGGCACCGGCACCCGTTCCTGGTTCGGCTACCAGATGCGCTTCGATCTTGGCGAGGGTTTCCCGCTGGTCACGACCAAGAAGCTGCACCTGCGCTCGATCATCCACGAGCTGCTGTGGTTCCTGCAGGGCTCGAGCAACGTCAAGTACCTGCGCGACAACAAGGTCACGATCTGGGACGAGTGGGCGCGTGAAGACGGCGAACTCGGACCGGTGTACGGCGTGCAGTGGCGGTCGTGGCCGACACCCGACGGCGGCTCGATCGACCAGATCTCGCAGGTGATGCGCGAGATCAAGTCGAATCCGGATTCGCGCCGGCTGCTCGTCTCGGCCTGGAACGTCAGCGACATCCCGAAGATGGCGCTGCCGCCGTGCCACCTGCTGTTCCAGTTCTATGTCGCCGAGGGAAAGCTCTCCTGCCAGCTCTATCAGCGCAGCTGCGACATCTTCCTCGGCGTGCCGTTCAACATCGCGAGCTACGCGCTGCTGACGCACATGGTGGCGCAGCAGTGCGATCTTGGCGTCGGTGATTTCGTCTGGACCGGTGGCGACTGCCACATCTACAGCAATCACTTCGAGCAGGTGCGCGAGCAGCTCGCGCGTGTACCGCGTCCCTATCCGCGACTCGTGATCAGGCGCAGGCCGGCCTCACTCTTCGACTACACGTTCGACGACTTCGAGATCGTCGACTACGACCCGCATCCTCACATCAAGGCGCCGGTCGCGGTCTAGGACCTGATCATGGCAACGGGTACAGGCCCCGCGCTCCGCCGCGGTGCGCTGATCGGGCTGGCGGCGCTCACGCTGATGTGGGGCCTCAACTGGCCCCTGATGAAGTTCTCGCTGCGGGAACTGACGCCGCTCTACTTTCGCGCAGTGACGATGACGGGCGGTTCGCTGCTCCTCTACGTCTTCTACACCGCGCGTGGCCAGGACATGCGGCTGCCACGCAGTGCATGGCCGGCGATGGCGAGCCTGACGGTCACGAACATCTTCGGCTGGCACTTCTTCTCGATCCTAGGCGTGCACGCGCTGGCTTCCGGCCGTGCGGCGATCCTCGGCTTCACGATGCCCGTCTGGACAGTGCTGCTGTCGATTGTTTTCTTCAACGAGCGACTGACACCGCGCATTGCCTGGGCGGCCCTCTGTGTCATGGCGGCGATCCTGCTGCTGCTCGGCGACGAGTTTCTTACGCTCGCGGGCAATCCGCTCGGCATCCTCTGGATGCAGCTGGCCGCCGCGTCGTGGGCGCTGGGCACGATCCTGATGCGTCGCAGCCGGCTGACGTTGCCGACACCGGTGATCACCGTGTGGATGATGCTGCTGTCGAGCGCAGCATTCTGGGTTGTCGCTGGCGTGAGCGAGCCGTTTCCGACCTGGAATTTCTCGGCCTCGATGTGGGCGGCGCTGATCTGGAGCTTTGCGATCAATTACGGCGTCTCGCAGATCATCTGGTTCGGGCTGGCGCGCGAACTACCGGCCACGGCCAGTGCGTTTTCGATCATGGCGGTGCCGCTGGTCGGTATCCTCTCGGCCACCTGGATCGTCGGCGAGATACCGGGCTGGCAGGACTGGATCGCCGCCGTCTTCGTTGTCGGGGCGATCGCCACCACGCTGCTCGCCCGCAAGCCGAGTTCGCTCAAGCCATGACCCAGCCCCGCCTGACGCTCATTGTCGCCCGCGCCCGCAACGGCGTGATCGGCAAGGACAACGCGATGCCGTGGAAGATTCCTGGTGAGCAGGCGTACTTCAAGCGCGTGACGATGGGGCACCCGATCATCATGGGGCGCAAGACGTGGGAATCGATCGGTCGACCTCTGCCGGGCCGGCGCAGCATCGTCATCTCGCGCAACACAGCGCTTGCGGCGCCAGGAGCAGAGGTGGTACCCGGTCTCGACGCGGCGCTCGCACGATGCGTCGGCGCGACGGAAGCCTTCGTCATCGGCGGAGCGGAACTCTATCGGCTCGCGCTGCCCAGCGCGGATCGCCTGCTGGTCACGGAGATTGACCACGACTTCGAAGGCGACACCTACTTCCCGGCCCCCGACCCGGCGCAATGGCGGGAAGTCGCGCGCGATCACCACGCGCGCGGCGATGAGCGGCCGTTCGCAGTCGACTTCGTGGAGTACGTGCGCCGCTGACGCGGGTTCGGTCCAGCACTGCCAGGGTCAGGCTGAAACCTGCGCCCTTGCACTCTGCGCCTGCCGACCGCCTGCACCGCTCATGACCCTGGCTTTCGCCACACACTGGCCAGCCACGGTTGTTGCTCTCGCGGCAATCCTGCGGGTCGAAAATAGTGATCCAGTTCCACGAAACCGGCGGCGGTCATGTAGCCGCGCCAGGAATCCCATTCGTGGAAGGCACCATAGCGATCGCCATTCCAGCCCTCCTGGCCGTCCCCCCGCGGATTCGAACTGAAGAGGACGCCGTTCGGCTTGAGCGCCTGATGCAGTGCGCACAGGACCTGCGGCAGGACCTGACTTGGCACGTGGAACAGGGAAGCATTGGCGAACACGCCGTCGAATCGACTGCTCGGCAACTTCAGATCGAGGAAGTTCTGCTCGAGGACTTCACAGCCGCTATACGCGCGAGCCAGCGCCGCCAACTGCGCTGAACCCTCCAGGCCCATCGCGTGATGCCCCAGGGACCTGAACGTCTTGAGGTCGCGCCCGGGCCCGCATCCAAAGTCGAGCAGCTCAAGCGGCGGCGCTGCCTCGACATGCCGCAGCAGGGCAGCAATGTTCTGGCTTACATCGTGGTCACGAGTCCCGGCCCAGTAGGCCTCCGCACGCTCGTTGTAGTGCGCCAGCGTGCGTGCGGCGATTCCCTGCAACTCCTCGGAGGTGAACGGCATGACGTGCGGGTTCAGCCGCTTACGGCTTCCGGGGCGCTCGCCGGACCGCCGCCCACGTCGGCAATGACGCCAGCCCCCTGCAGTCCAGCGATCTCATCGTCATGATAGCCAAGGCCGCGCAATACTTCGACGCTGTCCTCACCGAGCGCCGGCGGTCCACGTCGCGCCGGGGGCCGCGCACCGTCAAGCGCCAACGGCAGCAGCGGGGTACGTGCCTCGACCTCGCGACCGGCACCGCTGGCACTCGCCGGAATCCTGACCGTCGCCAGCCCCCCGGTCGCGTTCAGATGCGGATCGTCAAAGAGATCCTGCGGCCGTGTGATCGGCGCATACGGCAGGCCATTCTTCTCGAACATCGCACCGAGTTCGTGCGCTGGTCTCTCGGCAAGGCGCTGGCGCAGCACCGGCATCATCCAGTCGCGGGCCCGCACGCGGTCGTTGTTGCTTGCAAGCCGGTCATCGGCCTTGAGGTCCGCGAAACCAAACGCGTCGCAGAAGCTCGCCCACTGCGTGTCGGAGACGACCGCGAGGAAGATCTGTCCGCCATCCTTGACGGTGAACACGTCGTAGATTGCCCACGCGGAGATGCGGCTCGGCATCGGCGCCGCTGGCTTGCCGGTGACCGAGGTCTGCATCATGTGCTGCGCCACGAGGAGGACGTTGTTTTCGAAGAGCCCCACCTGGACTTCCTTCCCGAGACCGGTCTGCGCGCGCTGGTGCAGCGCGGCCAGCGCACCGATCGCACCGAACATGCCGCCCATGATGTCGTTGACGCTGCTGCCGGCGCGCAGCGGCCGCCCTTCGGGCCCTGTCATGTACGCGAGCCCTCCCATCATCTGCACGACCTCATCCAGGGCGGTGCGGTTCTCGTAGGGCCCCGGCAGGAAACCCTTGTGTGAGATGTAGATCAGTCGAGGGTTCACCTTCGAAAGAGAGGCGTACTCGAACCCGAGCTTCGCCATCGTGCCGGCCTTGAAGTTCTCGCTGAAGATGTCTGCTGTCGCGACCAGCTTGAGCACGATCTCGCGGCCCCGGGGATCCTTGGTATCGACCGCAAGGCTCTTCTTGTTGCGGTTGAACATCGGGAAGAAGCCGGCACCGGAGCCGACCAGGTTGCGCGTGCTGTCGCCGCCGACCGGTTCGACCTTGATGACCTCCGCGCCGAGATCAGCCAGGATCATGCCGCAGGTCGGGCCCATCACCATGTGCGTGAACTCGACGACTCGGATGCCGGCGAGCGGCAGCGATCGATCATCCATGCCCAACTCGCCGGGGTTGCTCGAAGTGCATCGGCAACGCGGCCTCAGTCGTCATGCCATGTTGTCGAAGGTTGGTTGCGATAGCGAGACGTCACCGTACCGCGGCCTCCAGCGCGCTGGCCAGACGATCGCGCCACGGGCCCGGGTCGCCAAAGACGGCCACGTGCTCGGCATCGTCGACCGTCCACAGTTCCTTCGGCGCGTTGGCGGCGGCGTGAAGTTGCACACTGTGGTCATGCGCGATAACCGCATCGCGCGTCCCGTGCACGAAGATCAACGGAACGTGTATCGAGCGCAAGGCCGTGATCGGGTCCTTCTCCGGACCAGGGAACGCCTTCATCACGAACGGGGCCAATGGCGCAAGGACACCGGCGGTCGACGCAGCCTCGCGCGCGATCTGCCGGTAACTGGCGAACGCTGAATCGATCACGGCGAGTCGCACGCCGCCGGAGTCACGAGCGAGCAGGCGCAGCGCGGTGGCACCACCGAGGCTCTGGCCAACGACGATCAGGCGCGTCGCATCGACATCGTTGCGGCCGCGCAAGTGGTTCAACCCAGCCGCCGCGTCGTCGACGACGCCGTCGAGCGATGGCGTGCCCTGCGAACGACCGAATCCCCGGTAATCGAGCGTTAGCACATTGAAGCCACGCGGCGGCAGCCAGGCCACCAGAGGCAAATGGTTGCTGACATTGGCGGCGTTGCCGTGCAGATGCAGCACCGTGGCCTTGGCCCGGCCCTGCGCGGGCAGGAACCACGCATGCAGCTTCGAGCCATCGGCCGCCGCGATCCACACGTCCTCGACCTGCAATCCGAACTGCGCCGGTGTCGTGTACCGCAGATTGTCCGGATAGAAGAAGAACCGCTCGACCCAAGCCGATACGAACATTGCCGTCAGTCCCGCGCAGAGGACGCTCGTTGCGCCCGTCAGCATTCGATCACATTGAGCGCTAGACCGCCGCGCGCCGTTTCCTTGTACTTGGTCTGCATGTCAGCGCCGGTCTCTCGCATTGTCTTGATCACCTGATCGAGCGAGACGAAGTGCGTGCCGTCACCGGCGAGCGCCATGCGTGCCGCATTGATTGCCTTCACTGACGCGATCGCGTTGCGCTCAATGCAAGGAATCTGCACCAGTCCGCCAACCGGGTCACAGGTCAAACCCAGATGGTGCTCCATGCCGATCTCCGCAGCGTTCTCGACCTGCTCCGGCGTACCACCGAGCACCGCCGCGAGTGCACCGGCCGCCATCGAGCACGCCACACCGACCTCGCCCTGGCAGCCGACCTCGGCGCCGGAGATCGAGGCGTTCTCCTTGTAGAGAATTCCTATCGCGCCGGCCGTCAGGAGGAAGTCGATGACATCGGCGTCGCTGGAGTCGGGAACAAAGCGCCTGTAGTAATGCAGCACGGCCGGGATGATGCCGGCCGCACCATTGGTGGGAGCAGTAACGACCCGGCCGCCTGCCGCGTTCTCTTCGTTCACCGCCAGCGCCCACAGGTTGACCCAGTCGAGCGCCGCCAGCGGGTCACCACCATCGCGTGCGACCAGCTTGCGCTGCCATTCGGCTGCCCTGCGCTTTACCTTCAGGCCGCCAGGCAGCACGCCGTCGGTCACTAATCCGCGCGCGGCACAGTCCCGCATCACCTGCCATATTTGCGTCAATCCGGCATCAATCTCCGCGTCGCTGCGCCAGTGGCGTTCGTTGGCACGCATGACCTGTGCGATCGACAGGCCATTTGCCTGGCACTGGACCAGCAGTTCCGCGCCGCTGTGGAACGGCAGCGGCAGGATGGTCGTATCGGGCGCAATCCGCTTCTGTGCAGAGCCGTCGACCGCCACCTCCTCACTGACGACGAAGCCGCCACCCACCGAGTAATAGGTCCGCGACAGCAGCTCGATGCCCCGCGCGTCGAGCGCGACGAAGTGCAGGCCATTCGCGTGAAACGGCAGCGGCTTCGTCAGGAAGTGCAGGTGGCTGCGCTCGTCGAACGCGATGGGCCGTCGACCCAACAGGCGCAACGATCGATCATCGCGTATGTGCTGGATTCGCGCCGCGATCGCTTCGACGTCGACGGTGGCCGGCTCCTCGCCTTCCAGCCCCAGCAGTACCGCCTTGTCGCTGCCGTGGCCCTTGCCCGTCGCACCCAGCGAGCCGTGCAGTTGCACGTCGACCCCGGCCACGCGATCGAACAGCCCGTCGCCGTCCAGCCGCAGGGCGAACAGCCGCGCCGCGCGCATCGGCCCGACCGTGTGCGAACTCGACGGCCCGATGCCGATCTTGAAAAGGTCGAAAACGCTGACAGCCATGTGTGTGCCCTGCCGCAGCATCGCATCACTGCGTCCGACCTGCACGTCGCCGCGAGTCACCACTGCGCGCCGCGGCGAACCGTCACTTGCCGGCGGGCAATGGCGGCAGCGTCTTCAGGTAGGCATGCACGGCGGCCACGTCGGTGTCGTTGAGCTCGCGCAGCGTGTCGAAGGGCATGACCGCGATCGGGGTTCCGTTGGCGCGCTTGCCACTGCGGAACATCGCCTTCAGCTTGTCGGCCGTGTCATAGGTGGTCATCACGGTTCCCGGTCCCGGCGTGAGGTTCGACGCCGCGGGCCAGTCGGGCGGACCGCCGGGAATCTTGCCACCTGCCATACCCGGCCCGTGGCAACCGAGACAAAGATTGGCCACGTACTTGCCATGCTCGGCCGTCACCCCTTCGACAACCGGAGTCGCAGGCGGCAGGCCATGGTCGATCTTCTCCGCCGCATCCTTGATCACGCCGGCTGCGTAGAGCGCCTTGACCGGCAGGGGAACCTGGAACGACGCCCCCGCGCCGGCCACCGGAGGCATGCTCCGCAGATAGGCGATCAACGCGGCGACGTCGGCATCGGTGAAGCGGTTGTAGTCCTCGCTCGGCATGACGAACACCGCGCGTCCGTCTGGCCTTCACGCCGTGCCGGATCGCGCGCACCCAGTCGACGTCGGAGTACTTCGCCACGACGCCGCCGGACGTAATGTTCGGCGAACGCACAACAAACCCGCTCGCGGGATCGTCGATGAACACGCGCCCGGCGCCGTTGGCGGCATGGCAGTCGCCGCAGCCACGCGAGGCGAACAGGTACTTGCCGCGGGCGAGCGCCGCCTCGTCGCTGACCACAGTCACGCCCTTGACGTCGAGCGTGACCACCCGATCGCGCTTGCGGTCGATACAGCAGGTTGGCAGCGATCACCAGCCCGCCTCCGATCAGCACGAGGAGTAAAGCGAGACCACCGATCCACTTGAGCAATTTCTTCATGATTCTCCCGTGTGGTTCGCGCCCCTAAACAAAGGTTTTTGCAGGCCGCGGAGGGTACTCGTGGATCAGCGACGCGTCGAGTCCGTCGGCGACGAAACAAACTGGCTACATCGGTGCCGCGAGGACGGGCTGGTCGAGGTATTCGGACGTCGGTAAAACCGCAGACACGGCGGCCGATGCGTGGAAGAATCCCCGCAGCCCGTTACCGGGAGCGACGATGAGCGAAGTCACCGTCTTATTGCGCCGCATCGCCGAGAACGACCGCGAGGCGCTGGACGCGCTGTTCGAGTTGCTCTACGCCGACATCCACCGGATGGCGCGCGCACGGCTGGCAGAAAACGGCCCGTTGACGCTGCTCGACACGACTTCGCTCGCGCACGAGGCCTATCTGCGCCTGCAGGGCGCCGGCCGCATCGATCTCGACAGCCGCGGTCGGTTCATGGCCTACGTCTCCCAGGTGCTGCGCAATGTCATCGTCGACTTCGCGCGCAAGCGCAACGCTGAACGGCGCGGCGGCGGCCACGCCAACCTGACACTGAGTACCGAGATTGCCGGGTCGATCGGCAATCAGGACGAGGACATCATTCGCATCAACGATGCGCTGGACGAACTCGACAAGACCGATCAGCGTCTTCGACAGGTGGTCGAGATGCGCTATTTCGCCGGCCTGAGCGAACAGGAGATCGCGGCCGCGCTGGACATCAACGAACGCACCGTGCGGCGCGACTGGGAGCGCGCCCGGCTGCTGCTGTCGGTTTCGCTGAAGCGCTGAAGCGGCCCATTTCGACCTGTTCGATCCGCCTGGTCCGTGAGCGGGTCGCTGGCGTACGCATCGGCGGCACGATGACCTGTTGCTGGTAGCGCCAGGAAGACTACGATTTCCGCAGGGTCATCTCCGCCCATCTGTGTGTGCGCCGTGTCCGGTTTGGCGGGGAGAACGCGTCTTAGTGGCTGGTAGGGCTTGGGCTTGACGGGTGGGAGGTCCTCATGCCCGCGATCGCCGATCTGAGTGTGGCGGACTGGCACCGGTTGAACCGGTTGCTGGCGGCGGCGCTGGAGCTGGATGGTGAAGCGCGCGCGGCGTGGCTGCGCACGCTGCCGGCGAGCGAAGCCGATCTGCAGCCGCTGCTCGAGCGCCTGCTGAGCGCCACTGATCTGACCGAGACCGCCCAGTTTGTCGCGGCGCCACCGCGGTCGGCGGCGCAGGGGCACGGGCGTCGAGGAGCAGGCCGGTCAGCTGATCGGACCCGTACCGACTCGTGCGCGAACTGGGTCGTCGGCGGCATGGGCACGGTGTGGCTGGCCGCGCGCGCCGACGGTGCCTTCGAGCGGCAGGTGGCGCTGAAGCTGCCGCACGCCGAGTGGATCGACCGCGGCCTGGCGCAGCGCTTTGCGCGCGAGCGCGCGATGCTCGCCTCGCTCAATCATCCGCACATTGCGCAGCTGTTCGATGCCGGCTGGTCCGAGTCCGGCCGGCCGTACCTGGCGCTCGAGTATGTCGAGGGCGTGCCGATCACTGCATGGCGCGACCAGCAGGCGCCAAACATCGAAGCGCGACTGCGGCTGTTCGTCGACGTCATCCGCGCGGTGGCGCATGCGCATGCGCGGCTGATCGTGCACCGCGATCTGAAGCCCTCCAACGTGCTGGTCACCGCCGAGGGGCAAGTCAAGCTGCTCGACTTCGGCATCGCCAAGCTGCTGAGTGGCGAGAGCACGGCCGCCGAAGAGACCGAACTGACCCGCCTGGCCGGGCGCGCGCTGACGCCGAACTACGCGGCACCCGAACAGATCCTCGGCCAGCCGATCTCCACCGCCGCCGACATCTATGCGCTGGGAGTGTTGCTGTTCGAGCTGCTGACCGGCGAGCGGCCGTACCGGCTCAGACGTGCCGACGTGCAGCGGCGCGCTGCGCTGGAAGAGGCGATCGTGCATATCGATGCGCCGGCGCCCAGCAGCGTGGTCAAGGACCAGGCCAGCAAGCGAGCGCTGCGCGGCGATCTCGATGCGATCGTGCTGAAGGCGCTGAAGAAGGCACCCGAGCAGCGCTACGAGACCGCGGCCGCCTTCGCCGACGACATCGAGCGGTATCTGAATCGCTTGCCGGTGCACGCGCAGCGCGCCAGTCGCGCCTATCGGCTGCACCGCTTCCTCGTGCGCAACCGCTTCGCCGTCGGCGCCGTCAGTGCCGTGATCGTGGCACTCGCGGCGGGACTCGGCATCGCGCTGTGGCAGGCCGGGTGGCGCGCGCCGAAGCGGCGCGCGCCACCACGATCAAGGACTTCGTGTTGTCGATCATCCAGCAGGCCGACCCCCGCGCAGCGCAGGCGTCACGGGTAGCGGACCTCGCGATGCTCAACACCATCGAGCAGCGCATCGACAAGGAATTCAAGGGCAGCGCGCTCGAGCGCCTGCAGCTCCGCACCGCCGTTGCCAGGGCGTACGAGCAACGCGGTCACCACGAGTCGGCCCGTGTGCTGATCCACCGCGCGCTCGAAGAGGCTCAGGCTGCGAATCTGAGCGACGACCTGGCGTTTCTGAAGGCGCGCGTGCTCGGCGCGCACTGGTTGATCTTCGACGAGCCGTCAGTCATGGATCTCGATCGGGTGATCGAGCGGCTGCGTAGCCACGGGCAAGACGGTGTCGATGCCCTGGTCGAGGGACTGGTTTGGCGGGTCGGGGTCGCGTATCGCTTCGAACGTCGGACCGGGATGACCTGGGACACCTTGTATGCGGACGGGCGTGAGGCTTTTGATCTGGCGGGACGTCACCTGAAGCCGGTCAGCGGCAGACAGCTGCACGCCGCAATACATCTGGCCGGCCACCTGCTTAACCTGCTCGACGACACTAACAGTTCCAGAAGTCTGGAGGACCGGTCGCGAGAAAGCGTCGGCGTTCTCGAAGTGGCGCTGGCCAACGCACGCGCCGACCCCGAAGTGGGAGCAGGTCACCTTGACCTGAACTTGGCCGAAGCGGTGTACGGCTACGTCCAATGCGCACTCGGCAGACCGCACGACGGGATGCGCCGGATGCTGGACTCAGTGGCAACGGTTCGCGCGCACCACACCGACGACAACTATGTGATCGGCCTGTCTTACTCGCTCATCTACAACTGTCTTTACACACTGGACGAGGGGGAGGCGGCCATCTCGTATCTGCTGCTCAGGCACGAGCTGGATGAAAGAAGCGATACCACGCAGTTTGCCCTCGCCATCGACGCCGACGACATCGCCAGGTTCATGTGTGCCGTGCAACGAACCGACGAATGTGTCCGATGGGCGGAAATAGAAGCGTCGCATACGTCCCGCATGCCGCCGGGTGAAATGCAGGCGACCCAAGCTGCGTCGTCGGTTCGCCCGTTGCAAATGCGCGCGCTGATCCTCAGTGGAAAGACCGAGCAGGCCGAGACTCAGGCTCTGCAGTGGCTGCAGATGCCGAACTGCTGCGACATCGCAGACATGAGGTCCTTGCTGAGCGTTGCCAAGCGAGTCAACGGCAAGCTCGACGAGGCACTGCGCTCGGCGGAAGAAGGGTTGACGCTGACTCGTCCCAAGGGCCAACCTGTGCGCGAAGCCAGGATGCTTGTGAATCGAGCAGAGATTGAACTGGCGCTCGGCCGATCGGCACAGGCGCTTGCCACGATCGAATCAGCGTTGCCGGCTCTGGCCAATGGCGACCTAAAGACCCAGGCCATTGAAGTCAACGCGCACATGACGCACGGGCGGGCGCTGCTTGCGGTCGGTCGGGCGCCGGAGGCCATCGAACCGCTGCGAAAGGCGTACGGGTATTGGCTCGCCCACGAGCCGAAAGGCGAATGGGCTGCCGAAGCCGAATACTGGTTCGGGCAGGCCTATCTGGCCAACGGCGATGCGAAGCGTGGGCGCTGGATGGTGGCGGAGGCGAAGCGCGCACTGGCGAAGTCACCCTCCAAGTTGCACCAAAGTCTTCTTGCCGGCGCCTCGCCGGTCGCCGCGGCTGCCGCGCCGTCCACACGCTAAGCGGCAAAGAACTTGTTCGGTTTCTCATCCAAGCTCGCAAACCAGCCAGTTCCGCGAAGTTTCACGCCGATGTCCGGTTTGGCAGATGGGTCACGTCCTTACCATCAAGAGACAGACGTTCGTGCTGACTCTCGCCAACCGGAGGACACCATGACCAAGTCGCATCTGCCGCAAGCCATCGCCGCCTTCGCCGCCGTCGTTACTACGCTGGTGCTTTTCAGCTCGGTCGCTTCGCTGGCGAACGAGGACAAGGCTGCCCTGGCCGCCGCGCAGACCAAGCCGACGACCGTAGCCGCTGCCACGGTCGCCCGCTAGTTCGCCGGGGCGCCGGCCGCTGTCTCGGTTACTTCTGCGGCATATGCCGACATCGGCACGCACGAACACATGATGTTCCGGTCACCGTAGGCGTTGTCTACCCTGCCAACCGGTGGCCAGTACTTCTGCCGCTTCAGCGTGGTCAACGGGAACGCAGCGCGCTCGCGCGTGTAGTCGTGCGCCCAGTTCTCCGCCATCACCATCGCCGCCGTGTGCGGCGCGTTCTTCAGCGGATTGTCGTCGCGGTCGACACGGCCCTCCTCGACCGCACGGATTTCCTCGCGAATCGCGATCATCGCGTCGATGAAACGATCGAGCTCGATCTTCGGCTCGCTTTCGGTCGGCTCGACCATCAACGTACCGGCGACCGGAAAGCTCAGTGTCGGCGCGTGGAAGCCGTAGTCCATCAGCCGCTTTGCGACGTCTTCGGCCGAGATCCCGCTCGCGTCCTTCAGCGGACGCAAGTCGAGGATGCACTCGTGCGCGACGAAGCCATTGCGCCCGGCGTACAGCGTCGGGTAGTGAGGCGCCAGGCGCTTGGCGACATAGTTCGCATTGAGCAGCGCCACCTGCGTGGCCTTGCGCAGTCCGGTGGCGCCCATCATCGTGATGTACATCCACGAGATCGGCAGGATGCTCGCGCTGCCGAAGTTGGCCGCGCTCACCATTCCGACCCTGTTCTTGCCCCCAAGCGTGCCGGGCAGGAACGGCGCCAGGTGCGCCTTGACCGCGACCGGGCCAACGCCCGGGCCGCCGCCGCCGTGCGGGATGCAAAAGGTCTTGTGCAGGTTGAGGTGCGAGACGTCCGAGCCATACTTGCCGGGCTTGGCCAGGCCGACCAGCGCGTTCAGGTTGGCGCCGTCGGTGTAGACCTGCCCGCCGTGCGCATGGATAACTTCGCAGATCTCGACGATCGCTTCCTCGAACACGCCATGGGTCGACGGATACGTCACCATCAGCGCGGCCAGGTTCGTCGAATGCTGTTCGGCCTTCGCCTTCAGGTCAGCGACGTCGACATTGCCGCTGCGGTCGGTCTTCACCGCGACGACATCCATGCCGCACAAGTGCGCCGACGCCGGATTGGTGCCGTGCGCGCTCTCGGGAATCAGGCAGACGTTGCGGTGCCCTTCGCCGCGTGAGCGGTGGTAGGCGCGGATCGCCAGCAGGCCGGCGTATTCGCCCTGCGCGCCGGAATTCGGCTGCAGGCTGACTGCGTCGTAGCCGGTGCACTCGACCAGCATCTGTTCGAGTTCGGCGATCAGTTGGCGATAGCCTTCGGTCTGGTCAGCCGGCGCGAGCGGGTGCATGTTCGCGAACTCCGGCCAGGTGACCGGGATCATTTCGCTGGTGGCGTTGAGCTTCATCGTGCACGAGCCGAGCGGAATCATCGTGCGGTCCAGCGCGAGGTCCTTGTCGGCCAGCGAGCGCATGTAGCGCAGCATCTCGTGCTCGCTGTGGTGCGCATTGAACACGGGATGCGTCAGGTAGGGCGACGTCCGCTTCAGGCCTGCCGGGATCGACGCATCGAGCATGGCGTCGATCTCGCGATCGAGCGCATCGACGTCTGCCGAGACGCCGAACAGGCGCCACAGCGCCAGCACGTCGGCCCGCGTCGAAGTCTCGTCCAGCGCGATGCCGACAAGCCCCGCTGCGCGTTCGCCGAAATCGCGCGCGCCGAATTCGCGCAGGTTGATGCCGGCGGCGCGTGCGGACGCGTGGACCTTGGCGGCATCGACACCGCCGACGTTGAGCGTGTCGAAATAGGAGCCGTTGACCTGCAGGCCGACGCGCTTCAGTCCCTCGGCGAGGATCGCGGTCAGGCGGTGCACGCGACGTGCGATGCGCGCGAGGCCTTCAGGCCCGTGATACACCGCATACATGCTGGCGATGACCGCCAGCAGGACCTGTGCCGTGCAGATGTTCGAGGTCGCCTTCTCGCGCCGGATGTGCTGCTCGCGCGTCTGCAGCGTCAGGCGGTAAGCCGGGTTGCCCTGCGAGTCGATCAGAGACACCGACCAGCCGGCCGGGCATCGAACGCTTGAAAGCATCCTTGCAGGCGAGGAAGGCTGCGTGCGGTCCGCCGAAGCCGAACGGCACGCCGAAGCGCTGCGAATTGCCGACGACGATGTCGGCCGACTGCTGCTCGGTGCCCCACTTGCCGGGCGCCTCCAGCAGCGTCAGCGCCAGCAGGTCCGTCGCGACACAGAAGAGCGCTCCGACGCCATGCGCCTGCTCGACAAACGACCGCATGTCGTGAATCAGCCCGGAGGTCGACGGATACTGTGCCAGCACGCCGAAGTAGTCGCCGGATTTCATCAGATCCGGCGCGACGCCCACCTTGACCTCGATGCCGAGCGGTTCCGCCCGCGTGCGGATCACCTCGATCGTCTGCGGATGGCAATCACCGGCGACGATGAAGACATTGCTCTTGTTCCTGGCCGATCGCTTGGCCAGCGTCATCGCTTCCGCCGCCGCCGTCGCTTCGTCCAGCAGCGAGGCGTTGGCGATCTCCATGCCGGTGAGATCCGCCACCATCGTCTGGAAGTTGATCAGCGCTTCCATCCGTCCCTGCGAGATCTCCGCCTGGTACGGCGTGTACGCGGTGTACCAGGCGGGGTTCTCGAGGATGTTGCGCAGGATGACCTTGGGCGTCACCGTGCCGTAATAGCCCTGGCCGATGAAGCTGCGGAAGGTCTTGTTCTTCTCCGCAATGCCCCGCAGCCGTGCGAGCGCTTCCTCCTCGGTCACCGCATCGGACAGCGCAAGCGGCGCGCCAAGCTTGATCGAGGCGGGCACGATCGCGTCGACCAGCGCATCGAGCGATGGTGCGTCCACGACCTTCAGCATCTCGGCAACCTCGGGGTCGCTCGGGCCGATGTGGCGCGCGTGGAATTCGGAGTGGTTCTCGAGCTGGTTCAGTGTGGTCATCGCGGTATCGGAATCTTCAGGAGTCTGCCGTCGCGGCGGTTACTTGGAGGCGGCGACGTTTGCTTCGTAGGCCTTGGCGTCGAGCAGGCCATCGATCGACGCGGTCGTCTTCATCTTGAAGATCCAGGCGTCATAGGGCGCGGAATTGAGCTGCTGCGGCTCTGAACCCAGCGAGTCGTTGAAGGCGACGATCTCGCCTTCCACCGGCGCGTAGACATCGGACGCAGCCTTCACCGACTCGACCACGCCAGCGGTCTCGCCGGCCTTCAGTTTGGCCCCGACCTTGAAGTCGCCGACGAAGACCAGATCGCCGAGCATGTCCTGGGCGGCATCCGTGATGCCGACCCACAGCAGGCCGTCGTCGCCGCGCTTCACCCATTCGTGCGATGCCGTGTATTTGAGATTCGATGGGATGTTCATTTCGAGCTCCTAGATGAGTGGCTTGCCGTTCCGCACGAACGGCATCTTGACGACCTGCGCCGGCATGAGCTTGCCGCGAATATCGACCTGCACGGTGTCGCCGACCTTTACTTCACGTGGCACGCGCGCCATCGCGACCGAGAATCCCAGAGTCGGCGAAAACGTGCCGCTGGTGACTTCGCCATCGCCCGAGGCGGTCACGACCTTCTGATGCGAGCGCAACACACCCTTGTCGAGCAACTTGAGGCCGACCACGGCGCGGCGAGCACCGTCGCGCTCCAGCGCCGCGCGGCCGACAAAATCGCGCGGCGACTTCAGGTCGACGGTCCACGCCAGGCCGGCATCGAGTGGCGACACTGCCTCGTCCATGTCGTTGCCGTACAGGTTCATGCCGGCCTCGAGGCGCAGCGTGTCGCGCGCGCCCAGACCGGCTTCGGCAACGCCCGCCGCCTTCAGGTCCTTCCACAGCGCAGGCGCCTGCACGGCAGGCAGCATGACCTCGAAGCCGTCTTCACCGGTGTAGCCAGTGCGCGCAACGAAAAGCTCGCCCACCTCGGCGGCGAAGAATGGCCCAAGGCCTTCAGTCGCGGCTTTCGTCGCGGGCCGCACCTGCCAGAACTTCGCACGCGCGTTCGGCCCCTGCACCGCGATCATCGCCAGGTCGCGCCGCGGCTTGATGGTCAGCTTGAAGTCGCCGTCGAGCCGCACCTTTTCCATCCAGGCGAGGTCCTTGTCAGCCGTCGAGGCATTCACGACGACGCGGAACCAGTCGTCGCGCAGGAAGTAGATGATGAGATCGTCGATGACGCCGCCGGCGTGGTTCAGCATGCAGGCATACAGCGCCTTGCCGGACTGCGTCAGCTTGTCGACGTTGTTCGCGACGAGTCGCCTGAGGAACGCGCGCGCATCGACGCCTTCGACATCGACCGGGCACATGTGCGAGACATCGAACATGCCGGCGTCGCGGCGCACCGCGTGATGCTCCTCGATCTGCGATCCGTAGGCGACGGGCATGTCCCAGCCGCCAAAGTCGACGATCTTCGCGCCGGAGGCGACGTGTGTGTCGTAAAGAGGAGTTCGCTTGCCCATGGAGTTCCCGCAAAAAAGAAAAGGGGCGCGATCCGACCGTGGTCGTGCCGCACCCCTCTGTCCTTTTGCCTGAGAGTTCGGGAGCCGCTCGCAGCGCGGCCCCTGCCCCTTCGGCGCCGCGGTCCTCACGGTCGCGGTCTCTCCAGAGTCGCCGGTGACAAAGCGGTTCTTGAACCTGAGCGATTCCGGGTGAGATTGCGCCTTCGGCGGCATCCGTCACCGGATGCGCTCTCCCGCTTCGACCTACTTCAGCGAACTGCGAGTGTAACCCGAGGCTGGCTCGGAAGCGGACACAACGCAGACTGGCAGGTAGCGACCAGCTGGCTCAGTCACGAGCCGAGGCGCCGCGAAAACGAGATCAGCTGCCCGGCCGCCTTCGCGTCGCTACTTGCCTTAATGCTCAGCGGCCGCTACTTCGGAAACATGAACTGCACCTGCGCGCGCAGCTGCCAGTTGGCGCCGTTGTCCGGATGCACCACGTTGTAGTACGCCTGCAATGAGGTGTTTACCGGCAGCTTGCCGATGTGAAAGATCTTGCCGATGCCACCGCCCAGCGGCACGGTCCACTGCTGCCCGCTGTCGGCCTTCCAGTCGACGGTCAGGATCGGACCGCTGACCAGGTACAGGCCGCCCGGAAAGTTGTAGTTGACGAACGGCTGGATCAGGCCGTTGTTGTAGGAGCCACCCTGTTTGCTGCTCGACAGCGACCAGAGGTTGTTGGCCAGTACGCCATAGACCCAAGGGTTGCCAAGTTCCAGATGCAATACAACGAACGTTGGGCCGAGCCCCCAGTTCTTGTTGCCCAGCTCGTCGCTGGTGTTGGTCGGCAACTGCACCACCGGCCCCACGCCCCAGATCAGCCCGTGCGGCTGCGCCGGCGACAGGAACGCACTGAATACCGTGTCGCCGATTCCGCTGGTCCGGTCTGTTGTCGGCGACAGCTGGGGCTGCGAGATAACCGGCACGATGGTGCGGGTGATGATGTTCCAGTCCTTGTTGATCTCCACCGGGATCACCGGCTGGATGTTCAGGATGTTCTGGGTGCCGTTGTACGGCCCGACATTGAAGTTGGTGTTGTTCTGGAACGGCACACTGATCAGATCGCCAACCGGGTTCTGCGCCAGCTTGGCGAGTTCCTCGGGACTCATCGCGGCGCGCGCCGGGGCGGTGAGCAGCGCCGCGGCGGAGGCAATCACGGCCAAAGCCCACCGAGTACTGCATCGGATATTCAGCACTTCAGTCTTCATGATGCGATCCGTATTTCAAGCGAGTCGGGCTTCGATACACCGGTCCGCGGCGCCCACGTCGGTTTGGCAATATTGAGGAAGATTGTGATGCTTTGGGCGTCGGGGGCGCGCAGGCCAACCTGACACGGCCTGCACGGCCCGATTGCCCTACGGCCGGCTGGCCGCGGCAATGATGATCTCGACGCGACGATTCTTGGCGCGACCCTGCGGCGTCGAGTTAGTCGCTACAGGCCGGGATTCGCCGAAGCCCTGCGCCGAAATGATGTTCGAAGGAACGCCCTTCGACACGAGATAACGAACCACGCTGTCGGCGCGGGCCGAGGAGAGCTCAAGATTGGACGGGAAGCGCGCCTTCAGCGCCGGGCCGATCGGTTCGTTGTCAGTGAAACCCTCGACAACGATCTGTTGCCCCTTGAGTCCCGCCAGCGTCGGTGCAATCTTGGCCAGCGCCGCCTCGCCCTTCGGGCTCAATGTCCAGCCACCCTCCGGAAACAGAACTTCGTTGACCAACGTGACCTTCAACTGGTTCTGCAACTGTGTGATTTGCGCCTGATCGGCGCTCAGCTCTGTCGACAACTGCCGATTCAACGCTGAATAGGTATCGGCCTTCTTCACCTCGGTGTCGTAGGTCTGCTGCGAAACGCATCCTGCGGCCAGCACGGCGGCGGCCAGCATCAAACTGATCTTGACTGATTTCATTTCTGCTCCACTCGATGTCAATGAAAGTTGCTTTGATGCATTCCTCGATGGCGTACACAAGAACTTGCCATGACCATCGAGGCGATTGCGAGATTGCGCACGTGGCAGTGGACGTTGTCAATGAGCTTTACAAGGGCGGGCCAAAACTGCCGATCGCTCAGTACGTTGCTCTACGCTTTCTTTTGCTGATCGCTGGTCGAGGGCCGAATCAACAGGATCGTCAGGACTGCGTGTAGTACGACCGCAGGCCACAGCAGGATGCCCGTCAAGGCGCCCGCCACACCGATGTATGCGAGATACAGCGTGATGGCCGCGCTGTAGATCAACATGCCGATTCGTGGCGGTCCCGGCCAGCACGCAACGCCCAGTCCGATCAAGGCGATGCCGGCCACACGCGCCACGGTCACGGCGATTCCCGACAGTTCCGCACCGAGCAGCACTTGCCCGACCAGCGACGGCACCAGCAGCAACGCCGCCCCGGTCGCAGCTTCGCCGATCGCTGCCAGGACCAGCGCCTCTCTCATCGCGACCACATCCCGCCCTTTCGCGCTCCAAGTCGGGCTCTCAGCACCTTGAAGCCTCTTATGACACGTTGCCGCCTTCGGTTCCCGCTCGATCCTGAAGGTCACCTTGGTGATCGTGCCGGTGAACCTGAACAGGCTGACCTGGCGAGAAGGTTGTCGGCGCTCAGTTCATTGCAAGGGCGCGTCAGCGCCATCGTCGACCACGGGCCATAGCACCGCATCCTTGCCTATCGCAGCAGCACCGTATCAAGCTCGGGCGGCCGATTCAACGGGACCTTGGTCCAGGTCCGTTCCAATTCTGGTGGGCGAGTGGACCGGGTTGCGCTAAAGAGGTCTTTCAGGTCGCGCGAGGCGCTCGGACTGCCTCGGCGCCTTGCAGTGGCCGGTCAATAGCGGTGATAGGGCGCGTCCGCCGCGGGAGGGCGGGCAGCAGTGCAGCGTCCAGGCTCAAACGAGCATGGACGCTGCACTAGACGCCGCGGATGGACCAGCCGAGCATGAGCAGGCCGCTCGCGGCAATCCAGCTTCCTCCGACACGCACGGCGATTCGTGCCCACTGCGCGCGCAGTCGAACGACGAGCGCGGCGACGAGGACGACCAGTACGAACACCGCAGCAGCCAGTCCGAGCGCCGCCGCGACCGACGCTACGGAAAGGCCCATTCCCGTTCCATTGAGGTAGCCGTGAGCAAGGCCGAGCAACGCACCGAGCGCCGTCATCGAGCGCAGCGAGAGCTTCGCATCGGCCACGACCAGGCCCCCCAGCAGCAGGAACCAGAACGATGCCCCGAGCGCGCCGCCGCTGGTGGTTGCCGCGGTCAATCCGAACAGGCTGCCCAGCAACCACGCCGCCGGCAGCGTGAACATCGCCCGTCGCCCGTAGGGCGCGCCTCGCAACCCTGCCAACAGCGCCAACGCCAGCGCAGGCACCAGATCCTCGGGGCTGGTCAGGAAAGTGCATCAGACCGTCGTACACCGGACCCATGCCGGTTGCATCGAGGTGCGCTTCGGCAGGTCCGCACCCCATGGCAACGGCGAGCAAGGTGACGGTGCACGCACGCATGCGCAAGTGACCCACGCGCTTCATGCGACCGCCCTCCAGAGGAAGAAGACGCCTCCCGCCGCGACCACCGTGCCGGCGCCGCGCAATAACTGCCGTCCCCACGAGCGACGGTGGACGGTGCCGATACCGATGCCCACCGCATGCAGGCACCCGGTCGCGATGACAAATCCCATGCTGTAGAGCAATGCGCTCTGGCCGGGCGGGAGTTCGGTACCGTGCGCATGGCCGTGGAAGATCGCGAAGCATCCGACCACGAGTGCCGCGATGACCAGCGCAGGCCGCACCTCGAAGGCAACCGCGGCTCCGAGCACGATGGCCGACGCGGCTATCCCGTACTCCACGCCCGGAATCGGCACGCCGAGAAATCCAAGCATGCCGCCCATCGCCATGACCAGCGGAAACGCCACCGGCAGCACCCAGATCGCCGGTGCGCCAAGCTGCGCACCCCACAGGCCGACGGCAATCATCGCGAGCACGTGGTCTGCACCGGACAAGGGGTGCAGCAGGCCTGTGAGAAATCCGTCCGCTTCCCCCTGCAAGCCGTGGCCCAGGGCCGACTCGCGTCCAGACGCCGCCAGCAACGCGACAGCAAGAATCGAACGATGCATGGGTGACTTCTTCATCGCAGCGCTGCAATCAACAACGCTGTGCGCTGGATTGTCCAGAACGCACCCAGAGTTCCGACCGTATACCCCGGCAGCACCTGCACCCAGCGCGGCCAGCGGACTTCCAGCACGCGGAAGGCGCCGATCATCGCCAGAATCAATGCCACGAAACCGAGCTGCCCCAGTTCGACGCCGACATTGAAGGACAGCAGCGCCAGCGGCAGGTCCTGCCGCGGCAGGCCGGCACTGGTCAAGGCCGTGGCGAAGCCGAATCCGTGCAGCAGCCCGAACGCGAACGCCACCACCCACGGGTGACGGATCGTGAAGCTCGTCTCGCCGCGCCAGGCGCGCACGATCTCCGGGCCGAGAAAGAGAATGCTCAAGGCAATCGCCGCGTTCAGCGGCAGCGCCGGGCACATTGGCGACGCCGAGCGTGGCGATGGCGAGCGTGATGCTGTGGGCGACGGTGAAGGCGGTGATCGTCTTGACCAGCATCCAGCGGTTGCCGCACGATCAGCAGCAGGCCGAGCACGAACAGCAGGTGATCGGCACCGAACAGGATGTGCCGGACGCCCTCGACGACGTAGGTGCCCATCACCTCCCACCATGCCTGTGTGGCCGCAATCTCGACCCACGGCCTGGAAGGGCGCACGATGGTCTGCACCGTCCGGCCATCCAGCAGCTCGACCCGCACCAGGGCATCGGTGATCGTGAATTGCAGGCCGCGTATCTCGACCCGCTTGCCGGCGAGCCCGTTCGGCCCCGCATCGATCCACCGGCGCTCGACGAGGGAGTCGGTGAGCTCCTGGACGACCGGCGGTTTCACGTTCGTCACGTTCTCGGGCAGGGTCAGCACCAAGGGCAGGCGCACGCCCGCCAGCACCGGCGTGCGCCAGAGCACTGTGTATTGGCCGGGCGCCGTTTCCTTGATCTCGAGATAGGCTGGCCGCGACTCGTGAGCGCGCGCCGCCTGCAGTCCGGCGAGCAGGACGAGCAGCGCCGCCGCTAGGTAGCCGGCGATACGGCGACCGCCCGTCATTTCGACGCCGGGCCCGATGGCGCGGGCGCTTTCGTTACCTGAGAAGACGACGGAGCCGCTGTGCTGTCGGGCGGCGCCGGCAGCAGCACTGTGTATCTGGCGCGCATTTCCTTGTACGCCTTCTCCCAGGCCAGCGCCTTCTGTTCGCCGAGCCACGCGGACCTGACGTCGGCCTCGATTTCCTCGAAGGTGGGTACCCGGCCGGGAATCACGGTGTCAACAAACACCAGGTGCCAGCCGAAGCCGGACTCGACCGGCCCCTGCCAGGACCCCGGTGCGAGTTTGGCGACGGCCAACGCAAACTGCGGCCCCATTTCCTTGCCGAGAAACTCCGGCGTGCGGTCGCGGTAGTACTCCTGGAACATGAACGGATCGGCGAGCGCGTTCGCGCCTTTTGCGTCGACCGGCTGACCGGCGAGCTTCGCCAGCGCCTGCGCCGCATCATCGCGCGCGCGTTCGCCGCGCCGGTCGGGCGAGAAGTACAAATGCCGGAAGCTCAACCGGGGGGGCTGCGCGAACTTGCCGCTGTTCTTGTCGAACCAGCTCCTGAGCTCGGCCGTCGTCGGCTCGCGAGCGGCGGCCACGTCCTCGGCCAGGAACTGCATCTTCTGCGCCATGCGCCGCTTGACGATCTCGTCGTCCTTGTCGAGGCCCATCGCGAGCGCCTCGCGATAAAGAATCTCCTGCTGGACCTTGTTCTCGACCAGGCGCTGGAGTTCCTGCGGCGTCGGCAGGCGGCGCCATTGCGACTGGTACAGCAGCGTGAGCTGGGAGATTTCGTCGAGCGACAGCCGGATCTCCTTCGATGCGGCAGGCCCGGTCCGAGCGTCGGGAGCCAGGGCGTAGACGCCGAACAGCGCTCCGCCGAGCAGCAGGAAGTGAAGCAGTGGCTCGCGCAATAAGTGCTTCATGTGGGGGGAAGAGACGCTGCAGTGCTAGCGGAACCGCGCCCGGACTGCGCGATGGATTCGGGAGAAGACGGAGATTACTGGCGCATCCCCGGCAACGCCTGGGTCCGAAGTGCGAACTCGCGCGCCTCGGCGGAGGGACTTTGCCGCAGGTACGCGAGCGTCGCCAGCCGGGACGGCAACTGCTGCCGGACATCGGATTTCATCAGTGCAAGGTATTCCGGCACCGCGTCCCAGTACTGCCAGGCCGCCAGGTCCGGGGCCACGTATCCGGAGATCTCCGGGTGCTCCTTCATAAACTTCCGGTACGACTGGATCACTCGCTCGCGCGGGATCACGCCGCCGGCATTGCCATGCACGGAGAGCGCCAGCAGTGCCGCGGAGATCTCCGGCGCCGAGCGCGCGCGGTCGCCCAGATATCTCTCGTCGATCCACGTCATGCGTGCCGCGCCGCGAAGTTCGAGGTCCGCGGCCAGCATCGAAGCCAGGTTTGTCGCATCGCCCGCTTTCCATGCTGCTTCCAGGCGCTGTTCGAGGACGGCGGCGTCGTCTGCATTGCCGGCAAAACCGAGCAACAGGAAGTAGAACCGATATCGCGCGGCGAACTTCGGGTCCGCGAGCCACGCGCGAATGGCGCGCGCGTCGAGCTGCGGCTTCGCCGTTCGCATCGCGGCATACGGCGCGGCGGCAAGCTCGCCGTAGGCGAGCTCGGCGACCAGCGGATCGGAACTCTCGAGATAGGGCAGCACGAGCGCGACGCGGGCCCGCCAGTCCTCCGCGCTCATGTCCTCAGAGTGCTTTCCGGCGGCAAGCTTTCTCAGCCATCCCGTCTGCTCTTTGCCGATCGCGCCGAGGATGGCCCACGTCGGGAACGGATCGTTTCGCACGAGCAGCAGCGCCTTGCCTTTCGGCACATTCTCGTCCGGCGTGGAAGCGCGGCGGGGATATCCGCCTTCCACCGTCGTGCCCGAAGGCCGGTCGCCATGGACGACTTCGATGACACGGAACCGGCTCGCATCGGCAGTCGGGACCGCCAGTACGGCCTGTTGCGCAGTGGCCAGTTCGTGTGCCTTGGTTGGCTGTCCCGCACCCAGACAAATGGGACATGCCGCAGCCGCAGTACTCACGGCCAGCAGCAGCTGCTGCGAGCAACGCCCGTGTCGCCCGCCGCTCCAGGTTCGCCGGATAGCCGGCGGCTCGCGCTGCAGCCTGCACAGCTACTTCTTCGTGTTGGCGAACCACGCTTCCACTGCCGCCTTCGCCTTCTGCACCCCCTGGCTGGCCGCCTCCTCGAGGATCCGTCGACGCATCTGTACACGCACTTCCTGGAACCTCTTCTGCTGCTCCGGGTTGAGCAGCGGCGAGATCTGCTCGTCGAAGGAGACGCCGAGCTTGCGCAAGGCCTCGACCTTCTGCACACCGCTGAGCTTGGTATCGGTCTTCAACGCGCCGAGCTGCTTGAGCTCCGCCTGCAGGATCGGAACGATCTGCTTCTTCTGCTCTTCGGTCAGCCTGAGTTCGAGCGAGAACTGGTTGGACAGCGCCGTCAGCGGATTGGCGGCGATCTGCGGCGCAGGAACGATCTCGTAGTTGGCGTGGCCGAACTCGTTGCTGCGCGCAGCGTAGTAGGTGTCGCCCACCTTGTAGAACGTGAACGAATACGGGTCCTGCGACACGGGGATGACGAGCCTGCCGCCCTCGACGCGGTAGGCGGAGGTCGTCCCCTCGTACCCGCCGCGCTCGACATTGCCGAAGGCGCTCGGGAAGACGGCGCCCGATCCAACGCGCAACACGGTCGTCTGACCCTCGGCCGTGAACGGCTGGAAGAACTGCTCGCCGGTCACGTTGTTGCGCAGCCAGATGGCCTTGCCGACGATGAGCGCCTTGAGCTGCGCGTCGTTCAGCGCGGTTGCGCCCTTCTTCTGCAAGTCGGCGACGGTCATGCCCGCCGCAGCGCGCTTGCGCGACTCGGCCGACGGCGTGTACCAGATCGGCGAGGTCCAGGCGCGTTCCTGCCCCGTGAGCGGCACGACGTCGGGCGGCGGTAGCCCGGCCTTCACCGCCTGGATCAGCGTCCAGCGCGGCGTCGGAATCTCAAGCACGCGCGCGTAGTAGAACGCGTGCTGGCTCGCATCGAACTCGGGATCGCTCCATACGGTCTTCAGCTCGGCCGCGCCGACATCGTTGGTGTAGGTGGCCTTGTCCAGATCCACCGTGCTGCGGATGGCCGGCACGCGGCCGGACCACTTGTCGGGCTTGCGATCGCCCGACCACACGACGTCGTAGACCTTCTCGAAGCTCTGGCCGTTCTGCGTCCAGCCCTTGACGACCTGGATGCGGTCGAGATTTCCCGAGGTCGGGTCCTTCGCCGCCCAGACGACGAAGCGCGGGGCCATGCCCTTGCCGCCCGCGGGCATCGCAGGCAGGTCCGCGCCCATCGGCACGCCACCTGCATAGGACTGCTTGACCCAGTCGCGCGCGTCCAGGACGCTCTTGTCGTAGCCCCAGCCGCCGAACAGGCGCACCTTGATGCGCGGGCCGCTGACGCCGAAGGTCTCCTTGCGGTACATCGCGTCCCACAGCGAAGCGCGGGTGTTCTCCTCCGCCCACACGCCGGTCAGCCCGCCGGGGTTTGTCAGCCGCACGTCCATCGTGCCGCCGATCAGCACGCCGGCAAAGCGCCGCTCGACCGTGCCGTCCGCATCGACGTGCAGGCCGAAGAAGTTGTCCTGGCGGTAGGGGCTGGCGCTGTTGTGCGAATCCGAGCCGCCGGCCATGCCGAACTTGTACGGGTTGTAGCCCCGCGTGTCCTGCATCGCGATGCCGTCCTTGAACGCCTGGCGCACGTAGCTGCCCGTGATCCGGTCGATGCGGCCGACGTCGGCCGGCAGCCCGAGGATGGCCTCGAACAGCTCGTAGTTGGCAAACTCGTCGTTGGGCGACAGCAGGGGGTGCGTTTCCGACTGGCCCTTGCCCTGCTTGATCTCGGTGAGGCGCTCGTTGCGGTCGCGTGCGGCCGCCCAGGCGGCGTCGATCGGCCGCCCGGTGGTGTTGTCGACATCGACTGGGAACATCCAGCCGTCGCTGACGTTGGCGTTGTGCGAGATGGCGAGAAGCTCGTTGCCGCTCTTCCGCTGCGCATCCATCCAGTTCCACAGGTCCGTCGGGCGCGTGGACTCGAGCGAGCTGAAGGGATAGTCCGGTACCTTGGCGCAGTCGCGGAAGAAGACGTTGCGGTGCATGTTGCGGTTGTCCGGCATCGAGGTCCACTCGTAGGAACAGAACGCAGTGAACTTGCCAGGCTTGTTCTGCTCGTCGGCGATCTGGACGTTCTCCTTCCACACGGTGGAAGTGATCTTCGGGTCCATCAGCGCCTTCACTGGCGCGCCCGAGTTCAGCTTGAGCAGGTACGAGAAGACCCGGTTCTGTTCTTCCTGGCTGGTCGGATCCTTCATGATCATCGGCTGCGCCGCGGGCAGCTTGCTCACGTAGGACCCCGGAGTGTTGGCCTGCTTGGTGACGCCGACGTACTCCGAGTGGTCGGTCACGCCCATAAAGTCGAGCGGCGTGTCGATCTTGATGTCAAAGCCCATCGGGTGCTTGATGGTCTCGCCCTGCGCATACTTGTAGGCGTCGGCCGGGCCGGTGATGCGGTTGCCCATGACCCACGCGTCGACCGACCAGCTGGTGTGAAGGTGCGTCTCGCCGAAGTAGGCGTTGCGCTCCGGATTCGGCTGCGAAGCAGGCGCCGGTGCCGACGCCGGCTCGGTGGCGGACGAGGCCGCCGCAGTCTTCTTGTCCTCCTCATCTACAACGGACTTCGTCGACGCGGGCGGTTCGGGCTCCTTCTTCTGGCAGGCGCCGAGCGTTACAAGCGCAAGGAGCGCGAAGACGGCTGCGTAGCGGCGTGAACTCATGACTGCGACTCCCACGTGGCGTTTACTTGAAAGCACTGGCAGCAAGGCACGATGTGATCCTAACGTGAGCGCAGAAGGCCTCATGATGCGTTCTTCGGAATCTTGCCGCTCCCGATCGATGTGAACCGTCGGTCACGATACTCAACCTGGCCGCTCGTCAGTCGCCAGACCCCGATGGATTGCTGCGGCGAGAGCGATCGGGCGAGCCTGAACCGCTGGACCGTGTCCGCGCGGGCATACGTCACTGCACGATCTGCTGCAGCAGCTTCTGCGACTCCGCCTGGTATTGCGCCTCGGTGATCAGATTCTGGCGTCTGCAGCGACTTCAGTTCCTTCAGCTTCTGCACTGCCGCCGCCTGGCTGCTGCTCACAGCAGGCGCCGGTGGTGCCTGTACGGTCTCGGTCACGTTCACGACGGGCACCGGCGTCGTGTAATACACCGGAGCGGGCGCCGGCGGGTGGTAGTAGGCCGATCACCGGCCGCAGCACTGCCCCACACCACCGTACGATAGGCCGTGCGTCGCGCAACACCCGCGAACGAAAGCGGCGTGAACGGCAACCCGATGATGTCGATGAAGAGCGATGCCGGGCCGATACCCGACTTCGGCAACGCTCCCGCGACCACGGTGATGTCGTAGGTCAGGTCGCTTCCGCTCACGCGCGGGTTGCGCAGCGTCACCACGACGTCGGCAAGCTCGTCCTTGCCCTTCTCGAACACTGAGAGCGTGGCGTTCGGCGGGTCCTTCAGAAAGCTGTCCGGTCCGCTCTTCCAGAACTGGAGGTACTCCTCGGTGCGGTAGTGGCCGGCAATGCGCACCGGGCGGTCCGAAAAGAAGAGAGTGGTCGGGCTCACGCCTTTCAGCGTCAGCGTCCGGCCACCGGCACCCACCTCCACGCCAGCGGCGTTCTGCACGAACAGCAGTTGCGCCATCACCGGCGCGGCGGCAGGCACTTCCACCGCCATCGCCAGCGGACGTCATCACCGCCGTCGCGGTCGCGAGCCACACGACGCTAACGAGCGCTCGAAGGAGCGTTTGCATGGTGGATTCTCCTCGGGTGTTCGTCGTGCGGCGCAGCGCTGGCGACAATCGTCCATAAAGGTCTAGACCGAGGTCCGGATCCGGCGGCAGTTTCCTATCGCACCATTTCGTTGAGGACCTGCTGCGACGCCTTCTGATACTGGGCCTCGGTGATGAGACCTTCCTTCTGCAGCGACTTGAGCTGCTCGAGCTTCTGCGTGGTCGCCGACTGCGGCGCCGGCGCGGCCGGCTTCTCAGTCACCTGCACGTTCACCGTCGGCGGCGGCGCGGGCTTCGCGGCGGCGGCCTTGCGCGGCCGCCTGGCCGATGGCCTCGCGCGCTGCGCGGTGGCCACCGCGGCCGTCGTCACCGCCGCCGCGGTCCCGATGACCGCCACGCGCCGGATGTTCCGGCGCCAGAAGCCCGAGGATGTCGATGAACAGCACCGCGTCGCCCGCGGACTGCGGCACCGTGCCCTCGATGATCGTGATGTCGTAGAGCAGGTCCTTGCCCTGCATGCGCGGGTTCTTCAGATTGATCACCGCGTTCTGCAGGTCGGCCTTGCCGACTTCCAGCATCGAGAGCGTCGCATTCGGCGGGTTCTTGGCGAAGCTGTCCGGGCCTTCGCTCCAGAGGGGCAGGAACTCGTCGCGCGTGTGGTAGTGGCCGGCCATGCGCACCGGCCGATCGGTGAAGAACAGCGTCGAGCGGCCGATGTTCTTCATCCGCAGCGTGCCCTTGGCCTTGTCGTACTCGATGCCGGTCGAGTTCTGCACGAACAGCAGTTCCACCTTCTGCTGCGATATCGCCACCGGCGCCGGCTTGGACGGGCGCCTGCGCGAAAGCCGCTTGCGGCAGGGCGATGATCGTGGCGAGCGCGATCGCAAGCGCTCGCCGCAGATGAAAACGTAACCGGAACATTTGGATCTCCTCTTCGAAGGCAATCGTGCTCGATTGCCGTTTCACGCAGCGTTTCCTACCTTCCGATGTCCCATGGGCCGTCGAGACGCTGGGCCGTCAGCGCCAGCCGACGCCGCGGCGCCCCACGCCGACGCCGTGGAAGCCCGGCCCGACCCCGCCCCCGACGCCGTACCAATCGATGAACAGGCTCGTCGCGCCGCCGTTCGCCGGCATCGTTCCTTCGACGATCTTGTACGTGTACAGGAGGTCCGCACCGTCCACGACCGGCTTCATGAGCGTGACCACCACGAGCGTCGGGTCCGCGCGCCCCGGCTCGTACACCGAGAGGGTCGCGTTCGGCGGATCGGCGCCGAAATTGTCCCGCCCCTCCTTCCACGTCTTCAGGTAGTCGGCCATCTTGAGATTTCCGGCGATCCGCTTTGGCCGATCGGAGAAGTACAGGGTCTGCGGATTGACCTTTACCAGCCGCAAGGTGCTCCTGGCGGCATCGACCCGGAGATCCTCCGCGCTTTGCACGTACATCAGTTGCACCTGCGACCCGCCGGCAGCTGCGCTGGGTGCCGGCGAGCTCGCGCAGCCGGCGAAAGCGACGGCGGCCGTCACGAGCAGTGCGTGGAAGATGATTCTCACTTCTGGCCTCCTTCCATTGAACGTACGGTCCTGATTGCACTCTTCTCACCGCCCGCAAGATGGCAATGAATCATCGTCATTGTCGCACCCGGTTCGATCGGGCCGGGACAACGACACCGGCCTGTAGGTAGGTCAACACGATTCGCCTCGCCGTGTTGAAGGCGATACACCACTCATGGCGCGGCCGATCGCTGCTAGCAGTGCTTCGTCATTGACGGGCTTGCAGAGATAGGCCCTGGCGCCGAGTTGAATGGCCCGCGCATGCGACTCGGGAGTGTCGTGCCCGGTGATGACCACGACCGGCACAGACGCATGACCAACGGCGAGCGCGCCCTGAACGTCGAATCCGCTCATTTCCGGCATATGCAGATCGAGCACGAGACAGTCCGGCTCGTGGTCCTCGATCGCGTGCAAAAACTCGGCGCCGGACGCAAACGTCTCGACCGCGAAGCCGGCCGATGAAACGAGTCGCTGCAAGGCAAGTCGCACGTCTGCATCGTCGTCCACTACGGCCAGCAGCCGCGCGTCGTATCCCATCGTGGACGGAACGTATCAAGCGCTGGCGACGGTTCCAACTGGACCTAGGTCCAGGTTTACGCAACGCCACCGTCACTGCGGCGTGAGTTCAGGCCCTGGGCCCCGAGCCAACGCCCGCGCGCTCAGCCAGCTTGACCAGGTCGGCAACCACGCGCACGCCCATCTTGCGCATCAGGTTGCCGCGATGGAACTTGATCGTCTTCTCGCTCGTGCCGAGATCGGCGGCGATCTGCTTGTTCAGCCTGCCTGCAACAATCTGCTCGAGAACCTGCCGTTCGCGTTCTGTGAGCGATGACAGGCACTTTGCGACACGCGCTTGCTCCGATCGCACTGGACGCAGCGCCTCGTCACGTGCCAGCGCCGCGTGAATCGCGGCAATCAGATCGGTGTCGTCGACTGGCTTGGTGAGGAAGTCAGCTGCGCCATGCTTCATCGCCTGCACACTCGAGGCGATGCTGCCGCGGCCGGTCAGAAAGATGATGGGCAGGGTGCTCGCCTCCTGTTCCAGCGTCCGCTGCAGCTCGAGACCGCTCAATCCGGGAAGCGCGAGATCGAGTACGAGGCAAGCCGGAGCGTTGCGGTCATAGTCTTCAAGAAACTGCTGCGGTGAGAGAAAGGTGACGACCCTCAATCCAACGGACTGGAGCAGTCGATCGATCGCCTTCAGTACGTCCGGATCATCGTCAACCAGGTAAACCGTTGGAGACTGGTTTTCCATCGACATCAGGACCGCGCCCTAGGAAGTTCGCAGTGCAGCGATGCGCCTCCGTCGGAATTGTTGGTCGCCCAGAGCCGGCCGCCATGAGCCTCGACGATCGATCGGCAGATGGTCAGGCCCAGTCCCATGCCGTGCGATTTGGTGGTCACGAACGGCTCGAATATCCGCTCGAGGTCCGCCGATGGTATTCCTGTGCCGCGGTCGGCGACCGAGAACTCCACGTTGCCGTCCGCCGTCGTTCGCGTTCGCACCAAAAGCCGGCCATCCATATCCCGGCCGTCCATGGCGTCGCATCCGTTCATCATGAAGTTAAGCAACACCTGCTGCAGTTGATTCCGATCGCCGCTCACGGCTGGCAGCCCTTCGCCGAGATCGGCGCGGACCACGACGCGCCGGTTCAGCAAGTCACTGCGCATCAGACGCAGCGTTTCCTCGACCACGTCGTTGATGTCGAGCGGATTGCGCTGCGCCGACTCCTTCCTCAGCAGGGATCGAATTCGCTGAATCACCGCTCCCGCACGGTGATCGCTCTTCACGATGTCGGAAAGAATCTCCGCGAGCCTGTCGAGGCGCGGCGGGCTCTGCGCAAGAAACCGCTGTGCTGCCTGCGCATTGCTCAGAATGGCCGTCAGCGGCTGGTTGAGTTCGTGGGCGAGCGATCCGGACAGCTCGCCCAGCATCGCCACCCGCGACAGGTGGGCGAGCTCGTCGCGCTGGCGGGCGGTTGCGCGCTCGAGGTCCCTGCGTTCAGTGATGTCGACGACCGACACCAGTACGAAGTCTCCCTCTTGAGTCGGCATCGGGCTGAGCGCGGCTTCCACCGGAATCTCGCTGCCGTCCTTGCGGCACGCGAACAGCTCGCGTCCCGTCCCCATCGCTCGCGTCTGAGGGTCGCGCGAGTAGGCGTTCCGCAGGCGAACGTGCGGGACACGAAAGCGTTCCGGAATCAGCATTTCGACCGGCTGCGCAACGAGTTCAGCCCGCGGGTAGCCGAATACGTTTTCCGCCTGCGCATTCGCGAGCGCGATCGTGCCTTTGTCGTCGACCAGAAGAATCGCGCTGGGAGCTGCCTCGACGACCGCACGGAAGCGCTGCTCGCTGGCGCGGAGCTGCGTCGCAAGTTGCCCTGCCGCGATCATGTCCCAGCCGAGCTCGTAGCGCCATCGCCAGGACGACGATGAAGACACCCGGCATGACGATCGTGGGGGCATGAACCATCCCTAGAGTCATCAAGGCTGCGAAACCCGCGACCGCGGTGATGCAGACGACGAGACTGCCGCCGACGACGGCTGCGCGGCGTCGCGCACCGGGACCGCCACGACGCCAGAGCGTCACGGCGGCATCAAGGACGAACACGACGAGGAGCACATTGCCGATCTGGGGCACGATCGCCCACGGATTGGCGACGCCGATCGGGCCGGAAACGACCGCGCCACCCCACAGAAGCATTTGGTCCAGCGCGGTGACTTCGCGAAAGTTGACGTTCGCGCCGGTCACGAAGTTCAGGCGCGAGCCCAAGCAGCCGAAAACTCGAGGCTGCATAGGCAAGCCACAGTCTTCCGGCGTCGAAGTAGAAGTGCACGAACCAGATCATCGACAGCACGACCATCGCGAGCGGCACATGAGCCCAGCGCAACGTGGCGGCGTAAACAGCAGGAGACTGCGCCCGCATCATCGCCAACTCGAAAGCGCCGAAAGCTGTCGCCGAGATTGCGAGCGCGAAGAACAGGAGATGAGCGTATTGCGATCTTTGCTTGGACCAGACGAATAGATGGATGACACCGAGCGTCAGACACGCCGCGGACATCACGATCCAGGTGATTTCGACCCAGCTCATCCGTTCGACATTGGCGAAACTAAGAGCGTCAAACCCTCAGACGATGTGGCCCCGATGGGAAACTGCGCCGACAGGCCGGGCGTGGTCCCGATGCCCACCGACGGAACCTCGCCGCCCGAGAGGGAAACCCGCCTGAGGCCGCCGGACGTTGCCTAACCCAAGGGGATCCGGCTCGCGTTGCGCGCCAGGAAGGTCGCAAAGTCCTGCAGTTCGGGGTTCAGCCTTCGGGCCACGTCGAGCGGACGCGCGCCGGTGAAGTAGTCCTCGAACTCGGCATAGAACTGGAACATGTTGCCCATGTCCTCGGCGCCGGGGAATCCGAAGCCGCGGAACTGCTCGGGCGTGACCATGTTGTAGCGCACGGACTGGCCCAGTGCCTTGGTCAGTGCGGCGGCCATCTGCGCGCCGGTCAGGTGTTCGCCGGCGAGGCCGAAGGTCTTGCCGACGTTGGCCACACCACCCTTGAAGACGCCATGGACGCACTTGCCGATGTCCTCGGCGGCGATACCGGAGAGCCGCTTGCCGGCCATCGGCAGCGTGATCGCGAGCACGCCGTCGGGCCCCTTCTTCGGCCCCATGCCGAAATGGATCAGGTTGTCCCAGTAGAACGACGTATTGACCAGCGTCGTCGGCACGCGCGCAGTGAACAACTTGTTGGCCTCGCCCTTCGCGTCGAAGTGCGGCACGTTGTACTTGCCCAGGAGCACCGGCATGCGGCTGCCCAGCGGGAAGAAGGCGCGCGTGTCTTCGAGTGTCGACCAGACGACGTGCTTCACGCCGGCCTTGGCCGCAGCGTCCGCGAGCGTCGCCGCCTGGGCCAGTTCCTTCTCAGGCGAGAAGTGCTCCCAGAAGTTGGTCACGCAGAAAGCGCCGAACGCGCCGTTCATCGCGCGTTGCACGCTGGCCGCATCGTCGAGGTCCGCCACGACGACTTCGGCGCCCGCGGCCGCCAGCGCCTTGGAGGAGTCCGAGTCCGGCTTTCGCGTTACTGCACGTACGGCGAACTCCCCCGACTTGTCCGCGAGGATGGCGCGGGCCAGCCCGCCGCCCTGGGCACCCGTCGCGCCGATAACCGTGATGATCTTCTTCGTCATTTCGCTTTCTCCCTGTGCTCGCAGGATTGGGGTCAGATGAGGTCGCTCAGGGCCTGCGCCGCGCGATCGCACTGCTCAGCAGTCACATCAAGGTGGGTCACCGCGCGCAGCGTGCGCGCTCCGAACGGAAACAGCAGCACGCCGCGTTCGCGGGCGCGCTCGACGACGGTCGCGGCGTCGGGTGCGCCCGCGCGCAACCGGAACACGATGATGTTCGTCTGCACCGTCGCAAGGTCGATGTCGATCCGCTCGTTATCGGACAGCCGCGCGGCGATGCGTTGCGCGTTGGCGTGATCCTCGGCCAGGCGGGCACGATGATGATCGAGCGCGTACAGGCCGGCCGCTGCGTAGATCCCGGTCTGACGCATTGCGCCGCCGAACATGCGGCGATAGCGTGTCGCGCGCTCGATGAGCTCGCGCGATCCGGCCAGCAGCGAGCCTCCGGGCGCACCCAGCCCCTTCGACAGCGCAACGGCAACCAGATCGAACGGACCCGCGAGTTCGGCGACGCTCAGGCCGCTCGCCACCGCCGCGTTCCACAGGCGCGCGCCGTCGAGGAAGGTCGCAACCGAACGCTCGCGCGCGCCGGCGCATAGCGCGACGGCATCCCGCTGCGGAAAGACGATGCCGCCCGAGCGGTTGTGCGTGTTCTCGACCTCGAGCAACGTGGTCGGCGGATAGATCGCATGGCCGCGCGGCTTGCAGGCCGCGAGGAAATCGTCGACGTTGAAAATGCCGCGTTGGCCTTTCTCGGTGAACTGCACCCCAGCGTTCGCGGCCGACCCGCCAGTCTCGTGCCACACCGCATGGCACTCGCGGCTGACGATGACATCGTCGCCCGGACGCGTCAGCACGCGCAACGCCACCTGGTTGGCCATCGTGCCGCTCGGCAGCCACAACGCCGCCTCCTTGCCGAGCAGCTCCGCGATGCGCTGCTGCAGCGTGTTTGTGGTCGGGTCCTCGCCGTACTGGTCGTCGCCGACCGCCGCCGCCGCCATCGCGGCGCGCATTGCGCCGGTGGGCCGTGTAACCGTATCCGAGCGCAGATCGATCGAGTCAGCGGCCATGCGCAACTCGGGCAGCGACGACCGTCGGCGCGGCCGCGTCGACCAGAACGATGAATTCGCGCCGGTGACGCCATTCCTGTTCGATGCCGCGCCGGAAATCCGGGTGCGCGTAGTACATCACCGCGAAGGCCAGCAGCAGCACGATGCCGAAGGCCCACGCCAGCCGGGTCAGTCGACGCAGCGCCGGACCCGCCGCCGCGAACGCTCCATAGAACCAGTTCGCCAGGCCGTACAGCACGATCAGCACGATGATCCAGGCCACCTTGCTGGTCGTCCCGCGCTTGTTGTCGATGGCGCAATCGACGACGCACCAGAGCGGCTGGATCAGCGCCATGAACAGCATCAGCACCACGAACGCGATCATGAAGCCCATCATCGCCAGCGCAGCCAGGCCGGAAAAAGTCTCAGTCATGGCGGATCCGTGCCCTGTCTCTCGGACTGCTGCAAACCGCGGCCATCAGCGCACGCAATCGAGGAAGTATTCGTTGCGACCATCGACGTCCTGCTTCACGAGGCCGTGAATGTCCGTTCCGAAGCCTGGATAGCGCGCGTTCAGTTCCCGCGCGAACTGCAGGTAACGCACGATTGTTCGGTTGACCCGCTCGCCCGGGATCAACAGCGGGATGCCAGGCGGATACGGCGTCAGCAGCACCGATGTGACGCGGCCTTCGAGTTCGTCGATAGGCACCCGATCGACCGCGCTGTGCGCCATCTGCGCGTAGGCGTCGGCCGGCTTCATCACTGGTTCCATTTCCGACAGGTACATCTCGGTGGTCAGGCGTGCGATGTCACTGTCGCGATAAATCGCGTGCACGGACGCGCACAGTTCGCGCAGCCCCATCTTCTCGTACTGCGGGAACTGGCGGATGAACTCCGGCATCACGCGCCACAGCGGCTGGTTGTTGTCGTAGTCGTCCTTGAACTGCTGCAGCTCGGTGACCATCGTGTTCCAGCGGCCCTTGGTGATGCCGATCGTGAACATGATGAAGAACGAATACAGGCCCGTCTTCTCGACGATGATGCCGTGTTCCGCCAGGTACTTGGTGACGATCGCCGCCGGAATGCCGGGATCGGCAAAGGTGCCGTCGAGGTTCAGTCCCGGCGTGATGACCGTCGCCTTGATCGGGTCCAGCATGTTGAACCCGGGCGCGATCTGCTCGAAACCGTGCCACGCGTCCCCGGGCTTCAGCATCCAGTCCTCGCGCGTGCCGATGCCTTCGGCCGCGAGGTGATCGGGCCCCCAGACCTTGAACCACCAGCCGCCCGTCTCATCCGGCCCGAACTCGGCATCGACCTTGCGCATCGCTCGGCGGAATTCGAGCGCCTCCGAGATCGACTCCTCGACCAGCGCGGTGCCGCCGGGCGGCTCCATCATCGCGGCCGCGACATCGCACGAGGCGATGATCGCGTACTGCGGTGACGTCGATGTGTGCATCAGGAACGCTTCGTTGAACATGAAGCGATCGAGCTTCTCGGTCTGCGCATCCTCGATCAGGATCTGCGAGGCCTGCGACAGCCCCGCCAGCATCTTGTGGGTCGACTGCGTCGAGAACATCATTGACGCGCGGTTCCGGGGTCGTGTCGCGCGGCCACCGATGGCGTGCATATCGCGATAGAAGTCATGGAACGCGGCGTGTGGCAGCCAGGCTTCGTCGAAATGCAGCGTGTCGATCTTGCCGTCGAGCAGTGACTTGATGGTCTCGACGTTGTAGAGGATGCCGTCGTAGGTGCTCTGCGTCAGGGTCAGCACGCGCGGTTTGTCGCGAACCATGGCGTCCCCGGCACGGCGGCCGGCGCTCGCGCTCTTGATCAGCGGATGGCGCTCAATCTTTCTGGCGATCGATTCCCAGCGGAACTCCTCCAGCGGGATCGGGCCGATGATCCCGTAGTGGTTACGCGTCGGCGTCAGGAACACCGGGATCGCGCCTGTCATCGTGATGGCATGCAGGATCGACTTGTGGCAGTTGCGGTCGACGATGACTACGTCGCCCGGCGCCACGACGTAGTGCCAGACGATCTTGTTCGACGTCGACGTGCCATTGGTTACGAAGAACAGGTGGTCGGCGCCGAAGATGCGCGCCGCGTTGCGTTCGCTCGCCGCCACCGGACCGGTGTGATCGAGCAACTGGCCGAGTTCGTCCACCGAGTTGCACACATCTGCCCGCAGCATGTTCTCGCCGAAGAACTGGTGGAACATCTGCCCGACGGGGCTCTTCAGGAATGCCACGCCGCCGGAATGGCCCGGGCAGTGCCACGAGTACGAACCATCCTGCGCGTAGTGGACCAGTGCGCGGAAAAACGGCGGCGCCAGCGTGTCGAGGTAGGCGCGCGACTCACGCACGATGTAGCGCGCCACGAACTCCGGCGTGTCCTCGAACATGTGAATGAAACCGTGCAGCTCGCGCAACACCTCGTTCGGCAGATGCTGTGTCGTGCGCGTTTCGCCGTACAGGAAGATCGGGATGTCCGCGTTGCGACGGCGGATCTCGCGCACGAAGGCCAGGAGCTTGGCGACGGTTTCCTGGTCGCCGTTGCCTTCCGCAAGCTCCTCGTCGTCCACCGACAGGATGAAGGCGGATGCACGGCTCTGCTGCTGCGCAAAGCTCGCAACGTCACCGAAACTGGTGACACCCAGCACCTCGACGCCCTCGGCCTCGATCGCCTTGGCCAGCGCACGGATGCCGAGGCCACTCGCGTTCTCGGAACGAAAGTCCTCGTCGATGATCACTATGGGGAAGCGGAAACGCATGTGGAGCCCGTGATGCCGGCGGACGGCGTTGGAAGGCTGCGGATTATCCCCGCTAGCGGCGACGGGGCAAGCGACTTGACACAGAAGTAACGAATTGTCACACCGACCAGCGGCCGCTTCGACGTCAACAGATCGGCGCCCCGACCGTTGGATGTGCAGAAGCTCGATTCCGTTTCGAGCACTCGCAGGAGAATTTGATGCGTCACTGGATCGGCCTGTTTGTCGGCCTTCTGATCGGCGGCTGTGCCGCCACCGCGATGCCGGTGAGCGCCGGTGCCGCCACTGCATCCCAGCCCGACGGCCCGCCGATGATCGCCGGCCGGGTCGCAGCGATCGACGGTGAGGTCAGCATCTGGCGCGCCGAGGAGGACGGGGGCGGTCAGTGGGACGCCGCCCAGTTGAACGACGTCGTCACCGTGGGCACCGGCCTGGCGACCAGCAACGGCCGCACCGAGGTGCGGGTCGGCCCGCACGCCTTGCGGCTCGGCGCCGGCAGCGCCGGGGGTTTCAGCCAGCTCGACTTCGGCGTGAAGGCATTCAATCTGGAACGCGGTGTCGCCAACATCCGCCTGGCGCCGGCGCAGCAGGGCGAGGTCGTGACCGTCCTCGTCGCCGGCGTACAGCTGAACCTGGCAGCGCCCGGCCGCTATCGCGTCGATGCGATCGAAGGTTCGCCGCTGAACATCACGACATTTGACGGCCAGGTCATCGTGCTCTACGGGGCCAGCAACGTCACGGTGGGCCCCGGCCAGGCGCTGGTGATGACGCAGTCGAGCATGAGCTTCACCTCCGCGATGACGACCGCGCTGGACGACTGGGCGCTTGCGCGCGACCTGCGCTATCAGCAGTCGCAGGCAGCGCGCTACGTGTCGCCGTACATGACGGGGTACGAAGAGCTTGACGCTTACGGTGACTGGCTGCCTGATGCCGACTACGGCACAGTGTGGGTGCCGCGGGCCGTGCCGGTCGGCTGGGCGCCGTATCGCGACGGTCGCTGGCGCTGGATCGCGCCGTGGGGCTGGACCTGGGTCGACGCCGCGCCCTGGGGCTATGCGCCGTTCCATTACGGCCGCTGGGTCATGCTTGGAGGCCGCTGGTCATGGTGGCCCGGCGGCTACATCGCGCGGCCGGTATGGGCGCCCGCGCTGGTGGGATTCGTCGGCGGCAGCACGTCCGTGTCAATCGGCTTTGGTGGCCCGGTGGTGGGCTGGTATCCGCTGGCACCGTGGCACCGGTACCGGCCGCACTATCGGACCAGCAATACTTACGTGACGGTGATCAACCAGGCCGTCATCCAGCAGCCACCGCGCGGCGTAGCGCGCGACGTGAACCAGCGTCCGGGAGCGACTGTGGTGCCGGGCTTGCGCTTTCACGAACCCGTTGCGAAGGTTCGCCTCCCGGCACGGACCGAGCCGGTCGCGGACCTGAAGCCCATGGCTCCGCCGCCGCGGCCGAAGCGCACGGTGGCCGTGGCGGACAGCCCTCCTGCCAGCGTGCCGGGAGCACGTCCGCTGCCGCCTCCCATGCGTCCGGCGCCGAATGTTGCGCAAACTGCACCGAAGTACAACGTGACGCCACAACAACCGCTGCCGGGCGCTGAACGTCCACTGTCGCAGCCTGCGCCGATTCGGCGTGTCGAACCGCGCCCGCTGTCGCCGGCACCTGGCCAGCTGCCGGAGCGCGAAGCGCCGCGCCCGAAACCCAATTTGCCCGCGGAAATCGTGCCGCCGTACCAGCAACTGCAGAAGCCCTTCCCGGCCGAGCCGGCGCGTACGCCGCCTGCGGCGCCGCCGACGATTCGCCAGCCGGCGCCGATGGCCCCATCAGCGAGCGCGAAGGTGCCGGCGGCATCAGCGGTTCCGGCCTCACCGCGCGCGGCCCCGCCCCCACAGGCTCAGCGCGGACCGCTGCCAAGCGAACCTCCGCGCGCCGCGCCACCGGCGCAGGTTCACCGCGGACCGCCTGTGGAGGATTCATCCCGCGCCGCGCCGCCCACCGTCCCGGACCAAGGGACAGCGCCACCGAGAAACGAGTCGGCCGAAGCGCGCCCGCCCAAGCCCGACGTGCCGCGGCCGAAGGTCAGATCGATGGAGCGTTAGGCAAGCACTGGTCTCGGCAGTGTGCGCAGGAGACAAACAAGTCGGGCCGGGAATGCGGGAGACAGTCGGTCAGAAGGCTTTGGAGAGCGGACGCCGTCCGATGTCGGACAGCGCCCGTGCTCCAGACGCCAGGGCTTGAGTCTTTACCGCGTTCGGCGACGCAGTGCTGCCAGGCCCGCGATTCCCAAGCCGAGCAGCGCGAGGGTTCCGGGTTCCGGAACGATCGAAACCGCGCCAGTGAAGGTATTGGAACGATTCTCCAGAGTTCTGTCCGGTTCCCCGAAGGCCCCGGTCAGGTCATCAAGCATCACGCGAAACTCATATGACCCGCCAATGCCCACTATTCCGTCCGGAATCATGTAGCTCGTCGTAGAGACCGGCAAGTTCTCACTCTGAAAGATTTGTATGTCGGTAGACGCATCGGTCACCCGCACTCGGATACGGTCGGCATCAAACGCGCTCAGATCAGGAAGATCCCACGCGACAAGCGGAGTCGTGCCATCCTGGACGACATGCAGGTTCAGCACCAGTGGCAGAAATTCAGGATCCGCAATGGCATCGAAGACGCCGTCCGTCGATCCGGAAGGATCGGTGACCCGCAGGTTCCACGCACTCGTCAGGCTCAGGTTAGTGAGGAAACGGTCGAAGTTCTTCTCCGCGAAGATCGGGCCGGTGTAGAAATTCAGCGAGCGCACGATGCCCGGATCGAGCGAATACGTCGCCGTCGCGGTGACCTCGGACGGCAGAAAAGGCGAAGTAGCCGTCGTATCCAGATGCAGATAGCTTCCCGCCACAACCGGGAAGGTCGCGCTTGGCCCCATTACGTCCGTAAAGAAATTGACCCTCGTGATGACAGGCGCTGCGAATGCGGTGCAGGTCAGGAACGCACCGCCGAGTGCGACGCATGACGTTATCAATCGCGTTTTCAATTGTCCCTCCTTGGACACCCCCCAGGGTGGACGGACGCGTAAGCAAGAACTCAGCCAGAGCGCGGGGCTCCGGCGAATGGCAACGTCATCAAGGGCTTGGTCAGTGGTTGCGTGCGCGCGCGCCAATCGATGTAAGGAAAGGCGACACTTTCGAAGCCCACGCGACGGAGGCTCATCGTCGCACCCTTGCCGTGCGAGCCGCGCTTCGAAGTGTTGCTGAACTCGATGCCGCGCCAGGCAACACCGTCAGCAAAACTGCCGCTTCCGACGTCTGCGAGCGTCAGGTACGCGGCAGCGTCACGCCCCGCTGTCCCTGGTACTTGCCGCCGCGGTCCTTGTAGGAGGTTTCGCAGACCTCGTCGCCCTCGATGAACAGCACCTGCGCGCAGCCCTCGTGCGCGTAGATCTTGGCTGGCAACGGCGTGGTGTTGGAAAACTCGAGCGTCACGTGCCCTTCCCATTCGGGCTCGAGCGGCGTGACGTTGACGATGATGCCGCAGCGCGCGTAGGTGCTCTTGCCGAGGCAGATGGTCAGCACGCTGCGCGGAATGCGGAAGTACTCGACCGTGCGCGCCAGCGCGAAGGAATTCGGCGGGATGATGCACACGTTGCTCTTGATGTCGACGAAGGAATTCGGGTCGAAGTCCTTCGGATCGACGATCGTGTGGTTGATGTTGGTGAAGATCTTGAATTCATCGGCACAGCGGATGTCGTAGCCGTAGCTCGACGTGCCGTAGCTGACAATCTTCTGGCCGTTCACCTCGCGCACCTGGCCGGGCTCGAACGGCTCGATCATTCCCTGCGCCGCCATGCGGCGGATCCACTTGTCGTTCTTGATGCTCATCTCGGTCACACCGCTCGACGGCGGTCAATGGTTTTGGCTTCACCTCAAGACGCGATTGTATGGGCGCCGGCTGCATCGCCCCGCCGGCTAGACTCGGTCCCATGAAACTGCGCTGGATTCCCGCGCGCGTCGGCGATGCGCTGCACGAGGTCGATACGCCCGCGCTCGTGCTGGACCTCGACCGCTTCGAGGCCAACCTCGATCGACTGATGAAGTCGTCGACGGTACGCGGCATGCGCGTGAGGCCGCATGCGAAGAGCCACAAATGCGTGGAGATTGCGCGGCGACAAATGGCCGCTGGCGCGGTCGGGATCTGCTGCCAGAAGGTTTCCGAGGCCGAAGTCTTCCTCGCCGGTGGCATCGACAACGTGCTGGTCAGCAACGAGATCATCGGCAAGCGCAAGGTCACCACGCTGGCTTCGCTGGCCGTGCGCTATCCGAAGGCCACCATCGGCGTCTGCGTCGACGACGTGAAGCAGGTGCGCCAGCTGGCCACCGCGTGCCGCGCCCTGGCCGCCGAACTTGAGGTCTACATCGAGCTCGATGTCGGTCACGGTCGCGCAGGTGTGCCCGACACGGCGGCGGTCGTCGACCTGGCCCGCGAGATCAAGCTGCACAAAGGCCTCAAGCTGCGCGGGCTGCAGGCGTATTACGGCTCCGCCCAGCACCGCCGCTCGGTGCGGGAGCGGCGACAGGCGATCACGCTGGCGGCGGGCCTGGCCGGCGCGGCGCGCGACGGCCTGCTTGCCGAGGGGCTCACCTGTGACATCGTCACCGGTGGCGGCACCGGCACGTTTCCGTACGAAACCGGCAGCGGCGTCTACAACGAGGTGCAGCCCGGCTCCTACGTGCTGATGGACGTCGATTATGGAAAGAACGAGTTCGACCCGATCGCCCCGGCGTTCGAGCCGGCGCTGTACATCCTCTCGTCGGTCATGAGTGCGCGTGGCGACCGCGTCACGCTGGATGCCGGGCTCAAGGCATTCTCGACCGACTCGGGCCCCGCGATGCCCGCCTTCGAAGGCTGGCAAGTGCGTGGCGTGTCCGACGAACACACCGTGCTGATTCGCGTCGGCAACGAAGGACCCAACCTCGTGCTCGGCGACAAGCCGCTGCTGATTCCCGGCCACATTGACCCGACGATCAACCTGCACGACGTCATCGTCGTCTCGCGCAACGACGTCGTGATCGACCTCTGGCCGATCGAAGCGCGCGGCGCGGTGTTCTGAGCGCGGCCGTCGGACCACCGCCTGCGGTGCGGCTCGGGAAACTGCGGATGCCGATCCGTCGCCCGGCAGGTGACGCGCCCGCAGCGCATCGCTAAGCTCGCGCCCCGACGCGCGATCCACGAAGTGCGCCACAGGAGACAACGATGTTGATGCTGCAACGCGCCCTGGCCATGCTGGCCGTGGCTCTCACGGCCGGCGCCGCCGGCGCCCAGACCTGGCCCGACAAGACGATCAGGCTGATCGCGGTATTCCCGCCAGGTGGCTCGGTCGACCAGGTGGCTCGTGTGCTCGCCCAGCAACTGACCAAGCAACTCGGGCAAAGTGTGGTCGTCGAGAACATCGGCGGCGCTTCCGGTTCGATCGGTACCGCGGCGGTGGCCAAGGCCACGCCCGACGGCTACACGTTCGGAGTCGTGTTCGACACCCACGGCACCAACCCGAGCCTGATCCCGAACATTTCGTTCGACACGATGAAGGGACTCGAGCACGTGACGCTGATCGGCACTTCGCCAATGGCGCTGGTCGCGTCGAGCAAGTCGAAGTACGGCAAGTTCGCTGACGTCAACGCCGACGCGCGCAGCATCAAGGGCATCACGATCGGATCAATCGGCACCGGCAGCCTGGGGCACCTGGCGATGATCCAGGCTGGCAAGCAGGACAGCTGGTCCTGGACCCATATCCCGTACCGCGGCGGTGGCCCGCTGATGAACGATGTAGTCGCCGGCCACACGCCGCTCGGCATCGGCACCGTGTTCCTGGTGCTGCCGCACGTCAAGGCGGGCACCGTACGGCCGATGGCCGTGACGGGCGCCAAGCGCCATCCCAGCCTGCCGGACACGCCGACGCTGGCCGAAACCGGCATCAGGAATTTTGAAGCGCTTGCCTACTGGGGCGTAATCGCGCCCGCCAAGACGCCGGCGGTCATCGTTGACCGGATGAACGCCGAAGTGCAAAAGGCGCTGAAGGACCCGGCCGTGGCCGAACGACTCGGCGCGCAGGGCATGACCATCACCGGCCAGGGGCCGGCCGAGTTCAAGGCGTTCATGCAGAAGGAAATTGACCGCTGGAGCAAGGTCGTGAAGGAAAACGGAATTTCCGCAGGTTCATAGCGTTAGCGCGGCGCGGCCGAGGACGCGGCCTGTGCCACGCGTCCAGCGCTGGCCAACGGCGTAGACCTCTGACCCTCGCGCCACCGACCGCGACTCAGCGGCGTCGAGACAGGTTGCTCCCGCGCGGCTACTTCGCGGCGACGGGGCGCTTGAGCCCCTGCTCCCGACTGACGATTTCGTCTTCGACAGATCGCACTTCGATCATGAATGCCTGTGCGGCTGGCGACAGTGCCCGGTCCCGCAGGTAAACGAAGCCGTAGCCGGTGTGCATCCACGGCAACTGCAGTGCCAGCGCCACCAGCCGGCCGGCTTCGATCTCCGCGGCGATCAGCGGCAACGGCGCCACCCCGATCGCATCGCTGAATATCACTACTTCCTTGGCCACCCGGATCGAATCGACCTTGATCGGCGGCAGGTAGTCGCCCGAGTCCGGATCGATCGTCCCTGCCTTTGCCAGGTTGAGGAAGCTGCCTGCCACGCGCTTCGTCATGCGCGGGCCGGCAAAGGGAAACGCGAACACCTGCTCCTTGGTCGGGTTCTTCTGTGCAGCGAGCGGGTGACCAGCGCGGCAATAGAAGCAGCCGGGATGCCTGGGCAAGGCTTCCGTGGCGATGCGCGAATCGCCATCCACGGTCGACAGTTCGACGACGGCCAGGTCGAGCCTTCGTGCCAGTACGCCCTCGACGAGCACCCGCAGATCGGTGGTTGCGACATCGACGCGCAGTCCGGGGTGGCGGCTTATCAGCTGCCCCACGGCCTGCCCAATGGAAATTTCGGCCGGGTAGGCCCCCGCGCCGACCCGCAACTCGCCGATATCCAGACCCCGCATCAACTGGAAATCGCGCTCGAGTTCGGTCGCGCCTTCGAGCAGCGTCTGTGCGCGCGACAGCAGCATCTGGCCGAAGGCGGTCGGCTCGACGCCCTGCTGGGTCCGGTTGAAGAGTTTCTCTCCCAGGCCGGCCTCGAGGCCCGCGATGCTGCGGGACAGGGCCGGCTGTGTCAGGCGCAGCGACTCCGCCGCCCGCGCGAAGTTGCGGTGCCTGGCGAGCGCCACAGCCTGATGCAGCAATCGGAGGTCGAGCATGATGCGACGACGTTATCAGATCATGCCTAACCGGCATTGGACGTCTCGCGTCGGCCGCCCTTAGTCTCTGCCGCTTGTGTTCGAGCGGCCCGCCCTCGTGGCAACGCGCCACGCCAGTCGTGACGGCGGCCGGGCCCGATAGCGCGAACTTCCCGTTAGGAGACTCCCGATGTACCTGAAGACCTCGTCGTCCCTGCTCAAAGCCCTGGCGATGTTGCTGCTCGCATTTGCGACCGCAACGTCGGCTTTCGCGCAAACGAAGAAGCCGAACATTCTCGTCATCTGGGGCGACGACATCGGCCAGTTCAACATCAGCGCCTACAACATGGGAATGATGGGTTACAAGACGCCGAACATCGACAGCATCGCCAAGCAGGGCGCGATCTTCACCGACTGGTATGGCCAGCAGAGCTGCACCGCCGGCCGCGCCGCCTTCATCACCGGCCAGTCGCCGATCCGCACCGGCCTTACCAAGGTCGGCCTGCCGGGCGCGCCCGAAGGCATGAAGAAGGAAGATCCGACCATCGCCACGCTGCTCAAGGCACAGGGCTACGTGACCGGTCAGTTCGGCAAGAACCATCTTGGCGACCGCGACGACATGCTGCCGACCGCGCATGGCTTCGATGAGTTCTTCGGCAACCTCTATCACCTGAATGCCGAAGAGGAGCCGGAGAACCCCGACTACCCGAAAAGCGCGGAGTTCAGGAAGAAGTTCGGTCCGCGCGGCGTGATCCACAGCTTTGCCGGCGGCAAGATCACGGACACCGGCCCGCTGACGCGCAAGCGCATGGAGACGATCGACGAGGAAGTCAACGTCAAGGCAATCGACTTCATGGAGCGCGCGAAGAAGGCCGACAAGCCGTTCTTCATCTGGTGGAACTCCACGCGGATGCACGTCTTCACGCACCTGAAGGCGGCCTCGGAAGGCAAGACCGGCCTCGGCATCTACGCCGACGGCATGGTCGAGCACGACGGCCACGTTGGCCTGCTGCTCGCCAAGCTCAAGGAACTGGGCCTGGAGGAGAACACGATCGTCATGTACTCGACCGACAACGGCGCCGAGACCTTCACCTGGCCCGACGGTGGCACGACGATGTTCCGCGGCGAGAAGAACACGCAGTGGGAAGGCGGCTACCGCGTCCCGGCGATGATCAAGTGGCCCGGCGTCATCAAGCCCGGCACCGTGGTCAACGAGATGGCTGCGCACGAAGACATGCTGCCGACGCTGGTGACCGCAGCGGGTGGCAAGAACTTCAAGGAAGACCTGAAGAAAGGCGCCACGATCGGCGGGAAGCCCTACAAGGTGCACCTCGACGGCCACGATCTCGGCCCGGCACTACGTGGCGAGGCCAAGGAGTGGCCGCGCCGCGATTTCATCTACTGGACCGACGACGGTCAGGTCGCGGCCCTGCGTTACGACAACTGGAAGATCACGTTCCTGGAGCAGAAGGCCGAGGGCCTGAAGGTCTGGCAGGAGCCGTTCACACCGCTGCGCGCCCCGGTACTCGCCAATCTGCGGATGGATCCTTTCGAGCGCGCTCGGCAAGAGGACGCCATGGGCTACCAGCGCTGGTACATGGACCGCATGTTCCTGATCGCGCCCGCGGGTGCGTTCGTGGGCCAGTGGCTGCAAAGCTTCAAGGATTTCCCGCCACGCCAGAAGCCCGGTAGCTTCAACCTCGACCGCGTGATGGAACAGGTGATGGCCGGATCGAAGCAGTAGCCGGCACGAAGGTTCTTACCAACGGCGAGGGCCAGGGCTCTCGCCGTTGTTGCATTTGAAGTCGGCCCATCCGCCCGCCCACCGGCAGCAGGCCCTCACGGGAAGGCCGCGAGGTCATCCAGCAGCCGCTTGCGGTCCGCCTCGTCCACGACCTGAGCGGCGTAGCCTCGGCCCTTGGCCGCATGTTCAGCGACCCGGGCGCCATCGCCCGCGACCGAAGCGGCGCGCGCCAGCGCCTCATGCGCATACCCCCGGTAGAACGGCAGGAGTGCGTTACTGAACTCGAGACAGGTCTCGCCGTAGCGCCGGGCCGCGTCGGCGAGTCCCAGCACGGCATGGATGCGCGACGCCTGCCAGTAGCCGACCGAACGATTCGTGTCGGTGCAGTCCGGCCGCTGCGACCAGTGATAGAGCGACGCCATGTTGAGCGCCACCATCTGACGGTTTTCCTCTTCCGTGCGGTCGGACTTGTCGAGAAGGTCCCAGGCAGCGTTGAAACAGTGCGCGGCAAAGTAGCGGTGCGCGGCCGCCCGGTCGAAGTCGGGAGCAGCAGTCATCGATGAACTCCTCTATGGGGCATGGCGAATTCAAGCGGACAAAACACCCGCATGTCAAAGCAATACAATCGCGGTCGCGCCGCTCCGGTGCACTCGCACGCCATCGCGATTCCTCGCCACAATGCCCGCCGCAGACACTTCCCGATCCGCTTCGTCGTCCTTGCCCCTCGCAGGCAAGACCGCTCTCGTCACGGGCGCCGCCCGTGGAATCGGCCGCGCGATCGTGCGCAAGCTCGCGCAGTCCGGCTGCGATGTCGTCGTCAACTACTACAACAGCCACGAGGAAGCCGAGGCGCTGTGCGAGGAATTTCGCACCCTGGGTCGCAAGGCCGTCGCGCTGAAGGCGAGTGTCGGGCTCCCTGACAGCGTCGACGAGTTGTTTGGCGAGCTCGGTAAGCACTTCAGCCAGCTCGACATCGTCGTCAGCAATGCTGCCAGCGGCGTGCTGAAGCCGGCGATGGACATGACGCTCAAGCACTGGCGCTGGTGCATGGAAACCAATGCGTTCGCGCTGAACCTGCTGGCGCAGCGCGCGGCGCCGATGATGGGCGCCGGCGGCCGCATCATCGCGATGTCCAGCCTCGGTTCGGTGCGCGCGATGCCCAATTACGCGTTCATCGGCGCGTCGAAGGCCGCGCTGGAGTCGCTGGTGCGCTCGCTGGCTCAGGAGTTGGGCCCAAGCGGAATCCGCGTCAATGCGGTCAGCGCCGGTGTCGTCGAGACCGACGCGCTGTCGTATTTCCCGAATCGCGAGGACCTGATCGCCTCGTTCAAGGCGCGCTCGCCGGCCGGGCCGGTACTGACTCCTGAAGACGTCGCCGGCGCGGTCTATCTGCTGTGCCTGCCCGAGGCCGCGATGATCAACGGCCACACGCTCTTCGTCGATGGCGGCTTCGCCATTTCAGGCTGAACGCGATGACAGGCACGCAGGCCCCCGATTCCGGACTCGCAGGAAAGGTCGCGCTGGTCACCGGCGGCAGCCGCGGCATCGGCCGCGCCATTGTCGAGCGGCTCGCCGGTGACGGCGTCGATGTCGTGTTCTTCTTCCTTGGCAACGCCGAGGCTGCAGGCGAGGTGGTCGCTGCAGCGACAGCATCCGGCGGCAAGGCCGAGGCGATGCAGGTCGACATCGCCGATGCAGGGGCGGTCACGGCGGCGATCGAGCAGGTGATCGGCAGTCGTGGACGCATCGACATCCTCGTCAACAACGCCGGTGTCGTGCGCGACAACCTGCTGGCACTGCTCAGCGACGAGGACATCCGCACTGTGCTCGATACCAACGTAGGCGGTGTCTTCAACGTTACGCGCGCGGTGGTCCCACACATGATCTCGAAGCGCTCAGGCCGCATCATCAACCTGAGTTCGGTAGCCGGGGAAAAGCCTGGCCGCGGCCAGGCGAACTACGCTGCCAGCAAAGGCGCGATCAACGCCTTCACGCGAGCCATGGCGGTCGAGCTGGCCTCGCGCAAGATCACGGTAAACTGCGTGGCTCCTGGCGTGATCGAGACCGAGATGTCGCAGCCGGTGCGCGATCTGGCCGGCGACGAGGTGAAGGCACGCATCCTCCTGCGCCGTTACGGGCAGGCACAAGACGTAGCCCACGCCGTCTGGTTTCTGGCGTCGCGCTTCGCCGACTACATCACCGGCGAGGTGCTGCACGTCGATGGCGGCTTCAAAATGGAGTGAGGGAATGTCAGAACAGGCAATCAGCCAGCAAGACATCGATGCGGTCTTTCCGAAGGTCGCGCAGATCATCGCCGACGCGCTCGGCTGTGAAGTGGACGACGTGAAGCCGAAGGTGCCGCTGATCGAGGGCCTGGATGCCGAGTCGATCGACTTCCTCGACCTGGTGTTCCGCCTCGAGCGCGGCTTCGGCGTGAAGATCCCGCGCGGCAAGATCGTCGAGGATGCGCGCGGCCCGCTGCCCGAGGCCGAGTTCGAGAACAAGGGCATCGTGACCGACGCCGGCCTGGCGCGGCTGAGGGAATTCCTGAACGAGGTCCCGGCCGAGCGCATCAAGACGCCGCTGAAGGCGGCCGACATCCCGCGCCTGTTCACCCCCGAAACGTTCTGCAAGGTCGTCCTTCGCGCGCAGCGCACGGCGCAAGCGACGGCCTGACACGACACCGCGGCATACGGCAGCAGGGCAATGACGAGCGAGCGCTTTCGCGCCTTCTCCTTTGTCGACCGCATCACGCGTAGTTCGGGTCGCCACATCGAAGGCGAGTACACGGTGCCTTCCAACGCCAGCCGATTCCCCGCCTCCCTGATGGCCGAGGCCGTCGGACAGCTTGCCGCGTGGGCCGCGATGGCAGAGCTGGACTTCGCGTGGCGCCCGGTGGCAGGCATCGCAGCCGAAACGCGCTACCACCGAATCGCCGTGCCTGGCCAGACGCTGACGCTGGAAGCGGACCTGGCGCGGTGCGATGCCGAGGCCGTCGCCTACAGTGGCCGCGCATTCATCGACGGCACCTGCGCGCTCGAACTGGTCGACTGCGTCGGACCGATGCTGCCGATGGACGAGTTCGATGCACCCGACGTGATGCGTGCCGATTTCGCGACGCTCTGCGACGCTGGCGCCAGCCCGGGCCGGTTTACCGGCGTACCGGCGCCGCAACTCGAGCCGATCGAGCACGAGGCCGGACGGAGGCTGCGCGCCCGGCTGCAGGTTCCCGGCCAGGATGAAGTTTCATATTTTGCGGATCACTTCCCACGCCGTCCCGTGTTTCCGGGGACTCTGTTGATCGACGCGATGGCGACACTCTCCGCCGAGGTGGCGGGCGAAGCCATGCCGGGACAGGCTGCCAGCACACTGATGCCGTCACGCGTCAGCAACATCAAGATCCGTTCGTTCACCACTCCTTGCACGGCGCTCGAACTCGTGATCGAACTGCTTGCCGTCGAAGGCGAGCGCGCACAGTTGAAGCTCGCTGCTCGCAACGATGGCAAGACCGTCGCGACCGGCCGCATCGAGATGGTGACCGCTTCGAAGGTCACGACATGATTCAACGCCGCCGCGTCGCGATCACCGGGCTCGGCCTCGTGACTCCGGCCGGCAATGACGTCGCTGCGACGTGGTCAGCCCTGCTCGCGGCGCGCAGCGGGGTCGCGCCGATCACGAACTTCGATGCCAGCGGGTTCCCGGTGCGCATTGCCGCCGAAGTGAAGAATCTGTCGTCGGAGCTCGTCGAACAGGCTGCCGGCGACCGCAAGCTGCTGAAGCTCGCCAACCGATCGCACCGCTTCGCGCTCGTGGCCGCGTCGCAGGCGTTCGCTGATGCCGGAATCCGCCCGACGGCAGACACAGCCACGCGCTGGGGCTGCGTTGTCGGCACCGGCATGATGGGCGTCACCTACGACGAACTGGCTGAGGTACAGCAGGAAGCCGCCAGCAACGGGGAACTCGAGCCCGGGCGGCTGCTCGCCGCGCACGGCTCGGCTGCCGATCCGCTCACCTTCTGCCGCAGCCAGTCTTCGGCCGGCGCTGCACTGCTGATGCGCGTCTTCGGCATGCGCGGTTACTCGAGCTCGGTCCACACTGCCTGCGCGTCAGGTGGCCAGGCTGTTGGCACCGCGATGAAACTCATACGCCGTGGTGTCGCCGATCGCGTGTTGGCCGGCGGTTTCGATTCGATGATCAATCCGGTTGGCCTCGCCGGCTTCTGCCTGCTCAATGCGGTGTCGCCGGACAACGACATCCCGGAGCACGCGAGCCGCCCGTTCGATGCGTCACGCAACGGCTTCGTGCTTGGCGAGGGCGCCGGCTTCCTGGTGCTCGAGGAATGGGAAGCGGCGCGGCGGCGCGGTGCGCGCATCTATGCCGAGCTGGCCGGTGACGGCAATTCGCTGTCGAGCTATCGCATCACCGACTCGCATCCGTCCGGCGACGGCCCGATCCAGGCGATGCGCGCGGCGATCGCCGACGCCGGCGCCACGCTCGACGACATCAGTTACCTGAATGCACACGGGACCTCGACCCCGATGAACGACCGCAGCGAATGCGCGGCCGTCCGGGCGGTGTTCGGTGCGGACTGGCGCAAGGTTGCCGTGAGCTCGACCAAGAGCGTCATGGGCCATCTGATTGCAGCCGCGGGTGCCGTCGAGGCGGCCGTCTGCGCGCTCGCGATCCACAACAGCACGTTGCCGGTCAACGCCAATCTGCGCGAGCTCGATCCGGACTGCGACGTCGACGTGGTGCGTGGCGCGCCGCGGGAGCGGCGTATCCGAATTGCGCTCTCGAATTCACTGGGCTTCGGCGGATCCAACAGCTGCCTGGCGTTCCGCCACCCGGAAGATGCCGACGCACTCGTCGCGAGCGGCCGCTGACGCGCAACTGGCGAACATGAAACCGGAACGCATACTCATCACCGGCGCCGGCGTGATCTGCGGCTCCGGTCGCTCGCCGGACGAGGTGCTCGAAGCGATCCTCGCGGGCCGCACGTCGATCCGCCCGATCGAACAGTGGGATGCCAGCCAATGGCCGGTGAAGATCGCCGCCGAAGTCGGTGATTACAACGCCGGGGCGCTGACCGGCGACCGCAAGTTGCTGAAGTTCATTCGGCGTACTGATGTGTTCGGACTTTTTGCCGCCGACCGGGCGATCGAGCAGTCAGGCTTCGCCGCATGGCGAGCTGCGCTCGACGAGGCAGCGGCCACGCGGTTTGCAGACGCAACCGGTGTCTTCGTCGGCTGCGGGGGAGGTGCGTTTGCCAATCAGTACGACTACCTGCCATTGATTGCCACCTCGGCGGGCAGCCTCGAAACCTTCGGCCGGGAACTTTCGGCGACGGTGAATCCGATGTGGCTGCTGCGCTCGCTGCCGAACAACGTGCTCGGCCACGTCGGCATCCGTCACGGCCTTAAGGGGCCCAACGCCTGCATCACGAACCACAGCATCAGCGGGACGCTGGCGATCGCAGAGGCTGCCGAATCCTTGCGTGCCGGCGAGTGCACACGCGCTGTCGCCGCTGCGCACGATGCCGAGATCGAGCCCCAGACGATTCTGTACTACGACCAGATCGGCCTGCTCTCGCATGAAGCGCTGCGGCCGTTCGATGCGCGCCACGATGGCAGCGTGATGGGGGAAGGCGCCGCCGCGCTGGTGCTGGAGACCGAGACTGCAGCGCAGGAGCGCAGTGCAACAGTTCTCGGCGAGTTCCTCGGCGCCGGCAACGGCAGCGACGGACTGGGCCTGCTGCCGGTCAGCGAAGACGGTGATGGCCTGGTGCGCGCGATCCAGGCGGCACTCGAAGCGGCGAACCTGGCTCCGGCCGACGTCGGCATGATCATCGCGCACGGCAATGGCACCGCGAACTCGGACGTATCGGAAGCCCGCGCACTGGCTCGCGTATTCGGCACCGACATGCCCCCGGTGACGGCATTCAAGTGGTCCTTCGGACACCTGCTGGCGGCTTCCGGGCTGGCCGAGGCCACCGTCGGGCTGGCGGCACTGCGCGCCCGGGTCGTGCCCGGCATCGCCGCGCTGAGTGCTCTCGATCCCGCCTGCAGTGCACTCAACGCCGCGCGCGAACATCGCGTCCCGCGCAGCGATATCGCGCTGCTGCTGTCGCGCGGTTTCGGCGGCACGAACGCCGCCTGCCTGTTGCGCGCGACGGCGTCGTGACCGCCCTGCCGGACGCACCGGCAGCACAGCAAGGTACGACCCGCTGCGGCGTCGATTCCGTCGACGTCGCACGCATCGAGCGGCTGCTGGCCGAAACGCCAGCAAGCGATCTGCTGAAGCTCTTCTCCCCGCAGGAACTGGCTGACGCCGGCGAAGGCGCTGGGCGGGCCGCCAGCCTGGCGGCGCGCTTTGCCGCGAAGGAAGCCTGCGTCAAGCTCTTCCCGCGCGAAGCGGCGCTAGGCGCGCTCGGGCCAACCGATTTCTCGGTGCGACGCGATCCCTACGGCGCGCCCGCCATCGAGCTGAGCGAGGACGCCCAGGTTGCACTCGGACGCAATCGCCTGCGTTCAATCAGCATCTCGCTGACCCACGACCGTACACAGGCGTCGGCAGTCGCACTGGCCCAGGCCGATCGTGCCGCACCGTCGCGTGCCGCGCGACTGCTGTATCGGCTGCTGCCGTTCCGCCGCAAGGTCGTGCTCGACAATCTCCGCCGTGTCTACGGCGAGGTCGTCGACGACAGCGAAATCGAACGGCTGGCGCAAGCACACTACGGACATCTCGGCCGGCTGCTCTGGGAGTTCGTGTGGTTTCCGTGGCTGCCTCAGGCACGACGCCTGGCGATGGTGCGGGTCGAGAACCTCGAGGCACTGTTGACCGCCCACGAACTCGGCAATGGTGTTCTGGTGCTGACGGGACACTTCGGCAATTTCGAAGTCGCCACGGCCGCAGGCCTGGCGCAGTTCCCCCAGGCTCACGGGCGCTTCCACTTCGTTCGTCGTCCGATCCGGCCCGAATGGCTCGATCGACTCGTGACCCGCCGCTTCCGCAAGGCCGGTTTCGGGGTGCTACCCAAGCGCGGCGGTCTCGACGCCATTCTTGATCGGCTGGCGGCGGGCGACCTGGTCGTCTTCCCGTTCGACCAGCACGCCAATCGCAAGGACGGTGTGCTGGCGGAGTTCTTTGGCCACCCTGCTGGAACGTTTCGCAGCCTGGCTGTCATCGCTCTGACGACCGGCGCGCCCGTCGTCCCGGCGTCGAGCTGGCGCGAACCCAATGGACAGCACGTCCTGCGCTTTGAGGCACAAATCCTGCCTACCGAGCATTCCGATACGAACGAAGCGATCCGGCTGACTACGCGGTCGTATAACCGGGCGCTGGAGCGCATGATCGTGCGCCGGCCCGAACAATGGTGGTGGGTTCATCGCCGCTGGAAGCCCTGGCCGGAACGAACCCACCGCGGCGGGTCTTGAACATCACGAAATCTGCCGGCGGCGGCGGTAAAATCTTCACACTCGCCGGGCTGCGAGGCAGCCCATGGCGTGCGGAACAGCGAAAGTGATGCAGCGGAATTCCTCCCCGGTTGTCTTCTTGCGCGGAACTGCGGTCCCGCGTCGCTCCGAACGTCGCCGAGCCGGCGTACTGGCGGCACTGCTGGCGACCTGCGGTTTGGTTCTGACACCGGCGCCGCCAGCGCAGGCGCACGAGTCAGAGCAGTACACCTTGCCCGTCGGGCGAAACTTCGCCGACCTTGGCCCATATTTCTCGCGGATCTTCTACAACGCCATCGTCGGGGCAGTTGCCGAGACGAATGAGGCCATCAGCGCGACGCTCGAAGGCCAGCCGACAACGACTCCCCTGGCGGAACTGCAGTCATCGGAATTCATCGCCGGGAAAGTCTGGGAACACGTCTTCGCCGCGATACCGGCGAACGAACTCCTCGATGCCCAACTGATCTCGGAACCCGTGCAGTCGCAGTTTCCCGGACTGGTGACGATGTACCGGCCGATGCAATCGATCTATGACGATCCGCTGCTGGTCATCGATCTGACCAAGGCGGTACGGACCTTCTTCCGGGCCGGCACTGTCAGCGCCGGCGGCGAGGTATTCGGTACCGACAAGCTGGTCCACTTCATCAATGTCGGCCGTATCTATCACTCGAAGTACGAACGGCGCATCAAGCGCGGCCTGCCTGAACAGGAGGCGATCAAGTCGGCGATCGCATCGACGTCCCGCAACCTGCTGACGTCCGAAGATGGCGTGCTGGGCATCATGACCACCGGCATTCACTCCAATGGCGACCTGGCCGCTGATTTCGCCGGCATGCAGTTCTATCGCAACCTGACGGAAACGATCCGTGTCGGGTCGAGGACGATGCCGCCGATGCTGGTTCGCAATGGCCAGTTCTGGCGCGTGCAGGCACAACCGGACTCGGACTTTCTTACCGCATTCATCACGCCGCACTGGAACGAAGTCCTGAATCCCAACAAGTTCGTGCGCTACACCAGCGGCCGCATCAGGACGCTGATGCGCGAGCGCTGCGCCGACGCGATCGACTGGTACCGGGACGGGCGCGGCCAGCCCCGCGGGCGGGCACAGTTCGAGGCGATCGAACGCGAACTGGCAACTTACTACGGAGTCGACTACGGCCACGAATCCAACGAAAAGGGTGCCGTCACGATGGCCGCCGTGTGCTTCACGGAACCGGACACGATGGCCCGGCCGGGCCGCTCAGAGAGCCCCGACGCGCTCGGCCGCAGCACTGTCTGGTGGGCCGCCCGGTCCGGCGACGCGGCCGCGGTAAAGCAGTTGACCCTTGCACCGGGCGAGGTCAACGCGGCAGATATCGATGGCGAGACGCCCCTGCATGCAGCCACACGCGCGGGCAGCAGCACAACGGTGCAGGAACTTATTGCCCGCGGCGCGGATCCGAACCGTGCCGCGAACTACGGCGTGACTCCGCTGATGCTCGCCGCGTCGAGCGGCAAGGCCGACATCGCCTCCATTCTGCTGAAAGCGGGCGCCAATCCGAACACGCACGACCTGTTCGGCAGGACGCCGCTGCACGAAGCGGCGCTGCGCGCCAACGCTCCGTTGATGCAACTGCTGTTGGCTGTCGGCGCGGATCCGCGGGCCGCCAGCGATGGCGGCAATACGCCGCTGCATCTGGCAGCGCGCGGTGGCCAGGCGGCGCTTGCCGTCATGCTCGTACGAGCGGGAGCGGATCTGCAGGCGCGCAACGCCGCGGGTGCAACGCCGTACGACCTGGCGCGAAGCCAGTGGCAATGGAGTACCGCGGAACACTTGAGCCGACTGGCCCGTGGCGAATCGACTCCTGTAGAGACTGCGCCTGATGGCACGTTGGCATATCGAACGACTGCGCTGCAGGGGCCGGACACGGCGCAAACCGCTTCCGAGGCCGACGCCCGGCCGCAGAAGGAATAGCGCGATGCTGCTTGCCACCCCTCGCCTGCTCGCGGCCATGCTGCTCGCAGTGTTGTTGAACGGCTGCGCAACGTACGCTCCTCGCCCTGCAGCCCCGGCGTCCGGCGGCGACATGCCGGACGCCACCGCTATGACCGTGATCACCGAGTGGCAGCGTCGGCTGGGGCAGCACATGGCGCAGGCGGGAAGCGGTGATCCGTCCGTGCTCTCGCAGATGCCAGGCCTGCGCTCGTCTGCAGTACTGCGGCCGGGGCAGATCGTCTTCGCGGCGACCGATGTCGAGTCCTTCGTCGCTGAGCGGGATGGCTACGACGTGTTCGGTCTGTTGCTCGGCAAGCACGACAGCGCCGCCGGGCCGCGCTATGTGTTCGTGGTCGGTACCATCGAGCGCCGCAACTACCGGTCCGTCGCTGTGACCGACCTCCGCGTGACCGCCATGACGGTCCGCGATGGCGTGGCGACCTGGCAGACCGGAGCATCCGACGACGCCTCGCTGACGCGGTACCGCAAGGGCGCGGACCCCTCGGCGGCCGTGCGGTTTCCTGCCGACCAGGATCAGTTCCGCATGGGTGCATGCCCGCAGGGCATCTGCGTAGAGGAACGAGTTTCCGGAGCGGGCTGGACGCTCTACCTCGGCGACCCGGTCGCCACTCTGCCCTCCTCGCGCTGACGCGCACGCTCCACCCACCCCACTTCAACGCTCTGTATCGCCGGCCGGCCGGTCTCTCGACCGTGCCCGTTGATCGGCGTCAGCCTGTGTTGCGGTCGCAATCGGACAATGGCCGTTCCTCTTGCTCCCGCCGTGACGCCCATGAGTCCGTTCGGAATCACGCTGCTGATGCTGGCCGGTTTTGCCGCATTCGGCGCACTCGCGTGGCGCAAGCTGTCGATCGTCGCGGCACTCGCCGCTGACAACCGACTCGATGATCCGGTGACGCGGCTTGGCCGCGTGATGCGCCTGGGCTTCGGCCAGTCTCGACTGCTGTCGGGGGACTTCAAATCGGGGCTGATGCACGCGGTCATCTTCTTCGGCTTCCTGACTCTGCTGGTTCGCAAGCTGCACCTGATCGTCATTGGCTATGACGAACTCGCGACGATCCCGGGCGTGTTTGGTGCCGGCTACACCGCATTCAAGGATCTGATCGAGCTCGCTGTACTGATCGCCATCGGCTACGGATTCTGGCGACGGTTCGTGATTCACCCGCGCCGGCTCGAACCCAACCGCGAAGCGCTGCTCGTGCTGACGCTGATCCTCGCCATCATGGTGACCGACTTCGGCTTTGACGCGTTTCGCTTTGCCAAGTACGCCGCCACGGTTCCTGCGATTGCGCACGAACAGGCCTGGGCATGGATCGGTGGCCCGCTCTCGTCGCTGGTGTCGGCGCTGCCCGCAGGAGTCATCGACTTCGGGTACCAGGCGCTCTACTGGGTCCAGATGGCGACCGTGTTCACTTTCCTGTCGATCCTGCCGATCGGCGAACACTTCCATATCGTCACCTCGCTGCCGACGGTGTACTTCGGGCGCGATGTGCCTGCCAATCGGGTCCCGAGCGTCGACCTCGAACCATTTAGCGCAGACGATGTCGATCCGGACACCTTGAAGATCGGCGCGAAGACCGCCCTCGACCTGACATGGAAGGAGGGACTCGATGCCTTCACCTGCACCGAGTGCGGGCGCTGCAAGGATGCCTGCCCCACCTTCCTGACCGGCAAGCCACTGTCCTTGAAGTGGGTCCACGACGCCGTCAAGCACCATCTGGTCGAGCAGCGCGACGCGATCAAGGCCCACGACGCGACCAAGCTGCCGGCGCTGGTCGGCGGTGCGATCAGCGCCGACACTCTCTGGGCCTGCACCACCTGCGGCTACTGCGAAGTGGCATGCCCGATTCACCTCGAGCACCTGCCGAAGTTCTACCGCCTGCGGCAGCGGCAGGTGATGATGGAGGGCGAGTTCCCGCACGAACTGAATCGCGTGTTCGCCGCCTACGAGTCGCAGGGCAATCCGTGGGGGCTCGATGCTGGGACGCGCGGCGACTGGGCGAAGGAACTGGGACTGCCTGTCGTCGCCAGCGCGGACGAAGTCGCAGCACTCGACTTCCTCTATTACGTCGGCTCCGCCTCATCCTTTGATCCGCGCGGGCAGAAGATCGCGCGCGCCTTCGTGCGTGTCGCTCAGGCGGCGGGCATCAAGCTCGGCATCCTCGGCGCGCAGGAAGGTTCCACCGGCGAATGTGTGCGCCGCCTCGGCAACGAGATGGTGTTCCAGCAACTGGCCGCGGCGCTGGTGGAGACGCTGAACACGCTGGGCGTCAAGCGCATCGTCACCTGCGACCCGCACGCGTTCAATGCGCTGAAGAACGAAATGCCGGAGTTCGGTGGCCACTACGAGGTGCTGCACCATACCCAGGCGATCGACGCGTGGATCGCCGACGGAAGACTGAAGCCAGCACGAAAGCACGAACGCGTGATCTTCCACGAGCCGTGCTACCTCGGCAGGCACAACGGCGAGTACGACGCCCCGCGCCGCGTGCTGCAGGCGATCTCGAAAGACGTACCGTTGGAGTTCGAGCTCTCGCGTGACAATGCGATGTGCTGCGGCGCTGGCGGCGGACGCATGTGGCTCGAGGAAACGATCGGCACGCGTATCAACGTGCTGCGTGCTGAGCAGGCGCTCGAACGGCAGCCAGCCGCGGTCGCGACGGCCTGCCCGTACTGCGCGGTGATGTTAGGTGACGGCCTGGCACAGAAGGACGACCGCGTCGCCGCGCGCGATATCGCCGAACTGGTCGCCGACGCCCTCGCCTGAGTACCCGCGCCGAATGGCGATCCGCCCGCAATCGGACGGACCGCACGATCCACCGAGCGCCGCTGCGGCGGACGCCTAGCCGACCTTGGCCAGCATGCCGTTTACTTCATCGCGCAAGAAGGCACGCATGGTCTGCGTGCGCACGTTCCCCGCTTGTGCGATGGTCAGGCTGAGTGCCGTCATCGCAGCATCATCGGGCGCATCGAAGACCACCACCAGGTCGTACTTGCCCATGGTCCAATAGAATTCGCGCACCGTCGCACCGAACTTCTTCGCAAGGTCACGCACGGCATCTGCGCGCTTGGTGGTGTCCTTGACGTTGCGGATTCCCTGCTCGGTGTAGTTGACGAGAACAACATAGGTCGCCATGTGATGCCTCCCTTGTCTGTCTGCAGGGCCCGAAGCGAACGTCCCGGGGCGTAGGCACGGGCCGCAACAGTGCCCGCCTCGATTCGGCAACGCGGCCGTGCGACCGCCTCGCCGAAGCCGGACAAGATACTCCCGTTGGACACCTTCGCACCAAACCTGTCGAGCAATCGTGACGCGGCGCGACCAGGCCACCCGCCGCACGGCCACGTTTGCGGCGTGCTACGGCTCAGGAGTGATGTCGAGCGCGACCAGGAAGCGGGCCACCATGTTGTAGGTGGCCGTCGCCGCCACGAGTTCGACGAGTTCATTGGGCGGCAGGCGTCGCTTCAGTTCGTCAAACAGGTCGTCAGGGACCTTCACGTCGCGCGTGCTGGCGATCGCAAATCGGATCACGGCGCGCTGCAGGTCATCGTAGTGGGGATTGGCGGCGGCGGTATCCGGATCATCGAGAGCTGCAAGCTGAGCATCCGTCGCGCCGGCATCCTTCAGCACCGGCGCGTGATGGTGAAACTCGTACTGTGCGCCGGTCAATCGTGCAACGACACAGATCGCAAGTTCGCGCAGGAACGGCGACAGCGCCAGCTCGGTGCGGATCGTGCGCAGATAGCCGTTCCAGCCTCGCGCCAGGGGCTCTGACCACAGCAGCATGCGGTCGAGGTTGAGCAGGGTGCCACCACGCCGCGCCTCGATGGCCGCGACGAGTTCGCGATTGCGCGGTGCGAGATCCTGGGTCCAGGGGGGCAGACGCACTAGCGGCCTCCGAACAAGCGCTTGAGGAAGGCCCAGAGCGTCGCGAAGAAGCCGGGCACTTTCGGCAGCGGCACGGCCGGCGCACCGACGGCCGGTGGATACTTCGCCGCAAGATCCGCCGCGAACGTGCTGAAGAAGCGATCAGCCATAGTCGCCGAGGCAGCGTCGATGAGGCGCGAACCGATCTGCGCGAGCTTGCCACCGATGGACGCATCGACTTCGTACTTCATCTGCGTCGTGTTCGCGTCAACGGCATCCAGCCGGACCCGCGCCTCGCCGCGCGAAAACCCGGCCTGGCCGCCCTGCATGTCGAAACGGATCGTGTAGGACTCGGGCGCATTGACGTCCGCGAGCTGCAGCTTGCCCTTGAAGCGCGCCTTGACCGGGCCGATCGCCGCGTTGACAACGACTTCGAACGCGTTCTCGCCGGCCGGCACGATGGTTTCGCAGCCCGGAACCGCCGACTTCAGTGCGTCGACATCGTTGAGTGCCGCCCAGGCCAGATCGCGGCCAACCGGCAGCGTGCGCTCGCCTTTCAGTTCCACCGTTGTGCTCCCTGTCCCGTCGCCGGCCTTGCATATCCCGGGGCCGTCAGTTGTGCTGCCAGATCCTGCAGCGAGTCCAGATTGTGCACGGGCAGGAACGCATCGACGTAAGGCAGCAGCGCACGCACTCCGCCGGCGCGCGGTTCGAAGCCTTCGTAGCGCAGCAGCGGGTTAAGCCAGACCAGACGCCGGCATGACTTCGACAGCCGCTCCGCCTCGCGACGCAGGGGCTCGGTGTCGCCGTGTTCCAGCCCGTCGGTCACCAGCAGCACGGTCGGCGACCCGTACATCACGCGCCGCGCCCACTTAAGTTGAACTCGTGCAGCGCCTGCGTGATGCGGGTGCCGCCCGACCAGTCGTCCACTGACTCGATCACTGCACGCACTGCAACGTCCGGGTCGCGGGCAGCGAGTTGCCGCGTGATGTGCGTCAGCCGCGTCCCGAACAGGAACGAATGCACACGCAGGTTGTGGGCGTCCCGACCCGCGGTGATCGCGTGCAGGAAGTGCAGGAACATGCGCGAATAGCGGCTCATCGAGCCGGAGATGTCCACCAGCGCGACCAGTGGCTCGGGACGAGTGCGGCGGCGGCGATAGGCGACGCGCGTGATGTCGCCGCCCTGCCGCGCCGAAGCCCGCAGCATTGCGCGCAGGTCGATCCGATGACCACGCAAGGACGGCGCATCGCGCCGCGTCGGCAGTCGCGCGAAGAAGAGATCCATGCGCTCCAGCAAGCGCTTCGCGGCCGCCCATTCCGCGGCGCTCATCGTGTCGAAGTCGGCCTTGCGCAATTGCTCGCGGTCGGTCCAGGACAGCGCCGCATCGATCTCGATACGCTCGCTGTCCGTCGGCTCCGGCGGCTTGGGCGCGGTGCCTTTGAACATCGCATCGGCCAGCCTGCGGTTCTCCGGCGGCAGCGCTGCATCCACCTTCTGCTTCATCTGCGGCATCAGCAGCTGCATGATCTTGCCGAGCAGGTCCGGGTCCTTCCAGAAGATGTGGAAGGCCTGGTCGAACAGCGTGCGGTGCTCGCCGCGGCTGACGAAGCAGGCGGAGAGCACTGCATAGAAATCCGCACGCGACTCGATGCCGCCGGCGCGCAATGCGTCGTACGCCAACAGCACTCGGTCGGTACCGACCGGCAGGCCGGCATCGCGCAACACGCGGGCGAAGTGCATGACGTTCTCGGCGAGTCGTCCGGGAAGGGCGCTGCCCTGGCGTGAAGTTGCATCGGCGCTCGTCATCGACCTGCCCCGAATGGACGGCCCCCGACCGCAGTACCCGCCTGCAAGTCGCGTCGTCCGCGGGTGGGTCGATCCGCCCAGTACCCTGCCGCGACCAGCAGCCATTGCGCCTGCCCGACCCACGCGATCGCTTCCATCGAAGGCGGTGGTGGGCCGACTGCATTCGCGATCTGGATCGCGAGCAGCACTGCCGCAAGCACCCACGGTTTGAGACCAGCGCCCTTCCCTGCGGGCGTTCGCAGATAAACGGCGAAGCACGCCAGGAACAGCGAGACTTCGAGGACTTGTGCCACGCCTGGCGAATCCCAGAGACCCATCCCCAGCCGCGGACCACCCGCAAGCAGCAGCGGCAAGTCGGGCCGGTGCACCAGCAGGTCGAGCACCCAGTGACTGACGACCAGCAGCGCAACCACCCACGCACCACGCCGCTGGTGAGACACCGCGAAATACGCCGCCCCCAGTACCGCGGCCCAGCCGACGGCACCGAGCAGGCTGTGCGAGATCGGGTAGTGGACGAAGACGAGCGGCGCCCCGCTCAAAGCCGGATCGATCGCAACCCGCTCGACGCCGAGCAGCAGCAGCGTCGGCCACAGCAGATCGACGAACTGTGCGGCGAGAAACAGGGTGCCCAGCGATGTCTGCGGCGCGACGCGCTTGGCGGCGAAGCCCAGCGCGAAGTGACCGATGAACACGTGGACTCCGGGAGAAAGGCGTCAGGAACGCACGGGTGAGAGGGCGCGCGCCTCTTCGCGGATCCGCTCCACCAGTTTCGCGGCCTCGGTGCCCTGCATGCGCGCAATGTCGTCCTGGTACTTCAGCAGTACGCCGAGCGTGTTGTTGACGATCTCCGGCTCGAGCGCCACGGCGTCGAGCGCCAGCAGCGCGCGCGTCCACTCGATCGTCTCGGCGACACCCGGCAGCTTGTAGAGCTCGATGCCGCGCAGCGACTGCACGAACGCGACGACCTGTTGCGACAAGGCGGCACTGACGTCCGGCACTTTGCGACGGATGATCTCCAGTTCGCGCGCCGCCGACGGGTAGCCGACCCAGTGGTACAAGCAACGACGCTTCACCGCGTCGTGGATCTCGCGCGTGCGATTGGACGTGATGACGACGATCGGCGGCGTGTCGGCCTTCACCGTCTTCCACTCGGGAATCGTGATCTGGAAGTCGGACAGGACTTCCAGCAGGTAAGCCTCGAACGGCTCATCGGCGCGGTCGAGCTCGTCGATCAGCAACACCGGAGGTCGCGGGTGCGGCATCAGCGCGCGCAGCAGCGGGCGCTCGATCAGGAACGGCTCGGTATACAGCTCGCTCGACAGTCGTTCACGGCTCGCCTCCGACGCCTCGGCCAGGCGGATCTCGACCAGCTGGCGGGCGACGTTCCATTCGTACGCGGCGGCGTTGATATCCAGACCCTCGTAGCACTGCAGGCGGATCAGTTCAGTATCGAGCGCCGCCGCGAGCACTTTGGCGATCTCGGTCTTGCCAGTGCCCGGTTCGCCCTCGACGAACAGCGGCCGCTGCAGCTTCAGTGCCAGGAAGACGGCCGTCGCCAGCTGACGGTCGGCAACGTAGTCGCGCGAGGCGAGCAGTTCGACGGTGGCATCGATCGTTGTGGGTGAATTCATGTCCGGACCTTAGCCGATGTGCGATTGCGTCGCCAGCGCCGCAGTACCCGCAGTTCAGTGCCCGTACCGCGCCAGTGTCAACCCGGCCATGTCGATTTCCGGGGTGCGGCCGCTCAGCAGGTCGGCGACAACGCGCCCGGTACCGGCCGCCATGGTCCAGCCCAGCGTGCCATGACCGGTGGCCAGCCAGAGGTTCGGATAGCGCGTCGGTCCGATGATCGGCGTGCCGTCGGGCGTCATCGGTCGCAGCCCACACCAGAAGGTGGTACGTGTGATGTCTCCACCCCGCGGGAAGAGATCGGTCACCACGTGCTCGAGCGTAGCCCGGCGCGCCTCGCGCAGTTTCAGGCTGTAGCCTGCCAGTTCCGCGGTGCCACCGACGCGGATGCGGTCGCCGAGTCGCGTCACCGCCACCTTGTGTGTCTCGTCCATGATCGTCGACTCGGGCGCATGTGCGACGTCGACAATCGGCAACGTGATCGAGTAGCCCTTCACCGGATAGACCGGCAGGTCGATGCCGAGTGGCGCGAGCGCAGGGGTCGAGTAGCTGCCGAGCGCGCAGACATAGGCGTCGGCCGCGAGCGATTCGTCGCCGAGGCGGACGCCCGCAACCCGACCGCCCGCGACTTCGATCGCCTCGATGCGCGCGCCGTAACGAAACGCCACGCCGATACCGCGTGCCATCTCGGCCAGCCGGTTGGTGAACAGGAAGCAGTCGCCGGTCTCGTCGCCCGGCAATCGGAGTGCCCCGACGAACTTCTCCTGCGTCCAGGCGAGCGCCGGCTCGACGCGGCAAAACCCGGCACGGTCGAGCACCTCGAACGGCACGCTGTAATCCTTCAGGATCTCGACATCCTTGCCGATGCCGTCGAGCTGCTTCTGCGTGCGGAACAGCTGCAGCGTGCCCTGTTCGCGCTCGTCGTAGGCGATGCCGGTCTCGGCGCGCAGCGTTTTCAGGCAGTCGCGGCTGTACTCGGCGATCGGTACCATGCGGCTCTTGTTGAGCCGGTAGGCGCGCTCGGTGCAGTTGGCGAGCATGCGCAGGCCGAAGCGCCACAGCGCCGGGTCGAGCAGCGGCCAGATGACGAGCGGACTGTGCTTCATCAGCATCCATTTGATCGCCTTGACCGGAACACCCGGTCCGGCCCAGGGCGCCGAATAGCCCGGCGAGACTTCCCCGGCATTGGCAAAGCTGGTTTCCTGCGCGGGTCCCGGCTGGCGGTCGACGACCGTCACCTCATGGCCCGCCGTGGCCGCGTAATACGCGATCGACGTACCAATCACTCCGCTGCCGAGCACTGCGACGCGCATCCCTTCTCCTATGGGTCCTATTGTCCGAGGGGCTCCGCGATATAGCGAGAGACCTTGGGCGGCTCGGCACCGGTGTGGAACGCATAGCGCCGTTCGCGCAGGTCGGCGTCGGCCGCAGTGAAACGGTCAAAGCGCCGCAGGTGGTCGGCCCAGGAATCATCGAGGAAGTATTCGATGTAGTGCCCCGGCTTGTTCGTGTCGTGAAACAGTCCCCACGACAGCGCGCCCTTCTGCAGGCGGTTCGCGCGGCTCTCGCGCATCACGGCGGCGAACTCCTCGGAGCGTACCGGGTCGATCTGGTAGTCGACCGTGACCATGACCGGCCCCATCTGGTGCTCGACCGGAAAGGCCGGCACCGGTTCTGCCAGGATGCGTGCCGGCGTCAGGTCGACCTCGTTCTCGGGATCGGAATACAGACGGCTCGCCAGGTATCCGGCGGTCAGTCCCGTCAGCGCTGCCGCAAGGTAGGTCCAGGAGACGTCAATCCAGCTTGCGACCTGGCCCCAGAGTGCCGCGCTCGCCGATGCGGCGCCCATCATCACCATCATGTAGATCGACATTCCACGCGCGCGCACCCAGTCGGGCAGCGACAGCTGCGTGATGACCGTCAGCGTGTTGACGACCGCCAGCCAAGCCCCGCCAGCGACCATCATGGCGGGTACCGCCGTCCACACGTTCGGCGCGAACCCGAGACCGACCATCGCGGCGGCCTGCAACAGCGTGCCGTCGCGCAGCAACCGCTGGCGAGAAATCAGCACGCGCAGCCGCGGCAGCAGGAACGCGACGGTGACCGCGCCGACTCCCAGCGACGCCAGCAGCACCGTGTAGGTCCAGGCACCGCCGCCAGGCATGCGCTTGGCCACCAGCGGCAGCAGAGCGAACACCGTCGTTGTCTGCAGGAAGAACGCCGCGATGCGCACCAGCACCGAGCGCATCGCAGGCGATTGTGCAACGTACTGGAAGCCGACTCGCATCGCGCCGAAGAAGCGCTCTCCTGGTAGCACGCTCGGCTTGGGCTCCGAGCGCCAGCGCATGATCGCGAACCCGGCCGCGAGTGAGAGCACCGCATTGAGCAGGAAGACGTAGGCCGTACCCAGGCTCGCGATCAGCGCGCCCGCAATCACCGGGCCGATCACGCGCGAGGTGTTCATCGCGATGCCGTTCAGGGCCACGGCGTTCGGCAATTCGCGGCGCGTCACGAGCTCGGGAATGATCGCCGCGTACACCGGCCAGCGCATCGCCAGGCCGATTCCATTGCCGAAGGTCAGCGCCAGCAGCAGTGGCGCACTCATCCATCCGGCGAAGATCGTCACGCTGAGCAGCACTGCGTTGGTCGCGACCCAGAACTGCGTGAACATGAACCAGTGCCGGCGGTTGAGGATGTCCGCGAGCGCTCCGCTCGGCAGTCCGAGCAGGAACACAGGCAGGGTGGAAGCCGACTGCACCAGTGCCACCATGACCGGCGACGTCGTCAGGGTGGTCATCAGCCACGCGGAGGCGACATCGTTCATCCACATGCAGATGTTCGATGTGAGCCACGTGATCCACAGCAGCCGGAAAACCGGATTGGCGAGCGGCGCCCAGGGCGACGGCCTTGCCGCGGGGTCGGGTCCGGCGTGCGTCATGCAGTCATTGTATTGACGCCACCGTCAGCGGCGGCATCGCCACACCACCGATGCCGACGATGCCAGCGACCCACTTTCGGCGCCCGTCGCGCTTGGCGCGCTGAATGCGCCGGAGTCGGCGTTCTCGCTTATGCCGGCAGCGCACGCTCCAGGACTGGCGCAACGTCCATGCCGACGGGCAGTGTGCCGAACGAGCGCCCCCAGGTGGCGGATGCCAGACGCGATGCGCAGAAAGCCTCGGCGATGTCCGAACGACTGCCGTTGAGCAACAGCGCTGCCTGAACGGCGAGGGCAATGCGTTCGGTCAGTTCACGTGCTTGCGCTTCTGCGAGTTCCGGACGCGCGAGGTCGTCGGCGAGCGCTGCCGTGAAGGCGTCGTAGCAGCGACTGGCGCCGCGCACCGCGCGCAACTCCTCGATCAGTGCCTCGCGCACCGCTGGGACCCGGCCCAGCGCGCGCAGCACGTCCAGACACATCACGTTGCCCGAACCCTCCCAGATCGAGTTCAGCGGCGCCTCGCGATAGAAGCGGGCGAAGGCTCCCTCCTCGACGTAGCCGTTGCCACCCATCACTTCCATCGCTTCGGCGCAGGACGCTGGCAGGCGCTTGCAGACCCAGTATTTGACGGCTGGCGTCAACACACGCGCCAGCAGCGACTCGTGTTCGTCCCGCGCACGGTGGCCATCGAAGGCGCGCGCCAGCCGCAGCACCAGGTGCGTCGCCGCTTCGGACTCGAGCGCGAGGTCGGCGAGCACGTTGCGCATCAGCGGCTGCTCGGCGAGCCGGCGCCCGAAGGCCGATCGCTCGCGCGCGTGATGCAGCGCGTGCGTCAGCACGGCGCGCAGGATGCCGGCCGAACCGATCGCGCAGTCGAGCCGCGTATGCGTGCCCATCTCGAGGATCGTCGGCACGCCACGACCGATCTCGCCGACCAGGTAGCCCTCGGCGTCGATGAACTCGACTTCGCTGGAGGCGTTCGACCGGTTGCCGACCTTGTCCTTCAGGCGCTGCACTTCAATCTGGTTGCGCGCGCCATCGGCGCGCCAGCGTGGGACGAAGAAACACGACAGGCCGGCCGGCGAGCTCCGGTCGGTCTGGGCCAGCACCAGGTGGGCGTCGCACTGCGGTGCGGAGAAGAACCACTTGTGCCCAGTGATGCGGTAGCGCTCGCCCCATTCGCCCTGGCCGTCGGGCTCCGCGAATGTCGTGTTGGCGCGCACGTCGGAGCCGCCCTGCTTCTCGGTCATGCCCATGCCCAGCAGCGCGCCGCGCTTCTCGCCGATCGGCCGGGAGCTCGGGTCGTAGTCGTGCGACAGGATGCGCGGCAGCCAGTCGCGGGCGATCGCCGGCACGGTCGCCGCGTAGCGCTGCATCACCGGCACGACCGCATAGGTCATCGTGACCGGGCATTGCGCGCCGTTTTCCACCTGCGAGAACAGCAGGTACTTTGCGGCACGCGCGACCTGGGCCCCCGGCTTCGGGTCGGCCCAGGGGTCGGCGTGCACGCCGGCGCCGATCATCAGCCGCATCACCTCGTGCCAGGCCGGATGGAATTCGACCTCGTCGATGCGCCGGCCGCTGCGGTCGAAGCTCCTGAGCTGCGGCGGAAACGCGTTGGCGAGGCGCGCCCACTCGACGCATTCCGCGTCGCCCAGGCGGGCGCCGAGCGCGCGCAGCTCACTGTCCGCCCAGCCGGCGCCCAGCCGGGCGACACCCTCCTGCAGCGCGACGTCGATCGAATACAGGTCGCGGTCGACGAACGGGGTCGACTGGTTGGTTACTTCGTGAGTCGCGTGCATGCATACCACCGGCAGGTGAGATCGGTCTGAGGGCTCTCCGCCGGAAGCCTAATTGACCGCGCCTAGGTCATTCCACCCAGAATGTCATCCTTGTCGCGACGAGCGGCTCAGAAGGTGATGACGACGGAGGGCGTCGAGCGCTGGGCTGGTCCGTGGAACACCGCCTCGATGTTGTTGCCGTCGGGGTCGATCACGAAGGCCGCGTAGTAGTCCGGGTGGTAAGGACGCAGTCCGGGGCCGCCGTTGTCCTGGCCACCGGCGGCGATGGCAGCCGGGTGGAAGCGCTCGACGGCAGCGCGGTCGCGCGCCTGGAACGCCAGGTGCACACGTGTCGCGCCGCGCGTGTGCTCGTCGGCAGTGCTGACGAAGAGCTCGTCGGACCAGAAGTAGTGTTCGCCCTCGCCTTCGATGCGACGGCCGAGCGCGCCAAGTGCGGCTGCATAGAAGCGCTTGCTCGCCGCGAGGTCAAGCGCGATCAGGTGCACGTGATCGATCAGACGACCACGGTGCAACTGTTTCGCTTCCATCCGTGGTCTGCCCTTATTTGGCGAACATCGCTTCCATGCGCTTCTGGCCTTCGGCCTCGCTGACGTCCTCGATGTGCGTGCCTAGTGACCACTGGTACCCGTACGGATCCTTCAGCGTGCCGGTGCGGTCGCCATAGAACTGATCCTCGACCGGGCGCACCTCGGTGCACCCCGCCGCGAGCGCTCGCGCAAAGGCGGCGTCGGCATCGGGCACGTACACCATGAACGACACCGGCGAGCCGCCCAGCGCCACCGGACTCTGGTTGCCCCACTCCGGGTTCTCCTCGGCCATCATGATGTGCGAGTCGCCGATCTTGATCTCGGCGTGCGCATACTTGCCGTCTGGCATCGTCAGCTTCATCACCAGCTCGGCGCCAAAGGCGCGGCAATAGAACTCGACTGCCGCCGCCGCGTCACGCACCGCGAGATAGGGGGTCACCGAGTGATACCCGGCAGGTATGTACAGAACGCTGCTCATCCGATCCTCCGCTGTTTCCAATGCCGGCCGGGCTGCACTCGCTAGCCGGCTGCGGCCACCGCGCGTTTTGCCAGCACTGTGATGAGATGCGCGCGATATTCGGCGGATGCATGCAGGTCGGTGTTCAGGCCGGTCGCCGGCACGCTGACACCATCGCAGGCCTCGGGCACGAAGTTGGCGGCGAGCTTGTCTTCGAGCGCCTTAATGCGAAATACCGCCGGCCCGGCACCCGTCACCGCGACGCGCACGCCGGCCGCGGTCTTGGCAACGAAGATGCCGACCAGCGCGAAACGCGATGCCGGCTGCTTGAACTTCACATAGGCCGCCTTCTCGGGGACCGGGAAGTGGACCGCAGTGATCAGCTCGCCGACATTGAGCGCGGTTTCGTACAGGCCCTTGAAGAAATCGTCTGCGGCGATCTTGCGGCGGTCGGTCTGCACGGTCGCGCCCAGGCCGAGCACGGCGGCGGGATAGCAGGCCGCCGGATCGTTGTTCGCGATCGAGCCGCCAATCGTGCCGCGATTGCGTACCTGGCGATCGCCGATGCCGCCGGCCAACTGGGCCAGCGTCGGAATGTGCGACTGCACGTCCCTGGAGGCGGCGACAGCGGCATGCGTCGTCATCGCACCGATGACCACAGTGCCGCCGTTCACGGAGATACCCTGGAGTTCAGTGATCCCGGCGAGATCGATCCACCCGGTGGGCGACAGCAGGCCGAGCCGCATCGACGGCAGCGTCGACTGCCCGCCCGCCAGGATCTTGTCATCACCATGCTGGCCGGCGAGCTTGACCGCGTCGGCCACCGAGGCAGGGCGGTGATAGTGCATCGTTTCCATCGTCATCTCCTCGGTCTCAGTGGTGGGACGCGGCGCGGATCGCCTTCCAGACCGCGTGCGGCGACGCCGGCATTGGGACGTCCTTGATGCCAAGGTGCCAGAGCGCATCGGTGACCGCGTTGATCACCGCCGCCGGCGAGCCGATCGCACCCGCTTCGCCGCAGCCCTTCACGCCGAGCGGGTTGTGCGTGCACGGCGTGCCCTTCGCGGTCTCCACGACGAACGTCGGGAAATCATCCGCGCGCGGCATCGCGTAGTCCATGTAGCTGCCGGTCACGAGCTGGCCGTCCTCGTTGTAAATGCCGTGCTCGAGCAGCGCCTGGCCGATGCCCTGTGCGAGCCCGCCGTGTACCTGGCCCTCGACGATCATCGGATTGATGACGTTGCCGAAGTCGTCGCAGGCAACGAACCGATCGATGGTGACTACGCCGGTCTCGGGATCGACCTCGACCTCGCAGACGTAGGATCCGGCCGGATACGTGAAGTTGTTCGGGTCGTAAAACGCGTTCTCGTTCAGCCCCGGCTCAAGCTCCTCGTGCGGATAGTTGTGCGGCACATACGCCGCCAGCGAGACCTCGGCGAACGCCTTCTTGCGGTCCGTGCCGGTGACGCGGAACTCGCCGTTGGCAAACTCGATGTCGGCTTCGCTCGCCTCCAGCAGGTGCGCAGCAATCCGCTTGCCCTTGGCGATGACTTTGTCAACCGCCTTCATGATGGCCGTGCCGCCCACGGCAATCGAGCGCGATCCATAGGTGCCCATGCCGAACAGGACCTTGTCCGTGTCGCCGTGCTGAACGTCGATGTTCTCGATCGGGATCCCGAGGCGATCGGCGACCACCTGCGCAAATGTCGTCTCGTGACCCTGCCCGTGCGAGTGCGAACCGGTGAACACCGTCACCGTGCCGGTCGGGTGCACGCGCACCTCGCCGGCTTCGAACAGTCCCGCCCGCGCGCCGAGGGCGCCGGCTACGCTCGACGGTGCCAGTCCGCATGCCTCGATGTAGCAGGAATAGCCCAGCCCCCGCAGCTTGCCGTGCTTGGCGCTCCACGCCTTGCGCGTCGCGAAGTCCTTGACGTCCGCCAGCTCCAGAGCGCGCTTCAGCGTCGTTTCGTAGTCACCGGTGTCGTAGGTGAGCCCGACCGGCGTCGAATAGGGAAACGTCTTGATGAAATTGCGCCGGCGCAGTTCGACCGGATCGATCTTCATCTCACGCGCGGCGGTCTCGACGATGCGCTCGACGACGTACGTCGCTTCGGGCCGGCCGGCGCCGCGATAGGCGTCGACGGGTGCGGTGTTGGTGAAGACCGCCTTGACCTCGCAGTAGATCGCCGGCGTCGCATACTGGCCCGCCAGCAGTGTCGCGTACAGGATCGTCGGAATGCAGGTCGAAAACGTGGAGAGGTACGCGCCCATGTTCGCCGTCGTGTGCACGCGCAGCGCAAGGAATTTGCCATCCTTGTCGAGCGCAAGTTCGGCGGTCGTCACATGGTCGCGGCCATGCGCGTCGGACAGGAAGCTCTCGGAGCGCTCGGCGGTCCACTTGATCGGACGGCCCACCGGCTTGCTGGCCCACACCAGCGCGGTTTCTTCAGCGTAGAGATAGATCTTCGACCCGAAACCGCCGCCGACGTCGGGCGAGACCACCCGCACCTTGTGCTCCGACAGGCCCAGCACGAAGGCCGTCATCAGTAGACGTTCGACGTGCGGGTTCTGATTGGATACGTAGAGCGTGTACGCATCCGCTCCCCGGTCGTACGATGCATTGGCGGCGCGTGGCTCGAGGGCGTTCGGGATCAGCCGGTTGTTCGCGAAACTGAGCTTCGTGACATGCGCCGCCTTGGCGAACGCAGCGTCGGTCGCCGCCTTGTCGCCGCAGCCCCAGACGTAGCAGACGTTGTCCGGCGCTTCATCGTGCACGGCGGACTTCGTCTGGTCGGCTGTCGCAGTGTCGACAACAGGCGCCAGCACCTCGTAATCGACGTTGACTAGCGCCGCCGCAGCCTTGGCCTGCGCGAGTGTTTCGGCGACGACGAGCGCGACATGATCGCCGACATATCGCACCTTGCCTTCGGCCAATACCGGATGCTTGGGCTCCTTCATCGGCGTGCCGTCGATGTTGTTAATCAGCCAACCGCATGGCAGCCCGCCAATGCCCGAGAGGTCTGCGCCGGTGAACACACCGAGCACGCCCGGGGCACTCTTCGCGGCAGCCGCGTCGATGCCGCGGATCTTCGCGTGCGCGTGCGGACTGCGCACGAAATAGCCGTAGCTTTGGTGCGCCAGCGTGATGTCGTCGGTGTACTGGCCGCTGCCGCTGAGGAAGCGGAAATCTTCCTTGCGCTCGACGGACTTGCCGATGAAACCGGGTTTCGGATCGTTCATCACGCCCCCTGCTTCATCGCCGCCGCGCCCTGCGCGATGGCCTTGACGATGTTCTGGTAGCCGGTGCAACGGCACATATTGCCTTCCAGTCCTTCGCGGATCTGCTGGTCCGTTGCGTGCGGATGGTTCTGCACCAGGTCGATCGCGCTCATCACCATGCCCGGCGTGCAGAAGCCGCACTGCAGCCCGTGACAGGCCTTGAACGCTGTCTGCATCGGGTGCATGCCCTCAGCCGGCGTGATGCCCTCGATCGTGATTACCTCGGCACCGGCCATCTGCACCGCCAGCACGTTGCAGCTCTTGACCGCGCGACCATTGACGTGGACCGTGCAGGCGCCGCACTGCGCGGTGTCACATCCGACATGCGTGCCGGTCAGGCCGAGCTGCTCGCGCAGCAGGTTGACCAGGGAAAGGGAGGGATCAACGTGGGCCGAGACGGCCTTGCCGTTGACCCGCAGCGAAAGCGGGACAGGCATCCAGGTCTCCTTAGATGAGCGTGCGGACCGCCTCTTCTTGCACGGGCGGTGGAGCCTTGGACATTAACAGCAGCGAAAAGCCCGGCGCAACCGTGCACGCGTGACATCGCGTTTTCACGGCGGATGCCGCGCCGCAGCACTGCGCCGGCATCGCACTAGAATCGAGTTGGTTCCCTCGCTCAGGCGGGCCGCGGTGCCGCCGGACTCATGGACAGCGTTGATCTGCAGGTTCTCAGGAAAGCGGACGAGTGGCTGACCGACGGCCATCGCACCGTCATGGGTACCGTTGTACGAACCTGGGGCTCGGCACCCCGGCCGGTCGGCTCGCTGGTCATCATTCGCGACGACGGCCTAGTTATCGGTTCGGTGTCTGGTGGCTGCATCGAGGATGACCTGGTCGATCGCGTGCGGCGCCAGGCCACCGCGGCGTCGCGGCCGGAACGCGTCAAGTACGGCGTGACGGCCGAGGAAGCCTTCAAATTCGGGCTGCCGTGCGGCGGCACGATCGAGCTCGTGCTGGAGCCGCTGGGAACGAACGCACAAATCGGCGAACTGCTGGCCCGCGTGGCGGCGGGCAAGCACACGGTGCGCACGCTCGACCTGCGTAACGGCTCCATCTTGCTGGCCGAAGGCGATGGCACCGAGGTTCTCGACTGCAACGATGCGCGGCTCGTCACTACGTACGGCCCGCGTTGGCGGCTCCTGGTCATCGGTGCCGGACAACTGACGCACTACGTGGCACAAATGGCACTGGCGCTGGATTACGCCGTGACGATCTGCGACCCGCGCGAGGAGTATGCCGACGGCTGGCTCGTTCCCGGAACCCAGCTGCTGCGCACGATGCCGGACGACACCGTCGTCGAGTTCAAGCCCGACAAGCACACGGCGATCGTCGCGCTGACGCACGATCCCAAACTTGACGACCTGGCGCTGATTGAGGCGCTGAAAGGCGAAGCGTTTTACGTCGGCGCTATCGGCTCACTGAAGAATCAGGCGAAGCGCAAGGAGCGGCTGCTCGAGTTCGGGGTCAGCGCGGAACAGCTCGAGCGGCTGCATGGACCCGTCGGGCTGAAGAATGGCGCGCGCACACCGCCCGAGATCGCCGTCTCCATCCTCGCGGAAATGACCGGCGTGAAGTACGGCTACCGGATCCTCACTCCGGTTCCGGTGGCGGCAAAACCGAGAGCGCCGGCGGGATGCGTCTCCTGACGCGCCGCTCGCTGCGCCTCGTCAGCGCAGGCGGGCCGAGTAGCGACGAGCGAAAGGAACTGCCAGCAGCAGCGCGATAAGCCAACTCGGCAGCGAACCGGCGCCACCTTTCTCTACGCTCAGAGCCACGGTCGCGGGACTGCTGCTGCCGTACGCATCCGTGGCCATCACTGACATCGAGAAGTCCCCGTCCGCGCTCGGCTTCCAGGACCATGCCCCCGTCGCCGCATCTAGCGTCAAGCCTTGGGGAGCGCTGACCAGCACGTAAGTAATCGCGTCTCCCTCGGGGTCGGTGGCGCGAATGGAACCGGACGCCGCTTCTCCCTTCTTGAGTTTGCTGGCCGTAATCGGCGCGAGCGTCGGCGGCGTGTTGACGGTCACCGTGACCGACGTCGTCGCTGTATAGCCCCCGGAATCCACGGCAGTGAACTCGAACGCGAGCGGTCCGGCACTGGGAGCGGTCAGCGCGACCGATGCGCCTGCCGACGACGGAATCTGTACCGGCGGTCCGGAGATCTGGCGCCACGTCATTCCGCTCGCGGGCGCTGAGCGTCCGCCCAGAGTCTTCACGTTCCCGACGAGGGTGAACGTGCCGAGCGGCCGGACTCCCGCGGCGCCCTGCAGCGCCGCGCTCACCGTCGGACGGTTATTCAGCACGTGCAGCATGGCCGCATCGGCATCGAGCAGACCGGTCCCGCACGTGCCCTTCAGGGCTTCGCAGTAGGTCCCGACCGGGTGCGGACGTGCCGACGATTGCAGCACCGACCTCAGTTCGTCGGCCGTCAGGCGGGGCGCCAGCGCCAGCAGCAGTGCGACGGTCCCGCTGACGTGCGGAGCCGCCATGCTGGTGCCCGAGTAGCTCCCATAGGTCTTCTGCCGTAGGCATTGTCATGCCCGCGTTGACCGTCGAGATCACCCGGTCGGTCGGTCCGGAGCAGGTCTGCTGAGCGATCAATCCCGCAAGATCATTGCGCTGTACCGGCGACAGGCCGGGAGCCAGCGCTTCCATGCCGGTCTCGGTGCCGTCGAGGTCGATACCCTGCAGTGCCGCCTGCAGTGCAGCACGGGCCTTGACGAACGTCAGGCCGGTAGGGGCACGTGCCGCAATCTGGGCGCGCTGGGCATCGATCGAATGACATCCGGCGCAGGACATGTTCCAGAGACCGAGCGCACCGTCGAAGTCGATCAGCGAATTCGAGCCGCAGCCACCGCCCGGCGCGCTGACTGCCACCTGGGTTCCGACGTTGGCATAGCTGGCGTTATCGCCGTCGCGGCTGTGGGCCGTCACGGCAATGACGCCGGTGCAGTTGGCCGGCTGCGACACGGACAGCGTGCCTTCATTGCCGGACGAGGCAACGATGACGGCCCCGGCCGCGCGGACGCGGTTGACGACATCCTGGAACGCAAGGCTGCATTCACCAGGCCCGCCCAGGCTGAGATTGATGACTCGCGCCGGCGTCGTGTTCGTCGGAACGCCGGGGACGCTGAGGCCGGCCGCCCAGGCAATGCCATCGACGATGTCCGAAGTGGTTCCGCCATCGCGCCCCAGCACGCGCACCGGAAGGATGCGCGCACTCCAGTCGACACCGGCGATACCGGCGCCGTTGTTGCTCGCGGCGCCGATGATTCCGGCCACGTGAGTGCCATGCCAGGAACTCTGGCCCGGGGTCAGGCCATGATCCGGCGGCAGCATCGCCAGCAACGCATCGTCCACGTAATCGCCCGGATCGGTCGGGTCCGCATCGCGCCCGTCGCCGTCGGCGGCGTTCCAGTTGGGCGGATAGCCGCGGGCGGCGTAGGCATCGCTGCTGATGAAGTCGTAGCCCGGCAGCAGGCGGCCCGCGAAGTCCGGGTGTCCGGACGCGGATTCCGCTGTCGACCACAGCGACGACGATGTTGTTCGACCCGGTCGTACGCTGCCAGGCGGGCGGCAGGTTCGTGCCACCGGCCGCCGACGCCGGCGCCTGCAGGTTCCACTGCTTCATCGCGTATTCCGGGTCATTCGGCGTGACCTCGTGCGCGCGCATCACCTGGTCCGGCACGGCGTACTCGACATTCGGATCCAGGGCCATGCGCGCCGCCGCTGCGCGGGCCTCCGCGGCGGCCATCGGCTTCGCGAAGCGATACACGGAAAGGTCCATCGCGCCCGGTCGGGACGCAGCGATCTTCACCCGGGCACGGTCTTCGACGCTGCGCATCGTCGATGCGCTCATCGCCGTGGCCCGCGCCGAGGAAGTCGCCTTGTACTTGACGATGATGCCGGCGTAGACCGGCTGCGCTGGCTGGCCGGCCTTCCTTTGCTGCGCGTGGACGCCCGGCGCAAGAACAAGGAGCAGCAGCGCGGTCGCCGCAACGCCCAGTCGATGGCAACAAGTGAGCAAGGAGTTCATGGCGAGTACCTCAGGAAGCCTTCATGGCAGCGTCCGGCTCGGCGTACTCAACGCCAGGCAGCGCCTTGAGTTGAGTCAGACACTTCTGGACTTCAGGCGCGCGCTGCGTCGGCCACAGCCGGATGACGAACGCGCCTGAAGCAAGCACCCGGACGAATTCGGCGTCGCACTGGGTAGCCTTTTCGATCGTCCGCGCGCCGGTGGCGTCAGCGGCCACGGCACTCGGCCGGGCCTTGACGATGACGTCCATGCCACGAGCGTCGGGCAGACGCCCGGAGGCGCAGCCCGCCGCGATGCAGAGCGCGAAGGCCGCAAGAGAAGTCAAGCCGCGCATGGTCGTTTCGAGTTCTTTCCAAACCAGCGACCCGCCCTGTACGCGCGCCGCGAACCAGGCGTGCGGCTGCGCGCAGACACCGGAAAGGAGGGTCGACCCGGCAGCAAAAATTAGTGTGTTGGCGCGCCGAAGCAAACCCGCCGAACGGCTGATATGGGGGTCGGCGGGACCGCTAGAGTGCGGTAGCCCGAACGTCGTCCGGGACTGTTCCGGCCTGTGCAGCCGCGGTCCGAGCGCCGCCGGGAAGTGGCGCGGCGCCGGCGTTCGACGAATTTTATGAGTGGCTGAGAGAGCGCCGGGCGCGGGCGGCCATCCTGCCTGGCGCCGCTTGCGATCGTCCCTATTCGCCCTGAATTCCTAGAGGCAGCGGACCCCCGCCCTGAGGAGCGGACCGCTACTTCGTCGGCAGCTTGTAGTACGTCTGGTTTAGGTAAGTGGCGATGTGCTCTTCGTCTTCCGGGAATAGCCCGATTTTGAGCATGGAGTTGCAGCCAGCGACCTGCGCCTTGAGCTTCGCCCAGCTCGTGACCTTGCGGTCTTTTCGAAGGTAGATCGTGCCGACCGGGCCATAGACCTTGTCCTGGTGGCAGGTTTCGCACTTGTGGGTCTGAACGAGCTTGCGCCCCTCACCTGCATCGGGCGTCGCTATCGCGACGAACGGAACCAGGAGAAAGAGCAGCGGTGTGGCATGAATCTTCATCGGAGTGCCCCCGGAAAGCGATCGCTGCAGTCTATCTCGCGCTCGACTGACTTTGGCGAACTGCCCGCCGTCCGGGAATCACTGCCGTCTGCTGAAACCCCCTAGCCGCGGGTTCAGGGACCGGCCGTTAGACTGGAATGCGCGCCGCCGGGCTCAAAGCCGACACATACCTTTTGGAAACGACACATCTTCAGCGCAATCATCGTGACTGCATCCGCTGGCAGGCGACGCGATGACTGACGTCCGCGCGCTGCTGCTGACGGACGTGGTTGACAGCACCAAGCTGGCCGAACGCATCGGTGACGCCGCCATGGCGGACGCCTGGGCGGCTCACGATCGGGTCGCCCGCGACCTGCTGCACCTGCACAGCGGCCGCGAGATCGACAAGACGGACGGCATGCTGATGATGTTCGAGCGCGCCGCCGACGCCGTCGCGTTCGCGATGGCGTATCACCCCGCACTAGCCGCGCTGGCGGTGCCACTGGTGGCACGGGCCGGCCTGCACGTCGGACCGGTGATCCTGCGCCACAACAGCGAAGAGGATGTCGAACTCGGCGCCAAGTCTTTGGAGGTCGAAGGTCTTGCCAAGCCCATCGCCGCGCGCGTAATGGCGCTGGCACTCGGTGGGCAGACTCTGCTGACCCCGGAAGCCCGCGAAGCGCTCGGCGCCACGGACCTCAAGGTGGAGTCGCACGGCCACTGGATCGTGAAGGGCGTGGCCGAGCCCATCGAGATCTTCGAGGTCGCGCCGCAAGGACGACGGCTTGTCGCTCCTGCCGATTCCGAGAAGGCCTACCGCGTCATCAAGTCCGGCGACTGGTGGCTGCCGGTCAAGGACATTCCCAACAACCTGCCCTTTCAGGCCACTTCGTTCATCGGCCGCGACGTCGAACTCGAGGAGGCCAAATCCCTCCTCGACCAGGCACGGCTGCTGACGCTGCTCGGAATGGGCGGGCTGGGCAAGACGCGCCTCGGCCTGCAGATCGCCGCGGAATCGATGCATCGATTTCCCGACGGCGTCTGGTTCTTCGATCTCGCGCCGCTGCGGGATGAAGCCCTCGTCGTGGCCGAAGCCATCAAGGTCATCGGCGTGCAACAGGAGCCCGACAGGCCACCCGTGCAATCCGTCTGTGCGCACCTCAAACCGCGTCATGCGCTGCTGATCCTGGACAACTGCGAACACCTGGTTCGCGCGTCCGCCGAACTCGCCAATGCAATCATGCGCGCCGCGCCGTTTGTCCGGATCGTTGCGACCAGTCGCGAGGCCCTGCACGTGCCGGGCGAGCAGAGTTACCCGCTCCGCCCTTTAACGGTTCCCTTGACCGATGCCGGAATTGAAGAACTGACCCGGTCGCCGGCCGTGCGGTTGTTCATTGAGCGTGCCCGACAGAGCAAGCCTTCGTTCTCGCTGGATGCCAGCCAGGCATCCGCGGTCGCCGAGTTGGTCGCACGGCTGGAAGGCATCCCGCTGGCACTGGAACTGGCGGCGGCGCGCATGCGGGCGCTTTCCGTCAGCGAGATCAACAGCCGACTGAAGGACCGCTACAAATTCCTCACCGGCGGCGCGCGCGTGCTGCAGGAACGGCAGCAGACGCTGCGGGCGCTGGTCGACTGGTCCTATGACCTCTTGTCGGACGAGGAGCGGATCCTTCTCGGTCGGTTGGGCGTGTTCATCGGCGGTTTCGACCTGAGTGCGGCAGAGCAGGTGTGTGGGACCGACCCGCTCGGACCCGACGACGTCCTGGATCTGCTGGCGTCGCTGGTCGACAAGTCGCTGGTCCTGTTCAATGAGCGGGGCGACAGCGGGCGTTACCGAATGCTCGAGACGATCCGCGAGTACGCGCGCGAGAAGCTCGAGGCAAGAGGAGAGCTGTCGACAATGGCAGCGCGGCACTGTGGGTACTACTTTGAATTGTCGAAGCGCGCCCGCGACGGCATAACCGGACCAGAACAGGCGGAATGGATTCAGCGCCTCGAGGCTGATCTCGACAACGTGCGGGGAGCAATGGCGTTTGCGCTGACTGGCGAGGTTGATCCATTCATCTCGGTCAAGTTGGCCGTCGCCCTTGAAAGATTCTGGGAGGTTCGCGGGTACACAAGCGAAGGGCGTGCATACGTCCGAACGGCGCTGCAGCTGCCCGCGGTGCAAGAGTCCGACCTGGCGCATGCCTGGGCGCTGTACGTTAGCGCGCAGCTGGCTGAAAGCCAGAGCGATTACGCCGAGGCTCGCACGATGCTTGAGCAGTGCATTGTGCTGCGACGTCGATTGGGAGATCCTGTTGAAATAGCCGCCACGCTGTCGTTCCTGTCGTTGACGCGCCTGCACGCCGCTGAGGTATTCAGCGCGAGAGAAGGAGAACTTGAAGCACTCGAAGTATTGCGAAGAGGTGGGACACAGGACAGGGCGAGGCCATCTGCCTCTTACACCTTGGACAGATCGCTTCCTTCGAGGGCAATTCAAGCGAGGCGACGGAGTGTCTGACACAGTCCCTGGCGATAGCGCGCGAGATCAGGTATCAGGAGGTTGAGGGAGCATGCGCACTGGTCTCCGGCGAGTTGTCCTTCGACGCGGCGGACATTCCTGGGGCCAAGAGCTTGCTTCAACCGGGCATTGACGGTCTTCCGAGAGGCTGCCGACAAGCGCGGCGAAGCCAACGCGTTCCGGTGGCTGGGCAAATGCGACGTCTACTCAGACGAGCTGGAGTCGGCCCGGGTTCGACTGGAGGAGGCAACGCGATCCTTGCGCAAGTTTGGAATGTGGGACGAGCTTCTGGCTTGCCTCGAAGACGTGGCCGAGTTGCTCCATCGCGAGGGGGCTACTGAGCGCGCCATACGCATCTGCTCAACGGTGGCCAAGGCTCGGAAGCAGCTGAACCTCGGAAGGTCGGCGCGCGCGGAACAACACTACCAGGCGCAAGTCGCGAAGTATCGCGACGTCACGGAGGCAACCGAGTTTGACGCAAACTCGAAGCAGGGCGAGGCCTGGGGCGTGGACGAGGCAATACTCAACGCACTCGCGCCGTCCAGTGAACTTATCGCTGCAACTTTGACGGCCGTCGGCTCGACAGCAATCCGATTGTCAACAGTGCCGCCAGTACCAGCGGCACTGAGCCCGGCTCGGGAATAACGCTGAAAGTGACGACAGGACGGCCATCAGCAGGATTGGGATCGCTGAAGCCAGTCACCACCCCATTGGGCGTATCGGACGTATAGGACATCCAGGCAAGATCGCCCTCGAAAAATTGGACGAAGCTCGTATACGGGGCGCCGGCAAGCGCCAGGGTGGAGAACCTGGAATACAGGAACGATCCGTCTACCCCCGTGAGTTGCCCGCCGTCAATCCGCATGCGATCGACAGCCGAGGATGGAACATCGAATAGAAGGGTTTCCTGGAACGCCGCATTCGTCGGATCGCTGACCTTGTAGAACTCCACTTCGGCCGAGAGAAGCTTCATGCCGAAGTCGGAGCAACTGCTGCTGTTCAGTACCCACCCGGACTCCGCAAGGCAGGCATCCGGAAGGAAGAAAGTCGCTTCGCCCCGCCATCCGAGGTCGGGGAAGCCACTTCCGAAAGACGGATCCCACTTGCCGGCGATTGTGACGGCATGCGCAGGTGCCATGGACATCATTCCGACCACCGCAACACACGCCGCCAGGCCTCTGACCAACACTCTGCTGAGTTCCATAAACTGATCTTTCCTCTCCGCAATGACGATCGGCGTTATTGAGGCCGATTCGCTCGTGCAACTGCTGTAGCCGCTGAGCACGTGCCGAGAATGGCCGGCGCGCGCGCGAGTGCACGATACCCGAAGCCGTTCGTGGATTGAAGGATCAGTGACGCTGCGTCGACTCGATCGACCGGAAGCCTTGTCGAGAATCTTTACAGCCACCGGTTTGAGCGGTCGCGAGAGCGACCTCTGTTCTTGCTGGCGGGCGAATACGCTACGCTGCCCGGCGGCCTTCAGCCAGTCGGAACAGCGGAGTGAGTGCCGGTTTCACAGACGATAACGACGGAGATCCCTGGTATGCCGAGTTCAATGAATGCTGCCATCGCTGCATTGACACTGACCTTCGTCGCGAGCATCGCGCAGGCGCAAACGAGTGACGTGCCACCGACGGAGAGTGGGGCACTCTTGAAGTGGCTGCAGGCCGGTAACTACAAGGCCTGGCCGAAGGAATCGGCGCCACACCGCTCGATGGGGCCGCACCAGACGCTGGTTGTCACCCACCTCAATCCGCAGCTCGACAAATCACTGACGGCGAAGGCGACTGCCCATCCCAAAGGTTCCGCCGCGGTCAAGGAGTTGCTGGACGCCGGCGGCAAGACCACCGGCTGGGCGGTGTCCGTCAAGACCTCGGCGAGCAGTGACGGTGGCAAGGGCTGGTACTGGTACGAAATCCTCGGCGCGCCGTCGGGCAACGTGGTCGCGCAGGCCAATGGCGTCCCGCTGTGCTCCGGCTGCCATACGCGCGGGCAGGACTTCGTGCTGATCCCGCATCCGCTCGACTAAGCCGGCTCTACGCCCGTCGATGAACTACAGCGACGGGTTGATACGCAGCGCTTCCAGCCGCAGCGCGATCGCCTGCTCGAGATCGATGAGCTTCTGGTTGAGCGCGCGCTGTTCGTCGGGATCGGTGCAGGCCTGCAGCCGGGCCGCAAGTTCCGCCCGCTCGCGAAACATTTCGACTTCGCGCGGCACCACCCCGGCATCCTTGAGGATCTTGAACGGCATGCGCAGCGCCTCGGGCGTCTCGTTCCAGCCGTCGGACTCGGCGAACGGCTTTCCATAGCTTTCGGCCTTGCTCAGTTCGCCGGAAGCCGCGGCCTCGGCCAGGCGCTTCGCAATCTCTTCATCCATGTTGCGCATCGTTGATCTCCTGGCGTTCATTGCGAGGTGCAAGGCCGAACGACGCGCGCTGAGATTCCGGCAATCCGTCGATCAGCTGCGCCGCATACTCATAGCCCTGTCGCACGATCTCGTCGAAGCGGGACCACTGCAGCAGCCCGACCCGGTACAGCGGCGGGCAGAAGTAGAGATCAGTCAGGCGCTGCGCCTCACGTTGACGCGAAGTGCTGTACAGGATCGTGATGTTCAGCAGGTACGCGGTCAGCGACGGCAGGCGAAAGCGACGCTTTCTGCGTGGGCGCAATCGGTCGAGCAGCAGTGCCCAACTGCCCGGCACGTCGTCGATCTCCAGCCGGTGGGAACTGCGCACCCCGAGGTCGACGCCGATCACCTTGCCAATGCCGCGCAGCTCCCGCATCGCGTCCACCGGGAAATTGTTGAAGGTGCCGCCGTCGCAGAGCAGATCCCCGTCGCGCACGACAGGTGGCAGAGCGCCCGGGATGGCGCAGCTGGCCAGCAGGCCCTGCGCCAGGTCGCCGTTGGCGATGCGCTGCTCCCGCGCCTGCGAATAGTTGCTGGCGACGCAGAAGTAGCCCTTCCAGAGGTCTTCGATGTCGACCCGGCCGCCCGCCAGCTCGTCGATCGAGCTGTGCACCGCTTTCCGCACCCTGCGCCCCTTGATCAGCGAGACCAGCGGCAGCAGGTTGAAGTCACCGGTAGGGTTGCTTCCGAAGGCCCGGCGCGTGACATCGATCGCCTTGTCGAACGGCTGATCGAAGGCAATCAGCGCGGCCATGATCGCGCCGATGCTGGTGCCTCCGAGGACATCGACGTCGATGCCGCGTTCACGCAACGCGCGCCAGATTCCGAGATGCGCGAAGCCGCGCGCGCCACCACCGGCCAGCACGAGCCCGACGGCTGTGCGGCTCAACAGGCGCGCCAGCCGCGCCATGTCGCGCTCCAACCCGAGGCGAAGGTTGACATGACTGGTCACAGGCCGGCGCGTCAGCCAGCCCCGCGCACCCCTGGGCGTGACGGCATCGGCCGGATGCAGCAGCACGAGGACCTCGGCCGCCTCGCTCCGAGCCGGTCGGCCGTCGAGGCACACGGACTCGACCGAATGCACCGCCGGCGCCTGGGTCGGGTCGGCGACCAGCAGCATCTCGTCGCTGTTGCGGATGCAGCGCCGCGTCCACGCGTTTGGCGCAGCGTCGCCCACGAGCAACACGAAATCGTGCTCTGCTTCCAGGGCGTCCAGCGCCAGCGAGATCCGGTGATCCGCCTCGGAGTCCTCGCGCGTGCTGATGCCGGCATCATTGAGGGCGGCGTCCATCACAGCGGCGCTGATCATCGTCACGCGGCCGAAACGCACCAGCTGCGCGGAAAGCTCTTGCGCAAAGTCGATGAGCGCTATACCCGCAGACACCGGCAACAGCCCGATTGTCACCGGGGCGGCGACGGCGTGGCGCTCGTGCTCGGTCTGCAACCGCCGGATCATCTGCCGCGTGAAGGTCAGGGAGACCTGCGGATGACTGAGGATCAGCGCCTCGAACTGTTCCTTGGCCAGTTGCACCAGTACCGAGTCGCGCACCGCAACCACCGTGGCCGAGCGCGGCTCGCCCGTGTAAAGACTCATCTCGCCGATCACTTCGCCGCGCGACAGTTCGCGCACCATGCGCGGCGCCGAACCGTCGGCCGCGACATAGACACGCATTCGTCCGCTGATCGTCAGGTAGGCCGAGTCCCCGACCGCGCCCTGTTCGATCAGCGTTTCGCCGGCGGCGATCTCGACCCACTGCAGGTGCCGCTGCATGAACTCGATCGCCGCCGGCGGCACATCGGGAAGCAGCGTTCGCAGCTGATGAGCCAGCAGCGCGTCGCGATGTGGGTAAGAGGCAGCAACCATGCGCAGGAATTTTCCGGGTTTCCGCTGACGGGTCCAGCGTGCAGCGCGTCAAGCGGTCCGCCGTGCTCCGGCGGAGAACGTATCAGCGTACGGTCTGCTCGACCTGAAGTTCGTCCGTCAACGCGCGGACGCGGGACGACAGCAGCAGACCCAGGCTCAGCAAAAGCTTGCCGTGGAGCACCGGGTGTTCGACCACCAGGCGCTCGTAGTTCTCGCGCGAGAGTTTGAGCACCACCGTCTCGTCCTCGGCAATCGCATCAGCCGAGCGTGACTGGTTCTGGAGCAATCCCATTTCACCGAAGACGACGCCCGGGGCGTACGACACCATGCGGCGGTCTTCACCGCCGCTTGCCGGATCGGCCCGCAGCCAGATACCGATAGGGCCCCGCAACGAAACATACATCGCGTCGCCCGGGTCCCCCCGGTGGAACACCACCTCGCCCTTCCTGAACTGTCGCTCCTGAAGCAGTGGCGCCAAGACGGCGATCTCGTCCGTGCTCAATCCTGCACCCATCAGCGTCTGCTCCAGCCGCAGGGTCTCATCGCCAGTCGACGTGGCGTGGGTCAGCGACGCGAGCAGCTGGTCCTCCGCCGACTCCAGCGCCCGGTCGAGGTCCGGAAAGAACTGCGCATCGGCGAGGCGCGCGTGCACGTCCATGTCGCGGATGATGCGTGTGCGTGCATCGCGCTGCGACAGCCCCGCCAGGAGCAGATGCTTGCCGGCGCTCCGGACAGCCGATGCCGTGTGCAGCAGCACGCGGGCGCCGCTGGCGTCGACGTCGGTCACGCGCGTGAAGTCGATGACGATGTATTCAGCGCTGTGCGCGAGGTGTTCAATTTCCTCATTTGCCTGCTCGGCCGTGCCGAAGAACAGCGCGCCATCGAGCTCAACGATGGCGATGCGTTTGCCCTCCGCGTGCAGCCGATCGCCCTGCTCGGCCGGGCGCACCTTGCGGGAGCGGCGTCGATCGCCATGTGCCACCTGCCGGATCGGCTTCTTGCTGTTGCTCCGGATGAACAGGATCATCGCCACCAGCGTGCCGATCGCGATTGCGAGCGCGAGCGAAACAAAAATCGTGACGCCGGCCACCAGCAGCATCACGAGGTAACTTTCCATCAGCGCTGCTGGCGCGCGCCACTTCCATGACTGGAGCCACAGGACCTTGGTGGCACTGCGCGTCCAGTCGTCAATCAGCGAGTACGCGACCGCACAGAACACACCTGCGATGGCCGCCATCGGCACCAGGCTCATGTACTGCAGGCCGTACGCCATCGCCAGCAGCAGCGCCAGGCCGAAGACCACGCGCGACATCGAGCTTCTGCCACCGGCGTCGAGGTTGATCTTGCTGCGCATTGTCGATCCGGCGCTCGGGAGCGCACCGATCACGCCAACACTGATGTTGGCTGCCCCCTGTGCAAGCAGCTCACGTTCACTGTCGCGGCGAACATGCGTCAGTTCGTCGGTCGTCGATCCGGCCAGCGCTGTCTGCAGCGTGGACATCATCGCCACGGCGGCCGCAAATAGCAGCAACGGGCCGATCATGTCGCGCAGCAACCCGCCCTGGAGGTGATCGGCGATCGGCGCCATGACGTCGAGCCCAGGCCACTCGAACAACGGCGCCTGAAACTGCGGACCGAGTGCAGGGGCCAGCGGGGTCGCAGACAGCAGATGATGCAAAGCCGTCGCAGCCAGCAATCCCGTCAGGTAGGGCGGAATGCGTCGCGTCCAAGCCGGCGCCTTCAGCGCCAGCCCCAGCGCCACCAGCGCGATCACCGGGGCGAGGAAGCTGGTCTGGTGCCAGTCGGCCACCGTTGAACCCAAGGGCAGGCCCAACAGGTGCGGCAGCATCCCGCCCACCATGACCACCGCCACCCCGTTCATGTAGCCCGCGTGCACCGGGTACGGCACGTAGCGGACCAGCCCGCCCAGCTTCAGCTTGGCCAGGAGAACCTGCATGACGCCGGCAAGCACCACCCCGAGCGCTGTGAAAGCCAGCAGCAGTGGCATGAACGGCCGCCCGTCGGCGCCGAGAAATCTCGCATCGGCAATCAGCCAGCCAATCAGGGAGGCAAGCAGCAACGCCAACGCGGCGCTCGAACCGCTCAACATCGGTCCGCGACCGCCGGCAATCATCGAGACAATGCAGGCAATGCCTGCGGTGGCCGCGCCGAGAAGGAAGCCGATGGCTGCCTGGTCCGGGGCCAGCGCGGCGAAGGCGATCAGTCCGTAACCGCCCTCAATGGTCGGGAGCACCAGCGCGGCGGTGACTCCGCCCGCGATGTCGCCGCGTGCGACCCCACGACGCTGGAACAACGAACCCAACCAGCTCGACCCCGCGGCCGCCTCGCTCATTCATCCCCCGGAAGCGACTCGCCGGCGCCACTGGATCACTTCCCCGGCCACTCATCGCCAAGGCAGCCGAACCAGTCCCGAAACGCATTGCCGCGAGTCGCGGCGCAGCATAGCAAGGACGCCTCAACCGTCTGGCGGAGCCGGTAAACCTTTCAAAACCCGACCGACGGAGGGTACTTCTCGTTGACTGCATCCCGTGTTTTGGCCATGCTGCGGCGCTCAACTGTCTAGAAAGCGGGTGGATTCCATGGCAATTCGACGTACTTCGCGCCTGTCTACGCGTTCGGAGCATGAAAAGGCCGGTTCGCCTTATTCGGCGGCCATCCTCTTCGTCGCAGCCGTCTCCGTTCTTGGGGCGGCACCCGTTCACGCGGGAGAGATCGATGCCGACGTCGGCTATCTTGCCTCCCCGGTGTCGCTGAGCGTTCCCGGGTCCCAGCCGGTCGCGACCTATACGGTCAAGCTAACCAACGCCAGCGCTTCGAACGTCATCAACAACGGGCGTCTGGTCGCAACGACGTCCGTCGTAGGTGGTGCGACAGGAGCCAAAGCGACGTTCAAGTCAGCCAGCGGCGCGACCTGTACGGTCGACATGGATGGGACACGGGTCGACTGCTCGGTCGGCAGCCTTGCATTGACTCAATCGAAGGAGTTCACGCTTACCTTTTACTCCCCGTCCTCAGGCACGAACATCGCTCTCGCATGGGATGCGGTGTTCGACAACGGCACGCCTCCGGGGGGCTCGAACGGCGACTCGGGGGCCACGAGCATTGCCCTCGCCGCGATCGATCCGACCAGCGTCACCTCGGCCGTTCCGCCAAACGAGAGCGTTTCGGTCTTTACGGGAAACCTTGCGCTCCCAAGTGCGGCAGACCAATTCACGGTTGCCATCTCCGTTCCCTCAGCCAATTCAACGTCGACTACTGCCACCGTCGTCGAAAGCGACATCACCAGCGAGGTCAGCTGCAGCAGCCTGCGCAACTTCGTGCGTTGCTTTCAATCGGACATCTCGATCCCCGGCGTCACCCTCAGCGGTATCGGGACTGATTACCTGACCTTCCAGTTGCGAGTCGACAAATCCGATATCCGCAATGGCGCCAAGATCGACAAGGTTGTCCTCCAGTACACGGATGGCAGCCTAGTCGTCCCGATCATCCAGTTCTGTTCGAAGGACGGTGCCGGCAACGCCGTTCCGAACGGCGATGGAACACCCTGCATAGCCCGTGCTGACGATTACACGCGGAAGTCGCCGTTGGGATGGAAGGGGTTCCAATGGATGATCATCAATGTCAGGAACGGGAGCTACAGGGTCTTCTAACATCGCCGCATGCATTGCTGAGAGCCGGCCGATGGCCGGCTCTTTTTTTACTTGTGCCTAGCGGGCAGCAATGCGCGCAGCGAGCTCCCGCGCAACCCGTGCGCCGACGAGATTGCCTTTGCTCAGATAAAGCTCCAGCGCCCTAGTGACCGATGCTTCGGCCTCGGAGGACTTTTCCGCAGACCGCAGTACCTCGGCGAGTTCGAGCAAAGCGTCCGCCTGCATGTTAGGAGCTTCTGTCCCAAGGGTCAGCCCGACTGCAGTCTTGGCCAAAGTCTCCGCGTCATCGTAATGACCTCGCCTGGCAAGAATCGAGGCGCGAACTCCACGCCATAGCGCCTGCGACTCGATGTCATCCTCAGCCGTAGCCTCCTCTGCGGTGACCAACAGCCCGAGCGCCTCCTCGTCTCGCCCCTGATCTCTGACGATGCGTGCGAGCAACGCGGCAATCGTGGACAGGAAGTAAGTTTCGCCCCTTGCCGCAAGAAACTCCATGTCGGCACGCACTTCTCTCTCAGCGCGCACTAGGTCACCCCCGAGCAGTTCCACTCGAGCCAGTTCGATTCCCGTCGCCGCGGCATGATGTCCCTGACCCAGGTCGCGAAGTACGGCCCGACCCCGGCGATAGTGGTCCCGCGCCCCGTCAAGGTCACCGTCCATCGCCTTGAGCGCCGCGAGAATGCAAATCACATTGCACTCGACGATCCGATCGCTGAAACCATCAGCGAGTAGTTGCTCGCACTGCTCTATTGCTCGCAATACCGGCATCGGTGCATGGAAGGCATTGATCGCGAGTATTCCTCCTACCTTTGCGATCAGCCGATCATTCCCAGCCAGTCGAGCGTGAGACATAGACCGCTCAGCAGCTTCGGCAGCGAGTGTGTACCGGCCTGCAGTTCCGTGAATCAGGATGATCAGGCGCCAAGCAGTCGCGAGTTCGCCGTGCGCAGCTTCGGCTTCCAGCGAAGTTATCAATTCATGCACGGAAGCCAGCAGTGCATCACTTCCCAACCCGGCCTCGCCACTGTACAGTTGAAGAAACATCTCCATCAGCCGACTTGCGCCCTTGATCCGTGGCCTCGAAAGTCGATCGGCGATGGATTGCGCCTCGCTTAACACTTTGCGGGCGTTGTCGAATTGGCCAACTCCGATCAGCGTTTCGCCGAGATCAGGAAGCAGTTCGACCCGTTGCAAATCTTCTTCCGGAAGCAGGGCGCAAGCACGCTGCAGCAGGCTTGCAGCAGCGTGCATGTCGCCGCGGCCGAGCGCCCGCCGGCCGGCACTCGCGAGTCGCCGTGCGCCATCCCGGCCAATCGCAGCGCCTGCTTCATCTACAGGTCCCAATTCGCCGAGGTACTTGTAGGCCTGCTCAAGGTGGTACCCGAGGATCGCTACGAATTCCTGGCCGCGGTCGCTTTCGGCGTTGACCTGGTCGGCCCACTTGACGAACTCGACGTGCATCGTCGCGCGGGCACGCTTGAGCAGGCCGTTGTAGACCGTGTCGCGTACGAGATGGTGGTCGAAGCGGAAGCGCGGATCGGCGTCTTCGACCGCGGATGGGCGGATGAAGTGTTTGCGCGTCAATGCCTGCAACTGATCGCCGACGCGGTCCTTGAGCTGCTGCGGCGCCAGCGATTGAACGGCGGAGCGCGGGAACTCCATGCCGATGACAGATGCCGGCTCAGCCGCCGCCCGCTCGGACCGTTCCAGCTTGTCGAGCCGCGCCTCCAGCAGTGCGTGAATCGTGGGTGGGACGACGATGTCGGCATCACCCTTGATCGGAACGGGGCTGCCGTCTTCACTTACAGCCCCGGTGTCGACGAGCATCGACAGCATCTGCTCGACGTACAGCGGATTGCCTTCCGCCGCATTGACGATGCGCTTGACCAGCGACTGAGGCAAGCCAGCCGCCCCAAGCAGGTTGGACACGACCTGGGTCGCGGCCTCGTCCGACAGCGGCTTCAGCACCAGGCGCTTCGAATCCTCCCGCGTCGCCCCACTCGGCGCGTGATTCGAGCAGGTCGTGCCGCGAGGTGGCGACCATCAGCACCGAGGCACCTTCGACGGTCTCGAGCAGGTTTTCGAGCAAGTCGAGGAACGCTGGTTCGGCCCAATGAATGTCGTCGATCATCGCAAGCACCGGGCCGTCCTTCGCCAGGATCTGCAGGAAGCGCCGCGCGCCCCAATTGATCTCGTGCAGCGGGAACTGCCGCGGACTCAGGCCCGCAGCCGAGGCGAGGCGGTCGGCGACTTCCTCGTCGCCGACACATTCGAGCAGCTTGGCGCGAGCGATCTCGGGCGTGTCGTCGCGATCGATCTCCGCCGCCGCCACCACCATCTCGCGCAGCGGCCAGAAGGTGATCCCCTCCCCGTAGGCGAGGCAGCGGCCGAACACGAGTCGGGCCTGACCGCTGACGCGGTCCATCAACTCGCGTACCAACCTCGACTTGCCGACCCCGGCATCGGCAATGACCGTGACGAGGCGTGCCCGCTTCGTTGCGACGGCCGCGTCCCACGAGGCCAGCAGCGCCGCCAGTTCAGCGTCACGGCCGACGACGGGCGTGTCGACCCGTCGCTCGTTGCCGTACAGCCCCTGCGCGCTGATGATGCGAAAAGCCGGTACCGGTTGCGACTTGCCCTTCAGCGTCAGCGGTTCGACCGCCTCGGCCTCGACTGCATCGCGTACCAGTCGGTAGGTGACGTCACCGATGTAGATCTCGTTGGCCGGCGCCGCGGCCTCGAGCCGCGCGGTCACGTTGACGGCATCGCCGGTGGCGAGCTTCTGGTCGGCCGTCGGGTCGTCGAGGGCGACCACCTCGCCGGTGTTGACGCCGGTGCGTGCGGCCAGCGTGACACCGAAGTGTTTTTCCAGCGTCGCGTTGAGTTCCTTGAGCTTGTCGCGCATGCCGACGGCGGCGCGCACGGCGCGGAGGGCATCGTCCTCGTGCGCGCGCGGCAGCCCGAACACCGCCATGATCGCGTCGCCGATGTATTTCTCGATCTTGCCGCCGTGACGCTTGATCTCCTCGGCCATCGCGCCGAAGTAGCGCTCCTTCACCTCATGCAGCGCCTCGCTGTCGAGGCGCTCGCCCAGCGCCGTCGAATCCTTCAAGTCAGTGAAGACGAGCGTGACGGTCTTGCGCACCTCGTGTGCAGGCAGCGCTGCCGCGGCAGCCGCGGCCAGTGGCGCGCCGCAGTAGCCGCACAGCCGGAACTTGGGCGGGTTCTCTTCGCCGCAGGCGGGGCACTTCACCATGCGCGGGTCTCCCTGCTCGCCTGGGGCGATGACTCGATCACGGAGCGAAGGAACATGGCGTACCGATCAGTCGCGTGACCCCCAGCTCGGGAAGTCTTCAACGACTTCCGTATGCGTGATCACCTGCGAACCGTTCCAGAAGTGAAGATGGAACTCCGAGGGCTCGAACGTAAAGCGGATGTCCGCGCCGGGAACCAGGTTCAGCATCAGCTGATGGGCCGCGCTCGGGCACACCGAAGCGATCGTCCCGCCAAAGCGCGCCTGGATGTTGCGATGGTAGTGCCCGCAGATCACGCGTTCGACATGCGGGTGCTTGCTGAGGATCGCCGCCTCAGCGGCGGGATCCTCAAGCGCCATTTCGTCCATGATCGTGAGGCCAGTCACGAGCGGCGGGTGGTGCTGCGCCACGATCGTCGGCCTGCGCGAGGCCGCCAGGGTCTGGTCGAGCCAACGCAGGCGATCGGCGCACAAGCGGCCACCGGGCGCACCGGGAATTAGCGTGTCGAGCACGATGAGCCGCACCGGAAAGTCGTCGACGACATATTGGACAAAGCCGCTCGCGCCGGCGAGATGACCATGCTCCGGATAGGCGGCCCGCAGCGCATCGCGGTCGTCGTGGTTGCCGACCGCAAGGTACAGCGGCATACGGGCCGCGATCGGCGCGAGCAGCTCGCGCAGCGTGCCGTACTCCTCCGCCGTGGCATGGTCGGTGAGGTCCCCGGTGACAACGGTCGCATCGGGCTGGCGCGGTAACGCGAGCACCTTGCTGACGCAGCGCTCGAGCATGCTCGCCGTGTCAATGCGGCCATAGGCCAGCCGGCCTCTCGGCACGATGTGCGGATCGCTGATCTGGCACAGCAGCATGCGCGTTGTCCCGTTCTCGTGTGCTGTTGGTCGCCGAGTCCCTCGGCAAGGACGGAGCGTAGACGAAGCCGGCCCGCCCGGGAGTGGCACACCCGGCTGTGTTCGGCCCGCGCGACAGGCGGCCGTAGCCCGGACGTCAGAGCAGCAAGGCGGCGGCGTTGATGATGCCGACCGACAACGCGAGCGCGCCGACGAACACGCCGCTCGCCTGCTGGCCTTCGGCGACATGGCGGTTCAGCGCCGGCAGCATCCGTCGCAGGATCGCCAACCTGATCAGCTACACCAGCAGCGCGATGATCGACCACAGCAGCATGTCAAGCATCGCGCCACTGGTCGCGACAACGCTGGCCAGTGACTCGGCGATCGCGCCAGACCGCGAGAACTCATCAATGACGTTCGAGCGATCACTGCACGGTCAGTGGCAGCGCCCGCGCTAGGGCTTGACTTCCGACTTGCTGACTGACCTGTCACTCGCATCCATCGGGACCGTCTGCGCATAGCCGCCGTCGATGGCTTCCTTGCGCAGATGCACCTGTGTCTCTTCGCGGTAGTTCTTGGCATAGGTAGGGCCGATAAAGTTCGCCCCGGCCTGCTGGTCAGGCGACCCCGGCGGCACCGGCAGGCACTTCTGTGCGTAGCCCCAGTCGTAGACGCAGTCTTCCAGCTTCGCGTAATGGTCGCGAAAGAAGGATGGCGGCGGCTTGGGCGGTGACGGCATCACCGACGGCGGTACGGTCTTTCCGGCGGGTGCGACCGTCGCCTGCTCGCTCCTGCTGCATCCGGCGCTCACGACGACGAACAGCACCAGCGCTGGCAGTGCGCCTCCCAGCGCGAAAGGCGAGGTCATGCGTGAAGTCTCATGCGGTCTTGCCATCGCCCTATTCTGTATCGAAGTTCGTATGCCGCGCGCCTAGCCGTCGTAGGCCGTGAGTACGACGTCGGCACCGGCCTCGCGCAGCGCGATCAGCGCCTGATACTCCGGTGACGCATGCCACCGTTGCAGTGACTCGAGGTCGGGAAACTCCGCGATGACGATGCGCTCGCCGTGACCCTGCCCCGCCAGCTCGGCCGCCTTCGCGCCTCGCATCAACACGCGTCCGCCGTGAGGGCCGAAGGTGGCCCCGACGCGCTCGACGTAGCGCTGCCACGCCTCCTGGCATCGGTGACGCGGATCGTGCCGACAATGAACGCGGGCATTGCCTGGATCAGTACAGTCCGGCGAGGTAGTTGGCGAGGTTCAGGATGTCCTCGTCGCTCAGGGTACTGGCAACACTGACCATGTTGCCGCCGTCGTTGGTGCGATGTCTGGCCTTGAAGTCCTTCAGCTGCTTGACGACGTAGTCGTACTGCTGGCCGGCCACGCGCGGGACTTCGTTCTGTCCCATGAAGCCGCCGAGATGGCACATCGTGCACAGTGTCTCATCCGCCTTGGCCTTGCCCTGGGCCGCACGCGCCGGATCGGGCTTGAACGGCAGTTGACACCGGCTTCTGTGCGGAAAAATACGCGGCGAGGTCGAACATGTCTTCGCGCGACATGTCCTTCGCCTTCGGCGTCATGTCTGGATCGCTGCGCCGTCCCTCCTTGAAGTCCTTGAGCTGCAGGTAGATATAGCGCGACGTCTGCCCCGCCAGGATCGGATACTGACCTTTGGTGGAGTTCCCTTTCGGACCATGACATTCGACGCACACTTCGGCCTTCTTCGCGCCGGCCGCAGCGTCCTGGGCGCTGGCGACAGGCGCGGCCAAGACGACGACGGCACTCAGGGTCCATCCTAAATTGCGGTTCATACAAAGCTCCGAGCAAAAAAAGGGCCGCCTGCGGGCGGCCCGGACGTCGATGCGCGATTCTACAGCGCGAACACGAACACGCTGTTGCCGCGCTTGAAGTCCAGCTGCGTGTTGCCGCCGCAGCCCATCGCGATGTACTGCTTGCCGCCGACCATGTACGAGACCGGCATCGCATTGGCGCCGGCGCCACAGTTGAAGCTCCACAGCTTCTTGCCAGTGGCCGAATCGAGCGCGTTGAAGCTGCCGTTGCCCTCGCCGAAGAAATAGAGCCCCCCTGCCGTGGCCAGGCCGCCGCCGATCAGCGGCTGCTCGGTGTCGTGCTTCCACTTCACCTTGCCGGTGTCGACATCGACTGCGGCCACGCGGCCCCACTGCTTCTCGCTCGGGATCACCTTGAACGCGCCGCCCAGCCAGAGCTTGCTTCCGCCCGGGTACTTTGCCGCCTCGACGTGGTACGTCATCGGCTGGTGCAGGTTGAGTGCGATCGCCAGTCGGGTCTTCGGATCGAAACTCATCGGCGACCACTCGACGCCACCATTGGCACCCGGCAGCATGCGTGCGCCTTCAGCGGTCGGCAGCACCCACATGTTCTCCTGCGGGATCATCGCCTCGGAAAAGCGGATCAGGTTGCAGTTGGAACGATCGTGCACATAGACATGACCGGTCTTGCCGCCGTGGAGCACGCCGGGAATCATCTTGCCCGACTTGTCCTTGACGTCGACCAGGATCGGCGGGCTCACCGCGTCGAGGTCCCACACGTCATGCGCGACATACTGCGAGTGGCACTTGTAGGTGCCCTTGTCCAGGTCGATCGCCACCAGCGAATCCGTGTACAGGTTGTCGCCCGGTCGCTCTGCGCCGTACAGGTCAGGTGAGGGGTTGCCCACGACGAACCAGACCGTGCGGGTCTTAAGATCGACCGACGGGTTCATCCAGACGCCACCGCCGAGTGTCTGGTAGAACGAACTGTCCTTGGCCAATGCCGCCTTTTCGGCCGCGATGTCGCGCTTCATGTTGCGACCGGTCAGGTCGTTCGGCGCCCATACGCCTTCATGACCCTTCTCGGGGATCGTGTAGAAGGTCCACAGTTCCTTGCCGTCGTCGGCGTTGAACGCCTTGACGAAGCCGCGGATGCCGTACTCGCCGCCGTTGGTACCGATCAGTACCTTGTTGTCGACCACGGTCGGCGACATCGTCTCGCTGTAGCCCTTCTCCGGATCCGCGATCTGCACGTTCCACAGCACGTTGCCGGTCTTCGCATCGAGCGCGACCAGGCGCGCGTCAAGTGTCCCCATGAAGACCTTGCCGCCGGAAATGGCGACACCGCGGTTATTCGGTCCGCAGCAGAAGGTCGTCACGGGACCCATCTTGTGCTTGTAGTGCCAGAACTGCTTGCCGGTCACCGCATCGATGGCATAGATGTGGTTGTAGGAAGTCGTCAGGTACATGACGCCGTCGACGACGATCGGAGCGGTCTCCATCGATTCGACGACCTCGGTCTGGAACACGAACGCCGGCCGGAGGTTCTTGACGTTAGCCGTGCTGATCTGGTTGCCGCCGTAATACCGCGTCTGCGCATAGTCGCCATTGGTATGCAGCCAGTTGGCGTTCTGCTTTCCTGCGTCGTTCAGCTGCGCTTGCGTCACCGCAACTGACTTCGGCACGCCGGCCGCAGCGCCGCCCCTCTGTCCCGAAACTTCCTGCGCGATCGTCATCGACATGGCGGCGGTGGCCGCGACGCCGACAACAAGCGCTCTCAACGCAATACTCTGGCTCTTCATTCTTATCCCCCTGCTTGTCCTTGAAGGCGCGATCTGTGACGCCGAACGTCGCGATGCCCGGATAGAGCGCCGCTCGCGCGGTGGTGGCTCCAGGCAACCGCAACCGTGACTCCGGTACCCGGTGTCTGTGGTTTCGACATTGCACCGAGCGGGCAGATAATAGGCGCCGATCCCCGGCAATGACACAGCGGCCCCCGAAAATTGGGGAGGCGGCGCGCAAGGAGAGAGGAATGGAAGGAGTCTTGACCCAGTTTCGCTGCATCGCAGCAGTACTGCTGCTGGCGGTTGCCACCTCTGCATCAGCGCAACAACGCAATATCAACTTCGATCTGCTGCAGGCTGCGCGAGGCGGATCAGTGGCGACGGCGCGCGCGCTGCTGGACCAGGGCGCCAACCCCAACTCGCGTAACCGACTTGGCGATTCCCCCCTGAACACGGCCTCCGGCAATGGCAACCTGGAGCTGGTCAAGCTGCTGCTCGAGCGCGGCGCGGATGTCAACCTCGCCAACCTCGCGCGCGTGACGCCGTTGATGAGCGCCGTGTATGGCGGACACACGGAAGTCGCGCGGGTGTTGCTGGCTGCCAAGGCGAACGTGGAACCGACGGACCGCATGGACAAGACGGCGATGATCTACGCCGCCGGCAACGGCAACGCCGAATGCGTGGCCGCGCTCCTGGGCGCGGGGATCGGCGTCAATCAGCGTTACGCCAACGACGCGACTGCGCTGATGTGGGCTGCCGCATACGGCAAGAACGACAGCGTGAAGCTGCTGCTGGAACGGGGCGCCGATGTAGCGGCCCGCGATACGCGTGGCGAGTCCGCGCTGTCGATCGCCGAGGCCCAGAAGCACGCCGAGACGGCCGCACTGCTGCGGGCGGCCGGCGCCGGCAAGTAGACGTTCACCATCGGGCCCGCCGTCATGTCGCCGATGGACAGACAGCGTTCCGCTGAGACCTCGGCATGACAAGCCACGCCACCACCCGCTACGACCACGTTGCGATGACGCTGCACTGGCTGGTGGCCATCGGCGTCATTGCACAGATCGTTCTTGGGCTCTGGATGATCGAGATCCCGAAGGCGCCGGCGGGAGTGCGGGCGTACTGGTTCAACCTGCACAAGTCGATCGGCATCACGCTCGGCGTGCTGATCGTCATGCGATTGACGTGGCGCATGACGCATCGGCCGCCGCCGCTGCCGACGACGGTGCCCCGCTGGCAGGTGCGCGCGGCCGCCGCCAGTCACTGGCTGCTCTACGCGTGCATGATCACGATGCCGCTGGCGGGCTACCTGGGATCGACCTTCTCCGGATATCCGATCAAGTACTTCGGCGCGACGCTTCCGAACTGGGGCTGGAAGGACGACATGCTGAAGGAATTCTTCAGCTCCGTGCACTTCGTCGCAGCCGTGGTGTTCATCGCGCTCATCAAGCTGCACATCCTGGCCGCGCTGAAGCACCTGTGGATCGACCGCGACCGCGTGTTCCATCGCATGCTGCCCCATCGACTCGCCACGACGAATCAGCAGCCCGCCGTGGCCCCGGGTCAGGGCACGTAACCGTCGGTCAACGTCTTGAGGAAGGCGACGATGTCGTCGATTTCGTCGTCGTTCAGCGCGGCTCGCTGGCCCGGCCGACGGTGATACGGCCGGGTGTCGACATCGACGTTCGCACGCATCGCCAGGGGAAGGTCGTCGAATTTGTCTCCGTTGGGATACCAGCGCTCGGGATTCGTGTCCCGCGTCGCATAGAACGCGACGGCTTCGCGCAACGTCGCAAAGCGGCCGTTGTGCATGTACGGCGCGGTCAGTGCGACATTGCGCAGCGTCGGTGTCTTGAACCAGCCGCACCAGCGCACGTTTGCGGCGGCTCCGCCCGGTTGGGCGGCGCAGTAGCCCAGGTCGAACTGCCCGACCTGCGCGATCTCCGGGTTGCGGGGCACGCCGAGCGCGTGAAAGCCGAAGTCCGTGAACAGCGAGTCCCGTGGGTCACGGCTGTCCGGCTTGAGCGTATGGCACGCGGCGCAGTTGCCCTTCTGCGCGATCGTGAAGAGACTCTGCCCGCGCTCTTCCTGTTCGGTGAAACTTGCCTGGCCGCGCAGCACCGCATCGAACTTGGAGGAAAACGGCGTGAAGGTGGGGCTTTGTTCGAACGCGGCCAAAGCGCTGGTCGCAGCCTGCAGCGCGCGCCCGGGATCGGCGAAGACATCCTCGCCGAACGCCTGCCGCAGCCAGGGCGCAGCGTCTGACGCCGCAACCCGCGCGACGAGGGACGCCGCGTCGCGATTGTTCATCTCGTGCGGAGCAAACAGGGGGCCGAGTGCCTGGTCCGCCAGCGTGACCGCGCGGCCATCCCAGAAGAAGCCGCCACGGGGAGCTGGCTTGCCCTCCTTTTCCGACAGCCCCGGACCAGGACTCGTCGCGAGGTACATCACGGTCGGGGCATTGCGCGTACCCCGTGCCTCCGGACGACTGCCGCGCGGCACCGCCGATCCTGAGCCGTTGTCGCCGCTGAAGGCGCGCGCCGGATCGTGGCAGGATGCACACGATGTGCCTGGCGGCTCCGACAACCGGGCATCGAAGAACAGGCGCCGGCCCGCTTCGACTGTCGCCTGCTGGCGCACGTCTTCGGCAGCAACAGCGGGCGGCTGTGCCGCAGAACCGCCCGCGATCATTGCAACAACGGATAAGCTCACCGCAAAACGCATGCAGACCCAGGGAGAGAACGTGCGTACGACGTCGCACATCATCGCAAAAGCCTTGCGCACATGCATGTTCGGTCTGTCGCTGGCGGCAGGCCTCGCAGCAGCGCAATCGGACGCGGCGCGCGCGGCCTACGATCGCGAGGACTACACGGCAGCGGCCGCACTGTATGCGCCACGCGCCGCCGCCGGCGACGCTGAAGCGCAGTACCGGATGGGCATGATGGCGCGCTTCGGCTGGGGCATGGACAAGGATTCCGCTGCCGCCGTCCGGTGGCTCGCCGATGCCGCGAAGCAGAACCATCCGCAGGCGCAGGCCGAGCTCGGAACCATGTATCGACTTGGGCGCGGCGTCCCCGAGGACCCGAAACGCGCCGCTCAGTTGCTGACCGCCGCGGCCACCGCCGGCGTTGGCATTGCGCAGCTGTCGATCGGCCGCATGTACCGCGACGGCGTCGGTGTCGACCGTGACCCGGTCGAGGCCTATGCATGGTTTACCGCGGCCGGAGAGAACAGCGTGATGGACGGCTTTGCCTATCGCGCCGAGATCGCGAAGAGCATGAGCGCCGAACAGATCGCCGAGGGCAAGCGTCGCGCCGCCCAGCGCAGCAGGAAGGAGACGGAGACCAAATGAAGAACTTCATTCTGCCCTTGATCGCCGCCGGCACGCTGCTGGCACCGCTCGGAACAGCCGCGGAACTCGCCTACGCCTCCAATGAGAAGGACGGGACTATCTCCGTGATCGACACGACGAAGGATGAAGTCGTGTCGTCGATCAAGGCCGGACGGACGCCTCGCGGCATGGCCGCCAGCGTCGACGGCAAACGGTTGTATGTCAGCGATCAGAAGAGCAACGCATTGCGCATCATCGACCTCGCGACCGGCGCCGCGGCGGGCAGCATCGACCTCGGCGAGTCGCCCGAGGGCGTCGGTCGCTCGCCAGACGGCAAGTGGGTCGTCGTCGCGATCGAGGAGGATCATCAGGTCCTCTTCATCGATACCGCAACCGGCAAGGTCGCGTTCAGGGTGAAGAGTCGAGGGCGAGAATCCCGAGCACGCGGTCTTCAGTCCGGACAGCAAGTGGGTCTTCGTCAGTGCCGAGGAATCGCAGGTCGTCGACGTGATCGACGTCGCGGCGCAGAAGCTGGTCGGTTCGGTGCGCGTCGGCAAGCGGCCGCGCGGCATCGGCTTCACGCCCGACGGTGCGCGCGCCTACGTCGCATGCGAGCTGGCCAACACCGTTTACGCGATCGATGTCGCCAACCGGAAGGTGCTCGCAACGATCCCCGCCGGCGGCCGCTCCAACGGCATCAAGGTGCATCCGACCGGTCGCGAGGTCTATGTTTCCAACGGTGCCGATGGCACGGTAATGGTCATCGACACCGCGACCGACAAGGTGACGTCCACGATCAAGGTCGGCAACCGCCCCTGGAACATGGCGCTGACCACCGACGGCGCCAAGCTCTACGTGGCCAACGGCCGGTCGAATACCGTCTCTGTCATCGACACCGCTGCGAAGAAGGAACTGAAACAGATCAAGGTCGGCGAGCAACCCTGGGGCGTGCTGATTCCCGGCGCCTACTGAGGCGCTCACTGTCGAGCGCTGGTAAGCCGAGTCTGCAAAGCAGACTACTCATTGCCGAGCGGCGCCGGCAATCACGCCGCGCGACGGTCCTCGCGAATCATCTGCGCGCCCTTTTCCGCGATCATCAGTGCCGGCGAGTTGGTATTGCCGGACGTGATCGTCGGCATGATCGACGCGTCGACGATGCGCAGCTGGCCGAGGCCGCGCACCCGCAGGCGCGAATCGACCACGGCCGTCGGATCGTCCGCGCGTCCCATCTTGCACGTGCTGACCGGATGGAAGATCGTGGTTCCGATGTTGCCGGCGGCATGGACCATTTCGTCGTCGGTCTGGAACGCGGGGCCGGGCAGGAATTCTTCCGGCTGGAAGCGCGCGAGTGCAGGCTGGGCGGCGATGCGGCGGGTGATCCGCAGCGCATCCACCGCAACCTTGCGGTCCTCGTCGGCGCTCAGGTAGCGCGGATTGATCGCTGGCGCGGCGCGCGGGTCCGGGCTCTTGATGCGAACGTACCCGCGCGAAGCCGGTCGCAGGTTGCAGATGCTCGAGGTGAACGCGTTGAACGGATGCAGCGGGTCACCGAACTTGTCGAGCGACAGCGGCTGCGTGTGGATCTCGACGTTGGGCGTGCGATATTGCGGCGACGATCGCGTAAAGCCCCCGAGCTGGCTCGGTGCCATCGTCAGCGGACCGGAGCGGAACAGCGCGTACTCCAGCCCCATCGCCGCCTTGCCGAACAGGCTGTGCACACGCTGATTCAGCGTGACCACATTTTGGACCTTGAACGCCATGCGCAGCTGCAAATGGTCCTGCAGGTTCTCGCCGACGCCAGGCATTTCATGCAGCACCGGGATTCCATGCTCCTGCAGCAGCGCGCCGGGACCGACGCCCGACAGCTGCATGATCTGCGGCGAGCCGATGCTGCCGGCCGCGAGGATGGTCTCGATGCGCGCGCTGATGCGTTCATCAGCGTCGCCGCGGATCACCTCGACGCCTGTGCAGCGGCGCCCGTCGAATGTCAGGCGCCGTACCTGCGCCTCGGTCATCACGGTGAGATTGGGGCGGCTCAACACGGGCCTCAGGAACGCACGCGAGGTGTTCAGCCGTACGCCGCGCGTCTGGTTGACGAGGAAGTAGCCGCAGCCTTCGTTGTCGCCGCGGTTGAAATCCTCGATCTTTGGAATGCCGGCCTCGACCATGGCCTCGCGGTACGCATCCAGGATGTCCCAGCGCAGCCGTTGCGGCTCGACGCGCCATTCGCCGCCGGCGCCGTGTGCTTCATCGGCGCCGCGGAAGTAGTCCTCGCTCTTGCGGAAGATCGGCAGCACCGACGTCCCAGCCCCACGACGCGTCGCCGGTCTGGCGCGCCCACTCGTCGTAGTCGGCAGCCTGGCCGCGCATGTAGATCATCGCGTTGATCGACGAGCAGCCGCCGAGCACCTTGCCGCGCGCGTAGATGATCGACCGGCCATTGAGCCCCGGATCGGGCTCGGTCTTGTAGCACCAGTCGGTGCGTGGATTGTTGATGCAGAAAAGGTAGCCGACCGGGATCTTGATCCAGATCCAGTCGTCCTTGCCGCCAGCCTCGATCAGAAGAACCGTGACGTCGGGATCGGCGGACAGCCGATTGGCCAGCAGGCAACCGGCTGTACCGGCCCCGACGATCACATAGTCATACGCGTCTGCGGGCATTGCAAAACGCTCCTTCTCGGCATGGGGCGGTGTCCAGCGTCAGCGCTGAGCCCCGTACATCAGTTCCGGCAGCCAGGTCACGAGCTTCGGATACAGGAATGTCAGCCCGACCGCGAATAGCTGTATCAACACGAACGGTATGACGCCCCGATAAATGTGCTGCGTCGTGATTTCCTTCGGCGCGACGCCCTTCACGTAGAACAACGAGAAGCCGACCGGAGGCGTCAGGAACGAAGTCTGCAGGCAGACCGCAAACAGCACGACGAACCAGTTCAGGTCGAAGCCCGCGGCTTTCACGACCGGTGCGACCAGCGGCAGGATGATCAGCGTGATCTCCAACCAGTCGAGGAAGAATCCGGCAAGGAAGGCGATGAACAGGATGAAGAGCACCAGTCCTTCCTTGCCGAACGGCAGCCCGCTCAACAGGTGGCTGACGAATTCGTCACCGCCCAATGCGCGCAGTACCAGTGCAAACGCGTTGGCGCCGACGAACAGTCCGAAGATGAAGGCTGTCGTCAGCATCGTCTCGCGCGAGACCTTGCGCACGGTGTCCCAGGAGAGCTTCCTGTTGATGGCGGCCAGGATCGTCGCTCCGGCCGCACCGAGCGCCGACGCCTCGGTCGGCGTGGCGACGCCGAAGAAGATCGAGCCGAGGACGGCGAGAATCAGCGCCGCCGGCGGAACGACGGCGAGCAGGCTTTCCGCGATGTCTCGCGCTGTCAACGCCGCCGCCTTTGGCGGTGCGGGTGCCATGTGCGGCTTCAACTGCGCAATCACGATCACGTACACGATGTACATCAGGCCCATCATCACGCCAGGCACCACCGCACCCATGAAGAGGTCGCCGACCGATAGCGACAGCTGGTCGGCCATGATGACCAGCATGATGCTGGGCGGGATCAGGATGCCGAGCGTGCCGGCGCCGGCCACGACGCCCGAGGCCAGTTCCTTCGAGTAGCCGCGCTCCATCATGATCGGGAAGGCGAGTGTCGCGAGCAGCACGACCGAGGCGCCGACGATGCCGGTCGAGGCAGCCAGCAGCAGGCCGATCAGCACGACCGTGATCGCGAGTCCTCCGCGCAGCCGGCCGAACACCTTGACGAAGTTCGTCATCAGTTTTTCGGCGACGCCCGAGCGGTCGAGCATCAGGCCCATGAAGACGAAGTTGGGCAAGGCCACAAGCACCCAGTTCGACATCACCGCCCAGATGCGGTCGACGATGATCGTCAGGCTGCCGTAGTTCTTCAGCAGGAAGGTGTCGACCTCGAATTCGTGGAATACGACGCCGACCGCCGTAAACCACACGGCGAGGCCGGCCATGATCCAGGCGATCGGATAGCCGGTGAAGAGCAGCGCGATGAACAGCAGAAACATCGCGGTGACCATCAGTTCATACGCTTCCATGTTCGTCCTCAGCGCTGGCCGTTGGAACTCAGGGCCTTGGGAAAACCGAACAGCAGCGTCGTGCACCGCGTCAGGCGCGAAAATGCCGTAAGCGCCAGCAGTGCGAAGGCAATGGTGATGAACGACTTCAGGACCCACCGGTAGGGCAGGCCGCCAGGGGCTGCGGACACTTCATGGAAGTCGTACGCGGATTTGGCGTACGCCACGCCCTCATAGGCAACGATCAGCGCGAACGGCAACAGAAAGGTTGACAGGCCGATCAGTTCGATCCACCCGCGGGTACGCAGGGGGAACTTTTCCGCGATGACGTCGACGCGCACGTGGCGGTCGACATCGGCGCAGTACGACAGGCCGATCATGAAACCCACGGCATAGATATGCCACTGGAGTTCCTCGAACATGATCGATCCCTGCCCGAACCCGTAGCGCAGGACCACCTGCAGTACGGTCACGATGACAAGGATCGGCCACAGCCAAGACGCCAGGTCGCCCGCCGTGACGATGATCCTGTCAATCGCGTTGGATAAGCGGTTGCGCGGGAGGACCAAGGGTCCTCCCGGCATCCCGGCCCGGGCTTCTACATGCTCCTCCGGCCGCTCCATTCTGGCTTCCTACTTCCAGTTGCGCGGCAGGTAACCGAGTTCCTTCCACAGCTTGTGTTGCTTCTGGAACGCCTTCTGCGAGTCGTAAACCTTCTTGAACATCGGATCCTTGGCGGACTCCTCGGCCATCACCTCGTCCGTTGCCTTCTGAAACGCGCGCAGCACCGAGTCCGGCAGCGTGACCGCCTTCACGCCTTCCTTCTGGAACTTCTCGATGACCGGCGCCTGGGTGGCCTCGGCCTTGGCGATCGCCATCGTCACGCCGGCCGTGCACGCGCCTTCGATCATCGCCTTCGTATCAGGCTTCAGCGCGTTCCACGCCTTGGTGTTCACATACAGGAACTGCGACGTCGACGGCTGGTGCCAGCCCGGCAGGTGATAGAACTTCGCCACCTTGTAGAAGCCAAGTTGCTCGTCCACGGTCGGCAGCGAGAACTCGGTGCCGTCGAGCACGCCCTTTTCAAGCGCCTGGAAGAGTTCGCCCGCAGGCAGCAGGGTTACGGACATCCCGGCCTTCTGCGCCACTTTGCCGCCCAGCCCCGCAGCGCGGAACTTCAGTCCCTTCAACTGCTCGACGGACTTGATCTCGAACTTGAACCAGCCGGCCGCCTCCGGCGAAATCGTGCCGCAAAAGATCGGGTAAACGTTATGCGGCGCATAAAGCTCCTTCAGCATTTTGTCGCCGCCGCCGAAGTAGAACCAGGCAATGTACTCGTCGGGCTCCAGGCCGAAAGGCGTGGCGCCGAACAGCGCCGAGGCCGGCAGCTTGCCGATCTCGTAGCCCATCCAGGAATAGCCCGCTTCGACCTTGCCAGTGCTGACGTTGTCGAACACGGCCAGTGGCGGAATCAGCTTGCCGGGCTCCTGCACGGACAGCTTGATGGCGCCATCGCTCATCTTGTCGAGCAGGTTCGCCACCCACGGCATGGTGTCGCCCAGCGCGGTCAGGTTCGAGCCAAAGGCCATCGGCACGGCCCAGCGAATCTTGTCGACGGCCAGCGCAGTGCCGCTGGCCAGAGTACCGCACGCGAACGCGACGGATACAGCGGCCGAAACGAGAGTCTTCCTGCTGATCTTCATTGACTGCCTCCTAGTGATGACATCGTTGTGCAGAGCGCGCTCTTGGCGGCGCGTAGGCCTGGCGGCCTTCCGGAACGGATACCGGCCCGATTCCTCAGGGCGGCGAAAACTCGGACTATGCGGCACTCGGCGCAGGATCGGAAGGGCTTCCGACGCCGTTGCGCGTGGCCGACGCAAAGTTGTTTGATTCCAGTCATACGGAGGCTGGGCTCAGACTTTGTCGTGGTCCGACGTTTTGCGCCCGGCGGCCGCTCCATCCTTCTCGACCCATGGCTTGGCGGGACGGTACGTTGGAACAAGTCCAGCGGCTCGGGAACACCAGGCGCAGGAACCTGGGCCTGACCGAAACGCGTCTATCGGGACTCAAGCCAGGATGAAAGCGGCTGCCAAGGCCCACACGAGGATGCCGAAAGCCACACCGATGGCGATTCCTGAAGTGGGCGCCAAGTCGGATTCGTGGCGCGGGCCGTGTCTGAATCGTCGGCGCGAAGCCGTCCCCGACCTCGCACCGCACAACCTGGCGAGGAGGGCTGCGAGTCGCTGTCGGCGGAAATGACGTTCGGTACCCATGCACACTTACCGTTGCATCAACGATGCCAGCGATATTCATCTGAACGTTCGAGTTAACAGACGCTCGGAGCCCGCCTTCCATGTGCATTGGCGGCCTGATACGTGTCAACGGGGCCGGAAAAGCCGAACCAATGGAGAAATTCGGCCTCGTCCTACGCTAACCGGGGGTTAAACCCCTGTCGGCGCACTTGACACCCATTCCAATGGGTGCGGGCCCCGCCGGTGACGGATGGGTCGCCTGTTATCTGGGTGCTCGAAGTTCTATGTCGCCAATGGACGTTCGAGCAGCGTCTCGATGATCGAGGCCGGAGCAAAGAAGGAGATCAGACAAATCGAGGTCGGTTACACGCCCTGGGGCGTCCTGACACCGGGCGGGTCCTGAAGCCGGAGCCTGCTTCGTCACTGACTTCAGCAACGGCGCAGCCAGCCGAAACCGGAGCGCTCACATTGCGAGTACCTTGCGCGCAACCAAGTAAAGCGTCCCACAGAATGCGAGGGGCGGGGTCAGCCGGGTCAGCAGCCGCGGCGTCTGTTCCTCGTGAGCCAGACCCAGTCGGCCCAGAATTCGCTCCCAGATGAAGGTGTGATAACCCTCGGCGACCGGGTAGAAGCCGGCGCGCTTCAGCAACTGCCTCGCTTCCCGCTTGCTGTACAGGCGTCGGTGAAAGTCCCGCTTCAGGATCACGCGGCGGCGCCACTCCTGCAGCGAGAGCCAGTTCGGCAGGTGCGTGATCACCACGACGCCATCCGGCTTGAGCACGCGATGCAGCTCCTTGAGCGCCTCGTAGTCCATCGCCGTGTGCTCCAGCACTCCCGAACCGATCACGGCGTCGAAGAAGTTGTCCGGGTAGGGGAGCGACCCTGCGCCGACGAGTTGCGTATGGGCCACACGCGCATAGTCATGAAAGACCGCATACCGGCCGGATTCGACGAAGTCACAGCTATGAAGGTCGAATCGGTCCCCGAACCAGGCCCGAAGCATGCAGCTGTCCGGCGCATGGTTGCAGCCCCAGTCCAGCACCGCCCCGGACTGCGGAAGGTAGGGCCGGTACAGGTGAAAGGTCCGGATCTGTCCGTCGATCCACCCTGGGTGCCCATGTTCCAGCAGATAGGCATTGCCGGGATCGAGCGCCAGCGCCGCCCGGTAAAGCTCTTCCATCAACCGCCGCAGCGCCCGGTCATCTGCGGCGGGCGCGAGTTCAACCGTACGAGTCGCCTCTAGCACTGCCCCCCCATAATCTTCGCGCCGCCCGCCCGGTCTATCGGCAAGTTGAACCGCGCCCACGCGCCGGTTCGAACGCGCCGCGATATTCCGGCGGCAAAGCCGTGCGGAATATCAGGTGTTGGACACCTTGATCGTCGGCATCTTCAGCGACATGTCCTTGGCCTTCTCGGCGATGCGCACCGCCACCTTGCGGGCGATCTCCTTGTAGGTCTGCGTGATCGCGCTGTCCGGCTCGGCCACGACCGTCGGCCGGCCCGAATCGGCCTGCTCGCGGATGCGGATGTCAAGTGGCAGGCTACCGAGGTAGTCGACACCGTACTGTTCAGCCATCTTCCTGCCACCATCGGCGCCGAAGATGTGCTCGGCGTGGCCGCATTGCGAGCACACATGTACTGCCATATTTTCGACGATGCCGAGGATCGGGATGCTGACCTTCTCGAACATCTTGAGGCCCTTCCTGGCGTCAATCAGCGCAATGTCCTGAGGCGTTGTCACGATGACCGCGCCGGTGACCGGCACCTGCTGCGCCAGCGTCAGCTGGATGTCGCCGGTGCCCGGGGGCATGTCGACGACGAGATAGTCCAGGTTCTTCCAGTTGGTCTGTCCCAGAAGTTGTTGCAGTGCCTGCGTCACCATCGGGCCGCGCCAGACCATCGGCTGGTCGGCGTCGATCATCAGTCCGATAGAACTCACCTGCAGGCCGTAGTTCTCCTTGGGTTCCATCGTCTGACCGTCGACGGATACGGGCTGGCCCGAGACTCCCAGCATGGTCGGCTGACTGGGGCCGTAGATATCGGCGTCGAGCATGCCCACCACGGCGCCCTCGGCAGCCAGGGCCAGTGCCAGGTTTGCCGCAACGGTGCTCTTCCCGACCCCGCCCTTGCCCGAGGCAACGGCAATGATGTTCTTGACGTTCGGCATCACCTTGAGGCCACGCTGCACTGCGTGCGCAACGATCTTCATCGTCACGTTGGCGCTGACATTGGCAGCGCCCGCTTCCTTCAGCGCCTCGATGACCCGGCGACGCGTGGGCTCAATCTGGCTGGCCGCCGGGTAGCCCAGCTCGACGTCGACGCTGACGTCGTTCCCATCCACACGGACGTTGCGCGCGGAACGCGTGCTGACGAGGTCCTTGCCGGTGTTCGGATCGATGATCTTCTTCAGCGCCTCATTGGCGGATTCGACGGTGATGCTCATGGGATTCAATTCGCACGACGGGAAATGAGAGTCATTCTTACACGAATCGAGCGCTCGCTCGAACCGCCCAAATCTCTACGCGGCATTTACGCCGGCGCACCTAGAGTTCGATCACCTCGATCCGGGAGTAACCCTGATGGACGTCGTGTTTGTTGCCGCGCTCGTCGGCCTGTTCGCCCTCACCCTGGGCCTGCTGGCGGTCTGTGACCGACTGCTCGAGCCACGAAAGGACCACCGATGAGCCTTCTGAACTCGGTAAGCCTCGTGCTCGTCATCGCGGTGGCTGCGTATCTCGTCTGGGCGCTGCTGCGCGCGGAGGACCTCTGATATGAGCGGCATGGGCTTGCTGCAGATCGTCATCTATTTCGCGGTGCTGACCGCGCTCGCGGTTCCGCTCGGTGGATTCATGGCGCGCGTGTACGCGGGCGAGCGGACCTTCCTGTCGCCGGTGCTCGGACCGGTCGAGCGGCTGATCTATCGCGCAAGCGGCGTCAGAGTCGACGACGACATGCACTGGAAGCGCTACGCGCTCGCGGCGCTCGTATTCAACCTGCTGGGCGCGCTCGCCGTCTATGCGCTGCAGCGGCTGCAGGGCATGCTGCCGCTCAACCCGCAGGATCTCGGCGCGGTGTCGCCCGATTCGTCGTTCAACACCGCCGTGAGCTTCGCCACCAACACCAACTGGCAGGGCTACGGCGGCGAGTCGACGATGAGCTACCTGACGCAGATGCTCGGGCTCAACGTGCAGAACTTCCTGTCGGCCGCGACCGGCATGGCGGTGCTCGTCGCGTTCATCCGCGGCTTCGTCCGCAGGCAGTCGGCCGGCGATCGGCAACTTCTGGGTCGACCTGACCCGCGTCGACGCTGTACGTGCTGCTGCCGCTGTCGCTCGTGCTCGCGCTGGTGCTGGTCTCGCAGGGTGTGGTGCAGAACTTCGGCAAAGCCGTCGACGTGCCGCTGCTGCAATCGGTCGAGGTGACGACTCCGGCCAAGGACGGCGCGCCGGAGAAGAAAGAGACGATCACGACGCAGGCGCTGCCTCAGGGACCGGCCGCCTCGCAGGTCGCGATCAAGCAGCTCGGCACCAACGGCGGCGGCTTCTTCAACGTCAACTCGGCGCATCCGTACGAGAACCCGACGCCGTTGTCGAACTTCGTCGAGGTGCTGTCGATCCTGCTGATCTCGGCGGCGCCTCTGCTTCACCTTCGGCACGCCTGGTCGAACGATCCGCGCCAGGGCTGGGCGATCTACGCGGCGATGAGCGTCGATCTTTCTGCGCTGGCGCTGCGGCGCGATCGCCGCCGAGGAGACAGCCGAATCCGCGCCTGTCCGCGCTCGGCGTCGAAGACCAGCGCGGGCAACCTCGAAGGCAAGGAAGTGCGCTTCGGCGCCGCGACGTCCGCGCTGTGGGCGACTGCAACGACCGCGGCCTCGAACGGCTCGGTCAACTCGATGCACGACTCGTACACGCCGCTCGGCGGTCTGGTGCCGATGTGGCTGATGCAGCTGGGCGAAGTGATCTTCGGCGGCGTCGGCTCGGGTCTGTACGGCATGCTGGTGTTCGCGATCATCGCGGTGTTCATCGCCGGGCTGATGGTGGGCCGCACGCCCGAGTACCTCGGCAAGAAGATCGAGGCCTACGAGATGAAGATGGCGTCGCTGGTGATCCTGATCCCGCCGTTCGTGGTGCTGGTCGGCACCGCGCTGGCGGTGGTGATCGAGCCCGGCGTCTCGAGCATGTCGAACCCGGGCGTGCACGGCTTCTCGCAGGTGCTGTATGCATTCAGCTCGGCCGGCAACAACAACGGCAGCGCGTTCGCGGGACTGTCGGCCAACACGCCCTTCTACAACTCCGCGCTCGGCGTGGCGATGTGGCTCGTCGCGCTACTGGCTGATCGTGCCGGTGCTGGCCATCGCCGGCAGCCTGGCCGCCAAGAAGTTCGTGCCGGCGTCGAGCGGAACGCTGCCGACGCACACGCCGCTGTTCGTCGGGCTGCTGATCGGCACGGTGCTGCTGGTCGGCGCGCTGACCTTCGTGCCGGCGCTGGCGCTGGGGCCGATCGTCGAGCACCTGATGCTCTTTGCGGCGAAGTGAGGCAGGAACTCGACATGAGCACGCACAAACACAAGATCCACACCTTCGATCCGGCGCTGCTGGGCGGCGCCGTGGTCGATTCGCTGCAAGCGTCTGACGCCGATGGCGCAGTGGCGCAATCCGGTGATGTTCGTCACCTGGCTGGGCGCGCTGCTGACCGCGGTGCTCGCGGTGCGTCGAACGCGACGGCTTCACCGCGCGCGATCTCGCTGTGGCTGTGGTTCACGGTGCTGTTCGCCAACTTCGCGGAAGCGCTGGCCGAAGGCCGCGGCAAGGCGCAGGCGGCCAGCCTGCGCGGCGCCAAGAAGGACACGCCGGCGATCAAGCTCGACGGCACGCGCCGCGATGCGCCGCGCAGTCGCGGTCGTCTCGAGCCAACTGCGCAAGGGCGATGTGGTGCTGGTCGAAGCCGGCCAGCTCGATCCCCGGCGACGGCGACGTGATCGACGGTGTCGCCTCGGTCGACGAATCGGCGATCACCGGCGAGTCGGCCCCGGTCGTGCGCGCGGCGGGCGGCGACCGCTCTGCCGTGACCGGCGGCACGCGCGTGCTGTCCGACTGGCTGGTCGTGCGGATCACCGCCAATCCGGGCGACAGCTTCCTCGACCGCATGATCGCGATGGTCGAAGGCGCGAAGCGGCAGCGCACGCCGAACGAGATCGCGCTGGCGATCCTGCTGGCGGCGCTGACGCTGGTGTTCCTGGTCGCGGTGGCGACGCTGCTGCCGTTCTCGATCTACGCGGTGGCGAGTTCGAAGCAGGGCCAGGTGATCAGGTTGACGGTGCTGGTCGCGCTGCTGGTCTGCCTGATCCCGACGACGATCGGCGGCCTGCTGTCGGCGATCGGCATCGCCGGCATGGATCGCATGATCCAGGCCAACGTCGTCGCGACGTCGGGCCGCGCGATCGAGGCGGCCGGCGACGTCGACGTGCTGCTGCTCGACAAGACCGGCACGATCACGCTCGGCAACCGCCAGGCCGCGAAGTTCTATCCCGCGCCGGGAGTGACCGAGACAGGAACTGGCAGACGCCGCGCAGCTCGCCTCGCTCGCCGACGAAACGCCGGAGGGCCGCTCGATCGTCGTGCTGGCGAAGAGACTTCGGCATCCGCGGCCGCGACCTGCACGAGCTGAATGCGACCTTCGTCCCGTTCACCGCGCAGACGCGCATGAGCGGCGTCGATCATCGGCGAGCGGCGCATCCGCAAGGGCGCGCCCGATGCGATCGACGCCTGGCTGAAGCGCAGGGCAAGGCGCTCGACCGCCAGCTGCGCGGCGCAGGTCGACCAGATCGCGAGCAAGGGCGCGACGCCGCTGGTCGTGGCCGAAGGCGACGCGCGCGCTGGGCGTCGATCGAACTGCGCGACATCGTCAAGGGCGGCATCAAGGAACGCTTCGCGCAGCTGCGCCGCATGGGCATCAAGACCGTGATGATCACCGGCGACAACCGTCTGACCGCGGCGGCGATCGCGGCCGAGGCCGGCGTCGACGACTTTCTCGCCGAGGCGACGCCGGAGGCCAAGCTGAAGCTGATCCGCGAGCAGCAGGCGCAGGGGCGCCTGGTCGCGATGTGCGGCGACGGCACCAACGATGCGCCGGCGCTGGCGCAGGCCGACGTCGCAGTGGCGATGAACACCGGCACGCAGGCGGCCAAGGAGGCCGGCAACATGGTCGACCTCGACTCGAACCCGACCAAGCTGATCGAGGTGGTCGAGATCGGCAAGCAGATGCTGATCACGCGCGGCGCGCTGACGACGTTCTCGATCGCCAACGACGTAGCCAAGTACTTCGCGATCATCCCGGCGGCGTTTGCGGCGACCTACCCGCAGCTGAACGCGCTGAACGTGATGGGGCTGGCGTCACCGTCGTCGGCGATCCTGTCGGCGGTGATCTTCAATGCGCTGATCATCGTCGCGCTGATCCCGCTTGCGCTGCGCGGCATCGCGACGCGCGCGGACACCGCCGCCGCGCTGCTGCGCCGGAACCTGCTGATCTACGGCCTCGGCGGGCTCATCGTTCCCTTCATCGGCATCAAGGCGATCGACCTGCTGCTGGTCGGCCTCGGCTTCGGCCTCGCCTAGGAGAGTTTCATGCAACGCGACCTCCACCGCAGCGGTTCTGCTGTTCCTGCTGCTGACGGCTGTTACCGGGTCTCGTCTATCCGGGCCTGGTGACCGGTGTCGCGCAGACTGGCCTTCCGCGATCAGGCCAACGGCAGCCTGATCGTGCGCGACGGCAAGGCGTTCGGCTCGACGCTGATCGGCCAGCCGTTTTCGGATCCGAAGTATTTCTGGAGCCGGCCGTCGGCCACCGGACCGCAGCCGTACAACGGGCTGGCTTCGAGCGGATCAAACCAGGGACCGACCAACCCGGCGCTGGTCGACGCGGTCAAGGAACGCATCGCTGCATTGCGCGCGGTCGATCCGGGCAACAACGCGCCGGTGCCGGTCGACCTGGTGACGGCTTCCGGCAGCGGCCTGGATCCGCACATCAGCCCGGCGGCCGCCGAGTACCAGGTGCGACGCGTGGCGCGCGTGCGTGGCATGGATGAGGCCAAGCTGCGCGCGCTGGTCGCGGCGAACACCGAGGCGACGCCAGCTCGGCGTGCTGGGAGAGCCGCGCGTCAACGTTCTGCGGTTGAACCTCGCGCTCGACGCGACGAAGTGAGCGAGCTGTTCATGTGGGACGACGCGCTGCTCCTGATCGTCGTCGTAACAGTGGTGCTGGCGTTGTCCGCCGTGCGCGTGGGCCTTTCGATGCGACGGCGACGGCATAACGAACGGCGCCCGCGCGATCGACTACGCTAGACCAATGCAAGGCCGCCGCATCGACCCCGACGCACTGCTCGCGCATGTAAAGGCGGAGGAACGTGCGGCTCACCGCGGCAAGCTGAAGATCTTCTTCGGCGCGACCGCCGGCGTCGGCAAGACCTACGCGATGCTGGAAGCGGCCCAGCGCCGCAAGGCCGAAGGCGCCGATGTCGTCGTCGGCTATATCGAGCCGCACGGACGGATCGAGACCGAGCGCCTGCTAGAGGGACTCGAATCGATTCCGCTGCTGCTGCTGCAGGACGGCCCAGCGCTGGTCCGCGAGTTCGATCTGGACCGCGCGCTGGCACGCAAGCCACAACTGCTGCTGGTCGACGAGCTGGCGCACACGAACGCGGTCGGCAGCCGGCACACGAAACGTTGGCAGGACATCGAGGAACTGCGCGACGCCGGGATCGATGTCTGGACGACGGTCAATGTCCAGCATCTGGAGAGCCTGAACGACGTCGTCGCGGGCATCACGACGGTGCGCATGCAGGAGACGGTGCCCGACACCGTCTTCGAGTCGGCCGACGAGGTCGAGCTTATCGACCTGCCGCCGGACGATCTGCTGCAGCGGCTGCGCGAAGGCAAGGTCTACGTGCCCGAACGCGTACGCGTTGCGATCGAGAACTTCTTCCGCAAGGGCAACCTGATTGCGCTGCGCGAACTCGCGTTGCGGAAGACGGCCGAACGGGTCGATGCGGCGATGGACCGCTACCGCGCAACCGAGGGCATCGGCGCGCCCTGGGCGGCCGGCGAACGCGTGCTCGTCGGTGTCGGACCCAGTAGCGACGGCGAGTCCCTCGTGCGCGCGGGCAAGCGGCTGGCCGCTGCCCTGCATGCGCCGTGGATTGTCGTCTATGTGGAAACGCCGGACCTGATCCGGCTGCCCGAAGCGGAGCGCAACAAGCGCATCGCATGGCTGCGCCTGGCCGAGTCGCTCGGCGCCGAGACAGTGACGCTCGGCGGCCACTCGGCCGGTTCCGAACTCGTCGCCTATGCGCAGACGCGCAACGCGACCCGCATATTGCTAGGGGAGCCGAGTCGAAAGGGCGTCGCACGCTGGCTTCGGCCGTCGACGGTCGATCAAGTGCTGGCGCGTATCCGTGGCATCGACGTCACGGTGATCAAGACGACCGAGGCAATGCGCATCGCCCGCAGCCCGCTGCTGACGCGCAGCGCCGCGTATCTTGCCGCGCCGCCCTCGGGAAAGGAGCGCTGGCCGAACTACGTCGGGGCGATGGCGGGCGTCGCGGCTGCCACAGCGCTCGCATGGTTCACCACGCCCGTCCTGAACGAGCCGAACGTCGTGATGATCTACCTGCTTGCGATCACGCTGATTGCATGGCGCTTCGGTCGCGGACCGTCCGTGCTCGCGTCGCTCGCAAGTACGCTTGCCTACAACTTCTTCTTCGTCCAGCCGCTCTTCACGCTGAACATCGCCGACGGTCAGTACCTGATCACCTTTGCTGTTCTGACCGCGGTGGGCCTGCTGATCGGCACCTTGATGAACAGCGTCCGGCTACAGGCGCGCGTCGCCGGTCACCGCGAACGCCGCACCGCGCGGCTCTACGCGATGAGCCGCGAGCTCGCGTCTGTGCGCGGTGTGGACAGCATGGCGCGCGTCGCGATCCGCCACATCGGCGAGGTCTTCGAAGCACAGGTTGTGCTGCTGTTGCCGGATGAACGCGGCGCGTTGGGGTTTCCCAGCTCGGAGGCCGAGCCGTCCTCGCTGCGCGGTGCGGATCTGTCAGTGGCGCAATGGGTTCAGGATCATGGCCAGCCGGCCGGGCTCGGAACGGATACCCTGCCTGGCTCGCCAGCAAGCTACCTTCCGTTGGCCACCAGCGATGCGCAGCGCGGCCAGCTGGGCGTGCTCGCCATTTTGCCTGCCAACCCGCGCCGAATCCTGCTACCGGAGCAGGCTCATCTGCTCGAGACCTTTGCTTCCCAGCTGGCTCTCGCGCTGGAGCGCGCGCAACTCGCAGAGCAGGCGCAATCGGCGCGCATTCAGGCCGAAACCGAATCGGTGCGCAACAGCCTGCTGGCGGCCATCTCGCACGACATGCGCACGCCTCTGGCCGTGATTGGAGGCGCGGCAAGCAGCCTGGCCGCGGACGAATCGCGAATCGATGCCACCACCCGCCGCGAACTCGCGCAGTCGATTGTCGAACAGTCGAGCCAGATGACCCAGCTCGTCGCCAACGTTCTCGACATGACACGGCTCGAGTCCGGCGCCGGGGTGGCGAAACCCGAGTGGGTCTCGCTGGAGGAGATCGTCGGGTCCGCATTGCACCGCCTGCGGCGCCCACTCGCGGCGCACAAAGTCAGTGCGCGACTCGAAGATGCGCCCACGCTGATTCACGCCGATCCGGTCCTGCTGGAACAACTGCTCTACAACCTGCTCGAGAACGCCGCCAAGTACACGCCGCCCGGCAGCCACATCCGCATCAGCGCGCGGCGCGCGGTCGACGAGGTCGAGTTGCTGGTAGCCGATGATGGCCCTGGCTTTGCACCAGACATCGACCCCAGCACGTTGTTCGAGAAGTTCCAGCGGGGGCGCGCTGAAGGCGCAATCGGCGGCGTCGGGCTCGGGCTCGCGATCTGCCGCGCGATTGCGCGTGCGCATGGCGGTGAGATCCGCGCGGAGCGGATTCCCGCCGGCGGCGCACTGTTCATCGTCTCGCTGCCGCATGAGCGAGAAGCCCCGGTCGTTCCAAGCGAGGAAGATCCCGAATGACCAGTGCGGCCCACGCGGTGCTGATCGTCGACGACGAGCCGCAGTTGCGGCGGCTGCTTCGCTCGACGCTCGCTGCCGAGGGATTCCGCGTCTTCGAGGCCGAGAATGCGCGGCGCGGTCTGATCGAGGCCGCGAGCCACAAGCCGGACATCGTGATCCTCGACCTGGGCCTGCCCGACGCGGACGGCGCAGCCGTCGTGCGTGGCATCCGCGAGTGGTCGTCGCTGCCGATCGTGGTGCTGTCGGCCCGGGTCGACGAGCAGCAGAAGATTGCCGCACTTGATGCCGGTGCCGACGACTACGTAACCAAACCTTTCGCGGTCGGGGAGCTCTTGGCCCGCGTACGGTCCGCACTGCGACGGGCGGCGCGCGCCCCCGACGACCAGATCGGTCCGCTCAAGCTCGGCGAGGTTGCGATCGATCTCGCTCGCCGGCAGGCCACACGGGGCGGCGAGACGCTGCACTTCACTCCGATCGAGTACCGCCTCCTTGCTGTGCTGGCGCAGCACGGCGGCATGGTGGCGACGCAGAGGCACCTGTTGCGCGAGGTCTGGGGTCCCGAGCACGTCGAGGACCCACACTACCTTCGTGTCTATATGAAGCAGCTGCGGCAGAAGATCGAACCGCGATCCGGCGCGCCCGCAGTATCTGCTGACCGAAACCGGCGTCGGCTATCGGCTGCGGACCGACTGACACTTCGCGGCGCCTTTAGAATGCGCGGGATGAACGCACGCCCGAATCTCCTCTCGGCTCCGCGGCCAGCGCCCGCGATTGACCGAATGTGCCGACTGTCGCACTGACAGCCCGCCGCGGTGGCACACGCGGCATTTCGCACATCGGAGCCTTCACGCCATGACCCGCCGCTGCCTGTTTGTCACCACCGCCCTGCCCTACGCCAACGGCCCGCTGCACGTCGGCCACATCATGGAGTACATCCAGGCCGACATCTGGGTCCGCTTCCAGAGAATGCGCGGTCATGCGGTGCATTTTATCGGCGCCGAGGACGCGCACGGCGCGGCGATCATGATCGCCGCAGAAAGGGCCGGCAAAACGCCGCAGCAGTTCATCGCCGACGTGCGTGCCACGCGCCCGCGCTACCTCGACGGCTTCCACATCGGCTTCGATCACTGGCACACGACCGATTCGCCCGAAAACGTCGAGTTGTCGCAAGCGATCTATCGCGCGCTGAAGGCCGAAGGCCTCATCGGCACACAGACCATCGAGCAGTTCTACGATCCCGTGAAGGGCATGTTCCTGCCCGACCGCTACATCAAGGGCACCTGTCCGAAGTGTGGCGCGAAGGATCAGTACGGTGATAACTGCGAGGTCTGCGGTTCGACCTACGCGCCGACGGACCTGATCGAACCGTATTCCGTGCTGACCGGCGCGCGGCCAGAACTGCGCAGCTCTAATCACTATTTCTTCCGGCTGTCCGATCAGCGCTGCGTCGAGTTCCTGCGCAGCTGGTCCGCGGGGACCAACCGGCATGGCGAGAAAACTCTTCAACCCGAGGTCTACGCGAAGACCCAGGAGTGGCTCGGGCCCGACGGCAAGGGGCTCGCGGACTGGGACATCTCGCGCGATGCGCCGTACTTCGGCATCCCGATCCCGGAGGCCCCCGGCAAGTACTTCTATGTGTGGCTGGACGCACCGATCGGCTACCTGGCGTCGCTGAAGGCCTACTTTGACAGCGGCAAGGCCAGAACCAACGGCGAGTCTCGCAGCTACGACGACTTCCTCGCCGCCGAAGACGTCGAGCAGATCCACTTCATCGGCAAGGACATCGTCTACCACCACACGCTTTTCTGGCCGGCGATGCTTAGATTCTCCGGCCGCAAGGTGCCGGACAACATCTACGCTCATGGATGGATCACGGTCAGCGGCGAGAAGATGAGCAAGAGCCGCGGCACCGGCATCGACCCGCTGCGCTACCTCGAGCTGGGCATGAACCCCGAGTGGTTCCGCTATTACGTCGCCGCCAAACTCAACGGCCGCGTCGAGGACGTCGACTTCAATCCGGATGACTTCATGCAGCGGGTCAACAGCGACCTGATCGGCAAGTACGTCAACATCGCCAGTCGGGCGGCGAGTTTCCTGGTCCGCCAATTCGACGGCCGCCTTGCCGCGTCAGGCGATGCCTCCACCAGCAGCCTGGCAGTGGCGCTTGCCTCCAGCGATGACATCGCCGCACTGCTCGACCAGCGCGAATTCGGCAAGGCGCTGCGCGAAGTCATGCGCATCGCGGATTTCGCCAACGAGCATTTCGACCGGATGAAGCCCTGGGAACTCGCGAAGGATCCTGCCGGCCGGGAACTGCTGCACACCGTCTGTACCGATGTGCTGCAGTGCTTCCGCGTGCTTACGATCTACCTGGCGCCGATCCTGCCGGCGACGTCGGAACGCGTCGCACGCGAGCTCTTCGGCATGAATCGACCGTTTGCGTGGTCTGATCTCACGGTCGCGCCTGAACACATCGCCCCCTACAAACACCTGATGACTCGCGTGGAAGCCAAACAGATCGACGCCCTGTTCGAAGCCCCGGCCGAGGCCGAGCCGGCCAAGGCGCTACCGGGCGGTGCTGCCATCGCCGATACGATCACGATCGACGACTTCGCGAAGCTCGACTTCCGCATCGCGAAGATTGTCACCGCGTCGTATGTCGAGGGCAGCGACAAGCTGCTCAAGCTGACACTCGACGCCGGCGAAGGGCGCGAGCGCACGGTTTTCTCCGGCATCAAGTCGGCTTACAAGCCGGAGGATCTGGTCGGACGTCTGACCGTGCTGGTGGCCAATCTCGCGCCGCGCAAGATGAAGTTCGGCGTCAGCGAAGGCATGGTGCTTGCGGCCAGCCACGCCGACGAAAAGTCCAACCCGGGACTCTTTCTGCTCGATCCGCATCCGGGTGCGCAACCTGGAATGCGCGTGAAGTAGCCGGCCCAATCCTCGGCCGAAGCGGCGCCGCAAGCGCGTGTGTGGCGCTCGCTACGCCGGCCTCTCAGGCAGGCAAGACGAACGCGTGTTCAGTACCTGGCCTGGACCTTATCGAGCTGCTCCTTGGTCACGCCGGGAACGTCTCCGCGCGCTTTCCAGCGATTGAGGTTCCACGCGCCGTCGCCCAGCCACGTCTTGACCATCTGCAGGTTCTTGGCGCGCTCCTCGTCGCTGCTGCCGAGGTACTGGTACATGTTGCCGGGCTTGCCGCCGGCCGCCTTGCCGTCGTCCAGGCGACGCATCAGCGCGCCGGTGCCCGGCCAGACCACGTAAGTCATGAATGTCGGGTAGGAATCGATCCGCGGAGCGACGGTCTTGCGCTTTTCGTCGCCCAGCTGCATCCAGTCGCTGTACTCGGGCATGTTGGCGCCGTGACATGCGCCACACCTGGCGGCGACCATCGGTCCGACGTCCTTGCGCCACGTCAGGTCCTGGGCCGTGGCCGACGCGGCACAGGCCGCAAGCAGTAGCAAGGCCAACTTGGTCTTCAGCATTCGATGTCTCCGCATGAGTGGCTGGAATGGCACAAACCACAGTAGGCCTCGACCATTCACCATCGATTGACCGCGATCAAGCGCCACTACATCGCGCGGAATTCATCACTTTCAATTGCCCGCCGGTCGGCGACAATTTCGGCATTCGCTTTTGATGCACATATGATTAACATGCATCCTTCACGCCGCCGACCGTAGCCAGCGATGCCCGCCAAGACCGAATCCAAGACAGCGCGCCTGACGCTGCTGCTCGATCCGCGCAAGAAGGCCATGTTCGAGCAGATCTGCGCGGAGCATGACCTGACGCCGTCGCAGGTCGTGCGTCAGCTGATCCGCGAATACATCATCGAGCACTCGGGCGATCGCCCGCTCCCGCACTGGCTGATGGTGGCCTCGAAGCAGGCGGGCGGCCTGCGCCGGAGGCACCGGTCGTGACGTCCCCCGGGGACTGGCTTGCCATCGACTGGATCCTGGCGGCAGTCGCCACGTGGATCGCGATCGGCGCCGCCGGCCTGATTCGCCCGCACGGCTTCTTCGTCGTGGCGCGCGTGCTGTTTCCGCTCGGCGCCGTGGTGAGTCTGCTCGTGTCCGTGGCCGGCGCGTTCGCCCTGGGTTCAGGGACGGAAACCGCGGTCCTGCCTATCGGCCTGCCCGGGCTGCCATTTCATCTGAGGCTCGACGCGCTCTCTGCCTTCTTCCTGCTGCTGCTCGGCGCCACCAGCGTCGGGGTTTCCGCGTTTGCGTCGGGCTATTTCCGCCAGGGTGAAGGCACGCCGCCGGGACTGCTGTGCCTGCTTTATCACCTGTTCCTCGCCAGCATGTCGATGGTGCTCCTGGCCGACGACGCTTACGCTTTCATGGTGATGTGGGAGTTGATGGCGCTGTCGTCGTTCTTCCTGGTGACGGCCAATCATGTGATTCCCGAGATTCGCCGCGCCGGCTACCTGTACCTGCTGATAGCGCACATTGGCGCGCTCGCGATTCTTCTGTGCTTTGGGGTGTTGCAGGCGAATACCGGCGACTACACGTTCGCCAACATGCGCGCCCAGCAGCTTTCGCCCTTCTGGGCGTCGGTGGCCTTTCTGCTGGCCTTCCTCGGTTTCGGGGCCAAGGCCGGCATCGTTCCGCTGCATATCTGGCTGCCGGAGGCGCACCCCGCCGCGCCCTCGCCGGTGTCGGCACTGATGAGCGGCGTGATGCTCAAGACCGCGATTTACGGATTGCTGCGCGTCAGCTTCGACATCTTGCCAATGCAGCTCTGGTGGTGGGGCGTGCTTGCGTTGGTGGTCGGGCTGGTCACCGCGCTCTTCGGCGTCGTCTTCGCAGCGATCCAGACCGACATGAAACGCCTGCTCGCGTACTCATCGATCGAGAACATCGGGTTGCTGATTGTCGGCATCGGCCTGGCATTGCTGTTTTTCGGCTATGGCATGGCACCGATGGCGGCGCTGGCGCTCACCGCCGTGCTGTACCACGCGTTGAACCACGCCTTTTTCAAGAGCCTGCTCTTCCTCGGCACCGGTGCCGTGCTGCACGCGACTGGAGAGCGCAACCTCGGCAAGCTGGGCGGCCTGCTGCGGTTCATGCCCTGGGTGGGCTGGCTGGCGCTGGTCGGCGCATTGGCCGCTGCCGGGTTGCCGCCGCTGAACGGGTTCGTCTCGGAGTGGCTGCTGCTGCAGAGCTTCCTCTTCACGCTCGGACTGAAGAGCACCTTTGTCAACAACCTCGTGCCCGTGGTTGCAGCCGGCGTCGCGCTGGTCGCCGCGCTCGGCGGCTACGTGATGGTGAAGTTCTTCGGAGTGATCTTCCTGGGACAGCCGCGCGAACCACGGCTGGCGAGTTCGCACGATGCCGCGAGGTGGGAGCGGGCGGGCCTCGTCTGGCTCGCGGCGGGCTGCGTACTGCTGGGACTGTTCCCGGTCCAGGTCATCGCGCTGATCGATCCGGTCACACGTGCACTCGTGGCCGACGGCATCGGCCCCAGAGTCCTGGCCAGCGGTTGGATCTTCCTCGCGCCGGTCTCGCCCGAACGCGCCAGCTACAGCCCGCTGCTGTTCCTGCTGCTGCTTGCGGGATGCTTCGCGCTGGCGTTCGTCCTCGTGCGCAAGCTTTATCACGGCCGGCTGCGCCGGGCCGCTCCGTGGGACTGCGGCTTCCCGCTGCTCAACGCGCGCATGCAGGATACGGCCGAAGGCTTCGGCCAGCCGATCCGCCAGGTCTTCGAGCCCTTCTTCCGCATCGACCGGCACCTGCCGACGCCATTTGACACTCAGCCGTCGTACCGCCTCGTCGCCGGCGACCACTTCTGGCACTGGCTGTATCTGCCGATCGCGCGCGTCATCGAGGCCACGTCGCGCGTTGTCGGCCTGCTGCAGCAAGGGCGGATCTCCACGTACCTGATGTACAGCTTCGTCACTCTTCTGGTGATGCTTGTGCTGGTGTTCCGATGAACTTCTACAGCGCAACCGCGCAACTGGTGGCCATTGTCCTGGCCGTGCTCGGCGCACCTCTGCTGACCGGTTGGGTCAACCAGTGCCGCGCCTGGCTGCAGAACAAAAGCGCTCCCCCGTTGCTGCTGCCGTATCGCACCTTGCACAAGCTGTTCTGGAAGGAATCGGTGATCGCTGAGAACGCCAGTCCGCTGTTCCGCTTTGCGCCCTACATCGTCTTCGGCGCGATGGTGCTGGCATGCAGCATCGTGCCGACGGTGTCGACCGACCTTCCACTGGCCTCGGCAGCCGATGCCATCGCGCTGGTGGGCGTGTTTGCGCTGGCGCGGGCATTCATCGCACTGGCAGCGATGGATATCGGTACCGCCTTCGGCACGCTTGGCGCGCGCCGCGAAATGCTGATTGGCTTTCTCGCCGAGCCGGCGCTGCTGATGGTGCTGTTCAACGCCGCATTCCTGACCGAGTCGACTTCACTGGCCAACATCGTCGAGACCATCGGCACCCAGGAGTTCGCGATCTACCCGAGCCTTGCGTTCGCCGGCGTCGCCTTCACGATGGTCGCGCTCGCCGAGAACTCGCGCGTGCCGATCGACAATCCGGCCACGCACCTCGAGCTGACGATGATCCACGAGGCGATGATCCTCGAATACTCCGGTCGGCACCTGGCACTCCTCGAATGGGCGGCCAGCCTGAAGCTCTTTGCCTACTCCTGCATCGGTCTGGCGATCTTCTTTCCCTGGGGCATCGCCTACGTTCACGAGCCGGTCGGCATGCTGCTCGCCTTGCCCGTGCTGATCGGCAAGCTCGCCGTCGGCGGTGCGGCGCTGGCGCTGATCGAGACCCTGTCGGCGAAGATGCGCATCTTTCGCGTCCCGGAGTTTCTCGCGGGAGCGTTTCTGCTGGCCGTGATCGGCATCCTCGTGCACTTCCTGCTGGGGGCCTAGAACCTATGTCAGAGTCCGCGATGGATCGCGTTGCCACGAGAACCGGGCGGATGCAAGGCGGCTGGCGAAGGACAGTAGCCGAGCCTACGGCCGAGCCGGCCAACGCTGCAGACGCCCGCTTATCGTGGCAACCCTCCGGGGCGGGGTCGCATTCGGCGCATGGCGTCGTTGCGGCTCGGGTCCTTGCACACGCAATGGTCCCCTCACCGCGCCTAGCCCTGCAACCCAATGCGACCCCGCCGCGACCACCGCGGACTCTGACATAGGTTCTCTATGCCGAGTCTGGTCACACAGCTGATCAACCTTTTCGCGGCAGCCCTGCTGCTGCTGTCGTTCGCACTGCTGGCGCAACGGCGCGTTCTCACCCTAATTCACCTCTTCACGCTGCAGGGCCTGGTGCTTGCCGCATCGACGACCGTGATGGCGCACTTCACCGGGCAGCCGCACCTGTATTACTCGGCGGCGATCACCTTTGCGCTGAAGGTCCTGCTGATGCCGTGGCTGCTGCACCGGATGATCGAGCGCCTGAACGTCCGCTGGGACGTGGAGACGCTGATCAACATCCCGACGACAATGCTGCTCGGCATCGTGCTGGTCATCTTTGCCTTCAACCTGGCGCTGCCGATCTCCGGACTATCGCAATCCGTCGCGCGCGGCACGCTCGGCATCGCGCTGGCGTGCGTGCTGCTGTCGTTCCTGATGATGATCACCCGGACCAAGGCGATCCCGCAGGTGATCGGCTTCCTGGCGATGGAAAACGCGCTGTTCTTCGCCGCTACCAGCGCGACCTACGGCATGCCGATGGTGGTCGAACTCGGCATCGCGCTGGACGTGCTGGTCGCACTGATCATCCTCGGCGTGTTCATGTTCCAGATCCGCGAGCAGTTCGACAGTCTGGACATCCGCCACCTCGAAAGCCTGAAGGAAGAGTGATGGAAGACGCTGCTCGCGATCCTCGGCATTCCGCTCGTCGGAGCGGCGGTGCTCGGGCTGATGGGACACCGGGATCGCGCACCTGAGGTCAACGTTGCCTTCAGCCTGGCGACCTTCATTGCATCGGCCGTCCTCACTGTGCAGATCATCGCGGACGGCCCGATCCTCGTGCTGAAGGAACAGTTCTTCGTCGATTCGCTGAACGTGTTCCTGGTCGCGCTGACCGCGCTGGTGGCGTTCACGACAGCGCTTTTTGCCCGTCCGTACATGCGCATCGAGCGTGACCACGGCAAGATGACACCGCCGCGCATGCGGCTGTTCCACAGCATGTACCAGCTGTTCAGTTTCACGATGCTGCTGGCACTGACGACCAACAACATGGGGCTGCTGTGGGTCGCACTCGAGGCCGCCACGCTCGCGACCGTGCTGCTGGTCGCTGTCTACCGCACGCCGGCCAGCCTCGAGGCAGCCTGGAAGTACTTCATCCTGTGCGGGGTGGGCATCGCGCAGGCGCTCTTCGGCACGATCCTGCTCTACCTCGCCGCCGAGCGGGTCATCGGCGCCGAGGGCAGAGGCCTGCTGTGGACCTATCTCGACGCAGCCAAGTACCAGCTTGAGCCTACCGTGATGTCACTGGCATTCGTCTTCCTGCTGGTCGGCTATGGCACCAAGGTCGGCCTCGCTCCGCTGCACAACTGGCTGCCCGATGCCCATGCGGAAGGCCCCACGCCGATATCGGCCGTTCTCTCGGGCCTCCTGCTGAACGTCGCGCTCTATGCCGTCCTGCGCTGCAAGGTGCTTGCCGACGGTGCCATTGGAACGCGCTTTGCAGGCGACCTGATGATGGGCTTCGGCCTGCTCTCGGTCGTGCTGGCGGCCTTCTTCCTCTCGCGCCAGCGAGACATCAAGCGGATGTTCGCGTATTCGTCGATCGAGCACATGGGGCTCATCACCTTTGCCTTCGGCATGGGCGGGCCGATCGCGAGTTTCGCCGGGCTGCTGCACATGACGGTTCACTCGCTGGTGAAATCGGCGATCTTCTTCGCCGTGGGCCACGCCTCCCAGAAGGCCGGTACGCAGGTGATGGACCAGATCCGTGGGTTGATCCGCGTGAATCCGACGGTCGGCTGGGGCCTGATGATCGGCTCGCTTGCGATCCTCGGCATGCCGCCGTTCGGAGTCTTCGCGAGCGAGTTCCTGATCCTGACCACCGCGATGCGCGAGTTCCCGTGGACCACGCCAATCCTGCTGCTGGCACTCAGCGTCGCGTTCGCCGCCGTGCTCGCGAAGGTGCAGCCGATGGTCTTCGGCGAAACCACGGTCAAGCCGCTGGCGCATCCGCCGGCGCTGGTCCCTGTGTTCGTTCACCTGGGCCTTGCGCTGCTGCTCGGCCTGTACATCCCGCCGTATCTCGAGGGCTGGTACCAGCAGGCGGCCCGACTCGTGTCGGGGGGCTGAGTCATGCGTCTCGACGAAGCCCCACTCACGTTCAGCAGGCTCGGCGGCGCAATGCCGATCGCCGTCGCCACAGCCAGTCAAGCGGAATGGTCGGCCACGGCGCAGGCGTTTGCGCTGGCCGGTCATCGCCTCGTCGCACTGTGGGGATCGGATCGGCGCGACCTCGATGACGGCTTTGTCGTCTACGCGACCTACGTCCTCGCCGACGGACTTGCCTGCGTGCGCCTGTTGCTGAGCGGCGATTCACCGTTGTACCCCGATCTGTCGATGCACTTCCCGGCGGCAAGCCGCATGCAGCGTGCCGCATTCGACATGGTTGGCGTGCGCGCGGACGGCGCGGCCGACGAGCGACCCTGGCTGCGCCACGGCGCGTGGCCGCCGGACTACTTTCCACTGCGACGCGACAGCGATGGGGCGAGGAGTTCCGAGATTGAGCAGGAGCGCTATCCGTTCGTCAGCGTCAGCGGTGATGGCGTGCACGAGATCCCGGTGGGCCCGATCCACGCCGGCATCATCGAACCTGGGCACTTCCGCTTCTCGATCGTCGGCGAGAAGGTGCTCAGGCTGGAGGAGCGGCTTGGCTATGTGCACAAGGGCATCGAGAAGCGCTTCGAAGGCATGTCCTTGACCGAGGGGCATCGGCTCGCAGGCCGCGTTTCCGGCGACTCGACGGTCGCTTATGCGTGGGCTTACGCGATGGCAGCGGAGTCGGCGACCGGCACCGAGATTCCGCCGCGCGCCGACTGGCTGCGGGCGCTGCTGCTGGAACGAGAGCGCGTGGCAAACCATCTCGGCGATCTCGGCGCGCTGGGCAACGACGCCGCGCTCGCGTTCGGCCTCGCGCAGTTCTCGCGCCTGCGCGAGCTGTGGCTGCGCGCGAACGGTCTGATCTTCGGACACCGCCTGCTGATGGATTGCATCGTGCCAGGCGGCGTCGCCGTCAAGCCCGACCGCACAGGGCTCGAGGAGGTGCGGGCGCAGTGCCTCGAGATCGAACGCGAAGTCCGGAGGCTGCGGACGATCTACGACGAGCACGCCGGGCTGCAGGATCGATTTCAGGCGACCGGCATCGTCAAGCCGGAACTCGCGGCGCTTCTGGGATTGACCGGGCTGGCCGGGCGGGCCAGCGGCATGGCGCACGACCTGCGTGTCGACCTGCCATGTTTCCCGTATGACGCGCTGAACGTCGGCAATTGCCAAGGACAGCCGCGGCGACGTCGCGGCACGCGTGGCTGTGCGCTTCGACGAGATCACCGAATCGCTGCGCCTGATCCGAACCATCGTCGAGCAGATGCCGGGAGGCGACACCCGCGTAGAACTCGCTGAAGCTGCCGCAGGCTTCGGCATCGGCTGGGTCGAAGGCTGGCGCGGCGAAGTGCTCGTCGCAATGGAGACGAACGACTCGTCGACCGTGCGGCGCTGCCATTGCCATGATCCGTCATGGCAGAACTGGCCGCTGATCGAACATGCGGTGATCGGCAACATCGTTCCCGACTTTCCGCTGATCAACAAGTCGTTCAACCTGAGCTATTCGGGCCAGGACCTCTGATGCTGCTGCTGACCCGACAGTTGTCTGAAGGTAGGCATCTGCACCGAGCCGGCGCCGCAGCCGAACGATGACTGGCGCGTGGAGGGGGAGCGGATCCAGGCCGACGTACTCGCTCTGCTCGGCCGTGCACTGACGATCCGCCAGGTCGACGCCGGTTCCTGCAATGGCTGCGAGCTCGAGATCCACGCGCTCAACAATCCCTACTACAACATCGAAGGCCTCGGCATCAGGTTCGTCGCAAGCCCGCGCCACGCCGACATGCTGCTGGTCACCGGGCCGGTCGCGCGCAACATGCAGATCGCCGTGAAGCGCGCCTACGAGGCCACGCCCGAGCCGAAACTGGTCGTTGCCGTGGGTGACTGCGGCTGCACCGGCGGGATCTTCGGCGAGAGCTACGCGAGTTGCGGGCGCGTTTCGAACGTCATCCCGGTTGATGTTGCCATTCCCGGCTGTCCGCCGCCGCCGCTGGAGATCCTGCGCGGCATTGTCACCGCGATATCGAAACGCAAGGGCTGAAACTTCGCTGGGTCAGCCACCGCCGATGCGCGGAGGCTCCTCAACCGCTGTCGAGACCACTTGCCCCGCGGCGTTGAACATCACGACGAACACGCGTTCCACAGCGCCATCCTTGAAGCGCCATTCCCACGCTGTCTCCTGCTTCAGCTTGTATTCCTGCGTGCGCCCGGGCGGACCGAGCACCGGCAGCACGTCGGTTCGCTTCATGCCGGCGCTGATGCGCTGAAAGTTGGCTCGGGTCAGCAGGTCTTCGCGGCCCTGGTACGTGCCGTCCGGGCCGATCCTGATCAGCAAGGTATGCACGCCTTCGGGGCCGAGCGGATACACGAGCCCTTTTCCACCGCCGGTATCGCGGACCGCATAGGGATTGCCGAACAGCTTGCGCACGTCCTGCTCGGTCGACTCGCCGACCTTGAGTCGCGCCAGACGCAGGTCCTCGTAGACCTGCCCACTCGGGTCGCAGGCGGCGACCGCCACCAGTGCGCCCAAGCTCATCAGCCATCGACCCCATCGATCCATGTCGCCATCCCCGCTCGCGTAAACTTCGCCGCTCCAGATTACACAACCCACCGCTGCCGCCGCATGTCCAGCAACTACGAGTCCGAAATCGGGCGCTTCCTGCGCGAAATGAAGGAAGAAGATCCGAACATCGAGCCGGACCAAAAGAAGGGCCGCGCGATCTGGTGGGATAAGCGCATGGATCCGGATATGTACCGGCGTTTCCGCGAGTCCGGGCTCGCGCAGCCGGCCTACGTTTACCAGCCGAAGGCGAAGTAGTTGACCTCGGCGAATCCCCACGCGCACGAGCCCGCGGCGCAGGCAGACGATGACGCCGTCGTGCTGGCCGCGGCGCCGGACCTGACGCCTGACGTCGTCGACGGCGTGGCGCTGGCCCGCCTCTATGGCGAGCCGCTGTTCCGGCTGCCGGATGACCTCTACATCCCGCCCGACGCGCTCGAGATCTTTCTCGAGGCCTTCGAGGGCCCGCTGGATCTGCTGCTGTACCTGATCCGCAAGCAGCACTTCAACGTGCTCGACATTCCGATGGCGCCGCTGACGGTGCAGTACCTGGCGTACATCGACCAGATCCGCGAAAAGAACCTGGAGCTTGCTGCCGAATACCTGCTGATGGCGGCGCTGCTCATCGAGATCAAGTCGCGCATGCTGCTGCCGCTGCGCAAGGCGGACGCCGGTGAGGAAGTCGAGGATCCGCGCGCGGAACTCGTGCGTCGCCTGCTCGAATACGAGCGCATCAAGCTGGCCGCGCTGCAGCTCGATCAGCTGCCGCGCCTCGGCCGTGACTTCGTGCGAGTAATGGTGACCATCGAGCAGACGATGGAGCGGCGCTTCCCCGACGTCAACGTCATCGACCTGCGCGACGCCTGGGTCGACGTGCTGAAGCGTGCAAAGCTGCACGCGCACCACCGGATCGCCCGCGAGGAACTGTCAGTGCGCGAGCACATGAGCTTCATCCTGCGCCGGCTGCAGAACACACGCTTCGTCGAGTTTGCCGACCTCTTCGACCCGAGCCGCGGTGCACAGGTGGCGATCGTTCATTTCCTCGCGCTGCTGGAACTTGCGCGCGAGGCGCTGATCGAAATCACGCAGGCGACTCCGTTCGCCCCCATTTACGTGCGTCTCGCCTACACGCCGACCTGACCGGCGTTGCGGTCGCAGTCGCGAAAAGGATCCTCATGCGTCTTCGTGCCTTGTTCTTTGTTCTCACTTTCGGCGCCGGCGCCGTGCAAGCCCAGCTCAAGCCGCCTGCCGACATGGGCGGCACCCCGAGCCGACCGCAGGGCGCGCCGACGGCTCCGGCAGCGCCGGCAGTTCCGGCTGCACCCGCTGCCGATCCGGCCACGGCCGCCAAGGAGGCCGCCGCCGCAAACGCCGCCGGCGAATGGCTCAAGCTCATCGACGGCGCCGAGTACGGCAAGGCCTGGGACGAGTCTGCGCCGGTATTTCGCGAGCGGGTCACGCGCCAGCAGTGGGTCGAAGGGTTACCAAAGAACCGGTCCGAGTTCGGTGCGTTCAAGTCGCGGACGATGACCGGCACCGCGTATCGTGCATCGATCCCCGGCGCACCTGAGGGCGAGTTCGTCATGGTCCGCTTCACCAGCGACTTCGAGAAGAATCCTGCAGGTGAAGAGGTCGTCACCATGATGCTGCAGGCCGGCGCCTGGCGCCCGTTGGGTTACCTGCTGCGTTGAATTGCTGCTGACCTGCCGCGCTGAACTGCCGTGACCGCGCAGGACGCGCTACTCGCTGCGCTGTTTTTCGCCGCAGCGGTCCTCTACTCGTCCGTCGGTCATGGCGGTGCGTCGGGTTACCTGGCGGCCATGGGACTGGCGGGTGTGCCAGCCGCGATCATGCGCCCCACCGCGCTGGTGATGAACGTCGCGGTGTCCTCCATCTCGCTGTACAAGTTCGCGAGAGCCGGCGGCTTCGCCTGGCGCCTGTTCCTGCCGTTTGCCGTGAGCGCCATGCCGATGGCGTTTGTCGGCGGCCGCACGCAGCTGCCGGTCGCGTGGTTTGGCGTACTGGTCGGCATCGTGTTGCTGTTCTCGGCAGCGCGACTGTTCCTCGACGCCGTGAGCGAACGCGGAAGTTCGCGCCCGGCGCGGCGGCCACCGCCGTGGTGGCTTGCCCTCACCCTCGGCGCGGCAATCGGGTTGCTGTCGGGACTGACCGGCGTCGGTGGCGGCATCTTCCTGAGCCCGCTGCTGGTACTGACCGGCTGGGCGACAGTGCGGGAAAGCGCAGCGCCGACGGCAGCCTTCATCCTGGTGAACTCGGTGGCCGGGCTGCTCGGCCTGCTGAGCCGCCAGCCGACGCTGCCGGACGCGCTGCCCTACTGGGTTGCGGCCGTCGTCGTCGGCGGTTTCATCGGCGCCACATACGGCTCGCGACGGCTCGGCCACAAGGCGCTGCGACTGGCCCTCGCAGCGGTGCTGCTGATCGCCGGTGCCAAGATGCTGGCGTGATTTCCGCGCCGTCGTGGCGTCGCGCGGACCGGTCGGGCCGCTTCCTCAATGCGCTTCGTCCCAGTTGTCGCCGACGCCCAGGTCCACTAGCAGCGGCACGCGCAGTTCCGCCACCTGGGCCATCAACGCCGGCAGGCGCTCGCGAACCAGCGCCACCTCGGCGTCCGGCACCTCGAGCACCAGTTCGTCGTGCACCTGCATGACCAGGCGCGACCCCAGCGCGGACTCGTGGATCCATCGATCGACGGCGATCATCGCGAGCTTGATCAGGTCGGCCGCGGTGCCCTGCATCGGCGCGTTGATCGCCGCGCGCTCGGCGGCGCCACGCCGCGGGCCGTTGGGTGAATTGATCTCCGGCAGCCACAGCCGCCGGCCGAACACCGTCTCGACGTAGCCCTGGCGCTTGGCCAGCGCGCGTGTCGACTCCATGTACTTCGCCACGCCCGGGTAGCGCATGAAGTAGCGGTCGATGTAACTCCTGGCCGCCTCGCGCTCGATGCCGAGATTCGACGCCAGGCCGAACGCGCTCATGCCGTAGATGAGCCCGAAGTTGATGACTTTCGCATAGCGCCGCTGCTCGCTCGTCACTTCGCCAACCGGGACGCCGAAGACTTCGGAAGCGGTGGCGCGGTGAATGTCCTCGCCCTTTGAAAACGCATCCAGCAGGCCGGTGTCCTCCGAGATGTGCGCCATGATGCGCAGCTCGATCTGCGAGTAATCCGCCGAGACGATCCGGTGCGCCGGTGGCGCGATGAAGGCTTCGCGGATGCGCCGGCCCTCGGCCGTGCGGATCGGGATGTTCTGCAGGTTCGGGTCCGACGACGACAGACGACCGGTCACGGCGATCGCCTGGCCGTAGTGCGTGTGCACGCGGCCGTTGGCATCGGCATTCGCCGGCAACTTGTCGCAATAAGTCGACTTGAGCTTCGACAACCCTCGGTGCTCGAGCAGCAGCTTGGGCAGCGGATAGTCCTCCGCCAGCTTTTCCAGCACCTCCTCGTCGGTCGACGGCGCGCCGCTGGCGGTCTTCTTCACCACCGGCAGCTTCAGCTGCCCGAACAGGATCTCGCCAATCTGCTTCGGACTGCCGAGGTTGAACGGCTGGCCGGCGAGCTGGATCGACTCCTGTTCGAGCTCGCCGATGCGCTGTGCCAGCTGCCGGCTCTGCTCCTCGAGCTTGGCGCGGTCAATCAGCACGCCGGTGCGCTCCATGCGGAACAGAACCTGCGTCACCGGCAACTCGATGTCTTCGTAGACCGCACGCAGCTTCTCGTTCGGCTCGATCTGCGGCCAGAGTGCGTGGTGCAGCGCCAGCGTGACTTCGGCGTCCTCCGCGGCGTAGTCGGTCGCGCGGTCGAGCGCCACTTCATCGAAGCACAACTGGTTCGCACCCTTGCCGCAGACCTCGGTATAGGTCAGCGTCCTGCGCCCGAGGTGCCGCTCCGCGAGCGAATCCATGTCGTGGTTGCGGTGCGCCTCCAGTACATACGATTCGAGCAGTGTGTCGTGCGCCACGCCGGCGAGGTGCACGCCGTGATTGGCAAACACATGCGTGTCGTACTTCAGGTGCTGCCCGACCTTGCGATGGTGCGGACTTTCGAGCCAGGGCCGCAGTGCCGCGATCGTTGCGTCGAACGGCAGCTGCTCCGGCACTCCGGCATAGCGGTGTGCCAGCGGGATGTAGCACGCCTTCAGCGGTTCCAGCGACAGCGAAATGCCGACCAGTCGCGCTGCCATCGGGTCGAGCGAAGTCGTCTCGGTGTCGATACAGGTGAGATCCGCAACACCGATGCGCTGCAGCCAGTCGTCGAGCTGCGCGCGTGTCGTCACCATCTCGTACTGCGTGCGGCTGTCACGCACGGGCAACGCGCTCGCGCCGGCGTCCAGTGGCGGGTCCGAGAGGGCAACGGTCGCGGCGGCCTCGATCTCCCGCAGCCAGGACTTGAACTCGTAACGCTGATAGAGCTCACGCAGGCGCTCGGCGTCCTCATCGCGGACGGCGAGCGCGTTGATCGAAGGCACATGGGCTGACAGGTCGCAGTCGGTCTTGATCGTCACCAGCGTGCGCGCCGTAGGCAGCCACGGCAGCGCCTTGCGCAGATTCTCTCCGACGACTCCGGTGATCTGGTCGGCACGCTGCACCAGTCCGTCGAGCGAGCCGTAGGTCTGCAGCCACTTGGCCGCGGTCTTGGGACCGACTTTGTCCACGCCAGGAACGTTGTCGACACTGTCGCCGACCAGCGTCAGGTAGTCGACGATCCGTGCCGGCGGCACGCCGAACTTGGCCGACACGCCCGGCACATCGAGCGTTTCGCCGCTCATCGTGTTCACCAGGATCGTGTGCCCATCGACCAGCTGCGCGAGGTCCTTGTCACCGGTGGAAATCACGGTGCGCAATCCATGCTCGCCGGCCTGCCGCGCCAGAGTGCCAATGACGTCGTCGGCCTCGATACCCTCGATTTCGACCACCGGCCAGCCGAGCGCTCGCACTGCTGCGTGAATCGGCTCGATCTGTGCCACCAGATCGTCCGGCATGGCGGCCCGATTCGCCTTGTATTCCGCGTACAGGTCGTCGCGAAAGGTCTTACCCTTCGCATCGAACACGCAGGCGATGTAGTCCGCCGGCACCTGCTGGCGCAGCGTGCGCAGCATTGAAATGAATCCGCGGATCGCGCCCGTCGGCTCACCCGCCGCCGTGCGCAGGTCCGGCAGGGCGTGATAAGCGCGATAGAGGTAGCTCGAACCATCGAGCAACAACAGAGTTTTCATGGGAGATACGCCGTGCTCGACCACCGCAAGAACATTCCCAGCCTGCGTGCAGTCACGATGCCGGAGCGCGCCACCAGCCAGAAGGCCCGGGAGTCATGGCAGCTTTGGGGCATTATTTCAGAGTTCGTCGAAGCGACCGAACGGCTGTCGGAGATCCGCCCAGCGGTGTCCATCTTCGGCAGCGCACGCACCCCAGCTGGCACGCCGAATTACGAACTGGCTGTCGAGATCGCGCGCAAGCTGTCCGACGCCGGCTTCGCGGTCATCAGCGGTGGCGGCCCGGGCATCATGGAGGCGGCCAACCGCGGCGCCTTCGAGGGCGCCTCGCCCTCGGTAGGCCTGAATATCGAGCTGCCATTCGAGCAGCACGGCAATCCGTACCAGGACATCTCGCTGCGGTTCCGCCACTTCTTTGCGCGCAAGGTGGCGTTCGTGAAGTACGCCGCCGCCTATGTGGTGATGCCCGGCGGCTTTGGCACGATCGACGAACTTTCCGAAGCGTTGACGCTGATGCAGACCGGCAAGGGACGGAAGATGCCGGTCGTGCTGGTGGGCTCCGCTTTCTGGAACGGACTGCTGCAATGGCTGCGGGATACCGTCGCCGTCGAAGGCATGATCAGCGAGGCTGATCTCGCGATGATGCGCGTCGTCGATGACAGTGATTCGGTCGTCAACGCGCTGTTCGAGTTCTACGACGCGCGCGGTTTCGAGCAGAGCGCGACCGAGCGCGAACAATTGCTCTATCTCTAGCAATTAGCGCGATCAGGGATGGCGCAGAGGCTGCGCCTCCAGGGGCACGGTTAGAATGCTTTCCATGCGGTCGACATCCTCCCGTCTTGACTGGCGCAGCCTCCTGAAACCCGCAGCGCTCGCGCTCGCGGCTTGCGTGGCAATGCCGGTATGGGCGCAAGGCACCGCCCCGGCGCCCGCCGCACAGACGAACGCGGCGCCGAACAAGCCTGCTGCCGCGGCCAATGCACCGCGCCAGCGGATCGAGCTGCCCACGGCTGAGCGGGAGGCGCTCGAAGCCGGCGAGGCACCGCGCCCGGCCAGTGCCCCCACGCGGGCCGATCTCGTGCCTTCCGCGGCCGACGCCAAGGCGCCGCCGCCGGCGGAAGAGCCGCGGACCCGCATCGAACAGATACGCACGTCCAACCGGATCAGCGAGATCCGCGTGACGCCCGCGCTCACCGGCCGCACCTATACGATCACCAACCGCGAAGGTCGGCAACCCACGTCCGCAACGGAGACTTCACCAGGCCTGTCAGTGCCGAAATTCTTCACGTTTGAATGGGGCCGCCCGGAAGAACGGCCGGCTCCCGCATTGCCACCACCGCCCTCTTCGTCCACTCCCCGCTAGATCGTCGGCCCCTTCTTCAATGGCCGTTTTCACCGCGCTCAATCGCGCCGAAGCCGCGAGTTTCCTGACGCAATTCAGCATCGGCGAACTGGTCGAGTTGCAGGGCATCGCCTCTGGCATCGAGAACACGAACTTCTTCCTCACGACAACCCACGGGCGATATGTCCTGACGATCTTCGAGCGCCTGACCTTCAAGCAGTTGCCCTTTTATCTCGAACTGATGCGGCATCTCGCGCGCCGCGGCCTGCCGGTCCCGGCGCCCCAGGAGAACCGCAGTGGCGCGCTGCTTTCCGAGATCAAGGGCAAGCCCGCCGCCATCGTCACCCGTCTCGAGGGCAAAGCGGTGGTGAATCCGACCGCGGGGCACTGCGCGATGGTGGGAACCGTGCTGGCGAAGATGCACCTTGCCGGCGCTGACTTCCCGCAGTTCCAGCCGCATCTGCGCGGCATCGGCTGGTGGAAGGAGTCAGTGCCCAAGCTCGAACCGCACATTCCGGACGATCTGTTTCACCGACTGGCCGACGAGCTCATCTACCAGGATTCGTTCTTCCGCAGCGCGCGCTTCGAACGACTGCCGGCCGGCCCGATTCACGCCGACCTGTTCCGCGACAACGTGCTGATCATCAAGGACGGCGCGGGGGAATCGATCGGCGGCCTGATCGACTTCTACTTTGCCGGCTGTTCGATCTGGCTGTTCGACCTCGCCGTTACGATGAACGACTGGTGCATAAATCTCGCGACCGGCGCGTTCGACATGGCGCGCGCGCAGGCATTGATCGACGCCTATCACGCCGTGCGTCCTCTATCCGAAGAGGAGCATGAATGCTGGCGCACCGTGCTTCGCGCCGCTGCGCTGCGCTTCTGGATCTCGCGCCTGTATGACTACTACCTGCCGCGTCCGGCGCAAGTGCTCACCCCGCACGACCCGACGCATTTCGAACGCATACTCGAGCACCGCATCGCCGATGCGACCCTGCCGTGGGTCATGGCGGCCACCTGACCTGGCGCCGATAAGATCCGACCATGCAAGTCAGAACGCTGCCGGCGTCGGCCGGATGGGCCTGGTTACGCGAAGGACTCGCCCTTTACAAGCGTCAGGCGTTCGCGTTCACCGCGCTCGTCATCCTGTATTCGATGGCGTTGATGATCGTCGCGAGCGTGCCGTTGGTAGGATTGCCGCTGGCGGCGCTGTTGGTGCCGTTCGGTACGCTCGGTGTCACCGCCGCCGGCCGGGACGCCGAGCGCAATGTGATGCCGCTGCCGTCGCTGCTGATCGATGGTTTCAAAGGCCCGCAGCGCAACGCGCTGCTCAGGCTCGGCCTGGTCCATGCCGGCCTGATCCTGCTGATGGTGATGGCGACGACGCTCTTCGCGCGTGACGAACTCGCCAACTGGAAGATCATCGAAGGTCAGGTTGACGCGGCCTCGGTGGCCTCCAATGTGCCGTGGGATGCGATCGGCGTCGCTGCCCTGCTCTACACGCCGATCCTGATGCTGACCTGGTTCTCACCGCAGCTCGTGGCATGGCATCGCCAGCCGGTCAGCAAGGCGATGTTCTTCTCGTTGTTTGCCTGCTGGCACAACCGCTGGCCCTTTCTCGTGCTCAGCCTCGCGCTCGGCGCATTGATCCTTGCCGTGTCGTGGGTCGCGTCGATGCTGATGAACCTGCTCGGGGCATCGCCGGCGCTCGGCTCGATGCTGCTGGCGCCGATCGCGCTGGTACTGACCAGCGTCGCGTATTCGACCCAGTATCCGATCTACCGCGCGATACTGGAACCGCGCACTGCGATCTCGCCGCCGGCGCCCGAGGCCGATTAGGCCGGTGTCAGCTTGGCCACCGCCAACGCCAGCCACTTCACACCGAGCGGCCCGAAGTTCACCTGCGCACGGGCATCGTCGCCGCTGCCTTCGAGGTTGATGACCACGCCCTCGCCGAAACGCGCGTGGCGCACCGCCTGGCCGACGCGCACGCCGTGCGAGGGAGCCGAGCGTACCGGCGGCGCGCTGGCCGCCGAGGGCCGGACGCCGGTATCGTGCCACTGCCCGAAGCGTCCACCACCGGTGCCGGCCGCGACCCGCGGCGTCAGCCACTTCACCGCATTTTCTGGCAGCTCCTCGAGGAAACGTGACTTGATGCCGTAGCGCGTCTGGCCGTGCAACAGTCGGCTCTGCGCGAAGCTGACGTAGAGCCGGCGCCGCGCGCGCGTGATCGCGACGTACATCAGACGACGCTCCTCTTCTAGCCCGTCCAGTTCGGTCAGGCTGTTCTCGTGCGGGAACAGACCCTCCTCCAGCCCGGTGATGAACACCGCGAAGAATTCCAGCCCCTTGGCGGCATGCACCGTCATCAGCTGCAGCGCGTCCTGACCCGCTTCGGCCTGGTTGTCGCCCGCTTCAAGGGACGCGTGTGACAGGAAACCCGCGAGCGGTGATGGAATCGCGGTCTCGGTCTCGGCCTGCGTCCCCGGTGCGTCGGCGACGTAGCCTTCCTCCTGTACGAAGGCAGCGGCCGCGTTCACCAGCTCGTTGAGGTTCTCGATGCGCTCCTGGCCTTCCCTTTCCGTCTGGTAGTGCGGAATCAGACCGCTGCGCTGGACGACGACATCGACGATTTCCGACAGCGTCAGGCTCGCGGTTTCGAAGCGCAGGCTGTCGATCAGCTTGACGAATCCGCCAAGATTGGTGCCAGCCTTGCCGGTCATGCTGCCCACCGCGGCATAGAGGCTGCTCGCCCCTGCACGTGCCGCATCGGCAAGCTGCTCCAGCGTCCGCGCACCGATGCCACGCGGCGGAAAGTTGACGACGCGCAGGAACGCGGTGTCATCCGCCGGATTTTCGATCAGCCGCAGGTAGGCGAGCGCGTGCTTGATCTCGGCGCGCTCGAAGAAGCGCAGTCCGCCATAGACGCGGTAGGGAATGCCGCCGTTGAACAGCGCATGCTCGATCACACGGGACTGCGCATTGGATCGGTACAGCACCGCGATCTCGCCGCGTGCGTGACCTTCGGCGATCAGACCCTTGACCTCGTCGACCAGCCACGCCGCTTCATACCCGTCGGTCTGCGCCTCGTAGATGCGCACCGGCTCGCCTTCACCGGCGTCGGTCCACAGCTCCTTGCCGAGGCGGCGCGCGTTGTTCGCGATCAGCGCGTTGGCGGCGTTCAGGATATGGCCGACCGAGCGGTAGTTCTGCTCGAGCTTGATCAGGTTCTGCACCCGGAACTCGCGCTCGAAGTCCGCCATGTTGCCGACGTTGGCGCCGCGGAACGCATAGATCGACTGATCGTCGTCGCCGACCGCGAAAATGGCGTTCTTCCCTCCCGCCAGCAGCTTCAACCACGCGTACTGCAACTTGTTGGTGTCCTGGAACTCGTCGACCAGGATGTGGCGGAAGCGGTCCTGGTAGTGCTGCCGCAGGATCTCGTTGCGGTCGAGGAGTTCGTAGCAGCGCAGCAGCAGTTCCGAAAAGTCGCACACGCCCTCGCGGTTGCACTGCGCGTCGTACATCGAAAAGAGCTCGACGAACTTGCGGTTGTAGTCGTCGTTGACCTCGACGTCCTTCGCGCGGAGACCGGCTTCCTTGGAGCTGTTGATGAAGAGCTGCAGGTTGCGCGGCGGATAGCGCTCGCCGTCGATGTTGTTGGCCTTCAGCAGCCGCTTGATCGCGCCTAGTTGGTCCGCTGAATCGAGAATCTGGAACGTCGAGGGCAGCCCCGCATCGCGGTGATGCGCGCGCAGCATCCGGTTGCACAGGCCATGGAAAGTGCCGATCCACATGCCGCGCGTGTTGATCGGCAGCATTGCCGACAGGCGCGTCAGCATTTCCTTCGCCGCCTTGTTGGTGAAGGTCACCGCAAGCACGCCCTGCGGCGACAGCTGTGCGGTCTGGATCAGCCAGGCGATGCGCGTCGTCAGCACGCGCGTCTTGCCACTGCCGGCACCGGCGAGGATCAGGGCGGACTGGTTGGGAAGCGTGACGGCAGCGAGTTGCTGCTCGTTGAGGTTCTGCAGCAGATTCATGAGCGGTCGGGAGTGTAGCGGCCCCTATAATCGATCCCTCGAATCAAACACTTAGACGTGCGATGGAACCGAAGTACGACCCGCAGGCGGTGGAGGCGGCAGCACAAGCCCACTGGGAGGGCAGCCAGGCATATCGCGCGGTCGAGCACGTCAACGATGCGCAGGGGCAACCCAAGCCCAAGTTTTACGTGTGTTCGATGCTGCCCTACCCAAGCGGCAAGCTGCACATGGGCCACGTGCGCAACTACACGCTGAACGACGTGATGTACCGCATCCTGCGGATGCGCGGGTACAACGTGATGACGCCGATGGGCTGGGATGCCTTTGGCCTGCCGGCGGAGAACGCGGCGATCGACAAGAAGGTGGCACCGGCCGAGTGGACCTACGGCAACATCGCCGAGATGAAGGCACAGATGCAGCCGCTCGGCCTCGCCTTCGACTGGTCGCGCGAGCTCGCCACCTGCACGCCCGACTACTACAAGTGGAACCAGTGGATGTTCCTCAGGATGCTCGAAAAGGGCATCGCCTACCGCAAGACGCAGGTCGTCAACTGGGACCCGGTGGACCAGACCGTGCTCGCCAATGAGCAGGTGGTCGACGGCCGTGGCTGGCGCTCCAACGCGATCATTGAGAAGCGCGAGATTCCCGGCTACTACCTCGGCATCACTCAGTACGCCGAGGAACTGCTCACCGATCTCGAGCAGCTCGAGTGGCCGCCGCAGGTCAAGGCGATGCAGGAGAACTGGATCGGCAAGAGCATCGGCGTCAACTTCGGTTTCCCGTACGAACTGGACGGCGCGAAGAAGCTGCTGCGCGTGTTCACGACGCGCGCCGACACGATCATGGGCGTGACCTTCATGGCCATCGCGGCCGAGCATCCGCTGGCGACGCGACTGGCTCAGGGCCGGCCGAACATCACAGCCTTCATCGAGGAATGCAAGAAGGGCAGTTTCGCCGAGGCCGAACTCGCGACGATGGAGAAGAAGGGTGTGGCGACCGGCTTTTCGGTGACGCACCCGCTGACCGGCGTCGCCGTGCCGGTGTGGATCGGCAACTACGTGCTGATGGGCTACGGCGAAGGCGCGGTGATGGGTGTGCCGGCGCACGACGAGCGCGACTTCGCGTTCGCCAAGAAGTACGGACTTCCCATCAAGCAGGTCATCGGCGTGGCGGGCGAGGTGTTCCTGCTTGAGGGCTGGCAGGAGTGGTACGCCGACAAGCAACGTGGCACCTGCGTGAATTCAGGTAAGTACGACGGTCTCGACTACAACGCAGCCACCGACGCGATCGCCGCCGACCTGAAGGCCAAGGGCCTTGGCGAAAAGCAGGTGCAGTACCGGCTACGCGACTGGGGCATCTCGCGCCAACGCTACTGGGGGACGCCGATCCCGATCATCCACTGCGAGTCCTGCGGCGCGGTACCGGTGCCGGAGAAGGACCTGCCGGTCGTGCTACCCGAAGGCCTGATCCCGGACGGCAGCGGCAGTCCGCTGTCCAAGTACGAACCGTTCCTGAAGTGTTCGTGCCCCGCCTGCGGCAGACCCGCGCGGCGCGAGACCGACACGATGGATACGTTCGTCGACTCGTCCTGGTACTACATGCGCTACTGCTCGCCGGACAGCGCAGACGCGATGGTCGATGCGCGCAACGACTACTGGATGCCGATGGACCAGTACATCGGCGGCATCGAGCACGCAGTGCTGCACCTGCTGTACGCGCGCTTCTGGACCAAGGTGATGCGTGACCTGGGACTGGTGAAATTTGACGAGCCGTTCAAGCGCCTCTTCACGCAGGGCATGCTGACGCACGACTGCTATTACCGCGAGGACACGAGCGGCAAGAAGCGCTGGTTCTACCCGGCCGAGATCGACATCGAGTACGACGACAAGGGCCGCCCGGTCAAGGTCAACGCGCGCGAGGACGGCCAGCCGGTCGCCTACGGCGGCACCGAGAAGATGTCGAAGAGCAAGAACAACGTCGTCGAGCCGCGCGACATCATCGGCAAGTTCGGCGCCGATACCGCCCGCGCCTTCGTCATGTTCGCCGGCCCGCCGGACCAGAGCGCCGCCTGGAGCAACTCCGGCGCCGAAGGCACCTACCGTTTCCTGCGTCGCCTGTGGAACTTCTGCAGCGAGCGGCAGGATGCGTTCAAGTCGCCCGTCCCGCTTAACGCCGCCACGCTGCCGCCGGCCGCCAAGGCGTTGCGACGTGACATCCACGCCAACCTGAAGCAGGCGGACTTCGACTACGCGCGCCTGCAATACAACACTGTCGTGTCGGCGGCGATGAAGATGCTGAACGCGCTGGAAGATGCCAGGCTCGGCACGTCATCTGCGGAGACGTCGGTGCTGCAGGAGAGCGTTGGCATCCTGCTGCGTGCGCTCTACCCGATCGCGCCGCACATCACGCACGCGCTGTGGAACGAACTCGGCTACGCCCGGCAGACCGCGAGCGAGATCATCGACGCCCCGTGGCCACAACCCGATCCGGCGGCACTCCAGCAGGATGAGATCGAACTCGTAGTGCAGGTCAACGGCAAGCTGCGCGCGTCGATCCGCGTGCCGGCCGCAGCTGATAAGGGAACGATCGAGAAGGCCGCCATCAGCGATGCCAACGTGCAGAAGTTCGTCGCCGGCCAGGCTGTCAAACGCATCGTCGTGGTGCCGGGCAAGCTGGTCAACGTGGTGGTGTGATGCGTCGCCGCCTGCTCCTCGCGGTTGCGGGCCTGCCGCTGGCGGCATGCGGGTTCCGGCTGCGCGGCACGCAAAACCTTCCGGTCGACACGATCTACCTGGCACTGCCGGTGAACTCGGCGATCGGCGCCGACATGTCGCGGCTGCTGCGCTCGTCGACGAATGTCCAGATCGTCACGGACCGCAAGGAAGCGCAGGCTATCTTCGAACTGCTGGGCGAGAACCGCGAACGTGAGGTGCTCGCGATCAACGCGCAGGGCCGTGCCACCGAATACCAGTTGCGACTGCGTATCCGCTTCCGGGTGCTCGACAAGGATTCGCTCGAACTGATCGAGCCGACCGATCTCATCGCGCGTCGCGACATCACGTTCAACGAGTCGGACCTCCTGGCGAAGGAATCCGAGGAAGGGATGCTGTATCGCGACATGCAGAGCGACCTGGTGCGACAGATGGTGAACCGCCTTGCCGGCATACGGACCGAAACCGGCTGATCCCATGCAAACGAAGGGTGATGGCCTGCCTGCACTGCTTGCACGGGCCGAGCGCGACCGGGCGATGCCGCCGTTGATCACGGTGAGCAGTGACGAGGCCCTGCTTGCGCTCGAGGCGCAGGACGCGATCCGGAGCACGGCGCGCAGCCTCGGCTACAGCGAACGCGAAGTGCTGAACACCGATGCGCGCTTCGACTGGTCGCGACTGGCGCAGGCCACGCAAGGCATGTCGCTGTTTGCCGAGCGCCGCATCGTCGACGTGCGGCTGCCGACCGGCAAGCCCGGCGTCGCTGGCGCAGCCGCCCTGGAAGGGCTGTCGCAGTCGCCACCGGAGGACAGCCTCGTGCTGCTCAGCCTGCCGCGGCTCGATCGCAAGACTCGCGAGACGCGCTGGGCCAGTGCACTCGCCCACGCCGGTATCTGGGTCGACATCGATGCGGTGGATCGCGCGCGGCTGTCGCAGTGGATCGGCCAGCGACTGGGGCGGCAACAGCAGCGCGCTTCGACCGATGCGCTGGAGTTCATTGCCGAGCGGGTCGAAGGCAACCTGCTGGCGGCGCACCAGGAGATCGCGAAGCTCGCCCTGCTGTACCCGGTCGGCGAGCTGACGGTCGATCAGGTGCGTGACGCCGTGCTCAACGTCGCGCGCTACGACATCTTCCAGTTGCAGGCGGCCATGATCGGCGGCGATGCGGCACGCGTGGCGAAGACGATGTCCGGCCTACGCGCCGAGGGCGAGGCGATTCCGCTGGTGGTCTGGGCGATTTCCGAGGAGCTGCGGACGCTGAACCGCGTAAAGGCGCAGGTGGATGCCGGCCGTCCGTTTTCGATGGCCGCACGCGAGAACCGCGTATGGAGTCCCCGCGACCGGCTGTTCGAACGGGCGATCGGGCGAGTGGAAACGGACCGCATCGAACGCGCGCTGGCGCGCGTCGCCGGTGTTGATCGCCTTGCCAAGGGCCTCCGCGCGCGCCAGGCCGACAGCGACCCTTGGCTAGAATTGACCGATCTTGCGCTCGATATCGCGCACTAGTCCAGACCTCACGTGAACGCTCCCACCGACAACCGCCTCGCCTCGCGCAGCAGCCCGCTACCCACGCAAGATCGCGTGCAGTCGGCGTTCGGCGGCGACCTTGCGGCCTACATGCAGCATGTAGGCCGCACGGCGCGCGCGGTGTCGGCAACGATGGCCGCCAGCGGCACCGCCCAGCGCAACACCGCCCTCGCCCATCTGGCGCGGCGACTGCGCGAAGAATGCGATGCCGTGCTCGCGTCGAACGCGCGTGATGTGGCCCGCGCGCAAGCGAACGGGCTGACGGCGGCGATGGTCGACCGCCTCACGCTCAGCGCAGCCACGGTGGAACAGATGGCCGCCGGCGTCGAGCAGGTGGCGCAACTCCCGGACCCGATCGGCGAGATCAGTGACGTGCGTCCGCAGCCCAGCGGCATCCGCGTCGGGAGAATGAGAGTGCCGCTCGGCGTCATCGGCATCATCTACGAGAGCCGACCCAACGTGACGATCGACGCTGCAGCGTTGTGCATCAAGAGCGGCAACGCAACGATCCTGCGCGGGGGCTCCGAGGCGATCGAATGCAACCGCCTGCTTGCCCGACTGATCGGCGAAGCGTTGTCGGCGGCGGAATTGCCGGCTGAGGCGGTGCAACTCGTCGACACGGTCGACCGGAATGCCGTCGGCCTTCTGGTGAAGATGCCTGACTACGTCGACATCATCGTGCCGCGCGGCGGCAAGGGCCTGATCGAACGGCTGATGCAGGAGAGCCGGGTGCCGATGATCAAGCACCTCGACGGCATCTGCCATGTCTACATCGATGCCGCTGCCGACCCGGCCAAGGCGGTGCGGATCGCCGACAACGCCAAGACGCAGCGCTACGGAACCTGCAACACGATGGAAACGCTGCTGGTGGCGGCACCGATCGCGGCGCGCGTGCTGCCCGAACTCGGCCGCATCTATGCCGCCAAGGACGTTGAACTGCGCGGTGACGCGATCGTGCAGGAGCTGCTCGGCGCTGCCGGCGTTGCGTGCCAGCCGGCGCACGAGGAAGACTGGCGCACCGAGTACCTCGCGCCGATCCTGTCGATCCGGGTCGTGGCCGGGCTCGACGCGGCCATCAGCCATATCAACACCTATGGCAGCAAGCACACCGATGCGATCGTCACGGAGGACTACACGGCGGCCATGCGCTTCCTGCGAGAGGTGGACTCCGCCTCCGTCATGGTGAACGCCTCGACGCGCTTTGCCGACGGGTTCGAGTACGGCCTGGGCGCCGAGATCGGCATCAGCAATGACAAGCTGCACGCGCGCGGTCCCGTCGGCCTCGAAGGGCTCACGTCGCTGAAGTACGTCGTTTTCGGCCAGGGCGAGATCCGCCGTTGAGATCCGGCCGCCTCGCACCTGCTGCATGACCCCCTACACCTGGTTCAAGACACTGCACCTGGTGTTCGTCATCAGCTGGTTTGCCGGACTGTTCTACCTTCCGCGCATCTACGTCAACCTGGCCGATGTTCAGGACGCCGCGACGCGCGAGCGCCTGCTCACCATGGCACGCAAGCTGCTCCGGTTCATGACCGGGCTCGGTGTCCTCGCCGTGATCTTCGGGCTGGTGTTGTGGGGTGGATACGGAGTCGGCAAATCCAGAGGCTGGATGCACGTGAAGCTTGTCCTGGTGCTGGGACTGGCCGCCTACCACGCGTACTGTGCGATCCTGTACCAGCGCTTCGTGGCGGGCAGCAATACCCGCACGCACGTCTGGTTTCGCTGGTTCAACGAAGTGCCTGTGCTGGCGTTGTTTGCGATCGTTGCGCTCGCCGTCGGCAAACCGTTCTGAAGGCATAGCCTGCGGAACGAACGACCGGAATCGATGATGTCCGCCAACGTTTATTACTACATGACACCCGTGTCCCCGTTCACCTACCTGGGACACGAGCGATTTCGCGAGATCTGCCGGCGTCATGGCGCGCAGGTCAACCTGCGCGTGATGGACCTGGGCAAGGTCTTCCCCGTGTCCGGTGGGCTGCCCTTGAAAGACCGCCCCCCGCAGCGGCGCGCCTACCGCATGATGGAACTCAAGCGCTGGCGCGATTATCTCGGGGTTCCGCTGACACTGGAGCCAAAATTCTTTCCAGTCCCGGCCGAGGCTGCCGCTACCTTGATCCTCGCGGTACTGGAACGCAACGGCGTCGACTCCGCGCTGGACATCGCTGGCGACTGCCTGCGCGCGGTGTGGGCTGAGGATCGCGACATCTCGTCACGCGATACCTTGCTCGAGATCGCCCAGGCACGTGGCCTGGACGCGCAGGCGCTGGTCGCGCATGCCAGCGCGGCCGAAGTGGCGGCGCGCTACGTGATGCATTCGCAGGAAGCGATTTCACGGGGCGTCTTCGGCGCACCGACCTACGTGTTTAACGATGAACTATTCTGGGGCCAGGACCGTTTGGATTTCCTCGACCGGGCCCTTTCCCGCGCCTGAGCGCTGGCGCCGAGGCGCCCTACTAATACGGCGCCGGTGACCTCCCGTCTTCACAACTACTTTGCGGTCTGCCCGCGCGGCCTCGAGTCGGCGCTCGCCGACGAACTGGATGCGCTTGCCGCCCAGTCGGTGCGTGCCGAAACCGGCGGCGTGGCGTTCGCCGGTTCACAGGAAACCGGTTACGCCGCCAACCTGCATTCGCGCATCGCCAGCCGGGTCCTCTGGCAGGTGGGTCGCCGGGGTTACACGAACGAACAGCACCTGTATGACGCCACCCAGGAGATCCGCTGGCAGGACCTGATGTCGGCGCAGCAGACGCTGCGCGTGGACGTCACCGCGTCGCGCTCGCCACTCACCAGCCTGGAATTCGCGATGCTGCGCATCAAGGACGGCATCGTCGACCGCCTGCGTGTCCTGACCGGCGAGAGGCCGTCGATCGACCGACAGGACCCGGATGTGCGCGTGTTCGCGTACCTCGACGAACGCACCGTGACGCTCTATATCGATCTGTCGGGCGAACCGTTGTTCAAGCGCGGGTGGCGCGCCGACAAGGGCGAGGCGCCGCTGAAGGAGAACCTGGCCGCAGGCCTGCTGGCGCTGTCCGGCTGGACTCCCGACGTGCCGCTCTATGACCCATTTTGCGGCAGCGGCACGATCGTCATCGAGGCGGCCTCGATCGCGACCCGACGCGCCCCTGGCCTGAACCGATCATTCGCGTTCGAACGCCTGATGACGTTCGACAGGCATGCCTGGCGCCGGTTGCTGAGCCGAGCACAAGGCGACGTGGACGACGCCGTCGATATAAAGATCGCCGGCTCTGACATCTCCACCCGCGTCATCGAGCAGGCGCGCATCAACGCGGGGCTCGCGGGACTCGGGACGCTTCTTGCAGACGGCCGACTGCAGCTGACGGCTGCCGATGCGCGTCTGGCAGAGCCGCCGGCCGAACACGGCATGATCATCTCCAACCCGCCGTACGGCGAGCAGAGTGCACCGCGCTCCGCTAGCGTGCCGAAGATGATGGGCGAGGTGGGCGATCGCCTCAAGGCGGCCTTCCCGGGCTGGCACGCCTGGTTCCTCACTTCCGACCGCCAGCTGCCGCGCCAGATGCGACTGGCCGAGACCCGCAAGCCAGTGCTCTACAACGGTGCACTGGAGTGCCGGTTCTTCCGGTTCGAGCTGGTGGGGGGGCGGTATCGGCCACGCGGAGCAATCGCCTCTTAGCTCTGCCGTCCCCAACTCCGGGCGGAATACCCGGACAAGCCTTGTGTGAATTTGCCGACGGTGCAATGCTGCGCATGCCTGCCAGCGCATGCCGAATTTTCACTTTAGGCGTCAAGCGCCACCCGCTCAGAATCGGGCAGCACTGAATGGTGGGGAAATACGTGGCGCTGGCAGACGTACCGTTGGCAAATGGCATCGGATTTCGGACCAGACCGAGGTCGTCGGCTGGCCCTGAACCGCGAAGGACCGATGTGATTACGGACAGTCTGCCGCCGGTTAATGCGGGGCTCGAATTGCCGAGTCGCCGCGCTGTCGTCCTGGTCGTCGACCTCGTGGAATCGGTTCGTCTCATGGAACTCGACGAGCGGGGTGTCATCAGCCGTTGGCAGGCGTTCATCACTCATGTCCAGGAGGTCGTTCTGCCCTCGTCTGCGGGCCGCCTCGTCAAGAGCTTGGGCGATGGTCTGATGATCGAGTTCGCTGACGCACGTCAAGCCGTCAAGGCCGCTACCGCCATGCACGACTGGATGGCGACTCTGTGCGAGCCCTTGACAGACGGAAGCAGTATGTCTTTGCGGGCAGGACTGCATGCATCAAACATCTTCGACTCAAAGATCGACATTTACGGCGTTGGCGTCAACCTCGCAGCACGGGTAGCGGCACTAGCCGAGGGTGGTGAAACAGTCGCAACAGTTCAAGCGCGCGACCTTCTGAGCGACACCTTGGACGCCGACGTTGAGGACCTCGGAGACTGCCACCTCAAGCATGTCGAGCGCACGGTGCGCGTCTACCGTCTCGGACCAGCGCGACAAACTGAGAGCCTCCCAAGCCGGGACAGCTACGCCGCGCAGTTATGCGTATCAGTCGCGGTGATTCCGTTTGCAGACCTGCTCTCTACGACGCCGTCCGCGGGCATTGGGGACATCATCGCGGACGGCGTTATCGCACAGCTCTCGCAGTCGCCTGGCCTTCACGTCGTTTCGCGGCTATCGACCGTGTACTTCCGCGACAGGCAGACATCGCTGAACGAAATTTCGACCCGACTCGGAGTTCGATACGCGGTGTCGGGTTCCCACACCGTGTCCGGTAGTCACGTTTTGATCTCTGCAGAGCTATCGGACACCTTGACTGGGCACGTGGTGTGGTCCGGGCGGATGCATGGCGAGTGGCGCGATCTGCTCACACTCGACAGCCAGCTAATTCACGAGCTGGCCGACACGGTGCACAAGAAAATACTTGAGACCGCAGTCTCCAAGGCTGTCGTCTGCCCGTTGCCATCGCTAAACAGCTATGAGTTGTTCCTAGGCGGCATTGCGATGATGCATCGCGCGAGCCCCGACGAATTCGCGACAAGTCGACGCCTGTTGGAGTCTCTGACCGAGCGCCATCGTCGCATTGCGTTGCCATACGCGTGGCTGGGCAAGTGGTATGTGCTTCGATCCATACAGGGCGCCCCCGTCGCCGACATGGCACAGGCGGCGTCCCTTGCGTTGGAACGTACGCATCGCGCCCTGGACCTGGAGCCTTCTAGCGCGCTGGCGCTGGCGATCGAAGGATTCGTCTACTGCCACCTGAAGAAGGACCTGGCGACAGCGGACATGCGACTGCAGGAAGCCTGCATAGTCAATCCCAGTGAAGGCTTCGCCTGGCTGTTCCTCGCCGTCCTGCGCGCGTTCAAGGGCGACTCCGTAGCCGCGCTAGAGGCGGGGCACCGCGCACTCGCGCTGTCTCCGATGGACCCGCTGCGCTACTACTACGAGTCTCTGATGGCATCGTGCGAGTTCAGTGCCGGCCGGTACGTAGAAGCAATCCGATGGTGCGAAGCTTCACGGCGCCGCAATCGACAGCACTTGTCGACGTTGCGCATGCTCGTTACTGCGAACGCAGCGCTGGGGCGCGATGAGCAAGCTCGCGCAGCAGCGTCCGAGCTGCTCAGAATCAGACCGGACTACACCGTTGCGGCCTATGAGGCGCATTCCGTGGCCGCGCTCTACCCGTTTGGACAGCAAGTCGCGAAGGCGATGCGAGGGGCCGGCGTTCCGTGAGCCCCAAGGGGGAATGCTAACCGTCATTCCACTTACGGACCATCATTTCAGGAGAAGAACATGGCAGCGCTTGGAGGCACGGGGGGAACTGGAGGCACGGGGGGAACTGGAGGCACGGGGGGAACTGGAGGCACAGGGGGAACTGGGGGGACCGGAGGAACTGGAGGCTCGGGCACGCTGATGGACGAATGGGCCAACCCGCTATTCGCGAGCGCCCTGCTGTCGAGTCGCGATGGAACGTTCGATCGCGACAAGCACGCGAGCTTCCTAAAGAACGGCGGTGCGCCACCAACTCTGGACAGCGCAGACGCGCTGGTCCGCTGGGATCCTTGGGTGCGGATCAACCTCGGAGTCACGGAACTCACGAGCAAGCTGGACTACACGGCTTCGGCGCCGGATACGTACACGGTTTCATGCCGCGATGGCAATCAGGACCTTGTCGAGATGAAGCGACCCGGACTGGCATTCTTTGTAAAGCAGTTGCCTTTCGTCCAAAGCTGGGCTGAACTGCGCGATGAACGCGCACTGGAAATTCTCGCCCAGATCGACAATCAGTTCGCGTTCATTGCAGCCGTCAGCGGCCTGAACGTTGCGCGAAAGAAGTGGACGATGGAGTGGCTGTCGATAGCCATCCAATTCACAATTGCAGTCGAGTCGAAGTTCAAGCACGCCTTCGCTTGCTATCGACCGGTGGACCTTTCGCCGCAGGTTCAGCCCATCATCACAACGCCCGGTCACAGCACCTACCCGATGGGTCATGCCGCGCAGGCCTTTGCAACGGTGGTCGCTTTGTGCGGACTACTGAAGATCAAGAAGACGGATACGGCTTACAAACAACTCTATCTGCAAGCCAGACGAATCAGCGTCAATAGGACCGTAGCCGGTGTTCACTTTCCGATCGACGCTCCCGCGGGGCAGGCGCTCGGGTTTTCGCTGGGTGAGTTCTTTCTGTTCGCTAGCGGCATCACGACAGGCAATTGCTTCGACAGGACATTCGTCCCGACAGGAGCCGGGGACGACGCCAAGAACGACTACCTCGGCGATGGATCCGAGAATCCGTTCGGATGTACGACGGGAAGTACCTCAGTCACGGTGAACAAGTCGCTCTATCTTGAAAAGGTGGCGGAGCTGGCGGCAGCGGAGTGGGACCTCTAAGGAGCCACCATGGAAACGTCCAAGGGAGAAGACTTTGTGCCGCATGACGACTATCTGGATTGGGGGCTCGCCACAGAATTCAGGTTCTTGCCTGGTGGCGCCCGGGCTGCCAAGCCGAAATCGGTGGGCCTGTTGATTCAATGGAAGTCGCCTGCGGATGCGAAGAAGGCCCGCTCGATTGCAGATTCTCATGGCGTTGTCGTACCGGAGGTCTACACCGGCGGAAAGATGTCAAAGGTCAGACAAGTCTGGTCGGTATCGGTCCCGGTCGAAAACGCAGCTGCGTTCGTCCAGGCCGCGAATCCGCTTGCCACGCTCATGGAGCTAAGCACCCCGGTAAGCGGTCCTGTCAGTCAGCCCAGGGTGGCACTAGAAGGACTGAAGTCGGACTCGAAAATCCTGGCCGCGGTGCTCGACGACGGTTGTGCTTTTGCGAACACCAGGTTCCAGTCGAATGGCGGTCCACGCATTCTGTGGCTGTGGAATCAGGATCCCGAGGCGATAGGGTTTCCACTTGACGTCGTCTCCGGCCCGTCAACCGCATGCGATTTCAACTACGGCGGACAATGGTCCCAACAGGACCTCAAGACGTTGATCACACAGAAGAAATCGCAGGAACTCGTCTATTCAGCGGCAGGGCTGGCCGGATTGCGGCGCGCAGCGGCGCATGGAGCACATGTGACGGACCTGCTGTGCGGAGCGGAAGATTGGCAGTTCGTCTTCGTGCAGTTTCCGTTGGCGGCGATCGATGATCCATCAGGCCTCTGGCTCAAGCGTTACGCACTGGACGGCCTGATGTACATCATGGAGTGCATCGGAGCTCAGACAAAGACAATCGTGGTCAATCTCAGCTGGGGTCCTCAAACCGGACCGCACGATGGCACGTCGATCCTAGAGGTCGCTATCGACGACCTCGTAGCCGATCAGAAAGCGCTCGGCAATGACCTGTTCGTCTCACTGGCAGCTGGCAATTCCTACAGTTCCCGCGCTCATGCGCAGGTCGACTACCCGGGCGGCGGCGGTCTGAATTGGATGGTGCCGCCGGATGGACGAACGCCAGCCTTTCTGGAGATCTGGTGGCCGAATGGAATTGCGCCGGCCGATGCGCGACTGCGTGTCGCTCCTCCGGGCAGCACTGCGGTCGATATCTTGCCCGGTCAACCTTGGGCGCAGACCAACTGGTATGCCCGCCTGAGAAAGGTGGGTAACTCAACGAAGGCGCTGCTCGTCGTGCATCCGACCGAGGACCGCGACCCCACCTTCCGCGGACAGCATGGCAAGTGGACAGTCGAGTTCAAGCCGGGCCAGGCCAATGTCAAGGGAGATATCCACGTTTACCTTGCGCGCGCCGACCACAACATGGGAGCGCGCCGCCGAGCAAAGGCCAGTTATCTGACCGATGCCGCGCTCGCGGCGAGCCGCTTCGTGCCACCGGACAAGCGCTTCGATGAAGCAGCGGGTTCGGTGATCCGACGCGAAGGGACGCTGAATGGAATTGCAACCGGAGCAAAGTCAATCGTGGCCGCCGGTTACAGGTTCAGCGATGCAAGCGTCGCACCGTATTCTTCTTCGGGCCCCACGCGAGGTCCGCGTACCGGACCTGACAACGCTTGCGTCACCGACCGATCCGCAGCGGTTACGGGCGTCCGTGCAACGGGCGTGCGAAGCGGCACGACCGTTCGACTGATGGGAACCAGCATGGCTGCGCCGCAGCTCGCCCGGGAGCTTGCAAATACATCAAAAGCGATCGCTCCGGGGCCCAATCTGCCTCACCGCATCGGCGCGGGCCGGCTAAAACCAGCCAAGGATCTTCTTCATAAGGAGTAGCTGGCCCCGCACGCCTCGTCCCATCAGAGGCAATTGCTGCTTGATGTGGCACAGCCGGCGCTACGCTGCCAGCGCCTTCCCGATGTCCTTCTCGAGATCTTCCGGCTTGGTGGTCGGTGCATAGCGCTCAATCACCTCGCCATCCTTGCCGATCAGGAACTTGGTGAAGTTCCACTTGATGCCCTCGCTGCCGAGCAGACCTTTCTTGGTTGACGTCAGGTACTTGAACAGCGGGTGTGCGGCATCGCCGTTGACGTCGACCTTGGAAAACATCGGGAACGTGACGCCGTAGTTCATCTCGCAGAACTCGGCGATCTCGCTCTCGGGGCCGGGCTCCTGCTGGCCGAACTGGTTGCTCGGGAAGCCGAGCACTGCGAAGCCCTTGTCCTTGTACTTCTTGTAGAGCGCCTCGAGCCCCTTGTACTGCGGCGTGAAGCCGCACTTGCTGGCGGTGTTCACCACCAGCAGCACCTTGCCCTTGTAGTCAGAGAGCTTGCGTGACTTGCCGTCGATGGTCTTGGCGCTGAAGTCGTAGACCGTGGTCATGGCCGGCCCCTAGAGGTGGGAGGCAGCAAGTGTAGCGGCGCACCTCGGACCAAATGAAAACGGGGCGCCGTGCGCCCCGCTGTCGACTTGCTGCCGGCTACTACCCGGTCAGTCCGAGGTGTTCGATGCCTTTGTGGATGCCGGCGACCCCGCCCGACAGCTTGCTGTTGAGCTTGATCTGCAGCCGCAGGTCGTTGACGGAGTCGGCATTGCGCAGCGCATCCTCGTAGGAAATCTGCTCGCGCTCGTGCAGGTCGAACAGCGACTGGTCGAAGGTCTGCATGCCCTGCTCGCGCGAACGCTTCATCACTTCCTTGATCTCGTGCACCTCGCCCTTGAAAACCAGGTCGGAGACCAGCGGGTTGTTGATCATGATCTCCACCGCCGGGATGCGCCCCTTGCGGTCCTTGAACGGGACCAGCCGCTGCGACACCATCGCGCGCAGGTTCAGCGACAGGTCCATCAGCAATTGCGACCGCTTCTCTTCGGGAAAGAAGTTGATGATCCGGTCGAGCGCCTGGTTGGTCGAGTTGGCGTGCAGCGTGCACATGACCAGGTGACCGGTCTCGGCAAACGCGATCGCGTGCTCCATCGTCTCGCGCTCGCGCACTTCGCCGATCAGGATGACGTCAGGCGCCTGGCGCAGCGTGTTCTTCAACGCGACCTGCCAGGACTCGCAGTCCACGCCCACCTCGCGCTGCGTGATGATGCAGTTCTTGTGCGGATGGACGTACTCGATCGGGTCTTCGATTGTGATGATGTGGCCGTTGCTGTTCTCGTTGCGGTAGCCGACCATCGCCGCCAGCGAGGTCGACTTGCCTGAACCTGTCGCGCCCACCACGATGATGATGCCGCGCTTGGCCATCGCGAGATCGTTGATCAGGTTCGGCAGGTTGAGTTCGTCACTGGTCGGGATGTGATCGGCAATCGTCCGGAACACGATGCCGACCTTGCCCTGCTGCACGAACGCCGAAACGCGGAAGCGGCCGATTCCGGTCGGGTTAATGGCGAAGTTGCACTCCTTGGTCTTCTCGAACTCTGACGCCTGGCGATCGTTCATGATCGCGCGCACCAGCTCGCTCGTGTGCTGCGCCGTCAGTGGCTGGTTCGAGACCGGCAGCACGCGACCGTCGATCTTGAAGGCCGGCGGAAAATCCGCCGTCAGGAAGAGATCCGAGCCCTTCTTGCTGTGCAACAACCTCAGCAGGTCGTGGACGAATCGTGTGGCCTGGTCGCGTTCCATGGTCTCTTTCCTGCCTTAAGCGAAGTTTTCGGGCGTCTTCGCGTACTGCCGCGCCTCGCCGATCGACACGACATTACGGCGGACGAGTTCGAGCAGCGTCTGGTCCAGCGTCTGCATGCCGAACTGTTGGCCGGTCTGGATCATCGAGTACATCTGCGCGACCTTGTTCTCGCGGATCAGGTTGCGGATGGCCGGCGTGCCCACCATGATTTCGTGTGCTGCCACGCGGCCGTTGCCGTCCTTGACCTTGAGCAGCGTCTGCGAAATCACCGCGACGACGGACTCCGACAGCATCGCGCGGACCATTTCCTTTTCGGCCGCCGGGAACACGTCGACGACACGGTCGATCGTCTTGGCCGCGGACGAGGTGTGTAGCGTGCCGAACACCAGGTGACCGGTTTCCGCAGCGGTCAACGCCAGGCGGATCGTCTCCAGGTCGCGCAACTCGCCGACCAGCACCACGTCCGGGTCTTCGCGCAGTGCAGAGCGCAGGGCGTTGGAAAACGAAAGCGTATGCGGCCCGACTTCGCGCTGGTTGATGACTGACTTGCGGCTCTCGTGCACGAACTCGATCGGGTCTTCGATCGTAAGGATGTGGCCGTAGAGATTGTTGTTTACATGGTCGACCATCGCCGCCAGCGTCGTCGACTTGCCAGAACCGGTCGGGCCCGTCACCAGCACCAGCCCGCGTGGCTTCAGCGAGAAGTCCGCAAACTGCCGCGGGCACTGCAGTTCCTCGAGCGACAGCACCCGCGACGGGATCGTCCGCAGGACGGCGGCCGCTCCACGGTCCTGATTGAACGCGTTGACCCGGAAGCGTGCCAGGCCCGGCAGGTCGAACGAGAAGTCCGTCTCCAGGTTCTCGTCGTACTGCTTGCGCTGCGAGTCGTTCATGATGTCGTAGATCATGCCGTGGACATCCTTGTGCTCGAGCGGCGGCAGGTTGATGCGCCTGACATCGCCGTGCACGCGGATCATCGGCGGCAGCCCGGCCGACAGGTGCAGGTCGGACGCCTTGTTTTTGACGGAGAATGCGAGCAGTTCTGAGATGTCCATGGCGGAACGCGGGTGCTCCAGGGCGAATCGTCAGCCCGTCCCGAAGTGGGCACGGGCTTTCAAAGGGGCTAGCGTAGGCCTCGCCAGCGCCGGCGGAACAGCAAAAAAGCCAGAAAAAATAAGTCTCTAGCGGCTTTGCGATCGATTATGTCCAGGTTGCGAGAAACCTTGCAAGCCAATTTGCAGGGGGTTCACGAGCGCATTACCAAGGCTGCGCGAGGCGCCGGGCGCTCTCCGGACACGGTCACGCTGGTCGCGGTCAGCAAGACGTTCCCAGCGGAAGCCGTCGCCACCGCGCTGGCCTGCGGACAGACCGACTTCGGCGAGAACTACGTCCAGGAAGCGGTCGAGAAGATTGCCCGGGTCCGGGAACTGGCCCCGGCCACAGCACCGAAGTGGCATTTCATCGGTCCGATCCAGAGCAACAAGACGCACTGGATCGCCGAGCACTTCGACTGGGTGCAGTCGGTCGACCGGTTGAAGGTCGCGGAACGCCTGTCGCAGCAGCGGCCGGCCGAACGGACGCCGCTCAACGTGCTGCTGCAGGTGAATGTCAGTGGGGAGGCGACCAAGAGCGGAGTCTCACCGGCCGAGATCCAGGTGCTGGCACGAGGGGTGGCGGCGCTGCCGCGTTTGCAGCTGCGTGGACTGATGGCGATCCCGGAACCGGAAAGCGAACCGGGTCGGCAAGTCGAACCCCTGCTGCGCATGAAGCAGCTGTTCGAGGCACTCCGCCGGGACTACCCCGGCTGCGACACCCTGTCGATGGGCATGTCCGCGGATCTCGAGGCGGCGGTGGCCGCCGGTTCGACTATGGTGCGCGTCGGCACCGCGATCTTCGGTGAACGGGAAAGGAAGGCAGTGTGAAGGTGGCATTCATCGGCGGCGGCAACATGGCGCACGCGATGCTCGGCGGCATGCGAGCAGGTGGCATGGTGACGGCATCGATGCACGTACTCGAGCCCGACACGGTCAAGTGCGCCGACCTGGCCCGTGACTTCGGCGTGGCCGCGCACGAACATTCCGGCGACTGGCTGCAGGACGCCGAGGTGGTCGTTCTGGCGATCAAGCCGCAGCAAGCGCGCGAAGCGGTCGCCGGCATCATTCCGTACATGGGCGACCCAGTAGTGGTTTCGATCGTGGCCGGGGTGCAGGGCCGCACGCTGGCCCGCTGGCTCGGCCATCAGCGCGTCGTTCGCGCGATGCCGAACACCCCGGCGCTGATTCGCGCCGGCATCACCGGGGCCGTCGCCCTGTCCGGCGTGTCGAAGAGCCAGCACGACAAGGCCGATCGCATCCTGCGGTCGGTGGGCGAAGTGCTGTGGCTGGAGGATGAATCCTTGCTCGACCCGGTCACCGCAATTTCGGGCAGCGGACCAGCGTACGTGTTCTTTTTCATCGAGGCGCTGCAGGAAGCCGCGCATGAGATGGGCTTTTCGGCCGACCAGGCGCGGAAGCTGGCGGTGGAGACCTTTGCCGGCGCCGCGCGCCTTGCCCAGCAGTCGGACCAGCCTATCGCCGTGCTGCGCGAGCGGGTGACCTCGAAAGGCGGCACGACAGCGGCCGCGCTGGCCCGATTCGAGCGCGACGATGTGCGCAGTCGCATCGTCGAAGCCGTACGTGCCGCTCGCGACCGTGCCGCCGAAATGGGACAGCAGTTTGATGCGGAGAGTGGCGACGATCAGCGCACGCGCTGATACGTGAACGAAGCGACGACAGCCCAGTCGGCACTCTCGCGGCGCTGGCGAATGACACTGAAAGCGCCTGCGTCGATTCGCTGCCAGCGCGTGATGTCGGCTCACCGCCGCCGCGCCGCGTCGCGCGACTCATTTCATGTAGTGCGCCAGAGTGCCGACGAACAATGCGAGGCCGACCCAGTTGTTGTGGCGGAACGCGGCGAAGCAGCCGTCGCGAGTGCGTGCGCGGATCAGGGAATGATGGTAGAGCGCACACAGCACGCCGAAGGACCAGCCCGCGTAGTACGGCCAGCTCGCATCGATGTCATATCCGACCAGCAGCATCAGCGAGAAGAAGCCGCCGTAACACGCCATCACCGCTGCGACATCCCAGCGACCGAAGAAAACGGCCGACGAGCGGATGCCGAGTTTCAGGTCGTCGTCCCGGTCCACCATTGCGTACTCTGTGTCATAGGCGACGACCCAGAACATGTTCGCGGCGAAGAATAGCCAGCCGAGCATCGGCACCTCGCCGAGCGCGGCGGCAAAAGCCATCGGGATGCCGAAGGAAAACGCCACGCCCAGATACAGCTGCGGTATTGGGAAGAATCGCTTCGCCAGCGGATACGTGCCGGCGACGGCCGCGGCTATGAGCGCCAGGCGCATCGCCGCCTCGTTCAGGAAGAGCAGCAACAGGGCCGCGAGCGCGCAGAGTGCAGCCGCGACCGCCACCGCCTCCAGCGGACTCACGTCGCCGCGAGCGACCACGCGATTGGCGGTGCGCTTCACATAGCCGTCAAACCGGAAGTCGGCCGCATCATTGATGGCGCAGCCGGCCGAGCGCATCAGGAACGTGCCTAGCACGAACACCGCGACCAGCAGCGCGCTCGGCACCCCGTCCGACGCAATCCAGAGCGCGGTAAGTGTGGGCCACAGCAGCAGCAGGGTGCCAACCGGCTTGTCCAGGCGGACCAGGCTGGCGTAGAGCGGGAGACGACCGGCGGAGAGCATAGGCGTAGGCGCACTTTGCCCGGGAACCACAGGCGGGCTATCGTAACAGTCGCGACACGTTGTTTCGCCAGAATTCAACTACCGGAGGAGACCCATGTTCCGCAAGACTTTCGCGAAGAGTGCAACGGCTGCCGTGCTCGCGCTCGGTGCAACCGGCGCGCTGGCCCAGACCGAAGTGCAATGGTGGCACTCGATGCCTGGCGCTCTCGGCGACTGGGTCAACGGCCTGGCAGGCGGCTTCAATTCCAGCCAGCAGCAGTGCAAGGTCACGCCCACCTACAAGGGCGCCTACGACGTCTCGATGACCGCAGCGATTGCCGCGTTCCGCGCCGGCAATGCGCCTCATATCCTGCAGGTCTTCGAGGTCGGCACCGCGACGATGATGGGCTCTAAAGGAGCGATCGTCCCGGTCGGAGAAGTGATGGACAAGGCCGGCTACAAGTTCGACCCCAAGGTGTACGTGCCTGCGGTGACCGGCTACTACACCGCGCCCAATGGGCAAATGATGTCCTACCCGCTGAACAGCTCGACGACGGTCTTCTATTACAACAAGGACGCCTTCAGGAAGGCCGGCCTGGACCCCAACAAGCCGCCAAAGACCTGGCCCGAGGTTGCGTTGGCGGCCGCGAAGCTGAAGGCCAGCGGGGAAAAGTGCCCATTCACCACGAGCTGGCAGAGCTGGACCCAGCTCGAGAGCTTCTCCACCTGGCACAACACCGAGTTCGCGACCAAGAACAACGGCTTTGGCGGCACCTCGTCGCGCCTGGCGTTTGACACGCCGCTGCATGTGCGCCACATCGAGAACCTCGCGAACATGGCCAAGCAGGGCCTGTTCGTCTACAAGGGCCGCGGCAACGCGGGCGACGCGCCGTTCTATTCCGGCGAATGCATCATGAGCACGGCATCGTCGTCGGCCTACGGCAACATCAAGAAGAACGCCAAGTTCGAATTCGGCATGTCGACCCTGCCTTATTACCCGGACGTTGTTGGCGCGCCGCAAAACACCGTGATCGGCGGCGCCAGCCTGTGGGTCATGTCGGGCAAGAAGCCGAACGAGTACAAGTGCGTCGCGGACTTCTTCAATTACCTGTCGAGGCCGGAGATCCAGGCCAAGAGCCACCAGGAAACCGGCTACCTGCCGATCACGATGGCGGCCTACGATCTGACCAGGAAGTCGGGCTTCTATGACAAGAATCCGGGCACCGACGTCCCGGTGCAGCAGATGATCGTGAAAACGACCGACAAGTCGCGCGGCATCCGCCTCGGCAACTTCGTGCAGATCCGCACGATCAACGACGAAGAGATGGAAAACATCTGGTCGGGCAAGAAGACCGTCCAGCAGGCGCTGGCCGACATGATCAAGCGCGGTAACGAGCAACTGGAGCGCTTCGAGAAGACAAGCAAGTAGGCCGTGCGGCCGGCCGCGGACGCGGCCGGCCCAGCGTGCCGCTCGAGCTGCGCACTTGGAAAAGCGCGCCTTCTTCCGCAGCCGCTGGCTGCCCTACGCGCTGGTCGCGCCCCAGCTCGCGATCACGATCATCTTCTTCTTCTGGCCCGCTGGGCAGGCGCTCTACCAGAGCGTCCTGATGCAGGACGCCTTCGGTGCCAACGTCGAGTTCGTTGGTCTTGAAAACTTCCGCGTGCTCTTCAACGATCCCGGCTACCTCGCCTCGTTTCGCGTCACAGCCGTTTTCTCGGTACTCGTCGCCGGATTTGCCCTCGGCATAGCATTGTTTCTGGCGGTCTTCGCGGACCGACTGCTGCGCGGCGCTGCAACGATCAAGACGCTGCTGATCTGGCCGTATGCGGTGGCACCGGCGATTGCCGGCGTGCTGTGGCTCTTCATGTTCAACCCAACGCTCGGCGTGGTTGCACACTGGCTCAACCGCGCCGGGGTGCACTGGGATTTCCTGCTGAATGGCCGGCAGGCGCTGTCGCTGCTCGTGATGGCCGCGGTCTGGAAACAGATCAGCTACAACTTCGTCTTCTTCCTCGCCGGCCTGCAGGCCATCCCGAAGTCGCTGATCGAGGCGGCGGCGATCGACGGCGCCGGCCCGTGGCGGCGCTTCTGGAGCATCGTCTTTCCGCTGCTCTCGCCGACCACTTTCTTTCTGCTGGTCGTCAACATCGTCTACGCGTTCTTCGACACATTCGCGATCGTCGATGCGGTGACCCAGGGTGGACCGGGGCAGGAAACCTCGATCCTCGTGTACAAGGTCTATCACGACGGTTTCAAGGCGCTGGACTTCGGCGGTTCGGCCGCGCAGTCGGTCATCCTGATGACGATCGTCATCGCGCTCACCGTACTGCAGTTCCGCTTCATCGAGCGGAAAGTGAACTACTGATGGTTGAAAAGCGCCGCTGGCTCGATGTCCTGTCCTACGCGGTTGTCATCGCGGGGATTGTCGTCATCGCCTTCCCCGTGTACCTGGCCCTCATCGCGTCGACCCACACGGCCGAGGCGGTCGAGGCAGCGCCGATGTCGCTGATCCCCGGCGACCTGCTGATCGACAACTATCGCAAGGTACTGTTCGAAGGCGGCGACATCGGCTCGCGGGCACCCGTCGGGCGGATGATGCTGGTCAGCCTGACGATGGCGGTCGGCATCGCGGTCGGCAAGATCATCATCTCGCTGCTGTCGGCGTTCGCGATTGTCTACTTCCGCTTTCCGCTGAAGTACTTCTTCTTCTGGATGATCTTCATCACGCTGATGCTTCCGGTCGAGGTGCGCATCACGCCGACCTACGAGGTGATGTCCGATCTCGGACTGCTCAATACCTTTCCGGGGCTGATCATGCCGTTGATCGCCTCGGCCACCGCCACCTTCCTGTTCCGGCAGTTCTTCATGACCGTGCCGGATGAACTGGCGGAGGCGGCACGCATCGACGGCGCCGGCCCAATGCGTTTCTTCTTCACGATTCTCGTGCCGCTGTCGGTCACGAACATCGCGGCGATGTTCGTCATCCAGTTCATCTACGGCTGGAACCAGTACCTGTGGCCGCTGCTGATCACCACCAGCGAGGACATGTACCCGATCGTCATCGGCATCAAGCGCATGATCGGCGGCGGCGATGCGGCCAACGAGTGGAACCTCATCATGGCCACAGCGATCCTGGCGATGATCCCGCCGGCGATAATCGTGCTGCTGATGCAGCGCTGGTTCATCAAGGGCCTGGTCGAGACCGAAAAGTAGAAGAACGAACGATGGCGTCGATCGAATTCCAGGATGTGCGCAAGGCCTACGGCACGAACCAGGTCGTGCACGGCATCACCCTGAACGTGGCCGACGGCGAGTTCGTCGTACTGGTCGGGCCTTCGGGCTGCGGCAAGTCAACACTGCTGCGAATGGTCGCGGGCCTGGAAGAGATCTCATCGGGCACGATCAGGATCGGCGACCGCGTCGTCAACGATCTCGAGCCCAAGGACCGCGACTGCGCGATGGTGTTCCAGAACTACGCGCTCTATCCGCACATGAGCGTGTACGAGAACATGGCTTACGGCCTGAAGATCCGCAAGCTGGCGAAGGCGGACATCGACCGCCGCGTCAACGAGGCCGCCGTCATCCTCGAACTCGACGGGCTGCTGGCGCGCAAACCGCGTCAGTTGTCGGGCGGACAGCGCCAGCGCGTGGCGATGGGACGCGCGATCGTGCGCGAGCCCGCGGCGTTCCTGTTCGACGAGCCGCTATCGAACCTCGATGCCAAGCTGCGCGTGCAGACTCGGCTCGAGATCCAGAAGCTTCACCGCCGGTTGCGCACGACCAGCCTGTACGTCACGCACGACCAGGTTGAGGCGATGACGCTGGCACAGCGGATGATCGTGATGAACGCCGGACGCGCCGAGCAGGTGGGCACGCCGGACGACGTCTACTCGCGGCCGGCGACGACTTTCGTCGCGAGCTTCATCGGCTCGCCGCCGATGAACCTGTTCGAGGGCCGAACCTCGGCGGACGGCCGCACCTTCACCGCCAAGGACGGCGTGAAGATCGCGCTGCCAGACGCCGTGCCTGCACTGGCCGGACGTGAACTGGTAATGGGGCTTCGCCCGGAGCATATGCAGCCTGGCGGTCGGGGCCTCGACATGCGCGTCGAGACCGTCGAGGTGCTGGGCGCCGAGCATCTCATCCACGGCATCGTTGCCGGTAACGACATCATCGTGCGCACCGGGCCGCAGGACCATCCGGCGCCGGGTTCGATGCTGGCCCTCGGCTTCACTGCCAGGGCGGTCCACTGGTTCGATGCCACGACGCGGCAGCGCATCGACGCCTGACTACTCCTTGCGCCGGTATTCGCAGTCGGGCTTGGTGCACTCGCCATAGAGGGACAGCGCATGCTCCTGCAGCTTGAAGCCGCGCTCTGCAGCGACCTGATGCTGGCGGGCCTCGATTTCGGTGTCGACGAATTCCTCGACGCGGCCGCAGGTCAGGCACACCAGATGGTCGTGATGCGAGCCCTCGTTGAGCTCGAACATCGCGCGCCCGCCCTCGAAGTGGTTGCGTGACAGCAGCCCGGCCTGCTCGAACTGCGTCAGCACGCGGTAGACGGTGGCAAGCCCGACGTCGATATTTTCCGCAATGAGTGCCTTGTAAACGTCCTCCGCACTCATGTGGCGCAGCTCCGCGCAGCGCCGTGCTGCGCTGGAAGATCTCCAGCACCTTCAGGCGCGGCACCGTGGCCTTGAGACCGATGTTCTTGAGGTCGCTGGACGTGGACGTGCGGTTCGGCATGGCGGCAGTTGGGCGCCCTTCTTCAGCAGCGCCTCTGAGTATCATACGGGTTCCGCCTTCGACCCACGCTGCGCCGCCCTGTACTGATGCGCCTGCATCGCCTGATCCTCCCCTGCAGCCTCGCGCTGGCGCTTGCCGGCTGCGAGTCGATGTACAGCGTCAATTCCAGCGTCAAGGGTGGCATGTCATCGGCGCTATCGTGGGCGCCGACTTTCCTGGGCCCCTATCGGCCGGATGTGCACCAGGGCAACATCGTGACGAAGGAAATGGTCGACCAGCTGCGCATCGGCATGACGCGCGACCAGGTTCGTTTCATGCTGGGTACGCCGCTGCTGACCAGCGAGTTCCGCAAAGACCGGGTCGACTACATCTATTACCTGAACCCGCGCCGCGGAGAGGTGCAGATCCGGCGCCTGACGCTGCTCTTTGCGGACAACCGGCTGGAGAAGTTCACGGCCGACCCGATGCCCTCGGACGCCGAGGCCGATGCACTGATCCTCGGACCGACGGCGCGGCGGACTTCGCGACCCACACAGCAGCCGGCGACTCCGATGCCTGACGTGTCGACGCCGGGCCCGGGCTCGCAGACCATTCCCGGCACGCAGACGCCCGAATAACGATTGCGCTCGCCAACAGCTCGGGACCGACCCTCATCCATGAAAGTCGCAATTGCCGGCGCCTCCGGTCGCATGGGACAGATGCTGATCGAGGCCACCCTCGCGCAGCACGATCTCACGCTCGCGGCGGCGCTGGATCGCCCGGGCAGTGCCGTGCTCGGTCGCGACTGCGCAGAGACCCTCGGTCGCTCGACTGGCGTGCGCGTGGCGTCGGACCTGGCGACGCTCACCGGCAGCGATGTACTGATCGATTTCACGCGGCCCGAAGCGACACTCGCCCACCTTGACGCATGCGTCGCGGCGGGAGTGAAGATGGTGATCGGCACGACTGGCTTCGACGCTGCCGGCAAGAGTGCGATTCGAGCGGCGGCCGAGGAAATCGCAATCGTCGTTGCGCCGAACATGAGCGTCGGCGTCAACGCGACCTTCAAGCTGGTCGAGATTGCAACCCGCATGCTCAATGACGGCTACGACATCGAGATCATCGAGGCGCATCACCGCCACAAGGTCGACGCCCCGTCGGGAACGGCGCTGAAGATGGGCGAGATGGTGGCCGGTGCGCTCGGCCGGCCGCTCGCGGAACTGGCGGTGTACGCACGCGAAGGACATACCGGCGAACGGCGCACCGGGTCGATCGGCTTCGCGACCATCCGCGGTGGCGACATCGTCGGCGACCATACCGTGATGTTCGCCGGAGCCGGTGAGCGCATCGAGATCACGCATCGTTCCGGCAGCCGCCAGTCGTATGCCAATGGCAGCCTGCGCGCCGCGCGCTTCCTCGCCGACAAGCGACGCGGCCTGTTCGACATGTTCGACGTGCTCGGATTCTCATGATCGCCGACGGCCTGGGATTGGCCCACTTCTGGGAACAGGCGGATGGCGTTATCCGCTTCACCGCCTACCTGCTGCTGGCAATGTCGGTCGCGAGCTGGTTCCTGATCCTGTGGAAGACGTGGAGCTGGCTGCGCGTGCGCCGCGCTTCGCGCGAGATCAACAAGTTCTGGAACGCGCCGACGATCGATGCCGCCGTGGCCAGCCTGAAACCGGTCGACAGCGAAGGAGTGTTCGTGCCGCTCGCTGTCGGCGCGGCAAACGCGGCGACTCACCCGGCGGCAGAAAACAGCCTGGCAGGGCAGATCGACCGCTCCGAGCTCATCACCCGCGCGCTGCGCCAGCGCATCAACGAAACAGCTGGTCGACTCGAAGCCGGTCTGACGATCCTCGCCTCGGTCGGCAGCACGGCCCCCTTCGTGGGCCTGTTCGGCACGGTCTGGGGCATCTACCGGGCGCTGCTCAACATAGCCGCGTCGGGCCAGATCGCGATCGACAAGGTGGCAGGGCCGGTCGGCGAGGCGCTCATCATGACGGCCTTCGGCCTTGCGGTGGCAATCCCCGCGGTGCTGGCCTACAACGCCTTCACACGTGCCAACCGGATGGTGCTCGGCCAACTCGATGGCTTTGCGCACGATCTGCACGCCACGCTGACGACCGGCTCGCGGCTGGCAGGAAAGACCTGATGCCCTTCGGCGGCTTCGAACGCCACGGCGGCACGCATCAGCCGATGGCCGAGATCAACGTCACGCCGCTGGTCGATGTGATGCTGGTGCTGCTGGTGATCTTCATCATCACGGCGCCGCTGCTGTCGTACGCGATCAGGCTGGACCTGCCAAACGAGACGGCAGCGGCGGCAGAGGTCACGCCCGCGACCATCAAGCTGTCGATCGATGCCGACGGGCTGGTCTACTGGGATGCGGATGTCGTCGGCGATGATCAGTTGCGTGCGCGCCTCACCGCGGCGGGCCGGCAGTCATCAGCCCCGGAGGTGCACCTGCGTGCGGACAAGGCCACTCGATATGAACGCATCGCCTTCGTGCTGGCGGCCGCGCAACAGGCCGGGTTGCTGAAGATCGGCTTCGTGACCGAGCCTGCGACGGCGGCCACCCCCGCGCGGCCGTGATCCGGCTGCGCCGCTCGGCCCTGGCGCTGGCCACGCTGGTGCTGATGGCCACCACGCTGGGGGCATCGGCAGTCGTCACCGCGATTGATGATGATGGCGCGACCGTCACGCTGCCGGTTCCCGCCACGCGCATCGTCAGCCTCGCACCGCACGCGACCGAGCAGCTGTTTGCGATCGGAGCCGGCGGCAACATCGTCGGGACGACGGAGCACGCCGATTTCCCTCCGGAAGCAAGGACCATCCCGCGGATAGCCCGCGCTCACAGCGTCGACCTTGAACGCATCGCGACGCTGCGCCCCGACCTCGTCGTACTCTGGGGCAGCGGATTTCCGCCCGGCGTGATTTCGTCGATCCGGCGCCTCGGCGTGCCGGTGTTCATCAGCGAGCCGCGCACGCTGGATGACGTCGCCCGGTCGATGAGGCGACTCGGCACGCTGACCGGGCGCGATGGCATGTCGGCCGCGGACGCCTTCAACGCGAAGATCGCGTCGCTGCGCGCGCAGTACGCGAATCGGAGCGAGGTGCGCGTCTTCTATCAGGTGTGGGCCCAGCCCCTGATGACGCTGTCCGGCCGGCACGTGATCAGCGAAGCAATCGCGCTCTGCGGCGGCCGCAACGTGTTTGCCGATCTCGCACCGATCGCCCCCCAGGTATCGATCGAGGCCGTGATTGCGGCCGATCCGCAGGCGATCATCACCGCCGAGCCCGGTGGCAACCCGAGCGAAGCACTCAGCCTCTGGCACCGCTTTCCGACGCTCTCAGCAACGCGCCATGGCCAGCTTTACACCCTGAACGCCGATCGCATGAACCGGCACGGGCCGCGCCTGCCCGGGGAAATCGAGGTGCTCTGCGCGGCAATTGAGCGGACCCGCCGCGTCGGCATCTAGTAAATTGCAGGGCTGCAGAAATGACAGAGGGACACATGAATTCATGTAGGCGTCGGATCTCGGTGCAAGCCGTCGTGGTGGTCGCCGTCGCGACCATCTTGGCGCTGATGGGCTGCAGCAAGAAGGAGGACGCGCCCACCGCACCGGCCGCCGCCGATGCGCCGACTGCTCCACCGGCACCTCCTCCCGATCGGGAAATCAAGATCGTTGACGTCAAGCCCGACGGCGACAGTCTGAAGGCGGGAGATACCGTCAAGCTCGTGATCGGCGGCACCTACCGCGTGCCGGACCCGGGCGGCGCGATCGGCATCGTCGTGCAGGATTCGAAGGGCGCGATGCTGGCGAACAGGCTCGCTACCGTGGCCGCCGGCAGCGGCAAGTTCAACGAAACCGTGGAGTTCACGGTGCCCGCCACCGAGCGCGTCATCGTGCACGTGCCGCTTTACCTGAAGGGCGAAAGCAAGTCGACGACGGTCGCGCTGCGGGAATACGCGGTCACGCCGAAATAGGTCACGACCCGCGCTCGACCCACTCGAGCACGCTCCCCCACTGCTCGAGGTCGCGCTCGACGCGACCGGGGGCCACATCCCACAGCGTCAGGCCGTGCGCCGCCAGCTGCACGTAGTTCTGCGTGTCGCGCAGGAAGCCAAGCACCGGAATCTCCAGGTGCTCGACAAAGCGCTGCAATTGCTCGGCGGCGCGCGTGCGTGCGTCCACGCGCATGCCGAGGACACCGACTCGCCCGTCGTCCTTCAGCACGCCGCGCTCAGCGAGCTTGCCGAGGAAAGTCTGCGTCGCATAGATGTCGAACAGCGACGGCTGCACCGGGATGATGACCCGATCGGCCAGCTTCAGCGCGTCCTTGAGCGCATGGCCATGCAGGCCCGCCGGCGTATCGAGCACGACATGCGTGATTCCCTTGGGCGGGCGCGCCACCTTGTCGTCGGAACGGTCCCATGACTGGATGCGCGGCAGAACTCTCGGGCGGATGCCGAGCCAGGCCTGCGCAGACTGCTGGCGATCCAGATCACCGAGCATCGTCGCGTGTCCACGGCGCGCGAAGTAACCGGCAAGATTGGTGGCCGTCGTGCTCTTGCCGACGCCGCCCTTGGGATTGGCGATCAGGATGATGGGCATCGCGGCAGTCTAGGCAAGCCCCTGCACGGTGTCACGCGGCGTGCCGGTGGACGTGGAAGAACGCCTCTCCACCGGTCTCGATACGCGAAATCGGCGTCCCGAAGAGACCGGAAAGGACTGCCGGCGTCAATACATCCTCGGCCGGCCCGCCCAGCGTGCGACCGTCACCCCACAGCATCAACGCGTGCGTTGCGAAGCGCGCGGCGGCATTCAGATCGTGCAGGCTCGCCACCTGCGCCCGGCCGGACAGCGCAGTCAACTCGCTGATCACCAGCGCCTGATGGCGCGGATCCTGGTGCGCGGTCGGCTCGTCATAGAGCACCAGCGGTGTTTCCTGCGCGAGTGCAGTGGCGATGCCCACGCGCTGCCGTTCGCCGCGCGAGAGGCGTCGCACATCGCGGTCGGCGAGTGCCTCGCAGTCCAGGCTTGCCAGCCATCGGCGCGCCTTGGCCTCCGCGCCGACTTCGTCGCGGAAGACATAGCGTGCCGTCAATACAGTGTCCAGCGCCGAGCAGGCGAAGGGGTCGACCCAGCGATCGGTCAGCAGGGCACGCTCACGCGCCAGGACATCAGCCGGGAGCGTGTGCACGTCGCGCCCACCGAGCCGAACCGCGCCCGCGTCGACCGGACGCGCTCCGGCGATCGTGGCAAGCAGGGTCGACTTGCCGGCCCCATTGGGTCCCAGCACCGCCCAACGCTCGCCCGTCGCGATCGTCACGCTGAGCCCATCGACGAGCACGCGTTGCGGTGTCCGCAGCGTGACGTCGACGAGTTCCAGCAGCCGGCGTTCCATCAGCGTCGCCCCAGGAACCAGAGAAACACCGGGACGCCGATCAGCGCGGTCAGCACCCCGACCGGCAATTGCAGCGGTGCGAAGGCCGTTCGTGCAACCGTGTCGGCCACGACGACGAGCGTGCCGCCGAGCAGCATCGAGGCCGGCAGCACCACGCGCTGATCGTTGCCGATCCACATGCGCACCAGATGCGGGGCGACGAAGCCGACAAAACCCACGGCCCCACCGAGCGTGACCGCGCTCGCCGTCGCGAAGGCGGCGATCAGCACCAGTTGTCGACGCGTAACGTCGACCCGCACGCCCTGCGTGTAGGCCTGCAGGTCGCCGCGCAGCATCAGATTCAGCGATCGCGCATGGCCCCGCGCGAACAGCAGCAGCGCGATGGCCAGCACCAGAGCCAACACCGCAGGCCACGGATCGGTAGCGCCGGAAAGGTCGCCCAGCAGCCAGAACATCATCGAGCGCAAGCGGCCATCGGGTGCGAGCGCCAGGACCAGGCTCATCAGCGCTGCCGCAAAGGACGCGAGCATCACTCCGGTGAGCAGTACCGAACCGGCCGCCTGCTCGCCGCCACTCATGTCGGTCGAATAAAGCGACCGCCGCGCCAGCACGAACAGGATCGCCAGCGTCAGCAACGCGCCGACGATCGCCGAAGCCTGGACCGCGACCACGCCGAGCCCCAGCGCGAGCGCAGCCAGGGCGGCCACCGCGGCGCCACCGGATATTCCGAGCACGTACGGATCGGCCAGCGGGTTGCGCAGGAGCGCCTGCAGCAAGGCACCGGACAGGGCCAGCGTCGCGCCGACTGCGAACCCCGACAACGCGCGCGGCGCCCGCAGGCCGAGCACGATGTCCGCGCCTGCCGACGTGGACCCGAGCGCCGCGCCGATCAGTTCGCGCAACGGCAGGGGCACGCTGCCGACAGCAAGCGCCGCCACCAGGCTCGCACCAGCAGCCACGGCCAGAGCGAGGATCGCGGTGGGACCTCCTGCCCGCATATCAGAACCGCAGATCGACACCGAGCATCGCAATGCGCGGCGCCACGTTGTAGCCACTGATCGTCTCGTACTCCGCATCGAACAGGTTTTCAATGCGGGCGCGCAATGTCACCTCCGGGAGCGCCTTCCATGCGGCCACCGCGCGCACCAACGTGTAAGTCGCCAGTTGCACGCGCTCGAACGTGTTGATGTCCAGGTCGTCACGCGGGCCGACGACCGAGATCTCGACCCCCACACTCCATGCACCCGGGTCGAGGCTCGCCGAGGCGTTGACGATCCATGGTGCGCGCCGCAGCAGGCGCTCGCCCGTCTGGTCATTGACGGCGCGCAGGACGGTGCCATTGGCTCCCAGCAGCCAGGCGCCGCTGCGCCAGGTGCCGCCGAGTTCGAGCCCTGTGACTCGCGCCTCTTCGATGTTCTGTGCGCGCGAACTTGCCGGGTCATAAACGATGAGGTCCTTCGTGTCGGTCCGGTAGACCGCTGCGCGCAGCGTGGCCGCCGGCCCGACGAACTGCAGGCCCAGTTCGCCACTGGCGGCGCGTTCAGGATCGAGCTCCGGGTTGCCGAAGTACGGGAAGTAGAGGTCATTGAAGCTCGGTGCCCGAAACGCGTTCGACAGCTGCGCCGTCGCGCGCCATTCCTGGTTGAGCTTCAAGCCATATGCCGCCAACCCGGTGGTGGCGCTGTCGACATCCGAATAGCTATCGTGGCGCACGTTGAGTTGGAACTGGTGTGCCCCCCAGTTGCCGTTGGCCCCCAACCAGGCACTGCCGACTGATCTTGCGTAGCGCTGTGACTGGCCGCTGAAACTCGCGTCGTACGAAGTCGAATCGCCCGCCTGCCGCAGATACTCGGCGCCGATCTGCGCGCGGACCGCGCGTGTCAGGTCAATCTCATTGGTCCAGGTCACGGCGAAGTTGCCGGAATTGAACTCCCCGTTGTTGAACGACAGCGGATCACTGATGACGTTGCTACTGCGATCGCTGCTCGCGCCGAGCGCCAGTTGGGTCGCCCAGCCCGGCGTCACTACCGTGCGCGCAAGCGCGTTGGCGGCCGCAAGCTGGGACTTCTCGAGGTGCGTGGCAGAAGGCCCATCGGCCGTGCTGTCGAACTCGGTGCGATTGCGATTGAACCAGCCGTTGACGGCCGCAAGCGAGTCGCCTTCACGGTAAGTGGCCCCCAGCGAGGCCGACAGGTAGTCGTTACCGTCGATGTCCGGATTCGCGCCGGGTGTGAACGCGCTCGGGACCACGCGTGCCGGGTTGATTGCGGAGAACGCCGCGGTCGTCCCGCCCCCCAACGCTCCACCCAGTCGCGTGGACCCGGTGTCCGTGCCTGCGCTCACCCGGCCATTCATCGTGCGGCCCTGGCCGGCCTCGGCACTGACCGATACACCGCGTTCGCTGCCGGCGCGCGTGAATATCTGCACCACGCCGCCCACCGCGGAGGAGCCATACAGGCTTGAGAGATTGCCGCGGACGATCTCGATCCGGTCTATGGCGTCGAGCGCAATACCGCCGACCGCCGCAGCACCACTGGTGCCGGCATTCAGCCGCACGCCGTCAACGAGCACCAGTACCTGCGATGTGCCGGAACCGCGGAGAAACAGCGACGAAGCCGCTCCGCGACCGCCTGCCTGCGCGAACTGCACGCCGGTTTCGCGACTCAGGATGGAGACGAGATCGACGGCCTGCCAGCGGTCGATGTCGCCGCGGGTGATCACCGACGTCGCAGGCAGCGCGTCGTCGATCGACTGCGCAACACGCGACGGCGTGATGACAGTCGGGGGCAGTTCGGCGGATTGCTGCGCTTGCAGCGGCATCGCAATGAGCACAGCCGCGCCCGCCGCGGCCAGGCGGCCGGCGTGGGCAGGGACGTGAACCATGGGATCTCCCGTACGCCGGCCCTCCGCCGGCAATGGTCCGTACGTGAACGAACGGGAGTGGGGCTGAGCTGGAAACGCGCTGCGGCGTCCGGCTGGCCGGCACCCCGCGGCTCGTCCTCCTGCCAAGGGCCGGTCTCCGGGCTGCAGGTTTTGCCTCGCGCCTTCCCGCGTGGTGTTCGACGCAGTGGCCTGTGCGAAGCGTGCGCAATGCGCACCTGCTTACCGTTGCGGGGGCAGCACAGGTTGGCGCGCACCGTCACACGCCTCCTGTTTCCCGTTTCACCGAAGGCATCATCCTTCGGCACCATTGGCGGCTGGCAGTCTAGCCCAGGAAAGACGGCGGGCGCGGCCGCACTCCAAAGGATCGGCCCCAAAGCGCGATGCTACGATTCCTGGATGCTTGAAGAATTCGATCAGCTCGCCGCCAAGGTCGCCGAACTTGCGCGCCTCGTGCAGTCGCTGCGCGCGGAGAACCAGCAGTTGCGGGCGCAGCTGGCGACCGCCACGGGCGAGCTCGAGGCGATGCGCGTGCGCGTTGACGAAGCGAGCCGCCGCCTCGATGGACTGATGGAACGACTGCCCACGCCATCAACCCCGAGCAATGCGCCATGGAACACCTGACCGTCACGATCCTCGAGCGTGAATATCGCCTGGCCTGCACGCCAGAGGAAAAGGACGCCCTGCTCAAGTGTGCCGCCTACGTCGACGGCAAGATGCAGGCGATCCGCACTGCGGGCAAAGTGATGGGCGCGGACCGCATTGCCGTCATGGCGGCTCTGCAGATCGCCCATGAGCTCTTCTCGGCGCGCAGCTCCGATGGCATCGAGCTCGGTGACGTCCGGCGCCGCGTGCGTGACATGCTGCAGACGTGCGAGGATGCGTTGCTGCCGCAAGAAAAACTGTTCTAGCCGTCACTTCGTCGCCTCAGGCGGGCGGACGCGGCGCTACAATTCGTTCGAATACCTGCTGACGCGCACCGATCGGCGCGGAGGCAGAACAAGTTTCCCTGCGGTGCTCGCGCAAAGGTCGTTAGTTCCTTGAACCGATGCGCTTTGCGCAAGGTTGCTGGACTCGCGTCGTGGTGCGATCGGCACGCGTTTGCTGAACCTAAACGACGCGGACAGCGACCACCCTGAACCCATGGTTCAGGACATCCGGCCGGGCGGCACAGGCGGGGATTTAACCAGGGCCCATGCGGCTAGCGCGCGACGACAAGCGCGCTGCCGCGGGGCCTTTTTTCGGTCGCCGCGCTGTCACTGCCTCACCCTGCCTCCGCCTGGTCCATGAACTACTGGCTGATGAAGTCCGAGCCGGACGAGTGCTCGATCGACGACGCGCTGGCCATGCCCGCCCAGACCGTCCCATGGACCGGCGTGCGCAATTACCAGGCTCGCAACTTCATGCGTGACCAGATGCGCATCGGCGATGGCGTGCTGTTCTACCACTCGAGCTGCGCGGAGCCTGGCATCGCCGGACTCGCAGAAGTCGCCAGCAAAGTCCATCCGGATCCGACGCAGTTCGACCGCAAGAGCCCTTACTACGATGCGGCGTCGAAGCGCGAGGCGCCGCGCTGGCAGCTGGTCGACATCCGGGCGCTGAAAAGGACCCGCCTGATCACGCTCACCGAGCTGCGCGAACATGCAGCACTGGCGGAAATGGCGGTACTGCGCCGCGGCAACCGGCTTTCAATCACCCCGGTATCGGCCGGCGAGTGGACCTTCATCACGCGCAAGCTGCTGAAGGAGCGCAACTGATGGAACCGGTCTTCATCCTTGCGCTGCTGCTGCTCGGCTCATTCACCGGTTTCGCGGCCGGCCTGCTCGGCATCGGCGGCGGCATGTTGATGGTGCCGTTCCTGACGCTGCTCTTCACCTGGCGCGGTTACCCGCTTGAACACATCGTGCACATGGCCATTGCCACGTCGCTCGCCACGATCCTGTTCACTTCGCTGTCGTCGGTGCGGGCGCACCACCAACGCGGCGCAGTGATATGGCCCGTCGTCTGGCTACTGGCGCCGGGAATCCTGGTCGGCTCGCTGATCGGCGCACAGATCGCCGGCCGGCTGCCGACGTTCTGGCTGTCGGTTGTCTTCGCGACCTTCGTCGGCTTCTCAGCGGTGCAGATGCTGTTCGACCGCAAGCCGCGACCGACGCGCCAGTTGCCGAAGGGTGCCGGCATGTTCGGCGCGGGCGGGGCGATCGGTCTCATATCCAGCCTCGTCGGCGCAGGAGGAGGATTCATCTCGGTGCCGTTCATGGTCTGGAACAACGTGAAGATCCACAACGCGGTCGCGACCTCCGCTGCACTCGGTTTCCCCATCGCCGCGGCCGGCACGATCGGCTACATCCTGGCCGGGCGCGGCGTTCCGGCACTACCCGAGGGCACCGTGGGCTTCGTCTACCTGCCGGCGCTGCTCGCGATCGCGGCCGCGAGTGTGCTGACGGCGCCACTCGGCGCGCGTGTGGCTCACTCGCTCAATACCCGGCCGTTGAAGCGCATCTTCGCGATCCTGCTGTTCCTGCTGGCCGGTTACATGGCGTACAAAGGCGTCAAGGCGTACTAGCCCGGCCGCTTCCCCGCCCCGGCGGCGCGCCGCATAATGGCGCGACAACAAGACGCAGCAGGCCCCCAATGACAGCGAGCGAGCAGGCGATCAGCGAAATCGGCGATCCGATGGTGCGCGAACTGGCGACGCGCGGCCAGGTGCGGACGTTTCCGAAGAACGCGGTCATCATCAACGAGGGCGACCGCGGCGACAGCCTGTTCGTGATCCTCTCCGGCAAGGTCAAGGTCTACGTCTCCGACGACGAAGGCCGTGAGATGGTCCTCGACATCTACGGGCCAGGCGACTACGTCGGCGAAATGGCGCTCGACGGGCGACCGCGTTCGGCTTCGGTGATGACGCTCGAGCCGACTTCCTGTTCTGTCGTCACCCGCGATGAACTGCGCAGCGCGATCAGCGCAAATCCCGACATCGCGATGGCGCTGATCTCGACGCTGATCGACCGTGCGCGCATCGCGACCGACAACGTCAAGAACCTTGCGCTGATGGATGTTTACGGCCGGGTGGCACGGCTGCTGCTGTCGCTCGCAAAGGAAGAAGGCGGCAAGCTGGTGGTGCCGGAGCGCATGACGCAGCAGGACATCGCCGACCGGGTCGGAGCCTCGCGCGACATGATCAGCCGCATTTTCAAGGACCTGACGATCGGCGGCTACGTAACGATCGAGAACCGCACGATCACCATCCATCGCAAGCCGCCGGCGCGCTGGTAGCGCTTCATTGGGCCTCACAGGCCCGTCAGGGCCCGCTCGCAGATCGGACCAAACGGCCCCGTTCCGTCGCCTTGAGCGCCTGGCTGTCGAATATTCCGGATTGCGCGGACTCAATAGGCGGCTGCCACGGTTCCCGGCCCCTCCTACATTGGCGGTCATGCGCTGCGGCAACTCGTCGCAGACCCATGATCCCAGGGAGACCGAGATGATCACAACCCGCTTCCTTGCCACCGTCGCGTTTGTGCCGTCCATCGCGCAGATAACCGCGTTTTCCATAGGCAGTCTGCCGGCCCAGGCCTCTGTCCCACAGCAGTGACCCGTCGCAGCTCAGCCCGAGCTGCGCTCCTGCCCAAGACATCCTGGAGACCCCCATGACCGATCCGATCACCGTCGTGCCTTACGACGCCGCCTGGCCTGCCCGTTTCCGCATCGAAAGCCAACTGATCCACATTGCCCTCAATGACCTCCATCCGCAGATCGAACACATCGGCAGCACATCGGTGCCCGGGCTAGCCGCGAAACCGATCATCGACATGCTGGTCGGCGTGCGTTCGCTCGACGAATTCGAGCGCCACTGCGACCGGCTAAGCGTCTACGGCTACGAGTACATCCCGGAATACGAGCGCGCGCTGCCTGATCGGCGGTTCTTCAAGCGAGTCGTGCGCGGCATCCGTACGCATCACGTGCACGTGGTCGAGGTCAACGGCCTGTACTGGAAGCGGTACCTGAAGTTCCGCGACTCGCTGCGCTGCGACGCGTGGCTGTCAAAGCGCTACGCCGAGCTGAAGCGGCGACTGGCCGCACGTTTCCGCTTCGACCGCGATGCCTACACCAATGGCAAGACCGGCTTCGTCGAAGCGGTTCTGGCGGTGCCGCTCATGGAACTCCGGCGTGCGCCGGAGTTCAGGCCGATGGTCGCGATGGTGGCGTGAACGTGCACTTGTAGCGGTCGCGCAGCACGTTCTTCTGCACCTTGCCCATCGTGTTGCGCGGCAGGTCTTCGACGACGAAGACGCGCTTGGGCACCTTGTAATTGGCAATGCGCCCCTTCAGTCCGTCGATGACCGCCGTCGCGTCAAGTGCACCGGCGCGACGGGTCACGACCACGGCAGCCACAGCCTCGCCGAAGTCGGGGTGCGGCAGTCCGATCACCGCGGACTCCACGACGTTCGGCATCTCGTCGATGTAGCCCTCGATCTCCTTGGGATAGACGTTGTAGCCGCCGGAAATGATGAGGTCCTTGGAGCGGCCGATGAGAGTCAGGTAGCGGTCGGGAACCCCGGCGCCGCCGAAGTGCCCGACATCCCCGGTCCTGAACCAGCCATCTGCAGTGAACTCCTCCTTGGTCTTCTCCGGCATGCGCCAGTAGCCCGAGAAAACGTTGGAGCCCCGCACCTGCACCTGGCCGACCTCGCCGACTGGACACGGCGTGCCGTCATCCCGCACCACCCGTACGCCGACGCCGGGCAGCGGCAAGCCGACGGTGCCGGCGATGCGTTCGCCCTGGTCGGCGAAATACGGGTTGGACACCAGCATGACGGTCTCCGACATGCCGTAGCGTTCGAGGATGCGGTGCCCCGTGCGCTGTTCGAAGTCGCGATGCGTTTCCGCCAGCAACGGGGCCGAGCCGGAGATGAAGAGCCGCATGTTCACGCAGCGAGCGCGGTCAAACGACGGCTCGGCCAGCAGGCGCGTGTAGTAGGTCGGCACGCCCATGAACACAGTTGAGCGCGGCAACCGGTCCAACACCTGCGCGACATCGAACTTCGCCAGCAGCAGCATTTTCGCGCCCGCCAGCAGCGCCGCGTGAGCCGCAACGAAGAGCCCATGCACGTGGAAGAGCGGCAGCGCGTGCAGCAGCACGTCCTGCCGGCCGGCTGCCCGTTCGGCGGCGAACCCCCAGAACTCGTCCAGCGTCAGCGCATTGGACGCGAGGTTGGCGTGCGACAGCATCGCACCCTTGCTGCGCCCGGTCGTGCCCGACGTGTAAAGGATCGCGGCGAGGTCTTCCGGCTGCGACCATCGAGTCTCGAACGCGTCCGAATGGGGCGCCGCGGACTGCAACAGCGAACCTTCGCGCGCCTCACCCAGCGTGTGCACCTGTCGGCATTTCGCCCGCTTCGCCAGCGGGGCGATCTCTCCCAGGCGCGCCGGCGTGCAGACCACCACGTCCGGCTGCGCGTCGGCGAGGAAGTACTCGATCTCGGATTTCTGGTAGGCGGTGTTAAGTGGCAGGTAAACGAGCCCGGCGCGCAGCGTCGCGAGGTAAAGCATCAGGCACTCGGGCGACTTTTCCACCTGCACGGCAACGCGCGCGCCAGCCGGCAGCTGGAGCGACGCGAGCCAGTTGGCGATCCGGCCGCTGGCGTGATGCAAATCGCCCCAGCTGTACGTCAACCCGTCGGCCGTTTCGATGCAGGTTGAGTCGAGATCGGTGGGAAAACGCTGCTCGATCAGCGCATAGAAGTTGGCGTTTGTCGTGGATCCCATGATGCAGGCCAAGTGAGGAACGCTAACGCGCGCTTGCGTCTTCTAGCGCCCGGTGAACCGCGCAGGCCGCTTGCCGACGAACGCGGCGACGCCCTCGCGATAGTCCTCGGACTCGAGAAAACCAAAACTCTCATCGAGTTCGTGTTCGGTGTAACGGCCGGCGCTCGCCGCCAGTTGCCGGATGTTCGCCTTGTTCTCGCGCGCGGCGCGCGGCGAGCCGGCCGCGATCCGCGTCAGGCAGTGATGCACCTCGTCCTCGAACCGTTCCGCCGCCACGGCGCGGGTGACGAGGCCGCGTGCCGCCGCCTCAGCGGCGTCCAGCAGCCGGCCCTCGAGCAGCAGTTCGGAGGCGACGCCCGGGCCGACGAGCCGAATCAGCGGTCCCAGTTCAGGCAGCGCCAGTGGAAAGCCGATGCGCCCCACCGGCGCACCGATGCGGGCGCTGTCGGCCGCGATGCGCAGGTCGCAGGCGACGGCCACTTCGAGGCCGCCACCCACGCACACTCCTTCGATTGCAGCGACGACCGGAACACGACAGTCGCTGATCGCATCGAGCGCATTGGCGATCGTCTCGAGGTGATAGCGACGCCCGCTCGCCGCGTCGCCGCGGACACGCTCGAATTCGTCGATATCCGCGCCAGCTGCGAAGTTGTGGCCCGCGCCACGAATCACGACCGCTCGCAGTTGCGACTGTTCGGACAGGGCCGCGAAAGTGCGGGCCAGCGCCTGCCACATCGATTCGCTGATGGCATTCAGTTTGCCCGGCGAATCGAGCGTGACAGTCGCCAGCTCGCCCGTGGCCGCGACATTGACGATCCCGTCGGGCACGTCGTCTCCGATCAGTCGAGCTTCGCGCCGGAGGACTTCGTCACCTGCGCCCAGCGCTTGATCTCGCTGTTCAGGAAACGTGCGAAGTCCTGCTGCGACATCGTCGCGGTATCGGAGCCGTTGCTGGCCCAGATATCCTTGAGCTCGGCCGAGCCCACAGCCTTGACGACCTCGGCATGCATGCGGTCGAGGATGTCCTTCGGCGTTCCCTTGACACCCCAGATGCCGTACCACGTGGACACAACGTAGTCGGGCAGACCGACTTCGGCGGTGGTCGGCACATTCGGAAACGCCGGCGAACGCTTCGGCGACGCCACGGCCATCGCCTTGATGCGACCGGCACGTATGTGCTGCGCCGACGACCCCAGCCCGTCGAACATCATGTCGACATTCCCGGCAATCAGGTCCTGCAGGGCCGGCCCCGCGCCACGGTACGGGATGTGCACGATGAAGGTCTTGCTCTGCTGCTTGAAGAGCTCGCCAGCCAGGTGGTGCGACGTGCCGTTGCCGGCCGACGCATAGTTGAGCTTGCCCGGGCTGGCCTGCAGCAGCACCATGAAGGACTTGTAGTCCTCCGCCTTCACCCGGCTCGGATTGATGACGATGATCTGTGGCGGATTGGCGATCACCGTCAGCGGAATGAGATCGGTCTCGATGTTGTAGTCGAGCTTCGGATAGAAACTCGGCGCGATCGCGTGGTGCACGGCGCCGACGAAGAACGTGTAGCCGTCCGGTGCCGCTTTCGCCGCTATCGACGCACCGACGGTACCCCCGGCTCCGCCGCGGTTGTCGATGATGACCTGACGCCCGAGCTGCTTCGACAGTTGCGCTGAGAGCGGCCGCGCGAAGGCGTCGGTCCCACCCCCCGGCGGGAAGGGAACGATGAGGGTAATCGGCTTGGCGGGCCAAGCGGTCTGCGCCTGTGCCGCACCGCCGATCAGCGCGATCACGGCCGCGAGCGCTGCACTGAAAGGTTTCATCACTGGTTGTCTCCTCGCTGCAAGGGTGAAGGTGCGAACGTCGAGGCCGTTCTGCTGACGGCCTTGGTCGATATCATGCCAGCCGCGCCACGGCCTGCGCGTGCACGACCTTGCCATCAAGGAAACGCTCGTGATACTCCTCGACGCGTGCAAGGTCGTACAGGTAGTTGACCATCAGGCCACAGGACTGCTTCAGTCCATTTCGCGACAGATCGGCCGCCCAGTTGATGCGCTGCAGGCGCGCGCCGTTGCCAAGGTGGAACTTCGCCACCGCATCGCCGTCGCGCGTCGGCGACGCCTCGGTCAGGTAGATCGACGCCAGGGTCAGAAGCGCGGCGCGCTCCTGCTCCGAGGCTTTCTCGGGGTGCCAGTGCGGTTCCAGCCGGTCTGCGATGCGCTCCTCGCCCAGCTTGAGTTCTTCACGTGCCGCCTGCCACTGCTCACGCAACGGCGCGCGCAGGCGGGCATGCATGACAGCCTGGTCGGCATCGAGCCATCGCGTGAAGCCCGGCAGCGGCGAAAGCGTGCAGAAGATCTTGATCGAAGGAATCTCGGCCTGCAGCCGCTCGGCCACCCGCTTGATCAGGAAGTTGCCCAGAGAGACACCGCGCAGGCCCGGCTGGCAATTGCTGATCGAGTAGAAGGCAGCCACCTTGAATCGATGCGCGTCACTTGGCGTGGAATTCTTCTCGATCAACGGGCCAATCGCCTGAGGGATGGTATCGAGCAGCGCGACTTCGACGAAGATCAGCGGTTCGCCCGGCAGCTGCGGATGGAAGAACGCAAAGCAGCGGCGGTCAGGCTGCAACCGGCGACGCAGGTCGTCCCAACCATCGATCGCATGCACGGCCTCGTGCTGGATGATCTTCTCGAGCAGCCGTGCCGGTGACGTCCAGTCGACCTGCTGCATTTCGAGAAATCCGGGGTTGAACCAGGACGACAACAAATGGAAGAGGTCCGCTTCCACTGCCCCGAGTTGCGGATGCGATTCCAGCGCGCGCAGCAGGGCGCGCCGCATCTGCACGATCGCGGCCGTCCCGCCGGGCGCCCGGTTGACGCGGCGCAGCAGTTCCTGGCGCGGAGGTTCGGAGACGGACATCAGTTCCACCAGCGCCTCCGCGTGCTGCGACTCGGCATAGCGCTTTGCAGACGCCAGCACCTCGATCGGGTCCGGATTGAAACCAGCGGCCAGCGCTTCGAAGAAACTCAAGTGAGCAGCTTCAGGCAGCTTGCGGTAGTGGTCGATCACCTGTGCCGCCAGGCCGGCGCTGTTCGCCTCTCCGCGGGCCGACACCAGGTGGCGGCAGGTGCGCAGCAGAGCGTCCAGATCGCGCTGGGCGATCAGCCGCTGGGCGGCGTCGCGAATGGAGTGGACCAGGGTCATCGCTCAGCTCATTGCCGTGCCGCTGGCTCAGCGGCGAGCGGGTCGTCGCCAGAAGTAGGCAAAGCAGGCCATGCCGATCAGCACCATCGGCACGGACAGCCACTGCCCCGCCGACAGCCCCAGCGGCATGGCGCCGTACAGTGCTTCCGGCTCGCGGAAAACCTCGCCGATGATGCGCAGCACGCCGTAGCCGATCAGGAACAGGCTGCCGGCGGTGCCGGCGGGTCGAGGCTTGCGCGAGTACAGCCACAGGATCGCGAACAGCAGCAGCCCTTCGAGCGCGAACTGGTAGAGCTGCGACGGATGGCGCGGCAGGTTGTCGCCCGCCTGCGGGAAGATCATCGCCCACGGCAGCGCCGGGTCGGCCACCCGGCCCCACAGCTCGCCGTTGATGTAATTGCCGATGCGCCCGGCGCCGAGTCCCAGCGGCACCAGCGGCACGACGAAGTCGGCCACGGTGAGGAACGATTTCTTGCGACTGCGCGCGAACCACCACATCGCCACGATCACGCCAAGAATGCCGCCGTGTGATGCCATGCCGCCTTTCCATACCGCGAAGATCTCGAGCGGGTTCGCCAGGTAGTGCGACAGCGGCCCGTAGAAGATCACGTGCCCAAGGCGCCCACCGACGATGACGCCGATCATGCCGTAGAACAACAGGTCGTCGACGTCCTGCGAGCTCATGCCGCGCCAGGTGTCGCGCGAGCGCAGTTTGCCCAGGATGAGGAAGAGCGCGAACCCGATCAGGTACATCAGCCCGTACCAGCGGACGGTAAGCGGGCCGAGGGAAAAGGCGACGGGATCGAAGTGGTGGACGGTGGGCAAGCTGCACTCTCTGCGGCAGGGCGGCTCCGGACGAAGCCTTGGCCTATTATTGCCTGTTCGCCGTCCCATCCTTCCTGCCGCACCGCACCCCATGCCGAACAACGAACGATCGAAGCACGTGACCCAGGGCGTCGCCCGCTCAGCGAATCGCGCGATGTACTACGCGATGGGCTACAAGGACGAGGACTTCGACAAGCCGATGATCGGTGTGGCCAATGGCCATTCGACGATCACGCCCTGCAACTCCGGCCTGCAGAAACTCGCCGATGCAGCAATCGAGGAAATCGCCTCCTGCAAGGCCAACTCGCAGGTATTCGGTACGCCGACGATCTCCGACGGCATTGGCATGGGCACCGAGGGGATGAAGTACTCGCTGGTGTCGCGCGAGGTGATTGCCGACTGCGTCGAGACCTGCGTGAACGGCCAGTGGATGGACGGCGTCATCGTCATTGGTGGCTGCGACAAGAACATGCCGGGCGGCATGATGGGCATCGCCCGCTGCAACGTGCCCTCAATCTACGTGTACGGTGGCACGGTCAAGCCAGGCCGTTACAAGGACAAGGACCTGACCATCGTCTCGGCGTTCGAGGCGGTCGGCGAATTCACTGCCGGTCGCCTGGACGCCACCGACTTCAAGGAAATCGAGCGGCGCTGCATTCCGGGCTCGGGTTCCTGCGGCGGCATGTACACCGCGAACACGATGAGTTCGTCGTTCGAGGCGCTCGGCATGAGCCTGCTGTATTCATCGACGCAGGCGAACCCGGACGACGAGAAAGTCGAGAGCACGCGCGAGGCTGCACGCGTTCTGGTCGATGCGGTCAAGAACAACCTGCGACCGAGCGACATCATCACGCGCGAGTCGATCGAGAATGCCGTGAGCCTCATCATGGCTGTCGGCGGGAGTACCAACGCGGTGCTGCATTACCTGGCGATCGCGCACTCGGCAGGCATTGCCTGGACCATCGACGACTTCGAGCGCGTTCGCCTCAAAGTTCCGGTGCTGTGCGACCTGAAACCCTCGGGCAAGTATGTCGCGACCGACCTGCACACCGCCGGCGGCATCCCGCAGGTGCTGAAGATCCTGCTTGCGAATGGCCTTCTGCACGGCGATTGCATGACGATCACCGGCAAAACGATGGCGCAGATGCTAGCGGACATTCCGGCCGAGCCGCGGGCCGACCAGGATGTGATCCGGCTCTTTTCCAAGCCAATGTACGCCCAGGGACATCTTGCGATCCTGAAAGGCAATCTCTCGCCCGAAGGCTGCGTCGCCAAGATCACCGGCCTGAAGAACCCGTCGATCACCGGGCCGGCGCGCGTATTCGACTCTGAGGACGACGCGATGGAAGCGATACTTGCCGACCGGATCAAGCCGGGCGACGTGCTCGTGATCCGCTACGAGGGGCCGAAGGGCGGGCCGGGCATGCGCGAAATGCTTTCGCCCACCTCGGCACTGATCGGCAAGGGCCTCGGCGAAAGCGTCGGGCTCATCACCGATGGGCGCTTCTCTGGCGGCACCTGGGGCATGGTCGTCGGGCACGTCGCGCCGGAGGCCTATGTCGGCGGCACGATTGCGCTGATCCGCGAAGGCGATTCGATCACGATCGACGCGCGCAAGTTGCTGCTGCAGTTGAACGTCGACGACGCGGAGATCGGTCGGCGTCGTGCCGCCTGGAAACAGCCCGCGCCGCGCTACACCAAGGGCGTGCTCGCCAAGTTCGCCAAGCTGGCTTCGACGGCCAGCAAGGGCGCGATCACGGACGAGAAGTTGTTTTAGCGGCGGTCCACATGTACGCGACCGCTTTGCGGTCGCACGTGCACTCGGACCGAAACGGCAAATCAGTCGGCTGCGCTCCGGAGCGGCCGCGCGCTCCGCCGACTACCACAGCACGGCACCCACCCTGCCCTCCCGCCACGCGGGAGGGATGAAGCACTCCTCCCTTCGCCCTCCTCGCCCGGCGAGGAGGGAAAGGCGCATCTCGCGCTGCGTGGTGCGCCGCGGGGTGGAGTGCATGGGTCTAATCCTTGGCGAAGCGCGCGGCCGCTCCGGAGCGCAGCCAACAAACTGTATCGGAGCGAGTGCACGTGCGATCGGCGTAGCCGATCGCGTACACGAGCGACGCGTGTTATCGCACCCCGCGCCGCGCCTTGTTCGCTTCCAGCGCATCCTTGATGCGCTTCTTCTTGTGCGCTTCCATTTCGTCGAACGCCTTCTTCTTGTCGAGGCCCAGACGTCGTTCGACGACTTCGAACCAGAACATGGCCAGTGCCATCACGGCAGCAATCCACCACCACGACAGGGTCGCGAAGACGCTGACCTCCAGCAGTTTCAGGATGATCAGTGCAACGCCGAGCCAGAGTAACCACATGCGGACTCTCCCGCAGATCAGTGGCCCACTATAGCGGCGGTAGTGGCAACGCTGAAGGCCGTCAGTCAACGTAAAAGCGGCCAAGCCGTTAGAATCTTCGAGCTTTCAACCGGATAGCCGTCCTTTTGCCACCCCTTCCCGACCTCGAACGGAGACCCCCAATGAAGCACGTTTTCGCCCTAGCCGCCCTCGGCCTCGCCGTTGCCGCCGGCCCCGTGTTTGCCCAGGCCGACCTTGCCAAGCAGAAGAACTGCCTGGCCTGCCACGCCGTTGACAAGAAGTTGGTCGGTCCCTCCTACAAGGATGTCGCCGCCAAGTACAAGGCTGACAAGGACGCACCCGCCAAACTCGCGAAGAAGATCCGCGAAGGTGGCGTCGGCGTCTGGGGCCAGGTCCCGATGCCCGCCAACCCGCAGGTCAACGAGCAGGAAGCGGCGTCGCTCGCCAAGTGGGTGCTGTCGCAGTAGTCCCTCGGGCTGACGCGGCAAAAGGGGGCGCTGCGGCGCCCCTTTGCTTTTCTGCTATCGGACGCCGACGGACGGCAGCGCGACGGGCGTCGCGACGCCTGAAACGGCCTGTGCAATCAGTTCACCATTGCCTGGGCCGAGCGTCCAGCCGAGGGTGCCATGGCCGGCATTGAGAAACAGTCCTTCAAGCTTGGTCGGGCCGAGGTACGGAACATTGGACGGCGTCACCGGCCGCAGACCCGCCCAGTAGTGCGGCAGGGAGTAGTCGCAGGCCCCGGGGAACAGTTCCTGCGTGCGCCGGGTCAGGGCCGCGCAGCGCACGGTATCCAGATCGAGCCCGCGGGCGCCGATCTCGGCCGTGCCGGCCACGCGCAGCCGTCTGCCGAGCCGCGAGAACACCAGCTTGAACTCGTCGTCTGTCAGGCTCACCTGCGGCGCACGATCCGGATCGGCCACCGCGTAGGTCGCGGAGTAGCCCTTGCCCGGGTAGATCAGCAGGCGCATGCCGATGGGACGCAAAAGCGGTACGGCTTCCACCCCGAGGCAGACCACCGTGGCATCCGCCGGGACCTGCTCCCGTTCGCCCCCGGGGCCGACCACCCAGGCGCCGTTGACGCGGCCCGCCGCGGCAACGAGCGCCGTGGCTGTCGTCGCAAACCGGAATTCGACCCCGCGCCCGGCACACCGCGCTGCGAGTGCCTGCGAGAACCGGTGCGCGTCACCAGACTCGTCTTCGGCGCAGTAGTCCGCCCCGACGATCCGCGGTTCGATCGTGACCAGCGCCGGCTCGATCCTCACGGCTTCTCGCGCGGTGATCGACCGGCGGTTGCAGCCCAGCTCACGCATCAGCGCCGCCGGCCCCAGCGAAGCCTCGTACTCGCCGCGATCGGTGTAGAAGTGCAGGATGCCTCGCTCGACGCAGTCGTAGTCGAGCGCCAGGTCCCGTCGCAGCTGTTTAACGACGCTGCGGCTGTGTAATGCCAATCGCAGGATCGAACGGATGTTGGCGGCGGAGCGTCCGGGCAGGCACTCGCGCAGGAAGGCCACGCCCCACAGCCACTGCTGCAGCTCCGCGCGCGGCCGGAACAGGAGCGGCGCGTCGTCCCGACCAAGCCACCGAAGGATCTTGCCCGGCGCGGCTGGGTTGGCCCAGGGCTCCGCGTGACTCGCGGAAATCTGCCCGCCGTTCGCGAAGCTGGTCTCCATCGCAGGCGCCGGCTGTCGATCGACGACCACAACCTGGTGCCCGGCCTCGCGCAGGAACCATGCCGTGCATACACCGACCACGCCGGCACCGAGGACCAACACTCGCACCTTGCACACCCGTAAGGCAGAATCGCCGCAGATTCTACGGAGCCCTGACGGCCCGCCTCCCGCGTCTTCCGCGCAACAGGCTGGAGGCTGGCCGGGCTCTTGCCTTGCGGGGCATTTGCGCCTGAGTACAATTCCCCGGTTTCGCTGGCGTAGCCCTCCCGACGTATGCGCGGTGCCGCCACGAATTACAACCCGGTCAATGTCCCAAACACAGCGCACAAGCCGGCCGACAGTCACTCAGGAGAAAAGGTAATGAACCACGTCATTAAGCTCGCGCCGCTGGCGATCGCCGCCGCCGTCGCGCTTGCCGCTTGCGGCAAGAAGGAAGAAGCACCCAAGGCCGAGGCCGCCAAGGCCGCCGCACCCGCCGCGCCACAGAAGGGCCAGATCAAGATCGGCCACGTCGCTCCGTTGAGCGGCGGCATCGCTCACCTGGGCAAGGACAACGAGAACGGCGCCAAGCTCGCGGCCAAGGAAATCAACGCGGCCGGCGGCATCAAGCTCGGTGACCAGGTGTTCGAGATCGTCATCGTGGGCGAGGACGACAAGGCGGACCCGAAGGAAGGCACGCTCGCCGGGCAGAAGATCGTCGACTCCGGCGCCGTTGCCGTCGTCGGCCATCTGAACTCCGGCACGTCGATTCCGGCCTCGAAGATCTACTCCGACGCCAACATGACACAGATTTCGCCGTCGGCAACGAATCCCAAGCTCACGGAGCAGGGCTTCAAGACGACGTTCCGCGTCGTCGCCAACGACAACCAGCAGGGCGGCGTGCTGGCGAACTACGCGCATGACGCGCTGAAGGCCAAGACCATCGCGATCGTCGACGACCGCACGGCCTATGGCCAGGGCCTGGCCGACGTGGTCGAGAAGGTTGCGAAGGAAAAGGGCATCAAGGTCGTCGCCCGTGAGTTCGCCACCGACAAGACCACCGACTTCAATGCCATCCTGACGAAGATCCGCGGCACCAAGCCTGACGTCATCATGTACGGCGGCATGGACGCGACCGCAGGCCCGATGGCCAAGCAGATAAAGCAGCTGGGCATCAAGTCGGTGCTGCTGGCCGGTGACGGCGTCTGCTCGCCCGAGTTCATCAAGCTGGCCGGTGACGCAGCGGGCATCATGCACTGCTCGATGGCTGGCGAGGCGGTTGAGAAGCTGGCCAAGGGCGAAGAGTTCAAGGCCAAGTACAAGGCCGAGTACAACCAGGACGTGCAGATCTATTCGCCGTACTCGTACGACGCCGTCTACGTGATCGCCGATGCGATCAAGCGCGCCGGCAAGGCCGACCGCGCAGCGATCACCGCCGCGATGCCTGCGACGAACTACCCGGGCCTGACCGGCACGATCGCGTTCGACGAGAAGGGCGACATCAAGAACGGCGCCATTTCGATGTTCAAGGTCTCCGGCGACAAGCTCGAGTACATCTCGACTGTCCGCTAAACGCGCGCTGCACCACGAAAACGGCACCTTCGGGTGCCGTTTTCTTTGCCCGCCGACTTGCGGGTTGCGCCTTGCTACGATGCGCGATCGCGATCTCCACCCAGGGCTTCCCGCCCCTCCCCGACAGGTCAGCCGGCCGTAATGGAAACCTTCATCCAGCAGGTCCTGAACGGCCTCGTGCTCGGCAGCATGTATTCGCTGATCGCGCTCGGCTACACGATGGTTTACGGCATCCTGAACCTGATCAACTTTGCCCACGGCGACGTGCTCACCGTGGGTGCGCTTACCGCGCTGTCCACGATCCTGCTGCTGCAGGCGATGTTTCCGGGCCTGCCTGGCTGGGTGCTGATCTGCGCCGGGCTGCTCGCCGCCATACCGGTCTGCGTCGTGCTGAGTCTGGTGATCGAGCGTGTCGCCTACCGCCCGCTACGCAATGCACCGCGGCTGGCGCCGCTGATCACGGCGATCGGTGTGTCGATCGTGATCCAGACCGTGGCCATGCTGGTCTGGGGCCGCAACTACATGACCTTCCCGCAGCTGATCCCGACCATGCCGATCGAGTTCGCCGGGGCGACGCTGACGGTGACCAAAGTCCTGGTGATTGCGCTCTCGGCGGTGGTCATGATCGGGCTGATGCTGCTCGTCAATCGCACCAAGCTGGGCCGGGCGATGCGCGCCACCGCGGAGAACCCGCGCGTCGCCGGCCTGATGGGCGTCAATCCCAATTTCGTCATCGCCGCCACGTTCGCGATCGGCGCGGCGCTCGCCGCGCTGGCCGGCGTGATGCTGGCCGCCACTTACGGCGTCGCGCACTTCTACATGGGCTTTTTACCTGGGCTCAAGGCGTTCACTGCAGCGGTGCTCGGCGGCATCGGCAACATCCCGGGCGCGATGCTCGGTGGCCTGCTGCTGGGACTCATTGAATCGCTGGGTGCGGGCTACATCGGGCAGCTGACCGGCGGCGTGCTCGGCAGCCACTACCAGGACGTGTTCGCGTTCGCGATCCTTGTGCTTGTGCTCATCTTCCGGCCGTCGGGGCTGCTCGGCGAACGCGTGGCGGATCGGGCCTGACGTGGGCGCGCTGCTGCCTCGCCTGTCGCAGAACCGCACCGCGGTATGGCTCGCGATTGCCGCCGTGGCAGTCGTGCTGCTGGTGCTGCCGTTTGCGTTCGGTCTGCTCGGCAATGCGTGGGTCCGGGCGCTCGCCTTTGCGTGCCTCTACGTGTTGCTGGCTCTCGGGCTCAACATCGTCGTCGGCTTTGCCGGCCTGCTCGACCTGGGGTACATCGCGTTCTACGCGGTCGGCGCCTATATGTATGCGCTGCTGGCCTCGCCGCATCTGTCATCCACCTTTCCGTGGATCGCACAGATGTTCCCGAGCGGACTGCACAACTCCATCTGGGTGGTGATCCCGCTCGGCGCGGGGCTGGCGGCGATGTTCGGCATCCTGCTCGGGGCGCCGGTGCTCAAGCTGCGCGGCGATTACCTGGCGATCGTGACGCTCGGCTTCGGCGAAATCATCCGCATCTTCCTCAACAACCTGAACGCGCCGGTCAACGTCACCAACGGGCCGCAGGGCATCACGCTGATCGACCCGATCTCCTTCGGCAGCGTCAGCCTCGCCAAGACACAGCAGTTCCTGGGAATCACGTTCCCGTCGGTGCACCTGTACTACTACCTGTTCCTGGCGCTGACGCTGATCGCCATCGTCATCTGCGTGCGCTTACAGGATTCGCGCCTCGGTCGCGCCTGGATGGCGATCCGCGAGGACGAGATCGCAGCCAAGGCGATGGGCATCAACGTGCGCAACGTCAAGCTGCTGGCGTTCTCGCTTGGCGCGACGTTCGGCGGCGTGTCAGGAGCGATGTTCTCGGCGTTCCAGGGCTTCGTGTCGCCGGAGTCCTTCACGCTGAACGAGTCAATCATCGTGCTGGCGATGATCGTTCTCGGGGGTCTCGGACACATCCCCGGCGTCGTCCTCGGTGCCATCCTGCTGTCGATGTTCCCGGAAGTGCTGCGCCATACCGTCGTTCCGGTGCAGACCTTCCTGTTCGGCCACGTCGTCATCGACGCTGAAGTGCTGCGCATGATGCTCTACGGCCTGGCCATGGTGATCATCATGCTGTACCGGCCGAAGGGACTGTGGCCGGCACCGGAACACGGCGTGAATCCGGCGAGCCGCACGGCCACTCAGAGGGCGTGATGAGCGACGTGGTTCTCAAGGTATCCGGTGTCAACAAGCGCTTCGGCGGCCTGCAGGCGCTTTCGGATGTCGGCATCGAGATCGCGCGCGGCGAGATCTACGGCCTGATCGGACCGAACGGCGCCGGCAAGACCACGTTCTTCAATGTCATCACCGGCCTGTACACACCGGACTCCGGCTCGTTTGCGCTTGACGGCAAGCCGTATTCGCCAACCGAGGTGCACCGCGTGGCGCAGGCCGGCATCGCGCGCACATTCCAGAACATCCGGCTGTTTCCGGACATGACCGCGCTGGAAAACGTCATGGTCGGCCGCCACGTGCGCACGCGCGCCACTGCGCTGGGTGCGATCCTGCGCACGCGCCGGACCATGGAAGAAGAACGCGCGATCAAGGCGCGCTCACTTGAATTGCTCGAATACGTCGGCATCCGCAAGTACGCGGACTACCAGGCGCGCACGCTCGCCTATGGCGACCAGCGTCGGCTGGAGATTGCTCGCGCATTGGCGACCGAACCAAAGCTGCTGGCGCTAGACGAACCGGCTGCCGGCATGAATGCCACCGAGAAGCTCGCGCTGCGGTCGCTGCTGGAAGCGATCAGCCGGGATCGCATCACGATCCTGCTGATCGAGCACGACGTCAAGCTCGTGATGGGACTGTGCGACAAGGTCACCGTGCTCGACTACGGCAAGATGATCGCAATGGGCCCTCCCGCAGAAGTGCAGCGCAATGCGGCGGTGATCGAGGCGTATCTGGGCGGCGGCCACAAGGATGTCGCCACCAAGGCGGCCTAGGAATGAGCGAAGTCGTCCTCCGCGTCGCCGGCCTCAAGGTTGCCTACGGTGGAATTCAGGCGGTCAAGGGTGTGGACCTGGAGATCCATGCGGGTGAACTGGTGACGCTGATCGGCGCCAACGGCGCCGGCAAAACCTCGACGCTGAAGGCGATCACCGGCACCCAGGCCTGGGCGGGTGAGATCGACTACATGAAGCAGACGACACGTGGGCAGGCGCCGTACCAGTTGCTGGCGCGCGGTCTCGCGATGGTTCCGGAGGGTCGTGGCGTGTTCGCGCGCATGACGGTCACCGAGAACCTGCAGATGGGCGCGTTTGTGCGCAACGACGATGCCGGCATCAAGCGCGACATCGACGAGATGTTCACGATCTTCCCGCGCCTGAAGGAGCGGGCGAAGCAGCTCGCCGGCACGCTCTCAGGCGGCGAACAGCAGATGCTCGCGATGGCACGCGCGTTGATGAGCCAGCCGAAACTGCTGCTGCTCGACGAGCCATCGATGGGGCTCTCACCCATCATGGTCGAAAAGATCTTCGAAGTGATCCGCACCGTCGCCGCACGCAAGGTGCCGATGTTGCTGGTCGAGCAGAACGCGCGCCTCGCGCTGGAAGCCGCGCATCGCGCCTATGTGATGGAGTCGGGACTGATCACGCTGAGCGGTGACGCGCACGAACTGCTGACCGACCCCAAGGTGCGGGAAGCCTATCTCGGCGAAGCAGCCTGACGCGCGAGGGTCGGTGCCGACGCACTTTTGATACCGCGCCCGCGCCGCGGCAGCGCTTCGACGAAGCAGGCACGCGGCCGGTAGCGATCACGACCTGCAGCCGCCAGGTCCATCGCGTCCTGAAGTCTGCGGACCGATCCCAAGCAGTCACCGCCACCCCCAAAGGGGGCTTGACCTTTGCTCGGGACTTGTCGAAGGTGTCGACTCAACTCGCTCAAGGAGGGCGTCCGCCCATGAAACGTCTGTTCGCACTCCTCGCCGCACTGGCCTTCGGAGTTCTGATCAACGGCCAGGCCGCAGCCCAGGCGGCGCCGGCCAAGCAGCACGTGATCATTCAGGTCAGCACGCCCGAGCAGAGGATCTGGAACCAGGCCATCAACTATGTCGAGAATTTGCAGGAGCTCTACGGCAAGGACAACGTCGAGATCGAGATCATCGCGCTCGGCTGGGGCATCGGCCTGCTGAAGTTCGACTCGCCTTTGGCAACGCGCGTCGCGGACTCGATGAAGCGCGGCGCCAAGCTGCAGGCCTGCGAAGTAACGATGGGCCGCCAGAAGCTCACCAAGCAGGACATGCTGCCCGACATCGGCTACGTACCGGCCGGTCTTGGACAGATCATCAAGCGCCAGAAGGAAGGTTGGTCGTACATCAGCGGCTGAGGCGCCGGGCCGGCGGCGGTGTTCGCCCAATCGCGTTCCTAACGGTCGGTCGCCACGGTGGAGCGATGGAGAACCGGACTCGGCCGCGCTGCGATCGAGCGCGAATCGGTTCTGTTGACGAGCGCCTTGCACACATAGGATTACATGATCATCTCGACCTTTGACGACCTGCTGCGCGCCGCGCGGGAACAGGCGGACCCGCAGCGGCTGTTGTTCGTGTTCGCCAAGGCCGGTGTTCCAGATGACGCCACGCGCGAACAACGAGAACACTTCGAGGTCGGCCTGGGCGGCACGTTGACGCCGCTGATGTGCGTGGACAAGGCACCTGAAGAGCTCGATTCGTTCAACGTGCTGCTAGAGGAATCGCGCCAGTTCGGGCAACCATGGGACATCGTATTTGTCGCCGCCCTGTCCGGCATTGGCACTTCCAGCCCCTCGTCCGCACAGGCGCAGGAACCGTTGCAGCGAATGGTCGAATCAATCAAGGCAGGTGCCGTCGGTGGTTTCGTTCCATTCGACGTCCGCGGTCAGCCGGTTCGGTTCGGCTGAGCAACTACCAGAACCGTCAGGACTGCAGTCCTGGCAGCATCCCGGTGTCCGTTGCGAGGGTGGGCAGCAGGTCGACCCCAAACACCTGCGCCTCGGCGCGCTCTGCAGCCAGCAGTCTAAGGGCGATTAGTACCCGCGATCGTTGCGACGATAGCCAAATTCCAATCATGACGTCCTCCTTTGTACCGATGTTCGATCGCCCGCTGGTCGCGCACACGGCGCCCAGGCACTTGAGCAGCGTGCTCTTGCCGGAGCCGCTGGGGCCGAATGATCCAGGTCGCCATCCAGGCTCTGAGATCCTCCCGCAGGGCGCGCCGACGCCAGCCTGGTGCCGGGACGCGAAGCCCGACCTTCAGCGCACGATAAAGTCGATCGCGATTGCACCTGGATCGCGCTGACGATATTCGACGCCGATACGCTCGCCATAGCGCGCGGCGATCTGATCCAGCAGCGGAAGTGGATCATGATCGTTGACGAAGCGCATCGTCTCGCCCGGCTTCAGCGCGTCCAGCGCCCCGAATATCGCGGCGTGCCGGAAGCGTTTGGCCACGCCGCGCGCGTCGAACGGGTAGATCGCACTGGGCGAGATATGCAGGTGTGGCGTGGACATGTCAGGGTTCCTTTCATGACGGTCGTGGATCGGCTGCGATGCGGGAGCGTTGACGGAGGACAACGTCATGTGGTGACTCTCGGCGTGCTGTCGAGGCGGGGAGAAGCAGGTCGGCGAGCGTGTAGCGGCCCAGATGGGCAAGAAATCCGTCGAGGGCCCCGGAAAGGATGCCGGCCAGACGGCAATGCCCGGTCAACGCGCAGCCGTCGCCGGCAGCAAAACATTCGACCAGCGAGAAGTCGGGCTCGATGCTGCCTACCACGTCCCCCAGGTTGATCTGGCCCGGTGATGTTGCCAGCCGCATGCCGCCACCCTTGCCGCGCACGGTTTCGATGAAACCGGCTTTGCCCAGCTGATGCGTAATCTTCATCAAGTGCGGCTCCGAGATGCGGTAAGCAGCGGCGATTTCGGCGATCGTGCACAGTCGGTCAGGGTTGTGCGCGACATACATCAGGATGCGCATCGCGTAGTCGGTCATTGTCGTCAGGCGCATCGCGGCTCTCACTCAGGCAGTTTGGCTTCAGCGGGCTTCCGAGGTTGATCTTCGTTGGCACCGCGGCGGTCGAGCAGGTCGCGCTTGTCTTTCACCTCGGCCCACTGATCCGCGTCCGCCGGTGCCGGCTTGATGCGGGCGATCAGGGGCCATCGTCTGGCCAGCGTCGCGTTTTCCGCGATGAAGTCACGCTGGTCTGAGGGTACGTCTTCTTCCGCGTAAATCGCATTGACGGGACACTCGGGAACGCAAACCGCGCAGTCGATGCATTCGTCGGGATCGATGACCAGCATGTTCTTGCCCTCACGGAACGCATCGACGGGGCAAACGTCCACGCAGTCGGTGTACTTGCACTTGATGCAGGATTCGGTGACGACGAAAGTCATTCAGCAGTCAGGGCGAGGTCGGACGTTTCGCGTTGAAGAAGTCTCAGAGCGACCATTGCGCCAGGCACGGATCCAAAGGTGGGTGTCAGGCGAATCGCGTCATCGATTGACCGGGTCAATCTAAAGATATATTCTGTGCATATCTTACGATTTCCCGGCCGACTGTCAACCGACGACCGACATTGAAGCCAGAGTCGCCAGTCGAAAGTGACGCGGAGTCAGGCGATGGTCTGTGCGACGTTTGGAGCAGCCGCCAACGAGTCAGTGCACGGATGCAGCCTGCGATTGGCTCGAAAGGTAAGCGACGGTGTCGAGAAAGTTTCCCATTTCGCCCAAGAGCCCGCATCGAATCTGTTGGGGATGCGACAAGTATTGCCCGGCCGATTCGCTGGCCTGTGGCAACGGCTCGGAGCGCACGCAACACCCCGTCGAGTTGTTTGGTGAAGATTGGCACCTATGGGAATTGGGCTCGCCCGCTGCCACTTCCACCCCCGAAGATCCAAAGCCATAGTCCGGCCCGTAGCAGTCGCGAGGTTGCACCGAGTCATCCGCTGAGCGGCCTTCTCCTCGATGAAGCCGCTCCAGCGTGGACGAGATGCCGCCTACGCTCGTCACACCGCACGGGCCAGCCAAGAAAGCGGATCACGGTTGAGCGCGGTGCCGACGATGTAGGCGAACACCAGCGCTGCGGCGACGAACGCAACTGTGCGCACCGGCCGCGAGTGTCCAGGGCGCAGCGCCAGCGCGCCCAGCGCGATGTAGGCGAGCAGCGCGACAATCTTCGCGGCCAGCCACGGATGCGCCAGCGGCGACACGTGTGCGACGATGGCCATCGCGATGGCTGAGGCCAGCAGCGCGGTGTCGACCACGTGGGGCGCAATGCGGACGAAGCGGGCGGCAAGCAGCGGCGAGTCGACCAGCATCAGCGCACCGCGCGCGACGAAGCCGGCGCCGCTTGCGATCACGCAGCCGACGTGCACCCACTTCAGTGCCTCATACATCTAGCGATCAGCCCGCGCGGCCGTCGGCACGCGGACTCAGGTAGATGACCAGATTGCGCCATGCCCACGGGATGAAGGCAACACACCAGAGCGTCACCGCCAACGAGGTCAGCCACAGACCCTGAGTGGGCCAGGCATCAATCGCCAGGCGTGTAAGGACAGCAGTCTGCAGCGTCCAGAACAGCACCCAGGTCAGCGATTCGGCGATGAGCTGGCGCCCGCCGTGACCTGCAGTCACGCGCGTAACCATCGCGAAGGCCACGCCCCCGAAGAAGCCCATCGTCAGGGCATGCAAAGGTGCCAATCCGAGCGCCGCCTGCGGCAGGCCGAGCAGCAGTGCGGCCTGGCTCCACGCGTACAGCGCCAGCGCGATGCCGAGCCACAGGAACCCCAGGTGCAGCATCGCCAGCAGTCGGTTGCGCAGACTCTGCACCACGCCCCAGCGCCAGGCGACGAAGAAAAGCAGCACGGCACCGGTCGCATCGACCGCGAAGCGTAGCCACACGATGGCGCTGCCAGGCAGCAGCAGGCCGAGTACCGGCAGGAGGCCGTGCGCGATCACTACGCCGTTGACGACGACCAGCAGCCACAGCGGCCGCCAGGCATCGAGCAACGGTACGACACCCGCGGTGAAGAATGGAATCAGCCGATGCGCGACCGTCACGTACACCGGCGCGATGAACAGCCAGATCGACAGCATCTCGGCGCTGTGAACCCACACCGCCGAGGTCTGCACGAGGCCGATTGCGAATGCGAGGTGCGCGAGCCAGCCGAAGCCGAAGAACACCAGGATCAGCCTCGCATGCACGCGGTCCGGGAAGCGGCTCGCCCGGTACAGTCGCAGGAAACGCAGCAGCAGCGCCCCCCAGCCGCTCGCGACCAGCAGCGCGCCCGCTGCAGCGAGAAGCGGGTCGACCTGTGCGCCGATCAACACAACTAACACACCGCCGAAGGCCAGCAGCCCTGGCACCAGCAGCGCCCGCGCGGGCGGCCCCTCGACGTGCAGCCACTTCGGTCCCGCCGTGAACAGGAAGCCGAACATGAAGAGCGGCAGGAACCCATTGGCCATCGACCAGCCGTGGATCCATGCAGGCGGCACCGCGATCGGCAGCGTCAGCCCGAATGGCCGCGCCAGCATTTGCGCCAGCCACCACAGCGACGCGCAAATGAGTCCCAGCATGCCGAGGAAGAAGAACAGCCGGTGTGGCATCACCAGCAGCCAGCGCAGAGAGACGCCGTTGACTGGTGTTTCAGCCTGGCCCTGCACCGAGATCGGTATGCGGCGTGGGGTTGTCGTCGAGGTGGACTTGATTTCCGATGCCATGGCTAAAGCAGCGTACGCGCACTAAGCCTGCTTCGGTCCGCCTTGCGGAGCGAACGCGGTCGCCGTCGGGACAGCTTCCAAACTTCCCGCCAACGTTCGCACCAAAGTCACGGTCCACCAGTCTGACTTGAACGCCATGTCGACGAGCGATTTGGCCGCAATGCTCAGCTACCCCGCTGACTGCTGACCGTTACGTTCACTTCCATTTCGCGAAAATCGTCAGGGTCGCCGAACCAGCGGCCGGAGACCGGTGCAGCGAGATCTGGTTCGCGCGCGTAGGCGACACGGATCAGGCTGGATCCGCCGAACAGGGCATTGGTCGGGTCGAATGGGACCCACCCGGCGCCTGGCAGGTAGACATGCAGCCAGGCATGCGTGGCGCCGGCACCGGTCACCGCCTCCCCATCTCCCGAGTCGACCGACGCGTCGTACAGGTAGCCGGAAACGAAACGCGCCGCCATGCCGAGGCGGCGCACCACCTCCATCATCAGCAGCGCGAAGTCGCGGCAGGTGCCGGCACCGCGCCTGAGGGTCGCGTCCGGGGATTGCGTGACTTCGTCAGCACGCGTCTCGTAACGGAAATCCGTCTTGATCGCCGAAGCGATCGAGGTCAGAAGTTCGCGCGTGTCGGGCCGCACGCTCGGCGCCAGGAACGGACGGCACCACTCGAAAAGGCGGCCCTCCGGATCCGGATAGTGGCGCTCGAGCAACGCGCCGAGATCGCGTCGTTCGTCCGGCGCGTAATCGAACGGCCAGCGTTGCGCATGCGACGCTAGTGGCAGTTCGTTGATGCCGCGTACGCCCCGATGCGAGAGGCGAACGCGGCAATCGATGCGCAGCTCGTCAGAAGCGGCCTGCGGCGTCACCAGCGTGACCCAGTTGGACTGCGTGTCCTGAATCCAGTCGACCTGAGCAGGCACGTTGACGTCCACACCAGCGTCCAAGACTCGAATGTCGTGACCGGAACGGGGCCGGAACATCACGCGATGCTGGCCAAAGCGCACGGGTCGCGCATAGCGATAACTGGTCGTGTGCCGCACCTCCAGCGCGCGTGCGCCACTCATGGGCCCTGCTTCGCGAGTTGGAGCGCCCATGCGGCAAGCATGCGCTCCTTGTCGTTGCCGGACTGCATCGCCTGCAGCACATTCGCCCGGTCCGTTTCGGGTCGGTTCTGACTCAGCTTGAATTTGGCATCGATGCGATCAACGGCAAACGTGAACGCGACGATGCCGGTCTTCATCCCGTCACGGTAGGCGTTGTCCAGTTCATCCCACTGGCGGCGGTAGTCCGGGTCATATTGATCGATCAGCGCCTTGAGTACCTGTTCCTTGGCTTCGCTGTCGTGTGAAGGTTCGACCATTCCGTGCGCGTGGACGACCGCGTAGTTCCAGGTCGGTACTGCCTTGCGAGTCGAATAGAGCGTCGGCGAGATGTAGGCATCACCGCCATGGAAGATCGCGACGGCGCGGCGGCGCTCGCGCCATGCTTCCCAGTGCGGGTTGGCGCGCGCCAGATGGCCGAGTAACCGCCACTCGCTTCCCGCTTCGACCAGCAACAGCGGCACATGCGAGACGATCGGCTCGTCTGCGCCGGACGTGATCAAGGTGGCGAACGGATTGGCGCGCATCAGCGCAGCCGCTGCGGTGCGCTGCTCAACTGCGAAGTGCGTCGGCGTGTAAAGCATCACGTCAGGCCGGTCGCCTCAGGCAGACCGAGCATCAGGTTGAGGTTTTGCACCGCCGCCCCGCTCGCGCCCTTGCCGAGGTTGTCGAGCCGCGCCACCAGCAGCGCCTGCCGCGTTAAATCGTTGGCGAAGACAAACACCTCGAGGCGGTTGGTGTCATTGAGCACCTCCGGCTCGAGGAATGCACCATCGCGCAGCGCCGCTGTGTCGTTCAACGGCCGCACGGTCACGAATACCTCGCCGGCGAAATGCTCGCTGTAGACCGCATGCAGTTCCGCGCCGTTGAGGGCGTGCGGCAGCGCTGCAATCTGCAGCGGCACGTGCACCAGCATGCCCTGCCGGAAGTACCCCACCGACGGCGAAAACAGCGGCGCCCGTGCGAGCAGTCCATGCCGCTGCATCTCGTCGACGTGCTTGTGTTTCAACGTCAGGCCATAGTCACCATAGACTTGCGGCCGCGCGCCGCCGGCGGGCTGCTCATACGACTCGATCATCTTGCGGCCGCCGCCCGAGTAACCGGAAACCGCGTGCGCGGTGACGGGAAAATCCTCGGGGATCAGCCCGCGCTCGCGCAGCGGTCGCACCAGTGCCAGGAAACCCGTGGGATAGCAACCCGGATTGGAGACGCGCCGGGCGGCGGCGATGGCGCCACGCTGTGTGCGAGTCAGTTCCGGAAAGCCGTACACCCAGCCGGGCGCCGTGCGGTGTGCGGTGCTGGCATCGATTACCCGCGTGCGGTCGTTCGCGATCAACGCGACGGTTTCGCGCGCCGCGCTATCCGGCAGGCACAGGATCACGCAGTCGGCGCGGTTGACGATCTCGCGCTTGGCCCCGACATCCTTGCGCGCCTCCGGAGGCAGACTCTGCAGTTCCACGTCGCGGCGGGACTCTAGCCGGGCACGAATCTGCAGCCCGGTCGTGCCGTGCTCGCCATCGATGAAGACGGTCGGTGTCGTCATGGTGTACTCCTGTCCGCAGCCGTTTCACTGGCCGATGGCGTGTAAACGTGTGGATTGTGCCTCTCCATCGCGCGCTGCGGTTCGGCCAGCGCCGTGAAGCCGAAACGCTCGTAGAGCGCGTGCGCATCCCGCGTCCGCAGGCCCCAGCGGCGCAGTCCCTGCAGGTCCGGGTGCGCGACGACCGCCGCTATCAGCCGGGTTCCGATGCCCTGCCCGCGCTTGGACGGCGCAACGAAGACGTCGCACAACCAGGGAAAGGTCGCGCGATCCGTCACGACGCGTGCGAAGCCGACCTGCTCGTCGTCCAGGTAGGCCGAGGCCACCAACGAGTATTCCACGGCGCGCTCGAAGACGGTGCGGCCGAGGCCGATCGACCAGTAGGCCTCCTGGCTGAGCCAGCCATGGACGCGCGCGCGGTCCACCCGCAGGGGATCGAAGGAAATCGCCAGCGTGCTCATGACCGCGCCTCCAGCAGTTCTTCGAGCAGGCCCGCCATGTGATCGATCTTCATCGTTGACTCCTAGCTGCAAAAAAACAAAAAGGCCGCGGGGTTCGCGGCCTTTCGTGGGTACTCCGGTGGTCCGGTCGTCAGCCCAGCGCGCGCGCTCCCCTGCGGAGATCCGCATTACGTCGCTCGCGTCGGGACAGGTTTGACTTCATCATGGCGGGCAGTCTAACCCAGCGTTGTTTCAGAATGCCAGCGGCAATGTTTCAGGGCTGTACCAGGTCGGCCTTCGATGTGAAGGCATCGGCGAAGAACTGATCCTCGGGCAGACCGCAGAGTGCGTTGAAGTCGCGGCGCGCCGCGTCAATCATTACCGGAGCGCCACAGGCATAGACCTGGTGCGCGGAGAGATCGGGAAAGTTCTCCATGACCGCACGGTGCACCAGTCCCGAGCGGCCGGTCCAGCCATCTTCCGGCCGCGCTTCCGAGAGGACCGGCACGTAACGGAAATTGGGCTCATCGGTTGCCCAGCGGGACGGCAACTCATCGAGGTAGAGATCCTGCCGTGACCGGGCGCCCCAGTAGAGCACTACTGGGCGGAACACCTTGCCCGAATCCTCGCGGTTGATGCCCTCCGCAAAGATGTGCTCGGCGACGGCCTTGATCGGCGCGAATCCGGTCCCGCTGGCGAGCAGGATGATCGGCCGCGGATTGTCCTCGCGCAGGAAGAACGTGCCCATCGGCCCTTCGACGCGCAGGATGTCGCGCTCTTTCATCGGCTGCGGGCCCGTGCCGAACAGGTTGTCGGTAAACACACCACCCACCATGTGACGGATGTGAAACTGCAGTTGCTCGTCGGCGTGCGGCGGGGTGGCAATCGAATACTGGCGACGCGTGCCATCCCGAAGGATGAAGTCGAGGTACTGCCCGGCCAGGTACTGCAGCCGCTCGGTCGCCGGCAACTGCAGCGAAATAATCGCCACGTCAGATGCCACGCGCTCGATGCGTGCGATGCGCGCCGGCATCTTCTTGATCGGAATGTCGCCGAAGCCGGTGAGTTCGCGCGCCTCGATCGTCACGTCGGTTTGTGGGCGCGAGCAGCAGAACAGGGCGAGGCCTTTTGCTTCGTCCTCGGCCGACAGCGCCGAGGCAGCATGCGCGCCGTGCGTCAGTTGGCCTTCGATCAGCTTGCCACGGCAGGTGCCACAGGCGCCGTTCTTGCACCCGTAGGCGATGCCGACGCCCTGCCGCAACGCTGCGGCGAGCACGGTTTCATCGCCTTCGACGGTGAAGGATCGCCCGCTCGGGCGGACCGTGACCTTGAAGCTCATAGAATCGCGTGATGGAAATCAACCGGCCCGCGCCATCTTCGCTCGCGAACCGCGGAAGACGAAAACTTGGTCGACCGCGCCTGCTGATCATCGGCTGCGGCGATATCGGGCTGCGGATTGTCTCACGCCTCGCGGCACGCTTTCGCCTGATCGCGCTGACCTCCACACCGGCGCGCACCGCGCTGCTGCGAGCGGCGGGCGTCGTGCCGATCATCGGAGATCTCGACCAACGCCAGTCAATTGCCCGACTGCGCGGGCTAGCATCACGGGTAATCCATCTCGCACCACCCGGCAATGTGGGGGCGTCCGACGAAAGAACACGCCGGCTCTGCCGCGCACTCGCAGGGACCGTCGAGCATGCCGTGTACATCAGCACGACCGGCGTGTACGGAGACCACGGCGGTCGTGCGATCGACGAGACGGCGCGATTGCGGCCCGCCAACGAGCGTGCGTTCCGCCGCATTGACGCGGAACGCACGATGCGGCGAATTCTCCATGCAGCGGTGCTGCGCGTGCCCGGCATCTATGCGCATGATCGGTTGCCGCTGGATCGCCTGCGGCAGAAGCTGCCCGCGCTCGCCGAGGCAGACGACGTGTACTCGAATCACATCCATGCCGAAGATCTCGCGCGCATCGCGATCGCGACCCTGGCCCGCGGCTCGGCGACGCGCGTCTACAACACGGTCGATGACAGTCGCCTCAAGATGGGGCAGTACTTCGACGAGGTTGCCGTCGCCGCCGGCCTGCCGCGTCCGCCGCGCCTGCCACGCGAGCAGCTGAAGGCCGCGGTGTCGCCGATGATGTATTCGTTCATGACGGAATCGCGCCAGCTGTCCAACCGTCGGCTAAAGCGCGAGCTGGGCGTGCGCTTCACGTACCCGACGGTCGCCGACGCACTTGTGACACTGCGTGCCGAAAATGCAAACGGCCCCGGAGGGCCGTCGGCGTGACGCGCTCGATGCCGATGCGCGTTGGTGCTGCTGAGTGGACTCGAACCACCGACCTACTGATTACGAATCAGTTGCTCTACCAACTGAGCTACAGCAGCGCTGAAGCAAGCGCAGGATTATACGGGGCGCCACCGGCGCCGGCAAAGGCGCAGGCGGTGGCCGGAACATGAACAACGCCTTGCTGATGCTGCCGGATTTCGCGCTGATTTTGATGGGCGCGGTGCTGGCACGCCGCCTCGGTTTCGCGCGCAACTTCTGGGACGGCGCCGAGCGTCTGGTGTACTACGCGCTCTTTCCGCCGCTGCTCTTCATGTCAGTCGTCAACGCGAAGTTCACGCTGGCGAGCGAAGGCCCTATGCTGGCCGCCGCGGTCGTGGCGTTTCTGGCGGCAGTCGCGCTCGGCTTCGCGGCGCGTTGGATCTTCAAGCCCACGCCCGCGTTCTTTGCCAGCTGCGTGCAGACGGCGTTCCGCTACAACTCGTACGTCGGACTCGCCCTCGCTCAGTCGCTCGCGGGTCCGCGCGGCGTGGCGCTGATGGCGCTGATCATCGCGATCTGCGTACCGCTGGCAAACATGTTTGCCGTGTATGCACTGGCGCGCCACCGCCAGACCGGTGTGCTGCGCGAGATGGCCGTAAATCCACTGATCCTGGCAACCGTCTCGGGCCTGCTGGCCAACGTGCTCGGCGTCGAGCTGCCGACGCTGCTGGGAACATTCCTTTCGCGACTTGGCACCGCAAGCCTGGCGCTCGGGCTGCTGTGCATTGGCGCCGGACTGACTTTCGCCTCGGTGCATGAGGAGCGGCCGACGATGGCGTACTTCGTCGCGGTGAAGTTGCTGGTCATGCCGGCAGTCGGAGTGGCCCTGGTCCACGTGCTCGGATTGAACGGTGTGCCGGCGCTGATCGTGCTGCTGTTCGCTGCGCTGCCGACTGCTTCGAGTGCCTACATTCTCGCCGCGCGCATGGGCGGGCACGCTGCGCCGGTGGCATACGCCATCACCGTGCAGACGCTGCTGGCGATGCTGACCTTGCCGCTGGCGATCAGCCTGTCGCCGCGCTGAGCGCGTCGGCTACGCCGTGGCGCGCAAGTGCCCATTCGACGTGCTCGCGTATCAGTGCACTCGGATCGCCGCGGCGGGATTGCAGGGCCGCAATGACTGCCCTGGAAGTCAGCGCGTTGCCGAGTGCGACCGCAACATTGCGCAGCCAGCGCTCGTGGCCGATGCGGCGTATCGCCGATCCCGCGGTGCGGTCATTGAACTCGTCCTCGCTCCACGCAAATAGATCGATCAATCGCGCAGCGTCGAGTCCATTGCGGACGTCGAAGTCCGCCAGCGCGTTGCGCCGTGCAAATTTGTTCCACGGGCACACGAGTTGGCAGTCGTCGCAGCCGTAGATGCGGTTACCGATCAAGGGTCGGAGGTCGTCGGGAATCGAGCCAACATGCTCGATCGTCAGGTAGGAAATGCAGCGGCGCGCATCGAGCTGATACGGGCCGGTGATCGCGCCGGTCGGACAGGCCTCGATGCAGCGGCTGCAGGTGCCGCAATGCTCGCTCGTCGGCGCGTCGACCGGCAGCGGCAGGTCGGTGAGAATCTCGCCGAGGAAGAACATCGAGCCGGCATCCTGTGACAGCAACAACGTGTGCTTGCCGCGCCAGCCCAGCCCGGCCTTGCGTGCGAGTTCGACCTCGAACACCGGCGCCGAATCGGTCGTGACGCGGTAGCCGAACGTTCCGACGGCGCCTTCGATGCGTTCCGCCAGCGACTGCAGCCGGCTCCGCAGCACCTTGTGATAGTCGCGTCCCCGCGCATAGAGCGATACGACCGCGGCGCTCGGCTCGGCAACGCGCCCGAGTTCGTGCTCGGCCCAGTCGTCGCGCGTCGTCGACGGCAGGTAATCCATGCGCGCGTTGATGACGCGCAGCACACCCGGCAGCAGGCGCGAGGGGTCGGCTCGCAATCCGGCATGCCGCGCCATGTAGTCCATGGTCCCGTGGCGCCCCTCCTCCAGCCACGCGTCAAGCCGTTGCGAGGCCTCGGACACATCAATGTCGCTGACGCCAATCCGGGAAAATCCCAGTGCGGCACCCCACGCGCGAATGCGTTCGACCAGCGCTGCGCCGTCCACGACGAGCGCGCGGGTATCCTCGCCGCGATCCGCACTCATGCCGGGATTCTAGGTGGCGCACGACACGCCGACTGCACAGTTCACGCGCACCCTGCCGACCGCCGCCGACACGGAACGACTCGGACGCGCACTGGCGCACGCCTGCCGTGAGTACGCGAGTGCGGTCACCGAGCACGGGCTTCAAGTCAACCTGTGCGGTGACCTCGGCGTTGGCAAGACCGCACTGGTGCGCGGATCGCTGCGCGCCTTCGGCGTGAGCGGACCGATCCGCAGCCCGACGTTTGCCGTGCTGGAGCCGTATGTCGTGACGTTGCATCAACCGCCCGCCGCCGGTCGCGACGGGCTTGAAGCTCACCCGATTTCGAGTTTAGACTTCTATCACTTTGATTTTTATCGATTTGCCGATCCCGCCGAATTTTCGTCGGCGGGGTTTCGCGAGCAGTTTGGTCCGGGTCGCATCTGCGCGATCGAGTGGCCGGAGAAAGCAGGCGATCGACTACCGCGCGCCGATCTCACGATCACGCTGCAAGTGCAAGGCGACGGCCGCACCGCGACACTGGAAGCGGCCAGCACACTGGGGCACGCATGTCTGGAAAGCGCACTGAAGGAGTTCGACTCGACCGCCGCGGACTGATCAAGGCCGCCGGTGGCACGCTCGTTCTAGCGCTGACTTCCGTCCATATCGCCCGCGGTGCCACGCTCCTCGGCGTGCGTGTCTGGCCGGCCCGCGACTACACCCGCGTTGCGCTGGAGCACGACGAGCCACTGAAGTTCAGTCACTTCGTCATTCGCGACACGCCGCCGCTGCGCATGGTCGTCGATGTCGAAGGCATCGACCTGACACCGGGTTTCAAGGAACTCGTTTCCAAGGTTGAACCGAACGATCCGTACATCGGTGTGATCCGCGTCGGCCAGAACCGGCCGAAAGTGGTCCGGCTCGTCATCGAACTGAAGGAGGACATCAAGCCGCAGGTGTTCTCGCTCGAGCCGGTGGGCCCCTACCAGCACCGGTTGGTCATGGACCTGTATCCGGTAAACCCGCCCGACCCGCTTATGGCGCTGCTGCGCGAGCAGGCTACGCCGCGCGATTCGGACTTTGCAGCCTCTCAGCGACCGCCGGAAGCCGACCGAACGCTGGCCCGTGCGCCGTCCGCGCCCCCAACGCGTCGCAGCGAGGCTGATGTGCAGCGCATCGTCACGGTCGCCATCGACCCCGGCCATGGCGGCGAGGATCCCGGTGCGGTCGGCAAGGGCGGGACCTACGAGAAGAACGTGACGCTCTCGATTGCGCGGCGGCTGCGCGAACTGATCATCGCCGACAGCGGCATGCGCGTCGCATTGACGCGCGACGGCGACTACTTCGTGCCGCTGCGCACGCGCGTTGCAAAGGCCCGCGCGGTGCGCGCGGACCTGATGGTCTCGATCCACGCCGATGCCTGGATCCGGCCGGATGCGCGCGGTTCCTCGGTGTTCGCGCTGTCGGAAAACGGCGCATCGAGCAGCGCCGCGGCGTGGATGGCGCGACGCGAGAACGAAGCGGACCTGGTCGGCGGCATCAACCTCGCCTCGCATGACAAGCAGCTCGCGCGCGTCCTGCTCGACCTCTCAACCACCGCGCAGATCAACGACAGCCTGAAGCTCGGCAATTCGGTCCTGCGTGAGCTCGAGCGCGTCAACCGCCTGCACAAGCCGCGCGTCGAGCAGGCCGGCTTTGCGGTGCTGAAGGCGCCCGACATTCCGTCGATCCTGGTCGAGACCGCCTTCATCAGCAATCCCGAGGAAGAAGCGCGGCTGCGCGACGACGATTACCAGGAACAGATGGCACGTGCGATCCTCGTCGGCATCAAGCGCTACTTCGCGAAGAACCCGCCGCTGGCGCGCAACCCCCTGACCTAGCGGCGTGCTGCTGAGCCCGTCGCTTGCGCCCCGGGCAGCAGCAACGACGGTTCCGCCTCTTGGCTACGGCATTACCTGCTGCCAGTAGCGCGCAACAGCCACCTTGTCGGCGCTGGAAGTTTCGATACCCTGAGTCGAAGTCTTGGCCGTCGACGCGCCGGCACAGGCCGGCGCCGTCATCGGCAGTGCCTGCAGCTGCAGCGGCAGGTCGCTCAGGCGCTGTGCCACCGTCTGCAGCGCCCAGCCCGCGTCCGGCCCGCAGCCCACGAGTTCCACCCAGGCCGGCCGGGCCGCGCGCATCGTCGCCGCCAAGGTGTCGATGTCTCCCGACGACCAGGTTTCGTAAGTGAAGTGATCGACCCGCACCGTGACGGATTGCGCCGGCGGCGCTGAGCCAGCCGCGTATGAGGCCGTCGCCATCAGGCCGACGAACAGCGCACCGATGACGCGAGGCAAGAAGGCACGGCCAGACTTCCTTTGACGTGACATGGAGTGCTCCTTCGCTGGTTGGCCGCGTCGCGGCAGAGGACTAAAGTGGCCGCATTGTTGGGCGCAGCTCGCACGAACCTCAAACGACCTTTTCTTGGCGTTCGCATGAATTGAACTCATGGACAGGCAGCGGGCACCCCGGTTGTCCCTCGACCTTCTGCGCGGATTCCGGTCGGCCGCGCGCCACCTGAGCTTCACGCACGCTGCGCGCGAACTCTTCGTCACGCAGTCGGCGATCAGCCACCAGATCAAGACTCTCGAGGAACAGATCGGGCGCCCGCTGTTCCGGCGCGTCAATCGCGCGCTCGAACTGACCGAGACCGGTGCAGAGCTCTACCGGGCGATCGATGAAGCGCTGACGCTGATCGACCACGCAACGCAGCGCGCGTCGGGGCCGTGGCGCACGCTGTCCGTGACGACCACGGTGGCACTGGCCTCCACCTGGCTGGTACCCCGGCTCGCACGGTTTGCCGAATTGCACCCGGAGATCGACCTCCGGGTCGTCGCCAGCAATGACTTGATCGACCTGAAGCGCGACTTCATCGACGTTGCCCTTCGCTTCGCCACGCTGGACATGGAGCCACCGACGACGGACAAGCTCTTCGACTACCGGCAGTTCCCGGTTTGTGCACCGGCCCTGGCCGCCAGTCGGCAGCGACCGCTGCGCGTTCCGTCCGATCTCGCCAAGCACGTATTGCTGGACTTTGAGACGATCCTGTACGGACGGCCCTGGTACGACTGGGAGCGCTGGCTCGATGCGATGAAGCTGCCGAGCATCAAGGGCGCGGGATGGCTCCGCTTCTCGCACTACGACCAGGTGATCGAAGCCGCGAGGAAAGGCACCGGGGTTGCGGTCGGCAAGTGGCCGCACCTCAGCGAGCACCTGCACGAGGGCACGCTGGTCGCGCCGCTGGGGGCAGCTGGCAGCGCCGTTGTCGGCGGGTTCTACTTGGAAGTGCTGGAGTCAGCGCGTGGTGCGGCTGCCGACGCTTTCGTCAGTTGGCTGCGCACTGAAGCCGCGCACGATGCAGCCTTGCTGAAGCGCCCGGCAGCAAGGCCCCCATCTGCCTCCCGCCGCTGAAACGACCGGTCAGGCGACACGCCGCCGGCGCAGCACCTTGAGCAAGGCGGCAAGGACCAAGGGCCCGATCACGGCCGCGATGCCGACAATCAGGATGATGCCGAGGTTGTCCTTGATGATCGGCACGTTGCCGAAGAGATAGCCGCCGTACACCAGCGACACCACCCAGATCGCGGCCCCCAGGATGTTGAAGGCCTGGAACTTCCTGAAGTCCATTCCCGACGCGCCGGCCACCAGCGGTGCGAACGAGCGCACGACCGGCACGAAGCGGGCGATCATCACCGTCTTGCCGCCGTGACGCTCGTAGAAATCATGAGTCTTTCTGAGCGCGGCCTGGTCGATCCACCGAATCGTTCCGTCGTAGACCTTCTTGCCAAGCCAGGCACCGATCGCGTAGTTGACGCTGTTGCCCATCACTGCAGCCACGGTGATGACACCCATCAGCAGGTAGACATTGAGGCCCTTGGCCTGCGCCTGCGGCAGGGCCGACACGGCACCGGCAACGAACAGCAGCGAGTCGCCCGGGAGGAACGCCATGAAGACGAGGCCGGTCTCCGAGAAGAAGATCGCGGCCAGCGTGACGTAGACAAGAACGACGTTGTGCTCGACGATCGACACGAGGAAGCGATCCATCGCGTTGAACAGGTCGAGCCAGTTGATGCCTTCCATCAGCGGCAATGAGACGTGGCGTACGGGGAAAAGGGGACCAGCGAAGCGCGCGGATCATACGCGAGGCGACGTGCCCGACCGACCGTGCCAACGCGGTTCCTATAATGCGTCCGCATGAATACTGAGGCCATGCGGTCGCCCATCCGTCCTCTCGATGACGAACTGATCAGCCAGATCGCGGCCGGCGAAGTCGTGGAACGGCCGGCCTCGGTCGTCAAGGAACTTCTGGAAAACAGCCTTGACGCCGGAGCGACGCAGATCGAGGTGCGCCTGGACGGCGGCGGCATCAAGCGCATCCTCGTTGCGGACAACGGCATCGGCATCCCGCGCAATGAGCTGGGACTGGCGTTGACCCGCCATGCCACCAGCAAGATCGGCAATCTCGCCGATCTCGAGCGCGTCGAGTCGCTCGGTTTTCGTGGCGAGGCGCTGGCCTCGATTGCCGCCATTGCCGACGTCACGATGGTTTCGCGCACCGCGGATTCGGAAAGCGGCTGGTCGATCAGCGGGACCGGGGAACTGGAGCCGGCCGCGGCCACGGTCGGCACGCGTGTCGAAGTGGCCAACCTGTTCCACAAGACGCCGGCCCGGCGCAAGTTCCTGCGCGCCGAGGCCACTGAGCTCGCCCACTGCATCACCCAGGTGGAGCGTGTCGCCGCCGCCCACCCGGCGGTCGCGTTCACTGTCTTTCACCAGGGCCGCACGGTGCTCTCGCTGTCGGTGCAGGACGCACAGCAGCGCGCACTGCGACTGCTGCCGGATGAGTTCGCCACGGCGCAGCGCGAAGTTGGCGCGGCCGCCCCAGACATCCGTCTGCACGGCTGGGTCGGTGCGCCCACGGCGAGCCGGGCGCGCGCCGATGCACAGTATTTCTTCGTCAACGGCCGTTACGTCCGTGATCGCGTGCTCACGCATGCGGTGCGCGCCGCGTATGCGGACGTCCTGCACGGCGCCAGCCAGCCGATGTACTGCCTGCACCTTTCCATCGACCCGCGGCGCGTCGACGTCAACGTGCACCCCACCAAGATCGAGGTGCGCTTTCGCGACTCCTCGGCGGTGCACCAGTTCGTGCTGCACGCCGTGCAGGCCGCACTGGCACCGGCCGCACAAATTGCTACCGCGCCGCCCAACGTGGAGACGGCCGCACCGTACGCAACGGCAATGCGTGTTCCGAGCGGGCAGACGCGACTCGGAGTCGAGCAATCCGTGGCCAGTTACCTGGCGGCGATCGCGGAGCGTCCCGTCTCGATGCCGGCGGCAGCAGCGGTCGCGACGGATCTCCCGCTCGGCATGGCGATCGCACAACTCGCCGGCATCTACATCCTCGCGCAGAACGACCGCGGACTGGTCATCGTCGACATGCACGCAGCACACGAGCGCATCGTCTACGAACGGCTGAAGGATCAACTGGATGCACGCGCGATCCCGCAACAGCGCCTGCTGATTCCGCAGGTTTTCAGCGCCTCGCCGCTCGACCTCGCCACCGCAGACGAGGAAAGTGAACTGCTGACGCGACTCGGCGTCGACCTGGCCGCGGTATCCCCGACGCAGCTGGCGCTGCGCGCGGTTCCCGCGCTGCTGGCGCAGGCGGACGGCGCCGCGCTGGCGCGCGATCTGCTGCGGGACATCCGCGAGTTCGGTGGCTCGCGCGTGCTGACCGAGCATCGCAACGAACTGCTGTCCACCCTCGCCTGCCACGGCGCCGTGCGCGCCAACCGACGTCTTTCCCTCGAAGAGATGAACGCGTTGTTGCGTGAAATGGAAGCCACCGAGCGCGCCGACCAGTGCAACCATGGCCGACCGACGTGGGTGCAACTGAGCGTCGGCGATCTCGACCGGCTGTTCCTGCGCGGCCGCTGAAACGACCGCCGTGTCGATGCAGGCACTCCCGTCAAGGCAGACGGGTTCGATGGAACTACCGCGGCGCCTGCCCGGTGTGCGCCGCCTTGAACTTGCGGATCAGCCCGGACACGACTTCATCGATCGCCTTCTGGGTCGCCGCCTCGCCGATGCGGTCGGCCGCCCGGTCGCGAAGCAGGTAATGGGCTTTCAGCAGCGTATGGAGTTTCTCGAAGGCCAGTTCGTTGCTGTGCGTACATACGCTCGCATCGTTTTCCAGCACCCGCCGCAGCCGGGCAGGGTCGAGCATGTCGACGCCGCAGAGCGACGCCATTTTCGAGATCTCGGCATCCACCTGGCTGAATTCGTATTGCCACAGCTCTTCGCTGGTGACGGGATTGACGGTCATAACGGACTCCTTGGCACGCTGCATTCGAACTCTACAAGAGCACCTCGCACACCGTGGCCGTTCCGGTCAAGGGAATCACGACCAACGTTGAGCGCCTGGCGCCGTGACATTGCCGCTTCCGCACACTGGTAGGACGCCGGCGCTGACGCGCAGGCGGGCGACCTGGCTCGTGGCCGGCCTGTCGATGTTCCAGCCGCTGTCGACCGACCTCTACCTGCCGACGCTGCCAGGTATCGCCGCCAGCTTCGAGGCGACAACGGCCGACGTGCAGTGGACCTTATCGGCGTTCATCGGCGCCTTCGGCCTTTGGCAGCTGGTGGTCGGGCCCGTGTCCGACCGCTACGGACGGCGGCCCGCGATCCTGCTGGGCGCACTCACGTTCCTGGCCGCGAGCCTGCTGTGCATGGCGGCAACGTCGGTTTCCGTCCTGGTCCTCGGGCGCATCCTGCAGGCGATCGGCGCCTGCACCTGTCTGGTAGGAACGCGTGGCATGGTGCGCGACCTGTACGCACCGGTGGAAGGCGCGCGCCTGCTCGCCGGTGCCGCAACGCTGATGAGCCTGGCACCGCTGATCGGCCCGCTCGTCGGTGCGACGCTGTACGAGGCGTTCGGATGGCGCTCGTCGTTCGCGGCGCTCGCCGTGTTCGCACTGATCATTCTGGTGGCCTGCGCGGTGACCCTGAAGGAGACACAGCGGAGTCCGACGCGCGCGCTGGCCGTCGGTCCGATCCTCGCCACCTACCGCTCGGTCGCTGCCTCCGACGCGTTCCGCGCCTACACGATGGCCGCCTCGGCCAGCTATGCGGGGCTCTTTGCCTTCTTATCCGGCTCCTCCTTCGTGTTGATCCGCGTGCTCGGCTTGACTGCCACGCAGTTCGCGTTGTCGTTTTCGACGATGGTGGCCGGCTACCTTATAGGCACGCTGATCTGCCGCCGGCTGATCAGCCGCGGACTGCAACTGACGATCCAGGCGGGCGCGGTGCTGCAACTCGCCTCGGGTATCGCACTGGCGGCGGCCGCGCTGGCCGAGGTGCATGTCGCCCCCGCCATTGTGTTGCCGATGTTCTTCTTCGGCATATCGCACGGCCTGATCCAGCCTGCCGCGCAATCTGGCGCGGTGGCTCCGTTCAAGCACGCCGCCGGCGCTGCGGCGGCGCTGCTCGGCTTCCTGATGATGGTCTGTGCGGCGGCCATCGGCATCTGGATCGGCGCGAGCTATGACGGTACTGTCTATCCTCTGACGCTGACCATTGCGGCCTGCTCCGTCGTGAGTGCGGCGGTCGCGTTCACGCTGGTGCGCAGGCACGGCGATATCTCCCACCATGACTGACGCACTGATGCTGCTCGGACCGACCGGGAGCGGCAAGAGCGCCCTCGCGCTCGAGGTCGCCCAGCACCGGCCGGTGGAGCTCATCAGCGTCGATTCGGCGCAGGTCTATCGCGGGCTGGACATCGGTTCAGCCAAGCCGTCGGCCGCCGAGCGGTCGGCCGTCACGCATCACCTGATCGACATCCGCGATCCTGCCGAACGCTACTCGGCCGCCGATTTCGTGCGCGATGCGCGGGCCGCCATCACCGCGGTGCGCGCCCGAGGCAAACTGCCACTGCTCGTCGGCGGGACCATGCTGTATGCGAAGGCACTCCGCGACGGACTCTCAGCGTTGCCAGCGGCCGATTCCGCGATACGCGCGGCGATCGACGCGGACGCGCAGAGGCTTGGCTGGCCGGCCCTGCACGCGCGGCTTGCCGCGCTCGATCCCGAAACGGCAGCCCGGCTCGCGCCAAATGACGCGCAACGCATCCAGCGGGCGCTCGAAGTCATCGAAGTGTCAGGCCAGCCGATGTCGGCGCTGCTCACTCAGCCCGCGCCTGATCGGCCGCGTCTCGACGTCGTGGCGCTGATCCCGGTCGACCGCGCGCAGTTGCATCGTCGCCTCGAGCAACGTTTCGATGCGATGCTCGCATGTGGGTTCATCGATGAAGTGCGGGCGCTGAAGCAGCGCGGTGACCTGACGCCCGACCTGCCGTCGATGCGCTGCGTCGGCTATCGACAGGCCTGGGCCCATCTCGATGGCCACGGGTCCCACGCCGAGTTTCGTGCCGCGGCGATCGCGGCGACGCGGCAGCTCGCAAAGCGTCAGCTCACCTGGCTGCGCTCGCTGGCTGCAGATTTCAGCATCGAAGCCGGAAGTGGCGATGCGCTACAGCGCCTGCTGACGCGCCTCGACCGGCTGAAGGCCTCCTAGCCACCCAACGAGCCTGCGTGCGCCGCGCGTGAATTTCCGACAGCAGCCATCCGGCAGAGTGCGAATGGGCGCTACGCATTTTGGCAGCGCATAGTGGCACGCGGACTCGCACACTGGCCTCGTGCTGCAGGTTGAAACGCAGCGATGGAGGTCAGCATGAAACGGGATCATTTCCAGACAAGGCGGCCGCGGCGACCACTCGGGCTTGCGACTGCGGTGTTGGCGGCCGCCCTGTGTGGGCTGCTGGGACTGAGACTCGGCATGGAAGCGCAGGACAGTAGTTGGGTGGCGGACCCCGCCGTGCGGCCGACGTTCCACGAGTCGGTATTCCCGGGTGGGCATCCGCCCTCCGCCGTGCCGGATCACGCGCTTCTGTCGGCGAGCGATGTCCAGCGCGCCCTGCCCGCCCCTCGACCGGCTTATGGGCTCGCGGAGGCAGCCTCCTGACGCTTGCGGTCAGGCGCGGACGTGGAGGTCGTCGCCGGCGAAGGTCAGTGCGAGCGGTTCGATCACCACTTGCTTGGGCCCCGCCTGGACCGTCCCGGCGTTCCAGGCGGCCACGCCGCAGCCCCTGGCAATGACGATGCACTGCTCGGCCTGTGCCGCCGGAACGAATAGCGCAAAGCCCGCGCCCATGTTCAGGTTGCCGTAGGCCTCGCGATTGTCGATACCGGCCTGCGCGCGGATGAAGTCGAGCACGACAGGCACTGGCGGCAGGCGCGTGATGCGGTAGGTAAATTCGCCGGGATGGCGCATCAGCTTGCGCCAGCCGTGGCCGGTGATGTTGGCGCAGTAATGCGGGACGATGCCGGCCGCGGCCAGGGCCTCGGTCACCGGCGAGTAGAGCGCGGTGGGTGCGAGCAGCGCCTCGCCATACATCGTGCCGTCGGCCAGCATCGTTCCATAGCCCTCAGGGAGGCGCTCGGCCAGCTTGCGCGCCAGCGAGACTCCGTTGGCATGGATGCCGCTCGAGGCGAGCAGCACGATGGCGTCGCCCGCGGCGAGGTGTTCTCCGAGCGTCAGCCGCGACTTTGGTCGAATCAGCCCGACACACGATGCGGCCAGATCGATGCGCCCCGACTCCACCACGCCTGCCAGCGCCGGCGTCTCACCACCGCCCCACGCCACACCGCTGCGGTCGCAGGTAGCACGCCAGCCTTCGACGAGATCGCGCGCGCGCTCGGCATCGTTGAACCAGTCGCTGCCGCCAGTCGCCCAGTAGGCGTGCACCGACACCGGCGTGGCGCCCACGGTGATGATGTCGTTGAGCGCCATGGCGAGCGTGTCCTGCGCGATCCGGTCGTAGTAGGTGCGGCCGGTGATCGCGCGCATCGCATCGGCGACGAGGGCCTTGGTGCCGAGGCATTCGGTGATCGAGGCCAGGTAGAAGTCCCCGCAGTCGACAACGTAAGCGGACTCGCCGCGCGAGGCTGCGAACCTCGGAGAGACCGTGCCGCGCCAGGTGGCCGGCCGTCGCTGCCGCGGCCTGCTGTGCTCGGATCTTCAGGGGGTCGATGCTGGCGTAGTCGACGCCCGCCTGCTTGTAATCGATTGGGTTCATGGACGGGTGAGCCGATGTCGGCCCGGTAGACTTGCCGATCGCCGCGTGCACAACGCAAGAAGCGGGGATTGTAAGGCGCGGCCCCTCACTCATGACCCACCCTCCGCGACAGCTGGCTCTGGATCTGCTGCAGCCACTGCGCCCCTCGCTCGACAACTTCGTCGTCGGCCGCAATGCCGAGGCGCTGGCAGCGCTGCGCGACGTCGTGGCCGGTCGGGGTGAGCGCTTCATCGTGCTCTGGGGCAACGACGGCTGCGGGCGCAGCCATCTGCTGCACGCCGTCGCGGCATCCGGTGCGAGTCTCTGGATGGATGCGTCGAGCGCACCGATTGCCTTCGAGCCCGGAGTGCGCCTTTACCTTGCCGACGACGTCGACCGCTATGACGAAGTGCGGCAGCAGCGGCTCTTCGTCCTGCAGAACGAGGTGCGCGCCTCGCGCGATGCCGCATTGGTAGCGAGCGCGAGCGCACCTCCGGCGCAACTGGCGTTGCGCGATGACATCCGAACGCGGCTCGCATGGGGGCTCGTGTACCAGTTGCACGGGCTCGGCGATACCGAAAAGGAAGAGGCACTGCGCACCCATGCCGCATCGCGCGGGATCGCGCTGACGCCTGAAGTCCTCGGTTACCTGCTGACGCACATGCCGCGCGACATGCGCACCCAGGTGGCCATCCTCGATGCGCTCGATGCCTATGCACTCGCTACCAAGCGTTCCATCACGCTGCCGCTGGTGCGCGAATGGCTGCAGGGTGGCCTCTGGGACGCGCCAGTGCCGCCGCAGACGCCCTCGGGATAGGTTCTAGAATCGCGCCGATGCATCTCGCGCTCTTCGATCTGGACCACACGTTGCTGCCCATGGACAGCGCGGACACGTGGTCCCACCACGTCGTGCGACGTGGCGGACTCGACCCGGCCGCGTACGGGGCGCGCATCCGCCGCTTCGCGGAAGACTACCGAGCCGGCACGTTCGACGTCGACGCGTATGTGCGCTTTCAAATGGAGCTCCTGGCCGCGTTTCCGCGCGCCACGCTTGACGACTGGCATCATGAGTTCATGCAGAGCCATGTCGGCCCGGCCGTCCGTGAGCAGGCGCGCGCGCTGGTCGAGAAACATCGCGCCCGCGGCGATGAGCTGGCGCTGGTCACTGGCACCAACGCCTACGTCGCGACGCCGATCGCGGCGGAGTTTGGCATCGATCATGTGCTGGCGGTCGAACCCGAGCAGGACAATGGGCGCTTCACCGGCGGGTACGTCGGCACCCACACTTACCAGGACGGGAAGGTCAGGAAGGTCGAAGAGTGGCTCGCCGCACGTGGCAAAACACTTGCCGACACGACGACGACGTTCTACAGCGACTCGATCAACGACCTGCCGCTGCTGGAAAGGGTGACGTATCCGGTCGTGACCAACGGCGACCCGAGACTGCTCGCGGTCGCGCGCGAGCGCGGCTGGCCCATGCTGCAACTGTTCGAGCCCGCGCATGCCTAGGCTCGAAACCGGCCTCACGATGAGCAGCACATGATCAAGCGCGTCATCGCACGCGTCACGACGCTCTTTTCGCGCAAGCCGCGCAAGCCCCGCGAACCGAAGCGCATCGGTGCGGATGTGCATGGCATCAACCAGGAGCTGGTGGCGCGGCAAGCGCTGCGCGTATGCGAAACCCTGCAGAAGGCCGGGCATCGCGCCTACCTCGTCGGCGGAGCAGTGCGCGACCTGCTGCTCGGTGTCGCGCCCAAGGACTTCGACGTGGCGACCGATGCCACGCCGGAACAGGTCAAGTCGCACTTCCGCCGCGCCATCATCATCGGGCGGCGCTTCCGCCTGGTGCACGTGATGTTCGGGCAGGAGACGATCGAAGTCTCCACCTTTCGGGCACTCGAGAATCCGGATCGGCAGACCGACGAGCACGGCCGTGTGCTGGCCGACAACCTGTTCGGCGAACAGAACGAGGACGCCGCGCGGCGGGACTTCAGCATCAACGCGCTTTACTACGACCCGACCACGCGCGAAGTCATCGATTATCACGACGGCGTCAAGGATCTGCGCCACAAGCGGCTGCGCATGATCGGCGATCCGGAGACCCGCTACCGCGAGGACCCGGTCCGCATGCTGCGAGCCGTGCGCTTCGCCGCCAAGCTCGGCTTCGACATCGATGAAGCAACACGCGAACCGATCCCGCGGCTGGCGCGCCTGATCGAGAATGTCCCGGCGGCACGCCTCTTCGACGAGATGCTCAAGCTGCTCACCAGCGGCCACTCGGTGGCCTGCATCACGCGGCTGCGCATGGAGGGGCTGCATCACGGTCTGCTGCCCTTGCTGGACGTGATCCTCGAGCAGCCCGCCGGTGAGCGTTTCGTGCTGCAGGCACTTGCCCGAACCGACGAACGGGTTCTGGCCGGCAAGTCGATCTCGCCGGGGTTCCTCTTCGCCACGCTGCTGTGGCATGACGTGCTGGTCAAATGGAATGCCCGCACCGTACAGGGCGAACATCGGATCCCGGCGCTCAACAACGCGATCGACGACACGGTCGACGCGCAGACGGAGAAGCTGGCGATCCAACGGCGCTTCGTGTCGGACATGCGTGAGATCTGGGGCCTTCAGCCCCGCTTCGAGAGGCGCCACGGCCGATCGGCGCACCGCCTTCTGGAGCACCTGCGCTTTCGTGCCGGTTATGATTTCCTGCTGCTGCGTGCCGCGGCCGATGAGATACCGGCTGAACTGGCCGACTGGTGGACGCGTTTCTCGCACGCGAACGAGGAAGAGCGCGAACGGTTGATCAGCGAGGCGTCGAGTACGAGCACAAGCTCGGCCGAAGCGCCGGCGCGCAAGCGCCGACGCCGCTCGCGCGGCAAGGGGGGTGCACGGCACGAGACGGCCGACACCGGTGGCCAGACGAACGAGGCATAAGCGACACAGTGAAGCGAATCGCGTACATCGGGCTGGGATCGAATCAGGGCGACGTTGCCGAGGCACTGAACTCGGCGATCGAGTCGCTGCGTTCGATCGAGCAGACCGACTTCATCGCCGTGTCGCCTTACTACCGCTCGGCGCCGGTCGATGCACCGGGACCTGATTACCTGAATGCCGTTGCCAAGGTGGAGACCGCGCTAGAACCGTATGCGCTGTTGCTGCACCTGCTCGACATCGAGCTGATGCTGGGACGCAAGCGGCGTGGCTTGAAGAAAAATGCCCCTCGCAATGTCGATCTGGATCTGCTGCTGCTCGGCGACATGATCATCCAAAGCACACCGCTCACTCTGCCGCATCCGCGCCTGCATCTGCGTGCCTTCGTGCTGCGGCCGTTGCTCGATCTGGATCCCGGCATCCGGGTACCGGGCCAGGGCCCCGCCTCTGCATTCCTCGAATCGGTCGAAGACCAGCGCATCGAGCCACACGAGGCGCCGGCGGCGCCCTGAGCGGCAGATCCTCATGCCGGGCCCGACGGTCGTCGCGCAGACGACGTGCCTGCTGATCAGCCGATGAAGCAAGCTCGCCGTCTGGGAGCGCTGCGGGACGCGACGAGCCGGATTGGCGCGTTGCGCTACATCGTCGGCGAGCTGGCATGATTGCCGGACGCTACCGTTACGTTGCGATCGAAGGGCCGATCGGGGCCGGCAAGACCTCATTGACGCGCAAACTGGCCCAGCATTTCAACGGACACACTTTGCTCGAAAAGCCCGAGGCCAATCCGTTCCTCGAACGCTTTTACAGCGATCGCGCCCGCTATGCCTTGCCGACCCAACTCTTCTTCCTGTTCCAGCGCGTACAGCAGCTGGCTGATCTGCGCCAGCTGGACATGTTCCAGGAGCTGCTCTTTGCCGACTTCCTGCTCGACAAGGACCCGCTGTTCGCACGACTGACGCTGGCCGACGACGAGCTGAAGCTCTATGAACAGATACTCGCGCAGTTGCGACCGCAGACACCGCCGCCCGACCTCGTCATCTATCTGCAGGCGCCACCCGGGAAACTGGCCGAGCGTGTGCTGCGACGGGGCAATCCGGTCGAGGCACGCGTCGGCGAGGAATACCTCGCCGCCCTGGCCGAGAGCTACATGCGCTTCTTCCATCAGTACGACGACGCTCCAGTGCTGATTGTCAACACCGAGAACCTGAATCCGATCGACAGCGCGGCCGACTTCAGCCTGCTGCTCGACCGCATCGCGCGGCTGCGCGGTCGGCGTGAATACTTCAACCTCGCGGCCTGAGATGAGCACACATCCACAGCCAGCTGCAACGAGCGCGCGCAAGCCGGTGTCGCTGCCACGCCTGCGCGAGATGCGCACAGTCGGCGAACCGATCGCGATGCTGACCTGCTATGACGCCAGCTTCGCGCGGCTGCTCGACACGGCCGGCGTGGATTGCGTGCTCGTGGGCGACTCTCTTGGCATGGTGGTGCAGGGACTGGACTCGACGCTGCCGGTAACCGTCGCGGACGTGGCGTATCACACGCGCTGCGTCGCCCGCGGACTCACTGCAGCCTGGTTGCTCGCCGACATGCCGTTCGGCAGCTACCAGGCCGGGGCCGAGCCGGCGCTCGCAAGCGCCGTCGAATTGATGCAGGCCGGCGCGAAGATGGTGAAGCTCGAAGGCGGGGCCTGGCTGGCGCCGACGATCGCCTTCCTCGTCGAGCGCGGCATACCGGTGTGCGCCCACCTTGGCCTCACGCCACAGTCGGTGCATGCGCTGGGCGGCTATCGCATCCAGGGACGCACCGAAGGCGAGGCCGAGCGCCTGCTCGCCGATGCGCGCGCACTGGATGGGGCCGGCGCCGCCATGCTGGTACTTGAGCTGATCCCGAGCGCGCTGGCCAGTCGTGTCACACAGGCGGTCAGCATGCCGACCATCGGCATTGGCGCGGGCGCCGGCGTATCCGGCCAGGTGCTGGTGCTGCACGACATGCTGGATGTCTACCCGGGCCGCAAGCCGCGCTTCGTACGAAATTTCATGCGGGGTCAGCCAGCGATTGGCGAGGCCATTGCCGCGTACGTGACCGCGGTCAAGGACCGCAGCTTCCCGGCGCCCGAACACGGTTACTGAGCCGGCGGCCTGCCTCTACAATCCGCGGCCGTTGCCACCGCACCCGTTGCGCGGGTCCGACACGATGAAAGTCGTCCACACGATCGAAGACCTGCGGGACCAGCTGCGGGGGCAGAACCGCATCGCCTTCGTGCCCACGATGGGCAACCTGCATGCGGCCCATCTGTCGCTGATGGCGATGGCGCACCAGCACGGCGATCCGGTGGTCGCGTCGATCTTCGTCAACCGCCTGCAGTTCGGGCCGAACGAGGATTTCGACAAGTACCCGCGCACGCTGCAAGACGACATCGAGAAGCTGCAGAAGCACAACCACGTCTACGTGCTGTTCGCGCCCAACGAACAGGAGATGTATCCGGAGCCGCAGAACTACCGTGTGCAACCGCCGCATGACCTTGGCGACATCCTCGAGGGCGAGTTCCGCCCCGGGTTCTTCGTCGGCGTCAGCACGGTCGTGCTGAAGCTATTTTCCTGCGTACAACCCCGCGTCGCGGTGTTCGGCAAGAAGGACTACCAGCAGCTGATGATCGTGCGCAACATGTGCCGGCAGTTCGCACTGCCGACCGAGATCATCCCGCACGAGACGGTGCGCGACCCCGACGGCCTGGCCCTGTCGTCACGCAACCGCTTCCTGAGCGAGACCGAACGCAAGGAGGCGCCGCGCCTGTACGCGACGCTGAACGCGGTACGCGACCGGTTGCGCGGCGGCGAGACAGACGTTGCACGCATCGAGCACGACGCCGCCCGCGAGCTGGCGGCCAACGGGTGGAAGGTCGATTACATCGCGGTCCGCCGACGCCGTGACCTCAACGCCCCGGACACCGGGGAGGTTGCTGCCGGAGAACCGCTGGTGACGCTTGCGGCTGCCAAGCTGGGCGCAACGCGCCTGATCGACAACCTCGAAGTCTGATGTCCGCACCAATTGGCTTTCCGGCGAACGTGCAGTACGTCGGCTTCTGGGCGCGTACCGGCGCGGCCTTGATCGACAGCGTCCTGCTGCTGATGATCATCGCCCCGCTGCTGTACTGGTTCTATGGTCCGGAGTACTTCTCCGCTCCAGAAGGAGTCGCGGGCCCGACCGACCTGCTGCTCAACTGGGCCTTCCCGGCACTGGCGGTGATCGTCTTCTGGATCTACCGGCAGGCCACTCCGGGCAAGATGGTCATCGGTGCCCGCATCGTCGATGCAAGGACCGGGCAGCCCCCCTCCACCGGACAGTTGATCGGTCGTTACTTCGGCTATTACGTCTCGATGATTCCGTTTTGCCTGGGCCTGCTCTGGGTGGCAATTGATGCCCGCAAGCAGGGCTGGCACGACAAGCTGGCCGGGACCGTGGTCATTCGTGACCGCAGGTAAGTTCGGCACCCTCTGCCCACCGGTTTGGGTTGTCACGGTCTTTCATAGATAATTCGCGGCCCTTGCCGGGATGGCGGAACTGGTAGACGCACGGGACTCAAAATCCCGCGGTAGCAATACCGTAAGGGTTCGATTCCCTTTCCCGGCACCAATCGAAAGCGCCGCCCGTGTGCGCGACCTTCAGTCGCAGGTGCACTCGCGGCGAGCTGATTTGGCGCGCGCCCTTCGGGCGGCCAGGCGGACGCGCGCAACCTAACTGCGACGCGCGCATTGCGCGTCAGAAAGAACGCATGGCCGGTCAAGCCATCGCCGAACGCGAGTTGACGCTCGCGGACTTCGACTTCGAATTGCGACCCGTGCTGATCGCGCAGCATCCGCTGCCCGATCGCGCGGCCAGCCGGCTGCTGCACGTCGCTCCCGACGGGCTGTGTGACCTTCGCTTTGGTGACCTGGTGAGCCTCCTTGATCGGGATGACCTGCTGGTGTTCAACGACACCCGCGTCATCAAGGCGCGCCTGTTCGGCCACAAGCCGAGCGGCGGCAAGGTCGAGGCGCTGGTGGAGCGCGTGCTGGAACCGACGCTCGCACTGGCGCTGGTTCGAACCAGCCACACGCCGGCGCCGGGCAGCCGCGTGCTGTTCGCCGAAGGCGCCGAAGCGGTCGTCGAGGGCCGACGCGACGACTTCTTCGTGCTGCGCTTCAACCGTGACGTACTCGCAGTGCTCGAGGAACAGGGTCACGTGCCGCTGCCGCCGTACATCGGGCATCCCGACAGCGCCGCCGACGTGGAGCGGTACCAGACGGTGTTTGCGGCGCGGCCGGGCGCCGTCGCAGCGCCGACGGCAGGCCTGCACTTCACTCCAGGGATCCTGGACACTCTGCGCGTCCACGGCGTGCAGTCGGTACACCTGACGCTGCACGTCGGCGCGGGCACGTTCCAGCCAGTGCGCAGCGAGCGGTTGGCCGGCCACCGAATGCACAGCGAGTGGTACGAGATTCCGCCGGCCACCGCCGAGGCAGTGAACTCGGCGCGGCGAAACGGCCGGCGCATCGTTGCCGTCGGCACTACCAGCCTGCGGGCACTCGAATCGGCGGCGATGGATACCGGGGAAGTGCGATCCGGGGCTGCCGAGACCACGCTTTTCATCACGCCGGGCTCCCGGTTTCGTGTCGTCGACCGCCTGATCACCAACTTCCACCTGCCGAAGTCGACGCTGCTGATGCTGGTTTCCGCGTTCAGCGGTGTCGAAGCCATCCGCGCCGCGTACGCGCATGCGATCGCCAAACGCTATCGCTTCTTCAGCTACGGCGACGCGATGCTGCTGGAGCGCGCGACATGAGCGCCGCTTTCGAGCTCATCACCAGCGACGGCACCGCACGACGCGGCCGCCTGACGCTGGAGCACGGCACGGTCGAAACGCCGACGTTCATGCCGGTCGGCACCTACGGCACCGTGAAAGCGATGGCGCCGACGGAACTCGTCGACGTCGGGGCGCAGATCGTGCTTGGCAACACGTTCCATCTGTGGCTGCGCCCCGGAATCGAGGTCATTGAGGCGCATGGCGGCTTGCACCGCTTCATGGGTTGGGACCGACCCATCCTGACCGACTCCGGGGGCTTTCAGGTGTTCTCGCTGGGTCCGCTGCGCAAGATCGCGGAAGAAGGCGTGCGCTTCGCCTCGCCCGTCAACGGCGACCGGCTGTTCCTGACACCCGAAGAGTCGATGCGCATCCAGACGGCGCTCGACTCCGACGTCGCGATGGTCTTCGACGAGTGCACGCCGTACGAGATCGACGGCCGGCCTGCCACTAAGGATGAGGCGGCCGCTTCAATGCGACTGTCGCTGCGCTGGGCCCAGCGCAGCCGCGATGAATTCCTGCGGCTCGGCGAGGCCCGCGGGCGTCGCAACGCGCTGTTCGGCATTGTCCAGGGTGGCATGTACGAGCCGCTGCGGGACGAGTCGCTCGGCGGTCTGGCCGACATCGGCTTCGACGGCTATGCCATCGGCGGGCTGTCAGTGGGCGAACCCAAGGAGGACATGCTGCGCATCCTCTCGCACACGGCGCCGCAGCTGCCGCGCGACCGCCCGCGCTACCTGATGGGTGTCGGCACCCCCGAAGACCTGCTCGACGGCATCGCCGCCGGCATCGACATGTTCGACTGCGTGATGCCGACACGCAACGCGCGCAACGGGTGGCTCTTCACTCGCTTCGGCGATCTCAAGCTGCGCAATGCTCGCTACCGCAATGACCTGGAGCCGGCGGAGCCTGGCTGCAGCTGTGCCACCTGCGGCCAGTTCAGCCGTGCCTACCTGCATCACCTGCAGCGGGTCAACGAGATCCTCGGCGCGCGACTCAACACCGTCCACAACCTGCACTTCTACCTGGGCCTGATGCGGGATGCGCGTGCCGCCATCGAGGCCGGCCGATTCGCGACCTTCCGCAGGGATTTCACCCAGAGCCGCGCACGCGGCGTCTGAGGGCCGTGCGCCCTATAATCCGCCGGTTCTGCGGCCCGCTTCGGGTGGGCCCGCCCGATTCCACATCTTCCAGCGGGGAAACCGATGTTCTTCATTGCGAACGCCTATGCACAATCCGCTCCGGCGGCCCAACCTGGCGCCGAGTCGTCACTGATGTCGATTGGCTTCATGGTGCTGATCTTCATCGTCTTCTACTTCCTTCTGATCCGGCCGCAGGTCAAGCGCCAGAAGGAACAAAAGGCAATGGTCGATGCGCTGAACAAGGGCGACGAGGTCGTGACGGCCGGCGGCATCGTCGGCAAGATCACCGACATCGCCGACCAGTACATCACGGTGCAGGTCGCCGCCGTCAATGGCCAACCGGTGCAGCTGTCGATGCAGCGCGCCGCCGTACAAACGCTTCTGCCCAAGGGCACGGTCAAGTCACTCTGAGTCCCCTATAGCCCACAAGGCGCCTCGATCGTTGTTTGCAGTGCCCCCCCGGCCCGCTCCTGCCGTTGTAATCGGCCCGGGCGACCGGCCGCCCGGAGCCCGGGCCGCTAACTCCTCTCGACCGAGTGCACGTGCGCCGCGCAGCGGCGCGTACACGAGGTCGAATCGACTATGAATCGATATCCGCTCTGGAAATACATCGTCATCGTGGTCGCGCTGCTGATCGGCGCGATGTACACATTGCCGAACTTCTTCGGCGAGTCGCCCGCGGTGCAGGTGTCGTCGGGCAAGCCGACGGTGAAGGTCGATGCCGCCCTGATGTCGCGCGTCGAGGCGCTGCTCAGGGACGCGAAGCTCGACACCACCGGCATGTTCTTCGACACGACGACGCTCAACTCGACGATCCGTGCGCGCTTCCGCGACACCGACGTCCAGTTGCAGGCCAAGGACGCGCTGCAGCGGGCGCTCAACCCGAATGCGGACGACCCTTCGTACATCGTCGCGCTGAACCTGATCTCGAACACGCCGGCGTGGCTGAAGTCACTGCATGCGCTGCCGATGTACCTCGGCCTCGACCTGCGCGGCGGTGTGCACTTCCTGCTGCAGGTCGACATGCGTGCCGCCGTCGACAAGCGGCTCGAGACTTTCACCTCGGACATCCGGACGCTGCTGCGTGAGAAGAACATTCGTCACTCCGGCATCAGCAAGTCGGCGACCGAGATCGAGATCAAGTTCCGCGACGCCGAAACGCGTGCCCGCGCCGAGGACCTGATCCGCGGCCAGGTGCGGGAGCTGACCTTGCGCGAGGAAGGCACTGGCGCAGATCTGCTCCTGTTCGCGACTTTGTCGCCGGCAGCGCAAAAGGAGATCCAGGACAACGCGTTGAAACAGAACATCACGACGCTGCACAACCGCGTGAACGAACTCGGCGTGGCCGAGCCGGTGATCCAGCAGCAGGGAGCGGACCGCATCGTCGTGCAGTTGCCGGGCGTGCAGGACGTCGCGCGTGCGAAATCGCTGCTCGGCCGCACGGCGACGCTGGAGATCCGCATGGTCGACCAGGAGGCGATCGCCTCCGGTGGAGCGGGCGCGTTGACGGTGCCCGAGCGCAAGAGCGACGGCACCGTGACACCGGTGGTGCTGAAGCGCGACGTGGTCGTCACGGGCAACCAGCTCAACAACGCCTCGGCGACGATCGACAGCCAGACCCAGCGCCCGGCAGTATCGGTACGGCTGGACGAGGCCGGTGGCCGTGCGATGCGCGCGATCACCCGCGACAACATCGGCAAGCTGATGGCGATCGTGCTGTACGAGAGGGGCAAGGGCGAGGCGATCTCGGTCGCCCGCATCCAGGGCGAATTTGGCAACCAGTTCCAGATCACCGGCAACTTCTCGGTTCAGGAAACCACGGACCTCGCGCTGCTGATCCGTTCCGGCTCGCTGGCGGCGCCTATGGAGATCATCGAGGAGCGCACCATCGGCCCGAGCCTCGGCCGCGAGAACATCGAACGCGGCTTCCGCTCGACGCTCTACGGCTTCGCGGCGATCGCCGCCTTCATGATCCTGTACTACCGCGTCTTCGGCCTGATCTCGGTGGTGTCGCTGAGCGTCAACGTGATGCTGCTGGTGGCGCTGCTGTCGCTGCTGCAGGCGACGCTGACGCTGCCCGGCATCGCGGCCATTGCACTGACGCTCGGCATGGCGATCGACGCCAACGTGCTGATCAACGAACGTGTGCGCGAGGAACTGCGCAACGGCCGCACGGCCCAGCAGGCGATCACCGAGGGCTACGAGAAGGCGTTTGCGACCATTCTCGATTCCAATGTCACGACACTGATCGCCGGCGTGGCCTTGCTGACGTTCGGCTCCGGACCGGTGCGAGGGTTTGCGGTCGTGCACGTCCTCGGCATCCTGACGTCGATCTTCTCGGCGGTGTTCGTGTCACGTGCGATCGTCAATCTCGTCTACGGCTATCGCAAGAAGCTGCAGACGCTCTCGATTGGCCAGATCTGGCGACCCGACACGGCCGCGGTGCCGGCCAAGTAAGGCAAGCGGAGAACCACGATGGCACCAACGGACTAAGGGACTTAAATGGAGTTCTTTCGCATCAAGCGCACGATTCCCTTCATGCGCTATTCGCTGATCCTGAACGCGATCTCGTTCGTCTCGTTCGGCATCGCGGTGTTCTTCCTGGTGACACGGGGACTCAGCCTCTCCGTCGACTTCACCGGTGGCACGGTAATTGAGATCAGCTATCCGCAGGCGGCCAACCTCGAGCAGATCCGCGGGGCTATCGAGCAGAAGGGGTGGGGCGAGTTCCAGGTGCAGAACTTCGGCACCTCGCGCGACGTTCTGATACGGCTGCCGGTCGAGAAGGGCTACACCTCAGGGCAGCAGGCCGAGCGCGTGATGCAGACGCTGAAGTCGCAGGATGCGAACGTCGAACTGAAGCGTGTCGAGTTCGTCGGCCCGGCCGTGGGCGAGGAACTGGCCCACGACGGCGCGCTGGCGCTGCTGCTGGTCGTCGTCGGCATCATGATCTATCTCGCCTTCCGCTTCGAGTGGAAGTTCTCTGTCGCCGCGATCGTCGCGAACCTGCACGACGTCGTGCTGGTGATCGGCATGTTCGCCATTTTCCGCTGGGAGTTCTCGCTGCCGGTGCTGGCCGCGGTGCTCGCGGTGCTGGGCTACTCGGTCAACGAGTCGGTGATCATCTTCGACCGCGTGCGCGAGCACTTCAAGAAGTTCCGCAAGATGACGACGGTCGAGGTGATCGACAGCGCCATCACCGCCACCATCTCGCGCACGATCATCACGCACGGCTCGACGCTGTGCATGACGCTGGCGATGTATTTCTTCGGCGGCCCGGCGCTGCACTACTTCGCACTGGCGCTGACGATCGGCATCATCTTCGGCATCTACTCGTCGGTGTTCGTCGCTGCGGCCATCGCGATGTACCTCGGCGTCAAACGCGAAGACCTGGTGAAGCCGGTCAAGAAGGAAGAAGGCCAGGAACTGGTGCCCTGATCGGCACCGCCCAGCGATCAGGCGCGGCCGCGTTGTACGCTGATTGAGCGACGCTCAGGCGCGGCGGGCGAGTTCCGCAGCCTTGCCGATGTAGGTCGCCGGCGTCAGCGCCAGCAGCTCATCGCGAGCGGCCGCCGGGATGTCGAGCGTGAGGACGAAGTCCCGCAGCGCTTCGCGCGTGATGCCCTTGCCGCGGGTCAGGGCCTTCAGTTGCTCGTAGGGGTTCGGGACCCCATAGCGGCGCATCACCGTCTGCACCGGCTCGGCCAGCACTTCCCACGCGTCGTCGAGATCGGTGCGCAGCCGCTCCTCGTTGACCTCGAGCTTGCGCAGGCCGCGCAGACAGGAGTCAACGCCGACCAGCGAGTAACCGAAGGCCACGCCAAGATTGCGCAGCACGGTGGAATCCGTGAGGTCGCGCTGCCAGCGCGACACCGGGAGCTTCTCCGCGAGGTGACGCAGCAGCGCATTGGCCAGCCCGAAATTGCCTTCGGAATTTTCGAAGTCGATCGGATTGACCTTGTGCGGCATCGTCGACGAGCCAACTTCGCCGGGTTTCAGCTTCTGCCTGAAGTATCCAAGCGCCACGTAGCCCCAAATGTCGCGATCGAGGTCGAGAAGGACCGTGTTGGCGCGCGCGATAGCGTCGAACAGTTCCGCCATGTAATCGTGCGGCTCGATCTGGATCGTGTGCGGGTTGAAGGTCAGACCCAACCCTTCGACGACGGTCCGCGCGAACTTCTCCCAATCGATCGTCGGGTAGGCGGCCAGGTGTGCGTTGTAGTTTCCGACCGCGCCATTCATCTTGGCGAGCAGGGGAACGCGCGCGATAGCGTCGATGGCGGCCGCCAGGCGGACTGCCACGTTCGCGAACTCCTTCCCCACTGTGGTCGGGCTTGCCGGCTGGCCGTGCGTCCGGGACAGCATCGGCAGGTCGGCATGGGCATGCGCATACTCGCGCAGCTGTGCCAGGACGCTACGCAACCGACCCTGCAGCACGAAGCGCCCCCGTTCCAGCATCAGCGCGTGCGAGACGTTGTTGATGTCCTCAGACGTGCAGGCGAAATGAACGAACTCCGACGCGTGCGCTAGCGCCGGCACGTCCTGGGTGCGACGCTTGATGAAATACTCGACCGCCTTGACGTCGTGATTGGTTTCGGCTTCGATCGCCTTGATCTCGGTGCAGTCATCGATACCGAAGTCGGAGACCAGCTGGCGCAACCGAGCCTCGGCATCGCGCGGCAGGCGCGGCAATTCCGGCAGGCCCAGCATCGAGAGGTTCACGAGCCACTCGACCTCGACGCGCAGCCGTTCGCGCATGAATGCATACTCGGAAAAGACTTCGCGCAGCTCGGCTGTCTGCCGGCCATAACGGCCATCAAGCGGCGAAATTGCGGTCAGGGAGATCAGTTCGAGGGACACGGCAGGTCCGCGGGCAGGCGCTCTTCAGGCATGGATCGCTCAGTGGAAGAGCAGCGAAACGAGTGTAGCAAACGGGCCACGTTCATCGTGACTCGATCCTGACCGCGGCCCGGTGCCCGTGCTGCCGATATACTCACCTTCCAATCAAGCCTGAGTCCTGCCGCGTGAGCAAGAGCATTCGCCTGCTGGGATCGTTGACGAGTCCGTACGTGCGCAAGGTGCGCATTGTGATGGCCGAAAAGCGCATCGACTATCACCTCGAGATCGAGGATGTCTGGGCGGCGGACTCGCGAATCCAGGAAGCCAACCCGCTGGGCAAGGTGCCATGCCTGATCATGGAGGACGGCGGCGCGGTGTTTGATTCGCGCGTCATCGTCGAATACCTCGATGGCATGACTCCGGTCTCGAAGTTGATACCGCCCTCGGGACGCGAACGCGCCGAGGTCCGGACCTGGGAAGCGCTCGGCGACGGCGTGATCGATGCGTCGATCCTGGCGCGTCTCGAGAAGACCCAACGGCCACCGGAGCAGCAGAGCACCCAGTGGATCGACCGGCAGATGAGCAAGGTCAACGCCGGGATCGCCGCCATGAGCCGCGGGCTGGGCGAAAAGCCGTGGTGCAACGGCCAGGCGTACACGCTGGCCGACATCGCCGTGGGGTGCGCGCTCGGCTACATGGATTTTCGCTTCGGCTCGATCGACTGGCGCGGCCAATATCCGAACCTCGCGCGGCTGTCTGAAAAGCTCGCTGCCAGGCCGTCGTTCGCCGAGACCCAGCCGCCGAAATAGATCAGGCGAAGTCCGGCCCGATCCGGTCGATCCGGTCAGTGCAGAACGCGTCGACGCCCCAGGCAATCAGTTCGCGGGCACGCTCGGCCTCGTTCACCGTGTAGCAGAACAGCCAGTAGCCGGCTTGTTTCACAGCCCGCACGGTGTCTGCCGTCAGGTACTTGTGGTTCGTATTGACGCAGACGGCACCCAGCCGCTCAAGGCGCGCGGCCCAGTCACCGGGCAGCTGGTCGATCAGCAACGCACGCGGCACGTCGCGGGCGGCGGCGCGTGCCGTCACCAGTGCGTCCTCGGCAAATGACGACAGCAGCGGGACGCGGACGTCGAGGGAATTGGCCTGGTCACCGTGTTCCCTCAATGCGTCGGCGTAGGCGCGGGCGACCCCCTCAGCCACGATGGTGCCGGTGCGCGCTTCATGTCCCGGCGCCGGCTTGATCTCGACGTTCGGCCAGATCCCGTGGGACCGGCAGAACTGCAACGCCTGGTCCAGTGAGGGCACGGGCTCCCTGGCGAAGGCCGCGGAGAACCACCTGCCCGCGTCAAGTTGAGCGAGCTCATCGGCGCGCTGTGCGGTCACCGCACCCGACACTCCGGTCGTGCGTTCGAGGGTCGGATCGTGCATCAGCACCGCAACCTCATCGAGCGGCGCCATCGCATCGAATTCGACCGCACGATAGCCGTGTTCGAACCCGACGCGCAGCGCTGCCAGCGTGTTCTCGGGAGCGAGGCTGCCCGCGCCCCGATGGGCCAGCACCCGCGGCCAGGGCCACGGCTGGAAATGGCTCACCTTGAAGTCCCCCTCTTGCGTACGTAGATCATCTTCTCAATCCGCGCGATGACCATGCCGTCGGCATCCTTTACTTCGACGCCGAACAGATGCAGATGCTTGTCCCCCGAGACCGTCATCCGCCGTATACGCCGTAGGTCGTCGTCCTCGAGTTCCAGTCGTGCCCACACCCGGCCGCGGCCGGGAGCCAGCACCTCGATCGATCCTGCCTTGTCCCACACCAGGTAATCCGGGCCGACAGCGTGCTGCACGATGACGAGGCAACAGGGATCGACCAGCGCATACAGCGCGGCGCCAGTGTGCGGCACATCGCCACCAACGCGGGCGGCGCGCGGGCGCAGTGCAGCGGTGATGGAACGGAAATCCGGCGCGACGTGCTCGATCCGCATGCCGGCCAGCCACCTGACCGGCGAGAGGTTCTTTCGCAGTTGCCAGCGACGCGACGAGTTCATCCCTGCGGCGATCCAGACAGCAACATCGGCCCAGTTTAAGGGCCGGCCACGCCCTCGCCTGCGCGGCGGCGCGCTGCTAACCTCGCCGGCCATGACGACCGCCCTCGGCCATCTGCGTGTGCTGGACCTCACCCGCGTGCTTGCCGGGCCGTGGTGCACGCAGCTGCTTGCCGACCTCGGCGCCGACGTCATCAAGGTTGAGCGGCCGGGCAGCGGCGACGACACCCGAGCCTGGGGCCCGCCCTACCTGGCCGATGCGCAAGGCCACGACACCTCGGAAGCGGCGTACTACCTCGCGGCCAACCGCAACAAACGCTCCGTCACCGTCGATATCACGCGTCCCGAGGGGCAGGACATCCTCCGCCGCCTGGCGCAGCAGTCGGACATCGTCGTCGAGAACTACAAGGTCGATCAGCTCGCCACCTATGGGCTCGACTACGCGTCGCTCTCGGCCCTTAACGCGAGGCTTATCTACTGCTCGATCACCGGCTTCGGCCAGACCGGGCCGCATCGGGAGAAGCCCGGATATGACTTCATCATCCAGGGCAGCGGCGGCTTCATGTCAATCACCGGCGAGCGCGACGACCGCCCGGGGGGCGGCCCACAGAAGGCCGGCGTCGCGGTCAGCGACCTGATGACCGGCATGTACGCCAGCGTGGCCATCCTGGCTGCGGTCGCGCACCGCGAGCGGAGCGGCATCGGCCAGTACATCGACCTGGCGCTGTACGACGTGATGCTGGCGATGCTCGCCAACATGAACATGAATTGCCTGACCAGCGGCCGCGCGCCGGGTCGTGCCGGCAATGCGCATCAGAACATCGTGCCCTACCAGGTGTTCGCTGCCGCCGACGGGCATGTGATCGTCGCGGTCGGCAATGACGGACAGTTCGTCAAGTTCTGCGAGGTCGCCAGTCGACCGGACCTCGCGGCCGATCCGCGTTTCGTGCGCAATGCGGACCGGGTGCGCCACCGCGCGCTGCTGGTGCCGATGCTGGAGGAGATCGTGCGCGAGCGTCCGGTGGCTTACTGGGTGGAAGCACTCGATGCAGCAAAGGTCCCGTGCGGACCGATCAACGACATCGCTCATGCGCTGGCCGATCCTCAGGTGGCCGCGCGTGGCATGCGCATTGACCTGCCGCATGCGCTCGCCGGCACCGTCCCGCTCGTCGCCAATCCGATCAAGCTGTCCGAGACGCCGGCGACGTACGAGCGGGCACCGCCGCTGCTCGGCGAGCACACCGACGAGGTGCTGCGGGACCGGCTTCAGATGAGCGCAGCCGAGATTGCCCGGCTGCGTGCGGCGGGAGTCGTGTGATCGCCGCACTGCACCTGCTGATCGAGGGCCGCGTCCAGGGCGTTGGGTACCGCTACGCGATGTGCCGACAGGCCGAAGCTCTAGGCCTCGAGGGCTGGGTACGCAATTGCCGGGACGGCAGCGTCGAAGCCGTGGTGGTGGGCGCGCCGGAGCAGGTCGAACTGCTGCACGCCTGGGCGCGACGCGGCCCACCCGGTGCGTTCGTCACTGAGATCACCCAGCGAGCTGCCACGGCTGCCGAAGAAGACGACGCGCTCGGCGGCGGGTTCCAGCAGCGCCCGTCGGCGTAGCGTGGCAACCCGGCGACTCAGCTTGCCGTATTGAACACACCCGTATCAAAGTGCGCCGTCGTCAGTGCGGTCAGCACGTGGTCCCGCCACGCTCCATTGATGAACAGGTAGTTGCGGGCCAGGCCCTCCACGCGGAACCCCAGACGCTGCAGCAGCCGCGCGCTGCGATGGTTTTCGGGTATGTAATTGGCCTGCACGCGATGCAGCCGCAGGACCTCGAAGGCATGCGTCAGCGTGGCCTGGAGGGCCTCGTGCATCAGCCCATTGCCTTGATGACCGCGATCGATCGCGTAACCCAGCATGCAAGACTGAAACGGTCCGCGCACGATCTGCGTGTAGTTGATGCGCCCGATGATGCAATCCATGTTGTCACGCGACAACGCCACCCAGCGGGCGACGCCACCGTCGCGATAGTCCTCCGCGGCCCGCGTGGCCTCCGCTTCCCAGAAGCTGGTTTCGATGATGCGGCGGGGTCGCGGCGGATCCCACGGCTGCAGGTGCTCGTCGTTACGGCGGAAGAACTCCACCAGCATCGCGGCGTGCGCCGGCGCCATAAGGTCGAGCACCAGGCGGGGTGTGGTCAGACGAGTGGTAGTGAATGCCAAGCAGTGGTCTCCCAGTCCATGACACGGCGCGGTCGTTTTCCGTTCTAATTCGGCCTACTAGAAGAATTATCGGTTCAAGGAGACAGCCCGTGAATCGCGCCCTGCAGGCGCTGGTCGCCGCGTTTGCGCTCGTCCTGAGCGGTGCAACGTTTGCCCAGACCCCCAGCTATCCAACCAAGCCCATCCGGCTGGTCGTTCCGTATCCCGCCGGAGGTCCGCTCGATACCGCGGCGCGCGCGTTGGCCGAGCGTCTGAAGGAGAGTCTAGGCACGGTCGTGGTGGAGAACCGCCCGGGCGCGGGCGGCAACCTCGGAGTCGACCAGGTGGCGAAATCGTCGCCCGACGGCTATACGCTGGTCATTGGCGCGGTGGCGACGCATGCGGTCAATCCGTGGCTCTTCAGCAAACTGCCGTACGACCCGATCAAGGACTTCGTGCCGATCACGCTGATTGCACACGTGCCGAACATCCTCGTGATGACACCGGAGCGCGCGGCGCAGTTGAAGATCGCCTCGGCGCGCGATCTCTTCGACTACCTGCGTCGCAACCCGGGGCAGCTCAATTACGCCTCGGGCGGCAACGGCAGCGCCGGGCACATGGCGGGTGAGCTACTGAAGTCGCAGGCCGGTGTCTCGGCCGTGCATATCCCGTACGCCGGTGCGGCGCCGGCGCAGCTGGGCCTGCTGGCGGGCCAGACGGACTTCATGTTCGACAATCTCGCGTCTGCCACGGCGCAGATCAAGGCCGGAAAGCTGAAGGCACTGGCGGTCACCACCCCGCAGCGCGCGCCGTCGATGCCGGATGTGCCGACGATGAACGAAAGTGGCCTGGCCGGTTTCGACGTATCGACCTGGTTCGGTGTCTTTGCACCTGCCGGGACGCCACCCGCCGTGGTCGCCCGGCTCAACGAAGCGATGACTGCCGCGCTGCGCACACCGGAGATGCGCGAACGGCTGGCGCGCATGGGAGCCGAACCGGCCCCAATGTCGTCGGCACAGTTTGCCGAGCTGGTACGCAAGGAGCTGGCGAAGTACGAGAAGGTCGTCAAGTTCTCCGGCGCCCGGGTTGACTGAACCCACTGGGAGAAACGTGAAGATCAACGATGCCAAGGACTTCTGGTCCGGCGTGATGTTCGCCGCGTTCGGCCTGGCGTTTGTGGCCTTCGCACGGCAGTACGACATGGGCACCGCGGCACGCATGGGACCGGCCTACTTCCCCACCGTGCTCGGCGGACTGCTGCTCCTGCTCGGCGTCGTGATCGCCATCAGTGGGCTGACCGCGAGAACGACCCACGGCAAGGTTGACCGATTCCACTTCAAGCCGCTGTTGCTGATCCTCGGCGCCGTCGTCGCCTTCGGTCTTCTGCTGCGACCAGCAGGACTCGTGGGCGCGCTGGCGGCGCTGGTCATCATTTCCAGCCTGGGAAGCGACGAATTCCGGCTGCGCGATGTGCTGCTACTGACCGTTGGCCTCGCGGTGCTGGTGCTCATTGTCTTCATCTACGGCCTGGGAATGACGGTGCCGGTCCTGCCTTCCTTCCTGCGCGACTGAGGCCAACGCGATGGACCTGATCAACAACCTCGCACTCGGCTTCTCGACGGCCCTCACGTTCGCCAATCTGGGCTACGCGTTCGCTGGCGTAGTGATTGGCACGCTGATCGGTGTGCTGCCTGGCATCGGACCAATCGCGACGCTGGCGATGTTGTTGCCAGTCACCTACGCACTCGAGCCGACCTCGGCGCTGATCATGCTGGCCGGCATCTACTACGGCGCGCAGTACGGCGGCTCGACGACCGCGATCCTGGTCAACCTGCCGGGCGAGTCCTCGTCCGTCGTCACCTGCATTGACGGCTACCAGATGGCGCGCCGAGGTCGCGCCGGCGCGGCACTTGCCACCGCCGCCCTGGGATCGTTCTTCGCCGGCACCGTCGGCACGCTGATCCTCGCCGCACTCGCCGCGCCGATGGTGGAGCTGGCCTTTAAGTTCGGACCGGCCGAGTACTTCTCGTTGATGGTGCTGGGCCTGATCGGGGCCGTGGTCCTTGCCTCCGGTTCCCTGGTCAAGGCGATCGCGATGATCCTGCTCGGGCTGCTGCTTGGCCTCGTGGGCACTGACGTCAACTCCGGCGTCGCACGCTTCAGTTTCGAAATCCCGGAACTCGCGGACGGCATCGGCTTCGTCAGCGTCGCCATGGGCGTATTCGGTTTCGCCGAGATCATCGCCAATCTCGAGCACAAGGGCGAGCGGCAGGTCTTCACGGACAAGGTCGGAAAACTTCTTCCCACGATGGCTGAGTTCAAGGAGGCCATCCCGGCGGTGCTGCGTGGCACTGCGCTTGGCTCCATCTTGGGAGTGCTGCCCGGGGGCGGTGCGCTGCTCGCCTCATTTGCTGCCTACACGGTCGAGAAGAAGGTCACGCGCAACCCGAAGATTCCCTTTGGCCAGGGCAACATTCGTGGAGTTGCCGCTCCGGAATCGGCCAACAACGCCGGCGCGCAGACATCGTTCATTCCGATGCTGACTCTCGGCATACCGCCGAACGCCGTGATGGCTTTGATGGTCGGCGCGATGACGATCCACAACATCCAGCCCGGCCCGCAGGTGATGACCAGCAATCCTTCGCTCTTCTGGGGGCTCATCGCGTCGATGTGGATCGGCAACCTGATGCTGGTGATCCTCAATTTGCCGCTGATCGGCATCTGGGTGCAGTTGCTGAAGGTGCCCTATCGGTTCCTGTACCCGGCGATCCTGGTGTTCTGCTGCATCGGCGTCTATTCGATCAACAACAACTCGTTCGACGTCACCATGACTGCGGTCTTCGGCGTGCTGGGATATGTCTTCTTCAAGCTGCGTTGCGAGCCGGCCCCGTTGATTCTCGGTTTCATTCTGGGGCCGATGATGGAAGAGAACCTGCGCCGCGCGATGTTGCTGTCGCGGGGTGACGCTACCGTGTTCTTCACCCGTCCGCTGTCGTTGGTGTTGTTGCTGATGGCCGCGGCACTGGTCGTGATCGTCGCGTTGCCACAGATCAGCCGCAAGCGCGAGGAAGCGTTCCAGGAGGTCGATTGACCACCCCGCCGCGGGCCTCGCCTCGCGGCCGGACCGCTTGAGCAGCAGATTCCTCCGCTACACCTACTTCCGCGCCCTTAGCTAGCGAGATGACGTTCGACTGGAACAATCCGTACTCCACGGTCCGCACCCCCGTCTTCGCCCGCAACCTCGTTGCGACGAGCCAGCCGCTCGCCGCACAAGCCGGGCTGCGCATGCTGCAGTCCGGCGGCAACGCCGTCGATGCAGCGGTCGCTGCCGCCGCGGTCATCACGATGACCGAGCCCTGCAGCAACGGCCTCGGCGCCGACAACTTCGCGATCGTCTGGGACCCGGCGTCGCAGCAACTGCTTGGCCTCAACTCGAGCGGCATCGCGCCGGCCGCGTGGTCGCTCGACTTCCTTCGTCGCAAGTACGGGGAGGACCTCGCCAAGAACCGCCCCAAGCGTGGGTGGGACAGCGTTACGACGCCCGGCGCGGTGGCCGGCTGGGCGCTGCTGCACGCCCGCCTTGGCAAGCTGTCGTTCGCCGACGTGATGGCGCCCGCGATCGAGTATGCCGAGCGCGGCTTCGCGGTTTCGCCCATCGTTCATGACAAGTGGGAACGCGCGGCACCGCTGCTGAAGGACGGGCCCGGATTCGCCGAGCATTTCCTGCCCAAGGGTCGGGCCCCGCGTATCGGCGAACACTTTGTGCTGGCCGGAGCGGCGCACACTCTGAAGCTGCTGGCGCGGCACGGCGGCGCCGCGTTCTACCAAGGCGAAATCGCCGAAGGCATCGAACGCCACGCCTTGGCGACGGGCGGGGCGCTGCGGGCGAGTGACCTCGCCGCGTACTGGGACTTCGTGCAGGCGAACGGCTGGGTTGGCACGATCAGCACACCGTTCCACGGCCACGAAGTGCACGAGATTCCACCCAATGGCCAGGGCATCGCTGCCCTTTCATGCCTCGGCATCCTGCGACACATGAAACTGGCGGACTACGCGGTCGACAGTACCGACTGGCATCACGCGGCCATCGAGGCGATGAAGCTTGCCTTCGCCGATACTTATGAATATGTCGCCGACCCGCGCGCGATGCGCGTCTCGCCCGATGCGCTGCTGGATGACGGCTACCTCGCGCAGCGTGCGAACTGCATCAACATGCAGCGGGCGCAGGCGTTCTCCGCCGGGACACCGCCGCGCGGCGGCACGATCTACCTGTCGGCCGCCGACACGAGCGGCATGATGGTGTCACTGATCCAGTCCAACTACATGGGCTTCGGCTCCGGAGTGGTGGTGCCGGGCTTCGGCATTTCGCTGCAGAACCGCGGTCATGGATTCTCGATCGATGCGGCGAGCCCGAACGTCATCGCGCCGGGCAAACGGCCCTTCCACACGATCATCCCGGCCTTTCTGATGAAGGACGGCCAACCGGCGATGAGCTTCGGCGTCATGGGCGGCAACATGCAGCCACAGGGCCACGTGCAGACGCTTGTGCGCATGCTGCTGGCACGGCAGCAGCCGCAGGCCGCCTGCGATGCGCCGCGCTGGAAGGTGATGCAAGGCCTGGATATCGAGGTCGAGGGCGCGATGCCGCTGCCGGTCGTGGAAGACCTCGCGCGACGCGGCCATCGCATCACGCGGGCGAATGACACCTATATGGACTTCGGTTCCGGACAGTTCATCTGGCGACTCGGCGATCCAGCCGTCGAAGGCTACGTGGCGGCCAGCGACTCGCGCCGCGACGGGCTGGTGGCCGGCTGCTGAAACTGCCGCGCAGGAAACGCCCACGGACAGCCGTCCAGCGGCAAAAATGACGCTAATCCGACCGCGCAGCGGCGTCACGCTGCGCATCCCCGATGACCAGTCGCCAGCAACGCGTTCTTGTGAGCGTCTTTTCGGGACGCAGAGCGGGCGCCGAGATTGCTACATGACCTATGGGCAGGGGGTTTTCTGCCAATAGCGAGGTCGGAAATGAGAAAACGGGAATTTCTGGTCATAGGAGCCGCCGCGGCGGCGTCGCCGTTCTGGCTGGCGGGCTGCAGGACCACCAGCCAGACGCCGTCGCCGACTACGGACCCGGCGGAACTGCGTCGCGCAGTCGACGCGGAGTCGGATGCAGCGCTGGCGCGGCTGTATCACGACGTCAGCGGATCGCGCGAAGTGATCCAGTCCGCCGCGGGCGTGCTGGTGCTGCCCAACGTCGTGTCGGGCGGCTTGATCTTCGGTGCGGCCGGCGGCAATGGCGTGCTGCGCGTCGCGGACAAGAGCGCCAGCTACTGGCGCATGTCCGAGGCCCAGGTCGGTCTGCTCGGCGGCGGTCAGTCGCAGTCGATCTTCGTCGTGTTCCTGACGCCGGAGGCGCTGGCAGGCTTCACCAAGAGCAGCGGCTGGACCGCAGGCTTCGACAAAACCGTCGCGGTGTCCAGTGTCGGCAAGAACGGCCCCATTAAGGCGCCGACGCAGCAGCAGCCAATAGCCGCCTACGTGCTGACCAACGCCGGCCTGATGGCCGGGGTCAGCTTCCAGGGCACCAAGTTCACGCGCCTGGAGGTCTGAGCGCACTGACGAGCCGCCGGCGCTGGCCGGCGGCAGCGGCGAGCGGCTCAGGCCGCTTGCTGCAATCTTTCGTGACCCCCTCGCGGTCGGGCCACAATGGCTTCGCGCGGCCAGTAGCGGCTGGCCGCCGAGGCTGCTATCGATCGGCCCCAAAGCGGGCAGATGTTCTTCACGGTGCGGCAACACTCGCGCTCGGATCGCCGTCCTCTTTCCAGTCGTTGGGGCGCTGCGTGATGACAACACCGATCGACGGCTGACTGTTGGCATATGTCCGCCAGACTGCACATGGGGCGCCGCCTAGCGCCCAGCTCCGACCCGAAGCGCGGATTTTGAGAGAATCACTGCTTCGGGAGCCGGAGCGCACGCGCTCACCGACCGGGATCCGAACACAAAACAACGGGGACAACAATGACCTATGCAGCGATCACCGGTTGGGGCAAGTGCATGCCGCCGTCGATCCTGTCGAACCAGGATCTCGCCACCTTCCTGGACACGACGGACGACTGGATCATCTCGCGCACCGGCATGAAGGAGCGCCGTATCTCTCACGTCTCAGCGATCGAGATGGCGTCCGTCGCGAGCGCACGCGCGCTCGCCTGTGCCGGGCTGACGGCGGACGACCTCGACTTGATCGTCTATGGCAGTTGCAGCAACGATGAGCAAGTGCCGAACAGCGCGTCAGGGGTGCAGGTGAAGCTCGGCGCGGTCAACGCCGCGTCGATGGACATCAACACGGCCTGCACGAGTTTCCTCTACGGACTATCGAGCGCCACCGCGATGGTCAGGACCGGCGCGGTGCGCAACGCGCTGGTCATCGGGGTCGAGTTGATCTCGCCCTACATGGACTGGACCAATCGCAATGTCGCCGTGCTCTTTGGCGACGGCTGCGCCGCGGTCGTGATCCAGGCGTCGGAGAACAAGGAGGGCCTGCTCGGCGAACAGCTGGGCTGCAATGCCGAAGCGCGGCAGATCCTGCGCGTGCGCGGCATGGGCTGCACCTACGCCAACCGCGGCGTGCGGTACGGCGACACTTTGTGGGATTTCGACGGCCAGGAGATCTTCAAGAAGGCGGTCAAGGGCATGTCGATCGCCTCCGAAAAGGTCATGGCCAAGTGCGGCGTGACACCCGACCAGATCGACCTCGTCGTGCCGCACCAGGCCAATTTGCGCATCATCGAGTCGGTCGCGAAGCATGCCGGCCTGCCGATGGACAAGGTGTTCCTGACGGTGCAGCGCTACGGCAACATGTCGGCAGCGACCGTGCCGGTCGCGCTGGTCGACGCGCTCGAGGAAGGTCGCATCCAACCGGGCGCACTGATCCTGATGCCGGGCTTCGGCGGCGGACTGACTCTTTGCTCGCATCTGGTGCGCTGGGGCGAGCGCGTGACACCGCTGGGCACGACTTCCATGGACCTGCCAGCGCCCACACGCACCGCGCTCGAAATGGTCAACGAGATCCGCGCCCACAAGCACGCCCATGACGTCTCCGAGGCTGGTCTGATGGGTCCGCGCTTCGCCGAAGCGAGCCTGACCCCTTAGCTTAGCGGCGGTCACCCGCCCTCCCGCCAACCGTCCCTGATGCCGGGAAGGCAAACGGTGCAGACAGGGCGTCACGCGCTCCTCATTAGAATCGGCCACTCCACCCGGCTGATGGACTGCAAGCAATGACCACCAAAACCTACGAACCTGTTCCGCAACATCCTGTGGCATTCCTCGGACTGGGAGTCATGGGCTATCCCATGGCAGGCCATCTGGCGCGCGCCGGCCATCACGTCACGGTGTACAACCGCACGGCGAAGAAGTCAGACCAGTGGGTCGAGGAGTACGGCGGCCGCGCCGCGCGCACTCCGCGCGAAGCGGCGGCCGGTGCGCAGATCGTCTTTTCCTGTGTCGGCAACGACGCCGACCTGCAGAGCGTGATGCTGGGCGACGACGGCGCCTTTGCCGGCATGGCCAAGGACGCGATCGTCTTCGACAACACCACCGCTTCGGCGCGCGTTGCGCGCGAGCTGCATGGGGTCGCACGCAGCCGCGCCATGCACTTCATCGATGCCCCGGTGTCCGGCGGACAGGCGGGGGCCGTCAACGGCGCGCTCACCGTGATGTGCGGCGGCGATCTCGCGCCTTTCGAGCGCGTGCAGCCGGTCGCGATGGCGTTTGCCAAGGCGGTGACGCGCATCGGCGAGTCGGGCGCGGGGCAACTGGCGAAGATGGTCAACCAGATCTGCATCGCCGGGCTAGTCCAGGGTCTGGCCGAAGGTATCAGCTTCGGCCAGGCCGCCGGCCTCGACATGAAGCTCGTGCTGCAGGTCATCGGCAAGGGCGCGGCGCAAAGCTGGCAGATGGACAACCGTGGCTCGACGATGATCGACGACAAGTTCGACTTTGGCTTCGCCGTCGACTGGATGCGCAAGGACCTCGGCCTGTGCCTCGATGAAGCGCGCGCCAACGGTGCGCCGCTGCCGGTTGCCGCGCTGATCGACCAGTTCTACGCCGACGTGCAGGCGATGGGCGGCCGGCGCTGGGACACCTCATCTCTGGTTCGCCGCCTGCGCCACGCGCGCAAGTAGCCAAGCAGCCGACGCGTGGTGGACGCTGCAGCGATCGATCTCGCGCTCGCTGAGCTGCGCCCCGGCCTGTTGCGCATCGCCCGCCTGCAGTTGCGTAACGATGCCTGGGCCGAGGACGTCGTGTCCGAGACGCTGATCGCCGCTCTCGAAGGCCGGGAGCGATTCGGCGGCCAGTCGCAGATCAAGACCTGGGTCGTCGGCATCCTGAAGCACAAGATCATCGACCATTTCCGCCGCGGCGGCCGCGAAGTCTCGGTCGAAGGCCTGGCCGAGGACTCCGGCGACGACGCGGTCGAGGCGCTGTTCCACGCGGACGGCCATCGCATCAGCCGGCCGCTCGAATGGGGCGACCCCGAGGCCTCGCTTTCCCAGGTCCAGTTCTTCGATGTGCTGCAGGCCTGCATCGACCAGCTGCCAGACAGCCTCGGCCGAGTCTTCATGATGCGCGAATGGCTCGAGATCGAGACCCCGGAAATCTGTAAGGAACTCGGCATCTCCGCGACCAATTGTGGGGTAATGATGTTTCGCGCGCGGATGCGGCTACGTGAATGCCTGGAAATGAACTGGTTCGGAGCAGCGAGCCGATGAAGAACGGGTGGATACGCGTTTCATGCAACCATGCGCACGAGCTGCTGTCGGAGCGGATGGACAAACCCCTGACGCGGGATCGCGCCTGGCGGTTGTGGCTGCATCTGCGCTTCTGCGACGCCTGCTCGCGCGTCGAGAGGCAGCTTGAGGTGATGCGCTCGGCCATGCGCCGATTGGGGTCTTGACCCCCGGACCACAGCGAACCGACATCATTCGGTCCGCCGACGCCACCACGAGGACGACGCTTGCGCGCCACCCTGCCCCTGCTGAAGGTTTCCGACTTCCCGCCGCTGCGGCGCAGGCAGCTCACTACGCTGCAGCTGAACCTCGGCTACACCTGCAACCAGTCGTGCCTGCACTGCCATGTGAATGCCGGCCCGAACCGGACCGAGCAGATGGACGCCGGGACGATCGACCTCGTGCTGGCCGTCATCGACGCACGCGGCGTCCGCACGATGGATGTCACCGGCGGCGCGCCCGAGCTCAATTCGCATTTCCGTCGGCTTGTCGCCGCGGCACGCGAGCGCGACGTCGAGGTCATTGACCGCTGCAACCTGACGATCCTGTTCGAGCCGGGACAGGAGGATCTCGCCGACTTCCTTGCCGCGCACCGGGTGCAAGTGGTCGCCTCGTTGCCGTGCTATTCGGCGGACAACGTCGATCGTCAGCGCGGCGAGGGCGTGTTCGAGAAGAGCATCCGCGCGCTGCAGCAGCTGAATGCGCTGGGCTATGGCCGGCCCGGGTCGGGACTGTCGCTGCACCTGGTCTACAACCCGCAGGGGCCGTCGCTGCCGCCGCCGCAGGCCGCGCTCGAAGCGGACTACAAGCGGCTGCTCGGCGAGAACTTCGGCATCGTCTTCGACCAGCTGTTCACGATCGCCAACATGCCGATCGCACGCTTCGGCAGCACGCTGCTGAGCAAGGGTCAGTTCGCCGAATACATGGCGAAGCTGCGCGGAGCGCACCGCGACGAGAATCTCGAAACCGTCATGTGCCGTTCGCTGGTCTCGGTCGACTGGCAGGGCAACCTGTTCGACTGCGACTTCAACCAGATGCTCGGCATGGCGATGCGCAACGGCGGGCGGCGCGCGGCACGGCTGCACCTGCGCGACCTGCTGGAAAGCGAGTTCGCCGACAACCCAATCGCTACGGCCGATCACTGCTACGGCTGCACTGCCGGACAGGGCTCGAGTTGCGGCGGTGCGCTGGACTGACCTGATGGACGGCATCGACGCGCGGGCCAACACCCGACCGGGGCGCGGCTGCCCGGCCGAGTACGGCTACACGCCCCGTGCATTCGCCCGCGACGCTGAAGTTCGTGCCGACGTGCTCTATGTCATCGGCGGCCTTTACGGCAATTTGCAGGCGCTGTGCGAGATCGAGCGCATGGCGGCGCTGGAGGAAGCCGCCGCAGCGCTGGTCTTCAACGGCGACTTTCACTGGTTCGACGCCGATGCGGCGTGGTGCGCAGCGGTCGAGCACGCGGTCATGCGCCATCGCGCACTGCGCGGCAATGTCGAAACCGAGGCCGCGGCTGACGACGACGCCAATGGCTGCGGCTGCGCCTATCCGGAAAGCGTCCCTGACGCCGATGTCGAGCGGTCAAATCGCATCCTGTCGCGCCTGCGGGCCGCCGTGCGGGCGGCCGAGGACTTCATGCCAGAGTTGCGCGCGCGCCTCGCGGCACTGCCGATGCACCTGGTTGCCGCGGTCGGCGACGCGCGCATCGGAATCGTGCACGGCGACGCCTGGTCGCTGGCTGGCTGGCGCTTTGCGCACGACGCGCTGCACGGCGCAGATGACGCGGCACTGCGGCGCGCGTTCGAGCAGTCGGCCGTCGACATCTTCGCCTCGTCGCATACCTGCCTGCCGGCGCTGCGCCTCTTCGACACCGCGGCCGACGAAAGGGTGGTCATCAACAACGGCGCCGCCGGCATGCCGAACTTCGCCGGCGATCGCGCCGGGCTGATCACGCGTATCGCCACGCGTCCGGTGCCCGCATCGCTGGCGCGCAGCCGCCGCTACGGCACCGAGGTCGCGGATGTCTACATCGACGCGCTGGCGGTGCGCTTCGACACCGCGACGTGGGATGCTCAGTTCGCACAGGTCTGGCCCGCGGGCTCGCCAGCCGCTGTGTCCTACGGCCGGCGCATCATTGATGGTCCGCAGTTCAGCATCGACGACGCGCTGGGCCGCACCGAGCGCGCCGGTTGCGTGTCCGTGGCCTAGACGGCCTTCCGCCGCCCACGCCGGCGCCACCGTCACGCCAGTCACCCGCAAAGGCAACGGTGAACTCCAAACGATGGTTGCTGCTGGGCCTGCTGGTCGCCGCCATCGCGGCGTTCTTCATCTTCGATCTGCAGCAGGTCTTCAGCATCGATTTCTTCCAGACCCAGCGCACGCGCATCGACGCGCTCTATACCAGCCATCCGATCGCCGTGCCGGCGATCTACTTCGCGCTTTATGTGGCCGTTGCTGCGCTGAGCGTTCCGGGCGCGGCGGCAATGACGCTGATCGGTGGCGCGCTGTTCGGCGTCGTGCTGGGCACGGTTCTGGTGTCGTTCGCCTCCACGATCGGCGCGACGCTTGCGTTCCTGATCTCGCGACTGCTGTTCGGCGAGGGGGTGCAGAGTCGCTTCGGCGACAAGCTCGGCACCTTCAACGAAGGGTTCCGGCGCGACGGTGCCTTCTACCTCGCGTCGCTGCGGCTGGTGGTCGCATTCCCGTTCTGGCTCGTCAACATCCTGATGGGCCTGACAACCATCCGGACCTGGACGTTCTACTGGGTCAGCCAGCTGGCAATGCTGCCCGCCACCATCGTGTACGTCTTTGCCGGCAGCAAGCTGGGTGAGTTCCGCATCACGTTCGGACTGGTCGCAGCGCTGACGCTGCTCGCGGTCTTCCCGCTGATCGCCAGGTGGGCGCTCAACCTGCTCAAGGCGCGCAGGGTCTATGCGAAGTGGGCCGACCGCAAACCGGCACGTTTCGACTACAACATGGTGGTGATCGGCGCCGGCAGCGCCGGGCTGGTGTCGGCCTATATCGCTGCCGCCACCAAGGCCACGGTCGCGCTGGTCGAGAAGCACCGCATGGGCGGCGACTGCCTGAATACCGGTTGCGTACCGTCGAAGGCGCTGATCCGCTCGGCCAAGCTGCTGTCGCAGATGGCGCGCTCTGCGGAATTCGGCATCGCGCACGCGCGTGCCGAGTTCGACTTCGCCGCGGTGATGGAGCGCGTGCAGCGCGTCATCGCCGAAATCGAGCCGCATGACTCGGTCGAGCGCTACACGGCACTCGGCGTCGAGTGCATTGCCGGCAGCGCGCGCATCACCACGCCGTGGACGGTCGAGGTCACCACCGACGCGCGTCCACGCGTACTGACGACGCGCAGCATCGTCATCGCCGCCGGTGCGCGGCCCTTCGTGCCACCGATCCCCGGACTCGCCGACGTCGGCTTCCTGACGTCCGACAGTGTCTGGAACCTGCGCGCATTACCGCGCCGACTGGTCGTGCTCGGTGGCGGGCCGATCGGCTGCGAACTGGCTCAGGCGTTCGCGCGGCTGGGCAGTGCCGTCACGCAGGTCGAGATGCTGCCGCGCATCCTGATGCGCGAGGATGTCGAAGTCAGTGATCTCATGGGCGCCCGCTTCGCTGCCGAAGGCGTCCGCGTGCTCGCCGGTCACAAGGCGCAGCGTTTCGTCATCGACGGCGGCGAAAAGGTACTGATCGCCGACCAGGACGGCCGCGAGGTGCGCCTTGCCTTCGACGAGGTGCTGGTGGCGGTCGGCCGCGTCGCCAATACCCAGGGCTACGGACTCGAGGAACTCGGCATCGCCACCACACCGCAGCGCACGGTCGCTACCGACGAAGCGCTGCAGACCATCTACCCCAACATCACGGCATGCGGCGACGTCGCCGGTCCGTTCCAGTTCACGCACACGGCGGCACACCAGGCCTGGTATGCCGCCGTCAACGCGTTATTCGGCAGCTTCCGTCGCTTCAAGGCTGACTACCGCGTGATTCCCTGGGTGACCTTCACCGATCCCGAAATCGCGCGCGCCGGGCTGAACGAGCAGGAAGCACGCGAGAAGAACATCCCGCACACGACGACGGTCTATGGCATCGACGATCTTGACCGCGCGATCGCCGACGGCGAAGCGCAGGGCTTCGTCAAGGTGCTCACCCAGCCGGGCACCGATCGACTCCTCGGCGTGACGATCGCCGGCGCGCATGCGGGCGAGCTGATTGCCGAATACGTGCTGGCGATGAAGCACGGCATCGGGCTCAACAAGATCCTCGCCACGATCCACGTCTATCCTACGATGGCAGAAGCGAACAAGTACGCTGCGGGAGCATGGAAGCGCGGCACGGTCACACGCGGTCAGTGGACGATGCTGTCGGCGTTCCAGGCATGGCGCCGTGGTGACGCTGGCTTGGGCGCCGTGCTTGCCTGCCTGCCGGCACTGGTCCGCGACAAGCGGCCGGCGTACCCGCCACAGGGTCACTGAGAAGCTGCCTCCCGCCCGAAGCACCATGACGACCGACGCCGCGCCTGCCGCGGCTCACCGTGAACCCCGCCACTCCGCCGAACCGCTCAGCACGGCGCTGGCGCTCGGCATGGCCGGCGCACTGGGCGAGGAACTGCTGGCCGCTTTGGTCGCCTCGCCCCACTATCGGCTCGTGCATGTCGCACTGAAGCAGGCGGTTGCCTCCGGCACGGCGAAGTATCGACCGTGGCTGATCGGCAGCTCGATCATCACCGCCGACGACGCGTTCATCTGCGTTACCACGGCAGACACGTTCGTCCCACGCACCTCGCCGGCGGAACTGTTCGATGCGCAGCACCTGCTCGACGCCGCGCGCATCGCGCAGGACGCCGGCGTGCGGCGTCTGGTCGTCGTGTCCCCGCTGTCCGCACTGCTGCAGATGAACGCTGCCTCACACACGGTCTCGAGCGAACAGGAACTGGCGCTGGTGCAGATGAATTTTGAGACCCTGGTGATCGTCCGCCCGACGCAGGCCGAGCTTGCGGAAGCCGCGGGTCCGTGGCTCAGTCGTACGGTGCGCGAGCTCGGACGCATGGTGCTGGAGATCATGCTGCCGGCGCACGTGCACGCGCTGCGGCCGCGCACTGCGGCGCAGGCGATCCTCACCGCCGTTTCGCGCCTGCCGACCGGAGTGCATGTCATCGGCGCACGCGAACTGCTCGCGGTGGTCGAGGAAACGATGCCCGGGCTGGCACCCAGGCGCCCACGGCTGCGCTGAGCGACATGACGGCGGTCGACAGGCTGGGCCGACTGGCGATCATCATTCCCGTGCTGAACGAGGCAGCGGACATCGAAGCGGCGTTGGTCGCGCTGCAAGGGCTGCGCGAGCGCGGTGCCCGGCTCATTGTCGTCGACGGCGGCAGCCAGGATGACACGCCGGCTCGCGCCGGCGGCTATGTCGATGAGATGCTCACCGCCGAGCGCGGCCGCGCGCGACAGATGAACGCCGGTGCAGCGCGTGCCCACGATGCCGATGTGCTGCTCTTCCTGCACGCGGATACCCGTTTGCCGACAGATGCTGATGCGCGTATTGCTGACGTGCAGGCTGCCGGTGCACGCTGGGGTCGCTTCGATGTCCGCATCGACGGACGCTCGACTTGGTTGAGGTGGATCGCCCAGTTGATGAACCTGCGTTCGCGTCTGACGGGAATCTGCACCGGCGACCAGGCGATCTTTGTCGAGCGCCGATTTTTCGAGCAGTTGCGCGGGTATGCCGATATTCCGCTGATGGAGGACATCGAGTTCTCCCGGCGCGCGCGTGCGCTGGCTTCGCCGGCCGCGATTTCCGTACCGGTGCTGACTTCGGGCAGGCGCTGGGAGCAGCGCGGGATCTGGCAGACGATCTGGCTCATGTGGTCGCTGCGTTGGCGCTACTGGCGCGGCGAGGATCCGGCTGCGCTCGCGCGCGAGTATCGCGAGGTGCGCTGATGCGCCCCTGGCAAATCACGGTGCTCGCACGCGCGGCCGTTCCAGGACAGGCAAAGACGCGGCTGATACCGCGACTGGGGGCCGAGCGCGCCGCGGCCCTGCAAGCGCATCTGATCGAACTCGCGCTACAGCGCGCCTGCGAGTCCGGCGCACATGTCGCTCTATGGATCAGCGGTCCGGTCGATGCGCACACCGTGGAACTTGCACGGCGCTTCGGTGCCGAACTGGGTGAGCAGCCGGAGGGCGATCTTGGTGCCCGTATGCTGGCTGCCACGGTTCATGCACACCGCACTGCAAGGAGTTCGATCATCATCGGCACCGATTGTCCGGCTCAGCGCGCGGACGATCTCCTTCAGGCGCGGGATCGGCTCGAGACCTGCGATGTCGTGCTGCAGCCGGCGCTTGACGGCGGATACGTGCTGATCGGCATGAACCGCCCGCATCACGAACTGTTCCTCGACATGCCCTGGGGCAGCGATGCAGTGCTCGGCAACACACGTCGCCGCTGCGCCGACCACAGCCTGACGCTGAGCGAGTTGCGCGCGCTGCCGGACCTTGACCGTCCGGATGACCTCGAACTGGCGATCGCGACGGGCCTGCTCGAGGGCACGCTCTGGTCATGACATTCATGACACCGGGATGGTTGCTTGCGGGCCTTTGCGCGATATCGCTCGCCGCCACCGCACAGGACGTGACACCACTGTCAAGCTCAATGGATGGTCGCGTTCCGCCACCCTGGCAGGTGATAACGCTGCCGAAGATTCCCCGGCACACGAGCTACGAGGTCGTCAATTTCGACGGCCGACGCGTGGTGAAGGCAACGGCGGACGGCTCGTACGCCAATGTCGTCCACCCGCTGAACACTGATACCGGCACGGCGGTGCTGCGCTGGAGCTGGCGCGTCGACGAGTTCCCGGCGGGCAGCGACCTGTCGGTCAAGCGCGGCGATGACCTGGCCGCGAAAGTCTGTGTGCTGTTTGACCTGCCACTCGACCGGCTGTCGTTCTTTGACCGGCTGAAGATCGAGCTGGGCCGGCGGCTCTTCAGGCTCGATCTTCCGGCGGCAACGCTGTGCTACGTCTGGGACCGCACGTTGGCGCCCGCAACCTGGCTGCCGAACATCTACACCGATCGCGTGCGCATGCTGGTACTGCGCTCCGGCGTTGCCGGACAGCAGACCCGCTGGTTCGACGAAGACCGCGACCTGCGCGACGACTTCATCCGTGCATTCGGCCCAGAAGCGCATGGCGGCGTTCCGCGCATCAGCGCGATCGCGTTCGCCACGGATGCCGATAACACCGGCAGCCGCGCGCTCGCGTATTTTGGCGACATCACACTCGCCACTCCATGAAGCGACTGCTTCTTGCCGGCGGCGGCCATGCGCACGTGGCCGTGCTGCGCGAACTGGCGCGACGGCGGGCACCCGACCTCGCGGTGACACTGATTACTCCCTATGACCGGCAGTTGTACAGCGGCATGCTGCCCGGCTGGATCGCCGGCCATTACGTGCTCGACGAACTGGCCATACCGTTGCGTCCGATCGTGCAGGCGGCCGGGGCCACGCTGCTGCTCGACCGCCTCATCGGCCTGGATCCGGCCAACCGGCGCGCCCTCACCGGTCGAGGCGACGCGCTGGCGTATGACCTGATCTCGATTGCCATCGGCTCAGAGATCGCGGCCGATGCGATCGAAGGCGCGCAGCGATGGGCGCTGCCGTTGCGGCCGATCGAGGACTTCGTCGCGAAGTGGAGCGTATTGGCGCCGCGCCTGGCGGAGGCCGAGCGCCCGCGGATCACCGTCCTCGGCGCAGGCGCGGGGGGCGTGGAAGTCGCGCTCGCCGTCGCCTACGCGATGCGCGCGGCCGGCAACGGCTCGCAGGTCCAGCTCGTCAGCGGGGGCGCATTGCTGCCGGGTCACAGCAAGCGAGCCCGCACGCGGGTGCAGGCGGCGCTGGTGCAGTCCCAAGTGCGGCTGATCGATTCCACGGCGGTTCGAGTCAGCAGCGACCACGTGGACCTGCGCGAAGGCGTATCGCTGCCCAGCGACCTGACCCTGCTGGCCAGCGGGGCCGCACCGGCTGCCTGGGTCCGCTCGACAGGACTCGCAACTGATGCGGCCGGCTTCATCCTGGTCGACCGTCAACTGCGTTCGGTCTCGCATGACAGCGTGTTCGCCGCCGGAGATATCGCTACGATCGACGATGCACCGCGTGCGCGCTCGGGCGTGTACGCGGTGCGCGCGGGAGCACCACTCGCGGAAAATCTGCTCCGCGCGGCGGGCGGCCAGCCGCTGCGTCGCCATACGCCACAGAAGACCGCGCTCTATCTGCTTGCCACCGGGCCGCAGCACGCGATCGGCTCATGGAACGGCCTGGCGTGGTCGGGCGACTGGCTGTGGCGCTGGAAGGATCGCATCGATCGTGGCTTCATTGCATCGTTCCGCACCCCGTGAGATGACCATGCGCGCGCTCGCCTTCCTCGGTTTCCTGTTCTTCATCCTGCCGCTGCTGGTCCTGGCCGCGGGTCAATTCGGACTTTTCATCGGTCGATCGCCCTCCGACCTCGGAGTCACGGAGGGCAAGTTGAAACCGCCCTCCCGCACGCCGAACAGCGTCAGCAGCCAGGCCGGACTCTGGCCGGACGGCGACTACGCGAGCACCTACGCTTCGATTGAACCGCTGCGGGTGCGAGGCGACAGCGCCACCGCAATCACGCGGCTGCGGGCCCTGCTCGCCGCCTGGCCCGGCGCCCGGATCGTTGCGGAGGAGCCTGATTACCTGCGAGTCGAGTTCATGACCCGGTGGCTGCGCTTCGTCGACGACGCCGAGTTCTGGTTCGATCCCGCCGCCCAGGCAATCCAGGTGCGCTCCGCGTCCCGCGTGGGCCGCAGGGACTACGGCGTCAACCGCCGACGCATCGAGGCGCTTCGCGCGCGCTGGGATACCGCAGGCGCGTGAGTCCGTCCGGAGAGGAACCCGGCGACGATCAACCCGGGCGCGGCGCTGCCGTTATTGCTCTCAGAGTGTCTCGATTTCCGGAGCGCCCATGCCGTCAATTGCAGCACGCCTTGTTGCTATCGCCGCCCTCCTCGTCGTCGCTCCCGTGAGCGCGGATCCCCCGCCGCATGCCAAGGCGCACGGCTGGCGCAAGAAGAACGATGCAACCTACGTCGGGTACAGCGGCCGGGCGTGGCCGCAGGACTACGGCGTGGTCTCCGGGCGCTGTCAGACCGATTTGATCCTCGGCGCGGCCGGTGCCGCCGTTGGCGGCGTCATCGGGTCGCAGGTCGGCGACGGAACCGGCCGCACGGTCGCCATCATCGCCGGCGCAGCGCTCGGGGCGATCGTCGGCGCCAGCATCGGCCGGCAACTCGACAAGGGCGACGAGGCCTGCATCGGCCATGCCCTCGAACTCGCTCCGCCGGGCCAGGCGGTTCGCTGGACCAGCGCCGGAACGGGCACCAGCTATGTTCTCGTGCCGGCCAAGGACGTCGGCGGCGACTGCCGCGAATTCAAGCTCGAGGCCAGTGCCAACGGCAAGAAATCCTGGGGCACCAAAGTGGCTTGCCGCAGCGGCGATGGCGTCTGGAAACTGCGCGCCTAGCAGAGTACCCACGACGGCGGTTGCAGTTGCGAAGCCTGAGCCTGACCTGAGCGCCCGCGCCTGCAGCCTCGACCGTCTGAGATACTGACGTCGTTCAGCAAAGCGGCCGTCGACAACACAGGAGCGGCCGCTCAAGGGCGTGAAACTTGCCTCATGACAACTGCACTTCTTGGCTTGGGCAATCGATGATCGGGGCGATCCTTCAGAGACACCGGAACGAAGCGGCGCACGCGGCTCCGCTGGCGCCTCGTGCGCTGCCGGCTCGCGTGAGCTGCCTGTTGTTCGCGATGGCGCTCGCGACCTCCGCGAGTGCACAGTCCGCGCGCGGGCGACTGCCTGACGCGTCGATCGTCGGCCCCCAGGTGATCGAGCAGACCAACGCGCTTCGCAGTCGCCACGGCCTGACTGCAGTCGAATCCGATGCAAACCTTGCCGAGGCGGCGCAGAAGTTCGCCGAGTTCATGGCGCGCACGGAGCGCTACGGACACGAGGCGGACGCGCGACGGCCTGCCGATCGTGCAGCCGCCGAAGGCTACGAGCACTGCATGGTGGCCGAGAACATCGCCTACGTATTCAGCTCGTCCGGATTCACTTCGGAGCAGCTCGCGTCCCGGCTGGTGGCGGGATGGTGGCAGTCACCTGGGCATCGCGAAAACATGCTGCTCGCGCCGGCGACTCACATCGGCTTCGGCGTCGCGCGCAGCGAGCACAGCACCCGCTACTACGCCGTGCAGCTCTTCGCCAGGCCACGTAGTGCGTCGACGCGATTCGAGGTCGCCAACCGCACCGACACCCCGGTCCGCTACGAAGTCGATGGAGAGGCGTTCAATCTCGCCGTCAAGGTGACGCGAACTCACACGCGGTGCAACGACAGCACGCTGCGCATACTCTGGCCCGACGATACCGAGGGCACCACCGGCGTCCGCCCGCGCCATGGCGCACGCTACGTCGTCGCGCGCGACCGTTCGGGGCGATTCAGTTTCCAGACCAACTAGGGTTCGGTCGGCGAGACCGTGCCTGGCGCTCAGCAGTCGAGTTGACGTGCCAGGTCGACGAAGTCCGCCGCGACGATGTCCCACGGCTCAGCCGGCACGAGGTCGGTCGTCTGACCCGGCCCGTGCTCGCAGGGTCGGGGCACAAAGGCGGTCTTGAGCCCGCACGCGCGGGCCGCCTGCAGGTCGCCGTTGTGGGCAGCCACCAGAGCGGCCTCGCCCGCAGACAACCCGAGGATGTCCGCTGTGCGCAGGTAGGCCTCGGGTTGCGGCTTGTAGGCGCCGGCGACCTCAGCGCCCAGGATCGCGTCCCACGGGATGCCCGCCCGCTTGGCCATGTTGAGCAGCAGCGACACGTTGCCGTTGGACAGCGGAGCAATGACATACCGGGTCTTGAGGCGTTGCAGCCCGGCAATCGCATCGGGCCACGGGTCGAGGCGATGCCAGGCGCAGTTCAGGTCATCGAGTTCTTGAGGCGCGATCGCCGTCAGATCTGCCCCGACATCGCGCAGTACCGCCTCGAGGTTCTCACGGTGCAGCACATCGAGGCGGGCGAACGGCCGACGACCCGAGCGGCAGGCTTCCATCGCGGGCTGATAACGCCGGCGCCAGGCATCGGCCAGCACATGCGCCTCCGTGCCCCCGATGGCGTGGCGCGCGAGAAAGGCAGCAAGCTCCCGCGCGACACCCTCGCGCCAGTCGACGACGGTGCCGAAGACGTCGAAGACCAGGGCCTTCAACGCGATCACAGGCAACGAATTCCGCGTCTACTTCAGCAGGCTGCGCAGCATCCACGCGGTCTTTTCGTGGATCTGCAACCGCTGCGTCAGCAAATCGGCGGTCGATTCGTCGCTTGCCTTGTCGACCGCAGGGAACACCTTGCGCGCGGTGCGTGCCACGGCTTCGTGGCCGGCCACGAGCAGGCGCACCATGTCCATCGCCTCGGGCACGCCCGGCGTCTCGTCGATCGACGTCAGACGCGCGAACTCGCTGTTGGTGCCCGGCGCCGGGTAGCCCAGCGACCGGATGCGCTCGGCGATCGCGTCGAGCGCATTCCACAGTTCCGTGTACTGGTCCATGAACATCAGGTGCAGCGTGTTGAACATCGGCCCTTCGACGTTCCAGTGGAAGTTGTGCGTCTTCAGGTACAGCGAATAGGTGTCCGCCAGCACACGCGACAGACCGTCCGCGATCTTCGCGCGATCCTTGTCGCCGATGCCGATGTCGATCGTCGGCGCGCCATTCACGGCCGCCATTGCCTTGCTCTTCTTCGCCATTGCGCTCTCCGTTGACTACCAATGATTATGCTAGCGGCTCATCGGCGGACTGACCAATCGGGAAATGCTTGGACGTCGATAGCCGTCGACTACCAGGTCTCGATCGGCGCGTCCGGCAGCTTGGTCACTCCGTGCAGCGGACATTTCAGGATCGCCAGGCGCAGCGCCTCGATCGCGGGTCCGCGCGTGAACGACTTGCGCCACGCCAGCACGACGCGGCGGTCCGGTGCCGGCGCCTTGAACGGGATGTACTCGAGCAGCGAGTCGCGCGACGGTTTCTCGGGCACCGAGCTGCTGGGCAGGACGGTCACGCCAAGGCCGGAGCCCACCATGTGCCGGATCGTGTCGAGCGATGAGCCTTCGAAGGTTTTCTGGATGCCCTCGGCTGACGACGAAAATCGCGAGAGTTCGGGGCACACCTCGAGCACCTGGTCGCGGAAGCAGTGGCCGGTGCCGAGCAGCAGCATCGTCTCCTTCTTCAGGTCTTCGCTCGGGATGCTCTTGCGCTTGGCCCAGGCGTGATGACGCGGAGTCGCAATGATGAACGGCTCGTCGTAGACCGGCTGCAGCAGCAAGCCGGTCTGCGGCAGAGGCAGCGCCATGATTGCCACGTCGATCTCGCCGTTCTTCAGCAGCTCCATCAGCTTGACGGTGAAGTTCTCGGTCAGGAGCAGCGGCATCTCCGGCGCGTCCTTTAGCAGTTGCCGCACCAGCCCCGGCAACAGGTACGGTCCGATCGTGTAAATGACGCCAAGCCGCAGCGGCCCGGCCAGCGGGTCCTTGCCCTGGCGCGCGATCTCCTTGATGCGGGCGGCTTCGTCGAGCACCTTCTGCGCCTGACCAACGATGCGCTCACCAGCCGGCGTCGTCGTCACCTCGCTGGTGCGGCGCTCGAAGATCTGCGTGCCGAGTTCCTCCTCGAGTTTCTTGATCGCGACAGACAGGGTGGGTTGGCTGACAAAGCAGGCCTCGGCCGCGCGGCCAAAATGGCGCTCGCGCGCCACTGCAACGATGTACTTGAGCTCGGTGAGCGTCATTCGTGAGCGCCGTCAGGCGGCGAGAAACTCGTATCGTCCTTCGTACCACCGCCGCACGTGTTCGCGTGCGGCGGCCGGATCGGTGTTCAGCAATACCTCGGCGGCACCGCGTGCCTGTTCGACCAGCGCCGCATCGCGCTCCAGATCGGCCAGCCTCAACAACGGCACGCCAGATTGCCGGCTACCCAGGAACTCGCCCGGGCCACGCATCATAAGGTCACGACGCGCGACTTCGAAGCCGTCGCTCGTTTCGTAGATGATCTTCAACCGTTCGCGCGCCGCGTCGGACAGCGGCTCCTCGTAAAGCAGGATGCAGTAGCTCTGCGCCGCGCCGCGACCGACGCGGCCGCGCAGCTGATGCAGCTGCGCCAGCCCGAAGCGTTCGGCGTGCTCGATGACCATCAGCGTGGCGTTCGTGACATCGACCCCGACCTCGATGACTGTCGTCGCGACCAGCACGTCGATCGACCGCGCGGCGAACTGCTGCATCACCGCGGTTTTCTCCGCCCCCGGCAGCTGCCCATGCAGCAAGCCAATGCGCAGCTCCGGCAGCATTTCGGAAATGCGCGCGTGCGTCTCGACCGCTGCTGCGGCTTCGACGGCTTCGCTTTCCTCGATCAGCGGACACACCCAGTAAGCCTGTCGGCCCGCTGCGACGTCGGCTCGGATACGCGCAATCACCTCTTCGCGCCGGCGCGTGGAAACGAGCTTGGTGACAACCGGCTGGCGACCCGGCGGCAGCTCGTCAATGACCGAGACATCGAGGTCAGCGAGATAGCTCATCGCCAGCGTGCGCGGGATCGGCGTCGCCGACAGCATCAGCATGTGCGGCGCCATCGTGTCGTCCGAACCGCGAAGTGCCAGCCGTTGCGCCACGCCGAAGCGATGTTGCTCGTCGACAATCGCGAGCCCCAGCCGATCGAAGCTCACCGCGTCCTGGATCAGCGCGTGCGTGCCGATCACGAGCTGCGCCGCACCCTCGGCCGCTGCGGCCTGGGCCTTGCGCTTGCTGGCTGCTGTGAGTCGTCCCGCGAGCCAGGTGATGCGGACTCCGAGCGGCGCCAGCCACTGCACGATGCGCCCGAAGTGCTGCTCGGCCAGCAATTCGGTCGGTGCCATGAGCGCCGCCTGCCAGCCGGATTCGATGGCCCGAGTGGCCGCGAGGGCCGCCACCACGGTCTTGCCACTGCCGACATCGCCCTGCACCAGCCGTTGCATCGGATGCTCACGCGCGAGATCCGCCTCGACGTCATGCCAGACGCGCTGCTGCGCCGATGTCAACTTGAATGGCAACGTCGCCAGCAGCTTGCGGCTCAGCCCATCGGCGCGCAGCACCGGCGCCCGGCGCCGCTGCCTGGCGGCACGGGCGAAGCGCAGCGCGATCTGCTGCGCGATCAGTTCGTCGAACTTGAGGCGCTGCCACGCCGGATCGGACCGCTCGGCGAGCTGCGTCGCATCAGCATCGGGCGGAGGGTGGTGCAGGCGCTCCAGTGCAGTGCGCAGCGGCAGCAACGGCCAGCGCTCGCCCAGCGGCTCCATCAGCACGTCGTGCAAGTCAACGCCCTGCAGCGCGCGGTCGATGCGCCGGCGCAGCCACGCCTGCGGGACACCCGCCGTCGTCGGATAGATCGGTGTCAGGGCCGAAGGCAGCGCTTCTCCTTCGCGAATGCCCCTGACGCGGGGATGCACCATCTCCATGCCGGCCAGTCCGCCGCGCGCGGTGCCGAACGCCCGGATACGCTTGCCGACGGCAAGCTGCTTGAGTTGCGACGGATAGAAGTGCAGGAATCGCAGCACCAGCGTGCCGCCCGCGTCGTCACGCGCCGTGACGTGCAGCTGGCGCCGCCCGCGGAACACGACATTGGCCGCCGTGATCGTCGCCTCGACCTGCGCTTCGATGCCTTCGCGCAGGGCGTCGGCCGGAACAACGACGGTCTCGTCCTCGTAACGCAACGGCAGATGCAGGACGAAGTCCCAGTCGCTGCGCAGTCCGATGGCGGCCAGGCGCGCGGCCATATCGCGGCCGGTGGCCGCTGCAGCGGGGCTGGCGCGAACCAAGCGGCGACTCTAGAGGACGAGCACGGCCTCGACTTCGAACAGCGCGCCCTTCGGCAGGCTCGCGACCCCGACCGTGGAGCGCGCCGGATAAGGCTGCGGTACGACTTCGCTCATGATCTGGTTGACTGTGGCGAACTTCGAGAGGTCGGTCAGGAACAGCGAGAACTTGACGGCGTGCGCCAGCGACCCGCCGGCCGCCTTGGCGACAGCGGCGAGGTTGCCGAAAGCCTGACGCACCTGCGGCTCGAACTCGCTGCTCACCAGCTCGCCGGTCTTCGGGTCAAGCCCGATTTGTCCGGAGGTAAATACGACGAGCCCGGTCTTCACGGCCTGCGAATAGGGACCGATCGCAGCCGGCGCCGCGGGTGTGGAAATGATGTCCTTGTTCATGCTGCCCCTCCGCGTAAATCGACGAAGGGCGCAGTCTAGCGGCCACTGACCCTCAGGCCGCCTGCAATGAACGCTTGCGGACGAACGCTTCGAACTGCTGCAGCGGCAACGGCCGGCTCAGGTGGAAGCCCTGTGCCTCATCGCAGCCGCAATGCTTGACGAACTCGTACTGGTGCTCGGTTTCCACGCCTTCGGCGACGACATGCAGGCCCAGGCCGGTCGCCAGGCCCGCGAGCGCGAGGACGATGCGCGCATCGCCTTCGTCGGTAGGTGCTCCGCGAACGAACTGGCCGTCGATCTTCAGCGTATTGAGCGGAAAGCGATGCAGGTTCGACAGGCTCGAGTACCCGGTGCCGAAGTTGTCGAGCGCGATGCGGACCCCCATCGTCTGCAGTCCGACCAGCACCTGCTCGGCCTTGTCGAGATCGCGCATCAGGCTCGCCTCGGTGACCTCGACCTCGAGCCGTTCGGCATCGAGGCCGGTGTCGATCAGCGCCTGGCTCACCATCGGCAGCAACGAGCGGCCGCGGAACTCGCGCGGCGACAGGTTGACGCTGACGATCAGCTCGCCCAGTCCCACCGCGCTCCAAGATTTCGCTGCTTCGCAGGCGGCGCGCAGCACGATTTCGCCGATCGGCTGCATCAGTCCCGCATCCTCGGCAACCGCGATGAAACTCGACGGCTCCAGCAAGCCCTGCTCGGGATGGCGCCAGCGCAGCAGTGCCTCGGCGCCAATCACCTTGCCGGTCGACAGCAGCACGCGCGGCTGGAAATGCACTTCGAATTCACGCCGGTCGATCGCCCGACGCAGCGCCGCTTCGAGCTGCAGCCGCTGCAGCAGGTCAGCGTTCATGCGCGGCTCGAACAGCTGCACATGGGCGCGGCCGCGCGACTTGGCATAGGACAGAGCGGCATCGGCATTGCGCAACAGCATCTCGGGGCCGGCGCCGTCGACCGGGAAGCAGGCGACACCGATGCTGACCGTGGCGGTCACCTGCTCGGCATCCACCTCGTACGGTTCGGCCAGCAACTCGCCGAGCTTGGTGGCGACGCGCTCTGCATCGTCGGTATGGCGCAGGCGGCCCAGCACGACCGCGAACTCGTCGGAGCCGACACGCGCCACGAGGTCCGAGGTGCGCACGGTGTCGATCAGCCGCGCCGCCACCTGCTGCAGCAGCGCATCGCCGACCCGATGGCCGAGCGCATCGTTGAGCTTGGTGAAGTCGTCGATGTCGATGACCAGCACCGCCAGCCGATCGCCGCCCGGCTGGTGATTGCGTACCGCTTCCTCGAGCCGCGACTCGAGCAGGCGACGATTGGGCAGCGCGGTGACGTCGTCGTACAGCGCGATGCGCCGCGCACGTTCCTCGACCTCGCTGCGCTCATACATCTCGGCAACCAGGCGTTCGTTCGACCAGGCCAGCTCGTCGTGGGCCGCACGGACACGCTGCTCGAGTTCCTCGCGGACTCGCGACAACGCGACTTCCATCGCCTTGCGGCTGGTGATGTCCTCGACCATCCAGATCGTTTCGCCGCCCGGGCCGCCAGGCGTGATGCTCTTGACCAGCAGGCGTGCCCAGAAGGTCGTGCCGTCGGCGCGACGCGTACGCCATTCAACCGCGGGCGAGCCTCCCGCATTGAGCGCATCGCCGATGCGGTTGGCGAACGCCTGGAATTCGTCTTGCGAGGAGAAGAACACCGAGGCCGGCTGGCCCAGCAGGCGCTCCGGCTCCCAGCCGAACAGCCGCGCCGCGCTTGGATTGCACTGCATCACCTCGCCCTCGCAGATCGCCAGGATGCCGACCGAATCGTTGGCCAGCAGCGCGCGGTACTCCTGCAGGCGGCGCTGCACGTCGCGGCTGCTGAGTGAGGTGAGAAGATCTTCGGCGGTCTGGCTCATGACTTCCTCGCTGGCAAACATTGCCCGGAGCGCACGGCCCCCGCCGCGCGCAATTGGCCAAGATCGAGTCTCCGCGCGCGCGAGTCCTGCCGAAGGTCCGATTACGGCCGTGCCTGCCCCCCTATTCAGGCCGAGCAGTTGCCGCTGCAACCGCGGGCGCTGTCATTCGACCGCCTTGCGCCGGCGCTTGCGCTCGCCTGCGCTGACGTTCAAGATGCCGAAGGATCCGGGCTTCTGCGCCCGGCGGCCGCGACCTAATCCGCTCCGCAATGGCAACGACGCACCGCAAACCACGCAAGGCCCCCAGGAAATCCCCGCGCGCGGCCAAGGCCCCGCCGACAGCACAGCCCGTGATGACACTCGCCCGACAAGTTCGATCGTGGGCGGATACGGCCTGGGGGCTGGCCGGCAGTGCAGCCGACATGTCGCTCGCGATCGCCAAGTCTTCGGTCGGCCCCAAGCGGCGCGCGACGATCGAGAAGGCCGGCGCGCTGCTGAAGCAGATGCGCGAGACCGCGGGCCTCACGGCACAGGAACTCGGCCGCGCGATCAACCTGCGCGACGCGAGCCTGCTGGAGCAGGCCGAGAGCGGCCGCATCGTGCTGCCGTTCGAGATCATCCTGCGATTGGCCGCGGTGCTCGGCCGGCGCGATCCGGTCGCGTTCGTGATGAAGCTGACGCGTTCGTACAACCCGGAACTGTGGAAAGCGCTCGAGGATCTCGGCGTCGGCCGCCTGGTCGCGCATGCCGGGCGCGAGCGGGAGTTCGTGAACATCTACCGCTCGAGCGACGAGGCACGGCGGTTGACGGATGAGCAGTTCGCACGCGTGCTGGCGTTCGTCGCGGCAGCGTTTGAGCTGGCACTGACACTGGTCCGCGAAGTAAACGGCAGGCGGAGCAGGGACACGCAGTAGTCTTTCTTTGTTTGATTCTCCGGAGGAAAAAGATGGCAACCAAGGCTCGCAAGACGGCTGGCAAGACCCGCTCACGCAAGGCTCCTGCAAAACGCGCCACGAGCGCTGCCCGCAAGCCGGCCGCGCGCGCGGCCAGCCCCGAAGGTCTGTTCGACATGTCGATGACCGGCGTCAACAAGGCGCTCGAGCAGTTCAATCTGTCGGGCGTCGCCAGCACGATCGCCGAAGGCCGTCGCAAGGACCTCGCCGCGCTGGTGGCAGCCAACAAGAAATCCTACGAAGGGCTGCAAGCGGTTGTCGCCCGCCAGACTGCAATGCTGAAGAACGCCGTCACGGAGTGGCAGGCGATCGCCCAGGGCATGAAGCCCGGCAGCACCGGACAGGGCTTCGGTCGCCTGGATGAAGTCGCCAAGCAGACCTTCACGATGGCGCTCGAGAACATCCGCGAACTCGGCGAACTGGCGGCCCGTTCGCAGGCCGAAGCCTTCGAGATCGTCCGCCGCCGCATCATGGAGAACGTCGAAGAGGTCAACGCGCTGATCCGTCGGCGCTGACGAGACCCTTCCCGAAGGGGAGTGCCGATCGGCCTCCCCGTTGCCGCACACCTGCGGCAGAAGGCGTTACTTGGGAACTTCCTTCACCTCGATCTGGATCGCGGCGTAGTAGGCCGCGACGTCGCGGATATCTTCGTCGCTCAGGGTCTTGGCGGCCACGGACATCACCTCGTTGCGCCGCGCACCCGAACGGTAGGCACGCAGTTCCCGTTCCAGGTAGCCCGCCGGCTGCGCCGCCAGGTGAGGTGCCTCCGGGAGTTTGGCGATGCCGTCGAGTCCGTGGCAGGCCTGGCACGCGACCGCCTTGCGACGTCCCGCGGCCAGGTCCTGCGCCGCTGCGTTACCGCAGACGACCAGAAGTCCGGAAAAGACCGCTGCCGCAGTGCCTGCGACAGCGGCCGTGTTGCGAAGGCGCATTCGCTTACGGCTGGTACGAGATCCGGTAGATCGCCCCGGCGAAATCGTCGGAGACGAGCAGCGAACCGTCCTTCATCACGGCGACATCCACCGGCCGGCCGCGGAAGGTGCCGGTCGCACTGTCGAGCCAACCTTCGGCAAACACCTCGGACTTGTCGGCTGTGCCGTCCGCCTTCAGCGATACGAAATTGACCAGAGCGCCGCTCGGCGTCGTGCGATTCCAGGAACCGTGCGCGGCCACGAAGATTCCGCCCTGGTATTTCGCCGGGAACTGTTTGCCGTTGTAGAACGTCATGCCGAGCTGCGCCTGGTGCGCGGGGAACTCGATCTGCGGTGGCGTCCAGTTCGCCGGCGCCTTCATGTCCTTCAGATCCGGCGCCGCAGCCGTGCCTGCAATCTTGACATTCCTGCCGTGGATGAACGGATAGCCGAAGTGCTCGCCGGGCTTGGTAATGCGGTTTAGTTCACCCGGGGGCGTGTCATCTCCCATGCCGTCGGTCTGGTTGTCGGTGAACCAGACCACCTTGTCTTTCGGGTTGATGTCCATGCCGACCGAATTGCGAATGCCGACCGCGTAGACCTCGCGCTTGCTGCCGTCGAACGGATTCATCCGGACCATTCCGCCGATACCGAGCTTTTCGTACATCGCGACCTTGCCGGCCGGCTGCACGTTGTGGGGCTGGCCCAGCGTGATGTAGAGCATGCCGTCCGGCCCGACGCGGCAGGTGCGCGCGCCGTGGTTGTAGGACTCTTCCTCCTCCGGAACCAGTTTGCCCTGCGGGACCACCTCGATGACCGCGACGTCCGGTCCCTCGTAGAAGAACTCGGCGGCGGGGAAGTTCAGCACGCGGTTGTGCTCGGCCACGATCAGGAAGCCGTCCTTGGTCCAGCAGACACCATTAGGCACCTGGAACTTCAGTGAAGGCGCGAACGGCTTCACTTCGTCCGCGACGTAGTCGCTGTTGCGATCAGTCACCGCCCACACCGTCGTCTTGCGTGTGCCCACAAACAGCATGTTGGTGCTCGGAGCCACCGCCATGTGGCGCGCATCCGGGACAATCGCGAACAATTCGATCTTGAACCCGGGAGGAAGCTTGACGCGCTTCAGATTCTCGCGGATCGCGTCGGCGTTCTTTCCGGTCTGCGGCACGGGCGGGATGTTGAGATCCGTGCCCGAGACCTTCATCTGCTTGAGCTTCTCGATGTTCTGTTGCGCATGCACCGGCACGATGCTTCCGACCGCCAGCGCGACCGCGAATGCAATTCCCTTCCAAGTCCCTGCCATGTTCGTCTCCTGTCTGATACGTCTTTGTTGTGTACTTCGCACTGGCGCGTGCGAACGGTGAGTCTATGCAGCACCGCATCCTGCGGCAATTGAACCCATGCCCGGGCTCGCCCCGATCCCGCGAAGACGCGAGCCCGCCGCGCGCACCCGCACCTACCTAGAAGCTGTAGGTCGCGGTCGCTCCGACCAGCAGGTTGCGAGTCGGCGCCGGCGCGTAGTAGCGGCCGTTGGCGTCGCCGACGATGACCGCGCCGATGTACTGCTTGCTGAACAGGTTGTTGACGCGGGCGAACTCGCGGAAGCGCCAGCGGCCGACGAACTGCTCGAGCCCGGCCCAGAGATTGGCAATTGCGTAGCCGGCGGCGTACTCCGAGTTGAAATCGTTGACTGCGACCGGCCCGTTGGCAACCAGCTCGAGCGCACCCCGCAGTCCCAGCGCGGGGTTGCGATACGCGAGATCAGCGAACAGGGAAGCGTTCGGCACGCCGGGCACCCGGTTGCCGGACTCAACGACCGCGGTGTTGGCTCCGGTCAACGGATTGCAGAAGGCCGCCAGCGGTGCGCAGCTGCGAAATGCCGTGTCGAAGCGAGCGTTCAGGAAGGTCAGCGCGACATGCGTACTCAGTCCGGCGCCGAATTCGGACTCCAGCATCAGTTCAGCCCCGAGCCGCGACGAGTCGCCCGCATTGCCGAACGAGGAGCGCCCCCCGGTGTTGCGGGCAATGACGATCTCGCCTTCGGTCCGGATACTGAAGAGCGCGACATTGAGGCGCGTCGTTTCGCCGAGCAGCGCCTTGGCCCCCAGCTCGACCTGATCGCTGATCGAGGGCTGCAGCGAGAAGTTCAGCCCGCTGCGTCCGTCGGGGCGGTAAGCGAGTTCCGCGGTGGTCGGCGTTTCGAAAGCCCGGCCGTAACTCGCATAAAGGTTGAATCTCGGCGTGACGCTGTAGAGAAGCCCGACCGTGGGCGTCCATTCACCGTAACTGGTTGATCCGCTGTCGTTGGGGTTACTCGTCGTGATGTACCGGTCCTCGGACGTGAAGTCGACCTTGGTGTAGCGCACTCCGGCTGACAGCGACCAATTTGGCACGAAGTGCCATTCCGCCTGCGCGTAGGCGCCCAGGCTGTCGACCGTGTTGTCTTCGTCGCGCTTGAGCGCGCCCTGTACACCGAGATTGTTGATGAAGCCCTGGCGCGCCTCCGCCGAGGTGTCGTACTCGGCGCCCGCCGTCAGTGTCAGCGGCCCACTAAATAAATCCTGGCGCCGTGTCCACTGCACGCTGCCGCCGGCGATATCGCGGTCAAGGGAAGACACCCCGCCGGAACTCGTGGCCGCCTGCTGGGCGTCGAGCGGAATCGCGAGGAACTGTTCATTGCTGCGGCTGCCGGTATAGGCCAGCACGCGCAGACTGTCGCGTTCCCCGAGCGCGCTGTCCCAGATCAGTCCACCCTGAAGGTTGTCGAGCGACCGCCGGGTGTTGAACGCGATGGCCACCGGTTGCGCCTGGCGCGGGTTCTGCTGCACCTGCGCCTGCGTCAGCCCGAGCGGGTCCTGCGCGTTCGGCTGATTGAAGCCAGTCGCCACCAGTGTCAGGCGGTTGCCTGCGTCGAGTTGATAGCCGAGCTTGGTGTTGAACTGCGCCTTGCGGGCCGCACTGTGGTCGCGATAGCCGTCGACGCTGAAGTAAGAGGCGCTTGCGATGCCGTTGAACGCGTCGGTCGCGCCGCCGCCCTTCAGGGCATACCGCTGAAAGCCGAAGCTTCCGAACTCGAGATCGGCCCCGGCCGTCGGTGGCGTACTGCCGCTTTCGCTGAACACCTGCACGACGCCGCCCGAGTGATTACCGTAGAGCGCCGAGAACGGCCCACGCAGCACCTCGATGCGCTCGGCGGAGCCGAGGTCGAAGAGGCCCGGATTGCCCTGCCCGTCCGGCGTGCTGGCCGGCAATCCGTCGGCGATCAGCTTGATGCCGCGCGTGCCGAACTGCGAGCGCGCGCCGAAACCGCGGATCGTGATCTGCAGTTCCTGCGCAAAATTCTCGCGGTTCTGCACGAAGGTTCCGGGTGCACGGTTGAGGACCTCGGATATGTTGACGCGCGCCTTGCCGTCCTGGATCTCCGAACGGTCAATCGCATCGATCGACATCGGCAGGTCGAACGCCCGCGCCTCGGTGCGCGTGCCGGTCACCACCACGGGAGCCAGGGTGTCCGTCGTCGACTGCGCCATGCCGAGCGACAGAGCGAACACGCCGGAGCCGGCCGCAACAGCGCGGAGGCAAACGCTCAACCGACTGGAAGGAACAGGCACGGTCTCGGGACGTCGCAACAAAAGTTCGCCAGAGTCTAGGGGAACTTGCAGGCGTCGCGTTGTTACCCGCATGAGAAGTCCAGAAATGCAAAGGGCCGCAACATGTGCGGCCCTTTGGCGCGGTGGTGGAGAAGAGGAGGATCGAACTCCCGACCTCTGCATTGCGAACGCAGCGCTCTCCCAGCTGAGCTACTTCCCCGATATGCGACTCGCCCGGCGCGAGCACCGAGCGGGACCGCGATTATAGGTGGAGCCGCAGATCCGTTCAAACGAGGCAGGCGGTCCCGAGCCAAAGCTACACTCGGGGGCACTGCCTGGAGTCCGGATGAAGCACGACAGCGCGTTCTTTGAGCGGGAGTACAACGCACGGGCCGCGATACCGGAGCACCCGCAGATCTTCGCGCGCTGGGCCGAGCAGGCCGCGATCACCCGACGTCTGCGAGCCTGCCTGATCGACCTGCCGTTCGGCGAGACGGCGACCGAGCGGCTCGACTACTTTCCCACGCGTCAGGAAGCCGCGCCGCTGCTGGTCTTCATTCACGGCGGCTACTGGCGCTCGCTCGACAAGTCGGACTTTTCCTGGCTGGCCCCGCCGTTCGTGCAGCACGGCGTCGCGCTGGCGCTGCTCAACTACGGGCTGGCTCCGGCCACGCCGATGGAAGAGATCGTCCGGCAGCAGATCAGGGCGCTGGCCTGGCTGTACCGCAACGGCGATCGACTGGGGTTTGATCCGGAACGCATCGTTGTCGCTGGGCACTCCGCCGGAGCACATCTGACGGCGATGATGATGGCGGCGCTGTGGCCGGTGGTGGCGTCCGACCTGCCTGCGAAGCTGGTGAAGGCCGGGCTGGCGATCAGCGGCATCTACGACCTCGCGCCGCTGCTGCGGGCCCCGTTCGTGAACGTCGACCTGCAACTCGATACGCGGCGGGCGCGCGCGCTGTCGCCGATCCACATGCCGCCGGCCACCGACGCGCCGCTGATCACGGCCGTCGGCGCGCTGGAATCGTCGGAGTTCAAGCGCCAGAACGCACTCATCGGTCGAACCTGGAAGAACGTGATCAAGCGCGACCTCCCGATGACGGGCACCCATCACCTGACGGTCGTCGATGAGCTCGCCAATCCCGGCTCGCCGCTGTTCGACGCGGCACTCGATCTGGTCCGCGGCACCAAGCGGCACTGAACCAGAGGCGGATCAGGCGACACCCAGCGCGCGGGCACGGCCGAGAGTCAGCCCGTGCACGTGGCGGATTGTCGGCACGGGGATGCCCGCCATGTCGGCCAGCTCGATGACCGCGCCAACAATGGCGGCCAGCTCCAGCGGTCGACGCTGTTCAAGATCCTGCAACATGGAAATCTTTGCCGCGCCAAGCTGGCGCGCCAGGTCGATGCGCTGGTCGGGAGTCATCGGCATCGGGTAGCCGTAGTGCGCTGAAACCGCCATGCCCTCGAGCATCATCGCGCGAATGACGCCCAGCACGTCCTCGTCGGCGACGATCTGGTTCATCAGGTAGCCGGTCAGCGCCGCGACCGGATTGAACGACAGGTTGCCGAGCAGCTTGATCCAGACCGCGAGGCGGATATCGGGCGAGCGTTCGGTCGAGAATCCGGCAGCGTCCAGTGCGTTGGCGACCGCCTCCAGCCGCGGCGACATCGACCGATCGGGCTCGCCCAGGATCAGCCGTTTGCCGCCGGTGTAGTGCACTTCGCCGGGTGCGCGCACTTCGGCGGCGATGTGGACGACACATCCAAGAATGTGCGCCGGATCGAGCGCAGTGAACATCGTGCCGCCCGGGTCGAGCGTATGCAGCGCGGTGCCGGCGAGCGCGCTGCCTTCGCGATGGAAGTACCACCATGGCAGGCCATTGATTGCGGGCACCACCGTCGTATGCGGCCCTACGAGGGTGGCGAGCCTCGGCAGCATCGCGCCTATGGCATGTGCCTTGAGTCCGATGACGACCAGGTCCTGGACATCGAACTGCGACGGATCGTCGCTCGCGGGCAGCCGAAAGACGCCGCTGCCTGCCCCGACGTGGTCAACCAGCGTCAGGCCATCGCGCCGGATTGCGGCCAGGTGCGCGCCGCGTGCAAACAGCACGACTTCATGGCCGGATGTCGCCAGGCGCGCGCCGATCACGGCGCCGATTGAGCCGGCGCCGACAACCGCGACCCGCACGCGCTAGCGCCGCGCGGTCGCGCGCGCCGCGACCTCGGGCCGGTCGTTCTGCTGTGGCTTCAGCACTGGCGCGGCGACACCCTTCGCCCGTTCGCGCCGCCACTCGTTCTTGCGCCGCGTCCACTCGGCAAGCCGGGCATGCGCGGTCTTGCTCTCTTCCTGCATCTGCATCTCGGAGGCGAGCTGCGCCGACAGTTCGATGCGGATGCCGTTCGGGTCGAAGAAGTAGATCGAGTTGAAGATGTGGTGGTCCGTGACCCCGACGACCTCGACACCGTTGGCCTCGAGGCGCACCTTGACCTGCTCCAGCGCGTCGACGCTGTCGACGCGGAACGCGATGTGATTGACCCACGACGGCGTGTTCGGCGACGGCTCGCAGGCGACGTCGTCGCCGAGATCGAAGAAGGCGATGCACGAGCCGTCGGTCATGCGGAAGAAGATGTGCGTGTACGGACAGTACTCGCCGGTCGACGGCACATGGTCACTCTGGATGATGTGATAGAGCGGCAGCCCGAGGATGTCCTCGTAGAAGTGCCGTGTCTCCTCGGCGTCCTTGCAGCGGTAAGCGTAGTGGTGCAGTCCGTGGATCGGAACCGGGGCGGGAGTCGTGGCCATGGTTGCCTCCAAAACAGGTTGTCGCCAGTGTAGGCCGCGCGCCATCAGCCGCGGAATGCTTCCTCGATGCGGCGCTTGTCCCAGCCTGGCACCAGCATCTCGACGAAGGAGTAGACGAAGCCGCGCAGGTAGGTGCCTTCCTTGACCGCGAGCCGGGTGACATTGCGGCCGAACAGGTGCCCGCAGGGGAGTATGACGAGCCCGTCGCGACGCGAATCAACGGCGACGCCGGCAACGATGCCCACCCCCATGCCGATCTGCACGTAGGTCTTGATGACGTCGGCGTCGATCGCCTCGAGCACGATCGACGGTTCGATGCCGGCCTGCGCAAAGGCGTCGTCGATCTTGCCGCGGCCCGCAAATTGCTGCTCGTAAGTGACGATCGGATTGCGCGCCAGGTCCTTTAATGTGAGCTTGCCCGGCGTCGTTGCGAACTTGGCCATTGGATGGTCCGGCTTGACTACCGCCACATGCTGCCAGTCGTAGATCGGGATCGACAGCAACCCCGGGGCGTCGGCCAGCGATTCGGTGGCCACGCCGAGATCCGCCTGGCCGTGCACCAGCATCGCCGCAATCTGCGGCGGATTCGCCTGCAGCAGCTTCAACCGCACCTGGGGGAACTTCTGTGCAAACTGCTGGATCACCTGGGGCAGCACGTAGCGCGCCTGCGTGTGCGTCGTGGCGATGCGCAGCGTACCCTCCGGACTGCCGACGTAATCGCGCGCCAGCTTCTTCAGGTTGTCGACCTCGAGCATGATGCGTTCGGCCGCTTCGAGCACGACCTGGCCCGGCGCGGTCAGCCCCTTTACGCGCTTGCCGTGGCGCGCCAGGATCGGCACACCGAGCTCCTGCTCGAGCTCGATGATGGCCTTCGAAATGCCGGGCTGAGACGTGTGCAGCGCCCGCGCCGCCTCGGTCAGGCTGAACTTGTGGCGCGCCGCCTCGCGCAGGAAGCGGAACTGCTGCAGGTTCATGCGCTTCTCCGTAATATGGAGGCGTGATTTTATAGCGCTGCCTTATATGCGCGGTTCACGACTTCCGTTAAGGACTACCTCTTCCGGCGTCAGGGTGGAAGCAGGCGCAGCGGGATCGGCTGCCTATAATTTTCCTTTCGCTTCAGCGTCGACGCAAAGGTCTGCGACGAGCATGAAACTTCATTTCCCGGGATAACGATGAAACTGGACAAGGCACAGGTGCTGCTCGACGAGCAGCCGATCTCGATCGACGTTCTCCTCGAGAAGTATGCGAAGGGCGAAGAGAAGAGCGTCGACGAGGTGCGCCGGAGAGTCGCACGCGGTCTGGCGCAGGTCGAGAAGCCCGAGCAGCGCGAGGTCTGGGAAAAGCGCTTTTACGACGCGATGGTCGATGGCTTCATCCCTGGCGGCCGCGTCAACTCCGCGGCCGGCACCGGCATCGCTGCGACACTGATCAACTGCTTCGTGCAGCCGGTCGGCGACGCGATCAGCGGCACCAAGGGCAACGTACCCTCGATCTACCTGGCGCTGAACCAGGCGGCCGAGACGATGCGCCGCGGCGGCGGCGTCGGCTATGACTTTTCGCCGATCCGGCCGAAGGGCGCCCTGGTGCACGGCACGCACTCGCGTGCCAGCGGCCCGATCTCCTACATGCGCGTGTTCGACAAGAGCTGCGAGACGCTCGAATCCGCCGGCGCGCGGCGCGGTGCACAGATGGGGATGATGCGCTGCGACCACCCGGACATCGAGGATTTCATCCACGCCAAGCGCGATGGCTCGCTGGCGAATTTCAACATGTCGGTGGCAGTGACTGATGCATTCATGCGCGCGGTCGAGAGCGACGGCGAGGTTGAGCTGTGGCATGTCGCCGAAGCGTTCGACAAGTCGGCCGGCTACCAGCGCGCCGATGGCAGCTGGGTCTATCGCAAGGCCCGGGCGCGCGATCTGTTCGACCAGATCATGCAGTCGACCTACAGCCATGCCGAGCCCGGCGTCATCTTCATCGACCGCGTCAACGACGACAACAACCTGTCGTACTGCGAGACCATCGCGGCGACGAACCCATGTGGCGAGCAACCGCTTCCGCCCTATGGCTGCTGCTGCCTCGGCTCGATCAACCTGACGCGCTTCGTCGTTGACCCGTTCGGCGAGCGGGCCACCTTCGACTGGGACCGGTTCCGCGAAGTCACTCGCGTGTCGATCCGCGCGCTGGACAATGTGCTCGACGCCACGCTGTGGCCGCTGCCGGAACAGGCGCAGGAAGCCGCGAACAAGCGACGCATCGGGCTCGGCTTTACCGGTCTCGGCAACACCCTGACGATGCTGGGCCTGCGCTACGACAGCGCAGAGGCCCGCGCGCTGGCCGCCGACATCAGCCGCACGATGCGCGATGCCGCGTACGCCGCATCCGTCGACAACGCCCGCGAAAAGGGCATCTTCCCGCTCTTCGATGCCGACAAGTTCCTCGCCGATCCGCACTGCGCGTCGCGCCTGCCTGACGAGCTGAAGGCGCAGGTCCGCGCGCACGGCATCCGCAACTCGCATCTGCTGTCGATCGCCCCCACTGGCACGATCTCGCTGGCGTTCGCTGGCAACGCTTCCGGAGGCATCGAGCCGACGTTTTCGTGGACATACATCCGCAAGAAGCGCATGCCGGACGGCAGCAAACAGGAGTACATCGTCGAGGACTACGCGTATCGCCTGTTCCGCCGCATGGGCGGCGACGAGTCCAAGCTGCCCGTCGGCTTCGTCAGCGCCCTCGAAATGAGCGCCAACGACCACATGCAGATGATCGCGGCGGTGCAGCCCTACGTCGATGCCGCGATCAGCAAGACCGTCAACGTGCCCGAGGACTACCCCTTCGAGGATTTCAAGAACCTCTACCTTGGCGCGTGGCACGCCGGCCTGAAGGGCATTACCACGTATCGCCCGAACAATGTCATCGGTTCGGTGCTCGAAGCCATCAAGGAGCCAGCGGCATCGCACAGCGCGTCGCCGCAGGACCTGAAGGACGATCCGGATCGACGCGTGCGGCTCGACTCCACGCCACGGCCCGCGGTGGCGAGCCTCAAATGGCCCGGCCGCCCTGACCTCGCCGAAGGCAACCTGGCGTGGACCTTCATGGTCGAGATTCCGGAGCGCAAGGAATCCTTCGCGATCTTCATCGGGCAGGTAGGCACGCCGGCGGTGCCGTTCGAGGTCTGGGTCAACGGCGCGGAGCAGCCGCGCGGGCTGGGCGCGATCGCGAAAGCGCTGTCGATGGACATGCGCAGCGAGGATCGCGCCTGGCTGAAGATGAAGCTCGACGCACTCGCCAAGGCGCGTGACGAACAGGGCTTCGCGATTGGGATGCCGCCCACGGGCGACAAGTTGTGGCAGAGCGGCGTCGTGTCGGCCTTCGCCAACATCGTGCGCTGGCGCTGCGAGCAGCTCGGGGTGTTCAAGGAGCTCGACCAACACCCGACGCCGGTGCTGAACGCGTTGTTCTCGAAGAAGGAACCCAAGGCCGGCCCGCTGGGCACGATGAGCTGGACTGTCGACATCTCGAACGCGAACACCGGCGACGACTTCGTCCTGGGCGTGAAGGAGCTGCACCTGCCTGACGGCAGTCGCCGCCCGTATTCAATCTGGCTTGCCGGCGAGTACCCGAAGGTGCTCGACGGCCTGTGCAAGCTGATCTCACTCGACATGCGGGTCGTCGATGCCAACTGGATCGGCCTGAAGCTGAAGAAGCTGCTTAACTTCGGCGAGCAGAACGGCGAATTCTGGGCCGCCATGCCGGGCGAGGAGCGCTCTGCGCTGTATCCGAGCACCGTGGCTTACATCGCGACGCTGCTGCTGCACCGTTACAAGGTGCTCGGCATCCTCGACGACGACGGCCGCGCGATCCAGTCGGCCGGCATCCTGGCACTGCCCGACGCCGTCAAGGTGATCGAGCACGAAACCGCACCGATCAAGGGCAAGGTGTGCGGCAGTTGCGGCGCCGCGGCCGTCATCAAGCGCGATGGCTGCGAGTTCTGTACGGCCTGCGGGGCGACGGGAAACTGCAGCTAGCTGCTTCGCCGGGGCCGCTGTGGTAGGTGCTAAACGTATCTACCAACAGCTTCCTCTGACGCTAGAGGAGCGCATGTCGGCGTTGTTGCGGGAGCGCCTTGCGCTTCAATGAGCGGAGCGGCGGAAAACCCGCCACGGCCACCAGCGCGGTAAGAACCAGGCTTGCGAGCTTGAGCGTCATGGCACGACCTGTACAGAATCAGTGACTGCGCGCGTCATCGTCGCGGGCCTTGCGAAGGGCGATGCGCGCGATAATCCTTCCGAGGCGTGTCCCAGAGCGGTACACCGACCCGGGCGAATACTGACGGACTCATCGCGTCTGCCCCACCGCCTTGTCGCACTCAGTTGCTCGGCGGCCGTAGGGTCTCCAGCTCCTTCAGGCGCTTCATCGCCTGCAACGCCTGCAGCGAGTTGTAGTCGATGTTCGCCGCGTTCAGGCTGCTGCCCTGCTGGAACGGGTACTCAGGCAGGGTGACGAGAAACTCCCTCAGCTTCTGCTGCACTGGCACGAACAGCCAGATGTTGTCTGCATACCAGCGTAGATAGAGGCCGGACTCGTGCGGCGCTTTCTCGTACGGGTCAGCGCGCAGGTTGACGATGACCGGCCAGCCCGGCACTTCACGCACCGCTGTGGCGATGTTGCCGTTGGTGACCGCGAAATGAACCTTCCAGTCGTTCCAGCGCACGGCATTCAGCTCGCCACCCTGCCCGAAGTAGAAGATCTCCTCACGCGGACCCTTCTTCGTCTCGCCTTTGAAATAGGGCAGGAAGTTGTAGCCGTCGAGATGCGCTTTCCACGTCTTGCCGTTAGCCGTGTAGCCCTTCTTCACCTTGGCGACGATGTCGGGCACGCCGGCGGCGGCCAGCAAGGTGGGGAGCCAGTCTTCCTGCGAGAACATGTCGTTGACGATCGTGCCGGGCTTGATCACGCCCGGCCAGCGCACGACCATCGGCACGCGGAAACCGCCTTCCCAGGTCGTGCCCTTCTCGCCGTGATACGGCGTCGTGCCGCCGTCGGGCCAGGTGCCGGTCTCGGCGCCGTTGTCGGTGCCGTAGACGACGATGGTGTTGTCCGCAATGCCGAGGTCATCGAGCTGCTTCAGCACCGCGCCGACCATGTCGTCGTGCTCGACCATGCCGTCGGGATAGAGGCCGATGCCGGTGCGGCCCTGTGCCGATCTTCTTCAGGTGCGTCCAGACGTGCATGCGCGTCGTGTTGAACCACACGAAAAATGGCTTGCCGCCCTTGGCCGCCGCGGCGATGAACTTCTGCTCGGCGGCAAAGATCTCCTGGTCGACGGTCTCCATGCGCACCTGCGTGAGCGCGCCGGTGTCCTCGATCTTCTGGCCGCCCTTGCCATCGCTGAAGGTGTGCAGCACGCCGCGCGGGCCGTACTTCTTGCGGAACTCGGGATCCTTCGGGTAGTAGTAGGTTTCGGGCTCCTCCTCGGCGTTCAGGTGGTACAGGTTGCCGAGGAACTCGTCGAAGCCATGCACGGTGGGCAGGTGGTTGTCGCGATCGCCGAGGTGGTTCTTGCCGAACTGGCCGGTGACGTATCCCTCCGGCTTCAGCAGGTCAGCGATCGTCGGAGCCCAGTCCGGGATGCCCTGCGGCGAGCCCGGCATGCCGATCGTCAGCAGTCCGGTTCGGAATGGATGCTGCCCAAGGATGAACGATGCGCGCCCGCGGTGCAGCTCTGCTGCGCGTAGGCGTCGGTGAATAGCGCGCCCTCCTTCGCGATGCGGTCGATGTTCGGCGTCCTGTAGCCCATCACGCCCAGGTTGTAGGCGCTGATGTTGTGGATGCCGATGTCGTCACCCCAGATGACGAGTATGTTCGGCTTCCTCTGCTGGGCAATCGCCGGAGTCCACAGCGATGCAGCCACGACGAACATCAGAATCCTGGCGAGCGTGCTGCGCATGACGGTTCTCCTTTTGCGCGATTCGCCGTCGCGACCCGCGTTGGTCGATGCGACCTACTCGAACGCGAAAATCTTCTTCCAGTCGTTCTTCATGCTGATCACAGTCCAACCCTTCTTCTTCGCCTCGTCGTATAGCGTCTGGGGGAACGTGCCGACCTTCGTGTCGCGCAGTCCCAGCGCAGGACCGTACGCATACTCGCGTGTCGCGTCGTCGTGGAGGACTAGCATCACCAGCCGCGCGCCATCGCCCGCGCCCGTGTACTCGAGCATCTGCCGGTCACCGGTCGAATTGCCGAACGCTGCTGTGGGTCGGCGCCCGATCATCAGGTGAATGCCCTCGGGCTTGCCAGCGTCGTTGTCGTTGAGCAGCAGCCTCGGCTCCTTGGTCAGGAACGGCTTGCCGTCCTTGCCATAGCCGTACTTGGTCCCGCCTGCGGTGCCGACCACCTGCTCGGGCGGAATGCCGTAGGTGGCTTCCGAATACACGCGCACGAAGTCCTGGCCGCCACCGGTCACGATGTACGTCTTGTAGCCGTTGGCGCGCAGATACTTCAGGACTTCCTGCATCGGCAGGTACGTGAGCTCGGTGTAGGGACGCTTCCAGCGCGGATCCTTCGCCGTCTCGAGCCATTTCTTCGCTTCAGCATTGAACGTCTCGACCGACATGCCGGTCAGCGTCGCAGCGAGGATCGTCATCAAGTCCTGCTCCGGCAATTTCGCGATCGCCTCGCGGTTGCCCGACATCACCGTCTTGAACGGCTCGACCTTCTTGAGCTCCGGCTTCGCCTTCGACGAGCGCCGGCACGCGGTCGAGGCAATACATCACCTGTGAGTACATCGGGTGCTCGACCCACAGCGTGCCGTCCTGGTCGAAGGTGGCGACGCGCTCGGCCGGCGGCACGAACTTCGGGTTGCCGTTCGTCGTTGTCGACTGCACGAACTCGACGATCGCCTTCTTGGCCGGACCGTCGTTCCACGACGGCAGCGGATCGGTCTGCGCAGCGGCCTGCGCGACAAGTAAGAGCGAGGCGGCAAGTACCAGCACGCGCTCGATCACGCGAAATCCACGACGCTTCATCACAATCTCCAATTTGGCGGAAGCTGATTGCGCAACGAGGAAGACGGGCAGCCCTTTCGAGCCGCCCGCTTAACAGCATCACAAACGCCTTACCAAACTGTCGGACTCGCTACGCCTAGTCTCTGCTTCCAGTTCTCGCCATCTGATCCTTTACCTGCTGCAGAACCTGGGCCAGGCTGTATGAAGCCGGCGACTGCAGCGCGGGGTACGGTCCATAGGACTCGAGCTCCTGCAACCACAGCGCCTGACCGATCGGAATGATGTTCCAGTCGTAGATATAAGCCGTAAAGGGTCCGGCAAGTGCGCCGCCCTGGCCGAGAAGGGTTGACGGTTGGAAACCGACCGACCCCTCGAACGGATCCCGCTTGATGTTGTTGACCAAGGGCCAATGAAAGGTCGTCACGCCCAACAGACCACCGGTCGCGGCCTCGGATGCCATCGCGAAATAGATCTTCCAGTTCTTGTAGCGCACTGCCGATGGAACAGGGCCGGCGTAGTAGAAGAACGTATCGCGTGCCGATTTGTCCGACTTGCCGGTCAGATAGGCAAGCTGGTTGACCCCTTCAAGCTTGGTCTTGACGATGCCCTTGTACGTACCCGCCATAAGTCTGCTTGTTGAGGTCGTTGCCCTTGGCACCACCAGCGATCTCGACAAAGGTCGGCAGCCAGTCATACGACGCGAAGATGTCGTTCAGGACCGTGCCCGGCTTGATTTGCCCCGGCCAGCGGATCAGCGCCGGAGCGCGCATGCCGCCTTCCCAGGTGGTCAGCTTGCCGCCTTTGAAGGGCGTATTGCCGCCGTCGGGGTAGGTGATGACCTCGGCGCCGTTGTCGGTGGTGAAGACGACGATGGTGTTGTCGAGCTCGCCCATGTCCTCCAGCTTCTTCAGCACGTAGCCGATGTTGTCGTCCATCTGCTTCATGCCGGCTTCGTTGGAACCCCAGTCCTTGCCGCCGGGGGTACCGACCATCGCCTTGTACTTGTCCGACAGCATGGTGGTGATGTGCATGCGCGCCGGGTTGTACCAGACGAAGAACGGCTTGTTGGTCTTCTTCGGATCGTTGCGATCGAGAAAGTCGATGACCTTGGCCGAGATCTCCTCATCCACGGTTTCAGAGCGCTTCAGCGTCAGCGGGCCCTCATCACTACAGCTCTGGTTCTTCTGTGTGCCGTCGGAAGACTTGCAAGCGAGCACCGGCCGCGGCGGCATCATGCACAAGGCGGTCTTCGCATCCACCGCGCCCGGCGGGTCGCTAAGGCCGGGCACCGGCGTGTTCTTGCACGGCGGGACGATGGCCTGCTCGGTCGGGGACTTGTTGATGTCGGGGAAGCTCACGCCCTGCATTGCGTCCAGGTGATAGAGGTAACCCCAGAATTCCTGGAAGCCGTGCGCCGTCGGCAACGCCGCAGAGTGGTCGCCCAGATGGTTCTTGCCAAACTCGCCGGTGCTGTATCCGAGGTCGAGCAGGAACCTGGCGAGCGACGGCGTGCCGGGCTGCAGGAAGGACGGGCTGCCGGGCAATTGTGGCGGGATCATGCCGGCGCGCAGCGGCGTTATGCCGGTGAAGAAGGAGACGCGCCCGGCGGTGCAACTTTGCTGGGCGTAATAGGTCATGAACTTCGCACCCTCGCGCCCGATGCGGTCGATGTTGGGTGTCTCGCCGACCATCAGTCCCTGATGGTAGATGCTCGGCTGCATCCAGCCGATGTCATCGCCCATGATGAAGAGGATGTTGGGCTTTTTGGCCGGTGCCTGCGCAATGGCCGGAGTCGCGGCGATAAGGCCGACCGCGGCGAGTGCTGCATATAACAGACTTCGGAGGCTCATTCACTGACTCCTGTCGTTGAAAGGATCCTGCTCACTTCTGCTCTGGGATTCGGCGCAAGTGATCCCGCTTGATCAAAGCGCTCCCGCGTTTGTAACCGCCACCGTTACTCCGCGAAACTAGACCTTGGTTCAGTGTCGGCCGCTATGTCCACGGCTTCATAGCTCGGAAATAGACCTGCTCCGCAGCGCCAGCTCGATCGCCTCGAGCAACTCCGCATTTGAAAAAGGCTTGCGGAGCAGGCGGATGCCGCCTGCGGCGACCACCTTCTCGTTCAGCGAAAGGTCGTCACTCGCGGTGATGAAGACCACGGGAACATGAATGCGCATCGCCCGCAGACGCGCCTGTACGTCGAAGCCGGTCATCGCCGGCATATGAATATCGAGAAGCGCGCAGGCTGGACGCTGCAGCGCGAGCGAGTCAATGAACTCCTCCCCGGACGCAAAGGCCTGGACGTCATAGTGAGCCAGACGCAGCAGACGCCCCAACGCGGTGCGCACGGACGCCTCGTCGTCGACCACCGCGATGCGGGGATGGGCGCTCATGACCGCGCAAAGCTACCGCCGCGGCGCGCGCGGCGGAACTAACCTTTGGGGTAGAGGGGTCGGAGCGCCGACCGCAATGCACTGTCTACGGTCGCGGAGCCCTGCGTACAGCGCCGGGCGAGAAGCCCGAGTTGTGGCTGGCGGGTGCCTCGCCGTCGATTCCCAACCGCGCAGCGAGGTGCATCAGTTCCGCCACGGTCTTGGCCTGCATTCGCTCCATGATGCGGGCGCGGTGAAACTTGACGGTCTGTTCGACGATGCCGAGGTCGTCGGCAATCTGCTTGTTGAGCCGGCCTGCCGCAACCGCAGCCAAAACCTCACGCTCGCGTGGCGTCAATGTCTCGAAACGGCGGTGAAGCTCGGAAGTCGCCGACCGCGCAGCGCGGGCTGCCGCGTCCTGTTCCAGCGCGGTGCGCACCGCACGAAACAGCGCCTCCGACTGCACCGGCTTGGTCAGAAAATCCACGGCACCGGCCTTGATGGCCCGCACCGACATCGGAATGTCACCACGGCCCGTCAGAAAGACGACCGGCAGCGCCTGTCCTGCCTCCGATTGACGTCGCTGCAGTTCGAGGCCGTCGAGGCCCGGCAAGTTGACGTCGAGTACCAGACAGCCGGGGCGTTGCGGATCGGGGCGAGCCAGGAACGATTCGGCGGATTCGTAAGTCTCCACGTTCCAGCCCGCCTGCGTCAGCAATCGCGCGAGCGCCTTCAGTACGCTCGGATCGTCGTCGACAACAAAAGCGGTCTGTGCGGAAGGCGCCGGCGTTGTCACGCCATCATGATCGTGCTTGCTGCCGCAGTCAGTCAATGGCGTGCGAAGGGCAGCGTGAAATAGAACGAGGCCCCACCGCCTAGACGGTTTTCAGCTCGGATCCGACCGCCGTGCGCCTCGATGATCGTGCGCGAAATCGAGAGTCCCAAGCCCATTCCGTTTGCTTTGGAGGTGACGAAGGCATCAAAGATACGCGGGAGCATCTCGGCACGAACGCCAACCCCGCCATCGATGACGGATACCTCCGCCTCCTTGTCATTTGCGCGGCGACTCCGGATAGCCAGCCGCCGCCGCTCTTCCGGTACTTCGCGCATCGCTTCCATGCCGTTGAGCATCAGATTGACGATGACCTGCTGGACTTGGACGCGATCGGTGCGGACCAATGGAAGATTCGGCTCGAGTTCGGCGCTGACCGTCACTCCACGGGTCGAGGCATCGAGCGCCAGCAGCTTGATGGTCTCGCCGATCGCTTCGTTCAGGTCCACATCGGCGACGGCGACCTCGGTCTTTCGGAGCATCGTGCGAATCCGGGCAACGACTTCGCTGGCGCGCTTGTCGTCCTGCTTGATGTCCACCAGGATCTCGGCGACTTCGTCGAGCCTGGGTGAGGCGTCCCCGATCATGATATGTGCCGCGTCGGCGTTGCTGTAGATGGCCGCGAGCGGCTGGTTCAGCTCATGCGCAATGGATGCGGCGAGCTCCCCCATGTCCACACGGCGGTTCATATGCGCCATTTCCGACAGGCGCGCCCGCGAGTCGGCCTCGGCAATGCGCCGCCGGCGGCGCTCCCAAAACAACGCCACGATCAGTGCGGTCTGGGCAATGAGGACCGCCAGCACGGCGGCAATTTGCCACGCATACCTTCGCCACACGGGCGTGTCGATGAAGCGAACGTCGCAACTGAGGGGCAGCTGCCCGTCGTCAAGAGACCAACGCTGCAGCGCTCGTGCATCCGCAACACATCGGCTCGGCACGCTGAACAGGGTCTGACCCGCCACCACGGGTTTGCCGGCGACCGCTTCACGCACGAGTTTCGCCACCAGTCGTCCGCGGTCCGCATAGAACTCCATGCTGCCGGCGGCAACCCCCGAGCCGACGTAGGTCTCGAAAAGGCCATACACCGGTGCCGCCGACACCTTGCTGATCGCTCGTAGCACTTCGCGCGGCACATACGGACGACCCTCGCCGTCACGGAACTGCGTGAGGTACAGAACGATCGTGTCGGCCGGCTCTGTCGCCAGTCGGGCAATCAGGTCGGGCAGCGGCCAGCCGGATAGATATTCCGCCGCCAGCGCGCCCGCCACGGTAGGCACGACCTGCCGCGCCCGGCCCTCCAGTTCAAGGTCCAGCGGCGAAACGCCGGAAATGACAAGAATGCGCCTCGCCTTGGGCTGCAGGCGTCGGGCGAGCTCGATCGTGCCCGCAATATCATCCCGGTTGACCTGTCCAACCGCGTCGGGCGGAAGCGTCACGGGCTCGCTGCCGGGATCTGCGATGCCATGGGCCACGAGGCGCGCGCCGGGCCAGAGTTGTCCGCCGTGCCGTTTGAAGAATTCGAGCGCAGGCTCCGTAACCGTCACGACAACGTCGATCGGCAGCGCACGGTATTTCTTGGTCAGCAGCGCGACGACCTCAGGCTCGAAGGACTCTCCCGCAAACCGCTGCGCGTCGAGCAGTTCGGAATACAGGACGATGCGCCTTGCGGTTTCCTCGGCGAGGCTCGCGCGCATCGCGCTGTCGATCGTCTGATACGCGGGAAGGTAAGGATCCAGCGCGTTGAGAATGAGCACGCGCGCTTCGTCCTCGGCCGAGTACGCGGGCGCCGCGGCAATGCACACCCCCGCGAGCACTCCCAGCGCCCGCGCCCCGGCCAGCACCCCGATTGTCGACGAGCGCATTCGCTGGCAGACGGCGAGTAATGTCAGTGAGCTTATACCTGCGATTCCAACAGTTTGCCGCAAGGCTCGCGGTTCGCAGACGCCACATATGCAGCAGCTTGCCTAATGAGGTCCGGCCAAGTGCGGCCTTAACACCCGCGCGCCTGCCTACGATTCGTTCTGAGATGGACACCATCCCTTAGGCGACCGTGCAGCGCTGCATCGACTCGTCTCGCTCGATCCGGCCTTGCTGCCGGTGCTCGGTGTTCGCTGGCAGTCAGCACAAGCGCTTGTCTGATCGCTTTTGGCGTCGGCGTACTGTTGGTATCGAAGACGCGAAGCACTACGGGCCGGTGATGTGGGAAACGAGGGATGATGGAGCCGCCGGGATCCTCCTGCCGAGTGTCGACCTTCCGCTGAGGACAGAGTGCATTTGCCGCGTCTGACTCCGAAAACCATCGTAGGGTGTCGGTTCGGTTCGCTCGCTGTTCTCGTCTTCGGCGTTGCCGGCATGGTGCTCGTGCTGCAGGCCTCGGCACAAATGCGCCCATCGGAAGAGGAGAGGTGGCGTGTCGTCGTGCTGAACAACGCGGACTTCCTGCTGCCGTCGTCCGCGATCATGGATCAGGCGCTGCGTGAAACGCTGACGAAGGAATCGCCGAAATCGATCGAGATCTCTGGTGAAACTCTGGATTCCTTGCGTCATCCCGGGACGATCGATGATCTGCTGTACGCATTGCTGCGCAAGAAGTACGAAAGGACCAAAGTCGATCTCGTGATGGCGCGCGCGCATACATCGATCGAGTTCGTCCGGCGCTATGGACAGGATCTGTGGCCCAATGTGCCTGTCGTCTTCTACAACGAGTTGCCAGAGAGTTGGCGGGCGCGGCCTGCGCTGCCAAATTCCACCGGGGTTCTGCTCGACTTGCACCCTGCCTACACCATCGACCTGGCGCTGCGGCTGCACCCGCACGCGCGCAACATATTTGTCGTCGGCGGCACCTCCGCCTACGACCGCAGTTGGAAGCCGCTCGTCGAGCCGCTGCTGGCGCCGCTGAAACCCTCTCATTCGGTGACCTGGCTCGACCACCTTTCGCTGGCGAAGATCCTCGAAACGGTCAGCGCATTGCCGCCGGACTCGATCGTCTTCTACACATCGATCTTGATCGATGCCGATGGCAATACGAGGGCCAATGCGCAGGTTGCGGCGCAGGTGGCCGCAGCGTCAGCGGCTCCGGTCTACGGCTGGCTGGACACCTACATCGGAGTCGGAATTGTCGGAGGCGAGTTTGCGGACTTTTCGGCCCATGGCAGGACCGCAGCACGGCTCGCCCTGCAAGTACTACGCGGCGAAGCGGTCGGATCCATCCCCGTCGGGGAACCGTTGCCGGCAAAGTGCATTGCCGACGCGCGAGCGACGAGGCGCTTTCGCATCGATGAAAGCCTGCTGCCAAGCGGCTGTGAAGTCCAGTTTCGTACGCCTTCGATGTGGCGCGACCACCGCGGGTATGTCATAGGAGCGCTGGCAGCGATCGCCGCTCAGGCGCTGTTGATAGCGACGTTGTTCATTCAGCACAGGCGTCGCAGGCAGGCCGAGCTCGCCGCGCGGCAGCAGCGCGTCGAACTCGCGCATACACTTCGGTTGGCCACCATCGGCGAAATGACCGCGGCGGTTTCTCATGAAATCAACCAGCCGTTGACTGCGATCCTCAGCAATGCCGAGGCGGGGGAGATGATGCTCGGCGCGGGTGTTCGTTCTCCCGACGAGCTGCGCGAGATTCTGGCCGACATCCGCCGTGACAACCTTCGGGCCAGTGAAATCCTGCGTCGCCTGCGTTCGTTTCTGCAGAAGCACGATATGCAGAAACAGGTGATCATGATTCTCGAGTGATGGCAAGACAGGTCGGACCGCAAGAACGCAAACCTGAACACAGCCTTGCGGACATTAAGCGCGCGGCCGAGATGAGGACGTTCTTGGCGAATTCCATCAGGGCCCGCAGGCTTCGGCTTGCACGACAAGGCCGGATATAAGACTGCAGCCAGTACCTCGTTGAGGCATCACATGAAGATCAACTTGGCAAACCGGGCGGTGTCCATATAAGACTGTGTAAAAACTCCGAACCCGTGCGTTTTCGGGGGTCGGTTTGGTATTCCCAAAGGTGCGATCGTTCAAATACAGAGCGATCTGAGAGGTCGAGTTCAGCGCCGAGCTCCACGTCTGTACGTTTTTGCACAGCCTCGGCCGTCTTGTGCCACGGCTGGTCTCGTCCTGCCGGAATTGATGCGTCTGGGCCTGCCCGCCGACCGCTTCTGGCGAACGACTTCAAGACAACCTCCCTGGGAGCGGGCCGAGCCTATTTTTGTGCGCGGCGACATGACCGGTCGTATGCCACGGCATAGCCTCTGCCGCTTGACCCGACCGTTTCAATTGCTCGTCAGATGCGTGCTGTCAGACGCGTAGCCACTGAGAGTTCACGAGGCTCAGACCAAGAGTGGACTGCTGCTCAGAAGGCAATGCGCTGAGCACAGGTCTTCGAGCCTTGGGGTCGTAGCGTCCTGCCCTCCTTCTTTCGCGCATGGGTACGGGTTTGGAGTAATAATGAATCGTGTTGGTTAGCTGCTCCTGTTGATCGTTCGCTTCTTCTGGCGCCTTCACGTGAATGGCGCGGCTGGGCAGAGGTGGAGCTCTCGTTCAACGCGGTCGTCATGCCGACCAACCGATCTACGGACCGTCGCGAACTGTTCAAACCACAAGGAGCAGTCTCATGAAACGCACCCTGTCCTGCCTGTTGGCCGCCGTGCTGGCTACGGCTGCATCCGTCACACTGGCCCAGGAAACGATCAAGATCGGCGCACCACAGCCGATGACCGGCCCCGACGCTCCCTTCGGCGACAAGTTCAAGAAGGCCTACAGCCTGGCCGTCGACGAGATCAACGCGAAGGGCGGCGTCAACGGACGCAAGCTCGAAGTGATCATCGAAGATCATCAGGCCAAGAACCCGCTGGCCGCCACGGTGGCCGAGAAGCTCATCACGCAATACAAGGTCCTGGTACTGACCGGTGGCCGAGCTTCCGGCCAGGCCATCGAGATCGCGTCGGTCGCCCAGCGTCTGAAGACGCCTTACGTCGTCGACCATCCTTCGGCCGATGCCATCACCGCGAAGGGGTTCGACTGGGTGTTCCGCCAGAATCCGACCGGCTCGATCTACCCCGAGGCGTTTCACAAGTTCCTCGATGGAGGTGCCGGGCGCGATGCCCAAGTCGGTGGCGGTGGTCTATGACAACAGCCTCTTCGGGAAGACCATCGGCAACGCCAACATGGCCTTCATGAAGTCGAAGAACATACCGATCGTCAATGACGAGGCCTATCCGGTGAACACGCTGGACTTCAGGCCGATCATGACCAAGGTGAAGGCCAACAACCCCGACATGCTGCTGCTGATCGCGGTGTCCACCACCGACGCGATCCTGATGACACGCCATGCGAAGGAGATCGGCATCAATGCGCGCGCCTTCGTCGGCTTTGGCGGCGGCTTCGGCGTGGAGGACTTCGCCAAGCAGCTCGGCCCCCTGGCCGAGAACGTCTTCTCGTCGGCCGCCTGGGCCGGCAACGCCAACGAACCGTTGACCAAGGCGTTCAACAAGAACTTCCTGGCCACTTACAAGATCCAGCCGCATGAGCACGAGGTCGAAGGCTATTCCGTCATCTACGTGATCGCCGACGCCCTGCAGCGCACCAAGCTCACCGGCAACCTGGAAGCCGACCGCGAGGCGCTGCGCCAGGCGCTGCTGAAGACCGACATGCAGACGGCCTTCGGCAAGACCAAGTTCGGCAACTGGTCTGGCCCGCTGGGCGACGCCTATACGAACCAGAACATCTATTCGCGCGACCACTCGGTCATGGCCCAGTGGCGCGGTGGCGTGCTGATGGACGTCTATCCGAAGGCGGGTGCCGTGACCAACTACATCTTCCCGGATCCGGGCAGCAAGCTCTAAACCTCCGCTGACGCACCACTGATCGACCCGCCTGCGCCGCTTCCCGGCGGCGCAGTCGGTCGAGTGCGGACCCTGCCATGGAAACGACTCCTGCAAAGCGTGGTCAGCGGCGTGCTGATGGGCTCGCTCTACGCGATGATCGCCGTGGGGCTGACCATCGTCTTCGGCGTGATGCGCATCATCAACATGGCGCACGGCGAGATGGTCATGTTGGGCATGTTCGGCGCCTTCTGGTCGTTTGCGCTGGGCGGAATCGACCCGTTCGTGTCGCTGCTGATCTGGATGCCGGCGATGTTCGCCTTCGGCATGTTTGTGCAGCGCTTCCTGCTCAGGAAGATCATCGCCGGCGGCGAACTCAATACGCTGCTCTACACCGCCGGCCTGTCGCTGCTGATTGCCAACCTGGCGCTGCTTTTCTGGACCGGCGACTACCGCAACATCAATGTCGCCTACGGCTCACCGCCGATGCGGCCCTTCGGGATCTCGGTGTCGGTGCCGCTCGCGATCGCCTTCGTCCTGGCGATCGCCATCACCACGGCGCTCTACTTCTTCCTGTCGCGCACCGACACCGGCCGCGCCATCCGCGCCACGGCGCAGAACCCGGACTCTGCCGCGCTCATGGGCATCAACGTGGCGCGCATCGACATGATCACCTTCGGCCTGGGAACGGCGCTGGCCGGGGCTGCCGGCGTGCTGCTGGCACCGTCGCTCTATCTCTACCCGACCGTGGGCGAGATCCTCGTCGTCAAGTGCTTCGTTGTCGTCGTGCTCGGCGGACTCGGATCGATTCCCGGCGCGATCGCCGGCGGCATCCTGCTTGGCCTGGTCGAGTCGCTCGGCGCCGTCTATGTCTCGGTGGCCTACAAGGACACCATCGGATTCGTGCTCTTCCTGCTGGTACTCCTGTTCCGGCCATCGGGCCTGTTCGGCGCGGGGCGGACATGAGCAAGAACCGCGTCATCGGCACGCTGGTCGCGCTGGCGCTGCTTGGCGCGCCGCTCGCGACGGCGAACCCCTTCTTCCACCACCTGCTGATCATGGTCCTGTTCTCGACCTTGCTCGGCGTCGCGTGGAACCTGCTCGGCGGCTATTCCGGCCAGGTGTCGTTCGGCCACTCGGCCTTTCTCGGCGTCGGTGCCTACGCAACGATGCTGCTGCACCTGAAGCTCGGCTGGTCGCCCTGGTTAGGCCTGGTGTTCGGCGGCGCGCTGGCCATGGCGATGGCGGTTCCCATTGGCCTGATCTGCTTCCGCCTGCGCGGCCCGTATTTTTCGCTTGCCACGCTGGCAGTGGCCGAGATCGTGCGCCTCGTCGCGCTCAACTGGGAAAGTCTCACCGCCGGCCCGCAAGGGCTGCTGATCACTCACCTGCCCGAGCTGACTCTCTTCGGACAGGCGATCGACTGGGAGACGAAGATTCCCTTTTATTACGTCATCGCCGTGCTGACCTTGCTGGGGATGGGCGTGACCTTCATCGTCTCCCAGTCGCGCCTCGGCGCCTACTTGCTTGCAGTGCGTGAGGACATCGACAGCGCTGAGGCCGCCGGCATCGACACCGTGCGCACGCGAGTCGTGGCCCTGGCGCTGTCTGCGGCCCTGGTCGGGATGGCCGGCGGCTTCTACGCGCTCTACTTCCGCTACATCGACCCGGACGCGGTGTTTTCCGTGGCGCTCTCGGTCGAGATGGTGTTCATCGCCGTCGTCGGCGGCATCGCCACGACCGGTGGGCCGATCGTCGGGGCGATCTTCCTGGTGACAATTTCGGAAATCTTCCGCGAGCGCTTCCAGTCCGGCCACCTGATCTTCTATGGCCTGTTCATGATGGTGATCATCCGCTATCTCCCGGAAGGCATCTGGGGCAGGCTGCGATTCCTGCTGCGGCTGTCGACGCAGCGCGCGTAGCCCGACATGGCCTTGCTCGAAGTCAGCAACCTCTCCAAGGATTTCGGTGGCCTGCGGGCCGTGTCCGATCTTTCCTTCGTGCTGAACCAGGGAGAAATCCTCGGCTTGATCGGCCCGAACGGCGCCGGCAAGACGACGGTATTCAATCTGATGTCCGGCTTCCTCGAACCGCTCACGGGTTCGGTCCGTCTCGACGGCCATGAGCTGGTCGGCCTTCGGCCGAACGCCATTGTCAAACGCGGTGTGGCGCGCACGTTCCAGATCGTCAAGCCGTTCCGCAAGCTCACTGTGCTGGAAAACGTGGTGCTCGCCGCATTCCTGCACGAACCGAAACGTGTTACGGCGACCGCCGAAGCGCGGCGCATCCTCGCGATGCTCGACCTGCACGGAGAAGGCGGACAGCTACGCCTCCGACCTGACATTGGGCCAGCAGAAGCGACTGGAAATCGCCCGCTGCGTTGCCACTCGACCCGAAGGTCCTGTTTCTCGACGAACCGATGGGTGGACTCAATCCCACCGAAGTCGAGGCTGCCTGCGACCTGGTGCTGAAGCTGCGCGGCAACGGCATCACCGTGATCCTGGTCGAGCATCAGATGCGCGCCATCATGAAGATTTCCGACCGCGTGCTTGTGCTGCACCACGGCGTCAAGATTGCCGATGCGACGCCCGAGTCCATCGTGCGCGATCCAGCCGTGATCAAGGCCTATCTCGGCGAAGAGGCCGCCTGATGCTGAGCGTGCGGAACCTGCAGGTAGCCTACGGCTCCGTCCAGGCGTTGTGGGACGTCTCCTTTGACGTCCCCAAGGGCGAGATAGTCGCCATCATCGGCGCCAACGGCGCCGGCAAGAGCACGACGCTGAAGACACTGGCCGGACTGCTCAGACCCATGGGCGGCACGATCTCGCTCGATGGCGAGAAGCTCGCTCAGGCCACGTCGATGGACATCGTGCGGCACGGCATCGTGCTGGTGCCGGAGGGCCGGCGGCTGTTCCCGGACATGACGGTGCTCGACAACCTGCTGCTGGGTGCCTACTCCACGCCCAGGGCCGGGCGCGAGGAGCGGCTCGAGAAGGTGCTGGCGACGTTCCCGAGTGCCAGGGAACGCCAGCGACAGCTGGCTGGCACGCTCTCAGGCGGCGAGCAGCAGATGGTGGCGATCGGCCGCGGCCTGATGGCCGACCCGCGCATCCTGATGCTTGACGAGCCTTCGCTGGGCCTCGCGCCGAAGATCGTCGAAGAAGTGTTTCGCATCGTGCGTGAGATCAATGCCAGCGGTGTCACGGTCCTGCTTGTCGAGCAGAACACCCAGCACACGCTGAAGATCGCGCATCGCGGCTATGTCGTCGAATCCGGCCGCACGGTCCTTTCCGGAACCGGACAGGAACTGCTCGGCAACGACGAAGTGCGTCGCGCCTACCTGGGCTTGTAGAGGAGCTTCTAGCGCCTCTCAATCCAGTACAGCGCCCCGAACGCCAGCGACAGCACCACCAGGCTGGGTAGCGCCGACACGACGAGTGGCGGCCAGGTGTTCAGCAGGCCGATGTGTGCGAACAATTTGTTCATGCCATAGAACGCGACACCCAGCATGACGCCCGCAAAGATCTTGAAGCTCACGCCACCGGCGCGCACGTGGAGGTAGGCAAACGGCAGCGCCAGGGCCATCATCACCAGGACCGCCCACGGGTAGAACAGCTTGCCCCAGAAGGCGATTTCGTAGCGCTCGGTCTGCTGGCGGTTTTCGGCAAGGTGGTTGATGTACTGCAGCAGGTCCCACCCCGCCATGCGCTCGGGCTGCACCAGCAGCACGCCGAAGATGTCCGGCTTGAGTTCCGATTTCCACGTGTATTCCGGCACCCTGGTCACCTCGGTGCGCGCATCCGTGAGGTTGGCGTCCGCGGAGATGCGGGGTACCTTCGTCTCGACCACATCGGTCAGTTCCCATCCGACGTGCTGGACATAACGGCCGGCATCGGCAGTGATGATCGAGCGCAGGCGATAGTCACTGTCGAATTCGATGATGCGCCAGCCCTTGGTCCCGACATCCGGCGAGACCTGGCGCACATTGATGAATCGGTAGGCGCCGATGGTCCCATCCGCCTCCTTGACAACGTCGCGTACCCACACGCCCGAACGAAAATCGCGCACGCTGATCTGTCCGCCACGCGCCTTCAGCCGCGTCTGCTGCGCCAGTCTTTCCGCAGGCGGCGAGACCACCTCACCGAGCAGGAAGGTGAGCGCGACCATCATCAGGCCGATGCCCAGCAGGCTCATCATCAGCCGCCGCGTGCTCATGCCGGAGACGCGCATGATCGTGAACTCGGAATTCGCAGCCAGCTTCGACAGGACGTAGATCGTGCCGATCAGCGCCGCGATCGGCATGATCTCGTACATCCGCGACGGCAGCGTGAAGGCGACGTAGGCCAGCGCATGACGCAGCAGGAAGCCGCGCTGGCCAATCTCGTCGAGCTGCGCCACCAGGTCGAAGAAGGTGAAGAGCGAGAGCAGCGCGAACAGCATGAAGCCGGTGGCCGTTGCGATTTCCTTCCACAGGTAACGACGCAGCGTCTTCATGGACTGCGCCGCAGCCGCCAGTAGGCCGGGGTCAGCTGCCGCGGCCACCACCGCTGCAGGTAAACGCGTCGCACGAAGAGGAGGACCACCGCAAGCAGCACGGCCGCGTGCACGATCCACACGCCGATGCCGAAACTCATGCGGTCCTGCTGCACCCACGCCTGCACCGTATTCAGCACGTTCAGGTAGACAGCGAAGGCCAGGACAGCAATGATCAGGTTGAACGATCGCCCGACGCGGGGGTTCGTGTAGGCCAGCGGGATCGCCAGCAGTGTCACGACGAGTGAGGCCACCGGGATGCCGATGCGCCAGAGCATCTCCGCCTTGGCAAACGGAGTCGCCTCCGCAATCAGCTCCGACATCGGCTTCGTGCGGGCGCTGCGCTCGCCAAGTGGCCGGTCGGGGCGACTCTCGATGCGGATGGAATAGCGGTTGAACTCCATCGTGCGGTACTCGGCCGATCCGGGCCGTCCTTCGTAGCGCCGGCCCTGCTCCAGCACGAGGAAGCGATCGCCGTTGGGAGCGACTTCGATCTGGCCCTTGGCCGCGACGATCACGCCGTCGCGTCCCTGGCTGCGCATGCTTACGAAGACATTGCGCACCTGGCTGTCCTCGAAGTTCACCGACTCGACGAAGAAGACGCGATCGGCTCCGCCCGATTCGATGAAACGGCCGGGCGCGACGCGGCTCACGTCGTCGCGCTGCATGAAACTGCGCCGCAGTTCGTCGATCTGCGAGGTCGACCACGGCGAGACGAACATCGAAAGCAGCCCCACCGCGATGACGATCGGCCACGCGAATCGCAGCACCGGGCCGAGCCAGGCCACCAGGCTCTGACCGGACGCGAACCAGACCACCATTTCGGAGTCGCGATAGGCACGCGACAGGGTCATCAGGACCGAGATGAACAGTGTCAGCGTCAGCACGACGGGCAGCCACGTCAGCGAGGTCAGGGCAAGCAGTTGGAACACGGCCTCGTTGTCGACCCGGCCGCCCGCCGCCTGGCCCAGGATGCGCACCAGGCCGACCGAGAACAGGATCGAGAAGAGCACGGTGAATACCGCGCTCGCGGTGCTGGTCAGCTCGGCAACGATCGAGCGGCGAAAGATCATCAGTGAGGGCGGTCGGGTGCGATCCGGCGATCGCCGGCGACAGTGCCGCTATATACTGCCCGGCTCGCAACGGGCCGCGTCCGGAACAACCGCAGGGCCGCGAGTCGCCTCGCCGGCCCAACGCACGTTGCCATCGCGAGACTTTTCAGAGGGAAATCGTCAATGGAATTTAGCACAACGACCGCACGCGCCGAGGCCGTCAAGGCCGATGCCATCGCTGTCGGCGTGTTCGCCGACGGTGAACTGACGCCAAGCGCGCGCGCGATCGACAAGGCGGCACGTGGCGCCATCAAGGCCGCCGTCAAGAGTGGCGACATGACAGGCAAGCGCGGCACGGTGGTCACGCTGCGCAGCGTTCCGGGCGTCGCCGCGGCTCGCGTCGTCGTCGTCGGCCTGGGTGGCAGGGACGACTTCAGCGACCGCGCCTATGGCGATGCGGTTCGTGCCGCCGCGAAGGCGTGCCCCGGTGCGGCAGAAGTGGCGATCGCCGCCACGGAATGGAACGTGAAGGGCCGCGACGCCGAGTGGCAGGCGCGCCAGTTCGCGCTTGCCGCACGCGAGACCGTGTTCCGCAGCGACGAGCTCAAGAGCAAGAAGGAAGAGAGCAACGGACCGACGCGCGCGGTGCTGCTGCACGCCGCCGGCGACGCCGCCGAGCGCGGCCTGAAGCAAGGCACGGCGATCGCCAACGGCATGGCGCTGACGAAGCGGCTGGGCAACCTGCCGCCCAACATCTGCACACCCTCGTTCCTTGCGGACGAAGCGCGCAAGCTGGCCAAGCACTGGAAGCTCGGTGTCGAGGTCCTGGAGACCAAGCAGCTCGAAGCGCTGAAAATGGGTTCGTTCCTCAGTGTCGCTCGCGGTTCCGCGCAGCCGCCGCGACTGATCGTGCTGAAGCACCAGGGTGGCGGCAAGTCGGCACCCGTGGTGCTGGTCGGCAAGGGCATCACTTTCGACTCGGGCGGAATCTCGATCAAGCCCGGCGCGGCGATGGACGAGATGAAGTTCGACATGTGTGGCGCCGCCAGCGTCATCGGCACGATGCGTACGGTCGCCGAACTCAAGCTCAAGCTCAATGTGATCGGCGTCGTCGCGACCTGCGAGAACATGCCGTCGGGCACCGCCTCCCGCCCCGGTGACATCGTCACGTCGATGTCCGGCCAGACCATCGAGATCCTGAACACGGATGCCGAGGGACGACTGATCCTGTGCGACGCCCTGACCTATGTCGAGCGCTACAAGCCGGCCGCGGTCGTCGACATCGCCACACTGACCGGAGCCTGCGTCATCGCACTGGGCAACGTCAACTCGGGCCTTTTTGCGAACAACGACGAGCTAGCCGAGGAGTTGCTCGGCGCCAGCCGCAGCGCTGGCGATGCCGCATGGCACATGCCGCTGGGCGATGAATACCAGGAGCAGCTGAAGACGAACTTCGCCGACATGGCGAATATCGGCACTCCGAGCAACGCCGGCGCAATCACGGCGGCGTGTTTCCTGTCGCGCTTCACCAAGGCCTATCCGTGGGCGCACATCGACATCGCAGGCACCGCCTGGAAGAGCGGTGCCGCCAAGGGAGCGACCGGGCGTCCAGTGCCGCTGCTGTCGCAGTTCCTGATGCAGCGCGCGGGATGACCTGCACCGGCGCATGACGCGCATCGACTTCCACGTCAACACCGAGCACCGGTTGCACTATGCCTGCCGCGTGACGCGCAAGGCACGCGCGGCCGGCAAGCGGCTGGTCGTGTATGCACGAGATGCCGACCGACTGGCCCAGCTCGACGCGGCGCTGTGGACGTTTTCGGCGCTTGATTTCCTCCCGCACGTCTACGTGGACTCGCCGCTTGCCAGCGCCACCCCGGTATTGCTGACGCGTGAGGCGGCACGCGCGCCGGCGAGTGATGTGCTGCTGACGCTCGACGACGATCCGCCGCCCGGGTTCGCGGACCTGTTCCGTCGCTACGAGCGGGTCATCGAGGTCGTGTCGCGGCTCGACGAGGACCGAGACCGGGCCCGGTTGCGTTTCAAGGCGTATCGCGAGCAGGGCTTCGAACCGATCACGCATGAGGTGGGTGGCAGTGAGTGACAGTGACAATCCGCTCGATCGCCTGACCCGGCCGGGTGGCCGCTCGCTGTCGGACGACGAGTCGATTCCGGTGCTGACCGAACGACTGACATTGCCGTCGCTCGAACTCGACATCTCTCTGCCCAAGCCGCCGCCACCGCCGGCTCCACCACCACCCCCTCCAACCCCGCCGCCACCAGCTCCCCCGCCCGTGACGGTGCCGATCGCAGCTCGCCCCGCAGTCACGCCGCCCTCTGGCAGTCCGACCGCACGGCCGGTCCCACCGCCAGCGGTTCCGGCCTACAGCTCGTCGATCACTGCCGCCCCCGCGCCGGAGGTGGACTGGATTCGTCTGGAACAGTCGTTGCGCGACGCCGTGATCCGCGAATTGCAGCCGGTGCTTGCTGACGAAGCCGAACGCCTGCTGCGCGAGCGCCTGCAGCCGGCGATCGACCGTGTCCTCACGACGCTGACAACGGAGTTGCGCCAGGCCTTCGACGCACGTCTGCGTGAAACTGTCGCGCGGGCCGTCGCTGCCGAGATTGCCCGCCTGCGCGGGCGCGGCTGAAGCCGCTGGCCACGGACGGCGCGCAGCACCCGTAAAATTCCTGCTTTCCCCTCCGACGGCCGGCGGTCCGGCAGCGCAATGAACGACATCGCATCGCCGGCAAGCACCACGCTCGCCAAGAGCTTTGAACCTGCGTCGATCGAGGCGCGCTGGACTCCGGTGTGGGAGGCACGCGGTTACTACAGCGCCGCCCTGGACCCGTCACGTCCGTCGTTCTCGATTCAGCTGCCGCCGCCGAATGTCACCGGCCTGCTGCACATGGGTCACGGCTTCAACCACACGATCATGGACGCACTGACCCGCTATCACCGCATGGCGGGCTTCAACACGTTGTGGCTGCCGGGCACGGACCACGCCGGCATTGCCACGCAGATCGTCGTCGAACGCCAGCTCGAAGCCAACGGCGTTGATCGCCGCACGATGGGGCGCGAGGCCTTCATCAAGCAGGTGTGGGACTGGAAGGAATACTCCGGCGGCACGATCCTCAAGCAGATGCGCCGACTTGGCGACTCGGTCGACTGGAGCCGCACTTACTTCACGATGGACGATGCGCTTTCCAAAGTCGTCACCGAGACCTTCGTGCAACTCTACGAACAGGGGCTGATCTACCGCGGCAAGCGGCTCGTGAACTGGGACCCGAAGCTGCAGACCGCGGTGTCGGACCTCGAGGTCGAGACCGAGGAGGAAGACGGCAAGCTGTGGGAGATCCGCTATCCGGCCGTCGACAGGGGGCGCGGCGTCGTCGTCGCCACAACGCGGCCGGAAACGATGCTCGGCGACGTCGCGGTCGCGGTGCATCCGGAGGATGAGCGCTACGCCGCATTGGTCGGCAAGCAACTGACGCTGCCGCTGACCGGTCGCACGATCCCGGTCATCGCGGATGACTACGTTGACCGCGAGTTCGGTACCGGCTGCGTGAAGATCACACCGGCGCACGATTTCAACGACTTCGCCATCGGCCAGCGCCACAACCTGACACCGATCCCGATCTTCACGCTGACGGCCACCGTCAACGACAACGCCCCGGAGAAGTACCGCGGGCTGGATCGCTACGTTGCGCGCAAGCACGTGCTCGAGGATCTGCGCGCGGCCGGGCTGCTGGTCTCGGAGAAGCCGCACAAGATGATGGTGCCGCGCTGCGGGCGCACCGGCGAGATCGTCGAACCGACGCTGTCGGAGCAGTGGTACATGGCGATGAGCAAGCCTGCGCCCGCCGGCACGCGCCACCCGGGCAAGTCGATCGCGCAGGTCGCGCTCGAGGTCGTCGCGCGCGGCGACGTACGCATCTTTCCCGAGCAGTGGCACACGATCTACAACCAGTGGCTGGAAAACATCCAGGACTGGTGCATCTCGCGGCAGCTATGGTGGGGCCACCAGATTCCAGCGTGGTACGACGAACAGGGCAATGTGTACGTCGCCCGCTCCGAGGCGGAAGCGCAGGCCAGGGCTGGAGGCAAGCCGCTGACGCGCGACCCCGACGTGCTCGACACCTGGTATTCGTCGGCGATGGTGCCGTTTTCAACGCTCGGCTGGCCAGACGTGGAGCAGCAGGCGAGCGGCGCGCAGCGCGTGGCTTATGACCTCTACCTGCCGTCGACGGTGCTGGTCACTGGCTACGACATCATCTTCTTCTGGGTCGCCCGGATGGTGATGATGACGACCCATTTCACGGGGCGCGCGCCTTTCAAGGACGTCTACATCCACGGCATCGTGCGTGATGCCGAGGGCAAGAAGATGTCGAAGAGCGAAGGCAATACGCTCGACCCGATCGACATCATCGACGGAATCGACCTGGCGTCCCTGGTCAAGAAGAACACGACTGGCCTGCGCAAGACCGAAGATGCGCCGAAGGTGGCGGCCAAGGTGCGCAAGCACTTTCCCGACGGCATCGCCGCGTACGGCGCCGACGCGCTGCGCTTCACGATGGCGGCCTACGCCACGCTCGGGCGCAACATCAACTTCGACCTGAAGCGCTGCGAGGGCTACCGCAACTTCTGCAACAAGCTGTGGAACGCGACCCGCTTTGTGCTGATGAACACCGAAGGGCGCGACTGCGGCCTTGACGAAACCCTGCCGGTGGAGCTTTCTGCGGTCGACCGCTGGATCATCGGCGAACTGCAACGCACCGAAGCTGCAGTCGCCGAGGGCTTCGCGCAGTACCGGCTCGACAACGTCGCCAATGCCATTTACACGTTCGTCTGGAACGAGTACTGCGACTGGTATCTCGAGCTCGCCAAGGTACAGCTGGCGACCGGCAACGAGGCTCAGCAGCGCGGCACTCGCCGCACACTGGTGCGCGTGCTCGAGGTAGCACTGCGACTTGCGCATCCGGTGATTCCGTTCATCACCGAGGAGTTGTGGCAGCCGGTGTCGGCGCTCGCCGGGAAGCGTGCGGCGACTGACGAAGCGTCGGTGATGGTCCAGCCGTTTCCTCGCGCGCAGCCGGAAAAGATCGACGTCGAGGCTGACCGACGGATCGCGCAACTCAAGTCCATCGTCGACGCGCTACGCAACCTGCGCAGCGAGATGAATCTCTCGCCGGCGCAGAAGGTGCCTTTGCTGGCTTCAGGCGACGCGACCATCCTCTCGGCTTGCGCGCCTTACATGCAGGCACTCGCACGCCTGTCCGACGTGCAGGTCGTGTCCGACGTGAACGCCGCGGCCAGTGGCGCCGCCGCACCGATCAAGGTCGTTGGTGATTTCCGGCTGATGCTGAAGATCGAGGTCGATGTGGGTGCGGAACGCGATCGGCTCGGCAAGGAGATCGCGCGCCTGGAGAACGAGATCCGCAAGGCCGAAGTCAAGCTGGGCAACGCCAGCTTCGTCGAGCGCGCGCCGGCCGCGGTCGTTGCGCAGGAAAAGGAGCGACTCGCGGGCTTTGGTGCGACGCTCGCCAAGGTGCGCGAGCAGTACCAGCGCCTGCCGGCAGACTGAGTTGTCGGGTCGCTGCGGCGTGACGGACGGCTGCGCGTCGTGCAGTCGGCCGCTACTTTGACGCCGCGGGCGGCGTGGCTGCAGACGGCGACGCCTCCGTGGTCGAGGGCAGCGTGTACTCGGACGCCGGTGCTGGTGTGGGCGCGGCCGGAGCGGGGGTGGACGCCGCACCGGCGGGCGGTTTCACGGGTGACGCTTGCGGCGGCTGACCCGGCGCCGGTACCGCGACGCTCGGCGCGAGCGGATTCTCGTCGATGGCCGCTACTTTCGAGACGAAGTGCCGGGTCTCGCCGAAGCAGGTCGTCGGCAAACCGACCCTCTCCTCGTAATGCAGCGTCACGCGCTTGCCCACAACGCGATTGATCTGCTCCGCGACCTTGTCGTCCCACACCGTAAACAGGAATTTTTCGGGAATGGCGCCCGGCATCGTGACCAATGCCATCTCGCCTTCCCAGGTCTTGCAGAGCCAGCCCTTTCGGCTGAACTTCTGCACCCAGCCAGCGCGCTCGCCGCTTGAATATTCCCAGCTCAGCACGACAGCGAAGTAGGCCGCGATGAGCACCAGCGGAACAATGAGCAACCAGAAGATGAGCTTCAGGCGCGACGGCCCGCGTCTGGACGCGGTGGCAGTGGTCGGTGTGGACGTAGGAGTGTTCATCGGCGCCTGAGGTAATGGAGAAATTCCTCGCCGACCGTTTCCTGGCCGACGAGTTCGTTGCCCGACTGCCGAGCGAACGCCTGGAAGTCGCGCACGGACCCCGGGTCGGTCGCCAGGATCTTCAGCACCTGGCCGCTCGTCATGTCGGCCAGCGCCTTCTTCGCGCGCAGGATCGGCAGCGGACAGTTCAGCCCGCGCGTGTCGATTTCCTTGTCGGACGTGGGCGGCAGTGGCATCGCGGCTTCAGGAGCGGGTGGCAGGAAACGGGAGAAATTCTACCGGCAGGCCGCGTGCGCGCATCCAGTCGGCCATCGCGAGCCCCGTGCCCATCGGCCACGGTCGCAGCCGCGCGGGCTCGATCAGGCGGTAGTCGACGAGTTCTTCGCCGAGGCGGATCTCGCCTTCCGCCTGCACGTGATAGGCGACGATGACCTCGTTCTTGCGCGTGAACTCGTAAACGCCGATCAGACCGGCCGCTCGGGTCTGCAGCGCGGTTTCCTCGGCCACTTCGCGGGCCACGGCCTGCAGCGGCGATTCGTCGCGCTCGAGGAAGCCGGTGACCAGTGCAAACATCTTTTCCGGCCAGGCACGGTTGCGTGCCAGCAGCACCTTGCCGTCGTACTCGATCAGCGCCGCGACGACCGGTAGAGGGTTATCCCAGTGAACCCAGCCGCACGACGGACAGCAGTCGCGCTCGCGCTCGGCAACCGCGCGCAGCATGAGCGGTGTGGCGCACTGAGGGCAGAAACGATAGGCGGCGGACATCTCAGCGCGCCGTCCGCAGGCGGCACGCGAGACTCAAGGAGGCGTCCCGGTCGCCGGCAGTCGCGGCGGGTTCGGATGCAGGCGCGCCATCGCCGTGGTGTCCACGTACTGTCCTTCACGCAAGGCAAAGGCACGATGCACGCCTTCGACCTCGAATCCGAACTTGCGATACAGCGCCAGCGCTGCCGCGTTGTCACTAAAGACAGTCAGTTCCAGACGCAGCGCACCGAGCCAGTTGTCGGCGAGGTCGATGAGGGTCGTCATCAGGAGCGTGCCGACTCCGCGCCGCTGCCAGTCCTCGCGGATGCCGATGCCGAGCCCCCACGCGTGCTGTCGCCGCACGTTCTTGTTGCCATGCATCCCGGCGTGACCGATGACTGCCTCACCCACGGTCGCAACAAAGATGTAGTTGGTCGCCGCGTCGCGCCCGAGGCGCTCAACCCAGTCGGCAATCGACGGGTACGGATTCTGCAACGTTCCGGCAGCCGCGCTGCGCGACTGAAAAGTGCGCGCAATGCCCGCGGCGTCCGCGGGCTCGGCACGCCGGATGAAAACGTCGCCTACAGGCGCTGTTCCGCCCACGACTTGACACTTGCAAGCGCCGCTGGCAGCCCACTCGGGTCCGTGCCTCCGGCCATCGCCATATCCGCACGGCCCCCGCCCTTGCCCCCGACCTGCTGCGCCACGTAGTTCACAAGATCACCGGCTTTCACCCGGGCCGTCGCGTCGGCAGTGACACCGGCCGCCAGCTGCACCTTTCCGCCCTCGACGGCGCCGAGCACGATGATGGCGCTCTTCAGCTTGTCCTTGAGCTTGTCCATCGTCTCGCGCAGCGACTTGGCATCGGCGCCTTCCATCGCCGCCGCCAGAACCTTGATGCCGCGCACGTCGATCGCCTGCGCCGCGAGATCGTCGCCCTGGCTCGATGCCAGCTTGCTCTTCAGCCGCGCCAGTTCCTTCTCGAGCGACTTCACGGCGTCCTGCACCTGCACGATCTTCTGGCCCAGCTCGGACGGCGGCGCCTTCAGCAGGGACGCCGCGTGGTGCAGTTCACGATCGAGCGCCTGCACGAATTCCACCGCGCCCCGCCCCGTCACCGCCTCGACGCGCCGTACGCCGGCAGCAATTCCGCTTTCCGCCACGATCTTGAAGAAGCCGATGTCGCCGGTGCGCGCGACGTGCGTGCCGCCGCAGAGCTCGGTCGACTGGTCGCCCATCGCCAGCACGCGCACCTCGTCGCCGTACTTGTCGCCGAAGAACGCGAGCGCGCCCGCCTTGATCGCGTCGTCGTACTTCATCACGTTGGCACTGACCACGGCGTTGCTGCGGATCCCCTCGTTGACGATGTCCTCGACCTGGCGGATCTCGTCCGGCATCATCGCCTTGTCGTGCGAAAAGTCGAATCGGGTGCGCTCGGCATCGACCAGCGAGCCCTTCTGCTGCACGTGCCTGCCCAGCACCTTGCGCAGCGCCGCGTGCATCAAGTGGGTGGCCGAGTGGTTGTTGCGGGTGCGCTCGCGCATCGCGGCGTCAACCTTGGCCTGCACCACGTCTCCGACCGCCAGCGTGCCGGACTCCAGCGTGCCGTGATGACCGAACACGTCGGCCTGGATCTTCTGCGTGTCGACCACGGAGAAGCGCGTGACGTTGTGGTCGCTGATCGACTCCAGCACGCCGCGGTCGCCGACCTGGCCGCCGGATTCGGCGTAAAACGGCGTGGTGTTCAGCACCACGATGCCGCTCTCGCCGGCTTGCAGCCGCTTGACTGACGTGCCCTCGTGGTACAGCGCGATGACCTTCCCGTCGTCGGCGAGCGACGAATAGCCGGTGAAACGCGTCTTGTCGCCGACGTACTCGACGCCGGCCGCCATGCGGAACTTGCCGGCCGAGCGCGCCTGCTCGCGTTGCCGCGCCATCGCCTCGTTGAATCCGGCGTGGTCGATCGACACGCCGCGCTCGCGGCAGATGTCACCGGTGAGGTCGACCGGGAAGCCGTAGGTGTCGTACAGCAGGAACACCGTCTCGCCGTCGAGCATCTTCGGGTCGCCGGACGAGAACTTGCCGAGCGACGCCTCGAGGATCCTCATGCCGTTGTCGAGCGTTTCGCCGAAGCGCTCCTCCTCCTGCTTCAGCACGGCCTCGATGCGCGCCTGCTGTTCTTTCAGTTCGGGGTACGCCGCGCCCATTTCCTGGACGAGGTCGGCGACGACCTTGTGGAAGAACGGCTTCGTCTGACCCAGCTTGTAACCGTGCCGCAACGCGCGCCGGATGATCCGGCGCAGCACGTAGCCGCGTCCTTCGTTGCCCGGAATCACGCCGTCGGCGATCAGGAACGAGCACGCACGGATGTGGTCTGCAATCACCTTCAGCGAATTGCTCGCCAGATCCTTCGCGCCGGTCTCGCGCGCCGCGGCCTTGATCAGGCTCTGGAACAAGTCGATCTCGTAGTTCGAGTGCACGTGTTGCAGCACGGCCGCAAGGCGCTCGAGCCCCATACCGGTGTCGACACAGGGCTTCGGCAGTGGTGTCAGCGTGCCGGCCCCGTCGCGGTCGAACTGCATGAACACCAGGTTCCAGATCTCGATGTAGCGATCGCCCTCCGCGTCCGGCGAACCCGGCGGGCCTCCGGCAACGCCGGGACCGTGGTCGAAGAAGATCTCGGAGCACGGGCCGCACGGGCCGGTATCCGCCATCTGCCAGAAGTTGTCGGAGACGTACTTTGGCTGACCCGGCTTGTCACCGATGCGGATGCAGCGCTCGGTCGGTACCCCGATCTCCTTGGTCCAGATGTCGTAGGCCTCGTCATCGTCGACATAGACCGTGGTCCAGAGCTTGTCTTTCGGCAGCTTGTAGACCTCGGTCAGCAGCTGCCACGAATACTTGATGGCGTCGCGTTTGAAATAGTCGCCGAAACTGAAGTTCCCCAGCATCTCGAAGAACGTGTGATGCCGCGCGGTATAGCCGACGTTCTCGAGGTCGTTGTGTTTGCCGCCCGCGCGCAGCGACTTCTGAGAGGTCGTCGCGCGCGTGTAGGGGCGCTTCTCGCGGCCGGTGAACACGTCCTTGAACTGCACCATGCCGGAATTGACGAACAGCAGCGTCGGGTCGTTCGTCGGCACCAGGCTCGAGGCGCGCACGATGGTGTGGCCCTTGGACTCGAAGTACTTCAGGAACTTGTCGCGTATTTCTGCGCTTTTCATGACAGCCGAAGGGCGCGGACGGACCGCACCTGAAAGTGAATCCTGCGAATGATACTGGCGCGGCGACGGCGAGCCGGCGGCGGTCAGTGGTGGCAGATCGAGGCGAGCGCGTCGATGGTCGGATGACCCGCGCCGGCGATGCGAGCGGCGTGCGCCAGGCCAGAAAGGCCGAACAAGATGATGACCGCGCCGGCGATGGGCTTGATCCACGCCTGCACGGCGGCCAGCGGACCGCCCGGGCGCGTGCCGCCGAACTTCGTCACGGCGACATCCACGGCCAGCATGTTCGGCAGGGTGCCGAGCCCGAACGCCAGCATGACCGCGGCGCCCTGCAGCGGTCCGCCCGCGACCAGTGCCAGCGGCAGCGCGGCGTAAACCATCCCGCACGGAATCCAGCCCCATGCCAGGCCGGCAAGCAACGCCTGTCCGCCCGAACGCGGCGGATAGACGCGGCGCGCCAGCGGTCCGATCAGCCTCCACAGTCCGAGGCCGATCGGCTCCAACCGCTTCAGCCACGCCGCCCGTCCGAAGAGCGACGCGCCAATTGCCAGCAGCATCAGCGAGCCGACGACCAGCAACACGATCTGCACCGGCAGGACATCGGCGGCGTACAGCGCTCCGCCCAGTGTGCCGACCAACGCGCCGGCCAGCGTGTAACTCGTGATGCGACCGACGTGATAGCCCGCAGCCAGCCGCGCAGCCGGAACGTCCTTCGGCCGATTGATCTGCAGCGCTCCGACAAAGCCGCCACACATGCCGGCGCAATGCAGCCCACCGAGCAAAGCGAGCGTGAAGGCGGCAAGCGCCTGTGTCGTCAACAGATTGAGCATGGTTGCCATTTTGCGCTACCAACCGGGCCGCCGCACGGCACAAGTCTCATCCCTCGCCCGGCGAGGGGATGGGAGAGTGTCGTGGCACTGTCATTCGGCGGAGCGCACGGCCGCTCCGAAGCGCAGCCGACTGATTTGCCGTTCCGCCGAGGGTGCACGTGCGATCGGCGCAGCCGATCGCGTACACCCGAGGCGTCAAACAATCTTCGAATACCGCCGCGCGCGCTGGTCGGCACGCAGGTAGCGGTCGAATGTCATCGCGACGGCCCGCACCAGCAGCTTGCCCTTCGGTGTGACGGAGATCCACTCCGGCGTGTTCTCGACCAGCCCCTCGTCCTCGAACAGCTTCAACTCGGCGATCTCGGTCTTGAAGTACTCGTCGAACTTGATCAGGTGCACCGTCTCGATCGATTCCTTCGAGACTTCAAAGTGGCACATCAGCGACATGATCACCGCGCGTCGCAGGATGTCGTCGCGGTCCAGCGCGATGCCGCGCGCCGTCGGCAGCATCCCAAGCTTGAGGCGGTCGTAGTACTCCTCGATCGTGCGGACGTTCTGCGAGTAGGTCGGGCCGATCTTGCTGATTGCCGAGACACCGAGGCCAACCAGGTCGCAGTCAGGACGCGTGGAATAGCCTTGAAAGTTGCGATGGAGTCGACCCTGGCGCTGCGCGCGCGCGAGGTCATCACCGGCCTTTGCGAAGTGATCCATGCCGATGTAGTGGTAGCCGGCATCGCTCAGTCGCCGGATCGCGTCCAGCATGATGTTGAGTTTTTCCTCAGGAGATGGCAGCTCTGCGGCCTCGATGCGCCGCTGGGGCTTGAAGCGGTCCGGCAGGTGCGCGTAGTGGTAGAGCGCAATGCGCTCCGGGCTCAACACCAGCACCTTGTCGAGCGTACGGGCGAAGGTCTCGCGAGTCTGCTTCGGCAGGCCGTAGATCAGGTCGAGATTCACCGACTTGAAGTCCGCCTTGCGCGCGGCGTCGACGGTCGCCTGCGTCATCTCGAAGCTCTGCAGGCGATTGACCGCGCGCTGCACGTCGGGCTCGAAGTCCTGCACGCCGACCGACATGCGGTTGAAACCGAGCCTGCCGAGAGCGGCGACCTTGTCCGGCGGTGTCGAGCGCGGGTCGACCTCGATCGAAAACTCCCCCTTTTCGGCCAGCGGGAAGCGTTCGGTCAGCAGCGCCATCAACTGCGCCAGTTCGTCATTGGACAGGAACGTCGGCGTGCCGCCACCAAAGTGCAGTTGCTCGAGTTCGCGCGAGCCGGTCAGCAGGTCACTGACGAGGTCTGCTTCGCGCTGCAGGTAGCCGATGTACTCGCCCGCCTTCTCGTGGTCCTTCGTGATCACCTTGTTGCACGCACAGTAGTAGCAGACGGTGCTGCAAAACGGCAGGTGCACGTACAGGGAGAGGGATGCAGCGGCGACGGCAGACTGCCGTGCCGCGAGCGCTTCCGCGAAAGCATTGGCCTCGAACGCCTCGACGAAGCGATCGGCGGTCGGGTACGAGGTGTAGCGCGGACCCGGAACATCAAAGCGTCGCAGAGTGGCAGGGTCCGGCAATGCCACCTGGCCACGGGCTGTCATCAGCATCGGGAAATCCTTTGCCGGGCTAGTGCCGGCCGATCAGGGTATTATTTCGGGCCGCATCCCGTCAGGCTTGACCGGGGTCAACGGGCCGGACACGTGTCTGTCTGCATCAAGGGTCTGTCTGCATCAAGGCGCCTCAAGAACAAAGACCACAAGAGCGCCACGGTGATACGTATTGGGGTCGGCCAGTGGCCAGCATCGTCGAGCCAAGGAGTTCTGCTGCATGAACGCGCCAGCCATCAACATTGCGAACCTGCGGGTTGCTTGTTCCAACTGCAATCTGCGCGAGCTGTGCCTGCCGGTCGGACTGTCCCTCAAGGAGGTCGAGCGCCTCGAGGAGCTGGTCGCTACGCGCAAACGCGTCAAGCGCGGTGATGCGCTGTTTCGGGCCGGCGACCGCTTCGAGTCGCTGTACGCCGTGCGGCTGGGTTTCCTGAAGAGCACCGTCATGTCCCAGGACGGGCGTGAGCAGGTCACCGGATTCCACATGGCCGGCGAACTGGTCGGCCTGGATGGCATCAGCACGGAAGCTCACTCCTGCGATACGGTTGCCCTCGAAGACACCGAGGTCTGTGTGATCCCGTACGACCGGCTCGAAGAGGTCGCCTCGTCGATGCCGGTACTGCGCAATCATTTCCACAAGGTAATGAGCCGCGAGATCGTGCGTGAGCACGGCGTCATGTTGCTGCTCGGCAGCATGCATGCCGAGGAGCGCCTGGCGGCCTTCCTGCTGAACCTGTCGCAGCGCTTCGAGGCACGCGGCTATTCGCGCACCGAGTTTGTGCTGCGCATGACCCGTGCCGAGATCGGCAGCTTCCTCGGCCTCAAGCTGGAAACCGTGAGCCGCGTGCTGTCGCGCTTCGCCCAAGATGGGCTCATCGACGTCAACCAGAAGCACGTCCGAATCGTCAACCCGGACGGCCTGCGCCAGATCGTCTCTGGCCAGGGCTCATGACCGCGTGTCCAGTCGGCGCCGGGCCGCTCCCAAGCCGACTGATGGCCCGCGCGGGGGGCAGCGAACGCAGTGAGCGTGGGGGTCTTCTAATCTAGCTCCGCTCGAGCGGCACCGCCGCGGTATCCACCGCGCATTCGCGCTTCGGGCAGCCTTCGGGCCGCTCATCTGCCGGCAGCGTGCAGCGGTTCACCTCGAACGGCGAGCGCGACAGGAATACCGTCACCGCGCTCGACACCGCGCCAATCGCCCAGAAGGCAAAGAACCCCAGCGTATACACCAGCATGCGGTCAGCCTCGACCGGCTGCCCGAACAGGTGCAGGTCACTCGGGTCGAACAGCGAGAAGAAAACGAGTTCTGCGGCGCACGCGACCAGGAATGACGGCCACAGAACCCAACCCAGGCGCTGCGCAAGACTGTCGGTCATTGTCTCCCCCTCGCCGTTACACGGTCTTCTGGTGAACCTTAGTGCGCCCGCAGATTGAACTGCCCGCCCTGTCCGGCGGTGAATGAATCATCGATGCGCCACTGGGGTGACTCGAGAATCACCTGCCATGACACCGGACCAGCGAGCCCTCCGGCCGGCGACTGCAGCGCTCCGACATAGACCGCGCGGCGGTTGTCGGCGTCGACATCAACACGAGCCAGAACGGCCGTCCGGTCCTCGCCCGGTCGCCCGGGATGCACCAACCGCAGGCGCAATGCGGCCTCTGGCGGCAATGCTCGCGCAGCGTCGAGTTCGACTCGCACGCGACTGCCATCCGCGAGCCCGGCGAGTTCGACGTGCGCCTGCAGCGACAGTTCGCGCGCAAGATCGGCGCGCGCGACCTCCTCGTTGATCGCTAGCCCCTGCTTGTAATAGTCCGCCGTGACCGGCCCGTCGTCGGTGCGCACCGCAAGCACCGCGGTAATGATCCCTCCGATCACGGCGGTAGCCGGCAGCGCAATCAGGAACCAGGGCCAGGGCTGTCGGTACCAGGGCGTGATGGTGTTGGGTGTCACAGGCCTCTCCTTCGCTCGCTGCTCGCTCACCGCTTCAATCCGAGGAAGACGGTCTTCTCCTCCACCGCAACCCCAGGATCGTCGAGCGACTTCACGCCGATGACGACTTTGCTGGATCCGGGCGGAATATCTTCCGGACGAGCCCGCAGGCGTACCAGCACCGAGCGGGTCGTTGCGCCGGGGAGGTCGAAGGTCGGCTCAGAGGCCAGTTCAAGGCCGGGCAGTCCGCTTGCGGTAATCCCGAAGGCCTGGCCGCGTTCCGCCGTGTTCATCACCTGCAGGCGGTAGGTGTTCTCGATGCGACCGTCCTCGGCCTCGCGCGCCAGCGCGCCGCGATCGCGGATCACATCGACTTTAAGCGGCACCCGCACGGCGACCGCGACGAACAGGGCAGCAGTCACCGCCAGCAGGATTGCTGCATAGACCAGCACGCGCGGGCGCAGCACATGGCCCCAAATGCCCTTCGCCGCGTAGTGTTCAGTGAGCGCCCGCTCGGTCGAGTAGCGGATCAGGCCCTTCGGCATCCCCGCCTTGCCCATGACGTAATTGCAGGCGTCGATGCACTCCGCACAACCAATGCATTCGTACTGGAGCCCGTTGCGGATATCGATTCCGGTCGGACAGACCTGCACGCACAGCTTGCACTCGACGCAATCGCCGAGGCCCTGCTCGGTGCGCGTGGTCTTCTTGCTGCCGGCGCCGCGTGGCTCGCCGCGCTCACGGTCGTACGTGACGATCAGCGTGTCCGGATCGAACATCGCGCTCTGGAAGCGGGCATACGGGCACATGTACTTGCACACCTGCTCGCGCATCCAGCCCGCGTTGCCGTAGGTCGCGAAACCGTAGAAGAGGATCCAGAACAGCGACCAGCCGCCGGCAGCGAAAGTGGCCACCTCGACCGCGAGCCCGCGGATCGGCGTGAAGTAGCCGACAAACGTGAAGCCGGTCCACAGCGCGACAGCGATCCACGCGCCGTGTTTGGCGGTCTTCAGTGCGACCTTGCGTGCCGACAGCGGCTCCTTGTCGAGCCTCATGCGCTTGGCGCGGTCGCCCTCGATGTGCCGCTCGATCCATAGGAAGATTTCGGTGTAAACCGTCTGCGGGCAGGCGTAGCCGCACCATAAGCGACCGCCGATCGCGGTGAACAGGAAGAGCGTGAGCGCCGCGATGATGAGGATCGCGGTCAGGTAGATGATGTCCTGCGGCCACATCACCATGCCGAAGATGTAGAACTTGCGCGCCGCGAGGTCGAACAGCAGCGCCTGGCGTCCGTTCCACTGCAGCCACGGCAGGCCATAGAAGACGATCTGCGTCGCCCACACCGCCGCCCAGCGCCACTTCTGGAAAAAGCCCAGCGAATCGCCGATACGCTGCCGCGGATAGATCTCCTCGCGCTTGGCGTACAGCTGGAGCTCGATCTCACGCGGCTCCGCCTGGAGCGCAGCCTTCGTGACGCCGACCGGTGCCGACGGGGCGCGCTTGACCTCTACCGCGTTGTCCATGGGGTTACTGCCTTCGAAACGCGAACACGGCGCCGTGAATCGGCGCCGCATTCATCCGCAGCCTCCTACTTTGCCGGAGTGGCAGCCGGAGCCGCTCCGGACGACTTGCCGCTGTTCGAGAGCGACCAGACATACGCCGCGACCAGATGGATCTCCGGCCCGGTCAGGATGTTCTTGAAGCTCGGCATGACGTTGTTGCGGCCGCCGTTGATCGTCTCCGAGATCGTCGCCGCGCTGCCACCGTAGAGCCACACCTTGTCGGTCAGGTTGGGCGCCCCGAGCGCAGGATTGCCCTTGGCGTCGGCCCCGTGACAGGCCGCACACACTGTGTCGAACTTGGCCTTGCCCCGCACGGCCTTGACGGAATCATGCGCCGAATCGGAAAGCGAGAGCACGTAGTTCGCGACGTCCTCGACATCCGCCCGGCCACCGATTGCCGCACCCATCGGCGGCATCACGCCGTTGCGACCTTCCGTCAGCGTCGCCACGATCGTGGCGGGCGCGCCGCCGTAGAGCCAGTCGCCGTCAGCCAGGTTGGGAAAGCCGCGCGATCCGCGCGCATCCGAGCCATGGCACTGCGCGCAATTGTTGAGGAAGATGCGCTCGCCCATCTGCTTGGCTCGTGCATCGCCGGCGACCTGTTCGATGGGCTGTGCCGCATAGGCCGCGAAGATCGGACCGAACTTGGCATCGGCAGCCTTCACTTCGCCCTGGTACTGCCCGACCTGCGTCCATTTCAGGACACCCTGCCATTGGGTACCGAGGCCCGGGTAGAGGATCAGGTAGACAATCGAGAAGAACACGGTGATGTAGAACAGCCAGATCCACCAGCGTGGCATCGGGTTGTGATACTCCTGCAGGTCGCCATCCCACACGTGCCCGGTGGTCTGGATCTCACCCTTGGCGTTGATCTGCGCCTTGACCGTGCGGCGGCTTTGCAGCCACAGGAACACGGCGCAGCCGACCACCGACACGATCGTGATAATTGCGATGTAGTAGTCCCAGAAGGCGCTGTAGAACTGGCTCGCCCCGATGTCGCTCATCTGTTCTTCCCCTGTTCTCCGCTGCGCGTCGCTTCCTTCTCGTCGGCGAATGGCAACTCGGATGCTTCCTTGAATCCCTTGCGTGCGCTTTTGCTGTAGGCCCAGGCCACGATGGCGATGAAGCCGATGAACCCCAGCAGGGTCAGCAGGGCGCGCGCGTCATTAAGGTCCATGACGCCTCAGCGCAGGCCCTTGAGTTCGACGCCCAGCCCCTGCAAGTAGGCGATCACGGCGTCGAGCTCGGTCTTGCCCTTTAGCGCCTCGGGCGCCTTGGCGATCTGCTCGTCGGTGTAGGGCACGCCCACGGTCCGTAGCGCCTTCATCCGTGCCTGGACATCCGAGCCGTCTAGCTTGGTCTTCTCGAACCACGGGTACGCCGGCATGTTCGATTCCGGCACCACATCGCGCGGGTTGTTGAAGTGGATGCGGTGCCAGTCGTCGGAATAGCGCGCTCCAACACGCGCCAGGTCAGGGCCGGTGCGCTTGCTGCCCCACTGGAACGGATGGTCATAGACGAATTCGCCCGCCACCGAGTAGTGGCCGTAACGCAGTGTCTCAGCGCGGAACGGACGGATCATCTGCGAGTGGCAGTTGTAGCAGCCCTCGCGGATGTAGATGTCGCGTCCCACGAGGCGCAAGGGCTCATACGGCTTGATGCCCTTGACGGGGGTGACGACGTCGCGCTGGAAGTACAACGGCACGATCTCGACCAGGCCACCGACAGCAATGGTCAGGATGACGAGGACGATCAGCAGCGGGACACTCTGCTCGATCTTGTCATGCGTGAGTTTCATCGTGGTTCCTCTTGTCCTTTGCTTTCGGCCTCAGGCGTGGGCGACCGCGGCCGGAATCGGCGCGTCGACGGACTTGCCCGCGGCAATCGTCTTGAACGTGTTCCACGCCATCAGGAACATGCCGGCGAGATACAGCGTCCCGCCAGCGAGCCGGATGATGTAGAACGGATACGTCGATTTCACGCTCTCGATGAACGTGTAGGTGAGCGTGCCGTCATCGTTGACCGCACGCCACATCAGGCCCTGCATCACGCCGGCGATCCACATGGCCGCGATGTAAAGGACGATGCCGATCGTGGCGACCCAGAAGTGCGTGGTCACAAGGCGCATGCTGGCCATTTCGGTACGGCCATACAGGCGCGGCAGCAGGTAGTAGATCGCTCCGATCGACACCAGGCCAACCCAGCCTAGTGCCCCCGAATGCACATGGCCGATGGTCCAGTCCGTGTAGTGGCTGAGCGCGTTCACGGTCTTGATCGACATCATCGGCCCCTCGAAGGTCGACATGCCGTAGAACGACAGCGAGACGATCAGGAACTTCAGGATGGGGTCGTCGCGCAGTTTGTGCCAGGCACCCGACAGCGTCATGATGCCGTTGATCATTCCGCCCCACGACGGTGCCAGCAGGATCAGCGAAAAGATCATGCCGATCGACTGCGCCCAGTCGGGCAGCGCCGTGTAGTGCAGGTGGTGCGGCCCGGCCCACATGTAGGTGAAGATCAACGCCCAGAAGTGCACCACCGAGAGGCGATACGAAAACACCGGCCGTCCCGCCGCCTTCGGCACGAAGTAGTACATGATCCCGAGGAAGCCCGCGGTCAGGAAGAAGCCGACCGCGTTGTGCCCGTACCACCACTGCACCATCGCGTCGGTCGCGCCCGGATATACCGAGTACGACTTCCACAGACTGGCCGGTACTGCGGCACTGTTGACCAGGTGCAGTACCGCGACGGTGATGATGAACGCGCCGTAGAACCAGTTGGCGACGTAGATGTGCTTGACCTTGCGCTTGACAATGGTGCCGAAGAAGACGACGGCATAGGCGACCCAGACCAGCGTGATCAGGATGTCGATCGGCCACTCGAGTTCGGCGTATTCCTTCGACGTGGAAATGCCGAGCGGCAGCGTGACCGCCGCCGCGACGATCACCAGCTGCCAGCCCCAGAACGTGAATGCCACCAGTGGTCCGCCCCACAGCCGCGCCTGCGATGTCCGCTGGACAACGTAGTAGCTGGTGGCGAACAGAGCGCATCCGCCGAACGCGAAGATCACGGCATTCGTGTGCAGCGGCCGCAGGCGCCCGAAGCTGAGCCACGGAATCCCGAAATTGAGCTCCGGCCATGTCATCTGGGCGGCGATGATCACGCCCACCAGCATGCCGACGATGCCCCATATCACGGTCATCACGGAGAATTGCCGTACGACCTTGTAGTTATAGGTGCCCGCAGTGACTGCTGAGTTCATGTCTTCCTCTTGCGATAGTGCGTGAGCGTCCGCGCAATCTGGCGCTTGCGCGTGCCGGCCTGGAATGGGTTCTCCGTTGCTCTTTGATCGCACGGCCACCGTGGCGACCGCGCTCCGAGTCCCGGCGGGGATGGTAGAAACCCGGTGCCGCGCTACGGTTGATACAGGTCAATCGCAGCAGAACGGCTCCTCAAATCTCGGCGCGGTAACAGTGAAAGGCTTGCCGGCCACCGGCGCGATGCGGATCGTACGATACGAGCGACGCGGAGTCAGTCTTTCGCCGGCGGCCCGGAGGCAGCGTCGGTGTGGTCTTCAGGCGCGTCCGGCTCCTCGCGTAAAGCGCGGGCACCCGCATCGTCAAGGCGGTCGAACTGTCCAGAAATGACGGCCCACACAAGGATCGCCGCAATGGCCAGGACCAGCAGCACCGACAGCGGGATCAGCAGATACAGCGAATCCATGCTGCGTTAACGCGGACGCGCACCGCCCGTGCTGACGTTCTTTGCGCGCAGCGCGTTGGCCACGACCGCCAGGGAACTGGCAGCCATTCCGGCCGCCGCGACCGCCGGAGAGACAAAGCCGAAAGCAGCCAGCGGGATGATGACGACGTTGTAGACGAACGCCCATGCGAGATTCTGGCGCACGATGCGGCGTGCGCGATGCGCCGCTGCCAGTGTGAATTCCACATCGGACAGGCGGGAATTCAGCACGATGAAATCGGCCCGCGCCTGCGCCAGCATGGACCCGCCGGCGAGCGCGATTGACACATCCGCCTGCGCGATCACCGGGGCATCGTTGAGTCCATCACCGAGCATTGCGACCTGATGGCCGGCGCTCTGCTGCCCGGCGACCCAGCTGCGCTTGCTGTCCGGCGTCTGGTGCGCCAGCGCTCGTTCGATGCCAAGCGCTTTCGCCACTGTCTGCACCGGCTCGCGACGATCGCCCGACAGAAGAACGACCTCGACGCCGCGTGCCGCGGCCGCATCGACCAGCGCAGGCGCGTCGTCGCGCAGGCGCTCGCCGAAGGCGAAGACGGCAATTGCTCCCGCATCGTCCGCCAGCACGATGTAGCTCGATGCCGCAAGTCCTTCGTTCGTGACGATGGCCGCCACGCCGCCTCGCTGCGACGCCAGCTTCTCGGGCAGTGCGAAGTCGATCTTGCCGAGCCGGTAGCGTTGCCGGCCGACGGTCGCCTCGATCCCCGCCGAGGCTTCGACGCGCCCGTCGGTTAGCGTCGGCAACGGCATTGCCAGCGTCTGCGCCGCGTGCAGCAGTGCGCGCGCATACGGGTGGGTCGACATCGTCTCCATCGAGGCCGCGATCGCCAGCATCTGCTCCGGATCGCCCTCGCGCAGTAGCAGCTGTTTGAGCAGCGACGGATCCCCGGTCGTCAGCGTCCCGGTCTTGTCGCAAGCGAGTATGTTGACTTGCGCCAGGGTTTCCAGCGCCGCAGTGCGGGCGAGCAGTACACGCCTTTGCGCAAGGGCGGACTGCGCTGCCGAAAAAGCGGCTGGCGCGGCCAGCGACAGGGCGCACGGGCAGGTCGCCACGAGTACCGCGATCGCATTCGGCAGCGCCTCCGCGGGATCGACGATCCACCAGCCGATGACGGTCAGCGCCGTGATCGCCAGCACCGCCCAGAGGAAATACACCGCGACCCGGTTCGCAAACTCGACGACGCGCGGTCGATCGCGCCCCGCTTCGTCAACCAGCCGCTGCAAGGCTGCGAGCGACGTTGCTTCGCCGCGACGTGTAACTTCTACAACCATCGGTTGATCAAGGTTCACCGAGCCCGCCAGTACCGGCGCCCCGGAAGATTTCTCGATCGGCGTCGATTCGCCGGTCAGCCATGCCTGCGAACAGCTCGAACGGCCATGGACGACTACGCCGTCGGCCGGGACGGTTTCTCCCGGCGGAACGAGGACGCGATCGCCGACGCGCAGCTTCTCGGCACTGATCGATTCCGTCGCCAGTGACGACGGGAAAGCCACCAGCCGCTGGGCGCCCAGCGTCGAGTGCCGACGTGCGTTCTCGATATGCTCGCGCGCTGCGGCGAGGCCGCGCGCCAGCAGCCAGCGGGTACCCAGCACCAGCGCGACGAACATCGTGACCGAGTCGAAGTACACATGGCCGCGCGCGGTCATCGTCGCGATCGCGCTGGCGACGAAGGCCGCGCCGATGCCGAGCACGACCGGGACATCCATGCCGATGCTGCCAATGCGCACCTGACTCCACGCCGCGCGATACAGGGGCTGAGCACTGAACAGCACTACTGGCAGCGTCAGGATCAGGCTGGCGATGCGCATCAGCTGCTCGATGTCCGGCGCGACATCGCCGGGCGCCGCAAGGTACAGCGGCACCGCGAGCATCATCACCTGCATCATCATCAACCAGGCGATCAGCACCCGCAGGAGATCGACCCGCGCCGCGCGTCGCGCATCGCGTTCCGCGGCTCCTGTCTCATAGCCGGCACGGCGGATCTCGCGCAGCACTTCGTCGCGCGACACCAGCTTGTCGTCGTAGGCGATGAATGCCCGCTGCGCCGTGAAATCGACATGCGCCTGAACCACACCAGGCAGGCGTCGCAGTTGGTGCTCGATCAGCAGGCCGCAGGCGGCGCAAACCATGCCGCGCACCTCGACACGCGCCTGCGCGGTCGGGGCGGTCGGCGCGAGCAGCGTTGCCGCGTCCGCGCTCGGCGTTATGGCTGCGTTGAGCGCTTCACGGTCGCGCGCACCAGCCTGCGCCAGGAACAGCTGTTCCGCAATGAAGGCACAGCCGTTGCAACAGAACGACCGCATCTGCGCGCCGACCTGGCGTTGAACGACCTTGAGTCCGGCGAGAGAATCGCCGCAATGGTCGCAGACTCCTTCGGCGGGCCGCGCGGAAGGAGTCGCATCGAGCCCGGCCAGGGACGCAACCTTGGCCTTGCGTATCAGTTCAGATGGCATGCAGAAAAAAGAAAGCGGCGACCGCAAAACGCATCGGGGACCGCGCCAGCGTACCCGATGCGCCCCTCCCTTGCGGCGCCGCGCGAGACGAAAGACAACTGAAACCGCACACTACGCAGGTCGGCGCGGTCGCCGTTGACGCATGTCAACGCGCACGACGACGTCCCGCAAACCTGGAATGTGAACACCCACGCGCTTGCCTGGACGCCTGCCGCGCGGCTCCTTCAATCTTCCGACCGCTGCGTGCAGAATCCGGCTTTGCGTGCGGGGGATGCCGATGCAGCGAGTGAGGCTGTTCGCCAGTGCTGCGTCGGTCGTTGCCGCAGTAAGCGCGTGCGGCGGCGACTCGTCCCCGGCTCCGGTTCCACCGCCACCGAGCCCTGCGCCTGCCCCGGCCCCTCCGCCGGTCATCCTGCCGCCGCTCATCACGGACGCTGAAGTCCGCATCTCCGCCGATACGACGTTCTCGGCCAGCTGCTCAGGCACCAGCAACGGCACCGAGTACCGCAACGCCGAGGTCGAGCCGCAGGTTGCGCTGAATCCGTTCGACCCGGACAACCTCGTCGCAAGCTGGCAGCAGGACCGCTGGTCGTCGGGCGGCGCAAGCGGCATCGTGACGGCCAGCAGCACCGATGGCGGGGTGACGTGGACACGCGCCGCATTCGCGATATCGCGCTGTGGCGGCGGCAATTCGTCGAACGGCGGGAACTACGGCCGCGCCACAGATCCCTGGGTGACGTTCGCTCCAAACGGCGTGGCATTCCAGATGGCGCTCGCATTCGAGGGCAGCGCGTTGCAGCCCGGATCCTCCAGCGCGATGCTGGTGGCTCGATCGACCGATGGCGGACGCAGCTGGAGTCCAGCGACCCCGCTGATCGTCAGCGGCAGCAACTTCTTCAACGACAAGAACAGCATCACGGCCGATCCGACGGATGCCCGGTATGTGTACGCGGTATGGGATCGCCTCGCACTCGCAGGTGGCGGCCCGGCACTACTGGCGCGAACAACCGACGGCGGGCTCACATGGGAGGGGGCGGGGGTGATCTACGACCCCGGCTCGCGCTCGCAGACGATCGGCAGCCAGATCGTCGTGCTGCCCAACGGCACGCTCGTCAATGCCTTCACGCAGATCGACCCCGGGCCCAGCGGCACCGAGGCGGCATCGATCCAGGTGATCCGCTCGACGGACCGAGGCGGCAGCTGGAGCGGCCCGATCAAGGTCGCGGACCTGCTTGCGGTCGGCGCGCGCGATCCCGTCACGCGCCAGCCCATCCGCGATGGCTCGATCCTTCCGGCGATTGCCGCGGCACCCAACGGTCAGCTGCTGATCGCCTGGCAGGACGCGCGCTTCAGCGGCGGGACGGTCGATGGCATTGCGCTATCGCGCTCCAGCGACGGCGGCCTCAGTTGGACTGCGCCGGCGCAGATCAACAGCGCGCGCAGCGTGCCGGCCTTCACGCCGACGATCCGGGTGCGCGCCGACGGCACCATCGGCATCTCGTACTATGACCTCCGCAGCAACACCGATGACCCGGCGACCCTGCCGACAGACCTGATCCTGGCGCGCTCGAGCGACGCAGCGAACTGGACCGAGGTCCGGTTGACGCCGACGTTCGACCTCGCCACCGCGCCGCAGGCCGGCGGCTACTTCATCGGCGACTACCAGGGCCTCGTAGCCAGCGGCAATGTGTTCATTGCGGTGTTCGTGCGAACGAACGGGGGCACCGCGAATCGCACCGACGTCTTTGCGCTGTTCGCGCGTTCGATCGCCGCGACGGCCAGCAGGACGGGCTCCGCACGCACGACCGCCTCGCCGGCCGCGCCACCGATCGACGACGCGACCCGCGAACGCGCCAGCGAGCATCTCATCCGCGTGATGGAACGGCGTATCCCGGGCTGGACGCGCTGGCGGACGGAGACCGCCGCGCCGCGCTGACCGCGCCGCTCAGCGCGACGCCTGCAGCATCGCGCCCATCTTCTCGTGGATCAGATTGATCGCCTTCAGCGGGCGCAGCATCACCTTGAAGTCGACGATGCGCCTCGCATCGTTCCAGCGAATCATGTCGACACCGTTGACCTCGATGCCGTCGATCGTGACGAGGAACTCGAGCACGGCCTCGTTGGTGGCGCGAAACTCCCGCACGTAACGAAAGGTCTCGTTGCCGAACACCACGACTGCTGCTGCCAGGTACATCGCTGTGATCGGGCGGCCGCGTTGAGGTGTGTGCACGACCGGCGAGTGAAAGACCACGTCGTCAGCCAGCAGCTCATCCAGCGCATCGATGTCACGCTCGCGCACGATACGGTGCCACTCCTCGATCGCGTTGTTCACTCCGGTTCTCCTCATCCCAAAAGATCGGCAGGAACGGCGTCCGGAGCGCACCGCTGGCAGGCGCAGCGCTCTACACTTCGCCCACCTCCCGCCTTTCGTCGCGCCATGGACACCCTGGATTCCCGCCGCGCCACCGTGCGCGCCCGCATCGAAGCACTGCGCCAGGCGATGGCGCGCAACGGTCTGGCGGCCATCATTGTGCCGTCGAGCGACCCTCACCTTTCAGAGTACCTGCCGGAACGCTGGAAGGGACGGGAGTGGCTCAGCGGGTTCACCGGTTCGGTCGGCACGCTGATCGTGACGCGTAACGCCGCTGGACTCTGGGTCGACAGCCGCTATTGGACCCAGGCCGAGGTACAACTGGCCGGGACTGGCATCGACCTGATGAAGATTCCGGGTGCGGGCAGCCTTGCTCACGTGGACTGGCTCGCCGGCACATTGAAGTCGGGCGACGCTGTCGGTGTTGATGGCAACGTCCTTGCCCTTGCCGCCGGGCGCGCGCTGGAATCCGCACTGACCGCCAAAGGCATCCGGCTGCGCACCGATCTCGACCTCCTGTCCGAGGTGTGGCCGGATCGCGCCACACTGCCGGTTCCGCCGATCTTCGAGCACGTTGCTCCGTACGCAAGCACGCCGCGCGCGACCAAACTCGCGACGGTGCGCGAGGAAATGCGCAAGGCCGGTGCCACCCATCATCTCATTTCGACACTGGACGACATCGCCTGGCTCACCAACCTGCGCGGCGCCGATGTCAGCCACAACCCGGTGTTCGTCGCGCATATGCTGCTCGACGCACGTAGTGCGCGCCTCTTCGTCGCCGACGGCAAGGTCGAGAACGCGCTGGAGGCGCGCCTCGCCGACGACGGCATCAAGGTCGTGTCCTACACGCAGGCGGCAGCGGCGCTCGCCGCGCTGCCGCCGGCCGCGACGCTGCTGATCGATCCACGGCGCGTCACCCTCGGCATGCGCCAGGTCGTGCCAGCAGGCGTCGAAGTCATCGAGGCGATCAACCCGACGACGATGGCGAAGTCGCGCAAGACCTCGGCCGAAGTCGCGCACATCCGCGCGACGATGGCCCAGGATGGTGCCGCGCTTGCCGAATTCTTTGCGTGGTTCGAGGCTGCACTGGGCAAGGAAGCGATCACCGAGCTCACGATCGACGAGAAGATCACCAGCGCCCGCGCACGCCGGCCGGGGTTCGTCTGCCCCAGCTTCACGACGATCGCCGCATTCAACGCCAACGGCGCGCAGCCCCACTACAAGGCCACCGAGGAATCGCACGCAACGATCGCCTCACCGGGTTCGACCGGCAACGGCATGCTGCTGATCGATTCCGGCGGCCAGTATCTCGGCGGCACCACCGACATCACGCGCGTCGTGCCGGTCGGCGAGACGACGGCCGCGCAGCGCCGCGATTACACCTTGGTGCTCAAGGGCATGATCGCGCTGTCGGTCGCGCGCTTCCCGCGCGGCACGAAGAGTCCGTTGCTCGACACGCTGGCACGCGCGCCGATCTGGGCTGCCGGCATCGATTTCGGCCACGGTACAGGTCACGGTGTCGGCTATTTCCTGAACGTGCACGAAGGGCCGCACGGCATCACGCCGCATCTCGCGCCGGAGCCGCAGACGGCGATGGAACCCGGGATGATCACGTCCAACGAGCCGGGCATTTATCGTCCGGGCAAGTGGGGCGTGCGCATCGAGAACCTGGTGCTCAACGTGCCGACCGACCGAAGCGAGTTCGGCGAGTTCCTCCGCTTCGAGACGCTGACACTGTGCCCGATCGACACCCGGTTGATCGAGCGCACGCTGATGCGCAACGACGAGATAGGCTGGCTCAACGCGTATCACGACGAGGTGCGGCGTCGCGTCAGCCCGCTCGTCAGCGGCGCAGCTGCACAGTGGCTGCAGGAGCGCACCGCGCCGATCTAGCCGGTGCGCCGCGGGCGTGGCGAGGCAATCACGCCATCGCGCCGACATCGGCGAGCATGTCGCGATGCTCGCGGCCTTCGGCTCGGGGTGCAGCCGGCGCGGCGATCTGCGGTCGCACGGCCAGTTGCAGCGGCACTGCCGTGCGCTGTTCGGCGATGAAGCGCACCGACGCGTCGACGACGTGCAAGTCGCGGAGGATGCGACGATGGCCCAGGCCATCGGTCACCAGCAGCCGTGCATTCGGGGCCCGGGCGTAGACGTGTCCGTTCGTGATAGGCACCTCGGCGTCCTTGGTGTCGTGCACGACCAGCAGCGGAGTGGTGAGTCGACGCGCGAATTCCTCGTCGGCCACCAACTCGGCCATCGGCACGCCTGCATGCGCCTCGGCCTCGCGCTGGACATCATCGAGCAGCGCATCCGGCGCGCCAAGGCTGCGCGCGACCCACCTCAGGAATGGTCGCGGATCGGTGGGCGGCGCGATCAGCACCGCAGCCGGTACTGCCTCGGGGAACGCGGCGAGCACTCCGGCGACAGCAGCCGCGCCGAGCGAGTGGCTGATGACGCCGGCCGGGTGATGAACTTCGTCCAGCAGCGCGGACACGGTGCGGATCATGATTGGCAACGTCGCTTGGTCGCCCGGGCTGGCGCCATGGGCAACGTGATCGAACGCCAGTACGGCATAGCCCTGCGAAAGCAGCGGCGCGACGAAGTGCTCCAGTTGCTGCGCCCACCCGTTCCAGCCATGCACCAGCATCACCGTCGGGGCACGCACCGTATCGCCCCAGCGGTAGACGACAACCGGACCGTCGGCCAGATTCATCGTCAGCACGTGCGGCGGCTCGGCGCTGAAGCGGCGGCGCTCCGCCGTGGCGCGGTCGGTCTTGAAGAAGCGTTGCGCGACGTGGCGTGCGGTGCGCCGCGGCGTGACGACGGATCCGACGCGCACGCCAGCGCGTCCCGCCGAGAAAAGTAGCGACCGACCGGTCGCTTTTAGGGTATGCGTGAACATGGGAGGGATCTCCTGCTAAATCAGAGCTTCAGTGGGACTGCGGGGGGAAAAGCTGGTCGAACGTGCGCTCGGCCTCGCGCAACGCATCGCGATGTCCGAGCAGACGCGCCATGCTGTCGGCGGCCGCTGCGAGACCCATCAGTGTCATGACGATCTGGTGCGGCGACAGCGGCGTGGCGATCTGCTTGAGCTCGATCGCCTTCGTGGCCTGGCGCTCGAGATAGCCGAGCCACTCGTTCCAGCTGGCGACGAGCGCATCGCGCACCTCGCCGGGCTGGTCGTCGAACTCCAGGCGCGCCGCGTTCAGCGGGCAACCGCCCTCGAGGCCGGAGTCCTGGATCCACCCCAGCCAGTGGCGGAAAATTGCCCGCAGCCGCGGTGCGCCCGCCGTCGCGGACAGCGAAGTCAACAGCACGCGTTCGCGAAACAGCTCCGAGGTGCGATGCACGACCGCCAGTTGCAGCGCTTCCTTGGTCGGGAAGTGTCGCAGCAGGCCGCTCTTGGACCAGCCGGCGCGTTCGGCTACCGGTGCGAGCGTCAGTGCCGCCACACCGATACGGCTTGCTTCCCGCATCGCCGCGTCGATCAGCGCCAGTCGGGCTTCGTCTCCTCGTTGCATGGCCCGCACATTAGCGACCGATCGGTCGCTTGTCAAGCCCTATCGCGCCCGTTTGGCCGGAAAGTCGGTCGGCACCGTCCTGGGACTTAAGCGCTTCACCCAGTGACTGCGCGCATCAAAAGAAAGAGCCCGGCCGGAGCCGGGCTTTTCCCTGCATGTCCTCCGCGCGAGGCGCCGCAGGACCGTCGCAGCGCGCCGCGCGTGACGCTTAGTTGATCCGCGTGGCGGTGATGGTCACGCGCTCGAGCGCCGCCACGTTCCGGCTTGCGTCCTCACGCGGCTGCATGCCGGCCACGGTGCTGCCCAGCACAACCACGTTGGCGACAAGGGCGACGGCGAAAGCGGCGAGCTTGGCGGCGACCGAAACGGTGTCAGTGGCATACATGGTGTGGTCCTTTCGTAGAGCGGCGTGCGTTGTCGATGAGTGGACTGTAGGCAGTCGTGACCGACCTATCGAGCGACTTGCGACAGTCCGCAGAATTCGCGGAATGAACTGCAATGGCGCTTTCGTCGCTTCCACGCGGCGTTCCTCTGTTCATCCGGCCCACACACACTTCATCTCACCCTGCCGGAGTTCGTCGCGCGCCGCTATCGCCGCTCGATACGGCGCGGAGAATTCCTGAACCGATGACCGATACCGGAGTCAGCCGCGGATTCATGCGATACCGATGTCCGGTTTCGAATCGATTCGGCGTCCTATCCATCAAGAGCACCCGGCAAGCGCCCCGGGCTCCCGGACAGCAGGCTTACCGCCCGCTGATGTGTTGAACCGCCACTGTGGAAGGAACCCTGCCATGACTGCCACCACCAACCGCATCTCCGCCGCACTCATCCTCGCAGCGGCATTCACCGCCAGCGCGAACGCCGAATACCGCTGCGCTTCCGCGCCGATCGGGCTCGACAAACGCGCCTGCGCGGCCGCCGAGCAGGGTCCGGACGTCCTGCGGCGCTTCGTGCATCAATGGGACCGCCAGATGGCGAGCCTGCGGTTCTCGGACTACGTCGACGCGAACACCGAGCGAGCGTGGGAAGCAAAGGCCAAGCTGGCCGCGCAACAGAACACCGAAGCCAGCGTGAAGGTGGCCAGCAACACGCCGCGCTAGTCGCGTTGCAGTCGCCCTGTCGCATCACGGCTGCCTGAAGCGCCGCGCCGCCCGCGGCGCTTCAGGCAGCCGTGACGCGAAGTCTTTCTGTTCGAACTGCCAGACATCCGAAGGAGCAGTCCGCGAGCCACGACCGGCAGTAGCATCGCCGACCATGTCGTCCGCTGCGTTTCGCCGCGTCCTGGCCGCCGAGGTCGTCTCGACCTTCGGCTCGCTGATGAGCCGGCTGGCGATCCCGTGGCTGGCGGTGCTGGTGCTGAAGGCCGGCCCAACCGCGATGGCGTGGCTGGCGATGGCTGATGTCGCCGCTGGCGCACTCGCGGCATTGCTGCTCGGTGCGCTGGTCGACCGCTGGCCGAAGCGCCGCACGATGGTCGCGGCCGACCTGCTGCGCGCAGCGATGCTCTCCACGGTCCCGGTGATGGCGGCGCTGGACCAGTTGACCATCGGCTGGTTGGTGATCGTCGTCGCCGTCAACGGCGCGTTGACCGTCGCGTTCGAATTGGCGCAGTCGGCGTGGATCGCGCGCAGCACCGTCCAGGAGCACCTCACCCAGCGCAACTCCGCGCTTGCCGCCGGTGGTGCCGTCACCGAGGCCGCATCCTTCGGCATCACCGGGTGGCTGTTTCAGTGGCTCGGCGCGATCGTCGTCATGGTGACGGATGCTCTCACCTACATCGCCTCGGCCCTGCTGCTTACGAAGATCAGCGAGCCGCCGCGACTGACCGACGAGACATCCGCGCCGATGACGCTGCGTAGTCGCGCCGCCGCTCTCGCGGCCGAGGTGGGCGCGGGCCTGCACGCGACAGCGGCGAACCCCGTGCTGCGCGGGCTGGCGATCGTCGCGACGCTCACCGCCTTCGCGATGAGCTTTGCCGCCACGACCTACATGATCTACGTCGCGCGGGACGTCGGCTTCCCGACTGGCGTGCTTGGCATCCTGTTCGCACTCGGCGGCATCGGCTCGCTCGCCGGCTCCTGGCTGACCGCGCGCTACGCCGATCGCACCGATGTGCGCCTGTGGCTGGTCGGCAGCCTGATGCTCTGGGCGGTTGGGAGCGTCGCCACACCCCTGGCGACGGCAGCTACGCTGGCCGGCATGGCGCTCATCGCCATGCAGCAGATCGTCGGCGATGCCGGCGGCATGAGCTATTACATTGCCGACCGCACGTTGCGGCAGACCTACGCGGCACCTGAACTGCTGGCCCGTGTCGATGCCAGCGTGCGCACGCTCGGCTACAGCGCGACCCTGATCGGTGCGCTCGTCAGCGGCGTCCTGGCAGAGCGCTTCGGCGCCCGTGCGCTGTTGTTTGCTAGCTCAACGCTGCTTTGCACCGCTGCACTCGCGGCAGCGCTGCTGCTACGCCGAGCAGAGCACTCGGGACTCACGCGCTAGCCGGACCCCTCAGCGCGTCGCACCGGCGCGCATTTTCTTACAGCTGCAGTTCGCATAAGCATGTGACGGATCGGTCCGGACGGCCGGTAAGCGCCTGCCCCACCGCTGCGACCAACGTTGGCGTGCGGACAAATATCGATTCGATGACCAACCGCAGCAGACCTCAACCCTATGACAGGAGCACAACCATGAACGTCCGTCCCTTTATCGCCGCAGTTGCCTTTGTCTCGTTGGCCGCGCCGCTGGTGGCACACGCCGATGCCCCGTCGGGAGAGATCAATACACTCTTCGCGATCGACCCGAGCGTGAACGTGACTGCGCCGAAGTTCGATCGTCGCCAACACCGCACTTACATCGAAGACATCCTGGCAGCGCCGACGGCGCCGAAGCCGTCCACCGTAACGCGCGATCAGGTTCGCAAGGAGCTTGCCAACATGCCGCCGGAGCGCGTCGGCGCCTGAGTCGACAGTCTGCGGCCGCCAAAGGCAGTCGACCTCGCGGAGCGTCCGCACAGGGCGCTCCGCACTGTGTTCAAGGCAACTTACGAAAATCCGCGACGAAACTGGTGCGGCGTCAGCGCGCCGGCTTGCCCGCCGCGAAGCGCACGACGCCACCCACCAGCGACACCGCCCACCCATTGAGCCGCGGCGGAAGCGCCAGTGGTTTAAGCAGCATCTTGGTCGACATCGTCACCGGCAGGCACGGCGTGATGCGCTCGCGCATCGCCTTCTGGAATGTCTTGTAGTCCTCGGGCGTGCTGGGTCGCTCCGGATAACGGCCGTTCCAGGCGTGACGGAAGGCGATGTCGCCATCGTCGTTGAATGCCTCCAGCACGCGCCGCAGCAGCGCACGCGCCACGCGCCAGCGCGATGGCGGGCCGTTGGCGGCGCAGTAGCGGCGATAGGCGTCGTAGAAGTGCGAGTAGTGCCTCACCTCGTCGCTCTTGAGCAGCGCAGTGATCTCAGTCAGCACCGGCTCGGTCGCGTAAGTGTTTAGCGTCTGGTACAGCGTCGAAGTGCCCGCTTCCACGACACAGCGTGCAGCCATCTCCAGCGCGCGGGAGGGTTCCAGTTCCTCCTGCGTGCAGGCCGCCGCGTACTCCGGATAGAAGCCGCCGAACGCGCGCTCCCAGCTGAACTCCGGCCACACTGCCTCGACATACGCGCGCAGCGCCGCGCCGTGCTGCAACTCTTCGGGCTGCCAGTACGTGCGCAACCAGGCGGCCAGCTCGGCGTCGCCGGCGTAGTACTCGATCAGGTTGGAAGCGTAGTGATGCGTGGCCGCCTCGACCAGCGCCGAGGTCGCGAGCACGAAGTACAGCGTGTCGTCGCCGCGGACCCGGTCGGGTTCGAGTCGGGAGAAATCGATGTCGGCGAGCCGCCAGGGCAACCCCTGCGCGGCCGCACCGGTCGCCGATGCGGCGCCGGTCGGGTGAGCGGTAGTCACGTTCTGTGCAATGTGATGTTCTTGTGACAGAAGTCTAACGGCTGCGCGCGGAAGACCCGGAAACGCGTAGAGTTGCCGTCTTTGACCATGGCCCACGGGGCGTTCCTTTGAAGACCTCGGTCATCGTGGCCGTATGCGTCGCCATCGCCGGCCCCCTGCTGGCCCCCGCGGCCGAAGCCGCCAGTGAGACGCTGGCGCGCGTGCGCAACAACAAGGTCCTGCGCTGCGGCATCGGCGAGAACCTCGCCGGATTCTCTGAGAGGGACGCCTCCGGCCACTTTCGCGGCTTCAACGTCGACTTCTGTCGGGCTGTGGCAGCGGCCGTCCTCGGCGATCCGGCCAAGGTCGCCTACACGCCGGTGAGCGCGGCGGCGCGCTTTCCGCTGCTGCTCTCAGGTCGGGTCGACCTCTTGTCACACACGGCCACCTGGACTCTGGCGCGCGAGGGCGGCATCGGGCTCGCCTTCCCCGGCGTCTACTTCTATGACAGTCAGGCGTTCATGGTGCCGCGCGCGGACGGGGTGCGACGCCTCGAGGACCTCAAAGGCAGGACCGTCTGCGCCGTCAAGGGCACGACGCATGTCGCCCACCTCGAAGACGCATTTGCCACCCGAAATATCGCCTTCGTGCCGCTGGTGCTCGACTCGCAGGTCGCCGCGACCGCGGCATTCTTCGAGGGGCGCTGCCAGGCGTTGACCTCCGACCACTCGACGCTGTGGGCGATGCGCGTGCGCGCGGTCGGCGGCGCCGAGCGCTACGACATCCTGCCCGAGCTGGCCTCGCGTGAGCCGCTCGCCCCCGTCGTGCGACGCGGCGACGAGGAGTGGACCACCATCGTGCGTTGGGTGCTCAACATGCTCATCATTGCCGAACAGCAGGGACTCACGGCCGCCAACATCCGCCGTGCGCTCGAAGATCCGAGCAACGTGGTCCTGCGCCGGTCCGTTGACGAAATCCGCTCAGCCTCGCGCGCCCTCGGCCTCGGCCGAAGACTGGTATCTGCGCGTCATCGAAGCCGGCGGCAACTACGGCGAAATCTTCGAACGCAACCTCGGAGCCGCCAGTCCGCTGCGCATGGATCGCGGCCAGAACCGGCTGTGGACCGAGGGCGGGCTGCTGTTCGCCCCGCCGGTACGCTGAACATGACCGAGTTCCAGACCACTTTCACCCTGATCGTGTTCGCGGCGGTCATCCTGGCGATCGCCTTCGACGTGGTCGACATGGTCCTCGCCGCCCTGCTCGGCGTGGCCGCCCTGCTCGTCGTCGGGGTCTTCGCGGCACCGGACGGCGCCAAGATCACGCACAACTCGGGCGGGCCGATCGCACTGCTCTTCGGCGGCATGATCGTCGCGGGAGTGCTCGCGCCCACGGGACTCTTCGACTGGGTCGGCACGCGCTACCTGCGCTTCACCCGCGGCAGCGGCAAACGCTTCCTGATCGGCCTCGTCGTTCTGGTCGGCGCGCTGTGTGCCGTGCTGCCCAACGCGACGACCGTCGTGCTGCTCGCGCCGGTCATCATCCGCGTCGCCCGCGAACTCGACATCGACATCGTGCCGCCGATGATCTTGACCGCCATCGTCAGCAACACGGCCGGCCTGCTCACGCTGGTCGGCGACCCGGCGACCTTCCTCGTCGGAAGCTCGATCGGCATGAGCTTCGGCGAATACCTGCAGAAGGTGAGCCTGGGCGGGTTGCTGACATTGCTCGCCCTTACGGCCATGTTGCCTTGGCTGATGCGCGACATCTGGAACCTGAAGCGCGAGCTGCCCGCCGAGCTGCCCCCGGCTCGCATCACGCGGCCAGTTTTCGCCACCGTGGCGCTGCTCGTGCTGGCGGTGATGGTCCTGCTCTTCCTGTTCGGTGAAGACACTCCGACGGCGATTACCCCACCGGCGGTCGCCATCGTCGCAGCCGCACTCGCCTTGCTGGTCGTGCAGGCGGCGAAGGTGGAGCCCGTCGGCGACCTGTTGAAGCGGGTGGACTGGAAGACGCTGCTCTTCCTGGTGCTGCTCTTCGCGCTGGTCGAGGCTTTCAACAAGACCGGCATCCTGCAGAGCTTCTCGAACCAGCTGTACGAGGTCTTCGGCACGCACACGCTGATCGTCGCCCTGGTGATGCTGGTGGGTGTCGGGCTGGCCTCGACGCTGCTCGCCAACATCCCGGTGGTCGCCGCGATGCTCTTCGTGGCGAAGAGCTACCTGATCATCGCCGAGCTCGTGCCCGAGCAGGCGCTCGATCCCACGTTCGCCAGCTGGCCCGCGGCCACGCTGCCGCTCTTCGTCGCGATGATGTTCGGTGGCACGCTAGGCGGCAACGCGACGCTGATCGGCGCCTCGGCCAACGTGGTGAGCGTCGGCATCTGCGCGCAGGAAGGCCGCCCGGTGTCCTTCGTCGGCTTCATGCGCTACGGCGTGCCGGTGGTCATCGTGCAACTCGCCATCTCGGCGCTCTACGTCCTCGCGCTCGACTTCCTGATCGCGCGCTGAACAGCACTGGTTTCGCCCTCCCCGACGCGAACTCTTGATCCTGCAGTGCTGCTAGAAGTATGAAGGCCGAGGCCGGCCAGAAGCTGTCCTCGATTACCGGCATCCAATCCGCCGCATAGCGGACGGGTCGACGAGCGCTGCCGCGTTTAGCGCTGCGCCACGGCGACCGACTTGGCACCGGCCAATTGCAGGTCGGCGCTGTAGTGCTGCGACAGTCCTTCGATCGAGCCCACCACCAGCATCGTCGCCACGGCGGCTCGACCTGAGCCTCAGTCGTTCCCCCCGAAACGAAACGCCGACCGCTCTCGCGCCCTGGCTGCTTCGACCTCGCGGCTGCGAGGCTCGGCGTTCGTGACGAGCGCCTGGATCAGTCGGCCCGCGGCGGCGGCGACCTCCTCCACCGCGCGGGCGAACGCGGCTTCGTTCGCCCTGGAGGGCGCGGTGAAGCCGCTCAGCTTGCGGACGAACTGCAGCGACGCGTCGCGAATCTCGGCTTCGGTGGCAGGGGGTTCGAAGTTGAACAGGGTCCGGATGTTGCGGCACATGACAGCTCTCTCCAGAATAGTCCGCGGTGCCCGATGGTACGGACTTCAGGGCCCTCAGCGATCTCGCAAGACGGCGCCAGGGGCTCGACAACGCGTCGCAAGGTAGCCTGTCGTCATGGACTCCCTGATCGCCGCGGCCGCGCGCGCGCTCGTCGCCGGCGACGCGCTCAGCGCCCTCAAGCGTGTCGCCCTGCGCGACGACCCGCCTGCGCTCGCGCTGCGCGGCATCGCGATGGCCCAGCTCGGCGAACACCCGCGAGCCCGCGATCTGCTGCGGCGCGCCGCGCGCGCCTTCGGCGCCCACGAGGAGCTGGCGCGCGCCCGCTGTGTCGTCGCCGAAGCCGAGGTGGCACTCGCGATGCGCGACCTGCACGGCTCGCCGCGCGGACTGCTGGCCGCGGCGGCCTCGCTCGAGGCGCGCGCCGATCGAGCCAACGCGCTGCATGCGCGACTGATCGCAGCGCGCCGGCTGCTGCTGCTCGGCCGGCTCGACGAGGCTGCCTCCGCGCTGATCGGAATTGACACGAGCGGCGCGCCACCGACGCTGCGGGCGGTGGCCGAGCTGGCCATGGCCGAACTCGCGTTGCGCTCGCTGCGCACGGCACCGGCGCAGGCGGCGCTCGCCCGCGCGCGCGAAGCGGCCGAACTCGCACGTGTGCCTGCGCTCGTCGCCGAAGTGGCTGAAGCGCGCGCTGCGCTCGATCGCCCGGCCGCACGGCGCATGGACTCTGGTCACGAGCAGCTACTGCGACTCGACGAAGCTGAATCGCTCCTCACCTCGGGCGCGCTCGTCGTCGACGCCTGCCGTCGCGGCCTGCGCGCGGGCCCGAACTGGTTGCCGCTCGCGCGGCGGCCGGTGCTGTTCGCGTTGGCGGGCGCGCTCGCCGAGGCATGGTCCGGTGATGCCGATCGGAACAAGCTGATCGCACGCGCGTTTCGCACGCGCCGCCCGAACGAAACACATCGAGCGCGCCTGCGCGTCGAGATGGGCCGCCTGCGCGCGCTCGCGGCGCCGCTGGCACGCATCGAGGCCACCGAGCGTGGATACGCGCTCGTGCCTCGGGCCGGGCAGGCAGTCGTCGTCCTGCTGCCCCCCATTGACGGCGATCAGGCGTCGCTGCTCGCGCTGCTCGCCGACGGCGCGGCGTGGTCCACCTCGGCCCTTGCGCTGGCTCTCGGCGCCAGCCAGCGCACGGTGCAGCGCGCGCTCGTCGAACTGGAGGGAGACGGACGCGTGCGGTCGATCGGCCGCGCGCGCGCGAAGCGCTGGCTCGCGCCGCCGCTCGCCGGATTCACGACGATCTTGTTACTCCCCGCTGCGCTGCCGCTCGATTAGATTGCTCTCACGGCGTCGTCATGCAGCGCGCCGCAAAGGAGTCAATCGATGAGCAGCACAATGAAGAAAGCGAAGGAAGCGCGCGCAGCCGAGATCGTGCGCGAGTACGGCCCCTTCGCGGGTGCCGAGCAGATTCACGGTGTCACGCACGACGGCACAGCGCGTCTGGGCCGCGACCGGAGCCCGGCTGATCGCGTTCGATCCGGCGAGCGGCGAGGTCGCACGCACGCTCGATCGCACCGGCGACGCCGGCACCGCGTTCGACGGCACGTACCTCTACCAGATCGCCGAAGCGCGCATCGACAAGATCGATCCCGCCACGGGAGATGTCGTCGCTTCGATTCCGGCGCCGGGCCACGGCCAGGACTCGGGCCTCACCTGGGCCGAGGGCAGCCTGTGGGTCGGGCAGTACCGCGATCGCAAGATCCACCGGATCGATCCGGAAACGGGCGCGATCCTGCGCACGATCGAGTCGAACCGCTTCGTCACCGGCGTGACGTGGGTCGACGGCGAGCTGTGGCACGGCACGTGGGAAGGCGACGAGAGCGAACTCCGGCACATCGACCCGCAAAGCGGCGAGGTGCTCGAGCGGCTCGAGATGCCGCGCGGCATCGGCGTCAGTCGGGCTCGAGTCGGATGGCGCAAGCCTCTTTTACTGCGGCGGCGGTGCGAGCGGCAAAGTGCGCGCCGTGCGCCGCCCGAAACCCTGACCAGGAGAGCAAACATGGTGGATATCGTTCACAGAGTTGGAATCAAGGCGCCTCCCTCGAAGGTCTACTCGGCGCTTTCGACGATCGACGGCCTCGCGGGCTGGTGGACAAAGGCAACGACTGGCGACTCGAAAGTCGGCGGAACCATTGCCTTTCGCTTCCACACGCCAGGCGGAGACGAGATCGGTGGGTTCGACATGGACGTGCTCGAACTGACCCCCGACGAGCGTGTGCGTTGGCGCGTCAAGGGCGGACCAGAGGAGTGGGTCGGCACCGAAGTCGACTTTTCTCTTTCCCGCAATGACGGCTACACCGTGGTGCTGTTCGGGCACCGCAACTGGCACGAGGAAGTGGAGTTCACCGCCCACTGCAGCACGAAGTGGGCAACGTTCCTCCTCAGCCTCAGGGAACTCGTCGAGAGCGGCCAGGGCAGGCCTGCGCCCGACGACCTCAGGATCGGCGACTGGCATTAGTGATTTCGTTGCCAGCGTGCACGGCCGCACCGCGACGATCGAGGAGTTCCGCAGCGCGCTGGAGGGCAAATCCGCCTAGAACCAGGCACCGAAAACCGCGTAACAGGGGCTGAAGCGGGTCCGGAACGCGCTCCGGACGCCGCCTTTGCCCCTGTTGTTCGCGCGCATCGCCTGACACAGCGCGTGTTGCGATGCAATGTCCGTGGCTACAATCGGATGACACTCCGATTACACAAAGCATGGACAACAGAGCTGCCGGTGGCGGCGCATCCAAGGGAGGCGGACAACCGGGCAAGGGCGCAAAACCGGCCCCGGCCCCGCCGACCAATTTCATCCGCAACCAGATCGCGGCGGACCTCGCGCGCGGCACTTACGAGCCGCGCCACTGGGGCGGCCAACCCGGCGTCTACGACCTGCACGCCAGGGCACCGGCCGACCCGGCGAAGATCCGCACCCGCTTTCCGCCGGAGCCCAACGGCTACCTGCACATCGGCCACGCCAAGAGCATCTGCCTGAACTTCGGCCTGGCCCGCGACTTCGGTGGGCGCTGCCACATGCGCTTCGACGATACCAACCCGGTCAAGGAAGACCAGGAATTCGTCGACGGCATCCTCGACACCGTGCGATGGATCGGCTTCGACTGGGAGCACGGTTCGGAATCGAACCTGTACCACGCGAGCGACTACTTCGAGGACATGTATCGCTTTGCCGAGTACCTGATCGAGACCGGCTACGCCTACGTTGACGAGCAGACCGCCGACGAGACGCGCGAGACGCGCGGCACGTTCACCGAGCGAGGCACCGATTCGCCGTTCCGCGACCGGCCGAAGACCGAATCGCTGCGCCTGTTCCGCGAGATGCGCGCCGGCCAGCACCCCGAAGGCAGCATGATCCTGCGCGCCAAGATCGACATGGGCTCGCCCAACATCAACATGCGCGACCCGGCGATCTACCGCATCCGCTTCGCCGAGCACCACATGACCGGCGACGCGTGGAAGGTCTACCCGATGTACGCCTACGCGCACCCGATCGAGGACGCGCTGGAGAACATCACGCACTCGATCTGCACGCTCGAGTTCGAGGACCAGCGCCCGTTCTACGACTGGGTGCTCGAGCGCATCGTGCCGTTGCTGCGCACGCCGCAGTACGAGGCCGCGCGCGCCATGCTCGAAGCAATCCGCGGCGCCGGCACCGAAGCCAAGCGCGAGTTCGCGCTCCACTGCCGCAACGTCACCGCGGAAAGGCCCGACAAGCTCGGCGCCAGCCGCTACGAGCGCCGCGCAGAGGCGATGTTCGCGAGCTGGAGCAAGAACCCCGACCTCGCCGCGAGCGACGCCGACGAGTTCTTCAAGTTGCTGCTCGAGCACACCGAGTGCTTCACGCCGCTGCTGCAATCTGCACTGGACGAGCGCAAGGCCAACCCGTTCCTGCTGCCCCACCAGTACGAGTTCAACCGGCTCAACCTCACCTACGTGGTGATGAGCAAGCGCAAGCTGATCCAGCTCGTCGAGGAAAAACACGTCGACGGCTGGGACGACCCGCGCATGCCGACCATCGTCGGCCTGCGGCGGCGCGGCTACACGCCGCAGAGCCTGCAGCTCTTTGCCGAGCGCACGGGCGTCAGCAAGTCGACGCAGTGGATCGACTACAGCCTGCTCGAACAGGCGCTGCGCGACGACCTCGATGCGCGCGCGCCGCGCGCCACCGCGGTGCTCAAGCCGCTGAAGCTCGTGCTCGACAACTACCCGGCCGGCCAGACCGAAGACGTGATGCTGCCGGTGCATCCGCAGCACCCGGAGATGGGCACGCGCACGATCCAGTTCGCGCGCGAACTGTGGATCGAGGCCGACGACTTCATGGAGAACGCGCCGGCCGACTACTTCCGCCTCGCGCTCGGCAAGGACGGCGCGCCCGGCCAGCCGGTGCGGCTGCGCTACGCGTACGTTATCCGCGCAACGAAGGTCGAAAAGGACGCCGCCGGCAACATCGCGGCAGTGCACGCCGAATACCTGCCGGAGACCAAGAGCGGCTCACCCGGTCAGAACAGCGTCAAGACCAAGGCCGCCATCCACTGGCTGCCGGCGGCTGCGAGCATCCCCGCCGAAGTGCGCGTGTTCGACCGCCTGTTCACCGACCCCCACCCCGACGCTGGCGAAGGCGACTTTCTCACGCTGCTAAACCTCAACAGCAAGCGGGTGCTGCGCGCGTTCGTCGAGCCCTCGCTCGCGAACGCAAAGCCCGATGACAAGTTCCAGTTCGAGAGAAACGGATACTTCGTGGCGGATCTCAAGGATCACACGGCGAATACACCGGTGTTTAACCTAGCCGTGTCTCTGAAGGACTCCTGGACAACATCGAAGTAGCGCAACGCGTTGACAGTTCCCGGCCGAGCCTGTGCAACGGACTAGATTGACCGCAGAGCAGACGTTGCGAAACCCCGTTTTCCTTGCGATAGCGGACGCGTGTGGCAACCTATCGAGCTGCCTCAAGTGCCTTCTTGACACTGGTTGACGCAAGCCTTTTTGATCGTCAGGCCACGCTCAGTTCTTCGGTAGGACGCATACGCAACTCGCGATCCGGCGCCTCCCCGGAGACGATTGCGCGCAAGCCGTCGGGATCCACGATCCGGACGTGCTTCTGATTGACCTCCAGAAACCCGTCTTGCGCAAAGCGCGACAACGTGCGGCTGACCGTTTCGAGTTTCAGGCCGATGAGGCTGCCGATTTCCGCGCGCGTCATCCGCAATACGAACTCGGTGCGTGAGTAATGGCGCGCCTCGAAGCGCAGCGAAAGGTTGAGTAGGAAGACGGCCATCCGCTCGTCTGCGTGCATGGTTCCGAGCAACAGCATTGCGCCATGTTCGCGCACGATTTCTCGACTCATCACCTTGTGGAAGTGGTTGTGCAGCTTCGGCACCGCGCTGGCGACTGCTTCGATTCCGGCGTACGGAATGACGCAGACGTCGGTGTCCTCCAGGGCCACCGCTTCGCATGTGTGCGTCCCATTGCTGATTCCATCCAGGCCAACGAGCTCGCCGGCCATGTGAAATCCCATGACCTGCTCGTGACCATCGGCGGACAGCGCCGTGGTCTTCAGGAATCCAACTCGAATCGCGTACAAGGATTCGAACGTATCGCCGGCACGGAACAGCCTTTCTCCCCGTCTGAGGCGCTTGCTCGCAGCGACGAGTTCTTCCAGTCTTACGATGTCTGGAAGCGATAGTCCGAGCGGAAGACACGACTCGCGCAGACTGCAGGTGGAGCACGTGACCTTGAGGTGCGTGACGGAAAAACCCGGAGCGTTCATGACCTGTACTCCCATGGGACCAGCGGCGTGCCCATCGCGCATGCCGGCTTGGCCGCCCGTCGTCTTGCTCACGAGCGCGGAGGTTCCGCTGTAAACGTGGACAGCGCATGAAATCGAACGGGGAGCGCGCGGCTCGATTTCATGCAAGATGCCGCGCCGAAAGGTCAGTGAACTGTAACAGGATCCGTTACAGTGAATTTCTCGGTTAACCGACCGGTCCCTACCTGTTGGCGTCATGAGCCGAAAGCCACTTGGTCCTGGAGCGATTGCGCTTGCAGGAGGACTCAGCCGACGGTGTAACGCGTTGACCGCGAGCGAAGCATTTGCCAACTGGCGAACGCAAGGACCGTGTTCGTTGAGCACCGAAGGTCACCTTCGAGGCGCGGCGCGACAACGGTTAGATAGACTCAATGCGGCCAATTGCTGTCGTCTCCACCCCGGGGCAGAATGGCGCAATAGCGGTCATGCCAGTCAGCTCGCAGCCAACGCCACGAATGGAAGAGTTCACTCTTCCGTGGCCGTGGATTGTCGCGGTACTCGCGGTCCAGGCGCCGTTCGGCTGGATTGCCGTCAAGGTTTGGGATCCGACTCGGCCGTGGGTGGCCCTGGGATTCATTGCGCTGATTGTCTTGTATGTATGGCTACCGCTATGGGGTTTTCGTGTTTCCGTGAGTTCGCATGGGCTAAACGTATACCGGAGCATGCACAAAGTGCGTTGGGACGATGTCACGGGCGCGCGCCTTAAATCGTTCCTTGGCTCTCGCTACTTGCTTCTACAGCGTCCACGTGGGACAACGATTTCAGTGCCCCTCTATCTTGTCAGCCATCGCAAGATTGAGGAGGCTCTGCGTGATTGGGCGCCGAAAGGCCATCCCGTCGAAATCTGCCTTACGTCGCTCTGATGCCGTCGCGAGCATGTAGGCCCTGCCGTCGAGCATTGACCGTGGACGGTCAAAACCGGCTGTGCAGAACCAACCTCCACTGTGCGGCGTAGCGGACATTGCGATCACCAGGGAGGCGTCCGCAAGCTCGCACATTGCGCAAACGGCGGCCGGGTAGCAACATATCTGCGGAGGATCTTGGACGCCCAGATAATGCGAGCGCTTGCGATGGCCACCTCGGTTCTCTTCCTTACCGCTCCGGCCGTGGGTTCTTCCCAGAACGCTGACTTGAAGGTCGTCCTGCGAGACTTGGCCGGCGAAGGGACGCCATCGTTGGTCCTCACGCGGCAGGGAGCAGAACGACTTGCTGCTCCGAGGCGCAGCGAGGATATGCAGCAATTTGCCTTCGACCTTGGGGTTCCAGCTTGGTCACGTGGCAAAGCATGGGCCTTGTATTACGCCACCCTGATTGCGTGTGGTGCGATGGGGACCGCCTGCGCTTCGGTGACGGAGGCTTCGACAACCTCCCCGACCCCGCCGGGCCGTGAACCTTGGCGACTCATAGGCTGCAAGACGCCTCCTGATTGCGAGGACGCCCGCTCGGCGACTCGTGATCTTCAGCTGCCGAAGTAGGAGCGAAGGCTAGACCGACTGCGGCCAATACCGGCCGTCCTGCCTCGGCTTTGATTTCCCTCGATAGCGGCCTCTGTACCCAAGGCGACGAGTCGAAATTCGCTCAGGAAGGCACAGCCGCGCGGTTTTGAGATGCGATCACTCGTCCCATCACTTTCTTCAACGCGCCAGCGACCCGGCGAAGCAGTCTCGCCCCGACGCTGGATGTCCACCCTGTCCGGGCGCCAGGTCTTACGTGCGCTACCGCACGGACAGCAGTCGCTTGGTTCGCATAGGCTGATTATGGTGAGATGTTGGCCGACTTTTCCGTTCGAAGTGTCCAATGGGCTTCGGGGGCTTGGATGACAACCAGCCATGCTATTCGCGGCCCGGGGGAAAGCACCCCACGGCAAGCGACAATCTCATACCTGCACAGCGCGGACAGACACTCCGCCGCCAATGCCGCACCCCTGCAATTGCCGAAAGCCCTCGCGCATGTGGAGCGCCTCAAGCGAGCCTTGGCGTCGAGCCAGCAGGCAGCGATTGCCGCGTTGCGACAAGTCGATCTCCTTACAAGGTTGAATGCGCAGGCCTTCACGGCTCGGCGTGAGCACGAGGCCGAGCGCAGCGCGCCACGCTGTCCGAGTTGGAAGCTGGCCGACTTCTGTTTGACCGCGGGGCCCGAGGCCGGCGCCATGCTCAGCGGTGAGCGAATCCTGACGGTGCCGACACGGTTGCGGAAAGGGGCTGTTCTGTACCGTGTCGGGGACGCGTTCGATGCGCTTTACGTAATACGGTTTGGTTCGTGCAAGATCGTTTTGCTGGCGAAATGCGGGCGGGAGCAGGTCGCCGGCTATCACATGGCTGGAGAAATCGTCGGAATTGACGGCGTTGCCCGCGCTGTTCACAAGTGCGAGGCGATCGCGCTGGAAGACATGGAAGTCTGGCGGCTGCCGTTCGAAGAAATCGAAAGTCTGGCACGACTCAGTGAACAATTCGGACACGGCTTGCACCAGTTGCTGTCACAGGAAGGCGAACGAGCGTACAGCCTTGTGCTCATGCTGGGATCGATGCGTGCCGATCAACGGCTTGCGTTCTTCTTGCTCGACTTGTCGCAGCGGTATCAAGCCCTCGGATATTCGTCGTGCGAGTTCGTTTTGCGAATGACACGACAAGAGATCGGAAGTTACCTGGGACTCACGTTGGAGACCGTGAGCCGTCTGTTGTCCCGGTTTCAGCGTGAAGGAATGCTCCAGGTCGAAGGGCGCACGGTCAAATTGCTTGATCGGGTCGCGGTCAGCCACCTTGTGGATTGCGGCGCATAGAGAGCCCCGGCAGTTCGAAGACCAGCACCGCGCTGTCGGGGCCGCAGCGAACGACAGGGCAAAGCTCGGCCAGCTCCGGACATGCGTCCGTCGCCATCAAGCGCAGCAAAGCGGACGCTGGAATGAGCGCTGGGGCGTCCGCTCTTGACCGTCCACGCGGTCATGTCAATTTGGGCACCTTCCTGCGCCAATACAGACGCAGACTAGAGCCGCGTGACGTTAAGCGGCTTCGCGCTCGCCACTTGCGCTTCGGCGCTGTAGTGCTGGGACAGGCCGTCGATCGAAACCAATACGAGGACAGTGGCCAGGACTGCTATGACGCCGAAAGTCGAGCGGGCCTGCGTTGAAGAGGCTTTGAATTCGCGGTTCATGTCGGCTCCTGCCGTGGCGTTGAGTGGGCTGAACGGTACTGCGCTGTCGATGGAGGCACTGTGCGCGCCGGGGCCCATTTCAGTCCTTTAGCCGGCCTGAATCCGTCCTGAATCGTTCTGAATTGAACGACAGGCGAGCCGCCGTTTGCGGGCATGGATCGCCTTGGTCATACTGAACCGGTTGTCGAACCAGGATTCACCCCCGGGAGCAGCGTGAACATCCCATTGCGTTTCGGGAACGTCGAAGTTCGGCCTTCGAGTCGCGAGTTGCTAATCGAAGGCCAACCGACGGCCGTAGGCGCGAGCCGAGGTTGAGCGATGGCCGACACCTCCGGAGTCAGCTACCACTTCGGGTCGTTCGAGTTGCTCGTCGGGCGGCACCAGCTGCTCAGGGACGGCGAGGCGGTTCCGTTGGGGCAACGGGCGCTCGATGTCCTGACGGCCCTGGTCGAACGCGCGGGCGAGCTCGTGACCAAGGAGGAGTTGCTCGAGATCGCGTGGCCAGGGCTGGTGGTGGAAGAGAACAACCTGCAGGTGCAGGTTTCGACCCTGCGCAAGATCCTCGGGAACGAGGCGATCGCGACGAGCGCAGGCCGCGGCTACCGTTTCGTGCTGGAGGTGGCTCGGCGCAACGCGACGCAGGCGGCGGCGACGCGCAAGATCGACCTGATCGCGGTACTGCCGCTCGAGAACCTGAACCGGCTGCCCTCGGAGGAGTACTTCGCCGACGGGATGACCGAGTCGCTCATCACCAGCATCTCGAAGGTGAGCGGGCTGAAGGTGATCGCGCGCAACTCGGTCATGCGATTCAGGGGAGCCGGCGAATCGCTCGCCGGCATCGGGCGTGTCCTCGGAGCCGGCGCCATCGTCGAAGGATCGGTTCTGCACTCCGGCGGCCGCCTGCGGATCTCCGTCCGCCTCGTGCGGGTCGATACCGAGGAATGCCTTTGGGCGGAGCAATACGACCGCGATCTGGCCGACGTCCTCGCCTTGCACGACCAAGTCGCCAAGGCCATTGCGCGTGCCATCGACTACACGCTGCATCCCCGTCCCACGGGCCCGGCGCGGCGGGTCGACGATGAGATCTACCTTCTCGACCTCAGGGGTCGGCACGCCAGGCACCAGCGGACGGAAGCAGGGTTCAGGGCTGCTTTGAAGTTCTTCGAGGAGACCGTGGCGCGTGACCCGGAGTATGTGCCCGGCTACGTCGGCATCGCCGAGGCGCTCAACATGCTAGCCAACTTCGGCTTCGTTCCTCCGCAGCAGATCAGGGAGCGCTCCCAAGCGGCCGCCCTGCGCGCCCTCGAACTCGACGAAACCTGTGCTGAGGCGCATCGGGAACTCGCGTTCACCGAGTGGCAGTTCTCGTTCGCCTGGGCCAAGGCCATCGCGGGGTACGAACGCGCGCTCGAGCTCAGTCCCCACTCGCCCAGCGTCACCTACTGGTTCGGCGGTGCCCTGGCGGTGATGGGCCTGTTCGAGCGCGCCCATCGATGCCTTAGGCGCGCACAGGAACTGGATCCGCTGTCGCTCGTCCTGCCCTCCGTACAGGGCCTGGCCCACATCTACGAGCGCAAGCTCGACCAGTCGCTTCCGTTCTTCGCCGACGTGCTCAGGATCGACCCGGACTTTCACACCGCACTCTGGTACCAGGGCCAGGCCCTGGTCGAGCTCGGCCGTTACGACGAGGGCCTCCGGTCACTCGGCCGTGCATACGAACTGGGTGGCCGGAGCTCGCGGATGCTCGGCTACCTGGGCTATGCCTCCGCGCGGGCGGGGCTGTCGGAGCGGGCCCGCGAATGCCTGGACGAACTGAAGGCCCGCGCCGATCAGGGACAGTACGTGCCGCCTTACTTCCTTGCGCTCGTGCACAGCGGCCTGCACGAGCAAGGTGCGGCCCTCGACTTGCTGGAAGAAGCGTACGCGCGTCGGGACACCATGCTGCGCGACCTGAAGGTGGACACGCCCTGGGACGAGTTGCGCGGGCTTCCCCGGTTCACTTCACTCATGGAGAAGCTCGCCTATCCCAACGCGGCAGTGGCACCGTGACCGCGAAAGAGCTAACGCCGCCTCGCGGCGCAACGCGGCAGCCGACACCCGCGAAACACCCTGCTGCTGGCCGCGAAACCCGAGTTGCAATCGGCGGAGTAGCTCTCGGCCACTTGCGGTCGGTGCATCGCGCAGTAAGAATTGCCTGAAAGCGGACCGTATGCTCCCTCATCCGAAACTTGGCTGAGTCGTCAGATGACCTGGCAACAGCTTATTGGCGTTGAGCTTCCCATCGTTCAGGCACCGATGGCGGGGGTGCAGGGAAGTGAACTGGCGATCGAAGTGTCGAAAGCGGGCGCACTGGGTTCGCTACCCTGTGCGATGCTCACTCTTGATGCGATGCGAAGTGAGATTGCCGCCATCAGAGCGCAATGCGGTGATCGGTACAACTTGAATTTCTTCTGCCATGTTCCCCCAGCAGCGAGTGCTGAGAGCGAACAACAGTGGCGCGCGACGCTGGCACCGTATTACAAGGAGCTTGAGATCGATGCAGACGCGATCCCAAGCGGGCCAGGGCGGGCACCTTTCGGCTCGGAGGCTGCTGATCTTCTCGGCGAATTGAGACCTGTCGTTGTCAGTTTCCATTTCGGTTTGCCATCCAGCGCGCTGCTCGAGCGTGTAAAGGCGCTCGGCTCAAAGGTCTTGTCCACCGCAACTACCGTCGAGGAGGCGCTTTGGCTGGAAGCACGCGGTGTTGACGCCATCATTGCGCAGGGGTGCGAGGCTGGCGGTCACCGCGGAATGTTCCTGTCGGCCGACGTAAGTACGCAAGTCGGTACTTTCGCGCTCGTGCCACAGGTCGCCCGGGCGGTGAAGCTTCCGGTGATCGCTGCCGGAGGCATCGCAGACGCGAAGGGGGTAGCGGCGGCGATGGCGCTCGGCGCCGCCGGTGTTCAGATCGGCACGGCATACCTGCTCTGTCCGGAGGCGACTACTAGTGCGGTGCATCGCGCAGCACTGACAAGCGAGGCGGCCCGTCACACGGCGCTTACGAATGTATTTACCGGGCGGCCGGCGCGTGGCATCGTGAATCGCATCGTGCGAGAGCTTGGCCCGATGAGCCCAAAATCTCCTGCATTCCCGTTAGCGGCGACGGCTATTGCCCCGCTGCGCACCAAAGCGGAAGCAACGGGCTCCGGCGACTTCTCCCCGTTGTGGTCTGGTCAGAACGCTAGCGGATGTAGGGAGATACCTGCAGCTCAATTGACGCGGGAATTGGCCGCCGCTCTGTAGAAGACGCAACTCGCGGCCAGGACCGGCCGATGCCAGAATTCTCCCGATCGCCCCAAAAGCAGTCATCCTTTTTCTCGTGTCGGGTCAAGCGCTTCGCCCGGCAGCCTTGGAGAGAACCCATGAAGCGCGCTGCAACTGTTCAAAGGAGCAGCCTATGCGTACTTCAATGTATCCAGTAACGGCCGTTCTCTTTGTTGCCGCGCTGTTTGGCACTGACATAGGTGCGCAACCGAAGCCCTCCGAGCTCAGGCAGCAGATGGTAGGCACGTGGACCCTCTCGGAGCAGTGGGTCGATCGTTGAGAGGATCAAATAGTCCTCGTCCTTCAGCGGCACGCCGGGCCGGCTGCAGTAACAGCGCGGTAACAAGGGCCTCACTACATTGACGTCATGTCGCACGCTGCGGACTCGCACGGTGCGAGCCCTTCCGGGAGGGCCTCATGAACAGCCATTTTCGATCCGCGGTTCGCGTTCTTGCCGGGACGACGCTCACGGCCGCAGTCGGCCTGAGCTCGGCGCAGACACCGGCGCAACTGGAGTACGAGCGCCAGCAGCGCGAGTACTGGCGGCAGCAGGAACAGCAGCGCCAGGAGCAGCAGCGGCAGCAACAGCTCATGCAGGACAACGCGCGCCGTCAACAGGAGGAGTCAAGCCGGATCAATGCGCCCTCGGGGCAGGGAGGCAGTTATGCCCCCGCACCACAGGGGTCGTCGGGCGGGGCACCCGGGGCGCGCTCCGACCCCACAGGCGCACAGGCGGCCTCGGCTGCGCGCGCCATGTGGGAGAAGCGCCCTGCGCTGCCGGCTGACCGCAACCCACTGTTGGGCAAGTGGGCGAGGCCGGCATCGACGCGCCCGAATCCGAATGATCCGTTCGGTGCCGTCACTGCAATGGCGAAAGGCGGCTTGTGCGAGGTGCTCTTCGGCGGCGGCGTGTTCGAGTTTCGTCCCGACCGGCTGATGGGCATGGACGACCGCACGCCCCCGCAGGAACTCGACCGCGTCGAGTATCGCGGCGACGCCAAACGCGTGGTCGTGCTGCCGAAGAAGTCACTCAAGCAGATCGAGTTCGACTTCGAAGGCCCTGATCGCATCAACTGGGCGAGCCAGAAATGCGTTCTGATGCGGGTGGGCGCCGCATCGAGCAGTGCTTCCACGGGTGCGCCGCCGGCTGCGGCCAGCGCCACGGCGGCAGCCGCGCCTTCAGGCGCCGCCGCGGCGGGCGGTGTGCTTGCCATAACGGTCGGCGCGCTGTCCGCGGACAAGAACAGCGCTGCCGGACGCAAGTTTCTTGTCTTGAAGCAGGACCCTCAGTTCGCCTTGATCCAGGGCGGCATCAAGTCGACTCCGTACGCGACTGTCCTCCAGAATTGGGTGCGGGCGTGCCTCGCCAAGACCCCGGACTGCGAAAAGGGCGCACGCGCATTGCAGCCTTACATCGTTGGAGGAGTGACGACCGATGCAGACGGGCACGCCCAGCCCGCGGCCTTGCCGGCCGGGCGCTATTGGATATTGGGTGACACGAAGGTCGGCGACAAACGACTCATGTGGCACGAACTCGTCGATCTCAAGGGCGATCGGTCGGTGACGCTCGATCTGCGCAATGCAAAGCCGGTCGAGTAGGCGACTGGCGTAGGGTCGCTGCCGCCTGCGACCGCATCGCCCGCCTCCGCGCTGCACGGTTCACCGGCGGTGGCGAGATCGAATGGACTGCGAGCGACTACTCCCGATACCCCGCCTCGCGCTGGTGCCGGATCGTCAGGATTTCGACCGTCGTGACGCCGTTGCGGAGCCTGTAGAGCGCGACATAGCCAGTGCGGCCACTCGAAATCACGAGTTCGCGGATGTCGCCGCGCACGGGGCGGCCGATCAGCGGGTGATCGCGCAGGATGCGTGTCGCATCCGCGATGCGCAGCGCGGCGTAGTTTGCGCTGGCGGGATCGTGCTCGGCGATGAAGTCGAACAGGCGGTCGAGGTCGGCCAGCGCACGAGCGCTGAAGTAGACGGCTGCCAAGACCAAACCTCAGCGACGACGGCGTGAGCTGGCGGTCGCCTTAGCCGTCGCGCTCTTGCGGACCGGCCTCGGCCGGGCTGCCGCCTTGCCGGAGGCACGTGAAAGCAGATACGCGGCGACATCCTCCGCCGCGTACAGCGCGCCTCCGGCATCAATCTCTGCCGCAGAAGCTTCGGCATCCCGAAGGAAAGCCTCCCGCGCCTCAGCCATGGCGGCCTGACGCTCCAGAGCTTCAACCATCCAGGCATGCGCCGTCTTGCCCGCCGCTTCGGCGAGCGGCGCGATGCGCTGTTTGAGTTCGTCTGGCAGCTTGATGGTCGTTGCGGTGGTCATCGTCCGTCCCTACCGCGAGCAGATGGTATTACCAAAGTAACACCACAGTGTCCAGCGGGTCAAGCCGGAGTCGAAGGAGGATGCTTTCGAGCGGGTCGACGCGGCTCGCAGTCCGGACGCGCCGGCCGCTAGATCGCCACCGCCCACCCGTCGTTCGTCGCAGGACCGTTGCCGGCCGGCGCACGCAGCCCTACGGTGCGGCTTCTTCGGTTGCGCGGGAGTCCGTCGATGAAACCACCTGGCACGCGCTGCTCGGCAGCGCGATCGTGGCCTTCTGCCTGCTGGCGGCGCCGCTCGCCCAGGCCAACCCCGTCCGCTCGTCGACGTCGCCTGGCTGCAGCAGGCGCTCGCCGCGGGCGATGTGCTGGTGCTCGATGCCCAGCCGGTCAAGCTGCACGAGGCGGGCCACATTCCCGGCGCGGTGCATGTCGATCTCTTCACGTACGGCATGGACGAAAAGGACACGCAGGCGATGCAGCGGCGCATCCAGTCGTGGGGTGTGTCGCCGGGCCGCACGGTGGTGATCACCGACCAGGGCGGCAGCTACTTCGCGCCGCGCCTGTACTACGAACTGCTGTACCGCGGGCACCCGCCCGAGCGGCTGCATCTGCTCGACGGCGGGATGGCCAAGTGGCGGGCGGTTGGCGGAGCGGTGACGCAGGACAAGACCGCGCCGCCGCCGGCCGGCAGCTTCGCGGTGCGGCACCGCGCGGACGTGCGGGCCGATCTGCCCGAGGTGCTGGTCGCCGCCGGCGACGCGCAGCGCCATGCGCTGGTCGATGCGCTCGAGCCCGAGATGTACTTCGGCGCGACCAAGTTCTTCGACCGCGCGGGCCATCTGCCGCAGGCGGTGTCCTGGCCCACCGGGGAGTTCTTCAACGCCGACAAGACGTTCAAGTCGGCCGATGAACTCCGGGCGATGGCGAGCCACCTGGGCGTGCGCCCGGAGCAGCAGGTCTACACCTACTGCGGGGGCGGCATCGCCGCTGCCGTGCCGTTCTTCGCGCTGCGCCAGATCGCCGGCTACCCGCAGGTCAAGCTCTACGTCGGCTCGCAGCTCGACTGGGTGCGCGACTCGCGCGACCTGCCGCTGTGGACCTACGCAGCGCCGCACCTCGCGCGCAGCGCGCCGTGGCTGGCGTCGTGGACCAATCCGATGCTGCGCGCGTACGGCGTCACGCGGCTCAACATCGTCGATGTGCGCAGCGCCGAGGCGTTTGCCGCCGGCCACATTCCGGCGTCGCGCAACGTGCCGGCGCCGGCATTCAACGAAGCGCTGTAAGCAGACCGAACGCGCTGCGCCCGCGCCTGGAGGCCGAGGGTCTGCAGGCGGGGCACGAGACGCGTGATCGTGTCCGAGCGCGGCCTCGACAAGTCGTCGGCGCTCGCCTTCCTCGCGCTGCAGTCGCTCGACATGCCGCGCGTGTCCGTCCTGATGACGGGCACCGACGAGTGGGCGCTGCGCGGACTGCCGTGGGAGAAGCAGGCAACCGAGGCCACGCGCGGCCACGCCGACACGCATCGCGCGAGGGCAGCCGCGCCGTGACTGACGACGCTCGCGGAAGCGCCGGGACCCGTGCCCCGCGTGTACATTGCCTCCGGCGCCGCGCTGCCGAGCGAAGCGCCGGCCGGAACGGTCATCCACCTGCCGGCGAGCCGGCTGGTCAACGACGACGGCAGCGTCAAGCCGGCGGCCGAACTGTGGGCGGCGATCTCGAAGGCCGGCGTGCCGCGCCACGCGCAACTGGTGTTCGTGGCCGACGACGTCGGCGAAGCGGCGATGAACTACTACGTGTTCCAGCTGATGGGCTACCCGAACCTGCGCGTGCTGCTGCGGTGATGAGCACGTCGCCCGGGTCCGCTGCAGATGAAACTCCCGTCACCCGAGGTCGCGCCCGCGGGTCTGAGGACCGTGCTCGGCCTGCGCCGCATTGCGGTCATGCTGCTGGTCGCCGTGCCGATCGCGCTGCTGATCAGCATCGAGCTCCGAAACGCGCTTCGCGACGTGGCTCGCGCGCAGCGTCATCGTCGGCACCGGCGCCCTCCTCGCCTTCGGAACTCGCCGAGTCCTGGCCGGCGCGGCTGCCGCGCTGGATGGGGCGATGGGTGTTCCAGCTGCTCGCGATGGCGGTGGCGATTCCCTTCTCGGCCTACGCCGCGTACTGGATCACCGTGGGCGGTCGCCCGAGTTCATGGCCAACCCGAAGCGCTTCGTCGGCTTTGGTCAGCTGACGGTCGCGGGCATCTTCTTCGGCGCGTGGATAGCGCTCGGGGCGATGATCCGGCAGCGCGACGCCCGCGCGCATGCGCAGACGCTCGCGTTCGAGCGCGAACGCCGCGAACTCGAGCGCCAGGCGATCGAGGCGCGCACGCAACTGCTGCGGTCGCAGATCCAGCCGCACTTCCTGTTCAACACGCTGGCGAACATCCAGGCGCTGGTCGAGGCCGGTTCGCCGCATGCGCCGCAGGTGCTCGCGAGCCTGATCGCGTACCTGAAGGCGGCCGTGCCGCAGCTCGACGAAACCGTCAGCACGCTCGGGCGCGAGGTCGAGCTGGCGCGCGCGTACCTGGAGCTGATGCGGATGCGCATGCCCGACCGCCTGCGCTTCGCGCTCGACGTCGATCCGTCGGTGCTGTCGTATCCGCTGCCCGCCGACCACGCTGCTGACGCTGGTGGAAAACGCGGTGCGCCACGGGATCGATCCGGCGGAAGACGGTGGCGACATCGACAGTCGCGGTCAAGCGCGAAGGCGGCGACGTGCTGATCCGCGTCGAGGACAGCGGCGTCGGGCCGGGCGTTTCGGATGCAGGCTCCGGCACCGGCACCGGACTCAAGGCGTTGCGGGAACGGCTCGCGCTCGCCTTCGGCGAAGCGGCGGCGCTGCGCCTGTTCGAGCGTGAGCCGCACGGGTTCAGGGCGGAAGTGCAGTTTCCTGCCGAGGCACGGTGATATGAGAGGCCCCCACCGCGCTGATTGCCGACGACGAGCCGATGCTGCGCGAGGCACTCGCGCGCCTGCTGGCCGAGCTCTGGCCGGAGCTGCGCGTCGTCGCGCAGGCGCGCAACGGCCGCGAGGCGATCGCGATGTTCGAGGAGCATCGACCGGACGTCTGCTTCCTCGACGTGCAGATGCCGGGCGTCTCGGGCGTCGAGGCCGCGCGCGCGATCGGCAACCGGGCGCACCTCGTGTTCGTCACCGCCTTCGAGCAGTACGCGGTCGAGGCGTTCGCGCGCGGCGCGCTCGACTACCTCGTCAAGCCGGTGGAACGCGACCGCCTGCGGGAGACCGTCGAGCGCCTCAAGGAGCGGCTGCGCACCGTGCAGCCGCCGCCGGCCGCGACCGACGAGCTGATCCGCGAACTCGCCGCGAGGCTCGCGCAACCCCGCGCGACACGCGGCTGCGGTGGCTGCGCGCCGGCAGCGGCCAGGCGACGCGGCTGATTCCGGTGGAGGAGATCGACTTCCTGCGCGCGGACGAGAAGTACACGCTGGTGGGCTGGCGCGGCGACGGCGCGCGGCCCGGCGAAGCGCTGGTGCGCACGCCGCTGAAGGAACTCTCCGGCCAGCTGGACCCGGAGCAGTTCGTGCAGGTGCACCGCTCGGTCATCGTGAACCTCGGCTCGGTCAGCCACGTCACGCGCGGCAACAACGAAACCGCGACCATCCATCTGAAGGGCCGGCCCGAAACCCTGCCCGTGAGCCGCGCCTACGTGCACCTGTTCCGGCAGATGTAGGCGCAGCGCAGGTGACGGGAACTCCGCCACTTTTGGCCAGACCGTTCCGGCTCCAGCACCGCACTGTGGCTCGACGCGCGAAACAGCACCGCCTGCAGTTTCAGCGCGATCGCGGCTTCGCGCTCGACAGATTCCGTCAACGCACACCGGTTGATCGGCCGCTCAGATCAGATCCTTCACGTCCAGTCCGAACGCGAAGCCATTGCCTTCGTGCGCCAGCACTGCGGAGATCTCGGCGCCGCTGCCGGTAGGCTGCACCTGCACGACGCCGAAGTTGAACTGGTTCACCACGTCGCGCAGAGTCGAGCGGATGCCGAACGCGAGCGAGAACTCCTCGTCGATGAACGTACCGACCAGCGGTTGCGTGTCGTCGATCTGGCTGATGCCGGAGGACGTCAGCGATACGGCTTTGGTGGGCGGCAGCATCGCGCTGATGTCGAAGATGCAACCGATGTGGATGTCGCCGGAGAGGAACACCACTTCGCGGCCGGAGGCGGCGTTGCGGTTGGTGAAGCGCGCCTTGAAGGTCTTCGTCAGCAGATCCTTCTGCTCGCGACGCGCGAAGCGGTGGGACCACTGGTCGCGCGCCTCGTCGAGGTTGGAGATCTGGAAGTCGCCCAGGTTCGGGTTCTGACCGGTGAACCGGGCGATCTTTGCGCTTGCTATGACCTTCAGGAGGTCAGCGACGTCCTTGGTTGACTTGGGACTGAACAACTCCTTCTCGTCGCCGCGCTTGAACGCCTCGACGTCGTCGGTGCGCTCGCCCATCAGCCGTTGCGTCTGGCCGTCCGGGTCCTGCGAGGCAATCGGCGTCGCGGTGACGACCGCGAGTGCATCGACATCCGGCGGTAGCCGCGCGTACACCTCGTCGATGAACTGCCATTGCCGCTGGCCGAGGATCGGGAAGTCCTTCCGGAAGATGTCGCGCTCGCCGCGGCTGTCGAGCACGAGCATCATCAGGCGGCCGCAGCGGAATACGAACGGCATGCCGCGGCGCAGGCCGTGCGGCAGCGGGCTGTCGATGTAGTTGGGGAACGCCGGATCGGGCAAGCCGGTCAGCGGGTCGCGGTAGTCGCCGGGCAACGGATTGCGGCAGCCCTGGAAGTGCCAGTAGACGTCGCGCGCGTCTTCGAAGAACTCGGTCGACAGGCGGAAGATCTCCGCGCCGCGCGGGTGCAGCGCCGCCATCGTCGGGCTGTCGGACGCGATCGACCCCCAGCCGTCGCGGATGTCGTGGTCGTCCCAGACCATGTAGGTCGGCACGTTGGCGAGGATCCGCCGTATGTCATCGCGTGACCAGTTGAGGCGGTACTTCTCGGCCATCGCGCGGCGCCGCGCCGTGCTGTCGGAATGAAAGTGGTCGTCGAAGACGTCGGGCTTGTCTTCGTCGAGGTAGACCTGGTCGCCCATCATGATGATGAACGAGGGCTGCGAGCGCTCGACGAACTCGCTGAACTGCCGCCAGGCGCCGTCCTGCTGGCCGTTGCACGAGATGGCGCAGAACAGCAGGTTGGTCATCGACGCCGGTGGCGGCAGGGTCCGGACGGTTCCGCTGGCGCCCTTGACGAAGCGGCCCGCACGCACCACCCGGTAGCGGTAGCGCAGGTCGGGCTGCAGGCCGGTGACCTTCGCAATGGCGGTGCCAAACTCGACCGCGCCGAACTCGGTGCTGACGAACGGGAATAGCCCCACATCTTCGACGCGCAGGCCGTAGCGCGACGGGTCGTCGGAGACCTGGATCCAGATGCGCGTCGACGTGTCGTCGGTGTGCCCGATGACCGGCCCCAGTTGCAGCCGCCGCTCCCTGCGCCGCGGCCATGGTCAGCGGCTCTGAGCCTTAGCCGCGCCCGCCGAGCCCTGTGCCGATGGCGCCGAGGATCGCCGTGCCGTCCTTCGGTGTCACCGAGAACTTGATGAGGTCCGGCAGCGGACCTTCGAGCTTGCGGTTGCGGGAGATCGTGCGGATCTTCTCGACCTCGACGTTCTGCCGGTCGATTGCCGGCGCTGCGCGCAGGACAGACGCAATGCCGGAGAGGTTGGTCGCGCCGGCGGACTTGAGCAGCCGGCGCTGTGCGTCGCCGAGTTGCAGCAGCGAGGCGGCCTTGTCGAAGTCGAGGTTGCGGGGGTCGTCCGCCGGCAGCTTGCGCCAGACGTCGACCAGCACGCCGAGCACCTTGGGGTCGTTCGCCGCGAGCGGCGTCTCCTCCAACTTGCTGCTGTTCGACAGCAGGTTCGTGACCTGCCGCTCGATGGCGTTCCAGCGTGTGGTCGTTTCGAGAGCGCGCGCCCGCGTTGATGTGTTTTGCGATGCTGACAGGGTCTTGAAGCCGCCGATGTCGAAGCGGCCCGGGTCGATCCGCACGCGGAACAGCGGGCTCACGGACGCGGTGCTGTGGGTCACGACCAGGTTGCCGCTTTCGGCCTCCGTGGCGAAGCAGGTGTCGAGGAAACGGTTCTCGCCGAACAGCACACCGCGTTCGAGCGGCGAGCGCGACGCTTCACGTTCGTACTCGTCGCGCAGCGTGTCGAGCCACACCTCGAGGAAGTGCTTGTAGTTGGCCCGGCCGCGGGCCGCGACGCCCGCCGAGGCGCCCGGCGAAACGACGGAGGCCACGACCAGGCTCTCGAGCAGGCGCAGGCCCCACAGCTCGACTACCGGCCGGCGGAAGGGCCCGCTGCCGGTGAGACCACCGATGATGTCGATGTCCAGCTCTTCGAGCGGCGTGCCGATCGGGAAAGCGTCGTTGAGGTAGTTGACCATCCGGGAAAACTGAACCAGCGTGCCGGTGAAGCGCTCGTCGAGGCTGAACGGTCCCGGCGGACTGTCGAGCAGACACACCCTGCGCAGTCGCGCACTGATGCAGAAGTCGGTGCCCTTGGGCACGACGATCACCGCGGTGAACTCCTGGATGCCCTCGATGCCGCTCGAGCGGCGCGCCAGCAACTGCTGGAACCAGAGATTCGGGTCCGAGGGATCGACCGAAAGCTGCTGCAAGGGCTGCGGGGAAACCGAAAAGCTCAGGTGCGGTGTGCCGATGTACTTCGCGGACAACAGCGAAATGATGTTCTCCACCCGCGTGGTGTGGCTGATCAGTTCGCGCCGTTCCTCGGAGGCCTCGCGATTGGTGGTGTCGACCACCTGCGACACCGCGCGATCGCTGGCGACGTCGGTAGAAGTGCTGCGCACCGAACCACCCGCCGAGAACAGGTTGGGAATCCGAATCGGCAGGACGGTCGTGATTCCCGCGGACGCGCTCGAGGACGAGGTGTTCGAGTGGCTGCGCAACGTCTCGTTCATCTGCGCGCCGCTCTTGCCGATCGCGATGCCGTCGGCCTCGCCCTCGTAGGCCTCGACCCCGACGACGCCGGTCTGCACCATGCGGCGGTTCAGCGGCGCGGCGGTGTGGAAGTAGGGCCGGATCGTGCCGACCTCGTCCGCCGCGTTGCGGACCTTCAGGTCGAGCAGGCACATGCATGCAGGGAATCCCCTCGCCGAGAAAGGTCGCGGCCACTTTCGACAGCTCCGCCGGAAACTTCGCGGGCGAGATCGATGCCGTGTACTTGACGAAGACGATGCGGTCGTCCGGAAACTTGCTCGTCAGCGTCTCGTCATCGGGCTCGAAGAAGAAAAGCGACAGGGCCGTTTCCGCAGGCTCGTTAGCGCTCAGCGGTTGCGTCGTCGATGCCAGCTTCCAGGGGATTTCGATCGGCGGCAGGAGTTCATCTGCTTCGGCCATGTTCCGCTCCTTGTGGAGGCTGAGGACCGTGGAGTGATCCTCGTGACTCGGACGCGTGACGGCAAATGCACACGCGGCGCCGAACAGCGCGCATCGCGCGAGACCGTAGCAAACTCACCGCTGGCGGCGGCGAGCCGGTCACGCACATGGGTGTCACGCGAAGGCGGACCGTCGTCGGTCCACGGAATGCCGCTCGCAGTAGTCACGCACGAGATGGGGTTCGCCAACGTCGCCGATCGCGTGCTCTGGTCGACAAGCGCAGCACACGGTCGCCGCTCGGAGGTCGCTCTGGCTGTGCCGCGCCCCGGCAGACGCATCCCGCGGATGACCAATTGTGAGGCTGGGACAACGGGGGTACAACGCCAAGTCTCCCGCTCGGTATCGCCCACCCCTGCAGCAACAACACCGGAGACGACCATGAATCGAGTCCGCGCACTCTGCATCCCCCTGCTGCCGCTGGCGGCGGCCTTGTTGTTCACCGCACCTGCGATTGCCGACGAGACGCTCGAGACGCCGGGAGTCCCCGCCAAGGAAATGCCGGCGCAGGCGCGCGGCACGCCGCCGCCATGGGCTGGCAAGGCCGCGCGGCAGGGTGTCGTCGCGGTCTCGCATCCGCTGGCGGCCGAAGCCGGCGCGCGTGCGCTGGAGCGCGGCGGCAATGCGATCGACGCCGCGGCAGCAATCCAGTTCGTATTGAATGTGGTCGAGCCGCAGTTCTCGGGCATCGGCGGCGGCGGCTTCCTGATGATTCACCTCGCCTCGAGCGGCGAGACGTTCGCCGTCGACAGTCGTGAGCGTGCGCCGGCCGCGGCGACGCCCGACATGTTCGCGCCCGGCGGCACTCCGCTGACCTTCCTTGCTGCCTCCACCAGCGGCCTTTCGGTCGGCGTTCCGGGCACGTTGCTGGGCGTGGACACGGCGCTGCGTCGCTGGGGCACGCAGACCCTGGCCGAAGCTCTGGCCCCTGCGATTCAGATCGCTGAGCAGGGGTTCCGCATCAATCGCTTTCTGGCGGCGAATATCGCCAGTGACGGCGGCCGCACGTCGTTCCAACCCGAGACCGCTGCAATCTTCCGTCCGGGCGGCGTGCCCCTGGCCGAAGGCGATCTGCTGGTGCAGCCGGATCTCGCCAAGACGTTCAAGCTGATCGCTTCGCAGGGCACCGACGTCTTCTACAAGGGCGAGATCGCGCAGGCGATCGTCGAGGCGCAGAAGCGCACCCGTACGTCGCCGGTGCCCGCCGATGGCGTCGGCCGCATGGCGTTGTCGGACCTGGCCGCCTACGCGATCGCGATCCGGCAGCCGATCACGGTCGACTATCGCGGCTGGCAGGTGGCCTCGATGTCGCCGCCTTCGTCGGGCGGGTTGACCGTGGGTCAGATGCTCGAAATCCTTGAGCGATACCCCGTTGGCAGCATCGCGCAGGGATTCGGTTTCGGTGCCACGAAGACGATGCATGTGATGATCGAGTCGATGCGCCTCGCCTTCGCGGACCGCGCGGTCTGGATGGGCGACGAGGACTTCGTTCCGGTGCCGAAGAAGGGACTGCTCGATCCCGCCTACGTGGCCTCGCGCGCGGCGCTGATAAACCTGAACTCGCGCATGACGACGCCGGCGGCCGGAAATCCGCTGCCCTTCAACGTGGCGCGCGGCGTGGCGACGCCACGCGTTCAGCTTGCCGTGATCCCGTTCGAAGACGAGAAGGGTGTCCACACCACGCATTTCTCGGTCGTCGACAAGCATGGAAACGTCGTCTCCTACACGACAACGATCGAGAACACCTGGGGCACTGGCATCACTGTGCCGGGCTACGGCTTCCTTCTGAATAACGAGCTGACCGACTTCAACTTCGTGCCGGCCCTGAATCCTGCAACCGGCAACCCCGGCGCGAACGACGTGGCGCCATTCAAGCGACCGCGCTCCAGCATGTCGCCGAGCATCGTGTTCAAGAATGGCCAACCGTTCGCGGCCTACGGATCGCCGGGCGGCTCGACGATCATCAACTCGGTGCTCAACGTCACGCTGAACCTGATCGATCACGGCATGACGATCCAGGGCGCGATCGACGCGCCGCGCCTGTCGGTGACTTCGGCGCTCGGCACGGTGAGCTGCGAGACGGGGCTCCCGTTCATGCAGCCTGCGTTTAGCGACGCGACGCTCGCGGCGCTCAAGGCGCTCGGTCACTTCTCCAACGCGGCCACCGGTGCGCTCGCCTGCTCGACGACGACGATCGGTTCGGTGCAAGGCGTGATCATCGACCTACAGACGGGCAAGCAGTACGGCGGCGCCGATCAGCGTCGCGAAGGTACGGTGATCACACTGCCGCGGCCTCGGGGCAAGTGATCTTGATCGACTAACTGCATCGGGTCGGCAGCATGTGCTGCCGACCCCATGTCGACGCCGATGCGGTGCGGTTGACGAAGCGACGTGAAGGTCTTGGCCATCAGGGCCTTCTCCTCGCGCCGCTGCGGCATCGACTACGGGGATTGCGCTTGAGGTCGTGCGAGCGGCAGCATTCCACGGCGCGCTGAGAACGTAGCGCTGGCCTATCGCACTGGAGGCAGCGCATTGGACCCGTGCGTGTTCCGACACGTCGGATGCCCGAATCCGCTCGGGCTTACGCCGGTGCCGCCGTTCGGATTGGCTTCGATGTCGAAGATGATGTTGTCCGGGTGGATCGCATCCCTTGCCTCATAAAAGGCGTCAGTGGCGCCGGATCGGCACGATAACTGCTAGCTGGAATTGACTGCTAGCCAGACTTTTCCGGCAGGCACGCGGAACCGATCATTCGATCATGGAGTGCAATCATGTTGCGACGTCTTGCATCATTTCTGACTTTCTTCGTGTTGGCATTTTCGTTGTCGTCCGCCTGGGCCGATGACTACGACGACACCATCGCCGTGTTCCGGAAAGCGCGAGAGAGCGGCGCCTATTTCGGGAAGAGCTATGGCTATGCGGTGTTTCCGACGATCGGCAAGGGCGGAGTTGTCGTCGGCGGCGGCTACGGCAAGGGCCGCGTCTACGAGATAGGCAAATACGTCGGCGATACCTCGTTGACACAGCTTTCGGTTGGCTTCCAGCTCGGAGGCGAAGCCTACAGCCAGATCATCTTCTTCGAGAACCAGCAGGCGTTCAAGGAATTCACGAGCGGGAACTTCGAGTTCGGCGCGCAGGCGCAGGCCGTCGCGATCACTGCCGGGGCTTCGGCTGCCGCCACGACGACCGGTAGTACCGCCGGCGCCAGCGTCACTCAGAACGATGCCTCGAACGCCGCCAGGTCCTACAAAGGAATGACGACATTCACGGTGGCCAAGGGAGGGCTGATGTACGAAGCCAGCCTCGGCGGCCAGAAGTACAACTACAAGAAGAGGTAGCGTGAACTACGGCGCACCGAGCAGCAGGAAGAGCGACCAGCGACCCGGCCCGACGCCCACCCCGAGATAGCCCGGCCCAAGGAACGTCACGGCTGCAAGGAAGGACGACACCGACCACCCGGGACCGCCCGCGGGCAGGTTGTCCGCGCGATCACTGATGCGGCCAGCCTCCACAGAGCCGCCGACGAAGACACCGGAGCCGAGCAGTTCGGGCAATGCCACCGTGCGGTTGTAGTACATCAGTCGGCCGAAGGTGTACTGGCGCCCCGCCAGTTCGTTCAGGCGATAGGCGGATAGCCGCAGCGGCCCGCCCAGCGTGAACGAGTCATATGCCGGCATGTCCGAGCCGAGCGCGCTGCCGCCACTGACCCTGAGGTTGAACGTGTGCGGTCCCCAGCTTTTCACGACACGGCCGCCGAGTTCCACGCGGTTGTACTCGACATCCGAGCCCAGGCCCGTCATGGCGCTGTAGGCCGCGCCCCCTGCACCATAACCTTCGCGCGGGAACCACGCCTGGTCGGTTTGATCGACGAACAGCGCCGCGCGCAGGCCGGCCGTTGTTTGCCGCACCCCAGGCAACAACGGCGAGCCGGTGTCCACGCGCGCGTGCACATTCGACCAGACAGGGCCGGCGCGTAGCTGGCCCCAGGTGCCGAGCCGCGCACCGCCATCCAGGCCGCCCTGGATCAGGGTCGTCCGATAGTCGGCGACCTTGTCCTCGTCGATGAACACTCCGCGCGTCTGCACGCCCGCATAGAAGTTCGGCGCTACAAACCAGTGGCCGGGTTCATTCAGCGGTTGGTAGAACTCGGTGCTAAAGAAGCTGTTCTGGCCGATCTGCGCTTCGCTGACCCACTCGGCGCCGAAGTGGTTCAACCAGGTGCGACGATATTGCACCATCGCATTGAACTGGTTGTCGCCGGCGAAGTCGCTCGCCAGCGACAGGCCAAAGCGCACGTAGTTCGGCCCCCAGGATTTCTCCGTCGGCTGGATCAGCATCGCGCGCGGACCGTCCTTGCCATCGACGATGCCATAGCTGATGGCCTCGTAGTCGCCGGTACCAAAGACGCGGCGCAAGTCGGCCGCGACCCTCTCCTCGGTCAGCGGTTCGCCCGGCGTGCTCTTGACCAGCTCCCGCACGACGGCCGGGTTCGTGCGATTGAGACCTTCGATGCGGATCTCGTCCACTGTGCCGAGCGGCTTGGCCTCGGCCAGCTGCTGCGCGCGCAGCGCGGCGTACTGCTCCGGCCGCACGCTGTAACGCCGCAGTTGGGGCGCCAGTGCACGCGTCGCCTCTTCGCCGATGCGAATGGCGTCGCGCGAGCGGTCGAAGTTCGATGCCGAGATATCACCCAGGTCAGGCGCGATCAGTACATCCTGCGGCGTCAGACTCCTCAGCTGGTCCTTGACGGTCTGGAGGCCGATGAAGTTGATCATTTGCGCGGTGACGCTGCGCGCCGAGGTGATCTGGTCGCGGCGCAGCGGCGGCGTGGATATGTTGACGGCGATGACGACGTCGCCACAGAGCCGACGCGCGCTATCTATCGGCAAGTTGTCGGCCAGGCCACCGTCGACCAGCAGGCGACCGTCGATTTCCACGGGCGCGATTGCCCCCGGCACCGACATGCTGGCGCGCATCGCCTGCGCCAGACTGCCGCGGTCCAGCTCCACCGCTGCCCCCGTCTCCAGGTCTGTGGCGATGGCGCGGAACGGCACCGGCAGCTTGTTGAAGTCGGTGATGGCGGCGGCCGGCTGCGCCATTTCGCGGAAAAAAGATTCGATCGACACGCCCGCGATCACGCCGATGGGCAGCGCCAGCGATCCGTCGCGTATGCCCAGTTCGAAGCCGAACAGCGGCTTGTAATCGTCCAGCTTGCGGCGCACTGCAGTCTCGCGGCGCGGCGGGTTGTCACGGAAGATCTCCGCCCAGTCGGCCTCCAGCACGATGCGCTCCATCGTGTCGACCGAACGGCCGGCGGCATAAGTGCCGCCGACGATTGCGCCCATGCTAGTGCCGACCACGCAATGCACCGGCACGTGCAGTTCCTCGAGCACCTTGAGCACGCCGACATGCGCAATGCCGCGCGCTCCGCCGCCGGACAACGCCAGCGCGATGCGCGGCGTTGGCTTGGCGGCGGTGGCGACGGCTTCATCCGCGGCAGAAGCACCGGCGACCGCCGACAGCAGCGCTGCGCCCGCGATCAGACTGCGCGGAAGGCGGCCCGCCCTCATGCGGCCGCGGTGAACCGTGGCTTCAGAGGGTACATTCACCCGATCTCGACAACTGGCCGTGATCGCATTGCGTCTGTCGCACCACCTCCCCCTGTCGGCTGCACTGCGGACTAAATCGCGAGGCGGGTGACGCGATTGCCGTTCAAGCTCAGATTGCCCATCAGGCCGCTGTTGGTCATCACGAACCCGATCACTTCCTGGCGCGTCGTCGTCGTGTCGAGCCGCGCATTCGCGCCGACATTGATCATCGACACGTTCGCGTCGGCACCGACGGTCCAGCCGCTGCTTGCCTCAAAGCGCTTGAGTGCCTCGTCGGTCATGAACAGGATGAACACGGCCTGCGACTGCGCACCCGCCAGCAGGCCGGCGGAGGCCTCGGTCATGCGGAAATACCCGGCCGAGTTGCCGCCCTTGCGCAGCACACCCTGGCCACTGCCACCGCCGACGATGAATCCGGCCGAGACGAAGGTCGGGAACACGAGGTAGCCGCGTGCCGACGCGATCAGCTCGCGCGTGCCGGGCTGCTGTGTGTACAGGCGTGACAGCGCGCTGTCGGCCGCGGAATCGATCGCCTTGCGCTGTTCGGCGGGATCTGCGGGAGCACTGGAAGTGGTGGTGCATCCGGCCACCGTGAAGACTGCGAGTCCGGCCGCCGCGATGACGATGCCGCGTCTTTGTTGGTCCATGGGTTTCGTTCCCTTTCCTCGTTGTTATGGCCGCCGTCGGCGGCCCGGTAGTGCGGGCATCCCAGGCACGCCACCGATACTGGCGACCCTGCCTGCGATGCAGCCGCGTGAATGCATTACTCGCCGCACAGCAGGCGCATGCGGCGCTCGGCGACATTGAACTCGTCGTCGGTCGCGGCCGCGAGCACCTGGGACTTGGCCTGCTCGCAGGCGGTAGCCTGCTGCACATCGGCCGGCGGCGGCGGCGCTGCCTTGGCGGGCGCTGCCTTAGCGGGCGCCGCCGAGGCGGCGGGCGACGAGCCGCAGCGACTGTCAGCCACGAGCCTGATGTTGGCAAACTGGCCCTGCTCCACGGCAACGCAATCACCGATGCGCTTGCCGGCCTGATCCGAAACCACCCGCACCGTGGTGGCGCCGACCAACACGGTGTATTCGAACGCCTGCGACCGGCTCGCAAGGTTTCCGACGCCGCGCCCGGCTGCCGCGCCGCCGATCCCGCGCAGCGCACGGTTGCTACCCGACTGACCGCTGCCGGTCGCCAGGCCGATACCGCCGCCGACGAGAGTGCCGACCGTACGTGCGGTGTTGTCCGTAACGGTGGTCGCCTGCACGTTGGTGATGCGGCCGTACTGCACGCGCGACTGCGCCATAGCTTCTGTCGACCATGCGAGTGCCAGCGCAGTCACGCCGAACACCCCCAGCAATGAGCGTTTCATCAATCCTCCTGTTGTGTGAGCCCGGCCGGTAAAGCCGGAACGACTGAATAGGGCCGCAGCGGGCGCAACGCGGCACGCTGAGGGAACTGGATACATGCAGCCAAGGGATTCAACGCGGAATCAGTACCACGTGCCGATGGAGACGCCGAGACCGACCGCGGTCTTGCGGAAGTTATAGTCGATCATACTTTCCCCATAGCCGCTGAAGACCTGCAGGTAACCGTGCAGGTCCGCAACGATCGGAAAGCGCAGGTCGAGTTGTGCCGAGCCCCAGCTGGGTGACGAATTGAACGTCGTGCGCAGCCGCAGCGTCGATGTGAACTGTTCGCGCCACTTGTAGAACGCAAGGAATTCGGCGCTGCCGATGTAGTCGACGATGTCCGGATTGTCGTCCTTGTCGGGATTGTCGTCGATGCGGTACCACGGCTTGATCTGCAGCACGAACGGGCCGCGCTCCAGCGCCGCCATCGCATACACACGGTTCCAGCTGCGCGACAGCGGATCGCCGCGGCCGTTGGACTGGTGCACGTAGCCAAGCGCCAGCAGCCGGCCGCGCAAGCCGAGGATCGTGTAGTCCGTCGGCAGCGACCAGATCAGCTCGGGTTCGTAATTGGTTTCGCGGAACGGCCGTGACAGGTCTTCGTTGTAGACCTGCCAGAAGCTCCTCTGCGTGTAGCCCAGCCACAGATCGGACTTGCCGCCGAACATGTTCTGCCACAGCTTGAGTTTGAAGCTCAGCTGGAACTCGGCCTCGGTCTGGTCGAGCGGCCCCGGCAACACAGGCGCCGGCTGCGTCGGCGAGCTCGGCGCGTTGTTGACACTGCTCGACCACGCGACCGGCAGGATGTAGTTGGGCCGGTAGAACGTGAACCGGAACGTGCCACGCTTGTAGCGCTCCTCGAGTTCCCAGCGTTGCGCGATCAGCGACTGGCCGTCCGCCAACGTGCCAGTCGGCTGCAGGTCGGCCAGCGCGGAGGCCGGCGCGGCAGCACCGGGCTCCGACGGCGGGCGCGGTGCGGACGTAGCGGCTGGCGATGTCGCCTCCGGCGCAGCGGCAGCGCTGTCATAGCAGGCCAGCCGTGCCGCCGGGTCGGCAATGGTGCGGCACTTCGCATACGCATCCTCCGCCTGCACGTGTGCTGCCGGCGCAGCGAGCGTCAGCAGCAGCAGCGAACCGAACAGGCGTCGGCGGGATGGCATCGGCAGTTGTCCTCTTGTCCGGGGCGTGCGGCCGTCGCGCGGCGCGAAGGCGCAGATGCGCGCGCTTCGCAACGCTCCCGAGGCGGAGGATCGTATTCCGGAAAGCACGCAAACCGCGCGCGCTTGGCGCAGCGCCTGCCCAAGCACGTCCCGCTGCCGCTCTTGTTCGTCTATGCTCCTAACCCTTTTTGCCGAGTTCGTCGGCAGGCCGTGGCAAACTTTGGAAACGTCTTGGGCCAAACGTCGAAAAGAATAAGGCTCGCATGACACCTGTCCCCATAACGCTCCGTCGTCGTTACTGCGCCGATGACTTCGGTGCCGTCCCATGACGGGCTACTCGAGGGGAGCAGGTCGCATGAAGTCGGACGAGCTGATTCATCGCCTGCCGCGCCGCCTGACGATGCGCGAGCTGCGTGTCTTCGTCGCCGTGCTCGAGCACCGCAGCTTTCGCAAGGCCGCCGCCGTGCTGCACCTGAGTCAGCCCGCCATTACCAAGGCCGTGGCGAGCCTCGAGGACCTGCTCGGCGTGAGACTGTTCGACCGTCATGCCGCCGGCGTCCAACCCACACTGCAGGCTCAGACGTTCGCTCCGCGCGCGATCACGGTTTTCGACGAGTTGCGCCGCGCGGCGCAGGACCTCGCGCTCGTATCGTACGGCGCGCAGGGTTCGCTGCGCATCGGGATCACGCCCATGCCGGCGATCCCGTTCCTTCCCGTCGCGGTCCGGAGACTGTCGCAGGCCCACCCTGGTATCTTCATATCGGTCATAGAGGCGCGCGAGACCGAACTGCTCGACCGGCTGCGCCGCCGTGACATCGAGGTGGCCGTCCTGCGGCTCTCACTGGTCGAGCCGGGCGACGACACGGATGCCGTCTCGCTTTTCGACGAGAAACTGTGCGTCCTGTGCGCCAACGACCACCGGCTCGCCAAGCGCAAGAAAGTCACCTGGGAGGAACTGCTCGAGGAACGCTGGGTGATGCCGCCCGCGGACTGCTATTTCTTCGAGCACGTGATCGTCACGCTCGACCGGGCCGGCCTGAAAGTGCCCCGCCATTTCGTCGAGACCTTTTCGATCAACATGCAGTTCAGCATGATGCTGCATGCCCATCTGCTGTCCTTTGGCATGCGTGGACAGGTCGAGTTCGCACCCGGCATGCACTTCGCGACACGGCTTCCGTTCGAGCTGAATGCCGTTCCCAGGCCGATTGCCGCGGTCACACTGAAGTCACACGACACCACACCGATCGCGCGCGAACTGATCGCGCAAATCCGCGCAATCGCCCGCGCGCACTGAAGCCGACATCGATCGGCGGCTTTCATGGCGCCCGGCGCAGGACGCCCGCAGCGGGCCACATTGTGACGACCCGCGTCGCGGGGCCTGCACACCTGTTCCTCTGCGGCGCCGAGCGATGCCGCAGTCGGCCACTGTCTTCTTTTTCATTATCACGCGATAACAAGTTTCGCGACCTTGGCCTATGCGCCCTGCGCGGTGTTCAGCATCGCGAGCCCCTTGTCCGTTTACGATAACGGCGCCGTCGTCACTGAAAGACTGATTCGATGCGAACGACACTTCCACTCACTCAGCGGCCTCGCACACGGCTCGGCATTGCCGTTGCCCTCGTTGCGGCCCTGGCGGCCTGCCAGCGCGCTGCGGAGGCGCCTGCGCCAGAAATTCGTCCCGTCCGCGCGATGACGATCGGCAAGGCCGACAGCGGCGGTTCGGTGTCACTCACCGGGACAGTACAGGCGCAGAACGAGATCAATCTGGCTTTTCGCATCGACGGTCGCCTGATCGAGCGCACTGTGGAGATCGGCGACAACGTCCGGCCTGGGCAGCTGATCGCACGGCTCGACCCGCAGAACGAGGAAAGCAACCTGCAGACGATGCGCGCGCAGGTGGCCGGCGCCAACGCGCGTTTGCTCGAAGCGCGCAGCAGCTACGACCGCATGCGCGACCTGGTGAGCGACGCGGCGGTGTCGCGGGCGCAGTACGAGCAGGCTGAAGCGGCGTTACGCTCGGCCGAAGCGCAGGTCGATGCGCTCAGGGGCCAGATGGATCTGGCGCAGAACCGCCTCGGCTACACGCGCCTGGTCTCCGACGTCGCCGGTGTCGTGACCGCGCGCGGGCCTGAGCCCGGCGAAATCGTCTCGCCCGGCCGCATGATCGTGCAGGTGGCGCGCGAAGGCGCCCGCGATGCGGTGTTCGACGTGCCGGCACGCGTCAAGGACAGCGCGCCGAAGAACGTCGAGATCACGGTGGCGCTCATCGGCGACCCGAGCGTGACGGCCACAGGTCGGGTGCGCGAGGTCGCGCCGCGCGCCGATCCGGTCACCGGCACCTTCGCGGTGCGGGTGCGCCTGATCAATCCGCCGCCGGCGATGCGGTTGGGCAGCACGGTGACGGGTCGCATGAACGTTGCCACCGGTCCCAGCATGGAGATCCCGAATTCCGCCGTCAGCCGCTCGGAAGGCCGCTCATCGGTTTGGGTGGTCGATCCGAAGACCGGTGTGGTGTCGATGCGAAACATCGAGGTGCGCAGCGCCACCGCCAACCGCATCGACGTCGCCTCGGGTCTGGCTCCGGGCGACATCGTCGTCACGGCCGGCGTGCAGGCATTGCGTCCGGGTCAGACGGTGCGCGTGCTCGGAGCCAAGCAGTGATCGGCCCGAACCTTTCCGAGTGGGGGCTGAAGCGCCCGTCGCTCGTGATATTCCTGATGATCGTTGCCGTGGCGGCGGGGACACTGTCGTTCCTGCGGCTCGGGCGCGGCGAGGATCCGGCGATCACCATCCGCACCATGATCGTCGCCGCCGCCTGGCCGGGCGCGACGGTGGAGGAAACACTTAAGCAGGTCACCGAGCGGCTCGAGCGCACGCTCCAGGAAACGCGGCACCTCCGCCGCGTTCGCAGCTACACGACGGCCGGGCAGACGACGATCTTCGTCGATCTCGAGCAGAACGCACCACCGGCCGAGATCGCGGACGTCTGGTACAACGTGCGCAAGAACATCGGCGACATGCGGGGCACGCTGCCGCAGGGCGTGGTCGGCCCGTTCTTCAACGACGACTTCGGCGACACCTTCGGCATCATCTACGCGTTTACCGCCGACGGGTTCACCTTCCGCGAACTACGCGACTACGCCGAGGCCGCCCGGTCCCGGCTCCTGCAGGTCAAAGACGTCTCGAAGATCGAGGTCCTGGGCGCGCAGGACGAGCAGGTCTTCATCGAGTTCGACACCGCGAAGCTGGCCGGACTGCGCCTCGACTACGCCAACATCCTTGCAACGCTGCAGGCGCAGAATCAGATCCGACCCGCGGGGGTTATCCAGACCCAGCAGGAGCGCGTGTTCCTGCGCGTGACCGGCGCGTTCGAGTCGGAGCGTGACCTCGAGGCGATCAACTTCGTCTCGGGCGAGCGCATCTTCCGCCTGGGCGACATTGCAACCGTGCGCCGCGGCTTCGTCGATCCGCCCCAGCCGATGTTCCGCGTCAACGGTACTCCGGCGATCGGGCTCGCGATCGCGATGCGCGATGCCGGCGACATCCTGGAGCTCGGACGCAACATCCGCACCGAGATGGACGACATCCGCGCCGGCCTTCCCATCGGCGTCGAGCCGGTGCTGGTCGCCGACCAGGCGGTCTCGGTGGACGTCGCGATCGGCGACTTCATGACCTCGCTGTGGCAGGCGATCGTCATCATCCTGGTCTGCAGCTTCGTGAGCCTCGGCGTGCGGCCCGGTGCGGTGGTCGCACTGGCGATTCCGCTGACGCTCGCGATCGTGTTCGCGGTCATGAATGTCGCGAGCATCGACCTCCACCGCATCTCGCTGGGCGCTCTGATCATCGCGCTGACGCTGCTGGTCGACGACGCGATGACGACGGTCGACGCGATGATCCGCCGGCTGGGCGCCGGCGATTCAATGGATGACGCGGCGACTTTCGCCTACCGGACACTGGCTGCGCCGATGCTGATCGGCACGCTGGTCACGATCTCGAGCTTTGTGCCGATCGGTTTCGCGCAAAGCTCGGCCGGCGAGTACACGTTCTCGATCTTCTCGGTCGTCGGCATTTCGCTCATCGTGTCGTGGCTGGTCGCCGTCCTCTTTGCGCCGATCATCGGCAAGGCGCTCCTCAAGGCGCCCAAGGCCGACGCCGAGGCCAAGCCGAGCAAGCTGCTGAACACCTACAGTGCGTTCCTGTCCGCTGCGATCAACGCGAAATGGGTGACCATTGCGCTGACAGTGGTTGCATTCGCCGCCGCGATCTTCATGTCGCAGTTCGTGCCGCGTCAGTTCTTTCCGGCTTCGGACCGACCGGAGCTGACAGTCGACATGACGCTGCGCCAGAACGCGTCGATCTACGCCACCGAGGCGCAGGCGAAGCGTTTCGAGGCGCTGCTGAATGACGACCCAGACGTCGACCACTTCAGTACCTACGTTGGCCGCGGCGCGATCCGGTTCATCCTCACGTTCGACGTCCAGCTCGCCAATCCGTTCTTCGCGCAGTTCGTGATCGTCGCCAAGGACCTCGAGGCCCGCGAGCGGTTGCAGTTAAAGCTCGAGTCGGTGCTCGCTGAGCAGTTTCCCGAAATCGTCGCGCGGGTGTCGCCGCTCGAGCTCGGTCCGCCGGTGGGCTGGCCGCTGCAATACCGGATCACCGGCCCGGACAAGGACGAGGTGCGCCGGATCGCGCTCGAGTTCGCCGGCGTGCTCGCCTCGGATCCACGGACGCGGCACGTGCATTTCGACTGGATGGAGCCGGCGCGGCAGGTCCGTGTCAACGTCGACCAGGACGAGGCGCGCCGGCTGGGCGTCAGCTCGCGCGCGCTCGCATCGGTGCTCAACGCCGCCGTGACGGGCTCGACCGTCACGCAGCTGCGCGACGACATCTATCTCGTCAACGTCGTCGCGCGCGCGACGGAGGACCAGCGGGTGTCGTTCGAGGCATTGAGTGCCATCCAGGTACCCACGCCGGCCGGGCGCATGGTGCCACTGCGCCAGTTCGCAACGTTCGCCGAGGAGCAGGAGTTCCCGCTGGTCTGGCGGCGCGACCGGGTGCCTACGCTCACTGTGCGCGCAGACGTCATGCACGGCGTATTGCCGGACGCGGTCGTGGGCGCCCTCGCGCCGAAGGTGGACGATTTCGCCGCGAAGCTGCCTCGGCAGTACAAGGTCGCGACCGGCGGTCTGTACGAGGAGAGCGCGATCTCCAGCGCGTCGGTGTTCGCCGTCGTGCCGCTGATGATCCTGCTGATGCTCGCCACGATGATGCTGCTGCTGGTGAGCTTCCGCAGGCTCGCGATGGTGGTCGCCCTGCTGCCCCTCGGGCTGATCGGCGTCGTCGTGACACTGCTCGTGTTCAACCGGCCGCTGGGCTTCGTCGCGATCCTCGGCATCCTCGCGCTGATCGGCATGATCGCCAAGAACGCGGTGATCCTGGTCGTGCAGATCGAGACCGACCGCGCCGAGGGCAAGGGCGTGCGCGAGGCAGTCATGGCATCGGCCACCGGCCGCCTGCGCCCGATGATCCTCACCGCGATCTCGACGGTGCTGGGCCTCATCCCGATCGCGCCCACGGTGTTTTGGGGACCGATGGCGTTCGCGATCATGGGCGGCCTGCTGGTGGCCACGCTGCTGACGCTCGTCCTGCTGCCGGTGCTCTACGTCGCCGTGTTCGCCAAGGAGGACGCGCGGGCGCGCGCGGCGACCGTCGCCACTCCAGCTTGAGGCCTTGCGGCATGGCACATCCCGTTTCGTCGATCCCCCCGCACTCCATCCCTGCGGCGCAGCGCGACGACATGGCGTCAGGAACGAGCGTGCTCGAGCTTTCGGTCGGAGAACTGCGGCAACTCTTCAACGCGATGGATCCCGCGCCGTTTCGCGAACGTGACCTCGATCCAAATGCAGAGGACTACATCGTGGCCTGGGCGCGCGAGGCGTCGCGCACCGCGCCGCTCGCGCTGCTCGTCAGGATCTCGCGCGAGCCCGTCACAGCCGCGAGCGCGCAGGTGCTGCGCGACTCGGTGCACAGCTACTTCGCGTTGCGCGCGAAGGCGACGCGCAAGCAGTTGCGGCAGCTCTTTCGCGTAGGCCGCGTGAGCCTGTTGATCGGCCTCGTGTTCCTCGCGTTTGCAATCGTGCTGGGCGAGTTCGTCGCCGGTTTCGCGAGCAAGGAGAGCTACAGCGGCATCATCAAGGAAAGCTTCGTGATCGGCGGCTGGGTGGCGCTGTGGCGCCCGCTCGAGATCTTCCTCTACGACTGGTGGCCGATCCGCGCGGAGGCGAAGCTCTTCGATCGCCTTGGTGCAATGGATGTGACGGTCGTGCCGAGCGGCGATGCGGCGCGAGGTGCCGCATGACTCCGGCCTTGCCGCCAACGAACGAGCGGGCTGCGTGGGGCGCTGCAGTGGCGCGCGGCATCGCCTTCGGCGCGCTGTGGCTCATCCTGTTGCCGAGCGGCAAGGCCGGCGACCTCGCGATGGGTGCCTTCGCGACGCTTTGCGCCACCGTAATTAGCCTGCGGCTGCTGCCGCCGGCGCACGGACGCGTGCGCGTGGCCGCGCTGCTGCTGCAGGTGCCACGCCTGCTGCGCGAGTCCGTCGTCGCCGGTGTGGATGTAGCGCGACGCGCGTTCGCACGCGAGGTCGCGGTGCGGCCGGGCTTCGTCGATTTTCCGGTCGCCATGCCGCGCGGCACCGCGCGCACCGGCTTCGCGACGATCACGAGCCTGCTCCCGGGGTCGGTGCCGGCCGGTGAAACCGACACCGCGATCGTTTACCACGTGCTCGACACGAGCCAGCCGGTGGTGGCGCAGTTGCGCGAGGAGGAACACCGCCTCGCGCGCGTGCTCGGCAGCGGGAGCGCCGAATGACCGCGTTCCTCCTCGGCGCGGCGGCCTTCGTCCTGGCGATGGTGGCCATCGGCCTGGCGCGCGTCCTGCGCGGACCGGACGACGCCGACCGCGTGATGGCGGCGCAGTTGCTCGGCAGCGGCGGCATCGCCAGCCTGCTGCTTGTGGGTGCCGCCGCGGACAATCCAGCAGTGGTCGACGTGGCTCTGACGCTGGCTCTACTCGCGGCGTTCGCATCGATCGCGTTCGTCAAGGCGAAGCTCGCCGCGCGCGCCGGCGACCGGCGGCCGGACGTCACGCCATGAGCGTGCTCGATATCGTCTCCGTCGTCGCGATTGTCGCGGGCGCATTTTTCTTCCTCGCCGGCACCGTCGGCCTGCTGCGCTTTCCGGATACCTTTACGCGGCTGCACGCGTTGACCAAGGCCGACAACCTGGGCCTGGGCCTGGTGGTGCTCGGCCTGCTGCCGCACGCGGGCAGCGTGCTCGCCGGCGCCAAGCTCGTTTGCGTGTGGCTGCTGGTCTTGCTGGGCGGCGCCTGCGCCTCGCAGCTCATCGCCCGCACCGCGCGCATGCCGGAGCGCGACGAGCCATGACCGACCTCGTGATCATTGCGCTGGTGCTGCTGCTCGCGGGCCTGGCGCTGTTCGCCGTACTGGCGCGCGACGCGTTTGCGGCGGTGGTCGGTTTCCTCGCCTACGGGCTGCTGCTGACGCTGGCCTGGGTGCTGCTGCGCGGAGTGGACGTGGCGTTGACCGAAGCCGCCATCGGCGGCGGGCTGACGGGCGCGCTGCTGATCGGCGCTGCATCGCGCCTGCGCGGCACCGAGGCCGCGGCCCGCGCCGAGCGTCCACGCGCCGGCACACGCGCGCTGGCCGCAGTGATGGCCGCTCTGACCACGGCGGCACTCGCGGCCTGCGTGCTCGCGCTGCCTACCCCCGCGCCGTCGCTCGCCGCGGCGGCCATGGCACCGATCGCCTCGCTCGGTGTGGGCAACCCGATCACCGCCGTGCTGCTGGCCTACCGCGCGATGGACACGCTGCTCGAGGCGATCGTGCTCGTGTTCGCCATCATCGGCGTCTGGTCGCTCGCTCCCGATGCCGCATGGGGCGGACGCCCGGGGCCTGTGCATCGCGCCGATCCCAACGGCGTCCTGGCCTACCTCGCGCGCCTGCTGCCACCGATCGGCCTCATCATCGGCCTCTATATCTTCTGGACCGGCGCGGACGCGCCCGGTGGCAAGTTCCAGGGCGCGACCATCGTGGCCGCGATGTGGCTGTTGGTCATCATGGCCGGGTTGGCCGATGTGCCGCCGGTCAGCCGCCGGTGGCTGCGCGCCGGGCTGGTTGCCGGTCCGCTCGCCTTCATCGCGATCGGGCTCGCGGGCGCGGCAACGGCGGGCGCATTCCTCGCCTACCCGGACGGCTGGGCGAAGCCGCTCATCATCGCGGTCGAGCTGGCGCTGATGCCCACGCTCACGCTGATCCTCGCGCTGCTGCTTGCTGGCGCCCCGCTGCGGCCGGTGTCGCGATGAACGCGGCCACGCTCTTCGGCCTCGGCGCCGCGCTGCTTGTCGGCATCGGCATCTACGGTCTGATCGCCAATGCGCATCCGCTGCGCAAGATCCTCGCGTTCAATGTGGTGGGCAGCGGCGTGTTCCTGCTGCTGGGGGCGATCGCGCGCCGCGGCGCGGGCGCGGGTCTCGGCGGGGACCCGGTGCCACAGGCGCTGCTCATCACCGGCATCGTGGTCGCGTTCTCCGCCACCGCGCTCGCGGTGGCCGTGCTGCTGCGCCTGCATGCCGAGACCGGTTCGGTGACGCTATCGAGCGAACCGCAGACGCAGCCACCGGCCGGCGGCAACGCGGTTGGGCAGGATCGAAGCGATGGCACCTGAGGTTGCCACGTCGGGCGGACTACTGCTGGCGCTCGCGGTGCTGGTGCCATTCGTCGGGCTGCTGGCGGGGCTGGTGGCCGGTGGCCGCAACGCGCAGCGCATTGCGCTCGTCACGCTCGCCGTCGGACTCGTCGTTGTACTTGCAATCGCCCGCGAGCGGCTCGCTACGGGGGACACCATCGTCTACCTGCTGGGCGGGTGGGCGCCGCCGCTCGGCGTCGCGCTGCGCGCCGATGGCATCGCGGTCGCGATGATGGTGGTGGTGGCGGTCGTGTTGAGCGGCATCGGCGTGTACGCGTGCGCCGACTTCGGCACGCCTGCCGGCACGACCGAGGCACGCGGGCCCTTCTCATTCTGGCTGCTGCTGCTCGCGGTGTGGGGCTCGCTCAACCTCGTGTTCGTGAGCGGCGATCTCTTCACGCTCTACGTCGCGCTGGAACTCCTGACGTTTGCAGCCGTCCCGCTCGTGTGCCTCGACGGGCGCGGCGAAACACTGCGCGCCGCGCTGCGCTACCTCGTTTTCGCGCTGCTGGGTTCCTTGCTCTACCTGCTGGGTGCCGTGCTGCTGTATGGCGCCTACGGAACGCTCGACATCCCGCTGCTCGCAGCACAAGTGCGGCCCGATGCGCCCACGCTCGTGGCCGCGGCGCTGATGACGACCGGGCTGCTCGCCAAGACCGCACTCTTCCCGCTGCACATCTGGCTGCCGCCGGCGCACGCCGGAGCGCCAGCCGCGGCGAGCGCGATACTGTCCGCGCTCGTCATCAAAGGCTCGTGGTTCCTCGCGGTCCGGCTGTGGTTCGACGTGTTCCCGGCCGTCGTGACGCCCGCGGCGAGCCAGCTGCTCGCCGGGCTCGGCGCGACTGCGATCGTGGTCGGCAGCGTGGTCGCACTGCGGCAGGAGCGGCTGAAGCTGCTCGTCGCCTACTCCACGCTGGCCCAGATCGGCTACCTGTTCCTGATGTTCCCGCTCGCGTTCGACCCGGCGACCCATGCGCTGGTGCACGGGCCGGTGCTGACCGGCGGCGTGCTGCAGGCGGCGGCGCACGCGACCGCGAAAGCCGGCATGTTCATGGCCGCAGGACTGATCTACGCAGCGCTCGGCCACGACCGCATCGCCGATCTGGCTGGCATCGCGCGTGCACTGCCGATCACCGTGCTCGCCTTCGCCGTGTCCGGGGTGGCGCTGATGGGTGTGGTGCCGAGCGGCGCCTACCTCGCCAAGAAGCTGCTCCTCGATGCCGCCGACCAGTCCGGCCAGTGGTGGTGGACCGCCGTGCTGCAGGGCGGCGCGGTGTTCACGGCGGGTTACGTCGTGCTGGTGCTCGTCAATGCGCTGCGCAGGCCGTCGGCGCCGGTCGTGAGCAAGGTGCGGATCGCGCGCTCGTCGCAGTTCGCCGCCCTGGCGCTCGCCATCGCCTCGCTGCTGCTCGTTGGCGCCGCGAGCGGACCGGTCGCGGGCGATCTCCTGTCGAATCCGCTCGCGCCGAAGGAACTCGCGACGACGCTGCTGGTGTTCACTGGCGGCGCGCTGCTCGCGCTGGCACTGTCGCGCAACCCGCTCGCTGCTTGGGGTGACGCACTTCGCAGCGCGCTCGCCCCCATCGGCCGCGCGTTCGAGCAGGGCGACGCAAGCGTGCGCCGCTGGCCGTCGGCAAGCCTCGGCGTGCTGATACTGGCGGCGCTCTTCGGGTGGCTGCTCGCCAGCGGTTTGGGGCGATGACAGCCCTCACTCATCCAGCTGTGGCGCGGCGCGCTCACGATTTGGCGAACTCAACCTTGGACTCCGCCGCCATGTTCCGAACACGAATCGCCGTCCGGCCCGCTGCGCGAACGGCGAGCCGAAACACGTCACGACGCTCTGCCGCAAGGACACCGACATGAAGACGCGCCTGATCGCCCCGCTGGTTGCCGCCGCACTGGCCGGCTGCACGCTGGGACCGAACTATGAGCGACCGGCGATTGACACCCCGCAAGCCTGGCGCATCGACTACCCGAAAGCCGCGGAGGTTGCCAACCAGAAGTGGTGGCAGCAGTTCAACGACCCGGTGCTGGACGACCTGGTGGACACGGCGCTGCGCAACAACCGCGACCTGGTGATTGCGGCCGCGCGTGTCGATCAGTTCATCGGCGCGCTGACCGCCACCGGCTCGCAGCTGTATCCGCAGATCGGCTACGGCGGCGACGCCACGCGCGCACGCGCCAGCGCCATCGGCCAGCCGCCGCTGCCCCCCAACGCCAACCCGTACTTTTCGCTGTACTCGGTATCGCTTGGCGCCGCGTGGCAGGCGGATCTCTTCGGCCGGGTGCGCCGCCAGACCGAGGCGGCGCAGGCACAGGTCTACGCCAGCGAGCAGGGCCAGCGCGGCGTCGTGCTGACCGTGGTGGCCGGCGTGGCGACCAGCTATATCGTGTTGCGCTCGCTCGACCGTCAGCTCGAGATCGCGCAGGCCACCACGCGCAACTTCGAACGGACGCTGCGCATCTTCGAGCGGCGCTTCAACGCCGGGCTGGTGGCGAACACGGAGCTGACGCAGGTGCGCTCGCAGCTGCAGCAGGCACGTGCCGCGATTCCCGCCTTCGAGCAGGCCATTGCCGCGCAGGAAAACCTGATCTCGATTCTGCTGGGACGCAACCCCGGTCCGATTGCGCGCGGCAAGACAATCGACCAGCTCGCCGCGCCCGAGATTCCCGGGGACCTGCCGGCAACGCTGCTGCAACGGCGTCCGGATATCCTGCAGGCCGAGCAGAACCTGGTCGCGGCCAACGCCAGCATCGGCGCGGCACGCGCACTGTACTACCCCGACATCTCGCTGAACGCCGCGCTCGCCAGCACCAGCACGGTCTTCAGCAGCCTCTTCAGTGGGCCGGCGGCAGCCGGCCTGATCGGAGCGAGTATCGCGGGCCCGGTGTTCACCTTCGGCGGCATCGAAGGACAGGTCTTCTCGGCCGAGGCCGGCCAACGCCAGGCGCTGGCGTTCTACCAGCGCACGGTCCTCAATGCGTTCCGCGAGACCAACGACGCCTTGACCGGTTCGCAAAAGAAACTGGACGAGTTCAACATGCAACGCGAGCGCGTCGTCGCGCTGCGCGAGTTCGCACGGCTGGCGAACCGTCGGTTCGACCAGGGCGTGTCGGGCTACCTCGAGGTACTGGTCGCCGAAAACGAACTCTTTGCCGCCGAGCTCGCTGCGGTCGGCCTGCAGGCGAGCCGGTATGCGCAACTCGTCAACGTCTATCAGGCGATGGGCGGGGGCTGGGTCGAGATCGCCAGCGAGAGTGCGCCGAAGCCGCTGGGCGACGTCACGGCGCGGTCCAAACCCTAGTACGCCACCACCGCCACGGAGCCGCGCCGACAGATTTTCCAAGGTCTCGAGTAGTGTCGCTGGCGACGCCGGGACAGGCTGCGTCGGATGCCTTTCGAACAATGGCCACCCAGCCCGATATGTCTAGACGCCGTTTGCGGACGCGTCAGACCGGTTTGTCCGACACGTGATTCGAATAGAACGTGATGACATGCCCGGCGGGCTCGCGCACGCGAAAGAGTTCGTGCGGCATGTTGGCCGCGGTCTCGATCGGCGAGGGCTCCAGTCCCAGCGATGTGAACTCTTTGTGCGTCGCCTGCAGATCTTCGACCATCAGGTCGAAGGGTGCGGCGCCGGCGGCGACCTTCTCCTTCGCGATGACGACCAGATGCGTGCCGCCCCGTAACTCGAAGACCGCCACGCGCGGCCCGGGAAAGATCGTCCGCATGCCGATCGTGCGCATGAACTGCGCGGTCTCCTCCAACCGGTCGCTCTCGAGGACGACGTGTCCTACCCATACAGTCGGACGCGGATCTTTCTCGCTCATTTCGCGATTCTTCCACTAAAGAGAATCCCCCTCAGCCTGAATCCTGCCGGGCCAGGGTTTGGCGTGGCCGATTCTTCTCGATCGCCGCGCGGCGGAGCGGTCTCAGGCCGCCTTCAGGCTCTCTTCCAGACGCTTCTCTTCAGGCAGCCCGCTCAGGAAGGCGGCGATCCGCGCGTTGGCTGCGGCTGGATGCGTGATCGGACCCATGTGTCCCAGACTGACCATCGTGTCGTGCTGCGCCAGAGGAAAGGCCTGCCGCAGCAGCGTCGCGATCCGCCGCGTCGCCGCGGTGGTGTCACTGCCGCCAAGGCACAGCATCGGCACGAGCGCTCCGGCTCGGCGCAGTCGCGCGAGGGGTTCGCCGGATAGCGCACCGAAATGCGCCAGCACCGAGCGCATGCGCAGCGCCGTCGAGTCGCGTTTCGCGCCGGTCATGCTCAGCCACGCAGAGGGTCCGGCCCAATAGCCGATGAACTGTTCGGCCGCGGCGTAGGCGTCGCCGTGCTCCAGTTGCGCGCGCATGGAATCGGCCATGGCGATCGCCTGCTGCGCTACTGGGGTGTCCGCCTCGTGCCGGAACAACCAGTTGAAGAGCACCGGTTCGTAGACGACCAGGCTGCGCACCGACTGCGGATGCATCTCCGCAATCTTCAGTGCGACAGCGCCGCCGTAGGAATGGCCGACGAGGTGAACAGGTCCCGCCTGCCGCAAGATCGGCTCGACGAGTGCCGCGTCGTCCGCCAGCGTCAGCGGCTGCGCGCCGTACCATGCCGGCCGGTCGCCGTGGCCATAAAAGTCCACGGCACGCACGTCGTAGCGCGGACCGAGCCTCTCGAGCAGCGCACTCCACTGGCGTGATGAACCGGCGCTCGAGTGCAGCAGCACGACGGTCGCGCGCGGGCTCGTTTCGCCTGCGTTGAAATCGAAGGGTTTCATGATCACCTCACCTGCCCGTAAACGCTAGTGGGCCGTCTGCGCAACGTGCGCGACGATGGGCCCCAGCGCGGCACCGATGCGCTCCATTTGCGGCGGCGTGACGAGTTCGGCCAGCACTTCGCCGAAGCGTGGGTCCTGCGCGCCGCTGACGATGTACTGCCAGCGGTAGGCTCGCAGCAGCGTGTCGTGGATCGCCTGCTGTTCGGCGGATTCGTACAGGGGGCCGCCGCATGCGATGAAGTACTCGGCATCGGCCTTGGCCTGGATCTGCACCAGTTGGTCGACCGTACCGACGAGCTCGATCAGGTCCGTGACGCCCTGTTCGCGCTCGGCCTGGGTCGACCGCGCATTCACGCGACGCCACTCCAGTTCGTCGAGGATCGCGTGCTGCGATTCCTCTTTCCAGTGGAACAGGAACACGTCCTTCCACAGTTCGGACAACTCGCTGTCGGGCTCGATGCTCGAGCGGTAGTGCACCTGCGAAAGGATTTCAATGTCGAGCGTGAGCTCCATCACGCCCCAGGTGGACTTGCTGAGCACGGATTCGGCGACAAAGGTCGGCTGCGGCCTGAACTCATAGCCCTCGGGCATCTGCTCGCCGGCCATCTTTTCCAAGCGGCGGAACAGCTCCTGATGCTTCAGTTCGTCGTCGGTCAGGCGCACCAGCGCCTCGCAGGTCACCTGATCACCCAGTGCGTGATCGTGGCTGAGCTCCGCGGTCTTGGCGCCGATGAAGCGCTCGAACAGCGCGAACATGTTGGCGTAGGTGCGCCCCTGGATCTGCGAGAGAAAACGCTTCTCGCTGGGCGACAGGAACGTCAGTTCCTGGATCTTCGACAGGCCGTCGGGCATGAACTTCTTGGTGAAGTCGAAGCGGCGGCCGCGGATCACGTCGCGGTCGATGTCCCAGCGGATGCGCTTGGAGACTTCGATGCACTTGGCGTAGCGCCAGGTCGTCGTAACCACGGCGCGTTCAGTGCTTTGCAGTGCAACTGTTTGCATGGTGGTGCTCTCCAGGCTCTGGGGTTGAGGTCGCGTTTCGCAGTCGGGCTGGTGGGCCCATGGCCTGCAGGCCGCGCGGGGTAAGCGAGGTCGCCTGACTGCACCCGAGTGGCCGAAGCTGCGCACGGGGACGGACGACCCTGAACTCCGCTCGGAGCGGTTGGGCGTGCCGGGCGCGCGTCGAGCGCTGCCGTGGCCAGCAGTGCCGTGGTCAGTGCCAGCAGCGCCGGATGAAAGTAGTCGGTGTGTCGCATGGCAGCGCCCTATTGGTCCGGTGTCAGAGGTTCAGTACGTATTGCGGGCAACGCTATCGCCGGGCTGCAGCACGCGGCGCGCGGTCAACTCGCCGATGTTCTTGCCCAGTGCGATGCCGGCGTCGGTCGAGAAGCGGTAATGGATGCCTGCGTAGATGCGGGAATCCGACACCTCGCGCACGAAGTCGTCGATGCTGGTCCAGCGGCGCGTCGCGCCCTTTGCGGTCGGGCTGGCTAGTCGCGAGCACCGGCACGGCGCCCGTGCCGATCTCGGCCTTCAACACTGCGCCAACGGCGCCCGCGAGCGTGGCGTGCGCGCTCGGGTACTCGGGGTGCATCGGCTCGCCGATCAGCGGCGACCAGCTCGCATCGCGCGCGGTCTCGTCATTGCCGTCGATGTCGCCGTTGCGGATCGCGGTGGCCGGGCGCCAGAAGTTGTAGTGGTACTTGCTGTCGAAGACGCCGACCATGCCGTCGTCCAGCGCCTGCGCAGCCGCGGCGAAGAGCCGCGCGTTGCGCGTCACATCGCGGCCGGGCTGCGTGGCCACCGAGCGCACCACGCCGAAGTAGATCGGCGGCAGCGAGTACTCCCAGAAGCGCGCGATCTCGGTCTGCTCGGCGCTGCGCTTCGTGCTGGACTTGGCGCCGAAGTCCTTCACCTCGTTGTAGTCGCGCGCCCAGGTGACGCTGGTCAGCGCGGGCGGCGGTGCGGCACGGAACTGCGCCGGGCTTGTCAGCTGCCACGTCGTGCGCAGCGACCAGGTCGGCGCCGCAGGCGCCGCGGTCGGCACGTAGACGCCGGCGGTCGTGTGTGGCCGATACGCTTCGGCGGCGATGGAGTCGCTGGCGCGCTGTGCGAACGTCGTGCCAGCGGCGCGCTCGCCGATGACGATGCCGGCGGCCTTGGCCGGCCCCTCGGGAACCGAGGTCAGCGCGGCCTGATAGGCCGCCTCGATCGCAGCCTGCTGCGCCGGCAGCAGCTTCACCAGCGTGGCGCGGTGGGCGGCCGCGACAGCGGCCTCCACGGAGGCGCCGCCGCGGCTCGCCTGCACCGCCTCGTAGGCGGCGGTCTGCACCAGCGCCATCACGCGGATGGCCGGTGGCGTGCCGAGCTTCGATTCGACGATGAAGTCGCCGGTCTTGATGTTCCAGTCGGTGATGACGTCGGCATTCGCGTTGAGGGCGGTGCCGGCGAGCAGCGTCGCGATCAGCGTGCGGCGGGCGATGTTGCGAAGTTCCTGTGACATGGCTGTTCCTGTGTGTATGGGTGTGGGTTGAAAGAAATTTCCTGCGCTAGCGCGCGGTGAAGAGGCGGTAGTCGGCCGTGTACGGAACACGCGCCGGCGTGCCGGTGAACTGCGCCGTACACGGCGTCGCGGGTGCGACGCCGCCGACCGTATTCACGCGCTGGATGCTGGTGACGTTGCTGAACGCACCGGCGGGGCCGGACGACTTCGTGCTGAGCAGCAGCCACGGAATCGAGCCTGACGCCGGTGCATCGGCACGCGCCCTGACGGTGCCGACGACGCGGCTGCCATCGGCGGACTGCCAGTACGGGCCGGCGCCATGGCGGCCGATCGCCTTGCCTTGCGCATCGAGCAGGTCCGCGTCGGGCGCGACGAAGGCCCATTCGTGTCCGCCCCCGTCCTTGCGGGCGCGGCACTCGTAGACCTGCACGCCGCGTGCGCCGACGGTCGTGGCGAGCGACTCATTCGTGGCCGGCCGGAGGGCGTCCGGCACCACGAGCGGGGTGCTGGCGCAGGCGGCGGTCAGCAGCGCGGCGCCCGCAGCTGAGTAAGGTGGAGTAGTTCATCGTGGTTTCCTCAGTGCCTTGGTGATGACGATTTCGAGGTACTCGGCCGGCACGACCAGCGAGGCATCGCCGGCGACGTTCAGCTCGTGCGAGCAGCGCTTGCAGGTCGCGCTCCAGCGCCTGCTGGCCCGTCGCGTCGAGGGCCGCGAAAGCCTTGTGCGTGGGGCCGTAGTAGTCGCGAAAGACCTGCACCCAGTGCGCGGCCGAGCGGTAGCGAAAATTGAAGACCCGTCGCTCGCAGCGGATCTGCGCGGCGGATGCACCGAAGAGCTCGGCGAGGTACGCCTCGCTGCCCCACATGGCCGGGCGACTTCAGGCCGGCCGGCGGCGGCACGTGCCCGCCGATCACCTTGAACAGCCGCCCGATGAAACCGTCCGGCGTCCAGTTCGCCATGCCGAGGCGGCCGCCCGGGCGCAGCACGCGCATCATTTCGCGCGCGGTGCGGGCCTGGTCGGGCGCAAACATCGCGCCGAAGGTGGACAGCACCACGTCGAAGCTGTCGTCCGGGAAACGGCAGTTCCTCGACATCGGCTTCCTGGAAGCGCACGGCGAGACCTTCGGCGCGCGCGCGTTCGCGGCCCCTGTCGAGCAGCGCGGGCACGTAGTCGGTCGAGGTCACGCGTGCGAAGCGGCGGGCGGCGGCCAGCGTCGCATTGCCGTTGCCGGCGGCGACATCGAGCACGCGCTCGTCGGCGCGGATGTCGGCGGCCTCGGCGAGCGACTCGCCGACGATCTGCAGCGTGGTTCCGACGACGGCGAAGTCACCGCTGGCCCAGGTGGCCTGCTGCTTCTGCTTGATGGCGGTGTAGTTGGGTGCGGCTATGGCGCTTACATTCATGTCGTTCATGGCTGGCTCCTTTGGGAAGTGGGGATGAGACTCATGCGCGGTCGCGCAGGGACTGCAGCGCGTGGACCCGCGTGGCCTGGCGATCCGCGCGTTCGCGCGCTACCGACCTGATCTCGCTGCGATCCAGGCCGATGTCACGCAAGGTGCGTGCGTCGAGCGCCGCCAACGCCCTGTAAGTGGCCTGTTCCTCGCGACCGCGTTGCATATCGGCGATCAACCGCCGCAGGCGGCCGAGCGCTAACCGCCGGGCGCGTTCGACAAACTGTCCGAGCCGGCGGGAGCGGTCCGCCCGCGCCGCGGCATGAAGCTCGATGGCAGACCATCGCGTTTCGTCGCCGCTGCGGTTGACGGCGCCATCGCCGAAGCCGTTGGCGGCTGCGGACCGCAGCGCGAGCGCCTCGCTCTCGTCACGCAAGGTGATGTCGGCTTCGTTGGCGCTGCGTGTACTGTCGGCCGCAACCTGGCGCGGGACCGCGATGCTGCGAGCGATGCGGCCGAAACTCTCGTCGGGCCTGGCGATGCCGAGCAGGTACTGCGATTGTGTGGAAGTGCGCATGGTGTCGTCCCTTGTCGAAGGGGCGAACCGTACGCAGGGGTGCGTTCCGCGAGCGTTCCTCGCGTTCCGCGACACACCAATGGCACCGCCCCGAGGGGCGGCAAGGAATCAGCCTAGCCGCGCAGAGTGGCGATCAGAGGCGCGTGCGAAATGCTGGATTCCGCGACGATGCGGCGGACGAGTTCATCGAAGTCCGGCAAATGGCCCTTCGTCCTTTCGCCGCGCGACGCTTCCGGCCACCGTTCCTGCAGCGCGCGAATCGCGCTCCTGATCTGATGAGTTGTTGCCGGATGGGCCGCGGCGATCGCCAGGACGGCCCGCGCACCCGGCAACTCGCCTTGCGCCTCGAGCAGTTCAGCAAACTGGATCACGGTATCCAGCATCATCGGCGGCGATGCGAGTTCGATGGCCGTCGCCAGGCCCTCGGCCACGGCGGACCGCGCCGCATCAAGGTTGCCCCGTCGCAGTGCAATCGACGCGAGCAGAGTCCTCATGGCGATGGTGATCGATCGAATGCCTGCGGCCGTCGCAATTTCGAAGCATTGATTGGCATGGGCCTCGGCGGCGGCCAGATCACCCGACTTGAACGCGACCTCTGCCAGGTTGGAGAGGATGAAACCGCGCGTGCTCACGAGACCGTCGCGTTCGCAGATCGCGAGGCCTTCACGCAGGTGCGCCGTCGCGGCCTCGTACCGGTTCATGTCGATTTCCAGCGACCCGAGATTGCTCAGACACAGCGCCTCCCCGGCGCTGTCACCGAGTCGCCGATGCTGGTCCAGCGATTGCGTCGCAAGGCGCAAGGCCTCGTCGTAGTGCCCAAACCGCTTTTCGATCAATGCGAGATGATCGAGCGTCACCGCCAGGCTGTGGGCCTGTTCCTCGGTCGATGCCGCCTCCAGCCGCTGTTTGAAGTAGCGCCGGGCTTCCTCCCATCGACCGAGCCGGAACGCACACGTGCCGAGTACGTTGAGCGCCTGCAGTCGTGCGGCACGATCCCGGCTGCGTCGGGTCATAGCCAGAACCCGCTGCGCATTTGCCTGAGCCTCGGCATATCGATCGAGCCGGTACTCGAGATGCGCCACCCGGCTGCACAGCAGCGCCTGCAGCGCGTGATCGGCCTGTGCAACCGGCGCTGCGATCGCCTGTCGCAGGAGTGCCAGCCCCTCCTCGCAACGTCCCCGATAGTCCCAGTAATCGAGCAGCGTCGCGGAGCTGCGCGCCAGCGCATCTGCCTGGCCATGCTCCAGCGACCAGTTCCAGGCAAGTCGACAGTTCTCCAGCTCTTCGTCGATGCGCGCCAGCGCCACGCGATCGCCCGATCTAACGGCGGAATTCAGCTGGGCCAGCAGGCGGTGGAAATAGGTGGCGTGACTGGTCGCGGCTTCCTCACCCGCGCCGCTGTGTTCGAGACGCTCTGCCGCCAGCTGCTGCACCAGCGGATGCAGATGCAGGCGTGCTTGCTCCTTGCGCAACAGCGACTTGTCCGCCAGCGCACCGAGGACCGGCAACGGTGCGCCCGCGACGGCCCGCGCCGCCTCGGGAGCGAAGCCTCCCGCGAACACCGACAACCGCGCCAGCGCCTTGCGCTCGACTTCACTCAGCAGACGCCACGAGTGGTCGAACACGACTTCGATGCTCGCGTGCCGTGGCGGCTGTGTGGCATCGACGGCGTGCAGCAGCTCGGTTCCCTGCCTCAGTTCGGCCGCGATGGCATCACACGACAGCACGCGCGTCCAGGACGCCGCCAGTTCCAGCGCCAGCGGCAGGCCTTCGACCTGCCGGCAGATCTCGACGATGGCCGCAGCCTCCTTGGCGGCGACAAGTTCCGGATGCACGCGATGGGCTGCACGCACGAAAAGGCGCACGGCATCGAAAGCTTCGATCCGGTCGCGGTCCTCGTCCTCTGGGCACGGGAGGCCCTCGAGCGGCATCAGCCACTCCATCGGGAGTGCCAGCCGAACTCGCGATGTCACCAGGAGCTTCACGCCGGGACACTTGGACAGCAGCCGTTCCAGCTGCGACGCGCCGTCGACGAGCTGCTCGAAGTTGTCCAGCACCAACAGCATCCGGCGGTCGCGCAGCGACTCGATCACCTGCTCGATCGGCTCGGCGCGGCCCTTGAGCCCGATTTCCAGTTCCTGCGCGATGCGTCCCCCGATCTCGTTCGGCGATGTCAGATCGTCCAGGGGGACAAAAGCTGTGCCGACGTCATGGCCGGCGGCCAGTTCATCGAGAGCATGGCGCGCGAGCCGCGTCTTGCCGACCCCGCCCGGTCCGGTCAGGCACAACAAGCGGCAATCGCTCTCTGACAGCAGCGCGGTGATGCGACGCATCTCCACTGTACGGCCGACGAAGCCGTCATTGGAACTCGGCGATTTTGGCGAAATGACGGCCGTCGCCGCCGCCGTCCCTAGTCCGTCATGGAGTGCCCTGAGTTCGGCACCCGGATCGAGCCCGAGTTCGTCACGCAGCCGCGCGACGAACTCACGATAGGCCTGCCGTGCCCGGGCACCCTGACCGGCGCGTACCAGCGTTTCCATGTAGAGACGCAGTGCTGCTTCATCGAGCGGGTCGTCGTCCAGGAGTCGAGCCGCCTGGTCGATCGCCTGTGCGGGTTCCAGCTCGCCGCTCAGGTACTGCTGAGCCGCACTTCTCCACGCGGCGCGCAGTCGATCGCGTTCGAAGCCCAACCAGCCCGACCAGGCCTCGTTGGCGTCGTCATCGAACCCGACGAGCAGCTCGCCGCGACGCAGAGCGAGCGCATCGGCCACGCGCTGCTCGCGCAACGCCTCTTCGAAGTAGTGGACATCGGTGCGCGCTGCGAAGCGCAGAGCGCTGCCCTGCACTTCGACCTGCTCGGCGCCGGGCAATGACTGCAGGCGGTGCAGTGCCTTGCGCAGGTTGGTATAGGCGAGCTTGCTGTCCTGGTCGGGCCACAACAGCGCCGCGATTTCAGCGCGCCCCACCCAGGTCCGCTTCAGTGCGAGATGGACAAGAAGCTGCGTGCGCCGCTCGAACTCCAGCGCGCGCGTCGTCCCGCCGCGTTCAATCGTCGGCGCACCGAACAGGGACAGGAGTACGGTCATCCGAGCGCTGCTGAAAGCCGGCAAGCATGCGCGCTCCGGGTGCACGCCGCAATCCCTACAGATCGCGTCCGGCACCGGCGCGGATCAGAGATTCATTCGTTCGTAGGCGTGGCGCAGCGCATCAGGCGGCACCTTGATCAGTCCCTCAAGCGGGCGATCCATCTCGAGCACCATGAACACTGCGCTCGCGACCGATAGGGCAGACAGAGTGAATATCGCGACCACGGTGCCATTGCGCGGAGCGAACAGTCCAAAGCTGGCGAAAGTGATCGTCAGCCAGAGCGCGAGAATTACCAGGAACACGAGCGGAATCGAAGAGCTGTCGTCGGAGACGGCCAGCCAGCGCTCGGCGAGCAACGACTCGCTGATGTCGCGGGCACGGGCCTGGAGCCTCCGCTGCTCGTCGTTGCCGGGCTTCAGGGTTCCGATGCTGTCGAGCAGCGCCTCCATGCTGCCCGCTGTCCCGGCGGGGTCGAACCCGGATGCAGACGCGGATTCCCGCGGCCAGACCGCGTCGATCTTGCGGCCTAGCGCCTGTTTCATCGCCGTGCGTATCTCCCGGGTCTCTGGACCATAACGGGCAAGGGTGCGATCGAGTGTCAGCAGCTGCACCGCCGTGTGCTTGATGGCGCCATCGACCGCGTCAAACGAGTTCTTCGCCGACGCCGTGATCAGTCCCAGCACCAGTGCCGTCATCGTCGCGACGAGCCCGATGCCGAGCTTGACCGTGTCCTTAGTCGCGTCGCCAATGTGATCCTGGGGCAGTCGCGAACGAACCCATATGCCGAACAAGGCTCCGCCCAACGCGCAAACAAATACGCCGACTCCGACGGGGACTGGATTCACTCGGCCTCCACTGGACTCACGAACAAAGAAGCGCCGTGGAGGTTACGCCACCGCCAGTGTGTCGGCCAATCAGCTCACGAGGCTAGACTGCGCTGCACAGCTGCGGTGCCATCAGCGGAGCGCGGTCCAGCGACTTTGTCGGCACCGCGGCCATGATGTACTCCGCGAGCGCAGTGATGGTCAGGCTCGGATTGACGCCGGGATTCGCGGGCACGATCGAGCCGTCACAGATGATCAGATTGCGATACCCGAAGGCACGGCCGAAGCGGTCGACCACGCCGCTGTCGGCATCGCGCCCGATGACTGCTCCACCCAGGATGTGGGCTGTGGTCGGGATGTTGAGCAGCGCCTCGGTCGCCATGCTCTGGGCGATGCCACCGGTGTGTCGCGCCAGCCAGGTCGTTGCAGCGCTGCCTTCAGGGATGAACGTCGGGTTGGGGTTGACGGGGTCCTGGCGAGTCGTCAGTCCGACACGTCGACTGAACCACCGCCGTACCGGCACGAAGGCCATTGCATTGTCCAGCGACTGCATCACGAGCACGATCATCGTCCGCCGCCCCCAGTGCACTGGCGACAGCGATTTCAGGAAGCGCAGGGGATGCCGCAGGATCTCAGCGAAAAGCTTGAGCGGCCGCGTCACGCGGGTGCCGTCGCCGGTAAGCAGGGTGAAGAAGAATTTCAGCACGCTGCCGCGTTCGCCGTAGGTGACGAGTTCGAGGTGCGTGTCATGCGACACATGGATGCTGGCGCTGATGGCCACGTCCGCCGCCGGTTTCAGGCTGTCGTCAGGCAGTGTGACGGCAAGGATGGACTCGCTGTTCGTGCGCACCTTCTCGCCGAGCCGCGGACTCAGCGCGGGCAGGCCACCTGCCAGGCGGCACTGCGCCAGCAGGCGGTTGGTGCCGAGCGCGCCGGCGGCCACCACCACACCGTTAGCCCGCAGCGAGCCCGCCCTGCGTGACCAGAAGACCCCGGGTCGAACGGTCCGCACCTCGTAGCCAGTACGACCTTCGCCGCCATCAAGCGGGCGAATGTCGTCAACCTGCGTGTTGGGCAGGATTCTCACGCCCAGGCGCTCGGCAAACCACAAATAGTTCTTCGGCAGCGTGTTCTTCGCGCCGACGCGGCATCCCAGCGTGCAACTGCCGCAGCGCATACAGCCGGTGCGCTCCGGTCCGTCGCCACCGAAATACGGATCAGGCACGCTGACGCCTCCCTTGCCGAAGAACACGGCGCACGGCGTGCGAGTGAAGCTTTCCCGGACGTCAAAGTGCCTGGCCATCTCGCGCAAAAGCTGCTGGCCGTCACTGTCCCATGGCACGGCGCACACCCCGAGCATGCGCTCGGCCGTGTCGTAGTGCGGCTGCAACTCGGCACCCCAATCTGCCAGGTCGGCCCACTGCGGGTGCGTAAAGAAGAGCGGCTTGGCCCGATATAGCGTGTTCGCATAGACGAGGCTGCCACCACCGACACCGGCACCAGTGGCAATGAAGATGTCCTTGAAGATCGAGATTCGCGACGGGCCGCGCAGTCCGAGCCGCGGCACCCAGAAGGTGCGACGCAGGTTCCAACCGCTAGGCGGCAGGTCCTCATCGCTCAGCCGCCGCCCGCATTCCAGCACTGCGACGCGGTAGCCCTTTTCAGCGAGACGCAGCGCAGCCACGCTGCCACCGAAGCCGGACCCGACAACTATCCAGTCGAAATCGTGGCACCTGTCAGACACGGGATTCGACAATGAGAGGTTCATTCTGCTTCGCGCACAGATGCAGCACACCGGGCCTGATGCGTTGCATCTTCCGTGCAACACAGCGGAACCGGTCAGCTCCGCATACACACCCTGTTCATGATTGTTCAAAGTGCGAGCTGCTGCCCCCGACTGGATCAAGCGATCCAGTCGCAGGTTGATTCTCATTCGCGCACGAAATCCAGCAGATGCAGAGACACACCGACAAAGTGCAGGAGCGTCAGCACCGCCGCACCGCGCGCCGCGACGATGTGCACTTCGCGCCAGGCGGGTGCTGTGGCCGAACCCTGCACAAGGAACCACGCGGCACCGGTGACCGCCGCGAGCAGCACAGCCAGCAGCAACAGGCCCTCGATCGCCGCGAAGAGCCCACCGCCTTCACTCATCGGCCGCTCACCGCGGAACATTCCGGAAATGTCGCGTCCGATGGCGCCCCGGTCTCCCGCGAGCCATGGAAAGTAGAGCCGCCAGCGTCCACCGCGGGTGCAGGCCAGGCCGTAGACCAGCGTCATCGCGAGCACCGCGAAGCCGCCCACCACATGGCCGAGATTCATCAACCCCGGGGGGTCGGGCATGCGCTGATACATGCCGATCCACGGGCTGCTGAAGATCAGCCAGATTACGAGCAGCGCGATGGCCAGATGCAGCGGATTCGACAACCGCTCGAGCAATGCGCGCATGGCGGTCGCCGTACTCAGGCGTTTCGACCGGCGGCCAGTTGCGCCACCTGCCCCGCAAAACGCTCGACCTCCTCCCAGTTGGTGAACTGGACCCTGGTCGCAAAGTCGGTCGGTCCCTTGTTGATCCACATGACGAACCGCATCATGTGCTTGTCGACCGGTCCGTAGCGCGAGTAGTCGAGTTCACCTGCGAACACACCCAGCAGCTGCGGCTTCCACGGCGATTGCGCGACCAGGCGCTTCAGGTATGGATTGGTCTGCGGCGTGTTCTTCAGCGGCTTGCGCGCGACCAGGTTCACCGAGAACAACGCGCTCGGCTTCGATTCGAGCAGCGCCTGGTTGGCGCGGATGAACTCGAGGACTGCCGGACTGTGCTTGCCGTGGCGGATGCTGGCACCAATGACGATCGCATCGAACGACTTCGGGTCGACACTGTGGCCCACCAGCGGCACGACCTCGGCGCTTTCGCCGCGCTTGGCCAGGCTCGCCTGAATGGTCTCGCAGATCCTCTTCGAGAGACCGTAATTGGTGGAGTAAAGCAGCAGGGTCTTGGCCACGGAAGCTAGTCTCGGAAGGAAGCCGCCGGTAAGACTAGCAACCGGCCTCGCACGCTTTGCTGACCCATGTCATTGGCCCGCCCCCGTTACGCCGTCCACGCAATCAGTTCTTGTGCTTCCGCACAGGCTTCCTGTTGCATTAGAGGGCCTCCTCCGGTCGACCGCAAGCGCTTCCCCTTCGGCCGACGGCACCTCGTGCCACTGCTACGCTGCGCTGATGAAGAGCCCGTTCACCGAACTCGGCCTGTCGAAAGAACTCGCACAGGTCCTCACCGGTCTTGGCTATGAGGAGCCGACCCCGATCCAGAGCCAGGCGATTCCGCCGCTGCTCGAGGGACGCGACCTGCTCGGCCAGGCTGCGACTGGCACTGGCAAGACCGGTGCGTTTGCGTTGCCACTGCTGCAACGGGTGCTGGCCGCGCACCGCAAGACTGCGCATCCGGCAGCGCTGGTGCTGGTGCCGACACGCGAGCTGGCGATCCAGGTCGCCGAGGCCCTGCACAGCTACGGCGCCAAGCTCGGCGCGGTGGTGCTGCCGATCTACGGCGGGGCGGAGTTTGGGCGCCAGGCCCAGGCGCTCAAGCGCGGCGTACATGTGGTCGTCGCGACGCCGGGCCGCGCGCTCGACCACATCCGCCGCGGCACACTCAACATGGGCGGGCTCGCTTCGGTAGTTCTGGACGAAGCCGACGAGATGCTTGACATGGGCTTTGCCGAGGACATCGAGCTGATCCTCGATGCTGCGCCGACGGAACGACAGACCGCACTTTTCTCCGCCACGCTGCCACCGCGCATCGCGGCGATCGCCGACAAGCACCTGCGCGACCCGGTGCGCGTGCTGATCGCGCGCGAGAAAGCGGTCAAGGGCACGGCGCCGCGCGTCCGTCAGACGGCGTACATCGTGCAACGCGCGCACAAGGTGGCCGCGCTTGGCCGTGTGCTGGATCTGGAGTCGCCGGTGCTCGCCCTCGTCTTTGCACGCACCCGCACCGAGGTCGACGAGCTGGCCGAAAAGTTGCGTGGCCGCGGCTACCAGGTCGAGGCGCTGCACGGCGGGCTGTCACAGGATCAGCGCGACCGCGTGATGAAGCGCGTGCGTGCGGGCAAGGTCGACCTGCTGGTCGCCACCGACGTTGCCGCGCGCGGGCTCGACGTGGAGCACCTGTCGCACGTGGTCAACTTCAATGTGCCAGCCTCGCCCGAGTCGTACGTGCACCGGATTGGCCGCACCGGACGCGCCGGCCGCGAAGGCGTGGCGATCACACTGGCCGAGCCGCGCGAGCATCGGCTGCTGCGCAATATCGAGCAGCTCACCAAGCAAAAGATCGACGTCGCCACGGTGCCAACTCCGATGGATGTGCGCGCACGTCGGCTCGACATGACGCGCGGCGCCTTGCGCGCGGCACTGGAGGAAGGCGAACTCGACAGTTACCGCGTGGTCACCGATGCACTCGCCAGCGAGTTCGATCCGCTCGATGTCGCCGCCGCTGCTGTGAAGCTCGCACACCAGACGCTGCAGGCCGACGCCGCCCACGACGAGGAGCATATTCCGGCGGTCGACCTAGCGCGCCCACGCGAACCGTGGTCAAAGCCCGGACGCAGGGAGTTCCGGGAGCGTGCGCCGCAGGAAAGCGGCGCACGCCGCCGTCTCGCGGAGCGTGGCGCCTACAGCGAGGCGCCCGCGAAGCAGGTTGCACGCGATATCGGGCGACCAGACCGACCCGCAGGCGGCATGCACACCGCAGCCGGCAGCAAACGCAAGTCACCGGGCGCGATGACGATGGTGCGCGTATTCGTAGGTGCCGGGCGCGATGTCGGACTGCGTCCGGCCGATCTGGTCGGGGCCATCGCCAACGAAACGGGCGTCAGTGCTCGTGAGATCGGCGCCATCGAGATCGAGGATCGGTTTTCGCTGGTGGAAGTCTCCGACCACATTGCCGAAGATGCGATCCGCGCGCTGCGCGCGACCTCGCTGCGCGGACAGCGAGTAACGGTCCGGAAAGATCAACCGAAGCGATCAACGAAATAGGTAGGTTGATCGTCCGATACTGAAGCCCTGCGCCCGGTCGGCAATAACCGGTGACCGCTGCTGCAGCAAGTCGCTTGAGCGCGGCGGCGACGGGTCGAGCGGGTTCTGCTGTTGGTCCGGAGAGGAGCGCTAACCGTACCGCGTTGACGTCATTACTCGCAACGCGCCCCGCCCCAACTGCCTTCGTCCAGTCGACCGGTGAACGTCGATGCGGTTGACACCGACGAGGCATGTCGGCGCCAGGTCGTTGATTATCGTGCGTGGTGCGGTGTTTGCTTGACTCGCCGCTGCACGCGCAAGTTGTTTATTGCCACGAAGAGCGCGAGGACATTTCCAAGGAGGCCATGATGAAGGGACCGATACTTGCTCTGCTGACTTCGATGTCGCTGCTCGCGGCGAGCGCCGCCCAGGCGGCGCTGTTCACCTTTGACGTCGACCTCAACGGCGCGAACGAGGTTCCGGCCGCCCTGACGCCCGGCACAGGCATCGCACTGGTCGTGGTCGATACCACGGCGATGACGATGGCGATCAATGCCTCATTCACCGACCTGCTCGGTACGACAACGGCTTCGCATATTCACTGCTGCACGGTGCCGCTGCCAACGGCGTCGGTGGCCACGCAGGTGCCGACGTTTGCCGGCTTCCCGCTTGGCGTGAGCAGCGGTGTGTTTTCGAATACCTTCGACATGACGCTGGCGTCGTCCTTCAACCCAACGTTTGTCACGAACAACGGAGGAACCCTCGGCAGTGCCTTCCTCGCCCTCCTCACTGGCATGCTCGAAGGCCGTTCGTATCTGAACATCCACTCGACCGCCTATCCAGGCGGTGAGATTCGCGGCACGCTGAACCTGGTGCCGGAGCCCGGGTCGCTTGCGCTGCTCGGAATGGCACTGGTCGGCGTGTTCGCGCTCCGCCGCCGTCGTGCCGCGCTATAAGCGCCGCGCGCACGACCCGAAGCCCGCCGAACGGGCGGGTTTCCATTGTTCCTAGCGGTCACTGCGTAATCGAGACCAGTACGTCGCAGTGTGCGTTCTCGATCAGCGAGCCGGATGTCGCGCCGCGCCACCAGCGCGCCGCCCATCCTTCGAGATGCTTGTGGCCGACGACGATGAGGTCGGCGTCGATCTTGCGCGCGTAGCTCGTGATCTCGTGCACCGAGTCGCCGACCAGCAGTTCACCCTCGACGATGTGGCCGGCCTGCGTCAGGCGCTGCACGCCGTCTTCGAGAATGCCGTTGTACTGCTTACGCTCGACTTCATCCCGCCCGGCGTCGTAGACCCCGCCGTCCACTGCGATGAATGCCGCCGGATTGGGCATCACGGCGACAAGAAAGAGTTTCGCGTTGCTCCACTGCGCTATGTCGTGGCACTGCAGCAGCGCTTTCTGGCCCGACTCGGATCCATCGTAGGCAAGCAGGATGCGTTGGTACATGGTGGTCTCCGGCGCGGCGCATGGCAGGCAGCGAACTCAACATAATCTGCCCGGCGGGCGATGTAAAGCCGCTGACGACCCCGGCGGGCGGCCGCAACCGCGTCTTCAGTCTGCACCGAGCGGCGGCTCGCTGCACCGAGGACCGGTCAGGGCGGCGTCGCGCAACCTTCGTAAGTCGTGCTGCCGTAACGCACCGTGGCCCTGGCGCCGTAGGCCGTTTCCGAACGCCCGTCCGTGCACATCTCGACGACCAGTTCGACGCGTACCGTGCCGCCGTCCGCGGGCGACCAGGCATCGATGACGCGTGTTGCCGCGGGCTTGGCCAGCGGCGCAAACGGTGTCGCGGGGAAACGGACCGGCTTCTCCCCCGACCGTTCGAGGCGGGCTTCACCCGGAGTGACGACCAGCTGCCAGGTCGGTTCCTGGCCTCCCGCCCAGAACAGGGATCGCGGGGGCAGGCTGCCCAACGCGGCAGCACAGGACTCCAGCGTCCCGATGGCACGCACGAAGTGTGTGGCCTTGACTCCCTTGCCTGCCGGGTTTCCGCGGAACTCGACATAGATCGGCCGCCCCGCCCCGAGCATGATCTCGCGGACCGCATCAAGGCCCGCACTCATTGCCGAGTCCGGCGTCGCGTCCTCAATCTTGGTGACAGTACGAGCCGGGTCCTTGCCCTGGCACGCGCTGAACAAGATGACGCCGAGCGGGCCGGGTGAGGCAAAGCCGCGAAAGTCGGCGGCCTGCGCGCCCGCCGACAAGGTAAGACCCAGCGCAAGCGCGGTCATTGCCTTACCGCCGGCCTGGCCGCGCGGGTATCGCTCGCGTTGCGTACCGGATGAATCAGGGAACAGTCGCATCTGACGGGCCCGAAATGAAAGCGGGCGCATCGTAGCGCCCGCAAAGGACCGGCGCACAGCGCGCCGGTGTGGGGTGGATTACATGTTCGGGTAACCGGTGTTGATGCTCGGGTTGAAGAAGTCGAACTTCTCGTCGGCCGGGATCTTCAGCTGGAAGCGCGGGTCGGTCGTGTTGAAGCCGAGGTAATCGCGCACTGCCTGGTGCACATGCCGCGGCGTGATGACCTTGCCAGTCGTCGGATCGACCGCACCGGTGGTGGGATTGATGCGCGTCGCCTGGTGGCGCGGTCCGCTGGCGCCAAACACGCGGTTGCCCCAGGTCGGCGGTTGGCTTCCATGAAGACCTGCGTGCCGATCGGGTAGTGGTCCTTGCCGTCACCGGTGTTGAGCGGCGTACGGCCGAACTCCGAATAGACACGCATGAAGAGACGGCTCTCGATTCCGAGTTGCGTGGCCTTGTCCCACACGTATTGCATCAGCGTGGTCAGCCGCGGCAGGCTGTTGGCGTAGCTGTTGGAAATCTGGCTGTGCCCGTCGAAGCCGCCGCTCTGCAGGCTGATCGCCGACGTCAGACCGGCCTGGGCCGCGACCAGGCCGACGTGCGCCGCATTGTCGAAGGTCGCCGGCAGGAAGTCTGATTGACCCGCGCCAGCAGGGCCCGCGAATCCGACGCCGCCATCGAACTGCGCGTTGACCAGCTGTGCCCGCGGCATCAGCGTTGCCGGCTGCCTGCTGAGCCTTCAGCGCGCTCGGCGCGCGTTGCCAGAATCTTCTGATAATCCGCCGCCTTGATGAAGTCGTTCGTCGCCGAGGCGGCGTTCGGCGAAATCAGCGTGCGGAACGTGTTGCCGTCCGGCATCGGCGGCGGCGGGGACCAGACCGGCGCTCATGTTTATGCCGCCGGCGTTGAGCCACGGGCAACGGCACACCCTTGCCGTGTTCGCGTAGGCAATACAGCTCCGACATGTTCGGGTAGTCCATCGCCAGCATGCCGGTGGCGTGCGCTCGCGTGCCGTCATCGTGGCTGTTGGTCTCGCTGTTGACGCCGTTGATGCACCAGCATCGTTGCGGAAGTGGCCGCTGGACGAACGCGATGTTGTTGCCCATCGGCGCCGCGCGGATGTTGCCCGCCACGCCGGCCGGCGTGCGAGCCGCCGCGTAGTTGTTCATCGTCGGGTCCGTCTCGCGCGGGTCGAACCACGAGCTGGCATCGATGCCGCCGCCCGCGTGGATGTTGATCAGGACCTTGCCCGAGTACAGCGAGCGACTGCGCGCTGGCGATCGGGATCAGGCCCCAGCTCGGAATCACCGCGCCGGCGATCTTCAAGAAGTCTCTACGGTCGATCATTTGAATGCTCCTTCTCTTCTTGGCGATGCGCGCGTTATTCGAACAGGAACTGCTCGTCGCCGATCATGTAGCCGATGACGGCAGCCCACGAGCGACCCGTGTAGTTCGGGTCGTTGGTGTTGTTGTAGGCAGCAGTTCGTCGGACGCGTCGGCGCCGTGGCGCGGTCGGCCCAGACCGCCTTGAACAGACCCACCGTGCGCTGGACTTCGGCGTCGGTCACCGCGAGGTCTTCCTTCCAGCAGCGACTTGTGCAGGTTCTTGATCGTCTGCTGGATCGCTGCATCGCCCGTCGGCGTGGCCGGCGTGTCGGTCAGCGTGACACCGGCGAACAGCAGGCGGTTGGTCGTCGGCTTGTTGAAGTCCGTCATCACGATGTTGCACGACAGCTCGGACATCATGCGGTCGGCGATCATCGTCTGCACCATCGTGTACTCGTTGGCGCGCGCCAGCGGTTCAGGCCGCCGTCGAAGTTGCCGTAGTTCAGCGCCTGGCCCGCGTACGGGTTGTTGAACTGGTTCCAGGCCACGCCTGTCACGCTCAGCAGCTTGCGGTTGCAGGTTGGCCGGATTCAGCATCGCCTGGCTGCCGACGTCGGCGAGTCTCGGCCCTGCGAGTCGGCGTTCAGGCCCGTCGCCTTCTCGGCCGTGAACCACCGGCTGGTCACCATGTCGACCAGCAGGTCCTTGACGTTGTAGGCGCCATTGCCGCGGTTGGTCGCGAAGCGCGTGGCGATCGCCTTGAACTCCTCGACCTGCGCGTTGTACGCGGCCAGCTGCGTTGGCGTAGTTCGGGCTGGTCTGGTCGAGCGGCGCCTTCAGCGGCTCGCGGTTGAACACCATCCTGAACGCAGAAGTGGACTGCACCCTTGGCGAAGCGCGCGATCAGCCGCCACCTGCATGCCCAGCCACTGCAGCGCGGTGTGTTGCCCGTCACGCCGCCCGGCATCGGCATGCTGTCGTAACCCGGAGCGTGCTGGTCGCGGAACCAGTTGTCGCCGTCGACGTAGTAGGCCTTGCCGTCCTTGTCCTTCGGATAGTTGTTGGTCCGATAGACGTTCGGCAGCGCATGATCCTTGCTCGTCGGCGGTACGGAACGGCAGGTAGCGGTTGTTCTTCTGCCAGTTCTGGCAGCTCGCCGCCATCGGATCGATCGTCGAATGGCACGCGGCGCAGTTCGGGTTCTCGATCGTCGGCATCTTGAAGTTGCCACCGTCGTCGATCGGACGCGCAGCCAGGGCCGCGACATCGGTGGCCAGGAACTGCTTGGCCAGGATGTAGACGCGATGACGGTTGCGGTTCGTCGGCGTCGTCGGGAAGCGCTGCAGCCAGGCATGCGTCGAGATCACGCCGGCATGCTCACGGTCACCCGGCAGGCGCCCGTTCGGCAGCACGGCCGGCAGGAACTCGGTGTCGCTCGGCCGGGGCGTTGGTCGGATCGGTGAACGTGCCCGTGACCTTGGCCGCCGAGGTACTGGGCCTGCAGTCCGTTCACGACCGTGTACTTGCCGGCGACCATGTCGGTCCACGGCTTGTCGTTCTTGACGATGTACTTCATCAGCTCGACCGGCTCGCGCTGCATCGCGTGCTGGAAGCGATTGCGCACGCCGGCCGCGCAGGTTCGTGTTGTTGATGACGTCCGCCGCGGTCGGCAGGTCGGTCGCGTTCAGGCCCATGTTGTTGCCGAACACCGTGACGCCGCGCGACAGGAACATCGCTGTCGCCGGCTTCGTCCAGGAAGCGCGTCGAACGCCGGACCTGTCATGTAGCTGCGGATCGTCTCGCGCAGCACCGGGGCGCCGCCGTTCATCACGGCCGTGGCTTCGGCCGCGGTCGGGTTGCGACCGGCGAACAGCACCGCCGCCTTGGCCAGCACCGTCTGGTCGTCGGCGAACGTGACGTCCGTTCCAGAACTGCCCTGCGACCGGCGCGCATGCCGCTCGTGCAGGCCTGCTTCATCACCGGCACGAGTTCCGACAAGGCCTTGTACTGCGTCGGAGTTGGCGTCGACGAACGGCTTGCCGCCGGTGTGGTTCATGCCACCGATGACCTTCGACAGCAGCGTGTCGCTCGAGGTCTTGGCGTAGTTGCGCAGCACGTTGTAGTTCTGCAGCTCGGTGCCGCCCGCGCACGAACACCAGGTTCGTACCGACGGCGGCAGCCCTGGCGTGGCAGGTCAGGCAGCGCGCTGCGACCGGAGCTCATCGCCGGCCAGACGGTGCTGCTGAACGCGCCGGGACCATCGAGCAGGTGCCGCCGTCGTTGACACTCACCATCACCGAGGCGCGATTGAAGTTGCCGGCGGCGTCCTTGCACCGTCAGCGTGACCGTGTAGCTAGCCGGGCTCGACGAAGGTATGTTCGACGGACTGGCCGGCCTTGACCGGGCTGTTGTCCTTGATGTCCCATTCGAACGCTCGCGATGTTGCCCTTGGGCTCCATCGCCATGAACGTGACTGCGAGCGGGCGCCGGGCCGTTCGGCGTCGGACATCGCGGTCGGCGTCGCGGAGATCGTGGTGGTTCAGGCCGGCGCCTGGCGCGCCGCTTGCGTGCCGATGTGGAGGCATCGCCTCCGCCACCGCACGCTGCTAGCGAGAGTGCTGCCACTACGACAAGGGAACCGCACAAGGCCTTGGCAACTCTCGCCTTGATCCCTGAAGTCACGTCCATGTTCATCGTCTTCCTCCCAGTGCCACTGCTGACGGGTAGCGCACTGTGCCGCCGTGGCCGCCGCGGAAAAAATCGGGGAGACGGATGAGGCAGGCACCGTACCCTGTGACCGGGACCGGCGGCTCGCGAGGGGTTTTCCCTCTGAAAACACCGCGTTTTTCGACCGCGCCACAAGCGCTGAAGAATGCGCGCTTCTCATACGTTCGGATGAGGGTTTACGGGGCGTTTTGGCAGTGCATCAGGGCGTTCGAGCCCTCGGCATCGGGCCGCCGGCAAGGCAGGCTCAGTCCGGAAGGCGGTCCACGGACGTCCTTACCGCAGCTTGGCCGGCGCATGCCGATGCTAGTGTTTCGCGCCATGGGAGCAGCCATGCCTTCGAGCCGCGGTCGATTGCTCGCCGACGCGTGCAGCGCTTCTGCCTCGCGCATGACAACGCGTTCGTGGTTCCGGCCGAAGCGCTGACCGAGCACGGTGTTGAACCCGCGTCGCCGCACTTCTGCTGCACGACAGGCCGGCTGACCGGCGAATCAGCTGCGCTGCCTCGAGCAGGGCTTCTGCGCTGTACTGGCAACGCTGCGCCGACCTTTACGCGCGTGCGCCGCGGTCGTGGTTCCCGCCGCGGCAGACCAACCTGCTGATCGTCGTCCGAGGACCGCGCGGCGTCCTGCCGTACCTCGAGCCGTTCCGCGGCACGTCGTCGATGCTCTACACTGCGGACCTCGACACGCATCCCGAGTACGTCGCCGCGCTGCTCGTGCACATGGAGCGCCTGTCGCTGCTGCGCTCGGTGCCGGCAACCATCGCCTACAACCTCAGCTACTGGTTCGATCGCGATGCGGCGAGCCGCGCAGGCGTTTGCCGACGCGGCCAGCATCGCGCCGAGCGTCCCGATGCGGCGGCGTTCGTCGCGCTGGCCGAGGCGTTTGACTGGATCGACGAACTGCTGCACGACCCGCTGCGCGCGCCGGCAGCAGGAAGCCGACCGAGCCGTTCTTCAGCATCGAGGGCGCAGACTTGTATCGTGCCGAAGCGGCTTCGCAGCCGCAATTGATGGCGCTGGGCACAGGCAGCCGAGAACGGCCGTGCGCGCGCAATGGAAGCGGTGCCGTGCCGCCACGCCCCCGGCGAGCCCGCCAGCGGGAAACGCGCGCTCGACGATCTGTGCGACTGGCTGCTGCAGTCACGGGCCCATGTCGATCGTGCATGGTCCGCAACGGCGGCACGCTGTGGACGCCGCAGCACGACGACCCGATCCGCGTGCGGCGCGTGCTGGCCGAGGCTGACGACGAGCCGCCGTGGCCAGCATTCATGCCGACCTGCGCGTCGATCGACGAGCGCTCGCGCCAGTTCCTCGAGCGCGTGCGCGACGTCGATGCGTTGCCGACGCACTGTTCGGTGCTCGAAACCGGCGGCGGCACCTATGTCGATGCCGCGCGCCGCGCGGTCGTCTACGAGCTGCAGCAGCCGGCCTTCGATGCGCGCGCGGGCGCGGCACCGCCGTATCACCGCCTGCTGCTCGGCGCGCGCGTCATGCACGAGTGGGGCCACATCGCGCACACGGCAAAGATCCTGCATCTGCCCGAGGACCGGCGGCCGGAGTACAAGCAGGCGCGCGTCGAACTGGGCGAACGTTTCGCAGCGCGTGATCGCAGCGGTGCCCGCCGGGCTCAGGGACACCATCGCCGAAGAAATGCGGGCGCATCGAGCCCCGCGCCGAGCGAGCAGGCGAAGGCCCTCGCGCGCAAGACGCTGGCGCGCGTCGGCGACTACCTCGCCAACATGATGACCGTGCGCCTGATACCGGGCGAGGAAATGCAGGCCTACGTGCGCACCAACGTGCGGCATCACCTGGACGAACGACTTGGGCTGGTCAGCGAACTCGCCCGCTACGCCTACGAGATCCACTACCTCGACCTCGTGGGCCTGCCGCGCAGCTACTTCTACCGCACGTCGCGCTTTCCCGACCACTTCATCAGCACCGGCATCGTCCGCGAAGAGGACGCGGAGGCGCTGTTCGATGCCGCGGGTCGCGTGCTGGCCTGCTACGCGATCGACGAGACGCGGCTGAAACTCCCGGCGCAGCCGAACTGATCAGCCGCCGCGTCACGCTCGCGCCAGCCGCGCGCCGGGCCGGCGCAGCAGCCAGATGACGATCGAAAGGTTCAGCAGGTTCCACGCAATGCCATTGAGGAACGCGGCGCGGTACGAGCCGGTCAGGTCGAACACCTCGCCGGACATCCAGCCGCCGAGCGCCATGCCGAAGAGCGTGGCCATGACGACCACGACCGACGCGTGCGCCGGCTTCGTGCGGTGCGAAGTACTCGCGAATGATGATGGCGTAGCTCGGCACGATGCCGCCCTGGAACAGCCCGAACAGCGCCGACACGACATAAAGCGACGTCAGCCCGTCGAAGAAGCAGATAGAGCACCAGCGCGACGCCCTGCAGCGCCGAGCCCAGCAGCAGCGTGCGCAGGCCGCCGATGTGGTCGGCGATCCAGCCTGACAGCAGCCGGCTCACGATGCCGAAGCCGAGCATCAGCGACAGCATGCGCGCGCCGGCGGCCGGTCCGTAGCCGAGGTCACCGCAGTAGGCGACGATATGCACCTGCGGCATCGACATCGCCACGCAGCACGCAAGGCCGGCAATGCACAAGCAGAGTCTGCAGCGCGCGCGGCGAAATGCCGAGATCCGGCGGCGGCCGCAGTGCGCGCGCCGCCGCGGTCGCCGTGCGCCACGTGCGGCGGACGGCGCCGCAGCACCAGCGTCAGCGGCAGCATCGTCAGCAGGCACACGACGCCGATGATGAAGTGCGTGTGGCGCCAGCCGAACGTCTCGATCAGGTGCTGCACGATCGGCGGCCAGACCGTGCCGGCGAGGTAGTTGCCGCTGGCCACGATCGCCACGGCGAGGCCGCGTCGCTTCTCGAACCAGTGCGAGATGTCGGCGAGCAGCGGACCGAAGGTGGCCGAGCTGCCGAGGAATCCGATCAGCAGACCCTGCGCCAGCGCATACATGAAGAGCGTCGGCGCCATGGCATGCGAGCACGTAGCCTAGTCGCCAGCGCGAGCGTCGCCCCGGCCAGCGGCACGCTGACGCCGTAGCGGTCGGTGAGCCGGCCCATCAGGATGCCGCCGAGGCCGAAACCGACCATCGTCAGCGTGTACGGGAACGACGCGCCGGCGCGATCGACGCCGAAGTCCGCCTGCACGGCCGGCAGTGCAACGACGACCGACCACATGCCGACGCCGCCGAGCGTCGCCATCGCCAGCGTCGCGAGCAGCCGCCACCAGGCGATCGGGGAATCGATGACAGATTCGGCGGCGGATGTCATCAAGAACAGGAAGTCACGCGGTGTGTCGGCTGAGGGGCGAGCATAAGGCAGCGCATGCACCTATCGCGAACCACCAGAATTTCGCCGACATCGCGCTATCAGTGTCAAGCGTTCATGTCGTTGGGGGAGTCGGTCTCGCGCAATGACGTGATCGCTGCAACGGATGCGGGAACTCGACGGCGCTTGCCATGATCAACTTTCATCGCACGCTGTGCACTTTGCCGATCAACTTCAATAGTCAAGAATTCATCGAAAGTTCAACGTCGAACCTGACACTGCCGACATGAGCCGCAGACCCGCACGCCCCGCTCAGCCTGACCGCCGTCGCGCCATTTACGCCAGTACCGCATGGCTGATCGGTCCGCTGCTGTCGATGAACCCGGTACTTGCACGCGTACTGATCGATGAAACGGACCCGCGCATCACCGAACTCTCGCAGACACTTGTCGCCGGCCGCGACACGACGCGCGAACGCGCGGTTGCGATTCACGATTACTTGCGCGACCGACTGCGCTTCGGTTTCACCCCGCAGTTGTATGCGATGTCGGCGGCCGAAGTGTTGCGCGCTGGCGTCGGCTACAGCAACACCAAGTCGACACTGTTCGTGGCACTGCTGCGCGCCGCCGGCATCGAGGCGCGGCAGCAGTTTGTTGATCTCAATGCCGGAATACTGAGGGGATTGCTCGAACCTCGCACGCCCTTCGTCGACCACAGCTATACCGAAGTCATGCTTGGTGGCGCCTGGGTGCCGACCGACAGCTATATCGTCGACGCCTCGCTCGCCCGTGCCGCTGTCGCCGCGCTGCGCACCGAAGGTCGGCCATTGGGTTACGGCGTGCGCGCCGACGGTCGATCGGACTGGGACGGTCGGTCGCCAGCGTTCGTGCAGTTCGTGCCGGATGACCCGGCCTGCTCGCGTCATCGCTGGGGCGTGTTTGCCGACGTTGCCGCCTTCTACGAATGCACGTCGTCAGCGTGGAATCGTCACACCAACATCACTCGGGTGGTGTTTCCGCTGGCCGCGCACATGGCAAACCGGACGGCGGACGCGTTGCGGCTGCACGGTCCGAGCGCCGTGCACGGGCGCAGGCATTCGCTGCGCACCTGAGTGCGGCGAACGCAGCGGGCTGGGCCGACAGCGCTCAGGCCAAGCTGCTGGCTGTCGCTTCGACAGGCATGTCACCAAGCAAGGAGCGCGCAATCGCCTCGGCCACCTCGATGCCGTCGACGCCGGCGGACATGATGCCGCCCGCGTAACCCGCACCCTCCCCGGCAGGATAAAGGCCTCGGACATTGAGGCTCTGCAGGTCCGCACCACGGGTGATGCGCAACGGTGAAGAAGTGCGAGTTTCCACACCGGTGAACACCGCGTCCGGCATTGCGAAGCCCGGGATGTGCCGTTCGAACGCGGGGATCGCTTCGCGAATGGCATCGAGCGCAAAGTCGGGCAGGCTGCCATGGCGAGGATGCGCAAGGTCGGTCAGACGCACGCCCGGTTTGTATGAAGGCAGTACAGCACCAAATTCACTCGTCTTCTGGTGCTTCAGGAAATCACCGACCAGCTGCCCGGGTGCGAAATAGTCTCCGCCCCCGAGCTCGAACGCGCGTTGTTCCCAGTGTCGCTGGAAAGCAATGCCGTCGAGCGGATGCACGCGACCGCCATGGCGTGCATCGACATGACCGGGCTCTGCGTAATCCGACGCACTGATGCCCACGACGATGCCGGCATTGGCATTGCGCTCCGCGCGCGAGTACTGACTCATTCCATTCGTAACGACGTGCCCGAGTTCGGACGTCGCAGCGACTACGGTCCCGCCCGGACACATGCAGAAGCTGTACACCGAGCGGCCGTTCTTCGCGTGATGGACCAGCTTGTAGTCCGCCGCGCCGAGGATCGGATGTCCCGCATGGCGGCCATACCGCGCGCGGTCGATGATGCTCTGCGGATGCTCGACGCGAAAGCCGATCGAAAAGGGCTTTGCCTCCATGAACACGCCGCGGTCATAGAGCATCGCGAAGGTCTCGCGCGCGCTGTGGCCTGGCGCGAGCACCAGTTGGTCGGCGGTCCACTCCTCGCCACCCGGTGCTTCCGGATGTGACACCGCGATGCCGCGCAGGGTGCCACCTTCAATGTGCACATCCGTTAGTTTGTGCTCGAAGCGGATCTCGCCACCGAGCGACTCGATTTCCGCGCGCATCTTCTCCACCATGCTGACAAGCCGGAAGGTGCCGATGTGCGGCTTGGCCACATACAGGATCTCCTCGGGCGCACCGGCTCTCACGAACTCCGTCAGGACCTTGCGTGTCAGGTGACGCGGATCGCTGATCTGGCTCCAAAGCTTGCCGTCGGAAAAGGTGCCCGCGCCGCCCTCGCCGAACTGCACGTTCGAATCCGGATTGAGCACGCCCTTGCGCCACAGCCCCCAGGTGTCCTTCGTGCGCTCGCGCACGCGCTTGCCGCGCTCGAACACGATCGGTCTCAAGCCCATCTGCGCGAGCACCAGTGCGGCAAAGATGCCGCACGGGCCGAAACCGATGACGACGGGCCGTGGCCGTGGGATCGCGTAGAAATCGATCGGTGCGCGACCGATCAGGCGGTAGTTGGTATCGGGCGCCGGGCGTAGATGCAGATCAGCGGCGCGGCGCGTCAGCACGGTTTCTTCGTCAGCGACTTCGCAGTCGACCGTGTACGCCAGCACCGGTGCCGCCTTGCGACGTGCGTCGACCGCGCGACGAAACACGACGAACGAGCGCAACTGCGAGTCGACAATGCCGAGGCGTTCGAGGATCGCAGCGCGCAGCGCCGCCTCCGCATGATCGAGTGGCAACCGAAGTTCGGTGATGCGCAGCATGGGGCCGTATTGTCACCCGCTAGTGCATCGCGGCGCGATGCGATGCGATGACGACACGTCAGCGCCCGGCAGCCTTCGCGGGTTTCGCCGGCGCCGCCGACTCACGTTCAAGCACGCGACGCGCATCCGCGTAGCCCAGCGCCATTCGACGTTCAATGGCGTCGGGCGAGAAGTCGGCAGGCCCGCCCATCGCCTCTGGCTGCGACGCGCCGATCACGGTGAGTCGGTCAACCCGGCGGTGACGGCTCATCCGCACATAGGCCGGGTGACGACGCAGCGCACTGCGCGCCGGCAGCGCGGCGTCGACGGCGCGCATCAAGTCGATCTGCGCGTTGTACATCTCGAAGAGCTTGAGGTCGTGCTGGAACTTGCCGAAGAAGGTCAGCTCGAAGGCCCGCTGGAAGACATCTGTCAGGTCCTGCGGCGGCGTCGTGATTGGCGCGAACAGGTCGACGACGATGATTTCCCACTTGGCGCCCGGATCCGCGAGGTTCAGGAGTTCGATTGCATTCAGTGCCGGGCGCAACGGCGTATTGGAGATCAGGCCGCCATCCCAGTAGTCGTGACCGTCGATTCGCGCCGCCGGAAACACCGGCGGCAAGCTCGCACTCGCCATCACGTGCCGGGGCGTGATGCGGCGACGGTTCGAGAATTCCGCGAGGCGCCCGGTCTTGACGTCGACGGCGACGACGATGAGTTCGGTCTTCGAACGGCGCAGCCGGGCGAAGTCGACCCACTCCTCCAGTGCCTTTTCGAGCGGCGTCGCCTCGTACATATAGGTCGCCAGCGGCGGTGCGGCGTAGTACATCGGATTGATCTGATACAGCCCGGCCGCGCCGAGTGCCGGAAACGTGTTCGCGAACATGCCGGGAACGAAGGGATTCGTCGGCATGGCCATGCGCCGCCACAGGTCATCGAGATGGACGCACGGATCGTCGCGGCCGCCGACCACAATGGCCGCCATCACGGCACCGATCGAGCATCCAGTGACGATGTCGAAGCGGCGGGCCGGCGGTTCCAGCAACGCCTTCAGTACACCCGCTTCATACGCACCGAGCGCGGCCCCGCCTTGCAGGACCAGTGCGGTACGTTGTCCGTCGGCCGGAGCAACGGTGACTCGTCGACTTGAGCGCGAAGCTGGACGGGATGTGGGCGACATGGCGTACCGACAACATGACAGGAGAACTGGCCACGCGGAGGCTAATGCCCCGAACGAAGCGCAATGCCGTTCAGGTCAAATGCGCGCCGAATCCGCAGTCGTCATTGCGGACCTGCATCGAAGAGCCACGCCAGCAGCGTGAACGTCACGAACGCGATGACCGTCGAACTGATGATGATCCTGGTGATCCGGCCATTGTCGGCACCGTAGCGCTCCGCCAGCAGGGATACGGAACTGGCCGAGGGCAGGGCCGCCGCGAGCACGATGACCGTCAGCGCGAACGATGACAGCGGCGCGCCGAGCCGGATCGCGGCCACGCCAAGCGCCAGCACGGCGAGCGGGTGCACGACGAGCTTCGCCAGGGCGAGCGGCAGGAACAGGCGAACCGGCGTGCGTGTATGCACATGTTGACCCGCGCGCCACAGCACGGTGCCGATCGTGAACAGCGCCACCGGTGTAGCCGAATCGCCCAGCATCTTCACGATCGTGTCGAGCGGCCCCGGCAGACGACAAATCCAGCCCCGAGAACACCAGGCCGAACGCAATGGCGGCAGGCAGCGGATTGGCCAGCGTGCCCTTCAGCAGCCGCCCGAGTGCGATGCGCGTGCCGGCATTGCCACCATGGCCTGCGATCTGCGCGATTGCTATGCATAGTGAACTGGTGAAAAACAGATCGACCAGTAGCGTGGTAATCACCGGGCCCGGCCGCCGACGGACCGAGCAACGCGGCGAGCAGCGGCACGCCCATGAAACCGGTGTTGGGCCAGACGACCGTCAGTGCGCCCAGTGCGGCATCCTTCATCGGCACGGCGTCCGAGTTCGCGTCAGCGCGATCGTTGCGAACACCAGCACCATCGCCGTGATCAGCGTGATGACGAGCACCACCGGGTTGATGACCTGCGCCACCGGCAGCGATGCGCCGAACCGAAACAGCATGCACGGCAGCGCGAAGTACAGCACGAAGATGTTGAGGCCCGGTATCGCCGCCTCGGGCAGCAGGCGCGCAGCGGCCCGCCAGATAACCGCACAAGACCAGCGCGAAGAACGGGATCGTGACCGCCAGGATGGCCTGCATGGACCCGAAGTATCGCAAGGCAGAACCGCTCCCCGAAGGCCGGCACGTCCTGGACCGGCCTCCGGCAACGGCGGCTGGACAAGTGCCACAAGCGCGTACCGTCCCACTGCTTTCGTTTAAGTGTCGTTAGTCCATTGGCTACCCTGTGCCGGTCATTTCAGCATCCGACCGCGCCTTGTTCCCCGGTTTACGTACTTGATCGTTTGCACGCAGCAGGACGTTCCTGCCAGCGTTAGTTATCCATCATTTTTCAAGGACGTTTTTCAAAATGGCACAAGGTACGGTCAAGTGGTTCAACGAGTCCAAGGGCTTCGGCTTCATCACCCCTGAAGGCGGCGGCAAGGACCTGTTCGCTCACTTCTCGGAAATCCAGTCTGCGGGTTTCAAGACCCTGCAGGAAGGACAACGCGTCGAGTTCACGGTAGCCCAGGGCGCCAAGGGCCCGCAGGCCACGCAGATCAAGCCGATCTAAGGTCGGCTGGTTTGCACAAAAGACCGCCACGTCATGTGGCGGTCTTTTTTTATATGCGCGACACTCGCGCACACTGTTAAGGAGAGTCACCGACTTGGCGAAACCCAACTACTCGTTCGAAAAGCGCCAGCGCGAGCTGGCCAAGAAGAAGAAGCAGGAAGAAAAGCGCCAGCGAAAGGCGGCCGAGAAGCCCGACAAGGCGACACGGCCCTGCCGACGTCGCGGCATCCGTGACGGCCAGGCACAGCCCCACCCGCGCCTTGACTATCGCAGCCGGCCAACCGTCGGTGCCTCGGCGCTGCGATTGCGTCTGCCGCAACGCTCACGCACTCCGGCTTTTCCGCGCTTTGACGCAGGTCTGCCTCGGCGACAACACTGCGTCCCCGCTCGTTGAGCGCCACTTCCCTCCGGAGGCGCGCATGTCCACAGACTGATCTTGTTCGCTAGTCGGCCGACCCGGCGCTGACTCGGACGTTTCCGAATCGGCCGCTGCCAGCGGCCGGCCATGCATCGACCCTGGTCGCGTGCCGTTGCACGCGTGTCGTGTTCGCGGCGCTGTTGCGCTCGCTCGATTCGGAAACTGAAATGAATTCAGACCTCCACGATCGGCTGCGGCCGATCGGCTACAATCTGCTGATCGCACAGGCGATCTCGCGCAGATCGACTCTGACGGCAGTCGCGATGCGCATCCTCGAAGTCCATCGTGACAGCGTCGTCGTGCACGATGGCGCTCATCGGAACGGCGCGCTCAACCGCTGCCGCCCCTGGCGCGTGAGCTCGTCACTCTCGGCGATCAGCTGGCCGTCGGCGATTGGGTCGCTGGCCGAAACCGACTCGCACGGCGGCCACTGGCTGACTGCGCGCATGGCGCCGGTCACCCAGCTCGCGCGCCGTGCATCCGACGGTGCTCGCCAGTGCCTGGTCAGCAATGTCGACACGGCCCTGCTCGTCATGGGTCTGGACGGTGATCACAACCTGCGGCGACTCGAACGCTACCTGGCAATGGTGCAATCTGCCGGCGTCTGGCCCGTCGTCGTGCTGACCAAGCAGGATCTCGCCGATCTCGGCTGCCGACAAGATCGTCGATCTGCATCGACGAGTGCCGCCGAGCGTTCCTGTCCACGCCGTCGATGCACGTTCTGCCAGAGTGCGGCGATGGAACTGCGCCGATTACCTCGAGCCCGGCCAGACCCTCGTCATGCTCGGATCATCCGGCGTCGGGAAAGTCCACGCTGACCAACACACTGCTCGGACGGGCGGTCCAGGCGATTGGGGCCGTACGTGCAGATGACAGCCGCGGTCGGCACACGACGGCCGTGCGGTCGCTGCACTGCCTCGCCGGAGGTGCATGCGTCATCGACACGCCGGGGCTGCGCGGGCTCGAAATCGACAGTACCGAGCAGGGTCTACAGGCGAGCTTCACCGACGTCGCGGCCCTGGCGCGGGAATGCCGGTTCCGCGATTGCACCCACACCGACGAACCTGACTGTGCGGTTCGAGCGGGCGTGCATCCCGACCGGCTTGCCAACTTTCACAAGCTGCGGCGCGAGATCCGGCGAGAGACGATGACTTTCCTCGACCGACGCCGAGCAACTCGCCGAGTGGAAGGCCCGCGGCCGCGCTGCTGACCTGCGCATGAAGCTGAAGCGGGGATAACCCAGGCGCACCGGAAACGAGCGCGGCCGGGCTTCGGGCGTTGACCGCCATCAACGCCTGTCTCGGCGGGTGGACCACGATGAAAGTGGGTGTTCTGCCCATTCGAAGTGATGACCATGACGTTCCCCATCCAGATCACGTTTCACCACATGGACCGTTCCGAGGCGCTTGAGCAGGCGATCCAGGACAAGGCCGCCAAGCTGGCGAAGTTCCACCCGTCGATCACGCAACTGCATGTCGCGGTGACGTCGGAGGCCCGCCACAGTACGACTGCACGGCAATACAAGGTCGGCCTGGATGTCCACGTCAAAGGGAAGGAATACGCGATCACCCGGCAGACTGACGAAGACGCGTTCGTTGCGGCGCGCGACGCCTTTGACGCCGCGCGCCGCATCCTCGACGCGGACATCGACACCCGCCGCGGTCACGTCAAGCAACACTGACCGAGCCTGTTGGGCGCCGAAGCGGGGGCCCTGAAGGAGGTGCCCGTGTTCATCGGCGCGGGCGCCGTTTCGTCGCCGCCTGAACCGGGCTCGCTCTGCAGCGGCCCTGATTTCTGCAACTTGCGACGCGATTCGCGCAGTTCGTCGCAATCGCGTGACTGCACAGGGCTGCGCTCCCTACAGTGCGTCCATCGGCGATGCACTGTCGCCCTGCCGCAGAAGGAGCACCCCATGACACGCAAGACACTGACCGTGAGAATCGCCGTAGCCGTCGTTGCCTTGCTGAGCACGTCACTTCTCGGTGCCTATGCGTTGCAATCGCGACAAATGGAACGCGAGATTGCTAACTTGCCTCTGGTTCGCATGGATCCGGTCGTCGTCATTGCCGACCGCGCCCAGTCGGCAAAGGTCGGTGCCACGCAGGTCGCGAAGAATCCGGCGACCACCTCTTTGCGCTGATCCCGCCGCTGACGGCCGGCCGCGGAGGCCCGTTTCGGCCGGCCGCTTCTTTGTGCGCCACTTCAGAGCCGTGAGCTAGCGGGAGGTTTCAGAGTTGAGGGTGCGCCGCGCGCCCGAGAGACAGCGGCCACGACCCGTAGTTAGCCCACTTTGCACTCTTCCAAGGCGTGCTGCACCTTGTCGAACGTCAAGCCGACGGTGCGCCGCGGCCCTGACCGGCTGACAGCGTCGGCGCCGCAGCGTAACGTCGTCCTTCGCACCAGAACAATCACTGCCGAGGAGACGCGATGCCCTACTCGACGGAGAACCTGCGGACCGTGGCCCTGCTGGGCCACGGCAGTGCAGGCAAGACAACACTCGCCGAAGCGCTGCTCGCGCAGACCGGACGCGATCCCCGCGTCGGCAGTGTCGAAAAAGGGACGACGGTCAGCGACTTCGACGGACTGGAAAAGACCTTCCTGCACTCGTTGCGCACCTCCGTGCTGCACCTCGATCTTCCTTCAGACGCGTGTCCACCTGCTCGACACGCCCGGGCTTTCCGGACTTCATCGGCCAGTCGATCGGCGCGCTCGATGCGGTGGAAACCGCCGCGATCGTCGTCAATGCGCAGAGCGGCATCGAGATGATCACCTCGCGCATGATGGACTGGGCCGGGCGCCGCAAGCTGTGTCGCCTGCTCATCGTCAACAAGATCGACGCCGAGAACGTCGATCTGCCGCAGATGCTCGCCGACCTGCGCGCGGCCTTCGGCAAGGAAGTGCTGCCGATCAACCTGCCGGCCGGCGGTGGCACGCGCGTCGTCGACTGCTTCTTCACCCCGGATGGCGAGTCCGACTTCTCGTCGGTCGCCGAGGCGCACCAGGCGCTGGTCGACCAGGTGATCGAGGTCGATGAGGAACTGATGGCCAAGTACCTCGAGCAGGGCGAGGCGATCGAGGCCGAGCAGCTGCACGCGCCGTTCGAGAACGGCGCTGCGCGACGGCCACCTGATCCCGGTGTGCTTCGTCTCCGCCAAAAATGGCGCCGGCATCGACGAGCTGATCAAGATCTTCGAGCGACTGCTGCCGAACCCGGCCGAAGGCAATCCGCCGCTCTTTTACAAGGGCGAGATCGTCGACGGCCAGCCGGTCGAGGAATTCCGCTCCGAACCCGATCCGAAGAAGCACGTGCTGGCGCACGTCTTCAAGGTCGTCGTCGACCCGTACGTCGGCAAGCTCGGGTGTCTTCCGCGTCCACCAGGGTACGGTGACCAAGGACACGCAGCTTTTCATCGGCAGCGGCCGCAAGCCGTTCAAGGTCGGGCCACCTCTTCATGCTGCAGGGCGGCAAGACCGTCGAGATCCCGCACGGCGGTGCCGGGCGACATCGCCGCGGTCGCCAAGGTCGACGAGATCGACTTCGACTGCGTGCTGCACGACTCGCACGACGAGGACCAGATCCACATGCGGCCGCTCGAGTTCCCGACGCCGATGAGCGGTGTCGCGATCGCGCCGAAGCGCCGCGGCGACGAGCAGCGCATCTCCGAAGTGCTGCACCGGATGACGGCCGAGGACCCGACGCTGGTGGTCGAGCACGACGCGGTGCTGAACGAGACCGTGCTGCGCGGCCTGGGCGAGCTGCACCTGCGCTCGGCGCTCGAGCGCATGGCGCAGCAGTACAAGGTCGAGGTGGACACGCGGCCGCCGCGCATCCCGTACCGCGAGACGATCGCGTGCCAACGCCGAGGGCCATGCGCGGCACAAGAAGCAGACCGGTGGCGCCGGCCAGTTCGGCGAGGTCTACCTGCGCATCGAGCCGCTGCCGCGGGGCGCCGGCTTCGAGTTCGTCGACCAGGTCAAGGGCGGCGTCATTCCGTACAACTTCATCCCCGCGGTGCAGAAGGGTGTCGAGTCCGTGCTGGTGTCGGGTCCCGGTGGCCGGCTTTCCGATGCAGGATGTGCGCGTGACCGTGTATGACGGCAAGCACCACCCGGTGGACTCCAAGGAAATCGCCTTCGTCGCCGCCGGGCGCAAGGCATTCCTCGATGCGCTGAACAAGGCGCGGCCGATCGTGCTCGAGCCAATCGTCAACCTCGAGATCGAGGCACCGGAGTCGAACATGGGCGACGTGACCGGCGATCTGTCGTCGCGGCGGGGCCAGATCACCGGCACGCGGGCGATGGGGCCGGGCGTCCTCGTCGTCGACGGCCAGGCGCCGCTCGGCGAACTCGAGGGCTATTCGGCGCGCCTGAAGGCAATGACGCAGGGTCGCGGCGCGCCTGGACGATGAACCTGTCGCATTACGAGCAGGCCCCGCCACCACTGCAGCAAAAGCTCGCGACCGAATTCGCCGCCAAGCGCAAGCAGGAAGAAGAAGAGTAGTTTCAGACGCCGCGCCGCGGCTTGGTCCGCGGCGCGGCGGCAACGCACTAGAAGCGCCCAGCCTGGTAGTCCTCGATCGCCTGCACGATTTCGGCGTGCGTATTCATCACGAACGGCCCGTACCAGGCGACCGCTTCGTTCAAAGGCTTGCCGGCGATCAGGAGCGCCCGCGCCGTTCCGCCCACGGCGCGCAGCCTGACCGTATCGCCAGCGCCTAACTGCGACAGGCCGACGGCCTCGATCACTTGCCCTGCCACATCCACGTGGCCGGCGTGCACGACGACGAATGCCGCGCGGTCGGCCGCCACCGGCTCGGTGAACTCGGCGCCCTGCGGCAACTCGATGTCGAAATAGATCGGCTGCGTCGCCTCGGCCGAGATCGGCCCGCGCGTTCCAAGAGACGTCTGGCCGGCGATGACCTTGACCCGCACGCCGGCTTCGCGCTCTTCGACCGGCATCCGCTCGGCGCCGTGCTCCTGGTAGGCCGGTGCCGTCATCTTCAGTCGCGCCGGCAGATTGACCCACAGCTGGAAGCCGCGCATCAGCCCTTCGGTCTGCTCCGGCATCTCCGAGTGGACGACGCCACGCCCGGCGGTCATCCACTGCACGCCGCCGGGTTCGATAACGCCCTCACCGCCGTGGTTGTCACGGTGGCGCATGCGTCCGTTCAGCATGTAGGTGACCGTTTCGAAACCCCGGTGCGGATGCTCCGGGAATCCGGCGAGGTAGTCGCTCGCGTTCGGTGTGTCGAAGAAATCGAGCATCAGGAACGGATCGATCGACGGCACCGCCCCGCCGCCGCCCATCAGTCGACGCAGGCGGACCCCGGCGCCGTCGCTGGTCTCGATGCCTCGTGTCGTTCGAACGACACCACGAACGTCCATATTCTTTTCTCCGCCGTGCCACAGGGGTAATTTCAGAAAGATGGGGCCGCCGGAGCGCCAGTCAAGCCGTGGCAGCCTAGCGCGCAGGCTGCACGGCGGGCGGTCGCAGTTGACCCTTGCGCAGGCGATGCAGCAGCACCCGCGCCGGATCAATGGCGTGGGTGAGATCTCGCTCGATCGGTGCCGGCTCGCCTTCGATCCGGGCCGCAATCAGTTCTGCGGCGAGCGTCGCTAAGCTCAGCCCCCGGGACCCCAGTGCAAACGACGCATAAAGATTGGAACGTCGCGGCAGATCCTCGAAGTGGGCCCCGCGCAACGCTGCCGCCTGCGCCGCGACGCCGTCGTCATCAACCACTGCGCCAACGTAGGGCAATCGATCGCGCGCGACGCAGCGTGTCCCGGCGAACCGGCCGACGACCTGCGCATCAACGGCAACAGGCAGCAATCGGGTCAGGCGCTCAAGGTTGCTCCGATCCGCGGCCCGCTCGTCGAGCAGCGCACTGACCGTGCCAACGGCTGTCTCGTACGTGGCGCCGACGGCGAGTATGCCGTCGGGTGCACGCAGTAGCGTGCCATCGCCGCCCAGTCCCGCACGCAGGCCCGAGAGTTCTTCGGCGTCGAACAGCGTGACCTGGCCCGGCACGGCCAGCACCGGCAGCATCGATGCGCCGAGCAGGCGCGGGGCATCGTTCGCCGCCGCGACGATGACGACCGCTGCACACGCGAGGGTCGTGCCATCGACCGCCACGACGCGCCACCCTTCGCCCGCAGCCTCGATGCCACCGACACTCGCCTTTCGGCGCGTGATGCCGGGCGCGTGCAGCAGGGCTTGCACCCAGCGCGGCGGTGACACCATCAGCCCAGCCGGCCACCACAGTCCGCCGCGCGCCGGCGCAATGCCGAGCCGCCCGGCAGCAGCGACCGGTTCAAGCCAGGCGACGTAGTCGGTCGGCAGTTGCAGGCGCTCGATCGTGCAGCGCCAGCGCGCGGCCTCACCTTCGTCGCTCGCCTGCTGGAACACACCGCAACGCTGCCAGACGCGTCCGGCAGCGGTCGCGCCGTCGCGCACCGTGCGGCGCAACGCGTCCTCGGCGAGCGCCGCGCCGGCACGGGTCAAGCGTGCGAGAAGGTTGTCATCAGCGGCGAATTGCGGGTGCATCAGGCCCCACGGCAGCGCCGATGCTCCGCCCTCCTGCGGCGACGAATCGAGCACCTGCACAGACCATCCGCGTCGCGCCAACGCCTCGCCACACGCACTTCCGGCCAGCCCGGCGCCAACGACAACGGCAGAGCGCGGACCGGCGTACGGCGCCGGCGGCTCGTGGCGCCTGACCCGCCACTTTGGCCGGTAGCGGCCAGTCAGCATTTCGCGCTTGCGGCCAAAACCGGGGCGGATCTCGAGTTCGAAGCCTGCGGCAACAAGCGCGCTACGCACAACGTGGGCTGTCGTGTAGGTTGCCAGCGTTGCGTCCGGGCGCGCGCACCGGCCGATCGCTTTGATCAATGCCGGCTCCCACATCGCTGGATTGCGGTTTGGCGCGAAACCGTCCAGGTAGATCGCGTCCGCGCCGACGATGAGCTGCGGCACGATCGTGCGCGCATCGCCGAAGGCAAGCGTCAGGCGGACCCCGCCACCCTCGAATTCGATGAGATGCAATCCCGGCATGGGAAGCGGCCACCGCTGCGCCAGCTGTTGCGCCAGGGACAGCAACTCGGGCGGCGCGGCCGCGAGCAGATCCTCGGCAGGCAGCGGATGCCTCTCGACCGAAACGAAATGCAACCGGCGCGGGCGCCGGGCGTCAGCCTGCCAGGCAGCCCACGTCGAGAGGAAGTTCGTCCCGAGTCCGAAGCCGGTTTCGAGCAAGACAAACTGCTCGCGTCCAGCCCAGCGCGCCGGCAGGTCGTTGCCACCGAGAAAGACATGCCGTGCCTGACCCAGCGCGCCATCGCGGCTGGCGTAGACATCGCCATAGAGGTCGCTGCACGGCACACCCGCGGCGTCGCGAATCAGTCGCACCGGTTGCACGGTCATGTGGCAATTATCCGGCGACACGTCGCCGCGTCAGCCTTGTGTGTCGGAAAGAGGCGCCGCCTGCACCGCGGCAAGGCGGGCCCAGATCCGCTAGTGTTGCGACTCGTTCGACAACCTACACCTGCATGCCACGCGCGACGCACGCCTCGATCTGGTTCTCGGCCGCCGCCGCGCTCCTCGGCCTCGGCGCCTTCCTGGTTTTCGGCGCGACGCATCGCTCCGGATGGAGCGGCCTCGCGCTGACGGTGCTGGTGCCTGCGCTCGCCGCCGCTGTGAGCGCGCACGCTCTCTGGCGGCGAAGCGTCGTCACGCGCGTGGGAGGCGCGCTCCGCGGTGCGCTGATCGCCTTGCTGTCGCTGCTGCTTTATTCCCTCGTGCTGGCCGGCGCGTACTGCGTCACGGGCTCGTATCTGGAATGCGTTGGCAAGTCTGCCGTGCTGCTCGGGATCGTGGCAGCAGTGCCCGCGCTCGTCATAGGTGCTGCAACCGGGGCCTTGCTTGCTGCAAGACCGACAGGCGCGACGCAGGCCTAGCTCAGTAGCGACGGTCTCGTAGACGTCTTCTGCGGGGAGGATCGAAACCACCCCGGCGTCGCACCTGCCGGTGGCCGGAGCGGTGCTCTCGCTAGAAGCTGATCTGATCGATCTTCGTCAGTGTGACCTGAGGACCAACGCGGGGCGAGTTGCCAAGATGCCACGCCGTGTACTGCTCGCTGTAGGGCTGTGTCGACGAGGCCGCATCCACCGGCATGATGACCTTGTACCCGCGCAGCGCAGCCCCGGCCGCCGTGTTGAGCACGGCGCCCTCGGCCGACGTACCGGCGACGATAACGGTCTTGATGCCTCTCTCCTTCAGGATCTTGTCGAGGTCCGTGTTCATGAACTTGTCCGGACCGCTTGTGACCGACGCCTCGCCGGGGCGCGCCGCGACATCCGGAAGCGTGTCAGTGATCGGCTGCCCGGCCATGCTGTAAACCACCAGCACGCCGGCCTCACGAGCTTTCGTGAGCAGTCCCTGGACTTTGGGCAGCGAAGCGACGCAGCGCGGGCGCGGGCCGCAGATCTGCTTGACGAAGTCGAGCATCAACAGCGCCGTTTCCTTGGGCTCGACCTTCACCGGCTTCAAGGCCGGAGCCGCCGGCGCCTTGACGTCGTTCCACTCGTCGATGATGGTCTGGGCGGAAGTGGCCGACGCGAGTGGAAGGCCGATAGCCACGCCGAGGAGCGTCGCCGCCAGTCGCCTGGAGTTGCTGAACTGTTTCATTCTCGGATCCAATCTCACGGGTTCACGTAAAACATGCCTCGCGAGGAACCGCGCGCCGGGTGGGAGCGTAGTTAACGACCGCCAGCGCGGCGAGGCAAGCTAGGGTCTGTGCGGATGCCCGGTTGGAGCAGTACGCGTGCCCGTCACACCCGCGTCAGCGGCTTGAAGCGCAACCGGTGCGGCGCGGCGCCCTCCTCGCCCAGGCGCTTCTTCTTGTCGGCTTCGTACTCCTGGTAGTTGCCGTTGAAGAAAGTCCACTGCGAGTCGCCTTCGGCCGCCAGGATGTGCGTGGCGATGCGGTCGAGGAACCAGCGATCGTGCGAGATCACCAGCACCGAGCCGGCGAACTCGAGCAGCGCTTCTTCCAGCGCGCGCAGCGTCTCGACGTCGAGGTCGTTCGACGGCTCGTCGAGCAGCAGCACGTTGCCGCCCTTGAGCAGGGTCGCCGCCAGGTGCAGGCGGCCACGCTCGCCGCCGGAGAGGTTGCCGACGATCTTCTGCTGGTCACCGCCCTTGAAGTTGAAGCGGCCGAGGTAGGCGCGCGACGGCATCTCGAAGCGCCGACCTGCAGGATGTCGAGCCCGCCGGAGATCGCTTCCCAGACCGACTTGTCGTTCGGCAGCGATTCGCGTGTCTGTTCGACCGCCGCGATCTGCACGCTCGGACCCATGACGATCTCGCCGCCGTCGGGCTTTTCCTGCCCGGTGATCATGTGGAACAGCGTCGACTTGCCGGCGCCGTTGGGGCCGATGACGCCGACGATCGCGCCGGGAGGAACTGAAAAACTGAGACTGTCGATCAGCAACCGGTCGCCGTAGCCCTTGCTGACGTTCTTGAACTCGATCACCTGGTTGCCGAGCCGCTCGGCCACCGGGATGAAGATTTCCTGTGTTTCGTTGCGGGTCTGGTACTCGTAGGACGACAGCTCGTCGAAGCGCTTCAATCGCGCCTTGCTCTTGGCCTGGCGGCCCTTGGCGTTCTGGCGCACCCACTCCAGCTCGTTCTTCATCGTCTTGATGCGCGCCACCTCGGACTTGGCCTCGCGCTCGAGCCGCTCTTCCTTCTGTTCCAGCCACGAGCTGTAGTTGCCCTTCCACGGGATGCCCATGCCGCGGTCGAGTTCGAGGATCCACTCGGCGGCGTTGTCGAGGAAGTAGCGATCGTGCGTCACCGCCACGACGGTGCCCGGGAAGCGCGACAGGAACTGCTCGAGCCAGTCGACACTTTCGGCATCAAGATGGTTGGTCGGCTCGTCGAGCAGCAGCATGTCGGGCTTCGACAGCAGCAGCTTGCACAGCGCCACGCGCCGCTTCTCGCCGCCCGAGAGCTTGGCGATCGACGCGTCCCACGGTGGCAGGCGCAGCGCATCGGCGGCGATTTCCATCTGGTGCTCGACGTCCGCACCCGAGGTCGCGATGATCGCCTCGTACTTGGCCTGGTCCGCCGAGAGCTTGTCGAAGTCGGCGTCGGGCTCGGCATAGGCCGCGTAGATCTCCTCGAGCTTCTGCTTGGCCTGCATCACTTCGCCGAGACCCGCCTCCACTTCGTCCTTCACCGTCTTGGCGGGATCGAGCTGCGGCTCCTGCGGCAGGAAGCCGATCGAAAGGCCAGGCATCGGCACCGCCTCGCCTTCGATGTCCTTGTCGAGCCCGGCCATGATCCTCAGCAGCGTCGACTTGCCGGAGCCGTTGAGCCCGAGCACGCCGATCTTGGCGCCGGGGAAGAAGCTGAGGGAAATGTTCTTCAGGATCTCGCGCTTGGGCGGAACGATCTTGCCCACGCGGATCATGGTGTAGACGTATTGAGCCATGGCCATTGCAACAGGAAGCGCGAAAAGGCGCGCAGATTACCGGATCGGCCGCGTCACTTGACGGGCCGCGGCAGGAGATGGCCGGGCATGCGCAAGGCCCCGGTGCGGAAGGCGTTGCTCGCGCCCTGGTAATAGCCGATCGCTTCGTTGGTGAAGTGCCGGGTTTCGTCGCTCGGCGGCAGCTCGCGGCCACTCGCGGCATCGATGACGCGCACGCGCCGCTGCGGCCGCAGCTCGACCAGCATGCCGTGCTCGTAGTAACCGACCGTCTGGTAGTTGGCCATCACCGCGCGCTGGTGCGTGCGCCCTTCATTCAGGATGTCCTGCCCGAAAAAGCGCGAGACGTAATTGAAGTTCAGCAGCGCGAGCACGGTCGGGGCGACGTCGATCTGCGAGGCGATCGTGTCGATGCGCGCCGGAGCAATGTGCTTCGGGGCGTAGATCAGCAGCGGGATGTGGAAACGGTCGAGCGGCAGGTCGGTCTTGCCGCGCGACGCTGCGCAGTGGTCGGCGACGATGACGAACACCGTGTCGTCGAACCAGGCATGCTTGCGCGCGCGCTCGATGAAGTCGCCGATCGCCCAGTCGGTGTACTTCACGGCACCGTCGGCGCCGGTCTTGGGAGGAATGTCGATGCGGCCCGCCGGGTACGTATAGGGCCGGTGGTTCGACGTCGTCATCACGTGCGCAAAGAACTTCGTGCCGGCCGTGTGGCGTCTATCCAGTTCACGCAGCGTCAGCGTGAAGAGATCCTCGTCGGCCACGCCCCAGATGTTCTCGTAGTGAATGTCGGCCTTGTCGAGCGCGGTGCGGTCGATGACGGTGTAGCCGTTGCCGCCGAAGAAATGCTCCATGTTGTCGAAGTAGCCGTAGCCACCGTAGAGATAGAGCGGTTCGTAGCCCTTTTCGGCAAAGACTTCGCCTACGGTGAACAAATGCTCGTTGTTGGGCCGCTTGACCACTGAATGGCCGGGCGTCGGCGGCAGCGACAAGGCCAGGGCTTCGAGCCCGCGCACGGTCCGCGTGCCCGTCGCATACACCTGCGTGAACAGCAGTCCCTCGCGCGCCAGGCGATCAAGCTGCGGCGTCAGGCCCTTCGCGTTGCCGAACGCGCCCAGGTAGTCGGCCGAAAGCGATTCGACCGAGATCAGCACCACGTTGAGCGGCTTCTCCGGTCCGGCACCGTGGATCACGCGCTCGATCGGCAGTCCGGCGTCGCCGGTGAACTCGACCGGCCCGGCGTCGGTGAACTCGCCGCGCAGCTCCTTGTAGGCCTGCTCGATCGGCACCGTCGCATAGAAGCGGTCGTAGTCGATCTCGTTGGAATTAAAGGCGTGGAAGAACTCCCAATGTCCGTTGCCGGCCAGCTGCTGCGACTGGACGCTGCTTGAGAATTCCTTCCATGTCGACGGAACCAGCAGGTAGGACGCCACGCGCCACCGCGACGTAACCGGCCATCTGCAGGGATCGCCGGCCGAAGCCGGGACCGGCTGCCTGTGCAGCGCGCCAGAGCGGCCGCACCGCCAGCGCGACGAGAACGGCCGTCGCGGCTGCGAGCCCCAGCAGGATCGGAGTCATGCGATACGACTCGCGGATGTTGCCGATCACCTCGCGCGTGTAGATCAGGTAGTCGACCGCGATGAAGTTGAAGCGCGACGAGAATTCGTTCCAGAACACGAATTCCGATGCGGCCGTGAAGACGAAGATGCCGAATGCGACCGTGGCCAGCGCGATCGCCGCCACACCGAAGGCCCGGCGCGCACGGCCCGCCGGCCAAGCCCAAGCGAGCAGCGCGATCGGCAGCAGCCAGAACGTTGCGGCCGCCAGGTCGTAGGCTAGCCCGATCAGCAGCCACCCGGCGACGCGCCCGGGCATGAACTCGGTCGCCTCGCCGTTGAAGATTGCCAGTCCGACACGCGTAAGCAGACTCACCGCGAGATAGGCGACGACGACGATGCCGGCGACGGCGAAGCGTCCGGGGAAAAGCCGCTTGAACGTGCGAGCCAGAGTCGCGCGCCAGGGCGTGAGGAGTGTCATCGAGATGAGCGAGAAGACCCGAGTTCGGGGACCGCGGGCAGCGGTCACTCGCTGAGAGACGAATCGTTGAAGTGTACGCTTGCGCCCGCTCTGCCAGACCTGCATTTGGCAAGAGCGAGCACTCCACTTCTGACTCCGGACTTGACAGCTTTTCTCATCTCCATCGGCGTCGTTGCCCTCGCCGAGATCGGCGACAAGACGCAGTTGCTGGCGCTTGCACTGGCCGCGAAGTACCGCAAGCCGTGGCCGATCATCTTCGGCATCCTGTTTGCCACGCTCGCGAACCATTTCCTCGCCGGCGCGGTCGGTACCTGGCTCACGCGCACGATCGGCCCGGAGGCGATGCGCTGGGCGCTCGGGCTGTCCTTCATCGCCATGGCGCTCTGGATGCTGGTCCCCGACAAGCTCGATGACGAGTCCGAGAAGCCGTCGCGCTTCGGCGTGTTCGGTACGACGCTGATCGCGTTCTTCATCGTCGAAATGGGCGACAAGACGCAGATTGCGACCGTGGCGCTGGCCGCGCGCTATGACGCGCTGGTCGCCGTCGTCGCGGGAACGACGATCGGCATGATGATCGCCAACGTGCCTGCCGTGCTGCTGGGCAATGTCGCCGCCGAGAAGCTGCCCAAGCGCGTCATGAACGGACTGGCTGCGGTCGTGTTCGCGCTGATCGGCATCGCAGTGCTCTGGGGCATGGACATCGGTTTGTAGGTCCGCCAAGTCCTTGACTTCGTGTACTATTCGCCCCTGATTGCGGTGCGTCGGTTCCGGTTCGCACCCGTCCATCGTGGTTGTCAACACGCTCCCTCGAAGTCTTTTTCCCTAGTCTGCATCTGCCTGAACCGGTTCGGCGAGTCAAAGCTCGCGCAGGCCGTGCTCAGGAGTTTCGTTTGAATTCATCGTTTGAAGCCCTCGGCTTGTCCGAGGCACTCGTACGCGCGGTCACCGACCTCGGGTACACCCAGCCCACGCCTATCCAGCTGCAGGCGATTCCCGGTCGTGCTGTGCGGGCGGCGACCTGATGGCCGGCGCGCAGACCGGCACCGGCAAGACTGCCGCCTTCGTGCTGCCGATCCTGCAGCGCCTAGGTGCAGCAGGCCACGCGCCGCGCGAGCACTCGCGCACCGCGCGTGCTGATCCTCGCGCCGACGCGCGAACTCGCCGCGCAGGTCGAAGAAAGCGTGCGCGACTACGGTAAGCATGTGCACGCCACGTGCGCCGTCATCTTCGGTGGCGTCTCGATCCGGCCGCAGTTCGATGCGCTCAAGCGCGGGGTCGACATCGTCGTCGCCACGCCGGGCCGCCTGCTCGACCACGTCGGCCAGAAGACGATCGACCTGTCGAAGATCGAGGTGCTGGTGCTCGACGAAGCCGATCGCATGCTCGACATGGGCTTCCTGCCGGACATGAAGCGCGTGTTTGCGCAGCTGCCGAAGCAGCGGCAGACGCTGCTGTTCTCGGCCACGTTCTCGGACGAGATCCGGACGCTGGCAGCGACGCTGCTGCGCAATCCGGTCTCGGTCCAGGCCACGCCGCGCAACTCGACGGTCGAGGCGGTCGACCAGAAGTGCGATCAGCATCGAGCGCACCGCGCAAGTCGGAGCTGCTCGCGCACCTGATCAAGGACAACCAGTGGTTCCAGGTGCTGGTCTTCACGCGCACCAAGCACGGCGCCAACCGCCTGGCCGAGTACCTCGGCAAGCACGGCGTCACTGCGCTGGCGATCCACGGCAACAAGAGCCAGAACGCGCGCACGCGTGCGCTGGCCGACTTCAAGCGCGGCGAACTGCAGGCGCTGGTCGCCACCGACATCGCGGCCCGCGGACTCGACATCGAGCAACTGCCGCACGTCGTCAACTTCGACCTGCCGAACGTGCCGGAAGACTACGTGCACCGCATCGGTCGCACGGGCCGCGCGGGCGCGACCGGTGAAGCGATCTCGCTGGTGAGTCGCGACGAGGAATCGCTGCTGCGCGACATCGAACGCCTGATCAAGCGCCCGATCCCGCGCATGACGGTGCCGAACTATGAGCCGGCGGCCGGCGCGGCGCATGATCTCGACCAACGCCCGCCGCGACCGTCGCATGGCGGTCGCAAGCCCGCCGGCGCTGCACGGCAACCGCAGCGCGCGCCCGCGCGGCGCGAGCAGCCATCGCGAGCCGCCGGGCCGCGGGTCCAGCCACCTGCGCAACCCGGTTCGGCCCCGGCTCCACACGGGCGCGGCAAACCCGCCCAACGTGCCCCCGCCAGCGTTGCCGCAAAGGGCGCATCACGCGCTGGCCGGTCGTCCGAAACCACCGCGACCAGTGGCCGCACGTCCGCGCCACGAAGCGCCGCAGCGCGAGGACTCGCTGGTCCGCACCAATATTCCTGCTTTCTTGCAGACACCGCATCGCCGAGGCAGGTAAGCTTTTTGCCGGTCATCGGAGGCGTTATGACGGAAACGGCATTGGCGATCCAGCACAACCCGGCCGCGATGCGCTTCGAGGCAGTCGTCGACGGCATGCTGTGCCGCACCGACTACCGCATGCACGGCGACACGATGATGATCGTGCACACCGAGGTGCCGCGCGCAGCTGGAAGGACGTGGCATCGCGTCGGCACTGGTGAAGGCGGCATTCAAGCATGCCGCCGACAACGGCATGGACGTGCTGCCCGTCTGCTCCTACGTGCGGAGCTGGGTGCAGCGGCATCCGGAAGTCGAGCCGCTGCTCGCCGACAGCCCCTAGAGTTCACGGCGACGAGGCCCTGGAGCCCGGGACACCAGCCCGGCCTCCACGCGGTCAGCGACGTGCCTGCACCGTGCGGGCGTTCAGGCCGTCGGTCAGAGCGATCTCGAAGCGACCGCCCGCGCGGCAAGCTCGCTGACGTCGAATCTCGGCCATTGCCGCCGATGCGGTTGACTCCAAGCACCGTCCGCACACCGTACGCCACATAGGTGACTGCGACGTGCGAGGCGGCCGCAGTGTCCCACTGCACGCGCAACCTGCCGTTGCTCTCGCTCCAGTCGACACCGCGCAGCCGTTCAATCGACGGCCCGACGGCGCGCTGCGCCGTCGCCAGGCCGGACGAACGCGCGGGCACCGGCGTGCTGCCGCGCAGGACTTCAATGCGCGCGATAGCAGTGCCCGGGTCAGGCACAGCCACCGCGAACTGCCGCTCCGGCGGCACGGCATGATCGACGAGTTCCGCGTCGAACGCGTGTTCGAACATGCGCCCGTCGCGGGTCACGAGCCGCAACGTGTATTCGCCACCACCCGTCGTTGCGACGGCACGCATCGCCTGGACCGGCGCGAGCTGCAGGCCGTCGAGTCCGATCGTGCCACTGATCAGCACCAGGTCCTGTTCGATCCCGTCGGCCGCGATCTGCGCCGCGACAAGGCTGGCCTGCGTTTCCATGTACCGCTGCATCTCGCGGTAGTTGTAGTCCGAGAACCAGGGGCCGTTGCAGTAGCCCATGATGTCGGTCTAGCCCCGTGGGCGAGACGATGTCGATCGCGGTGGGCACCGAATCCATCAGCGGAGTTGCCACTCAGCACGCCGCCCGCATACGGATAGTTCGGATCCGGGCTCGGCGACGCCGCCACACGGCGCGTGCGGACGACTCAGGTTATGTCCCAGTTCATGCGACATCGTGCGCTGCCATCCGGCGTTCGAATCCCAGCCGAGTGCCGTTCGGCCCGGTACGTAGCCGATCCCGGCGATCCCGCCGCCTGAGCGACGCACGACCCGAAATAGAAGCGGGTGTTCGAACCGGCCTCCATCGCACGTAGCTGGTTCAATTCACTGAGCGCGTTCTGCCACTCGGTCGAAGTGTCGAGGCCGTCCGCGACGCTCGTCAGCGTGTAGGGCTGCCGCACCGTCACCGTGATATTGGATGCGGGAATCGGGAAGCGCCGCGTGATCTCGTCGACGCACTGCCGCGGCGGTCGGCATCGTCGGCACGAAACCGCCCGAGACGACGGGCACCAGCACAATCTCCATGCGTGTAGCCCAGGCCCACCGCCGGAGTCGCGTCGACCACGATCGGTGCACCCAGCTGACGCATCGGATCGACCTCGACGCGCACCGAAAGTCCAGCTTCGGACCCAGGTGGCTGGCAGTTCGACGTTGAAGCTCTGCGCCTCGTTGTAGCGCACGGCGTCCGGCACGATCGCGCCACGGACGACCGGCAGCATGGTCGGGCCGGCCATGTCGACGGTGCCCAGAATCGCCGCGCCGTTGTAGCCGGTCAGACGCACCAGCGGCGCCGGCACCTTCGACTGCGACGACGACGACGTACAGGCGCGCACCCAGGTTTCCTTGCCTGGCACGAGGCGCAGGCGCGCATCCGCTCGGACCCTGCGACAGCACCTGCGCGAACTCGACGCCGGCCACCGTCGCCACGCAGCCGCTGCCGACCACGACGCTGCCACCCGCGACCGACGGCTTGCGACGCGGACTCGAGCGTGATCGCACCGCACGCGAGCCCGGACGGCACGATGAACACGAGTCTGCGTTGCCGACTTCGCAGTGATTGTCGCCGTTGCAGTTGCCGACCCGGACCGTCGGAGACTTCCGTCAGGCCGGTGCCAGTGACCGTGACGCGATTGGCCTGCAGCGGCGACGCGATAGACCGCGTTGGCATCGACGCGGATCGCCGGGATGACCTGCAGCGCACCTACCGACAGCACCTCGTCGTCCAGGTTACCGCGGACGCGGAAGACGCCGCTGCCGGCGCCGTCCGGCACAGTGGCGGTGATGCGACGTCGTACCCGTGCGTCGCCGCAATCGCCGCGGTCGAGCCGTTGGCGAACACGATCGACTGCGCACGATCGAGGTTCGTGCCCGTCACCGTCAGGTCTGTCCGGTGACGATCGAGGCCGGTGAGTACGAACTGATCGACAGCGGTCCGGTGACCGTGATGGGCTGTGACAGCGGCCGCGCGACGCCTGCCGTGTCGACCACGGTCAAGGTTCCGGAGGCCGCGCCGCTCGGAACATCGACCGCGAGGCTTGTCGGTGTGCGACTGGCAATTGTCAACGTAAGCGCATTCAGGCGCACTTCGCGCACCCCATCGAGTGCGCTGCCACTCAGCGTGATGCGCGCGGGCGGCAGCACCGTCGTCGGCGCGACCGTCGTGATCGTCGGCACGGCCACGACCGTGAAGTCCGTGGCGGAAAGCACGACGCGGCCGGTTGCATCGAGTTCGATGCGGCCCGTACTGGCACCGACTGGCACCGTGATTTCCAGCGTGGTGTCTGACGTCGCGCGGAAGGTTGCCTCGGTTCCGCCCAGGCGTGCGGAGGTGACGCCGCTCAGGCCGGAGCCGTTGACCGTGATCGTGCTGCCCGGTGCGCCGGAGGTCGGGTGAGAAACCCGTTATGGCCGCGCTGGCTGCGGCCGGGGACGCGCTTGACGCAAGGCTTTGTGCGCTCGTCGGCGGCGGCCCATCCCCGTCTCCGCCGCCGCAGGCGACGAGCAGCAGACTGAGGACGCAGGCACCGAGGAACGCGCCGCGCCGCAGCCCGCACCGCAGAGCAAGGAAGGGAGAATGCACGGATCCGACAGGACCGGGAACGCCTGCTCACCGCGGCACAGCGAATGCTGCCGCGCGACTGGCAAAGCGCCTATCCCGCCCGGGCTCATCCGGACGCTGTATCAAGGAGGCGAGGCCGCGACCGAGCCGCTCAGCGCAGCAGCAGCCAGCCGGCAACCACCACCCAAACCACGAGCGTGCCGAGCAGATTCATCGCGGCGTTGTTCTGCCGGAACAGTTTCCAGTTCCAGTACGCGACCGGCTGCCCGGGCAAGCGGCGGCACCGGGAATGAAGCGTCGTACGCGCGCACAGTACTCGTCGTACCGCGGCCCGAAGATCGGACGCAGAGTGGGCTTCCTCGCGCTCGACCCGCGTGTCCATGTAGAACCAGTAGACCGCCGTGTACACCACGAGAATCCACCAGACAGCCCAGCAGCATCAGAAAGCCGAGCAGGATGAAGTAACGCCCGAGGTACATCGGGTTGCGCACCATCGCATACGGCCCGCGGATCGCCAGGTCGGAGTTCTTGTCGAGCGAGGCGAAACTCCAGAGCTGGATGAACTCGCCGAACATCGAGACGACGAAACCCGCGAGCAGCCAGTCGCGGCGCAGGAACGGAAACACCGCCGCGATCGCGACGATGGCCAGCGGCACCCGCAGTCGAACGTAAGTGCGGCGCACTCCCGGGTTGTTGAAGAACGAACGGATTGAAGTGAGCATGTCGTTACGGAGCATCCGTGGGACGAGCCTTGGCGGGATGCGTCTTGCGTGCGCCAGCATACCCGCGCAGCACCCAGAACCTGCGCCAGCGGAGTCATTCGTTCGTTGAGCGCTGCTCGCTCGGGCCCCATCGAGGCTGGGTCGCGCTGCAGCCATTTCTTGTAGACACCGGTCAGGTCGACCTGCTCGAGGAAGCGGCGCCATGACGCCGGCATCCATCGGGTAGACAATCGCCGACTGGAAATCGATCAGCGCCGGTGTTCCATTGGTCCGCATCAGCACGTTCCCGGTGCCACGCGTATCGAGGTGCACGATGCCGCGCGCGTGGATTTCGCGCAGCAATGCTTCCAGCGCGGAAAAATACCCGGCGGTCTGTTTCTCGGCTTCGACGCGGCCCAAGGTCTCGCCATCGATGTAGCCAAAAGCGATCGCATGGGCGTCGAGCCGGAACGCATCCGGCGGCACTCCGTCGATGCCGTGCAGGCAACGCAGCGTGGCCAGTTCACGGCGCACAAAGAGACGCCCGATCGAATTGCGTACCCACCACCGGCGGGGCGCGAAATCCTTGATCACCCAGCGGCGGCCGGCAATATCGGCACGCTCGACGCGGGCGTTCGCCCAGCGGCCGTCGCGCAGCAATCTGCGGGGAGCGCGCTGGAAAGTGGGCCGGTCAAAGGGCAGCAAGGCGTCTGGAACCTGCGAATCGTCTGGCTGAGCGTAACGGTCGCCGCCTGCACGGGAAATTATCCCATTTCGCCTCGACCGCCCCGCGCCTGACCACAAACGCAGTCGACTTGACGTTAGTCACGCGAGCGACCACTCGTCGCTTTGACTGGTTGAACGGTAGTCCGAATGACTGGCCGGATTTCTTAGTGCGACCTAAGATCGACGGCCATGAACCTGCTGATCCTCGGCGGCGGCGTCTTCCTGGGGCAGGCACTGCTGAGTGCGGCCCTAGCCGAGGGCCATTCAGTCACCGTGTTCAACCGCGGCTTGTCGCGCCAATGGTGGCCCCCCGGAGTCAAGTGGATCGTCGGCGATCGCACCGAAGACCTGCACCTGCTGATGAACGGCAATTGGGATGCAGTCATCGATACCTGCGGTTACCGGCCGCAGGATGTCGAGCTCAGTTGCGCCGCGCTGTTCGACAGCTGTGATCGCTACGTCCTACATCTCCAGCGTTTCGGCGTATGCCTCGTTCTCCCAGCCGCCGATCCGCGAAACCGATCGCCTCGCCTCGATTGTCGGCCACAACACTGAAGCAGTGACCAGCACGAACTACGGCGCGATGAAGGCCGAATGCGAGCGCACGGTCGCGCGGGTGTTCGGCTCGCGGTCGATTCTCGTGCGGCCGGGCCTGATCGTCGGCCCGGATGATCCGACTGGCCGGTTTTCCTACTGGCCTTGGCGCATCGCCGCGGGCGGCCGCGTACTCGCCCCCGGCAACCCGGAGCGCTCGATCCAGTTCATTGATGCGCGTGACCTGGCGGCGTTGATCCTGCGCCTGGTGGCCCGCCGCGCCAGTGGGGCGTTCAACGGCACCGGCCCGATTGAAGGAGCAAGCTTCGTCGAGTTGCTCGACACCTGCCGCTGGATCTGCGGTGAGGAGGTCGAGGTCGAGTGGGTCGATGAGCGCTTCCTCGAGCGCGAAGGCGTGCAGCCCTGGATCGAACTGCCGCTCTGGGTGCCGTCGCACGACTCCGCGACGCGTGGCTTCCACACCGATCGACACGACACGCGCTCAGGCGAGCGGGCTGAAGACCCGCCCGATGGCGGTGACCCTCAACGACATACTCGAGGCCGGCATTCCATCGGCCACAGACAAGCGCCGCGCCGGCAAGATGACACGGCAACGCGAGCGCGACCTGCTCGCGGTCTGGCTGTCGTACCGCCAGGGTCTCGCGGTCGCCTGATCCCCTCATCGTGTGACGGCTCGCCGCGGATTTGCGGCCGGCCGCTCCCGCGGATGGGCAATAATTCGCATGTTGCACTGCAGGCCGCCCCATGCACGCCATCACTTCGGATTTCCGCGTCGATCTCTCCCTTCACGTCCTCAGTCTCTCGGTGGGCGGTGCAATCGCACTGGCACTGATCTGGCACCTGGTCATCCTGCTGAGTCCGTTGATTGAATTTCGTGCCGCCCAGATTCCGGCGGTGGCGGACTTTCAGGTCACTGAGGCCGGTCCGCCGGCCTGGGCCGCCGTGGAGGACGTTCCGGAGCCCCCGGTCGAACTCCCCGCTGCACCACTGCCCGCGGTCCACGACATGGTCTTCCGCTGCGAATCCGGTGGCCGGGTGACTTACACCGACCGGCCTTGCGAGCGCGGCGACATGCGCGTGCTGCGCCTGCGCAGGAACTGAGCGCCGTTACAACCTGAAACGAGTCCGCGTCGGCGTCCGCGGCGGCTGGGTCGTTGGATCTCTTGTCACACAAGGAGATCCACCATGATCAAACGGCTGTCTCTGGTTGCTGGACTGTTGATCGCGGCTGCGGCGCCTCTGGCGGCCCAGGCTTACGGAGGCAACGTCTCCGTGACGGTCAGCACGCCCGAATTCGGTTTTCGCATCGGCGCGCCGGCCTACCGGCCTTTTTACCCGCCGGCTCCGGTGTATGTACCGGCGCCGATGTATCCACCGGTGGTTTATGCGCCGCCCCCGGTGATCTACGCACCCGCCGCGGTCGTGTATCAGGCACCGCCCGTCATCTATCCGGCTCCAGTCTGGGTCGGAGCCCCGCGAGGTGGTTACCCGCGCGGCTACCTGCCGCCGCCGCGCGTGGTCGTGCCACACGGCCACACACCGCGTTATTACGGGCATTACGGTCAGCAGGCCAGCTACTGGGGGCCGCCCGGGCACACTAAACGCTACAAGCCCACGGAGCGTTACCAGTAACCAGTAATCGGTCGTGCGGCTATGCTTGCTCCCGCACTCACCGGCGGGGGCCTGCATGCGTACGGAAGGACAGAGTTCAAACGTCGAAGACCGACGCGGTATGGGCCGGGGAGGTCGCGGCCTGGTTGGCGGCGGCCTCGGCATGATCATCCTGGTGGTCATCGGGATGTTCTTCGGCATCGATCCGCGGGTGCTCCTCGGCCTCGCCAGCACGGTCGAAACCGTGCAGCAACAGGTCGCACCGCAGAAGATTGAAGGCAAGCAGGGCCCCGTTTCGGATCAGCTGGGTGCGTTCGTGTCGGGCGTTCTGCTGGATACCGAGAAGACCTGGAACACGCTGTTCGCGCAGCTGGGCAAGAACTACCAGGAACCCCGCCTGGTGATCTTCGACGGTGCGACGCCGACTGCTTGCGGCACCGGACAGGCCGCGATGGGCCCGTTCTACTGCCCGCTCGACCAGCGCGTTTACATCGACCTCGCGTTCTATCGCCAGTTGCAGGAGCGCTTCAAGGCTCCTGGGGACTTTGCGCAGGCGTACGTCATCGCCCACGAAGTCGGTCACCACGTGCAGAACCAGCTGGGCATCATGCAGAAGATGGACGAGTACCGCCAACGCATGAGTGAGGCGCAGTACAACGCACTGACGGTCCGCCTGGAATTGCAGGCCGACTGCTTGGCAGGCGTCTGGGCCAATCATGCTCAGAACCGCAAGCTGCTCGAGGCCGGCGATGTCGAGGAAGCGATGCGCGCAGCATCGGCCATCGGCGACGACACGATTCAGCGCCGCACCCAAGGCCGAATCGTGCCCGACAGCTTCACCCACGGCACCTCCGAGCAGCGCATGCGCTGGTTCATGACCGGCATGAAAAGCGGGCAGATTTCGGCCTGCAACACGTTCGAAGGCAACCAGATCTAGCGAGGCCGCGCTTGCCGCCGTCGGTCAGGCAATGCCCGCGCGGCTGATGCGCGGTCAGTGCAGCGGGCCTCCGCGCAACGTGGCTCGCTTGGTTCGACTTTCCACATGACGCTGCGCGATGCGACTGCACTGGCCGCCCTCGCCATCGGCATAGTCGGCGCTGTGGCTGCCTGGCTCGACCAGCCGGGTTCGGTGAACGTGCCGCCGGGTCGTTCCGATCCCGGCGCCTTCCTCGTGAACCGGGTCGACACCGCCACATCGATCACCACCGCCGACGACAGCACGCTCATTCCCGTTGCAACATTCGAGGCCCGCGGCCGCGTGCTGAACATCGAGCGATTCAAGCCGTACCAGTCTCTCGCGAACTGGATCCCCGGGCTGCGGCCCTCGACGCATGACATCGGCCTCGGCTTCGGGCCGATGACCGACAGCGCGAACGTCGCTCGTTTCCGCTTCACCCACGAGGGGGTGTCCAATGGACTGCGAGCGCTGTTTGCACGACCGCGTGACGCGATGACGCCGGAGGAGTTCGATAGGCTCGCTCCGTTCATCACCAACATCCACGTGATCCCGGCCACGCCTGCGGTCCACGAGCGGCTGCGTCGAGTGCGCATCGGCGAGCTTGTCACGCTGCGCGGCAAGCTCGTCAACGTGCGCGATCCGCAGGGTCGAGTCGCTTCGACCTCGACTTCCGCCGGCGATCGCGATTGCGAGATCCTCTGGCTGGAGGACCTCCAGCGCACAACCCTTTAGGAGAGACTTCGATGACCCTGTTCGAGTGGCTGGCGGCGGTGTGCTCAGAGCTCGGCTGGAGCGTGATGCGCTCGCACGAGATGCTGGATGAGACGCGCTGGTCGGACCTGTATGAGGAGGGCGTGTCTCCCGCGGAGGCGGCGAAGCGCGCTCGCGCCGAGGGTTGGCTCGGCGACTAGGCCGACGTGGGCTCGTCGATCGGCAAGGTCACGCGGAAGATGCTGCCGCCGCCAGGACGCGGCAGACAGTGCACCTCGCCACGATGCTGGCGGGCGATCTGTCGCGCCAGCGCGAGACCCAGCCCGATGCCGCCGCTGGCTTCGCTGGCACCCGCCGCGCGGTAGAACGGCTCGAACACGCGCTCGCGGTCGGCTTCCGTCACCCCCGGCCCCCGGTCCATCACATCGATCTCGGCCGCGGCGGAGATGCTCCGCAGTTCGACTCCGACCCGACCTCCTCCGTATCGCCGCGCGTTGTCGATAAGGTTTCGTACCAGTCGATGCAGCAGGCGCGTGCTGCCGGTGATCTGAACCGTCTCGGCCTGCAGCGGCACATCGGCGCGCGCACACTCTTCGGCCACAATCCCGGTGAGGTCGACCGGCTCACGTTCCGGTGCCACGCCACCGTCCAGTCGGCTCGCTAGCAGGATCTCGTCGATCAACTGGTCGAGCTCGCCGATGTCACGCGCGAGCTCGGCGCGTCGCGTCGGCGACGGATCGCTCGACAAAAGCTCCACGCCGAGTCGAATCCGCGCCAGCGGCGAACGCAGTTCGTGCGATGCATTCGCCAGCAGCGTCTTGTGAGCGTCGACCAGCTGCTCGATGCGCGCGGCCGACTCGTTGAACGCCTGTGCCAGCTGCGCCACTTCGTCATGCCCCTGCACCGGCACCCGCGTCGACAGCTTTCCGCCGCCCCATTCGGTGACGCCGGCCTGCAGACGCTCGAGCCGGCGTGTCAGGCGCCGCACGACGGGGAAAGCGCCGACACCGACAGCCAGCGCGATCAGCGCAAAGGTGAGCACCGGGCCCGGCGGCGGCGGCCGGCCTGGACGCAGCATCAGCAGCCGGCGGCCATCCGGCAGCTGCAACACCAGTGCCGGCCCGCTGCGGGGAGTCATCACGTGATGTTCCGGGGCGCCCTCGCGCGGAGACAGCGCAACGAGCTCGTCCTGTGTGCCTGCAATGCGTAGTCCATCGGCCGAGTACAGAGCGAAGTCGGCGCCGAGCCGTTGCTTCCAGAGATCGAGCGCGGACTGCTGTGCTTCGCGAGGCGCGTCTGCCGCCGGCAGCAGCTCGCTTGCCAGCTCGGCGAAGCCGGTGATGTTGGGGGGAGCCCCCCGTTCACCCGTCAGATGCCAGGCAGTAGCGGCCAGCAGCGCGAACAGCGCGAGTGTCGCGAGGATCGCGAACCAGATGCGCCAGTACAGGCGATGCGGGCGCGACATGTGACCCTTGCTCACGCCGCCTCCTGAGCGCGAGCGAATACGTAGCCGGCACCGCGCACCGTGATGATGCGCTTCGGATGGCGTGGATCATCCTCGATCGCCGCGCGAATGCGGGCGATGTGCACGTCAACCGAGCGATCGAAAGCCTCGAAAACCTCGCCGCGCGCCAGGTCCATCAACTGCTCCCGCGTCAGCACGCGACCCGCGCGCTCGGCCAGCGCGACCAGCAGGTCGAACTGGTGCGACGTCAGCGCGCGCATCTGGCCGTCGACACGCACCACGCGTGCATCACGATCGATCTCGAGGCGGCCGAAGCGCAGCCCCTGCGAGGCCGACGGGCCCTGCGACCGACGCAGCAGAGCCTTGACCCGTGCCAGCAGTTCGCGCGGCTCGAAGGGTTTCGGCAGGTAGTCATCGGCACCGATCTCAAGTCCGATCACGCGATCGATCGGGTCGCCCTTTGCGGTCAGCATCAGTATCGGCACGTCGACGCCTTCAGCGCGCAGCCGGCGGCACAGGTCGAGCCCGTCGCCGTCAGGCAGCATCAGGTCGAGGATCAGCAGGTCGACTGAAGCGCTGCGCACGGCGACAACGCCGCTCGCGACATCGCCGGCGATGTCGACCACGAATCCGGACGCAGCCAAATAGTCACGCACCATCGCCGCCAGGCGCGCGTCGTCATCGATCATCAGCAGCCGCTGCATGCGACGTATCTACTGCATGGATTGAAGGTGGTGCCGCGGCCGCCGGCGAATGCCGGGAGACGGAGGGGGAGCCGCCGGAATTCACGGGTACCGGGGCCGCGGCGTAAGGGGTCAGCCGCCCGGCGGCATGCGACGTTGGAAGCGCTCAGCAAGCTTGGCGCGCTGCTCCGGCGTCAGCACTTCGGCGCTGTCCATCAGCGCCTGCAGCATGCGGCGCGAGGCGTTCTCGCCCATTTGCATCTGCTCGACACGCAGTTTCTCAAGTTGCGCGCGGTCGATTGTTGGCGCAGCAAGCAACTCCATCGACTGACGACGCGCCTGCATGTGCTGCTTGCGGCTCGCCTGCAAGTCATTGGCAGCGCCCTTGAGGATCGTGGCGATGCGGTCGCGCTGCTCCGGCGTGACGTCGATATCGGCGAGCCTGAAGGCAACCATCGCCTCGATGCGCTTGGAGAGCGCGGCCGGGTCCATGTCGCCCATTCCGCCGTGCCAGCCACCGAATCCGTGGCCGGGTCCACCGAAACCCATCGGGTGGGCATCGGCATGCCGGTGCGCCGCCAGCGCACCGGCAGCGGCCAGCGCGGTCATGCCCAATCCCAGCATGGCCCTGCGCCGCGCGCGACGGGTCGTCGTAGGTGCCGCGGTCGCGGCCGACCGATTGTCATTGTTCATCGAGTGTTCCTTTCAAAACGGGTTGGTACGGGACGCACTGTAGGAACGGTGCGTTGCTTGCGTGCGAGGGGGTTGTAAGGATCTGTAAATCGGGGCCGGATTCGACGCACGTCACGGGCTGACGGCGGCCGCGCCAGTAGGCTCGAAATCCTCGGACTGGATTGCCGTGAACCTTCGCCCGCCATTCGCGCCGCCTGGGAGTGCGTCAGCCGCGGATTCCCCCGCGACTACTGCCTGGCACGCCATCGACGCCGACGCAGCGCTTGCGGCGCTCAGGTCCCGTCGCGAAGGTCTGAGCACGGCAGACGCAACGGCCCGCCTGCAGCGCGACGGCCCGAACCTGCTCCCCGAAGCCGCGCCGACCAGCGTTCTGGCCATGTTCGCGCGCCAGTTCGCCGACTTCATGATCGGCGTTCTGATCGTCGCCGCCCTCGTCGCAGCAGCGATCGGCGAGCCGGTCGAGGCCGCCGCAATCCTTGCCATCGTCGTGCTCAATGCGATCCTCGGCTTCAGCCAGGAATGGCGCGCCGAGCAGGCGATGGCCGCACTGCGCGCGATGTCGGCGCCGCGAGCACGCGTTCTCCGTGACGGGGGCCGCACCGAGATCCCGGCCGCCGACCTGGTGGTGGGAGACGTCGTCTGGCTCGAGGCCGGCACCAAGGTTCCGGCGGACCTGCGGCTGGTCGACGACGCGGCGTTGCGCATCGAGGAAGCTGCGCTGACCGGAGAGTCCGTGCCCGTCGACAAGCATGCGGCAGCGCTGCTCGCGCCGGAAGTTCTGCTCGCCGACCGACGCAACCTTGCGTACTCCGGAACGCTGGTAACAGCGGGCCACGCCACCGGGCTCGTCGTGGCGACCGGTGCCGAGACGGAACTCGGCCACATCGCGCACCTGGTTGAATCCGCCGGCGAACAGCGCACACCGCTGCAGGACCGGCTCGCGCGCTTCGGACGGCGGCTGGCGCTGATCGTGCTCGCAATCTGCGCACTGATCTTTGCCGCCGGCGTGTCGCGCGGCGAACCGGCGGCGCTGATGTTCCTCACGGCCATCAGCCTGGCGGTTGCCGCGATCCCCGAGGCATTGCCCGCCGTCGTGTCGATCGCGCTGGCGTTCGGCGCTCACCGCATGTCGCTTGAGCGGGCGCTGGTCAGGCGCCTTCCGTGCGTCGAGTCGCTCGGATCGGTCACGGTCATCTGCAGCGACAAGACGGGGACATTGACCGAGAACCGCTTGCGTGTCGAATCCCTCGAACTCGTGGACGACCGCGAGCGCGACCGCGCAATGCAGATCCTTGCGCTGAACAGCGACGCATCGCGCTCACCCGACGGCCAATGGATCGGCGACCCGACCGAGATCGCGCTGGTCGAAGCGGCGTCGCGGGATGGCCTCGACGTCGATGAACTGCGCGCCGCGGCGCCGCGCATCGCCGAGCTGCCGTTCGACTCGATCAGCAAGCGCATGGCGACACTGCACGCGGTCGACGACGGCGTACTGCTCACTGTCAAGGGGGCGCCGGAAGCAGTGCTGCCGTCGTGCATCAACGTCGATGTCGGCGACTGGAATCAGCGCTCGGAACGCATCGCCGCAGCCGGTCAGCGCGTGCTGGCGCTGGCGGCCCGGCCAGCCAGTCGTGGCGAGTCGATCAGCAATTTGAATGACCGGCTGCAACTCATCGCCCTGGTCGGACTGATCGATCCTCCCCGCGCCGAAGCCGGCGCCGCGGTCGCGGAGTGCATGCGTGCCGGCGTCGTGCCGGTGATGATCACCGGCGACCATCCGGCCACTGCGCTGGCAATCGCTCGTTCGCTCGGCATTGCCGGGCCGCAGTCCGAAGTGATGACCGGGGCGGAACTCGCGCATATCGACGCGACGGCCCTGCCGGATCGCGTACACCGGATACAGGTCTACGCCCGCGTCGATCCGGCGCAAAAGATCGGCATCGTCGAGGCGCTGCAGGCGCGGGGCGAGTGCGTTGCGATGACGGGCGACGGCGTCAACGATGCGCCCGCACTGCGCCGATCGGACATCGGCGTCTCAATGGGTCGGGGTGGTACCGATGTTGCGCGCGAAGCCTCCGACCTGGTGCTGCTCGACGATAACTTCGCAACGATCGTCGGCGCCGTGCGGGAAGGTCGGCGCATCTACGACAACATCCGCAAGTTCGTGCGCTTCGTGATGGCCGGCAACGCCGGCGAGATCTGGACCATCTTTCTCGCGCCCTTCCTCGGTCTGCCGATCCCGTTGACGCCGATCCAGATCCTCTGGGTGAACTTCGTCACGGACGGCCTGCCGGGGCTGGCACTGACCAGCGAGCCGGCCGAACCCAATGTGATGCGCCGGCCGCCTCGGCCACGCACGGAGACGATCTTCGCGCAGGGCGTGTGGCAGCACATTCTCTGGGCTGGCCTGCTGATCGGCGGCGTCAGCCTCTATGCCTGCTACTGGGCGCTGCAAAATGGCGTGCACGCGCAGACGATGACCTTCACCGTGCTGACCTACGCCCAGCTCGCGCATGTCATGGCCATCCGCTCCGAGCGCGAAAGCCTGTTTTCGATCGGCTTCGCCAGCAACCGGATGCTGCTGATCGCGGTCGTCGCCAGCGTCGCGCTGCACTTGCTGCTGATCTATACGCCGTGGCTGCAGACGGTATTCGGCACGCAGTCGATCGCGCCGTCGGCGTTGCTGCTGGCCTGCGGGCTGGCGCTGCTGGTCTTCGTCGGTGTCGAGATCGAGAAGTGGGCGATTCGACGTGGCTGGCTGTACACCGTTCCGACTCTGAAATAGCGATGTGACCCGCCTGGTGCCATGAAGGAGAAACACATCGACGCGTATGATCTTTGCAGGACTTTTGTACCTTCATGACGGTCGAACCATGAACGCCCCGGACTCGATCTCGCGCCGCTCCAATCTCGACTCTGCGCTGCTGGCACGCACCTCGCCGCTGCCGATTTCAGCCTACTTCGATCCGCTCTGGTTTGAGCGCGAACTAATGCTGCTGTTCGATCGCGGCCCGAACTACGTCGGCAGCCGCATGATGGTGCCGGAGGTCGGCGACACGATGACACTGCCATGGTTCGACCACGGCAAGGTCCTGGTGCACGGTCGGAACGGCATCAACCTGCTGTCGAACACCTGCCGCCACCGGCAGGGCCTGCTGCTCGAAGGTCGCGGCCACCACCAGAACATCGTCTGTCCACTGCATCGCTGGACCTACGACCTCGACGGCAAGCTGCTCGGGGCGCCGGACTTCGATCAGACCCCCGAATGTTCGCTCCCGAAGACGCCCTTGCACGAGTGGAACGGATTGCTGTTCGCAGGGCCGCGCAATGCCGCAACCGATCTCGCCGACTTCCCGCTTGCCGCGGATTACGACTATTCGAACTACGTGTTCGATAAGGTGACGGTCGACGAGTGTCCATTCAACTGGAAGACCTTCCTCGAGATCTTTCTCGAGCTGTATCACGTCGAGGCGATGCACCCCGGCCTGCAGAAGTGGGTCGATGCCGGCAACTACGAATGGAGCTTCGGCGATCGCTGGAGCTACCAGATCCTCGGCATAAAGGACGGCCTGCAGTCGCAGGTCTCGCCCAACTACCAGAAGTACCGCGATGCGATCCTCGCCTACTCGGGTGGCGTGCTGCCGAAATACGGCACCGTGTGGTCGATCCTTTACCCGAACGTGATGCTCGAGTGGTACCCACATGCGCTGGTCGTCAGTACCTTGATTCCGCGCTCACCGGACCACACGACGAATATCGTCGAGTTCTACTACCCTGAGGAAGTGCAGGCTTTCGAACGTCAGATCGTCGAAGCGCACCAGGCGGCCTACGCCGAGTCGGCCGTCGAGGATGCCGAGGCCTGCGGCCGCCTGCACCGGGGTCGTCGCGCGCTATGGTTGGCTGGCGAAGATGACGAGGGGCCGTACCACACGCCGCATGAGGACGGCATGATCCACATGCACGACTGGATCCGCCGCCACATGAAGCAGCGCCGCACGCCGTAGAGCGAGCGCGGCGCGGTTCTATCCGGCCGCAGGGGCGCTGCAGCCGGCCTGCGGCGGCGCCTCGGCCGTCATCCCGGCGCGCGGTGCATTCAGCCACGCGGCCAGCGCGGCGTCCATGCTGGTGGCATGAATACCGAACCACTCCAGCACCGCTTCTGGCAGTCGCGACAGCGGGTCGCCGTCACCCTGCGCGTGGCGCCTCTGCACTTCGACCACGACCTCGAGCACCGAAGCGTGCTCGCGCTGGTGGCAGCCGGCCGGCGGAAACCCGGTCGTGGCCATCAGCGCTTCTTCGTGCTCGAAATGCCGCACCAGGTGCTCGCGCAGTCGCTCGAGCATCACGGCGGCATCCGCACCGGCGGAAACCGCCTCGGTGAGTTGCGCCAGCAGGCTCTCGCACTCCTCGTGGAGGCGATCGATCGAGGCCACGCCGACTGCGTAGCGCCCGGAAGTGCACTCCATTTCAGGCCGCCTGGCCCTTGAGGAAGGCGGCCAGTTCGGCGTCTTCCGAGGACGCATGGATCGCAAACCAGTTCATCAGGTCGGCGGCATAGCGGCGCACGGCATCGACGTCGCCGGCGTCAAACTTGCGGCGCACCTCGGAGATCGAGTCGAGCAGATGCTCGTGAGCGCGCTTGTGACGCGCGTAGTGCGAGTAGTTTTCCTGCAGCATGAACGTTTCCTCGGTCTCGCAGTGGCGCAGCAGGTGCTCATGCAGCGCCAGCAGGTGAGTGCCGTAATCCGCCTCGGCAGGGTCGTTCAGGGCCTCGAGAATGGCCTCGAATTCGCGGTGCAGGTCATCGATCGGCTTGAACCCGACCAGGATCCGGCTGTGTGTAACGGTGGCGGCGCCCATGGCATGTCCTCGACTGCGATTGGTCTCGTCAGAAGCTACGGATTTGCGCGTCGCACCGGTTGACCCAGCGCAAGAACGTGGCGGCGCTGAACAGGTGTCCGGTCAAAGTAAAAGGCCCGGACACATCGTTGTGTGCCGGGCCTCGCGGCGACGGATCGCCGTGGGTGGCGGAGTAAACCGCCGTAACTTTCTACCTGTATACCATGACCGGAATCGTCGAATGAGTCAAGACTTTTTGCGTCTCGCTGCCCAGTAGTACCGCACTCAGGCCGCGACGACCATGCGATGCCATGAAGATGACGTCGCAGCCCTTGGCCTTGGCCGTGTCGATGATCGCCTCGAACGGTGAAAACGACTTCACCGTAAGCGTTTCGACCGGAATCGATAGCTTTGCTGCCGCATCAGCCACCATGCCGAGGCGCTCTGCCGCGGACTTCATCATGCGCTGTTCGTAGTCATCGAGTGTTTCGGGCCGGTACTCGGACAGGTTCGAATAGGAATACGGCTCGACCACGGTCACGCCGACCACACTCGCGTTCAGCGCCTTCGCAAATGCCAGACCCCCTTGGATCGCCTTGGACGACAGGTCGGAACCATCTGTCGGCAGCAGGATTTTCTTGAACATTGATCGTTCCACTCCCTTAGTTAAGCCTAGGCGACAGTTGACGCCCGCCGTTGACAGTCGTCAAGCGCGGCGCTCCGCCGCGCGCGCGAGTCGCGTGAGCGCTGCGGACGCCGCAACAAATCCCATCGTCGCCGTCACCGCGACGCTCGATCCATAGCCGGTACACGCCAGCCCCCCGCTGAACTCGCGCGGCTCACACTCCATCGCGGGTCGCTGCACCGGTTCGTCCGAGTAGACGGCCAGCACCTGAAATTTTTTCCTGCGCGCGCTGTCCCCCGGAAAACCGTAATCACGACGCAGACGGTGCCTGACCTTGGCGAGCAGCGGATCGCCTGCAATCAGCGCCAGATCGCCCGTAGAAATTCGTGCCGCATCGAACCGCCCGCCGGCCGCACCGCAGGTAATCACGGGAATGCTGTCGCGACATGCCTGTGCAATCAACGCCGCCTTGGCTCTGACCTGGTCAATGCAATCCAGCACCAGGTCATAGCCCTGGATCAGGCTCGCCGCGTTTTCCACCGTCACAAAATCGTCGACGGTGACCACACGGCAGGCGGGATTGATGGCGACGATGCGCGACGCCATGGCCGCCACCTTGGACTGACCATAGGCATCACCGAGCGCATGGATTTGCCGGTTCGTGTTCGACTCGGCAATGTGGTCCATGTCGATCAACGTGATCCGGCCCACCGCGCAGCGGGCGACGGCCTCGGCTGCCCAGCTGCCCACCCCGCCGATGCCGACGACCGCGACATGCGCCGAGCGCAGGCGCGCCGCGCCGACCTCACCATAGAGCCGTGCGACCCCGCCGAAGCGGCGTGCCAGATCGACATCCGCCACAGCGAGAGTCGGCGTATCCGGCATCTCAGTTGCCGCGCACCAGCTGGACGATGCGCGCAGGATCCAGCGTGCGGGCCTGCTGCTCGATCTGCGGCCGGTACTGAGCCTGAAGTGCCTTGCCCTGGGACAGTAGATCGCTGAACGCTCGCTTCAGCAAGTCCGCTGACATCACGCGACCCCCGGCGTAATAGCGGCGCGCGACCTCGCCAATCGCATAGGTCGTTGCAAACGAGAAGGCGACCCCGGTAGCGCCGCGCGCCAGTGAACCCGCCATGCCGCCGGCCACGGTGCCGAACAGGCCGCCGATGAGTTTGCGACCAATCTGTTCCAGGTACTGGCCGGTGAGCCCGACGCCGAGCGTGGCAAGCAAGTCGCGGATCTGCGTCTTGTCGGCCTCGACGCCATGCGCCTTGCCGATGCGGTACACGAGTTTCATCTGCAGGGGAATGATGGCCATCGAGGCAATCGACTGTGGCAGCAGCTCCAGCGCGCCATTCAGTATCGACGCATTGAGGATCAACTTGTCGAGCTCGGCCGGCGGGACCGAAGGTGTCAACGCGACAACCTCGCCGGCCGTCCTTGTCCCGGAGATTGCGCCGACCGGCGGCAGGGGCATCGTTGCGAGCTCGTCGGCATCGACCGCCACCTCCACCATCGTTGGCTGGTCGAGGCCAAGCCGGGCACCCAAGTCCGCGAGGAAGCGCGTCTCGGCGTCGTTTCGCAGCCCGTCGGCATCGCACACGCCCACCGCCAGTTCATAGGCCAACCGGCGCGTGTCAGGAGTCGTCAGGACACCGGCGGCGTCTGCGACCGAAACGCGCTTCAACAACACCTCCTGCACGAGGGCGGGAACATTCGACGTCCCGAGCGCCTCCGCGACGTGGCGCAGCTCCTCGCGCTCGCGATCCTCATTGCGTCCGTCCGCGAACGCCGCAAGCAAGGCGATCGTCATGACGGCCTGCTGTTCCTTCTGATCCATGGCACCACTCCCCAAGATTGAGCCAGGCGTCCCGCCCTCGCTCACCGCGCTCGATATTCTGCCCCCCGCACGGTTTTTCAACAGCGGGGCTACCCGCCCCTACTCCTGCTCGACTAGCCGTTGCTCATCGTCAGGCGGGCTGGCACAGGCTGGCCTAGACTGAAAACTGGGTATTAAAGGAGTGCTCATGAAAATCCTTCTTCCCGTTGATGGCAGCGACTACAGCAAGGCCGCAGTGGAGTTTGTCGCCTCGCGCTCGACCCTGATCGGTACCGAGCCCCAGGTGGACGTCGTCAACGTCCAGCTCGAAGTGCCGGTGCGGGCTGCTCGGGTCGTCGGCAAAGCGGCGTTGACCGATTACTACGCGGACGAATCGGACCGCGCGCTGAAGCCGGCACTGCGTCGCCTGACCAAGGCTGGGCTGAAAGCCACCGGCCATTACCTGGTCGGGCACCCCGGCGAGGAAATCAGTGCCGCGGCGGTCAAGGATGACGTCGACCTGATCGTCATGGGATCGCATGGCCATTCGGCACTGCGCAATTTGCTGGTCGGTTCGGTGACAAACAATGTGCTGGCGCGCACCGAGGTGCCGATGCTGGTCCTGCGTCACAAGGAAACTCCGACGACGGACGCGCTGAAGGTCGGTATCGCAGTGGACGGCAGCAAGTACGGGCGTGAAGCCGTCAAGTACATGTTGCGCCATCTGGCTCTGTTCGGCGCGAAGCCGGAAGTCACCCTGCTGCATGTCGTCAGCGACTTCGCCGGTGCGGTCATGCCCGACATGGGAGGCATCGCGCTACCCGCGTTTTCCGAGGACGAGATCCGGACGTTGCAGAAGAAGGCCTTCGAGGCCGCAGTGGGCCCGGCGCGCAAGCTGCTCGCCAAGGCCACCATCAAGCCAACCGAAGTCTGCCTTGTCGGCAACGCCGGCGACGAGTTGTCCGCTTACGCCAAGAAGAAGAAGCTCGATGTGCTGGTCATGGGCTCGCACGGCTACGGCGCGTTCAAGGCCGCGGTGCTGGGATCGGTGGCCACGCGCGTCATGGCGCACTCGAGCGTGCCGCTGCTGCTCGTGCGTCACGCGTGACGCGGCCCGTTCAATCGGTTGCGGGAGTAGCAATGAAGCGCTGGGAATACGGCGTGCCTTGCTGGCTGCGCGCGTTGCTGCTGCTGTCGGTGCTGTCGGTCGGGACAGCCTTCGCTCAGGGCAAGCCCATCAAGGTCCTCGTTGGCTTCCCGGCCGGTGGCGGCACCGATGCGATCGCGCGCACCCTTGCGGAAGGGCTCAAAGACGAACTGCACGCCCCGGTCATTGTCGAGAACCGGCCTGGTGCCGGAGGTCAGATTGCGGCACAGGCGCTGAAGGCGGCAGCGCCCGATGGCACCACGGTCTTCATCTCGCACGACCATACGATCTCAATCCTGCCGCTCGTCACGAAGAACCCGGGATTCGACCCGACGCGCGACTTCGTGCCGATTGCGGGCTTTGCCACGTTCGTCAACGCGCTGGCGTTGTCGGGCGGCACCGCGGCGAAGACGTTCAACGATTACGTGGCCTGGGTGAAGAGCCAGAGTGGCAAGTCGGCGATCGGCGTTCCGGCGCCGGCCTCGGTGCCCGAGTTTCTGGTCAAGGTGATTGGTGAAAAGTACGGCGTCGATCTCGTCGCCGTGCCTTACCGCGGCAGCGCACCGATGATCGGCGACATGCTCGGCAACCAGATCCCTGCCGGCATCGGCTCGGTACCGGAGTTCGTAGAGAACCACAAGGTCGGCAAACTGCGCGTTGTCGCCGTACTCGGTCCCACTCGCCAGGCCGCCATGCCAGAGGTTCCGACGTTTGCAGAACTGGGGCTCGCCGGCTTCGAGGATGTGCCGTACTACGCGTTCTTCGCGCCGGCGGGCACACCGCAAGCGGAAATCGATCGCTTCTCCGCGGCGCTGGCGAAGGTCATCGCCAGACCCGAGGTGAAGGACAAGCTGACGGCATGGGGACTGACGGTCGGCCTGCTGCCCCAGGCGCAATTGGCGGCCCGCGAACGCGCCTACGCGCAATCCTGGGCACGCATTATCCGCGCGAGTGGCTTCCAGCCGCAGTAGATATACGCATCGACGGACGCGCGGTCGCCAACTCCGGGTGAAACGCGGTCGCGTTGCCCGGAGTCAGGGCGCGACCTGCTGCCAGTAGCTCTTCACGGCCGCGGCATCGACGCCCAACGGTCCTGACGACGCCCGCTGGCCGGCCGGCATCGCCACCGCCCGCGCGCGGCACGCCGGAGCATTCTCGTCCAGCGGACGCAGGCGCAGAGACAGGTCGCTCAGGCGTTGAACGACAGCCATCGCAGCACGCGATGCCTTCGCTCCGCAGATATCGACTTCAACAACGGCAGGGCGGGAATCACGGACCGCGGCTTCCAGCACATCGAGGCTCCCATACATCGTCCTTTGGTACGACAAGGCATCGACACTGGCGACAATGTGTGCATACATCGACGCGGCATTCACGGACGCACTCGCGGCGACGAGCGCTAGCGCAGACAACAGGCGGAACATGACGCGAGGTGTGCACGGACTTTTCATCTTCAGCTCCTTGGCCGTCGGACGGCGTTGATCTAAAGTGGTTGCATTGTTCGGCCGTGGACTCCTTTGTTCAAACGATGAAATCTTGCGTCTCGCATAAGACGAGCTGATGGAACCGCAACGCACGCCGCGTCTGTCTCTCGATCTGTTGCGTGGCTTTTGTGCGGCGGCGCGCCACTTGAGCTTCACGCTCGCGGCGCGCGAGTTGTGTGTCACGCAGTCGGCGGTCAGCCAGCAGGTAAAGGCGCTCGAGGAACAACTAGGCGCTGACTTGTTCACCCGGGCAAACCGGGCACTGCGCCTGACACAGACCGGGGGACAGCTCTTTCGCGCTGTCGATGAGGCCCTGAGGCTGATCGATTCGACGACCGAGCAGATCGCAGGGGCCGGGCGGAACCTCTCGATCACGGCCACGGTGCCGTTCGCATCACTGTGGCTGGGCCCGCGTCTGCCGGCCTTTGCGCGCCTTCATCCGGAGATCCGACTGCGTATCGTCGCCAGCAACGACAATCTCGACATCGCACGCGAGCAGATCGACATCGCGATCCGCTACGCGCCCAACGGAGCGACTCCGCCGGCGGGCGAGCCTCTCTTCGACTACGAGACGTTCCCCGTCTGCTCGCCGGCTTTGCTGCAAACGGCGGATCGGCCCATCGGCTCTGTCGCCGATCTGGCGCAACACGTGCTGCTGGACTTTGAAACGGTGCGCAACGGACATCCCTGGTACGACTGGCACCAGTGGCTGGACGCGATGAAGGTGCGCGGCCTGAAGCCCGCCGGGTCGCTGCGATTTACTCACTACGATCAGGTCATTGCGGCGGCCCTGGCGGGCGGAGGGCTGGCCATCGGCAGATGGCCGCACCTGTCGAGCCACATGCATCAGGGCGTCCTGGTTTCGCCTCTGGGCGACGCTGGCATCGTGCGGTCGGGTCGCTTCTACATCGTCGTAGGGCACGGCGTTCCCGCCGAACCGAGCGGGACGTTCCTCGATTGGCTACGTGGCGAGGCGCGCGACGACATCAGCAAGCGCAGCAAGGCGCCGTTTGAGCCTGGTGCCAGCGCGCAAAAGCGCGCCGGCGTATCGCGCAGATCGACATCGAAGCGGAGGGGCAAATGAACACTCTGCATGAAGGCGGATGCGCCTGCGGTTCGGTCCGTTATCGCGTGCAGGGCGAACCCGAGATTTGCCAGATTTGCCATTGCCGCTTCTGCCAGCGGCGCACCGGCAGCGCGTTCGGCACGGTCGCCTACTTCGCTGAGGACAGAGTCACGCTGCTGCGCGGAGCGCTGGTCAACTACGAGCATCGCTCCGACGAGACGGGGCGGTGGTTGCGCATTCAGTTCTGCCCCAAGTGTGGAACGACCATCTGCCATACGGTGCAGATACGACCCGGGCTGAAGGCCATTGCCGTTGGAACGCTGGACGATCCCGAATGGCCCGCCATTCAGCGTCACATCTGGGTCCGGTCCAAGCGCTCGTGGGTCGCGGTACCGCCGGGCATGGTCGTATTCCAGCAAGGAGCGCCGGGCTCCTCAAGGTGAACTCGAACCGCAACCGCCGAGCGCGCAACACTCGAAGCAAAGGCCAAGCCCGGAGGCTCCGCGGTCCCTAGGCAGCGTGCAGCACAGGCGCGGCTTCCTCGGCTGCCGGTTCGCGGATTCCGTGGCGAATCAAGTGGTCGAACGCCGAAAGTGCCGCCTTCGCCCCCTCACCTGCCGCGATGATGATCTGCTTGTACGGCGTGGTCGTCACGTCACCGGCGGCGAATACCCCCGGCACGCTCGTCGCACCCTTCGCGTCGACCACGATCTCGCCGTGCTTCGAAAGGTCGACGGTGCCGCGTAGCCACTCGGTATTTGGCACGAGGCCAATCTGCACGAACACGCCGTCCAGTTCGACCTCGCGCTCGGCGCCGCTCGCGCGGTCGCGGTAACGCAGCCCGGTCACCTTGTGGCCATCGCCCGTGATCTCGGTGGTCCGAGCGTTCGTGTGGATGACCACGTTCGGCAGACTCTTGAGCTTGCTCACCAGCACGGCGTCGGCCTTCAGTTGGTCGGCGAACTCGAGCAGCGTCACATGCTCAACGATGCCCGCGAGATCAATTGCCGCCTCGACGCCCGAGTTGCCGCCGCCGATCACCGCGACCTTCTTGCCTTTGTAGAGCGGACCGTCGCAGTGCGGACAGTAGGCCACGCCCCTGTTCCGATACTCCTGCTCGCCCGGCACGTCGACATTGCGCCAGCGCGCGCCGGTGGACAGGATCACCGTCCTGCCGTGCAGCCGCGCGCCGTTCGCGAGCGTCACCGTGGTCACGCCACCCGGGGTGGCCGACGGTTCGAGCGACTCAACGCGTTGGCCACCGATGATGTCGACGTCGTACTGGCGCGCGTGTGCTTCGAGCGCCGCAGCGAACTTCGGTCCCTCGGTCTCCAGCACCGAAATGAAGTTCTCGATGCCCAGCGTGTCCAGGGTCTGGCCGCCGAGCGTTTCGGCGACGATGCCGGTCCGGATACCCTTGCGCGCCGCGTACACGGCGGCGGCTGCACCCGCAGGACCGCCGCCGACGATCAGCACATCGAACACGTCCTTCGCGGCCAGCTTCTTCGCATCGCGCGCCGCCGCACCGATGTCGATCTTCGCGAGGATCTCGCCGAGCTCCATCCGGCCGGAGCCGAACGGCTGGCCGTTCAGAAAGATCATCGGCACGGCCATGATCTGCCGCACCTCGACCTCGTCCTTGAACAAGCCACCATCGATCGCGACGTGCCGGATGCGCGGGTTGAGCACCGCCATCAGGTTCAGCGCCTGCACCACGTCCGGGCAGTTATGGCAGGTCAGCGACATGTAGGTCTCGAAGGCGAACTCGCCCTCCAGCGACCTGATCTGCTCGATGACCTCCGGCTCGAGCTTCGGCGGGTGCCCGCCAGCCTGCAGCAGCGCCAGTACCAGCGAAGTGAACTCGTGGCCCATCGGGATCGCGGCGAAGCGCACGCCCATGTCGTGGTCCGCGCGGCTGATCGAGAACGAGGGCCGGCGCGCATCCTGGCCGTCATGGCGCACGCGGATCAGCGGGCTCAGCGCCGCGATCTCGTCGAGCAGTTCACGCATCTCGCTCGAGGCTTCACGCTCGTCAAGCGACGCGACGATCTCGACCGTGTCCGTGAGACGTTGCAGGTAGGCAGCGAGCTGTGTCTTGAGGGTGTCGTCCAACATGGCAGGATCCTGAGAAAGACAATGAGGAGCCCCCACCGGCGGGTCGCCGGCGGAGGCTAGTGCGGACGGGATCGATCAGATCTTGCCGACCAGGTCGAGCGACGGAGTCAGCGTCTTCGCGCCTTCCTGCCACTTTGCCGGGCAGACCTGGCCCGGGTTGTTGGCGACGTATTGCGCGGCCTGCAGCTTGCGCAGCGTCTCCTTGACGTCACGCGCGATCGAGTTGTCATGGATCTCGGCGGTCTTGACGACACCCTCCGGATTGACGACGAACGTGCCGCGCAGCGCCAGGCCCTCTTCCTCGATGTGCACGCCGAACATGCGCGTCAGCGTGTGCGTCGGGTCGCCGACCAGCGGGAACTTCGCCTTGCCGACCGCCGGGCTGGTCTCGTGCCACACCTTGTGCGCGAAGTGCGTGTCGGTCGTGACGATGTAGACCTCGGCGCCGAGCGTCTTGAACAGGTGATAGTTGTCGGCGGCGTCCTCGACTTCCGTCGGGCAGTTGAAGGTGAAGGCCGCGGGCATGAAGATCAGCACCGACCACTTTCCCTTGAGGGACTGGTCGGTCAACTCGATGAACTTGCCGTTGTGGAAAGCCTGGGCCTTGAAGGGCTGGACCGGGGTGTTGATGATCGACATGGTGTTCGTCCTTGATTGGATGGGAGGGGGATGCAAATCTGAGGACCGAATACTGAAGCTATCGACCAGGCATTTCCAATTCAATTTCGCTAATTGACCGATAGTCTCTCGCCCTGGGGAGGGCCGAATGGCGGGCGGCGGCGCAGCGGCGGCGTCGGCGGCGGCGTCGGGGTCTGCAAGAATCCGGCCGTGAGCGCTGCCCGAACATTCGACTCCAGCCGCTGGCTGGCCTGGTTCTTCGTCACCGTCTGGGGCTCCGGCTACCTGGCGTCCAAGGTCGGATTGCAGTACGCGCCGCCGTTCACATTCCTGACGTTGCGCTTCGTCTTCGGCATCGCGCTGGTGTTGCCGATAGCGCTGGTCGCGCGTCCCCAGTGGCCGCGCGGCGCCCTGCTCGGACACGTTGTGGTGGCCGGACTGCTGATGCATGCCGTTAATCTCGGCGGCAGCCACTATGCGCAATACCTCGGCATGTCGGCGGGCATCGCCGCGCTGATCCTGGCGCTGCAGCCGCTTGTGACAGCGATGGTCGCGGCGCCGCTGCTCGGCGAGCGGCCGCGGCCCCCGCAGTGGCTCGGCGTTGTTCTCGGCCTGCTGGGCGTCGCACTCGTCGTCTGGCACAAGATCGACGTGCGGGCACTGACGCTGCCGGCGCTGATTGCGGTGTCGATCGCCCTCACGGCGATCACGGCCGGCACGCTGTACCAGCGCATCTTCTGCCCGGCTGTCGACCTGCGCGCCGCCGGTGCAGTGCAGTTCATCGCCAGCGCGCTGGTGCTCGCCCCACTCGCGGTCGCCGTCGAGGGCTTCCCGGTCGAGTGGTCGTGGTCTCTCGTAGCCAGTATCCTGTTCCTGGTCGTGCTGGCCTCGATCCTCGCGGTCAACGCGCTGCACACCCTGATGCGGCGCGGCCAGGCGACGCGCGTCACCAGCCTGCTTTACCTGACGCCGATCATCGCCGTCGCACTCGAGTGGGCCATGTTCGACGTACGCCCGACGCTGCTGACCGCCGTCGGCATCGCGGTGACCTGCGCCGGCGTCGCCCTGGTGGCGTGGCGCCCGGCCCCTGCGAGAGCCACGTGACGCTGAGCCTGGCTCGCATCATCGGCTTCGTCGTGCTGACGCACACGGCCTTCGGCGCCGCGCGCGTCACTTCATCGCTGTACGCGCTGTCCAACAAGGCGTCGACCTTCACGGTTGGCGTCGTGATGGCGCTGTTTGCGCTGGTGCCGGCCCTGCTCGCCGTGCGCGCCGGGCGCTGGCTCGACCGCGTGGGGCCCTATCGGCCGTTGCTGCTCGGAACGGTCCTGATGACAGCGGGCGCGCTGCTTCCCGCCGCGTTTCCCTACGCCACCGCCGACGTCGCGCCGCTGCTGGTCGCGGCCGCGCTGCTCGGCACCGGCTTCATGTACCTGCAGATGACGGCACAGAATGTCGTTGGCGTGCTGGCCAACCCGGCGCGCCGGCCGGCGGCCTTTTCGATGCTTGCGCTCGGCTTTTCAACCTCGGGGCTGATCGCACCAGTGACGAGCGGCTTCATGATTGACGCGTTCGGGCATCGTGCCACCTTCGCGGCAGTATTCGTCCTGATGGCGGTGAGCCTCGCATTGCTGTTTTCACAGCGACACCGCATGCCGGCCCGGGAGGCTCACGACCCCAGCGCACAGGTGACCGACCCTTTCGAGCTGATGCGTCATGCCGACGTGCGCGCGGTGCTGATTGTCAGCGGGCTGATTTCTATGGCGTGGGACATGCAGTCGTTCCTGATCCCGGTTTACGGCAACAGCGTGGGCCTGTCCGCCTCGCAGATCGGACTGGTACTCGGCAGCTTTGCCGCAGCCACGTTCGTCATCCGACTCGCGATGCCGGCGCTGTCACGCCGCTATCGCGAGTGGCAGGTGCTGCTGTTCACCTTGCTGGTCTCGGCAGCCGCCTTCGGGCTGATGCCTCTCTTCAACACGATGGCGCCGCTGATGGGCGTGGCGTTCCTGCTCGGGCTGGGCCTGGGCTCGGCGCAACCGAATGTCATGTCGCTGCTGCATGAGCGCTCACCCAAGGGGCGTGTCGGCGAAGCGCTCGGCCTGCGCGCGACGATCATGAACAGCAGCCACGTGGTGTTGCCGCTGGTCATCGGCGCCTTTGGCTCGGTGCTCGGCGCTGCGGCCGGCTTCTGGCTGATGGCGGCGGCACTGGCCGGGGGCGGATGGAGCGCGCGGCAGCGCATGAGACTCGAGCGAGCGCGGGAGGGAGGGCCGCAATGAACATTCTTGACGGCTCACCGCGTCGCCTCAGCTACGAGGAGCTCGAGGCCTCGCTCGATGCCTTCCTCAGCCGCTGGGATGGCGAACAGCCGCTCTGGGTATTCGGCTACGGCTCGCTGATCTGGAAGCCGGAACTTTCATTCGACCTGCGACAGGCTGCCCGCGTACACGGCTATCACCGGCGGCTGTGCCTGTGGAGCCGCATCAACCGGGGCACGCCGGACTGCCCGGGACTCGTCGCCGGACTCGACCGCGGCGGCTCCTGTGCCGGAGTCGTGTTCCGCGTCCCCGCCGGGGCGGTGCGCAGTCAGTTTTCGCAGCTCTGGCAGCGCGAGATGATGACCAACTCCTACGAACCCCGGCGTCTTGAGTGCCGCCTGGGTGACGGCTCCCTGGTCTCTGCGGTGGCGTTCGTCGTGCGGCGCGAGGCGCCCAACTACGCCGGGCGCCTCGACGAACGCGCGATCCTCGACGTCTTCACACGCGGCAGCTGCGGCCGCTATGGCACGAGCCTCGACTACCTGGTCAACACGATCTGCGGACTGCGCGCGCATGGCATCGTCGACCCGCACTTCGAACGGCTGGCCCACCATGCCGGCGTCGACCCGCAAACCTGGCGCACGGGCACAGCTGCCTAAAATGGCGCCATGGACGAGATCGCACGCATACGCACCGACTACAAGAAGGGCGCGCTCGACGATGAGCACGCCGATGCCGACCCGATCGCGCAATTTGGCCGATGGTGGGACGAGGCGCTGAATTCGCAACTGCCCGAAGTGAATGCGATGACACTGGCTACCGCAGACGCCGGCGGCGTTCCGTCCGCCCGTGTCCTGCTGATGAAAGGCTATGACGAGCGCGGCTTCGTCTTCTTCACGAACTACGAGAGCCGCAAGGGACGCGAGCTGGCGGCCAATCCGCAGGCAGCGCTGCTGTTCTTCTGGCCGGAGCTCGAACGCCAGGTCCGCATCGAGGGCCTCGTCGAGCGCATCGAAGCCGCGGAGTCCGACGCCTATTACCGCAGCCGTCCATTGGCGAGCCGCATCGGCGCGTGGGCATCGCCGCAGAGTGAGCCCATCCCCAGCAAGGCGTGGCTGATGGGCCGGGCGGCCGAAATGGGGCTGCGCCACGGGCTCAATCCGGATCGTCCGCCGCAGTGGGGTGGCTATCGGCTGTGCCCCGAAGTGATGGAGTTCTGGCAGGGCCGGCCCTCACGATTGCACGACCGGCTGCGCTACCAGCGAGTAGGTTCCGGCTGGGAACGGACGCGCCTCGCGCCTTGAGCCCGCGCCGCTCGGGAAAGGCCCGCATTTCCCGTTGCCCCCGAGCCATACCCCCAAAGGCATCAGCGGCTATCATCGGACATTCGCAGGTTCAGGGGGTTGGATGAGCGAGCAGCCGATTTCGATCATCATCGTCGAGGACGAGCCGGAGTTCCGCCGGCGCTTCGTTCAAATCGTCGAGAGCGAACCGAGCATGAAACTGGTTGGCGTGGCCGCCAACAAGCGCGAGGCGCAGGCGATCCTCGACAAGGTAGCCTTCGATGTGATGCTGATCGACCTCGGCTTGCCCGACGGCAGCGGCATCGAACTGATCCGCCAGGTCAGCCAGAAGAAGCCCGACGTCGACATCATGGTCGTCACGGTGTTCGGCGACGAACAGCACGTGGTGTCGTCGATCGAAGCGGGCGCCACCGGATACATCCTCAAGGATTCGGCTCCGGCTGACGTCATCTCCTGCATCCGCCTGCTGCGCGCCGGCGGCTCTCCGGTCAGCCCGGTCGTGGCCCGAAGCGTGCTGCGTGCGATCCGCAACCGCATGGGCACAACAGCACCGGCGCGCGTGCCGGGTGCCGAGCAGAATCCGCTGTCGGCGCGCGAGACCGAGATCCTGCAACTGCTCGCCAAGGGCATGAGCTTCAACGAGATCGGCGAAATCCTCGGCATCTCGCCGCACACAGTCACCGCGCACATCAAGAAGATCTATCGCAAGCTGGCGGTGCATTCGCGCGGCGAAGCCGTGTACGAAGCGACCCAGATGGGACTGCTGCGCAGTTGAGTCCTACGGCAGTCGTGGGTAGCGCCCGCGGGGCAGGCGTGACCCTGCCTCTCCAGCGCTTCGGCCTGTTGGCCCGCGCAGGCCTGTTCTTGCTGGTCTGCTGCGTGTCGTTCGCCGCGCCGGCGCGCGTGGATGAGTCCAAGACCATCGGACGCATCGATTTCATCGCCGGCCAGCGCAATGCCATGCCGCCCAGCAATGCGGCCTGGCAGGCTCACGGCCTGCCAATGCGATGGTCATCGTCAGCTGGCGTTCGGCAGGGGCTCTGGCTGCGATTGACGTTCGAGGTGGCGACCGCCCCGACCGAAGGCTGGGGCTTGCTGCTGCAACGCTTGCCGAGCGGCGGGACGGTGTATCTGAACGGCCGCATGGTGGCCGACGTGCCAACCGATACCGACACGCAACGCGTGCGCTGGCGGCGACCACACCTCATCAACCTGCCGACCGACTTCCTGAAGTCCGGAGGCAATGAAGTCCTGATTCACACATCGTACGGCAGTGGCGTTCACGGCCTCGGGACGGCACAAGTCGGTCCGACCGCGGAACTGCAACCGCTGTACAGCCGCGAGTTCTTTGTCAGTCACACGCTGCGATGGATCTCGCTGGTCCTGACGGTGCTGCTTGCGGTGGGCTTTGCAGCGCTGTGGTTCCGGCGCCGCAGCGAGTACCTTTTCGGCATGCTCGCCCTGATTGCTTTCTTCTGGGCGCTGCGTTCGCTCGACTCGGCCTTCGAAGTGCTGTCCGACGACGCGCACTTCCTGAGCCGCCTGGCGTTCTATGTCGGTACCGGCGCGTTTACCGCGCTCGCGACGATCACGATGTGGCGCCAGAGCGGCCGCAAGCGTGGGCGCGCGGAGTTCGGCATCGGAGTGCTCGCCGCGATGGGTCCGGTGCTCTTCCTGCTGTCCGGCGGCAGCTTCGACCTGACCGTGGGTCCGCTGTGGCTCGCGATCATGCTCGGCGCGCTGGCGCTGGGTGTGCTGTCGCTTGCGCGTCGCGCGGTCAGCGAGAGCGGCCTCGTGCTGCGCCTCGTCGTCGCGGCGTTGCTCATCGCCCTGGTCGCGGCGGCCCACGACTTCCTGGTCGCTATCGGCATGCTGCCCTTTGCGAGTCCGGCGCTGCTGAACATTGCCACCCCCGTGCTGGTGATCGCGCTGGGCGCGACGCTAATCGACCGCTTCGTGCGCTCGCTCGCCGAAGTCGAGAAGACCAACGCCGACCTCGAAACGCGCATCCACGAGCGCGAACAGCTGCTGAAACGCAACTTCGATCGACTGCGCGAGAGCGAGCGCGTCAAGGCCAGCGCGCAGGAGCGGCAGCGCATCATGCAGGACATGCATGATGGCCTCGGGTCCCAGCTGCTGTCGTCGTTGATGCTGGTCGAGCGCGGCGCGATGTCCAACGAGCAGGTGGCGCAGATCCTGCGCGAATCGATCGACGACATGCGACTGGCCATCGATGCCCTGGCCGCAGACGACTCGGACCTGTTCGCCGCGCTCGGCAACATGCGCTTCCGGATGGAGCCCCGGCTGAGGGCAGCCGGCATGGAACTGCAGTGGGACGCGCGCAACCTGCCAGAGGAAGTCGACCTCGACCCCAATGCCGTGCTGCCGGTGCTGCGCATCGTGCAGGAGGCGCTGACCAACGCGATAAAGCACAGTCGTGCGCGGGTGGTGCGTGTCACGCTCAGTGTCGACCACGACGGCGATGCGCAGTGGCTATCGATCCGCGTCACCGACAACGGTCGCGGTCTTGCTGCAAAAGGCACCGTCACCGGCCGCGGCATGCTGAACATGAAGAGTCGTGCCGCACGCATTGCCGCCTTTCTCAAGGTCGAGTCGGTTCCGGGCGCAGGAACGATGATCCTGCTGCGCCTGCCGCTCAACCCGATCCCGGGACCCACCACCCGGGCGATGCAGCTTTCCCTGGACACCGAGGCGGTCATCGAGCAGCTCCGCAAGGAGTAGCCCGCCCTTAGACTGCGCGCCATGTCGCGTGCCGTCCCTGCTGATTCGCTGTTCGACGACGAGCCGGCCCCGGGCGCTTCGCCCCCGAGCGCGGCCGGCGCGATCGCGCCTGCATGGCTGGACGAAAGCGTGTTCCAACTTGGACGCCAGCTGCCTGCCAGTGTTTACCTCGGCACCTCGTCGTGGAGCTTTCCAGGGTGGCAGGACATCGTCTACTCGCGCCAGTACACCGAGGCACAACTGGCACGCCACGGACTCGCCGCGTACTCGCAGCATCCGGTACTGCGGGCGGTCGGCATCGACCGCAGTTTCTACCAGCCCCTGACTGTCGCCGATTACGCGCGCTATGCGAACCAGGTGCCAGAGGGGTTCCGGTTTCTTGTGAAGGCACCGGCGCTGATCAGTGACGCCGTCGTGCGGCGCGAACGCGGTGCGCCGACCGAGCCCAACCCGTACTTCCTCGATCCCGCAGCCGCAGTCGAGCACTTCGTCAGTCCCGCACTTGAAGGCCTCGGTCCCCGCGCCGGGCCGCTCGTGTTCCAGTTGCCGCCGCTGCCGCGCGAGTGGATAAAGGGGGATGCGGCCACCGCGACCATCGAACGCATCGGTTCGCTGCTGGCGGGGCTGCCACCACGCGTGAACGATCTCGTGCCGATCTATGCGGTCGAGCTGCGCAACCCGGAGCTGCTGACGCCGCGTTTCGTGCGCATGCTGCGTGACCGTGGCGCGCGGCCGTGCCTCGGGATCCACGCGCGCATGCCGCCGGCGGCGCGGCAGAGCGTCGCGCTGCATGCGATGGATGCGACCGAGGAGGAAGGTGACGACTGGCGCATGAAGGGACCGCTGGTGGTGCGCTGGAATCTGGCCAGCGGCTTCCGCTACGACGAGGCGAAGAACCGCTACGCGCCGTTCGACCGGTTGATCGACCCGGACATCCCCACGCGCGGGACGCTGGTCCACCTGGTGCACGTCGCGATGAAAAGCGGTCAGCCGAGTTTCATCATTGCCAACAACAAGGCCGAAGGCAGCGCGCCGCTGACGCTGATCGAACTGGCGAAGGCGATCGTCGGCTGACGGCGCGTCACGCCGAGTAGCGCTGGCCGCCGGCGTCGATCGCGAGATAGCGCACTTCCTGCGCCTGCAGGAAGGCGAGCGCCTCGTCGACCGGATGCAGCATCGCGATCGTCGCGCACGCACCTGCCGCCACCGCCAGTGGCGCGACGACCGAGACCGACTGCCAGTGGTCGACCGGCCAGCCGGTCCGCGGATCCATCACATGGCAGTAGCGGCGACCGTCGACGACGATGTAGCGCTCGTAGTCGCCGGACGTGGCCATTGCCCCGCTGGCGACATCGAGCCGCGCCAGCGTCGACCCGGGTCGGCCGCGCGGATCCTGCACGGCAATCCGCCACGGCGAGCCATCGCGTGCGCTGCCGATCACGCGGATGTCGCCACCGAGATTCACCAGCCCGTGCGCTGCCCCCTGTTCGAGCAGCAGCGCGCCCGCGCGGTCGGCGGCGTACTCCTTGCCGATGCCGCCGAAATCGATCTCCATGCCGGCGCGAGGCAGGCGCACCAGGCCGCCCCGCCACTCGACCTGCGCCCAGCCAATCAGCGGCAACACGGCGTCGATCTGCTGCTGCGACGGCAGGCGCTGTGCCTTGAAGTCCCACGCCCGTCGCAGCACGCCGCTGGTGAGATCGAAGCACCCGCCGCTCTGCGCGTGCAGCGCAGCGCCGAAGTCGATCAGGCCGGCAGTCTCGGCATCGACGGGGACCGCGTCCGCTCCGGCAGTGCGATTGATCCTCGTCGTGACGCTGTCGTCGCGGTAGCGCGAGTACTTGGCTTCGATGCGCCGAACTTCGGCGATCGCGGCATCGGCCCACGCGCGTGCGGTTGTTGCGTCCGGCGCATACAGACGCACCTCGCAGCGCGAGGCCATGGCCTTGAATTCGAATGTGTAGGGAGTGATCGTCAAGTGCGCCCCGTGTGAGACGCGATGCTACCGGCCCAAGACGTGGTGCCGCCCGAACCCTGCCTCGCTGAGGGAGGGCCAGGGAGGGAGCCGTGCCGTTGTCAATCGGCGAAGCGTTCGGCCGCTCCGGAGCGAAGCCGACAAGTCAATCGGAACGAGTGCACGTGCAAGTCCCGGCCCTGCCGGGACTTGCGTACGCGAGGGACGCCCGTTGTCGGGTACGCGAGCGACGCTTCGTCAGAACCGCTTCGTGACCCCGACCTGATAAAACTGCGCCTTGAACGTCTCGAGACCCGGACTGCCTTCGCCACCGAGGCGCCACTCGGCGCGTTGTTCGTAGTACTCCGCCTTGCCGTCCACAATCCAGCCTCCCGTGAGCGCCTTGGAGAGCTTGAGGCCGGCCGTAATACCGCCGAACGCCGACAGCCGCTGGTCAGAGGTGTAGAAGCCGGTGGGGTCGCTCAGGTAGCCCGGCGGAAACGGCGCACCCAGCAGCGGGTCGTAGACCGGGTCGTAGTAGAAGTACGCGGCGCTCTGTGTCGTATAGCGCAGGTTGGGAGTCAACACCCAACCGTCCGGCAGTGTCTGCGCCCATTCGGCAGTGACCGTGTTGGCCGTGACGTCCCAGTCGTCGTCGTAATAGCGGTACGACGTACGCAGCGTCGCGTTGGCCCACTCGAAGAAGTGGTTCCAGCGCGCGAGCGCGGCGAACTGGCCGCGGGTGGTAGGCCGGTTGTCGATGCCCCAGTAAGCCTTGTACGGGTCCGTCAGGTAGCCGCTCTGGTGCGCATAGTAAAAGTTGAACTGCGCGATGTCGTTCGGCGAAAGCACCTGGGAAACACCGACGATCGCGTCGTAGGTGCGCTTGCCGTAGGTCGTCGGCACGCCGACGGTTGGCGAGACTTCGTCGCCGGAGTAACCGCCGCCGAGTGTGAACGTGGTGTTCTGGTCGGGAGTCGCGTGCCGGATCGTCACGCCGCCCGCGATCGACTCGTAGTCATCTTCGGTCGAATAGGCGGCACGGACCGCTACCGACGTGCGGTTGGCAAAGTACTTGGTGACCGTGACGTCCGCCGCCGTGCGTCCGTCCTTGATGCCGAGTCCCGAAGCCCCGGACAACGTCGTGTGGTAGTACGGCGACGCGCCGGAGATGCTGTCATACACCGCGCCGATCTCGAACACCCAGTCTTCGGTCAGCGGTGCCAGCAGGTACAGCGCGGGCGAGCTGACCTTCATGCGGTCGCCCGACTCCTGGTAGTCCTTGTAGTACAGGTACTTGAACTGAACCAACGTGGCGTTGGGAGCCGTCACCTGCGCCTGCGCGGTGCCGGGCAACAGACCGGGAAGCGCCAGCGCCGCGGCGAGCACGGCGCCGCGGGAGGAAATGTTGTTGTTGTTCTGCATCTTGATCAGTTGCATCCGCAGCCGCCGCCGCCAACCCCAGCGCCGCCCGACGCGCCTTCCTTGCTGAAATAAGTGTGATCGGCGAAGCGCGTCTCGAGTGTGTCCGGGTCGAACCCCATCTCCTTGTTCGCCAGGTTGCCCTTCTCCCACGGCTGCACCTTGGGCATCGAACTGCAACCGCTGGCCAGAGCGGCAACCGCGACCACCAGCATCAAGCGCTTCATCATCATCTCCTCACCTGCGTCCGGCTGCTGTGAGCGCCGCGGCTAGTTCGCGCTCGAGTTCGTCCCGGTCCTTCTCGCGGAAGCCGACGTGGACCGCACGCACGACGCCGTTGGCGTCGATCAGAAATGACGTCGGCATGCCCTTCGGCTGATACGCCTCGGCTACCTTGCCTGCCGTGTCAAAGCCCACGGTGAACTTCGCGGGGGTACCGGACAGGAACTTGTCGGCGTCCTCGCGCTTCTTGTCGACATTGATGCCGACAATCGTCAGGCCCTTCGGACCGTACTTCGCCTGCATCTCGTTCATCCACGGGAACGATTGCTTGCACGGTGCGCACCACGAGGCCCAGAAGTCCACGTAGACGACCCGGCCCTTCAGATCGGCGAGGCGGACATTCGGCGCACCGGCCGCCGGCAGATCGAACACGGGCGCCGGCTTGCCGACTTCCTGCGCCGACACGACACCCACAAACAGCACGGCACACGCCGCAGCGAGCAGTTTTCCGGACCGCATTGAGTCGCCCCTCCGATGAATGACCACGGGATGGTAACGACACCTGCGCACCGGAACATCGCGGATTGCGGCTAATCCCCAGCGGATTTCCGGCGTTTCGCGGCAAAGGTCTTCCTGAACTTGAGCACCTTCGGGGCCACGACGACCGTGCAGTAGCCCTGCGCCGGGTTGTTCCGGAAATACTCCTGGTGATAGTCCTCGGCGCGCCAGTACGGCCCCGGCTCGGCCACTTCGGTCACGACCCGATCGCGGTAATGCGCCTGCGCCTCGGCGATCACCGCTGCGGCGACGCTACGCTGTTCGGCTGAATGGACGTAAATGGCCGAACGATATTGCGTTCCGACATCATTGCCCTGGCGGTTCGGCGTCGTCGGGTCATGGATCGAGAAGAAGATCTCCAGCAGTTCACGGTAAGTGATCCGGGCTGGGTCGAATTCGATGCGCACCACCTCGGCATGCCCGGTCGTGCCCTCGCAGACCTGGCGATACGTTGGCCGGTCCACTGCGCCGCCGGTGTAGCCGGACTCCACGTCGACGACACCCTCGACGTCTTCGTACACCGCCTCGAGGCACCAGAAGCAACCCCCTGCAAGGGTGGCGAACTGATGGCCGGGCCGCGGCTCCTGCCCCAGAGGCTTCTTGATCGACATCGCTGACTCCTTGATTGCAGTGCCTCGTTCGACCGGTGGTCCGGGCGATGGTGCCAACCGCGCTCATCAAAGCGGAAAGGCGGTCGAGCACAGAATTAGTGCGGAACTCGCGGCCAGCACCGTGATGGTGACGAACTCCGCAGCTTCGGCCTGCGGTACCTCGAGCAGTTGGCGCGCCCCCGTGATCCACCAGACAAGACTGACAAAGAACGCCACCAGTACGAGGAGGATGCCGGGCAGCAGCACCAGCGACAGGCCCGCCAGGTAAAGCGGAATGGTGCCGACCACGGCGACCGCCAATGCGGCACGCGCACGGCGACGCGACCCATAGAGCGGCAGGATCAGCCATCCGGTCGCCGCCTGCGCCAAGGGCGCCACGGCGAGCGCGGCCCACAGCAGGCGCAGGCGCGCCCCATCGTCATCCGGCCGTGCGGAATAGCCGAGCACTGCGTTCCATTCGGTGGTGAAGACGCGGACGCCCATTTCGGCGGCGATCGCCACCGCCAGTGCCCCGACGATCGGAATCAGCAGCAGCCAGCCGATGGCACCCGGACGCTCCATGCGCTCGCGCACGGCCTCCCACAGGCCTTCGGGCTCGAAAATGCTCAACGGCGCCCTACAGCACCACGGGGTAATCCGGTAGTTCGTTGGGATTGCGCTCGCCATCGTTGAGTGGGAAATGGCGCGCCAGCACGGCGCCGATCGCCTGCACCGCCTCGAGCGCACCTGCTTCATAGGCTTGCGTACGAAAGCGGTCGCGCATCACGCCGGCAATCGCTTTCCACTCCGCCTCGGTCACGTGCCTCGCAATGCCACGGTCCGCGACGATCTCGATCTGATGGTCGGCCATCTCGACATAGACCAGAACGCCGTTGTTCTGTTCGGTGTCCCAGACGCGCAACTTGGCGAACATCATCAGCGCGCGTTCGCGCGCCGGCGCATCGCGACGCAGGTAGCTCATCGGCAGTGCCGACTCCACGGCGAAGCGGATCTCGCCGCTGTGCGCCTTCTCGCTTTCAACGACCGCTTCCCGGATGCGCTTCAGTGCTTCCTCGGAAAAGGTGCGCCGTACGGCGCGGGGGCTCGCCAGCCAGTGGCGCAGGGTTCGCAGGATTTCCATCGTCTTTACCAGCTGCTGCCGCCCCCGCCGCCGGAAAAATCGCCGCCCCCGCCGGAGCTCCAGCCACCGCCGCCCATGCCGCCACCCCCGCCCCAACCTCCGCCTCCGGACCAGCCGCCCGGGATGATGATCGGGCCGCCGCGGCGACCACCCAGTACGCGTCCGCCGCCACTCCTCCCCATGAACGCCGAGAAGATAAAGACGGCGATCGCCGCGAACACGCCGATCGCGAGCGAGGTCAGCAGGAAGCCCGCCAGCGTGCCGACCCCGGTGCTGGCGAGCGCGGCACCCGGCCTGCCGAATGCGCGTCGCATCAGGCCGGCAACGATGGCGCCGAAGATGATCAGCGGCACCAGGGCGGCCATCAGGTCCTCGCCGGCATCGACCTTGTGCCTTGGAATGCCGGCGGGTGTGGGCAGCGCCTCGCCCTCGATGCGCTTCATCACCGCGTCCACTCCGGCGTTGATGCCGCCGACGAAGTCGCCGCGCGCGAACGCCGGCCCCATCAGCTCGCGCGTGATGCGCGCCGCCATGACGTCGGGTATCGCACCCTCCAGCGCGCGGGCGACGCTGATCCAGACCTTGCGGTCCTTCACCGCGACGGCGACCAGCACGCCATCGCCGATGTCGCGCCGGCCGATCTTCCAGGCGTCACCGACGCGATTGGTGAAGTCGGCGATCGGCTCGGGCTGCGTCGTCGGCACGACGATCACCGCGATCTGCGAACCGCGTTCACGTTCGAAGGCGATCAGCTTGTCGCGCAGCGCCTGCTCGGCAGCGGGTGATAGCACGCCGGCAAGGTCAGTGACCGGCGCGGCCGTCGGAATGGCGACGCGGCCGAGTTGATCGCGCGGCAGATCGGCCGTTGCGGGCGAACCCCCGGGGGCTACGGGTTTCGCACGCGGATCAGGCGCGGGGGCGGTCGGTACCGCGCCGCCAGGGAAGATGCCCTTGGGCAGTTCGGCCGGCGCCTGCTGCGCTGCTGCGGGCGCCACAGCAGCGCAAGTGCGAGCGCCGCGAGCGGCGCCACCGCCCGCCTGATCAACCGCATCGGAACACCCGTGCCGTGCTCGTCGTCGCTACTTCTTCGGCGTGCCGAAATCCACCGTCGGCGGCTTGCTGATGGCCGCTTCGTTCTCGACGGCGAACTGCGCCTTCGGCTTGTAGCCGAACACCATCGCCGTCAGGTTCTGCGGCAGCTGTCGGATGAACGTGTTGAAGTCCTCGACCGACTTGATGTAGCGATTGCGCGCGATGCCGATGCGGTTCTCCGTGCCCTCGAGCTGCGTGCGCAGGTCCTGGAATGCGGCATTGGCCTTCAGGTTCGGATAGTTCTCCACCGTTACCAGCAGGCGCGACAGCGCCGAGCTCAATTCGCCCTGCGCCTGGGTGAACTTTGCGAACGCCTCCGGGTTGTTGACCAGTTCCGGCGTCGCCTGGATCGCCGTCGCCTTGGCGCGGGCCTCGATGACGTTCTGCAGCGTCGTCTTCTCGAAGTCGGCTTCGCCCTTGACCGTCGCAACGATGTTCGGGATCAGATCGGCGCGGCGCTGGTACTGGCTCAGCACCTCGGCCCAGGCTGACTTCACGGCTTCATCCCTCTGCTGGATCGTGTTGTAGCCGCAGCCAGCCAGCAGACTGGCCAGAAACACGGCAAAAAGTCCCCGTAATGCCTTCATCGAAATCCTCCGCGTCGTAACGTCGCTCTGTGATTGTTCGATTGCCGAGCCGGGCGTGGATCGATTCTGGCCGCCTGGCTGGCGCGTCAACTGTTCCATCATAGCGGCGCCCGATCGAATGAAGGTGGCACGTAGAATCGGCGCATGCAGGCGAAAGCACATGCCACCGACTACCGCCGCGCGCTCGCCCAGTTCGCCACCGGAGTCACCGTCGTCACGACGCGCGACGCCCAGGGTCACCCGGTCGGACTGACCGTCAACTCGTTTAACTCCGTGTCGCTCGAGCCGCCGCTGGTGCTCTGGAGCCTGGCGCTGAAGGCGAGTTCCGTGCCCGCCTTCGAGACCTGCTCGCACTACGCCGTCAACGTGCTGGCGGGCCACCAGCTCGAGATGGCGCAGCGTTTCGCCACGCGGGGCGCCGACCGCTTCGGACCCGGCGACTGGCACGACGGGCCTGACGGCGTGCCCGTGCTGGACGGCTGCGTCGCAACCCTCGTGGCCCGCAATCGCAGCCGCCATCTGGAAGGCGACCACCTGATCCTGGTCGGGGAAGTCGTTCACTACAGCGCTCCCGGCGGCTATCCGCTGGTGTTTCACGACGGCCGCTACATCGCGAGCGCCGTCGAGGAGCCGCTGCCGCGTGCACTGCGCTCGCCGTGGCGTTGACCGACGTCGCCCCAGACAGGCGATGTACTGAAGGATTTCCGCCGTCTGCACCGCGGCGCGGGAGATGGCCGCAAGAAGCGGATGGTCTGCCACTCGGGGCGCGCGGAAAATGATGGCATGAAACGACGCGACCTCGCCGATCTCGTCCTGCTGGCCGCCCTGTGGGGTGCGAGCTTCCTGTTCACGCGCATCGCGGTGCCATCCTTCGGCGCGTTCGCCCTCGCCGAAGTGCGGGTCGCGATCGCCGCCCTGATGCTGTTGCCGCTGCTGGCACTGCGCGGGGACTTCGCGGAACTGCGGGCACGGCCGGCGCGCTTTGCGCTGCTCGGAGCGGTGAACACCGCCATTCCATTCGCGCTGTTCGCGTGGGCCGTGCTGTCGATCACCGCCGGCCTCGCGTCGATCCTCAATGCAACGGCGCCGCTGTTCGCCGCCCTGGTTGCATGGCTCTGGCTGCGCGAGCGCCTGACGCTGACGCAGTGGATCGGACTCGGCATCGGTTTTGCGGGCGTGCTCTGGCTCACCACGATGCGCGCTGGATTCGACGGTGACAGCAGCCGCTGGGCGGTGTTCGCCGCGCTTGCCGCGACCTTCTCCTATGGCGTATCGGGCAGCGTCGCCAAGCAGTATTTTTCCGGCGTGCGGCCGCTCGCCGTCGCCGCCGGCAGCCAGACCGCCGCGGCGCTGTTGCTGCTGCCTTTCGCGGCAGCCACCTGGCCCGCCATCACCCCCGCCCCCGGCGCGTGGGCCGCGGCTATCGCGCTCGGCGTGCTGTGCACCGGCGTCGCCTATATCCTCTACTTCCGCCTGATCGCGCGCGTCGGCCCGGCCACGGCGATGACCGTGACCTTTCTGATTCCGGCGTTCGCGATGCTGTGGGGCAGCCTGTTTCTCGGCGAGGACGTGACGCTGACGATGCTGGCCGGCTGTGCGGTAATCCTCGGCGGCACCGCGCTGGCGACCGGCCTGCTGAAGCTACAGCAACCGCCATCGACAAGCCGCACCAGCGCCTAGGCCCTTCGCCTCGCCCGCGCTGTCACGCGAGGCACGCCTCTAGAATCGCGCCATGCGTCGACTCTGGGATATCTCGCCAGCCATCGGGCCTGATTTCCCGGTCTTTCCTGGGGACGCGCCGTTCGCGCTGCGCTGGACCTGGACGCTCGACGAGCGCTGCCCGGTGAACGTGTCGGAACTGACCCTCTCTCCACATACCGGCGCACATACTGATGCGCCCCTGCACTACGCCAGCGACGGGGCCGCGATTGCGGAGGTGCCGCTGGAGATCTACCTTGGGCCGTGTCGAGTCATCCACGCGATCGGTGCTGGGCCGCTCGTCGAGCCGCGTCACCTGCAGCATCGACTTGAGGGCGTGCCGCCGCGGGTGCTGATCCGCACCTGCGAGAAGGCCGCGGTGCAGGTGTGGGACCCGGACTTCAGCGCGCTGGCACCAGCGACGATCGATGCCCTGCACGCCCGTGGCGTGCGCCTGATCGGCATCGACACGCCCTCCATCGACCCGGCCGAGAGCAAGACACTCGACAGCCACCAGCGCGTCCGCGCACTCGGCATGGCGATCCTCGAGAGCGTCGTGCTCGACGAGGTCGCCGAAGCCGATTACGAACTGATCGCACTCCCGTTGAAGATTGCCGGCTGTGATGCCAGCCCGGTGCGGGCCGTACTCCGGGCCTGGCCGGAATGAATCGCGACGACGCCCTTGCTCTCGATGCGGCCGATCCGCTCGCGGTGCATCGGCGCGCCTTTTCGCTGCCCGAGGGTGTCATCTACCTCGACGGCAACTCGCTGGGCGCATTGCCGCGTGCCACGAGTGCACGCCTGCGCGAGGTGGTCGAACACGAGTGGGGCGCGCGGCTGATCCGCTCGTGGAACGAGGCACACTGGACCGAGTTGCCGCGCCGCGTCGGAGCCAAGATCGCACGGCTGATCGGCGCGCAGCCGCACGAAGTGGTGTGCGCGGATTCGACGTCGATCAACCTCTTCAAGGTTCTGGCCGCCGCGCTGCATCTGCAGTCGACGCGTCCGCCCCAGCGCAGGCTGATCCTGTCCGAGCGCGGCAATTTCCCGACCGACCTGTACGTCGCGCAGGGCCTCGCGAACCTGCTCGGTGACCGCCACGAAGTGCAGCTGGTCGAGGCCAACGAACTCGCGGTTTCGGTCGACGAGCGCGTCGCCGTCGTCTACCTGACCCACGTGAATTTCCGGACCGGCGCGATGCATGACCTCGCGGACCTGACGCGGCGCGCGCACGCAGCGGGCGCGGTGATCGTCTGGGACCTCGCGCATTCCGCGGGCGCCGTGCCGGTCGATCTCAACGCCGCGCGCGCCGATTTCGCCGTCGGTTGCGGCTACAAGTACCTGAATGGCGGCCCGGGCGCGCCGGCATTCGTGTACGCCGCCGAGCGCCATCTCGACGCGTTGGCCGGCGCCACCTACGCGCAGCCGCTGTCCGGCTGGTTCGGGCACCGGACGCCGTTCGAGTTCGTGACCGAGTTCGCACCAGCCGCGTCGATCGATCGCTTCACCGTCGGCACGCCGTCGATCATTGCGCTGTCCGCCCTCGATATCGGGGTCGACACGGTGCTGTCGGCAGGCATGGACGCTCTCCGCGCCAAGTCGATGGCGCTGACGGAGCTCTTCATCACCGAGGTCGAGCGGCAGTGCGGGGATGTCGCACTCGTTTCGCCGCGACGCGCCGAGCAGCGCGGCAGCCAGGTCTGCTTCGCCCACGCCGGTGCGTACGCGATGATCCAGGCGCTGATCGAGCGCGGCATCATCGGCGACTTCCGCGCTCCCGACATCCTGCGGTTCGGCTTTGCGCCGCTGTACGTCGGCTACGCCGATGTCCACGACGCGGCGTCCGCGCTTGCCGATGTGCTCCGCACCGAAGCGTGGCGCGCCGAGCGGTTTGAGCAGAGGGCTACCGTCACATGAGTTCCCCGACGGCGGGCGACGCAATGCGCTATGGCGATTACCTGGCCCTCGACGCGATTCTGGACGCGCAGCACCCGCGCTCTACCGACCCCAACGAGTTGCTGTTCATCGTGCAGCACCAAACCAGCGAACTGTGGATGAAGCTCGCGCTGCACGAACTGCGCGCAGCCCGCGCGTCGATCGCGGCGTCGGACCTGCCGCCGGCGTTCAAGATGCTGGCGCGCGTCTCGCGCATCATGGAACAGCTGGTGCACGCGTGGGACGTGCTCGGCACGATGACGCCGAGCGAGTACAGCGCGATCCGCCCGCACCTGGGCACGAGCTCCGGATTCCAGTCTTGGCAGTACCGCGAAATCGAGTTCCTGCTGGGCAACAAGAACGGCGCGATGCTGCGGCCGCATGACGATCGCCCCGAACTGAAGCAGCGCCTCGAAGCGGCCTTCGCCGCGCCGTCGCTGTACGACGAGGCGATCCGCCTGCTCGCGCGCCGCGGCTTCGCCATCGACCGCGGAGTGCTGGAGCGCGACGTCACGCAGCGGCATGAATCCGACCCCACTGTCGAGGCCACGTGGCTCGCCGTTTACCGCGCGCCTCGCGATCACTGGGAGCTCTACGAGCTGGCCGAGGAACTGGTCGACCTCGAGGACGCGTTCCGCCTCTGGCGTTTCCGCCATGTCAGCACGGTCGAACGCATCATCGGCTTCAAGCCCGGCACCGGCGGCACCAGCGGCGTTGCCTACCTGCGCCGTATGCTCGATGTCGTGCTGTTCCCGGAGTTGTGGAAGGTGCGGACTGACCTTTAGCGGTTTTCCGGCCCCCGGACTCAGGAATGTTGCGGCGTAAGATTCATTGCCGCGGGGATCGGCTCCGAGCGCGCCTTCCAAAGAACCCCAAGTGCCCCAAAGCAAGTGCAAAAACTGACCGACGCTCTCCCGATCTGGAGCATTTTCCTTGTAGTCCTTTTGGTCGTTCTGATTTCGATCGAGACTCGGCTATAGGCGCGGCCGTCTCGTGCAGCAACGAGAAGATGGCAAGCAAGAGAAGGAGGCGCCTGTCGGGGCGATGGTGGGCGCCACCCTTGGTCTGCTGGCGTTCCTGCTCGCGATCACCTTCAGCATCGCGGAGGACGGCTTCAATGCCCGCAGGATTGCATTGATCGAAGAGGTCAATGCGATCCGCACGACCTATCTGCGCGCAGCCTTCATTCCGGAGCCGCAGCGCGACGAGGTCCGTCGCATCCTGCGCCAGTACGTCGATGATCGACTGCAATGGACCGGGGTTCCCGAAGGCCGGACCCGCGAGTCGGCCAGGGCCTTGCTCGACCAGCTCTGGGCGCAGGCCGTGCTGGTGGGAGAGAAGCATCAGGACGTGGTAAACGTCGCGCTGTTCATCGATTCGGCGAACCAGGTCATCAATCTCAATACCGAGCGCGTGAATCTGCGCGAGCGCAACCGAATCCCGGGCGCAATGGACGCAGTGCTGATTCTGCTGACGATCCTCACGTTCGCCGGGATGGGCTACCACGGCGGCGTGGCCGGGACGGTCCGCAGCCCGGTGATGGTCATCGTCGCCGTGAGTTTCTCGCTGGTCGTCATGCTGATCGCGGACCTGAACCGACCGGGCCAGGGGTGGATCAATGTCAGCCAGGACGCGATGCTCGACCTGCGCAGCGGGTTGAACGCGCAAAAGCCCTGAGCGGTTGCATCTGCACGCCCCGCGCGTCGCCTGACCCCGACTAGAATTTCCGTTCACCCGGAAAGGAATCTCCATGAACGCGCCGGAACGCTCTCATCGCCAGAAGGCCTCTTTCCAGTGGGACGACCCGCTGCTGCTCGAGCAGCAGTTGACCGACGACGAGCGCATGGTGCGCGATGCTGCACGCGCCTACGCACAGGACAAGCTGGCGCCGCGCATTCTCGAGGCGTTCCGTCACGAGAAAAGTGACCCCGCGATCTTCCGCGAGATGGGCGAACTGGGGCTGCTCGGCAACACGCTGCCCGCGGAGTACGGCGGCGCGGGCCTCAATTACGTCTGCTACGGCCTGATCGCGCGCGAGATCGAGCGTGTCGATTCCGGTTACCGCTCGATGATGAGCGTGCAGAGCTCGCTGGTGATGCTGCCGATCTACGAGTTCGGCTCCGAGGCGCAGCGCCGCAAGTACCTGCCCAAGCTGGCCACCGGTGAATGGATCGGCTGCTTCGGACTGACCGAGCCCAACCACGGCTCGGATCCCGGCAGCATGGTGACACGGGCGAAACGCGCTGACGGCGGCTTCCGCCTGACCGGTTCGAAGATGTGGATCAGCAATTCGCCGATCGCCGACGTGTTCGTCGTCTGGGCCAAGGACGACGGCGGCGTGATCCGCGGCTACATCCTCGAGAAGGGCATGAAAGGCCTCAGCGCACCGGCGATCCACGGCAAGATGGGTCTGCGCGCCTCGATCACCGGCGAAATCGTGATGGACGAGGTGTTCGTGCCGGCGGAGAGCGAATTGCCGAAGGTGCAGGGGCTGAAGGGACCGTTCGCGTGCCTGAACTCCGCGCGCTTCGGCATTGCCTGGGGCGCACTCGGTGCGGCGGAATCCTGCTGGCACACCGCGCGCCAGTACGTGCTTGATCGCAAGCAGTTCGACCGGCCGCTCGCGGCCAACCAGCTGGTGCAGAAGAAACTCGCCGACATGCAAACCGAAATCACGCTGGCGCTGCAAGGCTGCCTGCGCCTCGGACGCATGAAAGACGAAGGCACGGCCGCCGTCGAGATCACCAGCATCATGAAGCGCAATTCGTGCGGCAAGGCGCTCGACGTCGCGCGCGTGGCCCGCGACATGCTGGGCGGCAACGGCATCAGCGACGAGTTCGGCGTCGTCCGCCACATGCTGAACCTTGAAGTCGTCAACACCTACGAAGGCACGCACGACATCCACGCGCTGATCCTGGGACGCGCTCAGACGGGCATCCAGGCGTTCTTCTAGGCCGCCGATGCGCGCATTGCGTTACTCGGCCTTCGGGCCGATCGCCGAAGTACTGCGCGTCGAGGAGTTGCCGCCGCCGCAACCGGGCCCTCACGACGTCGTCGTCCGTGCACGCTACGTCGGCATCAACCCGCTCGACTGGAAGCTCGTCGAAGGCCAGTTCCGGCGCTTCGCAAAGAGCCACCCGCCCTGCGGCGTCGGCGCGGAGTTCTCCGGCGAGGTGCTGCGCGTCGGCGCCCGGGTCGATGCCCTCCGCGTGGGCGATCGCGTCGCGGCGTGGCTCAATCCGTTCGCCGAGCCGCCGCGGGCGATGGCCGAGGAGGTGGCCGTGCCGGCGGCGCAGTGCGTTCGCGTGCCGGACAGTGTCGCCCTCGACATTGCAGCGGTCGTGCCCGTAGCCGGGCTGTCGGCATTGCAGCTGATCGACATCATCGACTTTCAGCCCGGACAGCGCCTGCTGGTTCATGGCGCCGCCGGCGGCGTCGGCAGTTTCGTCGTCGCGATGCTGCGCGATCGTGGCGCGACGGTATGCGCGACCGGCAGCTCGAGCAGCCAGGACTTTCTCCGACTACTCCAGCCGGACGCACAGGTCGACTACGCCACCGCCCCATCGTCTTGGCCGGGACCGTTCGATGCGATCGTCGACTGCGCGAGCACACTCGACAAGGCAGCCGTCACGATCCTACTGCCTCATGGCGGCACCGTCGTCGCCACCTTGCCCTCGTTCCCAGGACTCATCTTCGATCCCCTGCTGAACCCGTTCCGCCGCATCCGCCGCAGGACACTGCGGCTCGAGCCCAGCGCTGGGCAGACGGCCCAAGTGATGGCGATGGTCGACGAGGGCCGCCTGAAGGTGCAGTTGACGCGCACTTACTCATTTGAACAGGCGGTCGATGCGCTGGCCGAATCACGCAGCGGCCGGGCGCGCGGCAAACTGGTCGTGGCCCTCGTCTGAGGGGGCCGCACCGGTCCAGTTGGCAGCACGCATGGGCATTGCTAGGCTCGCTCCTGCCGCGCCAGCATCCGGCGGCCCATAACGAGAAATCCAGGGAGAGACGATGCAGGCACTGCTGAAGCAGGCATGGTGGGCGTTACTGATCGGCGGCATCGCGTCGGTGATCTTCGGGGTGCTCGCCTTCATGTGGCCAGGATTGACCCTGTTCGTGCTGGCCGTCTTCTTTGCAGCCACCGTATTCGTCGACGGCGTGGTCACGATCATCAGCGCGATCCGCAACCGTGGCACCGCAAGCCACTGGTGGCTGTGGCTGCTACTGGGCCTGCTCGGCGTTGTTGCCGGTGCCATCGGGCTGCTTTCGCCCTCCGCGGCGGCAGGCGCCCTGCTGTTGCTGATCTCCGCCTATGCGATCGCCGCCGGAGTCCTGATGATCTGGGCCGGCTTCAAGCTGCGCGCAGAGATCGAACGCGAATGGCTGCTGTGGCTGGTCGGCGCGCTGTCGGTGTTGTTCGGCCTGTTGCTGGTCGCGCAGCCCACTGCCAGCCTGCTTGGCTTCGTCTGGGCGATCGCCACCTGGGCGGTCGTCATCGGCATCCTGAAGATCATGCTGGCATTCAAGGCGCGCAGCTTCAGTTCGCGGCTGGCGCCGCCCGGGGCAAGTGCCGCGTGAGCCACCGCCAGGCATGACCATCGGCTGGGCCGAGGTCGCTGGCGAGCGCCTCGAAATCCTGCGCATCGCCCCGGAACGCAGTGGCTTGCCGCTGGTGTTCCTGCACGAAGGGCTTGGGTCCGTCGCTGGCTGGCGCGACTTTCCGCGCACGCTGTGCGACCGGCTCGATACGCCGGGCCTCGTGTACTCGCGTCGCGGCTATGGCCGATCGACGCCTCTGGGGCAGCCACGCGGCACCGACTACCTGCATCGTGAAGCCTGGGACGTGCTGCCCGCGCTGCTGCGGCAGCTGGGCGTCGATTCACCAATGCTCGTGGGCCATAGCGACGGCGGCTCGATCGCGCTGCTCCATGCGGCGCGCCATGCGCCGCGCGCCATCGCGATCATGGCGCCCCACGTGTTCGTCGAGGACGTGACGATTGTCGGTATCCGCGCCGCGCGTGAAGCGTGGGAGCGCGGCAAGCTGCGCGGCCCGCTGGCGCGCGTGCACGACGATCCGGATGGTGCGTTCTTCGGCTGGAACGACGGCTGGCTCGACCCGGCGTTCAGGCTCTGGAACATCGAGGCCGAACTGCCGAAGATCCGCTGTCCGGTGCTGGCGATCCAGGGCTATGACGACCAGTACGCGACGATGGAGCAACTCGACCGCATCGCCGCCGGAGTGCGCTCACCGTGTCGCCTGCTCAAGCTTGCCGACTGCGGCCACGCGCCACAGCGCGACCAGCCGCAGGTGGTCATCGAGGCGATCGAGGGGCTCTACCGCAATGTCGCAGGAAAGGCGCCGACGGAATGATGCATGGACTCGACTTCATGCAGGTCCGCTGCGGCTCAAATGAAAACGGCGCCCGAAGGCGCCGGTTCCACCCACGCTTCCGTTGCTACCGACCGATCGTCGCGATGGCGCGCTGAGCGAGAAGCTGCCCAGTCCCGTAGGTCGGATGGCTGCCCGTATCCCAGAAGAAATACGTGTTCTGGACGGCCGGATCGGTTGAACACAGGATCTGCGGTGTCGTCGCCGTTGCCGGGATAAGGCAGGGCTGTATGACGTTCGCTATACCGAAAGCCGCCGGGTTCGCGGCGATCTCGTTCTGCCACGAGAACACATCAACCAGATAGATATTCAGTCCCGGTGAGACAGCTTTGACGTTGTTGACCTGAGTCGCGAGATTGCTGTTGAAGCCAGCGGACATTTGAGCCAGCAAAACTACTAACGGCGCTGTTGCCGGCGATTGCGCGAGGGCTCGTGCAGCCACTGACTTGCTCATATCCCCGGAATTGAGCAGCAGGATATTGCGGGCTCCGGCTGCATAAAGCCGGTTCAGGATTCCCACGACGTCGGTCAGCGAAGCCGTTACCGTGTTGTTCCCGATCGTGGCCGCACTCGTCGGATTCGCAAGTACCAATGCCAAGGCTGCCTGTGTACTGTTCGAGAACGCTCCGGTTGCCTCGACGATGACCAGATTTTGCGGGTTAATGTTGTAGCCGTTTCGGGCGAGCATGGTTTCGGTCTGTTCGACCAGGCTTGGAGCAATCGCCGGTGGAGGCGTCGTCGTGCCAAAGCTCGGAACTACACCCGTCCGAGCATCTGCATACGCGAAATTAGTGCCGCCCTTGAGTGACGGGTTCACAGTGGCGCCGTAACGCGCTGCCACGGTATTGACCCACAGCGGTCCATTCGAATCCAGCTGATTGTAGGCCGGCGGCGTCGGCAGACACTCGGATGGCCGTGCTTGGCATTGATTTCCGTTGTCGCTCACGCTGGACCCAAGGACCTGTGTCGTTGCGCCAAACGGCGGCGGTGCCGGAGTGTCGTCACTGCCTCCGCACGAAATCAGGAACAACGTTGCGGCCGCGGCCGCAAAGTAGCGTGCCGCATTGCGGCTCAAATTAAACATCGTCTTTCCCCTTTGTTGGTCCGCTGAACTGCGCCCGTCTCCTCGAGCGGAGAAAATCATACGCCGAGCCACGTCCGAAGCTCATGCTGCACTGCCCGCTGATGCGCGTTTGAGACGATCCCGCACGGCCTCCCAGTCCGGGCCAGCGGGTGGCTCGGCGACGATCAGGCACACAGCTCCGCAGGCGTCCAGCCGGCGCAGGTTTTCATAGAGCGCCCGGGCGTAATCCGACGGGCGGTCGGCGGCCAGCAGGTGCAGTTTGAGGTTGGGCGCCGACCGCACCGCCCAGTCCGGCGCCAGCACGGCCACAGGCTCAGGCGCTGCCGCTGACACACGCGCCGCCACATCGCTTACCGGCACCACTTCCAGTGCGGTCCTTGGCGCGTAATGCTTCTCAAGTGCGCCGGGCACGCGCGGTGCGCCGGCATCGCTGTCGCCCACCGGCACACCGAGCACGTCTTCCAGTTGCTCACGCGTCACGGCGCCGGGACGCAGCAGACGCGGCGTCGGGCCAGACAGATCGACGATCGTCGACTCGATGCCAACCGGACAGCTGCCGCCGTCCAACACCATGTCGACCACCCCGTCCGGCTTGAGGCCGAGCTCATCGACCACATGCCGGGCGGAGGTCGGGCTGATCCGTCCGAAGCGGTTGGCGCTTGGAGCGGCGAGTCCACCGCCAAATGCCTGCAGCAGCGCGCACGCCCAGGGATGAGCCGGGCAACGCAGGCCCACCGTGTCCTGCCCGCCGGTGATCAGATCGGAGACCGCCGCAGCGCGCCTGAGCACCAGCGTCAGCGGGCCGGGCCAGAAGGCCGCAGCAAGAGCGTCAGCCGCCGCGGGAACATCGGCCGCCCAGTGATGCATCGCTGCGGCATCGGGGATGTGCACGATGACCGGGTGATCGGCGGGGCGGCCCTTGGCGGCGAAGATCGCACGCACCGCGGCTTCGTTGCCGGCATCCGCGGCGAGGCCGTAGACCGTTTCGGTGGGCATCGCGACCAGGCCGCCGCGCCTGAGCACATCGACGGCACGCGCAATCGCCTCGGCATCGACCGGCCGCGATTCCATGGCGACTCAGTGCGGCGGCGTGATGCCGAGCACGCGCGCCACTTCTGCGGCGCGGCCAAGTGCCTCCGCCAGCGTTGCCGCCACACACGTCACATGGCCCATCTTGCGACCGCGCCGCGCTTCGCTCTTGCCGTACAGGTGCAGCTTGGCGCCGGGCACGGCGAGAACGGACGGCCAGTCCGGTTCGCGCATGCGCTTGCCGTCGAACCAGACGTCGCCGAGGATGTTGAGCATCACTGCCGGCGTCAGCAGGCTCGTGTCCCCAAGCGGCTGGCCTGCCAGCACGCGCGCCTGCTCGTCGAACTGGCTGCTGACGCAGGCGTCGATCGTGTAGTGGCCGCTGTTGTGCGGCCGCGGCGCGATCTCGTTCGCCAGCAGGCGCCCGTCGTCGAGCACGAAGAACTCGACGCAGAGCACGCCGACGTAGTTCATCGCCGCGGCCACCGCGATCGCGGCGTCGCGCGCGCGCTGCGTCAGCGCGGCGTCGATGCGCGCCGGAACGATCGATGCGGCAAGGATGCCGCCCCGGTGCTCGTTCTCGGAAACCGGAAAGGTGGTGGTCGCCCCGCTGCGGGTACGCGCGACGACGATCGAGACCTCGAGCTTCAGGGCGAGCCTTTGTTCGAGCACGCAGGGCACTGAGCCCATCGCCTGCCATGCCGCCCGCGCCTCGCCGAGTGTCGCGACGCGGGCCTGGCCCTTGCCGTCGTAGCCGAGCCGGGCCGATTTCAGGATGCCGGGCAACAGTCGAGCATCGAGCCGGTCGAAGTCGGAGGCCTCAGTGATGACGGCATGCGGAGCCACGGCGATGCCGCTCGCCGCGAGAAAGCGCTTCTCGCTGATGCGATCCTGCGCGATCGCGACGCTGGCCGCCTCGGGACTGACGGCGCAGTGTTGCGCGAGGAACGCCAGCGCCGCGGCCGGAACGTTCTCGAATTCGGTCGTCGCCGCACGGCAGCGGCGCGCCAGCTCGGCCAGCGCGGCCTGGTCCAGGTAATCGGCACAGAGGTGATCGTCGGCGACGGCACCCGCAGGGCTGTCGCGGCCGGGGTCGAGCACGCAGACCTTGTAGCCGAGCGATTGCGCCGCCATGCAGAACATGCGGCCGAGCTGCCCGCCACCGAGCAGTCCCAGCCAGCTGCCAGGTGCAATGGGTGCGGACGTCGTCGAGGGAGTCATCAGGGTGGTGCAGTGGCTACGCAGCTGGCGCCGCGCACGCGGCCGCTACAGCGGCAGCGTCATGTTGCGCGCCTTCTCGGTCTGCGTGGCGCGGTACTGCGCGAGCTTCATCGAGAGTTCGGCGTCCTCGGTGGCGAGCATCGCCACCGCAAACAGGCCCGCATTGGCCGCGCCGGCCTCGCCGATCGCGAAGGTGGCGACCGGCACGCCGCGCGGCATCTGCACGATCGACAGCAACGAGTCCTCGCCGCGCAGGTATTTGGACGGAATCGGCACGCCGAGCACCGGGATCACGGTCTTCGAAGCAATCATGCCCGGCAGGTGCGCCGCACCGCCGGCGCCGGCAATGATCGCGCGCAGCCCGCGCGCGCGGGCCTCATCGGCATACGCAAACATATCGTCCGGCGTGCGGTGCGCGGACACGACGCGCGCCTCGAAGCGGACACCGAATTCCTTCAGCACCTCGCAGGCGTGCTGCATGACGTCCCAGTCGGAATTGGAGCCCATGACCACTCCGACGAGCGGTGCGGGATGAGTTTGGCTGTTCATGACTTCAAGAAAGTGGGGCGGTCGACGGTCGGGCGGAAATCCGTGCCCGCCAGCACGAGGCGCGATTGTAGGCAATCAATCGAGCGTCTTTCCGGTGAGCCGTTTCAACGCTTCCCGGTACTTCGCCGCGGTCCTTTCGACGATGTCGGCCGGTAGGTCGGGCGGCGGCGGTGCCTTGTTCCAGTGCTGTTCTTCGAGCCAGTCACGCACGAACTGCTTGTCGAAGGACGGGGGCGAAACACCCTCCTCGTATTCATCCGCGGGCCAGAAGCGTGATGAATCCGCTGTCAGCACCTCGTCCATCAGCCGCACCTGACCATCGGCATCGGTGCCGAACTCGAACTTGGTGTCGGCGATGATGATGCCGCGGGTTAACGCGTAATCGGCGGCGGCGCGGTACAGCGTCAGGGCGACCGTCTGGATCTTGAAGGCCAGCTCGGCGCCGATCGTTGCCTTGACGCGTTCGAAACTGATGTTCTCGTCATGCAGGCCGCTCGCCGCCTTGGTGGCAGGCGTGAAGATCGGCTCCGGCAAACGGCTCGCCATTTGCAGGCCCCGCGGCAATTCGATTCCGCAGACTTCGCCGGTCTTCTGGTAGTCCTTCCACCCTGAGCCGATCAGGTAGCCGCGCACGACCGCCTCGACCGGAATCGGCTTCAGCCGCATCGCGACTACGGCCCGGCCGCGCACCTGGTCGTGCTCGTCCGCCGCAACGACGCTTTCGGGTTCGATGCCGGTCAGATGGTTTGGAATGATGTGGCCGAGCTTTTCGAACCAGAAATTCGACATCGCATTCAGCACGCGCCCCTTGTCCGGGATCGGCTGGTTCATCACGACGTCGAACGCCGATAGCCGGTCCGACGTGACCAGCAGAAGCTTGTCGTTTCCAACGGCGTAGCTGTCACGTACCTTGCCGCGGTACACCAGCGGCAACGAGCGGATATTGGAATTCAGCAACCCGGCTTTCATTGACCTTTCCTCCCCGGGCGAAGTGTACGGCGCACGGAAGCCGGTCAAAGGAAGTGCGAGCCGATGATCGCGACCCAGGTGCCACCTGCAAGCAGCAGCGACAACATGACGGCAGCGCTGCCAAAGTCCTTGGCGCGCTTGCCCAGCGGATTGATCTCCAGGCTGTCGCGATCCACCGCGGCTTCGATGCCGGTGTTGAGCAGTTCGACGATCAGGACCAGCACAACGACGCCGACGAGCAGGATCTTCTCCACGAGGCTCACGGGCAGGAAGATGGCGACCGGAATCAGCACCGCGGCCAGCATGAGTTCCTGGCGGAACGCCTCCTCGTGCGTCCACGCCGCGCGCAGCCCGTCGAACGAGTAGCCGGTGGCGTTCAACACGCGCTGCAGCCCGCGCCGCCCCTTGAACGTGCGGCTGTCGGACGTCCCGGAAGACGTGGCAGGTGGGCTCGGTTCGGATGGCATCGTGCGAAATCATAACGGCGCAACCAGAAGGAGCTGATGACGGCCGCGTATCATCGCGCGGCCTGCGCTGCACTCCGCCCTGACATGCCCGCCATCGACTATTCGCGTTTCTACCGCTACGACGACCTGATGCGGCTGCTTCGCGCCTTTGCGTCCGAGCATCCTCAGTACATCGCGCTCGAGACGATCGGCAGCAGCCATGAGGGCCGCGAGATCCCGCTGCTCACGATCACAAATGCGGCCACCGGCCCGGCTGCCGACAAGCCCGCCTACTGGGTTGACGGCAACATCCACTCGGTCGAGCTCACGGCATCGAGTGCGTGCCTGTACTTCGTTGACTGGCTGATGAAGGGGAAGGATTCCGACCCGGAGATCCGCCGCGCACTGGACACACGCACGCTCTACGTCTGCCCGCGCATCAATCCGGACGGCGCCGAGTGGGCGATGGCGGACCACCCGAAATTCGTTCGGTCATCCACGCGCCGCTACCCGTTCGACGAAGAACCGGTCGAGGGGCTGATTGCCGAAGACATCGACGGCAATGGCCGCATCCTGCAGATGCGCATCGCCGATCCGAACGGCCCATGGAGAAAGCATCCGCAGGAGCCCCGGCTGATGGTGCGGCGCGACCCGCTCGATCCACCGGGCGGCGACTACTACCGCCTGCTACCGGAAGGGCACATCGAGAACTACGACGGCACGTCGATCGGCATCGCGGGGGTAACCGGCAACGCGCAGGGACTCGATCTCAACCGCAACTTCCCGTCGGGATGGCGGCAGGAGTTCGAGCAGCTGGGCGCGGGACCGTACCCGACTTCCGAGCCCGAGGTGCGTGCGGTCGTCGACTTCTTCACCAGCCACCCGAACATCTGCGGCGGCACCAGCATCCACACGTTCTCCGGCGTGCTGCTGCGCCCGTTCGGCCATGCGCCCGACGACAAGCTGCCGGCCGAAGACCTGTGGACCTACCAGGCGGTGGGCAAGAAGGGCGAGGAGCTGACCGGTTACCCGGCGATCTCGATCTGGCACGAGTTCCAGTACTACCCCGGAGAATTCATCACCGGTGCGTTCGACTGGATCTACGAGCACCTCGGCATGTACATCTGGACGATCGAGATCTGGAATCCGAAGAAGGAAGCCGGCATCGACAACAAGGAGTGGATCCACTGGTTCAGGGATCACCCGATCGAGGACGACCTCAAGGTGTTCGAGTGGGCGCAGCGCATTGCGCCGGGCGAGGGCCACGTCGACTGGCAACCGTTCGCTCATCCGCAGCTGGGCAAGGTCGAGATCGGCGGCTGGAACCGCATGGCGGTGTTCACGAATCCTCCGCCGGCGCTGCGCGAGAAGGAAATCAAGCGTTTCCCGAAATGGTTGCTGTGGCAGACGCTGATTTCGCCAAAGCTTGACGTGCGCGAGATTCAGGTCACGCCGGCCGGCAACGACACGTGGCGAGTACTCCTCATCGTCCAGAACACCGGCTGGCTGCCAAGCTACGTCAGCAAGATGGCAGTCAAGCGCAAGTTGCTGCGCGGCGTGCTGGCGGAGATCTCCGTGCCCGCGGACGCAAAGCTGGTCAGCGGCAGGCCGCGCGAGGAACTCGGTGAACTCGAAGGCTGGGCGTATCTGCACACCGGCATCTCGTTCTGGCCGAACAAGAACGTCACGGCCGATCGGGCGCATGTCGACTGGGTGGTGCAGGGCAAGGCAGGAACCGAAATCACGCTGACGGCATGGCACGAGCGCGCCGGGCGCGTGGAGACCCGCGTCACACTCGGTTGAACCCGCCGCTGCGGACTATGGTCCGCAGGGCAGTCGGTGCCTATACTCGGTCGCATAACGATACGAGGAGACACCGATGGATCGTCGCACCGCACTGCTGGCTGGCGGCGCCGCGCTCGTGCTGCCGCACGGCGTCTTGCGCGCACAAGCCTTTCCGTCTCATTCGATCACGCTGCTTTGCGCCTTTCCTGCCGGCGGCCCGACCGATCAGGTGATGCGGGCGTTTGCGGAGATCGCGGGCCGTGAACTGAAGCAGTCGATCGTCGTCGAGAACAAGCCGGGCGGCGGTGGCACGATCGCGCCGCTCGCACTCAAGACCGCGAAGCCGGACGGCTACACGCTGTCGCAGATCCCGCTCGGCGTGTTCCGCATTCCGCACATGCAGAAGGCGCCACAGCTCGATCCGCTGAAGGACTTCACCTACGTCATCAACCTGACCGGCTACACCTTCGGCCTCGTCGTGCCCGCCGGTGCGCCGTGGAAGACGCTGAAGGACTACGTCGACGACGCGAAGAAGAACCCGGGCAAGATCGACTACGGCTCGACCGGCACCGGCACGACGCCGCACCTGGCGATGGAAGAGTTCTCGCAGAAGGCCGGCATCAAGCTGACCCATGTGCCGTACAAGGGCAGCGCTGAACTGATGGCCGCGATTCTTGGCGGCCACCTGATGTCAGTCAGCGACTCGACCGGTTTTGCACCCCAGGTCGAGGCGGGCAAGCTGCGGTTGCTGGCCACCTTCGGGTCGAAACGGACGAAGCGCTGGCCCGACGTGCCGACCTTGAACGAACTCGGTTACGACACGGTGTCGGATTCGCCGTTTGGCATCGCCGGCCCCGCCGGGATGGACCCAGCGACCGTCAAAGTGCTGCACGACGCCTTCAAGAAAGCGCTCGACGACCCCAAGGTACTCGGCATGCTCGAACGCTATGACCAGCCGGTGATCTACATGGGCCCCGAGGAGTACACGAAGTTCGCACGCCAGACCTACGAGGCAGAGAAGGCGACGATCGATCGGCTGGGGTTGCGCGGGTCCATGTAACGGGGGCGTCGCTCGTGTACGCAAGCCCCGACGGCGTCGGGGCTTGCACGTGCACTCGCTCCGGCACGCTTCGCGCGTTGCGCGAAGCGCTCAAGATTGGTTTGTCGGCTCGCTCCGGAGCGGCCGCGCGCTCCGCCGAAAATCAAATGCACAGCGCCCACCCAGCCTCCCGCCGAGCGGGAGGAGGTAGGCACCCCTCCCTCTCCCTCCCCGCCTGGCGGGGAGGGCAAGATGAAGCACCAGCTGCCCGGTGCGTCGCGGGGTGGGGTGCCCGCCGTTGACCTTCGGCGGAGCGCGCGGCCGCTCCGGAGCGCAGCCGACTAACTAATCGGAGCGAGTGCACGTGCGATCGGCGCAGCCGATCGCGTACACGAGCGACGCTAAGCCGCCGCCAGCTGTGCCGCCTTGAACGCGTGCGCCAGGGCCGCGGGCGTGTGGCTCTTGAGTTCCTTCAAGGAATGGAGCTGATCGCGGCCGCATTGACTGCAGTGGCTGACCGGCAGAGTCAGATCCACGCCGAACGCCGGCAATTCAGGTAGCTCGACATCGACATGAAAGGTGTGGGGTCGATCGTCGCCCGTGCCAAGCGCAGTGCCACATTTAGAGCAGTTGTAGTGCTTGATCAGGAGGCCCTTGGCCTGGCTGACCGGAAACTTGGGCTCGTCCTGTTCAAGCAGATGGTCGAGCAGCAGCAACGGAAAATCTGCCAGAGCGAACAGGCGGTGCCCCTGCGTGCATTCGAGCACCGGCATGCCCCGCACCGTCACCCCTAGCGGAGCATCCTCGCCACTGGCTGAATCGAGCTTGGTCGGGGCCGTATCGGACTTGCAGATCGGGCAGCGACGCGAGTTCGTCGTCATGTCTGTCTCCTCGTTTTGTAGTCATCGGGCGTCTCATGCGCCCACTTCGATCATCCGCCATGCCCGGGCCGAGGTCGACCCGCACTTGTACCTACGGACTGCGCCGCGATTGATCGCGGGCAAGACAGGCGCGCTTTCTCCAGCGCGGCTGACAACTCGGGACTTCCTGCAGGAACCCCGGAACGAAAAACGGCGCCATTAAGGCGCCGCTTTCAGGATGAGGTCGCTGCTCAGTGCACGTGCTGGCTCAGCTCGCCCGTCTGGTACTTGTGCGCCACGGTCTGCAGGGGCAGCGGCTGGATCTTCCCACCTTGTCCTTCGCAGCCAAACTGCAGGTAGCGCTCCTTGCAGATCGCCTTGGCGGCGGCCCGCGCCGGCTTCAGGAAATCGCGCGGGTCGAAGTGGCTGGGATTCTCGTGCAGGAACTTGCGCACCGCCGCGGTCATCGCCAGCCGGATGTCGGTGTCGATGTTGATCTTGCGGACACCGTGCTTGATCGCTTCCTGGATCTCCTCGACCGGCACACCGTAGGTCTCCTTCATCTGGCCACCGAACTTGCGGATCTGCTCGAGCAGATCCTGCGGCACGCTCGACGAACCATGCATCACCAGATGCGTGTTCGGGATGCGCTTGTGGATCTGCTTGATGCGCTCGATCGCCAGGATGTCGCCGGTCGGCTTGCGGGTGAACTTGTAGGCACCATGGCTGGTGCCGATCGCGATCGCCAGCGCGTCGAGCTGTGTCTTGTTGACGAAGTCGGCGGCCTGGTCGGGATCGGTCAGCAGCTGCTCGCGGGTCATCGTCGAGTCGGTGCCGTGGCCGTCTTCCTTGTCGCCCTGCATCGTTTCCAGCGAACCCAGGCAGCCCAGTTCACCCTCGACACTGACGCCGATCGAATGCGCCATGTCGACGACCTTCTTCGTCACCTGCCAGTTGTAGTCGTAGTCGGCGATCGTCTTGCCGTCTTCGCGCAGCGACCCGTCCATCATCACCGACGAGAAGCCGAGCTTGATCGCGCCTTCGCAGACCGCCGGCGACTGGCCATGGTCCTGGTGCATCGCGACCGGCAGGTGTGGATAGCTTTCGACAGCGGCCTCGATCAGGCGCTTGAGGAAGATCTCGCCCGCGTATTTCCGCGCCCCGGCTGAGGCCTGCATGATGACGGGCGCATTGACCTCATGGGCCGCCTCCATGATCGCCTGTACCTGCTCGAGGTTGTTGACGTTGAACGCGGGCACACCGTAGCCGTTCTCGGCGGCGTGATCCAGTAACTGACGCATCGATACCAACGCCATCTGACTCTCCTGAGGGTTTCTTAGCGGAATATTTTCAATTTTAAGCGTGGCGGCCGGGCCGCGCGACTGGCCATCCTCGATCCTTGGTCGGCGCCGTGCTTGGACAGCGCAAGCTGCCGCGTCAGGCGTGCTCGCCGACCCGAACGATCTTCAGGGTATTCGTGCCGCCGGCCTGGCCCATCGGCTCGCCGATCGTTATGACAATCAGGTCGCCGCGCGTGACGACCCCCTTGTCGAGCAACAGCCGTTCCGCAGCCGCGAGCGCGGTATCACTGTCCGCCCCGGCGGCGAAGTGGAGCGGTCGCACGTTGCGGTAGAGCGCCAGGCGCCGCGCCGTGGCCGCGCTCGGCGTCAGCGCATAAATGGGGATGTCGACATCGTGCCGACTCATCCAGAGCGTGGTCGAGCCGGACTCGGTCAGCGCACAGATGGCCGCGCAGCGCAGGTGAAAGGCCGTGAACAGCGCCCCGTACGCGATCGACTGGTCGACGCGGGTGAACGTCTGGTCGATGAACTGCATGTCGAGCTCGACCGTCTCGGAGCGGTCGGCCTCGGTGACGATGCTCACCATCGCTTCGACGACCTCCACCGGATACTTGCCCGCGGCAGTCTCGGCGGACAGCATCACGGCGTCGGTGCCGTCCAGCACGGCGTTGGCGACGTCGCTGACTTCGGCGCGCGTCGGTACCGCGTTAACGATCATCGACTCCATCATCTGCGTGGCCGTGATCGCGAGCTTGTTGGCCGCGCGGGCCATCTTGATCATTCGCTTCTGTAGCGCCGGAACCGCCGCGTTGCCAACCTCCACCGCAAGATCACCGCGGGCGACCATGATTCCGTCGGTCGCCTCGAGGATCTCCCGGAGCAAGGGTATCGCCTCGGCGCGCTCGATCTTCGCGATGATCTGCGGCCGCACACCGTGCTTCTCGCCGGCGATCGTCGCCAACTGACGCGCCATCTCCACGTCGGTGCGGTTCTTCACGAACGACACGGCGACGTAATCGGCACCGCACTGCATCGCGGTCTCGATGTCGCGCACGTCCTTGCCGGTCAGTGCCGGCGCCGAGAGGCCGCCGCCCTGCTTGTTGATGCCCTTGTTGTCCGACAACTCGCCGCCGATGCGCACAATTGTCTGGATCTCGCTGCCCTCGACACGCTCGACATCGAGCACGATCAGGCCGTCGTTGAGCAGCAGCGTGTCGCCGGCACGGACGTCCTTCGGCAGATCCTTGTAGTCGAGTCCGACACGCCCTTCGTCGCCGAGTTCGGCGTTCGCATCCAGCACGAACGGCGCGCCCGGACGCAGCATCACCCGGCCTTTTTCGAACCGGCCGACGCGCACCTTCGGCCCCTGGAGGTCCGCCATGATTGCGATGTCGCGGCCGATGCGCGCGGCGGCTTCGCGCACCCGCTGCGCCCGTTCGAGGTGATCGGCTGCGGACCCGTGCGAGAAGTTGAAACGCACGACATCGACGCCCGCCGCGAGCATCCGCTCCAGCACCAGCGGATCGCTCGAGGCCGGCCCCAGCGTGGCGACGATCTTGGTGCTGCGTGCCATGGTCAGAGCGCCGTCGCGCGCAGCCGCAGGCGAGCGACGGCGACGTCGTAGGTGGTCAGCTCGACGGGGTTGCCGTCAGGATCGTTGAAGTACAGCGACAGCGACTGCTCGTGGTCCTGCAGCCGCGGCTGGGCCTGACGGCGCCGCTTGTCGTACAGGGGCAGGCGCGCCGCCCGCTTCGAAAACGCCACGAAACCCTCGCCGTCGGTGCGCAGGGCGACCGTGGTGCCGTGACCGGCGCGACGATCATCTTCGAACAGTGCAACGTGGCTGGCGCCATCGGCCGCGGTCAAGGTCAATGGGCCACCGACTTCGCGCGCCCAAGCCGCAAAGCGGCGGTCACGGCGCAACCCAAGCACCGCTCCGTACCACCGCGCCGCGGCAGCGCGATCGCGCACGTAGATGTGCACATGGTCGATTCCGGCAACAGCAAAACGGCTCAACGCAATTCCCTTTCGCTGTCGTATCAGGCCGTAGCCCTTGATTGCAGCACTTCAATGGCCGGCAGGGTCTTCCCCTCGAGAAACTCAAGGAAGGCTCCGCCACCCGTCGAGATGTAACTGATGCGGTCCGCGATACCGTACTTGGCGATTGCCGCCAGCGTGTCGCCGCCCCCGGCAATCGAGAACGCACCGTTGGCCGTGGCCTCGGCGATCGCCAGCGCCAACTGGTGCGTGCCGTCGGCAAAGGCATCGAACTCGAACACACCAACCGGCCCGTTCCAGATGATCGTGCCGGCGTCGCGCAACATGTGTGACAGGGACAGTGCGCTCTGCGGTCCGATGTCCAGGATCATTTCGTCCGGATGCACATCATCGGCCCGCCGCACGGTCGCCGGAGCCGTCGCCGAGAACTCCTTGGCAACCACGACATCGATGGGCAGCGGCAGCGTGGCGCCCTTGGCAGCGAGTGTCGCCAATACCTTCTTGCATTCCGGCACCAGATCCGGCTCGGCCAGCGACTTGCCGATCGGAAATCCTTCGGCGAGCAGGAACGTGTTCGCAATGCCGCCGCCGACGATCAGCCGGTCAACCTTCTGCGCCAGGTTGTTGAGCAGCGTGAGCTTGGTGGAAACCTTGGATCCGGCAACGATGGCTGCGAGCGGCCGCCTGGGATTGCCGAGCGCCTTGCCCAGCGCCTCGATCTCTGCGGCAAGCAGCGGTCCGGCACAGGCAATCGGTGCAAACTTTGCAGCGCCGTGTGTGGTGGCCTCGGCCCGGTGCGCCGTGCCGAATGCATCGTTGACATACACGTCTGCCAGCGTCGCAATCTTGCGAGCCAGTTCGTCGCTGTTCTTCTTCTCACCCTTGTTGACGCGGCAATTCTCGAGCAGCACGACATCGCCCGCAGCGACCGAGACGCCGTCGATCCAGTTGGCCTTCAGTGCCACCGGGCGACCAAGCAGTTCGCCAAGCCGGCGTGCCACCGGTGCCAGCGAGTCCTCTGGCTTCAGTTCGCCCTCGGTCGGCCGTCCAAGGTGGGAGGTGACCATCACGGCCGCGCCGGCATCTAGCGCCATCTTTATCGCAGGCACCGAGGCACGGATACGCGTGTCCTCGGTGATGTTGCCGGCGGCATCGAGCGGAACGTTGAGGTCGGAGCGGATGAAGACACGTCGGCCGGCGAGTTGCCCGCTGCGGGAAAGTTCTTCGAGAGTTCGAACGCGCATGGATCGAGGGCGGGGGTGGTCTGGAGCCGGTGAACTGCGCGCAGCGGCAAATGAGCGGCGCGCAATCGAGGAGTTCGGCATTATACGAGCCGTCGTTGTTCCGAATTCCGATGCGCATCCTGACCTTCTCGATGGCCGAGCGCTCCGCGCTGGCGGTTGCAGCGGTTGTGCTGTTGCTGACAGCGCTCGGCGTCACCGAAACCCTCGAGTACCGGCGTGCGCTGCTGGCCAGCGAACCGTGGCGGCTGCTCACCGGCCATCTGGTCCATGTCAACTGGCCGCACGCGCTGATCAATGCACTTGCGCTGCTGATCGTCGCGCGACTTTTCTCACCGGACCTGAGCGTGGGGCGGCAGCTTGCGGTGCTGCTGGCCTCAGCGCTGGTGACCAGTCTCGGACTCGCCGCCTTCTTTCCCGCCATCGCCTGGTACCGCGGCCTGTCGGGTGCGCTGCATGCGCTCTTCTTTGCGGGCGCCGCGGTGTGGCTGCTGCGAACCCGGCCGCGTGACCTGCGTTCGCTCTGGCTGCCGGTGGCGCTCTTCTTCGGCGGCTGGATCAAGGTCGCGCTCGAGCAACCGGCTGGGGATGCGTTGCCGCATGCCGACTGGCTCGGCGCTGCCGTCGTTCCACAGGCGCACCTGATCGGTGCTGTCAGCGGAACGGCGCTCGGCCTAGCGTTCGCGTTGGCGGACCACCGGCGCGACAAGCAGCGCGGCAAGCAGCAGCACTTGCAGCCACGCTAGCGCCCCGCCACCACCGCCGCCGCCTCCCAGGTTCGCAGCGTTCAGCGTGATCGTCACGGATTGCGTTGCACTGTCGGACAGGTTGTCGGTCACGTAGTAGCTGAGCACGTAAGTGCCCGGGGGAAATCCCGCAGTGCTCCAGCTGAACTGCCCGCCGGGCGAAAGCGCGGTGGGCGGCACCGTCGATGGCGCGGTGGCGACGTAGGTCAGGGCATCGCCGTCGGCATCTGAACCGGACACTGTGAACGACACCACGCTTCCGACCGGCACGACCTGGGCAGGAGGCGCCGCTGCAAGAGTCGGCGGGCTGTTGACTCGCACCGAGACATAGTCATCGCCGGTCTTTGCCGCGCTGTCGGTCACGCGAAGGCGGAACGTCAGCGTGCCGTTCGCCGGCGCCGTGAAGGTCGCCTTGACCGCGTTCGGCGTGGCCAGCGACACCGTCGTCCCGGCCGTCTGTGTCCATTCGTAGGCCACGATCGTCTTGCCCGACAACGCCACGCTCTTGCTGCCGTCCAGCGTCACCGTCGTCGCCGGAGGAGCGATCTGATCGGACCCGGCGAAGGCCGTCGGAATCCCGTCCGGCACGGCCAGCAGGGCGCGCTCCGCATCGAGCAGCCCCGCTCCGCACTTGCCCGCAAAACTGCCTCCCGGTGCACACGCACTGCCGGCCGGGTAGGGTCTCGCGGTGGTGGCGAGAAGCGACTTGATCTGTGCCGGCGTCGCATCGGGCGAAATCGACTTGATCAGCGCAGCTACGCCGGCGGCGTGCGGGGTCGCGGGGCTGGTCCCGACGAAACCCGAATACGCGGGGCCGGAACTACCTACAGCGTCGGTGCTGGTCGGTGTCGTCCGTCCGAACAGCACCGCCGAGTGGATGTAGTAACCGGTGAAGTTGTCGTTGTCGATCGGCGAGCCCGCGCCGAGTTGAACCGGCGGCCCGCCGCCGGGCGCGCTGAGCGTCGTTCCGGCGCCGATGTTGGCGTAATCCGCGTTCTCGCCGTTGATCGCGTGCGCGGTCACCGCAATGACGCCAGGGCAGATCGCCGGGGAGATCAGGCCTTCGACGCCATCGTTACCCGTGGCCGCGACGATCACCGCCCCCTGCGCCATGGCCGCATTGACCGCACTCTGCATTTCACTGCTGCAGACGGTGTCGCCGCCGAGACTCAGACTGATGATCTGGGCCTTGTTCACAGTATTGGTGCCGACCGTGACGCCGTTTTCCTGCCAGGTCCCGCTCGCCGGTTCGGCGCCGGCCGCCCAGCGAATCGCGTCGGCGATATCGGACAGGCTGCCCCCGCACTTACCGAGCGCGCGCACCGGCAGCACCTTGACGTTCCACGCGATTCCCGCGATACCGACCGAGTTGTTCGCGGTGGCCAAGGCCACGCCGGCCATGTGGGTGCCGTGCCAGGTCGAGTCCGAGACCGCATCGCAATCGGTGGGATATGTGGCGTGGTCCGCGTCCGTCATCCAGTCGCCGGGGTCCGAAGCGTCGGCGTCGCGACCATTGCCGTCGTTGGCAATGAAGTTCAGAGGCAGTCCCGTGCCAATGTCGCCCGACACAAAGTCGTAGCCCGGCAGGAAACGCCCGGCGGGCGTGTACACCGCACCGCCGGTGATGCCGTTGAGGTCCGTGTGGTTGGTCATGCCGGTGTCGATCACGGCAATCGTCACGCCGTCCAGGCCCTGGCTCAGGTCCCAGGCATTCGGCAGGTTGGCCCCGCCCGTGGCCGTCGTCGTCACGCTTCCCGCCGAGTAGCTCGCCGTCGGCGCAAACAGGTTCCACTGCCATTGCGTGAAGCGCGGCTCGTTTGGCGTCGCCAGTCTCTTGAAGAGGATGTCGGGCTCGGCATGCTGCACGCCGCCGTCGCGCACCAGACGCGCGGCGATCGCGCGCGCCTCGGCCACCGTCATCGGACGGTCGAGCCGCATCAGGTGCGAGCCGCTCGCCAGCCGGCGCAAAGGCTGCATCCGGGTGCCGGCCACGGAAGACAGCGCCTGCACGCGACTGTTGCGGATCGTCGGTTCGTTCTCGAACTCCACTGGTCGCAAGCGCACGATCAGCTTGTCGACCGTCTGTTCGCGCACCTTCTTGGTCGCGGTGAGGCCCTGCAGGGCCGCCCGCTTGGGCGTCATCACGCCCGTCGAGAACGCCACCGAGGCCGGCCACGCCAGGCAGGCACCAGTGACCGCGACGACGAGCACACTGTGGACAGGACGCATCAGCAGATCAGACTCCCGAACGGTCGGCAGGTCATTGCCCGCGCCAAGGGCAGATGCTGGCAGGCATCAGGCCGGACGCAGGCCCGGAAAAGCGGCCGAAAAACTGCACCCAGCGCAGCGAGTACCGACCAGTCCTCGCCTAATGCGCGACGCCTTGCTTGAGATTACTTCAGGTGAGGACGTCCGACCGCATGCAGCAACCTCAGACGGACGTCCTAACGGAAATCCCCACGGTTAGTCCGGGGTTTTCCCTGCACGGTTGCCTACTTTGCCGCCATCAGCGCAACCGTCGTGTCCAGCATCCGGTTGCTGAACCCCCACTCGTTGTCATACCAGCTCGTGACCTTGACGAGGCGTCCCGAGACCTTGGTCAGCGTGGAGTCGAAAATCGACGAACGCGCGTCATGGTTGAAGTCGCTGGAGACCAGCGGATCGGCGTTGTAACCGAGGACGCCGGCCAGTTCACCCGCGGCGGCGGCCTTCATGATCCCGTTCACTTCATCAACCGTCGTGTCGCGCGCGGCGATGAACGAGAGGTCAACAATCGACACGTTGATCGTCGGCACACGGATCGCGAAGCCATCCAGCTTGCCGTTCAGCTCGGGCATGACCAGGCCCACTGCCGCTGCAGCTCCCGTCTTGGTCGGGATCATGTTGTGGGCCGCTGCGCGCGCGCGGCGCAGGTCCTCGTGATAGACGTCGGTCAACACCTGGTCGTTGGTGTAGGCGTGAATGGTCGTCATCAGGCCCGTCACAAGTCCGATCTTCTCGTGCAGCGGCTTGACCAGCGGCGCCAGGCAGTTGGTTGTGCACGACGCGTTCGAGATGACCGTGTGCGCGGCCTTCAGCACGCCGTGGTTGACGCCGTACACGACCGTCGCGTCGACGTCCTTGCCGCCGGGCGCGGAGATGATCACCTTCTTCGCTCCACCCTTCAGATGCGCCGAAGCCTTTTCCTTGGTGGTGAAGAACCCGGTGCACTCCAGGACGACATCCACGCCGAGCGACGCCCACGGCAGCTCGGCCGGGTTGCGGTTGGCGAGGACCTTGATCCGGTCACCGTTGACGACCATGGAATCGCCGTCGACGCTGACCGAGCCCGGAAAGGTGCCGTGCGCGGTGTCGTACTTGGTCAGGTGTGCGTTGGTCTTCGGATCGCCGAGGTCGTTGATCGCGACGATCTGAATGTCGTGCTTCTTGCCGCCTTCGTAATGCGCGCGCAGGATGTTGCGGCCGATACGGCCATAGCCATTGATGGCAACTTTGATGGTCACTTTTTCTTCCCTCCGGCGATAACTGCGTTCACGGTGGCGACGACGTTGTCGACCGTGAATCCGAAATGCTTGAACAGGGCGCTTGCCGGCGCCGATTCGCCGAAGCGGTCGACACCGATGACCGCACCCTCGGCGCGCACGTATTTCCACCAGAAATCGGTGACTCCCGCCTCGATGGCGACGCGCGGCAACCCGGCGGGCAGCACGCTCGCCTTGTACTCGACGCTCTGCCGATCAAACACCGTGGTCGACGGCATCGACACGACCCGCACCGGCACACCGGCCGCCGCGAGCGCCTTCTGCGCTTCCACCGCAAGCGGCAGTTCCGAACCCGTGGCGATGATCACCGCGCGCGCCTTGGCGACGCCGCCAGCAGCCTCGGACAGCACATAGGCACCCTTGCGGATCGCCCCGATGTCGGTGGCGGTGCGCAAGAACGGCACGGCCTGGCGCGAGAACAGCAGGCAGGTCGGCCCGTCGCTGCGCATGGCAGCCGCGCCCCATGCCACCAGCGTCTCGACGGTGTCGCAAGGACGCCAGAGGTCCATGTTCGGAATCAGTCGCAGGCTGGCCGCGTGCTCGACGGACTGATGCGTCGGCCCATCCTCGCCCAGGCCGATCGAATCGTGCGTGAACACGAATATCACGCGCTGCTTCATCAGCGCCGCCATGCGCAGCGCGTTGCGCGAATAGTCGGCGAACGTGAGGAAGGTGCCCACGAACGGCAGGTAGCCGCCGTGCAGCGCGATGCCATTGGCGATCGCGCTCATGCCGAACTCGCGCACGCCATAGTGCACGTGACGGCCGAAGTGAAACTCGCCGCCGGGCTTCAGGGTACCGGCGCTGTTCCACCGGGTGAGGTTGCTGCCGGTGAGATCCGCCGAGCCGCCCAGCATTTCAGGCAGCGCCTTGCCGAGCACGTCGAGCGCCAGCTGCGAGGCCTTGCGCGTGGCGACCGTCTCCTTCTTCTCTGCCGCAGCATCGACAGCCTGTGCCAGCACCTGCGCGAACTGCTTGGGCAGCGTGCCTTCCACGCGGCGCCGGAACTCGGCGGCTTCGTGCGGATGGGCGCGTGCGTACCCATCGAACAGCGTCTGCCACGCGGCTTCCTCACGCGCGCCAGCCGGACGCGCATCCCACGCGCGATAGACGTCGGCCGGCACCTCGAACGGCGCATGCGGCCAGCCGATCTTCGCTCGCGTTGCGGCGATCTCGGCTTCACCGAGCGCCTCGCCGTGCGCCTTCTCTGTGCCGGCGCGGTTCGGCGATCCCATGCCGATCACGGTGCGGGCGATGATGAGATTCGGCTTGTCGCTGCGCCTGGCAGCGCCGATCGCCGCATCAACCGCAGAGACATCGTGGCCGTCTATCGGGCCGATGACGTTCCAGCCATAGGCGCGGAATCGCGCCGCGGTGTCATCGGCGAACCAGTGCCCGACCTCGCCGTCGATCGAGATGCCGTTGTCGTCGTAGATGGCGATCAGCTTGGACAGCTGCCACACGCCGGCGAGCGAGGCCACCTCGTGCGAAATGCCCTCCATCAGGCAGCCGTCGCCGAGCAGCACGTAAGTGTGGTGATCCACGAGGGGAAAGTCCGGCCGATTGAACTCGTGCGCGAGCAGCCGTTCGGCGAGCGCCATGCCGACAGCGTTGGCCAGTCCCTGCCCGAGCGGGCCGGTGGTCGTTTCCACGCCCGGCGTGACGCCGACCTCGGGGTGGCCCGGCGTGCGACTGTGCATCTGGCGGAAATTCGCCAGCTCTTCCATGGGCAGGTCGTAGCCGGTCAGATGCAACAGCGCGTACTGCAGCATCGAACCGTGTCCGTTGGAAAGCACGAAGCGATCGCGATTCGGCCAGTGCGGATTGGCGGGATTGTGCGCAAGGTGCGCGCCCCAAAGTGCCACGGCAATCTCCGCCATGCCCATCGGCATGCCGGGATGACCGGAATTGGCCTTCTGCACCGCGTCCATCGCCAGCGCCCGGATGGCGTTTGCCATGTTTACGCGCATTGCCGCCGGTACCGCGCGGAGAGGTGAAGAATCGTTCATGGTCGCGCGTCTCGAGCAGGTGGCAAATTCGGCTGTATCGGCAATGCCCAGCGGCATGCACCGACGAGGTGCTTGGCGGCCCGCATCGCCGCAAAGCAATAAATTTTAGCAAAGCGGGCGAGTGCGCCCTGAGCCGACCGCCGAGGATGCGTTGGCTGACCGCCTGGACTTGACCGCGGACAGATCCCTCTGGAGCGCTCCCTCCAAACTACACGCTGAGGAAAAGCAACTACTTGAGCGCGCGCAGATTTCCTATACTATGCGCGGCTTTTCCAAATTCGATCCGGAACACAAAAGGACGCAACGGGCGCCAAGTTCGAGACCCTCCGCCGCAAAGCACCATCGCGACAGGGTGATCGACCGCAGGCAACGTGCCGTTAGGCAGCAATCCCGCCATAGCCAGCAGGTGCAGCGCAAGCTGCAAGGACCCGCGTGCCGCGCCACAGCGTGCGGGTCCCGGATCGTAGGGTTGCGACGCGAGTCGCGATTCAGGTCGATTAGGGCGGACCTGCTGGGGGACGAAGATGCAAGGCCTTCACCTGACTGGCGATCTGTTCGGTTGCGGCTGCAGTTCAGCCACTCTCACGGATCTCGAAGCATTGTCGACGCTGTGCCGCACAGCCACGCTCGACGCCAAACTCACGATCGTCGACGAGAAGTGGCACGTCTTTCCAGACTGGAACGGACAGCCGGGCGGCATCACGGGCACGATCCTGCTCGCCGAATCGCACCTCGCGATCCATACCTGGCCGGAGAACCGGGGCGTGACGCTCGATGTCTATGTCTGCAACTTCACCGAAGACAATACCGACAAGGCCGAACAGCTGTTCGACACGCTGACCGTCGCGTTCCGGCCGCAGAGGCAGGTGGTCAACCGCATCACGCGCGGCGACGTTGCCAGCGCGACCGCTGAGGGCCCTGAGGCGGCGGCCACGGACAACGCCCAGTCGCAGTTGAGCTTCGACTGGCTCAATGCCCACTCCGGCTACGGTTTCACCGTCAAGGAAAAACTCGCTGATATCGAATCGCCGTTCCAGCGAATTGAGGTGTTCGACACGCATCAGTTCGGCCGGCTGTTCCGTCTCGACGGGCGGCTGATGACCTCCGAGGGCGACGAGTTCTTCTATCACGAGTGCATGACCCATCCGGCAGCGCTCGCGCACCCGAACCCGGAGTCCATCCTGGTGATCGGCGGCGGCGACGGTGGCTCGTCGGAGGAACTCTTCAAGCACCCGAGCGTGAAGCGCATCGTGATGGCGGAGCTCGACCCCGTCGTCATCGACATTTCGCGCAGGTACCTCGGCACGATCAACAAGGGCGCACTCGACGATCCGCGCCTGGAGATCCGTATCGGCGACGGCTACGAGTTCGTGAAGTCGACGCCCGAGCGCTTCGACATGATCGTGCTCGACCTGACGGACCCGGACACGCCGGCGTTCCACCTCTACTCGGAGGAGTTCTTCCGGATGTGCCAGGGCCGCCTGAAGCCGGGCGGCATGCTGACACTGCACCTGGGATCACCGGTCTATCAGGCCGACACTGTGCGGAAGAATGCGGCGAACCTGCGCAAAGTGTTCAGGCACGTAGCGCCGCTGTCGCTCTTCATCCCGCTGTACGGATCGCAGTGGTGCCTCGCCGTCGCAAGCGACACCGTGGATCCGCGGGCCGTTACCGTGGACACCATTGCCCAGCGCATGACAGAAAGGAAGCTCGACGACCTGCGTTACTACCACCCGTCGATGCATCCGGCGCTGTTCACGCTGCCCCGCTTCGTGCAGGATCTCGTGGCGGCGCCAACGACCGGCACGCCGCGAGTGCCGCATCTGCGCGTTGCATGATTTCAGGGGGCGAGCCCGCTCTGCGGGTGACTCGGAGGAAGCCCCGGAGGCCGGCGTTAGCCGGCCTCTTTTTTCATCGCCACCGATGTCCGTGGCGCGACCCAGACCATGACGCTGCCGCGCTTCTACCTCGACAACGACCTCGCAGTCGGTGAGCCCGTTTCCTTGCCGGCCACGGTCGCGCATCACGGGCTGCGGGTACTGCGACTGCGCGATCGCGCGGCGATCACCCTCTTCAATGGCCGCGGGGGCGAGTTCGAAGGTCGACTGCAGATCGCAGGGGTGACACAGGCGTCCGTATGGCTCGAACGATTCCACGCGGTCGAGCGCGAGTCGCCGCTGCGGGTCACACTGATCCAGGCGTGGGTCGCGACCGACAAGCTCGAGCTGATCGTGGAAAAGGCGGTCGAACTCGGCGTTGCTTCCATCGTGCTGGTACCGACAGCGCGCAGCGTGGTGCAGCTCGACGCCGAGCGTCGTCAGCGCAGATTGCGGCGCTTGCATGACGTCGTCGTCGCCGCGTGCTGCCAGTGCGGACGCAACCGCCTGCCCGCGATTCAGGCAGCGGAGACCCTGCATCAGGGCCTCGGATCAGCACTCGCGGGCGCGGCGACTGGCATCCTGCTTGATCCGAGCGATGCGGAGCCCCCCACCGCGGCATTGTCCGGCCCGGGCCCGTTTGTCCTCGTCGTCGGCCCGGAGGGCGGACTTGACGATGCCGAACGATCCATGGCGCTTCGCATGGGGTATCGCCCAGTGCACCTCGGCCCGCGTATTCTCCGCACCGAAACCGCTGGGCTGGCGGGCCTGGTCGCATTGCAGGTCCTGGGCGGTGATTTGCGATAGCGACTGCGCGCAGCGCTGGTCTGATTTCACACACAACCAAAACCAACACAACGGAGGGTCCATGGGATTGCTCGACTCACTGCTTTCTGGCTTGGCAGTGCCCGCTGCGAGTGGCGGCCAGACGGCCAATCCGCTTCTGCAGTTGGCGCTGCAGATGCTGGCCGGTCAGGGCCAGGCCGGCGGCCTGGGTTCGCTGATCAGCCAGTTCCAGCAGGCGGGGTACGGCCAGCAGATGGACTCATGGATCTCGACGGGACAGAACCTGCCGATTTCACCGGATCAGTTGATGCAGGTGTTCGGACAAGGGCAGCTGCAGCAAATGGCCGCGAACAGCGGCATGGATGTCGGTCAGCTGTCGGGCGGGCTTTCCGAGCTGTTGCCGCAGCTCATCGATCGCATGACACCTGCCGGCCAGGTGCCCACTGGCGGGCTCGATGGTGCGCTCGCCGAACTCTCGAAGATGATGCCGCGCAGCTAGTCAGCTAGCTGTACAGGACGCGGAACGGGACGCCCTGTTCCGCGTAAGTTTCCGCCGCGTCGTGAAAGACTTCGAGCAGCGCATCGCGCTGCTCGGCACCGAACGTCTCGGCGCGCGGCAGGTTTTCCAGCATGACCACATAGCCGGTCGCCGGCTGCTGCTCCTGCAAGTCAGTGAGCGAGTCGTACAGCGCATCCAGGTTCAGGCCGAACCAGGACGGAAAGCCGAACGCCTGGGCGATCTCGCGCAGCACTGATGCCTTGTCGTTGCATTTCTGCAGGTCAATTTCCACCAGCTTCTGACCCGACTCGCGCGCCCACGTACGCAGGCCCTCCCGAGCCATGCCACGGCGCTGCCGCACCGTCTGCAGCGGAAGCTTGTCGTACGGTGCGCTGGGTCGGCTCATTCGCGTATCCGCCGGAAGGAGTTGTAGTGATCGTCGGTGTAGTAATACTCACCGCTGCTTGCGGGGTGGCCGTGGGTCCCGCGGCCTGCGACGATGCGGCGCGCGCCCCGGTCGCGTTCCCACGGTGTTCGTACGGTGTACTCGGTGTAGTAGCCACGCGGCTGCCGCGGCAGGTGGCCCTCGCGATTGCCAAATGTCGATCCGTCCTTGCGATACGGGAACGGACCGCCCTTCCTGATCAGCGCGAACGTGTCGCGCGCCTCGGGCGGCAGATCCGCCAGGGTTACGTCGCGGGTGACACCCCGGCCCTTGGCCTCGCGCGCGTCGCCGGTCGGCCCGCACGCCACCAAGGCGCCGAGCAGCAGAGCCTGCAGCGCGCCACGCGCAACTCTCAGCAGCACGCTAGAGCAGTTCCGGCTGCCGCACGGAGTTCGCCTCGAGCACCGTCAACGCCGTCATGTTGACGATCCGCCGAACCGTTGCGGACGGCGTCAGGATATTCACGGGCCGGGCGGCTCCCAGCAAGATGGGCCCTATCGCGACGTTATTGCCGGCGGTCGTCCTCAGCAGGTTGTACGAGATGTTGGCCGATTCGATGTTCGGACACACGAGCAGGTTCGCATCGCCTTTCAGCGACGAATAGGGCATCAGCGACCGGCGGATGCCGGCGTCGATCGCCGCGTCCGCGTGCATCTCGCCGTCGATCTCGAGTTCGGGCGCCCGCTCGCGGACCAGCGCCAGCGCGTGCCGCATCTTCAACGCCGACGGGCTGTCGTTCGAGCCGAAATTGGAGTGCGACAGCAGCGCGATCTTGGGCGACAGGCCGAGGTGCTTCATCTGCTCGGCCGCCATGATCGTGATCTCGGCGATCTGCTCTGCGGACGGATCGAGGTTCACGTGGGTATCGACCAGCGCAAGTTGCCGGCCCTGCAGCATCAGAATGTTCATCGCCGCGTAGCCACCGATCCCGGGCCGCCGACCGATCACCTGATCGACGTACGCAAGGTGCTGTCCGTGCGTGCCGAAGGTGCCGCAGATCATGCCGTCGGCATCGCCCTTGTGAATCATCATCGTGCCGATCAACGTCAGCCTTCGGCGCATCTCGATCTTGGCGTACTGGGCGGTGATGCCCTTGCGCGCCGCCAGCCGGTGATAGGTCTCCCAGTAGTCGCGGTAGCGTCGGTCGAACTCCGGATTGATCAGATGGAAGTCGACATCGGGCCGCATGCGTAGCCCGAATCGTTCAAGCCGCTTGGCCACCACCGACGGCCGGCCGATCAGGACCGGCTTGGCGATCTTCTCGTCGATCACCACCTGCACGGCGCGCAGAACCCGCTCTTCTTCGCCCTCCGCAAACACGATGCGGGACTTGCCCCCGGACGCCACCGCGTTCTTGGCCGTCGCGAAGATCGGCTTCATGAACGTGCCGGAGTGATAGACGAACTGCTGCAACTGGTCGCGGTAGGCGTTCATGTCAGCGATCGGTCGCGTCGCAACGCCGCTCGCCATCGCTGCCTGTGCCACCGCCGGCGCGATGCGCGTGATCAGCCGCGGATCGAACGGCCTGGGTATCAGGTATTCCGGACCGAAGGCAAGGTTCGTGATGCCGTATGCCGAAGCGACGACATCGCTCTGCTCTTCCTGCGCAAGTGCAGCGATTGCTTCGACCGCGGCGAGTTCCATCGCCGTCGTCACCGTCGTGGCGCCCACGTCGAGGGCACCGCGGAAGATGAACGGGAAGCACAGAACGTTGTTCACCTGGTTCGGGTAGTCAGACCGCCCGGTGGCGATGATGGCGTCGTCTCGAACACGCTTCACCTCCTCGGGCAGGATTTCCGGCGTCGGATTCGCCAGTGCCAGCACCAGCGGCCGCGGCGCCATGCGCGCCACCATCTCTGCCTTCAGCACGCCGCCGGCAGAGAGCCCAAGGAAGACATCCGCACCCTCGATGACCTCGGCGAGCGTGCGCGCGGTCGTCTCCTGCGCGAACGTGGCCTTGTCGTCGTCCATCAGGGTGGTGCGGCCGCGGTACACGACACCCTCGATGTCGGTGACCCAGATATTTCTGCGCGGAATGCCAAGATGGACAAGTAACTGCAGGCAGGCCAGTGCCGCCGCGCCCGCCCCGCTTGTCACCAGCTTGATCTGGTCGAGTGGCTTGCCGACGACCTTCAGTCCATTGCGAATCGCCGCGCCGACGATAATGGCTGTGCCGTGCTGGTCGTCGTGGAACACCGGGATCTTCAGCCGGTCACGCAGCTTGCGCTCCACGTAGAAACACTCGGGTGCCTTGATGTCCTCGAGATTGATGCCACCAAAGGTGGGCTCGAGCGCGGCGATGACTTCGATCAGGCGATCCGGGTCCAGCTCGTTCAGTTCGATGTCGAAGACGTCAATGCCGGCGAACTTCTTGAACAGCACCGCCTTGCCTTCCATCACTGGCTTCGCTGCGAGCGGACCGATGTTTCCCAGCCCCAGCACTGCGGTGCCGTTGGTCACCACCCCCACCAGGTTGCCGCGAGCGGTGTAGCGGAACACCGTTGTGGGGTCATCGCGGATGGCTTCGCTCGCCGCCGCGACACCCGGGGAATAGGCCAGAGCCAGGTCGCGCTGATTGACGAGTTGCTTGGTCGGTGCAATCGCGATCTTTCCCGGCGTCGGCTTCTCGTGATACTCGAGCGCTGCATGCCGCAGATCGTCCTGATCAGTCGTAGACATGTTGAGGCCGCAGCCGAAGGAAAGACACTGATTATCCGCGTCGGAAAGTCTCGCGGCACGGACCAGCGGATCCGTCACCCGGTAACGCTGATCACGAGGTAGGCCCGTCAGGCCGGACGGCAAGTCAAAGTTCGCCTGTCATTTTGACCTAGACAAACTGTTGACAGGAATTTCAGTCTAGGTACACTCCGGCTGCTTTCTCAGAGCCTGTCGCAGGCCTGGGCGCAGTAACCCAAGTCGGTGCCTCTCGTCCTCCCTCCTCTACCGAATTCGGGCGCGTCCAGGTGACAGGCTCTTTTTTTGTCTACGACAAATGCATCCGCTCACGTGGATCGATACGCACCACGGCCGATTGCGCGATGGCGAGCCGGCAAGCCGAGCGCAGAGCGCCCCCACCTTGTTGAATGCAAACGGATGCAGGGCAGCGCTGGGCGCTCGCCCTGCAATTCAGATCAACAGAAGGAAGAGGTGAGCGACGCTCAGGCTTCGCGGGCCGGAGCGTGCTCCTCGGAGCGGATCGGAGCGTCGGCCGCTGGCGTTACGACCGGTTGAGCCACCGGCATTGCCGCTTCGACCGCCGCGGGTTTCTGCTCGGACGCTACCGCGGTGCGCCCCGCCGAGATTGCAGCGTCGACCTTGCCGCTGGCGGCAAGAGCCAGGCGGGAACGCTCTCCCAACACACGGGCGCCGTATCCGCCGTCGTCGGGGAGATTGCCAGCACCGACGTAAAGCTGCAGCCCGCGTTCGACTGAACCGCCGCGGTTTATCAGGTCACCGAGAATCGCGGAGCCGACCTTCATGTTCGCGACCGGGTCGAGGGCAGCCAGATGGCCACCGTGTGCTTCGAAACGCTCGGCATGGATCCGCGTCATCACCTGCATCAGGCCCTGGGCACCCATTGAGCTCTCAGCAAACGGGTTCAGGCCGGACTCAATTGCCACCACCGAAAGGATCAGCAGCGGGTCCAGCTTCTGTTCGCGGCCGACTAGGAACGCGGTGGCAACGAGCATGCGGGTCGCCTCTTCCGCTACGCGATAGCGACGAGCGAGGTACTGGACGATGTGCTTCTGGCGTGGATCCGTGGCAACGGCGGGCTCGACCGTCTTGTTCGCCCCCTCGTCCACGGCCGTCGCCTCCGACTCGGCGTTCGCCGTCTCCGAAGCGTGAACGGCGGGGGTGAAAAGCGCCGCCTTCAGCGTGTGCCGCACCCCGTCGTTCGTCAGGGCGACGGCGGCTAGCACGAGAGCTGCAAAGCCAGCCGCAGAAACCACCAGCCGAGACAGCGCCAGAGCGCCATCACGGACATCACAAGCGACGTCGGCCCACGCGATCGGGGCCAGGACACTCGAATTCGTGGCTACAGACATGCGTGCCTCCTTATGTCGAACGGCCACGGGTCCGAAAACCCTCGGTCGCCACTCACAGGTTGGTACGTCGGAGCCGGGGGCCACGAGCCAACCCGGTTCCACAGGGCACCGCTCCGACCGGAGGATCGCAGCGGCGTCTTCACTACATCGCCCGGGACCTCCGGACGACGAAAGAGCAAACAACAGGCCGCTTCTGTCCCTAGACTTCAGGCTGCGTCGCACGGCGCGGCGAGCTACCCGGCGGTCGGTCAAACGGCTGACCCGAATTTTAGGGTCTGAGCCCTCTCGGTCAACTCGATTCTTTCCGGTTTCCGACGGGTGGCTCGGGCTTAAGGGCAGATTCGGACACCGCAGAAGACGATAAATCGATTTAATATCAGACACTTAAGATGGCAGACCTAATGTTAGTAAGCGCTCATTTAGAGCCCTCCCGTTTTTTCTGCTTTGCAACAAACTTCCGATGAAATACCGCGATCTGCGCGATTTCATCCGTGGCCTGGAGGGGTCAGGCGAGTTGCGCCGGATCAGCGCCCAGGTGTCTCCGCGCCTCGAAATGACGGAAATCAGCGACCGGACGCTGCGCGTCGGAGGGCCGGCACTGCTGTTCGAACACCCGGCCGGGTATGACATGCCGGTGCTGACGAACCTTTTTGGAACGCCCGATCGCGTCGCCCTGGGGATGGGCGCGGCCGACGTCGGCGCACTGCGCGAGGTCGGCGAGCTGCTGGCTAGCCTGAAGGAGCCGGAGGCGCCACGGGGACTGCGCGATGCGCTCGGCAAGGTGGCCATGCTGAAGTCGGCCCTCTGGGACATGGCGCCCCGGGAGGTGCGTAACGCGCCGTGTCAGGAGCGGGTGATCGAAAGAACTGACGTCGACCTCGCGCGGCTCCCGATCCAGACCTGCTGGCCCGGGGATGCCGGTCCACTCATCACCTGGGGACTGGTTGTCACGCGCGGGCCCAACAAGCCGCGGCAGAACCTCGGCATCTACCGGCAGCAACTGATCGGGCGTAACAAGCTGATCATGCGGTGGCTCGCGCACCGCGGCGGCGCGCTTGATTTCAGAGACCACGCGCTGAAGCACCCTGGCGAGCCGTTCCCGGTCGCCGTGGCGCTGGGCGCCGACCCGGCGACCATCCTCGGCGCCGTGACGCCGGTGCCGGACAGCCTGTCCGAGTACCAGTTTGCCGGGCTTCTGCGCGGGGGCCGCACCGAGACGGTCAAGTGCATCGGCAGTGACTTGCGAGTGCCGGCAACGGCCGAGATCGTGCTGGAGGGCCATTTGCGACCCGACCCGACACCGGCCGCGCCGCCAGCTGACGCTCCGCCACGACCGGCGTCGGCCTACGAACTGGCGCTGGAGGGCCCCTTCGGCGACCACACCGGCTATTACAACGAGCGCGACTGGTTCCCGGTCTTCACGGTCGATCGCATCACGATGCGCGGCGACCCAATTTATCACTCCACCTACACGGGCAAGCCGCCGGACGAGCCGGCCGTGCTCGGCGTTGCCCTGAATGAAGTGTTCGTGCCGATCCTGCAGCGTACGTTTCCGGAGATCGTCGACTTCTACCTGCCTCCCGAAGGCTGCAGCTACCGGATCGCCGTCGTGTCGATGCGCAAGCAGTACGCGGGCCACGCCAAGCGTGTCATGTTCGGCGTCTGGAGCTTCCTGCGCCAGTTCATGTACACGAAGTTCATCGTCGTGGTGGATGAGGACATCAACGCGCGCGACTGGAAGGAAGTCATCTGGGCGATCACTACTCGTGTTGATCCGACCCGCGACACCGTGCTGGTCGATAACACGCCGATCGATTACCTCGATTTCGCCTCTCCCGTGTCGGGGCTCGGCAGCAAGATGGGAATCGATGCGACCAACAAGTGGGCCGGCGAAACGACGCGCGAATGGGGGCGGCCGATCACGATGGATGCGGCAGTGAAGTCGCGCGTCGATGCAATATGGAAAGAACTGGGTCTTTAGGAGATCAACATGGCGATCGAACGCAAGCCGATACGCCGCGGCGGCATCAAGTCCGCCGGGTACGACCGCAACCAGCGCGTACTGGAAATTGAATTCGACAACGGGCAGGTGATCCAGCACACCGCCGTCGGCGAAGAAATCGCCCGCCGGTTTCTCGCCAGTTCTTCTCCTGCGAGCGTCTACAAGGACACGATCCAGGAGGAGTTCACGGTCAAGCGGATTCGCTAGCCGTGTACGCGACCCTCCGGGTCGCACGTGCACGGCCAGCGGGAGCGCGCGCTGCGCGCGCACTTGGTATCAGTCGGCTGCGCTCCGGAGCGGCCGCGCGCTTCGCCGAGCCGCAACGGCACGACACTCACCCTGGCCCTCTCGCCGAGCGAGAGGGAACGGTGCACTCCTCCCTGCACCCTCCTCGCCCGGCGAGGAGGGAAAGGGAGGGTACAGACCGGGTACATAGGTAGCAGTTTGGACCGGGGACATTGGTAACGGGTTGAACCTAGTGGGTCAGGAGGTGTGGCCCATGAGCTGGAAGGAGACCTGTGTGATGAACGAGAAGGTGCTGTTCATTGCCGATGTGCAGAACGAAGAGCTCACGTTTAGCGAAGCGTGTCGACGGCGTGGCATCAGTCGCAAGACGGGCTACCAGTTGTGGCAGCGCTATCAAGCCGAGGGCAGCTCAGGTCTGCAGCCGCGTTCGCGCGCGCCGCTGCACCATCCCAATGCGGTGGACGAGGCGGTGATTGCCCAACTGTTGGCGGCACGGCGACGGCACCCGAGTTGGGGACCGCGCAACCTGCTCGACTGGCTCGCGCGGCGCGAGCCGCAGCGCCTCTGGCCGGCGGCCAGCACGGTGGGTGAGATCCTGGCGCGACACGGGCTGATCCCACCGCGGCGACGACGCCGGCGCGGGCCGGCCTACAGCCAGCCGTTGGTGCAGGCCGATCGACCCAACGCACTGTGGTGTGCTGACTTCAAGGGCCAGTGGCGCTTGGGCAATGGCACGTGGTGCTATCCGCTGACGGTGTCCGACAGCTACAGCCGCAGCCTGCTGCTGTGTCGCGGGCTGACCAGCACGCACGGCGCGCCCGTGCGGGCGTGGATGGAGCGGCTGTTCCGCGAGCGCGGCTTGCCGCTGGCCATCCGCACCGACAACGGCAGCCCGTTCGCCTCAGTGGGGCTGGGCGGACTGAGCCGGCTGTCGGTCTGGTGGGTGCGCTTGGGGATCTGGCCCGAGCGCATCGCACCCGGACATCCGGAACAAAACGGCCGTCACGAACGACTGCATCGGACACTGGCGGCAGCCACCGTGGCGCCGCTCGCCCACGATCTGGCCGCGCAGCAGCGCCGCTTCGAGCGTTTCGGCGCCGAGTACAACCAGGAGCGCTCCCACCAGGCCTTGGGGCGGCGCACCCCGGCCGAGGTGTACCAGTGCTCGCGTCGGCCTTATCCACGGCGGCTGCCACCGGTGGAGTATCCGCACCACTACGAGGTGCGCCGCGTGCATCGGGCCGGCGACATCCGCTGGCACGGCCGCTCACTTTACGTGAGCGAAGCGCTGGGCGGCGAGGCGGTCGGACTGGAGCAAATCGACGAAACCTGCTGGCGTCTGTACTACGGCATGGCTGCCGCTCGGTACCTTCGATACGCGCGCCGCGCGCGGCGCGCGTATCGAACCCATTACACGCACCGAGCCATCGCCAAAAGTGTTACCGATGTGCCCGGTCTGACCCGTTACCAATGTTCCCGGTTGCACACAATCCTGGCACTGCAAAGAGTCGTCGCGGGGTGGAGTGCCCGCCTTGGCTAGTCAGCGGAGCGCGCGGCCGCTCCGGAGCGCAGCCGACTGACTAATCGGAGCGAGTGCACGTACGATGGCCCGACTACGTCGGGCCGTCGCGTACACGAGCGACGCTATCGAAAGAACAGCGTCGCCAACCCCAGGAAGATGAAAAACCCGCCGGAGTCGGTGGTGAAGGTGAGCAGCACCGAACCGCCAATTGCGGGGTCGCGACCGGAGGCGCGCAGTGCCATCGGCACAGCGATACCGACCGCCGCGGCGACCAGCATGTTCAGCACCATCGCCAGGAACATCACCAGTCCCAGCAGCGAGCCGTTCGGCGTATCACGATAGAGCAACCACGCCAGCAAACCGGCTACACCGCCCCAGACCACGCCGTTGAGCACCGCAACGCTGATTTCCTTCAGCACGAGTCGGCGCTGGTTGCCGGAAGTGACTTGCCCCAGCGCCAGCGAGCGCACCAGCAGCGTCAGCGTCTGGTTGCCCGAGTTGCCGGCGATCCCCGCGACGATTGGCATCAACGCGGCAAGTGCCACGACCTTTTCGATCGTGCCCTCGAAGGCATCAATGACACGGCTGGCGATGAACGCCGTGCACAGGTTCACGGCCAACCAGAGCCAGCGGTTCTTCGCTGAATTCCAGACCGTCGAGAAGATGTCCTCGTCCTCCCGCAGACCCGCCTGCGCCAGTGCGGCCTCCTCGCCTTCGTCGCGGATCACGTCGACGATCTCGTCGACCGTCAGTCGTCCGACCAGCCGGCCGCTGGCATCAACCACCGGTGCGGAGACCAGGTCATACCGCTCGAATGCCTGTGCCGCTTCGCCGCCATCGTCCATCGGCGAGAGCGTCAGCAGGTCCGCGTTCATCACCGCGGTGACCTCGGTCTCCGGCTCATTGAGCAACAGCCGGTCGAGCGGCAGTGCGCCTTTCAGCACTTCGTTGCGGTCGACGACGAACACCTGGTCGGTATGATCCGGCAACTCATCGAAGCGGCGCAGGTAGCGCAGCACGACCTCGAGCGTCACGTCCTCGCGGATCGTGATCAGTTCGAAGTCCATCAGCGCGCCGACCGACCCTTCCGGGTAGGACATGGCAGCGCGCAGTTGCGCACGCTCTTCGTTGGTCAGTCCCTCCCGTACCTCGTCGACAACGTCGGCCGGCAGGTCGGGCGCAAGTGCTGCGATCTCGTCGGTCTCGAGACTTTCGACCGCATCGACCAGTTCCTCGCGGTCCATCGACGCGATCAGCGTCTCGCGGACCGCATCGTTCACCTCGATCAGGATCTCGCCGTCGCGGTCGGCCTTGACGCAGTCCCAGACCACGAGCCGGTCATCGATCGGCAAGGCCTCGAGGATGTAGGCGATGTCGGCCGCGTGCAGCCGGTCAAGGATTGAACGCAGTTCGCTCAGGTGCTGGCGATGCACCAGCTGCTCGACCAGCGGCTTCTTTTGCTCGGAAGGCGTCTGCTCGCGATGGACCAGTGCTTCGACGCGGCGCTGTTTCTCAAGCACGTGCTGGACGCGCACGAGCGCGCGCTGCGCGTCCTCGGGGTCGCGCACCGGAGCGTCGCTGCGCGCGCCGCGGTCCAGCAGGTGGTGCTCAGTCATGAATCTCACTTCCTCGCGCGGCGAGCCGTCCCGTCAGAGGGACATAGACCGCCAGGCGCGCGATGGTCCGGCGCTCGACTTCCGCGTGCTGCGCGTCGCTCCCGGCGCAACGATGTCGCACCGCTCAGGACGGCCGCCAATCGCGCCGCCCGGACGCTTCAAGGCTGCGCGATTGTAAGCGCGCGACGCAGTCGAAATGCCAAGAAAACGGAGGGCTTAGGGCACGACAGCGTCGGACATGTAACGCAGGATCACCGACGTCCGGCTGTCGAGGTAGGGCCCGGAGCGCACTCGTCCGTAGCGCTTCGGATTGGGCAGATAAGCCGCCAGGCGCGCCGACTGTTCCGGCCCCAGCTGGGCCGCGCTGGTCGAGTAGTAGTGACGGGCCGCGGCCTCTGCACCGAAAACGCCTTCGCCCCATTCCACCACGTTGAGATAGACCTCGAGGATGCGACGCTTGTCCCAGAAGGCCTCGATCATGTAAGTGATGACGAGTTCCTGTCCCTTGCGGATGTAGCTCCGGCTCGGTGAAAGGAACAGGTTCTTGGCGAGTTGCTGCGTGATCGTCGACCCGCCACGTGCCGTCCGGCCGCGCTTGACATTGTCCTTGTAGGCCTTCTCGATGGCTTCCCAGTCGACGCCTTCATGCTCGGCGAAGCGTGCATCCTCGGCGGTGATGACTGCCCGCTTGAGGCTCACCGAGATGCGCTCGTACGGGACCCAGCGGTACTTCAGCTCCGCCTTCGAATTGCGCGCCTGCAGTGCAGCCCGCTCGCGCTGCATGAAGGCGGTCTCCTGCGGATCGTTCCAGCGCCACCAGGCGATCCAACCGGCGTACCAGAGCTGCAGCCCGAGCACAGCCAGGACGGCCAGGAGGGCGAAGCGGGCCAGCCAACGCACGGAAGAGGCTTCGAGTTCTCGGGGAATGAGCGCCGCGCAACGTCGCGGCCGACTGGCGACCGGTTGGACCGCCTAGCGCACGATGGTGGCGCTTTCGGCAGCAGCCTCGCTGAGCAGCTTGCGCAGTTCGCGATACACCGGCGCGGTGTCCGGTCGAACGCCGCGCCACAACAGGAACGATTCCGCCGCCTGCTCGATCAGCATGCCAAGCCCGTCCGAGACGACCTTGGCTCCGCCGGACCTTGCGAGTTCCATGAACGGCGTCGCCTCGGCGGCATAGACCAGGTCATAGGCCAGCGTGCAGTCGTTGAAGGTCTCGGGATCGATCGGCGGCGCTTCATGCTTCAGCCCCGTCGTCGTGCCATTGATGATCAGGTCGAAGTGCTCGGCTGGGATCTCGTCGAGGTGGATGGCCTCGACCCCGAACTCCTCCGCCAGTTCCCCGGCCCGTTGATGCGTCCTGTTGGCCACCGCGATCCAGCGCGGGCTGGCGTCAAGCAGCGCACCAATGACTCCGCGCACCGCTCCCCCCGCGCCCAGCACCAGCACCGAACACTCGCTGAAGTCGAACTTCAGGCGCTCGTGGACATCGCGCACGAAACCGATGCCGTCCGTGTTGTCGCCGACGATCGTGTCGCCATCGAACACCAGCGTGTTGACGGCTCCGGCCAGGCGCGCGCGCGGCAGCAGGTCGTCGGCGAGCTTGGCGGCATCGATCTTGAAGGGCACCGTCACGTTGAGCCCGCGGTAACCGGCATCGCGCAGCGCCAGCGCGCGCTCCTCGAAGCCGTCGAGCGGGGCCTCGATGCGCTCATACGAAATGCGCTGATGCGTCTGGCGCGCGAAACGCTCGTGGATCTCCGGTGACCGGCTGTGAGCGATCGGATTGCCAACGACTCCGTACTTGTCAGGCCCGTTCATTGAGACGCGGTGCTTCGTGTCGACAGCTGATCGTTGGTAAAGACCCAGGTCCGTGTGATCTCGAGTACATCTGTGTCGCGTGCGATGTCCGGCGGAAACGGCGGAAACGGAGCAGCCATGTTAACGATGCGGCGGGCAGCGCGGTCAAGTACGGACGATCCCGAGGACTTGTCGACCGCAGCCTCGACCAGTGAACCGTCCTTGCGCACCGCGACCGTCATGCGCAGGGAACCGTACACCTTGCCACGCGCCTCGTTGGGATAGTTCTCGTTGCCGATCTTCTCCACGCGCGCGCGCCAGTCCTCCACATATCGAGCGTACCGGTATTCGGACGTGCTGGGCATGAAATGATGCTTGCGCGGCCGCTTCTGATAGTCCGACACCTGCTTGGCGATCTCAGCCTGTGCGCGGGCGAGCTGCTCACGGCTCTGCTCTTCCTGGGAGCCGGGGACCGGCGCCTCGGCGACCGACTCCTTCCTCGGCAGCGGCCGCATCTGCAGTGAATCCTTCAGTGCGGCAAGCAGCTTCTTCTGCTCTTCCTCCAGTTGCTCCACCATGCGGCGGGCGGTATCCAGGGCGTCGCCGTCACGTACGACCTGAGAATCGGGCAACGGCGACGTGCGCCGGCCCGCGTCGTGCGCGCCGCCGCCGTCGAGATTGGCCTGGGCCAGCGCCTCGGGTTTGCCGGGGCGCGTCTCGCTCTTTGCATTGACGAGAATGATCTCGAGCGGCGGATCGGTCGACCGCACGCGCAGGAATTCGGGATCGACGAAGCGAACCGCCAGCACCGTCATGTGCAGGCCGATGGAGACGGTCAACGCCATCACGAGCACCTTGTCCGCCAGGAAGCCGGTGATGCCGCTCGTTGACTCGTCTGCAAAACTCATGCGTCAGTGAACATGGGGTGCGAAGCCGAAAACGATTGTATCCACCGGCCACGTCCCCCGATCACACGATCACGCGACTGTCGTGCGGATGATTCAAGCGATCAGGCTGCGCTCGCGGGCGGGGTTTCCCGACCGGGGGGCGGCTCCACGCGATCGACCGACGCGGGCTCGTCGATCAATTCGTCCTCGAGGCCTTCGACTTCCGCGGCCTTCGCGGCGTCCATCACCCGATGCACGCGGGCCTCAAGCGTCAGATCGACCTCGTCGCCGCCGAGAATGTCCAGTTCAAGCTGCTGGCCGCGCGGCAACTCCGGCAGCCCCGGCACGCGCGTAATGAACGGGATCCCGGTCAGGCGCAGCACGTCGCCGCGTATGACCGTGGCCGCCATGCGACGCACGTCCTCCTGACGCATCCAGCGCAAGCCCCAGTACCGCTCCATGCGCTCCTGGAACTCGGCATAGGCGCCATAGGCCGCATCAAACGCCGAGACAATGGCAAACAGATCAGCGTCGTTGGCGGCATACGGCGCCGGATCATTGCGGATGCATGCGATCAGCTGGCGCTGATTCACCAGGTCGACGTAGCGCCGCAGCGGCGACGAACTCCACGCATAGTGGCTGACGCCCATGCCCTCGTGAGCCGCCGGGGAAGTCGACATCCGAACGCGGCCCATCGACTGCGACCGATAGATGCCGACCACGCCGCGCTCAGCCAGCCAGCGTCCCCAGGTGCTGTTGGTGAAGATCATCAGCTCCGCGACCAGCAGGTCCAGCGGCGCACCGCGCCGCCGCGGCTTCACCGTCACGTGAGCATGCTCGCCCTCGCCGTCAAGCTCGAACGAGTAATCCACTCGCCCCAGCGGCTCCGGGCGGCCACGCACCGCTTCGCGCCGAGCCAGCAATGCGCGCCCGAACTGCCACAGCAATGACAGTTCGCCGGCAAACGGCGCCGCAAAACTGCCGTCCGCGATCGACTCCTCGGTAACGATCTCGTCGAGCCGGTCGTGCCGCAGGTTGGCGGCGATGCGGACGCGTTCCGCCTTGGACTCGGTACCGAGCACCTGCATCTCGCGCGTATCGAGGTCGACGTAGAGAGACAGCACCGGGACGACCTGGCCCTCGGTAAGCGAGTACGCGTCGACCCATGACTGCGGCAGCATCGTGATCTTGAAACCGGGCGCATATACGGTCGACATGCGCGATCGGGCCACCGCATCGAGTGCATGCCCGCGCTGTACGGCCAGCGCCGGCGCGGCGATGTGCACTCCGATCTGCACGCGGTGGTCGCCGGTCGGGGTCACCGAGAAGGCGTCGTCGATCTCGGTGGTCGCACTGTCGTCGATCGAGAACGCGGCAACGTCCGCGATCGGCAGTTCGTCCGTCGGTCCGGGAGCCGGAATCTCGTCTGGGAAGCCCGCGCCGCGCGGAAAATGCTGCGCGAGAAAGCTCTCGACGTGCCAGCGGAATGGCGAACCGATGGCACCGGTGGCCAGCAGCAGGCGCAGCGGTGTCGTGTGCGCTTCGTCAGCCGCCTGCTCGAGCGCCTTGAACTCGATCGTTGACCGATCCGGCCGCACCAGCATCGGCACGGCCTGAGAGGCGATCGCGGCCGGCGCACGACCGGCCTTCAGGGCGTCCACGTAGCTCTGGCGCAGCTCGTCCTGGCGACGTTTGCGCTCGACGGCCGCGAGCGCGGCCTTCAGCGTCTCGGGTGGAGCCGGGCGATAACGTCCCCGGCCCTTGCGATGGAAGTAGACGGGCGACGAATGCAGGCGGATCAGCAGCGCCGCCTGCTGGATGCTGGTGGGCTTGCCACCGAAGTAGTCGAGCGCGAGTTCGCGAAAGCCGAACTCGTCCTGCGGCGCGGCCTCCCATAGGAAGTCGAGGTCGATGGTCGCGGCCTCGGCGTGTGCCGCCTCCAGCAGCCGCGCCGCAGGCACGTCGTCAAATTGCAGCAGAACGTGCGCAGCCTTGACCTTGGTCCGCTTGCCGCTGCTGAGTTCCACCTGATGCGACGCGTCGGTCGACGACAGAATGCTGCCCGCCTTGAACGCGCCGTCCTCCTCGAACAGCAGATTCACTGCGGCCTCACTGCAGCGTCGTCACGAACGTGCGCACGCCGCGCAGCAGCAGTTCGACCGCGATCGCCGCCAGCACCAGTCCCATCAGCCGCTCGAATGCGAGCGTCACCCGCTCGCCGAGCAGCCGTTGCAGCCGGTCGGCGGAGACCAGCACCAGCGCGCTGATCGCCATTACCACCGCGATCGCCGCCACCCACTCGAGCGATCGCGACGGGTCGCGTGAAACGAGCAACATCACGGTGGCAAGCGCCGACGGACCCGCCAGGGCTGGTACCGCCAGCGGCACGATGAAGGGCTCGCCGCCGGGAGACTGGCCATAGACGCCTTCCGGCGACGGAAACACCATGCGCAGCGCGACCAGCATAAGCACGACGGCGCCGCCGATCTGCAGCGCGACCTCGGAGAGTCCGAGCGTCTGCAGGAACGGGCGCCCCGCAAAGACGAAGACGCTGAGCACGCCGAACGCGATCAGGCATTCGCGCAGCACGATACGCAGGCGGCGCTCCGCGGGGACATCACGCAGGGCCGATACGAAGATCGGCACGTTGCCGAAGGGATCCGCCACCAGCAGCAGCAGCACCACGGCGGAAAGAAACGTGTCGTTCATGCGCCGGTCACCGTTTCGGTTCCGGCACTGACTCGCACCAGCTCGTCGGGGCGGATCGGGAACACGCAGTGCGGCGTACCGCCTGCCGCCCAGACGATGTCGAACCTTCGCAGTGAGGCATCGATGAAGGTCGTCATCGGCGTTGCGTGCGCGACGGGCGCCACGCCGCCGATCGCGAATCCCGAATGCTCGCGCACGAACTCCGGGCTGGCGCGTTCGATCGCCTCGCCCAGCAGCGCCGCGATGCGCGCTTCGCTGACACGACGGTCGCCCGCTGCGACCACCAGCACCGCGCGGCCGGAGCCAGCGGCACGGAAGATCAACGACTTCGCGATCTGGCCCACCTCGATGCCCAGCGCATCCGCCGCCTGCTGTGCGGTGCGCGCAGCAACACTCAGTTCAATCACGCGCGCGCCCACGCCGGCCCCGTCGAGCGCGCGTTGCACGCGCTCGGCGGAGGCGGGCAGCGGGCCGGCCGCGTTCATGGGCTAGACCGTCAGGCCGCCGGACACTTCGATGACGGCGCCGTTGATGTAGGCAGCATCGTCCGACGCGAGGAACGCGTAGACATTGGCAATGTCCTCCGGAGTTCCAAGTCGCTTCAGCGGCACCCGCTCCGTCATCTGGTGCAGCACCTTGTCCGGGATGGTCTGCAGGATTGGCGTCTCGATGAAACCGGGGGCGACGGCATTGGCCCGAATGCCCTTGGGCCCGAGTTCGCGCGCCCATGTCTTCACGAAGCCGATGACACCGAACTTGCTCGCCGCATAGTTGGTCTGGCCGAAGTTGCCGTAGATGCCGACGACACTGGAGGCATTCAGGATCACGCCACTGCCCTGCTCGACCATCGTGTCGACAACGGCGCGCGCGCAGTTGTAGGTGCCCTTGAGGTTGACGTCGATGACGCGGTCGAACTGCGTGTCGTCCATCTTCTGCAGGCGGGCATCCAGCGTGATGCCGGCGTTGTTCACCAGAACGTCGACGCGGCCGTGCTTCACGCGCACGGCGGCGACCATCGCGTCGATCTGGTCACGCTGAGTGACATCGACAACAAAGCCCTCGACCTCCCCAGAGTCGCGCAATTGCTCAACCGCGGCATCGACGCTTTCGCGGCGTATATCGCAGAGCGCAACGATCGCACCCTCCTTCAGGAAGCGCCGCGCCGTGGCGAAGCCGATGCCCTGCGCTGCGCCGGTCACGATGCATACCTTGCCTTGCAGCCCTTTCATTAACCCTCCCCTGACTGTCTTGTCGTGTTGACTGTGTCGGCGTCGCAGAACGCGATCACCTCGTCGATATAGCTCGCGAAGTCCGAGAGCTCATGGTCGCTGCCCTCCACGACATGCTGGCGGGCACCCCGGTATTTGCGCACCATCGTCCGGTAATCGATGACGGCATCCCCGGTCGCTGCGAGCAGCAGATAGCGCTCTGGCAGAGTGATCGTCGGCGTGTCGATCGCAGCGAGCTCATCCAGGTACTCGCGGCGGAAGTCGATCTCCGCCTCCGAGAAGTAGACCGGCTGCACGCCGATGTAGCGCGCGAGATCGTCCTGCGGTCGTATCGCCGGGTTCAGCAGCGCGGCCCGGCAGCCGAGCCGCTCAGCCAGCCACGTGGCGTAGTAGCCGCCCAGGGAGGATCCGATCAGTGCGAGCCGCTCACGCGGCACATCGTTCACCGCTGCCAGCACGAGTTCGACGGAGCGTGCCGGCGATGCCGGCAGCGCCGGGCAGGCGTACTCGCCACTGCGGCCTCGTGCCGCCATCGCCTCCCGGAGCATCGTCGCCTTGCGCGAGGCCGGCGAGGAGCGGAATCCATGCAGGTAGACGATCACGCCGCCGCCGCCTTCAGCGCCAGTCGCTGCAGCAGGAGGTCGTGGATGCCGCCGAAACCGCCGTTGCTCATCACGAGCACATGGTCGCCGGCATGCGCCGCCGCCAGCACATCGTCGACCAGCGAAGGAAGCTGCTGGTGGGTCGCGACGCGATCGCCGAGGGCTGCAAGCGCCTCCGCAACGTTCCAGTTCACGCCGCCGGCATAGCAATACACGCGGTCGGCGCCGGCGAGGCTGCCCGCCAGCTGGGCCTTGACCGCGCCCTGCTTCATCGTGTTCGAGCGCGGCTCCAGCACCGCGAGGATGCGCGCGGTGCCGACCCGGCTGCGCAGCCCGGCAATCGTTTCGCGTATTGCAGTCGGGTGATGCGCAAAGTCGTCAACGACGGTCACCCCGGCGACGGTGCCTCGCACTTCGAGCCGTCGCTTCACACCGCCGAAAGACGCCAGCGCACTCAGCGCGGTGACCGCCTCTACGCCGACATGGTGCGCGGCGGCGATCGCGGCCAGCGCGTTCATGCGGTTGTGCATACCGGGCAGCGCAAGATCGAGCGGGCCGACGTTCCGGCCCGCCTGGCTCACCGTGTAGGGCGGCGCCGCGTCAACCTGCCAGAGGCCGCCGCCGCCGAAGCGCTCGACCTCACTCCAGCAGCCGCGCGCCAGCACGCGCTCGAGCGCAACGTCGTCGGCATTGACGAGCAGCCGTGCGCTCGAGGGCAGCGTTCGGACCAGGTGATGAAACTGCGTCTCGATCGCCGCCAGGTCGGCAAAGATGTCGGCGTGATCGAACTCGAGGTTATTGAGGATCGCTGTACGGGGGCGGTAATGCAGGAATTTCGAGCGCTTGTCGAAGAACGCCGTGTCGTATTCGTCCGCCTCGATGACGAAGTGGCGGGCCGAGGTGAGTCGTGCGGAAACTCCGAAGTCGGTCGGGACGCCGCCGACGAGGAACCCCGGCGCCAGCCCGGCGTGCTCCAGGATGCCCGTCAACATCGCCGAGGTCGTTGTCTTGCCATGCGTTCCCGCCACGCCCAGCACGTGTTTGCCCGGCAGGATATGGTCGGCGAGCCACTGCGGGCCGGAAACGAACGGCAGCCCGCGGTCGAGGATGGCTTCCATCAGCGGGTTGCCACGGGTCACCACGTTGCCGATCACCCAGACGTCCGGCGCCAATGCAATCTGGCCAGCGTCGTAACCCTCCACGAGCCGGACACCGGCCGTCGCCAGCTGGTCGCTCATCGGCGGATAGACATTGGCATCGCAGCCGGAGACGCGATGGCCGCTGGCCAGCGCGAGCTGCGCCAGGCCACCCATGAAGGTGCCGCAGATGCCGAGGATGTGGATATGCACGGGGAATCCCGAACGAACCGGCTGACGTGAAGTCGAACCGCCGCTCGTCTCTAGAAGGCGCGCGATTGTAATGCGCCGCGTCATTTTCTCCCGGCCGCTAGACTCCCCGACCACCATGCCATCTGCTCAAGACACGCTGCGCGCGGAATTGGCCGCCGCGGCCGCGCGCCTGATTGCCGAGGAGGGCTGCGATTACCGCCAGGCCAAGCGCCGCGCGGTTCAGGCGCTGCTCGGCCCCGACGCCGAGACCCACGGCGTGTTGCCGGACAACGCCGAGGTCGAATACGAAGTGCGGCGCCATTTGAGCCTGTTCGCAGCGGACACGCATCCCGCGTTGCTCGCAGCGCTGCGCCGAACGGCCGCTGCGGTCATGGAACCACTGGCCGAGTTCAACCCGCACCTGGTCGGCGCGGTGCTGGGAGGCACCGCGACGGAGCACTCCGATATTGAACTGCACCTGTTCAGCGACAGTGCCAAGGACGTGGAAGTCGCGCTGATGAACGCCGGAATTGATTTCGACGCCGAGCCGGGCGACTCGGATGTCCGACCGACCGCGCAGGAACGGCTGCTCTTTACGGTGACGGCGCACGAACCGGGACTGCCCGCTTCCATGCGACGCGTTGGCGTGCGCCTGCATGTGTTCGAGCACGATGCAATCCGCGTCGCTCCCCGCACTCGGGCCGTATCGACGGTCGACTTTGAACTCCATCCGGTCGCAGCCAGCGGGCGCGCGAACCTGAGAGCCCTGCGTCGTCTGATCGCCGAATCGACATGACCTCGGGTCGCCGTACGTTCCTGTTGGCAGGCGTCGGGTCGGTCGCAGTCGCAACCGGTGCCGGCGTGGCGCTGTACTTGACCACAGGGGAGCGTGCCAGTGCCCCGGCGGTCGAGCGTCTGTTCACCCAGGTCTTCGATGACCCTGACGGCCGCCCTCAACCTCTAGCGCAGTGGAAGGGCAAGTGGCTTGTGCTCAATTTCTGGGCGACCTGGTGTGCGCCTTGTGTCGAGGAAATGCCTCACCTGGATCAGGTGTCGCGCGACTACGCCGGTCGCGGCGTAGCCGTGGTCGGCCTCGGCATCGACAACGCCGACGCGATACGTCGCTTCCGCAAGCAGCTGGATCTGGAGTTGCCGCTGCTGGTCGCAGGGGCGACGGGAAGCAACCTGGCGCGGGAGCTGGGCAATCCTAGCGGTGCGCTACCGTATACGGTGCTGATCAGCCCGCAGGGAACTGTCGTCCAGACCCGACTCGGACTCATCAAGCCGGAACTGCTCCGCGCATGGCTGGACACACGACTGGACGGTTGAGGTCGGGTGGACAACCGGTCCCGGAAAGTTCAGACTCCGCACCTTCGGGCAAGTAGGTCGTATCTGACGTCAACTGCGTTGAAAATCTTGCCAAAATGGCGGGTGCATCGTGTCAAGCCGAATCCTCGTTATCAACGGCCCCAATCTCAACCTGCTCGGTACGCGTGAGCCCGCCATCTATGGCGGCCGCTCGTTGGCCGACATTGAATCTGAGTTGACCGACGTTGCGGGAAAATGCGGCGCAGAAGTCGTCTTTTTCCAGAGCAATCACGAAGGAGCGCTGGTGGATCGCATTCATACCGCGCGCACCGATGGGACCCGATTCATCATTATTAATGCCGGCGCGTTCACGCATACGAGCGTTGCCCTGAGGGACGCGCTGGCCGCCGTTGCGCTGCCCTTCATCGAGGTTCACCTCTCGAACGTGCATCGCCGCGAAGAGTTTCGCCGCCATTCCTATTTGTCCGACCTTGCCGTCGGCTCGGTCGTGGGGCTCGGCGCGGCGGGCTACCGCTACGCGCTCGAATTCGCGCTGGCCGAACGCACCGCTTGATCCGGAGTCAGCATGGATCTGAGAAAGCTCAAGACACTGATCGACCTTGTGGCGGAATCGGGCATAGCTGAGCTCGAGGTCACGGAAGGCGAGGACAAGGTCAGGATCGTCAAGACGCCGGCTTACGCCCCGGCGCCCGCGGCTCCGCTGACTTTCGCCTCCCCGCATCCCTCCGCCCCCGCGCAGTCTGCCGCCTCCCCGGCACCCGTGCCGGCCGAGCCCGAGGCGCCCGCCGGATATGTCGTCAAGTCGCCGATGGTGGGGACCTTCTACCGGTCGCCGAGTCCGGGAGCACCATCCTTCATCGAGCAGGGTGCGGAGGTGAAGCCCGGGGACACGCTGTGCATCATCGAGGCGATGAAGCTGTTGAACGAGATCGAAGCCGAAGTCGGCGGAAAAGTGACCCAGATACTCGTCGAAAACGGCCAACCGGTCGAGTATGGCCAGCCGCTCTTCATCATCGAGTAGCAGCCGCGTGCATCGCCCTCTCGAAGCGCGCCGGGGCCGCCGGCATTGCCCGGGACGGGCGCGCAGCGGCGCGCGCGCTTCCTGACGCTGGGGCCACCTGTCGTGTTCAAGAAGATACTCATCGCCAATCGTGGAGAGATCGCGCTGCGCATCCAGCGCGCCTGCCGCGAGATGGGAATACGCACCGTCGTAGTCCACTCGGAGGCAGACACGGACGCGAAGTACGTGAAACTCGCTGATGAGTCGGTGTGCATCGGACCACCGCCATCGCGTGAGAGTTACCTCAACATCCCGGCCATCATCAGCGCGGCCGAGGTGACGGACGCCGAGGCGATCCATCCGGGTTACGGCTTCCTCTCCGAAAACGCCGATTTCGCCGAGCGGGTCGAAAAAAGCGGGTTCGTCTTCATCGGGCCGCGCCCCGAGTCGATCCGGCTGATGGGCGACAAGGTCTCCGCCAAGCAGGCGATGACTGCAGCAGGGGTGCCGACCGTGCCCGGGGCGCAGGGCGCGCTGTCCGAGGAGCCGCGCGAAATCGTCCGCGCTGCGCGTGCGATCGGCTACCCGGTGATCATCAAGGCCTCCGGGGGCGGCGGCGGACGCGGAATGCGCGTGGTGCACACCGAGGCGGCGCTTCTCAACGCGGTCACGATGACTCGTCAGGAAGCGCAGGCGGCCTTCGGCAATCCTGCTGTCTATATGGAGAAGTACCTCGAGACGCCGCGCCATATCGAGATCCAGATCCTGGCCGACCAGCACCGCAATGCCGTCTGGCTCGGTGAGCGTGACTGCTCGATGCAGCGCCGCCACCAGAAGATCATCGAGGAGGCCCCCGCTCCCGGCATCAACCGTCGAGTCGTCGACAAGATCGGCGACCGCTGCGTCGAGGCCTGCAAGAAGATCAGTTATCGCGGGGCGGGAACGTTCGAGTTCCTGTACCAGGACAACGAGTTCTACTTCATCGAGATGAACACCCGGGTACAGGTCGAGCACCCGGTGACGGAGATGGTGACGGGTATCGACATCGTGCAGGAACAGATCCGCATCGCCGCCGGCGAGAAGCTGCGGTTCCGCCAGCGCGACGTCGTGCAGAAGGGGCACGCGATCGAGTGCCGCATCAACGCCGAGGATCCGTTCAAGTTCACGCCGTCGCCCGGCCGCATCACCGGCTGGCATCCGCCGGGCGGACCGGGGGTGCGCGTCGACTCGCATGCCTACAGTGGCTACTTCGTGCCACCCAACTACGACTCGATGATCGGCAAGGTCATCTGCTACGGCGACACGCGTGACCAGGCGCTGGCACGCATGCGCATCGCGCTGTCGGAGATGGTCGTCGAGGGCATCCAGACCAATATCCCGTTACACCGGGAGCTGCTGATGGACGAGAAGTTCGTGCTCGGCGGCACCAGCATTCACTACCTCGAAAAGCGCATCGCCGCGCGGCAGGGCGCCTAGGCCGCGCGTGCTGCACGAGATCACCCTGCTCGCGGACGAGCAGCACGCGGAGGCGCTGGCCGATGCGCTGCTGGAGGCGGGGGCCCTGTCGGTAGCGGTAGAGGACGCCGCGGCGGAATCCGCCAACGAGTCTCCACTGTACGGCGAGCCGGGATTCGAGCCCGAGCGGCACGCTTGGTCACGCAGTCGGCTGCGCGTCCTCGCCGAGGCGGACGGCCCCGGCAGCGAGCGACTCGTCGAAGTCGCGAGCCGGGCCGCGGGACTGCCGGCTCCGCCAATCGAAAGCTGCCGGCCGGTCGAAGACGCTGACTGGGTGCGCGTTTCGCAGTCGCAGTTCCCGCCGACGCAGATCAGCGATCGGCTGTGGATCGTGCCCTCGTGGCACGACGCTCCGGATCCGCAGGCGGTCGTCGTGCGGCTCGATCCGGGCGTCGCGTTCGGCACCGGCACGCACCCGACGACGCAACTGTGCCTGGCGTGGCTCGACAGCAATCTCACGCCCGGCAGTACCGTGCTCGACTACGGCTGCGGCTCGGGCATCCTTGCGATCGCCGCTGGAAAACTGGGCGCGGGGTCCCTGCTTGGCGTCGACGTAGACGAGCAGGCACTCGTCGCGGCGCGCGACAACTCGGCGGCCAATGGCGTCACTGCACGCTACACTGATCCGGCCGGTCTGCCGTCCGGGACGTTCGACATCGTGCTGGCCAACATCCTTTCGAATCCGCTGAAGCTGCTCGCACCGGCCTTGCTCGCACGCGTCGCCCCGCGTGGCGCCCTGGTGCTCTCCGGCGTCCTCGAGCGTCAGGCAGAAGACGTCATCGCGACGTACCGTGCTAGCGACCCGCACGTGGCACTCGGCGTGTGGCGAACCTGCGAGGGCTGGGCCTGCCTGGCTGGCCGGCGCGACGCGTGATGCTCCTCATGAACACTGCCCCGCGCAGCATTGCGTTCTGATCATGGCACTCGCTACCAAGTGTCCCCGGTGCGGCGCCATGTTCCGCGTAGTCGCAGACCAGTTGAAGCTGCGCGGCGGGCTGGTGCGCTGTGGTCAGTGCCGAACGGTCTTCGATGCCATCGGCAGCCTCGCCTATGTTGACGATGCAACGTTGACCACGCCGCGCCCCGAGGCCCTGGACTCGCCGAAGGCCACGGCTGCGGCCACTCCGCGAGAAGCTCCCGGCGAAACTGCGCCACCAGCGCCCGCAGCGGCAGCGACCCGTCCGCGCGGTGAGTCGCGGCGCATGCACGACAGCGCCGAACGAAAGCGCAAGGCCTTGGGCCCGGCCACGACGTTGCGCATCGCGCCGCGCGCGGCGCCGGTCGCCACGGTTTCGCTGGAAGCACCGTTCAAGGGTGCGGCCGAACCCACCGCGACACCGGCGACGACGCGCGAAGAGCAGGCGATGTCGGAGGGCGGTGTTCCGACGCTGCTCGCACCGGGCGCGGGCGGCGAGCCGGCCGATCAGGGGACGCGCGCTTCGCTCAAGGGCATCGAAGTGATCGAGGTTTCGCCGCCACCGGAGGTAGACCCCGCCATGGCGTCACTCGCGGATGAGCCGGAATTCATCCGGTCCGCACGGCGCGACCCGCGGCGCGGCTTCTCGATCGTCTTCAGTGGAGGTGCGCTGCTGCTCGCCCTGCTTGCTGTTGCACAGCTCATGGTGATCTTCCGGTCTGACGTGATGGTGCAATGGCCCGCCGCGCGTCCGGCTTTGTTGCACCTGTGCCAGGCGTTCGGCTGCAAGCTCGAATGGCCGACGCAGCCGGACCAGCTCGCGGTCATCGGCAGCGAACTGCAGTCGATCGCCGGCACCGATGTGCTTGAACTCACCGCTGTGATCCGCAATCGGGCTGCCTTCACGCAGGCGCTCCCGGCGCTGGAAGTCACGCTGAGCGATACGCAGAACCGGCCGGTAGCGCGCAAGGTGTTCAGCCCCGCCGACTACCTGGCAGCGGCCGGCGAGCCCAGCAGTCGGATTGACGAAGGCTTCGCCGCAGGTGCAGACATCACGATACGGCTGTTCTTCGAGACTCGCGGGCTGCAGGCCGCCGGCTTTCTCGTGTATCCGTTCTATCGATAACTCGACCACTGGTTCGGCCGGGAAGCGCGACGGCGCGCACCCTCGTAGCTCAAATACCTCCCAGGAACTTCGATGCGTACTCTGATCTGTGGCTCGATCGCCTATGACACCGTGATGGTGTTCCAGGGCCGGTTCGCCGACCACATCCTTCCGGACCAGGTCCACATCCTGAATGTCTCGTTCCTCGTGCCGGAGATGAAGCGCGAGTTCGGTGGCTGTGCGGGCAACATTGCCTACAGCCTGAAGTGCCTGGGTGGCGAGCCGCTGCCGATGGCAACGGTAGGCGACGATGCCGGACCGTACATCGATCGGCTGGCGGCTCTGGCGATCGATCGCCGCTATGTCACCCAGGTTGCCGGCAGCTACACCGCCCAGGCATTCATCACCACGGACCTCAATGACAACCAGCTGACCGCGTTTCACCCGGGCGCGATGGGCCAGTCACATCTGAACGCTGTTCCTGCGGACGACGGCATCGGCCTCGGGATCATCGCGCCGGACGGCCGCGATGGCATGCAGCAGCATGCCGCGCAGTTCGCCGACCACGGCATTCCCTTCATCTTCGACCTCGGCCAGGCGATGCCGCTGTTCAACGGTGACGAATTGCTGTGGTTCATCGCCCGCGCCACCTACGTGACGCTTAACGATTACGAAGCCCGCGTTGTGGTCGAACGCACGCGCTTGTCTCTGCCCGAACTCGCCCAGCGTGTGAAGGCCCTGGTTGTCACCCGGGGCGCAGAAGGGTCGGATATCCACTTCGGCAGCACCTTGATCCATGTGCCGGTGGCACCGGCCCGGCAGCTCGTTGACCCGATTGGGTGCGGTGATGCGTATCGCGGTGGACTGCTCTACGGAATTGCCGAAGGGCTGGACTGGGAGACTACCGGCCGCCTGGCCGCTGTCATGGGTGCGGTCAAGATCGAGGCCGGTGGTGCGCAAAACTACGTCGCCGACCGACAGTCGATCGCCGAGCGTTTTCACGAGGCGTTCGGCTACCGCCCGTGGTGAACATCGGGCGCAGCAACCCTCCAGCTAGAGCGCAAGACGGCTGATGACCATCTGCAGCAGGTAGATGACGATCAGCAGCACCATCGGCGAGAGGTCGATGCCGCCAATCGCCGGAATGATGCGCTGGATTGGCGCGAGCATGGGCCGTAGCAGCATCGAGAGCGCCGGAGCGACCGGGGCGAGCGGGTTCACCCAGCTGATAATGACGTAGATCAGCGTCACCCAGATGACCAGTGTCAGCGCCCAGTTGACCAGTTGCAGCACCGATCCCAACAGAAGCATGTCCGGCGCAAACGGCAGCCCGAAGACCGCGCGCTTGGCGGCGACGATCAGCGCGGTGGCGATCAGTGCTCCGACCAGTGCCGCCCATTCGATGCGGCCGCGCGATGGAATCACACGGGCGAGCGGCCTCACAAGCCAGTCGGTCAGTGCACGCGCAAAGTGGGCAAGCGGGTTGCGTGGCGGCATTCCGATGGCCGCCGCCCAGGCGCGCAGAAGCAGCAGTCCGACCAGGAGCGAGCCCAGGATATCCAGCAGCGCTCGCACGATGTCGACGAAGAGCATGGGCGGTCCCGAGGAACGGAGGCGCAGCGATTGTAGCGGCGCCCCTTTCAATCAACGTCCGTCGCCGTAGCTGCCCTGGAAATAAAAACGGGCGCGGAATCCGCGCCCGTTTTAAACCGCAGTCAGCCGTTATGGACGGCTGCCCGTGGGAAACGGCCAGGCCGCCGCGGGATTGAGGGCAGTCTTGGCGCCAGGCGCAGCCGCCGTCGACGGTGCAGCGGGAGCCACTGCCGGTGCGGCCATCGGCTTCGCCGCCGGCTTCGGCGCAACAGCCGCCTTCACCGCCTGGACCGCCTTGGCGACCTTGACCTTCGCCTTGGCAACAGCCTTCTTTACTTTGGCCTTGACGACCGCCTTTTTGACGGCCCTTTTGACCTTCGTCTTCTTGACAGCCTTCTTGGCCTTGGCCTTGGTCACCGTCTTCTTGACGGCGCGTTTGGCCTTGACCCTTCTGACCGCCTTTTTGACTTTGGCCTTTTTCACAGCCTTCTTGACGGCGCGCTTCGCCTTCGCCTTCTTAACGACGCGTTTGACCTTCGCCTTCTTGACGGCCTTTCTGGCTTTTGCCTTGGTCACGGCCTTTTTGGCCGTGCGCTTCTTGGCAGCTTTCTTGGTTGCCATGTCAGTCTCCTGAAAGAGAATGGCGTGAAGTAGCTAGCGACGACGCATTCCGGTCCGAGCGCGCAGACTTATCGAACGCGGGCTGGAATGCCACACCGGCTGCCCGAGGGCAGCCGGTGAGCGCTACGCATTTCCCGCGATTACTTCTTGGTTTTCTTGGCGGCCTTTTTGGCCTTCTTCGCGGTCTTCTTGGCAGCCTTCTTCACGGTCTTCTTCGCCGCGGCCTTCTTGGCGGGCTTCTTCGTAGCTTTCTTCGCGGTCTTCTTGGCAGCTTTCTTCGTGGCCATGATGAGTATCTCCTTAGAGAATCAACGTTGAGGTTTGGAGAATGAAACCCGCTGCACGGCGAAACCGCCAGTCGGGCTATTCATCGGCGCACGCAGATGCTCTGTCGCCGCGACACCCCCAGAAATGCGTTTGATCCGCATATCCGAGCTGAGCGCGGAACGGGCAGCGCACTGACCGCTGACGCTGATGAATTCGGCACGGCGCGCGCTGGGCTGCATAAAGTGCGCGCGCAAGAAAAACGCCGGAGGGCTCCCGGCGTTCGGTAGAGGGGAAAAGCGCTTGGAGGCCTTGGCAGACAGCGTCGGTTTTGCAGCGGGAACGATCCCCCAAGACATCGGGGTCTCGTTGTGCTTTGGAGCGTGGTCCTCTGCGCTTACTCGTCGACTGTGACTGTCTGTGGTCAATTCGGTGTTTGATCGAACTCTGCTTGACTGCGACGCAAGAACATCGATCGAGCTACCAATGAACGGTTCGCTTTTTACTCGCAATCGAAATTGATCGCAAGAATTTTCTGCATCGATAAACGAATTGTGTGTGATTTGACCCACTTCTTTTTTGTTTGCGTGTCGCATCACCGCGTTGTGTCGATGTTCAACATCAGTCCCAGGACAGCGCACCACCCGATTGATACTCGATGACGCGCGTCTCGAAGAAGTTGCGCTCCTTCTTCAGATCGATCATCTCGCTCATCCACGGGAACGGGTTCTCCTCCTGCGGGAACATCGGCTCGATGCCGATCTGCTGTGCCCGGCGGTTGGCGATGTAGCGCAGGTAGCCTTTGAACATCGGCGCGTTGAGCCCGAGCACGCCGCGCGGCATCGTGTCCTCCGCGTAGGCGTACTCGAGATCGACCGCCTTCTTGAAGAGGCTCCGGACCTCCTCGCGGAACTGCGGCGTCCACAGGTGCGGGTTCTCGAGCTTGATCTGGTTGATGAGGTCGATGCCGAAGTTGCAGTGCATCGACTCGTCGCGCAGGATGTACTGGTACTGCTCCGCGGCCCCGGTCATCTTGTTCTGCCGGCCCAGCGCCAGGATCTGCGTGAAGCCGACGTAGAAGAACAGCCCCTCCATCAGGCAGGCGAAGACGATCAGGCTCTTCAGCAGCGCCTGGTCGTTCTCTGTCGTCCCGGTCTTGAAGTGCGGGTCGGTCAGCGTGTCGATGAACGGGATCAGGAACTCGTCCTTGGCCCGGATCGATTCGACCTCGTGGTAGGCGTTGAAGATCTCGCCCTCGTCCAGTCCGAGTGACTCGACGATGTACTGGTAGGCGTGGGTGTGGATCGCCTCCTCGAATGCCTGGCGGAGCAGGAACTGCCGGCACTCGGGCGCCGTGATGTGGCGGTAGGTGCCAAGCACGATGTTGTTGGCCGCGAGCGAGTCTGCGGTTACGAAGAAGCCGAGGTTGCGCTTGACCAAGCGCCGCTCGTCCTCGGTCAGCCCGTTCGGATCCTTCCACAGGCCGATGTCGCGCGACATGTTGACTTCCTGCGGCATCCAGTGATTGGCGCAGGTCGAGAGGTATTTCTCCCATGCCCACTTGTACTTGAACGGCACCAGCTGGTTGACGTCGGTGGAGCCGTTGATGATGCGCTTGTCGGCCGCGTTGACGCGCCGCAGTTCGGGGGCAGCCGCGACCAGTGCAGATTGGGCCGGTGGCCGGGCCGATGCGGCCGGCTGCAGTCCGGCCTGCGGGGCCAGGGGTGTGGTGTTGTCGTCCCACGCCAGCATGCTGATTGACTCCTCGGTTAACTTCGTCTTGTCGGTTACTGGCAGGCTTCGCAGTCGGCGAAACCGGGATCACCCGGCTTGAGCATGCAGACCTTGCCCTCGGCATCCGGCATCGCCGCGGCCGCCGCGGCTCCCATGTCCGAGGCCACCGCGTTCAGCTGACCGGTCCGGGTGGTCGTCGACTTTTCGGCGTGTGTCGCGCCGATCGTCCGCAGGTAGTACGTGGTCTTGAGCCCCCGCAGCCAGGCCAGCCGGTAGGTCTCGTCGAGCTTCTTGCCGGACGCCCCCGCCATATAGATATTGAGGGACTGCGCCTGGTCGATCCACTTCTGGCGCCTTGCCGCGCATTCGATCAGCCAGGTCGGCTCGATCTCGAACGCGGTTGCATAGAGGCTGCGCACCTCCGCCGGGACACGATCGATCTTCGCCAGCGAGCCGTCGAAGTACTTGAGGTCGGACACCATGACCTCGTCCCACAGTCCGAGCCGCTTCAGGTCCCGAACCAGGTGCTCGTTGACGACCGTGAACTCGCCCGACAGGTTCGACTTGACGAACAGGTTCTGGAACGTCGGCTCGATGCAGGCGTCGACACCGATGATGTTCGAGATCGTCGCAGTCGGCGCAATGGCGACGCAGTTGGAGTTGCGCATGCCGTGCTGCTTGATGCGTCCGCGCAGCGCGTCCCAGTCCATGGATGTCGACATGTCGACTTCGACATAGCCACCGCGCTCGTCGGCAAGCAGCCTCAGGCTGTCCTGCGGCAGGATGCCGCGATCCCACAGGGACCCCGCGAAGGACGAATAACGGCCACGCTCCTCGGCGAGTTCCGTCGAGGCCCAGTAGGCGTAGTAGCAGACCGCTTCCATGCTGCGGTCGGAAAACTCGACCGCGCCGTCGGACGCGTACGGCGTCCGCATCATGTGCAGGCAGTCCTGGAATCCCATGATGCCGAGACCGACCGGCCGGTGCCGCACGTTCGAGTTACGCGCCTTCGGCACCGCGTAGTAGTTGATGTCGATGACGTTGTCGAGCATCCGCATCGCCGTGCGGATGGTCTTCTTCAGCTTGGCCTGGTCGAGCTCATGGCCGCCCTTGCCGTCGGACTTCATGTGCGCCGGCAGGTTGACCGAACCCAGGTTGCAGACCGCGATCTCGCTGCCGGAGGTATTCAGCGTGATCTCGGTGCACAGGTTGGAGCTGTGGATCGTGCCGACGTGCTGCTGGGGCGAGCGCAGGTTGCAGGCGTCCTTGAACGTGATCCATGGATGCCCGGTCTCGAACAGCATCGACAGCATCTTGCGCCACAGCGACAGCGCCGGCACCTTCCTGAACAGCTTGAGATCCCCGCGGGCGGCCTTGTCCTCGTAGCGCAGGTAGGCTTCCTCGAAGGCCTTGCCGGTCTTGTCATGCAGGTCCGGGCAGTCGCTCGGTGAAAACAGGGTCCAGTCCGCCCCTTCCATCACCCGCTTCATGAACAGGTCCGGAATCCAGTTCGCGGTGTTCATGTCGTGGGTCCGACGCCGGTCGTCGCCGGTGTTCTTGCGCAGCTCGAGGAATTCCTCGATGTCGAGGTGCCACGTCTCCAGATAGCAGCACACTGCGCCCTTGCGCTTGCCGCCCTGATTCACGGCCACGGCGGTGTCGTTCACCACCTTCAGAAACGGCACGACGCCCTGGCTCTTGCCGTTGGTGCCCTTGATGTGCGAGCCCAGCGCCCGCACCGGCGTCCAGTCGTTACCGAGCCCGCCGGCGTACTTGGCCAGCAGTGCGTTTTCCTTGATGGCTTCGTAGATGCCGTCAAGGTTGTCCGAGACTGTCGACAGGTAGCACGACGACAGCTGCGAATGGCGGGTGCCGGCGTTGAACAGGGTCGGCGTCGAGCTCATGAAGTCGAACGTCGACAGCACCTCGTAGAACTCGACGGCGCGCGCCTCGCGGTCGATCTCGTTCAGCGCCAGGCCCATCGCCACGCGCATGAAGAAGGCCTGCGGAAGCTCGAAGCGACGGCCCTCGTGGTGCAGGAAGTAACGGTCGTACAGCGTCTGCAGGCCGAGGTAATTGAACTGCAGGTCGCGCTCCGGCCTCAGCGCCGCGGCAAGCTTCTTCAGGTCGAAGAGTGCCAGCTTGTCGTCCAGCAGCTCGGCCTCGATGCCGTAGCGAATGAACTTCGGGAAGTACTCGGCATAGCGCTCCGTCATCGCCGACTGGGTGACTTCCTCCCCGAGCGCTTCCCGGCGCATCGTATGCAGCAGCAGCCGCGCAGTGACGTACGAATATGCCGGATCCTTTTCGATCAACGCCCGAGCAGCCAGGATTGCAGACTTGTAGACCTCCTCGAGCGGGACGCCGTCATACAGGTTCTTGACAGTCTCCGAGAGGATCGCGTCCGGAGTGACGTACTCCGAAAGGCCTTCACACGCCGATCGCACCTGCGCCTCGATGCGCGGCATGTCGAGCGGGACCCGGCGGCCCTCCTCGATCATCGCCAGCGGCGGCGCCGCCGTCACGGAAGTGGTCTGCCGCGTCGCAGCGCGCTCCTGCGCCCGCCTCTCGCGGTACAGGACATACGAGCGTGCGACGTCGTGCGCGCCGTCGCGCATCAGCGACAGTTCCACCTGATCCTGCACGTCTTCTATATGGAACGTGCCCCCGGCCGGCTGGCGACGCAGCAGCGCCGTCACGACGCTGGCGGTGAGCTTTTCGACCTGTTCACGGATCGCCGCCGATGCGGCGCCCTGTCCGCCGCGCACCGCGATGAATGCCTTGGTCATCGCGACCGCGATCTTCGAGGGTTCGAACGCCACCACGGCGCCATTGCGCCGGATGACCTTGTAGTCACCGAACGATGTGGCCTGTACGCCGGTGACGCCACCGCCCTGCTCGACCGAAGACAGATGAACTGCCGCCCCGACCGACGCCGGGGAGACGGACTGCTGAAACTGCATGCGACCTCCGAGTGCTCCTTGCAGCCATGGCGGACTCGTGCGGACCGGCGCCATTGCGCCGTGAACCACAAGCTGTAGCCGCCCCGGCTGTTTGCTCTTCTTGCTCCGCCTCCGCGCCAAGCCTGAGGCCGTGGCGCATGAGGACCCGCTTTCCGCCGCCTGGCAGGACCTGCACCTGTTTCCAGCCCGGGCTCTTGGCCTCGATCGTGACCACTAGATGTTGTGGTCATGATGCTGTCAGGTACTAGTTTTTGTATGCGCGCATCATAGGAGAACTTTTTGCGGACTTCAACCGCGATCGATGCGGCAGCGCATCGTTCGCGCCGTTGACGCTGACAAACGGTGGGGAACGGCGCCGCAGGAAAGCCTGCTCAGCGCGCGAGCCGAGCGGGAAGTTCGAGCCGGTTCCAGTGGAAGAAGGGACCCGGATCCGTCTTGCGCTCACTCGAGACGTCGCTGTGTCCGACGACCGCTTCGACGGGATACGCAGCAAGAAGCTCAGCGAGCAGTGCGTTGAGGGTCCTGTACTGCGCTTCGGTGTACGGCTCGAAGTCGGTGCCCTCGAGCTCGATGCCGATCGAGTAGTCATTGCAGCGCGACCGGCCGCGGAACAACGATGCGCCGGCATGCCAGGCGCGATCCAGGCACGATACGAATTGGGTGCAGCGCCCGGCGCGCTCAATGAAGAAGTGCGATGACACACGCGCTTCGAGCAGGCGGTCGAGGAAGGGGTGCTCGCCGCTGCAGAGCGCATTGGTGAACAGGCGCTCGACATGGCCGCCGCCGTAGCGGCCCGGAGGCAGGCTGATGTTGTGGACGACGATCAGGGAAATCGCCGTCCCCTCCGGGCGCGCATCGGCATTCGGGGACATCGTCCGAGCGACGCCATCGAGCCAACCGTCGGACTGAACGTGCAGTCCAGCCATCGGAACGCTCAGGCGACGGGCGGACGGCCGCGCAGGTCGCGTCGCGCCGATCTCACTTGATATCCAGCCGCTGCATGCGATAGCGCAGCTGTCGGAAGGTCACGCCCAGCAATTGCGCTGCAGCGGTACGGTTGTACCGCGTCTTGGCCAGCGCGGCGCGGATTGCGTTGCGCTCCTGTTCATCCAGATAGGCCGAGAGCGACGTCGGAATGCCGTCAACCAGCTCGTAGACCGTAGGCGCGGCCGTGCCGGCTTCGGCGCCGGCCGCCACGGGTTCCTCGTCCGCTGGGGTCGGCTCGGACTCGATCTGCAGGTCGACCTCGGGACCCGGAAGCAGCAGGTCGTCGGCCATCAGGACGTCGTCGCCTGCCAGTGCGACCGCACGCTCGAGGATATTCTCCAGTTCGCGCACGTTGCCCGGGAACCGATAACACCGCAGCGCGGCCGACGCGGCCGGAGACAGTCGCGTCGCCGGCCCTCCGGTACGCTCGGCAATCCGCTCGAGTATGGCGCTCGCAAGTAACTCAATGTCATCCAGCCGGTCGCGCAGCGGCGGTACCTTGAGCTCGATGACGTTAAGGCGATAGAAGAGGTCCTGCCGGAAGCGCCCGCTCGCCACCAGCGCCGCCAGGTCCTGGTGCGTGGCGCTGACGATGCGCACGTCGACAGGCTCCTCGGCGGGAGACCCGATCTTGCGTACGCGTCGCTCCTGAATGGCGCGCAGCAGCTTCACCTGCATCGCCAGCGGAAGATCAGCCACCTCGTCAAGGAACAGCGTTCCACCGGCAGCCGCCTGGAAGAAGCCATCACGGTCGCGCTCGGCACCGGTGAACGCGCCTTTGCGATAACCGAAGAATTCGGCCTCCATCAGCGTCTCGGGCAGTGCACCGCAATTGACCGCGACAAAGGGCTGGGCACGACGTGCGGACAGATCATGGATCGCGCGCGCTGCCAGCTCCTTCCCGCTGCCCGACTCACCACAGATCGCCACAGGCGCCATGCTCCGCGCAAGCCGCCCGATCAGCGCGCGCATCTGCTGCATCGCGGCCGTCGTCCCGACAAGACGGGCCAATGCCGGGGGCAGTTGGGCGTCCGCAGAGGTTTGTGTACCCGACGCGCCGCCCGCATCGCGCACCACCGAACGGACCAGTACACGAAGTTGATCGAGATCGACCGGCTTCGTCAGGTAGTCAAACGCGCCCGCCTTCAGTGCGGCAACGGCGTTCTCGGCGCTGCCATAGGCAGTGATCACGGCGATCGGAGGGCCCGAGGCCAGGGCGACTTCGCGCACGAGTTCCAGGCCGGTGCCGTCCGGAAGGCGCATGTCGGTCAGGCACAGGTCATAGCGCTGCTGCGCCAGGCGGGACCGCGCCGCCGCCACTGATTCGGCAGTATCGACGTCAAGTCCAAGGCGCACCAGGGTGAGCGAGAGGAGTTCCCGCAGATCCGCCTCGTCATCGACGACCAGCACGGCCGGCGAGCGCCGAGGCTGTGCCTGGCGCAGTGAATCGGAGGGCAGCGGCTCGTTCATCGGACGGGAATGGTATCGAGAAAGCCGTGCATGCTGGCATCCGCACGCGAGCCCTGGCCGAAGCGAAGCAGGAATCCGTCGCGCGTACTGCCGTCCATTTCGCGGCGCGACGCGTAGCTCAGCTCGGCGCGATTGGTGACACAGAATTCGCGTGCGAGGTACAGCCCGAGTCCGGTGCCCTGGTTGCGCGTGGTGAAGAACGGCTCGAACAGCGCCGCTCGTGCCTCGAACGGCACGCCGGGTCCGTTGTCGAGCACCCATAGCAGAGGACGATCGCCTTCGGGAGCCGGCTCGATGACGACCAGGATGCAGCCCGGTTCACCACTCGCATAGCGCAGCGCATTGTCGACCAGGTTGTAGAGCACCTGCCTCAAATGCGACTGCTCGAACTTGACGCGCTGGTCCGGCGCGAACTGGAGCTGGATCGTCGCGGCCGCAAGGCCGCGATCGCGCACGAACTCGTCCAGGAACTCGCGCACGAAATCGGACAGTGCGATTTCGTCGCCCAGCGGCGGCTCGCGACGCGCGACTCGCAGAACGTCCTCGACCAGGCGGTTCAGCCGCTGCGTGTTCTCGCGGACGATCGTAGCCAGCCGCTTCAGTACCGGATCGCGAGCGTCCTCGTTCAGCAGCTGCCCGGCGTTGCTGATGGCTGCGAGCGGGTTGCGAATCTCATGCGCGATCGACGCCGTGAGTCGCCCCATGGCCGCGAGCTTGAGTTGCTGCGCGCGGTCCTCCACGTCCCGTACATCCTCGATGAAGATCACGAACTCGTCGGAGCCCGGGGCGGCCGGGCGCGCAAAGCGGGCGCGCAGCCGCGCTTCCGGCGCCACGGGCGCGCCATTTTCCGCAGACGGAACGATTGTGTTGGACCACTGCCCTTCGCTGCGTCCGCCCTCGCACCACGCGGCGAACGCCGCCGCCAGTCCGGCGCCGGCCGGCATATCGCTCAGCTGCTCGCCGGTCAGCTGGTCGGACGGATCGAGCCCGAGCATGCGCCGCGCCGCTCGGTTGTTCGCTCGCACGCGACCGGTGCGATCCACCACGATCACCCCCTCATCCATCTGCGCGATCACGAGCCGGTTGATCGCCAGCTGATTCTGCAGGTCGCGCCCCCGGCTGCGCGCCAGTTTCTCCTGGCTGGCCAGTCGCGCGCTCAACGCACGCAACAGGGCCGAGACGGCAAACAGCGAAGCCCCGAAGACGCCCGCCTGAAAAATCATCGAGTCCCCGGCGTCGGGCGCGAACGCGCGCAGGCCGGCGTCGATCAGCACCGCCAGCACGGCGATCGAGCAAACGAAAAACACCTGCATAGGAGGCAACAGCAGCGAGGCTCCCGCAAGAGGCAGCAAATAGAGGATCACCCACCCGGAGGCGACGCCCCCGCTCGATATCACCAGGGTCGTGACCGCCACGAGGTCGAGCGACAACTGCCCGAAGACCTGTGGCATGAAGCGCCGGTGAACGTAGAGCGCGAGAGCCGCGAACAACGCCGACGCGCCGAAGTACCCGAGCGCCATCAGCAGCCCCGCCTGAAGACCAGACGGCGCGCCCGGACTGCGAAAGCCGATGGCCGCCGCACCCAGCACCAGCGCGCTGGCGACGATCACGCGCGTGGTGGCGAAATATTCCAGCGTGCGCCAGGGCGCCTCGTCGTGTTCGCCTGCGTTGACTTCGTCGGCGGCCCGCTCGACCGTGGCCATCGATCGGCCCTCAGGACTCCGGACCACGCCTGCGGTGATCCTCGCAGCAGAAGTAGCGCTCACCGGCCGGCAGGGCGTCGGCCTGGGGCACGTGTAGGCCGCAATGCGCGCAACTGACCATCGCCTGCGGCGCTGCCACCTTGCCGCTGGGTGCAGTGGGGCCGCGCAGCGACGTGCGGCGCAGCCATTGCCAGCCGATGTACGCCGCAAGCGCCAGCAGCAGGAAGAAAAAGATACGTCCCATTATGTCCGTCCCAGCAGCACTTCAAGCACGAAGCGGCTGCCGATGTAGGCCAGCATCAGCATCGCAAATCCGATCAGCGTCCACCGCAACGCCGTGCGACCACGCCAGCCGAAGAACACCCGGCCCGTGAGCAGCCCACCGAAAACCAGCCACGCCGCTATCGTGAACACCGACTTGTGATCGAAGCGTAGCGGCCGCCCGAACAGCTGTTCCGAGAAAAAGACCCCACTGACCAGGGTTGCCGTCAGCAACACGAAGCCCGCCGTGATCAACCGGAACAGCACCGTTTCCATGGCAAGCAGTGGCGGCAAGCGGTCGAGGAACCGTGCCAGTCCAGTGCGGTCGGTCGTCACGTCGCCGTGCAGGCGGCGGTCCATCGTGGCCATCAGCAAGGCTTGCATGGCCGCGATCGTGAGCAGGCTGTACGCGAGGATCGCGAGAACCAGGTGCAGCCGGAACACGATCGAGGACGTCCCCGGTCCGAGCGGGGTGCCCGGGAACAGCACCGGCAGTCCGGACGCGAGCGCGGCCAGCGGCAGCACCAGCAGCAGCAACCCCCGCGATGCCGAGAAGTAGCTTTCGGCCCAGACGATCAGCACCGTCAGCCACAGCGTGGCCGAAAGCGCATAGGCAAATCCGAAATTGAATTGCTCGGGGCCGATGATCGCCTGCCACAGCAGGATCCCGTGCAGTACGAAGGCGACGGCGAGTACGCCACTGGGCCAGGCCGGCAGGCGCTCGGCGCTGCTGGACAGCGTGGCCCATTCGCGCCACGCAACGAAGAGGTAGAGCGCGACGACGGCGCCGTACAATACGAGCCATTCGGAGCGCAGCAGCATGAGGATTTATACCATGCGCTCCGGTCCTCTCCCGTCTGCATCCCCATGCTTGAACAGCTGACCACCAAGCTGGCGCGCGTCGTCAAGACGATGCGTGGCCAGGCGCGACTCACCGAGCAGAACATGCAGGACATGCTGCGCGAGGTTCGCGTGGCATTGCTCGAAGCCGATGTCGCGCTGCCGGTCGTGCGCGATTTCATCGCGCGCATCAAGGAGCGTGCGCAGGGCGAGGAGGTGGTGGGCAGCCTGACCCCGGGACAGGCGCTGGTCGGGGTGGTTCAGCGCGAACTCACGCTCCTGATCGGCGGCGATCTCTCGGGCGCCGAAGCGGACCTGAACCTCGCGACCCAGCCGCCGGCAGTCATTCTGCTTGCTGGACTGCAGGGCGCCGGCAAGACGACGACCGCCGGCAAACTCGCCAAGTGGCTGCTCGCAGAGCGCAAGAAGAAGGTGCTGTTGGTTTCGACCGACGTCTACCGCCCGGCCGCCATCGAACAATTGCGCACGGTGGCGGCCCAGGCCGACGCCCAGTTCTTTCCTTCGGCGACTGGCGAGGCGCCGCTCGACATCGCTGCGCGCGCCCTCGAGCACGCGCGGCGCCAGTTCTTTGACGTGCTGATCGTCGATACTGCCGGCCGACTCGCGATCGACGAGGCGATGATGCAGGAGGTCACCGCGCTCGAGCAGCAGTTGACGCCGATCGAGACGCTGTTCGTCGTCGACGCAATGCTGGGCCAGGACGCGGTCAACACTGCCAAGACGTTCGCGGAACGCCTGCCACTGACGGGCGTGATCCTCACCAAACTCGACGGCGACTCGCGCGGCGGCGCGGCGTTGTCGGTGCGTCAGGTGACCGGACGGCCGATCAAGTTTGTCGGGGTGGGCGAGAAGCTTTCAGGCTTCGAACGCTTCAACCCGTCCGGCATGGCGGGCCGCATTTTGGGCATGGGTGACATCGTCGCGCTGGTCGAGGACGTCAAGAAGGCCGTCGATGTCGACAGCGCGCAGAAGTTTGCCAAGCGCATGCAGGCAGGCGAACGCTTCGACCTCAATGACTTCCGGGAGCAGGTCGGACAGATGCGCAAGATGGGCGGGCTCGCCGGGCTGGTCGACAAATTGCCAGCCCAGTTCGCCCAGGCGGCGGGCCAGGTGAATGTTGCCGACAGCGAGAAGCAGATCCGCCGCATCGAAGGCATCATCTCGTCAATGACGCCAACCGAGCGAGCCAAGCCGGATCTCATCAAGGCCTCACGCAAGCGACGCATCGCTTCAGGGGCTGGGGTGCCGGTCCAGGAAGTGAATCGACTGCTCAACCAGTTCGAGCAGATGCAGTCGATGATGAAGCAAATGAAAAAGGGCGGGCTCGCCAAGATGATGCGCGGCCTCGGCGGCATGCGCGGCTTTCCCGGGATGCCCGGCATGCCCAAGCGTTAGTTCAGGCCTTCGGAGCAGCCGGTGGCGTCGCCGGGCGCGTCGGCGCGTCATAGTGCCAACGGCCTTTCCAGGCGGCGTGCACCGCGTTCGGGTATTGCGGTCGGCCACGGCTGCCGTTGTAGCGGCCGAGCGCCAGGAACAGATCGCCTTTTTCGATATCGAGGTAGTGGCGCAGGATCACGCTGCCGTAGCGCAGGTTGGCTCGCATCTCGAACAGGCGCCGTGGCTCACCGTCTCCGATCACGCCCGTCCAGAAGGGCATGACCTGCATGTAACCACGCGCGCCGGCCACGGAAACCGCGTACTTGCGGAAATTGCTTTCGACCTGGATCAGCCCCAGCACCAGCTGACGGTCAAGACCGGCCCGCGCCGACTCGTAGTCGAGTGTCTTGAGAAATTCAACTCTCGCGCTGTAGTCGGCGATCCGTCCCTTCAGGCGCTCGGACATTTCGCCCATCCATGCCAAGTAAGCGAGCCGATCGTCGATCGACGTAAACGGCCTTTCGGGCGGGCGGCTGTCGGCGATCTGCCCAGCCAGCGCCACGCGAACGGCATCGGCGAGCGGTTCGTACTTCTGTGCGCCGGCCAGTGCGGTGCGAGGAACCAGCGCAAACGCCCCCGCAGACAGCAGGAGGCTGCGGCGTGACAGGCGCGCGACTTCGGTCACGGACCCGACAGCCGGCTGCGAATGAAGTCGTAGGCTTCCGCCAGCGGAACCGCAGAAGTCTGCTGCGAGCGGCGATCGAAGTACTCGATCGCGCCGTCCTTGAGCGCGCGTTCTCCGACTGTCACGCGGTGCGGAATGCCAATGAGCTCCATCTCGGCGAACATCACTCCGGGTCGCTCGTCGCGGTCATCCAGCAGCACGTCGACCCCCGCGGTGCGGAGTTCCTCATACAGTTGGTCGGCCGCCTGGCGTACGGCTTCGGACTTGCGGTATCCGACCGGGGTAATCACGACAGCAAAGGGAGCCAGCGCGTCGGACCAGATGATGCCCTTCGCATCGTTGTTCTGTTCGATCGCGGCACCGAGCAGGCGCGTCACTCCGATCCCGTAGCAGCCCATCACCATCGGTCGCGACCGGCCGTCCTCGTCAATGAATTCCAGTTTCATCGTCCTCGGGTACGGCAAGCCCGAGAACACATGCCCGACCTCGATGCCGCGCTGAATCGCAAGCACCCCCTTGCCGTCCGGTGACGGATCGCCTGCCATCACGTTGCGAACGTCAGCCACGATAGGCTCCGCGACGTCGCGCCCCCAGTTGACCCCGGTGTAGTGATAGCCCTCTTCGTTCGCGCCGCTGACGAAGTCGCTCATGTGGGAGACGGTCCGGTCGGCGACAAGCCGCACCGGCTTTCGTGTGTTGATCGGGCCCAGATATCCCGGATTGCAGCCGAAGTGGTCGACGATCTCCGACGGGGTTGCAAAGCGGAATCCTGCATCGAGTCCGGGCACCTTGCCGACCTTGATTTCGTTCAATTCATGGTCGCCACGAATCAGCACGAGCCAGATTTCTGCCGCTGCGCCTGCGGCCTCGTCGCGGTCCACCGCTAGAACGATCGACTTAACCGTGCGTGCCAGTGGCAAACCCAGGAACTGGGCGACGTCCTCGCACTTTTCCTTGCCCGGCGTGGCAACCTTCACCGGCGGTTCGTTCGGCCCGCTGCGTGCTGCGACCAGCGGCAAGGCCTCGGCCATCTCAATATTGGCGGCGTAGGCCGAGGTTGGGCAATACGCGATCGCGTCCTCGCCGGTATCGGCAATCACCTGGAATTCATGGCTGGCCTTGCCGCCGATGTTGCCGGTGTCGGCCGCCACCGCCCGAAAGGTGAGACCCATTCGCTGGAATATCCGCGCATAGGCGTCGTACATCGCCTGGTAACTACGCATACCGCTCGCCTCGTCGCGATCGAACGAGTACGCATCCTTCATCGTGAACTCGCGCCCACGCATCACACCGAAGCGCGGTCGGCGCTCGTCACGAAATTTGGTCTGGATGTGATACAGGTTGAGCGGCAGCTGCTTGTAGCTGCGGATCACCTCGCGCACGATGTCGACGACCACTTCCTCGCTGGTCGGCTGCACGATGAAGTCGCGCTCGTGACGGTCCTTCAGGCGCAGCAGTTCAGGGCCCATTTTCTGCCAGCGACCCGACTGCATCCACAGCTCGGCGGGCTGGATCACCGGCATCAGCAGTTCGACAGCGCCAGCGCGGTTCATCTCCTCGCGGATGATGGCCTCGATCTTGCGAATCACCCGCAGGCCCATCGGCATGTAGGTGTAGATGCCAGCCGCCAACTTCTTGATCATCCCAGCGCGCAGCATCAACGAATGGCTGATGACCTCGGCGTCGGCCGGTGCTTCTTTCAGAGTCGAGATCAGAAAGTCTTTGGCGCGCATGAATGGCCGACTTATTCGTCGTTGTGATCGCGAGATTGCGACCCCTATAATGGGTCGCAGATTCTAAAGGTTCAGGGGTTGGCATGCTGGACAAGGACGGATACCGCCCGAACGTCGGCATCATCCTGCTCAACAGCCGCAACGAGGTCTTCTGGGGCAAGCGCGTCAAACAACATTCGTGGCAGTTTCCGCAAGGCGGGATCAAGCACGGTGAATCGCCGGAGCAGGCGATGTTCCGGGAACTTTGGGAAGAAGTCGGCCTGAAGTCGGAGCACGTGAAGATCGTCGGCCGCACGCGGGACTGGTTGCGTTATGACGTGCCCGACCAGTGGATCCGCCGCGACCTGCGGGGCAATTACCGCGGGCAGAAGCAGATCTGGTTCCTGCTGCGCCTGACTGGGCGAGACTGCGACGTCAGTTTGCGCGCGACCACTCATCCGGAGTTCGACGCGTGGCGCTGGCACGACTACTGGGTGCCGCTCGACGCGGTCATCGAGTTCAAGCGAGATGTCTACCAGCAGGCGCTGCTCGAACTTTCTCGCTTCGTATTCAAGCCCGGACGGCCGCACCACCGCGAGTTCCGTCCACGGGGCCGTGCAATGGATCGCGAGACCGAACACACGAGCAACGCTACCGCCACATTAGGTGCCGGCACGGCGGCGCCGGGCGGAGAGACCGCCTGACTCGTCTCGTTACAGAAGAACGAGATTGTCGCGGTGCATCAGCTCGGGTTCCTCGAGGAATCCGAGCGTCGACTCGATTTCGCTGGTCGGCTTGCGCGCAATGAGCCGGGTGTCTGCGCTGGAGTAATTCACCAGACCGCGCGCGATTTCCTGGCCGTCGCGGGTAATGCAGCCAACGACGTCGCCACGCTGGAATTCGCCGATGACGTCGACCACGCCGATCGGCAACAGGCTCTTGCCACCGGAAGCCAGCGCCCTTGCCGCACCCTCGTCGACGACGACCCGCCCCTTCAGCAGCAGGTGATCGGCCAGCCACTGCTTGCGCGCGGTCAGCACCGCGGTCGACGCGGTCAATTCCGAGCCAATTGCCTCGCCGGCCGCCAGCCGCACCAGAACATCGGGCTCGCGCCCGGAGGCGATCAACGTGTGTGCGCCACTACGTGCCGCGCGCTTTGCAGCCAGCACCTTCGTCAGCATTCCACCCCGTGCGATCGCGCTGCCGGCACCGCCGGCCATCGCCTCGAGTTCTGGCATACCGGCAACGGCCGAGTCGATGAGCCGTGCGTCCGGCACGCGTCTCGGGTCGGCCGAGTACAGGCCTGCCTGGTCCGTCAGGATCACCAGGACCTCGGCCTCGACGAGATTGGTCACCAGGGCCGCGAGCGTGTCGTTGTCACCGAACTTGATCTCGTCGGTGACGACGGTGTCGTTCTCGTTGATGACCGGCACCACGCCGAGATCGAGCAGCGTGAGCAGCGTCGATCGGGCGTTGAGGTAGCGCGCCCGGTCGGCCAGGTCGGCGTGCGTCAGCAGCACCTGGGCCGTTCGCAAACCGTGGCTGCTGAAGCCGGTTTCGTAGGCTTGCGCCAGCCCCATCTGCCCGATCGCCGCGGCCGCCTGCAGTTCGTGGATCTGCTGCGGTCGGCGCGTCCAGCCGAGACGCTGCATCCCTTCAGCGATCGCGCCGCTCGACACGAGAACGATCTGCTTGCCCTGCGCTCTCAGATGAGCGATCTGCTTCGCCCAGCGCGATATCGCTTCGAGGTCGAGTCCGCGCCCCTCGTTGGTGACGAGGCTGCTGCCGACCTTGATGACGGCACGGCGCGCCCGCTGCAGTGCCAGCATCAGGCTCTCGCTTCGGCGGGAGTGGTGCCGCCAGCCTGGTCGTTCTTGCGCCGCTGCCGGTCAAGAAACCCCTGCACTTCGCTGACCAGTTGATCGCAACCGGCTCGCGTCGCGGCTGATACGAGAAATACCGGGGCGCGCGTCCGAAGTCGGCGACGGAATCCTGCGATCAGGGCCTCACGGTCTTCGCTCGGAACGAGGTCCGACTTGTTGAGAACGAACCACCGTGGTTTGCGTGCCAGCGCTGGGCTGTACTTCTTCAGTTCGCCCGCGATGACGCGCGCATCGGCGACGGGGTCCGCACTGCCGTCCGGCCCGAAGCAGTCGATGACATGCAACAGCAGTCCAGTACGACTCAGGTGGCGCAGGAACTGATGCCCCAGTCCGGCGCCCTCGGCGGCCCCCTCGATGAGTCCCGGTACATCAGCCACGACAAAACTTCGCTCGGGGCCGACGCGGACCACGCCCAGATGCGGATGCAAGGTCGTGAACGGGTAGTCCGCCACCTTGGGCTGTGCATTGGAAATCGAACGAATCAGAGTCGACTTACCGGCGTTCGGCATACCGAGCAGGCCGACGTCCGCCAGTACACGCAACTCGAGTCGCAGGCGCCGATGTTCGCCAAGCTCACCCTTGGTGAACTGTCGCGGCGCGCGGTTGGTGCTCGACTTGAAATGCAGGTTACCGAGCCCGCCTCGCCCACCGGCAGCGAGCAGTGCGCGGTCGCCATCGTGCGCCAGGTCGGCCAGCTCCTCACCCGTGTCATCGTCGATGATGACGGTCCCGACCGGCATCTTCAGTTCGATATCGTCACCGCCAGCGCCGTAGCAGTCCGCACCGCGGCCTGGCGTCCCGTTCGCCGCGCGATGCGTGCGCGCATAGCGGTAGTCGATCAGGGTGTTGACGTTGCGATCGGCCCGCGCCCACACGCTGCCGCCGCGACCGCCGTCACCGCCGTCCGGCCCACCCTTGGGTATGAACTTCTCTCGACGGAATGACGCGCAACCGTCGCCGCCTTTTCCGGCGGATATCTCGATGCGTGCTTCGTCGATGAACTTCATGGCATCACCAATAAAAAAGCCCTGCCGATGACGGCAGGGCTTTCATCAAGCCGGATACCGTCGCGACGGGTCAGCCGGCCGGGACAACGCTCACGACACGACGGTTCTGCGCGCCGCCGACCTCGAACTTCACCTGACCGTTGGCGGTCGCGAAAAGGGTGTGATCGCGCCCCATGCCAACGTTGTCACCGGCATGGAACTGCGTGCCGCGCTGGCGCACGATGATGGCGCCCGCAGAGATGCCCTGCCCGCCGAACACTTTCACTCCAAGACGCTTGGCCTGGGAGTCGCGACCGTTGCGGGAAGACCCGCCTGCTTTCTTGTGTGCCATCGCACTCTCGCTTTAAACGTTTGACTGGTCAGGCTGCGATCGCGTCGATACGCAGCTCAGTGAAATTCTGCCGATGGCCGGAGTGCTTCTGGAAGTGCTTGCGCCGCTGCATCTTGAAGATCGTGACTTTGTCATGCCGTCCGTGCCCCAGCACCGTGGCGACAACTTCGGCCCCCTTGAGGCTCGGCGCGCCGGTCCGGAGGTTGGCGCCGTCCACCACCGCAAGCACCTCGGACAATTTCACCTGCTGTCCCACCTCAGCAGGGAGCGACTCCACCTTGAGGGTGTCTCCGGCTGCAACCCGGTACTGTTTGCCGCCTGTCTTGATCACTGCGTACATCATCACGCTCCTGGGCCGTAAAGATCGCGTTGATCCTTACGCGCAATTCGAATTCTCAATAAAAGTCCCGGCTCGGCTCGTCGGGCGCTGCACGGTGAGTACCGACTGCAGGGGCCGCGGCAAACGCATGCGGATCGACCTGACGGCCACCCTCACGGGCGCCGAAGGTTGTTCGGCGACAGCGGGAAAGCTTTGAATTATCACACTTTCCGCGACCCGCCGTCAAACGCCTGCGACGGTTCTGGAAGGATCGGCGGCCTGGCGCCTTGTCGGCTCAGGGGCCTGCGATCGGGCCTCCTATAATGACTCGATGCAGCGCACTCCGACCCAGCAGGCCGACCCGGCGCACGGCACATCATCGACTCCCTGGGCGGCATCGGGCGGCGGAGCGCCCGATCTGAAGACGCATTCTCGCCCCGATCGCCGCCGATATGCAGGCGGTCGACGCCGTCATCCGAGAGCGACTCAGCTCCGACGTGGCGCTCATCAACACCATTGCCGAATACATCATTGGCGCCGGCGGAAAGCGCCTGCGCCCGGCCGTCGTGCTGCTCGTGGCACGCGCACTCGGTTATCGCGGCACCGCACATGTGCTGTTGGCCGCGGTAATCGAGTTCATCCACACCGCCACCCTGCTGCATGACGACGTTGTGGACGAATCCGACCTACGCCGCGGCCGCGCGACGGCCAATGCCCGCTTCGGCAATTCGGCCAGCGTGCTGGTCGGGGATTTCGTCTATTCCCGATCCTTCCAGATGATGGTCGACGCCGGAAGCATTCGTGTCATGCGCATCCTGGCGGACGCCACCAATCGGATTGCCGAAGGCGAGGTCCTGCAGTTGCTGAACGTGCGCGATCCCTCGGTCGACGAGGAACGATACTTCAGTGTGGTCGAGCGCAAGACCGCGACACTGTTTGAGGCGGGCGCGCGGATCTCCGCCGTGCTGGCGGAGGCGGACCGGACGACCGAAGACCGGTGCGCACAGTATGGTGCCTCACTGGGCCGCGCGTTCCAGATCGTTGACGACATGCTGGACTACTCCGGACACACGGAGGAGATCGGCAAGCGGCTGGGCGATGATCTGCGAGAAGGCAAGGTGACGCTGCCCCTGATCCACGCGCTGCGGAGCGCTGCGCCGGAGCAACGCGAGCTCGTCGTCCGAGCGGTTCGTGAAGGCCACGGCGACTTTGACGCGATTGCGCAGATCGTCTGCGACAACGGTTCGATCGCCTACTCAGGCAAGATTGCGCTCAAGGAAGTGGAGGCCGCCGCAGGTGCGTTGCGGACGCTTCCTGAATCGGAGTACCGGGAATCTTTGTTAAACTTGCTCGCTTTCGCCGTAGCTCGGGATCGTTGAACCCGTCGGGTCAGTAGTCCTGTTGCTTCCAAGCGCGCGAACCTCGGGGTGTAGCTCAGCCTGGTAGAGTACTGCGTTCGGGACGCAGGAGTCGGAGGTTCAAATCCTCTCACCCCGACCATTTCCTTCCCGCCACGTTCCGTCCCTGCATAAAAACGCCTCCGGGCGACTCGGAAGCAGTCCGGCAACTCCTATACCGCAACTGGGAGCGGTTGGCGCAGTGATCCGCATGCGCGCAGGACTGACCCGCCCAGTATCTAGCCCTCGCTTATGCCTGCATCGTCCGGCTTGCCTCGTTTGTGGTAGCCAAGCTTTACAAATCAGGGCCATATCGGCAGTATCTTTTCGCTTCGTGAGAAGTGCCCGCCCGCTATAACTTGGGTCCCATCGGATCCTTCAGGGACAGCACCATTTCATGTCTGCCGTAACGCAAGGTCCTGCCGCCGCCGCAGGGGCCCTTACCGGTCTCGCGCGCGCGCTCGTTCAGCAGGGCAAGCTACGGCCCGACCGCGCAGAAAACTTTGCGCGCAAGGCGGCTCAGGCCAACACGCAGTTCATCGATGAACTGATCAATTCGGCCGATGTGACCGGCCTGTCGGCCGGCGGAGTCGCAAAGTTCGCCGCGGAAACCTTCGGGCACCCGATGCTCGACCTTTCCGCGCTCGACCTGGAGCAGTTGCCGCGCGACATCATCGACAAGAAGCTGGTGGCGTCTCAGCGGGTGATGGCGTTGCGCAAGCGCGGGAATCGCCTGGCCATTGCAGTCTCCGACCCAACCAATTTCGCTGCACTGGACCAGGTCAAGTTCCAGACACAGCTGGCGCTCGACGTGGTCGTCGTCGAGCACGACAAGCTGCTGAAGTTCGTCGAGGCGCAGTCGCAGTCGGTCAACCAGAAGCTGGAGGACATGGTTGGCAGCGAAGACGTCAACTTCGACGACCTGCTGACCGATGCGCCGGAACAGACCACCGACGACACCTCGCAGGTCGAGGTCGACGATGCCCCGGTCGTCCGCTTCCTGCAGAAGCTACTTCTCGACGCGATTGGAGAAGGTGCGTCCGACCTACACTTCGAACCCTACGAGAAGTTCTATCGCGTACGTTTCCGCATCGACGGCGTACTGCGCGAAATTGCCCAGCCACCCCTTGCGATCCGCGAGCGGCTGTCGACGCGTATCAAGGTCATCTCCAGGCTCGACATCTCGGAAAAGCGCGTCCCCCAGGACGGCCGGATGAAGCTGGCCCTTTCGGGTCAGCGTGCGATCGATTTTCGCGTCAGCACGCTGCCGACGATGTTCGGCGAGAAGATCGTGATGCGGATCCTCGATCCGTCGCAGGCCAAGCTTGGTATCGATGCCTTGGGCTACGAGCCCGACCAGAAGGAAACTCTGCTCGACGCGATTCAGCGGCCGTACGGGATGGTGCTGGTGACGGGCCCGACCGGCTCCGGCAAGACCGTGTCGCTCTACACGTGCCTGAACATCCTCAACCAGCCAGGCGTGAACATTTCCACCGCGGAAGACCCGGCCGAAATCCAGCTGGCAGGAATCAACCAGGTCAACGTCAACGAGAAGGCTGGCCTCACGTTTGCGAACGCGCTGCGCGCCTTCCTGCGGCAGGATCCGGACATCATCATGGTCGGCGAGATCCGCGACCTGGAAACGGCGGACATCTCGATCAAGGCGGCGCAGACGGGTCACATGGTCCTATCAACCCTGCACACCAATGATGCGCCGTCGACCCTGGTTCGACTGCAGAACATGGGCGTCGCGCCGTTCAACGTCGCCTCGAGCGTGATCCTGATCACCGCGCAGCGCCTGGCCCGCAAACTGTGCACGTGCAAGCAGCCGGCCGAGATCAAGAAGGACGCGCTGGTCACTGCCGGGTTCCGTGGCGAGGATCTCGACGGCAACTGGATACCCTACAAGTCGGTCGGCTGCGAAAAGTGCAAGGGCTCAGGCTACAAGGGGCGGCTCGGCATCTACCAGGTGATGCCGATCACGGAGACGATGCAGGACATGATCCTGCGCAACGCGACGGCGCCGGAGATCTCGCGCGAGGCGGCCGCCAATGGCGTGCGTGACCTGCGCCAGTCCGGACTGATGAAAGTCAAGGCGGGCATCACGTCGATCGACGAGGTGCTCGGATGTACCAACGAATGAAGTAGCGCAGGAGCACGTACACGATGGCCACCGGAGCAATTGCTAAAGCCAAACCGCGCGTCGAGGTGCGTGAGTCGGTCTTCCATTGGGAAGGACGCGACAAGAACGGGCGCGTGGTCAAGGGCGAGATGCGGGCGGGCGGCGAATCGGTCGTCGCGGCATCGTTGCGGCGCCGCGGCGTCATGGTCAGCAAGATCAAGAAGCAGTCGTTCTCGCGCGGCCGGAAGATCACGGGGAAGGACCTGGCTCTCTTCACGCGGCAGCTGTCAACGATGCTGAAGGCAGGCGTGCCGCTGATGCAGTCGTTCGACATCGTCGGGCGGGGTCATGCGAACCCCTCGATGGCCCGCTTGATGAACGACATCCGTATGGACGTCGAGACGGGAACCAGCCTCAACCAGGCGTTCCGCAAGTACCCGCTCTACTTCGATCCCCTGTTCTGCAACCTCGTCGCGGCGGGCGAGCAGGCCGGTATTCTCGAGACGCTGCTCGATCGCCTGGCGATGTACCAGGAAAAGACGATCGCGCTGAAGGGCAAGATCAAGAAGGCGCTCTTCTACCCCGTGATGATCATCCTGGTCGCCGTCCTTGTTACGTCGATCATCATGATCTTCGTGATTCCGTCGTTCAAGACGGTGTTCACGAGCTTTGGTGCGGATCTTCCAGCGCCCACGCTGGTCGTGATCGCGATGTCCGACTTCCTCGTGAAGTACTGGTACATCGTCTTCGGCATCCTGTTCGGCGGAATCTACTTCCTGGTCCAGGCGTGGCGCCGATCAGCCAAGGTGCAGGCAACGATTGATCGGCTGGTTTTAAAGCTTCCCGTACTTGGCGAGATGCTGCAAAAGGCCTCGATCGCACGCTGGAGCCGGACGCTGGCCACGACGTTCGCAGCGGGTGTTCCCTTGGTCGAGGCCCTGGATTCCGTCGGTCCGGCAGCAGGAAATTCGGTCTACAAGGAAGCCACCAAGTCGATCCAGACCGAGGTGAACGTCGGTACCAGCCTCGCGCAGTCGATGCAGAACACTGGCGTATTTCCGAACATGGCAGTGCAGATGACGCAGATCGGCGAAGAGTCAGGCTCGCTCGACTCGATGCTCTCCAAGGTGGCCGACTACTACGAACGTGAAGTCGATGAAACAGTCGATGCGCTCGCCAGCCTGCTCGAGCCCATGATCATGGTGATCCTGGGCGTCATCATTGGCGGCATCGTGATTGCGATCTACATGCCGATCTTCAAGCTCGGCCAGGTGGTCTAGGCGCGTCCCCGAGCGGGCCGCCCTGTCGGCTCGCCCATCTCGTGCTCGACAGCTCGCCGTTCATCGCCGCCGCCGTTCTGGTCGGGCTAGCCATCGGCTCGTTCCTGAACGTCGTCATCCATCGGCTGCCGCGCATGATGGAGAACGAGTGGCGCGCCCAGTGCGCCGAACTCGAAGGCAAGTCGGCGACCGAGGCTGGCCGTTACAACCTACTGGTGCCGCGGTCGCAGTGTCCGGCGTGCGCCACGCCGATCCGCGCCCGCGACAACATACCCGTTCTCTCGTGGATGCTGCTGGGCGGCAAGTGCGCCAAGTGCAAGGCCCCGATATCAGTGCGTTACCCGATCGTCGAACTGCTCACGGCTGCGCTGTCCGGGTTGATCGCCTGGCGCTTCGGTTTCGGCTGGACCTCGGGCCTGGTGCTGGTGTTTACCTGGACCCTCGTCGCACTCACGTTCATCGACGCCGACACGACGTTGTTGCCAGACGATCTGACCCTGCCGCTCTTGTGGCTCGGCTTGCTGGCGAACCTTGCCGGCCTGATACCTGGGGTGACGCTGCGCGACGCGGTCATCGGTGCAGCAGTCGGCTACCTCGCGCTCTGGACGATCTACTGGGCCTTCAAGCTGGCGACCGGCAAGGAAGGCATGGGTTATGGCGACTTCAAGCTCCTTGCTGCACTGGGGGCCTGGATGGGCTGGAAGGCGCTGCTGCCGGTTGTGCTGCTGTCGTCTGTTGTCGGTGCGATAGTCGGCATCGTGCTAATCGTGCTGGCTCGCCGCGGTCGCGAGATCCCCATCCCCTTCGGCCCGTATCTCGCCACTGCCGGTTTCATCGTCATGCTGGCGGGAGAACGACTGACTGCCATGCTGCTTCCGGCCTGATGTCCGATTACCGGATCGGTCTGACCGGTGGCGTCGGCAGTGGAAAAAGCACTGTTGCCGCGATGCTGAGGGCGCTCGGTGCCGGCATTGTCGACGCCGACCAACTGGTTCACGAGCTGATTGCGCCGGGTGGCGCGGCCATCGAGCAGCTTCGTGCGGAATTTGGCAACGACGCGATCACTCCCGACGGCGGTCTGGACCGCGCCTGGATGCGCGCGCGCGCGTTTTCCGACAGCGACGTCCGGCGACGCCTAGAGGCTATCCTGCACCCGCGCGTTCGCGCGGCCGCCGAGTCCCGCGCGCAGGCTTTGGCCTCCAGCGTGCCCTATACAGTGCTTGTGATTCCACTGTTGATCGAATCCGGCGACTGGGCCTCACGAGTGCGCCGGGTCTTGGTGATCGATTGCGCCGAAGCGACACAGCTCACACGGGTTCAGGCGAGGCCGAACATTGATCGCTCCACCGCGGAGGCGATCCTGCAATCACAGGCTGATCGCACAGCCCGGCTGACGGCAGCCGATGATGTGCTCTTCAACGAAGCGCCGCTTGCCGATCTCCAGCCTCGCGTCGCCCGCCTCCACGCGGCCTATTGCCGCTACGCCTCGGAGGCCGCCTCGCCCGGCGCCCTGTGATATCGTCGACTGCACTCACGCGCGTACTGCGTCCATGTCGACCGACGGTCAGGTTTTATACGAATATCCCTTCAGCGAGCGCATCCGCACGCTGCTGCGGCTCGAAGACCTGTTCGACAAGCTGCTGTATTTCTGCGAACAGCAACATCCGTACTGCCACCATACGGCGCTGCTGACTCTGTTCGAGATTCTCGAAGTCACTTCGCGAGCCGACCTGAAGTCGGACCTGCTGCAGGAGCTTGAGCGTCACAAGCAGACGCTCAATGCGCTGCGTAACAACCCTCAGGTTTCCGAAGCTGCCCTGACCTCCGTTCTCGCCGAGATCGACCAGGCGCAGCAGGCGCTGAACACCACGACCGGCAAGGCCGGCCAGCATGTGCGCGACAACGAGTGGCTGATGAGCATCCGCAGTCGGGCCATCATTCCGGGCGGAACCTGCGAGTTCGATCTTCCTTCCTACCACGCCTGGCTGACGCGGGACCTCGACAGTCGGGTGCGCGACCTGCAGTCGTGGGTCCAGCCGATGATGCAGTTCCATTCGGCGCTCGGCATCGTGCTGAAGCTGTTGCGAGAGACTGCGCATCGCAGCCGCCAGACAGCCGCGCAGGGATCGTTCCAGCAGATGCTGCAGGGTCGCACTTACGCCCTTCTGCAGGTCCGCGTCGACGGATCGCTGAATGCGATTCCCGAGATCAGCGCCAACAAGTACATGTTGTGGATTCGATTCACGACGCAGGACCGTGATCTGAAGCCGCGCTCGGTCGAACGCGACATCCCGTTTGAATTGGCACTCTGCGCGTTCTGAGATCCGATGACGCAGGTGAAGTGCCCGAGCTGCGGCAAGCTCACGCGCTGGTCGCAACAGAACGCTTTCCGGCCCTTCTGCTCGGAGCGCTGCAAGCTGACCGACCTGGGCGCCTGGGCGTCTGACCGGTACTCGATTGCGGGCCGGCAGACCGACGAGGGCGAGGACCCGCCCTCGGAAGGTACGAAGTCCGTTTAATCCTCGATCCAGGCCGAGCGCTGCATCGCGATCCCGTGCGCCCCGGCGTCCCGCGCACGCTTCACGTCTGCGCTCGTCAGACCCCCGATCGCATAGACGGGCACGCCGCTGCCCGCCACGGCCGCCGCGAATGCGTCCCAGCCGATGTCTTTGACGCCCGGGTGCGACGCCGTCTCAGCAACCGGGCCAAGTACAGCGAGGTCAGCCCCGATGGCGGCAGCCCGTTCCAGATCGGCACGGCGATGTGCTGACGCACCGACCCAGTCACCTTCGGGCCGACTCGCCATGTCATGCAGGTCACGCGACGTCAGGTGGACGCCATCGGCCCACTGCCACCACTCCTCGGGATGTCGGCTGCTGACGAGGAGCTTGCCGCCATGGTGGCGGACACGCTCGAGCGATTGACGAAGCAGAGATTCCGCGGCCGCCTTCTCGAGCAGCGGCTCGCGAAACTGCACCCACCGCAAACCGCCGGCGAGCCGCCGCTCGAGTCGTTTCAGAAAGTCCGGTGCACCCAGCTCTGCCGCGTTCGACACGGCATAGATCGCCGGCAACGACAGCCAGCGCAGCACCGGCACGGTCGCAGGCAACAAAGGGCCGTCCGGGAGATCATCGAGCGCACAGAAACGGAACGACTGGCCTTCCCGCGCGTGCAGTTCGCCGGACCAGGTGTAGACGCGGCAAAAATGCAGGCGCACATGGGCGTGCGGGTACTCGAACTCGCGAACGATCCATGGATGCACCGATCCGACGTCGACACCGAGCTCTTCGTGCAGTTCACGGGCAAGCGCATGCGCGACGGACTCGCCGGATTCGAGCTTGCCCCCCGGAAATTCCCAGTAGTGCGCGTAGGGCTTGCCCTCGGGGCGACTGGCGAGCAGGAAGCGACCGTCCGGACGAATCAGCACACCGACCGCAACGTCGACGAGCGGCCGGGCACTCATTGCCGCGGGCGCGCGCTTTCCAGCAGATGGCGGCCCGCGTAATCCCGTGCGAACTGCAGTGCGACGCGCCCCGAGCGTGAGCCGCGCTGCAGCGCGAACTGCAGCGCCTCGCCTTTCGCGCCGTCACGCTCGCTTGCCGCCACGCCAAGCTCGGCCAGCCAGTGGGTGACGATGTCGAGGTAGTCGTCCTGGCGGAACGGATAGAACGTCAGCCAGAGCCCGAATCGCTCGGACAGCGATACGCGCTCCTCGACTGCCTCGCCGGGGTGCACCTCGCCGTCCTCCTGGTACTGCGCCGCGAGGTTGTCACGCATGAATTCCGGCATCAGATGGCGACGATTCGACGTCGCATAGACCAGCACATTGTCGGCCCGCCCGGCGACGGAGCCGTCGAGCGCCGCCTTGAGTTCCTTGTAGCCGGCCTCGCTGGCATCAAAGGACAAGTCGTCGCAGAAGACGATGAAACGCTCCTGGCGTTGCTCGAGCAACGCGACCAGGTCGGCAAGGTCCACCAGGTCACGCTTGTCGACTTCGATAAGGCGCAATCCCTGCGATGCAAAGGCGTGCAGGCAGGCGCGGATCAGCGACGACTTTCCGGTGCCGCGTGCGCCGGTCAGCAGGACGTTGTTGGCCGGCAGTCGTCGCACAAACTGCTCGGTGTTGCGACGGATCGCGGCTTTCTGTTCATCGACGTGTTGCAGGTCTTCAAAAGCGATGAGGGCCGGGTGCGCCACCGCATGCAGCTCGCCGCGCTCAAAGCCGAAGTAGCGGCGCTTGCGCCAGCGAAACGCGATGGCAGTAGCGAATTCCGGCGCCATGGCTGGCGGCAGCAGCGCCTCGACCCGTGCCAGCGCATCCGCCAGGCGCTCGAGCGCATCGGCTTCATTGGCCGCGCCCGTCGAGGCGATCGCCCGCTTGCCTGCGCTCATGAGCGGTAGTCCGCGTTGATGGAGACGTAATCGTGCGAAAAGTCCGTCGTCCAGACTGACGTCGACTGATTCCCGCGGCCGAGCTTCAGGTGCACAACGATCTCGGCCTTCTTCATGACCCGCTGGCCGTCCGCTTCCAGATACTCCGAATGGCGACCGCCATCACGCACGACCCAGACGTCGTCGAGCAGCAGCTGTACACGTGCCGGATCGAGATCGCTGATACCGGCATTGCCGACCGCCGCAAGGATGCGACCGAGATTCGGATCGGAAGCAAAGAACGCCGTCTTGACCAGCGGCGAGTGAGCCACGGCATACGCAACCTGCGCGGCCTCATCGACCGAGCGCGCTTCATCGACCCGCACCTCGATGAACTTGGTGGCGCCCTCGCCGTCGCGGACGATGGCCTGCGCAAGCTGCCGCGCAACCTCCGCAAGCGCCTCGCGCAGCGGCGCAAAAGCCGCGTCCGAGACCGTCAGCAGCTTCAGCGGGCCCGCGCCACTCGCGATCACGACGAAGGAATCGTTGGTCGACGTGTCCCCGTCGACCGTGATGCGGTTGAAGGACTGGCTGACAATGTCCTCCGTCAGCAGTTGCAGCAGCGGTCGAGGCATGCTGCAGTCCATCGCGATGAATCCCAGCATCGTCGCCATGTTGGGCCGGATCATTCCGGCGCCCTTGGCAATGCCGGTGAGCGTGACCAAGTGCCCGCCGACCGTCGCGCGCCGCGACACCGCCTTGGGCTGCGTGTCAGTGGTCATGATGGCTTCCGCAGCCTCCAGCCATTGCCCTGGAGCCAGCCGGCCCACCGCCGTCGGCAGTCCCGCGACGAGACGATCCACCGGCAGCGGTTCCATGATGACGCCCGTCGAAAATGGCAGGACCGCTCGGGGCGCGCAGCCAATCAGCCGCGCGGCCGCTTCGCACGTGGTGCGCGCTGCGGCAAGCCCGGGCGCCCCGGTGCCGGCGTTGGCATTGCCGGTGTTCACGACGAGCGCGCGGATCGGCCCGGCGGCGAGATGCTCCCGGCAAACCTGCACCGGGGCCGCCGCGAAGCGATTCTGCGTGAACACTCCGGCCACGGTTGCGCCCTCCGCGAGCCGGATCACCAGCAGATCCTTGCGGTGCGCCTTGCGGATCCCCGCCTCGGCCCAGCCGAGCTCTACGCCGGCAACCGGCCAGAGGTCCTCGCGTCGTGGCGGCTGAAGATTGACGGGCATTGCAGTTCGACGAAGAAGTGAAGGCCGAACGTTACCGCAACGAAAGCCGGCGCTCTTGCGGTTCTAGAGGACGAGGTCCAGTAGGGGACGTCGCCCCTCTTGCCTGCTCAAGTAGCAATTCGCGAAGCGAGCACCGATAGCTCGTTCAGCCGAGCTTGCCGTGGCACTGCTTGTACTTCTTGCCCGAGCCGCAGGGGCAGGGATCATTGCGGCCGATCTTGTCGCCGAACCGCTTGAATGGCTGGGCCTTGGCCTCAGGCTCGTCCGGCAGAGTGAGTGCCTCGACGTCGACGGGCTCCTCGGACACGGCCGGGCCAAACTCGGCGTGTTGCGCGCGGGCCAGTTCAGCGCGACGTTCGCTTTCTTCCTCGATGCGCTGCTCGGCCAGCTGCGCCTCCTCCTGCGACTGGATGCGCACGTTCATCAGGATGCGGACGACGTCGGCGCGCACGCGATCGAGCAGCGAACCGAACAGTTCGAACGCCTCGCGCTTGTATTCCTGCTTCGGCTGCTTCTGCGCGTAGCCGCGCAGGTGGATGCCCTGGCGCAGCGCATCGAGTGCCGTGAGGTGCTCGCGCCAGGACTGGTCCAGTGTCTGCAGGATGATCGAGCGCTCGAAGCCGGCGAACGACTCGCGTCCGACGATCGCAACCTTCGAGTCATAGGCTTCGTCGGTGGCCGTCAGCACGCGCCCGAGCAGTTCCTCGTCGTTCATCGACTCGGACTCGTCGAGCATCTGCTTGAGCGGCAGTTCAATCTGCCAGTCGCCAGCGAGCGCCGCCTGCAGTCCCGTCACGTCCCACTGCTCTTCGACCGATTCGGCCGGCACGAAGCTGCGGAACATGTCCGTGAAATAGCCGCGCCGCAGGTTGGTCACCATCTCGGCCGTGTTCTCGGTCTCCAGGATCTCGTTGCGCAGCCGGTAGATCTCGCGCCGCTGGTCGTTCGCAACGTCGTCATATTCGAGCAGCTGCTTGCGGATATCGAAGTTGCGGGCTTCGACCTTGCGCTGCGCGCTCTCGATCGAGCGCGTCACCATGCCGGCCTCGATCGCCTCGCCCTCTGGCAGCTTGAGGCGGTCCATGATCGCCTTCATGCGGTCGCCGGCGAAGATGCGCAACAGCGGGTCCTCCATCGACAGGTAGAACCGCGACGCACCCGGATCACCCTGCCGGCCCGACCGGCCACGCAGCTGGTTGTCGATCCGGCGCGATTCATGCCGCTCGGAACCGATGATCTTGAGCCCGCCAGCGCCGACGACGTGGTCGTGCAGCGATTGCCACTCGCTGCGCAGCTTGTCGTTTCGCACCTGCTTTTCGGTCTCCGGCAGGCTTTCGTCGGCGTCGACGAACTGCACCTGCTTGGCGACGTTGCCACCGAGCACGATGTCGGTTCCACGACCCGCCATGTTGGTGGCAATCGTGATCATCTTCGGACGCCCCGCCTGAGCGACGATCTCGGCCTCCCTGGCGTGCTGCTTGGCGTTCAGCACCTGGTGCGGCAATCCGTCGCGCTTCAGCAGGTTCGAAAGCAGTTCGGAGTTCTCGATCGACGTCGTGCCGACGAGAACCGGCTGACCACGCTCGTAGCAGTCCTTGATGTCGTCGATGATCGCCGTGTATTTCTCCTTCAGCGTGCGATACACCTTGTCCTGGGAATCGATGCGGATCATCGGTCGGTGCGTCGGTATGACGACCGTTTCGAGCCGGTAGATCTCCTGGAACTCGTACGCCTCGGTGTCCGCGGTACCCGTCATGCCCGCGAGCTTGCCGTACATGCGGAAGTAGTTCTGGAACGTGATCGAGGCGTAGGTCTGGTTCTCCGCCTGGACCTTCACTCCTTCCTTGGCTTCAACCGCCTGATGCAGGCCCTCGGACCAGCGCCGGCCCGGCATCAGTCGGCCAGTGAACTCGTCGACGATGATCACTTCGTCGTTCTGAACCACGTACTGCTGGTCACGGTGGAACAGCGTGTGCGCGCGCAGTGCCGCGTTGAGGTGATGCATCAGAATGATGTTGCCCGGCGCATACAGGCTCTCGCCCTCGGTCAGCAGGCCCTGGCGTTGCAGGATCTGCTCGATCTTCTCGTGGCCCGACTCCGAGATGTGCACCTGGTGGCCCTTTTCATCCACCCAGTAATCGCCCTCGGCCTTCTCATCCTTCTGCCGCGTCAGCAGCGGCGGCACCTCGTTGATGCGGCGATACGTCTCGGTGTGGTCCTCGGCGGGACCGGAGATGATGAGCGGTGTGCGTGCCTCATCGATAAGGATCGAGTCGACTTCGTCGACGATCGCGTAGTTGAGCCCGCGCTGGCGCCGGTCAATTACCGCGTACTCCATGTTGTCACGCAGGTAATCGAAACCGAACTCGTTGTTCGTCCCGTAGGTAATGTCGGCCGCGTAGGCGGCGCGCTTGTCCTCGGTGGACTGCTGCGACAGGATGACGCCGACGGTCATGCCAAGGAAGGTATAGACCTTGCCCATCCATTCCGCGTCGCGACTCGCAAGGTAGTCATTGACCGTGACGATGTGCACACCCTTGCCGGCAAGGGCATTGAGGTAGGCCGGGAGCGTCGCCACCAGCGTCTTTCCCTCACCGGTTCGCATCTCGGCGATCTTGCCGTCGTTGAGCACCATGCCGCCGACGAGTTGCACGTCGAAGTGCCGCATCTCGAGCGTGCGCTTGGCGGCCTCGCGCACCACCGCAAAGGCCTCCGGCAGCACCGCCTCGAGCGTCTCTCCGGCAGCGACGCGTCCGCGCAGTTCGTCCGTCTTGGCGCGCAGCGCCTCGTCCGAAAGCGCCGCGATCTGCGGCTCAAAGGCATTGATGCGCTCGACGTTGCGCTGGTAGGTCTTGAGCAGCCGCTCGTTGCGACTGCCGAAAATCTTCGTCAGGAAACCGGAAATCATGCGGGACACGGGTCGCGCTTGCGCGTCGACGCCCAGAGGTGATTGCGCGCGGCGGCCAAAGGCCCGCCAGCGTTGCGCAAAACGAAAATTATGTCACAGGGGTCAAGCGCCCCATTCGGGCTACTGGCGCCTAATTGCGGGCGGCGGCAGCGTTCGCAAGGGCCTTGACATCCACTCGCCGGGCGCTGGACGCCGGCTGCTGGAGCGGATTGCCTTCGGCGACCAGGAACTTCGCCGGATTCTGCGGCACGCCCTGGCTGTGGACCTCGAAGTGCAGGTGCGGCCCGGTCGATCGGCCGGTAGTGCCAACTTCGCCGATCTTCTGCCCACGCCTGACGAGAGCGCCCGCGCTGACCGTCAGCCGACTGGCGTGCGCATACCGTGTCATCAGGCCCTTGCCATGGTCGATCTCGACGACGTTCCCCCAGACCGGGTGGTGTTCCGCGAGCCCGACCACCCCGCCGGCAGCCGCATGGATCGGCGTACCCAAGGGCGCTGCGAAGTCGATTCCTTCGTGGCGGCTCATTTCTCCGGTAAATGGATCCGTGCGCCAGCCGAACCCCGATCCGACGAATCCGTCGGCGATCGGCTGGCTCTCCGGCAGCAGGGCCTTGCGCACCTGCTGCGAACGGAGCTCGGCATCCACCACAGACAGGTAATCGGATCGTTGCTCGACGCTGCGGGTCAATCCCTGCAATTCGTCCTCGAGGTCACGGAAGCTCATCGGCGCGCCCGGTGCACCGCCGCGGCCCGGCAGATCACGGAAGCGGAACTCCTCGGGCCGAATACCCGCCGCCTTGGCTACCCGCTCGCCCAGGACATCGAGGCGCAGCAGCTGCGCCTGCACCTCGCCCAGCTTGCGGGTCACGGCCTGGACATTCTCGCGAACATACTGGTCCTTGCGCTCCGCCTGGTCACGCGTGACCAGCGCGATAACATCCGATATGAAAGGCAGCGGAAACAGTGTCGCCGCCCGCACTGTGAGCAGCGAAAACAGAGAGGAAAGCAACACGACCGACAGCGTGAGCAGGATCGCAGCCGCGGCAAGATGGTGCCGCTTCACTGAGATCGTGAGTGCCTGCGCCAGTCGACGATCCACCACGATGATCTGCACTGCCCTCTCCTGTTTCCTGGAACGCTGCCCCCCGGCAACGCCAACCAGCCTTCATGCCTAGCGCCCGGGCCATCGCCGAGGCTCTACGGGAGTCACCCGGCGCTGCGGCACTGCTCGCCCGCTGGGAGACCTCCCAGACGATCAGCCGTCTGTTGGCCCCGGTAGCACGTTCGGTGGCCCCGGGCATGGACTTGCTTGCTCCCGGCCGCTGCGAACTTCGGGACGGCGTCGTCTGGATCGCCGTCGACTCTGCGGCGGAGTCCGCCAAACTGCGCCAGGCCACCCCGCGGCTGCTCGCTGCGCTGAGCACTCACGGGCTGCAAGTCTACGAGATCAAGACACGAGTTCAAGCTGGCGGCTCGTCCTACCCCGGACAGGGGAGGGAGGAGGCCTCAAGTACCGGACTGCCGTTTGCGGCGGTCACGGATCGCGGCGTCAGTGCGGTCGAGCACGCCGCAGAGGAACTGCCGGATTCGGCGCTGGGGCGCGCCCTGCGCCGGCTTGCGACAACGCTGGCACGCCGTCGCGACGGCACGACGTCTTAGGCCGGCTGCGCGCGCGGCAGGAAGGCGGCGGGAGCCAGGCCGTCCTCTTCGAACGTCACCACATCGAAAGCGGTCGCGTCCGCCACCAACGCACGCAGCAGGCGGTTGTTGATCGCGTGCCCGGACTTGTGGGCGGAATAGCTGGCCATGAGTGGCCGCCCGAGCGCCGATAGATCACCAATCGCATCGAGAATCTTGTGCTTGGCAAACTCGTCGCCGGCGCGCAGCCCGTCCGTGTTCAGTACGCGGTACTCGTCCATCACAATCGCGTTCTCGAAGGTGCCGCCCATCGCCAGGCCGCCGGCGCGCAGTGCCTCGACTTCATTCACGAATCCGAACGTACGCGCACGCGAGACCTGCTGAATGTAGGAGTCATGCGCAAAGTCGACTTCGACCACCTGCTCGGTGGAGTCGATCGCCGGATGATTGAAGTCGATCGAGAACTTCAGCCGGTAACCGAAGTGCGGTTCGAGGCGGGCCCATTTGTCGCCGTCGACGATCTCCACGGGCTTCAGCACCCGGATGAACTTCTTCGGTGCGTTGAGTTCCTCGATGCCAGCCGCCTGCAGCAGGAATACGAAGCTCGCAGCGCTACCGTCCATGATCGGTATCTCGGGGGCGTCGACGTCGATATAGCAGTTGTCGATTCCCAGCCCCGCCAGGGCACTCATCATGTGTTCGATGGTGGCGATACGCACGTTGTCGCGTCCGATCGTCGTGGCCATGCGCGTGTCGACCACGGCTTCCGGAGTCAGCTTGATCTCCACGGGCGGATCAAGGTCGACGCGGCGGAACACGATGCCGGTCTCGGCGGCGGCCGGACGCAGCACCAGTTCTACCTTCGTGCCGCTGTGCAGCCCGATTCCTACCGTGCGTGCCAATTGCCGGAGCGTTCGTTGTTTCAGCATGTACCCATTTTATCGCGTTGCTTGTGCAGTGCGGCGAGCTTCGGCGCGCCGGGCGGTCGAGAATGTTTGCGTCTCCCACATCCGATCCGACCGTTCCGCACCGTGACCCCTGAAACCGCATCCGAGTCGCCCGCCCCGTCCGAACCTGCATCGCCGTTCCCGCCGATCCGGTCGGTGCCGGTCACTGCGCCGTTCGGCTGGCTCGCGCTGGGGTGGGCCGACCTGCGTCATGCCCCGGCGGCGAGCCTGACCTACGGCGCGGTCTTCGCGCTGATGGGCTGGCTGATCGCCCTGGTCTTTCGCCATGCCTACGAATACACGTCGGCACTGACCGCCGGCTTCCTGCTGCTCGGGCCCTTTCTTGCCACCGGGCTGTACGACATCAGCCGGCGCCTGCAGCGGGGTGAACGCGTGCGCTTCAGCGACACGATGTCGGCCTGGCGAGCCAACCTCGGTGCCTTCAGCCTGTTCGCGCTGGTGCTGACGATCATCATGCTGGTATGGGCACGAGCGTCGCTGGTTACCTTCGCGCTGTTCTTTTCCAGTGGCATGCCGACACTGAAGAGCTTCGTCGAACAGGTCGTCACCGTCGAGCACATCGATTTCCTGCTCACCTACTTTGCCGTCGGTGCCCTGTTTGCGGCCATCGTTTTCGCCGTCAGCGTCGTGTCGGTGCCGATGATGCTCGACCGCGGCACCGACACCATCGTCGCCGCACTGACGAGCGTGCGCGCCCTGTTCGCGAATTTCCTGCCGTTGGTGCTGTGGGCCCTGCTGATCGTCATCGTCATCGCCGCCGGATTCGCGACTTTCTTCATCGGTCTCGTCATTGCCGCCCCCGTCATCGGGCATGCAACGTGGCATGCATACAAGTCATTGGTCGCTGAGGGTGTACGCGACGGCTCCGCCGTCGCACGTGCACCCTCAGCGGAATAATTAGTCGGCTCGCTCCGGAGCGGCCGCGCGCTCCGCCGACCTTCAACTGCACGACACCCTCCCTGCCCTCCCGCCCAGCGGGAGGGGATTCGCACTCCTCCCTGCACCCTCCTCGCCCGGCGAGGAGGGAAAGGCAATCCTGGCATTGCGAGTTACATCGCGGGGAGGTGTGCCTGCAGTTGTGCTTCGGCGAAGCGCGCGGCCGCTCCGGAGCGCAGCCGACTCACCTTTCCGGAGCGAGTGCACGTGCGAATCCCGGCGTAGCCGGGATTCGCGTACACGAGCGACGCTAGTCCGCCTGCTTCCGCAGGAACGCCGGAATGTCGTAGCGGTCGCTGCCGCTCTCTTCAAGTGCAGAGACGCGCGATTGGGCGGACTCACGCGACCGCCAGACCGCGGGTGTATCGAGATGGCTGTAGTCGGAGCCTCCGGCCGCTGTTTCCTTCGTCGCGTTGACCATCAGCGGCGCATTGTCGGTACCGGTGCGCACCACGGTGAACGGCGTCGACTGCTTCTTCGAGGCGGCGCGTCCGAGCCCGGTGGCGACTACGGTCACGCGCAGCGCGTCGCCCATCGAATCGTCGCGAACGGTGCCAAAAATGACGGTTGCGTCCTCGGCCGCGAAGGCGCGGATCGTGTTCATCACCTCACGCGTTTCCTTCATCTTCAGCGACTGCGAAGCCGTGATGTTGACGAGTACGCCGCGGGCACCGGACAGATCGACGCCTTCCAGCAGGGGGCTGGCGACCGCCTGCTCGGCCGCGATGCGCGCCCGGTCCAGGCCCGACGCAGTGGCCGTGCCCATCATCGCCTTGCCGTGCTCGCTCATTACGGTCTTGACGTCCTCGAAATCGACGTTGACGAGTCCCGGGACATTGATGATCTCGGCGATGCCGGCACAGGCATTGTGCAGCACGTCGTCGGCCGCGCGAAAGCAGTCCGCCATCTCGGCATCCTCGCCCATCACCTCTTCCAGCTTGTTGTTGAGGATGACGATCAGCGAATGCACCGAGGCCTCGAGTTCCGCGAGCCCGCTCTCTGCAACCTTCATGCGCTTCGGCCCTTCGAATTCGAACGGCTTCGAAACGACTGCAACGGTCAGAAGGCCAAGCTCCTTAGCCACTTCCGCAACGACTGGCGCCGCACCGGTGCCCGTCCCACCGCCCATGCCTGCGGTGATGAACACCATGTGCGCACCGCGCAGGGAGTCCGCGATGCGTTCGCGCCCGTCCACGGCAGCCTGGCGACCCGCTTCCGGACGGCTGCCTGCGCCAAGTCCGGTCTGGCCCAGCTGCAGCACATTCTTCGACGACGAGCGTGCCAGCGCCTGGTGATCGGTGTTCGCGCAGATGAACTCGACGCCCTGCACGCCGCGCCGGATCATGTGCTCGACCGCATTGCCACCCGCGCCGCCGACACCGACCACCTTGATGATCGTGCCGCGCGTTTCTGTCTCAAGTATTTCGAATGTCATCGTGTTCTCCTGCTCCTCGGTTTGGTTGCTGCATCAATGCGAAACGCGCAAGGCCAAAAGCGCAACTGCACCAACGCGCTTGGCATTGCCCGCTTCAGACAACGCCCCTCGTGTATGCGACCCTGCGGGTCGCACGTGCACTCGGGGCGGAAAAATGAGTGCGCGGGCGGCTTGAGGCGGCTCGGCGCCGCGCCCGCGAAGACAACGGCACGCATCGGACGTCGCCGCGCTACACGCACTGCCGCTTCAGCTCCAGCCTCTCCGCTGCGCGACTCGCATCGGCGAGTCGCGCTTACAAATGCGCGGCCGCCGCCCGGCCGCCCGACGGCGGCCGCGCTGACTTGAGCGCAAGCGATGCACGTGCGACGCGCAGCGTCGCGTACATCGCTTGCGACAATCAAAAATTCCCGACGATCCATTCCTTCATCCTCTTGAATGTCTGCTTGAAGGAGCCGGTCTGCTGGGCGATCTTGCGGCCGCGTTGGCGCTGCGAATGGGCCTCGACCAGCAGGCCGATCGCCGTCGCGAAACGCGGGTTCTTGACGACGTCGGCGAGCGAGCCGTCGTAGTGCGGCCAGCCGATGCGCGCCGGTTTCAGGAACACGTCCTCGGCCAGCTCGGTCATGCCCGGCAGGAGGCTCGTGCCGCCCGTCAGCACGATTCCCGATGACAGCAGTTCCTCGTAGCCCGACTCGCGGATCACCTGCTGCGTCAGGGTGAAGAGTTCCTCGACGCGCGGTTCGATGACGGCCGCAAGCGCCTGCCGCGACAGCAACCGCGGTCCGCGATCGCCGAGCCCCGGGATCTCGATCTTCTCGTTCGGGTCGGCCAGCACTTCCTTGGCCACGCCCCAGCGCACCTTGATCTCCTCGGCGTCAGGAATCGGCGTGCGCAGTGCCATCGCGATGTCGTTGGTGATCTGGTCGCCGGCGATCGGGATGATCGCGGTGTGACGGATCGCGCCGCCGGTGAAAATGGCAATGTCGCTGGTGCCGCCGCCGATATCCACCAGCGCGACGCCCAGTTCCTTCTCGTCGGATGTCAGTACCGAAAGCGACGACGCCAGGGGCTGCAGGATCAGGTCCTGCACCTCGAGACCGCAGCGGCGCACGCACTTGATGATGTTCTGCGCCGCACTGACCGCGCCGGTCACGATATGGACGCGCACCTCGAGCCGGACACCGCTCATGCCGATCGGCTCGCGGATGTCCTCCTGGCCGTCGACGATGAACTCCTGCGTCAGCACGTGCAGCACCTGCTGGTCGGTCGGGATGTTGATCGCCTTCGCGGTCTCGATGACTCGGGCCACGTCGCTTGCCGAGACCTCGCGATCCTTGATCGCCACCATTCCGCTCGAGTTGAAGCTCTTGATGTGGTTGCCCGCGATGCCGGTGAACGCGTCCTTGATCTGGCACGCCGCCATCAGCTCCGCTTCCTCGAGCGCCCGACGGATCGACTGGACCGTCGCCTCGATGTTGACGACGACACCCTTGCGCAAACCCTGGGAGGCGGCCTGCCCGAGGCCGATCACCTGGAAGCGGCCATCTGGAAGCGCTTCAGCGACGGCGACGACCACCTTGGACGTGCCGATATCGAGGCCGACGATCAGGTCTTTGGTTTCGGTTCTCATGGTCGGACTTGACGGGCCTGCGTTTCGGGAGCGCGCGATGGCGCGGCGGCAGCGATGCCATTGGCGTAGCGCGCATCGATGCGCGCAGGGGGGCCACCAACGTGCGCCGCCATCATCGGATACGACGCCACCACGTCGCTCATGCGTCGCTGCAGCGTCCCCGGCGGATCGTCGCGGCCGAGTTCCAGGGCCGTCGAGGACACGCCCGGTCCACTGGCCTGCAGCGTCCAGGACCGGCGGTCAGACACGTCGATCGCGTCGATCGCCAGCGACAGCGGCGCGATCAGCGCAGCAAACTCGTAGTAGCGCGCGACAATCGTCCGCGCTTCGGCATCCGGACCGCTGAACTCGGGCAGCGGGCCGAAGATCTCGGCTTCCGCGACGTTGGCGACAAAGAGCTCACCGCTGTCCGACAGCAGCCGACCGTCGCCCCATCCGCCCAGTGCGCGGTGTTCGCGCAGCGTGATCAACAGGCGGTTTGGCCACACGCGCCGGACCGAGGCCTGCGCTACCCAGGGCACGGTTTCCAGCAGTCGACGCGCCTCGTCCAGCCGCATCGTGAAGTAGTTGCCTTTCAACCGACCCGCGATCGCCGCGCGGATCGATGCTGCCGAAACGTGCTGCAGATCGCCGCGCACTTCGATGCGCTTGAAGTCGAACATCGGCCGCGCCGCGACCCAGCGGGCACCTGCGACAAGCAGCAGTCCGGCGGCGACCAGCGCTGCCAACAGGGCCGCTGCATTCATCAGCCCGGCCGCCCTCATCCGCGCCTCCGTGTGTCGAGCGTCGCCATCCCAAGGATGCGAAGGACCAGGGCCTCGTAGCTCAGTCCGACAGCGCGCGCCGCCATCGGCACCAGCGAGTGGCCGGTCATGCCCGGCGAGGTATTGAGCTCCAGCAGGAAGGGTGCACCGTCATCGCGCAGCATCACGTCGACGCGACCCCAGCCGCGCGCCCCGAGTGCGCGGTAGGCGCGCAGGCACAGTTGACTGACGCGCGCTGCCGTGTCGGCATCCACCGGAGCCGGGCACAGGTACTTCGTGTCGTCGCTGAAGTACTTGCTGTGATAGTCGTAGTTCGAGTCGGGCGCACGAATCTCGATCAGCGGCAGCGCCTCGGCCGCGCCGCCCTCGCCGAGGATCGCGCAGGTCAGTTCGCGCCCGACGATCAGCTGCTCGATGAGCACCGTGTCGTCGTACTGCGCCGCCGCCTCGAACGCGAATGCGAGTTCGTTGTGGTCATGGCTCGTGACCTTCGTAATGCCAATCGTCGAGCCCTCGCGCGACGGCTTGACGATCAGCCGGTCGCCCAGTTCGGCAATGACCTGCATCCAGTCAGTGGCCGCATGGCCGACGCGATGCGCCGGGGTCGGAATACCGGCCTGCAGCCAGATCTGTTTCGTCGTTTCCTTGTCGATCGCGATCGCCGAGGCCTGCACCCCGCTGCCGGTGTAGGGCACGCCGAGCGTCTCGAGGACACCCTGGATCGTCCCGTCCTCACCGCCACGGCCATGCAGCGCGATAAAGACTCGATCGAAGCGTGCGGCCTCGAGTTCGGCCAGGCTCTGGAGGCCCGGATCGAAGGGATGGGCATCGACGCCGCGGCTCTTCAGTGCGTTCAGCACGCCGGTGCCGGACATGATCGACACCTCGCGCTCGGAGGACTTGCCACCGAACAGCACTCCGACCTTGCCGAATGAAGCTGCCGAACTGCTCATTCCGCACCCGCTCCCATCAGCCGCGCCGGCACCTGTCCAATCGAACCCGCGCCCATGGTGATTACTACGTCGCCATCGCGGACAACGTCGTGCAGCGCCGCCGGCATGTCGTCAACCGCCTCGACGAAGATCGGCTCCACCTTGCCGCTTACCCGGAGCGCCCGCGCCAGCGAGCGACCGTCGGCCGCGACGATCGGCGTCTCACCCGCCGGATAGACCTCCGCAAGCAGCAGCACATCGGTCGTCGACAGCACCTTGACGAAGTCCTCGAAGCAGTCGCGCGTGCGGGTATAGCGGTGCGGCTGGAACGCAAGGACCAGGCGTCGGTCCGGGAACGCCCCACGAGCGGCCGCGAGCGTCGCGGCCATCTCCACCGGGTGGTGGCCGTAGTCGTCGATCAGCGTGTAGCTGCCGCCGTCCGGCGCCGGCAGCTCGCCATGGCGCGCAAAGCGGCGTCCAACCCCGGTGAACGAACCGAGCGCGTCGACGATCGCCGCGTCGGCCACTCCAAGTTCGGTGCCGACGGCAATTGCAGCCAGCGCGTTGGCCACGTTGTGATTCCCGGGCAGATTGAGCGACACCGCCAGCGGCGGCTGGCCTTCGCGCCGCGCCGTGAACCGCATGCGCGTGCCGTCGGGTACGGCATCGACCGCCCGCACCTGCGCCTCGGGCGCGAAACCGTAGCTCAGCACCGGCTTCGAGACGAACGGCAGGATGTCGCGCACGTGCGGATCGTCTATGCACAGCACTGCGGAGCCATAGAACGGCAGGCGCCCGAGGAATTCGACGAACGCCTGCTTTAGCCGCGAGAAATCGTGGCCGTAGGTCTCCATGTGATCGTTGTCGATGTTGGTCACGACCGCGATCACCGGCATCAGGTTGAGGAACGACGCGTCCGACTCGTCGGCTTCGACGACGATGTAGTCGCCGGTGCCGAGACGCGCGTTGGCGCCGGCCGAGTTGAGCCTCCCGCCGATGACGAAGGTCGGATCGAGTCCACCCGCGGCCAGCACGCTGGCGACCAGGCTGGTCGTCGTCGTCTTGCCGTGCGTGCCGGCGATCGCGATGCCCTGCTTCAACCGCATCAGTTCGGCCAGCATGACGGCGCGCGGCACGATCGGGATGCGGTGTGCACGAGCCGCCATCACTTCCGGGTTGCTGGCCGAGACGGCGGTCGAGACGACCACGGCATCGGCCCCCGTGATGTTTTCGGCCGAGTGACCCTGGGCGATCTGCGCTCCAAGTTGCGCCAGGCGGCGCGTGGTCCCGCTGGTCGCCGTGTCAGATCCGCTGACCTTGTATCCCAGCGTCAGCAGGACCTCGGCGATGCCACTCATCCCTGAGCCGCCGATGCCTACAAAGTGGATGTGCTTGACCGCGTGCCTCATGCCGCCACCCGTTCGATGACCGCGGCCACGGTCGCCGTGGCATCCGGACGCCCCAGGGTCCGCGCTGCGGTGGCCATCGCGAGCAAATCCGCGCGCGTCAGTCCCGAGAGCAGAGTTGCCAGCCGCTCGGCGGTCAGTTCGCCCTGCGGCAGGTGCAGCGCGGCCGCTTTATTCGCCATAAACTGGGCGTTGGTGCGTTGATGGTGCGTAGTCGACACGACCAGCGGAACCAGGATGCTGGGGACGCCCGCGGCCGCCAGTTCGGTCACCGTGATTGCGCCGGCGCGACACAGCACGACATCCGCATCGGCATAGCGGCTGGCGATGTCGTCGATGAACGGGACGATCTCCGCCTCGACACCGGCGTCGCGATACGCCGCCTGCACCGCGTCCACGTGTTTCGCCCCGCACTGATGCACCACGCGCGGTCGCTGATTGACCGGCATGCGGGCGAGCGCGGCCGGCACGGTTTCATTCAGTACCTGAGCGCCGAGACTGCCGCCGATGACCAGCAATCGCAGCGGGCCCGAGCGGCCGGCGTAACGCAGCGCCGGGGTCGGGATGGCGGCGATCTCCGCGCGCACCGGATTGCCAGTGACCAGCCCCTTGGCGCCCGCCTTCCGCGCCGCCGCCCCGTCAAAGCCACACAGCACGCCGGAAGCCATCGGCGACAGCAGCCGCGTCGACAGCAGCGAATCGGCGTCGGAGTTCATCAGCACCAGCGGCACGCCCAGTGTGCTGGCCGCCATGCCGGCGGGCACGGCCACGTAGCCACCGGTCGTGAAGACCACTTTGGGCGCACGCGCACGCAAGCGCGCGCGGCTTTGCCACAGGGCACGCAGCAACAGAAAGCCGCCCAGCAGCAGCGTCTTCAATCCTTTGCCGCGAAGACCGCTGAAATCGATCGCATCGAATGCGATCCCATGGCGCTCGACCAGTCCGCGTTCCATGCCCGACTGCGTTCCCAGCCAGCTCACGGACCAACCACGACCGCGCAGCGCTTCGGCCACCGCGATGCCGGGCATCACGTGGCCGCCGGTGCCCGCTGCGACGACGACGAGGTGATTCACATGACCCCCTTCGCCCCACGGGCTGTCCCCCCCGAGGGGGCGCGAGCCGGGTGTAGGGCATGCCCTGCGGCATGCCCGACACCTGCGAGCGAGCGAGCGCCTGCAAGCGCGAGCGCGGCCTGCAAGGCCGAGCGCCTTCGGAGCGGCCGGGCGGCGCTCATGCCCGGCCCCCGCGCATCAGGATGCGATTCTCTCTGTCGACGCGCAGCAGGATCGCCAGTGCGACCAGCGTCGACAGCAACGCCGAGCCGCCGTAACTCATCAGCGGCAGCGTCAGGCCCTTGGTCGGCAGCAGACCGGTCGCCACGCCGATGTTGATGAAGGCCTGCACACCGATCCAAAGACCGACGCCCTGCGCGACGAGTCCGGCGAAGGTGCGCTCCAGCGCGATCGCCTGGCGACCGATCTCGAAGGCCCGCTTGACCAGCCAGTAGAACAGCACGACGACGGTCATGACGCCGACCAGTCCAAGCTCCTCACCCAGCACCGCGAGGATGAAATCCGTGTGGGCCTCGGGAAGGTAATGCAGCTTCTCGACGCTGCCGCCAAGCCCGACGCCGAACCACTCGCCGCGGCCGAACGCAATCAGCGAATGCGACAGCTGGTACGCCTTGCCCAACGCGTTGGCCTCGGACCACGGGTCGAGATAGGCAAAGATGCGGTCGCGGCGCCACGGCGAGAGCCAGATGACCAGTATGAAGACCAAGGCGAGCGCGCCGCTGATGCCGGCGAACAGCTTGCCGTTGACGCCGCCAAGGAACAGGATCCCCATCGCGATCGCGACGATGACGCCAAACGCGCCCAGGTCAGGCTGCAACAGCAGCAGCACGCCGATTGCGCCCATCACGATGGCCATCGGCAGGAAGCCCTTGGCAAACTGGTGCATGAAATCCTGCTTGCGCACCGTGAAGTTCGCGGCGTAAAGCACGCAGGCGACCTTCATCAGTTCGGACGGCTGGAGGTTCAGCACGCCGAGCGGAATCCAGCGCCGGGCGCCGTTGACCCCCTTGCCGATGCCCGGGATCAGCACCAGCACCAGCAATGCGAAGGCGCCGCAGAAAACCCACGGCGCGAGTCGTTGCCAGGTCTGCATCGGCACCTGGAACGCGAGGGCTGCGGCGCAAAACGCGATGCTCAGCGACAGCAGGTGCCGCATCAGGAAATGCGTTGGTGTGACATTGAAGCGCGGCGAATCCGCCAGCGAGATTGATGCCGAGTACACCATCACCGTGCCGATCATGATGAGCGCCGCGACGACGGCCATCAGCGTGCGGTCCACTCCCGTCGGCTGGCGGGCCGTGCTGGCTGCCGGAGCGCCTCCGAGACCAGCCAGCGCCAGCACCGCCCCTCCGGCCGCAGGCGCGCCACTGCCTCGCGAGCGCGAGGGCTTCAGGCCGTCGAGCCAGCGCTTCAGCACGGCTGCCCCGCTTCGGCGGCAAGCTCGCGCACCGCATCGACGAACACCTCGGCGCGGTGGCGGTAATCGCGAAACATGTCCAGGCTCGCGCAGGCGGGCGACAGGACCACAGCATCGCCGGGCTGCGCCAGTTCGACGGCGCTCCGCACCGCGTCTTCAAGCGTCTCGGCGTCGAGCACCGGAATCCGACTCGCGACCGGTGCCAGCGCCGTGCGTATCAGTGCGGCATCGCGCCCGATAAGGACCGCAGCGCGCGCATGACGCGCGACAGGCGCCGCCAGTGGCGTGAAGTCCTGCCCCTTGCCGTCGCCACCCAGGATCACCACCAGCCTGCGCCCTTCAGCTCCCAGGCCATCGAGCGCAGCGACCGTCGCACCGACGTTGGTGCCCTTGCTGTCGTCGTAGTACTCGATTCCTCGCAGGCTCGCGATGAGTTCCACCCGGTGCGGTTCACCGGAGTACTCACGCAGCGCGTGCAGCATCGGCGCCAGTGGCAGCCCGATCGAGCGCGCCAGCGCCAGCGCGGCCAGGACGTTAAGGGCATTGTGACGGCCTCGGATACGAAGTGCGTCCGCGGGCATCAGGCGATGCACATGGATTTCGGCAGAAACGCCCGGGATATCAACAACCGCTTTCCGGCGCCGCATCGGCAGGCTTGTGTCTTCCGCCCACGCGAGCCAGGTCATTCCACCCTCGTGAACCAGGCCGTAGTGATCCGGCTGCGTCGGACTGTCGGAGCCAAAGGTCACGACGGTCGCCTTGCGACCGGTCATCGCGGCGACGCGCGGGTCGTCGCGATTCAGAACCCGCACCGTCCCGGCGGCAAAGATGCGCTCCTTCGCCTTGGCATAGGCCTCCATCGTGCCGTGCCAGTCGAGATGGTCCTGCGTCAGGTTCAGCACTGCCGCCGCGTCGCACGCGAGGCTCGTCGTCGTCTGCAACTGGAAGCTCGAGAGCTCGAGCACCCAAACGTCCGGCAGGTCTCCTGCGTCCAGCCGCGCGGCCAGTTCATCGAGCGCGGCCGGCGCAATGTTTCCGGCGACGGCGACACGCTGTCCGCAGCGCTCGACCAGCAGGCCGACGAGCCGCGTCGTCGTCGTCTTGCCGTTGGTGCCGGTGATGCCGAGCACGCGCGGAGCATAGCCCTGGTCCTGCTTCAGCCGCGCAAGCTCGCGCGCGAGGAGTTCGATTTCACCAACAACTTCGACGCCCCGTACCTTCGCCGCCTTCATCAGCGGAGCCGCCACGGAGTGCGTCGGCGACAGGCCGGGCGAGATGGCCACGAGTTCGACGCCGTCCAGCAACGCTTCCGTGAACGGACCGCCGATGAATTCAGCCGCCGGCTCATGGGAGTGCAGCGCGTCTAGCTGCGGCGGTGCGGCGCGCGTATCTGCCACGCGCAGCGACCAGCCCTGTCGTGCCAGCCAGCGCGCGATCGCGAGACCGCTGTCGCCGAGTCCGAGGACGAGTGCCTGCGCCATCAGCGGATCTTCAGCGTGGAAGGACCTACGAGCACCAGCATCACGCTGATGATCCAGAACCGCACGGGTGAGGTCTGGCCTCGGCCGCTCGCAGCGCTCGCTTCACGCGCTGCGCGCATGAGCCTCGTCCAGCCGCACCCGTCGTGCTTGACTTCGCTCATCGGATCTTCAGCGTGGAAAGACCTACGAGCACCAGCATCATGCTGATGATCCAGAACCGCACGACGACCTGCGTCTCTTTCCAGCCGGAGAGTTCGAAGTGGTGGTGCAGCGGTGCCATGCGGAAGATGCGTCGGCCCTTGGTCCACTTGAAGAAGGCCACCTGCATCATCACGGAGACCGTTTCGACGACGAACACGCCGCCCATGATGAAGAGCACGATCTCCTGCCGCGTGATGACGGCGATCGTGCCGAGCGCTCCGCCGAGTGCTAGCGCGCCGACATCGCCCATGAAGACTTCGGCCGGGTAGGCGTTGAACCACAGAAAGGCCAGACCAGCGCCGGCGATCGCGCCACAGATGATCACGAGTTCGCCCGCACCGGGGATGTACGGGAACAGCAGGTAACGCGCGAAGTCCGCCCGGCCCACGACATAGGCAAACACGCCGAGCGCGGCGCCGATCATCACCGTCGGCATGATCGCGAGCCCGTCGAGTCCGTCCGTCAGGTTGACCGCATTGCTGGTGCCGACGATGACGAGGTAGGAGAGCACGACGAAGCCGAACACACCGAGCGGATAGGCGACGTTCTTGAAGAACGGCACCAGCAGGTCGGACCGTGGCGGCAGGTCGATGTAGAAGCCCTGCTGCACCCACAGCAGCATCAGGTCCCAGATCCGGTCGGTCGACGGCGCCGCGATCGCGAAGGCGAGGTAGAACGCGGCTGCCAGCCCGATCAGCGACTGCCAGAAGTACTTTTCCCTGGCGCTCATGCCCTTGGGATTGCGGTGCACGACCTTGCGGTAGTCATCGACCCAGCCGATCCAGCCGAAGCCCACCGTCACGATCAGCACGACCCAGATGAAGCGGTTGGACAGGTCGGCCCACAGCAACGTCGTGACGCCGATCGAGATCAGGATCAGCGCGCCGCCCATCGTCGGCGTGCCGGTCTTGACGAGGTGTGTCTGCGGGCCGTCGTTGCGCACGGCCTGGCCGATCTTCAGTTCGGTCAGCTTGCGAATCACCCAGGGTCCAGCGGCGAGTCCGATCACGAGCGCCGTGCCGGCGGCGAGCACGGCGCGCAAGGTCAGGTACGAGAAGACGTTGAACGCCCGGATGTCCCGCGCCAGCCAGTCGAACAGTTCCAGCAGCATTCAGTGAACTCCCGCGACAGCCGGGTCGGTCGACGGTTCTGCCAGCGCGCGCACGACGCGCTCCATGCGCATGAAGCGCGAGCCCTTGACGAGCACGGTGGCCGTTGGCTCCAGCCGGGACGACAACGCGGCGATCAGCGCATCGACATCGTTGAAGTGAGTGCCGCCGCCGAAGGCCGCCACGGCTTCCTGCGTCAGGGAGCCGGTTGCATAGAAGGCATCAATCTGCCGGGTGCGGGCGTACTCGCCGATCTCGCGATGAAATTCGGGGCCGCGGTCGCCGACCTCGCCCATGTCGCCGAGCACGAGCACGCGCGGATGACCGTAGCCCGCCAGCAGGTCGATCGCTGCGCGGACCGAGTCCGGGTTCGCGTTGTAGGTATCGTCGATCAGCGCGGCGCCCGACCGGGTACGCAGGCGAGCGCCGCGTCCGCCGACCGGCCGGAACGCCTCGAGGCCGGCGCCGATTGCACGCGGCGCCACGCCGATCGCCAGCGCGCACGCGGTCGCCGCCAGTGCATTGCGCACGTTGTGCACTCCGGTGACAGCGAGGCTGGCGGCCACCACGCCGGCCGGCGTGGCCATCGACACGCGCGCGCCGTCGGGCTGCAACTCGTACGTCGCGGTGACGACCGCGTACGCCTCCAGCGCGAAATCGATGATTCGCCGCGTGCCGGCGAGGGCGCGCCAGATGGCGGCGCAGGAGTCATCTGCAGGGAAGACCGCGACCCCCGCCTCGGAAAGCGGCAGGGCGGCGATCACCTCGCCGTTCTCGTACGCCGTCGCCTCGATCGACTGCATGAACTCCTGATGCTCGCGCTGTGCGTTATTGACGAGCGCGACCGTGGGTCGCACCAGCTCGGCGAGGTAGGCGATTTCGCCCGGGTGGTTCATGCCGAGTTCAAAGACCGCGGCCTTGTGCTGCTTCGTGAGCTGCCACAGCATCAGCGGCACGCCGATGTCGTTGTTCAGATTGCCGCGCGTCGCAAGGCGCTGCTTCTCGCCGTAGGACTGCGCCAGGATCGACGCGATCATCTGCGTCACCGTGGTCTTGCCATTGCTACCGGCCACGGCGATGACCGGCAGCGCGAAACGCGCGCGCCACTGTGCAGCGCCGACGCCGAGTGCTCGCTTCGCATCGGCGACGAGGACCTGCGGCACGTCGAGCTCGATGAGTCGCTCCACCAGCAGCGCGACAGCGCCACGCTCGACGGCGGCGCTCGCGTAGTCGTGTCCGTCGAAGCGCTCGCCGCGCAGCGCGACGAACAGCGCCCCCGGCGCTAGCGTGCGCGTATCCGTCGAGACGCTCGAGAACACGACGCTGCCGTTGCCTCGAACGCCATGGGCCGATACGGCGGCCGCCAGCTCAGCGACGCTCATCAGGCTCACGCTGAGCCCTCCGCACGACGCTCCACCGCGCGCTGCGCCTGCTTGAGATCGGAGAACGGCCGCTTCTCGGTGCCGATGATCTGGTAGTCCTCGTGCCCCTTGCCGGCGATCAGCACGACGTCCGCCGCGTCCGCCTGCGCGACGGCCGTCTCGATCGCCCGCGCGCGATCCGGCTCGGTCATCAAGCGGCGCGCGTCGGCAGTTCCGCGCACTACGTCTTCGATGATCTTGTGCGGATCCTCGGTGCGCGGGTTGTCACTGGTGACGAGCACGACATCTGCTGCCGCCGCGGCGGCCGCCCCCATCGGCGCGCGCTTGCCCGGATCGCGATCGCCTCCGGCGCCGAAGATGGCCCAGAGTTTGCCGCCGCGCGCCCGTACAACGGGTCGTACCGCGTCGAGTGCCTGCGCCAGCGCATCCGGCGTATGCGCGTAGTCGATGATCACCAGCGGCTGCGTCGAAGATGGAACGCGCTGCATGCGCCCGGGCGGCGGCACCAGCGCCGGCAGCGCGGCGACGGCCGTCTCGGGCGCGATGCCACATGCGATCGAGGTTCCGACCACGCCAAGCAGGTTGGCCACGTTGAAGTGTCCAACCAGCGACACCTCGCTGCTGAAACGCCGGTTGTCGATCAGCAGTTCGAAGGCCAGGCCGTGCGCGGTGGCGCGGATGTCCTCGGCGATCAGGCGCGGAGCCACGGGTCGCGTCATCACGTTGCCTTGCGCGCTGTAGCCGATCACATCGACACCTCGCGCCAACGCCCGCTCGGCCATGCGCTGCCCGGCCGCATCGTCCAGGTTGATGACGGCGTGGCGCAGGCCGGGCCAGTCGAACAGCATCGCCTTGGCCGCCTCGTAGCCCTCCATCGTGCTGTGCACATCGAGGTGATCGCGCGTCAGGTTGGTGAACAGCGCGATGTCGAAGCGCATGCCGTCGACGCGACACTGCGCGAGACCGATCGACGAGACTTCCATCGCCACCGCCTGCGCGCCGGCGTCCAGCAGGTGACGCAGTTCGCGCTGCAGCGACACCGGGTCGGGTGTCGTCAGATCGCTCGCGTGCAGCGCTCCCGGGAAACCAATGCCGACGGTGCCTACGACGGCGCAGCGCCGCCCCTCGCGCGTCAGCAGCTGCGCGATCCACTGGCTGCAGGAGGTCTTGCCGTTCGTGCCGGTCACGCCGACCGAAATCAGACTGTTGCTGGGGCGGCCGTAGTACTCGGACGCCAGCGAGCCCAGTTCCTCGCGCAGCCCGCGCACCGCAACCACCGGCACCGCGAAGTCCCCGCCGCTCCAGCCTTCGGCGTCGACGAGGGCGGCCGCCGCGCCGCGGGCGATCGCATCGCCGAGGTAGCGCCGTCCGTCGGTCGTCTCGCCAGCCACCGCAACGAAGACATCCCCGGCGCGCACTGCTCGGCTGTCGAGCCGCAGGTCCCGGGCCGCGCTCGACCCCGGCCCTGAGGTCCGCCGCAACCACGCGAGCGCCTCGCGCGATCCGACCAACGCAGTGCCCTGCGCCGACGCCGCACTCATCGTCCCTGCCTCAGCGCCAGCAGCTGCTTTGGCGCTTCAAGCGGACCGTCGGGCGCGACCTGCAGCGTGCGCAATGAGGCGCCAGCGATCTGCGCGAACACCGGCGCGGCCACTTGCCCGCCGTAGTACGCGCCACCGCCAGGCTCGTCGATCATCACGGCGATCACCAGGCGGGGATCCGAAACTGGAGCGAAACCCGCAAAGGACGCGACGTACTCCTTTACGTACTGGCCGTTCTTGAGTTTCTGTGCCGTGCCGGTCTTGCCGGCCACGCGGTATCCGGCTATGCGCGCCGCGGGCGCCGTACCGCCATCCCCGACCGCCATTTCCAGCATCTTGCGCATCGCCGCCGCCGTCTGTGGCGAGAGCACGCGCACGGCCGCCGGCGCGTCCTCGACTTTCATCAGACTCAGCGGTACCAGTTCCCCGTCGCGGGCCAGTGCGGAATACGCACGCGCCAGTTGCACCAGCGACACCGATACGCCGTGACCATAGGAAATCGTCGCCTGTTCGATCGGCCGCCAGGTCTTTGCCGGGCGCAGCCGGCCGGCCACCGCCCCAGGGAAACCCATGCGTGGCGCCTGCCCGAATCCCAGCGCGGTGTAGCTTTCCCACAGCGTCTGGGCCGGCAGTTCCAGCGCAATTTTCGCGGTTCCGACATTGCTCGACTTGGCGACCACTTCCTCGACCGTCAGCACGCCATGCGGATGCGCGTCACCGATCGTGCGGTCGCCAATCGTGAGCCGGCCGGGCGCGGTCTGGATGCGCGAGTCCGGCCGCACCTTGCCCTGTTCGAGGGCGGCAGCGATCGCAAAGGGCTTCATCGTCGAGCCCGGCTCGAACGTGTCGGTCAGCACACGGTTGCGGATCGCGTCACCCGACAGCCGGCCACGCGCATTCGGATCGAATGTCGGCGAATTGACCAGTGCGAGCACCTCGCCGGTCCGTACATCGAGAACGATCGCCGCGCCCGCCTTCGCCTGATGCCGGTCGATCGCGGTCTTCAGCGCCGAGTAGGCGATGTACTGCACCCGGCTGTCGATCGAGAGCGCAAGGTCGCGGCCATCGACCGGCTCGCGCAGCCAGTCGTCCTCGACGACGCGTCCCAGCCGGTCCTTGATGACGCGGCGACTCCCGGACCGCCCGGCCAGCTGGCTCTCGTGAGCGAGCTCGATGCCCTCCTGCCCGCGGTCCTCGACATTGGTGAAGCCCACAATGTGCGCGCTGGTGGGGCCTTCCGGATAGTGACGCTTGAACTCGCGACTCGAGTGAATACCGGCAATCTTCAGCGCGCTGATTCGGTCCGCGACCTGCATATCCACCTGTCGCCGCAGATAGACGAAGCTGCGATCCTCGTTGTCGAGCCGCCGCTTCAGCTCGCCCGCGCTCATGTCGAGCAGGCGCGCCAGCTCGGCGATCTGTGCGGGTGTCGCGCTAACGTCCTCCGGAATCGCCCAGACGGCCCGCGCCGGCACCGAAGACGCCAGCACCACGCCGTTGCGATCGGTGATGCGTCCACGCGTTGCGGGGATCTCGAGCGTTCTTGCATAACGGGCCTCGCCCTGGCGCTGCAGGAACTCCGTCGTGACGCCGCCCATCAGGAAGAACGTGCGCCCCCCGAGCGCCACGAAGCCCACGAACAGCATGAAGAGCATCAGCTTGGAGCGCCAGGCCGGGAGGGCAACGCTCAGCAGCGGATGGGCGCCGGACGCAAGGCGCTCGCGACGCGCACCGGTGGCGTCCGACCGCCGACCGCTTCCTGCTGCCGAACTGCGCGCGCCGGTCTTCATTTGCGCACTCCAGGCTCGATCGGAGCCGCCGCGCTCGCTTCCGGCAGGTTCAGGTACACGGTCTGACCGGCGCCGGCCGCGCGGAAGCCGAGCCGCTGTGCCGCACGTTCGACCGCCGCCGGCTGCGACAGCCGGGCCAGTTCGATCTTCAGCCGCTCGTAGTCGACATCGAGCTGCTTGGTCTCCTGCTGCGCGCGCTCGAGGTCGATGAAGAGCGAACGCGTGCGGTGCTGCGCGGTGACGAGACCGAGCGCGGACGCGAAGAGCAGAAGCGCCGCAAGCAAGACTGCGCCGCGGCGGATCATGCGGGGCGCTCCGGCCAAGGCGCCGCCGTGCGCTCGGCCACGCGCATCACGGCGGATCGCGCGCGCGGATTGGCGGCGACTTCAGCGTCGCCGGCGCGCACGCGTGCCAGCGCCCTGAGGCGTGGCACAGGTAGCTCGGTCCGCGCGCAGCGGCAGCGCACGCGCACCCTGATCGGCGCGCTCGGGATGAGCGTGCGCCTCGATGAACTGCTTGACGATGCGGTCCTCGAGGGAGTGGAAGCTGATCACGACCAGCCGTCCGCCCTCCCGCAGGACACGCGCCGACTGCTCGAGCACTAGCGCCAATTCCGCAAGCTCTTGATTGACGTGAATCCGTACAGCCTGAAATGTCCGCGTGGCCGGATGCTGTGCCCCGTCCGCGCGGCTCTTGCGGGGAATCGCGTCTGCCACGACCGAGGCAAGGTCGCGGGTGGTTGCAACCGGCCGCCCAGCCTCGCGGCGAGCCACAATCGCCTTTGCAATCGATGAAGCAAACCGTTCTTCCCCATAGTTGCGGATCACCCCAGTGAGTTCATCGATGGATGCATGCGCTAGCCACTGCGCCGCCGTTTCGCCTCGCGTCGTGTCCATGCGCATGTCGAGCGGGCCCTCGGCCCGCCACGAAAAGCCCCGCTCCGCCGCGTCGATCTGCGGCGACGACACGCCGATGTCCAGCAACACGCCATGCACCTGAAGGAACCCCAGCGCCGCGAGCGTCGCACCCACGCGTGAAAATGCGGTGTGCTCGATGTGAAAGCGCGGGTCGGAGATCGCGGCCGCCGACGTGACGGCCGCCGGGTCCCGGTCGAGCGCAATGAGCCGCCCGGTCGGCGCGAGCCGCTGCAGGATCAGTCGCGAATGGCCGCCACGTCCGAAGGTCGCATCGACATAGACGCCCTGCGAATCCGTCAGCAGAGCGTCGATCGCCTGCTCGGCAAGGACGGTTCGATGCCTGCGGGCGTCGGGCGCTGGCGACGGCGTCATGCACCGTCAAAACGTGAAGTCCGCGGCGGAATCGGGGAGGCCATCGGCCAGCGACTGGCGCTCGTGTTCGGCCAGTCGCGACGCGTCCCAAAGTTCGAGGTGCGCACCCATGCCGAGCAGCATGACGTCGCGCTCCAGCCCGGCAGCCGCCCGCAACTCGCCACTGACCAGCACGCGTCCGGCGCTGTCGAGCTCAACATCGACCGCGCTGCCGAGCAGCAGGCGCTGCAGCGAGCGGGCCGAGTACGGCAGCTGCGCGATCTGCTGGCGTCGCGCCTCCCAGGTCGGGCGCGGATAGACCAACAAGCAGCCGTCAGGATGGCGCGTCAACGTCAGGCGGCCTTCCGAGCCGCTCGCGAGCGCATCGCGATGACGCGCCGGCATCGAAATCCGGCCTTTGCCATCCAGCGTCAGTTGTGAAGCGCCCTGGAACACGTCGACATCGACAAGGAGCTAGCTGGCGCCTCGCTAAAATACAAAGCGAACACTAACTAACCCACTGTCTCCCACTATTTCACACGGGCCGCCACTGTATCTCACCGCGATTCAGAAGGTCAAGCGAAATGCGGCGGATTTTCCAATGACAACAAGGACTTAGGCGCGGTCCTTCAGGCAAATTGGCAAAGAAATACCCATGCAATTGAATGGCTTAGCGCACGGTCTGAAAGTGAAACCTCAAATGCGCTCCGCCTTCGAGGCTGGAACAGTCAAATCGAAGTGCAGGGGTGATGCGCATCGTCGGAAACCGGGGCACGTTCCGAAAGAAGCTATCGGCCCGACCAGCACGCAAAGTCACGCGCCCTGCCGGCCAGCCCCGGGCCATAGATAGGATCTATCGCCGGCCCAGGAGCGCCGGTCAAAGCAAGAGTGCAAAGTCCGCCTGTAAGCCGGATTCTGTTCGGCGCCCTTGCGGGCGTCGCAGCGATCATTCCTCTGGGCCGGCGATCACTCGCCGGCTCGAGCCACCTACCCGCGGCCTCCCCGAGCAGGATCATCGGCCGCCTATTTGGTGTTGCTCCGCGTAGAGATTGCCCGTTTCACCCGACCCAGCAACGCCTCGTCGGATGCGCCGCTTGCGCGCCGCACCCTTCGGAATGGCAACCTTCCGGCTGCCTCTCCGTAACGAGACTGTGTCGGCGCGCCAGGCGCGCCGCCAGCCGATCGACTCGTCTCTGTTGCTCTGATCCTCACCTCACGGTGGGCAGGCGTTACCTGCTACGTTGCTCTGCGGAGTCCGGACTTTCCTCGATGACCTTGAAGTCACCGCGATCGCCCGGCGGACTTTGCTGATTGGATTTTAGGCTGCTCGGTGCACTTTCAAGGGCGCGCAGCACCGATGCCGGAACACCACGCTTTTTCGCCCAGCGTGAGCGCCAAGCGACGCGTAGCGTCCTGCACTTGACCCAGCATTCCGCCACAATCGCGACCGCCGTGACCGACTCCGACCCCAATGCCCCGCGCCTGATCGTCGTCGAGGATTCCGAGCTCGACTACGAACTGCTGCTTGCCATGCTGATGCGCGAAGGCATGCGGCCGCGCGCCGTGCGCGCGGAGGACGAGGCCGGCATGCGCGATGCGTTCGCGCAGGGTCCGATCGATGCTGTCATCACGGACCACAACCTGCCGCGCTTCGACTCCTTCGCTTCGTTGAAGGTGGCCAAGTCCGTCGATCCCGATATCCCGGTCATCGTGCTGTCCGGCGAGATGTCGGAGGAACTGGCCGTGGCATCGCTGCACGCCGGCGCCGACGACTTCGTGCTGAAGACACGCATGTTCCGCGTGGCAGCGGCCCTGCAGCACAGCCTCGCGGCCGCGCGCACGCGGCGCGAGGGGCGCAACGCCGCCGATGCACTGGTCGAAAGCGAGCGCAAGTTGCACGCGCTGACCCAGCACCTGGAGCGCGCCAAGGAAGAGGAGCGCCGCGCGATCGCCCAGGAGATCCACGACGATGTCGGCGGTGCGCTGACTGCACTGAAGTTCGAGGTGGTTCGCCTGGCGCGTGAAGTCGGCACTGAACAGCACCGCGAGCGGCTGCAGGCGATCCAGCAGCTGCTCGAGTCCGCCGTCGTGGCGACGCATCGCATCCAGCACGCGCTGCGCCCGGCGGTGCTTGATGCCGGCCTGGTCGCTGCACTCGAATGGCTGACGCGCGGCTTCGGCGAGCGCACCGGGCTGCCGATCGACTTCCGCAGCAATCGTGACGAATTCGAGATCGCACCCGACCGCGCCGCGGCGCTCTACCGGGTGGCCCAGGAAGCGCTGACGAACGTGCGCAAGCACGCCGGCGCGCATTCGGTGCACGTGCAGCTGTTCGCGCTCGAGGATGAAGTGACGCTGGAGATCGCCGACGATGGCGCCGGCTTCGAGCCGGATAGTCTCGCCGTCACGCCGGGATTCGGCGTGCGCGGGCTGCTGGAGCGGGCCCGCGGGCTCGACGGCTGGGCCGAGATCTCGTCATCCCCGGGCCGCGGCACCACCGTGATGTTCTCGATTCCGCCGCAGGCGGCCGCGCGTTCGCGTACCGCCGCCACGCTCGAGGGAGGTTCCGATGCCGGTTAGGCTGATCGTCGTTGACGACCACGCGATCGTGCGTCGCGGCATCGTGCAGGTGCTCTCCGAGCACCCCGACGCGCAGGTCATCGCCGAAGCGTCTGACTATGGCCAGCTGCGTGCCGAACTGAAGAAGCATGGCGAGCCCGACGTGCTCGTCATGGACGTCGGCCTCCCTGGCAAGAACGGCATCGAAATCCTGAAGTCGCTGCGCGAGGAATACCCGCGCCTGAAGGTGCTGATGGTCAGCATGTATCCCGAGGACCAGTACGCGGTGCGCGCGTTCAAGGCAGGTGCGTTCGGCTATCTCAACAAGGGCAGTGCGCCCGACAAGCTGCTCGAGGCACTGTCGATGGTCATCGCCGGCAAGAAGTACGTGACACCGGAGATCGCGCAGGCACTGATCGAGAACCTGAATGCGCCGGAAGAGGCGGTCGCGCCGCACGAAAAGCTCTCGGACCGGGAGTTCCAGACGCTGAAACTGATGGCGTCGGGCAAGCGGCTTTCGGACATCGCCGAGGAACTGGCGCTGAGCCCTAAGACCGTCAGCGTCTACCGCGCGCGCATCCTCGAAAAAATGGGGATGTCGAACAACGCGGAGCTGACGCATTACGCGATCAAGCACGGGTTGGTGGAGTAGTCCGCGGACGTGCCTGCCAGCGCCTGCCGCTGCGCGAGCTTCATTCCCTTAGTTCGAGGTGCGCTTCAGGGCCGCGCGGCCCGTTACTTTCTTTGTCTTGGCAAAGAAAGTAACCAAAGAAAGCCGCGCCTGCGAAGGCGCCCTGCGGGTGCCCTGTGCTGCTCGGGGTCGCGGGCGGGCCTGCAAACTCGCGCCCGATGGGCGCTCAGACAGGCAGGCCCTCAACGGCCCCCGCGTCCCCTGCGCTGCGCGGCGCCTTCGAAGGCAGGCACTGAGTCGCCTTTCGCAGAGTCGGCACGGCGACGGGGTCAATCCGCTCGTGGACGCCGCAGCGGTGCGGGGCGGCAGCGGAGCAGTGCCGGGCGCGCTGTCTGAGCGACCGCAGGGAGCGAGTTTCGCGCACGGCTCGCTGACGACCTGCAGCGCAAGGGAAGCCGCAGGCCGGCCTCGTGCGGTCGCCTTTCTTTGGTGACTTTCTTTGGCGAAGCAAAGAAAGTTACCGGCCCGCGCCGTGAGCGTCAGTTGTCGAACGACGATGTATCCGCCCGCGCAGCGACACGCAAGTCATTCGTCGTCGAGGGGTGACGTCGACCGCTTTGCTATCCGTCGCGCCCGATAAAGCGCGTCGCCCACTTGAGCGCGCGATCGCGCTGCCCACCGCCGTTCTCGCCGCCTTCGTTCACCGGCTTCAGCGTTTCGCTGGCTTCCGCCACCGCCACCGGTCGCGGCGGACCGACAAACTCGTTGGTGATCTTGCCGTGGTGCCGGCCGTTCGAGTGCTCGTCGACCGGCATCGCCGGGCCGGTGACGCCGCGCCGCGGCCCGAAGTTCACGCGCCAATGTGGGCGGCCGACGCTGCTGCGGATCAGCGCATGGAAGTCCGAGCCCGGAACGGCTGGCGAGAACAGGAAACCCTGCATCAGCTGACAGCCCTGGTCGAAGAGCCGCGTCATCTGCCCCTGCGTTTCCACGCCCTCCGCGACAACGCGCAGTTTCAGACTCTTGCTCATCGCGATGATCGCCGCGACGATCGCGGCGTTGTCGCCACTCGTTTCGAGTTCGCGCACGAACGAGCGGTCGATCTTCAGCGTGTCGATCGGCAGCTTCTTCAGGTACGAAAGGGATGAGTATCCGGTGCCGAAGTCATCCACCGAAATCGCCACGCCAAGGTCCTTCAGCGCCTGCAGCAGCGGCAATGCGTGGCCCAGGTTCTGCATCAGCACGGTCTCGGTGAGCTCGAGCTCCAGCAGGCGTGCGTCGAGGCGAAAACCCGCCAGCGCCGCCTGCACCGGCTCGACCAGGTTGGCGCGCTGGATGTGCCGGCCTGAGATGTTGATCGACACCGGCGTCGGCGGCATGCCCTCTTCCGCCCACGTCACCATCTGCTTGCAGACCTCGCGCACCGCCCACTCGGTGATCGGCACGATGAGTCCCGACTCCTCTGCCACCGTGATGAACTCGCCCGGGGGCACCAGTTCGCCGCCGCGCTTCCAGCGCATCAGCGCCTCGGCGCCGACGATCGTCCCGTCGATGACATTGACCTTCGGCTGGTAGTACATCACCAGCTCCTCGCGCTCGAGCGCGCGGTGCAGTGCCGTCTCCAGCCGCCAGCGCTCGGCGGTGGCGGTGTTCATCGCGTTCGAGAACCGCATGATGCCGTTGCGCCCGCTGTCCTTGACCGCGTACATCGCGATGTCGGCCTTGCGCAGCAGTGTGTCGACATCGCCGCCGTCGACCGGATAGGTGGCGACTCCCATCGACGCCGTCACGAACAGCTCGTGGCCGGAGAAGGCAAACGGGCGCCGCATCGTCTCGATCAATCGCTGCGCCACCGCCTCGATGGCGCTGGGCTCCGCCAGGTCCGAGAGCAGGATCGTGAACTCGTCACCGCCGAGTCGCGCAACGCTGTTCGACGTGGCCGCCGTCACTGGCAGCGATATGCGAGCCCGCCGCGAGGTTGCGCGTAGCCGAACCGATGTTGGGCGGACGCCCGTTGCGCAGCGCGCCGGTGGCCTCTGCTCCGCGGGCGACCGTGTCGTTCTCGCGCACGCACTGATGCAGACGCTTGGCGACTTCGCGCAGCAGCTGGTCGCCGACCTGATGTCCCAGCGTGTCGTTGATCTGCTTGAATCGATCGAGATCGATGAACAGAACGCCTACCGCAGAGCCGCTGGTGCGGGCGCGCTCGAGTGCGGCCTGGAACTGGTCGCGGAAGAAGCGGCGGTTGGGCAGGCCGGTCAGGCTGTCGTAGTTCGCCAGCTGCCGGATCTGGTCCTCGGCCTGCTTGCGTTCGGTGATGTCCTGGATCACGCCGTGCACCGCCTTGGCCCGGCCGGCCTCGTCGCGATCGACCTCGCCTTCGATCTGCACCACGCGCACCTGTCCGGTCGGACGCGCGATGCGGCACTCGAAGTTCATCTGCCCGTTGCCCGCCAGCGCCTCGCGGAACATCATCTCGATGCGGGCGCGTTCATCCTCGACGACGCGCGACCACACGAACCAGTCGGCGAGCCCGTCCTCCTGCGGCGGCAGCCCGGCGATCGCGAAGCATTCCTCGGACAGCCTGACCCAGCGCCCGGCGATGTCCCATTCCCAGCTGCCGAGGCGCGCGATGCGTTGTGCCTTGGAGAGCTTGGCGCGGCTTTCCGCCAGTTCCTCGCGCATGCGCGAGGCACGGATCATGTAGCGCAGCCGCTCCGACAGTAGCGTCCATTGCGTCGTGCTCTTGACGAAGAAGTCCGTGGCGCCGGCCTCATAGGCGCGCGCGATCGACGTTTCGTCGTCGAGCCCGGTAAGCATCAGGATCGGCACGTGCTCGCCACCGGTCAACCGCCGCAGGCGCTCGCAGGTGATGAAACCGTCGACCTCCGGCATCAGCGCGTCAAGTACGACGACATCCGGCTGGTTGTCGGCGAAGAGTTCGAGCGCCGCTGCGCCGCCATCCGCCTCGATCACACGCCAGTTGCGCTCGGCGAGCGCCGACGCGGTCAGCAGGCGTGCGACCGGATCGTCGTCGACCAGCAGCACGAGGTCCGCGCGGGGCGCCGAGCCGGTGCCTTCCTGCGGTTCTTCGGTCCGCTTGCCGGATCGTGGAGCTTCGTTGTTCATTACTCGCACTTCACCCTCAGTTCGACACGACCGCTTCGTCGGCGGCCAGAATGTCCTGCAGGACCTTGATGGCGCGTTCGTACTCCAGTTGCGTCGCGCCCCATTCTTCGCGCGCCGCGTCGATCGCACCGCCACGCGCATGTCGCTCCAGCGCGGCAAAGCGCCGCGACAGCTCGATCGCGCCCAGATTGGCGCTGGACGACTTCAGCGTATGGGCAGCGTGCTGCAGCGACGGGACATCGCCCGACTTGAGCGCGAACGCCGCCTGCGCCACCAGCCGTGCCGCCGTCGTGATGTAGGTGGCGACCAGCCGCTCCAGCAACCGGGTCGCGCCGCGCCGCTCCATGTCACGGATCAGGTCGATGACGGTCAGGTCGATCGTCGGCCGCTCATCCCTCGAAACCGTTTCATCAGCCGGTTGCGGCGTCGGCTCGATCGCTGGCGCCGGCGGTTCCGTGGCAGCGTCCGAAGTCGCGGGCCCGCCCACCTCCCCCACCCAGCGCAGCAGAGCACCGTCGAGTTGCTCCTTGCGCACGGGTTTGGCCAGGTAATCGTCGAAGCCCGCAGCAATACAGCGCTCGGCGTCGCCGGCGAGCGCGTTCGCGGTCAACGCGACGATCGGCACGTCGCCGCGCGTCGCATAGCCGGTTGCGGCCGAGGCGCGGAACCGCCGCACCGCCTCGAAGCCATCCATTTCCGGCATCTGGCAGTCCATGAACACCAGGTCGAACGTATCGTCGCGCAGTACAGCCAGTGCCTCACGGCCGTCGGCGGCCACGCGGATCGAGCATCCGAGTTCCACCAGCATCGCGCGGGCGACTTCCTGGTTCACCGCGTTGTCCTCGACGATCAGCACCCGCGCCCGTCGTCCTGGCGCCACCGTCAGGATGGGCGGAGTGCTGGGAGATTCGGTCTGCAGCACGCGCCCGAGCGCCTCGACCAACTCCGCCTGGCGCACCGGTTTCGTCAGGTAGGCCTCGATCCCGCTGTCGTAGGCCAGCCGGGCCTCATTTCCGCTGCCCAGCGAAGTGAGCATCACCATGCGCACCTCGGCCAGCAGCGGATCGCGGCGCAGTTCGGTCGCCATCGTCAGCCCGTCCATGATCGGCATCTTCATGTCGATCACCGCAGCGTCAAATGGTGTCGAGGCGCGCGCCGCAGCGCGAAGCAGCTCCAGCGCGGTGGCGCCGTTGTCGGCTGTCGCCACATCCATGCCAAATCCGCGCAGCTGGGCCTCGAGAATGCTGCGATTGGTCGGATTGTCCTCGACCAGGATCACTCGCCGCCCGCGCAACTCACCAATGTTGGACGGCGCCGCAACGGCAGCGGCCTCCCCGGCGGGCAGCGGCACGTCAAAGCGGAACACCGAGCCCTCGCCGAAGCGACTCTCGACCGTGATCTGCCCGCCCATCAGCTCAACGAGTTGCTTGCTGATCGCCAGTCCCAGACCGGTGCCTCCGTAGCGTCGCGACATCGACTGGTCGGCCTGCATGAACACGGTGAAGAGCTTTTCCAGCGCCTCCGGACGCATGCCGATGCCGCTGTCGCGCACCTCGAAGCTGACTCGCGGCGCCTCGTACGGAGGCTGTGCCCTGCAGCCGACACTGACGATGACCTCGCCGGCCTCGGTGAACTTGATGGCGTTGCCGACGAGGTTGGTGAGCACCTGGCGCAGGCGCATCGGATCGCCGCGCACCACATCGGGCACCGACGGCTCGATGCGCGAGGCGAGTTCGAGCCGCTTCTGGTGGGCCCGCGGGGCGAGCAGTTCGAACACGTCCTCGACGACGGTGCGCAGGTTGAAGTCGACCGATTCGAGTTCCAGCTTGCCGGCTTCGATCTTCGAGAAGTCGAGAATGTCGTTGATGATCTCGAGCAGCGACTCGCCGGAGCGATAGACCGCCTCGGCAAACCGTCGTTGCTTGTCCGACAGCGGCGTGCCGAGCAACAGCTCCGTCATGCCGAGCACGCCGTTCATCGGCGTGCGGATTTCGTGGCTCATGTTGGCGAGGAACTGCGACTTCGCGCGGCTCGCCGACTCTGCAAGCTCCTTGGCCTCGCGCAGGACATGCTCGACGTGCTTGCTCTCGGTGATGTTCTCGAGGATTGTCAGCGTATAGCGCTCCCCGCCGGCATCGCTGAAGCGCACAGAATGGCCGCGGACCCAGATCGTGCGGCCATCGCCGGTCAGCATTCGGCGTTCGAACGTCGTCGGGCCACGCTCCGAGCGGGACAGCGCGCGGCGCGAGGCGTGCGCCGCGTCCATGTCGTCCGGGTGATAGAAGTTGATCGGGTCCTTGCCGATCACCTGGTCGATCGTGTAGCCCAGCATCCGCGTGTGCGCGGCGTTGGCACGAACGATGCGGAAATCCGGCGCCTGGATAGCGGCCGCCACCGGCGACTCGTCGAACAGCGCCCGGAAGTACTCCGCGCTCTCGCGCAGCGCCGCCTCGGTGCGCTTGCGCTCGGTGATGTCCGGGCTGATCAGCGCGTACTGGAAGTAACGGCCCTGTTCGTCGCGCAGCGGCTGGCCCTCGACTTCGAGCACCCGCATCTCGCCGTCGCGGGTATAGGCCACGAACTCGACGCGGCACGGTTCGCCGCGCACCACCGCTTCGGCAATGGCGTCGGTCGCCGCAGCATCGGTCTGCGGTCCGCGCAGCAGCGTGTGCGCCAATGTTCCGCGCACGTCCTGCAGCGAGTAGCCCGAAAAGCGCGCGCAGGCATCATTGGCCCATTCGATGCGTCCCGACGGATCCAGGATCATCACCATCTGGTCGGTGCGCGACGCGACCATCGCCAGGCGGCTCGCTTCCAGCTCGCGCTCGCGCACATCGCGCTCGGCCCGCTGCCGTTCGGCCACACGCGAGAGTTCGGCGCTGATCGCCTCGAGCAGTTCGAGCTGCTCGTTGGTCGCCTCGACGCGGTGGTCGCAGAAGAACTCGATGAACGCGGTCACGTGGCCGCGCGCGATGACCGGGATGACGATGCCGGTCTGCAGGCCCGCGTCGAGCGCCTCGACCAACCGGTCCCAGTCGGACATGCGCGACAGATCGGAAACCCAGTGCGGCGTGCCGGAGAGATACGCACGTCCGATCAGGTGATCAGGCGAGGGCACGATCGGCGTACGGTTGCTCGCGTCGATGAACGCGCCGAAGCGTTCCGTATCGCGCGCGAACCAGATCGAGCGCGGCGGCAGCGCCGCATCGGCGACGGCCTCCTGCTGGAGCGCCACACGTCCGAGCGGCCAGTCGAGATAGCCAGCCGATCTCCTGCAGCGCGCGCTCGAGCGTCGATTCGACGGTGCCACTCTCGTTTGCCGCGGCGGCCAGGCTGCGCAGCAGCCGCATCTGCGCGTACTGATGCTGCAGTTCGAGGCTGTTCTGCAGTTCGCTCTTGTGTGCGCGGGCGAGGCGGTCGGAGTGCGAGAGCAGCGCCGTCGTCATCGCCTCGAACGAGCCGACCAGCGAGTCGAGTTCATCGCCGCGGCGAGCAGCACGCCGGCCCGCAAAGCGCAGCGACAGTTCCTCCGCCCGCTCGGTCAACGCCTTCACCGGCTGGATCACGTAGTGACTGAGGTACAGGCCAGCGGCGATCGTCGCCAGGATCGCGAACAGCACCACGGCAATGAATGCCTCGGTCGACTCCGACAGCGTGTCGTAGGCCTCGCTGTTCGGCATCAGCGCCGCGACCGCCAGCGGCTGCTGAGTCAGAGCCAGCGGTGCGAGTGCGATGTCAAGCCCGCCATCGAGCGCGATCTGCGCGGACGAGCGCCCCGTGACGAACCGGGCCGTCTTCTCGAGCCAGCGGGTGTCCGCCGGAGTCGCGCTGGCTGCCAGGGCGTGGCGGCCGCTCACAAGGGCGATGTCCAGCCCGATCTTCGACGCCAGCGTGCCGAGGTACTCAGCGTCAATGCGCTGCTCTGCGACGATGACACCGAGCGTCCGCCCGCCGGACGCAACCGGCGCGATGGCGCGCAACGTGAGACCGGTTTCGCCGGCCTCGGCGACCAGGCTGGCGCGTCCGGACAGGGCAGCCTTCACCGCTTCGTTCTTGGCCGCGTTCTCGAGGCGGTACTGCGCCGCGCTGCCGACCCGCTCGATCAGTTGGCCGCGCGCGTCGTGCACTTCGAACGCGACCTCCTCGCCGCTGTGACGCGAGCGCTGTGCCCAAGCCCGCACGGCCTCATCTGCATCAGCACGCTGCAGCGCCGCCACGAGTTCGGGCCGCTCTGCCATGCGACGCGCCGAGTCTTCGAGCGCGCTGTAGTCGCTGGCGATCGTCGCGTTGACAAGCGTCGCCGCCCGCTCGGCCTTGGCGCGCTGCTGTTCCGAGGAACACCTGCTCGGCGCTGCGATGATGGAAGTAGTAACTGATGCCCGACCGTCCAGCTCGCGACCAGCACCAGCACACCGATCAGCGGCACCGCGATCGAGCTGAAGCGCGCATGACCACCCGGCAGTGCGATCGGATCAAATCGTGCATCTGCGTCGCGACATCCTCGCCGATGGCGGCCGACTCCGCGCCTGGCCGTGCAACGGGAACCAGTCGTCGGATTCGCTGCAGTAGAGAGTGAGGCTGCGCGTGCGGCATGAATGGGCGCGAGCGAACGCACCAGTCGGATGGTCATGGCAGGCTAGTCCGAAGCGGGGAGCCCAACCCCTTGAAAAGCCGCACCCTCCAAGGGCATTTCAGACACCGCCAAGCAGGCGTGCGCACTCGCGTCGGCCCCCGTGTTGCTGCACAATCGGAGCCGGTGGGGACGGCAACTTTTCTGACGAGGAACGCGCAGACACGCGGAGGTGCACGCGAGCGTGCGCTCGCACGCGTCGCCCGAGCGGCCGCTGCCACATTCGGCGCAGCCAGTGCGGCATCGCCTGCGTCGGCGGCCACCGTGGCGCTCGGTGCACCGCAGGGCGGCATCGCCGCGCTGTGGCTGCTGGGTGCCGCGTCGATCGGCGCGCTCATCGCACTGACGGGCGTCGTGCTCGCCCAGCAGCACCGTTCCCGACGCGAACTCAATGCAATGCGGCAATCCCTGGCCGCATCGGCCACCTGGTCGTGGCGCACCAATGCCGATGGCTTCGTCGTCGAAGTCGAGCGCAGTCATCGTTCGATCGACTGGTTCGACTGCACTTCCCTCGTCGGTCGCCGCCCGTGGGAAATCACGTCCGGGGCCGATGCACCGCCCGCTCTGTTGACGGCACTCGCCGCGCGCGCACCCTACTTCGACGTGCGCGTCGAGGTGAATGGAACCGATGAACGGCCGCTGCGCATCCTTGCCCTCTCGGGCGCGCCGCTGTTCTCAGGCACAGGCACCTTCCGCGGCTATGCCGGCGCCGCGCACGACCTGACTCCCCTGCTCGGGAGCGCCGCCCCGGCGACGGCCGGCGATGTCACTCAGCTGAAGTCCGACCTCGAGCAACGCAACCGGCAACTTGCCGAGCGCTCGGTCGAACTCGACCACGCGCTGCGCGAACTCGACAGCTTCTCGTACTCGGTGTCGCACGACCTGCGCGCCCCGCTGCGCGTCGTGGACGGGTTCGCCACGATCGTGCTGGAGGACTACGGCGACCGCGGCAAGCCACTGGACGAACTCGGCCGCGACCACCTGCGCCGCATCGTTGCCGCCAGCCAGCGCATGAACTCGATGATCGAGACGCTGCTGTCCCTGTCGCGCATGACCAGCCGCGAACTCACGCGCGAGCGCGTCGACCTGACGCAGATCGCCCGCGAACTCACCGATGACCTGCGCGCCCAGGACCATACGCGCGCCGTTGAATTCGTCATCGCACCGGATCTGCGCGCCGACGGCGACAGCACGCTGCTGCGCCTGGTGCTGCAGAACCTGCTGGGCAATGCCTGGAAGTTCACCGCTAAAACACCGCAGGCACGGATTGAGTTCGGTATCCGGGACGACAACGCCACGCGCACCTATTTCGTGAAGGACAACGGCGCCGGCTTCGACATGCGTTTCGCTGAGAAACTCTTCGGCCTGTTCCAGCGCTTCCACAGTGCCAACGAATTTCCAGGCACCGGCGTTGGCCTTGCCACCGTGCAGAAGATCATCCGCCGCCACGGCGGACGCATCTGGGCCGAAGCCGTCCCCGCCCCGAATCCCGGGCACGGGGCGACGTTTTACTTCACTCTTTGGGAATAGCGTCGCTCGCTGTACGCAAGTCCCGGCTCTGCCGGGACTTGCACGTGCACTCGCTCCGGGACGGTTCCTCGCTGCGCGAGAAACGCACATGACCAGATCAGTCGGCTGCGCTCCGGAGCGGCCGCGCGCTCCGCCGAATTTCAACTGCAGCGACACCCACCCTGCCCTCCGCCACGCGGGAGGGTGCTAGCACTCCTCTGTGCAACCGGGAACATTGGTAACGGGTCAGACCGGGCACATCGGTAACACTTTCGGCGATGGCTCGGTGCGTGTAATGGGTTCGATACGCGCGCCGCGCGCGGCGCGCGTATCGAAGGTACCGAGCGGCAGCATGCCGTAGTACAGACGCCAGCAGGCTTCGTCGATTTGCTCCAGTCCGACCGCCTCGCCGCCCAGCGCTTCGCTCACGTAAAGCGAGCGGCCGCGCCAGCGGATGTCGCCGGCCCGATGCACGCGGCGCACCTCGTAGTGGTGCGGATACTCCACCGGTGGCAGCCGCCGTGGATAAGGCCGACGCGAGCACTGGTACACCTCGGCCGGGGTGCGCCGCCCCAAGGCCTGGTGGGAGCGCTCCTGGTTGTACTCGGCGCCGAAACGCTCGAAGCGGCGCTGCTGCGCGGCCAGATCGTGGGCGAGCGGCGCCACGGTGGCTGCCGCCAGTGTCCGATGCAGTCGTTCGTGACGGCCGTTTTGTTCCGGATGTCCGGGTGCGATGCGCTCGGGCCAGATCCCCAAGCGCACCCACCAGACCGACAGCCGGCTCAGTCCGCCCAGCCCCACTGAGGCGAACGGGCTGCCGTTGTCGGTGCGGATGGCCAGCGGCAAGCCGCGCTCGCGGAACAGCCGCTCCATCCACGCCCGCACGGGCGCGCCGTGCGTGCTGGTCAGCCCGCGACACAGCAGCAGGCTGCGGCTGTAGCTGTCGGACACCGTCAGCGGATAGCACCACGTGCCATTGCCCAAGCGCCACTGGCCCTTGAAGTCAGCACACCACAGTGCGTTGGGTCGATCGGCCTGCACCAACGGCTGGCTGTAGGCCGGCCCGCGCCGGCGTCGTCGCCGCGGTGGGATCAGCCCGTGTCGCGCCAGGATCTCACCCACCGTGCTGGCCGCCGGCCAGAGGCGCTGCGGCTCGCGCCGCGCGAGCCAGTCGAGCAGGTTGCGCGGTCCCCAACTCGGGTGCCGTCGCCGTGCCGCCAACAGTTGGGCAATCACCGCCTCGTCCACCGCATTGGGATGGTGCAGCGGCGCGCGCGAACGCGGCTGCAGACCTGAGCTGCCCTCGGCTTGATAGCGCTGCCACAACTGGTAGCCCGTCTTGCGACTGATGCCACGCCGTCGACACGCTTCGCTAAACGTGAGCTCTTCGTTCTGCACATCGGCAATGAACAGCACCTTCTCGTTCATCACACAGGTCTCCTTCCAGCTCATGGGCCACACCTCCTGACCCACTAGGTTCAACCCGTTACCAATGTCCCCGGTCCAAACTGCTACCTATGTACCCGGTCTGTACCCTCCCTCACCCTCCTCGCCCGGCGAGGAGGGAAAGGCAATCCTGGCAGCTGCGAAGTGCGTCAGGGGTGGAGTGCCGTGGGCTTGTACTTCGGCGGAGCGCGCGGCCGCTCCGGAGCGCAGCCGACTGATCAGTGTTGAGCGGTTCGCGCAGAGCGCGACCCGTACCGGAACGAGTGCACGTGCGATCGGCGCAGCCGATCGCGTACACGAGTGACGCTCAACCGATCTTCCACTCCCCCCCGCACTTCGCGCAGCACACGCGCAGCCAGCGGGGGCGGCCGGCCTCGGGGGGGTCGTCTTCGGGGGACGCTTCCTGGCCGAGCACGCGGAACTTGCCCCACGTCTTGCAGGCCGGGCACTCGGCAGCTTCGGCAAAACGTTCTGCCCGCGCCAGCAGCACCTTGAAGCGCTTCCAGGACACCAGCACCAGCAGCCCGCCGGCGGCTGCCACCAGCAGCGTGGTGACGTAGCCTGCGCCGTATTTCATGTCGCTCAGCACCTCGGCGCCTGACAACATCAGGATCAGCGCAAGAAAGCCCAACGCCAGATAACCGTGGCTTTCGATCAGTTGCCGTTCGTACCAGCGACGAAAGCCGAAGCGCTGGATGTAGTCGTTCGGTTGCATCTACGCCTAGCGCGGGATCGAGTTGAGGCGGTTGGCTGCTTCGACCATGTTGGCCGCAAGCTGGGCGACATTCATTCCCTCGGCGCGCGCCTGTGCGCGCAGGGCCTCCAGCGCGCGGTCGTAGTCGATGCGCAGCCGCTCCATCAGGATCCCCAGCGCGATGTATTCCTCGCGGCCTGGCGTCCCGGCGCTCTCGGGCGCAACGGCCGGTGTAGCCCGCAGTTCCTCCCAGCGCGCCAGTGCGGCACGAACAGCGGGCACGATCTGCCGCACGTCGAGCGGCTTCACGAGGTAGCCGAGCGCGCCCATGCGCGTCGCTTCCTCGACGATGTCGGCGTCGCCAAAAGCCGACAGGAACATGAAGCCGGTGCTGGTGTTTGCCGCGAGGTAGCGCGCGACGTCCATGCCCGACTTGCCCTGCATGCGCATGTCGAGGATCGCGAGCTTCGGCTTGTACTTGCGCGCCAGCAGGATCGCGTCGTCGCCATTGTCGGCCTCGATCACCTCGAAGCCTGCCTGCTTGAGACCAGCGACCAGCGTCGCCAGGACGAGGCGGTCGTCATCAACCACGAGTATCAGGGGATGTTCTTCGTTCATCTTTGCTCGTTTGCGCAGGCGCAGCCGGTACTCCGGTGCGTCGGCTCAGACATTCTCCTCGCGAACTGCCGGCGGCGACAGCTGCAGGCGCGCCAGCACGACATTACCGGTACCTTCTATCGACAGCTGTGCGCCTCGACGCGGCAGCAGTGCTTTCACCAGACCGAGGCCGGACACGCTCGCGGCAATGTCCTGCAGGCTGAAGCCCGCCTTGAGTTGCCCCGGATTCTCGATCGAAAAGTCCATGCCTTCGGGACGCGCATTCACGCGCACCTGGATCACGTCCGACCGGTTCGTGCGGTGCTTGATCGCGTTGGTGCCGAGTTCGTTGATGACCAGTGCCAGCGGCACCGCCTCGCTTTCCGGCAGGCCGTAGCGCCAGAGGTCAGGAGGCGGCGGTTCGAATCGGATCTCGACGCCGAACATGCTGGCGAGATTCTGGAAGATGCCCTGCGCCACGCCGAGCACCGGCAGGGTCCCGGTGGAGCGGATCTGCAGGCCGTGCACCTGCGCGATAGCCTGGATCTGGGCCGCAGCTTCCTCGAGGGCCGGCGCCACTTCGGGCCGCGCGACTGCCGCCTGCTGTATCAGGCCCGCCACGCCCTGAAGGTTGTTCTTGATGCGGTGATGCACCTCGCGCACCAGGATGTCGCGCTGTTTGACGATCTCTTCCATGCGCTGGCGCTCGGCGGCCTCGCGCTCGGTGATGTCGTCGGCCACGCCAAACACGCGGATCGCTCCATCCTCCATGCGCACCGGGTTCAGCCGAATGTCGATCAGGCGCACGCCCCGCGAAGCGTGATTGATGCGCACACGGAACTCGGAACGCAGCAGGCGCCGCATGCGCGCGACCAGCCGCGGCAGCATGCGCAACACGCGCGGCGAGTCCTCGCCCACGACGTGCCGCAGCGCGCTGCGCGGGTTCTCGATCAGTTCCTCGACCGGCGCACCGAGCAGTGCCTGGTAGCGTGGGTTGACGTACAGCACTCCGGAGAAGTCTCCGGTCATGATGAACACGCAGCTGGTCGATGTTCTCGGCGAACTGGCGGAAGCGCGCCTCGGTCTCGCGCAGCGCCACCTCGGCGCGGACTTCCTCGGTCAGGTCATCGATGATCGACATCACGTAGCGCGGCAGCGACTCGACCCCGGGGCCCGGCCTCGAACAGCGGCACGACGCGCTGGTTCACCGTGAGCCGCTTGCCGTCCGCCCGCAACATCACGTCGCGCGGGCGATCGACCTGCGACCCGGTCGCCAGCGCCTTGCGGTCGAGTTCAGCGTAAAGGTCGGCAAACTGCCGCGCGTACACCTCGCGCCAGGTGCGGCCGATCGACCTGATGTCGCGACAGTCCGGTGATCTGCTCGCCGGCGCGATTCAGGCTGACAAAGCGGCCGGTCTCCGCCTCGCGGACCGACACCAGCACCGGCAGGTTCTCGACGACCAGGTCAAGGTAGTTGCGCACCCGCTTCAGCTCCTCCTCGGACCGGCGGCGCGCGTCGACATCCATCAGCGACAGGATGAGGCCGCGCTCGGGGGAGCCCGGCTCGAGCAGCCGGCCGTTGCCGGCGCACCAGAAGGTGCTTCCGTCGGCCCGGCGCATCAGCAGTTCGAACGAGTAGCGCTCGTCCTCGCCGGTCTCCATGGCCTCGGCTGCTGACCTGCTCCCAGTCGAACCGGCAGTCGCGAAGAGCGACGAGACCACGAGTTCCGAATAGTCGCGCGGGTCGTAGCCGAACAGCCGCTCGGTCGCCGCGTTGGCCTTGAGGATGAGGTCGTTCGACACGTACAGCATCGCGACCAGTGCGTTGTCGAAGATGAGCTGCAGTTCCGTCAGCGTCGACCGCAGCTCGCGCTCCGAGCGCTTGCGTTCGTCGATGTCGACGAAGGCAAAGATGTAGCCGAGCTCCGGGCCGCTCCGGATTGACCGCGCGTCCCTGCACCGCCACCCAGATCGGATCGGCCTTGCGCCGGTACATGTAGAGCTCGAACTCGCAGGCGCCGGTATCGCGGATGCGCGGATAGTGTTCCGCGAGGCTGGCGAGCAGCAGGTGATCCGTCGGGTGCGTGAAGAGCTGGATCTGCTTCACCAGCCCGCCGGGCTCGCAGGCCAGCAGATCCTCCATCGCGCTGTTGGCCCGAACCGGGCGGCCATCGCGCACGAACAGCAGCCCCACCAGCGCCGTATCGAAGATCAGCTGCTGCTGGGCCAGCGCCGTATGCAGTTCCTCTTCCTGCTTCTTGCGGTCGGAAATGTCGAGAATCGACGCGATCATTCCCTTCGCGGCCGCCTGCGCATCGACATTGCGCAGCGACACCAGGCCCCAGAACGTTCCGCTGCGGCCCTGCATCAGGCCTTCGAAGGACGCCGGGTTGCCGGTCTGCAAGCTGGGCGCGCAGCGGTGTGATCGCCTCGAAGTAGTCGGCTTCCGACGCAAACAGCGCACCGATCGGAGTGCCGACCAGTTCGGCGCCAGGGCGTCCGAACATGAGCTGCGCCTGCGCATTGCAGCGGACGACCTGGTCTTCCTGCAGGTGCATGACCCCGGTCGCCGTCGCGTCGAGCACGACGTTGAGTTCGAGCAGCGAACGGCTCAGTGCCTCGCGCTGCCGCTTCATCTCGGAGATGTTCTGGAACGTGTAGATCGCCTCGCGCAGCGATTCGAGGCCCGGTGTCTCCGACTGGATCGGCCGTGCCTGCACCAGGCACCAGATCGGCTCGCCGTCCTTGCGGAACAGCACGACCTCGGCACTCGTCGTCTGGTTGGCCCGCACGACCGGCATGCCCGAGATCTCGTTCGGCATGCGGTTGTCGCGATCGATCGTCAGGTCCCACAGCGGCATGCCGATGACCTGGCCATCGCGGTATCCGAACATGTCGGCGAACTCGCGGTTGGCCAGCAGGATCTTGCCCGACATGGTCTGCGCCACGCCCACCGACATCGTTTCGAACAGCGTCTGCTGGTCGCGCAGTGCGACCTGCAGCTGCTCCTCGAAGATCTTGCGATCGGTGAAGTTCTCGAGCACCACGAGGTAGTGACGCAGTCCTTCGCCGCCGGCCACCGCGCGCGCATGCAGCCGGGTCCAGACCATGCGGCCGTCGTGATGCACGAAACGGCGCTCGTCCGTGTCGCTCTGCAGCTCGCCCGAGAGCAGCTTTTCGCGCATCGTGCGAGTAGCCGGGCTGATCGTCCGGAAAGACCAGCGTCTCCGGGTCGTGCCCGACCAGTTCCTCGACCGAATACCCGAGCGTGTCGCTTGCTGCCTGATTGGCGCCGATCACGCGGAAGCTCGCGTCGAGCAGCAGAGTCGCCACCGGGCTTTCGTCGAACAACGCGCGGAACCGCTCGGCGCTCTCGGTCAGCGCAGTCCTCGGCCCGCTTGCGCTCCGCTGGCATCGCGAGCGAGCAGCAGGATGAACTCGCGGCCGCTCTGCTCGACCCGCTGCACGACCACCTCGACCGGGAAGGTCGAGCCGAACGCGCGTCCGGTACCTGGCGTTCGCCCTGATAGGCACCGCGCGCCAGCAACTGCTCGTACAGTGTCTCGAAATCGCCCGCGCCCATGTCCGCATCGATCGAACCCAGGGCGACAGGCCGCGCAGGGCGTCGCGCTCGTAGCCGAGCGTCGACAGGGCTGTCTCATTGGCGTCGACCACGGTGCCGTGGCGGTCGACTTCGAGCACCATCTCGCCGACGCGCTCGAGCGCGCGTCGCAATGCGGTCAGCGAACCCTCGGCGAAGTGCTCACGATCGACGCGTTCGACCGTGATGAACACGCCATCGAAGTGGCCGTTCGCGTCGAACACCGGTGTGAGCTTGACCCGGACCCACGGCCGCTCGCCGTCCGGCGACGCGGGCTTCGACCTCGACTGGGGTACGCGTCGCGCCGCCTGCCAGGGCTGCACTTCGATCTCGAGTCCCGGCGAGCGCGACAGGCCGCCGGCGCGTCGTGAAAGACTGCCCAGGATCTCCTGGGCCGACACGCCAAGCAGCGTCCTCGAGATGTTCGTTCCACACCCGATAGACGCACTCGCGGTCGAGCACACCGATGCCGATGCTGGCGCTGGCCAGCAGCTCCTCGACGAACTCCGCCGCCGCGCGTGTCGCGCGCATCGCCGACTTGGGCACGGTGATGTCGCGCAGCACCGCGGTCACATGCAGATGTGCGCCGGTTCGACCCCGGTTTCGATCTGCAGTCGCACATCGAAGAGCTTCGGTGCCCGTCGGGTGCGGGATACGAAAACTTGAACCAGCGCCCTTCCTGCGTCTCCAGCACGGCGGCCAGGCTCTCGTTCCACAGCGGCGCGAACTCGGCGAAGTGCTCGACATCCTCGAGCCGTGTGCTCGACGAACTCGCCAGCGCGACACGGCCGTCGCGCGCTCGACCGCCGGATTCGCATAGACGACGCGCCGCTGCGCGTTGAAGCGAAGGATCGCGTCCGGACACTCCTCGAAGTACGCGAGGCCGGGAGCGGCGGTCAATGCGGGATGCGCGGGGCGCCGGTGGCGTACGGTGGCTGCGGAGCCCGCTGGCGGCACTCCCAGGGCGAGTCCGCGGTCGGTCGAAGTGACGTCGGGCGCCGACACGGCACCCTCATCACGCCGCACGCGCGGAGGTGTCGGGACGGCGAAGCCGGGTAGTGGAATCTGACACGCGTGGGCGACGGGGCGCGATCGGTTTCAAATCAAGAATACTCCACGGCCTGCCGCCGAACTCGCGTGGCCGGCTTCCGCGGCACAGCCCGAAGCCACGGAAAACGGCCGCGGCGCCGTCGGGTCGACTAAAGATCGCCGCGCGCGTGCCGTACTCCGCCCCATAAAGTCTCCGGCACGACCCATGACGACCCATCACCTTCCCGACATCCTGTGCAGCGGCTGGATCCAGCCGGCACGATCGCTGCCGCCTCCGGCCGGCGTGCATCGACGGCGTTCGCGTGCCGGCCATGCAGCTCGAGATCACGGCCGGCCGCTATGTCGCCGACACCGCGAAGTGGCCGACGGCGTGCTGTCGGCAATCGCGCCGGCAGTGAGGCACTGAGTCATGGGTGACAACCCGACCGCGCGCCTGTTCGCCGAACTGATCCATGCGCTGCACGACGAAAGCGATGCACTGGTCGCCAACGACGCGGCGCGGCTCGACCGATGCCGGCAATCGCAGCGAACACCTACTGCGACTGCTGGCTCCGCAGGCCAACGCGCTGCGCGCGATGCGGCGTACCGGCTGCGATGAACTGAAAGGTTCGCCTTCGAGGCGGCGCAACTGGCCGCGGTCGATGGTGGGCGTGCGGTCGGGGCCTTGCAGCGTCGGGTGCCGCCGCCGTCAACGGGCGCCTGGCCGCCGCTGCGCGCCGTCGGATTCCGACTGAACGCGGCGCGCGACGGCGCGCATCGATCGCCTCCGGGCTCTGACAGCGCGCCGTGCGGTCGAACCTGACTACCAGTTCTTGAGCTTGGACCGCAGGCGCGCCACCGCCTGGCTGTGCAGCTGGCAGACGCGGGACTCGGTGATGCCCATGACCGCGCCAATCTCGCGCAGCGTGAGATCCTGCTCGTAGTACAGGCTCATCAGCAGCTTTTCGCGCTCCGGCAGTTCGTCGATCGCGGCCACCAGCGCATGGCGGAAGCGCTTGTCGCGCAGCAGCTCGCTGGGCTCGCCTCCGCTGACCGCAAAATGGCGCTCGAGATAATCGTCATCGTCATCGAAGCCGCCGAGGTCGTCGAGATAGACCAGCTGCGAGCCGCGCGCCTCGTTGAGCATCTGGCGGTACTCGGCGATCGGCAGCCCGAGTTCTTCGGCGATTTCCGCTTCGAAGCGGTGCGCGCTTCAGCTCGCCTTCGAGGCGATGGATTGCGTTCTCGATGTCGCGCTGGCTGCTTGCGCGCCGAGCGCGGCAGCCAGTCGTTGGCGCGCAGTTCATCCAGCATGGCGCCGCGCACGCGCTGTGACGCGTAGACCTCGAACTGCGTGCCCTGCGATTCCTCGTAGCGGCAGATCGCGTCCATCAGGCCCATCATGCCGGCCTGGATCATGTCGTCGAGTTCGACGTTCGCCGGGAGCTTCGCGATCATCTGGTGCGCGATGCGGCGAACCAGCGGCGTGTACTGGCGAACGTAGTCGTGCCTCTCGAACAGGCGCGGTGCGGTGTAGCTGTACAGGAACGCTTCGTTTTTCACGACCGACCTCGATGACCCGATGAGTTGCATTCTTCGGGGCCGGTGCGTTTCACGAAGCGGGGAATATCGGCAAGAAGCCCGGATATTTAAGGGGCGGCGACCGCCTGTCGTAATCGCCTCGGCTGTTTGGATGATGACGGCCAACCGTTCGTCGGCGCACCCGGAAATGCTGCGTCTTGCCATCCCATTCCGGCACACGCTCACCTCAAGCGCGACGGCACCGCGGCCGATGCTCGGGTCATGCATCACTCTGAGCCCCGACCGATGACGCGCGCTGAACTGATGAAGCAACTGGCCGAGATCGCCACGCGTCCGCTGCTGCCAGCACAGCCTGCCACGGCGGCTGTCGAAGTGGCCGTGCAAGCGGAAGAACGGGATCTCTATGTCTGGTTCGAGAACACGTCGGCACGCACCACTGACGGTCGTCGCGGCATCGCCGGCCTGCCCGAGTCCTTGCTGCCCTGTGCACGCGGCACGCGCGTGGTCGAACGTCGCTACGTCGAAGATCACATGCACCTGCTGTGCGCAGTGCACCTGAAGTGCAAGGGCGACGCCGCCGACCGAGTCGCCGCGCTCTACACCGCCGCGCTGTCTGTAGGTACGGTCGCATGGGTCGGAACCGGCTCGCAGTACCAGCGCGCCTGGGTCGACATGTACGGCGCCCGCACGCTGCTGCCGCGTCCCGCCGAGAGCTGAGCCGCTCCGCGACTCCGTGGCCGGGCCCGCGCCCGCCGGAGCCTTTCAGTCCGTACGCCTGACTTCCGGGGTTTCGGCCGGCAGCGTGACGCTGCCGATCAGCTGCTGCAGACCATTGCGTACCGCCGGCGTCATGCCGACGAATTCGCACCCGATGCGCTCAGCGTCACGAGCGCCGACGAGGGCCTCGATATGCCGCACGCGCAGCGCCACCTGAACGCTGCGACCACTGGACGTCTGGAGCTGGCAGCCCTCGATGACCCGGTCGACAACGAAGAGTGCACGGTCCACCGGCCCCTGCAACGCCAGGCCACCGAGGCCGATGTCGCTGACGCGCAGCACGTGATACTGGCCCTTCTCTTTCGGCACGCGGCACAGCAGCGCCGGGGTCTTCACACGCAGTGAGGACCGACGTTGCAGGCGCAGCATTTCCTGTGGCAGCGGCACACGGAATGCCGCACCGTTCGGAGTAAGCGCCTGCGCCGACTTCGTGGAGAACTGCAGCTTGACGTTATCGACGAAGCCGACCAGCACGAGCGCCTCGGCCGCAGCGATCGCCTGCCGCCCGACCGCGTCCACCGTCAGGTCGACGATCAGTTCATCGGCCCCGGCGTGCACGTCCAGTACGCTGCCGACCGCGAATCCGGTGTCGTTGCCATAGTAGACAGTGACAAGCAGGTGCTGGTCGCGCAGCTGGCGCAAGGCCGAGACGATTTCGACGCGCGAACGCACGACGAACTGCGCCAGCGCCGGGGACGGCGGCTCGGGAAAGGGCGATGTCATTCCCATCGCGGCCCTTCGCTACGGGCGTTATGGGACGCGCGCGGCATCAGCGCAGCGTGGTGCGGCTCGTACGGCCGGACAGCAGCGCCTCCAGCTGCTTGAGCCAGGGCTCGGACAGATCGCGGATCTCGGCGTCGTCGGCGAGCATCGCGCGGAGCAGGATAAGACGCTGGCGGCGTCCGATCGGCACTTCACCCGCCGCGCCGGCCTGCTTCAGCCCGCTGATCAGGCTGCGGCAGCGGTCTTCCTCACGGCTTACCTGGTCCCAGTCATCGCGGCGCGCAGCGTCGAGCATGCGCCGGCTGGACGCCGCGATCGCCTTGTAGTGCTCGATCATCGACTCCCGGCCGGTAGTTGCGCTCAGTCCATCGTCCGGCGGCATGAGATCCCTCGTCGCAGCGCCCGCAGTGCACACGTAGTCCATGCGCGAACTCTAGCGATGCACATGCTCGGGGCATCGACGAAGTGAACGGCCAAACATCTGTCTTTTCGGAAGGGCACGCAGGCGGCGTTCTGGGTGCGCTGGACGGCGCCGGCCACGCGATCCTGCGTGGGGCTCGCGGCGGGCCTGGAGACTCGATGTAGGAAAAAGCCCTACAGGACGACGAGACCGAGGCCGACGCGCGGCGTGGCAGTGCGCCGATTCAACTCGGCGGGGTCAGTTCGCACAATGGCACCACTTCGCAACCAATCACGCCCGCCGATGCGGGCCCAAGCAGGAGGGACCCAAATGAGCACGATCGCAGCCAGCAACGAACAACTGCTCCAGGAAATCCGCGAGGCCAATCTCGCCTACCTGGTGCTTGCCCAGCACATGATCCGTGCCGACAAGGCCCAGGCGCTGTACCGCCTCGGCGTGTCGGAAGAGGTCGCGACGATTATCGACCAGCTGTCCCCGGCGCAATTGATGAAGATCGCCGGCAGCAACCAGCTGATCCTGCGCTTCCGCTTCGACGACGACATGGTGTGGAACCTGCTGACGAGCCACAGCAAGTCGAAGTCGACCGCTGCCGGTGCCGCTGTCGCAGGCCTGCACGCCAACATCGTGATGGCCGGCCAGCTGGCCGACGTCACCGCCTGATCACTGACTGCGCGCGGGGAGCCGAGTCATGCGTATCAAGAGCATTGTTTCCGAGAGCCGCCAGATCCAGCGCGCGATTGCGCTCATCAAACTGGGCGCGCGCCTGCAGGTGCTGGAGTCCGAGACCGACCTGTCGTACGAACGCCTGCTGCGCCTGTACAAGGAAGTCCAGGGCGAGTCCCCGGCACGCGGCATGCTCCCGTTCTCGACCGACTGGTTCATGACGTGGCAGCCGAACATCCATTCGTCGCTGTTCCTGAACATGTACGAGTACCTGGACAAGAGCAGCGAACTCGAGGAAATCGACGCCATCATCAAGGCGTACGAGCTGTACCTCGAACAGATCCGGGCGCAGGGCCTGGAGCCCTTGCTCTCGGTGACGCGCGCCTGGCGCCTGGTGAAGTTCGTCGATGCCGGCATGGTGACGCTCACGCCCTGCTGCAAGTGTGGCGGCAAGTTTGTCACCCACACGTTCGAACTGACGAAGGATTACGTGTGTGGCCTGTGCGAGCCCCCGGCCCGTGCCGGCAAGGGCAAGGCCCAGATCACCACCGCGCCCGCCGAAGAAACACTGCATTGATTTGCCGTCGGGAAAACCGACGGGTGCCGGTGGAGGCCACGGCCGCCGGCTAAGTGCAAGTGGCATTCCTTTCCTCCGCTATTTGGCCCGGGCAACCGGGCCACTTTTTTGGTGGCGGCCCTCGTGTACGCGACGCGCTTCGCGCGTCGCACGTGCACTCGGGCCGGTACGGTTCGCGCTGGGCGCGAACCGCTCAACATTGAATTTGTCGGCTGCGCTCCGGAGCGGCCGCGCGCTCCGTCGAAGTACAACTGCACGACACTCTCCCTGCCCCTCTCGCCACGCGAGAGGGAATGGCGCACTCCTCCCTGCGCCCTCCTCGCCTGGCGAGGAGGGAAAGGCAATCCTGGCACTGCAAGGTGCGTCGCGGGGAGGAGTGCGTGGGTTTGGTCTTCGGCGAAGCGCGCGGCCGCTCCGGAGCGCAGCCGACTAACTAGTCGGAGCGAGTGCACGTGCAAAGGCCGGCTTCCGCCGGCCTTTGCGTACACGAGCGACGCTTCGTTATGCGTAAAGCGGCATCTCGAGCTCGCGCACCAGCGCGGCGTTGACGTAGGCGTGAAGGGCGAGACGTTCGAGATCGCCGAGGCCGACGAAGGCGACGCCGAGGGTGGGATCGGCCGCACCGGGCTCCGGCTTGCGGACCGGGCGGGCGCGCGCCTCGATCAGCAGTTCCTGCTCGGCAACGTGCACACGGAATACGACGCGGATTTCGTCGTAGAACACGGCCAGCTCATCCTGCAGCGTGATCGCGGCGCCCGCGGTGGACAGGTCGTGGATCTGGCCCTTAGCGAAGCGGCCGCTGGCGGTATGGCCCGGGTAGACCATGCACTGGAGGTCGGACCGCACGCGGCGCGCAGCGCGCAGGTTGCGCTTCTCCACCTGGCGCGTACCAGCCCAGCCGATATGCAGATAGGGAAACGGCGCCGTGCAGACCTTGAGCAGCGGCGACACGAACTCGTAGACGTACTCGCCCGAGAAGCTGCGGAAGCGGTATAGCCGGCCTTCGCGGATGAAGAGCTGGGATTCGTCAGGCGCCGTCACGAGCAGCGACTTACCTTCATGCACGCCGATCAGCTTGACCGTCGCTGCCGACTGCAGGCTTTCTCCGTCGAGCCACATCTTCAACTGGCGCCATGAGGCGATCTCGCGATTCGCGGCGCCGCGCTCTGCCGCAATCGCCGACGCGGAGCCGACCACGGTCGGTACCGTAATCGTTCCCAGCGTCGCCGGGCCCGTAGGGCGGTTCAAAGTATTGAATCCAACACTGGTGGGTTCGGTGAGATCCATCACGGGCTCCCCGCTGCAGTCGACAGGTCCCAAGTTTGCGGTATCAGGCCGCAACCAAGTGCGCCGAGAACGCCGCGCTCGGCCCGTCAATTCCGGCGCTTGCGGCGGCAGCCGGCCGTCCGTCGGCCGCACGTCGGCGCGATCCGTTGAAAAGAGCCGGCGCAGTCAAGCCGGGCCACCCGGCTGCCGACATCATGAAGGTGGAACCGGAGTGGGTCCGTTGCCTTCTTGGTCCCCGCCGAGCACCGCCCTGCTCCGTGTTCCACGCCCAAAACTGACCGATGGCCCAGACCCCAAACACCCGCTTCCTTGTCGTCGACGACTTCACGACGATGCGCCGCATCCTGCGCAACCTGCTTACCGAGCTAGGGTTTCGCCAGGTTGATGAAGCGAGCGACGGTCGCATGGCCCTCGAGATGCTGCGCGACGCGGCCTACGACTTCGTCATCAGCGACATCAACATGCCGCGGGTCAACGGTTATGAGTTGCTGCGCCAGATCCGGGCCGATGAGAAGCTGAAGGACCTGCCGGTGCTGCTGATCACCAGCGAAGCGAGCAAGGACGAGGTGCTGCAGGCGATCCGCCTCGGCGCCAACGGCACGATCCTCAAGCCGCTGACGAAGTCGTCTCTGGAGGAAAAGGTGCGCAACATCCAGTTGCGCTCGTCGGCCTGGCCGTCCTCCGGCACCTCACACTCCGCGGCGGCCAAAGCGACGCCGCCCTCTCCACGCACTCCTGCCACCGCCACTCCCCGCGGCGCCTGACGCCAACGGAATCAGGTGTGTCCAAGCACCGGGTGCGGCCGGTACGGCGCTTCCAGTGTCGCGCTCTCATCGCGCGTCAGCGCTAGGTCAAGGGCCCTGATCGCTTCTTCCAGCTGCCAGACCTGGCTCGCACCGACGATCGGCGAGGTCACCCCGGGACGTGACAGCAGCCAGGCGTAGGCGAGTGTCGCGTTCGACACGCCCTTCTGCTGCGCCAGCGCCTTCACGGCCTCCAGCACCGAAAAGTCGGCATCGTCGTAGTAGAGCTTCAGCGCGATGTCGTCGGTGCGTGCACGCGCCGTGGCGCCGGCGCTGCGATCGTCGCGACCGCGATTGCCAGCGAGGAAACCCCGCGCCAGCGGACTCCATGGAAGCAGGCCAACTCCCTGGTCCCGGGCGAGCGGGATCATCTCGCGCTCTTCTTCGCGGTACACCAGGTTGTAGTGGTTCTGCATCGAGATGAAGCGTGTCCAGCCATGCCGTTCCGCGACCTGCTGCATCTTGGCGAACTGCCAGGCCCACATGCTGGAGGCACCGAGATAGCGCACCTTGCCCGCCCGCACGAGGTCATGCAGCGCTTCGATCGTTTCCTCGACCGGTGTCGCCGGGTCGAAGCGGTGAATCTGGTAGAGGTCAATGAAATCGACGCGGAGCCGCTTGAGGCTGGCATCGACGGCCGCGAAGATGCGCTTGCGCGACAGCCCGCTCAGGTTCGGTTTCGGCACCGGCTTCGGGCCAGGATCGTTGCCGCCCTTGAATTCGAGCGCGACCGGGTGAAACAGCTTCGTGGCGATGACGACCTCGTCGCGCGGCGCCATTTCAGCCAGCAGCCGGCCGGTGACCTCCTCCGACAGCCCCGCCGAGTACATGTCAGCGGTGTCGAACACGTTGATCCCGAGTTCAATGGCCCGCCGCACGATCGGCCGCGCGGCGGTCTCATCCAGCACCCATGGCCGCCACGCAGGCGTGCCGAAGGTCATCATGCCGAGGGCGATGCGCGAAACCTTGAGTCCGCTCGCGCCCAGATTGATGTATTGCACGCTGCCTAGCCCAATCCAAGAATGCGGGCAATGCGGGCGATGTAGTCCGAGCCCTTCAGCGCGTCGGCAACCACTTCATCGGAGACCGACGACAGGCGCTCCCGAACGCCGTGCAGGCCTTCGTGCACCTCCTGGTGTGCGGTCTCGGGCCCGGACAGGGCCTGCCGCAGTTGCTCGACTTCGGCACGCAGCGTCTCGACGCTGGCGCCTCCGGCCCGCACCCGGGAAAGGTCCCGCTCCAGCTGCTCCACCAGTTGCGCGACTTCATCGAGGTCGACGCGGGGCGGTATGGCACTCATTCGGAGCCTCCGTGATCACACTGAATCCAGTCTACCCGGCTGCTCCGGCGGCAGGGTCGCCACACGGCTGGATGCGCCAGTGCCCGGCGCATAATTTGCTCACTATCAAGTGTCCGCCATGAATCTGCTGCACGCCGACGCTCCCTTCGCACTCGCGATACTGGGCTGGCTGATCGTCATCCCGGCCGTCGTGCATGCCGTCGCTTCGGTCCGGCACGACTTTCTGCCGACCAGCACGGCGCAGCATGCATGGCTCGCCGCAATTGTCATCGCCGCGCTGCTATGGGCCCTGCATGTGCGCTCGCCGGTCGGCATGGATTTCGGGTTTCTCGGGAGTGCTCTCTTTGCGCTCGTCTTCGGCCGCGCCCGCGCGATCCTGGGACTGATGGTCGCGCTGGTGCTGTACACGGCACTCGACCGCGGTGCGTGGTTCAACGTCGGCATCAACGGCGTGGTGCTGGCCGTCATCCCGGTGTGGCTGGCGACCGCACTGCAACGGCAGATCGAACAGCGCCTGCCCAAGAACCTTTTCGTCTTCATCATCGGCAATGGGCTGTTCGTCACCCTCGCGGCCACGGTCTGCGCCAGCGCGCTCGTGCTGGCGCTGTCAGCCGTCGAGTCCGCCGGTGCGACGCGGCTCTTCGGCGACCACCTTGCCTACTCGCTGCTGCTGGCCTGGGGTGAGGCGCTGCTGTCGGGAATGCTGTTCTCCGCGCTCGTGGTGTTCACCCCGCACGCGGTGCTGACCTACCGGCAGGACATCTATCTGCCGCCACGCCGACCGCTGAACTGAGCGTTTGCTGTGGGCGAACGCGCGGCCTGCGCCGCGCTGCTATCCTGCCGCCTCCTTTCCGGCCACACCGCCCGCATGGCATCGCGCACCGGCGCTCGCATCCTCGTCGACCAGCTGCTGATCCAGGGCGTGAACCACGCGTTCTGCGTCCCCGGCGAAAGCTACATCGCCGTGCTCGACGCGCTCTACGACGCGCGCGAGATGATCAAGCTGATCGTGAACCGCCACGAGTCGGGTTCGACGTTCATGGCCGACGCCTACGCGCGTGTCACCGGCCAGCCCGGCGTCGTGTTCGTGACGCGCGGGCCTGGCGCCACCAATGCGGCGATCGGCATTCATACGGCGTTCCAGGATTCCACCCCGATGGTGATGTTCATCGGTCAGGTCGGCAATGACTTCGTCGAGCGTGAGGCATTCCAGGAGATTGACTACCGGCGCATGTTCGGGCCGATGACCAAATGGGTCACACAGGTCGACAGTGCGGCGCGCGTGCCTGAGTACGTCGCGCGAGCGTTCCAGGAAGCGAGCAGCGGCCGGCCCGGCCCGGTGGTGCTGGCACTGCCCGAGGACATGCTGATGCAGAAGGCGGACGTGGCCGACGCGCTCTGCCACCAGCCGGTGCAGTCCGCACCGTCCGACATGCAGATCGCGGGCCTGCGCCGCCTGCTCGGCCGCTCGCGGCGGCCGATCGTTATCGCCGGCGGTACGGGCTGGACCGATGCGGCGTGCGACAACCTCAAGCGCTTCGTCGAGGCCAACTACCTGCCGCTCGCGTGCTCCTTCCGCGCGCAGTCGGTGTTCGACAACCGCCATCCGAACTACGTCGGCGACGTCGGCATCGGCATCAATCCGAAGCTCGCGCAGCGCGTGCGCGACGCCGATCTAATCCTTGCGATCGGCGCACGACTGGGAGAGATGACGACCTCTGGCTACACGCTGCTGACATCGCCAGTACCCAACCAGACACTGGTGCACGTCCACGCCAGCGCGGAAGAACTCGGACGCGTCTACCAGGCGACGCTCGCGATCAATGCGGGAATGCCGCAGTTCGCGTCCCGGCTGGCGATGATGATCCCGGTGGAAGAGCCGCCCTGGAGGGAAGACCTCGCCAGCGCTCGCGCCGAGTACGAAGCGTGGCAGCAGCGACCTGCGGTGTATGCGAATGCGCATCCCGCGCTCGACCTTTGGGAGGTCGTACAGACGTTGCGTCGTGCCGTCCCGGAGGACGCCATCATCACCAACGGCGCCGGCAACTTCAGCGGTTGGGCGAACCGATTCTGGCGCTACACCGGGCTGCGAACTCAGTTGGCACCGACCGCGGGCAGCATGGGCTACGGCGTACCTGCAGCGATTGCGGCCAAGATCATCGCTCCCGAGCGCACCGTGGTCGCGTTCGCCGGCGATGGTGACTTCATGATGACGATGCAGGAACTCGCCACGGCGATTCAATATGGCGCCGGCGTGTTGATTCTCGTGTTCAACAACTCGATGTACGGCACGATTCGCATGCACCAGGAACGCGAGTTCCCTGGCCGCGAGCACGGCACGCGCCTCGCCAATCCCGACTTCGCGCGTCTGGCGCAATCGTTCGGCGCATTCGGGGCCGCCGTCGGGACCACCGACGAGTTCGGAACGGCGCTGGCACACGGCCTCGCATTCATCCGCGAAAAACACCTGCCGGCGCTGATCGAACTGCGTACTGATCCCGAGGTCATCACACCCAACGCCACGCTGTCGGCGATTCGCGCGACAGCACGCCTGAACCGCTGACGCGGCGCAAGGCGGCGTGGCTCATCCGCGCTGCACGGTTTCCGCCAACTCGTGCGAATCGCCAGGCAGGCGGTCGTAGCGCTCCGGAAGATCCGCCGTCAGCAGCAGGATCACACCGGCGGCAAGCGGCAGAAGCAGGACGATCAGTGCCACCGTGTTGCCGCCGAGCCAGGCCGCCACTGCACCAAAGACGAGCGGGCCGATCGCAGCGGACAGGCGGCCGGCGATGACATTGAAACCGAACATCTCGGCGGCGCGGTGCGGCGGTATGAGCGACGCGTAGAGCGCACGGAAGCTGGCCTGGATCGGTGCGAACACCAGTCCAAGGAGCGCGACCACGGCCACCGGGATCCAGTCGCCCGTGCCCACCGCCAGCAAGACGATGGCCGCACCGAGTGCAAGGCACATTCCGACGAGAACCGGTCGGCCGCCGCGCTGATCGGCCGCGTGCCCGGCTAGCAGCGTTGCAGGAATTGCGATCGCGCTGAACAGCAGCGCCAGCCATAGCATCCCTTCCACGGTCAGGCCGAAGCGCCCCGACAGCACGATGACGATGAAGAACTGGATCGTCACCAGCACGTCGTTGATCAGGAAGAAGGCAGCCAGCACCTGGATGACGGGGCCGTGAGCGCGCCACGCCAGAAGTGTCGACACGACGCCACGCGCGCTGTCGACGAGTGCGCCCTTCCGCGTCGGCGGAGCGGCCGGAACGCGAAGGCCGCGCACGCCACCCACGCCGGGCAGTGCGAGCACGCCGAAGATAAGCCCGGTCATGACGAACACCGCGCCGAGACGCCCGACCTGCTCGCCCGCCGGTAGCCCGCGCATCATCCAGATCGCGACCAGGATGGCGGACATCCCTCCCAGTAGGCCAACCGCCCAGCCGAACCCTGACACCTGGCCGCGATACCGGGCCGGAGCGACATCTACGACATACGAGTCGTAAAGGCTGCTCGCCAGCGAGTAGCCGACCTGCGCGCAGACAAACGCAGTCGCCGCAGTCAGTGCACCATGGGCCAAGGCCAGCGGCAGCGCGAGGGTTCCGATCACGCACAGCGCGGTGGTCGCCGCCAGCACGACGATCCAGCGCGCCGTCCGGTCGGCATACGCGCCGGCGAGCGGCGCGAGGAGCCCGGTCAGGAAGACGCTCGCGGCCGCGGCCAATCCCCAGTAGCCGCTCCCGGAAGAGCCGGCCGAAACGTTGGCGACGAAGGACAGCCCGAAGAACGTCGGCACCAGTGCGACATACGTCGAACTCGCAACGTCATACAACGCCCATCCGAGAACGCGGCGAGTCAGCCAGGGAAAGGTCATTCGAATTCGATCAGGCTTGTGTGAAATCGACCCGCGGTCTAGCTGAGCAGCCGGATCATCCGGTAGCCGACCTCGAGCAGTCCCCGCGCTTGGAGCCGCGCGAGGAGCGTGTTCAGCGTCTGCCGCGACATGCCGATCATGTTCGCGAGTTCAGACTGGGACATCGTGATCGTCACCGGGCCTTGCAGAGGTCTCTCGCCCCGCTGCACTTCGGCCACCCCAATCAGGCGGCTGCGCAGCCAGGCTTCCGGGGCCAAGCCCTGGGCTTCCGCCATGAAGCGGTACAGCAGCGCATAGCGTTCCCACATCAGACGATTGAAGTCGCGGTAGTAGCGCGGCTCGCCTTCGACGATTCGCTGGAATTCCCCCGCTGGCAGGAACAGCGCGCGAACCGCGGCGTCCGCAATGACGCTGCCGACCGACGGCTGACCAGAAAGCAACGGGAACTCGCCAAACCAGATCCCGGGCTCGCCTACATGCACCAGAACCTCGTCGCCGTCGCTCACCGAGCGGACATGCCGGGTGCGGCCATGCATGAGGCCGTACAAGCCCCGAGCCGGCCCACCCTCACGAATGAGGAACTCGCCCTTGCGGAACGAACGAACCGACGACCGCTGCAGGATCTGCGCCTTGAGCGCCTCCGGCAGGGGGCTGAACCAAGGGCTCAGACAGAGCTGCTCGAGTTCCTGCGAATGATCCGTGCGGGCCAAGCCGGTCCTTGGAATTTTCGGAACTGTCGGAAATTGGACAACACAACTTTACTGCAGCGGCAAGAATCCCGGCGTTGGCCTGCCAGCTCGGTGCGCACAGGCCCTGGATACCCAGACACACTGACTTTCACCGGGGAACCGAAATCATGAAGCGGAGAGCTCTGACCCGTCTCACGGCGCTGCTCGGCGCCGCATTTCTTGCCGCGCCCGCCTTCGGGCAGCAATCCACCGCCGCGGATGCGATCTATGTCGGCGGCGACATCGTGACGATGAACGAGAAGGCACCGTCGGCCCAGGCGCTGGCGGTCAAGGACGGCAAGATCCTCGCCGTCGGCGACCGCAAAACGGTGGAAGCAGGCCACAAGAGCGCGAAGACCAAAGTGGTAGACCTCGCGGGCAAGACGCTGTTGCCCGCATTCATCGACGCGCACAGCCACTACTTCAGTTCGCTGACGGTGGCCAACCAGTGCAACCTCTACGCGCCGCCCGCAGGCCCGGCGAAGGATGTGCCCAGCATCATCACAGCGATCAAGAAGTTCGCCGCCGACAAGAAGGTTCCCAAGGGCGAAGCGATCCAGTGCTACGGCTACGACGAAAACGTCATGCCTAACGGGCGGCTGCTGAACCGCGACGATCTCGATAAGGCGTTCCTGAACAACCCGGTGCTGGTGGGGCACGTGTCGATGCACGGCGCGGTGCTGAATTCGGCCGCGATGAAGAAGTGGAACGTCAGCGCCGAGACCAAGACGCCGCCGGGTGGCGTCATCGTGCGCAAGCCCGGGACCAACGAGCCGTACGGGCTGATCATGGAAACCGCGTACCTGCCGATCTTCGCTTCGCTGCCGAAGCCGACGACGGCGCAGGAGGTCGAGTGGTCCATCGCGGGCCAGAAGCTGTACGCGGCGGCCGGCATCACCACTGCGCACGAAGGTGCGACGCACGCCGCGGAGCTTGCCTTGATGCAGCGTGCCGCGAAGTCTGGCGGCTACGTCATCGACGTGATTGCCTATCCGTTCATCACCGAACTCGAGGCGGTGCTGAAGGACAATCCGGTCTCCGGCTGGCAGAAATATGACAACCGACTGAAGATCGGCGGCGTGAAGGTCACCATCGACGGCTCGCCGCAGGGCAAGACCGCGTTCTTCACCACGCCTTACCTCACGGGTGGCCCGGGCGGCGAGAAGGACTGGAGCGGCGAGCTGACGGCGCCGCAGGAAGTCGTCAACAAGGCGGTGAAGGCCGTGTATGACCTCAACGTGCCGCTGAACCTGCACGCCAATGGCGATGGCGCAATTGATGCCTTCATCAAGGCACACGAGGCCGCAGCAGCGGCCGACCTCGGCAAGGAACGCAACGTCACGATGATCCACGCGCAGTTCACGCGCAAGGACCAGATCGACAAGTACGTTGCCTACAAGATCCGGCCGTCGTTCTATACGCTGCACACCTATTACTTCGCCGAGGCGCACATCGCCAACCGCGGCAAGCAGCAGGCGATGTACATCAGTCCGATGCGCGACGCGATCGACAAGGGGCTGAAGCCGACCAACCACACCGACTTCGTCGTCGCGCCGCTCGACCAGATGTTCATGCTGTGGTCAGCCGTCAACCGCGTCTCACGCGCCGGTGCAGTGATCGGCGCCGATCAGCGCGTCACGCCGATGGAAGGTCTGAAAGCGATGACGATCTGGGCCGCCGATCAGCACCGCGAGGGCGACATCAAGGGTTCGCTGGAAGCCGGAAAGCTGGCCGACCTGGTGATCCTCGACAAGAACCCGCTGAAGGCGAAGCCGATGGCGATCAAGGACATCAAGGTCGTCGAGACGATCAAGGAAGGCAAGACCGTCTACAAGAGGGGGAGCTGAGCGCGGATCAGCCGACGCCGATCAGTTCGACCTCGAACACCAGCGTCGCGTTGGGCGGGATCACGCCGCCGGCGCCGAATTCGCCGTAACCCAGCTGCGGCGGAATCGTCAGCTTGCGCATGCCACCGACCTGCATGCCTTCGACGCCTTCGTCCCAGCCCGCGATGACCTGGCCTCTGCCGAGCCCAAAGGCGAACGGTTGTCCCCGGTCGTGGCTCGAGTCGAACTTGCTGCCGTCGAGGAGCCAGCCGGTGTAATGCACGGTGACTTCCTGTCCCGAACGTGCTTGTGCTCCGGCGCCGACGCGCACCTCTTCGTACTGCAGTCCGCTTGCGGTCGTGATCAAGCTCATTGTCCTTCCCCTTCCGTTTTCAATCCGGTGCGCAGCAGGCGTTCCACCAACTCGTTGAGCGGCTGGTTGGTCTGCCGGGCCTGTTCGTGCAACTGCTGCAGCAGTTCACCCGGCAGTTTGACCGCGAACGGTACCAGCCCGGCAGCACGGTCGCGCTCGCGCTGCGCGCGCCGGTCCACCACTGCTGATGTGTCGAACCGCTGACCGGACTGCCTGAGGGCGTTGGCGATCTTCAACCCTTTGCGTTTCTCGAGCTCGGTCTTCTTCATCGTCATCGCGCGTGTTCCTCTGCGTAGACGCGCACGATCGACTCGATGTCGGTGTCTGCCGTGAATCCGAGTGCCTGCGCACGCTCTGCATCGAAGCTCGCCGGCCAGCCGTAGACGATCTTCGCGATGCGCTCGTCGGGCTGGAAGCGCACGCGCCGCACCGCTGCCTCGCCGCCGACCTGGCGCAGTGCGTCGAGCATCTCGCGCACCGACACGGTCAAGCCCGGCAGGCTGACCGCCCGCTGCCGGCCCCATGCCTCCGACGGCGTTTCGTGCGCATGGATCAGGTTGCGCACCGCCTGCGCCGGCGACATCACCCACAGCCGCGTATCCGGCCCGACCGGGCACAGCGCTTCCTCGCCGGCCAGCGGCTCGCGCAGGATGCCGCTCGCAAAGCTCGACGCCGCCGCATTGGGCTTGCCCGCCCGCACGACGATCGTCGGCAGCCGCACCGCGCGTCCGTCGACGTAGCCGCGCCGCGTGCAATCGCCGACCAGCAGTTCGCCAATCAGTTTTTGCACACCGTAGCTGGACTGCGGCGCTGGGATCGTCTGGTCCAGCACGACCTCGGGCAGATCGCCGCCGAACACCGCGACCGAGCTCGCGAACACGAAGGTCGGCGGCGCTGGTTGCGCGCGGCAGGCATCGAGCAGCGCGCGGGTGCCGTCGAGGTTGACGCGCATGCCGAGGTCGTAATCCGCTTCGGCCGCGCCCGACACCACCGCCGCGAGGTGGAACACGCTGTCGACACTTGCCATCGCCTCCGCGAGGACGACAGTGTCCGCGAGATCGCCTTGGACGTAGCGCACCCGCGCATCGCTGAACCCGGCCGCGGCCCGCATCGTGTCGACCGCGGTGATGTGGGTGATCGCGCGCGGCTCGCCGTTCCGCTGCAGCGTGCCGTGCTCGACCAGCGCACGGATCAGGCGCTGGCCGAGGAATCCCGATCCGCCGGTGACGACGACCTTCATGGTGTGCTGCACTCCTCTGGCGTCCTGCGCCCGGCCCTTGCCGGCCGGAACACGGTGGCGTCATCGTAGTAGATCGGGTCGGCGTTCGCGCCCCAGCCGGGCACACCGAGCACCGGCAGCGGCAGCAGCGCTGCGGCGTCGAAGCGCTCGTCGAACCGCGACGCGAGCGCGGCATCGATCTCGGCCAGCTGTGCATCCGCCGGCAGTCCGACGACGAGCGCATGCGCGGTGATCGCCTTGTAGGGTGCGACGAGCTTGTCCATCAGCGCATGGCCGAAGACCAGCACGCGAACGGTGTCCCAGTCGCCGCGCCGGTCGACGAACGCCGCCTTCCAGCGGCGTTCGCGCAACAGCGCGGGCAGTCTCGCATCCGCGGTGACCAGCAGCGCGCCGTTCTCGTCGAACAGAGTCGCGGCGTCGCGCAGCGGGCCGCGCCGGCCGCCGACGCCGTCGCTTGCGATTGCCGCGGCCTGCAGCGCGTTGAGCCGCGCCTTGGTGCGCGGAAAGGCGAGCCAGACAAGCGCGTTGAAGAGATCGTGCCGATTGAGCCGCGTCGGCACGTGGCCGGTAGCCGCAATGTGCGCCTCGTAGGCGCGTCCCTCCGGAGCATCATTGGGCGCGACGAATTCGATCGGCCGGCCGGTGGCCGTCGTGAGGCGCCGCTCTGCGGCACAGCGGTTCAGGTCCGCGATCGGATCGCGCGTTACAACTGAACCGCGCAGTGTCGTTACCGCATCGAACCACGGTTGCGACCAGTCGACAGCGCTAGTGGGAGCCTCCGCGCTGCTCGCTGCGGCGCGAGCTTGCTTAGGCCAGCCCGGCGCGGCGCTCAGGCCGCCAGCATCCATCGCAGCGACTCGCCCGCGCGCAGCGGTACGACGGTGGTGTCACCGAACGGCAGTTCGGCCGGCACCGTCGTGGCCCGGCGTTGCAGCGTCACCGTGTCGCGGTTCCGCGGCAGGCCATAGAAGTCGGCGCCGAAGTGACTGGCGAAGGCTTCTAGCCGGTCGAGGCGTCCCGCGTCTTCGAATGCCTCGGCATAGAGTTCGAGCGCGTTGAGCGCCGTGTAGCAACCGGCACAGCCGCAGTCGGTTTCCTTCTCGCCTTTCGGGTGCGGCGCTGAATCGGTGCCGAGGAAGAAACGCGGGTTGCCGCTGGTGGCTGCCTCGACGAGAACCTGGCGATGGACCTCGCGCTTCAGCACCGGCAGACAGTAATAGTGCGGCCGCACGCCGGCCCTGCCCTCGGCCGTCATGAAGATTGCGTTGCGGTTGTAGAGCAGGTGATGTGCGGTAATGGTCGCCCCGATCGGCCCGCTCGCGTCGCGCACGTATTGCGCCGCCTCGCGCGTCGTGATGTGCTCGAACACCACCTTCAACGCCGGAAAGTCGCGTCGCAGCGGCTCCAACACGTCGTCGATGAACACCTGCTCGCGGTCGAACACATCCACCCTCGCGTGCGTGACCTCACCGTGCACCTGCAGCGGCAGACCGACTTCCTGCATGGCTTCCAGGGCCGCGCGCGGCTTGCGCACGTCTGTCACTCCGGAGTCGGAGTTCGTCGTCGCGCCGGCCGGATAGAGCTTCACGCCGTGCACGATGCCGCTCGCCTTCGCCCGGCGCATTTCGTCGGCCGGTGTGTTGTCGGTCAGGTAGAGCGTCATCAACGGTTCGAACGCGAATCCCGTCGGCAACGCGGCGACGATGCGCTCGCGGTAGGCCCGCGCCATCGCCGTTGTCGTCACCGGCGGCCTGAGATTCGGCATCACGATGGCCCGCGCAAACTGGCGCGCCGTGTGCGGCAGCACCGCCGCCATCGCCGCGCCGTCGCGCAGGTGCAGATGCCAGTCGTCCGGGCGCGTGATTGTCAGGGCTTCCATGCCGGGCATTATCCAGCACTGACCTTAGGGACAGCACCGTGGCGGGCGGATAATCCCCGGCCTGAGTACCCCGGGCCGCGGAGGATTGATGAACCTCGACGATCTCGCCAAGCTGAACCCGAATGCTGCCTGGCGCCTGCCCGAGGATGACGGCGATCCGCAGGAAACGCGCGAATGGCTCGAAGCGCTCGACGCACTCATCGCGGCCGAGGGGCCGGCGCGCGCGACCTTCCTGCTGAAACAGCTGCTGCAGCACGCGCGTACACGGCGCGTGCCGTTGCCGCAGGTACTGAACACGCCCTACCTGAACACGATTTCGCTGGGGGAACAGGCGCCTTTTCCCGGCAACCTCGAGATCGAGCAGCGGCTTTCGGCATTGGTGCGCTGGAATGCGCTGGCGATGGTCGTGCGTGCGAACCAGGCGAGCCCTGAACTCGGCGGTCACATCGCCAGCTATGCGTCGGCGGCGGATCTCTTCGAGGTCGGCTTCAATCACTTCTTCCGCGCCGGCGGCGAGGCGCCGGTTTCGCGCGGCGACCTCGTCTACTTCCAGCCGCATTCGGCGCCCGGCGTCTACGCACGCGCCTTCCTCGAAGGCCGGTTGACGGCCGAGCAACTCGATCACTATCGCCGCGAAACCGCGGGCGGAGGACTCAGTTCCTATCCCCACCCCTGGCTGATGCCGAACTTCTGGCAGTTCCCGACCGGATCGATGGGCCTGGGACCGCTCTTCGCGATCTACCAGGCGCGCTTCCTGCGCTACATCGAGAATCGCGGACTGGCATCGACCTACGCGCGCAAGGTCTGGGCGTTCGTCGGCGATGGCGAGATGGACGAACCCGAGTCGCTCGCAGGACTGAGCATCGCCGCGCGCGAAGGGCTGGAAAACCTGGTGTTCGTCGTCAACTGCAACCTGCAGCGACTCGACGGGCCAGTGCGCGGCAACGGTTCGATCATCCAGGAACTCGAGGGCCTGTTCGCCGGCGCGGGCTGGAACGTGATCAAGCTGCTGTGGGGCAGCGACTGGGACCCGCTGTTCGCGCGCGACACGCAGATGCTGCTGCTGCGGGCCTTCCACGAGACCGTCGACGGCGAGTTCCAGACCCTGTCGGCAACCGATGGACGGTTCAATCGCGAGCACTTCTTCAACAAGTTTCCAGAGCTGGCGCAATTGACCGCGCACCTGTCCGACGACGATATCGATCGACTACGACGCGGCGGGCACGATCCGGTGAAGATCCATGCGGCCTATCACGCCGCCGTGCGCCATCGCGGCCAGCCGACCGTCATCCTCGCGAAGACGAAGAAGGGATACGGGATGGGCAGCGCGGGGCAGGGACGCATGACGACGCACCAGCAGAAGAAGCTCGACGCCGAGGGGCTGCGCGACTTCCGCGACCACTTCGGCCTGCCGCTCACCGACGCCCAAGTCGAGAACGTGGAGTTCTACAAGCCGGGTGACGACAGCCCGGAGATGAAATACCTGCATGCGCGTCGCGCCAAGCTTGGCGGCTACCTGCCGTCGCGTTCCTCGGTGTGCGAACCTCTCGCGACACCGGCGGCCGAAGCGTTCGCGCGTTTCGCGCTCGAAGCGAACGGCAAGGAGATGTCGACGACGATGGCGTTCGTCCGCATGCTCGGCTCGCTGCTGAAGGACCCGGCACTGGGGCCGCGCATCGTGCCGATCATCGCCGATGAGGCGCGCACCTTCGGGATGGCGGACCTGTTCCGCCAGATCGGCATCTATTCGCCGCTCGGGCAGCTCTACCAACCCGAAGACAGCGCGCAGATCAGCTTCTACAAGGAAGCGAAGAACGGCCAGATCCTCGAAGAAGGAATCAACGAAGCCGGCGCCATCGCGTCCTGGGTCGCCGCGGGCACCAGCTATTCCACCAATGGCCTGCCGATGCTGCCCTTCTACATCTTCTATTCGATGTTCGGGTTCCAGCGCGTCGGCGACCTGCTGTGGGCGGCAGCGGATTCGCGCACGCGCGGCTTCCTGCTCGGCGCGACCGCTGGCCGCACGACACTCTCGGGCGAAGGCCTGCAGCATGAGGACGGCACCAGCCAGCTGGTCGCCTCGACGGTGCCGAACTGCCGCGCCTACGACCCGTGTTACGCGCACGAACTCGCAGTAATCGTCGAGCACGGCATGCGCCGCATGCTGACGCAGCAGAGTGACGAGTTCTATTACGTCACGGTGATGAACGAGAACTATGCGCAACCTTCGGCGCCGAGTGGGGCTCGCGAGGGCATCCTGCGCGGCCTGTACTGCGTGCGCAACTCGCCCCGCGGCCACGCGCGCGTGCGCCTGCTTGGCTCGGGCACGATCCTGCGCGAGGCACTGGCGGCGGCGGAACTGCTGGAAACCGACTGCGACATCGCGGCCGACGTGTATTCGGTCACCAGTTTCACCGAAATGCGGCGCGAAGCGATGGAGCTCGGGCGCGCCTCGCGCCTCGGCGCCGAGCCGGTGCCGTCGTGGATCGAGCAGCAGCTTCCTGAAAATGGCCTGCCGATCGTTGCTGCCTCGGATTACGTCAGCGCGGTGCCCGACCTGATCCGACCGTGGATCCGCGATCGCTATGTCGCGCTCGGCACCGACGGCTTCGGACGGTCAGACACGCGCGCCGCATTACGCGCGTTCTTCGAAGTCGATCGCCGCTCGATTGCCCTGGCGGCACTGCACGCGGTCGATCCCGCGGCGGCCGGGCGCGCGCGCTTGCGATGGAAAACGGGCATGAGCCCCCCGCCCTGGTCGCGCTGACCAGCGCGAATTTTCGGCATCCGCTTTGTCGTGTAGGCCGTGCATTCGCTGCGGCTTTCTGCGTCGCGCCCGCGACGCGTGACTCCTACGCTGCTCTCCACGTTGGCAAGCCTGCCGACGAGGACGACCGGGCCCAATGCCTCGTCGACTTCAACCGAGTGAAGCGGCTGCCACGGCAGTCCGCCTGGAGATCGCAATGAACCACTCTGCAGTCAAATTGCTTGCAATGACCATGGCCGCGGCTGCGCTGGCCGTGTCCACCGCCCACGCCGCCACGCAACAGTGGCTGGGCGAAAACGTCCCCTTCGACGCCGCAGCTGACGAGCCGCAGCCCTTCGAGAGTTCCGCTATCGACGTCGCGGACACGCGGGCCCACTGGCAAACGGCGCAGTATCTTGGCGATAACGTTCCTTCCGAGGCGGCTGCGGACAACGAGCCGAACTACGTCGCGTTCGAAGCTAACTTCCCGACCGCTGAATCCGAGGTCGCCGGGTTGCTGCTCGACCTCCCTGTCGACTCCTTCAGCGAGATGGTGGCGTTCCCGGCGATGCCCGACTACGTCGTGGATGAGCCGCTCCTGATGATCGCGGGTCTCGACCCGACGCAGACGCCGTAATCGATGCGTGCGCAGAACATCAGGCCGGCACGCGATGAGCCGGCCTGGTGCGCTCGATCATGTAACCAGGATCGCGCGATAGTCGTTGATATTGGTCCGCGTCGGGCCTGTCACGATCAGTGAGTCGGCAGCGGCAAAGAATCCGTAGGCGTCGTGTGCGTCGAGCGCTGCGCGGGCAGTGATCCCGCGGCGCGCGGCACGCGTGGCGGTTTCGGGAGCGAGCCATGCTCCGGCGTTGTCCTCGCTCCCGTCGATCCCGTCGGTGTCGGCAGCCAGGGCGTGCACGCCCGGCATGGCCTCGAGTTCCGCGGCCAGCGACAGCAGGAACTCGCTGCAGCGACCGCCGCGGCCGCGCGTTCCCGGGGACAGCGTGACCGTGCACTCGCCACCGGAGATCAGCGCGACCGGTCGCGCAAACGGTGCGTCGTGCGCACGCAGCTCGCGCACCAGCGCCGCATAGACCTTCGCGACCTCGCGCGCCTCGCCGGTAACCGTGTCGCCGAGAATCACCGGCGTGACGCCGGCACGGCGAAACACGTCAGCGGCCGCTTGCAGCGAACCGCGCGCGGTCGCGATGATGCGATTCTCGACGCCCGCCAGCCGCGGATCGCCGGGCTTGGGTGTCTCGGCGATTTCGCCGCGCTCGCCGCGGGCCAACCAGGCAGCGACACTGGCCGGCGCCGTGACGTTCCAGCGCCGCAGCACGGCCAGCGCATCGACATACGTGCTGGGATCGGCCGCACAGGGCCCCGATGCAATGTCGGCCGGCGCATCGCCGGTGACGTCCGAGACGATCAGCGCGAGGACCGTGGCACCGCGCGCCGTCGCGGTCGCAGCCAGATGTCCGCCGGCGATCCGCGACAGGTGCTTGCGCACGACATTCATCTGCTCGATCGGTGCGCCGCTCGCGAGCAGGTCGCGCGTGACGCGCTTGAGGTCATCCATCGAGACGTCGGCCACCGGCAGCGAGAGCAGGCTCGAGCCGCCGCCGGAAACCAGCACCAGCAGCAGGTCGCCAGCCTGCAGCGTGGAAGCGCGCGCGAGGATTTCCGCGGTGGCGGACTCGCCCGAGGCATCGGGCACGGGGTGCCCGGCCTCGACGACGCGGATGTGCCGCGTCGGCAGCCCGTGCGCGTAGCGGGTGATGACCAGTCCGTCGAGCGCGACTTCGGGCCAGGCGCGCTCGACGGCGACCGCCATGCTCGCGGCGGCCTTGCCAGCACCGACGACCAGCGCGCGCGCCGGCGGCGTCGGCAGGTGGAGCTGCAGTATCTGCAGCGGATCGGCGGCCGCCACCGCGGCGTCGAAACTCGCGCGCAGCAGCGTCAGCGGATCGATGTGGTCGGGTTTAGCGAGGGACATACGCAAATCTACCGCGCCTGGTGCGGAAACCGGCGCCGCAAGCTAGGGCCTGTTCATGCTAAATGCGGGAGATGCGTTGGGCCGCAATGCGGATGGATGCGCGAAGGGCGGTGCGGCGCAGGGTACCTCCCCTGCGCAAGCCGCCCGACAAAGCAGATGCCGCATTTCGGCCCAACCCGAAGGGAAAATGAATGGCGGGCGCATTGCGTCGTTGCCGCTGCGCTGATTGGCATCAGCCAACGGCGCTTGCGGCGCCTCGCACTGCATCCCGCCATTCACTTTCGCACTCCCGGCTTTAGCGTGAACAGGCCCTAGAACGCACCCCGCACAAGATTGCTGGGCCGGCCAGCGACGAAGTTCTCGACGTTGTCCATCAGCTGGTCGGCCAGAGCCTGCTGGGCCTCGTCCGAGGCCCAGGCGACATGCGGTGTCACGATGACATTGGGCCGTTTCGCTGCGCGCATTAGCGGATTGTCGGATGACGGCGGCTCGCCAGTGACGACGTCAAAGCCCGCGCCGCTGATCAGACCCTCATCGAGCGCACGCACGAGGTCTGCTTCGTCGACGAGGCCGCCGCGTGCCGTATTGATGAGCAACGGCCGCTTCTTCATCGCGCGGAACTCGGGCATCGCGATCATGTTGCGGGTTTCAGGCGTCAGCGGCGAGTGCAGCGTGATGATGTCGCTCGTTTCCAGCACTTCCTGCCAGGGCGTATAGAGCGGGCCCAGCCCGCTGCGGCCCTTGTGGGCGGCGAACATCGGCACCATTCCGAGCGCGCGCGCGATCTCCGCGACACGCTGTCCGAGCACCCCCTCGCCGATGATCCCCAGACGAGCGCCCGCGAGATCGTGGATCGGGTGGTCAAAGAAGCAGAACTGGCCCGACTCCTGCCAGCGGCCGGCGATGACATCCTCGCGGTAAGCGACGACGTTCCGGCGCAGCGCGAAGATGAGCGCGAACGCGTGCTCCGGCACGGTGTTCACTGCATAGCCGCGGATGTTCGACACCGCGATGCCGTGCGCCTCGCAGTACGTCTTGTCGACGCAGTCGGTGCCGGTTGCTGCCACCGCGATCAGCCGCAGATCCGGCAATTGCTGGAGGACGACCGCCGGCATCGGCACCTTGTTGAGGATCGCCACCGTTGCACCCTTCAGCCGTGCGACGACCTCGTCGGGCTGCGTGTTCGCGTGCTCGACCAGCTGGTGCTCGAAGACCGGCCGCCGCAGTCTGATCTGCGGCGCGATCGTGGAGCGGTCGAGGAAGACGATCCTTTGCATAACTGACCCCGCTATAAGTGCCGCTGCCGGAGACAGCGCTTCGCTTCGGCCACGATCGCCGCCGGCGTGATGCCGAAGTGCTCGTACAGCGTATCGGCCGGGCCCGAAGCACCGAAGCCGGTCATGCCGACGAAGCCGCCCTGCTCGCCGAGGTAGCGATCCCAGCCGAAGCGCAATGCCGCTTCAACACCGACCCGCACGCAACCCTGTCCCAGCGTCGCGGCGCGATAGGCCGGTTCCTGCTGTTCGAACAATTCCCACGACGGCATCGACACGACCGCGGTCGCGATGCCTTCGGCCTGAAGACGCAAACGCGCCTGCACAGCGAGCGTGACTTCAGAGCCCGTCGCAAGCAGCGTCACCTGCCGCGCCGTGCCTTCGCCTTCGGCCAGCACGTAGGCGCCCCGACGTGAGAGGTTTGCATCACCACTGGTGCTGCGCACGAGCGGCAGTTCCTGCCGCGCGAACACCAGGCTCACCGGCCCCGTGCGGTGCTCGAGCGCGATCTCCCAACACTCGGCCGCTTCGACGGCGTCCGCCGGTCGCAACACCAGCATGTTGGGCATCGCGCGCAGCGAAGCAAGGATCTCGACCGGCTGATGCGTCGGCCCGTTCTTGCCGACGCCGATCGAGTCGTGGCTGAAAACGAACTTCACCGGCAGCCCCATCAGCGCCGCCATGCGCATCGCGGGGCGCTCGTAGTCGGCGAACGGAAGGTAGGTGACGGCCAGCGGGATGACGCCGCCGTGTGCCGCCATGCCGTTGGCCATCGCGCCCATCACGTGCTCGCGCACGCCGCAGTGGACGTAGGCGCCGCTCCGGTCGTTTGCGGTGAACGCCTGCAGCCGGCGCTTGTGGCTGGTCGGCGCCTCGAGGTCGGCGCAGGCCACGATGCGCTCGGGCAGCACATCGGTCAGAAGATCGTTGATCTCTGCGGAGATCATGATCCCGCCCTGCGGTTTGCCCGCGTTCACGGCGCGCCGCTTGTAGTCGAGCAGCACCTCGCGCCAGCCGGCAGGCAGTTCGCCGCGCAGCACGCGCTCGAACTCGTCGCGCTCGGCAGCCGGCAGTGCAGACACGCGCTTGGCCCATGCAGCGTGTTCGCGATCGCTGCGGTGCCCGGCGGCACGCCACGCACCGAGGACGTCTGCGGGTACCTCGAAGGAAGGATGCGGCCAGTCCAGCGCCTGCCGGGCCGCTGCAGCGTCTTCCGGATGCAGTCGCCCGCTGTGACCACCGCGCTGCCCCTGCAGGCGCGCGATGCCCTTCGCAATCACCGTGCGGCAGGCGATCATCGACGGCCGCGGGTCCTTCTTCGCTGCGACAATCGCGTCCGACACGGCTTCAAGGTCGTGGCCGTCGACCTCGACCACGTGCCAGTCGGCGACGCGAAAGCGAGCGGCGACGTCCTCGCTGATCGACAGCGTCGTGCTGCCATCGTCGGTGATGCGGTTGTCGTCCCAGAAGAGGACGAGCTTCCCGAGCCGCAGGTGCCCGGCCAGCGAGATCATCTCCTGGCCGATGCCCTCCTGCAGGCAGCCATCGCCGACGAAGGCATAGGTGTAGTGATCCACCAGGCCGGCACCGAAGCGCGCGTTCAGGTAGGACTCGGCGACCGCCATGCCGAAGGCGTTGGCGATGCCCTGCCCGAGCGGTCCGGTCGTCACCTCGATGCCGCTCGCCGGATCGAATTCCGGATGACCTTCGCAGTGCGAACCGAGCTCACGGAAGGTCTTGATCTGGTCGAGCGAAATCTGCTCGTAACCGGTCAGGTACAGCAGCGAGAACAGCAGCATCGATCCGTGGCCGTTGGACAGCACGAAGCGGTCGCGGTCCGGCCAGGTCGGATCGGCCGGATTGAACTTCAGGTGCCGGGTGAAAAGCGCGGTGGCGATCTCCGCCATGCCGAGCGGCACGCCCTGGTGGCCCTCGGTGGCGCGCACGATCGCGTCGATCGAGACGAAGCGGATCGCATGGGCCAGGCGCTGCAGATCGACGCTGGCCTGCACTGGCGCCTTGGTGGCTTCGATGGTGCTCATGACGTATCCCGTTCGAAAGTCCGGACTAGCGAATCGTCAGCGCCGGCACGTAGCTCATTAGCAGGAGCACGGCAAGCGCCACCAGGTAGAACGGCGTCATCGCCCGCACGGTTTCGCCGATCTTGACCTTGGCGATCGAGCTGGTGATGAAGAGCGTCGTGCCGACCGGCGGTGTGTACAGGCCGATGGCCAGGTTGACGACCATCATCACGCCGAGTTGCACGGTGTCCATACCCGCCATTGCCGCCAGGGGAACGAAGATCGGCGTCAGTAGCAGCACGGCGGCCGGCAGGTCGATGAACATGCCGGCGACCAGCATGATCAGGTTCATGGCGAGGATGATGAGCCAGGGATCCTGCAGCGTGTTCTTCGCGAATTCGGCGAATGCCACCGGCAGCTGCTCGAACGTGATGATCCAGCCCATCGCGCTTGACGCCATGATGACGAGCAGCACGACACCGGTCGCGAGTCCGGATTCCAGCACGGCTGCCTTGATCCGCGCGAGCGTCATGTCGCGATACAACAGCGCCGAGACGACACCCGCGTAGAGCGTGCTGATGACGCTGACCTCGGTCGGCGTCGCGATGCCGAACCGCAGGAAGACGATGATGATGACGGGCAGCAGCAGTGCCGGCGAGGCGTAGCCGATTTCGCTTGAGGACGAGCTTCACGCTGATCGGCCGCGTCTCGCGCGGATAGTTCTTGATGCGACCGACGAAGTAGCACACCGCCATGAAGCCGAAGCAGAGCATCAGGCCCGGCAGAATGCCCGCCAGGAACAGCGCACCGATCGACGCGCCGGAGGCGAGCGCAAAAATGATCAGGGGAATCGACGGCGGGATCAGGATGTCGATCGTTGCCGCAGAGGCCAGCGTGGCGGCAGAGAACCCACCCGGGTAGCCGAGCTTCTTCTGCCAGGGGATCAGCATCGAGCCGATGGCGGACGCGTCGGCCACCGCCGAGCCCGAGACGCCACCAAAAAGCGTCGACGACAGCACGCCCACTTGCGCCGGGCCGCCGTGAAAGCGGCCGATCAGCGTCGTCAGCAGATCGATCAACGTCTTGCCGAGGCGACCGCCCATCATCAACGCACCGGTCAGGATGAAGAATGGAATCGCGATCAGCGGAAAGCTCTGCACCTGCGACACCATCTGTTCGACGACGAGGCTCAGCGGAACGCGGTCGGAGACGAGGACGCCGCCGATGGCGGCCAGCACGAGTGCATGGGCAATCGGAATCGCCGCAATCGCGGCCAGTGCAAATATGAGGAATGCGACGGCGCTCATCAGAAGGCTCCCGTGACTTGCTCGTGACGCTCGTCGCTCCAGTGCAGCAGCTCGCCGAGGTGGACCAGTGCAATCAGCACGAAACCGATAAACAGGCAGATGTAGGTGACGGATCCGGGCACGCCGAGAATTGCAGAACGCTCGTCGGCGACGATCGGGATCGCCTGCGCGGTGACCAGGGCCAGCAAGCTGTAGGCGGCGATGATTGCCACATGCCCGACGCTGGTGATCACGCGCCGCGCCTTTCCGTGCACTGCGTCGGCGAGAAAGGTCGTCGCGATGTGCGCGCCATGCTGCGCAGCGAGGACGACGCCGGCCATCACGAGCCACGGGAACAGCAGCTCCGGGATCTCGGAAGCCCAGCGCAAACTGGAGCCGGCGAAGTAACGCAGGAACACGTCGGAGCAGAGAATGAAAAAGATCGCGCCGAACGTGATGTAGAGGATCGAGGCGCACACCCACGCGATGCCGCGACTGAGCCGCCCCGCAAACACGGATGCCATGGTTGTCTCCTTTGGGATGGGGCGGGTCCGGCCCGTGGCCGGCCCGCCGTTTACGCGGGTGTTCCGCTTGTTCTTATTTGACGCGCGCTGCGGCGACGACCTTCTTGACGTAGTCGCCGATCGGCCCGCTGGTCCACTTGGCCGTCACCGACTCGGTCGCCTTGGCAAACTGCGACTGGTCGACCTTGTCGATCTTCACGCCCTTCTTCGGCAGTTCGATCAGGAGGCGATCGTCCGCTTCTTTCGACAGCCTGCGCTGCACGGCCGTCGCTTCGTTGGCGGCTTCCATGAGGATCTTGCGGTCGGCTTCGGACAGACGATCCCAGGTGCGCTTGCTGATCAGCAGCGGCGTCATTTCGAACTTGTGGCCGGTCAGCGAGATGAACTTCTGGACTTCGTAGAGCTTGGAGGCATCGACGTTGGCAAGCGGGTTCTCCTGGCCGTCGACCACGCCCTGCTGCAGGGCGACGTACAGCTCGGCGAACTTGATCTGCTGCGTCTCGGCACCGAGCGCCGTCATGATGTCGATCGTCACTGCGTCCGGCGGCGTGCGGATCTTCAGCCCCTTCATGTCGGCAGGCGTCAGGACCGGGCGCTTGCTGTTGGACACGTGGCGAATGCCGTTGTCCCAGTAGCCGAGCACGACGAGGTTCTTCGCCGCCGACTTTTCGGCGAGTTCCTTGCCGAGCGGTCCGTCGAGCAGCTTGAACGCCGCCGCCGGATCGGAGAACAGGAACGGCATGCCGAACGCGGCGTACTCGGGCACGATGGTGGCCGTCGCGCCCTGGCTGTTGGCGGACATGTCGAGCGAGCCGGAGCGCAGCGCGGTCAGCATCGCGGCGTCGTCGCCGAGCTGTGCGGAGGGCGCCACCTGCACTTCGATCTTGCCGCCGCTCTTCTGCTTGACGGCGTTGGCGAAGGCCACTGCAGCTTCATGGCGCGGGTTGCCCGGCGCGGCGCCGTGGCCGAGTGTGAGCTTGGTCTGGGCGAATGGAGTGCCGGCCGCGAGCGTGAGCGCGGCAGCGGCCAGAAGCGAAGTGAATTTCATGGGAAGTCTCCTGGGTTGAAGTGAGAATTGGGCGACTGCGCTGTGCGGCGATGTCGCCTCTGTGGATCAGTTCAGCCAGCCCTTGATGGACTGGGTCATGGCAACGGTGGAAATGCCGTACTTGTCGTGCAGCGTCGGCAGCGCGCCGGCGTCGAGGAAGGCGTCGGGCAGCGCGATCTGGCGGAACGGCGGCGTGACACCGGCGCGCAACAGCACGCCGGCGACGGCTTCGCCCAGCCCGCCGACGATCGAGTGGTTCTCGGCGACGATCACGAGGCGCCCGCTGCGGCCGGCTTCGCGCACGATCGTCTCCTCGTCGAGCGGCTTGATCGTCGGCACGTGCAGCACGCCGACGTCGACGCTGTCGGCCCGCAGCTTCTCGACCGTCTCCAGCGCGCGCATCGTCATGAAGCCGCTCGAGATGATCAGCGCGTCCTTGCCGTCGCGCAGCAGCTTGGCCTTGCCGAGTTCGAACGTGTAGTCGTATTCGTCGAGCACCACCGGCACCTGGCCGCGCAGCAGGCGCATGTACACCGGCCCGTTGTGCGCGGCCATCGCCGGCACCGCCTGCTCGATGTCGACCGCATCGCACGGATCGATGATCGTCAGGTTCGGCATGCCGCGGAAAATCGCGAGGTCCTCGGTGGCCTGGTGGCTCGGACCGTAGCCGGTGGTCAGGCCGGGCAGTGCGCAGACGATCTTGACGTTGAGGTTTTCCTCGGCGATCACCTGATGGATGAAGTCATAGGCGCGGCGCGTGGCGAACACCGCATAGGTCGTGGCGAACGGGATGAAGCCTTCCTTGGCCATGCCGCCGGCGGCGCCCATCAGCAGCTGCTCGGCCATGCCCATCTGGAAGAAGCGCTCGGGGAATGCCTGCGCGAAGATGTGCATGTCGGTGTACTTGGCCAGGTCGGCGGTCATGCCGACGACTTCGGGCCGCGGCGTGCCAGTTCGACCAGCGCATTGCCGAACGGAGCCGGACGCGTGCGCTGTCCCTCGCCGGCGATCGAGGCGATCATCGCCGAGGTCTTCAGGCGCGGCTTGCGTCTGCGACGGTGCTCATGGTTCAGCTCCTCGCCGCTTGCGCGGCATCCAGCAGTTCGATCGCGTGCTGCCACTCGGCGGCGGCCGACGCGCATGAAGTGGTTCTTCTCGCGCGCTTCGAGGAAGGGCACGCCCTTGCCCATCTTCGTGTCGAACAGGATCACGCGCGGCTGCGGCTGCGCCAGGTTGCGCGCCTTGTCGAAGGCGGCGAGCACCGCCGGCAGGTCGTTGCCGTCGACGCGCTGCACGTGCCAGCCGAACGCCGCCCACTTGTCCACCAGCGGCTCGAAGCCCAGCACCTTGGTCGATGGACCGTCGGCCTGCTGGTTGTTGATGTCGACCAGCGTGATCAGGTTGTCGAGTTGAAGTGGCTGCGCCGACATCGCCGCCTCCCAGGTCGAGCCTTCGTCGAGCTCGCCGTCGGACATGCAGTTGTAGACGAAGGCCGGGTTGCCCTTCTGGCGCAGGCCGAGCGCCATGCCGACCGCGATCGGCAGCCCCTGCCCCAGCGAGCCGCCGGAGATCTCCATGCCCGGCGTGTAGGTCGCCATGCCGGACATCGGCAGGCGGCTGTCGTCGCCGCCGTAGGTTTCCAGTTCCTCTTCGGGGATGATGCCGGCCTCGATCAGCGCCGCGTAGAGCGCGATCGCGTAGTGGCCGATGCGACAGCAGGAAGCGGTCGCGGCCCTCCCATTCGGGATCGTCCGGCCGGAGCTTCAGCGCATGGCCGTAGGCGACGGCCAGGATCGTCGGCCATGCCGAGCGCCTGGCCGATGTAGCCCTGTCCCTGCACCTCGCCCATGCGCAGCGCGTAGCGGCGGATGCGGTAGGCGCAGTCGGCAAGCGCGGAAAGCTTGTCCGTCATCTGAGATCCTTCGACAGTGAGAGTCATGAGGTGGGCTCCGATCAGTGGATCAGCATCCCGCCGTTCACATCGAGCGTGACGCCGGTGAGGTAGCTGGACAGGTCGCTCGCGAGGAACAGGCAGCAGTTCGAGACATCGACGGCATCGCCCAATCGATTCAGCGGTATGCCCTTGAGAATTTCCAGCTTCAGTTCCGGCGTCAGCTTGCCGCCGGTGATGTCGGTCTGGATCAAGCCGGGAGTCACCGAGTTGACGCGGATGTTGTCGGGTCCGAGCTCGCGCGCCATCGCCTTGCCGAGGCCGAGGACGCCGGCCTTGGCGGCCGAGTAATGCGGCCCGCCGAAGATGCCGCCGCCGCGCTGCGCCGACACCGACGACAGGCAGACGATCGAACCGGCCTTGCGCCCGCGCATGTGCGGGATGACGGCCTGGCTCATGTAGAGGGTGCCGCGTAGCGAGACGTCGGTGACGGCCTCGTAGTTCTCGGGCTTGATGTCCATCAGCTTGAGCGGCTGCGTGATACCGGCGTTGTTGACAAGGATGTCGATGCGGCCGAGCTTCTCGATCACCGTGGCGGCGGCGCGCTCGCAGTCCGTCTTGCTGGTGACATTGCACGCAATGCCGATGTGGCCGGAACCGATATCTGCGGCGGCCTGTTCGGCGGCCCCGGCGTCCAGGTCGAGGATGGCGATCCGGGCACCGTGTTCGGCAAAGAGCCGCGCGGTGGCTTTGCCGATGCCGCGCGCGGACGCGGCCCCGGTGATGATTGCGACTTTGTCCTTCAGCAGCATGGCGGTCTCCAGCGCGGTTTGAATGTGGACGCATGTTGCGTTTGCGCTTGATTGCCAGCAAGCTTCTGTGTCTCATACCGCACTGAATTAAATTCATGCTGCGATGCAACTGCCTCCCCTGAAAGGAATCATTGCGTTCGAAGTCGTCGCCCGCCTCGGCAGCATCAACAAGGCGGCCGACGAACTGAACGTCACGGCGTCCGCCGTCAGCCACCAGATCGCCAACCTGGAAGGCTTTGTCGGCCGGAAGCTCTTCGAGCGAACCTCGCGCGGGCTGGTGCTCACGCCGGTAGGTGAGCGCTACCAGAATGACGTGACCGGCGCACTGGCGCTGATCGCGAGTGCGGCACATAACGCGCGCCACGCCGAGGGCGTCGAGGTTCTGCGTATCCACGTTTCGCCGAGCTTCGCCAGTCTCTGGCTGATGCCGCGGTTGCCGGCGTTCCTGTCCGAGCATCCGGACCTGCGCATCCAGCTCTCAGCGTCGCACACGCATTCCGATTTCTCGCGCGGGGATGTCGACCTCGATATTCGCTACGGCGCGATCAAGTGGGGCGAGCTGCACGTCGAGACGATCTTCGACGAGGAGATGTTGCCGCTGGCCAGTCCGACCCTGCTGGGGCGCGCCGTCATGCGCAGCCCCGAACAGCTACTCGCGCAGCCGCTGATCTTTTCCGACATCAACGTCGTTCAATGGCCGCGCTGGTTCGCGGCCCACGGCGTTCCGCTTAGTCCTGCCACTTACGCACTGCGATTCGATCGCGCGTACCTGGTGATCGAGGCAGCCATACAGGGACTGGGCGTGGCGCTGGAGAGCGCCCGCCTGTCCGAGAGGGCCCTGCGAAACGGCGATCTGGTGCCGGTCTTCCCCGATCGGAAAGGAATCCAGGTCCACGCACACCACCTTGTCTACCCGGAATCGCACGACAAGTGGAGCAAGGTCGTGCGGTTCGTCACCTGGCTGCGCAGGGAAGCGGCGGTTCAGGCGCCCGCGCCAAAGACAAGGTCAAGACGCCGCTGATTTCCCCTCGATAGTCACACCCGGCCTACTTGAGGATGCGAAACAGGTTGTGGTGTGCGTCGGTGAAGGTCGCGAGATCTGGGCGATCGGCGATCGGTGTCGTGACGTAGCGCAGGGCATCGGACTCGAGCAGCCGGCGATCTCGGGTCACCAGAATCTGATCGGTGGCCGACAGCCAGTAGTCCGGGCCGTTGCCGGCATCGGACGGCACATCGGAGACCAGCACGGCCTCCATACCTACTTCATTCGCCAGTCGCTTAACAACCGGGAACAGATCGATGTAGCGATTGGTGGCCTGGAACACGATGACGCCATCGGGTGCAAGGTGCCGTTCATATAGCGCCATGGCTTCGCGGGTCACGAGGTGCATCGGAATCGAATCGCCGGAGAACGCGTCGATGCCCAGCACGTCGTAGCGCCGTGGCGCCTCGCGCTCGAGCGACAGGCGGCCGTCGCCGAGAATCACCTCGACTTGGGCAGGCGTATCGCGCAGGAATGTGAACTCGGTGCCGGCGACATCCACAACGCGCGGTGAGATTTCGTAGAACGTGAAGGTATCGCCGCGACGGCCGTAGGACGCCACGACGCCGGCACCCAAGCCGATGATGCCGACGCGCCGCGGACCGGGTTCCACGTCGTTCAGGGCGGCGAACAGGCGCCCATAGCCGGAGCCGGGACCGAAGTAGTCGCTCGGCGTGTTGCGGAAGGCGTCGCCCAGCAACTGGCCACCATGGATGATGCCGCCGTGGAGCATCGCCCGGTAGGGTACCGGCTCGGCCGAGTCGCGTGTGCGCACGACGCCGTAGAAGTCGCGCTCCATCACGCGCAGGCCCCTGGAATACTGGTACGCGCCCTCGATCGAGAAATACGCCGTGACACCGACGACGGCGACACCAATCAGGCGCTTCCAGCCAGGCAGTTGCAGCAGGATCAGCAGCGCCAGCAGCACCAGCGCGATGTTGACTTCGAAATAGCCGCGCAGCGTCAACGGCGCAACGATCGCAATCAGTACGGCACCGAGCGCACCGCCCACCGAGATCATCAGGTAGAAGCGTGTGAGGTGCCGCGGGTCCGGACGCAACCGCGCCAGTTCGCCGTGGCAGAACATGCAGGCGACGAACAACCCGACGAAGAACACCGAGGCCGCCAGCTTGAGGTTCAGCGACGGGATCAGCCACGCCATCGCCGGAACCGCAATGGCAACCGCGACCACGAAGAGCGTCCGTCGATACCAGCGCGGGTGGTCGAACGCCAGCACGAAAGTGAGCAGGTAGAGGGATAGCGGCATCACCCACAGGAACGGCACGCTGGCGACGTTCTGCGTGACATGGTTGGTGACGGCGAGCAGCATCACCGAACCCATGGCCGCGAGCGCCAGCCAGCGCAGTTGCAGCGAGAGCGTCAGTTCCGGCCCCGCCGATGCTTCCGCGCGCGGGAGGTCGAGCGCTTCGCCGGCATGCGCGGCACGCAGTGAGAGCCACGCGGTCGCTGCGCAGATGAGCACGAATAGGCTGTACAGCAGCGACCAGGTCCAGCCAAGCTGGGGCAGGGTCAGCCATGGCTCGAACAGCACCGGGAAGCCGAGCAGCGCCAGCAGGGACGCGAAGTTGGAAAGTGCGAACAGCCGGTAGGGGACTTCTGTGCGGAACCGTCGCCAGTACCAGGCCTGCATCAGTGGTGTCGTTGTCGAGAGAAGGAAGTACGGCAGCCCGATCGTGACGACGAGCAGCAGCAGGATGCGCACGATCGGCGCCTCGTCGCCCTGCGGCTTCCAATCCGGCGACGCGAGAATCGGCAAGGTCAGCAAGGACAGCAGCAGCAGGCCGACATGCAGCAGCGCCTGGCGCCGCACGCCCAGGCGCTGCGTCAAATCGGCATACGCGTAACCGGCAAGCAGCGTCGACTGGAAGAACACCAGTGCGGTGGTCCACACCGCCGAGGATCCACCGAACCATGGAAGGATCTGCTTCGCGATGATCGGCTGCACCAGGAACAGCAGGAATGCCGACAGGAAGATCGTGGCCGCGTAGGGCAACACTGCGGTGCGCGCTGCCGGCACGACGGCCGGATCGATGACTGACATGGAAGGCAGGGGCTGGGTCGGCGAAGGCGCGATTATCGGTGATCGCGGCCACAGCGGCGCCTCGCGCGACCGATCGCCGCCTAATCGGACCTCACGTTGTCGGATCCTCCGCATGGCAGAGGTGGCTTCTGCCAGCGCGCTTCGACCCACGGGCCTCTACTGTGCATCCACGTCGCAAGCAACCGCTTCGGCGCTCATTCAGAGATCAACCTTCCCTTAGCGGGGTTCGGAGAGGTGAAAGATGAAACGCCACGAGAAAAGTTCGACCCAGCCTTCAATTTATGCCGCCATCGGCGCGGCGCTGCTCGTCGCCGCATTGGCGGGCTGCTCAACCGTCCCATCGTCCGACTTCGACAGCATCGCGACGTCCTCGATGTCCGGCGAGTACCCGAGGGTGGGCGAAGGCTGAGCTTGGCCAGGATCTGCGTGCGCCAGCGTTTTGCTGACGCACGCAGCCACATCGAAACTACAGCAGCGGACTGACCAGCCGCATCAGGTTCTGCACCAGCTGCTCATGGAAAGGGCGCTGGCGCCAAGCCTCCAGCAACACCGGCTCCGAACAGCGGATGTAGCCCTCCTCGATCGCCTGCAGCCGCGTCGCGATTTCCCGACTGTAGAAGAGCGCGATCACCTCCTCGTTCAGTTCGAACGAGCGCAGGTCCATGTTGCACGACCCCACCCAGGCAATCTCACCATCCACCGACACGGCCTTGGTATGCAGGAACGCCTCGCCGTAGGCGTGGATCCGCACACCGGCTGCAAGCAGTGATTCGTAGTAGGACCGCTGGGCATTGGCCACCATGAACTGGTCCTTGCGGTGGTCGACGATCAGGTGAACCTCGACGCCGCGCTGGGCCGCCGTCTCGAGCGCTTCCTGCAATGCCTGGCTCGGGATGAAATACGGCGTCGTGATCACGATCCGGCGGCGTGCCGCATAGACGAGGTTCACGACCATGCGCTGCGCCCGTTGCGTCGATGACGCCGGGCCGTTGGGCAGGATCTGCGCCGGGCAGTCGCCGGCTATCCGCACTGGCGGCAGCTTGTCGTCTCCGATGAACTCGCGCGTCTCGACGTACCAGTCGGCGCCGAACACCAGCTGCAGCTGCAGGACCGTGGGTCCTTCGATGCGCGCGACCAGTTCACTGTAGTTGAGCCCCGGCTTGAAATCCGGGCTCACCATGTTCTGCGAACCCGTGTAGCCAATGCCGCCGTCGATGACGACGATCTTGCGGTGGTTGCGCAGGTCGAGGCGTTCCGGCTTGCGCCAGCGAAACGGCAAGGCAATGAACGTGTCGATGCCCAGTTCCCGCAGGTGGGGAACGACGACCGGAATCGACGGACGCGATCCGAATGCATCGATGAGCACGCGGCAACGCACGCCGCGCCGGACGGCGCGTGCCATCGCGGCGACGATGGGCTCGGTCGATGCATCGAGCTGGAAGATGTAATAGCAGAGATGAACCGTTTCCAGCGCGGCGTCGATGTCCACCGCGATCCGTCTGAGGATGTCCTGGTAAACCGTCAGCAGCTCCACCGCGTTGCCGCCGAAGTTCGGCATGCGGGCGAGATCCGTGGAGAGCCGTACGCTCGGCTCGTAGGCGATCGGAATTGGCGGCGGCTCGATCCCGGGAACGGTCGCCAGGCGCCCGCGCAGCGGCTCCATCCGCTCGACATAGTCTCGCAGTCGTTCGAGCCGCCAGCGTGGAAGGTGCGGTCGTCCGATCAGCAGGTAGGCGAACAGGCCGACCCACGGCAGGAAGAAGATCAGCAGCAGCCAGCCCTTGGCGGCCTCTGGCGACCGCCGGGTCGGAACGATCGGCAGCATGACGATGCGGATCGCCCAGTCCGCGACGATCGCGATCGTCCCCCAGTGCAACCAGGACAGCTCCGGCATGATGCCTCGCGGCCCGTGGCCGCGTACTCAGTGGCCGAGGATCTTCGAGAGAAAGTCCTTCGTCCTCTCGTTCTTCGGGTTGTCGAAGAACTCGTGCGGCGTGTTTTGCTCGACGATCTGGCCCTCGTCCATGAAGATGACCCGATCGGCGACGGCCTTGGCGAACCCCATCTCGTGCGTGACGCACAGCATCGTCATGCCGTGGCCGGCCAGCTCGATCATCACGTCGAGCACTTCCTTGATCATCTCCGGGTCGAGCGCCGAGGTCGGTTCGTCGAACAGCATCACTTTCGGCTTGAGGCACAGCGCGCGTGCGATCGCCACGCGCTGCTGCTGGCCACCCGAGAGCTGCAACGGGTACTTCTGCGCCTGCTCCGCGATGCGTACGCGCTTGAGCTGAGTCATTGCCCGCTCCTCGGCCTCGGCCTTCGGCATGCCGGCGACCCACATCGGCGCCAGTGTCAGGTTCTCCATGACCGTGAGGTGCGGAAACAGGTTGAACTGCTGGAACACCATGCCGACCTCGCGGCGGATCTTCTCGATCGCCTTGATGTTGTCCGTCAGCTCGATGCCGTCGACCTTGAGCATGCCCTCCTGGTACTCCTCCAGCCGATTGATGCAGCGGATCAGCGTCGACTTGCCGGAGCCCGACGGCCCGCAGATGACGATGCGCTCACCCTTCTTCACGTGCAGGTCGATGTCGCGCAGCACGTGAAAGTTATTGCCGTACCACTTGTTGACCTTGTCGAAGGAGATGATGGGATGCGTCATGGCGGCGCCTTCGGCTAGCGGGTCTTGCTGCGGTTGAGCTGCTTCTCCACCCACAGGCTGTAACGCGACATCGCGAAACAGAATATGAAGTAGATCAGCGTGATGAAAAGGTAACCCTCGATCTTGAACGGCCGCCAGTCGGCATCCGAGTTGAGCGCCAGGCCGAGCGCACCGGTCAGCTCGTAAAGCGACACGATCGTCACCAGCGACGTGTCCTTGAAGATCGAAATGAAGTTGTTCATGATGCCCGGCACCACCATCGCCAGCGCCTGCGGCAGCACGATCTTGCGCTGCGTCTGCCAGTAGGTCAGGCCGAGCGAATCGGCCGCTTCGACCTGCCCCTTCGGGATCGCCTGCAAGCCACCACGGACGATCTCGGCCATGTAGGCAGCCGCGAACAGCGTGATGCCGACCAGCACCCGCACGAGAACGTCGATCGTGAGGCCCTGCGGCATGAACAGCGGAAACATCACGCTCGCCATGAACAGCACCGAGATCAGCGGCACGCCGCGGATCAGCTCGACATAGATGATGCAGAACGTGCGGATTGCCGGCAGCCGGGAACGCCGGCCCAGCGCCACCAGCACCGATAGCGGAAACGCCAGCACGATCGACAGCGACGCCAGCATGATCGTCAACGGCAGACCGCCCCAGCGATCGGTCGTCACGACCAAGAGTCCCGCGACGCCACCGTACATCAGCGCGAAGAATGCGGCCAGAACGGCAATCCAGACCAGTGCGAGCCACGGCTTCCACAACTTGCGCATGCAGCTCGCCATCAGCAGCCCGACCAGCAGCACCGTCGCGAGTTCAGGGCGCCACTGTTCCTCGTACGGGTAGCGTCCGAAGATGATCAACCGGTATTTCTCCGCGATCACGCCCCAGCACGCGCCGGTTCCGCGTGCCTGCTGGCAGACATCGGCATTCGGCTCGAAGATCGCCTGGAAGATCGCCCAGTCGGCCAGCCGCGGCAGGTAAACCATCGTCAGCCCGATCACAACGATCGTCGCGAGCGCACTCTTCCAGTCGGCAAACAGGTTCTGCCGCACCCACGCGATGGCGCCGGCCTGCCTGATCGGCGCCACGCGGGGCGGGATCGGCTCGAAGACGGCGCTCATGAAAGCTTCGCTCTCGTGTACGCGCCACTGTGCGGCGCACGTGCACTCGAGCGACTGGAGTCGGTGCGCCGCGCTTCGGGCGGCCGGGCGCCCGGCGCAGGAACAAAAGCAAGGAGACGCATGTTCATCGCTCCTTGATCGCTGCGCGCTTGTTGTACCAGTTCATGATCGCCGAGGTGGTAAGCGACGTGGTCAGGTAGACGGCCATGATGATCGCGATGCACTCGACGGCTCGGCCGGTCTGGTTGATTGCGGTGTTGGCGATGGAGACGACGTCCGGGTAGCCGATTGCCACCGCGAGCGACGAGTTCTTGGTCAGGTTCAGGTACTGGTTGGTCATTGGCGGAATGATCACGCGCATCGCCTGCGGCAGAACGACGAGGCGCATCGAGTGGCCGCGCGACAAGCCCAGACTGCTCGCCGCCTCGATCTGTCCGTGCGACACGGACTGGATGCCGGCACGCACGACCTCGGCAACGAACGACGAGGTGTAGAACACGAGGCCCAGCAGGACCGCGATGAACTCCGGCGTCAGCGCGGCGCCGCCTTCCACCATGCCCTCGTCCTGGTGCGGCAGGTTCCACGCCGTCGGCGCACCACCGATGATCCAGCCGATGACGGAACACCCCAGCACAATGCCCACCGGCACCCAGAACATGCTCCGCACGTGACCGGTTGCCTCGAACTTGCGCCTGGCCCAGCGCCGGTAGAACCAGGCGATCGCAATGCCGATCAGCGCACCCACCGCCGCCAGCCCCTGCCCCAGGCCCAATACTGGCACCGGATACTGGAAGCCGCCCTTGCTCAGGTAGAACACTCCGAAGGCCTTCACCGGATCGAACGGGTCCGGTAGCAGCTCGGTGAACACCAGGTACCACATCAGGAGTTGCAGCAGCACCGGAATGTTGCGGAACAGCTCGACATAGCCGTAGCAGAGTCCGCGGACCAGCGCATTGCGCGAAAAGCGTCCGATGCCCAGCAGTGCGCCCAGCACCGTCGTCATCATGATGCCGATGATCGCGACCCGCAGCGTATTGCCGATGCCGACCAGGAACGCCCTCCAGTACGGATCGAGCGCGTCGTAGTTGAACAGTGGCTCGCCGATGTCGAAGCCGGCCGGCGTGTTCAGGAAGCCGAAGCCGCTCTGGATGCCGCGCACACGCATGTTTTCCTGCGTGTTGTGGGCGAGGAACCAGACCACCAGGCCGATCAGGGCGATCGCGACGATCTGGTAGACGAGCCCGCGGAAGGCCTGGCTGCGCCACGACCAGTCACGCCGCTTTGGCGGGGCACGCCCCGGCACGGCCTGCGACACGTGAGTTCCTCCTCCGGTGAGACTTCGTCTTCTTCGACTCTGCAAAGCGGACGCGCTCGTGACCGCTTTGCAGAGCGGCCTGCGGCTCGCGCCGCAGGCCGACTCAGGCTTGATACCTCAGCGCACCGGCGGGGCGTACATCAACCCGCCCTTGTTCCACTGGTTGTTGAGGCCTCGCGGCAGCTTCAGCGCCGATTTCGGGCCGACGTTGCGCTCGAAGATCTCGCCGTAGTTACCCGTAGCCTTCAGCGCATTGACCATCCAGTTCTTGTCGAGCCCCATCAGTTTGCCGGTGTCCTCGCTCTTGCCGAGTATCCGCATGATGACCGGGTCCTGGCTTTCCGCCAGCATCTTGTCGACGTTGGCCTTCGTGATGTCGTACTCCTCGGCCTCGATCAGGCCGAACACCACCCACTTGACGATCGTGTACCACTCGTCGTCGCCACGACGCACTGCGGGGCCTAACGGTTCCTTCGAAATGAGTGTCGGAAGGATGATGTGATCATCCGGATTCTGCGCTTCCTTGTTGCGCACCGAGGCAAGGCCGGAGGCATCTGTCGTGTAGGCCTGGCAGCGGCCGGCGAAATACGCTCCGGTGGCGGCTTCGACCTTCTCGAACACGACCGGCTTCATGGCCAGGTTGTTGGCGCGCGCGAAGTCCGTCAGGTTCTTCTCGGTCGTCGTGCCGGACTGCACGCACACGGTGGCACCCTTGAGGTCCTTGGCGCTCTTGATCTTGCCCTTGGTTGGGACCATGAAGCCCTGGCCGTCGTAATAGGTGGTGCCGGTGAAGAACAGGCCCAGTGAGGCGTCACGCGTGAGCGTCCAGGTGGTGTTGCGCGACAGGATGTCGATCTCGCCCGACTGCAGCGCAGTGAAGCGGGCCTGCGCCGTCAGCGGTACCCATTTCACCTTGTTGCCGTCGCCCAGGACGGCCGCGGCCACGGCCTTGCAGATGTCGACGTCGAGACCGGTCCAGTTGCCCTGGCTGTCTGCCGCGGAGAAACCGGCCAGGCCGGTGTTGACACCACAGACGACGCTACCGCGCGCCTTGATCGCATCAAGCGTCTTCCCTGCGTGCGCGGGGGCCGTCGCCAGCGCCGCCGCGGCGACCAGTCCCCCGGCCAGGATCCTGCCTGCACTCTTAATCATCCTTCGCTCCTTTTTCGAATACCCGCCGCGCGGGTGTGTGCGTGTTGCACTGTTTTCGTGCGTCTAGTTACGCCCGAACGAGAAATCTAGCGTACCCAGCCCAAGTACGCACCTTTCGTGCCAATTCAGGGTTGCCACGGGGGTCCGGCGCCCCTGCCCCGGCCGGACCAGGGACGCGGTAGATGGCTTAGCCACCAATCTCGTCGCCCACCTTGTCGGTCGGGAAGGTGAACTGCTCGCGCAACAGCGGGTTCACGGGGATCCCGAGATTCACGCCCTTCGGTGGAATCGGGCTCTGGAACCACTTGCGATAAAGCACGGCGACTTCGCCGTCGATCATCGCCCGCGACAGCACCAGGTCGACGTAATTTTTGAACTCCGGGTCGTTCTGGCGAAGCATGATCGCCAACGGTTCGACCGTGGTGAACTCGCCGACGACGTTCCACTGGTTCGGGTCCTTACTGCTGGCGCGAAGTGCAAACAGCACGATGTCGTCGTGCAGGTAGGCATCGGCCCGCTTCGCCTCCAGTGCGGCAAATGCGGCGTCGGCATCCCTGGCTTCGACGACCCGCCCGCCGAAGAGCCCCTTTTCCTGCGCACGGGCCAGGAACGCCGCGTGCGTTGACCCGGCGTTGACGACGATCGTCTTGCCCCGCATCTCGGCGAGGCGCTGGATGCCTGAATCAGCGCGTACCAGCAGCCGGCCGCCGGCGAAGTAATGCGTGACGGTGAACGCCGCCTGCTTGCGTCGTGCCGCCGTGTTTGTCGTGTTGCCGCACTCCAGGTCCGCCTTGCCTTCGGCGATCGATGGGATGCGCTGGGCCGGCGTGACCGCGAGGTACTCGACCCGCAGGTTTGGCACCTTGAGGTCCCGCCTAAGGGCCTCGACAACGCGCTGACAGAGGTCCAGTGCGTATCCCACCGGGCGCTTGTTTGCATCGAGATAGGAAAACGGGATCGAGGATTCCCGGTGCGCGAGCGTGACGACCCCGGAATCCCGGATCTTCTGCATCGTCGGCGGTGGTTTGACCGGCGCCGAGGTCTGCGCGCACACCGGGCCGGACGCCAGCGCGATGGCAGCGCAGGTGATCGCGGCGCCCACGGCGTGCGCCCATCGCGTGTCCATCGCTCATCTCCAGATGCGTGCGGCGAGTGTAGTCCCGGTCGCCGCGGCCCGTGCTCAGGCCGCGCGGATCTCGTCGGGCGTCACCTCGGACTTTTCACGCTCCCGGCTCTGGATCTCCCACATCGCTGCATAGGCCCCACGCCGCTGCAGCAACTCACCATGCGTGCCGCGCTCGACGATGCGGCCGTGATCCATCACCAGGATCTGGTCGGCGTGCACCACCGTAGAAAGGCGATGGGCGATCACCAGCGTCGTGCGGCTGCGCGAGATGCCTTCCAGTTCCTGCTGGATCACGCGCTCGGTTCGCGAATCAAGCGCCGAGGTGGCCTCGTCGAAGACCAGGATGGCCGGATCCTTCAGCAGCGTGCGCGCGATCGCGACGCGCTGCTTCTCGCCGCCCGAAAGCTTCAGCCCGCGTTCGCCGACCAGAGTGCCGTAGCCATCCGGCAACGTTTCGATGAAGTCATGAATGTGCGCCGCGCGTGCCGCCGTGATCACCTGCTCGCGAGGGGCACCGGGCTGGCCGTACGCAATGTTGTACTCGATCGTGTCGTTGAACAGCACTGTGTCCTGCGGCACGATGCCGATCGCCGCCCGCAGGCTTTCCTGCGTCACTGTGCGCACATCCAGTCCATCGATCAGGACTGCGCCAGCGCCCACGTCGTAAAAGCGGAACAACAGCCGCGCCAGTGTGGACTTGCCGGACCCGGTCGCGCCGACGACTGCCGTTGTCGTGCCAGCGGCAATCGTGAAGTCCACATCGTGCAGCACCTGCCGGCGCGGATCGTAGGCGAAATCCACATGCGCGAAGCGCACTTCGGCGCCGCGGACGTGCAGCGGACGTGCGTCCGGCGCATCGGCGACTTCACGGTTCTGGTCGAGCAGCAGGAACATCCGGTCCATGTCCGTCAGGCTCTGCTTGATCTCGCGGTAGATCACGCCGAGGAAATTGAGCGGGATGTAGAGCTGGATCATGAAGGCATTCACCAGCACCAGGTCGCCGATCGTCATCCGGCCTTCGGCGACACCCACCGCGGCACGCCAGAGGATCAGCGTCAGCGCGACCGCGATGATCAGCTGCTGGCCGGCATTGAGCACGTTGAGCGACTGCTGCGACATGACCGCAGTGCGCTGGCTGGCCGCCAGGGTCTCGTCGTAGCGACGCGCCTCGTAGTCCTCGTTGCCGAAATACTTGACCGTCTCGAAATTGAGCAGCGAATCGACCGCGCGCGACTGCGCCTTGGTCTCGAGTTCGTTCCAGCGCCGCCGCACGACGGTGCGCCAGTTGGTCACGTTGACCGTAAACACGATGTAGACGACGAGGCTCACGCCGACGATCACTGCAAACCAGACCTCGTAGTTCCACACCAGGTACGCCACGACCAGCGTGATCTCGATCAGCGTCGGCAGGATCGAGTACAGCGTGAAGCTGATCAGCGACGAGATGCCGCGGATGCCCTGGTCGATCTCGCGCGTCACCGCACCGGTGCGCCGCTCGAGGTGATAACGCAGCGACAGGGAATGCAGGTGGCGGAAGGTCTTCAGCGCCAGCGTCCGCATCGCCGCCTGCGTGACGTTGACGAAGAAGAACTCGCGCAGCTCGGTGAAGAGCGACGTCGACAGCCGGAGCAGGCCATAGGCCACGACCAGCGCGATCGGCACCACCAGCAGATCGGTCGCCAACTTCGCCGCCGGCGCTAGCGTGTCGACGATGCCCTTCAGGAGGATCGGGACACTGACGGTCGCCAGCTTGGCCGCCACCAGGCAGCCGAGCGCAAACAGCACGCGCCCCTTGTAGGCCCACAGATAGGGCAACAGCATGCGCAAGGTCTGCCAGTCATCGCGCTCGGCGCGGGATGACGGCAGGGCTTCCTTGGGAGGGGACCAGCGCATCGTCAGTCGGTCCTTGCGTACGCGACGCGTTGCGCGCGTCGCACGTGCGCTCGGGCCGGAAACGACCAATTTGTCGGCTGCGCTTCGGAGCGGCCGCGCGCTCCGCCGAAACACAACGGCACGGCACCCACCCTGCCCTCCCGCCAGGCGGGAGGGTGATTGACGGCACGCCGTCGCTCCAGCCGTCGCGCACGAGATCGCGTTCGCAGGTCACGATCCGAGTCGTGCGTACACTTGCCAAGCTTCAGGAACAGCATCGCGCAATTATCCACGCGCATTGAAATGCCCTTCAAAACCAAGGTGATTGTGATCACGGGCGCCAGCGACGGCATCGGGGCAGAACTCGCGCGGCAGCTGGCGCGCGAGCGGCCGCGGCTGGTGCTGGCAGCGCGCCGGGTCGACGCATTGGACAAAGTCCGGGACCAGTGCCGCGCGCTCGGTGCCGAGGCGATCGGCGTACCCACCGATGTGACCTCGGAAGACGCCTGTCGGAACCTGATCGGACGCGCGGTCGAGACCTTCGGTGGAATCGACGTGCTGGTGGCCAATGCTGGGGTGTCAATGCACGCGCGCTTCGATGCGATCGAGGACTTCTCGACCTTCGAGCGCCTGTTCCGCATCAACACGATGGGAACGATCTGGTGCGTGCGCCATGCCTACCCGCACCTGAAGCAATCGCATGGCCTGATCGTCGGCGTCGCATCGATGGCCGGCCGCACCGGAGTGCCGGAGCGAACGACTTATTGCGCCAGCAAGTTCGCGCAGGCCGGCTTCCTCGATGCACTGCGCATCGAAGCCGCGGATCACGGCGTCGGCGTGATGGTTGCCTATCCGGGTATCGTCGCCACGGAGGTACGTCGCCGTGGCTGGAACGGGCGCGGTGAGCCCGCAGGCGTTTCCGGGTTGTCCGAAGACAATGCCATGCCGGTGGATCAGTGCGCGCGCCTGATCATCGACGGCATCCGCCGTCGGCGGCGCGAAGTCGTGATGTCCCTGCGCGAGCGGGTCGGGCTGTGGCTGAAGCTCATCAGTCCGGCCACCGTCGACCGCATGGCGCGGGCAGCCCTCAATTCCAACGCCGGAGAACCACAGCGATGAACCCCGAGCAACTGCCAGACGACCAGGTGCCGGTGCTGCGCATGATGCCGATGCCATCGGACGCGAACATCCATGGGGATGTCTTCGGCGGCTGGATCATGGCGCATGTCGACATTGCCGGCGCGATTCCGGCAGCACGACGCGCCTCCGGTCGCGTGGCGACCGTCGCGGTGACGTCGTTCCTGTTCAAGCATCCGGTTTTCGTCGGCGACCTCGTCAGCTTCTATGCCAACGTCTTGAAGACCGGCCGCACCTCAATCACTGTGGACGTGGAGGTCTACGCCGAGCGCAATCGCCTGCAAAAGGAAGTGGTCAAGGTGACCGAAGCGACGCTGGTGTACGTCGCCACCGACGAACGTCGCCAGCCGCGGCCATTGCCGACGCTGTAAACAGCTGGCCGGGGCGCCGCCCGGCGGATTCTCAGTACGCCAGTTCTGCCGCGGTCCGTCCGGCAAGGTAGCCGCCGACCACTGCCGCCAGCAGGCCATTGCCTTCGAGGTACCCGCCCCCGGCGTCGCCGGACAATCCGCGCGCCGCACCGCCGGCCGCCACGAGGTTCGGCAGCGCTGTGCCGTCGGGCCGCAGCACCCGACCGCCCGCGTCGATGGCGAGCCCGCCTTCGGTACCAAGCAGTGCACTCGTGACCTGCACGCCGTAATACGGTCCGAGCAGCATCTGCGATGCGCGGAACGGGCGACCGAAATCATCCATGTCATCTTCGAACGCGAGCGCATTGACGAGCGCCACCGTCTGCTCCAGTCCGCTGCGGTCGATTCCGAGCGATTCAGCCAGGTCGCGCAGCGTGGCGCCGCGCTTGATCAATCCCCTGGTGACGGCCTCCGGGTAATTCGGCATGGCCAGTCCCACCTCGTGAATCCGCTCGTCATAGATGTTGAACGCGATGCCTTCCGGTTGCGCCAGCACGAAGAGCGCGCTCTCCGAATAGCCTTCGTGTTCGTTGCCGAAGCGCTCACCGAGACGGTTCACCTGGATCGCTCCTTCGGTCATCAGCGCCCAGGGCAGTTGTAGCCGCTGGGGCATCACGACCGAGCTGTGCGCCTGGAACCCGTCCATGTCTTCGGTGGCCGCGCCCATGTCATCAGCCCAACCGAGGGCGTCGCCCTGGCTGCCGGCGTGCCCGGCGAACGGCAGCGCGCGCACGTCGGGCAGATATTTCGCGACGAGATCGGCATTGCCGGCAAAGCCGTTGGTCGCAAGCACGAGCACCGAACAGCCGACATCGACGATTTCCTGTTCGCCGCGCCGGTAGCGCACGCCACGCACGCGCTGCTCGCCGTCGACAAAGAGATCGGTGACACAGGCACCCGGTTGCATACGCACGCCGCGGGCGGCCAGTGTCCGGTACAGCGCCGACAACAGGGAGGTCCCGCCGCGGTCGGCGAGTGCGTGCATGCGCGCCACCGAATGTCCGGGCGGCGTGCCCTCCACCAGTTCGAAGCTGACGCCGCACGTCGTTTCGAGCCAGTCGATTGTCTCTGCGGCACTGCGCGTATACGCCTCCACCAGATGCTTCGCGGAGTGGCCGTTGGACTTCGCCTGGATGTCCTGCGCGAAGTGCTCGGGGGAGTCATCGATCTCACGCGACTGCTGCGCGCGGGTGCCGGCGGCCGGGATCATTCCGGACGAATAGGCAGTAGCACCGGTCGGCGAGGTGTCGCGATCGAGCACGAGCACCTTTCCACCCACGTCGCGGGCGGCGAGCGCGGCCAGCGCGCCGGCGGCGCCGGCACCGATGACAACCACCGGTACGGAGGTCGAGAAGTGGGGAATCCTGTCGCGGATGACAGCCATGTGCTGCAGTTCAGTAGGTGGCCAGCTGGGCTTCGATCCAGCTCGCCGCAGCCAGCGCACGCTCGTCGTCGCCAGGACGCGCAACCACTTGCAGCCCGAGCGGGAGTCCGCTCTCGCCGTGGGCGATGTCGTGCGGAACCGGAATGTTGATCTGCGGACCACCCAACAGATGCCACGCCCGGTTGAACTGCGGATCTCCGGTCGCGCCCAGCCCGTGTGGGGCCTCGCCGGGGGCGCTCGGCGTCAGCAGGATGTCAGCATCGCCGTAGAGCGAGTCCAGCGCTGCCGCGCAGCGGCGCCCCAGCTCGAGCGCCTCGACATAGGCGGGCGCTGAAACACCGCGCCCTTCATCGATCAGCGCCGCGAGACGGCTCGAGAGCAGTTCGCGGCGGTACTGCGCCTCCGGTCCGAGCTGTCGTGCGGTTTCGAACAGCTGGATCGTCCTCTGGGCGTCGGCCAGCCGCGCGAACGCCGGATCGTTGCCGGCGGGTTCATAGGGCCATGAGACCTCGCGCACGCGCGCTCCGCGAGCCATGAGCAGGCGAGCCACTCGTTCCAGCGCGGCGAGCATCGATGGGGCCAGTTGCGCCGCCCATGGCGTGGCGGTCCACGCGATCGCGGGAGCGCGCGCCTTGGCCGCGGCATGCTGCCATTGCGGCTGCAACGCCAGACTCGAGGCGATCAACGCCACGTCCTCGACGCTGCGGGCGAACGCGCCGACGACGTCCAGCGTGTCCGAGACCGCCTTGACGCCCGAGCGCGGCACCAGGCCACGCGTCGGTACGAAGCCGACCACGCCACAGAACGAGGCCGGCCGGATCACCGAACCGGCAGTCTGGGTGCCAATGGCAAACGGCGCCATGTGCGCGGCCACTGCGGCGGCCGAGCCGCTCGACGACCCGCCCGGCGTGTGCTCAAGTCCGCGCGGGTTGCGGGTCGGCCCCGGCGTGAAGTTCGCGAGTTCGGCCGTCACCGTCTTGCCGAACACATAGGCACCGGCGCTGCGGAGCGCCGCGACGCTCGCGGCATCAGCCTGTGGCACATGCCCGAGGAAGATCGCGCACCCGTATTCGCTGGGAATGTCGGCCGTATCGAAGTTGTCCTTCACCGCGATCGGCAGCCCGTGCAACGGTCCGCGCCAGTCAAGTCGATCCAGCTCGCGCGCGGTCTCGAGCGCGCGCGCCGGCTCGAACCAGGAGAACGCCCTGACCTCGCCTTCGTGTTCGTGGACCGCATCCACGAAGGAGTGGGTGATCGCCTCACAGCTCACTTCATGGGCCGCGATCATGCGCGCCAGCCGTGTGGCCGGCAGTCGATTCAATGGAGTCTTCATGGGGTCCCCCGACGCGTCGAATCTACCTCAGGCAACGCCGTGCACGACTGCGGGCAGTCAACAAAAAAGGGCGTCCTCGGACGCCCTTATGCCACGCAGGCCGCTGGCTCGCAGAATTGACGGGCGCCGCCCGGGCTTTTCAAGCCGCCCGACGCTCAGAGGAACAGATCGGGCATCAGTTGGCGGCTGCCTGGCACCACCGAGTACTTCCTCAGGTCCGTCACGCCTGCCTTCTTCAACACCTCGTCGTCGATGAAGAAGTTGCCGGTCGTCGTCCCGGCTTCGGAGGTGATAACGGCGTAGGCCGCGTCTGCCATGATCTCGGGCGTACGGCAGTGTTCGGGCCGCACGCCGGGGATCATCTGCAGCGCCGCGGTCTGGATCACCGTCCGCGGCCACAGCGCATTGACCGCGATGCCATAGGGCCGGAACTCCTCGGCGTGTCCGAGCACGCACATGCTCATACCGTACTTCGCCATCGTGTAGGCGACGTGCGGCGCGAACCAGCGCGGCTCCATGTTGAGCGGCGGCGACAGCGTCAGCACGTGCGGATTGCGCTTCCTTTCGCCCGACTGCCTGAGATACGGCAGGCAGGCTTGCGTGCACAGGAAGGTGCCGCGCACATTGACGCCGAACATCAGGTCGAAACGCCGCATCGGCGTCGCTTCGGTCGGCGTCAGGTTGATCGCGCTCGCGTTGTTGACCAGGATGTCGATGCCGCCGAAGGTCTCGGCGGCCTTCTTCGCCGCGGCGACCACCTGCTCTTCCTCGCGGATATCGCACTTTATCGCCAGCGCCTTGCCGCCGGCCGCCTCGATCTCCGCTGCCGCGCTGTGAATCGTGCCCGGTAGCTTCGGATTCGGCTCCACCGTCTTCGCGGCAATGGCGATGTTGGCGCCGTCGGCCGCAGCGCGCTTCACGATCGCGAGTCCGATGCCGCGCGATCCGCCGGAAATGAAGATGGTCTTGCCCTTGAGTTTCATGGTGTCTCCGTGACGAAGGGGTTGGCAGCAGCGGGGCGCACGAGGTCGATGATGTGATCGGCCAGCCGGTCGGCGACGCGCGCGTACAGCGCTGGCGCGGGATGGAATCCGTCCTCGCAGAAGAGGTCTGCGCGCGCCACGCTATCCATATTCACGTGGGTGACGCCCGCTTGCTGCGCGGCCCAGCGCGCCTGTGCCCGGTTATTGCGACGGGCCGCCTGTCCGGCATACCAGGCAAGCGGCTTCGGCACTGCCGGGAACTTCTCCATTTCCGGTAGCGCCGGAAAGACGACGTGGCGCACGCCCGCATGGACCTGCAGCCAGTCGGCAATGTGGCTGCGCTGGCGGATGGCGAACGCCAGCGGCACGTCCTTGGTGATGTCGTTCACGCCGACGATGACGACGGCAACATCGGCCGGCCGCGGCCGCGCGCGGATCAGCCGCTGCAACACACCCTCGGACGTGAGGCCCGACTCGGCCACCAGTTGCCAGCGCACCGCGCCACCCAGCCGCGACGACAGCCGCTCGGCAAGCGGGCTCGCCAGCGCGTCACGCTGCGTGCGTGCGCCGACACCGGCCGCGCTCGAGTCGCCGGCCACCAGCAGCCGCAGCACTGGCGCGCCGCGCCCTGCGGTGCCGCGTCGCGCCCCGCGCGGCTCGGGCAGGTCCACCGCCGTCTGGCGCAGGCGCGTGGCCTGCGCCATCAGCAGCGGACCGAGCGCCAGCCGTGTCGCGATATCCAGCATCGATCGCGCAGATCAGCCCCTGGGCCACAGGATCATCTGGGTGCAGCGGAACAACGCGATCGTCTTCGCGCTTTCCACATGCGTGACGACCGCGTCCCACACCTGGGTCGTCCGCCCCTGGTGCGCGCAACTGGCAACCGAGCGCAGCGTGCCTTCGGTCGCCGTGCCGATGAAGTTGGACTTCAGCTCGATCGTCGTGAAGTTGGTCGCACCATCGGGCAAATGGGCGATCGTCGCGTAACCGGCCGAGGTGTCGGCCAGCGCAATCACCGACGCCGCGTGCAGGAAGCCGTTGGGCGCGAGGTACTGTGGGCGGATCACGTACTCCATCGTCAAGCTGCCCTCGCGCACCTCGACGACCTTCATGCTGAACCAGCCCGGCAGGTTGTCGCCGGAACGGCTGTTCAGCTTGTCGAGAGTCATCTCGTGGCGCAACGGCATCGCGACCCCCCGGCCTAGGTGAAGCGCGAGAAATCCGGCTTGCGCCGGTCAAAGAACGCAGAGAACGCCTCCTTGGCCTCGGCACTGCGCAGCATCTTCTCGAACGACTTGGCCTCCTCCATGATCAGCTTCTCGGTCATCGAGCGCCACGAAAGCTTCATCAGGCGCTTGGTCTCGCGCACCGACGCCGGCGGCAGCGCATTGAAGCGCTCCGCCTGCCTGACTGCGTAATCCAGGACCTCGCCTGGCGGCAGGATGCGGTTGACGATCTTCATCTCCGCCGCCTCTTCCGCGCTGATCGGCTCGGCAAGCAGCAGCTTTTCCGCCGCCTTGTGGTAGCCGGCCGCCAGCGGAATCGTCAGGCTCGAGGCGAATTCCGAGCACACGCCGAGCGAAACGAACGGCATCGAGAACATTGCGTTGTCAGCGCAGTAGACGAGGTCGCAGTGCATCAGCATCGTCGTGCCGATGCCGACCGCGGCGCCGTTGACCGCGGCGACGACCGGCTTTTCCGAGAGGCCGAGCGCCTGCATGAACTGGAACACCGGCGCATCCATGCCCGCCGGCGGGTTCTTCATGAAATCCTCGAGGTCATTGCCCGCGGTGAACACGTCCTTTTCGCCGTGGATCAGGATCGCGCGCACGGTGCCGTCTTCGTGCGCGGCGCCGATCGCATCGGCCATCGCCTGGTACATCGCGACGGTGATCGCGTTCTTCTTCTCCGGGCGCGCAATGCCGATGCGCGCCACGCCGTTGCTGGTGCTGACTTCGATACTCACGGTTCCTCCTGGTTACTTGCCGTCGCGTCCGGTCAGTGCGACGAACTGCGCAAATTCCGTCAGTGACTTGGCGGCCTGGCGCTGCACCTTGTCGCGCACCAGCGGCGTGAAGCCGAGCAGCCAGCCCTTCCAGCCCAGCGCCTGGCCGGACCAGCGCCAGAAGCTGAAGCTATCGACCTGCTGCACGATCTTGCCGGCGGCAATGACCATCTCGGTGTGGACTCGGTTCACCACCAGGCGTTTGGTCGGCGTGAAGGTGTAGCGCGCCGTCCAGTCGACACGTGCTCGATCAGGCGTGTCCTCGAGGATCTTGACGTCCACCTCGAGGTCCTCGGCCTCGGACAGAAGCATCTGCCACATCAGCCGCGCCCCCTGAGCCGTCAGGCGCGGGAACACCGGATCGCGGAACGTGGCATGGTTCGCATACAGCAGGCCCATGGTGTAGAAATCCCGCACCATGAAAGCCTCGTAGAAACGCGCGGCGACACCCATGGCGGCCTCAGCGGATGGAAGCGGCGAGCCAGTCGCCGACAATGGGCCACAGCGTCGCACCCTGGCGCCGCCGGAAGAAGCCGAAGTGGCCGATGGGGTCAGCGCCGAGCGCCTTCGGATCGACGCGGCGCATTGTTCGGGGTGCGCCGGAATAAAAAGAGTGCAGTGACTCGATGTTGCGTGCCGACATGTATTCGTCGTCCGTGAACGAAAGCGAGAGGATAGGCTGTCGAAGCTGCGCGTAGGTGACACGCCACTGCGCGTCCTCGACGCCGAACAGGTACTCCGGATCCAGGCACCACGAACGCCACTGCCGCATCACGCCCGCCGGCACATCGCCGATCATGTTGAGCCGTCGCCCGGGAAAGTAGCCGAACAGCGGCAGCAGCGTTGGCACGATCGCATACCAGAGCAGGGGCGCGAGGCGCCTCAGGCCCGGCGTGTACTCGCGCCAGTAGCCGCTGCCGGTCGCGACGGTGGCCATCGCGGCGACCCGCTCCGCATTCGACAGCAGGCCGAGGATCTGCCCGCCGAGACTGTGCCCGACCCAGAGCAACGGCTTGCTGCCGACGGTGCCGCCAACCCAGTCGACCATGGTCGACGTGTCGTTCTGCGCCCAGGTCATGACGTCGGCCTTCAAGGCGCGCAGCGAGCCGTGACGCGAGTGCCCCATGCCGCGGTAGTCGAAGGTGACGACAAAGTAACCCTGTTCGAAGAGCCAGTGGGCGAACGGTGCGTAGTACTGCTGCTCGACGCCCATCGCCGGCACGATCAGTACCGCGGCGCGCGCCGCATGCACGTCGCCAAAGGTATGCGCCGATAGCTTGACCCCATCGTCGGTGACGACGGTCGAGTGCTTCATCCACGCTCCGTTGCTGCGGCGAGCCCTCGGGAGGAAGCAACCCGCCGCATTCCGCGCGCCGTAAGGCGCGCAACCAGAAGTTGACACGCGGGCCGCCCGAAGGCGGCCCGCCAATTTCCTCGAATCGCGTGCACGTGCGGCGGCAGCGCCGCCGCGTACACGCGATTCTCCCTACTACACCAACTCAAAGATCCCGGCCGCACCCATCCCGGTGCCGACGCACATCGACACCATCCCGTGCTTGATGTTCCTGCGGCGCATCGCGTGGATCAGCGTCGCGGCGCGGATGGCGCCGGTGGCACCGAGCGGGTGCCCGCGGGCGATAGCGCCGCCGATCGGGTTGACGACGTCCGGATTCAGTCCGAGATCCTTGACGACGGCCAGCGCCTGGGCGGCGAACGCCTCATTCAGTTCGATCCAGCCGAGGTCATCCTGCTTCAGTCCGGCGAGCTTCAGCGCGGCGGGGATGGCTTCCTTCGGACCGATCCCCATGATCTCCGGCGGCACGCCCTTGATCGCAAAGCTGACAAAGCGCGCCAGCGGCGTCAGGTTGTACTGCTTCAACGCACGCTCGGACACGACGATCAACGCGCCGGCGCCATCCGAGGTTTGCGAGCTGTTGCCGGCGGTGACGCTGCCCTTGGCCGCGAAAACCGGCCTCAATTTCGCCAGCGCCTCGAGCGTCGTGTCGGCGCGCGGGCCCTCGTCCTGCTTCACGGTGCGAGTCCGGACGTCAAGTTCGCCGGTGGCAAGATTCGGGAACTTCTCGACCACCTCGATCGGCGTGATCTCGTCGTTGAATTCGCCCGACTGGATGCCGGCAATCGCGTTCTTGTGCGAGCGCAGCGCGAACTCGTCCTGCATCTCGCGCGTGATCTTCCACTGCGCGGCGACCTTCTCCGCGGTCAGGCCCATGCCGTAGGCGATACCGTAGTTCTCGTCCTTGGCGAAAATGGCCGGGTTGAACGCCGGCTTGTTGCCGGTCATCGGCACCATGCTCATCGATTCGGCGCCACCGGCAATCATCACGTCCGCCTCGCCGACGCGGATCCGGTCGGCCGCGATCGCGACCGCGTTGAGTCCGGACGAGCAGAAGCGGTTGATCGTCATGCCGCCCGTGCTGTTGGGCAGTCCGGCGAGCAGCACGGCGACGCGCGCCATGTTGAGTCCCTGCTCCGCCTCCGGCATCGCGCAGCCGATGATCGCGTCCTCCACCGCCTTCGGGTCGAGGCTCGGCACCTGCGACATGGCATTGCGGATCGCCGCCACCAGCAGGTCGTCCGGCCGGATGTTGCGGAATGTGCCTTTTGGCGCCTTGCCGATCGGCGTGCGCGTCGCGGCGACGATGTATGCATCCTGTACTTGTCGGGTCATTTCGATTAGCTCCAACTCTTCATTCTGTTGCCGGGGAGGTCCAGGAGGGGCTGGCAAGCCCCTCTTGCGTCCACATAAGAAAGTTGTCGAGGGTGAGACCGGTCAGTTCCTGACCGGCTTGCCCGTGGACATCATCCCCATCATTCGCTCTTGAGATTTGGGATGGTTCACGAGCGTCATGAAGAATTTGCGCTCGAGATCGAACAGCCACTGCTCGTCGGCCATCGCGCCGGTCTCCACATCGCCGCCGCACATGACATCGGCGATACCGCTGGCGATGAAGAAATCATGCTGGCTGATGAAGCCGCCATCGCGCATGTTGACGAGTTGCGCCTTGATCGTCGCCACCCCGCCACGACCCGCCACCGGGAATCCGATCGGCTTCAGCGGCGGCCGGTAGCCGGTGGCGTGCATTGAGAACACTTCGCCGATCGCCGTCCACAGCAGCTCGTGGTTGTTGAACACGATCAGGTCGGTCGATCGCAGGTAGCCCATCTGCTTGGCCTCGAGCGCCGACTTCGAGACATTGGCCATCGCAGCGTTGAGGAACCAGTTCCTCATGAACGGGAAGACATCCGTCATGCCGGCGGCCTGCGCCGCCTGGGCCGCGCGCAGCGCACCTTCCTTCAGTCCGCCGGCGCCCGGGATCAGGCCGACGCCAACTTCGACGAGGCCGATGTAGCTCTCGAGCGAGGCGACCGCCTTGGAGCAGTGCAGGATCAGCTCGCAGCCACCACCGAGTGCCATGCCGCTGACGGCCGCGACGGTCGGGACCTGCGCGTACTTGAGCCGCATGTACGCGTCCTGCATCTTCTTCTCTTCGGCGCCGATCGCCTTGGCGCCACCCGACATGAACACCGGCATCATCGCCTGCAGGTCGGCGCCAACCGAGAATGGATCATCGGGCGACCAGATGACGAGTCCGCGGTACTGCGACTCGGCGAGATCGATGGCCTTCAGCATGCCGTTGATGACGCCCGGGCCGATGGCGTGAACCTTCGTCTTGATCGACAGGATTAGAACCTCGGCCGGGAGCCCGGATTCGAGCGTCCACAGGCGCACGGCGTCGTCCTCGAAGACCGTCTTGCCGCCGGTTGCACCGGTCGGCGCGCCTTCGCCCGCGAGGGGAGCGCGGAAGATCTGGCGCGCATAGACCGGCAGCATTAGGCGCGGCACGAATTTCTTCTTCCCCGGCGACCATGAACCTTCGGCGGTATGCACACCGTTGGCCTTGGCGACCGGTCCGTCGAACACCCATTTCGGCAGCGGCGCCTTCGACAGCGCCTCGCCGGCGTCGATGTCAGCCTGCACCCATTCGGCGATCTGTTTCCAGCCGGCCGCCTGCCAGGTCTCGAATGGGCCGGTGCTCCAGCCGAAACCCCAGCGCAATGCAAAATCGACGTCGCGCGCGGTGTCAGCGATCGCTTCGAGATGCACCGCGATGTAGTGGAACGCATCGCGGAAAATGGCCCACAGGAACTTGGCCTGCGGGTGATCGGTTTCCCGCAGGAGCTTCAGACGCTCGGCCGGGTCCTTCTTCTTCAGGATCCGCACGACCAGCTCGTCGGCCTTGCCACCGCCCTCGACGTACTCGCCTTTCGTAGGGCTCAGCACCTTGATGGCCTTGCCATCCTTGCGATAGAAGCCAGCGCCCGCCTTCTGGCCCAGCGCGCCTTTCTCGACCAGGGTCTTCAGCACCGGCGGCGTCGCGAAATGCGCGGCGAACGGATCGATCGACGCCGGGAGCGTGTCCTGCATCGTCTTGATCACGTGTGCCATCGTGTCGAGGCCGACCACGTCGGCCGTGCGGAACGTCGCGCTCTTGGCGCGGCCGAGCTTGGAGCCGGTCAGGTCATCGACGACGTCATAGGCCAGCCCGTACTTCTCGGCCTCCTTGATCGTCGCGAGCATGCCAAAGATGCCAACGCGGTTGGCGATGAAGTTCGGCGTGTCCTTGGCGCGCACGACACCCTTGCCGAGCGTCGACGTCAGGAAGGTCTCGAGGTCGTCCATGATTTGCGGACGCGTCGCCGGCGTCGGAATCAGCTCGACCAGGTGCATGTAGCGCGGCGGATTGAAGAAGTGCACGCCACAGAAGCGCGCCTTGAGGTTCGCGTCCATCACCTCGGCAAGCTTCTCGATCGGCAGCCCTGACGTGTTCGAGGCGAAGATCGCATCGCTGCGAACAAATGGCGCGACCTTCCTGTACAGGTCGTGCTTCCAGTCCATCCGCTCGGCGATCGCCTCGATGATGACGTCGCAGGCCTTGAGCAGCTCGAGGTGTTCCTCGTAGTTGGCGGCCTGGATGTACTGGGCGTCTTCCTTGTTGCCGAGCGGCGCCGGGTTCAGTTTCTTCAGGTTCTCGACGGCCCTCATCACGATGCCGTTCTTCGGGCCTTCCTTGGCCGGCAAGTCGAACAGCACGACCGGCACGCGCGCGTTCACGCAATGCGCCGCGATCTGCGCGCCCATGACGCCGGCGCCCAGCACGGCGACCTTGCGTACGACGAAGTTGCTCATTTCATTCTCCGATTGATTCCTGGACAGTTCTTTTCGTTCTTGTTCGGTCGACGAGTCGAGGCCGTCAGAACGCCTCGGCCGGCAGTTCCATCAGTGTCGCAGAGCCGGCCCGCGCATTGCGGATCAGCGTTGCCGTTTCGGGCAGCAGCCGCTGAAAGTAGAACCGCGCCACCATCAGCTTGTGCTTGTAGAACGGATCGACGCCTCCACCCTCCGCCCGGACCCGCTCGACCGCCACCTTGGCCATGCGAGCCCAGAAGTAGGAATACACGAGGTGGCCGACCACGCGGAGGTAGGGGACCGCCGCCGCTCCGACTTCGTCGCGATTGGCCATCGCCTTCATGCCGAGTTCCATCGTCAGCTTCTGCACCTTGTTGCCAATGTCGGCGAGCGGCGAGACGAATTCGTCCATGTCCGGGTGCGTGCCGTTTTCCTCGATGAACTCGGTGACCATCTTGCCGAACGCGCGCAGCTTGGCGCCGTTGTCCATCAGGATCTTGCGGCCGATCAGGTCGAGCGCCTGGATGCCATTGGTACCCTCGTAAATCATGTTGATGCGTGCATCGCGCACGAACTGCTCCATGCCCCACTGGCGGATGTAGCCATGTCCGCCGAAGACCTGCAGGCACTCGGATGCGCACAGGAAGCCGTTGTCGGTCATGAACGCCTTCACGATCGGCGTCATCAGCGACATCATGTCCGCTCCGAACTTGCGCCGCTCCTCGTCGGGGTGCGAGATCTGGGTATCGGCCATCAGAGCCACCCAGTAGGCAAAAGCGCGACCGCCCTCGGCGTAGGCGCGTGCGGTGAGCAGCTTCCGGCGCACGTCGGGGTGCACGATGATCGGGTCGGCCGGCTTCTCGGGATGGGTGGGACCCGCGAGCGAGCGGCCCTGGATCCGGTCGTTCGCGTACGCCACCGCGTTCTGATAGGCGACCTCGGTGATGCCCAGGCCCTGCACGCCGACGCCCAGGCGCGCGCCGTTCATCATCACGAACATCGCGTTGAGCCCCTTGTTCGGCTCGCCGATCATCCAGCCGGTCGCACCGTCCAGAATCATCTGGCAGGTGGCGTTGCCGTTGATGCCCATCTTGTGCTCCAGGCCACCGCAGAAGATGCCGTTGCGCGCGCCGATCTTCGCGGTCTCGCCCGTGCCCTCGGGGACGAACTTCGGCACGATGAAGAGCGAGATGCCCTTGGTGCCGTGCGGCGCATCCGGCAGACGTGCCAGCACCAGGTGAATGATGTTTTCGGCCATGTCATGGTCGCCCGAGGAGATGAAGATCTTCTCGCCGGTCAGCTTGTAGCTGCCATCGGCCTGCGGTTCGGCCTTGGTGCGCAGCATGCCGAGGTCGGTGCCGCAGTGCGGCTCCGTCAGGCACATCGTCCCGGTCCACTGGCCCGATGTCATCTTCGGCAAATACAGGTTCTTCTGCTCCTCCGCCGCATGTTTCAGCAGGCACTCGTAGGCGCCGATCGTCAGTCCCGGATACATCGCCCACGCCTGGTTGGTCGAGTACTGCATCTCATAGAACGCGATCTGCAGCAGGTGCGGCAGGCCCTGACCGCCGTATTCGGTCTCCGCGGCCAGCCCCTGCCAGCCGGCCTCGCGAAAGGCGTCGTACGCCTCCTTGAACCCCTTCGGCGTCTTCACCGACTTCGTTGCCGGATCGTAGGTGCAGCCTTCCTCGTCACCGGTGCGGTTGATCGGCAGCAGCATGTCCTCACAGAACTTGCCGGCTGCCTCGATGACATGGTTGACGGTGTCCGCATCGAGGTCGGCGTAGCGCGGCATTTCCCTGAGCGCGTCGACTGCGCCGAGCACTTCGTGCAGTACGAACTGTTGGTCGCGTAACGGGGCCTTGTAGGACGGCATTGCTGTTCTCCTTACTTCGTGGTGCGAACCGCCCTCTTCCTGGATGGGCGGCGTGTTGAACCGGGGGGTGGCCGAACTTCGTCGGCACATGCGTCGTCGATGAGGCGGCGCAGGCCGGCGCGGGCGCGCTTGGCGCTGTCGGCCGAACGCAGCAGGCGCGCGTCCTGATGCATCGCCAGCATCAGTCCGTAGACCTCGAACACCATCTGGGGCGCGTCGACCGAGCGCTTCAGGTGCCCTTCTGACACGGCCTGGCGGATCGCCTTGAGCAGTTCCGCCTTCCAGCCGGTGATGATCGCGACCATCTCGTCGCGTTGCGGGCCCGGGCGGTCGTCGTACTCGACCGCGCCGGCGATCATGATGCAGCCACGCGTGATCTCGCGCGCGAGGAAGCCGACCCAGCGGTCAAGGATTGCTTCGAGCCGCGGCAGGCCGCGCGGCTTCTTCACGGCCGGACGCAGGACCTCGTCGACGAAGCGCCGCACGTACTCCTTCAGTACGGCGAGTTGCAGGTCCTCACGCGAGCCGAAGTGCGCAAACACCCCGCTCTTGCTCATCTGCATCTGGTCGGCCAGCGTGCCGATCGTCAGCCCCTCGAGCCCGTCGCGGCTCGCCATGGCAAGCGCCGCCTCGACAATGGCCGCGCGCGTCTGATCGCCCTTGCGGGGACGCAGGGCGGTCGCGATGGAACTCAGCGCGCTGGCGATGGGCATGCGGTGGATCACCCGGCCGCGGGTACGGCCGCTCAAGAAAACGAACGTTCGTACTATTTCCGAGATACGGCCCCCCGGTCAACCGGGGCTCTAGAGGGCGAGGCCTATTGGTGCAGCGCGAAATCGCCGCGGGACCCGGCGAATGTGCGGGCGATGTGGTCGACGAACAGGCGCACTTTCAGCGACAGGTGTCTGCGACTGGGGTACACGGCCCAGATATCGCCCCCGCCGGCTTCATATTCCGGGAGGATGCGTACCAGTTCGCCGCGATCGAGCGCTTCTCGCAGCAGAAAATCGGGCTCGTTGATGATGCCGAGCCCGCGGATGGCCGCGGAACGCAGCGCGTCGCCGCTGTTGGCGTGGAGGCTGCCGGTGACGCGCACTTCCTGGACCTGGTTCTGGCGATCGGTGAAGCGCCACAGCCGCGGCGCGTTGGAGTACGCATAGGTCAGCGCATTGAAGCTGGCGAGATCCGCCGGAGTAAGCGGCACGCCGCGCCGTTCCAGGTACGCCGGCGCCGCACAGGGCACCAGCTTCATTGATCCGAGGCGGCGCGCCACCAGGCGATCGCTGCCGACCTGACCTACCCGTATCGCGAGGTCGAAGCCCTCTTCCACGAGATCGACGATCCGGTCAGAGACGATGAGTTCGAACTTCACCTGCGCGTGCTCTTCGGCGAAGGCGGCGATTGCGGGAGCGACCCGCTGTTCGGCCATGCTGTAGGAGCAGGTCAGCCGGATCGTGCCGCGCGGCTCGGCAGCGGCCAGTCCCGCAACCGCTTCGGCCTCGGCCAGGTCGGCGAGCAGCGTGACGCAACGCTCGTAATAGGACTGGCCGCTTTCAGTCAGGGAGAGCCGCCGCGTCGTGCGATTGAGCAGCCGGGCTCCGAGGTGTTGCTCCAGGTCGGCCACCAGACGCGACAGCGACGAGGTCGAGAGCCCCAGACGTTCCGCCGCGCCGACAAAGCTGCCGGATTCGACGATCCGGACAAATGCCTCCATGGCCAGCCAGCGGTCCATCCGTTCATTATCCCAAATTTTGGGACAATATTTCCTTCATTTGCGCCTTTATCTCTGATTCAGGGACTTTTACAGTTCGCTCATCCCGGCACCACGCCGGACAGCCAACCCAGAAGGAGATTCAAATGATCGATACCAAGACTGCCCCCTACGCCGCACTGATCCTGCGCGTGGCACTCGGGACGATGCTCGTCGCACACGCGCTGCTCAAGGTGCTTGTCTTTACGCTGCCCGGAACGGTGCAGTTCTTCCAGTCGCTCGGCCTGCCGTCTGCGCTCGCTTATGTCACCGTCGGCGCTGAACTTCTGGGAGGCGTCCTGCTGATTCTCGGCGTCGGCACGCGTTGGGTCGCAGCGGCACTGGTTCCGGTCCTGATCGGTGCCACCTGGGTACACGCGGGCAACGGCTGGCTCTTCTCCGGACCCAACGGTGGCTGGGAATACCCCGCGTTCTGGACGGTCACCCTCATCGTCCAGGTCCTGCTCGGTGACGGCGCTTACGCACTCGGCAACCGCATTGCCGGTCGCCCGACAGCGCGCCTGCAGGCCGCCTGAGTCACGTAACTTGCTGGCAGAACCTACTGGAACAGATCCAGGTACAGGAGAAATTGATGAAGCTTTACTACTCCCCCGGCGCCTGCTCGCTGTCGCCGCACATCGTTGCCCGCGAAGCGGGGCTGCCGATCACGCTGGTGCGCGTCGACACGAAGGGCAAGAAGACCGTGACCGGTGACGATTACCTGTCGATCAACGGCAAGGGCTATGTGCCGCTGCTCGAACTCGAGAACGGCACGCGCCTGACCGAAGGCCCGGCCATCGTGCAGTACTTGGCCGACCGCGCACCGCAGAGCAAGCTGGCCCCGGCCAACGGCTCGATCGAACGCTACAAGCTGCAGGAATGGCTCAACTTCATCACGTCCGAACTGCACAAGCAGTTCTCGCCACTGTTCGACCCGTCGATGCCCGACGAAGCCAAGGCAAAGTTCCGCGACAAGATCGCGGCGCGCTTCGACTGGATCGTTCAGCAGCTGGGCGACAAGCCGTACCTGACGGGTCCGGATTTCACGGTGGCAGACGCCTACCTGTTCACCGTTATCAACTGGGCCAAGTACACCGGCATCGATCTGGCACGCTGGCCGGCGCTGCAGGCCTTTGTTGCACGTGTCGCCGCGCGTCCGCACGTGCACACGGCCCTGAAGGAAGAGGGACTCGCCAAGTAGATCCCGAACAACCTGTCGCTGTCATGCCGGAGGCGCAAGCTGATGGCATGACAGCGCCGCCCGGAAAATCCCATGAGCTCGCTGCCTACCCTGTTCATTTCCCACGGCTCACCGATGCACGCGGTGAGCGCCGGACGCGCAGGCGAAGCGTGGACTGAGCTCGGACGGCGGCTGCCCCGGCCGCGGGCGATTCTCGTCGCGTCCGCGCACTGGGAGACGGAACTGCCGATGGTCGCCACCTCGAAGCAGCCGGAGACGATCCACGACTTCGGCGGGTTCCCGCCGGAGCTCTTTCGGATCCGTTACTCGGCCCCAGGCGCTCCGGACGAAGCGCAGCGCGCACTGCAGCTGCTGCGCGATGCTGGCCTCACCGCGAGCGCCAACGGCTGTCGCGGTCTCGATCACGGCGCGTGGGTGCCACTGCTGCGGCTCTACCCCGGGGCCGATGTTCCGGTCGCGCAGATCTCGATCCAGCCTTCGCTCGACGCCGACCATCATCTGCGTGTCGGCGCCGCACTAGCACCCCTGGTGCGGGACGGCGTGCTCATCATCGGGTCCGGGCATCTGACCCACAACCTGCGCGAGTGGATCGCCGATGCGCGCCGACGCGGCTCGATGTCGATCGATGAACGCGAGCCCGAGCAGTACGTCAGCGAGTTCTGCACCTGGGTCGACAACGCATTGCGTTCGGACGATCGTGCCGCGCTGGCCGGCTGGCTCGAGCAGGCGCCGCATGCCCGCCGCGCTCACCCGACACCGGAGCACTTCCTGCCGCTAATGGTGGCGATCGGCGCCGCCGGACCGGCGCCGATGGTCGAGCACCTCGATGCTGGCGTCGACAGCGGCGTGCTGGCGATGGACGCCTACCTGTTCTGGCCCCGCAACTGATCAGGCGGCGCTGCGCAGCTCCGGAATCTCGAACAGCCGATCATCGGTGAGCGCGACGACGCGCTCGCCTGGCTCGCGAGCAATGCAGGCGCCCCCGGTGAACGAGCCGAACGCGGGCAGCACCGTCAGTTGGTCGCGCAGCCAGAAGCACGGCAGGCGGACGGTGTCGTCGGCGCGGCCGTGCAGGCGCACGGCAGGATGCAGGTGACCGGCCATCGCTGCCGTGTCCGGCAGCCACTGCGGGTGATGAGTAAACGCCATCGTGCCGACGCGCCAGGGCTCGGTCTCGCAATGAATCCGCAGCCCGGCGGGCGGAAGGCCCGCGGAAAGATCGTGATTGCCCTCGACCAGGACAATGTCGAGCCGATGGTGTCGCTCGCGCCAGGCGTGGAACGCCGCGAGCGTCGCCGGCGCATGAGACTCGCGCGCGTGGAACAGGTCCCCGAGAAAGACGATGGCGTGCGGCTGCACTGCGGCGATCAGCGCGTCAAGCCGGGACAGGTTCTCGGTGGTTGTTCCCTGCGGCACCGGTACGCCGCGCGCGCGAAATGCTGCCGCCTTGCCGAAATGAGCGTCGGCGATCACCAGCCAGCGACGTTCGACCCAGAACGCCGCGCGCTGGGCGAGCAGTTCCCACGCGGTGCCGCCGAGACTGACGCCCAGGCGGTTGGTCGCCGCCCGGTTTACCTGCACGGTGTCCTCACAATGCGGTCACGGTGTAGCCGCGCGCACGCAGCATCGCAACGAGACCGTCCGGCCCGGGCAGATGCAATGAACCCACCGCGAACAAATGGGTGCGGCCTTCCGCCATCAGGCTCTCGATCTTGCGCACCATGGCCGGATGCCGACCCAGCAGGATCGTATCCACGGTGAAGCGGGCGCCCGGCGTGTTTTGCGCGCGCATCTCGCCAAGCAGGCGCTCGAGCGCCGCCTGGTCGCTGGTCTCCCACGCCTGGGTGATACGGTTGATCTCGCGCCGCGCATTCCGTGTCTCCACGGCTTTGACGGCGTCCTCAAGGAACGCGACCTGGGTGGCGAAGCTGGCGCTCTCGAACAGTTCGAACTGCTGCTCGATGCTTTCGAGTTCCAGCACCGGCTTGCCGGACTGCTTGGCGATGCGAGTCAGGTACGCCTCGACCGACAGCGCGGGCATGTAACCGGCCTGCGCCGCTTCGAAGAGCGCGAGGACATTGCCAAGCATCCACGGCTTCATCCGCCACAGCGGCACAACGTCCAGCTGGTTTCGTGCAGCGAGCGCCTCAATGCGGCCTTTCAGCGGCGCTGGCAGGCGCGTCTCGAGGCCCGGTTCGCCCGATGCGTAGACCGCGTACTTCTGCGTCGCCGTGATCGCGCGCGCGGTATCCGTGACGTCGGCTTCGAGCACGATCGTCTGAGCGCGGTCGATATGCGCGAGCACGGCAGGCGGCAGGGGATAGAACTCCGGCCGGCCGACGTGGATTGTGCCCATCAGCAGCGCCGTCTGGTTACCCTTGCGGATCTCGTAAAGGAATCCACGCCTCGCGTCCGGCGCCTGCGCCTGCGCCTGCGCATTGGCGAGCAAGCTCGCGACCAATCCGAACATCCAGAACAGGCGTGCGAGCATCAGGCGAGACATCGAAGGACCGCGACCTTGCGGTTCGCGTGAATGAAGTGTCGGCGGATTGTAAGAGCCGCCAGCGGGTCGGCAGCGGCGTGCCCGGCGATTACTCCGCGGCCGCCGCTTCCAACGGTCCGGGCGCCGGTTCGACCAGCGGCTTGATGTAGCGCAGAACGCCCGGATCTTCCTCGTCGCGGTGTGGCGCATAGCCGCGCTTGCGCATCAGCTCGCCCATCTCGTCGTTGTCCTTCAGCACAAGTCCGATCAGTTCCGTGAGGCCGCGGGCGCGCGCCGTCTCCTCGATGGCCTGCATCAACACATGGCCGACGCCGCGCCCCTGCCAGGCGTCCTCGACGATGACGCCGAATTCGGCGGTCTTGCCGTCTGGATTGCAGGTATAGCGCGAGATCCCGCGGATCTCGTGCAGCTCATCGGTCGTATCGATGACCACGAACGCCATCTCGCGGTCGTAGTCGATCTGCGTGTAGCGCACCAGGCGCTCCATCGTCAGTTCACGTATCGGCGCGTGGAAGCGCAGGTACGACGTGCGCGGCGACAGTCGGCTGATGAAGCGCTTCTCGGCCTCGGCGTCCTCGGGGCGGATCGGCCGGAGCAGCACGCGGCCGCTTTTCACCGTCACCTCGCGGACCAGCGCGCGCGGGTAAGGGTGGATCGCGAGGTGCGAATATTTCGCATCGGCAGCCAGCGGCCCGTCCGACACCAGCACGCGAGCATCCAGCGCGATGATGCCGTGCTCGTCGGCCAGCAGCGGATTGATGTCCAGTTCCCGCACCGCGGGGATTTCGCAGGCGAGCTCGGAGACCCGCAGCAGCACATCGATCAGCCGGTCCATGTCGACTGCCGGCGCGCCGCGAAACGCCTCCAGCATGCGCGAGACCCGGGTGCGCGAGATCAGATCCCGCGCCAGGAACCCATTGAGCGGCGGCAGAGCCATCGCCGAGTCCTTGAAGATCTCGACCGCAATGCCCCCCATGCCAAAGGTCACGACCGGGCCGAAGTTCGGATCGCTCGTGAGCCCGACGATCAGTTCGCGGCCCTGCGGCCGGATGACCATCTTCTGCACCAGCACGCCGACGAAGCGCGCGGTCGGCGCACGCTCGGCCAGCCGTTGTGCGATCGACTCGAACCCGCTCTCGACCTCGTCGGCAGTCTGCACCCCCAGAATCACGCCGCCGACGTCGCTCTTGTGCGTGATTCCATCGGCGCGCACCTTCAACACGACCGGAAAGCCGAGTTGCTGCGCCGCCTGCCGCGCTTCCATGGCGCTGCGTGCGAACAGGCCCATCGCCGTCTCGATGCCGAACGAGGCCAGCAGCGCCTTCGAATCCTGCTCGTCCAGCGTGTGGCGTCCAGCGCTGCGCGCGGTATCGATGATCCGGCGCGCCGCCTGCACGTCGAACTTCAGTTCATCGATGCGCGGCGGCGGCACCTGCAGCCGCAGTTCGCGGTTGCGGATGTACTGCGCGAGGTAACCGAAGCATTCGACGCCGCGCTCGGGGTTCTGCAGTGCCGGCAACGAGGCGGCCTTGAACGCGGCGCGACCACGCCCTGCGTCCTTCTCGCCCAGCCATGCACTGACGACCGGCTTCTCCGCGGCCGCAGCGATCGGCAGCATCGCCCGCGCTGCCTGTTCCGCGCCCACTCGAGGCGTCGGCGCAAACAGCACCAGGACACCGTCGTTGGCCCGATCATCGATCAGCAACTGCAGCGCACCGGCCATGCGACCGGCATCGCCATCGGCCAGCACATCGACCGGGTTCGAATGCGACCAGCCCGGCGGCAACGTTGCGTCGAGCGCTGCGCGCGTGGCGTCGGACAACTTGGCCAGCTCGACATGGTTATCTTCGGTCGCGTCAGCCGCCAGTGCACCTGGCCCGCTGCCATTGGAGAGGATCGCGAGCCGGTTGCCGCGCGGCAGTCGCCCGTTGGCCAGCGCTTCGGCCGCCGCGAACAGATGACCGATCTTCGGCACCCGCACCGCGCCGACTCGGCGCAGCGCCGCGTCGAACACCGCATCATTGCCCACCAGTGCGCCGGTATGGCTCATGACGACCCGCGCTCCTGCGGCGTGCCGCCCGGCCTTCAGCACGATGACCGGCTTCACGCTGGCAGCGACGCGAATGCTGGACATCAGCGGTCGCGCGTCGTGTATGCCTTCGATGTACAGCAGGATCGAGCGCGTCACCGGGTCACCGGCGAGGTAGTCGAGGATTTCCGCCAGCGAGACATCCGACTCTGCGCCGGTGGCGATCACCGATGAGAAGCCGAAGCCCGCGGTCCAGGCATAGTCCAGCAGCGAAGTCGTCACCGCGCCCGACTGCGACACCAGTGCCACCGCACCCGGCCGCGCCATCGTCTTGGCCCAGCTGGCATTGAGCCCGATGTCCGGACGCATCAGCCCGAGGCAGTTCGGACCGAGCACCCGGACACGCGCCGCACGGGCCCGTTCCAGCACCTCGCGCTCCAGCGCACGCCGCTCGGGGCCTTCCTCGCACAGACCCGGCGACAGCACCAGCATGGCCGGAATGCCTTTTCGGCCGGCATCGTCGATGATGCCCGGCACGTTGTGCGCGCCCGTCACGACGACCGCGAGGTCGACCTTGCTCGGCAGCGCTGAGAGGGAAGGCAGGCAGGGAAGACCGTCGATCGTGCGATGGCGCGGATTGACGGCGTAGACCTCGCCCTTGAATCCCGCCGCCATCACATTGGTGTAAACGAATCGACCGAGCGAATCGTGACGCGGACTCGCGCCGACCACGGCAATCGACCGCGGCATCATCGCCGGTCGCAGATAGTGAACGCTGTCCATGCTCATGAGGTGAGGATCTCCGTGGGAACGGTCGGCAGGACGGCTCCGGAGGGCTCCAGCAACGCGTTGCGGCACCGCAACATAGCTTCCACCTTAACAGATTGAAGCCGGGTCGCAAGGGTGTAAAGGCTCGAAATGACGTTGACAAGCATCAACGCGGTGCGGATCGCGGCCCGTACCCTCGCCCCAGAGGGTTGGGGAACAAAATGTCACTGTCGGCTCATGAGCTGGAGACACTGCGTTCGCGCCTGCGCGCGCTGCGCAGCCAGGTCGGTGGCGCGGTCTCGGACCGCCTGCACCGCCACGGGCTCGACCAGCACGACGATGCCGCGCTGCCCAATCGCCGTGCCGACACCGACGACGACGCGGCCGCCGAGGCCGAGACCTCAATGGACATCGCGTATGTCGCCCGCGACGCCGAGGAATTGGCACTGCTCGATGCCGCGCTGGAGCGCGTTGCCACAGGCGAGTATGGCTGCTGCGTTGATTGCGGTGACGACATCGCGCGCGAACGCCTGATCGCGAATCCGGCGGCGGCGCGTTGCACCGAATGCCAGGAGCGCAACGAACGCGCGGCGTTGGTGGCCCGGCGTACGCGTGCCTGAGCCCGGCCCGAACCCACCGATTGCCGAGGAGCCGTAATGGAAGCCCTGAAGCTGCTGTTCACCACCGACATCGGTCTGATGTCACTGTTCACGATCGTCTTCATCGTCGGCATGGGTGTCTGGTTCCGCCGCTTCTTCAACAAGCAGATCGAGGCCGAGGAAGCGCGCAGCCGGCGCTGAGGCGACGCACCTCGAAGGGTTTTCGCGCTGTCCAGAAGACGCGATAAGCCCACCATCCTGACGGCAAATCCCGGCATGCCCGCATTGCTACCGCGATGCGGGCTCACTAGACTCGCGCGGTGCGTTTCACTCAGGAAGGGGTAAACATGCGAGCAGTCATCGTGACGCTCATGCTGGTGGCAGCGAGCGCGAGTGCGCAGGCCCAGGATGGCAAGGGCTATGTCGGCTTCGGCGCGGGTATCGGCAACTACCCGGACCTGTGCTCGTCGACTCCGCCGGGTCTGAACTGTGACGACGCGCCGTTTGCCTGGAAGTTCTTCGCCGGCTACATGTTCCTGCCCTACATCGGGATCGAAGGCGGCTTCAACGACTTCGGTGCCGCCAACACGCAGGGTGTGCTTCTGAATCCCCCCGCCGGCACCATTCCCCTGCCGAGCAACGCCGACGTCTACTCACAGATCTGGTCGCTTTCGCTGGTCGGCCGCATTCCCATCGGCCCGGCCGCGATCATGGGGCGGGTCGGCTACGGATCGATGATGTCCAAAATCAGCGGCCTGGCGCAGGTGCAGGACCTGCAGACCGGCGCAATCACGACCTACGACGCCTCGACCCGTGGAACCAGCGGCCAGATGATCTACGGCGCCAGTGTCTCGTGGGACTTCTTGCCGAGCTGGACGGCTCGCTTCGACTGGGATCATTCCAAAGGCGACGACGGCACCAATCCCGATTACAACGTCGACATGTACACACTCGGCATTGCCTATCGTTTCTGACCGGCACTCCACGCCATGCGAAGCCCCGCCCCGTGCGGGGCTTTTCATTGGTGGCGTCGTCCCGCCGAGGCCAACGGCGAGTCCTACAATCGACGCATGAAAGTGAACGGCACGTCCATGCGCTCCATCTGGCCGATCGGCGACAGCGCAGTCGGCGTGGTCGACCAGAGCCTGCTGCCGCATCGGTTCGAGACGCGGGAATTGGCCTCGGCGGCCGCGGTGGAGCACGCGATCCGCACGATGGTGGTGCGTGGCGCGCCGCTGATCGGCGTGACCGGTGCCTACGGGCTGGCGCTGGCGCTGCGCTCCGATGCTTCGGACACCGCACTGGCTGCCGCGCACGCGCAGCTGCTGGCGGCCCGTCCCACCGCAGTGAACCTCCGCTGGGCCCTCGATCGCCTGCGCGCACTGAGCGCGGCCCTGCCGGCGGCGCAGCGCGCGGCGGCGGCCTGGGACGAAGCCGGGCGCATTGCCGAAGAAGATGTCCAGCTGAACCGTTCGATCGGCGCACACGGTGCGGCACTGATGCGAACGTTGCACGCCCGTGTTCGTCGCCCGATCAACGTGCTCACTCATTGCAATACCGGCTGGCTCGCCGCGGTCGATCACGGTACGGCGCTCTCCGCGATCTATGCGGCACACGACGACGGAATTCCGCTGCACGTGTGGGTTGACGAAACGAGGCCGCGCAACCAAGGGCTGCTCACCGCGTGGGAACTGGCCGCGCACGGCGTGCCGCACACACTGATCGTCGACAACGCCGGCGGCCACCTGATGCAGCACGGTCAGGTCGACATCGTCATCGTCGGTGCCGACCGCGTTTCGGCGCAGGGCGATGTGGCCAACAAGATCGGCACCTACCTCAAGGCCCTGGCAGCGTATGACAACAACGTGCCGTTCTACGCCGCCGTACCCTCACCGACGATCGACTGGACAATCGCGGACGGCCTGACGATCCCAATCGAGGAACGTGCGGCGAGCGAGGTCCTGGTGGTGAACGGACTCGATGCCACCGGCGCGCCCGCCGGCGTGCGGTTGATGGCCGACACGACCGCGGTCGCCAATCCCGCGTTCGACGTCACGCCCGCGCGGCTGGTGACGGGCATTGTCACCGAGCGCGGGATCGTCGAGCCGGCACGGCTAATCGAACTCTGTCCGGAACACCGGCGCGCCGCATGACAGCACCGGCCGAAGACGGCCCTGCTCTCCGGTGTGCGGTCATCGAGACCGCCCGCGCGATGAACGCCGCGGGCATCAACGTCAACAAGTCGGGCAACGTCTCGTCGCGCTGCGTCCGCGGTGCACAGCACGGGTTCGTCGTCACGCCTACCGGGGTGCCCTACACCGATCTGGCGCCTGAGGACATCGTGTTCGTGTCGATAGCGGGAGATGCCGCCGGCACCCAGGCGCCGTCCTCCGAATGGCGCTTTCATCGCGACATCTATGCATCCCGGCCGGAGTTCGACGCGATCGTTCATACCCACTCGCCGCATGCCACGGCACTGGCCTGCCACGGCCGCGGACTGCCGGCCTTCCACTACATGGTGGCGATGGCCGGCGGCACCGACATTCGCTGCGCCCCGTATGCCACCTTCGGCACCCAGGAGCTATCGGACCACGCGCTGCATGCGCTGGCCGGACGACGCGCCTGCCTTCTGGCACACCACGGCGTGATCGCCTGCGGTGAATCGCTCGATCAGGCACTGGCGCTGGCGATCGAGGTCGAGCAATTGGCTGGTATCTATCTCGCGGCATGCGCGCTTGGCGAACCGCCCCGCCTCGATGCCGGGGAGATGCAGCGCGTGCTCGAGCGCTTCAGCACCTATGGACCCCGGGCTGAGGGCCGCCGGGGACACTGACGGCGCGACACGCCTGCCGCTCGGGCGATCGGATCAGGGTGGCAGCCCGACGGCAGTCCCCAAAGTGCGCCGAAATACCGCATTGATGGCATCCTTGAGCCATGACACCCCCGAGTCCGCTTGAAGCCGGGACCGCCGAACAGGCCAGCAGTTTCCGCGGCGCTGTCCGCGCGACGCTGTGGCCGACACGTTCGCTCGTCACTGCCGAGCGCTGGTTCGATGAACTGTATATCTGGACCGAAGGCGGCTCCGCCAGCACGACGCAGCGGGCCAAGATCCAGATCGAAGCCATCAAGGATGCCTTCCTGTGGCTGGAATATGACCTCGTCGAGCGTATCGGCGTGACGATCTCCTTCGGGACGATCGAACGCGCGCTCGAACCGCTGACGGTGCTATTCGAGAACAACGTGTTGGTGTCGCACCGCATGTTGGTGCTGATGCGCGGCGCTCCGCAGCGTCTGCGGTCGCGCTACCGCCTTCGTGGGTTTGCCGACATGCTGCGCGGACTGAAGATCGCTGTCGGCTACCGGTTGACGGCGCCGCGCGTCAGCATGGAGATCAGCGGCGTCGATCTGGTCCAGCCGATCTTTGTCAAGGTATTGGCGCCCGCCACCACCCGCGCCGAAACATGGAGCGACCTGGCGCTCGAGGTGCGCGCACTTGGCCTGGACACCAAGTCCACCATCGTCGGGGCACTCGAGTCACGTGCACAGCGCGACTGCGCCGTACGCGCCGGCTTTGAGCTTGGACAGGGCCGCGCCGTGCGGCTGCCATACCCTCCTCCCGCACTTCCGACGAAAAGCTGACACCTGCGCTTGGATGTGGCGATCGATTTGTCAGAGAATCCAATGATGTTCGCGCCCCAGGAACGCGAACACACCATGGCCACGCCCGAACCTCGTCGCGAACTCGGTACGCACCACCTCGAAGTCGACCCCACTGTCGATCCGCTGAGCCGTTTTGGTTCGCGGGTGCGCGCGCTGGTGTGGCCAACGCGCACGCTCGTGGGATCGGAGCGCTGGTTCGACGAGCTCTATGTGTGGACCGCCGATTTCGAGCCTGATCGCTCGCTGCGCGCACAGATCCAGCTTGCGGCACTCGAGCACGCGTTCTCGATGCTCGAAAATGAGCGTGTCGAGCGCGTCGCTGTGACGATCTCGTTCGGCTCCGTCGAGCGCTCGCTCGAAGCACTCGTGCGGACCCTCGACAGCCACCGCCTCACCACGCATCGCTTGTCTGTCCTGCTGCGCGGTGCGATGGAACGGCTGCGCTGGCCGTACCGCGTGCGCGAGTTCATCGATCTGCTGCGCAGCTACCAGGTCCCGGTCGGCTACCGCTTCGCCGAACCGCGCGCCAGCATGGAAATGAGCGCCATCGACTTCGTCGCCCCGGATTTCGCCAAGATGCTGGCGCCGATTTCGGTCCGCGAGGAAACCTGGTTCGAGATGTCACGCGAAGTCAACGCCCTTGGCCTTACACGCGAAACGTTCGTGCTCGCGGGTATTGAACGGGAAGAGCAGCTGAAGCTCGCCAAGCAGACCGGATTCGTCCTCGGTCAGGGCCGGGCGCTGAAGAAACCCTACTTTCCGCCGCGGGTGATGCGGCCGCGGTAGGGCCTTCGGTCGACCTCGGCCAAGCCCGCAGCCACCCATCCCGCTCAAACGCCGTTCATCCCCCGGCTGGTCAAAATTGCCCAACCGGGCGGCTGGTATTCGGGGCATCAGTATCCCGTGAACTGGGTACGCTTCCTCCAGTAGCATCCGGTCCCGCGAAAGTGGGCAATGACTTTTCTGGGGAAGACTCGATGAACAAAGCAATTCGCCTGATCGCCGCAGGGGCCTTGCTGGCCGGGGGCGTGCCGCTGTCTGCGATGGCGCAGACGATCACTATCACTGCGACCGTCGCTAGCCAATGCAATCTCAATAGTCCGACCGTGGCGCTCGGCACACTGACGCTGATCAGCGGAACAATCACGAACACCGGTACCAACCTCGTCCTGACCTGTAACAAGGGCGCCACGGTGAGCGTGTCACTAAGTGATGGCGGCAATTTCTCCGGCGGGTCAAAGCGCATGAGCAACGGCGGCGGAGAATTCATCAACTACAACATTTCGCGTCCGACGCTGCCGCTCGTAGCCGTTGGCAACACCTGCCCGGCATTGCCCGGAACGGAATGGGACGGAACAAACACCGTCGCCGGCACGCCGATGTTCAGCGCCTCCGGTGGACCGCGCTCCATTCCCTTGTGTGTCTCGGTGCCCACTCCTCAATTCCCAGGGGCTGGCAGCTTCAGCGATACCGTGACTGCAACGCTGACGGTGACGTGATCAGTAGAAATTTCCTGGATTGAAGGCGACGGGCCCTGCGGGGCCCGTTGTTCATCGGACCATGGAGGTCAGCAGTTCACGGATGTCACGGCGCCGCAACGCGCCAGGTTGGGGGACCATGACACGACACCACTTCCTTCTGGGCTGGCTGATTGCCTTGGCCACCGGCCTCGCGACGGCGCAAAGCAGCTTCACCGTCACGCCCCTGCGGGTCGACCTCTCCGCGCAGTCGCCCGCGGCCATCATCGACGTGATCAACACGTCGCCGGCAGCGCTGACGATGCAGGTGCAGCAGCGCTCCTGGACCCAGACCGACGGCGTCGATGCCCAGGCCGATGTGCGCGACCTGATCGTCAGCCCGGCGATCTTCACGCTGCAGAAAGGCGAAAAGCAGGTCGTGCGCATCGCGCTGCGCGGTGCGCCGGACGCGCGGCGCGAGCGCGCCTACCGCGTGCTCGTCAGCGAAGTGCCGGTCCCGCAGCTCAAGGTCGCGCCGGATACGAGCGGTTTCCGCGTCGCACTGCGCATGGACCTGCCACTGTTCGTCGCACCGTTGCAATCGGCGCAGCCGGCCCCGGTGTACGTGTTCGAGCCCGCCGCCTCGCGGCTGGTCGTGCGCAACAGCGGCACCGGCCATGTCCGCTACACCGACGCCGTCGTGCTGCAGGCGGGCCGCAAAGTCTCGGAGCTGCCGATCTTCACGGTGCTGCCGGGCGGAGAGCGGCACTTCGATCTCCCGAAGGAGCGCGTCGCGGCCGGCAGCGAGTTGCGACTCCAGGCTGAAAGCAATGCCGGGCCGATCGACGCCGCCGTGGCGACCGCGCGCTAGTCGCGTCGCGCTGCTGGCCTTCGGTCTCGCAGTTACGGCGGCCGTTCGCGCCGCACCGGACGCGACCGATATTGCTGCGATGACGGCGGCCGCGGAACAGGATCTCGCGGTCGTCACGGTCAGCTACAACGGTGTGCGGCGCGACGGACTGGCCTACATCCTGCGCACCGGTGACAGCCTGCACGTCGATGGCGCGACGCTCGCGCGCCTGGCGATCCGCTATGACTCGTCGATCGCAATGGAGCGTGACGGCCGCTTGATGGTGCCGGTGGCGGCGATTTCCGGCCTCGCCTGGAGCTTCGACGAGAAGCTCCAGCATCTCAGCCTGAACGCCGATCCGCGCGCGCTAGCGATGAACGACATCACCTATCAGTTCACGCAGACGCCGCCGCCGCAGCTGCCGAACTGGGGCGGCTACGTGAACTACGGGATCTTCGGCAGCTCGGCGCTGAGCGGCAGCAACGACATTCCCTTCGCCGACACGCTCGGCGCGGGACTCACGGCCAGCATCTTCGGTCCGTACGGGGTCGGCACCGCGGGCCTGCTCGTCAATTCCCGCTCGTCCAATGCAACACCGCAGACGGTGACAGTGCTCGACGTCAACTGGCGCTGGGACAACATCCCGGAGCGGACGACGCTGCTCGTCGGGGACACGATTTCGACTCCCGGCTGGTGGGGCCGCGCGGTGCGCTTCGGCGGCGTGCAATACGGCACGAACTTCGGGCTGCAGCCGGGGTTCGTCACCTACCCGCTGATGGCAGTGTCCGGACTGGCCTCCGTGCCGAGCACGGCAGACATCCTGATCAACAACGTGCGCGTGGCCGAACAGAATGTTCCGGCCGGCCCGTTCACCATCAGCAACCTGCCGACGATGACCGGCGCCGGTGAACTCAACATGGTGGTGCGCGATCCGTTCGGGCAGGAACGAGTGATCACGCAGCCGTTTTACATAGCCCAGCAGCTGCTGCGACCAGGACTGACCGAGTTTTCGGTGGGCGCGGGCTCCGGACGGCTCAACTATGGAATCGAAAACTTCGACTACAGCGGGACGATCGCCTATGGCTGGGTACGCCACGGGATCAGCGCCAACCTGACCGGCGAGCTGCGTGGCGAAGCCGATAACGATGGCGCCTCAGTCGGAGCCGGTACTGATGTCCTGGTCGGCGACGTCGGCGTGCTCAGCGTGGGCGCCGCCGCGAGCCAGGGACCGGACGGCAATGGCACGCGCTATCTCCTGGGTTTCGACCGCCAGACGCCATTCGTGTCCGCCGGTGCCCGCTTCACGCGCGCGAGCGAGACCTACCGCGAGATCGGCGACCTCGGACCGCAGATTTCGCGCTGGACGAATGGTTACGTCCGGACTTCGCTGGGCCGCTACGGCTCGTTCGCCGTCGGCTACACCGGGCAGCGCTACTACGACGCCGAAGCCGTGTCGATCTATTCGGCCAGCTACTCGTTCAACGTCGGCGCCCGCGCGTTCATGACACTGACGGCCTCCAAGATCCTGAGCGTGCAGGACCAGACCCAGGCGCTCGCACTGCTGACGATCCCGCTAGGCGCGCAGACTAGCGCGACCGGCTCCGTGCAGTCGACGAGGCAGAACGCCGAGACCACCTGGATTGCCGAGGCCAGTGTGCAGCGCTCGCTGCCTGTCGGCGAAGGCTACGGCTACTACCTGCGCGCCAACAACGACCGGACCGTGGCCGGGGGGCTGCTCTATGCAGGGCCGGTCGGCCGCTATTCGGTGGAAGCGGCGACCGAACAGGGCCGCGCCGCGATGCGGGCAAGCGCGGCCGGCGGCATCGCGTGGGTCGGCGACACGGTGATGCTCGCGCAGCCCATTGAACAGAGCTTCGCGGTGGTCAAGGTCGGTGAACTCGACGACGTGCGCGTGCTGCAGTCCAACCAGGACGTCGGCCGCACGCAGAACGGCCGCCTTGCACTGGCCCAGATCCCCTCGCTCAATGGCGTGACGATCGCCGTCGATCCTTTGACCGTGCCGATGGACGTCGCGCTCGACCGCACCAGCCAGCAGGTCGTGACGCTGCCGCGTACCGGCGTCATCGTCGACTTCACCGCGACGCGCGAGCGCAGCGCACTGGTGCGGCTGGCGCTGCCAACAGGCGCGCCGGTACCAGCCGGCGCCGTCGTGCAGGTCGAAGGAAGGCCAGACATGTTCCCGGTCGGCCACGATGGCGAGGCCTACCTGACGCGGCTCGCCGATCGTCAAACCCTCGTGATCCGGATCAACGGGTCGCGCTGCCGAGTCGTGCTGACGCTGGATCCGGCCGGGCCGGCAATCGCGGATGTCGGCCCGCTACGCTGCGAGTACCTGGCGGGGTCCGCCGCACCGAGAGGAAGCCAATGAAGTCTTACGTGCGTCCTGGCGTCGTCGCGCGCTGCGCTGCCGCGCTCGCTCTGGTTGCCAGCGGGCCGGCGATGGCCTTTTCCTGCAACCTGTCTTTCGGCAGTCTCAACCTCGGCGCCTATGTGGGAACGCAGATTTCGAGTTTCAGCCAGGCCACGCTCGTCTGCACGCACGGAGGCGGCGGCAACGAATCGGTGTCATTTCAGGTCAGGCTATCGCCGGGAGCCGGCAACTACGCGCAGCGACAGATGAACCGGACCTCTGCACCTGCGGACACGCTCCCGTACAACCTCTACCTCAATGCCCTGCCGGCCGTGCTCAATACATTTGTCTGGGGTGACGGCAGTGGCGGCACGCTGTTCTGGTCCGGCAACTTCAATCTCAACAATGGAAACTCGCCCGTGACCCGCACGGCGACGCTTTGGGGAGCGATACCGGCTGGACCGGCTCCGTCGGCCGGTGTCTACCAGGACACTGTCGTGGCCACGATTCTGTTTCTCTAGCGATCACGCCTTCCAGGGAGGCCGAGTTTCCAGCAGTTTCAGTAGCCGGACCTCGACCTCACCGACTGCCGTCTGCGCACGTGCCTCCGCCCGTTGCTGCGCTAAATCGAGCGTCATGTCAGAACCCGTAAGGTCACGCAGCCTGATTTGGGCGACAGCCGCATCATTCAAGTCTCCCAGTACATCCTGCAACTCCGCCAACGCCGCGATGTAGCGCTCGGTCGCGTCGCGCGGCAGCGCCACTGACAGCACATCCAGCGCGTAACGCATCCGCTTCGCAAAGATGCGGACGCGGTGGCGACGCTCCGGCGACAGCGCGGCGAAGAACTGGGCGGCATCGAAGAGTCGCCGATGCGCCTTTCCGAGCGCGCGTGGCGCCAGGCGCCTCAGCGTGCGCCCTATCGGCGGTGGCGTCATGTTCCACGCCTGCAGCCGCAGTGCCAGGCGTGCAAAGCGCGCGGTGCCGAGCACGGCGAGAATGTCGGCGCGTGCCGCGTCGCGCCTGGCCTGGGCGCGCGCCAATGTCGCCTTAACCTCACCGCGCAGTTCCCGCGGCGCAGTGGCAAACAGCTTGGGTAACGTCTGCGTAACCAGCACGTCCCAGTCGCGGGCGGCTCCAAGCAGCCGCGCTGCCCAGCGCAACTCAGTCGCGAGCGGCGCAGGAAAGTCGTCGTGCTTGCGATCCAGCAGGCGCACGGCCGAACGCATGCGTCGCAGCGCGACGCGGGCCTGGTGCACGTACTCCGGTGCGTGCACATCGCGCAGGGCTGCGGTGTTGGCAAGCAGTACGTCGAGTCCGTGGGCCACGATCGCGCGCAGGGCTGCGCCGGAGGTCATGTCGCCCTCCAGCGCTGCGACGAAGCCGCGCGCGGCGGCCTTGGTCGGCGGCACGGGTTTTCCGCTGACGAGGCGATAGCCCCGTTCCGCTTTGCCGCTCAGCATCGGCACCAGCGCCAGGCCGTTCGTTCCGCGCCCGGTCAAGCGCAGTGCCGCCGCCGTCAAGTCCTCGGGGCGTCCGTCCTTGAGTTCCAGTTCGATTTCTGCCACCGGCACCGATACGCGGCGCCCGTGGCACTCCGCCTCGATGTGCCCCCGGTCCGTCGCCACTTCGATGCGGCTCTCCCGAAACTCGATTTCCCACAGAGTGCGTCGGACCCGCACGCGGAACAGTGGCTGCAGCTTTGCCTGTGCGCGGTGCCGGGCGAGCAGCGCGGGCAAGGGCGTCTCGGCGAGTTTGGTGAAGTCGATGCGGGGCGTGCCGCGAACCAGCCTCGCCGGCGACTCCCACTCCGGGCGCGCGCTCAGCCCACCGCGCGCACTCTCGGCCGCCTTCAGCGTCTGCACCCACTGACGGCCCGCACGACGCAGGCGCAGCGCCATGCCATGTTTCTGCAGCAGCCGGTCTGGCGTGTCGAAATACGTCGCGTCAAGTTGCACGCGTCGCGGCTTCACCTCGCGCAGCAGCGGCGCAGCCGCCAGCGTGGCTTCGGCGTCGTCGGGAAGAAAGAGCTTGAGTTCGATCTCGCGCGGCATGAGCCCTGGCCGCAGCCGGCCTGCGTCGAATTACTTGCGGGCGCGCTCGACCGCACCGTCGATCCGCGCCGCGCCGTCGCCCTTGCGTTCCCACATGAGGCAATAGGTATCAGCCTGCGGTGCCGTGAAGCTGGCATCGGCCGATCTGCTGGCAGTCGCCTTGACCGGGTAGAACACCTCGGTGCCCCGGTGATAGTGGATGTTGAAATCCACGTCCTCGGACGCGGTATAGCGATAGCGGACGATTTGCCCGGACTCCAGTTTCACGCAGTATTCCTCAAACCCGCGCGCTGGCACATCGAGACGAAAGGGGCCGAGCGCAGACGTCACCGCAACCGCCGCGGCGGGTGCCAGCGCGAGCAATGACGCGCAACTTCGTTTCATGAAGCGATCATCGCACGCGACCGCGGGCGCCCCAGGCCAGCACTGCAGCCACAGCAGCACAGACGCCGGCCGCAACGAAGAAGCACACCGCATAGCTCCCGGTGGCACGCTGCAGCCAGCCGAACAGGAACGGCAGCACCACCACGCCGACGTAGGTGAAGAACAGGCACCCGCCCGTCGCGCGTCCGGCCTCGCCGCGCGGGGCAAGCCGCGCGATCTCGGACAGATAGACGCCATTCCAGCCGATCGCGGTGGCGCCGAGCGCGGCCGATACGGCGAGTATCGCCAGCATCGGCCATGACGCAGTGAAAAGGCCCGCGACCACCGAGGCGCCCGCCATCAGGAAGCCGATCACCGCAAGCGTTGTCCGCGGCGCTCCGGTGCGGTCGGACACCGAGCCCCAGCTGATGCGTGCCACCACGCCGGCGACGTTGGCCGCCGTCAGTGCGGTGCCGGCGGCCACCAGACCGAGGCCGATCTCGGTCTGTAGGTACGCGACGATGAAGCCCGACACTGACATCTGCATGCCTGCGTACACAAAGGACACTAGCGCCATGGTCCGCAACTCGGGCGAACGTGCCACCAATGCAAGGCTGTTCACCAGCGTCGCCGGGGAGAGCCGAGCGGTGCGGTCGCGGTCATCGTCCAGCGGCGCGCGCAACGGTTGTGCGAGCAGTGCAACGGCGACGCATCCGATGGCGACCAAGGACCACGGCCACCTCCCAGCCAAAGGCCACGGTCAGCGGCGGCACGACCAGCCCCGCCAACGCCGTACCGGCCGGCACGCCGGTCTGCTTGATCGAGAACATCAGCGCCATGCGCTCGCGCGGCGTGGTCTTCGCCAGCACATGACTGGAGGCCGGAGTGATGGGCCCGTAACCCACCCCGAGGACTACTGCGGCCACCGCGATGGACACCAGCCCCATCACTCCCGCATTGACGCCCAGCAGCAGCGTCAGCGCGAGCCCGGCCGCGCACGCGACAAGGCAGGCCTGCGACAGCCGCACCGCGCCGAACCGCAGCACGACACCGCCACCGGCGAGCGCGGCCGTCGACGCACCGACGTACAGCAGCGAGAGGTAGGTGCCGACCATCGAGGCCGGCACGTCTAGGCGTGCCGCGATCACCGGCGCGATCGAAGGCACGGTCAGCGCCGCACAGGCCGCGGCCACCTGGATGGCCGTGGTCGCGACCAGCGCGCGCGTGGCCAGAGTGCTCAAGTGCGATTCCAGCTGCCGCACCCCGGTTCGGCGGCGCCCGGGCGGTCAGTCACGTTCGGCCAGAGTCTTGAGGTTCCCGAGCCCCGCCTCGAAATCCGGGCCGACCAGTCGGTCCATCACCAGACCGAAGTAGCGGTTGACCGGGTTGTTTCCCATGTCACCTTCATTGGTCCACGTCACCCGGGTGCCGGAACCCTCCGCCGTCAGGCGCAGTTCGCCGCGCGAGCTCATGTCGAGGTCGGGAAACGACAGCGCGTAATCCACGTGTTTGTTCGGCACGGCGGCGGTGAACTCCATGGCGCCGTTGCCTTCGGTCTTGCTCTGCCATTCCCACTTGGCACCCGTCCCGCTCTCCGTGCCGGAATACTGCATCTGCATCGCCGGGTCTCGGCGGTTCCACACCGCCCACTGCTTCCACTGGCGAGGGTCGGCGATCAGCGGATAGACCTTCGATGCCGGCGCATTGATCATCACCGAGCGCTGCACCTTGAAGCCGGACGGGAGCAACAGTCCTATTCCCAGCAACAGGACGATGACCGCCGTCACGGCGAGCACGGCGCGCTTGAGCCATTTCATCACAGCCTCCCTCGACCTAAGATGGCTGCTGGAGCGTAGTCGCGTCCACGGAGCTTGTGCACATGTTGAGTCGGGTTCTGCTGAGTTTCATTGCCGCACTCGCGCTCGTCGCCTGCAGCACTCCGGGGTCGGTCAAACCGGGACAGGACGAGGCAGCGGTCAGTGCCGCGGCGGGCCGGCCAACCGGCATCGTCAAACTCCCGGACGGTGGTACCCGTTGGCAGTACTCCGGCCAGCCCTTCAACCAGTGGGTGTGGAACATCGACTTCGACGCGCAGGGCCGGGTGCGCAGTGTCGAGCAGATGATGACCGACGAGGCGTTCGCAAAGATCAGGAGCGGTCGCGACACGCGCGCCGACGTGCTGCGCGACTACGGGCCGCCGGCCGAATCTTTTTCGTATCCGCTGATGAACGAAACCGCCTGGATGTACCGGTACTTCGTACATGGCGGCTTCTACGCCGCGATGTTCGTCTATTTCGATCCAGCCGGTGTCGTGAAGCGCACCGAAACCGGCATGGACCCCTGGCGCATCCGCGACGGCGGGGACCGGCGTTAGATCAAAGGCAAGCGAAAACACTGCCCCGGGTTTGACCGAATTCCAGGCGCTGCCAGGGACACCCAGAATGGGTGTCCGTCAGGCTGCTTTTGCCATGGATCCCGTCGCACCCTCCGCCGCGCCGCTGTCACTGCAGGACAAGCTGGACCTCATCACGCACGATCGCAAGGTCCTCGACGTCTTGCGCGAGCTGATGCGCCACGGCCTGCATGAAGGCGATGCTGTCCAGCACCGCAACGACGGCGCGCGCGGCCGTCTTGTCGTGCTGCGGAACGCAGACGAGCCGACGCCGGTGGTAAAGCTGGACGACGGCACGCAGGTGGCGTTCCGCGCGACCGACTGGCGCCGGTCGGCCCGGTAGTCGCGCAGGGAGGTACGGCATGCCGCGGCGCGTGGCACAATCTGCGGCATCATGGCTTATGTGCCGGAGTACGTACCGAAGATCCTGATCGTCGACTCCCAGGGACAGCCGGTCCGCTGGGCGTTGATGCAGCGAGCAGCGCGTTACTACGCGTCGGGCAAAGTCGTCACTGAACTGGGCGACAACCTCTTCGGCATGGCCGGCGGTTTGCAGGAAGCCACGGGCCTGCGCTCCGAGCTGATCACCAGCTCGATTCTGATGATCCGGGGCCGCCATCGGATCCCGTTCGGCCACGCCCACGTCGGCCTCACCAAGCACCGCCTGTTTGCACGCGACCGCCACATCTGCGCCTATTGCGGCGGACACTTTCCCGAGCTCGAGCTCACCGTCGAGCACATCCTGCCGGTCTCGCGCGGCGGAAGGCACGAGTGGACGAACGTCGTGACCGCGTGCCGTTCGTGCAACACCCGCAAGGGCAGCCGACGGCCCGAGGAAGCCCGCATGCCGCTGCTTTACGTGCCGTATGCGGTGTGCCGCAACGAAGGCTTCATCCTCAGCAATCGACGTATCCTCGCCGACCAGATGGCCTTCCTGCAGACCTCGCTGCCACGGCATTCACGCTGGGCGCACGACTGAGCGGCTGGGCCCGCCCTCCTGCCCGCAGCGTCGCACTGTCGAATACTCCGCAATCCGCGCACGGATTGCTCCGTCGTCGCGGCCGCGCCTGCCGCCTACTGTTCATGTCATTCGATGCACGTCGCATCGACCCGCTGCGAATGCAGAGCGGACACCGAACGGAGACGGCCATGAACCACGCATCGCGCACCCCATCGAACGAACGTCAATCCAATCGCGGTTTCGTCGGCGCTCTGTTTGGCGCGGCGATGACCGTCATCGCGCTGGCCGGCGCGGTGGCGATCACGGAAGGCCCGCGTCAGCTGTCGTCCATCACCGAGTCGCTGGTCTCAACGGAAGTGTTCGAGATCATGCCGCCGTCCTGGATTGAAGCCCCGCAGGCCGAGGAACAGGCGCTGGCACCCGCAACCGGCGTCTACGAGGATTCCGGACTGCAGGTCACGTACGACGTGTTTGCGTAGGGCTGCTGCGGCCGGCGCCGGCCGCAAGCCGGCACCCTCCGCCGCCGGGTCCGGCACGGTTCACTCAGTTCTTCGAGATGCGACCGAAAAGGGCCGGCGCCGCCTGCAGCGGCTCGGTCCTGAGGTAACGATCGTGCGCAAAGGCCACCTGAACGGACGCAGCGCGCAGCAGGCACCCGGCGTCGGGTTCGTCGTCATGTACGGCCCACACGAGCGCGCCTGAGACTCCGTCCAGCTCCGGCGTGTGGATCTGCTGGCCGTCGACGCGCTCGGCGGTGCGCGCATACGCGAGACGCTCGGCATCAATGGCACTCGTGAACAGCACGACCGGCTTCATGTAGACGGACCCGTCGACCCGGCGCGCCTGCGACACCGGGTAGCCGGCCACCACGTAGGTGCGCGGTGGACCCGTGTCCGCGTCGTCGAAGTGAAGGTGCGACCGCGTCACCGGCATCCAGTTGCCGCGCAGCCTGCGTGCGAGCGTCGAGTCGGCAATGGCAATGAGTGCAAGGTCCCGTTCCGGGTGCACGATGACACGCAGGCGTGCCGAGCGCAGGCAGGCCCACGCACCTTCGCGCGGCAGCGGCACGGCGAGGTCTCCCGCCGCGACGTGCTCGAAGATGTGCGCCGCGGTCAGCAATGCCAGTGCCTGGCCGTCAGCGACCAGGGTCGCGGTGGCGAGCGGTTCGGCGCGGCCGTCAACCAGGCGTACGAGCGGCAGCGCCCGCGTCAGCAGTGCCGCACGCACCGCCTCGGCGCGCTCGACCGTGATCGACGCGCCGACGCGGATCGGAATCGTCTCGACTGATTGCCAGGCCATCACGAACTCCGTGATCTGCAATCAGCATGCCAGCCGGCTTTCGGCGTGTCGATCCTCCGAACCGATGGGGCCCGGCTAGTGCACAAGGCGCAGATGCCGGCGCTGGCGCTCCGGCGTCACCGAACTCGACGAGAGCGTCGCCTCGCAGCGCGCGGCGGGTGCAGCAAAGGGCAGCCGGCCGCGGACGCCGCTGTCGCGATAGTCCTGTGTCAGTGCGCTGCGGGCGACCTCCGGCTCGATTCCCTGCAGCAGGAGCCACGCATGGACTGCGCCATACAGTTCCTCGGCCGCAATCGAATGGGTTCGCCGCGTTTGCCCGTGGAGCCAGTCGGAGAAAGCCATGAATCGATCGAACGGGGCGTCGCCGAGCAGCAGCGGCAGCCCTCGATGGAAACGGGCCGAGTTGGCGACGCGGTCCCAGTAGCGGGCAAAGCGCCTGATCCGTTGCATCGTTTCCGCGTCGATCGCTGCGGTCGCGATGACTTCGTAAGGCGCTGTTTCCGCATAGCGCATCGCGTAGCGTTCCGTGTGGCGCACGATCGGCGTGCCACGCAGGCGCTTCAGGAGGCCAAGCTGGATCTCGTGCGGCGCGAGTGCGACGAGCCGGTCGAAGCCGGCCGCGAACGAAGCCAGGTCTTCGCCGGGAAGTCCGGCGATCAGATCCACATGCAGGTGCGCCCGGGTGTTCGCCCGCAACCAGCGCAAATTGGACTCCGCCACCGCGTTGTCCTGGCGCCGCGAGATCAGCGCCTGCACGGCAGGGTTGAAGGTCTGGATGCCGACTTCCAGCTGCAGCGACCCCGCGGGAAAGCCCGCCAGCAGCGCACGCAGCGCGTCGGGCAATCGATCCGGGATCATCTCGAAGTGCAGGAACGGCCGAGCCTGCGGCGCCTCGCGAAGCCGGCGCAGAAAGTACTCCAGGATCGCCACCGAATTCCCGGCGCGCAGGTTGAAGGTGCGGTCGATGAACTTGAAGCGACGCGCGCCGCGCAGCCAGAGGATGTCGATCTCGCGCAGGAATCGGTCAAGCGGAAACGGCCACGCGGTCCGGTCGAGTGCCGACAGGCAGAACTCGCACTTGAAAGGACAGCCGCGCGACGCTTCGACATAGACGTGCCGGTGACGCAGGTCGGTGTCGGTGTATTCGGCGTAGGGCAGCACCAGTTGCCCGAGATCGGGCTGGTCGCCGGCGTGGACCTTCATCAGTGGTGGCGGCCCCAGGAGCAGCTGCCGCACCAGGCGCGGAAAGGTGACGTCGCCCCAGCCGGTGATCACATGGTCGGCGCGCCGGCAGATCGCCTGCTGCTCCGTCTCGTGGCTGACTTCCGGTCCGCCAAGGACCACCACCACCTGCGGTGCGGCGGCCTTCAGCAGTTCGACGACACGGGCGGTCTGCTCGACGTTCCAGATGTACACGCCGAATCCGACGATGCGCGGTGCCAGTCGCGAGCAGTTCGGCAACGATCTGCGCCGGCGGCGTGCTGATGACGAACTCCCGGATGGCCGTGTCGTCACGCAGGTCACCCATGTTGGCGCGCAGGCAGCGCAGCCCCAGCGAGGCGTGCGCATAGCGGGCATTGAGCGTCGTCAGCACAACGGTTGGCATAACGCAAAGAAGCATAACGTCGGGCCGACGGGCACCCTGTGGTGGCTAGACTTGAAGAACGGTGGACATAACGTAAAAGGGGAGTTTGTGCGCCTGACATTTTTCGGCGCAGCCGGAGAAGTCACCGGTTCCAGTCTCGTCGTCGAGGCGGGTGACGCGCGCTTCCTGGTTGATTACGGGATGTTCCAGGGCGGCCGCGAGGCGCCGCGTCGCAATCGCGAAGCCTATGCGCGCGACCTCGGGCGGCTCGACTTCATCGTGCTGACCCATGCACACGTCGATCACTGCGGACTGCTGCCGCGCTTTGCCAGCCTGGGCCGGCACGGCCCCCAGATTTATTGCACGCGTCCGACTGCGGACCTGGTCCCGGTGATGCTGAAGGACAGTGCCCACGTGCAGACCCGCGGCGTGCGTCGCGATCGCAGTGGTCGTCGCCAGCTTGCCGACGAAGCTCCTCTTTATACGGCGGAGGATGTCGATCGCCTCACTACGCGCCTGATTGGCGTGCCCTATGGCGTCGAGTTCAGTCCGCATCCGTCGGTGCGTGTGCGGCTGCAAAGCGCCGGCCACATCGTTGGCGCGGCCTTCGCCGAAATCCGCGTCACTGAGGGTCGCCACGAGCGGACGTTGGTCGTGTCCGGCGACATCGGCGAGGCGTCGCCGCTGGTGGTGCGCGATCGCGACCCGCTGCGCGACGCCGATGTGCTGGTGCTCGAATCGACCTACGGCGATCGCAACCACCGGTCGATGGACGAGACCGAGGCCGAACTCATCGACGTGATGCGCGACGTATTGCATGGGCGGCACGGCAACGTGATCGTTCCGGCCTTCGCTCTCGGCCGGACGCAGGAATTCCTCGTGCTGCTGTACCGGCTGGCCAAGGCCGGGCGGGTGCGCGTGCCACTGGTGTTCGTCGATTCGCCGCTGGCGACGCAGGCGAGCGAGGTCACCTTCAGGCATCTGGAGGCGCTCGATGACCTGGCGCACGAGTTCCATCTCGCGCAGCGAGCCCGAAAGTTGCCGTTCACGCTGCGCTATACCGAGGATGTCGACGACTCGATGTTCCTGAACTCGATCCGCAATGGCGCCGTCATCATCGCGGCGAGCGGCATGTGCGAGGCCGGTCGCATCCGTCATCACCTGCGCCACAACCTGCCGCGCCGCGAGTGCGGCGTGCTGTTCACCGGATTCCAGGCGGCCGGCACGCTCGGCCGGCGCATCGTCGATGGCGCCCGCGTGGTGCGACTGTTCAACGAGTCCGTGCCGGTGCGCGCCTCGGTGCACACGCTGGGCGGCCTGTCGGCGCATGCCGGACAGGACGCTCTGATGGGCTGGCTTGCCGGTGCGTCGCGCAAGCCGAAGATGACCTATGTCGTTCACGGCGAACCGGAGGCATCGCACGCGCTGTCGGCGCGCATTGCGCGCGAGCTGAAGTGGCCGACCACGGTCGCCGCGCCGATCACACGCTATGACGCCTGAGTCCGACCTGGCTAGCCATGCCGCGGCGGAACTGCGCGTCCGCCGCGTCGGCATCGACACCTACCGCGAGAACGTCGCTTACCTGCATCGTCGGTGCCCGCTGTATCTGACTGAAGGCTTCCAGGCCCTGTCGAAGATCGAAGTACGGGCCAACGGTCGCTCGATCCTGGCCACGCTGAACATCGTCGATGACCCGGCCATCGTCGCCGAGACCGAGGTCGGCCTGTCGGAGGACGCCTATCACCAGCTCGGCGCGGCAGCGGGAACCCCGGTTCAGGTGGCGCACGCGACACCGCCGGCCTCGATGAGCGCGCTGCGACGGAAGATCGACGGCGAGCGCCTAGAGCGCGCCGACTATCACGCGATCATGCGCGACGTCGCGCAGCACCGCTACAGCAAGCTCGAGCTCGCCGCGTTCGTGGTCTCGACCGGACATTTCGACCTCGACCGCGAGGAAGTCGTGTACCTCACCGAGGCCATGGTCGCCGCCGGTCGCCGTCTCGACTGGCACGAGCGCCCGGTGGTCGACAAGCACTCGATCGGCGGCATCCCGGGCAACCGCACGTCGATGCTGCTGGTGCCGATCGTCGCCGCGCACGGCATGCTGATTCCGAAGACTTCCTCCCGCGCGATCACTTCTCCGGCCGGCACCGCCGACACGATGGAGTGCCTGGCGAACGTCGAGCTCACCTTCGAACGGATGGAGGAAATCGTGCGCGAGCTGCGCGGCTGCCTCGCATGGGGCGGCACCGCCGATCTCTCGCCGGCCGACGATGAGCTGATTGCGGTCGAACGACCGCTGTCGCTCGATTCTCCGGGGCAGATGGTGGCGTCGATCCTATCGAAGAAGATCGCGGCGGGTTCCACGCACCTCGTGCTCGACATACCGCTCGGACCCAGCGCCAAGGTGCGCTCGATGCCCGAGGCGCAGAAGCTGCGAAAGCTGTTCGAGTACGTCGCGGACCGGCTGCACCTGACACTCGATGTCGTCATCACCGATGGCCGCCAGCCGGTCGGGCAAGGCATTGGCCCGGCTCTCGAAGCGCGCGATGTGATGCGCGTGCTAAACGGCGACCCGCGCGCGCCCTCCGACCTGCGCCAGAAGGCGTTGCGGCTGGCCGGGCGCGTCATCGAGTTCGACCCGGACGTGCGCGGCGGCGAGGGATTCCCGATCGCGCGCGACATCCTTGACTCCGGCCGGGCGCTGGCAAAGATGAACGCGATCATCGACGCGCAGGGCCGGCACGTCTTCGAGTACGAACCGCCAGCGCTGGCTCCGCACCTTTTCGAGATCGAGGCGTCCGCCGACGGCTTCGTCACTGCAATCGACAACGAGCGGCTGGTGCGGCTGGCGCGCCTGACCGGAGCGCCCAAGGTGCGCGGGGCCGGAGTGGACCTCCTGCGGAAGCTTGGCGATCCCGTGCGGCGCGGCGAGCCGCTGTACCGTGTCCATGCCGGGTTCCCGTCAGACGCCGCCTTCGCCCGCGAGTGGGCCCGTCACGGCAGCGGCTACGCGATCGGCGAGCACGCCGACTTGCGCGACTTTGCCGAGTTCTGAATGCTGCTCTTCTTTCCCGACGAGCAGGAGTACGCCGCGCGGCTCGCCACGGCCGCCGGTCTCGCACTCGGCCCGATCGAGCGGCATCGTTTCCCCGACGGCGAACTGAAGCTGCGTCTGCCCACGCCGTTGCCGCGACGCGTCGTGCTTCTGCGCTCGCTGCACGACCCGAATGAAAAACTGGTCGAGCTGCTGCTCGCCGCGGGAACGGCCCGTTCACTGGGTACGGGTCACCTCACGCTGGTCGCACCGTATCTCGCGTACATGCGGCAGGACATCGCCTTCGCGCCGGGCGAGGCGGTCAGCCAGCGAGTCATCGGCCGCTGGCTGGCGGATCTCTTCGATGCTGTCGTGACGATCGATCCACACCTGCATCGCGTGGGCGCCCTGCGCGAGGCCGTCCCGGCAGCGGCGTCGATCGCCCTGTCGGCGGCGCCGCTGATCGGTGCAGCGTTTCACACCAGCGACGTCCTGATGCTCGGTCCCGATGCCGAATCCGAACCCTGGGTGCGGGCCGCCGCAGCAGCTGCCGGCTGCCCGGCAGTGGTCTGCCGCAAGCAGCGGCGCGGCGACCGCGACGTCGAGGTTGCATTTCCCCATATTGCGCTTGCCGGCCGGCACGTCGTCATTGTCGACGACGTCGCCAGCACCGGTCGTACGCTGGCGGCCGTGGCAGGTCAGGCATTGGCCGGCGGTGCGCGGCGCGTCGATGTCGCGGTCACGCATGCGCTGATGGTCGGCGATGCGGCCGAGGCACTGCGGTCCGCCGGTATCGGCGAACTGATCAGCGCCGATACCGTGCCGCATCCCAGCAACCGCATCGGCACCGCCGCACTCGTGGCCGAAGCGCTGCGCACGCTGCCGGAGTAGCGTGCAGCGTCACCTCCTGACGACGCTCACTTCGGAGCGTCCAGCCACATCGGGCTTCCGCCTCCTGCCTCGGACTTGACCCGACCCTGGAGATATTTCTCGGTCCCGCGCCGAAACTCAAGCGTCATCAGTCCGCAGGTTGTGGCAGGGCCGCCATTGACGACCAGTTGGATGCCGTTAGCAGTGATCTTTCCTTGCTGGATCGGCTCGTCGGCCGCGCGGCACCACGGCTGGCTGCTTGTGGAAAAGAAGTCGAGTTTCCCTTCGAAGCTTCCGTCCGGGTTGATCTTCGAGATCTTCACCAGGATATCGCCGCGGTTGCCGCTGTGACCGGCGGGACCTTGCTTCTTCTCCCACCCGCCCTTCAGCGTGATCGGCGCCTGCGACGGCTCGAGCAGCAGTTTGCCTTGCGCATAAGCCGTAGTGGCCACGAACAGTGAGCCTAGGAGCAATGCAACAGTTCGATTGAGCATGGCTTCCTCCTGCTGCGGAGTGCAGTGAAAAATTTCCAGTCCCTTCAATCAACTCTGGCTTTCGAGGACGGCCGGACATTGATCGCCGTCAATGGCGCGCGCGTCGGAGGCACGACGCGGTTGCGACGGGGACAGGGACGATCGGGCCAGAGGTCGGGCCCGGGTGCGATGCTGAATTGATCCTTTGGGCCGCCGGCAGAACTTGGTCAGCGTTGCCAGGCAGCCCCGTCATCGATCGAGACACGCAGGCCTGCAAGGAGAAGCCTCCCCCCAGGGAGAGCGATGCCCGGCTCGGAACCTGGCCCGAGGTGCCGCGCTTACGCTCGATCGGCCAGCCGCGCGGACTTCCACAGCCTCAGCTTGGCTGCGACGCAGGCAAAGCGACGCGCAAAGAAAATCGCCCGGGCCATAACTGGCGCCGGGCGATTGTCCGGTCGGATGCGGGCCCGAGGCCCGCGCGCGACTACTTCAGGTGCTTGCTGACGTACTTCGTCAGTTCAAACATCGACGCCTGCGTCTTGCCGAACAGCGCCTTCAGCTTGTCGTCCGCGTTGATCATGCGGCGGTTGACGGCATCCTGCAGCTTGTTCTTCTTGATGTACGCCCAGATCTTGCTGGTGACTTCGGTGCGCGGCATCGGCACCGAGCCGACGATCGCGGCCAGCGGGCCACTCGGCATCAGCGGCCGCATGAACGCGGCATTCGGCTTGCGCTTGACCTTGGCCTTGGCGGCCTTCTTTACGGTCTTCTTGGCTGCCGCCTTCTTGACGGCCTTCTTCACGGTCTTCTTCGCCGCGGCCTTCTTGACGGCCTTCTTGGCGGTTTTCTTTGCTGCCTTCTTCGTTGCCATGAGATCTCCTCAGTAAGAGTTGCATGCCACAGCGACAGCGTTCTCGAGTGAAAAAAGAGAGAGCGCTCTCGTTGCGTGGTCGCGATCCTAGAGGAAAACCGACGGATTACAAGAGGAGAAATCAAATTTTCAGAGGGAAATTGCGTGTGAACAACGCCGTTTTCCCTCTGAAAAGCGACGAACCGAATGTGCAGGGCCCTACGATTGGTGTACCAGATCTGGGCCAGACGCCATCGGAGCCACAATATCTTGTATGGTCTATCGAGCTGCCTGCTCGAGTTCTGCGAGCATGCGCTCGATCCGCGCGGTGAGCTTCTCGGTGGTGACCTGTTCGCGCAGGCGCTCCACCATCAACGGAAAGGCAAACGGCGTGGGCCGGGCCAGCAGGCGGTAGACAACGCGCTGCGAGCGCATCCGTGTCAGCGCATCACGCAGCCGGACCATGTCCAGTTCCTGCTCCAGCACCTCGCGCTCCGCCTGCCCGAGCAGCCGGTTGCCAGCGTCGTACTTGCGGAATACCTCGTAAAAAAGCCCCGAGCTCGCCTGCAACTGCTTCATCGACTTCGGCGCACCCGGAAAGCCCTGGAACACCAGGCCAGCGACACGTGCAACCTCCCGAAAGCGCCGCATCGCCAGCTCGCCGGCATTGAGGCTGGCGAGCACGTCCTCGAGCAGACGTTCCTCTCCGAGAAGCGTGTCCGCCCGCCGCTGCCACGCCCCCATCCAGTCGATGTCGACCGGCGACAGCAGCTCGAAGCCGTAGTCGTTGATCGCAATCGAGAATGTCGACGGTGTCGCCTGCCCAATGCGGTAGGCGAGCAGCGAGGCCAGGCCGAGGTGCGCATGCCGCCCGGCAAACGGGTAGACGAAGAGATGCCGCCCTTCGCGGGAGCGCAACGATTCGACGACCAGCGCATCGCGCGTTGGCACCGCCGACCAGCGCGACTGCAGCTCGATCAGGGGGCGGGCGAGCTGCATCTCCGGCGCGGCGTAGTGGCCGGCGAGCGCCTCTTCCAGTTCACGCAACGTGGCATCGGCGAGCTGTGTCGACAGCGGCATCTTGGCGCCGGACCAGCGAGGAACCGCGCCGCTGCGGCGCCTGGCCGGCTGCACGTACGCCGTCATTTCGTGGATGCGGACCAGTTCCAGCAAGCGTCCGCCGAACACGAAGGAATCTCCCTTGCGCAGCCGGGTGATGAACGATTCCTCGATCGAGCCGACGTTACGACCGTTCATCATCTTCACCAGCATCGTCGCGTCGGCGACGATGGTGCCGACCGACATGCGATGGCGCTGGGCGATGCGCCGGTCGGGCACGCGATAGACGCCCTCGGCGTCGCGGACTACCCGGTGATACTCGGGGTAGGCGCGCAGCGCCTCGCCGCCGCGGCCGACGAAGTCGAGCGACCATGCGAATTCCTCGTCGGTCAACTCACGATAGCTCCACGCAGAACGGATTTCCGCCAGCACTTCGTCATCGCGAAAACCGGTGCCCAGAGCGAGCGTGACCAGGTGCTGCACCAGCACGTCGAGCGGCTTTTCCGGTGCACGGCGCGACTCGACGCGGCCGGCGGCGACGGCGCTGCGCGCGGCCGCCGCCTCAACGAGTTCCAGCGTGTGCGTCGGCACGATCGTCACGCGCGACGGCCGGCCCGGCGCGTGACCGCTGCGGCCCGCGCGCTGCAGCAGGCGTGCGACACCCTTGGGGCTGCCGATCTGCAGCACCCGCTCCACCGGCAGGAAGTCCACGCCCAGATCCAGGCTGGACGTCGCCACGACGGCTTTCAGCCGGCCGTCCTTCAGACCGCGCTCCACCCACTCGCGCGCTTCCTTGTCGAGTGACCCATGGTGGAGCGCGATCACGCCGGCCCACTTCGGCCGCGCGGCCAGCAGCGACTGGTACCAGATTTCGGCCTGCGAGCGCGTATTGGTGAAGACCAGCGTCGTCGAAGAGTTCTCGATCTCGCGCACTACCGGATCCAGCATCTGGATGCCGAGATGCCCGCCCCAGGGAAAGCGGCCCGGCTCGTCCGGCAGCAGTGTGTCGACGGTAATGTCCTTCGGCACGGCACCGCGCACGAGCGTCCCCGGGCCGCCCCCGAGCAGGACTTCCATCGCGTGCTCGGTATTGCCCAGTGTCGCCGACAGCCCCCAGACCGCAAGCGGAGCTTGTGGCTGGGGCCAGGGCCCCTGTTCAGGCCCCTCACCTCTTTCCACGGGCGCGCTGGCAGGCGCGCCCGGCTCCGCTGGCAACTCGCTGACGCGAGTTGAAATCCCAGCTCTGCCCCCCGCCTCAAGGCGGACAACATCGGCGTGCTGCACCGCGCGCTGGCGCACCAACATCCGCAGGCGGGCAAGAGCAAGCTGTACCTGAACGCCGCGCTTGTTGCCCATCAATTCGTGCCACTCGTCGACGACGACCAGCTCGACGTCCGACAGCAGCTGTGGCGAGTCGGCGCGGGTCAGCAACAGGCTCAGGCTTTCCGGCGTCGTGACCAGCGCTTCGGGCAAGCGCCGTGACTGGCGCGCACGCTCGCCGGTGTCGGTATCTCCAGTGCGCACGCCCACGCTCCAGCCGAGTCCGAGCTTTGCGAGCGGTGCTTCGAGCGCAGCGGCGGTGTCCGCGGCCAACGCGCGCATCGGAGTGAGCCACAGCAGGCGGAGCCCGCCGCTGCGGACTTCGCCGGCAAGCGCTCGATTGAGCAGGCCGAACCACACCGCATAGGTCTTGCCGCTGCCCGTGGTGGCATGCAGCAGACCCGAGCGACCCGCCGCGACGGCCTGCCAGACCTCGCGCTGGAACGGGAACGGCTGCCAGCCCATCGCGGCAAACCAGCCTTCGGCGCTGGGCAGCGCAAGCTGCGCGGCTTGCGGTGCGCACTTGGCGCCCGTTACGGCAGCTGCAGCCTCGGCCCTGCGCGCAATCTCCTCGCGCGCCTGCCTCGCACGCCGGGCGCGCAGCTGCGTGCCGACGTTGGAGCCACGCGGCAGGCCGCGGCGCTCCTCGATCACGGATGGACCCGCCGGCGTGAAGGCATGCGAGCGATCAGGGTGGAGTGGAAACGTGCGGCAGGCAGGACCATTGGACCGCAAGAAAAGAAACGCCGCCCGCAGGCGGCGCTTTCCACACCGAGGCGATTACTGGATGTTCAGAATCTTCATCGCCTTGGCGAGCGTATCGACCGATTCCTGATGCTTGCCGGCCTTGTGCAGCGTTTCGCCTTCGGCGCGATACTTCTTGACGTCGGCCATCTGCTCGGCAGTGAGCTTCGGGTTCTTTGCCAGCGCGTCGTCGATCTTCTTCATGTCGGCCGGGCAGTGAAAAGCCCATGCACCAGCAGAAAATAGCAGCGCGGCAAGCGCAACGGTGATGCGTTTCATGGGGTCGTCTCCTGGAGGGTTGAGGCGGACTTTGCGGTACGGCAAAGCGGTGCCGAGTCTAGCGGCTGTTCCCTTGCACGGGGTCATTGTCGGGAGGCGGGCAGGGTGACATCACGCGAGCGTGGCATGAGCGTCCGCACGGCGAGTGCGCTGCTGACTACATGCCTCGTCGCCGGTGCGCATGCGGCCGAACTTGCCGATTTCCGTACTGGCGGCCGCAAATTTGAGGCGGACGTCTATCGCCCGGCCGGAGCGCCACGCGGCACCGTGGTGCTGGCCCACGGGTTCCTGCGCGACCGGCACAGCATGAGCAGCCTGGCCCGCGAACTTGCAGAACGCGGCGCGTTGGTCATCGTGCCGGACCTGCCCTTCCTCGCCGACCCGTCGGCCAACGCAGTGGCGCTGTCCGACATCGTGATCGACACCCGGGCGGGTCGCTTTGGCGCGGTGCCCGCCGGCACCGTGCTCGTCGGCTTTTCGGCCGGCGGACTGGCCACGTTGCTGGCGACGGCCCGCACTCCGGGAATCAGTGGCTGGATCGGGCTCGATCCGGTCGATCGTGCAGGCGAGGGTGTGCACGCCGCGGCGCGCGTCAGTCCACCGGCGCTGATGCTGCGCGCTGCACCGGACCGCTGCAACGCCTATGCGAACTCGCACGCCTGGGGTTCGTTCCTGCCACGCCTGAGCCGGGACACCCTGATTCCGGGCGCAACGCACTGTGACTTCGAGGATGCCGACGATCTCGTCTGCGCCGGTATCTGTGGTGCCGCCGATCCGCAGCGGCAGGCCACCATCCGTGCAGAGGTCGCCGCCGCGGTCGATCAATGGCTGAAGTGAGCGCCCGGCGATGCTTCGGCGCTCATCGGCGCAGTGCCCCGATCGGCGCGGCCTGTTCCTCCATCAGCAGCGTCTCGATGTCGTTGACCATCATGGCCGGGTGCAGGTAGTCGAGCGCGTAGATCTCCCGCACGATGCCGCTGCGGTCGATCAGGAAGAGCTTCAGCATGTGATTGATCGTGCGCGTCGGCTGGCCTTTCGCATCTTTCTCGATGCTGACGTCCTGGCCGAAGTCTTCGAGCAGCGGCATAAGTTCAGCCATGTTGCGTGCGGTCAGGAACTCCCAGGCCAGGCCGGTCTCAGCCTTGAGGTTCCCGCTGTATCGGCGCAGCACCTCGGGCGTGTCGTTGGTCGGGTCGAAGCTGATGCTGACGAAGCGCACCCGGCCGACATGCCCGCGTTCCGTAAGCCGCTCGCGCAGGCCGATCATCGTGCGGTAGGCGAACGGGCAACCCCATTCGTCGACGCAGTAGGTGTAGAAGAAGGTCAGCAGCGTGACCTTGCCGCGCGTCAGCGTGCCGAGCCGACGCTGCCGATCGCGCGCATCCTTGAGCACCGCGTCCGGAGCGCGCTGGATGCGCTGCAGTTGGTAGGTGCCCGGTGCCGGCGGGACGAACTGCATGCTCGGGGCGTGCGCCTGCATCGGGTCCGCGGCGCCCCATGCGGCGTTGGCCGAAAGCCCGACTGCAAGCGCAAGCGCGACGCAGACTGCCCGAGTCACGCGTTTATCCGCCGTCGCCCTCAGCTGAACTTCATGTGGTGCGCGCGGCCGAGTTTCTCCTTGGTGAAATCCACCTCGAAGATCGGCTTCAACTCCTTGCCGTCCCACGCAAAGGCCCGCAGGAACTGTTCGTTGTCCGCGCCCCCCTTGTCCCAGCGCTCGAGCAGGCTCGACGTGATGTACACACGCTTGCCGTCCCAGCTCTGCGAGATCATGTTGACCTGCTTGCCGGTCTGTTTGGCGTAGGTCTCCTTCGGCTGCTCGGGATTGGTGAGGTCGAAGTAGCGCGTCATGCCGTCGGAGAAGGTGTTGACCCACAGTCCCTTCGCGTCGGCACGAATCGAGATGTCCACGGGCAACGGGATCTTGGCCGGATCGCCGATGGTGCCGACGTCCTTCGCCTGCCACTTGCCGGCGGCGTCCTGCTTGATGAGCCACAGTTTCGACGTCAGCGCGGTGGCCGTGATGGCCCAGTTATCGCCCGGAACCAGCGACCAGCGGATCTCCAGCGGCGAACCCGGAACGGCAAAGATCTGCTGCGGCTTCATCGCCTTCAGGTCCCACAGCACCATCGTGTTGCCGAAGCGCTTCATCGCCGCGGCGTCGGCGACTACATCGCCAAGCGGCCGGCGGTAATTGTCGATGCCGGTGAAGCTCGACGTCAGCAGCGCGTTCTTCGACGGATTGATCGCGACGTCGTAGCCGTAGCCGTCGCCCATGACGCCGCCGATTTCGCCAGTGGGCAGGTCGTACTTGGCGACGAACTCGCCCTTGTTGTTGTAGACGACCATGCCGGTGCGGCCGCCGCTGTCCTTGGTGTTCGACAGCGTGCCGATCAGCATCCGCCCTGGCATCGCGTAGAACGTGTGCGGTCCCACGAACCCCGACTTGTCGCCGAGATCACTGATCGTCTTCACGAGTTTCGGCTTGGCGGGATTCGCGCCGACATCGAACACGTAGATCTGGTTGTTGCTCAGTCCGCCGGCCCACAGGTAACGGCGGTCGTCGGTGAATCCCATGTGGTGGGCCTCGCCGCGCGCCCCGACGGAGACACTGTTGACGACTTTGCCGAAACTCTTCGACTTCGGATCGACGTTGATCGTGACCAGTTTGTCGAAGCCGTCGCCCAGTCCCTCGACGCCGAGCGTCCAGACGTGGACGTAAGCCTCCTGCCCCTTGATCAGCTTCGACATGTACGGCGAGTTGCAGGTCTCGTCGGCAGTGGCGCTGAACGCCAGCGTGCATCCAGTCAACAAGATCGGCAGCCACTTCATTGCGCTCATGGTTTCCTCCTTGCCAGACAGAAGGTCGGCCCAGCGTTCGAGCCGGGTGCCCGGAAGATAGATGCGCGCAAAGCTACTCCGCAGTGCTACGGCGGCAATCCCGCGCTCCCGGTCGTTAGCTGGCGGTTGACCAGGGGCCGCCAGTGACGGAGCCTCGAGCTTGTGGCAGTGCGGTAGGCGACGCCCCGGAGGCTCGCGGCTGCGTGAATGCTCGCTGCTGCGTTGAAGCGCTCGGTCCGGCCGACGGCAGTCAACGTGTTGCTTACGCCGCGCCAGTGATCAGCGCGTTGAGCGTCAGCATCGTGTCCGCTTCATGCAAGGGCTTGTCGGTGCGCCACCGCAGGATCCGCGGAAACCGCACGGCGATGCCGCTGCGGTGGCGCGGGCTGCGCTGGATCCCTTCAAAGCCGAGTTCGAAGACAAGGCTCGGTGTGACGCTCCGCACCGGGCCGAATCGTTCGATCGTGCCCTTCCGGATCGCCGCATCGACGCGCCGGATCTCTTCATCGGTGAGGCCCGAATAGGCCTTCGCGAAGGGCACCAGCACCGGCAGGCCCCGGGCCTGCAGCGGCCGCCGGCGTGCCGCCGGCGGCGATCGCATCGACATAGGCCTGCACTTCGGCTGCATCACGCGGCGCGCGATCCCACACGGCGAACGTGTAATCCGTGTACAGGCTGGCGCGGCGCCCATGTCCAGCCTGCGCATAAACGAGCACGCAATCAATCGTGTAGGGATCGATCTTCCATTTCCACCAGTTGGCGCCGCCCGCGTCCTTGGTGCGACCGACGCGATAGGTCGCATCGAGATGCTTCAGCATCAGGCCTTCGACGGCACGGGCGCGGGATTCCGCGCGCAGGCCTGCAAGCTCCTCCCACGTCGAGCCGGTGACGCGCGGCGATACGGTGAGACCGGCTTCGGCGGCCGTCGCCTCCAGTGCGGCGCGCCGCTCGCGCTGCGGTCGAGCGCGCCAGTCTTCACCGCCCAGTTCGAGCAGGTCGAACGCGATGAAGCGCGCCGGCGCCTCCTGCAGCACCTTGGCCGTGATCCGCTTGCGGGCGATGCGTTTCTGCAGCAACGCGAACGACAGCGGGCCGTCGTCACGCCAGACGACGACTTCGCCGTCGAACACCGTGCCGTCGGGAAGCCGTGCCACCGACTCCAGCACATCGGGAAAGCCTTCGCCGATCAGTTCCTCGCCGCGGGACCACAGCCATGACTGCCCCGCGCGCCGCACCAGTTGTGCGCGGATGCCGTCGTACTTCCATTCGACCAGCCAGGCCGCCGGCGAACCGAGTTCGCGCTCGAAATCGCCGAGCGGCAGCTGCAGCGGATGTGCAAGAAAGAAGGGGTACGGATGCGCTGCCGAGGCGCCCGTTTCTTCAGCAGCAACGAGAGTGCGGTATCGCGCAGCCTCGGGACGCACCGTGTTGTCCGTGTAGCCCATCATGCGCTGCGCGACCGCCTTGGCATCGAGCCCAGCGTGCTCGGCCAACGCCCGGATCACCAGCAGCTTCGACACGCCGACGCGAAACCCGCCACCGATCAGCTTGACGAAGACGAATCGCTGCAGCGTCGTCAGCTGCTCGAAGGAGGCCTGAAGTGAAGCCGTCACCTCCTCGGGCGGCCGGCCGCGCAGCGGCAGCAGCCGCTCCTCGATCCACTGCGCCAGGGTGCCAGTCACCTCGTGGATCGGCGGCGGCAGCAGCAGCGCAATGGTTTCGGCCAGGTCGCCAACCGCGGCGTAGCACTCGTCGAACAGCCACTCGGATATCCCGCTCGCGCGGAGTCGCGAAGTCGCGCAGCACGCGCGATCCCACCGACTGCCGCGGCTTGCCGCCCGCGAGGAAGTACACCGCCCAGGCGGCATCCCGATCGCCGGCGGTCGCCAGATAACGCCGCAGCGCCGCGACCTTCGCAGCAGTCGAGGTCGAGACGTCGAGGGCGTGGAAGAGCTCGACGAACTCGCGCATCCCACCCCTATTTTCCGAACCAGGTCAGGAAGGTCTGCACGATCAGTGCATTCGCGGTATCGGTGAACAGCGACGCGGCCAGCGTGATGACCAGGAACGCGCGCGGCGCCGCGCCGTACTTCAGCACCAGCCGCTGCATTGCCGCGAGGCCTACCGGCATCGCACCCAGTCCGAAACCGACAAAGCCAGCCGCCCCGATTGCGCCTTCGTGCCCCTTCAGCAGCGCGTACACCAGCAGCGCTCCGATCAGCGCGGTCAGAACGACCTGGGCCACCACCGCTGCGGCAATCATGCCGACCGAGTCGCCGACCGCTGCGAGCTGCAGGCCGAGCATCGCAATCGCGAGAAACACGCGCAGCGCGAGGGTACCGACCAGGTCAGCGCCAACGAGATCGATGCGCAGGCGCACCAGATCGGCCACGTTGGTCACCAGCACGGCCGCAAGCAGCGCGGCAAGGAACGCGGGAATCGTCACTCCAAGCGCGGCGCCAACGATCGGCCGTGCGGCGAGCCCCAACCCGACGCTGAGCGCCATCCACAGCAGCACCGTGATCCAGCGATCCGAGTCGAGCGGTTTCTGCGGCCACTCCGGCTCAGTCGCTTCCTTTGTCGCGGCCCCCTTGCCGTGTTCCCGTGTCGCGCGTTCCGCGAGACGGGTGCCCACAATGCCGGAGACGATCGCCCCGGAGACAAGGCCGAACGTTGCGCAGACCATGCCGATCTCCAGCGCATAGGGAAGATTCGCCGCCTGTTCGGCCTCCGCCCAGGCGACCGTCGTGCCGTGCCCTCCGAGGAAAGCCACGCTCCCAAGAAACACGCCCAGTGCGGCCGGCTTCCCGAAAGCCGTCGCGATCGCCACGCCGACGGCCGACTGCGCGACGGCAAGGAGGGCAATCAGCACGCACATTCCGGCCACGGCCGCACCGCCTGTCGTCAGGCGCCGGAACCTGGCCGTCAATCCGAGCGCGGCAAAGAAAATCAGCAGCAACGCATTGCGCAGCGTGTCGCCAAACGTCACCTTGAATTCGAACAAGACGCCGAGTACGGCAAGCACGATCGCAACGAGCAGGCCTCCGGTCACTGCCGGCGGAATGCTGTAACGGCCGAACAACGGCACCCACTGGTTGATCCGCACGCCAAGCAATATCGTCATCAGCGCGGCCACGCCAGTCCACAGTTCACTCAGCGCGATCGTCATCCCCTGGTTCCCCCGGCGTGTTCGTTGTTTCTTGATCGTTATCGGCAATTGCAGCGGCGACGTCGCCGTCGGCCAGTTCATCGCCAAACTCGGTCGCGAACGCCTCGGCGTCGAGCCCGCGCTCGCGCAGCCAGCGCACCATCGTCGCGACCTGCCCGTGGGTCACGATGACGCGGCTCGCACCGGTGGCGGCAATTGCGCCCTGCAGTCCCGGCCAGTCGGCGTGATCCGACAGCACGAAGCCGCGATCGAGAGCGCGTCGGCGCCGAGCGCCGCGCACCTGCATCCAGCCTGAGGCGAATGCATCCGAATAGTCGCCGAAGCGGCGTAGCCAGGGCGAGCCGGCCGCAGACGGCGGCGCCAGCACCAGCGCACGAGCGACTTCAGCGCGAGATGTCTCTGAGACGAGCTGTGTGGCCGGCAGTGCCACGCCGCTGGCGCGGTAGGCACGGTTCAACGGCTCGACCGCGCCGTGCACGACGATGGGGCCGATCGACGGATCGACGCCGCCGAGGACCCGTTGCGCCTTGCCGAACGCATAGCAGAACAGCACCGACGTTTTTCCTTCGGTGGCGTTGCCGGACCACCAGGCGTTGATTTCGGCGAAGACCTGCTCCTGCGGCGCCCAGCGGTAAATCGGCAGCCCGAACGTCGACTCGGTGATGAAGACATCGCAGTGCACCGGCTCGAAGGGAACGCAGGTGGCGTCAGGCCCGGTCTTGTAGTCGCCGCTGACGACCCACACTGCGCCGCGGTACTCGATGCGCACCTGGGCCGATCCCAGCACATGTCCGGCCGGATGCAGCGAGACGCGTACGCCGTTGATGTCGATCGACTCGCCGTAGCGCACGGTCTGCAGGCGGATCTCGCCGAGACGCGTGCGCAGCACTTCGCGGGCGTCGTCCGCAGCGAGGTAGTCGGCATGGCCGGGCCGCGCGTGATCTCCGTGCGCATGCGTGATGACGGCCCGCCCGACCGGTCGCCACGGATCGATGTAGAAGTCCCCGGCGGGGCAGTACAGGCCTTCCGGACGCTGGCAGACGAGATCGGCAGCGCGTGTCATGGCGCGGTCATCAAGGGGTCATACGCTTCAGGGCGACGGTGCCAGGCCGATAACAAGAAGATAAAAACAAGAACAACAGAAAGGAGACCTGACCGTGACACCCTTCCTCATCGGATTCGCGATCATCAGCGCCATCGTGCTGGCCGCCATTGTGCAGCAGCGCAGCCGACATGCCCGCGAAGGATTCATTGACGCTTACGCCTTCCCGCGCGGCATCCGCGAACGCGTGCGCAAACGCTACCCGCACCTCTCCGACGCCGACCTCGATCTCGTCTTCGACGCCCTGCGCGAGTACTTCCACCTGAGCCGCAAGGCCGGCCGGCGCCTGCTGGCGATGCCGTCGCAGGTGGTCGATGTCGCCTGGCACGAATTCATCCTGTTCACGCGGAATTACGAGGCGTTCTGCAGACAGGCCCTGGGACGCTTCCTGCATCACACGCCGACCGAGGCGATGCGCTCGCGCACGATGGCCAGCGACGGCATCAAGCGCACCTGGCGAATGGCGTGCCAGCGCGCCGGCATCAATCCGCTGGCCGCTACCTCCGTGCCCCTGCTCTTCGCAATCGATGGACGCCTCGCGATCCCGGACGGCTTCAGCTACGCGCTCAACTGCACGCACCTCGCCGCCGCCGGCAGCAGCGCGACCTACTGCGCCAGCGACATCGGATGCGGCGGGGGCTGCGGCGGCGGGTGCAGTGGCAGCGGCTGCGGGGGCGACGGCGGTGGCGGAGATGGCGGCGGCTGTGGCGGAGGCGGTGGCGACTGACGCCCTCAGTCGGCGCGCCAGCCACGGACCACGAGCGCGAGCAGGCCGGCGACCAGTCCCCAGAATGCCGAGCCGACCGACCACAGCGTCACGCCGGAAGCGGTGACGACGAAGGTGATCAGCGCCGCGTCGCGCGTGCCTTCGCCCTTCAGCGCCCCCGCCAGGCCGTTGCCGATCGTCCCCAGCAGAGCCAGTCCCGCGATCGCGAGCACGAGCTCGCGCGGGAACGCGGCGAACACGCCGGATACGGCGCCACCGAACAGTCCCACCAGCAGGTAGAGCAGGCCCGCCGCAACGGCGGCCGTGTAGCGACGCGCCGGGTCAGGATGGGCCTCGGGGCCCATGCAGATTGCTGCCGTTATCGCCGCCAGGTTGAAGGTATAGCCACCAAACGGTGCGAGCAGGGTCGTGGCTACACCGGTCGTCGTGATGATTGGCGAGACCGGCGGCGCGTAGCCGTGCGCCTGCAGCGTCGCCACGCCGGGCACGTTCTGCGAAGCCATCGTCACGACCAGCAGCGGCAGGGCAATGCCGATCGCCGCCGACCATGAGAGCTCCGGCGTCACGAACTCCGGCCGCGTCAGGCCCGCTGGCCACTCGAATGCGCCGAAGAGGCCGAGCGCGCCTGCGATCGACGCGCCGACCGCCAGCGCCGCGGGAACTGCAAAGCGCGGCCACGCGCGCCTGCCGATCAGGTAGACGACGAACATCGCCAAGACCATCGTGAACTGAGTCTCCAACGCCCCGAAGGCTCTGAGCCCGAAGCGCAGCAGCACGCCGGCCAGCATCGCAGCCGCCAGTTCCGCGGGCAGCCGTTTCATCAGGCGGTCGAACGCACCGCTCAGTCCGATCGCGACGATCGCCAGGCCGGTCAGCACGAAGGCGCCGATGATCTCCGCCATCGGGACGCCGCTGACGCTGGTGATCAGCAGCGCCGCGCCCGGCGTCGACCACGCGGTCAGCACCGGCATGCGGTAGCGCAGCGACAGCACGATGGTCGTGAGCCCCATGCCGATGCCGAGCGCCCACATCCAGGACGCCGTCTGCGCCGGGCTTGCACCGGCGGAACGGGCCGCCTCGAAAACGATCACCGCCGAACTGGTGTAGCCCACCAGCACCGCGACAAAGCCGGCTACCCAAGCACTCAGCGACGCTGCACGCATCGCGCGAGCGTATCCGAGACCGGCAGGTCTTCGCAGGAAGGGACGAAAGCGGGAAAGGTGCCGGAACAGCCGCGGCGAGGCGGCTGCGGCGCGATCAGGCGATCAGTTCAAGGCCCAGTTCAGCACGCCGATCATTGCGCACCACAGGCCGGCGCCGAACAGCACGGCGGTCACCACGCCGCGGGTGGCTTCGTGCTCTCCGAGTTCCGTGGAGGACAGGGAGTTCTGTTGCGAAGTAGCCGACGAGTTGGACATGGGCGCGCCTGTGAAGCGATGCGGACAGCGTCAGATTGACGCACCACGCCGCGGCGGCACGGCCGGAAAAGCCGTGGGATTCCGGCGCAATTGGGGTCCCGCAGCCTAGTAATCCCGCCCCCCGGCCAGCACGACCGCCCCGAACCGCACGATGCCATAGGCGATCCAGTTGCCGGTGCGGCGCAGCAGACCGCGCCCGGCGAAGCTTTGCGGCAGCACGCGCCGGGACTGCTGTTCGATGGCTCGTACCAGCGAGGCGCGCAGCGTGCCTGCGAACGAGCCGTCAAAAACCGCGACGTTGGCTTCGCGCGCCAGCAGCAGGCTGTAGGGATCGATGTTGCTCGACCCCACGGTGGCCCAGGTTTGATCCACGACCGCGACCTTGGCGTGCAGGTAGCTCGCCCCGTACTCGTGGACCTCGATGCCCGCGTCGAGCAGCTGGGCGTAGAGCGCCTCCTGCGCGTAGTGCTGGAGCGCGTACTCGATGCGTCCCTGCACGAGCAGGCAAACGCGGACGCCCCGGCGCGCACACTCAATCAGCGCCTTGCGGAAGGTTCGACCGGGCAGGAAGTAGGCACAGGCGATCAGCACCTCATGGCGGGCGGTCGCAATGGCATCAAGGTACGCCGCCTCGATGGTCCGTCGGTTGCGCAGGTTGTCGCGCAGCAGCAGCGACGCGCGTACGCCTTTGGCAATCGGTGGGGGCACGTTTTCCAGCGTCATCCCGGGCAGCGGTCCCGGGCGGCGACCGACCTGCAGCAGTTGCAGCGTCCACCACAACCGCTTCATCGCCAGCGCAATCGACGCGACGATCGGGCCTTCGCACATCACCGCGTAGTCGTAGCGCGGCCCCAACTGCGCCGGCTCCGGATCCGGGTGATGATGGTCGTCGACGATGTTGATGCCGCCGACAAAGGCGAGCTGGTCATCGATCAGCACGAGCTTGCGGTGCATCCGCCGCAGCAGCTTTCGTTCCAGGCGCCACCAGCGTGTGCGCCGGAATATCACCACCTGCGCACCCATCGATTCGAGGCGGACCTTCAGCGCGTCGGCATAGGCGCCGGTGCCGAAACCGTCGACGACGACACGGACCGCGACGCCGCGATCGGCCGCGGCAGCCAGCGCATCGCCGACCCGCAGGCCGATGTTGTCCTCGGCGAAGATGTAGGTCTCGAGGTGAACTGAACGCGCCGCGCTGTTGATGGCAGCCAGCAGGCGCGGGAAGAACTCGTCGCCGTTTTCGAGCAACCGCACGCGGTTGCCGCCGTAGATCAGCGGACGCGTGGTGATGTCGAAGCGCGGGCGCCGGCGTGCCGGCAGCGCGCCCTCGGTCACACGACCTCGAGGTCGGCGATCACCGGCATGTGGTCCGAGCGCTGCGACCACTCGATACCGCGCGGCACGCTCACGTCCCGCACCTTGAATCCGCGCACGTAGATGCGGTCGAGCGTCAGCCACGGCATCACGCTCGGATAGGTACGGGCGACCATCGTGCGCGAGCCGTTGCGCCACGGCAGCAGGCGATCGAGCACCCGGCCCCGGCGCTGGCGACGATTGAAGTCCGCGGCGGCCTCGAACACGTCGAGTTCCCGGTGCAGGATGTCGTCGACGCCCTGCTGCCAGTCGTTGAAGTCGCCAGCGATGATCAGCGGCGCGTTCTCGGGAACCTCGCTGCGCACGAAATCGATCAGGAACTCGGCCTGGCGCACGCGACTTCGCTTGATCAGGCCGAAGTGCGTGTTGATCAGGTGGATGTCGAACTCGCCACGCGGTGTATCGATGTGCGATATCGCGTGCAGCAATCCACGCTTTTCCAGCGCATGGTCGGAGATGTCGTGGTTCAGGTGCTGCCCGATCGTGTGGCGCGAGACGATCGCGTTGCCGTGATGTCCGTGCGGATACACCGCGTTCATGCCGTAGGCACGGTGCAGGTAGCCGCCGGTGCACAGCACGTCGAGCTGCGTGCCATTGTGATGACCCGGGCGGTGCGCCATCCGTTCATTGCGTTCCTGCACTTCCTGCAGGAACACGATGTCGGCATCGATCGAATTCAGGGCGACACGCAGGTCGTGGATGCGCGAGCGCTTGCGCAGACCCATCACGCCCTTGTGGATGTTGTACGTCGCGACGCGAAGTTGCATGTTTCCAGTTTCGCTCAGTCGGCGCCAGGCGCAATGAAGAAATAGCGCTCTATCAGACGTGGATCATCAAAGTGGCGGCGCCCGATGAACGCGGTCGCATGGTGGCCCCATTGACGCATCTGGCCCGCGGACGGAACACCCATCGGCCAGAAAATGAAGCGCTCCAGTCGTTGCGAGCCCGGCACCAGCGCGTCGGGCGCGTAGAGGCTGCGGGTACCCCCTCCCGCCGCGGCCGGCAGCGGCAATGCGCGCAGCGAGTTCTCGTCCGCGATGCGATACGCCACCCCGGGCGCCGGCGTCGGGGAGTCGACGGCGACACGTTGGATGTTGTGATCGCCCGAACCCAAGTACACGATGACGCGCTCGCCCGGTCCGGGGCTACGCACGACCTGTGGCGAGAACCTGGTCTCGTCAAACGGGCCTCCGAGTTCGAGCGGCCCGGGCCGCTCGCGCACACGTTCGGTCGGGAAGAACATGTGGAAGCAGCCGCAGGCGTGGATCGAGTCGTACACCAGCGGCCGACCTTCCGCGTCGAGCGTGACGCGCCAGACCAGGGCGTCGAGATGTCCGGCCACGAAGTCGAGCGGATGGGCCGCCGGGCGCGCGGGGAACCAGAAGGTGTAGACCAGTTGCAGCGCTGCGGTCCCGCCGATCTCTGTCCAAGCGACGCGCGCGTACGTCGTCGCGGACGTGATGTCGACGAAGATGAACAGGTCCTTGCCGCTCATGCGCCACGCCAGCCCGCCGATGCGGTCATTGTCATCGACGGTATCGACGACCAGCACCGGTGCATGCTGCTGCAGCAACTGCCTTGCCCGCGCGGGCGTGACGGCGGGCATGCGGAAGGCCGTAGCGGCACCAGCGTCTGACGGCAACTGCCCCGCGACCCGATCGGGGACCCCGTCGGCCGGGACGTAGCGAATGCGCTCGCCACGCACGGGAACCTCGGGAAACGGCGTCGCGTACAGGTCGCGCGTTGCCTGCTGCCACCCCGCCACACCCCACGAGAACGGAATCTGGGTCAACGGATACAGGCCAAGGACGCGCGCCGCGTCGCTGTACGCGTCGGGCGGTCGCGCCTCCTGGGTCACGCGTTGCGCCTCGGCGCGAGTGGCTGCGACGAGTCGGCCGCGGCAGGCGTCGAGCGCAGCCTGTTCTTCCATACCGACGCGCGTGTTGGTGGCCTCGAAGGCGCGCGCCTCGGCATCCAGCGCCGCCATTCGATCAAGTTTCGCCTGAGCCAGGGCTTGCGGATCGGCCTGACTCGGCGCACTGAATGCGGTGTAACGATCGACGCGCAGGAACGGGTAGCCGTCGACGCGTGGCGCTTCGGCATCGCGGCGGCCTGCCGCATCGACGCGCGCGTCGAAGGCCTGCAGCCGACGCATGCAGTCGCCGAGCGCGTCGGACTGAGCGAGCAGTTGGCTCGCCGGCGCTGCAGCGTACGGATCGGCCGGCGTCGCGCAGCCGCCGAGCAGTGCCAGCGCTGCCAGGCTAGCCGCGAACGCGATGTGGCAGTTCACGGATCGCAGAGGCATTGGTCCACGAAAAGCATGCATCGGCAGCGTCGCGCCACGGCAACCAGCGGCTCGCCCGGTGCTCGCGCGGCTCCAGCCGCGGCAAAAAGCGATCATCCACACAGAGTCCGAAGACATGCTCCGTATTATGCGTAACGGCGGGCGCATAACGATGACGCCACTCCGGATAGATTTCGTAGCGATGCTGTAGCGCCCAGTTTTCAAAGCTCTCCGCGGCAACGGCGAACCCCGTTTCCTCGGCCACCTCGCGCGCGCAGGTCCGGCGCAGGTCTTCGTCCGGCGCGTCGAGGCTGCCCGTGACGGATTGCCAGAAACCCGGGTGGTCGGCACGCTCGAGCAACAGCACATCGAGGCCGGCGGTGTAGATCACCACCAGGACCGACTCGGGGATCTTCATCTGCGACCCGCTCCCTGCCGCACCACTCGTGAAGCGACTAGCGCTCGCCTGCAACGGCGCGTAGGCGCCCGGGTGCGGCGGCGCGCCGCTCGCATTCATCGACCACCGCTCGCAATTGCGCCTCCAGGTTGCGGCGCACCGCGATCGTGCCAATGCCTGGCGGAGGCGGCAAACGCGAGACGATAAGAGCCGTATAGCGCAAGTTCACCGGGCCGCGTGCGGGTCCGGGCAGCAGTTCGTAGCGGCCTTCGAACTTTTCCAGTGCGCGTCCCCTGAGCACGCCCAGATCGAAACTCAGTGCACGCGCAAACGCCATACGGCGAGCATCGTGCTCGATTTCGAGTTGCAGTTTCAGCGGCTGCGCAAACCGCATGAAGCGGAACTCGCCTTCCTGCTCGACCAGCAGCCGCTCACTGTTGCGGCCCACCGGGTTGCGCTCCACCACCCGGCATGCACGGATACCCGGCATGAAGGTCGGCAGCGTCGGATAGTCGGTGATCGCCTCCCAGACCGTGGCGGCCGCCGCCTGCACCTGGCACACCGCCTCGGCCTCGAAGGTGCGGCCACGGCGGCGAACGTCAACCCGCACGGGTTCACCCGATCTGCTCATCCGACCCCTTCTCCCGCTGCCCTGAATCCACGCACAGAGTGGCGCCGCTGCGGCCTTCGCGACGTCACGTCGTCTTCGCTTCGCCCCTGAGCCGGATGTGAAGTTCGCGCAGCTGCTTCTCGTCGACCGGCGACGGTGCCTTGGTCAGCAGGCACTGCGCGCGCTGCGTCTTCGGGAACGCGATCACATCGCGGATCGATTCGGCCCCCGCCATCATCGTGACGATGCGGTCCAGGCCGAAGGCGATGCCGCCGTGCGGCGGTGCGCCGTACTGCAGCGCGTCGAGCAGGAAACCGAACTTCTCCTTCGCCTCCTCGGCGCCGATCTTCAGCGCGCGGAACACCTTGCTCTGCACTTCCTCGCGGTGGATCCGCACCGAGCCGCCGCCGATCTCCCAGCCATTCAACGCCATGTCGTAGGCCTTGGCCAGCGCCTTCGAGGGATCGGTCTGCAGGAAGTCCTCGTGGCCGTCCTTCGGGCTGGTGAACGGGTGATGTGCGGCGACGTAGCGCTGCTCATCCTCGTCGAACTCGAACATCGGGAAGTCGATCACCCACAGCGGCTTCCAGCCTTCGGCCGACAGGCCATGCCCGCGGCCGAACTCGCTGTGGCCGATCTTGGTGCGCAGCGCGCCGAGCGAGTCGTAGACGACCTTGGCGCGGTCGGCGCCGAAGAAGATGACGTCGCCGTCAGCGGCGCCCGTGCGCTCCAGCACCGCGCGCAGCGCCGCGTCGTGCAGGTTCTTGACGATCGGGCTCTGCAGGCCATCGCGGCCCTTGGCCTTCTCGTTGACCTTGATGTAGGCAAGCCCCTTCGCGCCGTAGATCTTCACGAATTCGGTGTAACCGTCGATCTCCGAACGCGGCATCTCACCGCCGCCCGGCACGCGCAGCGCAACCACCTTGCCGTCCTTCATCTCGGTCACCGCCTTGAACACCTTGAAGTCGACATCACCGACCAGGGCGGTGATATCGGTGAGTTCCAGACCGACCCGCAGATCCGGCTTGTCCGAGCCGTAGCGCGACATCGCCTCGCCATAGGTCATCACCGGGAACGGCTGCGGCAGCTTCACGCCGAGTACTTCGTCGAACACCGTGCGAATCATCTCTTCCATGATGGCGCGGATCTCGGTCTCGTCGAGGAACGAGGTCTCGACATCAATCTGCGTGAACTCGGGCTGGCGATCAGCGCGGAGGTCCTCGTCGCGGAAGCACTTGACGATCTGGTAGTAGCGGTCGAAGCCCGCGATCATCAGCAGCTGCTTGAAGAGCTGCGGCGACTGCGGCAGCGCGAAGAACTCGCCAGGGTGAACGCGCGACGGCACCAGGTAGTCGCGCGCGCCCTCGGGCGTGCTCTTCGTCAGCATCGGCGTCTCGACGTCGACGAAGCCGTGCGCATCGAGATACTTGCGCACCGCCATCGCCACCTTGTAGCGCAGCATCAGGTTCTTCTGCATCGGCACGCGGCGCAGGTCGAGTACGCGGTGCGTCAGCCGGGTCGTTTCCGACAGGTTGTCGTCGTCGAGCTGGAACGGCACCGGCACCGATGGGTTCAGGATCGTGAGCTCGGTGCACAGCACCTCGATGCGACCCGACACCAGCCCTTCGTTGATCGTGCCTTCGGGACGCTTGCGCACCTGCCCGACGAGCTTCAGGCAGTACTCGTTGCGCACCTTCTCGGCATTGGCGAACACTTCAGCGCGATCAGGATCGCAAACGACCTGCACCAGGCCCTCTCGATCGCGCAGGTCGATGAAGATGACGCCACCGTGGTCGCGGCGACGATGCACCCAGCCAAACAGGGTGACGGTCTGGCCGATGAACTTTTCGTCCACCCGGCCGGCATATTCGGTACGCATGGAATGCTCCGCTTCGTTGCTGGCGGCCGGCGGCAATTCGACATGCCGGCGTGGCCGCGCAAAACCCGTGATTATCCCCGAGAGGCCCGTCTTTAGCTTGAAGCGCGGAATGGGTGCTCGGTCGACGAGGGCGGCGCACTGGTCAGCACAGCGGGCCGGGTCGACCGTGCCCCGGGCTCCACCACGCCGAGCGAGACGTGATACTTCAGCGCATCGTCGATGCTGACCTCGACGTCCCGCACGCGCGACGGCGGCAGCATCAGCACGTAGCCCGAGGTGGGATTGGGGGCGGTCGGGACGTACACCGTGACCCAGCCTTCGCCGAGTTGCTCTGCCACCGCACCCGCGGGCTCGCCGACGACGAAAGCCAGTGTCCATTGTTCCGGTTGCGGGAACTCGACCAGCACGACCTTGCGGAATGCATTTCCCTTCGGCGAAAGCATCGTGTCCGACACCTGCTTCACACTCGAATAGATTGACCGCACGATCGGGATTCGGCCCAGCAGCCTTTCCCACCAGAGCAGCAGCCGACGCCCGACGATGTTGCGCGCGAGCACACCCGTGAGCAGCAGGACGGCCACCGCCAGCAACGCGCCCAGGCCGGGAATCCGAAAGCCAAGGAGCGCTTCGGGCCGCCACGGCGGCGGCAGCAGGAGCAGCGATTGATCCATCCAGCCGATGATCGTCTCGAGGATCAGCAGGGTGATCCCGAGCGGCAACCAGATCAGCAGGCCGGTGATCAGGTACTTCCGAAACATGCGTAGTCTCGCTTGTGCCGCCGCAGCCATCTGGCTGCGAAAAAGAAAGAGCCGCGTCACCGCGCGGCTCCGTTGCGTTCGAGGATAGCCGATCAGCGCATCAGGAGGCCGTGCCGGGACCGCTGCTGCCGCTGCCTCCCGCGGGGGAAGGCGTTGCGGCAGGCGCGGCCTCGGCCGGCTTGGAGGCAGCCGCGGTGCTGTCTGCCGGTTTCGCGGTGTCGGACTTCACTTCGCCCTCCGCCGGCTTGCCGTCAGCAGGCTTGGCGACCTTCCCCTTGCCGCTGCCGTTACCGCGAAAGTCCGTCACGTACCAGCCGCTGCCCTTCAGCTGAAAGCCGGCTGCGGTGACCTTCTTGACCAGGCTACTGCGGTGGCAGGAAGGGCAGTCGGTCAACGGAGCATCGGAGATCTTCTGCAGCACCTCGACCTCGTGGCGGCACTCAGTGCACTGATAGGCGTAGATCGGCATCCGTTGCTCTCGTTTCGCTAATTGCTTGAATTGTAAGGGAGGGTCCCTGGCCTCGACGCCGCAGATAGGGGCGGAATTCGGTCCGATCAAGGGCCCTGCCCTTGGACTTTGCGATGGGCTGTTGCACACTGCCGCGGCTTCGGAGGAGACAGGCATGGCCACAAGAAAGACCGACCGAGCGCCCGACCCAGGTGCCGCGCTGATGGCACTCGGCGCCAGCGACGCCACCAAGGTCAAGGTGGCGGTTACCGACATCGACGGCGTGCTGCGCGGCAAGTACCTGCACATCGACAAGTTCGGATCCGCCGTTGAAGGCGGCTTCGGCTTCTGCGACGTCGTGCTCGGCTGGGACATGACGGACAGCGTCTACGACAACACGACGGTCACCGGCTGGCACCACGGCTTCCCGGACGCGATGGTGCGGCTCGACCTCGCCACCGGGCGACGCGTGCCTTGGGACGACCATGTGCCGTTCTTCCTCGGCGACTTCGTCACCGCCACAGGCGAGCCCCATCCGGTCTGCCCGCGCCAGACGCTGAAGCGCGTGCTGGCGCGCGCCGACAAGCTGGGATTCCGGGCGATGTGCGGGCTCGAGTTCGAATGGTTCAACTTTGCCGAGACACCGCATTCCTGGGCGCAGAAAAAGGGCGTCGACCCGACGCCACTGACGCCGGGCATGTTCGGCTACTCACTGCTGCGCGCGAACGCCAACCGCGGTTTCTTCAACGCGCTGATGGACCAGTTGCTGCAGTTCGGCGTGCCGATCGAAGGCCTGCATACCGAGACCGGTCCCGGTGTGTACGAAGCGGCGATCCAGTTTTCGGATGCACTGGAATGCGCCGACCGCGGCGTGCTGTTCAAGACGGGAGCGAAGGAAATCGGCACGCAGTTCGGGATCATGCCGAGCTTCATGGCGAAGTGGAGCCAGCAGTACCCGGGCTGCAGCGGCCACGTGCATCAGTCGCTGTCGGACGGCAAGAAGAATCTCTTCTATGACGCCAAGGGGCGCGCGGGCATGAGCCGGCTCTTCGAGAGTTTCCTCGCGGGACAGGTCGCCGCGCTGATGCAGTTCGCGCCGATGTTCTGGCCGACCATCAACAGCTACAAGCGGCTGGTCGACGGCTTTTGGGCTCCGGTAAAGCCGACCTGGGCGATCGACAATCGCACCGCCAGCTTCCGCGTGATTCCAGGTTCACCGAAGAGCACGCGGCTGGAGACGCGCTGCCCTGGCGCCGACATCAACCCGTACCTCGCGGTCGCGGCGCTGTTGGCGGCCGGGCTGCACGGCGTAGAGAAGAATCTCAAGCTGATGGCGAAGCCGATCACCGGCACCAACCAGGGCGCCGAGAACATTCCGCGCGCACCGCGCTCACTCAAGGAAACCACCGAGATCTTTCGCCGCTCGGATCTCGCCCGCGACTGGTTCGGCGACCTGTTTGTCGACCACTTCGCCGCTACGCGCGAGTGGGAGTGGCGCCAATGGCAGGACGGCGTCACGGATTGGGAGCTCAAGCGGTACTTTGAAATCATCTGATCCAGCGCAGGCCCCCGGTAACTTGGCCGCCTGCAGCCGGGCGGCCGTCGCGTGGAAGCCGGTTCGCTTGCGGTAAATTGCGCTTCGCGCTGGTGTCGAGCCGGCGGGCCGGGAGGCTCGCCACCGCGGCGATCCGGCCGCGGAAATCTTCTCAGCAACATCCGGAACCTGTCACGACCTTGACGCATCACGAACTTCCTCGTGACCTCGACGCGCGCTTTTTCGAGGACTATCCGAAGGGGCTGGCGGTGGAATACGGGCCGATCGGCGTCGACGAGGCGGACATCATCGCCTTCGGCCGCCAGTTCGATCCCCAGCCGTTCCATGTCGACCCCAAGAGCGCAAGTGCAGGCCATCTGGGCGGCGTGATCGCCAGCGGCTGGCACACCGCCAGCCTGATGATGCGACTGCTGGTCGACCACTTCCTGCCACGCGCAGCCGGTCTTGCCTCACCCGGCATCGACGAACTGCGCTGGCTGGCACCGGTGCGGCCCGGCGACCAGCTGTCATTGCGCATCACGGTGACCGAGGCGCGACGCTCCCGCACCAAGCCGGACCGCGGCATGGTGCAGACCTTCAACGAAGTCGTGAACCAGCGCGGCGAAGCGGTGATGACGGTCAAAACCATGACGCTGATGCGCTGTCGCACTCCGGCTCCCCAGCAAGAAACGGCGGCATGAGATGAAACGACGCACCTTCATGGCAGGCGCGGGCCGCGAACTCGCCGGCGCGCTGGCACTTGCCCTGGTAATCGCACATGGCGCGCATGCCGCTGACGCCGCGTATCCGACGAAGCCGGTACACCTGATCGTGCCGTTCCCCGCCGGTGGCGGCGCCGACAACCTGGCACGGCTGCTGATGCCGAAAGTGGCCAAGGCCCTGGGCCAGCCGATCGTCATCGAGAACAAGCCCGGGGCCGGCGGCAACGTCGGCGCGGAGCTTGTGGCGCGCGCTGCGCCGGACGGTTACACGTTGCTGTACGGCACCAACGGCACGCATGCGATCAATCCGAGCCTGTACCGCACGCTTAACTTCGATCCAGCCACGGATTTCAAGCCCGTCTCGCGCATGACCGAGATCGCGGCAATCCTGATCGTCAATCCGAAAGTTCCGGCCACGTCGACGGCCGAACTGATCCGCTATGCCCGGGCGAATCCGGGCAAGCTCAACTTCGCCTCGGCCGGCAATGGCACGACGTCGCATCTGGCTGGCGAACTCTTCAAGACACAGGCCGGCCTCGATATCGTTCACATTCCCTACCGCGGCGGTGCGCTGGCGCTGACCGATGTGATCGGCGGCCAGGTCGAGATGATGATCGAGGTGATGCCGAACGCGTATCCGCAGGCGCGCGAAGGACGCGTGCGCGGCCTCGCGGTGTCGACGGCGAAGCGTTTCCCCGGCGCACCGGACCTGCCGACGATCTCCGAGTCTGGCCTGCCGGGCTTCGAGGCGAGCGCATGGGACGGCATCTTCGTGCCGGCCGGCACCCCGGCCCCGGTGGTGCAGCGGCTGAACGCCGCTGTCCAGCAGGCGCTGGTAGATCCTGAAGTCGTCGCCGCGTTGCTGGCGCGTGGCGCCCAGCCGGTGCCAGGCACCACCCCCGAGTCGTTCGCACGCTTCATCGCCGCCAGCGCGGAGCGCTGGGCGCTTGCGGTTCGTTCCTCGGGCGCGAAGGTCGATTGAACCGCCGCTTTCCAGTGACTGCGCTCCCATCACATGGCGCATCGAACCCCGCAGAGAGACCCATGAAGAGCCCCGCCCTGCCGCCGATTCCCGCGTGGACGCCGATCGCCGGCTTCACGGACATCATCTACGAGAAGTGTGATGAAGGCATCGCGAAGATCACGATCAACCGGCCCGAGGTGCGCAATGCTTTCCGTCCGGAAACCGTAAAGGAGATGCAGGCCGCGTTCGATGATGCACGCGACGACGCCGCGATCGGCGTCATCATCCTCACCGGCCAGGGCAAGGAAGCGTTCTGTTCCGGCGGCGATCAGCGCGTGCGCGGCGCCGGCGGCTACATCGGAGGCGACAAGGTCCCGCGCCTGAACGTGCTCGACCTGCAGCGGCAGATCCGCACGCTGCCCAAGCCGGTCGTGGCGATGGTGGCGGGCTACGCGATCGGCGGCGGGCACGTCCTCCACATGATCTGCGACCTGACCATTGCCGCTGATAACGCACGCTTCGGCCAGACCGGGCCAAAGGTCGGCAGCTTCGACGGCGGCTACGGCGCGTCGTACATGGCACGCATCGTCGGGCAGAAAAAGGCGCGGGAGATCTGGTTCCTGTGCCGCCAGTACGACGCCAGGCAGGCACTGGACATGGGACTGGTCAACTGCGTCGTGCCGTACGAGCGGCTCGAAGCGGAGACGGTCCAATGGTGCCGCGAGATGCTGGCGAACAGCCCGATCGCGCTGCGCTGCCTCAAGGCGGCGTTGAACGCCGATTGCGACGGCCAGGCGGGACTGCAGGAGCTTGCCGGCAATGCGACGCTGCTCTTCTATCTTTCCGAGGAAGGCCAGGAAGGCAGGAATGCCTACCTCGAGAAGCGCAAGCCGGACTTCCGCAAGTTTCCGCGCCTGCCGTAGTCTTCACGCTGGCCCCGGGGCCAGCGATCCTTCGAGTGAATGAGTCCCTGTCCATCACGGCGGCCGCGCGCGACGCGGCCAGCACCATCGCGCTGCTTGTCGGCCGCGAGAGCTACACGTTCGCGCAGCTCGCCGACCTCGTTCGCGCGCGGCTCGCCGCGCTCGGTCCGGAGTTCAAGCCGGGCCGGCCCGTCCCGCTCGTGGGCCGCAACACCCTCGAGCGCGTCATCGCGCTCTATACGCTGCTCGAAGCGCGCGTGCCGGTGCTGCTGATGCATCCCAAGCTCACCGAGGCCGAGCGTGCCGCGGAGATCGCAGCCACCGAGCGCGCGGTCGGCGCGCTGCATCCGGACGCCGCGGTCATCCTGTACACGTCGGGCACGACGGGGCAGGCGCGTGGCGCCGTGTTGACGCGTTCGGCACTGGTCGCGTCGGCGCGGGCGAGCGCCGCCAACCTTGGCTGGCACGCGGACGACTGCTGGCTGCTCGCGATGCCGATCGCCCGTGTCGGCGGCCTGTCGATCCTGACGCGCTGCCTCGCGGCGCGCCGCACCGTGGCGCTCGCGCCGAGCTTCGACGCCGCGCAACTGCCGCAGTGGATCGAAACGTGGCGCACGACGCTGGTCTCGCTGGTGCCGACGATGCTCACGCTGCTGTTCGAACAGTTCCCGGCCTGGCGGCCGCCGGACTTCCTGCGCGCCGTGCTCGTCGGCGGCGCCGCCGCGTCCCCGCGCCTGCTGAAGGAGGCGGCGCAGCGCAGGGTGCCCGTCGTCGTCACCTACGGCTGCACGGAAACCTGCTCGCAGGTCGTCGCCACGCCGTACGAACAACGCTTTAACCCGGGGCCGCGCGGTGCGGGGCGGCCGTTGCCCGGCGCGGAGCTGCGCGTGGTCGACGGGCGCATCGAGGTGCGCGGACCGATGCGGATGGCGGGATACCTCGGTACGCCGCCGCTGGCCGCCGAAGACTGGTTCGATACCAGCGACATCGGGATGCTGGACGCGGAAGGTTGCCTGCACGTCCGCGCACGACGCGCCGACCTCATCGTGACCGGCGGCGAGAACGTGTATCCGGCCGAAGTCGAGCGTGTGCTGGAGGCGTGCCGCGGCATCCGCGCGGCGGCGGTGTTCGGGGTACCCGACGAAACCTGGGGCCAGGTCGTCGCGGCCGCCTTCGTCGCGGATGGCACGCCGCCAACCGACGAGGAGCTTGGCGCTTTCCTCGACCATCATCTCGCGCGGCACAAGCGGCCGCGCCGGGTCGGCCTGGTAACGAGCCTGCCGATGACGCCCGCGGGCAAGCTCGATCGCGCCGCACTGGCAGCCTTACACTCCACGCTCCGGCCGCTCGCCAGTTCAGCCTGACGACCCAAGGCTGCCCGCCGTTGGGGATAATGCGCGGGTTGCCTTCCGCCGTTTCTGCCTTCGCATGACCAGTTCGTCCGCCGCTTCCTCGCCGGTCGTTGTTCCGGGCTCTCTTGCCGCGTGGCGCATCGCCTGCCGGCTGCCCAGTCTGCTGGTGGCGATCAGCCCTGTGCTGGTCGGCACGGCCCTCGCGTGGGAACGAACCGGCCGGTTTGACGCAACGACGATGCTGCTGGCGCTCGCCGCGGCCGTACTGCTGCAGGTGATATCAAATCTGCAGAACGACGTCGGCTACACGACGCGCGGCGCCGAGCGTCACGGCAATCGCACCGGTCTGCCGCGTGCCACAGCCAACGGCTGGCTGGAAATCGAGCAGGTCCGGCGGGCCATCGTCATCTGCTGCGGACTCACCCTGCTGCTCGGCGTTCCGCTGGTGATTGCGCATGGCTGGCCAGTGCTGGCGATGGGACTCAGCTCACTGGTGGCAGCCCTCGCCTACATGGGTGGCCCGCGTCCGATCGCGTACACGCCGCTGGGCGAGCTGATCGTATTCATCTTCTTTGGCATCGTGGCGGTCGCCGGCTCCGATTACGTGCAGACCGGCGACGTTGGCATGACCACCTGGATGGCCAGCGTCGCGCTGGGAGCGCTCGCTGCCTCCGCACTGGCCGTCAACAACCACCGCGATGTCGCACACGACCGCAGCGTCGGGCGCCGTACGTTCGCGGTGGTCTTTGGGGCCTCGGCCTCGCGGGCAATGTACGGGCTCAGCGTGCTGGGTGCATTTGCACTGCTGGTGCCGATGGCACTGCAGTCGTCGCCCGCGCTGCTCGTGCCGCTGGTGCTGATCCCGGCAGCGCTGCGGCTGCAACGCGACTTTGCCGCGAGCGCGCCGGGGCTCGCCTACAACGCGATCCTTGTGCGCACCTTCAAGCTGGAACTCGGCTATGCCGCACTGCTCGCCCTCGGCGCTGTCCTGGCCGGCTGGCTGGGCTGATCAGCGGTTACCAGCCAGGCTGGCACCGGCAAGCGAAAACGCCGAGACCCGCGGCAGCACCTGCGGTTCCGGCTGCAGCGCGATCTGTACGACCGCGATGTCCCAGCCGCCCTTGACGACCTTGGTGGCGGCGCGCCGCTTCATCGATACCGACCTCACGAAGTAGAAACGACGCCCCTCCATCGCGGCGAGCCGGGTTAGCCCGCGCCGCATCTGCGTGTCGACGACGCCGATTGGCTCGTCCACCGCGCTGACTTCGGCGCATACACGCACGGCCTCGTCTTCGAGTCCCACCAGGTCCGGACCGCCGCGCTCGCCGGACTGACGCGGATTCCAGAGCCACCGCAGCGGCACACCGGCAACGCTATGACGCACGAGCCACTCCGCCGCACAGACGATCATCTGCTGGTGCTGAATGTGGCTGAGGTGTTCCTGCACCTGCCGGCGAATGCCGGTGAGCAGATCGACCGTGTCGTCGATCGACTCGGCGGGTTCGGCCATCAACCGATTCAAGCCGATCAACGACTTTCGAGCATCCGCCAGCACCTTGCGGCGCGCGTCGTCAAACGATCCGAGTTCAAGCATTGCGATACAAGGTGATGCCGGGCAGTGAAACGAGATTGCGCACGCAACGATCCATTGACGGGTCGACGGGAAGTTAAAGCGCATTGCGCAAACTGCGAAGCGCCGCGTCTCACTCGTCTTGGGTCGTTTTGCATCGGCCATGCGGACGGTGGCCGGTCCGTCTTCAACTGTCGCGTGGGAACGATTCCCATTTTCTCGACGACAAAGCGCCGTGAATGCAGCGCTTCACGCACAATCGCGGCATGCTGATCGTCACGGTCTTTGTCGTCCTCGTTTTTGCGTACAGCCTGGTGTCGCGGCGGCTGGCGAGCACTGTCATCACGGCGCCGCTCCTTTTCACTGCCGCTGGTGCGACCCTGCTGCTGCTTCCGGAGTTCGAAGCGGGACTGCTGACTCACCGCAAGGCGTTCCTGCTGATCGCCGAAACCGGGCTCGTGATGACACTGTTCACCGACGCGGCACGGATCCGGCGCGACGCGCTGAAGGGCGACCGTAACCTGCCGGCGCGCCTGCTCAGCACCGGCATGCTGCTGACGATCGCGCTCGGCGCCGCCGCGGCGATGGTGTGCTTCGGCGGCCTGACCTGGTGGGAGGCGGGAATCATCGCGGCGATCCTTGCGCCGACCGATGCCGGCCTCGGTCAGATCATCGTCAGCAGCCCGAAAGTGCCCGCGCGCATTCGCCAGGCGCTGAACGTCGAGGCTGGGCTCAATGACGGCCTGTCCGTGCCGTTCCTGATGCTGTTCATCGCGCTGGCCGCGACCGCCGACCAGAGTGCGCCCGCCGTTCTCGGTCGCTTCCTGCTCGAGCAGCTGGGCTACGGGGCGGCGATCGGCGTCGGAGCCGGCCTTGCGGGCGGCTGGCTGCTAGGCCTGGCGGAGCGAAGGAACTGGATGTCGCCCGCACTCGCGCAGCTTGGCGTGGTAGCGCTGCCTCTGCTCTGCATGATTCTCTCGGAAGAGTCCGGCGCCAGCATGTTCATCGCTGCCTTCGCGGCCGGCCTGGCCGTGCAGATCGGTTTCCCGCAGGTCGCGCGCCACAGTGTCGAGTTCACTGAAGAATGGGGCCAGCTGTTCAACTACTTTGTTTTCTTCCTGTTCGGGCTGTTCGTTGCCCGCACCTGGCCTGATTTCACAACCGCGACCTGGGTGTACGCCGTGCTCAGCCTGACTGTCCTGCGCATGCTGCCGGTGGCGATCGCGCTGGCCGGCACCGGTCTTACCCGCAGCACGGTGCTCTTCATGGGGTGGTTCGGTCCGCGCGGCCTGGCGTCAATTGTGCTGGGACTGGTCTACCTGGAGCAGCAGGCGCAGCTGCCGGGCGAGGCAACGATCCGCCTGGCCGTCATGGCGACCGTCCTGCTCAGCATCGTGGCGCATGGAGTCAGCGCGATGCCCGGCATCCGTCGTTACGCACGAGGCGTCGCTCGGCTGCCTCCTGGCGCGCCGGAGTTGGCAACGGCCGAAGCGCCCCCGCAAAGCGCGCCGTAGCGCAACCGCAATCACGGCAGGTCACGCCGCGGCCTTTCAGCTTACCCGGCGCTGCCCGCTGATTCCGGACGATCACCGACGGAAGCCACCGCCACCGCGGAAACCACCGCCACCAAAACGGTCGCCAAAACTTCCGCCGCTGAAGCGGTCACCCCAGCTCCCGCTGCCTCCGCCCCATCCGCCCGCGCCACCGCCCGAGCGACTGCCCCAGTCGCCCGACCCACTCCCGGAACGGTCCCAGCCGCCACTGCCCCAACTGCCGGTGCGGTCCGCGCCAGCGCTGCGCGACTGCTGCTCCCGGGCGGCCCAATCGGAACTCGAAACGTTGTTCCAGCCACTGCTCGAATGCTGCTGCCATCCGCCGCTGCCATCGTTGCGGTAGACGTTGCCGTCGGAGCCTGCGTAGTGACTGTTCTGCGGCACGCCGTTGTTCCAGGTCTTGGTCTGGCCGGTCTGCGCGTTGTAGGTCGTCGTTGACGCATCGCGGCTGTACCCCTGCGGTCCGGCGCTTGCAGAGACATTGCGATCGATCGAGCTGCCGCCCGCGCTGGTGGCCTGGGCGTTTGAACCATAGGTGCGCTCACCCGTCTGGGCATTGACCGTCTCGTCGCGGTTCACCGAGCCAGTGGTTCCGGTGGCGGTGCTGAACGTGCGGTTATATCCCTGTGAACCCTGGCCGGTGTATGGATTCCAGCTGCGTTGCGCGTTGTAGGTGCCGCTGGTACCGCGGTAGGTCGAGTAATTGCCGGCGGCGGTCGTGCCGAAAGCACCGCCGTTGTCGGCCCAGTAGGTGCGCGTGCCTGACGACACGCCGCCCGGCCAGTTGCGATAAACGTTCGCGCTGGCGGAGCCGCAGCACGGGTAACCGTAGTAACCGGCGTGGTAGTACGCACCGCCCCAGTAAGGCTCAGCCCAGTAGGCGGCGGTCATGCCCATCGCAAAGCCGAATGTGAAGCCGACGTATGGGTTGTAGACCGGCATGGCCGCCACTCCATAGGTCACGGGCGCGCCATACCAGGTGGCCCCGATCCACGGCGAGTAGGCATAACCAGTGCCATAGACGACGGTGCCGCCAACATCGACAACCGTGCCCAGGTAGCCCGGCGTGTAGCCCGTGTAGACGGCGGTATCGGTGAAACCGTACACGTGCACGTAGGTCACGTAGTGCAGGGGCGAGGACACCGGAATCGAATAGATGATGCTCGGCACCGCCGTGGCCAGGACCCACGGCCCCGTCAGGGTGCCCGCAGTGAACCAGACGCCCCCGGTGACCGCGTAATAGGCACCCGGATTCACTTCGATGACCGGCACCTTCGAGTTGACGACATACCGCAACGGCGTGCCGACAACTGGCTGCCACTGCGGCGCACCGTCAAAGACCGGCGTGAACGTCGGGCCACCGTTGCGCGCAATCGCCGCCGTCTGCGGGATCGAGTTTGCGATCACCGCCTCCTGGGCCTGCGCTGTGCCCGCCACTGAAGCGAGCACGATCGACGCGGGCGTACCCTTGGCGGGAATTTGCCGGAACGATGGTGGCAGAGCATTGCTCGCGACGAAGGTCCACGGACCGCCGAGCCCCGTCGCGCGGAACCAGCGACCGGCCATTAGCACGTAGTAAGCGTTGTTGGTGGTGTCGACGATGACGTCGGTCGCGCTATTGGTGGCCCAGAGCAGAGGCGTGCCGGTGATGGGCACCAGATTCGGCTGACCCTTGAAGACGACAAGTTCAGTCGGAGTCTCGGTAACGTGGATCGCCGGTAAACCGTTGGTCAGTGACGGCTTCGGCGTCGCGCCTTCATCACCGTCCAGCAGATCGACGGTGCGCGATTGCGCAAGCTGTTTCGCGGCATCGTCCAGGCCCAGCGGTGCGATGCTCGCCCGAGTCCACGGTCCGTTGAGAGACGTCGACGAGACCCAGCCGTCGAAGACGTGCAGGTACCACGTGCTCTCGAGCCGTGTCCGAGCCAACATCGCCTGCGTATTGATGACACGCTCGAAGCGCGTGTCGGCGATCGGCTTGACGACCGGCGTGCCCTCGATCGGCACCAACAGTGCTGGTCCGTAGGCGACGATCACGCGCGGGGGGTCGTTGCGGACCGCGTGTGTGGTGGGCTGTACCGTCTGCGAGGCCGCCAGCGACGCTTCCAGGCTGTCAAGCGCCATCGTCTGCAGCGCGCCGGCCATCGCGGTGCGCAGCGCCGGCAAGTACTGCGCGCCCCTGTCGGGCAGCGTCGGAAAGCCGCTCTTCGTAATGACCAGGTCATTGAGCTCCACGGTTCGGGTCAGGCGGTCGACGTCGGTGCGCGCCGTGCCCCACACAACGCCGAAGGTCTCGTCCTTCTGGCCGGCTGGCCGCAGCGCCACGGCAACGCGCCATGCCAGCGCGTTGCCTTTCCAGGACTCGACCTGCGGCTGGTAGACGAGCGCGTCGGCACCTGTGAGCGTGACATCGCGCGGCCACGGATCAGCGAGAGCGACGCGAGCCGGACCCGACGCAGTCGCAGCACCACCGCTCGCGCCACTCACGTTCATCGCCGGGCTCCATGACGAGTCGGGCGGCGGAGGCGGCGTGTCGCCGGAGCGGCTTGCACAACCGGCGACCAGTGCGCCACTCAGTAGGGCAAGGACGAGGATTCGCACATACATGACACTGCACTCCCAGGCAAAGGGCCGACAGCTTACTTCCGGAACATGAACTGCACCTGCAAACGCAACCGCCGGTTGGAGACGTTGTCCGGGCGCACGACGTTGTAGCAGCCAGCGATCCGCATTTTCTCCGACGGTCGCGTGCTCTTGCATTTGCAACGTATCGTCTCCTTGCGGCCGATTACGTCAGCAGGATTCACAGGAAACCGTGCAGACTTCTGCCTGAAGTTTCTCAATCAGATCCAACGCTATCGGGGAGGGTTCAAGTCATGTCCAAAGTTCGCTCCGTTGCAGCCTCGCTGCTCATCAGCCTCGGTCTCGCCGGATGCGCTACCCCGGGCCCACAGCCGGGAGAGGTCGAAATCCGTCGCGGCACGATCGAGCAGATCACCGCGGTCCAGCTGGCCAGTAACCATCATCAGGGTGTCGGAGCTGTCGTCGGCGGACTGGCCGGGCTTGGAATCGGCAGCCTGATCGGAGGCGGTACCGGCCGCGATGTCGCGATGGTGCTGGGCGCGGTCGGGGGCGCAGTCGCCGGTAACGAGATCCAGAAGAAACACGACAAACCGCTGCCGGGACAGCAGATCATCGTTCGCACGGGCAATGGCGTGCTGGTGGCCGTGACGCAACCGGTGAACCCCGGGCTGCGGGTCGGACAGGGTGTCTATATCGAGGGCAACGGCGACGGCGCACGCGTCGTGCCGCGCTGACGCGTCGCAGTTCTTCAGACTGGAACGCCCCGAGTACGGGGCGTTCCAGCTGATCAGTCGCGTTTCGCCTTGTCCAACATTGCCGCTTCGAGCTTCTTGGCATCTGCCGGCGAGATCTCGGGCCGATCTACCTTGATCGTCAGCTTGTGGAGCTTGGCGGTCAGCGGGAACGGCGGTTTGTAATCGCCATCGTTCACCCCGGTCAGCGTGTCGGAGCCGATATCGAAGGATTCGTCCCACTGCAGGATCATCGGCAGCGTCTTTTCCATCTTCTTCGTGGCGACTGGCTTGCCATCCACCTTCAGCGTGCCGGTGCCGGGCCGGCCCACGCCACTGAAGTTGTTGAACGCGAGTGTGCCGGCACCGAGGCCTTCGTACTTGAAGTCGAACTCGATCGTGTGGCGTCCCGGCGCGAGCGCGTCCGGACCTTCCCACTTGAGCCGCTCGAGATCGACCATGTTCCACAGCCACACCGGCTTACCCTTCAGCAGGTAGAAGCCGTAGCCGGCGAAACGCCCGCCCGAGGTCAGGATCATGCCCTCGGCACCGCCTTGCGGTACCTCGATGTCGGCGGTGACGGTGTAAGAGGTGTTGAGCAGCAAGGGCGAGTCACCCTGGGGCAGGCCGACCATTGGCCGGGTGTAGACGAACTCGCTGCGCCCAGCGGTGATGTTCGGCCTGGGTGCCACGATGCGTGCCGCCACCGACGCGTCCATCGGGAAGACCTGATGCTTCCTCGCCTCGGCGATGAACATCTGCTTCATCTCCTTGACCTTCTGCGGGTTCTTCGCCGCTAGGTCGGTGGTCTGGTTGAAGTCGGTGTTGAGGTTGAAGAGTTCGAGCACCTGGTTGTCCAGCGGATTCGGGTTGGCCGGGCCGAAGGCCTCCCACGGCGCTCGATTGACCTGGGTGCTGAGGAACCAGCCCTCGTGGTAGAGCGCCCACTGCCCCATCATCTCGAAGTACTGCGTCTTGTGCTGCGACGGCGCCTTCGCGTTCTTCGCGTCGAACGTGTAGGCGAAGCTGGTGCCCTCGATCGGCTTCTGCTTGATGCCGTCGACCATCTCGGGCGCACGAATGCCGGCCGCTTCAAGTATCGTCGGCACGACGTCGATCACGTGCACGAACTGCTCGCGCAGGCTGCCTTTATCCTTGATGCGTGCCGGCCACGACACGACCATGTTCTGGTTCACGCCGCCGAGCTGCGAGGCGTTCTGCTTGAACCACGAGAACGGGGTGTCGAACGCCCACGACCAGCCGGCCGACATATGGTTGTAGGTCTGCTCGGTTCCCCATACGTCGTAGAACTTCATCTGCACGTCAATCGGCAACTGGTTCAGGCCATTGAAGAACGCGACCTCGTTGGGCGTGCCCTGCGGTCCGCCCTCGGCGCTGGTGCCGTTGTCGCCGTTGATGTAGATAATCAGCGTGTTGTCGAGCTTGCCCAGGTCCTCGAAGGCCTGGATCACACGACCGATCTCGTGGTCACTGTAGGCAGCGTAGGCGGCAAAGACCTCGACCTGCCGGATGAAGAGCTTCTTCTCGTCGGCCGAGAGCGTGTCCCACTCCTTCAGCACGTCCTTCGGCCACGGCGGCAGCCGGGCGTCCTGCGGAATCACGCCGAGCTTCTTCTGATTCTCGAAGATGCGCTCGCGCACCTTGTTCCAGCCTTCGTCGAAGAGCTTCATCTTGCTGATCTTGTCCACCCACTCCCTGGTCGGGTGGTGCGGCGCGTGCGTCGCGCCTGGGGCATATTTGATGAACACCGGCTTGTCCGGCTGGATCTGGTGCATCCGGTTCATGTAGTCGATCGCGTCGTCGGCCATTCCGGTGACCAGGTTCCAGCCCGGCTTCCCTTCGAACGGATAGATCTGCGTCGTGTTGCGGAACAGGTTCGGCTGCCACTGGTTGGCGTCGCCGCCGACGAAACCGTAGAAGTATTCGAACCCCATGCCGGTCGGCCACTGGTCGAACGGCCCGGCCTGGCTGGCCGCGAACGCGGGGACGTTGTGATCCTTGCCGAACCAGGACGTGGCATAGCCGTTGTCCTTCAGCATGCGCCCGATCGTTGCCTTGTCCTTCGAGATGATGCTGTTGTAGCCGGGGAAGCCCGTCGACTGCTCGGAGATCACGCCGAAGCCGGCCGAGTGGTGATTGCGCCCGGTGATCAGCGCTGCACGCGTCGGCGAGCACAGCGCCGTGGAAAACACGCGGTTGTACCGCAGGCCCTGGTTCGCGATGCGGTCCATCGTCGGCGTCGGGATCACGCCGCCGAAGGTGCTCGGCACACCGAAGCCGGCGTCATCGGTGATGATCAGCAGCACATTGGGCGCGCCCTTCGGCGGCACCACGCGCGGCGCCCACCACGGCTTGGACTGCAGGGCGTCGTTCTTGATCACGCCACCGAACTTCGGATCGGGCGGCGGCAACTGCGTTGCCGGAATCGTCGTCGTCGCGCTGGGCGAGCCCAGCGTGCCGGTGACCTGCTGCGCACCCGTACTGCCGGCGATCATCAGGGCAGCCGCGGACGCAACCAGCGCGGTCAGTTTTCTGGTCATAAAGTCCTTTCCCGCTGCCGGTTGGCAGCTGAACGTCGTTCGAAGCTCTGGATGGGTCTTGCCACCCGCGTGATGGCGAGCGGCACTTGGCCACGATGTTCCGGGCCGATGCGCCGTGCATCCGTTTGAGGGGTGACAATCTATCTGTTCGCTACCGGCGCCGGTTTGACAATTCCGGCCAAGTCACCGACATTGCCGCTCCCTGACCTCCGCGCCCTGTCATGTCACCGCGCGACCGAGCACCTCCTCACGCACGCTTTCGCCGGCCACTAAAGAGCATCTTAAAGCGCCCGGTTGCTGCCGCCGAGTCGTTTGGCGATGTGAGCGTCGCCCCGATCAGCACGATCCCGGCGACGTTGCGCTCGCTCGGGATCGACCCCGCCGCGGTCACGCGCAGCGTCGGGCTGGACCCGCAGCTTTTTGAAAACCCAAGCAATCGCGCCAGCATCGTTCCGATCGGAAGACTCCTCGAGGCTTGTGTTGCCACCTCGGGCAAGCCGCACTTCGGCCTGATCATCGGCAGCCAGTTCAGCATGCCGATGCTTGGCCTCGTCGGCTATCTGATGAGCAACGAGATCTCCGTGCGCGATGCGCTCAAGACCCTGGTCCTGAGCCTGCGATTGCAGGACCGCAGCGCCGTGGCCGGGGTGACACAGCCGAGCGACCGTCTGGTCGCGCTCACCTACGCCGTATTTGCGCCGGGCACGCCGGCCACGGGGTTGATTGACGACACCTGCATCATGATCGGCTGGCGCATCCTGAAATCGTTGTGCGGGCCCGAGTGGCGTCCCGCGGAGGTGCGACTGGCGCATGCCAGACCGCTGGACTCGCGCGTTTACCGCGAGATGTTCGACGCACCGGTGCGGTTCGATGTGCCGCTCAGCATGCTGCTGTTCGATAAGCGTTGGCTGGACGCACCCGTGCGGGGTGCCGATCCCGTGCTGTTGGGTCTGATGCAGCAGTTGCAGACCGAGATCGAGAGCAAATCGGCCACGCGATTGACCGATCAGGTGCGCCGCGTTCTGCGTACCGGCGTCATGTCCGGCCGCTCGGATGCGCGGGGCATCGCCGAGCTTTTCTCCGTCAGCGAGCGCAGCCTGCGGCGACGTCTGGCCGACGAAGGCAGCTCGCTTCAGGCTCTGGTCGCCGAGGTCCGGCTGACCATTGCCCGGCAACTGCTTGAAGAAACCCGCATGCCGATCAGCGAGATCGCCGCCGCGCTCGACTATGCCGACTTGACGGCGTTCTCGCGCGCCTTTCGCGGCTGGACCGGAAAGCCGCCCGGCGAATGGCGTCGCGCGCACTAGCGCGCGACCCATCGGGACAGTGAGGACAACTACTGAAGAAGGCCGCCGGGAGGCGAGCGGGGGCGATCCGGAGGAAGCTGGGCAATCATGCAATCCATCGTCCGATTGGTCCGGTCGTCGGATGCCGTCATTACCTGGCTCTGGACCGCGGCGCGAAAATCGGCCGGCGTGATGCGGTTGTAGTAAAGGCGAGATGTGCTGTCGAGCAATGCTGCAAAGTTCGACTGCTGCGCACCTGCCGATGAGATGTCAAAGGTCTGCAGGTACATCGATCCGAACCACAAGGGCTGGCACTTGGTCTGGACGACGTCCAGGTAGTCATTGAAGCCGGTGGCCTTGGAGTTGCGCCAGGCATCCGGCGCGCAAGCGGAGAGCGCTGCTGCCGCAGTCATTGCCGTGAATACCTTGAACATCGCAGCCATGCCTTCCCCCGTGAGCGCGCCCGTGAAGACGTTGGCGCATGGCGCACTTTAGCGTGCGCCGCACTGCATCCCGTTTGCAGATTCGGCCACCCGCGGCGCCCTCGCGGAGCGTCAGTTTGTGGCCCTGTCCCGCCACAACTGCTTGAGACGCGCGTCGCGTCCGCAGTTCTTGCGATAGAAGCTGTAACGGATCGGATTCTTCAGGTAATAGTCCTGGTGATATTCCTCGGCTGGATAGAACGTCCCAGCGAGCACGATCTCGGTGACGACCGCCTGGCTGAAGGGTTTCGCTTTCTCGAGCGCCGCTTTGGACGCCTGGGCCGCCCTGAGTTGCGCATCGTTGAGCGGATAGATGCCGGTTCGGTACTGCGAACCGATGTCGCAGAACTGCTGGTCCTTGACCGTGGGATCGATCGTCGGCCAGAACTTTTCCAGCAACTGCGCGTAGCTTACGCGCGCGGGGTCGAATTCCACCTTCACCGCTTCGGTATGGCCGGTCGACCCGGAAGAAACTTCCTGGTACGTCGGATTCATCTTGCGGCCACCGATATAGCCGGAGGTAGTCGAAACAACCCCGTCGATCTTGTCGAAATCGGATTCGAGGCACCAGAAGCAACCACCGGCAAAGATCGCCGATTCCGTGCGCGATTCCGGAACCGCGTTCTTTCCCTGCGCCCATGCCACGCCGGCAGACATCAGCGCGACAACCAAGAAGAGCTTCCGGGTCATCACGCGGCCTCGGCATCGAATTTCAGGCAGACGCCATTGTTGCAGTAGCGCTTGCCCGTCGGTCGCGGGCCATCGTCGAAGACGTGACCGTGATGACCTCCACATCGTGCACAGTGGTATTCGGTACGCGGAAAGATAAGCTTGTAGTCCGTCGTGAAGCCAAGCGCGCCGGGCAACGCTTCGAAGAAGCTGGGCCAGCCGGTGCCGCTGTCGAACTTCATCGCGCTCGTGAAGAGCGGAAGGTCGCAGCCCACGCACCGATACGTGCCGCGTCGTTTCTCGCCGTTCAGCGGACTCGAAAAGGGCGCTTCCGTCCCCTCGCGCCGTAGCACACGGTATTGCTCAGGGGTGAGACGCTTGCGCCATTCCTCATCGGTGAGCTTCAGGGCGTCAGCCCGGGGCGCCGCAGCCGGGCCGGCCGCGCGCGCGGCGGGGCTCACCCAGGCTGCCAGGCCGCCCAGTGCAATGCGGGATAACCACTGGCGTCGTTGTGTCATCGCAGGTACCTCCAATGTGTTCGCATGTCATTGGTCGCTTCTGCGGCCGCTTCCTTACGCGCCGGCCCGGGACCGCTGGTTCATGAGAGCAGCGGCCATGCCCTATAGTCGTCATCTCCGAGGCCCCATACCGCACGCCGACCCGGCAATGGCCGCTTTCCGCCGAACTTTGACCTTGCTGTACGGGCTGGCGTTCACCGCCCTGTGCATGGCGGCACTGGCTGGGATGCCGAGCGCTTCGGCGCAGACACTGCGCTTCGCCAGCGCGTTCGACCCGAATTCGCTCGACCCGCACTCCCTGGCGCTGCTGTACCAGACCCGCATCATCAATCAGATCTACGAGAGCCTGGTCAACCGTGACCGCAACTTCGATCTGGAACCGTCGCTCGCCACGTCGTGGCAGTTGCTCGATCGGACGACCTGGCGCTTCAAGCTGCGTCCCAACGTCCGGTTTCACGACGGCACGCCCTTCACTGCCGACGATGTCGTGTTCTCGATCGAGCGCGTGTTGGCCAAGACTTCACAGCGCAGGTTCCAGCTGCGCGGCGTGACCGGCGCGCGCACGGTCGATGCACTCACTGTCGATATCCTGTCGGAGGCACCCGATGCGGTACTGCCGCAGAAGCTCTGGCTGATTGCCATCATGAGCCGGTCCTGGGCGGAGAAGCACGGAGTCACGCAGCCACAGGACTACAACGGCAAGCAGGAAACCTACGCGGTGCGCAATGCCAATGGCACCGGGCCGTATCGGCTGAAGAGCTATGACCCGGACCAGCGGACGGTGCTGGTCGCCAATCCAGACTGGTGGGGCCGCAACGACAAGGGCGTCGGCAATGTCAAGGAGGCGATCTTTGCCGTCATCCAGTCCGACGCGACCCGTCTCGCCGCACTGGCCTCCGGTCAGGTCGATTTCGTCATCGACCCGCCGTTTCAGGACATCGCCCGGCTGAAGCAGGACAAGTCACTGAGACTCGTCGACGTGACGGACATCGGGACGCAATACCTGGGCTTCGACCAGAGCCGCAATGAACTGCAGTTCGGCGAGGCGCGCGGCAATCCGTTCAAGGATCTGCGTGTACGGCGCGCGATCTACCAGGCGATCGATATCAACCTAATCATCGGCAAGGTGCTGCGCGGTCAGGGCACGCCGGCCGGATCGCATCTGTCGAAGCTGGTCGACGGTCATGTGCCCGAGCTCGAAAAACGCCTGCCGTTCGATCCGGCGGCAGCGCGCGCGCTGCTCAAGGAGGCCGGGTACCCCGACGGTTTTTCCGTGACGCTTGACTGCGTCAACGTGACGTACCGCGCGGCCGCCTGCCAGGCGATCGCGGCGATGCTGGCGCAGGTCAATATCCGCGTGACATTCCAGCCGTTTCCGAGCGCAACGTTCTTTCCGAAGCTGACGCAGGCATCCACCAGCTTCTTTGAGTTCGGCTGGACAGCGGCGATCGATCCGTGGGCCTCGCTGAACTCGCTGGTGCGCACGTACGACGGTGGCAGTGCCGGGCAGTTCAATGGCGGCCGCTATTCGAATCCCAAGCTCGATCAGCTGATCGATGGCATCCGCATCGAACCCGACCTGACGAAGCGCAGGCAGATGGTCGGCGACGCGCTGCGACTGATGCACACCGACCTGCCGCTGATTCCGCTGTACCGACGCACGCTGACGTGGGTGATGCGTCCGAACGTCTCCGTTGTCCAGTGGCCCAACGATGTACTCGAACTTCGTTGGGTGCGCATCAACTGAATATCAACATCCTGCACATCCGCATGTCCATCACTCGCTTTTCCTTCCCGACGACAATTCACTTCGGCCCCGGTGCGCGCAAGCTGGTCGGCGTGCATCTGAGCGAACTCGGCCTGCGCCGTCCGCTCATAGTGACGGACCGCGGCCTGGCAACGCTGCCGGTACTGCCTGAGTTCATGCAGCACCTGAACACCGGGCTCGACACCCGGGTGTATTCCGGCGTCCACGGCAATCCGACAGCATCTCAGGTCGCACAGGGCGTGGCCGCGTACAAGGCTCACCGTGCCGACTGCGTGATCGGCTTCGGCGGCGGCGCAGCCCTCGACATCGCCAAGGTCATTGCCGCGATGGCGGTGCATGACGGCGACGTCATCGAGTACGCGTGGGACCACCCGACGGTGAAGTCGCTTGTGAACCCGCTGCCGCCCTTCTTCGCACTGCCGACGACCAGCGGCACCGGCTCGGAAGTCGGCCGCTCGAGCGTCGTCAGCGAGGACGACACTCACGTGAAGCGCGTCGTGTTCTCGCCGAAGCTGCTGGCGCGCGAAGTGTTCGCCGACCCGGAGCTCACCTTCGGCCTGCCACCCGCGGTGACCGCTGCCACGGGCATGGATGCGCTCACGCATAACATCGAGAGCTACTTGTCGCCGGCCTATCACCCGCTGTGCGACGGCATTGCGCTGGAAGGCGTGCGCATCGCCGCGCGTGCACTGCCGCTCGCGGTGCGCGACGGCCGCAACCTGCAGGCGCGCGCCGACATGATGATGGCTTCGATGATGGGAGCGATCGCGTTCCAGAAGGACCTGGGCGCGGTGCATTCATGCGCGCATGCGCTTGGCGCAGTGTGCGACCTGCACCATGGGCTCGCCAACGCGCTGATGCTGGAGCCGGTGATGCGCTTCAACCTCGAAGCAGCGCCCGCGAAGTTTGCCGAGCTCGCACACGTCGCTGGGCTTGCACAAGCGGGGGACTTCATCCCGTGGCTGGCCCGCCTGAAGCAGGAAATCGGCATTACGCCGTCGCTCGCTGCGGCGGGCGTGAAACGCGAGCAGTTCCCGCGACTCGTCGACCTCGCCGTCAAGGATGTGTGCCACCAGACCAATCCACGGCCGTGTACGGCGGCCGATTTCGAGCGCTTCTTCGAGCAGGCGTATTCATGAGCACGCGGCCGAAGATCGGAATCTCGGCGTGCTTCTTCCATGCGGACCCGGCGCGCCCGATATTCACCGGCAAGACGCTGCAGTATGTCGAGCAGTCGATCGTGCACTGGGTGCAGTCGTCCGGCGCGCTGGCGCTCGTGATTCCCTCGCCTGACGGGCCGACGCAACGCGGTGACGTGACACTCGCCGACTACGCCGGACTGCTCGACGGCCTGGTGCTGGAAGGCGGGTCCGACATGTGGCCCGGCAGCTACGGCGAGGAGCCGCTGCGTCCGGAGTGGAGCGGCGACCGTATCCGCGATGATTACGAGATCGCGCTGCTGCGCGCGTTCGTCGATGCCGGCAAACCGGTGCTCGGCATATGCCGCGGCCTGCAGGTGATCAACGTCGCATTCGGCGGCACGCTGTACCAGGACATCGCGACCCAGCTGGCCGGAGCGATCGAGCACCGCAACGCAAAGCTCTACGACCAGAACTTCCACACGATCGAGTTCGTGCCGGGTACGCGACTCGCGGAACTGTATCCGCACCCGGGCTTCAAGGCACCCGATCGACCGCTGCCGCATTACGTCGTCAACAGCGTGCATCACCAGGGCATCAAGGAACTCGCGCCGTTCTTCGATGTGGAGGCGCGCTGCCCGAACGATGGCGTCATCGAGGCCGTCCGGTACGACTCGACGCGTGGCCCAGTCCAGTCCTACGTGGCCGCCGTGCAATGGCACCCGGAGTTTCATGACTGGAACAACGAGGCCGTGCTTGCGGGCGATCCGCTGCTCAATGACTTCATCGCCGCGACGCGCGCAGCGCAGGGCGATCCGTTGGTTACCCGCTGACTACGGCGTAGCGCGTCGGTAGGAACTGCTCTTCAGCTGCGTCGGTGAGGGCGTGCCCGTGTAGGTGTACGTATCGTCGCACCCCAGAAAACGCACGGGAGACGTGCCGTACCAGCATGTGCTGTCCAATCGGTACTCGCCGTTCACGAGGCTGGGATCGGTTGACTCGGTCAAGTTAATGCGAACGACGACCTTGATCGCATCGAACGTCCCGGCGGGCACCGTAATCCGTTCCAGTGCCACCGCCTGTCCAGACAGTGCGGCGCGCTCGCGGTTGCCGTTGTCGCAGGCGTACTCCCATGCGGAGGTCCAGCGTTTGCCGAAGTGCAGCGGGAAGTCGATGTATACCCGCGGCGGCGTGTAGGTACAGGTCACCCCCAGCGGCGGGAAATGCTGCTTCGTGCGATGCCCGATGGCAGTGAAGCTCATGATGCGCGACACCGGCCCGCCGCGCGTGCGGGAAATCTCGTAGCTGTCGTCCGAATTGAGCAGCGTGGTCGTGTCGGTGTAGCTCGACATCAGCGTCTGCCCATCGAGGAGCAGGTCCGTCACGTTGTAAGTCGCGGATGCGCCCACTGTGGGCGTTCCTGGGCTATAGCTCGCCCCCGCCGCCACGTTGATCGTGACAGACGCGGTCTTTGTCGAGTCGCTTCTCGCCGTCGCGGTCAACGTGACAGTACGTAGTGCAACCGTGCCAAACGTTCCGTTCCAGGCCGTCGCGCTGGTCGGACCCGCCACGAGATCCGTCCCGTTGAGGGTGGACGACCAGTCGACATCGCCGCTCGATGCAATGACGAGTGGCTGACCCGTCTGAACGCTGAGCGTTCCAGTCGCGCCATTGGATATCGAGAATCCGCTGACGGCCGTTCCGCCGACGGTGGCGGACAAGGTGAACACCGGAGGCGGTGGCGCCGGAGCAGGCGCGGGACCAGGCGAGCCGGTAACTGGCGCTGCGCTGTCGCCACCGCAGCCTGACGCAATCAGAGTGGACGACGCCACCACTGCCACGAGCATGCGACGCATCTGATCTTCCCCCTGGGAAGCGCGGCGGACCGCGCAGAGAGTTGTTCTTGCAATCTTGTACCCAGTCGCCGACGGTGGCGCAATCGTTCGATCGGAGGAGCACGGGGAGCGGTGCCGCCACGGCATACACTTCACGGAGTTTCCGCTCGAACGCCTATGCTGACCGTCATCAACCCCGCGAACGGCCGCGTCGTCGCCGAACTGCCCGACGACACGGCTGACACCGTGGCTGCGGCCTATCAACGCGCGCGCACGGCACAGCCGCTCTGGGCTGCCCAGCCGCTGAAGGTGCGGATCGAGGCGATACACCGGTTCCGCGGCGAACTGGTGCGCGACATCGAGCGCCTCGCGGCCGTACTGACGGCCGAGGTCGGCAAGCCGATCAGGCAATCGCGCAACGAGATCAACGGTCTGCTCGGCCGTATCGATTTCTTCCTTGCCGAGTCCGAGCGCACGCTCGCCCCTCGGCAGGTGTTCGACGAAGGCGGCATGCGCGAGCAGATCACGCATGAGCCGTTGGGAGTCATCGCCAATATCTCGGCCTGGAACTACCCGTACTTCGTCGGCGCCAACGTCTTCGTGCCGGCGCTGATCACCGGCAACGCGGTGCTGTACAAGCCGTCGGAGTACGCCACGCTGACCGGACTGGAGATCGGCAAACTGCTGCATCTTTCCGGCATTCCGCAGGAGGCGTTCCAGGTGCTGGTCGGCGGTGGCGCGGCGGGTTCCGCCCTGCTGATGCAGCCGGTCGACGGAGTGTTCTTCACCGGCTCGCATGCCACCGGCGCAAAGATCGCTCAGACCATCGGGCCGCGCATGATCAAGCTGCAACTGGAACTCGGCGGCAAGGATCCGATCTACGTTTGCGAGGATGTCGACGTCGCCGCCGCCGCCGCGTCGCTTGCCGACGGGGCGATGTACAACACCGGCCAGAGCTGCTGCTCGGTGGAGCGCATCTACGTGCACGCTTCGATCCACGATGCCTTCATCGAGGCCTTCGTCAAGGAAGTTCGCGGGTTCACGATCAGCGATCCGACCGACGAGGCGGCCTACATTGGTCCACTGACGCGCGCCCCCCAGCTCGAAGTGCTCGACCGCCAGGTTGCCGATGCGCTGGCCAAGGGCGCGACGCTGCTGCTCGGCGGCCACCGCCTGCCAGGACCCGGCAACTGGTTCGAGCCCACCGTGTTCAGCCAGGTGGATCACTCCATGGACCTGATGCGCGAGGAGAGCTTTGGTCCGATCATCGGCATCCAGAAGGTGGCGAGCGATGACGAAGCGGTGCGCCTGATGAACCACACCGAGTACGGCCTGACGGCGGGGGTCTACTCGAAGGACGAGGCACGGGCCCGTCGCCTCCTCGACCAGGTACACGCGGGCTCCGTGTACTGGAACTGCTGCGATCGCGTCAGCCCTCGGCTGCCCTGGAGCGGCGTCGGGCACTCTGGCGTCGGACTGACGCTGTCGACCTACGGCATCGAGACATTCACTCGGCCGAAGGCGTGGCATCTACGCGGTGCGTGAACGATGTACGCGACCCTGCGAGTCGCACGTGCATCGTTCACGATGACGGCCGCGTAGCGGCCGCTCAAGACTGATCAGGCGGGCTCGCTTCGGAGCGGCCGGGCGCTCCGCCCGCACCACAAGAACAAGAACGACGGGGGGAGGCAGTGGTGGACGAAGCACTGACGACGCAGGTTCGGCCGCCGCAGGCGGCGCGGGTCGTGGTGATTGGGGGCGGCATCATGGGTTGCTCCGTGGCCTACCACCTGAGCTTGTTCGGCGAGACGGACGTCGTGCTGCTGGAGCAGGGGCGGCTGACTTCGGGCACGACGTGGCATGCGGCCGGGCTGGTGGGGCAGCTGCGCAATCACGAGAGCATGACGCGGCTGATCCGTTACTCGACTGACCTGTACTCGCGGCTCGAAGGCGAAACGGGGCTGTCCACCGGCTGGAAGCAGTGCGGCTCGCTTGCGGTGGCGCGCACCGCCGACCGTATGATCCAGCTGAAACGCACTGCGGCGGTCGCGCAGGCGTACGGCGTCACCTGTGACGTCATTTCGCCCACTGAGGCGGGCAGGCTCTACCCGATCATGGAGACAGCCGATCTCCATGGGGCTGTTTGGCTGCCGGGAGACGGGAAGGCGAATCCCGCAGACCTGACACTCGCGCTCGCGAAGGGCGCCCGTAACCGCGGCGTGAAGATCTGCGAAGGCGTGCGCGTCACCGGCGCGGTGTCGCAGACCGGCGGCGGCAAGCGCGTGTCGCACCTGGACTGGAGCAACAAGGCAGGCGAATCCGGCCGCATCGCTGCCGACATCGTCGTCCTGTGCGGCGGCCAGTGGTCCCGCGCGCTCGGTCGAAAGCTTGGAGTCACGGTGCCGCTTTTTTCCTGCGAGCACTTTTACATCGTCACCGACATCGTTCCCGGCGTGCACCGCGACCTTCCGATCATGCGCGATCCCGACGGCTACATCTACTTCAAGGAAGAGGTCGGCGGGTTGCTGATGGGCGGCTTCGAGCCGCACGCCACGCCATGGCTGCAGAGCGCTGAACACCGCGGCGGCATCCCCGAGAACTTCGAATTCCAGCTGCTGCCGGACAACTGGGATGCGTTCCAGATCCTTCTCGACAACGCGATGATCCGCGTCCCCGCGCTCGAGAACGCCCAGGTGAAGCAGTTCTACAACGGCCCCGAGTCGTTCACCGCGGACAACAACTTCATCGTCGGCCCGGCCCCGGGGATCGACAACCTGTATGTGGGCTGTGGCTTCAATTCGATGGGCATCGCCTCCGGCGGCGGCGCTGGCAAGGCACTCGCCGAATGGATCATGGCCGGAGAGCCCACGCTGGATCTGTGGCCGGTCGACCTCCGCCGCTTCGCGCGCTTCAACGGCAACGAAACCTGGCTGCCTGACCGCATCGCCGAGGTGCTCGGCATGCACTATAAGATGCCGTGGCCGAACCGCGAGCTCGAGAGCGCGCGGCCATTTCGCCGCTCGCCGCTGTACGAGCACCTGAAGGAACGCGGCGCCGGCTTCGGCTCGAAGATGGGCTGGGAGCGTGCCAATTTCTTTGCGCCCTCCCCGGACCAGGCGCGCATCGAGTACGGCTGGGGCCACCAGAACTGGCATCCGTGGGTCGCGGCCGAACATCGGGCCTGTCGCGAGGCCGTCGCTGTCTTCGACATGAGTTCCTTCGCCAAGCTGCTGGTGCAGGGCACTGAAGCAAGGACCGCGTTGCAGTGGCTGGTCGCGAACGACGTGCCCGACCAGCCCGGGGCGACTGTCTACACCGGGATGCTGAACGAACGTGGCGGCTACGAGAGCGACTTCACGATCAGCTGCCTCGAGCACGATCAATTCATGATCGTCACGAGTTCCGGATCGGCGGTGCGCGATCGCGACGTCATCAAGCGTGCACTGAGAAGCCGTAACCTGCGGTGCACGGTCACTGACGTGACCCCGATGTTTGCGATGCTCGCCGTCATGGGACCGCGCTCGCGCGAGCTGATGCAACGGGTGTCGACGGCCCGCTTCGACAACGCGTCGTTCCCCTTCGCGACGTCCCAGGAGATCGACGTCGGCTATGCCACGGTGCGCGCAACGCGGCTTACCTACGTCGGCGAGCTGGGATGGGAACTTTACGTGCCGGTGGAGTTCGCGGTCGGCGTCTACGAGCAGTTGCTCGAGGCCGGGAAAGATCTCGGGCTGGTGAACGCCGGGTACTACGCGATCGATTCCCTGCGGCTGGAAAAGGGCTACCGCGCGTGGGGCCGCGAACTGACGCCTGACATAACTCCCTACGAGGCGGGGCTGTCCTTCGCGGTGAAACTTGACAAGCTCGGGGAGTTCCGCGGCCAGCGGGCGCTGCAGGGGCTGAAAGATGCCGGCGGGGCCGCCGCCGTGGCACGCCGCGTCGTATCCCTGGTCGTCGACGCTGCGCATACGAACCTGTGGGGCGGCGAACTGATCCTGCGCAACAACGCGCCCGCCGGCTTTGTCACCTCCGCGGCTTTCGGCCACACGCTCGGCAAGCCGGTCGCACTCGGCATCATCAGCAACAGCGAAGGCCCAGCGAGCGCCGCGTGGATCGACTCGGGTCGCTACACGATCGACCTGGCCGGGGAGCGGTTCGCGGCGGCGGTGTCGCTGAAAGCGCCGTACGATCCGGCCTCATCGAGAACAAAAGCCTAGGGGAAGCTCATGCTGGTCGGCGTTCCAAAGGAGATCAAGGTTCACGAATACCGCGTCGGCCTGACGCCGTCGTCGGTGCGCGAGATGGTGGCGCACGGCCACAAGGTGCTGGTGCAGACAGATGCCGGCATCGGCATCGGCGCAAGCGACGAGGACTACCGACGCGCCGGCGGCGAGATTGCCGCGAGCGCGGACGAGGTGTTCCAGCGTGCCGACATGATCGTGAAGGTGAAGGAGCCGCAGGCGATCGAGCGCGCGATGCTGCGCGAAGGTCAGATCCTCTTCACCTACCTGCACCTCGCACCCGATCCTGAACAGGCGGCCGATCTCGTCAAGAGCGGCGCGATCTGCATTGCCTATGAGACCGTGACCGCGCCGAACGGCGGGCTGCCGCTGCTTGCACCGATGTCCGAGGTGGCGGGGCGACTGGCCGTGCAGGCCGGAGCGCGCTGCCTGGAGAAATCGGCTGGCGGCATGGGCATGCTGCTGGGGGGCGTCGCCGGTGTTGCTCCCGGCCGCATCGTGATCCTCGGCGCGGGAGTCGTCGGAACCAACGCCGCGCAGATGGCCGTCGGCACGGGTGCCCAGGTCATCGTCATCGACAAGTCGATCGATGCGCTGCGCCGCATCGATGCGATGTTCAACGGCCGCGCGATCACGGTGTTCTCGAACCAGGACAACGTCGAGCGCGAAGTGCTGCGGGCCGATCTCGTGATCTCCGGCGTTCTGATTCCTGGAGCCGAAGCGCCCAAGCTCATCACCAGGGCGATGTTGCCGAAGATGAAGCCCGGTTCGGTCATTGTCGACGTGGCGATCGACCAGGGCGGCAGCGTCGAGACCAGCCGCCCGACCACGCACGCCGAGCCGACCTACGTCATCGATGGCGTCGTGCACTACATGGTCGCGAACATGCCCGGAGCCGTGCCGCGGACATCGACCTACGCCCTGAATAACGCGACGCTGCCATTCGGCCTGCAGATCGCCGACAAGGGCTGGCGACGTGCGCTCTCGGACAACCCGCACCTGAAGGAAGGCCTCAACGTCGCGCTCGGCAAGGTGACCTACAGAGCCGTGGCCAAGGCGCTCAAGCTGCCCTACGCGCCGGCCGACTCGGTCCTGCCGTTGTGATGAGCGCCCGGCGGCCGCCGCGCGACGGCCGTTGCCACTGCCTGGCCGGTTCGGTGCGCGCCACCGAAGGCTGACACCGGGAACACCGCTCCGTGTCGATCGAAGTGTCGTTCGCCGTGCTGCTCGCGGCGCTGCTGCACGCGTCGTGGAACGCGATGATCAAGGGCGGCCGCGACGTCCTGATGGACACCGCGGCCATCGTCGCAGGTGCCGGGCTTGTGGCCGTTCCCTTCCTGTTCGTCGTACCGCCACCGCATCCAGCCAGCTGGCCCTACGTCTTCGCCTCGATCGTCACGCACCTGGCGTACTACTTCTTCATGGTGAGCGCATACCGGTCCGGCGATCTGTCGCTCGTGTATCCGCTGATGCGCGGTGTAGCTCCGCTACTGACCGGGTTGCTGGCCATTGTGTGGATGCACGAGTGGCCGGGTCCGCTGGGCTGGACCGGAATGCTGCTGATCTCTCTCGGCGTGATCGCGCTCGCCCTCCGGCCTGCACGCCTCGGCCCCGCGCTGCACGGACACGGCCGCGCCGTCGGCTTCGCCCTGGCTAACGCAGTCGTCATTGCTGTCTACACGATCATCGACGGCAGTGGCGCCCGTCTCGCCGGCAATGCATGGTCTTACATCGTGTGGCTGTTCGTGCTGGATGCCCTACCCTTCACGCTGTACATGCTGGTCACGCGCCGGGGAGAATTCATCGGTGCGCTGGCGGAACGCCGGCGGCGCGGGCTGATCGGGGGCGGCCTTTCGGCGGCTGCGTATGCCATCTCGGTGTGGGCAATGACCAAGGCACCGGTGGCGCTGGTCGCGTCGCTGCGAGAAACCTCGGTTCTGTTCGCAACATTGATCGGCGCCCGGATGCTGAAAGAGCACCTCAGCCCGCGGCGCTGGGCCGGAGTCGGAGCGGTCGTCGTCGGTGTGATCGCGCTCAAGGCGGGTTGATGCAAACACGCTGTAGCACCGTTTCGGCACGGGCCTGTAGGCTGACACCCGTTCCTGACTCTTTGCGGCCACCTCATGGTTGAGTCGATCCTTCTCACCGCCACCCGCGTTGCGACGTTCCTCGGCTCGCAGCTGCTCACCACTGCCAGTGGCTTCTTCTTTGAGCGCGACGGACGGATGTTCCTCGTGACCAGCAGGCACGTGGTCTTCGACCAGCCGTCCTCGCATCTTCCCGATCGCCTCGAGATCACGATTCACCTGGATGACAATGATCTGACGCGCGTCACCGTGCTCTCGCTGCGTCTGTATTCCGAACAGAGGGCCGTCTGGCGCCAGGGCAAGGACCTCGGTGGCGAGGTTGACGTGGCCGTGATCGAACTCGATCGAGCGGTTCTGCCGGCATCGGCATCGATTCGTTTCTTCGGCCCCGATCACCTGCAACGCTCGCTTGATGAACTGGAGGTCGGCACCGCCCTGCAGATCGTCGGTTTCCCTCTGGGCTTTTACGACACGCTCCACCATCTGCCCGTCGTCCGGCAGGCGGCGATCGCCTCATCGTTCGGCGTACGTTTCCAGGGAGAAGGATGTTTCCTGACTGACGCACGCATGCACCGCGGCATGAGCGGGGCACCGGTCGTCCTGCGTACCGCTGGACGCGACGCGCTGCCCTGGAAGCTTCTGGGCGTGCATTCGTCGCGCATGGACATGATCAGTCGCGACCGACAACTCGACGATGCGCTTGGCCTCAACGTGGCGTGGTACGCGGACATCCTGATGGTGCTGACGTCCCCGCCCAGCTCTCGCTAGACGACCTCCACTAAATCGTGTGCGTCCTCCGCATCAGGACGAAAAAAAACCGCGGCAGATGCCGCGGTTTTTTATTGCAGTCCTGACCTAGATGATCTGGATCTGCGATGCCTGAAGGCCCTTGGGGCCCTCTTTGGTGACGTATTGCACACGCTGACCTTCAGCAAGCGACTTGAAGCCGCCCGCCTGGATCTCGGAGAAGTGTGCGAACAGGTCTTTTGAGCCATCTTCCGGCGTGATGAAGCCGAAGCCTTTGGCGTCGTTGAACCACTTGACGGTACCTTGTGCCATTTTCTCGTTCCTTGATGGTGAGAAGAATTCGCCGCAGGAAAAGCCCGGCAGCGAGCGAACGATCAAGAAACGTGAACCGGTGAGAACTCAGACTCCGCTGCTGGAGCGGATGGGGAGAAAACCGAGGACAAGCGAGACTCAAGCGAAAGCAGGCGCAAGGTACGCGAATAACCGACTCGTGTCGAGCTATTTATTCGCGACCAAGGGCTTGAAAACCGGCAGCGGCTGCCGGGGCGCCCGATCACGGGCCTGCCGGACTTCCCTTGATCTACTGAAGCGGCACAGTCATGCGTGCAACGAGCCGCTCGTACTGCTCTGCCCCTTCGTCGAAGCCGGACATAGCCCGCGCCCGCATTCGCGCGCGCGAATTCGCCGACCAGCCGTGCTGCCCGGCCAGCGGCGCGTACTCGTTGTCCGGCGTGGCGTCGTCGATCAGATCGTCGGTTGCCACGAGCACGTAGCAGCCGATTTCCTGCGGTTTGTCAGCGAGAACGACGAACGCAAGGGCAGCGAACGAATCGCGACTGCGGTAGCCGACGTACCGTTCAATCGAGGCGATTCCGCTTCTTACCGAAGCCCCGGTACGCGCGTGCCCCTTGCTGTCCGTCATCGGCTCGGGCCTGAACCCCTTGATTCCCGTTGCCGCCTTTGCCGCGCTATCGGCGCTTACGTCGTACCGGCGAGCGAGTCCGGCAGCCAGTTCGCCGAGTTGCTCGGCGACCCGCGCCTCCAGGCGGATTTCGCTCCGGGGCCGCTTACGCCGTGGCGTGGCGCTCGGCGTGGGCAACCTCGACTTGATGCGCTCTTCCACTTCGGAGGCCGTCGCTTCCGAAACCCGGCCGCAGGACCGTTGAGCCTGGAGGTTCGCAAGCAGGTTGGTGAGTTGTCCCTTGTCGAGCGCGGCCAGTCGCTCGTCGCTCCACACGATCCGGCTCGGCGGTATGTACACCGGCTTCAGCTGGACGTTCTTCGCCTTGCTCATGCTGCTTCCAATTCCTCAATGAGGCGCCAAGCGGCGTCTCGACGCCCGAGTATGGACGCAATCAACATTCTTCGCTCGACGACGGGTCTGCGAACCGGGCGGGTCCGTGGAGGACTGATGCCACATGATCCACTCGCGTAATGCGTGTTCTCAGCCAGGACAGGAGCAAACGGCACCTGTCACACCTGGGGATCCACGCCGGTAGGCGCGCCTGCCCACACGGCTCCTGACCAGAGACTCCATGACGCGCTGGAAGAGGGCCCGTCCGGCTGGGCGGCGATGGGTCGCCGTTTCATCAACGGAATGTCACGAAGCTTGCGGGATCACGGGTCGCCCGTGGCTCACGTCGTCCCGACCCGTCGAAATACCTTACATACCTCGGCGGCTCAACGTACCGAGAGGTGTCTAACGCTCTGTTTTCGATGAGTAAATCAAGACTGGCACGGCCCCTGCTCGCCGCAGGGTGAGGGCCTTGCTTTCTTGGGTCCGGGGTTCCATCGGGGCACATAAAAAGCGGGGGAAGCATGAGTGAAGTAGCGCGGTTCAGTGCACGCGTGAAAGCGTCGGCAGTTGCAGTGGCACTCGCAGTCGGCGGAGTGGGCACGGCGCCGGCGGCCGAGCTGTATTTCGATTTCAACAAGAACACGATTGGGCAAACCGCCAATGCATCGGTGTTCCTGTTCGGCGCGCCGGGCCAGACGGCAACGGTTTCCAATCTTGCGGGCTTCAGCCAGAACGTGGTCCTGGGCGCAGACGGCTTCTTCAACCTGCCGATCGCCAACACCTACCAGCAGAGCGGCACCGGAACGCGGGACACCGGCTTCAAGATCGTCTCTCCCACTCCGATTGCCGGCTACTTCGTCAACCGGGCGGGATTCTCGACCGACATGACGTACCTGTTCGACAGCGCGGCGCTCGGCACCAGTTACGTCGTCGCCAGCCAGGGCGGCGGCTTTGGCGAAGGCAGCCAGGTGATGATCCATGCCCGGCTGGACGGCACCAACGTCACCTTCACTCCGAAAGGTGGTGCACCGATCAACGTCGTCCTTAACGCCGGCGAAACGTACAAGTACGCGGGCGGCTCGACCAACCTGACGGGCTCACTCGTCAGTTCGACCAAGCCGGTCGCCGTCTTTGGCGGTCACGAATGCGCGCAGGTGCCCGTCGGTACCGCGTTCTGCGACAACCTGGTCGAGCAGATGATTCCGAACGACAAGCTGTCGAAGTCCTATTTTCTGACGGCGTCCAAGGGCGCAGAAGTCGCACCGGCCAGGAGCGATCTGGTGCGCGTGATTGCCACCGCCGACAACACCGAGGTCAAGCTCGACGGGGTGGTGGTGGCCACGTTGAATACCGGGGACGTGCATGAGTTCTCGCTGCCGGAAAAGAGCGGCGCTCGCGTCGATGCCTCGCAACCGGTGATGGTCGCGCAGTATCTGAAGGGCGGCAGCGGCGCCAATACGGACCCGGCCATGTCGATGGTTCCCGGCGCGGACACGTGGCTGGATGAGTACCGTCTCGCTACGCCGTCGGGCACCCAGGATTTCGTGTTCGACTATGCCTCGCTGGTCATACCGACCGCCGATCTCGGCTCGCTGGTGCTCAATGGCATTGCAGTCAATACCTCGGGCTTCACGGCAATCGCCGGAACGTCTTTCAGCCGCGGTGTTGTTGATCTGCCGAACGGCCTGTTTACCCTCGACGCCGCGAATGACTTCCTGGTGATGCTGGGCGGCGGCAGCAACGCGGACAGCTACTTCACCTTTGGCGGATCAACCTTCGCACCGGGCATTTCGCCTCCCGATCCGACGCCGGTGCCCGAGCCTGCGGGCCTGGCGCTTCTCGGCTTGTCCCTCGTCGGACTGGCTGCGATTCGCCGCCGGCGGCTTCGCGATTAGTTGCCGTCACGCAGCAATCAACCGAAGGCCCGACAGCAGTGTCGGGCCTTTTTCATTGCCGCGCTGGATTACAGATCCCGACCAGGCGTCGGTCGTGGTTGGCGAGAAACTGAAGTCTCGTCGCAGCGGCGCGCGATTGAACTGCAATCAGGCCGCCCGCGGCATCGGCGGCGCCACGGCCTGCAGCCCCAGGTCCTTCAGCGTCATGGCAACCGCTGAGACGACGTTGCGCATCTCGTTGGCATCGATCGCGCCGATGCAGCCGACGCGGAAGGTCTCTACCTGCGTGAGCTTGCCTGGGTACAGGATGTAGCCGCGATCGCGCACGGCGTCGTAGAACGATTTGAACTGGTACGCCGGATCGGCCGGTGCATGGAACGTGACGATGATGGGCGCCTGCACTTCAGGCTTCAGATACGGCCTGAATCCCAGCGTCGCCATGCCACCGACCAGGGCCTCGCAGTTGGCGCTGTAGCGCGCCAGGCGCGCTGCCTGTCCGCCCTCGGCCTTGAACTGATCGACCGCGGAGCGCAACGCCGCCACCACGTGCGTCGGCGGCGTGTAACGCCATTGCGTCGTTTTCTCCATGTAGACGTACTGGTCGTGCAGGTCCATGGCGAGCGAGTGCGAGTTGCCGGCGCACGCTTCGAGCACCTTCCTGCGCACGATGACGAATCCCATCCCCGGCACACCCTCGAGACACTTGCCGCTCGCCGCGATCAACGCATCGAAGGGCACCGAGGCTACGTCGATCGGCAGCGCGGCAAACGAACTCATCGCATCGACGATCAGTCCCTTACCGCGCCGCGCGCAGGCCTGGGCGATGCCGGCAAGATCGTTCAGCACGCCAGCGCCGGTTTCGCAATGCACCTGGGCGACGTGGGTGATCGATGGATCCGTCGCAAGCGCGGCATCCACCATCGCGGCGGTCGCCGGCTGGTCCTCGGGGACGGGCAGTTCGACGACTGCGCGCCCGAGGTAGCCGCAGATGCGGATGATGCGGGCGCAGTAGGCGCCGTTGTTCGGGACCAGGAGCTTGCCGTTGCGCGGCACGACGGTGCCGATGGCCGCCTCGACCGAGAAGGTCCCGCTGCCCTGCAGCGGCACGCAGGTGTATTCGTCGCCACCGCCGACGATGTCCACAAGGTCGCGGCGCAGGCTCGCGGTGATGGAATTGAACGCGGTGTCCCACGAGCCCCAGTCACGCAGCATCGCCTGCTTGGTGGCAAGCGAGGTGGTGAGGGGGCCCGGCGTAAGCAGGATCGGGTCGTTGCCGACAATCATCGCAGTCTCCTTAGCGCGGCGCAGTGTTGCGCCACGCCTGTGTGCGCCGGATCAGCCACGACTCCAGCGCGAATAGCGTCCCCGTGACGACGGCAGAGGTCACCACGATCAGCGTCGCCATCGCGGCGGCGGAGCCGATCGCTCCCGCCTCGTCCAGCTGCAGGATCGAGATCGAGGCCAGCGTCGTCCTGGGTGAATAGAGGAACACGACCGCCGATATCGTCGTCATCGCATTGACGAAATAGTAGCGGCCGATGTCGAGGACCGACGGCAGGCACACGGGGACCGTCACGCGCCAGAAGGTCTTGTAGAACGGCACCTTCAGCGATGCCGACACCGACTCGAATTCACTGTCGATCTGCTTCAGCGCCGTCACTGCGGTCAGGTGGCTCGACGAGTAGAAGTGCACGAGCGTGGACAGCACGAGTATCGCCATAGTGCCGTACAGGAAGTTCAGCGGGTTGGACGGCGCGTTGAAGAACAGGATGTAGCCGATGCCGAGCACCATGCCCGGGACGGCCATCGGCAGCATCGCCTGGAACCGGATCAACGGTCGCAGCAGATTGGCACCCCTGGTCTTCTCCAGCCAGTAAGCGCCGGCGAACGTCACGGCCGCTCCGATGACCGCGCACCACGCGGCCATCACGAGGCTGTTGCGATAAGCGTGCTCGAGCCCGGCCTCCTCGAAACCGTAGGTGTAATGATTGAGCGTCAGCGACAGGTTGTACGGCCAGAACTTCACGACGGAGCCGAACGCCGCCATGCCGACGACCAGCAGCATCAGCGCGGACATCACGATCACGAGCAGCAGCAGCGCGAGGTCGCGACCACGCGCCGGCTTCGCCTGGTAGGGCACGCTGCGCGCGGTAAGTAGCGCCTGCTGCTTGCGCTGGACGATATGGTCGATGACGAACGCCGCAACCGCAGGCAGCAGCAGCACCAGCCCCACCACGGCCCCCATGGAGAAGTTCTGCTGTCCGATCACCTGTTTGTAGATGTCGACGGCCAGCACATTGGTGTTGCCACCGATGACCTTCGGCACGCCAAATTCCGACACGGCCATCGTGAACACGACCATGCTGGCAGACACGAGGCCATATTTCGCGCCCGGCAGCGTGATCGTCATGAACTTGCGGTATTCACTGGTGCCCATCGAATCCGCCGCCTCGTAGAGCCTCGCGTCGGACAGCGCGAGCGCCGCCATCAGGATCATCGCGGCATGGGGAAACGAGGCGAACGTCATCGCCATCACCATGCCCGGCATGCCGTAGATCGAGTTGAGTCCGACCCACTCGAGCATGAACTTGAATGCACCCTGATTGCCGAACAGGTAAATGAACGAGATCGCGGCGAGCAGTGACGGCGCCAGGATCGGGATCATCGCGATGTTCCGCCACACGCCCTTGAAGGGAACGCAGCTGCGCTGCATCGCATAGGCAAACAGGAACGCCAGCGGTACGGTCACCAGCGTGGTCATCATCGCGAACGTCAGCGTGTTTCTCGTCGACTGCACCAGCGCCGGCGATTGCACGTACTGGATGAAGTTGGCCAGGCCGGCGAACTCGCCGCCACGGCCCTCGACGCTGCGCACCAGGATCATCGCCAGCGGCACCGTCAGGAATACCAGCAGCGCAAGCGCGAGCAGGACGAGGCCGCCGCGGGCCGCCAGCGCCTCGCCCGCCAGCGCCAGGCGCGATGGCGATCGGGTCATCGGCGTCGGTATCGTCGCGGCACTCACGGCTGCGCCCTCACGCACTCATCGGCTACCGGCCTGATCGGCAAACACGCGAACGCGGTCGACGCGCAGTGCGATCTCCACCTCGCCGCCCTCACGTACTTTGAGGTCGTGCAGCTGGTTCAGCGAATAGGAAATCAGCATCGGCTGCCCGAGCGCCTCGCAGCGCAGTTCGGCCAGACAGAAGGTGCCAAGGTAGTCGATCCGTGCAATGCGGCCGCGCAGGCGGTTGGGCAGCGAGGCGACATCGCCCTCGACATGCCGGTCTTCCGGACGCACGTAGATGCGCACGTCCTGCCCCGAGCCATGTTCTCCCGCCGGCAGCAGCAGTTCAGCCGTGCCGACGCGGTAGCGGCCGCCGCCCAGTGCAACGCCCTTGAGCACGTTCACCTTGCCAAGGAAGTCCGCAACAAAAGGCGTTTCCGGACGCTCGTAGACATCGCTCGGCGATCCGACCTGGTCGATACCCCCCTGATTCATCACGACGACCCGATCGGCCATCGACAACGCTTCTTCCTGGTCGTGCGTCACCATGATTGTCGTGACGCGCAGGCGCCTTTGCAGTTGCCTGATTTCGCCGCGCAGGCGTTCGCGTACCTTGGCATCCAGCGCCGACAGCGGCTCGTCGAGCAGCAGCAGGCTGGGCGAGGTCGCCAGCGCCCGCGCCAGCGCGACGCGCTGCTGCTGACCGCCGGACATCTGACTTGGATATTTGCGGCCCGCATCGGGCAGGCCAACGAGGGTCAGCAGTTCCTGCACCCGGGCCGTGATGTCAGCGCGCGACTTGCGCCGGTTCACGAGCCCATAGGCCACGTTCTCGGCAATCGTCAGGTTCGGAAACAGCGCGTACGACTGGAACACGATGCCGTAGTCACGCGCCGCCGGCGGGGCGTTCGAGACGTCGCGGCCGTTCTGCAGAATGCGCCCGCGCGTCTGACGCTCGAGCCCGGCGATGATCCGCAGCAGCGTCGTCTTGCCACAGCCTGAAGGTCCGAGGAAACACACCAGCTCGCCCGGCGGAATCACCAGGTCGATCGACCTCAGCGCGACGAAGTCGCCGAACGCCTTGTGTACTCCCTCAAGGCGCAGCGCCTCGACCGGGGCCTGATCTGTGCTCATCGATGGTCGCAAAAATAACGCCGGGTTGAACGCAGTTTGCGTTCGAACCCGGCGAGTGTTGCGGGCGGCAATGCCGTCCGACAGCGCCTACTTCGGTGCAGCCTTCGACTCGTAGCGTTTGCTCCACTCTGCAAGGATCTTGTCGCGGTTGGCAGCGGCCCAGGCAAAGTCGTTCTTCACGAGTCGGCTGGCGTAGTCCGCCGGTACATTCGGCAGCGGCTTGGACATGGCCGGCACCGCGACGATCGCAAAGTTGTTGGCATACAGGCCCATCGCTTCGTCTGAGACCGACCAGTCGAGCAACTTCTGCGCCGCAGCCATGTTCTTCGTGCCCTTGTGGATGCCGATCGCCTCGAGGTCCCAGCCCAGGCCTTCCTTCGGGAACACCAGGTCGATCGGTGCACCGCGCGCCTTCTCGCGGTTGGCGCGGTACTCGAAGGAGATGCCGACGACGTACTCGCCCGCCGCCGCGGCCGCGCACGGACGTGAACCGGAATGCATGTATTGCGCGATGTTCTCGTGCAGGCCGTCCATGAAGGCCCAGCCGTCCTTCTCGCCCCACAACTGCAGCCAGGCGCTGACGTCGAAGAATCCGGTGCCCGAGGAGGCCGGATGCGGCATCACGATCTGGCCCTTGTAGACGGGCTTGGTCAGGTCTTTCCAGGTCTCGGGCTTCGGAATGTTGCGCTTCGCCGCTTCGGCAGTGTTGAAGCAGACCGTTGCGCCCCAGACATCCATGCCGACCCACGCCGGCGGGTTTTTCGGGTCACGGTACTGTGCCGAGATTCGGGCAAGGCCGGCGGGCGCATAAGGCACCAGCATGCCTTCCTTGTCGAAGATCGCCATGCTGGTGGCGGCCACCCCCATGATGACGTCGGCCTTCGGGTTTGACTTCTCGGCCAGCAGCTTCGCCGTGATGATGCCGGTGGAGTCGCGCACCCAGACGATCTCGATGTTCGGGTTGGCCTTCTCGAAGCCCGCCTGATACGCCTTCAATTGATCGGTCTCGAGAGCGGTGTACACGGTGAGCTGGGTCTTCTGCGCGCTGGCGGCGAAAGCCACGGCGGCCAGCACGCCACCGGCGAGCAACTTGCCGGCGAGGGATAGCAGTTTCATCGACTCCTCCTTGAGAGCCCCGTACGGGAACATCCGGCCGTTCGTCACAGGACGGAAACGAACAGCCTTCAAAGCTAGCGCAGGCACTTGACGCTCCGGTGACGGATTCTTCGTCCGCGTCTGTGTTTCCCCAGCCCGAGCGCGGGCAGTCTACGCAGCGCTAAAAACGGGTGTCAATTGTTTTTTGCAGATTGTTGACAATCTGTTAAACTGCCCGACATGCCCGCTTCGAATGTTGTCCCGCATCCGACGATCGCGCTGCTGCGCGCCAACTCGCTCGCCACCGCGGCACAGCAGGAGATCGAACGCATGATCCTTGACGGCGAACTTGGCCCCGGCGCCAAGCTCACGGAAGCGTGGCTGTCGGAGCGGCTCGGCGTCTCGCGCGGCCCGATCCGCGAAGCCTTCCGCATGCTGGAGGAAGCCGGACTCGTGCGGCAGGAGAAGAACCGTGGCGTGTTCGTGCGCGACATCCCGCACGAGGAAGCCGCGGAGATCTACGACCTGCGTGCGGCGATGGATGAACTGGTTGGCCGCAGGGTCGCGGTGAACATCACGCCGGCGCAGATGAAGACACTGCGCGGAATCGTCGACCGCATGGAGCAGGCAGTGAAGGTCGACGACCGCGACGCGTACCACCTGCTGAACCTCCAGTTCCATGATCGACTCGTCGAGTTCGCCGGCAATCGCAAGATGGCGGCGATCTACGGCAAGCTGGTCAAGGAACTCGCGCTGTATCGCCGCCGCAACCTCGCCGACGGCGCCGTGCTGCCGCACTCAGCGGCCGAGCATCGCGCCATCCTGAAGGCCATCGCCTCCGGCGACGCCGAGCAGGCCGGCAAGGTCATGTACGACCATGTCATCGAAAGCAAGGAGCGCGCGCTGCGCGCGGCCAGCTTCCCGCAGCCTTCGTTGGTGCGGGCCGGACGAAAGGAATAGCTGCACCATGATCGAAGTGAATGGCCGCCGCTATGCGGCTCCCAAGCAAGCAACCGTCATCGTCTGCGTCGACGGTTGCGAACCCGACTACATCGCCCAGGCGGTTGCCGCCGGGCAGATGCCGACGATGAAGCGTTTCCTGGCGGAAGGCACTGCCCTGGTCGGTGACTGCGTGGTTCCGTCGTTCACCAACCCGAACAACCTGTCGATCGTCACCGGAGCCCCGCCGTCGGTGCACGGCATCTGCGGCAACTACCTGTTTGACGTTGACAGCGGCACCGAAGTGATGATGAACGACCCGAAGTGGTTGCGCGCGCCCAGTATTCTCGCGGGGCTTGCCGACTCCGGCGCCAGTGTTGCGGTCGTCACGGCCAAGGACAAGCTGCGCAAGCTGCTCGGCCACGGCATGAAGGGCATCTGCTTTTCGTCCGAGAAGGCCGAACAGGCAACAGTGCAGGAAAACGGCATCGACAACGTGCTGCCGCTGGTCGGCATGCCGGTGCCTGATGTGTACAGCGCCGAGCTTTCGGAGTTCATCTTCGCGGCCGGGGTGCGCCTGCTCGAAACGCGCCGGCCCGACATCATGTACCTGTCGACGACGGACTACGTCCAGCACAAGCATGCCCCCGGCGACCCGGACGCGAACCGCTTTTACGCGATGCTCGACCGGTACCTGACGCGCCTCGATCGACTCGGTGCCGTCATCGCGCTGACTGCGGACCACGGCATGAACGCCAAGACCAAGCTGGACGCCAGCCCGAACGTCATCTTCCTGCAGGACCTGCTCGACGGGTGGCTGGGCCGCGAGCGCACGCGGGTGATCCTGCCCATCACCGACCCCTATGTCGTGCACCATGGCGCGCTGGGTTCCTTCGCGACCATCTACCTACCGGCTGATGCGGCAAGCGAGATCGCGGCACGGCTGCGCGGCCTGCTCGGCGTTGAAGTGGTGCTCACGCGCGCCGAGGCCGCCGCCCGCTTCGAGCTGCCGGCCGACCGCATCGGCGACCTGGTCGTCGTCTCGGAGCGCAGCGTGGTGCTCGGCACCAGCCGTTCGCGGCACGACCTGTCGCAGCTCGAACTGCCGCTGCGGTCGCACGGCGGCATCTCCGAGCAACGCGTGCCGATCATCCTCAATCGGCCGATCCCGAACCTGGATGCGAACCGTCGCTGGCGCAATTTCGACGTGTTCGACCTGGCGCTGAACCACGCCCAGTGAGTCTGCGATGAACGCACCCGTGGGCCCCATCCGGAACGAGTCGCTGCGCATCGCCGGCGAGCGCGTGGCGACCGATCGCACGTTCGAAGTCCGCTATCCGTACACCGGCGAAGTCATCGCGACGGTGCCGAAGGCGACCATCGACGACGTGCGTCGTGCGATCGGCGCGGCCCGCGGTTACCGCGCCCGCCTGACTCGCTATGAGCGCTACCGCATCCTGATGAAGGCGGGCGAGATCATTGCCAGCCGTCGCGACACGATCGCGCGGATGATCACGCTCGAGTCCGGGCTCTGCCTGAAGGACACGCAGTACGAGGTGGGTCGCGCCAGCGACGTTTTGCTGTTCGCCGCCAACCAGGCACTGGTCGATGACGGGCAGGTTTTTTCCTGTGACCTGACGCCGCACGGCAAGAGCCGCAAGGTCTACACGCTGCGTGAGCCGCTGCAGGGCGTCATCACGGCCATCACGCCGTTCAATCATCCGTTGAATCAGGTCATCCACAAAGTAGCTCCGGCCGTAGCGACCAACAACCGCGTGGTGCTGAAGCCGAGCGAGAAGACGCCACTTGCCGCCTACCTGCTGGCCGATGTGCTGTACGAGGCCGGCTTGCCGCCGCCGATGCTGTCGGTGCTCACCGGTGATCCGCGCGAAATCGCCGACGAGATGCTGACGCATCCGGACGTCGACCTGGTGACGTTCACGGGCGGCGTGGCGGTCGGCAAGTACATCGCGGCCAAGGCGGTCTACAAGCGCCAGGTGCTGGAGCTTGGCGGCAACGACCCGATCATCGTGATGGACGACGCCGACATCGAGGAAGCGGCGACGCTGGCCGCGAGCGGCTCGTACAAGAATTCCGGCCAGCGATGCACGGCGGTCAAGCGGATGCTCGTGCACTCCGGCGTGGCAGATGCGTTCGTCGAGAAGCTCGTCGCGAAGACTCGCGCGGTGAAACACGGCGACCCGCTGGACCCGTCCACCGACATGGGCACGGTCATCGATGAGCCGGCCGCGATCGAGTTCGAGCGTCGGGTCAACGAAGCCATGGGCACGGGTGCGCGCCTGCTCGTCGGCAATGAACGCCGGGGAGCGCTGTACTCGCCGACCGCACTCGATCATGTGCAGCCGGGCATGCCGCTGGTGAAGGAAGAGACGTTCGGCCCGGTGTCACCGGTGATCCGCTTCGGCTCGCTCGACGAGGCGATCGCGATCGCGAATTCGACAGCGTACGGCTTGTCGTCGTCGGTCTGCACCAATCGGCTGGACGTCATCACCCGCTGCATCGCCGAGCTCAACGTCGGCTCGGTGAATGTGCGGGAAGTCCCGGGATACCGGCTGGAACTGACGCCTTTCGGCGGAATCAAGGACTCGGGACTCGGTTACAAGGAAGGTGTCCAGGAGGCAATGAAGAGCTTCACCAACGTCAAGACGTATTCGTTGCCGTGGTGAGCCGATGCAGACCCTGGACTTGCCCTCGACGGATCGTGCAACGGTGGCCCTCGGGTCGCCACGGAGGTAACGGCCGCAATTGACGAACCTGCTGAATCTGCTGGCGGCGATCGCCCTGCTGGTCTGGGGCACGCACATCGTGCGCACCGGAGTCCTGCGGGTGTACGGTGCCCCGCTGCGCCGGATCCTCGCGCGCAGCATGCAGGGTCGGGGAACGGCCTTCATCGCCGGGCTCGGGGTCACCGGACTGCTGCAGAGCTCCACCGCGACCGCGTTGCTGACGTCCTCCTTTGTCGCGCAGGGACTGCTGACGACCGCGGCCGCGCTCGCGGTGATGCTCGGCGCCGATGTCGGCACCGCGGTGATGGTGCAGGTATTCGCGCTCGACCTGCGCTGGATCGCCCCGCTGGCGATCGTCGTTGGCGTGGTGGTCTACCTTTCACGACGCAACGAGCGGGCCGGCCAGATCGGCCGCATCGTGCTGGGATTCGGCGTGATGATCCTCGCGCTGCAGTTGATCACCGCGGCGACAGCGCCGCTGGCCCACGCCGCGGGCGTCAAGACGCTGCTGGCACAGTTGTCCGGCGACACCTTGCTCGACGTGCTTATCGGTGCACTGTTCGCGGTGATGTCCTACTCCAGCCTGGCCGTCGTACTGCTGGTTGCCACGCTGGCCGCGTCGAGCGTGCTGCCACTGCACGTCGCCTTGCCGCTGGTGCTGGGTGCCAATCTCGGCAGCGGCCTGCTGGCGTTGCTGACGACGATCAAGTCGGACGCAGTGACACGCCGCGTGCCGCTCGGCAATTTCGTGTTCAAGGCGGCGGGTCTTCTGCTCGCGCTGGTGCTGCTGCCGTTCGCAATGCCGTGGATCCCGTCGTTGCAGCTTGAGCCCGGCACGCTGGTGGTGGGGTTTCACCTGGCCTTTAACCTGATGCTGGCGCTGACCTTCATCGGATTGACCGGGCGCGTCGCAACGCTGACCGAACGCTGGTTGCCTGACGTACGCAGCCCCGAAGGCGCAGGACAGCCGCGCTATCTCGACCCGCTCGCCCTGGCAACGCCGCCGCTGGCGCTCGGCAACGCGGCACGCGAGGCGATCCGACTTGCCGATACCGTCCAGGACATGCTCACCGGATTGATGACGGTGCTGCGCACCAACGACACGCAGCTCGCCGAGGTGCTGCGGCGTCGTGACGACGAGGTCGACCGGCTGTATTCCGCCATCAAGCGCTACCTCGCGCAGATCAGCCGCGAAGCACTCGACGCCGGCGAATCGAGGCGCTGGACCGAGGTGATCCAGTTCACGATCAACATGGAGCACGTCGGCGACATCATCGAGCGCGGACTGCTCGATGTCGCCGAACGGAAGATCCGTCACGGCCTGTCGTTCTCTGACGCCGGCATTGCCGAGATTTCCGATCTGCATACGCGCCTGGTCGCCAACCTGCAGCTTGGCGTCGCCGTGTTTCTGAACGGCGATCTCAAGTCGGCGCAGTCGCTGATGTCAGAAAAGGTCGCCTTCCGCGAGCTCGAGATGCGTTACGCCGACCAGCACCTGCTGCGGCTGTCGGACAACACGCGCCAGTCGATCGAGACCAGCTCCCTGCACCTCGACCTGCTGGCCGACTTCAAGCGCATCAACTCGCTGTTCTGCTCGGTCGCCTACCCGATCCTGGAGTCGGCCGGGGTGCTTTCCAAGACGCGACTGCTCGGCGAGCAGCCGACAGTGTTCACCAGCGAAACACGGACGACGTAAATGGGACTTTCCCTCGGGGAAATCGAGCAGCTCTTCGCCGCCAAGGGTGCCCGCATGTACGCCGGCGAGCCCGTGACCCAGCTGCAGCACGCACTGCAGTCGGCTGAACTGGCCGAGCGTGCTGGCGCCGGCGACGAACTGGTGCTGGCGGCGTTCCTGCACGATCTCGGTCATCTGATCAACGACCAGGGCGACACCCCCACGCTGCGCGGCGTCGATGACCGTCACGAGTACGTCGCGCTGCCGTTCCTGCGCGACCTCTATGGCGACGCCGTGCTGCAGCCGATCCGCCTGCATGTCGACGCGAAGCGCTACCTGTGCGCGCGCGGCGACGGCCGCATAAGCGGCGCCGAATACTGGGCCGCACTGTCTGCGGACTCGAAACGCAGCCTGGAACTTCAGGGCGGCATTTTCAGCGCTGCGGAGGCCGATCGATTCATCGCGCAGCCGCACGCCGCGGATGCGGTTCGGGTCCGTCTGTGGGACGACCTCGCCAAGGTGGCCGACGCCGCCACGCCGACGATCGATCGCTACCTCCAGCTGGCCGAACGACTGGCGGCGCGCTGACGCGCGCAGCGATAATCCGCGTCTCCCGGACATGCCGGGGCCAGTCGAGGACACAGCATGAGGTTCCTGACGCTTTCGGCGCTCGCGCTTGCGCTGCTAATGAGCGGCTGTACGAAGACGCCCGAAGCGACGATCAAGACGTCCCCGGACACAAAACGCGCTGCGGGCATCGACTGGATCCGGCCAGAGACGTTGGCCGAGGTGGACCGAGCGTTTGTGTCGGCCACGGCCAGGAACCAGCCCGCCTTCCTGTTCTGGACCGCGGTCTGGTCTCCACCCTGCAACCAGGTGAAGGGCATGATCTTCACGCGGGCTGACTTCATCGAGAAATCGCACTCGTTCGTGCCGGTCTACGTCGATGCCGACAGTCCAAGCGGGCAGGTGCTGGGCCAGTGTTTCAACGTCTATTCATGGACGACCGCCGACAGCCAACTCGTGCTGGAAAATGACGTGCCACCCAATCGCGCGTCGTGCGACGGACTGTTTACGCCGGGGAAGCGGGCCTGAAGATGGCGACACGACGCTACAGTGGCACGCTCTCCCGCGCTGAGGAAGCCGAGTTCGTGCCGTTTGCTCACGAGCTGATTGGCGCAGCGTTCGCGAAGATCCGTCGTTACTTCCTGACCGGCACCGCGGTCGACACCAAAAAGGACGCATCGCCGGTCACGCTGGCCGATCGCACCGCCGAGTCGGTGATGCGCGAGCTGATCGAGAGGCGTTATCCGGACCACGGCGTCATCGGCGAGGAGCTCGGGGCCAAGGCCGGTGACCGCTATCGATGGGTACTGGATCCGGTCGACGGCACGCGGGCGTTCATCACCAACTGTTTCCTGTTCGGCACGCTGATCGCCCTGGAGCGCAACGACGGCGCCGGTTTCCGGCCGGTGCTCGGCGTCATCGCGCACTCGGCCCCCGGGCTGGCGCTGATCGGTCACGGCGATCGCTGCACACTGTATGCCGCCGATGCCTCGCAGCGGCTTGTAAAGGTACGGCCTTGCGCCCGGCTCGAAGACGCGACCGTGCTCGCCACGACGCACTGGACCACCGGCGAACAGCGCGGAGCTAAGAACATGGATCGCATCGAGGCGATCATCGCGCGCGCGCGGCTGTACCGCACCTGGGGTGACTGCTTCGGCTATTTCGCACTGGCGACGGCAGGTGCGGACCTGATGCTGGATCCGACGCTCGCCCACTGGGACGTCGCCGCGATCGTGCCGGTGATCGAGGCTGCGGGCGGCATGGTTACCAGCTGGACCGGTGGTGATCCGCTCCGGGAACTGTCACTGATCGCGAGTGCCGGACCGCTGCACGACGAAGTGCTCGCAGTACTGCACGGTCCGCGCTAGGCGTAGGTGGAGATCGTCCCGGGCGCTGCCACGGGGAGCCGCCCGCGCCACCTTTCGGCGGATTCGAGCACCAGTTCCGCTAGCGAACGCCGGCTCTGCATGGTCTCGCGCTGCCAGCGCGCGTCGTTACCCTCGGTACGAATCCAGCGCTCGATCTCGTCGAGCGCGGGGACCGCGTCCAGGTCGCGTGCGTAAGGCCGGCATGCCTCCAGCGTCCTCAGTACGGCCAGGTGCAGCGGCGTGGATTCGCCGGTGATGCTGTCGACGACCTGCCCTTCGAGCCCGAAGCGACACGCCTGGAATCGGTTGTAGTTGTAGGCGAGGTAGATCTCCTCGGTGAACTCTTCCTCGCGATCCATCAGCATCGCGCAGATCGACTGCAGGTAGCCGGCCAACGCCGCAGCGCGCTCGACCGTCAACGGTGTGTCAAAGACCCGGACCTCAATCGTTCCGTATTCGGGCTTCGGACGAATGTCCCAATAGAAATCCTTCATGCTCTCGACAACGCCGAGCCGCCGCAGCTTGGCGAAGAAGCGTTCAAACTCGGCCCAGTCAGTGAGGAATGGTGCCCGGCCCGACAGCGGGAACGCATTGATGCTGTTAAGCCGCGAGCAGTCGAACGACGTGTCGACGCCCTGGTGGTACGGGCTGCTGGCGGCCAGTGCGATGAACTGCGGGATATAGGCTGACAGGCGATGCAGCAGGCGCAGGGCCAGCGTGCCGTTTTCGCAGCCGATGTGAACGTGCTGGCCGAACACCGTGAACTGCTTGGCCAGATAGCCATACAGCCCGGCGACATGACGAAAACGGGGGCGGTCGTAGATCTGCCGGTCGTACCAGCGCTGGAACGGATGGGCGCCGCCACCGGACACCTCGATGTCCAGCCTGTCGGCACCTCGCACCAGCGTGTCGCGCGCCGCAAGCAACTGCGACAGCAGGGGCGCGTAGTTCGTGTGCACGGACGTGCTGATCTCCAGCATGCTTTCCGTGATCTCCGGCTTGATGTCCGCCGGGAACGGCTTGCGCGTCACCAGCGCAATCAGGTCCGACGCGGCCCGCGTGAGATCGCCGCTGCGCCGCTCAACTAGCTGCAGTTCGAGTTCGACGCCCATCGTCAGCGCCGCCGAGTGCTTGAAATCGAGCAACTCTTCGCTCATGACTCCTCCCTGGCCTCGCCACTTGCGCGCAGCGCAAACAGCAGCGTCAGTGCGCCGACGACCTGGAACACGACGATGTTCGCCAGCACGACGGCTCCGGCCTCGGCACCCAGCTGAGGATGCAACTGACTCACCTGGTGGGTCAGCATCAGGGCAATCGCCGACATCGGCAGCAAGCCAAGTCCGGCGTAAATGCCCTTGCGCCATACGATGCCGCTCAGCGGAGCCAGTGCACCGACCGCAACCACCTTGCACACCGTTCGAACGAGCGCCAGGGCCAGCGCGGGGATGCCGGCACCGACCAGGATGCCCAGGTCCACGGTTGCCGCGGACAGCGCGAAGAAGAGCACCAGTGCGAGCGCCGACACGAGCCCGAAGTCACCGCGGGCCAGACGCCGTCCGCGATCCAGGGTTCGGACAAAAGCCCCGCACGCGAGCAGCGCAAGCAGCGGCGACAGCTGCAGTGCGTTCGACGTGGCGAAAACGATTGATACCACCGCGAGCATCAGGATCAATTCCACCGCACGGTCATGGTGAACGAAGGCGGCGACGAGGTGAAACAGTCGCGCGCCGAGTGCAGCGACAGCGAGCGATCCGAAGATCAGGTAGGCGGGGTGCAGCAGATAGTCGCCCAGCAGCCCGCGGGTATCGAGCCGCGCCCAGGCAAGTAACAGCGTCGACAGCACCACGGCATAAATGGAGTTAAGTGCAGTCAACAGCAGCACGCGTTCGGTCACCTGCCCCTGCGCGCGCACCTCACGCGTCAGCGCTAACACCACGGCCGGCGACGTCGACATGCTGATCGTCGCGATCAGCGCGGCGGGCAACGGAGCGATGTCGAGCCAGCGCATCGTTGCGAACACCGCGACAAAGGTGAGTCCGGCCTCGACGACGCTGGCTCCCAGCAGGGCCGGATTGCGCCGCAGCCAGCCGAACGAGACCCGTTGCCCGAGATCGAACAGGATGATCGCGGCGGCAAAATCGAGTGCGAAGCGCAGCGTCGGGGTGGGCAAAGGCTCGAGATTCAGCAATTGCAGCACGTAACCCCCCGCCCCGAACAGGGCACCGGCCGCGAGGTAGCCGAGCAGCCGCGGCAATTTCAACCAGCGAGCGGCGATTTCGCCGAACGCAGCAGCCAGCAATGCAAGCACGGCGACCGCAACAGCGGGCGGAAACAAAGGGGGCCAGTCGGGGAGGAAACTGAGATCCATGTTGTTGTCGATTATTGAGTCACCGGAGCGCACCGGTTGGGGTGCACGGTGCAGGCGGGTAGCAAGAAGCGCGCGCGTGAGCAGCCCCGCACGGGATCAGCGACCGACCTTAACGGCCTGACCCACCCGCCGGAATACCGGTTATCGCCTACGGGCAAACACCGACAAGCTCGGAGCAGCGTTCGAATGCGGCAACCGGCCCTGCAGGGTCAGTATCAGAACGGAATGTCGTCGTCCATGTCGGCGACGTTGGTCGCCGGCTTGGCCGCAGGTGCGGGCCGCGCACTGGTGCTGCGTGCCGGCGCGGCACCACGCTGCTCATCACCGCCGCCCTCGAAATCAGCACCTCCGCCCATGCCTTCGCGCGAACCGAGCATTTGCATGTTCTCGGCAACGACCTCGGTCGTGTACTTGTCGTTACCGTCCTTGTCCTGCCACTTGCGGGTGCGCAGGCGCCCTTCGACATACACCGACCGACCCTTACGCAGGTATTCGCCGGCGATTTCCGCCAGCCGCCCGAAGAAGGCGACGCGATGCCACTCGGTTTCTTCCTGCTGCTGGCCGGAGGCATCCTTGTAGCGGCGCGTCGTGGCGATCGAGATGTTGGTGATCGCCGCGCCGTCGGCGGTGTAACGCGTCTCGGGATCGCGTCCGAGGTTGCCGACCAGAATGACCTTGTTGACGGATGCCATCGTGTACTCCTACGCAGGCGGGCAGCACGCGCCCGTTCTCGCTCCACCCCTCCTGCACGACGCACGCTGCGCGGTCGCGACATGCGGCGGAGGGAGCCTCTTGCGCCGCGGCCAGGTGGTCACACCAGTCGCGACTGTGTTTGTCGCTATAGTAACAAGTTCGCCTTTTGATTCCTGCCATGTCCGATGGATGAAATCCGCATCCGCGGCGCCCGAACCCACAACCTCAAGAACGTCGACCTCGACCTGCCGCGCGAACGGCTGGTCGTGATCACGGGGCTCTCGGGTTCCGGGAAGTCATCGCTCGCGTTCGACACGCTGTACGCAGAAGGACAGCGGCGCTACGTCGAGTCGCTGTCGTCCTACGCGCGGCAGTTCCTGCAGTTGATGGAGAAGCCCGACGTCGATCTCATCGAGGGGCTGTCCCCGGCCATAGCAATCGAGCAGAGGGCGGCGTCGCACAACCCCCGCTCGACCGTCGGCACCGTCACCGAGATCCACGACTACCTGCGCCTGCTGTTCGCGCGTGTCGGCACGCCGTACTGTCCCGAGCACAAGGTACCGCTGCAGTCCCAGAGCGTCTCGCAGATGGTTGACGCCACGCTGGCGCTGCCCGAGGACACGAAAATCCTCGTGCTGGCGCCGGTCGTGCGCGAGCGCAAAGGCGAGTTCATCGAGTTCTTCGACGACATGCAGACGCAGGGCTTCGTGCGCTTCCGCATCGACGGCGCGATCGTCGAGGCTGACACCCTGCCGCCGCTGGCGAAGAACGACAAGCACTCGGTCGACGTCGTCGTCGACCGACTGAAGGTGCGGGCCGACGCCAAGCAGCGACTCGCCGAGTCCTTCGAGACTGCGCTGCGCCTGGCCGACGGACGCGCACTGCTGCTGGATGTCGACAATGGCCAGGAACACTCCTTTTCAAGCCGCTTCGCCTGCCCGGTGTGCAGTTACTCGTTGGCCGAACTCGAGCCGCGGCTGTTCTCGTTCAACAACCCGATGGGTGCGTGCGAAGCCTGCGACGGGATCGGCACGGTCGAATACTTCGACGAGACCCGGGTCGTCGCACATCCCGAGTTGGCTCTGGCGAGCGGTGCGATCAAGGGATGGGATGCGCGCAACCAGTACTACCACCAGATGCTGGTCACGGTCGCGCAGCATTACGGCTTCGACCTCAACCAGCCGTTCGACCAGTTGCCCGAGTCGGCACAGCGCGTGATCCTGCATGGCTCGGGGGAAGAGGAGATCCCATTTACCTACACCAACGAGCGCGGACGCAAGATGGTCCGACGCCATCCGTTCGAGGGCGTGATTCCCAGCCTCGAGCGGCGGATGAAGGAGACGGACTCGCTGGTCGTGCGCGAGGAACTCGGCAAACTGCGCGGCCAGCGCGCCTGCACCGTATGCGAAGGCTCGCGGCTGCGACGCGAAGCGCGCAATGTCTTCATCGGTGACGGCAAGCAACAGCGCGGCATCTGGCAGATCTCGGCGGCACCACTGGCCGAGGCGTCGACGTACTTCGAGTCAGTCAGCTTCACTGGCGCGAAGAAGGAGATTGCCGGCAAGATCATCAAGGAGATCGGCTCGCGCCTGCGCTTCCTTGTGAACGTCGGCCTCGACTACCTCTCGCTGGACCGATCGGCCGACACGCTGTCGGGCGGCGAATCGCAGCGCATACGGCTGGCCTCGCAGATCGGCTCTGGCCTCACCGGCGTCATGTACGTGCTCGATGAACCCTCGATCGGGCTGCACCAGCGCGACAATGACCGGCTGATCGGCACGCTGAAGCACCTGCGTGACCTCGGCAACAGTGTCATCGTCGTGGAGCACGACGAGGATGCGATCCGCGCCGCCGACTTCATCGTCGACATGGGCCCGGGCGCCGGTGCGCACGGCGGCGAAATCATCGCAAGCGGCACTCTCGCCGATGTGGAAGCAAACAAGAAATCGCTGACCGGCCAGTACATGGCGGGCCGGCGACAGATCGAGGTACCGTCGGACCGCACGCCGCCGTTCACGCACTGGCTGAAGCTGATCGGTGCGACCGGCAACAACCTGAAGGACGTGACGCTCGACCTGCCGATCGGACTGCTGACCTGCATCACCGGCGTATCCGGCTCCGGCAAGTCGACGCTGATCAACGACACGCTGTATGCAGCGGTCGCGCGCCACCTGTACGGCTCCGCCGCGGAGCCGGCGCCGTATACAACGCTGGAAGGTCTCGAGCACGTCGACAAGGTCATCAGCGTCGACCAGAGTCCGATCGGCCGTACGCCGCGCAGCAACCCGGCAACCTACACCGGGCTGTTCACGCCGATCCGCGAGCTGTTCGCCGAGACACCGACCGCACGCGAGCGCGGCTACGAGGCCGGGCGCTTCTCATTCAACGTCAAGGGTGGACGCTGCGAATCCTGCCAGGGCGACGGTGTCATCAAGGTCGAGATGCACTTCCTGCCGGATGTCTACGTGCCGTGCGACGTCTGCCACGGCAAGCGCTACAACCGCGAGACGCTCGAGGTGCACTACAAGGGCAAGAGCATCGCCGAGGTGCTCGACATGACGGTCGAGGATGCGTTCGAGTTCTTCAGTGCCGTGCCGGCGATCGCACGCAAGCTGCAGACGCTGCTCGACGTCGGCCTCGGCTATGTGCGTCTCGGCCAGAGCGCGACGACCTTGTCAGGGGGTGAGGCGCAGCGCGTCAAGCTGTCGCTCGAACTGTCGAAGCGCGATACCGGCCGCACGCTCTACATTCTCGACGAGCCCACGACAGGACTGCACTTCCACGACATCGCGCTTCTGCTGAAGGTGCTGCATCAGTTGCGCAACGCCGGCAACACGGTCATCGTCATCGAGCACAACCTCGACGTGATCAAGACGGCGGACTGGGTTGTCGATCTGGGCCCTGAGGGTGGCGATGGCGGCGGAGGCATCATCGCGACCGGACCACCGGAAAAGATCGCGGCCAGCGCGGAAAGCCATACCGGCACTTACCTGGCGCCAGTGCTGGCCCGCCAGCGACGGCGGCGCGCCGCCTGATTTCGGACGCCGAGGTGGCCTAGAACTGCACCGCGCCGGCCACGCGCGGGCCCGCGGCGTCCTGCTGCAGCACGAGTCCCTCACCTGGTCCGACCGACCGACCGGTGAGCGCGGTGATGTTGACCTGGTGCGTCACGAGAACCAGCACGCCCGGTCCGCGCCATTGGCCAATGCGCGTGCGCAGTGCACCCGTTTGCGACGGCTCGGTATCGCGCTCCGAGAAGAACGAGTTGAGAGCGTCGACCGGGCGCACCTCCACCCCCGGAAACGCGAGCCGTGCCGTGTCGATGCAGCGGCACCAGCGACTGGACTCGACTCGCGACACCTTTACTCCCCGATCGGCCAGTTGACGTCCGATTGCCGCGGCCTGTGCCCGCCCCGCCTCCGAAAGGTTGCGCTGCGTGGCGCAATCGTCGAGGCGAAACCCGGGTGGATCGCCGATTCCGGGCTCGGTCTGCGCATGACGAATGATCAGCACGGCGGCGCGATCGCGCAGCGCCGCCCAGGCGCCGTCATCTGCGCGAGCCTGAGACGCAGTGCACGCGGCCAGCAGGACGGCAATGCAGAGTCGGAGCACGTGGGTCACCTCTGAGTCACCCGTTCCTCGGCACGCTCGACGGCCTCGGCCACGCCCCGCAGCACCAGCACATCACCCGCCTGCAGCACCATTTCCGGACTCGGCTCGGCGCCACGGATGCCGTGACGCCGCACCGCCGTGATTTCGGCTCCCAGTCCGGGCAGGTCCAGCTCGAAAAGGCGCTTGCCGACGGCGGTGGCGCCAGGTTCGACCGATACCGAGTGCAGGCGCTCGTGCGCCTCCTCTTCGATCGAAGCATCGTCGTCGCCGGTGCCGTGGAAGTAGCCGCGCAGCAGTCGATAGCGCTGATCGCGCGCTTCGCGGACGCGACGCACAACCCGCGCGACCGGCACACCCAGCAGCACCAAAGCATGGGAACCGAGCATCAGACTGCCTTCAAAGATCTCGGGCACCACCTCGGTGGCGCCCGCCTTCATCAGCTTGTCGAGATCGTGGTCATCCTGTGTGCGGACAATGACCGACAGGTTGGGCCGAAGGTCCTGCGCGTGACGCAGCACCTTCAGTGCGGAGGCCGAATCGGCGTAGGTGACCACGAGCGCCGCGGCTCGTCTAATCCCCGCCGACACCAGCGTCTCGCGCCGGGCCGCATCGCCATAGACAACCGAATCACCCGCGGCGGCAGCCTCGCGCACGAGATCCGGATCGAGGTCGAGCGCGATGTAGCCGATACCCTCCTGCTCGAGCATCTTCGCCAGGTGCTGGCCGCTGCGGCCGAAGCCGCAGATGACGACATGCCGATCCGTCGTGATGGCCCGCTGTGCGATCTGAGCGATCTCCAGCGACTTCAGCAGCCACTCGCTTGATGCCACGCGCATCACGAACCAGTCCGCGTATTGCACCAGCAGCGGCGCGGCCAGCATCGACAGCAGCATCGCGGCCAGCACGACCTGGAGCACGTCGTCGCCGAGAATGTTGAAATGCCCTGCGAGCCCCAGCAGCACGAACCCGAATTCGCCCGCGGTGCATAGCGCCAGCGCCGAGCGGATCAGCCGTGCCCGCGCTCGCCTTGAAGAGGCGGGCCAGGACGTAGATCAGCCCGAACTTGAAAGCGACCGGGACGACGAGCGCAAGCATGACCCAGCCGACGTGGTCGAGCACGATGCGCGGGCTCAGCAGCATGCCGATCGTCACGAAGAACAAGCCCAGCAGCACGTCGCGGAACGGCTTGATGTCTTCCTCGACCTGGTGCCTGAACTCGGTCTCCGAGATCAGCATTCCCGCGACGAAGGCGCCGAGCGCGAGTGAAAGTCCGGCAATTTCAGTCAGCCACGCCAGTCCCAGCGTCACCAGCAGCACGTTCAGCGTGAAAAGCTCATGCGACTTGCGCTTCGCAACCAGGTGCAGCCACCAGCGCAACACGCGCTGCCCGCCCGCGAGCAGCACGGCGAGCAGCGCCGCCGCCTTCAGCATCGCCAGACCGAGGGTCCAGCCCAGTTCGCCGGGGTCGGCCGCCAGCGCAGGAATCACCACCAGCAGCGGAACCACCGCTAGATCCTGGAACAGCAGCACGCCGACGATGCGCTTGCCGTGCTCAGTGTCCAGCTGCAGCCGCTCGGAAATCATCTTCATGATGATCGCCGTCGACGACATCGCGAGCGCCGCGCCGAGGGCGAACGCGCCGGCAAGACCGACGCCGAAGTACGCGCCGAGGAGCCAGCCGGCGGCGAGGGTGATCAGGATCGTCAGCCCGACCTGGGCCCCGCCGAGGCCGAAAACGATGCGGCGCATCGACCGCAATCGCGGCAGCGAGAACTCGAGCCCGATCGAAAACATCAGGAACACGACGCCGAACTCGGCCAGGTAGCGCGTCTGTTTGGTGTCGGGGACCAGTCCCAGCGCGTGCGGGCCGATCAGGATGCCGACGGCGAGGTAGGCGAGCAGCGGCGGCAGCGACAGCAGGCGGAATACAACGACCCCGAGCACCACGGAGGCGAGCAGCACAAGGGTGACTTCCAGGCCTGACGTCATGAACCAAAGCCGCGGAACGGGATTGAAGGAGTATGGCGCGCGCGCCGAAAGCAAAGCCCATGCCAGCGGACAGTCGCGCGTGTATTATCGCCGCAGCCGCTTCACGACGGCATTTGCCTCACTGCCGACCTCCAAGACGCCGATGTCCGCGACACCGACGCCCGCCGAACCGAACGCCAGCGCCCTGGCGCTGGCGCGCGAGGTGATCGCGATCGAGGCGGGCGCGGTGGCCGCGCTCGCCGACCGCATCGACGGTGCCTTCGCGCGGGCCGTCGAACTGCTGCTGGCGTGCCGCGGTCGCGTCGTCGTGACAGGGATCGGCAAGAGCGGCCATATCGGTCGCAAGCTGGCTTCGACGCTGGCCTCGACCGGCACGCCGGCCATGTTCGTGCACGCGGCCGAAGCGGCGCATGGCGATCTCGGAATGATCACCCGGGACGACGTGCTGCTCGCGCTCTCGTATTCCGGAGAAGGCGACGAACTGCTGACGATCGTGCCGGTGGCGAAGCGCGCGGGTACCCCGCTGATCGCGATGACCGGACATCCAGAATCGTCACTGGCGCAGCTCGCCGACGTTCACCTCGACGTGCATGTCGACAAGGAAGCCTGCCCGCTCAATCTGGCGCCGACCTCGTCGACCACCGCGATGCTCGCACTCGGCGACGCGCTGGCGATTGCCTGCCTGGACGCTCGCGGCTTCGGACGCGAGGACTTTGCCCGCTCGCATCCTGCCGGTGCGCTCGGACGCAAGCCTGCTGACTCACGTCCGCGATGTCATGCGCACCGGCGCAGCGATTCCCCGCGTCAGCAACGCAGCCAGCGTGATGGACGCGCTGCACGAGATCACGCTCAAGCAGCTCGGCATGACGGCCGTCCTCGACGAGCACGGCGCGATGGTCGGCATCTTCACCGACGGTGACCTGCGACGACTGCTCGAGCGCGTTGGCGACGTCCGCCCCCTGAAGGTCGCCGACGTGATGACGCGCAGTCCACTCACAATCGGCCCGGACGTGCTGGCGGTCGAGGCAGCCCAGCTGATGGACCGCACGCGCAAGAATCAGTTGCTCGTCATCGACGGACGGGGACAGCTGGTCGGGGCGCTGAACAACCTCGACCTGATGAACGCGAAGGTGATCTGATGACGCCGGAGCAGCGTGCAGCACGCATCCGCCTGGTGGTGCTCGACGTCGACGGCGTGCTGACCGATGGCCGCCTCTACTACGGCCCGCAGGGCGAAGCGATGAAGGTCTTCGACGTGCGCGACGGACACGGCATCAAGATGCTGCTCGGCCGCGGCATCGAGGTCGCGATCCTGTCTGCGCGCAACTCGCCGATCGTTGCGCAGCGCGCGCGCGAGTTGGGCATTGCACGCGTGCTGCAGGGCCGCGGCGACAAGGCTGCAGGCCTTTAACGACCTGCTCGCCGAAACGAAGATCTCCGCGGACGAAACGGCGTTTGTCGGAGACGACCTGCCCGATCTTCCTGTACTCCAGCAGGCTGGTCTCGCGGCGACCGTCCACGATGCCCGTGACGAAGTCAAAGCCGTCGCGCACTGGATTGCCCCGCAGCCCGGCGGCCGTGCCGCCGTCCGCGCCATCGCCGAATTTATCCTGCGCGCGCAGGCGGTCGACATCACCGCAATGGTTCACGGATGAAGGACCTGCGCGACAAGCTTGTGTGTTGGACACGGACGCCGGGCCGCCCCAAGCCCGTGTCCCACTTCTATCCGCGCCGAGCGCACGTGCGACGCGCAGCGTCGCGTACGCGAGGCGCGCCGAACGCCAATGCGTGACCGCATCACCGCCATCATCGCGATACTGCTGCTTGCGCTGCTCGCGGGCACCACGTACTGGTACTCACAGTCCACTCGCATCAACGCGCTTGCGAACCCGGTCTCCCGCGAAGGCCCCGATATCGTCGTCGATGGAGCGGCGCTGACCCAGTTCGATGCCGACGGGCGGGCCACGAACAAGTTGATGGGCGACCGCGTGACGCACTTTCCAAGCGACGATCGGGTCGAGGTGGCACGACCGCGCCTGATCAGCCTGCGTGCCGACCAGCCGCAGATTGATGCAAAGGCGAATCACGCGCGAGTCGAGGATAGCGGCGCCCGCGTCGTGCTGACCGGCGACGTGACGCTGATCCGCGCCGCGGGCAAGGATGGCGAGCCGCCGATGCGCATGTCCACAGAGAAACTCGTGGCGCTGCCCGATGCCGAGCAGTTTTCGACCGATGCGCCGGTCGAGATCGAACGAGGCGGGTCCCGCATCAACGCGGTCGGGATGGACTACGACAACGTCAAGCGCACGGTCAAGTTCCGCTCGAAGGTTCGCGGGACCGTCGAACCTAGCGCGCCACCGAAGGGAGCCGAGGCTCGATGATCCACTGGCTGATCGCGCTGCTCGTTGCAGCCTGCATGCTCGGGGGGGCGCGCGCCGAACGCTCGGACCGCGACAAGCCGCTCAACTACGAGGCCGACAGCGGCGAGTGCGATGACCTGCAGCAGGTCTGCGTGCTTGCCGGCAACGTGGTGCTGGTCAAGGGAACGATGCGCGCGACGGGGGATCGCGTTCAGATTCGCAAGGATCCGGAGGGCTACCAGTATGGATTGATCCAGGCCTCCCCCGGCAAGGTGGCGACCTTCCGTCAGCGCCGCGATACGAGCCAGCCCGGTGTCGAGGAATTCGTCGACGGGCAGGCGGAGCGCATCGAATACGACGAAAAGTCCGATACGGTGAAGCTGCTTTCGCGGGCCCGTGTCCGCATGCTGGAAAACGACGTGCCCCGCGACGAACTGCGCGGCGATGCCATTACCTATGACCAGCGCAACTCCAAGTACTTCGTCACGGGCGGCAAGGCGTCGGGCGATCCCAATAATCCGGAGGGCCGCGTGCGCGGCACGATCGCCCCGCGCTCCACTGCAGCCAAGACCGGGTCGGAAACGCCGCTGAAGGTGGCGCCGCAGATCACCAACCCGCGGGCCAACTAGTCGTGGAAGCACGTACCCGCGCCGGCGATGTCGCGACCCCGCTTGCGACGACGCACAGCACGCTGAAGGTCGAAAACCTGCAGAAGCGCTACGGTAATCGTGCTGTCGTGAAGGACGTCTCGCTGACCGTCGAAAGCGGGGAGGTCGTGGGGTTGCTCGGCCCCAATGGTGCGGGCAAGACGACCTGTTTCTACATGGTGGTCGGCCTGGTGCCGCTCGACGATGGCGACATTCTCGTCGATGGCAAGTCGATCTCGCATCTTCCGATTCACCGCCGCGCCCGGCTCGGGCTGTCGTATCTGCCGCAGGAAGCCTCGGTGTTCCGCAAGCTGACTGTCGAGGAGAACATCCTTGCAGTGCTCGAGCTGCAGATCGACGATGCCGGGCGTCCATTGCCGAAGCACGTGCTCGATGACCGGCTCTCCGAACTGCTCGATGATCTGCAGATCGCACACCTGCGCACCAACACCGCGCTGTCGCTGTCGGGCGGAGAGCGACGCCGCGTCGAGATTGCGCGCGCACTGGCGGCACGGCCGCGCTTCATCCTGCTCGACGAGCCCTTTGCAGGGGTGGACCCGATCGCGGTGCTCGAGATCCAGCGCATCGTGCGCTTTCTTAAGGACCGTGGCATCGGCGTGCTGATCACCGACCACAACGTGCGCGAGACCCTCGGCATCTGCGACCACGCCTACATCATCAATGAAGGCGTCGTGCTCGCCGCCGGCCGACCCGACGAGATCGTCGGCAACGAAACCGTGCGCCGGGTCTATCTCGGCGAGCACTTCCGGATGTAATGAATACGCTCCTCGTGTACGCGACCGCTGCGCGGTCGCACGTGCACTCGTCGCGGTCAGTTAGAGCGCGCCCTTCGGGCGGCCGCGCGTGCGCGCTGATTACAACATCACGATGAAACCAAGTCTTCAGCTTCGACTGTCGCAGCACCTGGCGCTGACGCCCCAGCTGCAGCAGTCGATCCGGCTGCTGCAGCTGTCGACGCTCGAACTCAACCAGGAGATCGAGCAGGCGATGGCGGACAACCCGCTGATCGAGCGCGATGACGACCCGCTGGGCGGCTCGCTGCATCTGCGGTCTGACGGCTCGATCGAGGCGGCGACCACCGCCCCAGGCAGCACCACCGAGATCAACGGCAGCGACGCCAGCCCGGCATCGGACGCAGCGGAGGGCACGACCGACATCGAGTTCGACTGGGGTCGAGCCGGCGAGGGGCGCTCCGAAGACGATGAATCGAGCGCGGTCGACTGGGCTTCGACTCGGCCGACGCTGCGCGAGCACCTGCGCAGCCAGCTGGCATGCACCCAGGCGAGCCCGCGCGACCGGGTGCTGGTCGACCTGCTGATCGAAGCCGTTGATGAGGACGGCTACCTGCACCAGTCATTCGATGAGCTGCTGGCGATGTGTCCGGAAAGCGCCGCGGTGGACCTCGACGAACTGCGCGCAGCGCTGTGCCTGCTCCAGAGCTTCGATCCGACGGGTGTCGGCGCGCGTGATACGTCTGAATGCCTGCGGCTGCAGCTCGATGCCATGGCGGGGGGCGATCGCGTTTATCCGGGAGCCGCACTGGCGCGCCGCTTGGTGAGCGAGCACTTGCCATTGCTGGCGGCCCGGGATTTCCTGAAGCTCAAGCGGACCCTGGGCTGCAATGATGACGAGTTACGCGCGGCACATGCGTTGATTCGCACACTGAATCCGAGGCCGGGTGTAGCCTTTGGTGACACGCGCGCCGATTACATCGTCCCCGATGTGTTTGTTCGGCGGATCAAGGCGCGCTGGACCGCGGTACTAAACCGGGAAGTCATGCCCCGTCTGCGCGTCAACCAGGCCTATGCGGACATACTCAAACAGGGGCGCCGCGACCGCGGCGCCGACCCGGTGCAGCGGGGGCAATGGACGACACGCGTTCAGGAAGCCCGGTGGCTGATCCGCAATATCCAGCAGCGCTTCGACACCATATTGCGGGTGTCCCAGGCGATCGTCGACCGGCAGCACAATTTCTTCACGCATGGCGAGATCGCGATGCGGCCCCTGGTTCTCAGGGAAATTGCCGATACGGTAGGACTGCACGAATCCACCATATCGCGTGTCACAGCCAACAAGTACATGGCCACGCCGTTGGGCGTGTTCGAACTGAAGCACTTCTTCGGCAGCCACGTGGCGACCGAAGCAGGCGGCGCCGCGTCATCGACAGCGATTCGCGCCTTGATCAAGCAACTGATAGGAGCTGAAGACCCCAGGAATCCACTCTCGGACAGCAAGCTCGCCGAACTGCTGGGCGAACAGGGCATCGTGGTCGCGCGCCGCACAGTGGCGAAGTACCGGGAGGCCATGAAGATCCCCGCAGTGGCGATGCGCAGGTCGTTGTAAGCGAGCCGCGGCACATTCGCGCGGCAGTGTTCGAACCGACTGACTCACCAGGAGGTTGCATGAATCTGTTGATCCACGGAAACCACGTCGAGGTCACGCCGGCCCTGCGCGATTACGTGCAGGGCAAGCTGAACCGGGTCGAGCGGCATTTCGACCAGGTGATCGATGCCAATGTGCAGTTGACCGTCGAGAAGCTCCGACAACGCGCCGAGATCACGCTGCGCATGCGCGGCAACAACATTCACGTGGAATCCGTCGACGACGACATGTACGCGGCGATCGACATGCTGGTCGACAAGCTGGACCGCCAGGTGCTGCGCCACAAGGACCGCATCAAGGACCATTCGGTCGATGCGCTCAAGCGCCAACAGGAAACCCAGCAGTCCCAGTAGCCATGCTCCGCACTCCAACGGGCCCGGCCGCGCACGCGGTGCGGGCCCGCTGCATGCTTGCCTTCGGGGTCGCGCCGCTGCAGTGGAGCCCCTCGTCCAATCAGGGAAAGCACTACGGCGCTCGCTGATCTCAGGTGTATGATCCGCGCCTTCGTTTTAGTCGGTCGACATCGTCGCCGGCTGGAAAAGAAACCTGAAGCCTCCGCTTCCCGATCGATGGACGGCGCCCAACGCGCCTAGCCTCGGTTTCCGTACCGGCGTCCCTGGCCCCTCATGAACCACCTTTCCCGGCTGCTCCCCGCGTCGAACGTGCTGATCGACTTCCCGGCGTCGAGCAAAAAGCGGGCATTTGAACAGGCGGGACTGATCTTCGAGAACAACCAGGCGATCGCGCGCGCCAAGGTCTTCGACAGCCTGTTCGCCCGCGAGCGGCTCGGGTCCACCGGGCTCGGCCAGGGCGTTGCGATACCGCATGGCCGCATCAAGGGACTGAAGGAGGCGGTAGCCGCCTTCGTTCGGCTCTCCGAGCCAATCCCGTTCGACGCGCCGGACGGTCAGCCGGTCGCCCTCATGGTTTTCCTGCTTGTACCCGAGCAGGCCACACAGCAGCACCTGGACATTCTTTCCGAACTGGCTCAGATGCTCTCGGACAAGTCCTTCCGCGACACTCTGCTGACGGCGACCGATTCGAACGCGGTGCATGTTGCGCTCACCACATGGGAGCCGATCCGGCCTGCGGCCTGATCGCCAAACCCCTCCCGCGCCGGCGGCTGATGCAGTAGCCTCGCGCAGCCCGCACTGCCGCGCGGCATTCTTGGACTGCCATGCCGACCTTCCAGTCGCTCTACGATGACAACCGCGACGCGCTTCGTTTTTCGTGGATCGCGGCACAGGGTGCCGCTGCCAAACCACTCGATACGCCGGCGACGGCGGGGCTGGCCAGTGCGGATCTGGTCGGCCACCTCAACCTGATTCACCCGAACCGGCTGCACGTCCTCGGCGAGGCCGAGGTGCGTTACTACACGCAAATGGAGCCCGCGCGCCGGCTGCACTACGCCAACGAACTGATTGCCGGCAGCCCACTGGGCCTCGTAATCGCCGAAGGGTTGCAGCCGCCCGCCGAACTCATCGAGACCGCGGAGCGCGCCGGTCTGCCGTCGCTGGCTTCGCCGCAGCCCGCCGCCGAGATCATCGAGGTGCTGCGCATCTACCTGGCCAAGGTCCTCGCCGCGCACTGCACGATGCACGGCGTGCTGATGGACGTGCTGGGCATGGGGGTGCTGATTGCCGGCGAATCAGGCGTGGGCAAGAGTGAACTGGGTCTGGAACTCATCAGCCGCGGTCACGGCCTGGTTGCCGATGACGTCGTCGACTTTTCGCGCGTCTCGCCGGACACGATCGAGGGGCGCTGCCCGCCGCTGCTCGCAAACCTGCTGGAAGTGCGTGGGCTGGGATTGCTCGACATCAAGTCAATCTTCGGCGAGACCGCCGTGCGACGGAAGATGAAGCTGCGCCTGATCGTCGAACTGCGTCGCTATGGCGCTTCGGACACGATGGAGCGGTTGCCGCTGGAAGGCCAGACGCAGGACGTGCTGGGTCTGCCGGTGCGCAAGGTCCTCATTCCGGTGGCGTCGGGTCGAAACCTCGCGGTACTCACGGAGGCCGCGGTACGCAACACCATCCTTCAGCTGCGCGGGATCGACACGATGGCCGAGTTCCTGCAGCGCCATCAGCAACACATGAACGACAGCTAACGGCCGGACCGCGCCTGCGCATCTTTTGCGCAAACGGACGCGGACACGCATGCAACAATTCCGCCTCAACTCGCTTGTCATGGGATGCGCATCGTCCTCGTAACCGGTATGTCGGGCTCGGGCAAGTCGGTGGCGATCCGGCTGCTCGAGGACGCTGGCTACTACTGCATCGACAACCTGCCGTCGAGGTTCCTCGGCGACGTCTGCAGGTTCCTCGAGACCACGGGCCACGACGATGTCGCGCTCTCGGTCGACTCGCGCAGCGAAACCTCGCTGGGCGACGTTCCGGCGATCATCGCCGCGCTGCGCGCTGCGGGTCATGACGTGCGGGTGCTGTTCCTGACCGCCTCGGACGCGGCACTGGTGCAGCGATTCTCCGAAACACGCCGCCGGCACCCGATGTCGCTGCGCGGACGGACGCAGGCCGCCGAGAGCACGCTGCTCGAAGCCATCGCGCTCGAGCGCGAACTGCTGGCGCCGCTGGTCAGCGTCAGCCACTTGATCGACACCAGCGAGTTGCATCCGAACACGCTGCGGCAGTGGGTGCGCCAGTTCACGGACGTTCCGCCCGCCGATCTGGTTCTGGCCTTCGAGTCCTTTGCATTCAAGCAGGGCGTGCCGGTCGCAGCCGATTTCGTCTTCGATGTGCGCAACCTGCCCAACCCCCATTACGACCCACTGCTGCGGCCGCTCACGGGCCGTGATGCCCCGGTGGTGGCATACCTGCAACAGGTGCCACAAGCGGGCCAGATGCTGGACGACATCGCGGACTTTCTCAAAAAGTGGCTGCCCAGCTACGTCGCGGACAACCGCCACTACCTGACGGTGGCCATCGGCTGCACCGGCGGCCGCCATCGCTCGGTGTACATCGTTGAGGAACTGGCACGCCGCTTTGCCCTGAGCCGTCCGGTCATCGTGCGCCATCGCGCGATCGAAAGCGCGGCCTGATGCGCCTGCCGCTGTTCCCGCTGTCCACGGTGCTGTTCCCGGGCGGCGTGCTGCCGCTCCGAATCTTCGAGGCGCGCTACATGGACATGGCGCGCGACTGCCTGCGCGACGAACTGAGCTTCGGCGTCTGCATGCTCACTGACCCCAAGGCGAGCGAGGCAAGCCGCAACGCAAGCATCGCCGAGGTCGGCTGCAGCGCCACGATTGGCGCTTGGGACATGCGCCAGCTGGGTCTGCTGCATGTCCGCGCGGTCGGTGGCCGGCGCTTTCGCATTCTCGAATCACGGACGGAGAGCAACGGGCTGAAGATCGCCGAGGTCGACTGGATCGAGGACGACACGGATGCGCCGATCGCGCCCGAACACACGCCTTGCGTCGACCTGCTGCGCCGGGTGTTCGACGACCTGCGTGCGCAGGTCGCCGAGCGCCGGCGAGAACTGGTGGATGACGATGATGTGCTGAACCGGCCGCCATTCGAAGAGCCGTTCAACATGGAATCGAGCAGCTGGGTGTCGAACCGGCTTTGCGAAGTGCTGCCGGTGCCACTCAAGGCAAAGCAGAAGCTGATGGAGCTCGACGACGGGCGTGCGCGACTCGAAATCGTGCACACCTACCTGAAGCAGCACTCGGTCTTCAGGTAGCTTCGATCTCGCGCCCGGCGCCGCGTTCGTCGCCGCCGAGCGAAACCAGCAGGCGTCGCACCGGCGCCGGCAACGCGGCGTCGCCCACGTCGCGCGGGGCGAGCCAGGCAACCCCGCACCCCTCGTTCAGCGCCACCGCAGCCGTGATGTGCACCACCCCTGGCTGCATCACGAAGCTGTAATGACTGAACTCGTGGCGCAGCGGTTCGAGGCGCCGGAGCACCGCGCCGCGGAGCCCGAAACGCCGTTCGACCGCTGCCAGTAACTCGGCATCCGGAAGATCTGCGTCGAACTCGGGCACGCTGAGCAGTCCGCCCCAGATGCCGTCCGGCGCACGCCGTTCGACGAGGACGGCACCCTCGTCGTCCGTGATCAACGCCAGCGTTGCGACCCGCAGCGGACGCGCGCGTGCAGGGCGCGGCGCCGGCAGCACGTCGACACGTCCGTCCCGCGCGGCGACACACGTCGCCTGCACCGGGCAGTCGCCGCATCGCGGCCGCCGCCGCAGGCAGATCGTCGCGCCGAGATCCATCAGTCCCTGCGTGTAGCTTTCGATCCCGGTATCCGGGAGCTCCACTTCGGCAACGCGCCACATGTCCCGTTCCGTTGTCGTCGCATTGGGATAGCCCTCGATGCCGAAGTGCCGGGCGAAGACACGCTTGACATTGCCGTCCAGGATCGCGGCGCGCTCGCTGTAGGCGAAGGCGGCAATTGCGGCTGCAGTCGAGCGCCCGATTCCCGGCAGCTGCGCCAGCGCGTCGACCGAGCGCGGGAACACCCCGCCGTGCTGCGCCACGAGCTGCTGAGCGCAGCGATGCAGGTTGCGCGCCCGCGAGTAGTAGCCGAGCCCGGCCCACGCCGCCATCACGTCGTCCAGCGCGGCCGCCGCCAGCGATTGAACGTCATGAAACCGGCTGACAAAGCGCTGGAAATAGGGGATGACCGTCGCCACCTGCGTCTGCTGCAGCATGACTTCGGAGAGCCAGATGCGGTACGGGTCGCGAGTGCCCTGCCACGGCAGGTCGTGACGCCCGTGCCGCCGCTGCCAGGCGACGACTCGATGGGAAAACCTCATGGACGATGGCGACGAAGCAGCAACCGGGCCGGCCGGTCGGCGGAAATTCGCGACTGTACGGCAGCCGCGGCGACCGCGCCGCGGATTAAGCGGCCAGCGGTTCTTCCGCCAGTGCCAGCTCGTCGGGGATGCGTGCGCCGATCTCCTGCACGCGGTCCGACCGGCGCTTCAGCTCGGCAAGCCGCGCCTGCGTGTCCTCGAGCGCCTGCTCCAGCTCCGTGATGCGCTCGTCGAGCGAGCCCTGGGCATCGCGGATCTTCGAGATCGACTCGGCGCGCTTCTTCAACTGTGAACGCTGCTCGCGCACCTGCAACTCGATCGGCGGGAGCAGCGACTTCACCCAGGCCTCGGTGTCACGCTCCGCTGCGGCGAAGATCTCGCGCGATTTGGCCACCACGGTTTCGAAGAAGCGCTCCATCAGCGTCCAGCGATCGCGTGTGAGCACTGCAAACGCGCCGAACTGCGAGCGGTACGCCTGTTCCGCGCGCTCGAGTTCCGCGATATACGTTTCGAGCGAGAACGTCATCGGCGGGCTCAGGCTCCAGCCCAGTTCTTCGGCGAAGCGCCGCTGCACGCCGAGGACCATCTGCTCGACTTCCATCGCACGGCTGTTGGCGTCGCGCAGCAGCTCGCGCACGTTTGTGAAGTATTCGCGCACCGCTCCGGTGATCGACGGCGACAGTGCCGACTTCTTGATCGTGCCGCGTGTCGCCAGCACCTGAGCACGCAGGGCGCTGACGCGCAGCGGAGCGAACAGCTTTTCCGAGAGCTTCTGCAGCACCACGCGGGCGGCGACGATTTTGCGCACCACCTCTTCGAACTCTTTCTGCTCCGCGAGCGCGCGGCGCGTCATGCGCTCGATCGAACTCTGGTTCTTGCCCTGCAGCCCGCGCAGTTCGTACAGCTGCTCGATGACGCCGCGCTCGCGTGTACCCAGTGTCTGTCTGGCCTCGGACGCGACCCGCTCGACCTGTGCCACCGTCTGGTCACGGACGATCTGCTGCTTGGCCGGAACCAGCAGGTCGATCAATGCTTCCTCGAGCAGGGGCAACCGGCTCGCTTCCAGCAGCGTCGGATCGTTCTGGACCTTCGCGACGAGACCCTTCTGCGCACTGACGGGGAACACGCGAAGAGGTTCGAGTCCGAGCGTGTTCGCGACACCGGCGCACTGGCGTCGCACTTCGAGTTCGATTTCGCCCGGCGTCTTCAACGCATCCCACAGGCCGTCGATCTTGTTCAGCACCGCGATGTGGTTCCTGTGCCCGGCGTCGCCGACCACGTGCCGCCAGACGTCGAGATCGCTCTTCGTCACGCCGGTGTCGGCAGCCAGCACGAACAGCACCGCGTGTGCGTTCGGCACCAGAGAGAGCGTCAGTTCAGGCTCGGTTCCGATCGCGTTCAGACCAGGCGTATCCAGGATCACCAGCCCGTGCTTGAGCAGCGGATGCGGGAAATTGATGACGGCATGCCGCCACTTAGAGATCTCGACCATCCCGTTCTTGTCGAGCGCGACTGCCTGGTCGGGATCGTCGGCGTCGAACAGCGCGTAGCTGCGCGCCTCGTCGACCGGAACCCGCACCGTTTCGGCAACGATCTTGAAGGCGTTGAGCATGCCGTCCGCGGAACTCGTGTCCAGCGGGAATACCTGCCACTCCTCCGACAGCCGCTTGAACTCCGACGTCGAGCCGTGCCGGCTGCGCGTCTCGATCGGCAGCGCGCGGATGCACGGCGGTAGCGATTCGTCGTACAGCAGTTCGGTCGGACACATCGTCGTACGACCGGCCGACGACGGCAGGATGCGTTTGCCGTACTCGGAGAAGAAGATCGCGTTGATCAGCTCGGACTTGCCGCGCGAGAACTCGGCGACGAAGGCGATGACGAGCTTGTCTTCGGCCAGGCGGTCGAGCGCGACATCCATGCGGCGCGCAGCATCTGTGTCGAGCATCTGCGCGTCGGCAAGCCACTGCCGCAACTGCACAATGGCGTTTGCCAGCGTGTCGCGCCACTGGCCGTATTCCTCGAAGCTGGAAGCAAGCTGGGCCATGGGCCACGCCGGGAAGCAGGGTCGATTCAATCTATCACAGGGCCCGAGGCATGAGCGGTTCCGATATGACACGAAAACGTACCGACATACGGTGCAAATCGACGCACGGGCGCGACTGCACGCAGTTTGCGAGGCTCAGCGGCGCTGGCAGGCCGGGCAGTAGTAAGTTGAACGCTGCCCCTGCACGATGCGGCGGATCGGCGTGCCGCAGCGGCGGCACGGCGCGCCCTCGCGCTCATACACCGCGGCATCGAGCATGAAGTAGCCTTCATCCCCGGCGGCCGAAACGAAATCGCGCAACGTGCTGCCGCCGACCCGGATCGCTTCGGTCAGCACCTCCTGCACGGCCGCCGCCAGCAGTTCGCAGCGCGCCGGCCCCAACCGTCGCGCCGGCAGCTTCGGGTTGATGCCCGCGCGAAACAGCGTTTCCGAAGCGTAGATGTTGCCGACGCCGACGACGATCTGTCCTGCCAGAAGAGCCTGCTTGATTGATATCGCTCGGCCGCGCGTCCCGGCATAGAGCACCGCCCCGCCGAAGCGCGGGTCGAACGGTTCCATGCCCAGCGACGCGAGCAGCGGATGCTGCTCCAGCGGACCGGCAACGCTGGCGTGCCAGAGCAGCGCGCCGAAGCGCCGCGGGTCGGTGAGTCGCAGCAGCCCGCCGGTCAGCACGATGTCGACGTGATCGTGCAGGCGCGGCGGTGGTGCACTATCCCCCGGCCATACTCGCCAGGCCCCGGACATCCCGAGGTGCGAGATCAGGGTACCGTGATCGAACTCCCATAACAGGTACTTGCCACGGCGGAGAAGACGCCGCACGCGTCGGCCGGACAGCTGTTGCGACAGATCGCGCGGCACGGGCCAGCGCAGCCGGAACTCGCGCACATCGACCGAAATGACGCGCTGGCCCTCGACGGCTGGCAGCAATGCGCGCCGGGTGACCTCGACCTCGGGCAGTTCGGGCATGGAATTTCAGGGAACAGGGACGGGTCGTTCTGATAATGTGGGGTCGATGCCGCTTGCCGCGCGCTCAAGCGCGTGCGTCCACCTGATGCTGCCTTCCGTTGCACGTCGCGCCCATTGCGCGCGGCGCCTTATTCCGCTGCTGATCGCGTCCACGATTCTAGGATGCGCCGTCCGCCCTGACGCCGCGCCGCCGGCGCCGGCACCGGCTTCTGATTCGTCCGGCCAGGCGACGACCCCCGCAACGACAGCCCAGGCACCAGCTGCCGAGGCGAGCAAGCCGTCCGATGTGCCGGATGTCCCGATCACCGGCGCGTTGATGTACCAGCTGATGGCGGCGGAACTGGCGGTCCAGCAGGGCGACCTCGGTTCAGCCTACGCGGTCTATCTCAAGCTGGCGCGCGAGACACGTGATCCGCGGCTGGCTCGACGCGCTGCCGAACTCGCATTGCAGGGGCGCGCGCTGCAGCAGAGCGTTGAAGCTGCCGAGCTCTGGCGGCAGTTGTCGCCCTCCTCCCGGGAAGCCTCTCAGGCGCTGGCATTGCTGTACGCCAGCAGCGGGCGATTCGATGACGCCTACACGATCCTCGCTCCGGCGATCAAGGGCGCGGCCAACCCCGCGCTCGAACTGTCGCGCTTGCAGCGGCAGCTGGCACGCGCTCAGGATCGCAAGGGCGCATTCGGCCTGCTCGAGCGCCTCGCACAACCGTATATGGGGGACGCCGACGTCCGGCTGGCGCTCGCCTCTGGTGCCCATGCCGCCGGCCTGCCTGAGCGGGCCGCGGCCGAAGCCAAGGCCGCCGTGGCGCTGCAGCCGGACAACGAGCGCACCGTCCTCGGCGCCGTGCCGCTGCTGCAGACCACCGATCGCGGCGCCGCGCTGGATGCACTGAAACACCTGCTCGACCGCGCCGGCGCGTCGAGCGACGTCCGGCTTGCCTACGCGCGCATGCTGGTGGCCGACAAGCAATACACGGCCGCGCGTGCTCAGTTCGAGCAGCTGCAGCAGGCAGAACCCAAGAACCCCGACCTCGCCTACTCGCTCGCCCTGCTCTCCCTGCAGGGCAACCTGCACAGCGATGCGCGGGCACAGTTTCAGCGCTACCTCGAGCTGATCGAGAGCCAGCCAGGCGACGAACGCGATCCGGATGCGGCCTATCTGTACCTCGCGCAAATTGCCGAGGAGGAGAAGCTCTATGCCGAGGCGCTCAAGTGGTTGCGCAAGATCGAAGGCGGCGACGAATACATCCCGGCGCGGGTTCGCGAGGCCGCGGTACTGACGAAGATGCAGCGCCCGGAGGAGGCCCGCAAGCTGCTGCGTGGGGTCACCGTCAATTCGCCCGATGAGCGGATCCAGGTCCTGCTGGCTGAAGCGCAGGTGCTGCGTGAGAGCCGCCGCTACGAGGAAGCCTACAAACTGCTGACGCAGGCGCTGGAATCCGCACCGGACAACGTTGCGCTGCTGTACGACGCCGCGATGACCGCGGAAAAGCTCGATCGCATCGATGCGATGGAAGGCCACCTGCGCCGCGTCATCGAGTTGCGGCCGGATTACGCCCACGCCTATAACGCGCTCGGCTATTCGTTCGCCGATCGCAATATCCGGCTTGGCGAGTCGCTGCAGCTGATCGAAAAGGCGCACCAGCTGGCGCCGGAGGATCCGTTCATCCTCGACTCGCTCGGCTGGGTCTACTACAGGATGGGCGATCTGCCGAAGGCGCGCAAATACCTCGAGCAGGCCTACGAGGCCAAGCCCGATCCCGAGGTGATGATTCATCTTGCCGAAGTGCTGTGGGTCAGTGGTGAGCAGGCTCGCGCGCGCTCGCTGCTGCGCGACGCGCGGACGAAGGAGCCTGGCAACGAACTGCTGAAGTCGACGATCGCGCGGCTGCGCATCGGACTGTGATTCGCGATCGACTCCTCTGGCTGGCCGGGCTGGCGCTCGCGGTCGCGCTCGCCGGTTGTGCAACAGCACCCCTACCCGTCGAGCGCTCCTATAGCGGACGGTTTTCCGCCCAGGCGCAGGGCAATGGCCGGCCCAGCAATGTCAGCGGACGTTTCACGGTCGAGGTACGGGGTAACCAACAGGTGATCGACCTGGCGACACCGGTCGGAACGACGCTCGCCCGCATCGAGATCGAGCCGGGACGTGCAACGGCCACGGGTCCGGAAATGCAGATGGCCAGCGGACCCAACGCCGACCAGCTGATCGAAGGCCTGCTCGGCTGGCGCCTCCCGGTCAGTGGGCTTGCCGACTGGCTCGAAGGCCGGCCCGAGCCGTCCCGGCCAGCACGCACGCAGATGGACAGCGAACGTATCAGCCGTATCGAGCAGGACGGCTGGACCATCCGCATCGAAGAGTATTCAACGGTGACGAACAAGCCACGCCGGCTGCAGCTAGATCGCCCCATGCTGAACGGCCAGCCAGCGGTTTCGGTCCGGCTCATCGTCGACGATCCGGCCGGCTGATTGCCTACCAGAGGCTATGGAACGCGCCCTCGCGCTGCCGGCCCCGGCCAAGCTGAACCTGTTCCTGCATGTGCTGGGGCGTCGTGCCGACGGCTACCACGAACTGCAGACCGTGTTCGCGCTGATCGACCTGGTTGACTGGATCGATGTCGAACGGCGCGACGATGGGCAACTGCATCGCAGCGGTGATGTCGTCGGCGATGTCCAACTTGATCTTGTGATGCGTGCCGCCCGGCTGCTGCAGCAGCGCACCGCGTCGCGCTTTGGCGCTGACATCCATCTCAGCAAGCGGATTCCTGCAGGCGCGGGGCTGGGTGGCGGTTCATCGGACGCGGCGACAACGCTGATCGCGCTGAATCGGCTCTGGAACACCGGGCTTGATCGTCAGCAGTTGGCTGACCTGGCGCTCGAACTCGGCGCAGACGTGCCGTTTTTCGTCCACGGCAAGAATGCGTTTGCCGAGGGCCGCGGCGAGCAATTGACGCCGCTTGCACTTCAGCCAGCCCACTATGCGGTGATCTGGCCTCAAGTGCATGTTTCGACAAAGGAAATCTTCGAGGACTCCGGTTTGACACGAGATACCAAAGCCACGAAAATGTCGGACTTTTCTGCGGCCGTTGACCCCGTGCCGCAGAACCTCCGAGAACGCGGCGAAACCCGGACCCCGGTCCTCTTCGGCGCCAATGATCTCGAGGCCGTGGCGCGCCGCAGGTTTCCTGTGATCGACCAAGTGCTTGCCCACCTCGCCCGGTTCGGAGTGGCACGCATGACTGGTTCGGGTTCCGCAGTGTTTGCCATAACGGCCAACGACGACCTGGCCCGCGCGGCTATCGCGGACCTGCCGGAAAACTGGCGCGGTTGGGTCGTGCGTGGCCTGGCAGAGCATCCGCTGAGTGCCTGGTAGGCGTCGAAGTCGTGCGGCAGGCCCCGCACATGCAGTACGCAGGACAGCGCAGACTTGAGAATTCGAGGTTAGTGCTGGGGAGTCGCCAAGCTGGTTAAGGCAGCGGATTTTGATTCCGCCATTCGAGGGTTCGAATCCTTCCTCCCCAGCCATTCGTAGCACCGCCGTGATGTAACAGACGCACAGGCGTTTCGTGCACATCGCGGCGGCGTCTTTTCGGGGCCGGCGTTCCGGCCGGAATAAAACCGACGCGCCAGGCGCGCAGGCACCTCAGCCATGGCCTTGATGGTCCCCGACAACCTGATGGTGTTCACGGGCAACGCGAACCCGAAGCTCGCGCAGGCCGTGGCCCAGCAGATCAACATCCCGCTCGGAAAAGCGCAGGTTTCGCGCTTTTCCGATGGCGAGGTGACCGTCGAACTGTTCGAAAACGTGCGCGGCAAGGACGTCTTCATCCTGCAGCCGACCTGTGCGCCGACGAACGACAACCTGATGGAGATCATGATCATGGCCGACGCACTGAAGCGTGCGTCCGCTGGTCGGATCACCGCGGCGATTCCCTACTTCGGCTACGCCCGCCAGGATCGCCGGCCGCGCAGCGCCCGCGTTGCCATCAGCGCCAAGGTCGTCGCCAACATGCTGCAGGTCGCTGGCATCAACCGCATGCTGGTGATGGACCTGCACGCCGATCAGATTCAGGGCTTCTTCGACATCCCGGTCGACAATATCTACGCGAGTCCGATCCTGCTGGGCGACCTGTGGAAGCACAACTACGACAACCTGGTCGTAGTGTCGCCCGACGTCGGCGGGGTCGTGCGTGCACGCGCACTCGCAAAGCGGATGGAAGCCGATCTTGCGATCATCGACAAACGACGGCCGCGTGCGAACGTGGCTGAAGTCATGCACATCATCGGCGAGGTCGAGGGCCGCAACTGCGTGATCATGGATGACATGGTCGACACCGCGAACACGCTGTGCCAGGCCGCGCAGGCGCTGCGCGACAGCGGGGCGCTGCGCGTGATGGCCTATGCAACGCACCCGGTGCTTTCAGGCACGGCAATCGAGCGGTTGAACAATTCGGTGATCGACGAGCTCGTCGTGACTGACACGATCCCGCTGTCCGCCGCCGCGGCGTCGTGTCGGAAGATCCGCCAGTTGTCGTGTGCGGCACTGCTGGGCGAAACGATTTCGCGCATTGCGCGTGAGGACTCGGTGAGTTCTCTGTTTATTGAATAGGCGTGCAAAAGTACACCCCTACTTTTGCGCGGAATGGTTAGAAGAAATCGCTGGCGGAGCCAGACGATTTTTTTGATGTAACTGCAACGCAGAGGCGCGTGCCTCGTGTTCAGGTCGGCATGGGCAACCGCCTGCGTCGAAATTGTCCGTTGTGACTGGTCGCGGTCCGCGGACGAGAACTGGAGTGTGAAATGAAAGTCGTAGCCAACAAACGAGATGCGCAAGGCACGAGTGCGAGCCGCCGCCTGCGCCATGCCGGCAAGGTGCCCGGCGTGCTTTACGGCGGCAGCGGTGCCGCACAGGCGATCGAGGTCGAGCACAACCCCTTGTTCCACGCACTGCGCAAGGAAAAATTCCATGCTTCGATCCTCGACATGGAACTCGACGGCACATCGGAGCGCGTGCTGCTGCGCGACTTCCAGATGCATCCGTACCGCCCGGTGGTGTTGCACGTCGATTTCCAGCGCGTGTCGGAGAACCAGAAGATCCACATGCGGGTACCGCTGCACTTTGTCGGCCAGGAGGACTCGCCGGCGTTCAAGCTGGGTGGCGGCCTGATCAGCCACATCATGTCCGAGGTCGACGTGGCGTGCCTGCCGAAGGACCTGCCGGAGTTCATCGAAGTCGATCTGTCGGAACTGCAGGCGCACCAGTCCGTTCGCGTCCTCGACCTGAAGTTGCCTGCCGGCGTTTCGCCGGTGCTAAGGGGCAAGGAGAACCCGGTTGTCGCGTCGGTGTCCACGCACGGCGAGCAGGCCGAGGAAGAGGTGGTTGCCGCACCGGTGGCTGCCGTCGAGGTCCCCGCCACCGCGCAGAAGGCGCCTGTTGCTGCGCCTGGCGCTGCCCCGGCCAAGGGCGGCAAGGAAGAAAAGGGCGGCGACAAGAAGAAGTAACGGTCGGCTTCGCCGCCGCGCGAGCGGCGGCGAGTGCTACGGCACAATGCGGCCCGCTGTCCTCGACAGCGGGCCTTTTTCTTCAGTCGGATCGTGGACGAACCTGAACACACTCGCGGCATCCGCCTGATCGTCGGCCTCGGCAACTACGGCGCCGAGTACGAGGCAACGCGGCACAACGCCGGCTACTGGCTCGTCGACGCGATTGCCCGGCGCGAAGGTGCGCGCTTCTCGAGCGAGCGCAAGTTCCATGGCGACGTCGCCCGCTTGCGCTGCGGCGGCCAGGACGTCTGGCTGCTGAAGCCCACGACCTACATGAACCGTTCTGGCAACGCCGTCGTGGCGCTGGCGCTGTTCTACAAGATCCTGCCATCCGAAATCCTGGTCGCCCACGACGAACTCGACCTGCTGCCGGGAGTGGTGAAGCTCAAGCGGGGCGGCGGCACCGCCGGTCACAACGGCCTGAAGGACACGCAGGCACGACTGACGACTGCCGATTTCTGGCGGCTGCGTATCGGCATCGGCCACCCGCGGGAGCTGCAACTGGAACAGGAGGTCGTCGATTTCGTGCTGCATCCACCGCGCCGCGAGGAGCAGACGCTGATCGACGAAGCGGTCGAGCGGGCGGAAGGCATCGTCGACCTGCTGGTGAGCGGCAAGTTCGAGGCGGCGATGCTGAAGCTGCACACGCGCTGACGGCGGCGGCGCTCCAACTGCCGTGTCTTCCCTGCGCGACTCCGTCCTGCTCGATATCCGTCTCGGCGCTGACGCGCGCCGGCACATCGCGGAGCGCGGCCTGTCTCCGCGCGATATCACGTGCATGCCCGCTGCCGCCGGCGGACCGAAAGGCCTTGCACTGCTGCCCTTCGACCGGCTGTTCGCCCGAGAATGGCTGCCACAGTCGAAGCGGATCGAGCTGATCGGCGCCTCGATCGGCGCCTGGCGCATGGCCGCGCTGGCGCACGCCGACCCGCTGCGCGCGCTGGACCGGTTGCAGACCGCCTACGTGCGCGAGCAGAACTATCCCCACCGTCCCTCGACGTCGCAGGTCGCCACGGTGTGTCGTGGAGTTGCACGTGCACTGACCAAAGACACGGCGTTGCGCCTTGCGGATCGCGTTTCGCTGTCGATCATCACGGCACGCGCGCGCGGTCCGCTGGCTGCCGGGACGCGTGGGGCGTTCGCGCGGGCCGCAATCGCGAACACTGTTGCTCGTCGTCGACTGGCCGCTCATCTGGAGCGCGTCGTGTTCCAGGCGGGCGCGCCGCCGCGGCTTGCGGTGCGCGACGATCCGTTCGGCTACGAAACCGTGCCGCTCACGCAAGTCAACCTCGAAGACGCGCTGCTCGCGTCAGGGTCGATCCCGCTGATCTGCGACCCGGTTCGAAACATCCCCGGCGCGCCGTCCGGTGATTACTGGGACGGTGGCCTGATCGACTTCCACCTGCTCCTGCCCTACCGCGAGCTCGGTGGAGTGGTGCTTTACCCGCACTTCGTGCCGTGGGTCACGCCGGGCTGGCTCGACAAGTCGCTGCGCTGGCGCGCACGTCCACGCGACCATGCCTGGCTGGCGAACGTAGTCCTCATCGCCCCGTCGTCAGCGATGCTCCAGCGGTTGCCCAACGGCAAGCTGCCCGACCGCAGCGACTTCTATCACTACGGGGTCGACCACGCGGGGCGCATCGCCGCGTGGGAGCGCGCGATCGCCGAGTGCGAGCGGTTCGCCGAGGCGGCGCTCGCCTGGCTGAACCAGCCCGACCTGTCGCTGGCCCGGCCACTTTAGGCGGCATCGGGTCGATCGCGCGGCACCTCGGCCAGATAGTCGGCCACGGTGTTCGACCCGATCGGTTTCACCATCACGATCAACTCGTGAGTGCATTCTCCCAGCACGTAGTTGTCACGGCGGCGCACTTCGCTGTAACCCTGCGCACGCCAGAATGCCTCGGCACGGGGATTGGCCGCGACCACTCCCAGTCGAAGCCAGCGCGCGCGCCGAGCGATCGCCCACGCTTCATAGCTGGCGTAGACCTCCGCCGCAAAGCCGCTGCCGTGCCGCGCCGTCTCGACGACGAAAAATCCCAGGTGAATGACGCCCGGCGCCAGGAGGTCGGTGGCCGCCGCCACTTCACCGACGATCCGCCCGCTCGCGCGGTCGCGGATGATCCACATCGGCAGGTCGCTGTACGGCATGTCGTCCGGAGGCCGTGCATCGAAGCCGTGGTCCGCTTCGCCCGGTCCGGGCGCATGGCCATGCGTCAGGTGCCAGTACTCGGGATTCGCCTCGTAAAAGGACTGCAGCTCCGCAGCGGCGCCCCGGTCCGCCGCGACCGCCATCCACCCGGCATCGGACCGCAGCGGACTCAACGCAGCTTCAGCGCCAGTTCCAGTTCGCCATCCTCCTCGTGGCCGGTGTATTCGAAACCCAGCGACTGGTAGAAGCGGGCGACCCGATCGGCGTCCTTGACGTGCGACACGAGCAGGCGCTCAGCTCCCGGGCGCGTGCGGACATGTTCGGCCAGCCGCTCGACGACGGCGCGGCCAAGGCCCCGGGCCTGGAAGCGCTTGTCGATCATCAGGCGCCAGAGGAAGAACTCGTGCTCGTCGGGGGTCTCGGCGAGCGTCGGGTCGTAGAGCATGACAAAACCGACCAGTTCATCGCCGTCGTAGACGGCCCGGTACCAGGCTTCCGGGGTGAAATGGGCCTGGGCCATCGAAACGGCGTTCGGCGCCACCTGCTTGCCGCCGTCGCCCGCATCGAGCTTGCAGACGGCCAATACCGTCGCGCGCGTCACTTCCCGCAGTTCAACCGGCATAGTGATTGGGAAAGTCTCTTCGGGCTTGCGATAATCGCACGCTTTGCTCCACGCTTGAACCGGATACCCCCATGGCCCTTCGATGCGGCATCGTCGGCTTGCCCAATGTCGGCAAGTCGACTCTATTCAACGCGCTGACCAAGGCGGGCATCGCCGCGGAGAACTACCCGTTCTGCACGATCGAGCCGAACGTCGGCATCGTCGAGGTGCCGGATCCGCGGCTCGACGCCTTGGCATCAATCGCGAAGCCGGAAAAGCTCCTGCCTGCCACGGTGGAGTTCGTCGATATCGCGGGCCTGGTGGCCGGCGCCAGCAAGGGCGAAGGTCTCGGCAACCAGTTCCTCGCCAATATCCGCGAGTGCGATGCGATCGCGCATATCGTGCGCTGCTTCGACGACCCGAATATCGTGCATGTCTCGGGCAAGGTCGATCCCATCTCGGACATCGAGGTCATCAACACCGAACTCGCGCTGGCCGATCTGCAGACCGTCGACAAACAACTGGCAAAGTACAGCAAGGTCGCGAAGACCGGCCAGGGACCTGAGGCCAAGGAAGCCAAGCGACTGGTCGACGCGCTCGAGAAAATCCAGCCGTCGCTGAACCAGGGCCAGCCGGTGCGCAGCGTGAACCTGTATCCGGAAGAGCGCGCGGTGCTGAAGCCGCTGTTCCTGCTGACGGCCAAGCCGACGATGTACGTGGCCAATGTCGAGGAACACGGTTTCGAGAACAATCCGCTGCTCGAGAAGGTGCGCGAGTTCGCCGCCCGGGAAGGCGCGCCAGTCGTTGCCGTGTGTGCCAAGGTCGAAGCCGAGATTGCCGACCTCTCGGACGAGGACAAGTCGGTGTTCCTCGAGGACATGGGAATGCACGAGCCGGGACTGAACCGCGTGATCCGCGCCGGTTACCAGCTGCTGGGCCTGCTGACCTACTTCACCGCCGGGCCCAAGGAAGTGCGCGCCTGGACCGTGTCCACCGGTGCTACCGCGCCGCAGGCCGCCGGCGTGATCCACACCGACTTCGAGAAGGGCTTCATCCGCGCCGAGACGATTGCCTTCGACGATTACGTGAAGTTCAAGGGCGAGACCGGGGCCAAGGAAGCCGGCAAGATGCGGCTCGAAGGCAAGGAATACGTCGTGCACGATGGTGACGTCATGCACTTCCGCTTCAACGTCTGATCGCCATGCACGCCACGATCGATCGGCTGTTCATCTACCCGGTCAAGGGTTGTCGCGGCATTGCGGTTGAGCAAGCGACGCTTGCCGCGACCGGGCTGGAAATCGACGGCATCGGCGACCGCGAGTGGGTCGTCGTCGGTGAGGATGGCGAGTTCCTGAGCCAGCGTGAGCTGCCGCAAATGGCGTTGATCGAAACGCGCCTGACGCCCTCGGCGCTGCGCTTGAAGGCGCCGGGCATGCTGCGGCTCGAGGTGCCATTCGCGAGCGAGGGTGACATCCTCAACGTGCGCGTCTGGGACGACAGCATCGCGGCGGTCACGCAGGGCGAGGTAGCCGATGCGTGGTTCTCCCGCTACCTGGAGCGACCGTGCCGGCTGATGCGTTTTGATCCAGAGGCCAGGCGCCTTTCGAACGTGCGCTACACCGGCGCTACCGAGGCGCCCTACAAGTTTGCCGACGCATTTGCACTGCTGATTGTGTCGACCGAATCGCTGGCTGATCTCAATGAGCGCCTGAAGCAGCGCGGCGGGTCCGCAGTCGGCATCGAACGCTTCCGGCCCAACCTGGTCCTGTCAGGCATCGAGGCATTCGAAGAGGACTACCTCGATCGGCTCTCGATTGGCGCAATACAGCTTCGCGTGGTGAAGGCCTGCGTGCGCTGCTCGGTGCCGAACGTCGACCCGGCGACCGGTACGCCATCGACCGAGCCCGGGGACGCCCTCGCCGTCTATCGCGACAACTCGCGCGCAGGCGGCGTGACTTTCGGGGTCAACTGCATCGTCGAGCGCGGCGCCGGCGACGACATCGCACGGGGTTCGACCGTCGAAGTCACGCTCGCGCTCTGACGGGACCAATCAGGCGGTCCGACGCACTGCCCCGCGGTAGGTCCACGCGCGCCAAATCGCCTCGAGCGGGCCCTGCGGATTGCGCGCAAGCCACCATCGGCTCAGCAGTGTCTGCGCCGCGAAAATCGCGATGGCCAGCACGCTCAGCTGCGCATAGCCCAGCCGCGCTCCGAGGCCGAGCCCCCAGCCCGGCAGCAACACAGCCATGGCGATCGACTGCAGCAAATAGTTCGTGAGCGGCATGCGGCCGGCGGGTGCGAGCCATGCCACCACCCGCTCGGGCGCGCGTCGAAGAAACAGCGCGGCGTACAGGAAGGCCAGTACGAGACTGATCGCGTGCAGGGCCAGCGCAACGGCGGGAATCGACAGGCTCGGCTCCAGTTCTGCGTGCGTCATCGCCCAGCTGCCGTACGCGAGCGCAGCAGGCAGCCCAAACCCCAGGCCGATCAGCGCGGCACGCCGCCATGCCGGCGCGTCCGGGTGTCGCAGCCAACCGGCGCGTTGGGCCAGGGCTCCGGTCATCATCAACGCGATGATCGAAGGCAGGCCGAACAGATTCGCCTGTATCTGCCACAGGCCCATTTGCACTCGCAGCGGCCACTGTGCCGCGAAGCCGAGCGCCATGCCGGCTTCGATATTGCGCTCGACCATTTCGATCAGTGGCAACGAGTCGGCGGCGGTGGAACCGGCGGCCGGCAGGATCGAAATGAGCAACCACGCCGCGGCGAACAACCACCAGCCGGCAGTGGCACGCGCGAGGCGCGGGAAGTCGCTGTCGGCGTGGAGCAGCAGCACGAAGCCCGCGATGGCATACGCCAGCGTGATGTCGCCGAAGTAGAGCAGCAGCGCATGCAGCAGCCCGAAGCCCGCCAGGAACGCCAGGCGGCGTCGATACAGCCGCCGCGGCGCCTCGAAACTCGCGCTGAGCTTGTCGTAGAGCAGCGCGAACCCCGCCCCGAACAGCATGCCGAAGAGCGGCATGAACTTGCCGAGGATGAAGGTGGCCGTGATGAAGTAAGCAATCCGGTCGGAAAGACCTGCGTCGGCTGGCAGGAAGCCGAGCGCGTTCGGCGCACCGGAAATGAACGACTGGATGTTGACGAGGAGGATGCCGAGCAGCGCGAAGCCGCGCAGCGCGTCGATGCGCGGATCGCGCGCCGGGCCGGTGATCACGCCGCGATGTGCGTCATTCCGTGGTGCCGCCCATCTGCTGGATCTTCGCCTTCAGCCACTTCTCGACGGACGGGAAGACGAACTTGCTGACGTCCCCGCCGAGCTGGGCGATCTCACGCACGATCGTGCCGGAGATGAACTGGTACTGGTCCGACGGTGTCAGGAACATCGTCTCCACATCCGGCAGCAGATAGCGGTTCATGCCGGCCATCTGGAACTCGTACTCGAAGTCGGACACTGCACGCAGGCCACGGACGATCACACGCGCGTTCTGATCGCGCACGAAGTCCTTGAGCAGCCCGCGGAAACCGGCCACTTCGACATTGGGGTAGTGGGACAGCACCTCGCGGGCGATCGCGATGCGCTCGTCGAGGACGAAGAACGGCTTCTTGTTCCGGCTGTCGGCGACACCGACGACGAGCTTGGAAAAAAGGCCGGCGGCGCGTCGCACCAGGTCCTCGTGGCCGCGCGTGAGCGGATCGAACGTACCAGGATAGACGGCGATCACCATGTCGGCTCTCCTCAGCGCCTCATGAAGCAGTCTTGGCGCAGGCGATTATGCACGCGCAGTTCGCAACAGATGGAACGCGACTTTCCCGGCGCGCCCGGTCCGCACCAGGCCGAGTCGCGCGTCATCGAGCTGCTCCGCAGAGACCGGCGCCGGCGCCTCAAGGTAGATCAGGCCTTCCGGTGCCAGCAGGCGCCGTGCCGCGACGAGCGCGGGCGCCTGCAATGCGCCGTCGAACGGGGGGTCGAGGAACACGATGTCGAATGCAGCGGCGGGCAGGCGCGCGGCCACCGTGAACGCGTCACCGGCAACGATCTCGACCTCGCGCGCATCGAGGCGCGCGCGGGTCGCCTCCAGGGCCTCCAGGGCCTGCGCATTGGACTCGACGAGCGTCACCGAACGTGCGCCGCGCGACGCCAGTTCGTAACCCAGCGCGCCGGTCCCGGCGAAAAGGTCCAGGCCGGAAAGCGACGCCGTATTGGGCCGCAGATGCGCGAGCCAGTTGAACAGCGTCTCGCGCACACGATCCGGTGTGGGGCGTAGGCCGGGCAGATCGACGACCGGCAGCGGCGTGCGCTTCCAGCGACCGCCAATGATGCGAACCTGCCGCGGAGGAGTCGGCCCGTGCTTGCGGGCAGTCATCGGAGCGCGATGTTGCTTTGTTACACTCGATCGAGACATCGGGTGATGGCGCCCGCGTGTCTCTTCCTCCGCAGCGCGCCCCGTTCGCTTTCCCCGCATCGCACGATGATAAGCCCCGCCAACGTCGACAGTGCCAAGGGCGGCTGGCTTGCAAAGCTCAAGCGGGGTCTTACAAAGACACGCGTCAACATCGTCGGCCTGTTTTCCGGCGGCGTTGTCGACGACGCGTTCCTCGAGGAACTGGAGATGGCGCTGATCACGGCAGACGTCGGTGTCTCCGTGTCGGCCGACCTCGTGGAGGCGCTGCGTGCACAAATCAAGCTCAAGGGACTGAAGACGCAGGACGAAGTGAGACTGGCGTTGCGTGATGAACTGGCACGCCGGCTTGCTCCGGCCGAGGGTCGGTTCGATGTCTCTCGTGTCAAGCCATTCGTCGTCATGGTCTGCGGTGTCAATGGTTCGGGCAAGACGACGTCCATCGGCAAGCTGGCCAAGTGGTTCGCCGGGCAGAACCGCTCGGTGCTGCTCGCTGCCGGCGACACCTTTCGTGCCGCCGCTCGAGAGCAGCTCGCCATCTGGGGGGCGCGCAACAACGTCGAGGTCATCTCGCAAAGCGGTGGAGATCCGGCCGCCGTGGTGTTCGATGCCGTCGCCGCTGCGAAAGCACGCGGAGTCGATGTGCTGATTGCCGACACCGCGGGTCGCCTGCCAACGCAGGCGCATCTGATGGAGGAGCTGAAACGCGTGAAACGCGCCCAGGACAAGGCAATGCCGGGCGCGCCGCACGAAATCGTGCTGATCGTCGATGGCACGACCGGGCAGAACGCGCTGGCTCAGGTGCAGGCCTTCGATGCCGCGGTCGGCCTGACGGGCCTGGTCGTGACCAAGCTCGACGGAACCGCCAAGGGCGGCGTGCTGGCCGCCATCGCCGCTGCCCGCGGTGACCGGCCGCTGCCGATCCTCTTCATCGGCGTCGGCGAGGGCATCGACGACCTGCAGCCATTTTCCGCTGTCGAATTCGCCGACGCGCTCGTCGGCGCGGGAGCCGCGCAATGAATCTTGCCGCCGTCGACCTCGGCTCGAACAGTTTCCGGCTCGAGATCGGCCGTGTCGAAGGCTCCCACATCGTGCGCGAGGGCTACTGGAAGGAAACGGTGCGCCTCGCCGCCGGTCTCGACGAGACCAACAAGCTGTCGAAGAAATCGATCGAGACCGCGCTCGAGACTCTGGCCCGCATGAACGAGCGGCTGCGCGGCATGCCGATCGAACAGGTCCGTGCGGTGGGCACGCAGACACTGCGCCTCGCCCGCAACGTCAATGACTTCCTCATGGAAGCGCAGAACACGCTCGGCTATCCGATCGAAGTCATTTCAGGCCGGGAAGAGGCGCGGCTGGTGTTCGAGGGCTGCATGCACACACTGCCGCCCTCGAACCTGCGCCGCCTGGTGGTGGACATCGGCGGGGCTTCCACCGAGATCATCGTCGGCCGCGGATTCACCGCAGACAAGGCCGAATCGTTCAAGGTCGGCTGCGTCAATACGTCGCTGCGGTTCTTCAAGGACGGGCGCATCGACCGTGCCTCGCTGAAGAAAGCGCAGGTGGCCGCGGCGGCGGAGTTCGAGGAGGCGATTGCCGGGTTCTCGCGCGCGCAGTGGGAGGAGGCGTTCGGGTCGAGCGGTACGGTGGGCGCGGTATCGGAAATCTTCCGCGCGCAAGGCTGGTCGGACGGGGCGATCAACGGCGAAGGCCTGCTGAAGCTGCGCCATGTTCTGCTGGACGCTGGCGAGATCCGGCGCATCAAGCTGGCCGGTCTGAAACCCGATCGCCAGGAAGTGCTCGCCGGCGGCGTGGCCGTGCTTTCAGCCGTCTTCGAAACACTGGGCGTCGATGAAATGCGGCCCGCGCGGGGTGCGCTGCGCGTCGGCGTGCTTTATGACCTGCTCGGACGGCGCGAACAACATGATCTGCGGGATTCGACGGTCGAGCGGATGCTTGACCAGTTCAGCGTCGACCGTGCCCAGGCGCAGCGTGTTGCAGCCACGGCATTGCGGCTCTCCAAAGAACTTGTTCCGGCAGCGCGCGAGGAAATGAGCAAACGGTTGGGCTGGGCCGCGCTGCTGCACGAAGTGGGTTTTGCCATTTCGCACAGCGACTATCACAAGCACTCGTCCTATCTCGTGCAGCACGCGGACATGGCGGGCTTTTCAACGTCGGATCAGGAACACATCGCCTTGCTGGTGCTCGGCCAGCGTGGCAACCTGCGCAAAATCCACGAAGTGCTCGAGGATCGCGAGCGCCTGGGCAAGGTTCTGGTGCTGCGCCTGGCCGTGATCCTGAATCACGCACGCCGCAACACCGCGCTGCCGCGACTGGCGATGAAATTCGGACGCTCGATCGAGCTCGCTCTCGACGGTGAATGGCTCACCCGCCATCCGCTGACCCAGTACCTGCTGGAGGAAGAAGCCGCGCACTGGGCGCGCGTCGGCATGGCCTTCAATGTGCGGGCGCTGCAGCCCGCCTAGAGCAGCTCCGCGCTGATCACCGCACGCAGGACGGTCTGCTCGGCTCCGTCGCGTTCGCGTGAACTGATCCACCACACGCCGGCCTTCTTCACTGACCAGTCCTGCGCTTCACCTGCCAGCAGGAAGCTCGCCACGTGGCCCAGTGTCGGCTGGTGGCCGACGACGACGACCGGTACCTTGGCGTGTGGCCACTCCGCTGCACGCAGCACGTCGCGCACGTCCGCGCCAGGAGCGATCTCGTCGACGGTTCGCAGCTTGCGGTGAGAGATTTCACCCAGCGCGCGCGCCGTCTGCTCGGCCCGTGTCGCCGGGCTGACGAGAATGCGCGCGCTGTCGGGCAACTGCGCGTGCAGCCACTCGGCGACGCGCCGGGCCTGCTTCTCGCCACGCCCCGTAAGCCTGCGGCCGAGATCAGGTTCGCCGATCTCGGCTTCGGCGTGCCGCCACAGGATGAGTTCCATCATCAGATCCCGATTTCTGCCGCAAGCTTTGACAACAGTGCCTGCTGCGCCGACGCAGCCCCCGTGCCGCGTCGCGGCGGACGGTAGTCACCATCGGGTAGCAGCACCCACGCGTCCCGGCCGTCTTCAAGGTACGGCTTCAAGCCTTCATCGATGACGCGGCGGGCCAGCTTCGGCTCGAGCACCGGCCAAGCCACTTCGATGCGCCGGAACAGGTTGCGCCCCATCCAGTCTGCACTCGAGAGGTAGACGCGAGGCTTGCCGCCATTGCGGAAGTAATAGATGCGATGGTGCTCGAGGAAGCGGCCGACGATGGATTTCACGCGGATCGTTTCGGAAAGCCCCTTCACCCCCGGACGCAACGCGCAGGCGCCGCGCACGATGAGATCGATCTTCACGCCGGCCTGCGAGGCGGCATACAGGGCCTGGATCGTTGCCTCGTCCGTCAGTGCATTCATCTTCGCGATGACACGCGCCGGCTTGCCGGCCTTTGCGAATCCAACTTCGGTCGTCAGCGCGGCCAGCAGATTGCGGTGCAGGGTGAACGGCGCCAGCCACAGTTGCTTCAGCCGCTCGACCTTCGTGAGGCTCGTCAGGTGCATGAACACCTTTTCGACATCCTCGCAGAGGTCGGCATTGGCCGTCAGCATCCCGAAGTCCGTGTAGAGCTTCGTCGTGGTCGGGTGGTAATTGCCGGTACCCAGGTGTGCATAAGGAACCAGCCGCTGCTTGCCGCGTACGTCCTCGCGGCGCAGGACCAGCGTGAGCTTGCCGTGGATCTTCAGTCCGACCATGCCGTAGACAACCTGCACGCCGACTGCCTCGAGCCGCTCGGCGAGGTTGATGTTCACTTCCTCGTCGAACCTCGCCTGCAGTTCGACAATCACCGTGACTTCCTTGCCGCGTCGCGCCGCGTCCTCGAGGATGTCGACGAGGATCGAACTGATACCGGTCCGGTACAGCGTCATGCGGATCGCCACGACCTTCGGATCCGTAGCGGACTGACGCAGAAACTCGATGACCGGCTCGAAGCTCTCGAACGGGTGATGCAGCAGGATGTCGCTGCGTCTCATCGCTTCGAACATGTCGGCCCCGGCCGTGAGTTTGGTCGGCCAGGCGGGCACGAACGGCGTCCAGCGCAAAGCCGGAGTGGTCAGGTGATCGACAAGCTGGTTCAGGCGCACGAGGTTCACCGGACCCTCGACGCGGAACACCGCCTGCTGCTGCAACTGGAACTGTTCCTGCAGCAGCGTCTGCAAGTGCGGAGGGCAGGTGGCCAGCACCTCGAGCCGTACGGCGTTGCCGAAATGCCGCTGTGTCAGTTCCATGCGCAGCGCCTGGCGCAGGTTATGGACTTCGCGCTCGTCGACACTGAGATCGGAGTCGCGCGTCACGCGGAACTGCGAGAAGCCGCCGATCTCCCGGCCGGGAAACACGTCCTGCAGATGCGAGCGGATCACCGACGACAGCAGCACGAACGCCTGCTTGCCCGGCGCCAGCCATGGCGGCAACGGGATCACGCGCGGCAGCACCCGCGGGACCTTGAAGATCGCAATCGCCGAGGGGCGGCCAAACGCGTCCTTGCCCTCGAGCTGAAGGATGAAGTTGAGGGACTTGTTCAGCACCTGTGGAAACGGATGCGACGGATCGAGCCCGATCGGCGACAGCAGTGGCCGCACCTCACGCATGAAGTACTCGCGCACCCAGGCCCGTTGGGTTTCGTTGCGCTGCGTGTTGTTCAGCACGACGATGCCGCGGCGTTCGAGCGCCGGCATGATGGTCTGGTTGAACAGCACGTACTGCGCCTCAACGAGTCGATGAGCCCGCTCCAGGATGCTTGCGTACGTCGAGGCGAGCGGTGACGCGCCGCGCGTCTCGCGAATCTCCTCGCTCAGGTCGGTGATCCGGACCTCGAAGAATTCGTCGAGGTTCGACGAGACGATGCAGACATAGCGGAGGCGCTCCGCCAATGGCACCGAGGCGCGAGTGGCCATCGCCAGCACGCGTTCGTTGAACGCGAGCAGGGACAGTTCCCGGTTCAGATAGAGCTCGAGACCGGCTGGCGATGGCGGTTTCAATCGATCGGGCTTGTGCTTCTTGCGTCGGACCATAGTCGATGACGATGACGCGCCGATGACGACCGTACAATCGGTCGGAGGGTCATGACGCCGTGGCTCAACCCATTCTAAGCGGCGCCATTCGCATGGCCTGCGCTGATGAACACTGCAATCGGACCGTTGCCGCCGTTGATCGTCTTCGATCGTGTCACCAAGCGCTATGGTGACAGGGCGGTCCTCGAGCAGCTGAGCTTCGTCATCGCGCGCAACGATTTCGTCGTGTTGACCGGTCCGGCAGGCACCGGAAAGACGACCGTGATCCGGCTCATTGCCGCGCTCGAGCGCCCGACGTCCGGGACGATCATCGTCGCCGGCGAGCCATTGGCTGAGATCAGGCGACGTGCGCTGCCGCACCTGCGCCGCTCGATCGGAATCGTGCCGCAGGAAGTGACGCTGCTCGATGATCGCAGCGTGCTGGAGAACGTTGCGCTGCCGGTCGCTGCAGCAGGCCTTTCGCGAGGCGAGGCCAGGTCCCGCGCAGCCACCGCGCTTCATCGTGTAGGTCTGGATGACGTCGATCCCGGCACGCTTCCGGCACGGCTGTCGGGTAGCGTGCGGCAGCGTGTCGCAATCGCACGCGCGCTGGTGAACCGGCCGGCACTGCTGCTTGTGGACGAACCACTGACACACCTCGACGATGCCAGTGCTGAATCGGTCATCAAATTGCTGGAGCAGTTCGTTGGCGCCGGCGTGACCGTGATGCTCGCAGCACAGTGCCTCCCCACGCTGCCGGCGCGCGCACGCATCATCGGACTCGCAGAGGGGGCCACCGGATGAGCGCGGTCTCCGACCGGCTTTATGCGCTCCGCCAAGCGCTGCGAGTGATTGCGCAGCAGCCAGGGCGCTTTTACCTTTCGGTCGTCATCGCGGGTGCCGCGCTCGCGTTGCCCTTGCTGGTAGCCGCACTGGCGCTCGCCGCCTTGCCCGCATGGAAGGCCGCCAAGGTGGGGCCTGAGATCAGCGTCTTCGTGAAGATCGGAACCGCGCCGCGCGAGGTGGAAGCGCTGCGCGCCCGCCTCACCGCCGCGTCGGACGTGACCGATGTCCGCCTGATTCCACGCGACCAGGCCTTCGCCGAGTTAAGCAAGCGATCCGGACTGGCAGCGGGCGCGGCTGAGACTCGCTCCAACCCGCTGCCCGATACCCTGGTGGCACGATTCACCTTCACTGTGGACCCGGCAGCGATCGACCGGGCCGCCGTGGATATACGCCAATGGTCCGGAGTCGATGCGGTGCAGTCCGAGATTGGATGGTATCGGCGGCTCTCGGCCCTGCGACAGGCGGGGCTGGCCGTGGCCGTTGGCCTGATAGTCCTTGTCGCACTGCTCATTGTCACGGCCCTGCTCGGGGCCGCCCAGATGACCCTCCAGTTGCGCCCGGACGAGATCCGGCTGCTTCAACTGGTTGGCGCCCGCCCGCGATTCGTGAGGCGGCCTTACGCCTACGTCGGCGCACTGACTCTGGCTACCGGCGCAGCCCTTGCCATCGGAATCGCCTGGATCACGCTTGAACTTCTCGGACGCCGTGCGGGTGCGCTTGCGTCAGTGCTCAGCACTGCCGGCGTGCCACCCTGGTTCCCGCTCGCGCTGGTTCTGGGGGCCACCCTGCTCGGCGGTGCTGTCGGCGCGATTGGGGCCTGGGTCCAGATGAAGCGATGCCACCCGTAGTGAGTGTGCGCTCACAGCCCAAAGAAGCGTTGCGGTTCAACATCCCGAGTGAATCAGTCGGGGTTGAACTTTTGCCATAAGCTCCCTTCTAAATCGTTAGCACTCGGCAGTAGAGAGTGCTAGGATTTAATCGAAAGGAGTGTGTGAGTGACCCAGATCCGTTCCCGCACTGCAACGAATAACGCACTGATTCCTGTTGCGTCGCATGGCCTTGTGCTGCATCCCGGCAGCGTCGGCAGCATTGATGCCTATATCCAGGCAGTCAATCGCGTGCCGTTGCTGACCGCCGATGAAGAGGTTCGGCTCGCGCGTGAGTTTCGCGACGGCAACGACCTTGATGCGGCAGGACGCCTCGTGATGTCGCACCTGCGGCTTGTGGTCGCGGTCGCCCGCAACTACCTGGGCTACGGCCTGCCCCACGCCGACCTGATTCAGGAAGGCAACATCGGCCTGATGAAGGCCGTTAAGCGCTTTGATCCCGAGCGTGGCGTGCGACTGGTGTCCTTTGCGCTGCACTGGATCAAGGCGGAGATCCACGAGTTCATCTTGCGCAACTGGCGCCTGGTAAAGGTTGCCACGACCAAGGCGCAGCGCAAGCTGTTCTTCAACCTGCGCAGCATGAAGCAGGGGTTGGGCACGATGTCGCCCGACCAGGTGCAGAGCATTGCGCGCGAACTGAACGTGAAGCCCGAAGAAGTGGCCGAGATGGAAACGCGGCTGTCCGGTGGCGACATCGCGCTCGAAGGCCGTATTGAAGACGGTGAAGAAGAGTTCGCACCGATCGCCTACCTGGCCGACGAAGAGTCCGAGCCGACCGAGGTGCTGCAGCGCCGCCAGCATGATGTGCTGCAGACCGAGGGCGTGCGCCAGGCGATTGATCAACTCGACCCTCGGAGTCGCCGCATCATCGAAGCCCGCTGGCTGAACGAGGAAGCCGACGGTCGAGTCGGAACCGCCACTCTGCACGAACTGGCAGACGAGTTTGGAGTGTCCGCGGAACGAATCCGGCAAATCGAGGCCAAAGCTCTACAGAAGATGCGAACGGCACTGGCCTCTTACGAGTAAGCGTTTCCCTTTGCCCCGCGGGTTCTAGTCGATTTCGCAGTATCCGCCTCCGCTCCTCCCCCTCTCCTCCGACGAGGCGGACCGTCGCCCCAGCCCTGCTGGGGCGTTTTTTTTGCATCGGATAATCGGGCCATGGAGTACATGGCCCTCGACGCTTCACCCCTTCTCGCCGCATCGGCGTCCGGCTTTCGCCCGCTCGCGCGCCATGTGGCACAGGCATTTCGGACCCCCTCACCGCAACTCGTGGCGCGCGCGCTGGCCGTGGGCAATGAACGCTTCGAAGTCGGCAGAGTGCACTCAGGTGGCGCCTGGACAGATGACGGGCTTCACCTGGAAATCGGGTCTGGACTGGACCCTGAGCTGCGGTCGGCGCTGCGCTCGCGGTTCGAGTGGTACATCTGCCGCGGCGCGTTCTTTCACACCGATGCCCATTATTCGGACGTGCTCTTCGGCATCTGGTACTTGAGTGGCCCGCCCGTGGACATCGTCTTTGGCCGGGCCGGACTGCGCCTCTCCGCGGACCCCGGGACGCTCGCTGTCTTTGATCCCTTCGAAGTCCACGGCGTGCTTCGGCGCGACGCGGCCGCCTACCGCGCCGACGACTACGTCAACGCGGAAACCAGTGTGTTCGCGGGCTTTGAGGTCGATCTGGTGGAGCCGGTGCGAGAGCGCTTCGGGATCGCCGGGCTGCCGGCCGACGCCCGCGTCGTATCCAGCGCAACCCGGGTTTCGGCCACGACCGGGCAGTTCGAGTAAGCGGCTCGTGTCAGAGCAGCTGGCGCAGGTCGGCCACGATGTCGTCCACCGAGGAACCGTGACGAACGAACAGACGGATACGTCCGTCCTTGTCGAACACGTATGCCCCGGCCGTATGGTCCATCGTGTACGAGGTGGGTGTCTTGCCGGCGACCTTCTGATAAAAGATCTTGAAGTCCTTGGCGGTCTGTGCCGTCTGCTCGGCCGACCCACGCAGCGCGACGAAGCTGGGGTCGAAGCCCGGGACGTACTGCGCCAGCACGGCGGCGGTGTCCCGCTCCGGATCGATCGTGATGAAGACGACCTGCAGGCGTTCGCCTGCAGCACCGAGCCGCTTCTTCGCCTCGGCCAGGTCCGACAACGTGGTTGGGCAGACATCCGGGCACTGGGTGAATCCGAAGAAGACGACGACCACCTTGCCGCGGAAATCGGCCAGCGAACGCTGACCGCCAGTTGCGGAGTCCAAAGAAAAGCTGCGTGCGTAATCCGCGCCGGTGATATCGACCGACTTGAAGGTCGGCGGGGAACAGGCCGTCAGCACAACAGCAACAACGGCGACAACGGCCGCCAGCAAACCCGGGATCGCACGCATCAGACGCCAGCTACCCATGGTGCGGTTCCAGACTCAGACGTAGTGGTCGGCGAGCAGCGCCGCGAACAGCGCCGCGAGGTAGACGATTGAGTAGTTGAAGGTTGCACGCGCGAGTGCCGGCGTCGGTGCGCGGTAAAGCCGCCACGCATAAACGACGAACACCGCGCCCAGCGCCAGGGCGGCGAGCAGGTACAGCAGCCCGGACATCCGCACGGCGTACGGCAGCGCAGTCGTTGCGACCAGACCGACCGTATAAAGAAGGATGTGCAGCCGCGTCAGGGGTTCGCCGTGCGTGACCGGCAACATCGGCCAGCCCGCCTTGCGATAGTCATCGATGCGATACAGCGCCAACGCCCAGAAATGCGGCGGCGTCCAGACGAAGATGATGAGCGCCAGCAGCCAGGCTTCCGGGGGCGCGCTGTTGGTGACGGCGGCCCAGCCCAGGACCGGCGGCATTGCCCCGCTCATGCCGCCGATGACGATGTTCTGCGGCGTGTACGGCTTCAGCAGCACGGTATAGACGACCGCGTAGCCGACGAAGGTGGCGAAGGTGAGCCACATCGTCAGCGGATTCACCTGCGTATACAGGACCCACATGCCGGCGCCACCAATGACGCCGGAAAATACCAATGCCTGTATCGGCGTCAGGTCGCCACGCGGCAACGGCCGCATCCGCGTGCGCGCCATCTTCGCGTCGATGTGCTGCTCGATCAGGGAATTCACCGCGAACGCGGCTCCGGCAAGCAGCCAGATGCCGAGCGTCGCCATCACGACGGCACGCGGCGACGGCAGCCCGGGCACGGCCAGGAACATGCCAATCACGGCGCAGAAGATCGCCAGCTGCGTGACGCGCGGCTTGGTCAGCGCCCAGTACTGCGAGGCGAGTTGGCCCAGCGAACGCTGGGCGGCGGACAGCTGGCCGGACATCGTATTCAGTGGCTCCGCGGAGAGTCAGCGATTTTACCGCCTCGAGGCGTCGAAGCCCTGACCACGGCAACAACCAGCAGCGCCACCAAAAGCGCAGCCCCGCCGCTGTGCAGGACGGCGGCGAGCAACGGCCAGCTGAGCACCACGTTGGACAGCCCGGTCGCAAGCTGCAGCAGCAGGACTGCCAGGGCACCACGTGCCGGGCCGCGCAGGCCGTCGATACGCCAGGCAGCGCTGATGAACCACGCAAGTGCCACCACGACCCCCAACGCAAAGACACGGTGCGTCCAGTGAATGGCGACCAGGGCCTGGAAAGGAATCAGCTCGCCATCACCGGTCATCCCGAGGGCGCGCCACAGCGTGAACCCGTGCTCGAAGTCCATCGCAGGCATCCATGCGTCCTGGCACTTCGGGAAGGCCGGGCACGCGAGTACCGCGTAGTTGCTGCTGACCCATCCGCCCAGGGCCACTTGCATGATCACGACCGCGAGCGCGACGAGTGCCAGCGGTCGCAGGCGTCGGGCTTTCGGTGCTACGGGCTGCGACGGACTTTCCTGCAAGGCCAGCGCCACCAGCAACGCCAGCAGTGCGATGCCGCCAAGCAGGTGCGCGGTCACGACGATGGGCTGTAGCTTCATCGTCACCGTCCACGCGCCGAACGCCCCCTGCACGCAGACCCATACGAGCGCGCCCGTCGCCAGCCACGGAGAAGGTGCAGCACGGTCGAGCCGTGCGCGCCGCCAGGCCTGGACCGTGAGAATGATGATGAGAAGGCCGATGCCCATCGCGAAGTAGCGATGCAGCATCTCGATCCATGCCTTGGTCATCGTGACCGGCCCGGTGGGCAGGGCGGTTTCCGCGGCGCGGATCGATTCGCCCGCCGACAGCGGATTTGAATGGCCGTAGCAACCAGGCCAGTCGGGGCACCCAAGGCCAGAATCTGTCAGCCGTGTGAAGCTGCCGAACATGATGAGATCCAGCGTCAGGAAAGCGGTGACCCACGCCAGCTTGCGGTACTTTGCCGGGTCGCGCGAGAAACCGACATACGCCAGAGGCAGCGCGGCGACCGCGATCCCTTTGAAGACGAGCCAGCCGAGCGCCGTCGCGTCCATCAGTCCTTGCGTTCGACACGCACCCAGTGACTCGACGCCGCGAGCAGTCGCGACAGGTCCTTCTTCACACGCTGCGGCTCCGGGTCCTGCGGCCAGCGCAGCATCAGGTTGCCCATCGGGTCGACAAGCCAGACGTGCCCGGCTAGCGCCCCGCCGTCGCCCGCCAGGAGTTCGCGCACCGTTGCGGGTTGCGCGCGCACGAAGAACGTGCCGTCGTAGTCGCGCAGCAACTCGGGCGCGACCGGCGCGTCGTCGGTAATCAGCCAGACGCGCTCGACGCGATCGCGCTCCTTGCCGGTCATTAGCCGCTGCTGTCGCATCTGCAGCAGCGCGGAGGCGCAGGCCGCGTCGCACGCCGCAGGCGCTGCCGCCACCATCACCCATTGGCCGGCGAGGGCCCTGAAGAAAAAGGGCCGGCCGTCAAGCGCAGCGAATGGCGCCGTCGGTATCGGGCGCGGAGTGATCAGCGTGCCGTAGTTGGTGCGTCCGCTCGGTGGAAAGACGTAGTACGCAAGGTACGAAGCCAGCACCGGCGCGATGCACAGCGCAATGACCGCGTAAAGCACGCGGTAGCGACGCCAGTGACCGGGCTGACCACTCGCGACCGCGCCGGGTCCGTTCATCCTGCCCGCCGCCGCAGTGCTCGCCCGCTGAAATACAGCGTCAGGCCCGCGCTCAGTGCCGCGAGCCCATACCACTGCAACGCATAGCCGCGATGCTTCTCGACTCCGGCGGCTGGGCGCGGCCAGACACGACGCAGGCCATCCGACGTGTCATTCGTCTGCTGGACGACAACGCGCGCCACCGAGAAGCCGGCCGCCTTTTCGTAGTCGTCGAAGTCCAGGTTCGGCCAGATGCCCGGCAGCGCCGGCGTCACCGTGGCGGCGAGTTCGAGCAGGCGAGGCACGCGTGACACGGCGAGACCATCGATGGAGACTGCGCCCGCAGGCGTCGTCAGGTCCGGAATGCGTGACGGATCGCGGGCGTCACGCGCCGCCCACCCGCGACTGATCAGGACCGCCGTGCCGTCGTCCAGCCGCAGCGGCGTCACCACCTGGAATCCGGCCGCCCCGTCGAGCGTGCGGTTGTCGACGAACACGGTGGCGGCTGGAACAAAGGTTCCCCGCATCACGACCCGCCGCGGCAAGCTCGCGGCCACTGCCGTCGCATCGTTCAGCGTTGCCACGTCGGTCGGGCGAGCCGCTTCCGCGCCGTGCCATTGCGCCTCGATGGCTTCCTTGGCGTCGCCCCGACGGGTCTGCCAATTGCCCAATGAGGTGGCAAGCACGGTCAAAGCGACTCCGGCTGCCATGGCGAGCCACGTGCGCGAGGAATGGGCACGAACGTTCATCGTTGCCAATGGGATAATCGGACGGAAAGCCGCCTAGTTCCCATGCGAATCATCATCATCCTTGCCTTCATCGGCATCATCTTTTCGCTGGGGTCAGCGCTGGTATTCCTCGTGCGTGACCGGGGAACGACCAATCGCACGGTGAATGCGCTCACGGTGCGCGTCGGTCTCTCGGTGGCGCTCTTCCTGTTCATCCTGTTCAGCTATTGGATGGGCTGGATCGAACCGCGTTCCTACTAGCGCCACGTCCGGCGTAAAAAACTGCGGCGCCCGCAGGCGCCGCCGTCGCTTCAGCCGTCTCCGTCTAGAGCCAGTAGACGACGATATAAAGCCCGATCCAGACGACGTCGACGAAGTGCCAGTACCACGCGGCACCCTCGAAGGCGAAGTGATGGTCCGGCTTGAAGTGACCCTTGATCAGCCGGAACAGCACGACGCTCAGCATGATGGCGCCGACGAACACGTGGAAGCCGTGGAAGCCGGTCAGCATGAAGAACGTCGAGCCGAAGATGCCGGACGAGAGCCTCAGGTTGAGTTCGGAGTAGGCGTGCCCGTACTCGTACATCTGCACGCCAAGGAAGGTCACTCCGAGCAGCACCGTGATCGCCAGCCAGAGGATCGCGTTGCCGCGATGGTTGGCGCGCAACGCGTGGTGCGAAATCGTCAGCGTGACACCGGAGGTGAGCAGCAGCGCCGTGTTGATCGTCGGCAGCCAGAACGGGCCGATCCTGGTAAAGCCGTCGACGATGCCTGCCGGGCCGTTATGCGGCCAGGACGGGCTGAAATCGGGCCACAGCAGCTTGTGGTCGAAATCGCCGAGCATCGGCGCCGTGATCACGCGCGCGTAGAACAGCGCGCCGAAGAACGAGGCGAAGAACATCACCTCGGAGAAGATGAACCATCCCATGCCCCAGCGGAACGAGGCGTCGACCTTGCGGTTGTACGCACCGTGCTCGGACTCGCTCGCGACCATCGAGAACCAGCCGACCATCATGTAGACCAGCGTGGCAAGGCCGATCGCCAGCGGGATGTAACCCATGGTGTTCCAGTTGACGACCAGGCCCGCGCCGATGCCGACAAAGGCCATCGCGATCATTCCGACCATCGGCCACTGCGCCGGCGCCGGGACGAAATAATCCGGCGCTGATCCCCCGTGTGTATTGGCCATTCTTCTTCCCCTCTTCCTAGCTCACTACAGTCCGTACCACCAGCAGCAACACGACCACGAAAATCGCCGCCGCGATGATGCCGGCAATGATCACGTACACCGGATTCAGCTGCGCCGCATCCTGCTCATACCCGGCGCGCTTGCGCACCCCGAAGAACGACCAGAGCACCGCCCGCATCGTCTGCAGGAACCCCGCCCTGCGTTCGGTACCGTCAGGTGCTCGGCCAGTATTCCTGTCATCAGCCATTCCTCACCCGTTCGGCGTCGCTGCGCGCGCCGCCCCCGGCTTTGCAACCGCACCCGCCACTTCAAAGAACGTGTACGACAGCGTGATTGTCTTTACATACTGCGGCAGCGCCGGATCGATGAAGAAGACGACCGGGAACTGTCGCGTTTCACCCGCCTCCAGCGTCTGCTGCTTGAAACAGAAGCACTCAAGTTTCTGGAAATGCGCGGCAGCCTGCATCGGTGCATAGCTGGGAATCGCCTGGCCGGCCATTGCCCGCCCTTGCGTGTTCACCAGGTCGTAGGTCACCTGCACCAACTCGCCGGGATGAACCTGCATGTGGTTCACATGCGGCCGGAACCGCCACGCGCCCTGCACGTTGGCGTCAAACTCGACGATGACCGTACGTGAACGGTCGACCTGCGTATTACGCGCGGCACGCTCGGCATCCGCGTCCCGCATCGTCACGATGTTGATGCCGGTGATCTCGCAGATCTTGCGATACAGCGGCACCAGCGCCCAGCCGAACCCGAACATCAGCAGCGCCACCACGACCAGCTTGCGCATGATCGTGCGGTTGTCGCCCTGGATCTCCGACGCCGGCGCCTGCTCGTTCGCCACGGATTGCCTCAGCCGCCGATTAAATAGCGGCGCGCGATGACGCCGAGGAAGAAGATCAGAACCACCGACGCGAGGACCAGCGCCGTCCGGCGATTCTGCCGGCGCTCCCGGCTATCAGGCTGCATCGCGTCCGCCATTTACTTGACGACCGGCGGTGTCTCGAAGGTGTGGAACGGCGCAGGTGATGGCACCGTCCACTCGAGACCGCCATCCTCGGCGCCCCAGGGATTCGCCGCCGCCTTCGGCCCGCCCTTGATGCACCTGACGACAATGTAGAGGAACAGCAGCTGCGTGAAGCCGAAGCCGAAGGCGCCGATCGACGCCATCAGGTTGAAGTCGGCGAACTGCAGCGGATAGTCCGCGTAGCGACGCGGCATCCCGGCCAGCCCGAGGAAGTGCATCGGGAAGAAGGTGATGTTGAAGAAGATCATCGACAGCCAGAAGTGCCACTTGCCGAGCGCTTCGTTGTACATGTGGCCGGTCCACTTCGGCAGCCAGTAGTAAGTGCCGGCGAACAGAGCGAAGAGTGAGCCCGCCACCAGCACGTAGTGGAAATGCGCCACCACGTAGTAGCTGTCCTGCAACTGGATATCGATCGGCGCCATCGCCAGGATCAGCCCGGTGAAGCCGCCCATCGTGAAGACGAAGATGAAGCCGACCGCGAACAGCATTGGCGTCTCGAACGTCATCGAGCCCTTGTACATCGTCGCGACCCAGTTGAAGACCTTCACTCCGGTCGGGATCGCGATAAGCATCGTCGCGTACATGAAGAAGAGCTGACCCGTCACCGGCATGCCGGTGGTGAACATGTGGTGCGCCCAGACGATGAAGCTGAGGATCGCGATCGACGCCGTCGCATAGACCATCGACGCATAGCCGAAGAGCGGCTTGCGCGCGAACACCGGGATGATCTGGCTGACGATCCCGAACGCCGGCAGGATCATGATGTAGACCTCGGGGTGCCCGAAGAACCAGAAGATGTGCTGGTACATCACGGGGTCACCGCCGCCGGCGGCGTTGAAGAAGCTGGTACCGAAGTGGCGATCCGTGAGCGTCATCGTGATCGCACCTGCCAGCACCGGCATCACCGCGATCAGCAGGTACGCCGTGATGAGCCACGTCCAAACGAACATCGGCATCTTCATCAGCGTCATGCCGGGCGCGCGCATGTTCAAAATCGTCGTGATGATGTTGATCGAGCCCATGATCGACGATGCGCCGAGGATATGCAGCGCGAAGATCGCGAGGTCCATGCCCGGGCCCATCTGCACCGTCAGCGGCGCATAGAGCGTCCAGCCGGCCGCTGTCGCGCCGCCGGGCACGAAGAACGAAATGACGATCAGCATTGCGGCCGGCGGCAGCAGCCAGAAGCTGAAGTTGTTCATGCGCGCGAATGCCATGTCCGGCGCGCCGATCTGCAGCGGGATCTGCCAGTTCGCGAAGCCGACGAACGCCGGCATGATCGCGCCGAACACCATGATGACGCCGTGCATCGTCGTCAGCTGGTTGAAGAACTCCGGCTTCCAGAATTGCAGGCCCGGCTGGAACAGCTCCATGCGGATGCCGAGCGCCAGCACGCCGCCGAACAGGAACATCGTCAAGCTGAACCACAGGTACATCGTGCCGATGTCCTTGTGATTGGTCGCGAACAGCCACCGGCGCCAGCCGTGAGGATGATCGTGGGCGTGATCGGCGTGATCGGCGTGACCGCCGGTCGGGGAATGGACGACTGCGCTCATTGATACTCCTGGTCGAACTGTTTGTTGCCGGCGCGACTACTTGCGCGCAGCCTTGAATTCCGCGGGCTGAACTTCACCTGCACTGTTGCCCCACGAGTTCTTCGTGTAGGTGGAGACGGCCGCCAGTTCGACGTCTGACAGCGCCTTCCATGTAGGCATTGCGTTCTTGCCATTCAGCAGGATCGCAATCTGGTCACCCTTGCTGGCGACGACCTTGCTGCCGGCGAGGGCCGGGAACGCGCCCTGCACGCCCTGGCCGCTGGCCTGGTGACAGACCTGGCAGTTGGCCTGGTACACCTTCTCGCCGCGTGCCATCAGTTCCGGCTTGGTCCAGGTCTTGTTCGGGTCATCCGCCAGCGCTGCCATCTGCTGCTTCTTGCCGCTGACCCACTTGCTGTAGTCCTCGGCCGAAACCACCTGCACGACGATCGGCATGAAGGCGTGATCCTTGCCGCACAGTTCCGCGCACTGGCCACGGAACGTGCCGATCTGGTCGGCGCGGAACCAGGTGTCGCGCGCGAAGCCGGGAATCGCATCCTGCTTGACCCCGAACGCGGGCATCCACCACGCATGGATCACGTCGTTCGCGGTCGTGATGACACGAACCTTCTTGTTCACCGGCACCACCAGAGGGTTGTCCACCTCAAGCAGGTAGGTCGGTGTCTTGGCCTCGCGCCCCTCGATCTGCGCAGCCGGAGTCGCCAGCTGGGACAGGAACGAGATGCCTTCGCCCTCCCCGCGCAGGTAGTCGTAACCCCACTTCCACTGGGAGCCGGTGACCTTGATCGTCAACTCGGCGTTGCTCGTGTCCTTCATCGCAACGACGGTCTTGGTCGCCGGCAGCGCCATGACGATGACGATGACGAACGGGATGACGGTCCAAACGATCTCGACCGTCGTGTTCTCGTGCCAGTTGGCCGCCACCGCACCCTTGGACTTGCGGTGCTTCCAGATCGAATAGAACATCACGCTGAACACCGCCACGAAAATGGCGGTGCAGATGATCAGCATCATGTTGTGCAGGCTGTAGATCTCGTTGGCGATCGGAGTCATCGGCGGTGCCAGGTTGAACTTGCTCTGGACCGCCACGGCGCCGCCGGCCGCGCCGGAGAGCGAGGCCGCGAGCGCTGCACGGACGACCGCGAATCGAGAGAACACTGTCATAGCCATTGCCTGTTCACTTCCCCGGCTTCGAATGATCACATGCCTCGCTGGGTGGCTGACTCCAGCGTGGCCCGTAATTCCTGGCCGAGCACTGCGCGCCTGACATCCACGAGGTACCGCCCCACCTCGACGCGCTGCCGCGCCGACACCAACTCGACTTTCACACGCGTAGCGAGATCGACGCCGCGCTGTGTCACCTCCACCCGCACCCAGGGCAGGTCGAAGCTGACCTCCGTCCGCTGCGTCCCCTCCTGCCGCGCGACCACGACCTGCCCGCCCCGCACCTCGATGCGCTCGAAGTCGGCCGCATGCCGGCCGTAACAAATGAAGGCCGCAGCCACTGCCGCAACTTCAAGGCCAACGAACGGAAGCACCATCCAGAGCCCCTGAGCGGCGAACGCGACACCGACGGCAAACGAAACCGCCACGAGTGACGCAAACACAACCGCCAGTTGCCGCGGGCTGGCTGAACAGTTCCTCTTGATCAGCCAGATCTTGGAGTCGGTCACGCGCCTGCCTGCCTTCGCGTCGACCGGGTCGGCGCAAAACGGGCGGATTATATGCAAAGCGGGGCGAGCAGTCGCCGCCCCATTCGCGGGCGCCGACCTGCAAGCGGGTCAGCGACGCCAGACCGGGCGACCGGGGCTGGGAGGGTTCCCGCTCCAGGCCCGAGTCGGTTGGCCTTGAGAAGTTTACTCGGCGGGAATGCGGAGGTTCTGTCCCGGATAGATTTTGTCGGGGTGGCTCAGCATCGGCTTGTTGGCCTCGAAGATCTTCATGTAGGCGTTGGCATTGCCGTAGAACTCCTTGGCAATCTTCGACAAGGTGTCGCCCTTGACCACCGTGTAGAACTTGGCTTCGGGCTGGGACAGATCCACGCTCATGTTGTCATCGACCCCGCCCACGCCGTGGACGTTGCCCGCGGCCAGGATGACCTTCTCCTTGGTCGCCTGGTCCTTCGCGACGCCGTACACCTTCGCAACGCTGGTCGCGCCATCGAAAGTGACGGTAAGTGCCGTGACCGTCAGCCCGAGCGTGTTGATGTAGTTCTCGATCGCGGTCGCGGCTTCCCGGTTGGCCTCCGCCAACAGCGCGGGGTCGGCCTTCGCCGGCGCCGCCTGCACTTCCTGCACCTTCTTGCCGAAAAGCTTTTCCCCGGCTTCCTTGAAGAACGAAATCAGTCCCATTTTTTCTCCTTCGTTGCGCCTTCTCGGCGATGTGTTGACCCGTAGTGCAAACCCTTGCTGCCAATTTACGCGTTCGTGTGATTACTTTCCTTTGCCGGGCAGTTGCCGCCTTAGGTCTGCGACGCTGATGGCGCTGACACCCACCGTGCGCGGCGCCGGTTTCCAGGCATGGCCGTAGGCGACTTCAAATGTCAAAGGGATGCGGCCTTCAGCATTGCGGTGTGCCGCCAGCGCCTCCAGCAACTGCCTCGCCCGCCGTCCCGATGGCAGGCCCGGCGGTCTGTCGTCGCGCGGATTGCCGCCGAGTCCACGCACTTCCTTGAGCAGGTCACGCGGGTCAGCATAGGTCAGCGTGATCTTCTCGGCGTCCATGACCGGCGTGGCGAACCCGCTCGCCACCATCATGTCGCCGAAGTCGTGCATATCGACGAAAGGCATGGGTCGCGCGGCCGGCATCGACTCTGCAACGGCGGCGCGCAGCTCGGACAAGGTGTCAGGTCCAAAGCAGCTGAACATCAGCAGCCCATCGACGCGCAGCACGCGCTTCCATTCAGGAAAAACGACATGCGGTGTCGGATGCCAGTGCAGCATCAGGTTTGAATACAGCAGGTCAGCGGACTCGGCGGCGACGGGGAGCCGCGCTGCGTCGGCCACGATCCAGTCCGCATCGCGTCGCCACCAGCGTGCCATACCGAGTTCGCGGCGCTGCGCGGCCAGTCCGGCGCGTGCCAGTTGTTCGGACAGGTCGACGCCGGTCCATCGCGCCTCCGGATACCGTCCGATCAACGCGGCCCGTGACCGACCCAGTCCGCACCCGACATCAAGGATGTGCTTCGGCCGCAGGCGGATGTAGTCGAGCCGGCTCTGCAGCCGCTCACCGACCTCCTTCAGCAGCAGATCGACCACGCCAAAACGGTGCGCGCGGCGGTCGAACTGGCGCGCCACGGTCTCGACGCGCGCCGGGATGCGCGGCGGCGCGGCGATCGTAGGGGTGAGTTCGGAAGAGCCCGGACCGAGCGGCATGGTGCAGGCCAGTATAGGTTCAGCACTCTCGACCGCAGGTCATCGCTAAGCTTCGACGATGGCAATCAGTGCAGCGCGGAATGGCAAGGTCGGCGGTCAGTCAGCGAGCTGGCTTGCGCCCCGCTGCATCGCTTGTGCGCTGTACCCAGGCGCGCCGCTCTGCAGCGGCTGCGAGCGTGACTTCTTCCCGTCGGACGCCGTGCGCTGTCGGCGCTGCGCATTGCGACTGAGTTCGCCGGTCGCGGAGCAGTGCGGGGCCTGCCTGACCCAGCCCCCTCAATTCGACGCGACGACGGCGCTGGCCGACTATGCGCCACCGGTCTCCGGCATGGTCGCGGCCTTGAAGTTCAGCGCGCGACTCGATCTGGCCGATGCCTTTGCGCGCCTGCTTGCCGCCCGCGAGTCCCTGCGCCCCGACCTGGTGATCGCGGTTCCCTTGTCGTTCGAGCGGGAAAGCGAGCGCGGCTTCAACCAGTCACTGGAGATCGGGCGTGTCTACGCCCGCCTGACCGGCGCTCCGCTCGCGGAACGCGCGCTGCTGAAAGTCCGGCACACCGCCCCGCAGCAGTCGCTGGCACGCGATGCCCGCCGCAGCAATGTCCGCAATGCCTACAGTGTCACGGGCGAAGTGCGGGATCGCATCGTCGCCATAGTCGATGACGTGATGACGACCGGGTCGACGCTCGACGAGATTGCGCGGGTGCTCAAGCGGGCGGGCGCCGCGCAGGTTATCAATCGTGTCGTTGCAAGAACACCCTGACCGTGTTCAACGTCGTCCTGGTCGAACCCGAGATTCCCCCGAACACCGGCAACGTGATCCGGCTATGCGCAAACACGGGCGCGCGGTTGCACCTGGTGCAGCCGCTCGGGTTTGATCTCAGCGACAAGCAACTGCGTCGGGCGGGGCTCGATTACCACGAGTTCGCCGAGTTGCGTGTCTATGCCCACTTCGACGACCTGCTGGCACGCGAGCAACCGCCGGCACCGCGGATGTACTGCTGCACAACGCACGGCATGCATCGATACGACGACATCGCCTTTGCGAACGGTGACTGGCTGGTGTTCGGTTCCGAGTCCCGCGGTCTCGATCCGGCGCTGCGGGCGCGATTTGCCGAGTCCAATCGGCTGCGTGTGCCGATGCGCGCGGGCAATCGCAGTCTGAACCTGTCGAACGCCGTGGCGGTGGTGGTCTACGAGGCCTGGCGGCAGCACGGCTTTGCCGGCGGCAACTGAGCTCGCTCAGCTGCGGCGCGGGTCAACCCTGGCCGGGTGGCTTTTGTTCATCTGTGTCGCATGCAGCTCGAGGCGGTCCAGCAGCAGCTCAGCGGTATGCTCGACGATCAGCAGATCCCAGTGCTCCGGTCGGATGAACCCTTCCTGAGCGGCGTGCCGCAGGAAGTCGAGGATTCGGTCAAAGTAGCCCTCGATGTTGAGGATGCCGACCGGCTTCGTCTGCAGTTGCAGCTGCAGCCAAGTCACCATCTCGAACATCTCCTCCAGTGTTCCGTAACCGCCGGGAAGCACGATGAACGCGTCGCTGCGCTCGGCCATCGTCCGCTTGCGCTCGTGCATCGACTCGACGACCAGCAATTCCGTGAGGCCGCGGTGAGCGACCTCGGGACGCATCAGGTGCCGGGGAATGATGCCGACGATGCGTCCGCGCTGTGTCAGCGTTTCATCGGCGAGCGTTCCCATCATTCCGACGTGGCCGCCGCCGTAGACCACGGTGACCGCGCGCCGGACCAGAACCTGCGCCAGTTCACGCGCCGCTTCACGGTACTCGGCACGGGCCCCCGACTGGGACCCACAGAAAACACAGACGGCCGAGAAGCTCATTGCAGCGCGCTTTCCGGCTTCGGATCGCGGGCAAGCAACTGCTCGAGCGCCTGCGGCGCAGTAAGGTCGCCTGCGAGCACAGCGGCCACCGCCTCGGTCAGCGGCATCTGGACCTGCGCCTGGCGCGCTCGCGCCAGCACCGCTGGCGCCGACCGGACGCCCTCGGCCACGTGTCCAAGGCTCTGGACGATCTCGCCGATGCGCTGACCCCGCCCAAGCGCGAGACCGACCTGTCGGTTACGCGAAAGATCTCCGGTCGCCGTCAGGATCAGGTCGCCGACACCCGTGAGGCCCATGAAGGTTTCGGTTCGACCGCCGAGCGCTACGCCAAGGCGCGTCATCTCGGCGAGTCCACGCGTGATCAGCGCGGCGCGGGCGTTCAGACCGAGTTCCAGGGCGTCGCTGATGCCGGTCGCGATCGCAAGCACGTTCTTGACGGTGCCGCCGACCTCTACGCCGATGACATCCGACGAAGAGTAGATGCGCAGCGCGCCGCCATGCAGGGCCGCCGTGACTGCATCACAGAAACCGCGATCGCCGGCTACGGTGAGCGCGGTCGGCAGGCCCCGCGCCACTTCGAGCGCGAAACTCGGGCCGGACACCGGGCCGCAGCGGTGCACGGCTTCGGGCCAGACGCGCGCGAGCACTTCGTGCGCCAGCAGATGATCGGTTTCCTCGAAGCCCTTGCAGAGCCACGCCACGGCGGCGGCGGCTCGCAGAGCCGCCAGAGCGGCCAGGAGTTCCTGAATAGCGCGGGTCGGCGTCGCGATGATGATCAGGCCGCCGCTGGCATGCTGCACGGCTGCTTCAAGTCGATCGACGACTGCCAGTGCACCAGGCAAGCCGATGCCGGGCAGATAGCGCGCATTGCAGCGCGTGGCCCGCATGTCGCATGCCTGTGCCGCATCGCGCGCGTAAAGCACAACCTCGTGCCGTACAGCGAGAACACAGGCCATCGCCGTGCCCCACGCGCCAGCGCCGAGCACAGCGATGCGACTCATCGGTTCAGGCGCTGGCCGCGCCGTTGGCGCCCGCCGTCGCGGCGGGCTGGGCCGACTGCTTGGCCAACGCGGCAAGGCGCTGCTGGTAGAACGCCTCGAAGTTGATCTCGGCCAGGTGAATCGGCGGCAGGCCAGTGCGCGAGATCAGGTCGGCAATGCTGGCACGCAGGTACGGGTACACGATGCCCGGGCAGACGATCCCCAGGATCGGCGGCTTCTGCTCGGCCGGGACGTTGCGGATCTCGAAGATGCCGGCCTGCTTGCCTTCGACGAGGAACAGCACCTTGTCGTTGACCTTGGCCGTGACCGTCACGCGAACGACGACTTCGTGGAGCGCTTCGATCACCGGAGCATCAGAGACCTCGAGCTGGACGTCGACCTTCGGGTTCTCGCTTTCGAGAAAGATGGCCGGCGCATGGGGCATCTCCAGCGAGGCGTCCTTCAGGTAGACGCGCTGAACCTGGAATACGGGGGCCTGCGCCGCCGCAGCGGGGGAAGTGTCGGTCATGGATTTTCCTGGCAAGGTGCCTGGCGACGAGGCCGCTTCAGCACCGGGTTGGTATCAGTTTACTGACCGAGCAGAGGCAACAGCCTGCCGTCACGGTCGAGGGCGGACAGATCATCGAATCCGCCGACATGGGTGTTGCCGATGAAAATCTGCGGCACGGTTCGCCGCCCGGTGCGCGCGATCATCTCATCGCGCCGGGCGGGGTCGAGATCGACGCGGATCTTCTCGATGGAAGAAACTCCGCGCGCCTTCAGCAGGGCCTCGGCTCTCTGGCAGTACGGGCACACGCCCGTGCTGTACATGGTCACATCCGTCACGATCACTCCAGTCAAATTCAGCTGCGCAGAGGAAGCCCAGCCTCACGCCATCCGGCAATTCCGCCTGCCAGCACGAACACTTCGGCAAAGCCTCGACTGCGCAGCAGCGCGGCGCTGCGGCCAGCGCTCGTTCCGGTGGCGCATACCAGCAGCACCGGCTTGTCCTTTTTCAGTTCGGCCAGGCGGTCGCCGATCTTCTCGGCCGGCAGATTGCGGGCATTCGGCAGCGATCCCTTGGAGAAGTCGTCGGCCTTGCGCAGGTCCACGATCTGTGGGTTGCGCGAGTTGATCAGCTGCGTCGCCTGAAGCGTTGACAGCGTCGGACCGCTGGCGCGTCCGCGTACCAGTGGCCAGACCAGCATCGCGCCGCTGACGAAGGCGACGGCGATGAGCACGATGTTGTCGATGAGGAATTGCACGGTGTGGCCAGTGGTCCATTCAGGGGTTGGCAGCGCGCGCCAGGGGCCTTGCCTGTCCCTTCACGATCGCGCTGCAACGGCGTCAGTCGGACACGATGAATTCGTCTCACTTGCACTGACGCAAAGCAGCGAATTATAGAATAGTCAACTTCCTATCGCGCCGATGCCATCATGTTCAAGCTCGTGCTGCTGCGCCACGGTGAAAGCCAGTGGAATCTCGACAACCGCTTCACCGGCTGGACCGACGTTGATCTGACGGATAACGGGCGCAGGGAGGCGAAAGCCGCCGGCGAACTGCTGCAGCGCGAGGGCTACGGCTTCGACATCGCCTACACCTCGGTGCTCCGCCGGGCGATCCGCACGCTGTGGATCACGCAGGATGCGATGGATCTGATGTGGCTCCCAGTCGTGCACAGCTGGCGACTGAACGAACGCCACTACGGGGCGCTGCAGGGGCTGAACAAGGCCGAGACGGCCGCGCGCTTCGGCGAACAGCAGGTGCTGACTTGGCGCCGGTCCTACGCCGTCGCGCCGGATCCTCTGACGCCCGAGGATCCGCGCTGGGCCGGTCGCGACCCGCGCTACAAGCATCTCGCCCCGTCGGAGATTCCGGCGACCGAGTGCCTGCGCGACACCGTCGCGCGTGTGCTTCCGTTCTGGAAGGACTCGATCGCGCCCGCGATTCAGCGAGGCCGGCGCGTCATCGTGGCCGCACACGGCAACTCGCTCCGCGCGCTGATCAAATACCTTGACGGTGTTTCGGACGACGACATCGTCGGTCTAAACATCCCGACCGCGCGCCCCCTGGTCTATGAACTGGACGACCAGCTGCGTCCGATGCGCCACTACTACCTGGGCGACGCCGAGGAGATTGCACGCGCCACGGCAGCCGTCGCAGCGCAGGGACAGGCACGTCCCAGCCCTTGAAGCGGATCGCGGCCCTGCGGCACTTCGCGCGCGTGCTGGCGTGTCTCTCGATCGCTGCACTCCTCGCCGGCGCCGGCGCGGCACAGGGCCAGCAGAAGTCCAAGGCCGCCAAAGGTAGCGCGCCCGCGGCCAAACCGAACGCGAAACCTCCGGCACCCGCCAGCCCGACCCCGCAGCGACAACAAGAGCTTCAACGCCAGCAGCGCGACCTGCAAACCGAGCTCGCAAAGATGAAGCGGCAACTGGCCGCAAAGGAATCAACGCGCTCGGAGGCGACGGACGCCCTCGCCCGTTCCGAACTTGCCATTTCGCAGGTGAACCGGCGCCTGCACGAGCTTGCCCGGGCGCGTGAACGGCTTGAGCAGCAACTTGCGGCCCTGGAGGCCCGCGAGCGCGAGGTGGCGAGCCGTGCCGGCGAACAGCAGCGGCAGCTTGACCGGTTGTTGGGCGAGCAGCACCGGCTGGGACTGCGGGACCCCCTGCACCTACTGCTGGAGGGAGACGAGCCGGACCGGCTGGCGCGCGACGCGACGTACCTGGGCTACCTGGCACGTGACACCGAGGCGTCGGTGAGTCAGCTGCAGGTGCGACGGCTGGAATTGGCGGCACTTCATGATCAAACCGAGCAGAAGCGCGCGGAAATAGCCAAATTGGCCGAAGAAGAGGCAAAGGACCGCCAGTCGTTGGAGAAGGAACAGGCACGGCGCAAGCCGGCGCTGGACCAGCTCGCCAAGGAGATTGCCGGGCAGCGACAGTCCATTGCCCGCCTCGAACGTGACGAGCAACGGCTCGGCGCACTGATCGACCAGATTTCCCGGGTCCTGGCGGAGCAGGCTCGCAAAGAGGCTGAAAGTGCGCGGCGGCGCGCCGAAAGGGAGGTTGCGGCGAAGCGCTCGGCACGCCAGCCCAAGGATCCGAAGCGACGCGAAGACGATGTCGCCATCGCGTCAACCACGCCCATCAGCCCGTCTTCCACAGGCAACTTCGCCCAACAGAAGGGAATGCTGGATTTGCCGGTAAAAGGCGCAGTTACTCATCGCTTCGGGTCGGCGCGCCGCGGCGATGGTGGCTCGGGCGGCCCGACATGGAAGGGAGTCTTTGTCCAGGCGCCCGCCGGATCGCAGGTCCGCTCCGTAGGCGACGGTCAGATCGTGTTCGCCGACTGGCTGCGCGGCTTCGGCAACCTGCTGGTGATCGACCACGGAGACGGATATCTTTCCATTTACGGCAATAACGAGGCCCTGCTACGGAACGTTGGCGACCGAGTTGCTGTCGGAGACGTCGTAGCTTCAGTGGGGAATACCGGCGGCAGCGAGGTGCCGGGCCTATACTTCGAACTACGTTTCCAGGGCCGCCCTTTTGACCCGCTCGGCTGGGTCGCGGCGCGCTAAGGTCTTTCACGGCAGGCGGCATTCGCACGCGGCCTCGGCTCCCGGAGGTGGCATGGCTGGCAGGTTACGCAGTGTGGGTCTGATCGGTACCGGCGCGATCGCCGGGGTGCTGGTCAGCCTGGGTATTTCCGCCTACGCGTTCCGCGATACGCGCGGCCAGATCCCCCTCGAGGAGATCCGCCAGTTTTCCGAAGTCTTCGGCGCGGTCAAGCAGAACTACGTCGAGCCGGTCGACGACAAGAAGCTGATGCAGGAAGCGATCTCGGGGATGCTCTCCGGGCTCGATCCGCACTCGGCGTTCCTCGACGCCGACGCATTCAAGGACATGCAGTCCAGCACGCAGGGCGAGTTCGGCGGGCTGGGCATCGAGGTGGGCGCCGAGGACGGCATCATCAAGGTGATCGCTCCGATCGATGACACGCCGGCGACCCGCGCCGGAGTCAAGGCCGGCGATCTCATCATCAAGATCGACGACAAGGTCACGCGCGGCATGACACTGCCCGAGGCCGTGAAGCTGATGCGCGGCAAGCCGCGCACACCGATCACGCTGTCGATCGCGCGCAAGGGCGAGGACAAGCCGCTCGAATTCAAGCTGATGCGCGACGTCATTCGCGTTCAGTCGGTGCGCACCAAGATGATCGAGCCGGGCTACGGCTTCGTGCGCATTGCGCAGTTCCAGGAGCGCACCGTCGACGACCTGGTCAAGCAGATCAACGAGCTGTACAAGCAGGCACCGCTCAAGGGACTCGTGCTCGACCTGCGCAACGACCCCGGCGGCCTGCTGCACTCGGCGGTAGGCGTATCGGCGGCCTTCCTGCGCCCGCGCGCACTGGTCGTCTCCACCGACGGCCGCAACGAGGACTCGCGCCGTCGCTTCGTCGCGTCACCGGAGGACTACCTGCGCGGCCGCGGCGAAGACGTGCTGCAGAAGCTTCCGCCGCAGATCAAGAGCGTGCCGATGATCGTGCTGGTCAATGGCGCCTCGGCCTCGGCCTCGGAAATCGTGGCTGGCGCGCTGCAGGATCACAAGCGTGCGACCGTCATCGGCACCCAGACCTTCGGCAAGGGCTCGGTGCAGACGATCATCCCGCTGCGCCTCGACGGTGAGGGTCCCGCGGCGATCAAGCTGACGACGGCGCGCTACTACACGCCGAGCGGACGCTCGATCCAGGCCAAGGGCATCGTTCCCGACCTCGCCGTCGAAGACACGCCGGAAGGCAACTTCTCCGGCTTCAACGTGCGCGAGGCCGACCTGATGCGGCATCTCGAGAGCAGCAAGGCCGACGACGCCGCACGGCGCACGACGACACCGCCGGGCGCCGGAGCGCAACCCGCGGCACCGACCGATCGGCTCCTCGCCGCAAGGTGGCGCCGGCGCGACGCTACGAGTTCGGCAGCACCGACGACTTCCAGTTGCAACAGGCGATGAATCACCTGAAGGGCAAGCCTGTCGAAGTGGCAAAGCCCAAGGCAGACAACGTCGCGAAGGCCCGCGCTAGTCACCCGAGTGCAGCAAACGGGCCGCAACTGCGGCCCGTTTTCATTTCCGGCGGGTCAAGTGAACGACGACCAGCTGCTGCGCTATTCGCGGCACATCCTGCTCAACGAAATTGGCGTCGAGGGACAGGAGCGACTGCGCGCTGCGCACATGCTCGTCATCGGCGCAGGCGGGCTGGGCTCGCCGGCGGCGTTCTACCTCGCCTCGGCCGGAGTCGGCACGCTGACACTCGTCGACGGCGATCGCGGTCGACCTGACCAACCTGCAGCGTCAGATCCTTCACACGACCGAGCGCATCGGCATGCCGAAGGCCGAGTCGGGCCGCATGGCACTCGGTGCCGTCAACCCCGAAGTCGCCTCATGACCATCGCGCAGCGCGTCGATGACGGCCGCTCGATCGGTCTGGTCGCCGCGCGCCACCGTCGTGCTCGACTGCTCCGACAACTTTCGCGACACGGCACGCGCTCAACCGTTGCCTGCGTCACGCACCGTCGACCCCTCGTCTCCGGTGCCGCCATCCGCTTCGACGGACAGGTCGCCTCGTTCGATATGCGGGACGACGTATCGCCCTGCTACGCGTGCCTGTTTCCGCCGGGCGACGGCGAAGACGAGCTGTGCTCGACATGGGCGTCTTCGCGCCGCTGACCGGCATCATCGGATCCGTGCAGGCTGCCGAAGCGCTGAAGCTCGCCGCCGGGATCCGGCACCGCCGCTCGTCGGACGACTGCTGATGCTCGACGCGCTCGCATGCAGTGGCACTCGGTGCGCGTACCGCGGGACCCCGACTGTCCGGTATGCGCGCGTCGCTGACGCCATGTCGGCACGGCACGTGGTCGCTGCTCGATCCTCCTCGCTGCCATCTGGGGCGGCGCCTTCTCGCTGATCCGCAATGCGGTTCCCGGCCCTGGGCCCGACTCGGACTGTCGGCGATGCGTCTCGTCGCTGGCGGCTGTCATCATGCTGGCGTTACCTGCAGGCCACCGGCGGTCGCGTGCACTGGCGGCGCGACTGGCGGGCGATCGCGGTCATCGGCTCTTCGGTGCCGCGCTGCCCTTTCCGCTGTTCGCCTTGGCGCGACCCAGTGGTCGGCGGGTTTCCTCGCGATCATCAACGCCACCGTGCCCCTCTGGGGCGCGGTCATCGCGCGCCTCTGGCTGGGCGATCGGATGTCGCGCCATCGGCCATCCTCGGCCTCGCCTTCGGCATCGGCGGCGTCGTCCTGCTGACCGGCGGCGGTCGGTACCGCTGCCGAGTCGCCGGCGCTGTGGCGCTAGTGGCGGCTCTCGCGGCGTCGCTGTGCTTTGCGGTGGCCGGTGTCGCCACCAAGGCGCTCGGACGCGCGATGTCCGCGGCCGCGTCCCTCGGCACCGGTGTGCTGATCGTCGGAGCCGCCTTCAATGTTCCGCTGACCCTGCTTGCCCGCCACGGCAGATCACGGCGTTCGCGCTCGTCAACGCCGCCTTGCTGGCGTTGCTCGCCTCGGCGCTCGCCACCGTGCTCTACCTGCGGCTGATCCAGGAAATCGGCCCGACCCGATCGATGACGGTGACCTTCCTGATTCCGGTCTGGGGGATCTTCTGGAGTGCGCTGCTGCTCGGCGAGCCGAGTCACCGCGACGATGATCGCGGCCTGCGTCCTCGTTCCTGATCGGCACTGCGCTGGTGCTGGTCGGCCAGCGGCGGCCGTTGCGTCGGTCGAGGTCTAGCGACGAGGATCGGCAGCTGCGCCTCCAGCGCCTCGGCCGGCAACTTGCGGAAGCCGCTCTTCGCAAATCGATGCCAGCGACCGACAACGAAGGCGACGACCAGGCCGGCACGCGCGGCCGCATCGAAGTTTTCCGCCACTTCGCGTTCGGTCGCGGCGACCCGGAAGCTCTGCTTGAGCGACGCTTCGATGCGCTCGATCAGCTGGTTGATGCGCTCCTGCAGCCGCTCGTTCTCGTTGACGAGCGCATCACCGATCAGCACGCGCGTCATGCCCTTGTTGGTCTGGGCGAACTCCAGCAGCATCGCAACGATCGCAGCGCACCTGCGTGAGACCCGAGGTCTCGCGCGCGCTGATCTCGTTGATCAGCCCGAAGACCGTCGTTTCGATGAACTCGATCAGGCCCTCGAACATCTGGGCCTTGCTGGCGAAGTGGCGGTAGAGCGCGGCTTCCGAGACCCCGAGGCGTGCGGCGAGTGCGGCCGTGGTGACCTTTTCGCCCTTCGGGTCTTCGAGCATGGTCGGCAAGCGTCTGCAGGATCTGCAGCTTGCGTGCCCCGGGCTTGCGCGGACCGGTAATGGGGCTGGTGGACTCCATGGGAGCGGGGAGCGAGGTCTGGGAGACGTTCGCTTCCGGGGAATGCCCCCAGACGTGAATGCATACTATCCCAGAATTCCGCAGCCGCGAACCATCTTCCGGACTACCGGCGGTGTCTCAACGGCCTCGAATTGCGGGCCGCCGGCGGCGCCTTACCGAGCGATCAATTCAGCGCACGTCGCAGAAGCAGTACGACAGCGCCCGCGTCGGCCGATCCTTCGCCTGCAGCAGCAGGGCGAGTTCGCGTGGCGTCGCGGCGCCAGCGTGTCGATCAGCGCCCGCGCCAGCGCGTCCCAGCCGAAGTCGTCGCGCAGCGCCGCACCGAGCCGGCCGAAGAACAGCGACAGATAGCGATCCAGCCCGCGTGGCTCGTGCTCGAGGTATTCGACCCGGAAGTCGTCACCGAGCGAGGCGCGACGGGCCGCCGACTTCACCGCGAGGTCGAGCCCGCCGACCGAGTCGACCAGCCCTCGTTCCTTCGCCTGCGCACCGGTCCAGACCCGCCCCTGCGCGACTTCGTTGATCTTCTCCGGTGTCGACCTTGCGGTTCGTCGGCGACGACCTCGAGGAATTCGCGGTACGTGTGGCCGATGCTCGCCTCGACCACCTGCGCCAGGCGCTTGTCGAGCGGCCGCGTCAGGTCGGTCGCCTCGGCGATCCACGTGGTGCCGCACGCCGGCCGTGTGGACGCCGACCTTTTCCATCGTCCCGGTGAAGTTCGGGATCAGCGCGAACACGCCGATCGACCCGGTGATCGTCGCCGCATCGGCGATGACCTCGTCGCCGCCCATCGCGATCCAGTAGCCGCCCGAGGCGGCCACGTCGCCCATCGACACCACGACCGGCTTGCCGGCCTTGCGCGTCAGTTCGAGCTGCTCGCGGATCAGTTCCGAGGCGAAAGCACTGCCGCCCGGCGAATCGACGCGCACGCACCAGCGCCTTGATGTCGTCGTCCTCGCGTGCGCGCTGGATCAACTCCGACGCGGCGCGCGAGCCGATCGTGCCCCTTGCGATCGTCGCCATCGACGATCTCGCCCTGCGCGACGACGACGCCGACGGCGTCCCCGGTCGCCGGCGTGTCCACGTACCGCAGATAGGAATACATCGAGATCTGGCGAAACGTCTCGTCGTCGTCATCGGCTGCGCGGGGCGCCCCGCTCGAACATCAGCGCACGGAACTCGTCGCGGCGCTTCAGGCCGTCGATCAGCTTTTCCTTGAGCGCGAGTTGCGCGAGGTCGCCTTCGGTTGCCTGCAGCCGCTGCGGCAGGTCGTTGATGGCGGCCATCACGCTGCCCGCCTTGAGCTTGCGCGCCGCTCGACGTCCGCGAGCCAGGTCGACCACAGGCCGTTGTGCAGGTACGCCTCCGCCTCCTGCGCCTCGGGCGTCGGTCCGGTGCGAGTGAAGGGCTCGCCGAAAGCTCTTGTAGCGACCCGCCTGGAACGTATTCACCTTGACGCCGAGCTTGTCGAGCAGCTCCTTGTAATAACCGCGCGTGCCGCCGATGCCGCGGATCAGCAGCGCACCCGACGGATGCATGAACACCTCGTCGGCGTGCGCGGCCAGGAAGTACTGGCCCTGCGTATACGACTCCGACCAGGCCATGACCGGCTTGCCTGCGCCGCGCACGCGTTCGACCGCCGCACCCAGTTCGCGCAGCGTCGCCAGCCCTGCACTGCCCATCTCGTCGAGCACCAGCACGACGCGGCGTGATCTGCGGATCGCGCGCTGCGGCGTCAAGCGACCGTCAGCACGTCGCGCAGCCGCGTCTCGAACCGGTCGCGTCCCAGCGCCTCGGCGAGCGCCGCCTCCTGGGCGCCGACCGTGTACTCCTCGACGACGTCGCCCTGGATATTGACCACCAGCGCCGTATCCGGCGCCAGCCGCGGCGGCCTGTCCGACGAGAGCCACGCGAACAGCACGATGCCCACGATCAGCAGGAACAGAAGATTGAGGACCAAGCGGCGCGAAAAATCGATGCCGCGCCAGAGGAAACCGAAGAACCTGCGAATCAGACCGGGCGTGCCATACGGACTCCGTCATGTCGGGGAAGGGAAAGTCGAGCTTACCGCGTCGCGCTGAGGCGACCGACTCACCGGCCGCTTCAGCGCGGCTGCCGGCGCGTCAGCTCGTGCAACGAAGCAATCCGCAGGCCGACGGTGCCGCGGTAGCGTTGCCGCCAGGTGGTCCCGTGCCGTGTGATCAGCACCGTGCGCAGGCCGAGCGCGCGGGCCGCCTTCAGGTTGGCCAGCGAGTCCTCGACCAGCACCGCCGTGGCCGGCACGATGCGCTCGCGTGCCAGCATCGCCCGCAGCATCAGCCGGGAAGGCTTCGGCCTGAAGGTGCCGTGCACACGCATGCGCTCGATCGTGTAGCGCGTCCGGATGTGTCGGTGCAGGGCCAGTTCGTGCAGCACTGTGCCGGCATATGCCCGCGGCGCGTTGCTGAGGAGCACCTTGCGCCCGGGCAGCCGGGCGAAAAGGCGTGCGAGCCCACGTTCCGCCCGCAGCAGTGCGGCGACATCGAAGTCGTGGCACTCGCGCAGGAAGTGGTGCGGGTCGACGCCGTGGTGGCGGACCAGCCGAGCAAGGTGGCGCCATAGCGGCGCCAGTAGAGTGTGCGCAGCCGGTTCGCCTCGCTGCGGTCGATTCCGAGTACCCGTTCGACATAGCTGGTCATGCGCTGGTCGATCGCAGCCGAAAATGGCGTGCGATGCGTCGTGCAGGGTGTTGTCGAGATCGAAGAGCCAGACGGGTCGCGCGCGGGGCGCGGCACGCGTGCAGTCACCCGCGCTTGCCACCGCCAGGGCTCGACGCCGACTACCGGCCGATGGCCGAGTCCGGATCATCACCGAACGATGTCGATCGCGTTCCCGGCGCGCACTCAGTGGCTCTTGATCATCGTGCCGACGCCCTGGTCGGTCAGGATCTCCAGCAGCAGGCAATGGTCGACGCGGCCGTCGATGATGTGCACGGCGTTGACCCCGCTCTTGGCCGCCTCGAGCGCCGAGGAGATCTTCGGCAGCATGCCGCCGGAGATCGTGCCGTCCGCGAACAGCTCGTCGATCTCGCGCGCCGACAGGCCGGTCAGCAGCTTGCCGTTCTTGTCGAGCACGCCGGGGGTGTTCGTCAGCATCACCAGCTTCTCGGCCTTGAGGATCTCCGCGATCTTGCCGGCGACCACGTCGGCGTTGATGTTGTACGACATGCCATCCGCACCGAAGCCGATCGGAGAAATCACCGGAATGAAGGCATCGTCCTGCAGCGCCTTGACGACGGCCGGATTGATCGCCTCGATCTCGCCGACCTGGCCGATGTCGTGGCGTCTTGCGTCGGATCGTCCTTGTCCGGCATGCGCAGCTTGCGCGCCCGGATCAGCCCGCCGTCCTTGCCGGTGAGGCCGACGGCCTGGCCGCCGAAGGCGTTGATCAGCATGACGAGCTCGCCCTGCACCTCGCCTGCCAGCACCCACTCGACGACTTCCATCGTCTCGGCGTCGGTGACGCGCATGCCCTGGATAAAGGTCGACTTCTTGCCGACGCGCTCGAGCGCTTCGTCGATCTGCGGCCCTCCACCATGCACGACGACCGGGTTCATACCGACCAGCTTCAGCAGCACGACATCGTGCGCAAAGGCCTCCTTGAGGTTGCGGTCGACCATCGCGTTGCCACCGTACTTCACGACGATCGTCTTGCCATGGAAGCGGCGGATATACGGCAGTGCCTCGGAAAGGATGTCGGCCTTCAGCTGCGGGGAGATCTGCGCGGTATCCATGGCGTTCGCGGGCTCGAAGTGGGAACGGGAGGCGCGGTCCTCCCGTTGGGCGCGCATGTTACCCGCCCGGGCGCTGGGCCTTTTCTCCTGACGCGCTAGCATCAGCGCCTCGCCAGGAGAGTTGCCATGCAGCAGATCTTTCGCATCGAAGGCATGCACTGCGGCGGTTGCGTCGCGCGGGTCACCCGTGCATTGAAACCAATCGCTGATGAGGTCGAAGTGACCCTGGATCCGCCGCGCATCACGCTCGATGCGCCGGAGACGCTCAGCACGGAAGCGGTGCAGGCCGCAGTCGCCGCGGCCGGCGACTATGTTGTTTCTTCCGAATAGCGCCTAGGCGCCGTCCAGGCCCTTCTTCAATCGCACCCTTGCCGCGACACGCTCGGCCTTGCGGGTCGGCCCATGCGGACCAGCACTGCGCTGGCGGGCCGCGACGCTCAGCAGGTTGCGAGGCCGCGGTGCGGGGACCGTGATGCTCGACTTTGGCGAACGCGCCGCGGCTTTCTTTGCCATCGGCGTTGCGACTGACGCTAGTGCTTGTGCACGCTGTCGGCTGCAGCGGGCGCGCGCGCCATGACTTCGACCTCGACCGGCTGGGTCAGCAGTCGCTTGTCACGGGTCTCGAGACGCAGCTCGACCGGCACGCGCTCACCGAGCTTGAGAGGCCGTTTCAGGTCCATCAGCATCATGTGATAGCCGCCGGGCTTCAGTTCGACACTGCGTCCGGGTGGAAGGTCGATGCCAGGCACGGCGCGCATCTTCATCACGTTGCCGTCCATCACCATCTCGTGGATCTCGACCACGCCCGCCACTGAACTTGACGCGCCGACGAGGCGCGCTCCGTCGGCGGAGGTGAGTGACATGAAGGCGCCGGTCGCCGACTGCCCCTGCACCGCGGGACGTGCCCATGCATCCTTTACCTGAACCTGCGCCTGGCCGGCATTCGCCCACGCCAGCAACACTGCCGCAACCGCTACTCGCAACATTCGAAGCTCCTCGATCAGTCCGGCAGTTTAGCGTCCGACCCTGCCGGGCTCTCTTGCGGCGGGCCACCCGGCGGGCGCAGGCGTGGATCGACATGCATCGCCGCCTTCACCAGCAAGTGTGCGGCGACCGGGGCCGTCATGAAGACGAACAGGGTGATCAGCAGTTCATGCAGGCTCGCCTTCCCGGCCGCAGCAAAGTAACCGATCGAGGCGAGCAGCACGGCACCGACGCCGACCGTGCTGGCCTTGGTGGGGCCGTGCAGGCGCTTCAGGAAATCACGGAATTTCGCGAGTCCGTACGCGCCGACCAGCGCGAAGGCGGCACCGACTACGACCAGTACCGCCAGCACGAGATCAAGCATGAACGGCAGATCCCTCATTCGATGATGTCTCCGCGCAGCAGGTATTTCGCGAGTGCCACCGTGCTGACGAAGCCGATCATCGCGATGATCAGCGCCACCTCGAAGTAGATCGCCGTTCCGAAGTACATGCCGACAAGCACCAGCAGTGCGACCGAGTTCACGTACAGCGTGTCCAGCGCCAGGATTCGATCGGCCAGTGTCGGGCCGCGCAGCAGGCGCCAGCCGGCCAGCAGCAGCGCGATCGTGAATGCGCCGGCTGCCCATGGCAGCACGGTGGCCAGCAGGTTCATGGCCGCTCCCCTTCGAAGATGGCCATCAGTGGCTGCTCGTAGCGCGACTTGATCGAAGCGATCAGCTCGGCCGGATCGTCGACGTGCAGCGCGTGCACCAGCAGGTGCCGGCGGTCCTGCGACAGGTCGACCGACAACGTGCCGGGCGTCATCGTGATGATGCTGGCCAGGCTCGCCGTGCCGTAGGCATCGCGAATTGCCAGCGGCACCCACACGAAACCCGGACGAATGCGCTCCTCAGGACCCAGGATCTGCCGCGCCACGGTGACCGCAGAAGCGACGATGTCGTAAAGCACGATCACGGCGAGTCGAGTCGCTGCTCCCCAGGAACCGATGCGGATGCGATCGGCGCCGAGGCGTCCGGTCCACCAGGGTATGACAACGGCCAGCACCGCCGCCAGTGTGATATGGCCGGCGGACAGGCTGCCTGCCAACAGCAGCCAGCTGATGAAGAGTACGACCGATAGAGTCGGTGCAGGGATGAGTCGCATCACTTCACCTTCTTCATGTCGGCGCGTGGATTCCACGCCGGTGGTGCTGTCTGCGCACCCAGCACGGCCGCGATATAGCCCTTGCGGTCCAGCAGCTGCTGCGCGGTCGCTTCGGTGTAGCTGGCGATCGGGCCAGCCGCGACGACTGTGGCGCAGGCGGCGCCGACCAGCAGCGCCAGCGCACCACGCTCTGGCACCGACGCCTGCGCCGCGGCGATCTGCATCGCATTGGCAGGCACCGCCTTCCAGAACACCGTGGAGCCTGCGCGGGCGAGTGCGACGACGATGCCCAGGCTCGACAACAGCACGACCGTCCACACGCCGACCACCAGCGGTTCGGAGCGGCTCGCCGCCAGCAGCATGCTCTTGCCGATGAAACCTCCAAACGGCGGCAAGCCGGCGACCGCGACGGCAAGCAGGAAATACAGCGTGCCGTAGCCGCCTGCCGACGCCAACGGCGCCGGCACCATTGCGTCGCCGGCCTCGCCGCGCGAGGCAACCATCGAGTCAATGAGCAGGAACAACGCCGCGGCGACGACCGTGCTGTGCACCAGGTAGAACAGTCCGGCGGCGATCGTGCCCGCGGTTCCGAGCCCGACCGCCAGCAGCAGCATGCCGGCCGACGCCAGTACGAGGTAGGCGACGAGCCGCCTGAGGTGCCACGCGGCCAGCGCGCCGAAGGCGGCGAGCGCCAGTGTCGCCAGCGCGAGCCACGACAGCCACGGCTCGACGACGAAGCTTGCGGGTCCCGCGTCCGCGCCGAACATCAACGTTGTCACGCGTGCGATGCAATAGACGCCCACCTTGGTCATGATGACGAAGAGTGCGGCGACTGGCGCCGTCGCCGCACCGTAGGTATCGGTGAGCCAAAAGTAGAGTGGAAAAATCGCCGCCTTCACGCCGAAGACAACGATCAGCAGCAGCGCTGCCGCCTGCAGCAGGCCCGCGCTTTCGGCCGGGATCGACGGAATGCGCTGAGCGAGGTCAGCCATGCTGAGCGTGCCGGTCAGGCCGTACAGCGTCGACACCGCGATCAGGAACAACGCCGAACCGGTCAGGTTGAAGACGACGTAGTGGATCGACGCGCGCAGCCGCACCACGCCGGCACCGTGCAGCAGCAGCCCGTACGACGCGATCAGCAGCACTTCGAAGAATACGAACAGGTTGAAGAGATCCGCCGTCAGGAACGCGCCGTTGAGTCCCATCAGCTGGAACTGGAACAGCGCGTGGAAGTGGGGGCCGCGTTCGTCGTGACGCCCGCGCGGGCCGCTGCCGCAGGCGTACATCACGCTGGCGACGGCGACCAGCGCGGTCAGCAGCAGCATCAGCGCGGACAAGCGGTCGAGCGCGAGAGCGATGCCGAACGGTGCGCGCCAGTTTCCGAGCAGATAGGCACCGACCTCGCCGTCCGCGGCGACCGCCACGAGCCGCGTCGCGATCCCCAGCAGCGCCAGCGTGGCGACGATCGACACCGCGGCGGCGGCGCGTGGCGAACGACGCTCGAGCAGCAGCGCCGTCGCGCCGGCCAGCAACGGCAGGACGATGGGCGCGATGATCCAGTGCGAGCCGCTCACGATGCCTTCTCCGCGGCATCGACCGCCACCGGTTCATCGCCATCGACGTGGTCGCTCGCTGCTTCGGCGCGTGCGCGGAGCGCAATCACCAGCAGCAGGGCCGTCATCGCGAAGCTGATGACGATAGCCGTGAGTACCAGCGCCTGCGGCAGCGGGTCGGCATACTGGGTCAGCGACGCGGCGCGCACGCCGTCGATAATGGCCGGCTTGTTGATCGCAACGCGGCCGGTCACGAAGATGAAGACGTTCACCGCGTACGACAGCAGCGTCATGCCGAGCACGACATCGAACGTGCGGGCACGCAGCAGCAGGTACACGCCGGCGCCAGCCATCACGCCGATGAAGAGTGCAAGCAGCGCTTCCATCATCGATGCTCCTGCAGCCGACCCAGGGCGCCCAGCATCATCATCGTTGCGCCGACCACCGTCAGGAAAACGCCGAGGTCGTACAGGCTCGCGCTGGCGAGCGGCACCGACCCGATCAGTGGTACCTCGGGGTAGTCATACGTGCTGGTCAGGAACGGGCTGCCGAAAAATGCGCTCGCGACTCCGGTGAACCCGGATACCAGGAGCCCACCGCCGACCCAGGGCGAGAAATCACGCGGCAGTCGCTCCTCGGTCCAGCGTTGGCCGTTGGCGATGTACTGGACGATGAGGCCGATCGCGAGTACGAGTCCGGCGATGAATCCTCCGCCCGGCTCATTGTGGCCGCGCAAGAGCAGAAAGATGGCCACCAATGCGATGAAGGGCAGCAGCAAGCGCGAAACCAGCGCAAGCATCAGTGACACCTGGCCGACCGGGACCAGCGGCGACACTCTGGTCTGGTGTGCAATGGCGCGCGCTCCCGGCGTCAGCAGCGCCGTCACGATGATCGCCGCGATCCCGAGCACCGTGATCTCTCCCAGCGTATCGAAGCCACGGAAGTCGACGATGATGACGTTCACCGCGTTCGCCCCGCCACCGAGAGGTACCGAGTTCGCGAGGAAATAGGCGGAGATCGAGTCGAACGGCCGAGTCATCACGAGGAACGCAAGCGCCGCAGTGCCGACGCCGGACGCAGCCGCGACCGTCATGTGCAACAGCGCCCGGACGCGATTCGGCTCCGGTGGACTCGCGGGAGGCAGCCAGTGCAGGGCCAGCATCATCAACACCACCGTGACCAGCTCCACCAGCACCTGTGTCAGCGCGAGGTCGGGCGCCGACAGGTAGACGAACACCCACGCCACCACCAGTCCCACGGCGCCGAGGAGCAGCAGTGCGACCAGGCGCCGGCGATACATGACGGCCGAGGCGATCGCGAATATGCAGCCCATCAGCACGATCGCGATGACGATCGGCCCGGCTGGCGTCTGCGAACCGATCCCGCCGACTCCGGCGCCGCGCAGGAACGGCAGCGCGCCCGCCACCAGGGACACGAGGACCAGCATCAGCAGGTAGCGCTGCAGGCTGCCGTTCTGCAGTGCCAGTGTCAGCGCCCGCGCCGCGCCGATGCCGCGCTCGACGAGGAACACGAAGGCTTCGCGCCCGCCGCGCGGCAGCAGCGTGATCCGATGCAAATTGACGAACCGCTGCAGGCCGAAATACAGCGCCAGACCGCCGGCGAGCGCGATCATCGACATCAGCAGCGGCAGATTGAAACCGTGCCAGAGCGCCAGGCTGTAATCCGGCAGCGGTGCACCGAGCGCGGCCGACGCGCCGACGGCGAGCAGCGGTCCGACCGTCACTCCGGGCACGATGCCGACGGCGAGGCAGATGACGACCAGGACTTCGACCGGAACGCGCATGAAGCGCGGGGGTTCATGCGGCGTACGCGTCAGCCCGACCGGCTCGCCGTTGAAAAAGACATCGTGGATGAAGCGGGCGCTGTAGGCCACGCTGAAGATGCCGGCGACGGTCGCCCCGATCGGCAGCGCAAGGGCTAGCAGCTGCGGACCCTCGGCCGCGACTGCGACGCCGAAGAACATCTCCTTCGACAGGAAACCATTGACCAGCGGCACTCCCGCCATCGCGGCGCTCGCCACCACGGCGAGCGCGCCGGTCCATGGCATGAATTTCCACAGTCCGTTCAGCTGACGCATGTCGCGCGAGCCGGTCTCGTGGTCGATGATGCCCGCCGCCATGAAGAGCGAGGCCTTGAACGTCGCGTGGTTGAGGATGTGAAATACGCCCGCCACCACTGCCAGCGCATTGTCGAGTCCGAACAGCAGCGTGATCAGTCCCAGGTGGCTGATCGTCGAATAGGCGAGCAGGCCCTTGAGGTCATGCTGGAAGATCGCGAGGTAGGCACCGATGATCAGCGTCGTCAGTCCGGTCAGGCTGACGAGCCAGAACCACTCGTCGGAGTGGCTGAGCGCCGGATACAGGCGCGCCAGAAGGAACACACCGGCCTTCACCATCGTCGCCGAATGCAGGTAGGCCGACACCGGCGTCGGCGCAGCCATTGCGTGCGGCAGCCAGAAATGGAACGGGAACTGCGCGCTCTTCGTGAACGCGCCAAGCAGCACCAGCACGAGCGCCGGGACATAGAGCGGATGCGCGCGGATCACATCGCCGGCCGCCAGCACGTCGTCGAGCTGGAAGCTGCCGACGATGTGACCGAGCAGCAACACGCCGCCGAGCAACGCCAGCCCACCGGCACCGGTGATCGTCAGTGCCATGCGAGCGCCCTCGCGCGCGTCCTCGCGATGGTTCCAGTAGCCGATCAGAAGGAAGGAAGACAGGCTGGTGGCTTCCCAGAACACCACCAGCAGCAGCAGGTTGTCCGCCAGCACGAGCCCCAGCATGGCGCCCATGAAGAGCAGCAGGTAGCGGAAGAATCGCGCCGCCGGATCGTTTGCATCCAGGTAGTAGGCGGCGTAGAGCACGACCAGCGCGCCAATGGCGCAGATCAGCAGCGCGAACACCCACGCCAGGCCGTCCATGCGGAAACCGAACGTCAGGCCAAGTGTCGGCAGCCAGTCGGTCGACCAGCGCAACACCTGACCCTGGAAGATCTGCGGCGCGGCAGCCAGCACCAGCGCCAGCGCCGCCAACGTCACGAGGCCGGCCACCCAAGCGGCCGTGCGGCGTCGCTGGTTCGGCACGACGCCGAGCAGTGCAGCGCCGGCGAACGGCAGCAGCGCCAGCAGCAGCAGGCTCATGAACCGGTACGAGGCTTACGCACCAGCACGACGATCATCGTGATCACCGTGATCGGAATGACGAAGCTCATCATCGCCGTCGAAAATGGCTCCAGCGCCGCATGTTTCTGTGCAGCGAGCACCAGATAGGCCACGTAACAGACGTAGTACACGAGGAATACGCCGCCCTCCCAGCGGGCGATCTCGCGCCCGGTGATGAAGACGGGCAGACAGGCGAGCGCGACGGCCAGCATGACCCAGATGTCGAAGGCGAGCACCGCCGAAGGCATGATCAATCCGTGGCTGCCTGACGCCAGACCGGACAGTCCGAGGCAGCCGAGGATATTGAACGTATTGCTGCCGATGACGTTGCCGACGGCGATGTCACGCTCACCCTTGAGCGCCGCTGCGATCGAGGTCGCGACCTCCGGCATCGACGTGCCGGCGGCGACGATCGTGAGTCCGATCACCAGGTCGCTGACTCCCATCGCCTTCGCAAAGCTGACGGACGCGGTCACCAGCCATTCCGAGCCAAAGATCAGCCCCACGAGCCCGGCGACGATGAGCGCGATCTGTGCCGGGACCGAGTCATCCCACGCACCGGCGCGCGCCGGCCCGAAGTCCTCGGCGTACTCGGCCTGTGCATTGCTGGACTGCCGCCGTGACTGCCGGACCAGGAAAACGGTGTACCCGATCAACAGCGCGAACAGGAATGCGGCATCCCAGAGACTGAGCCTGCCGTCGAGGCCCATCACCAACAGCAGCAGTGACGCGCCGAGCATGATCGGCACTTCCTGGCGGATCAGCTGGACGTTGACAACGAGCGGCGTGATCAGGGCGCTGACACCGAGGATCAACAGCACATTGAAGATATTGCTGCCGACGACGTTGCCGATCGCCAGGTCGGTCTTGCCGTCGAGGACGGCACCCACCGACACCGCAACCTCCGGCGCGCTGGTGCCGAACGCCACGATGGTGAGTCCCACGACCAGCGGCGAGATGCCGGCCGACAGCGCCAGCTTGGAGGCTCCACGCACCAGCAGCGATGCACCGCCGACAAGCGCCGCCAATCCAAGCAGGAAAAATAGGAGGTTCATCGTCGGGTCGCGCGCAGGCGCCGGGCGTAATCGCACCGGAGTATAGGCAGCGGTCCGCGTCGACCAGCGGCGCGCGCCTCAGTGCTTACACGGCTTGACGAAAGGCAACGACGGCCCGAGGAGGCTACCGCCTGCCGCGTCGGTCACGCTGATGCGGCTACAGCACGTAGCGGGCAAGATCCTCGTTGCCCGCCAGATCGGCCAGGCGCGCGTCGACGTAGGCCGCGTCGATGCGCACCGCGCCGCTGCTGGTCGTCAATCCGCTGCCCGCATCGAACGAGACTTCTTCGAGCAGCTTCTCGATGACCGTGTAAAGCCGGCGCGCACCGATGTTCTCGGTTTTCTCGTTGACCGCGTAGGCGATCTCCGCCATGCGGTGAATGCCGTCATCGGTGAACTGCAGTTCGCAGCCGTCGGTGCCGAGCAGCGCGCGGTACTGCTGGGTCAGGCTGGCATCGGTGGTCTTCAGGATGCGCTCGAAGTCATCCACAGTCAGCGAATCCAGTTCGACGCGAATCGGAAAGCGGCCCTGCATCTCCGGGATCAGGTCCGAGGGCTTGGCCAGGTGGAAAGCCCCGGAGGCAATGAACAGGATATGGTCGGTCTTGACCATGCCGTACTTGGTGTTGACCGTCGTGCCCTCGACCAGCGGCAACAGGTCGCGCTGCACGCCCTGGCGTGACACGTCGGCGCCATGGAGCTCCGCGCGCGAGGCGATCTTGTCGATCTCGTCGATGAAGACGATGCCGTTGGATTCGGCGTTCGCGACCGCACGCGTCTTCAGGTCATCGTCATTGACGAGACGTGCCGCCTCCTCATCCGTCAGCGCCTTCATCGCGTCGGCCACGCGCATGCGCCGGCTCTTGCGCCGGTCGCGTCCCATGTTGGCGAACATCGACTGGATCTGCTGCGTCAGTTCCTCCATGCCCGGCGGCGCCATCACCTCAAGCGACGGCGACACCGCGCTCAGCTCGACGTCGATCTCGCGGTCGTCGAGCTCGCCCTCACGCAGCTTCTTGCGGAATTTCTGCCGCGTCGCGTTCTCGTCATCACGGCCGCCCGAGGCGAAGCCGACGTCTCGCGACGGCGGCACCAGGATATCGAGGATGCGGTCCTCGGCGGCGTCCTGAGCGCGGGTCGTGACCTTTTTCATCTCCGCCTCGCGGGTCTGCTTCACCGAGATGTCGACGAGATCGCGGATGATCGTGTCGACATCGCGACCGACATAGCCGACCTCGGTGAACTTGGTCGCTTCCACCTTGATGAACGGCGCATCCGCCAGGCGTGCCAGACGGCGCGCGATCTCGGTCTTGCCGACGCCGGTGGGTCCGATCATCAGGATGTTCTTTGGCGTGATCTCTGCGCGCAGCGGATCCGGCACCTGCTGACGCCGCCAGCGGTTACGCAGTGCCACGGCCACCGCGCGCTTGGCGCGATCCTGGCCGACGATGTGCTTGTTCAGTTCGTGGACGATTTCGCGGGGAGTCATCATAGGTGTTTCACTTCGCGTGTACGCGACGGCTACGCCGTCGCACGTGCACGCGAAGTGCTCAAGTTAGAGCGCGCTACCTTCGGAGCGGCCGGGCGTCCGCGCGCTGGCTTAACGGCAGGGCGCGGCTCATGGCCGCGGCGGGGAGCGATGTCACGCATGGCTGACACGTCAGCTGACGGGCGGGTTGCGGGTCAGTCCAGCGATTCGATCGTGTGGCTCTGATTGGTGTAGATGCACAGGTCGCCGGCAATCGTCAGCGCCTTCTTCACGATGTCGGGCGGGGGCAGTTCGGTGTGGTCCAGCAAGGCGCGGGCCGCGGCCTGGGCGTAAGGGCCACCGGAGCCGATGGAGATGAGGCCCAGTTCCGGCTCCAGAACGTCGCCGTTGCCGGTGATGATCAGCGACGCTTCGCGGTCGGCCACCGCCAGCATGGCCTCCAGTCGCCGCAGGATGCGGTCGGTGCGCCAGTCCTTTGCCAGCTCGACTGCGGAGCGCACCAGATGACCCTGGTGCTTCTCCAGCTTGGCCTCGAACCGCTCGAACAGGGTGAAGGCGTCGGCCGTGGCCCCGGCAAATCCGGCGAGGATGCGGTCGTGATAAAGGCGACGCACCTTGCGCGCGGTCTGCTTGACAACGATGTTGCCGAGGGTGACCTGGCCATCGCCACCCATGGCCACGGCGGACCCGCGGCGAACGGACACGATGGTCGTTGCGTGAAAAGCTTCCATTGCGAACTCCGGCCAAAGAGAACCGGAAGTCTAGATGGGGACGATCAGACCCGTCGCAACTGCACGTCGGCCACCATGTCGACGCCGAGCAGGGAGAACAGCGCGGCGATCAGGTGGTTGACGTTGCGGAACTCGATCGTGACGCCGCCCTGGCGCAGCTTGGTCAGCAGGGTCAGCAGCGACGTTGCCGTCGCGAATTCGATGCGCTTGAGATAGATGCAGTCGACTGCCAGCCGCTTCTCCGTCTTGGCCTCGACCAGCAGTCGGCCGAACTGCGGTTCGCCGTTGCCGCGCACAGTGCCGCGCCATTGCATGCCATCGTCAACCTCCACCGGCCTGTCAGCCGGTGTTGCCGCGCGCGTCTTCAGGCTGGGGGGCGGCGGCTCCCACGAAGGCGGCGACACCTCGTAGGTGATGCAATACTGGATGCCGGTTTCCTCAAAGTCGTGCTGGCGGTTCAGCAGCCGGAACACTTCGAGCAGCAGCATCCAGGCGGCATCGCTCTGGTCGCGGCGTCCTGGCTCGACAGCGGCACGCAGCGGCGTAATCAGCTGGTCAGCGCCCAGCACCATCAGTTCATGGCTGGCGCGCTTGAAGGCGTTGATGACGCGCAGCAACAGTTCCGCGCCGACTAGGTCGATCTCGCGCACGCCGGAGGTGTCGAGCGTCAGCGACTGGTGCTGGACCGAGTGGTTCTTGAGCTGCTCGAGCACCTTGACGACGTTGGCGTCGACCACATCGGGCAGCCGCACGATCGGCGCGCCTTCCGCGGTTTTCCCTGCGGACACGGCGGTCGCTTCATCCTTGTAATCGATCCAGGCCGGCGGAGAGCTTTCGAAGCGCAGCACGTACTCGATCGTCAGGTTGTCGAAGCTGGCTTTGTCGCCACGCTGCTGGAACAGCTCGAACAGCATCAGCCAGGCCCGCTGGGCCGCATCGCCGAGCGCATCCGAGTGAATCGCGGCACGCAATCCGGCCTCGGCCGGCTCGATCAATCCATTGGCGAACAGGATCGCCGCTTCCTCGATCGCGGAGCCCGAGCCCTCGCCGTGAATTTCGATCGCGTTCGCGTTCCCCTGCCATTCCTCCAGGCTCAGGTCAACGCTCTCGGGGCCACGGTCCCGCGCCGTTGTCGTCTGCGGGACAGGCTGCTCCACCGGTTGCTGCGACAGGCGTCCGAGCGTCGAGTTGGCGGCGGAGTTGGAGAACAACGGGCCGCCGCCCGAAGGCCGCATGAAGTCGCGCGCCATTTCGGACTCGATCGCGTCGATCTTTGCGGCGGTCTCCATTGCCAGCGTGCGGTGCAGGTCCTTGTCCGGCACCGTGCTCTCGGTGTTCGCCGGCTTGGGCAGCGTCGCGGAAGCATTGCGATTGACCGGCGCGGGCAGCGGACGTGCGCTGGATCGCGACGAGCGTCCGGATCCGCCCTTGGCGGTCGACGCATTCGAATCCTTCGGATCTTTCTTGAAGAAGGAAAAGACCACGCTGCCTGCTTGTCTCGTTTGCCCCGAATTGCCGCTGCTGTTGTGCTTCCAGGCCCCTCTGCCAAGTTACGGCAGGCGCGGGTTCGACCGGAGGTCAGACCTCATCCCCATAAGACGCGAGCTTCCGGTCGAAACTCACCCTCCACCGGTCCCCGTCGGGGTCAAAAGCGCACCCGCCCGGCGCACGGACGCTGAGCGCCAAGGTTCGTCCCATAGTAACAACATTCGTTCCCCGGCAAACCGTTGATCTGGGCGACTATCCCGCCTGTCGGCTACCGCGGCACCAGCCGACCGGACTACTTGGATGCCGCCACAAGCTGGGCGTCGCCGAGCCAGTAGGGATGCCGGCCAGAACGTCAAGCAGTGTGCTTTTTCCCGACCCGCTCGGCCCGACCACTGCGCAATGCTCGTGTTCGCCGAGATCGAAGTCAGGCGCCTGCAGGGCGGTGGTGGCGCCATACCGATGAAGAATCGACTGCGCCGTCAACATCACGACGATCTGGAGACAGGACCGGTCACGAGCGGGGGTCCAAGAGGGGGACGTCCCCCTCCTGCACCTTCAACGGGAGAGGTTCGGTGCCTGAAACCGAGTATCAGTCACCGAACATCTTCTGCTTGATCTCGCGGCGCTGCTGGGCTTCGAGAGACAGGGTGGCCGTCGGCCGGGCAAGCAGGCGCGGAATGCCGATCGGCTCGCCGGTCTCCTCACAGTAGCCGTACTCGCCACTGTCGATGCGACCGAGGGCCTGCTGCACTTTCTTCAGCAGCTTGCGCTCGCGATCGCGGGTGCGCAGTTCCAGCGCGTGCTCTTCCTCGATCGTGGCGCGGTCCGCCGGATCCGGAACGATGACGGTCTCGCGCAGGTGCTCGGTGGTCTCGTCAGCGTTCTGCAGCAACTCCTGTTCCATTTGCTGCAGCCGGTACTTGAAGAAACCGAGCTGCTGGTCGTTCATATACGCCGACTCCGGCATCTTCAGCAGCTCGCCTTCGGAGGGAAGGCGCTTGCCATTCACCGTCACCGGCTCTTCGCTGCGCGTGGCCGAGCGGGCCAGCAGGTATTCGTGTGCTGCGGCCAGATCCTTCGGGCTCGGCGGGGGCGCCACCTTGGCCGCCACCGGCGCCGGGCTGGCCGGAACTGGCATGGACACGGGCGGGGGTGCCGGCGCACGGAGGGGTCGTGCCGACTTGCTCACCGGCGCCTTTTCCGGCGCCCGGGTTGCCTTCACCGGCGCGGGCCGCGCCGCCACCTTCGCCGCGGGTTTGGCCGCCGGCTTGGCCACCGGCTTGACCGGCTTTGCCGCCGCACGCGTCGCTGGGGCTTTCGCCTTCGGCGCCGGTGCCGGCTTCTTCACTGTCTTGCTCTTGTGAGCGGGCGCCTTCTTGGCGACGACTTTCTTCACGGCAACCTTCTTGACAGCGGTCTTGGCCGCTTTCTTGGCCGGCGCCTTCTTTGCTGCAGCCATCGTGTTCTACCTCGCTAAGTCTTGGAATCGTGGGCCGGAATCAGCGCGCGAGGCACGCCTCTAGGCCCTTGAGTATGGTGTCCTTCGGAAGATTGCGCCCGATGAACACGATCTTGCTGGAAGGCTTCTCGTCCTTGCCCCAGGGTTTCCCGACGTCTGCTCCCATCAGCATGTGAACGCCCTGGAAGATCATGCGACGGTTGGTCCCGTTCATGAAAAGCACGCCTTTATACCGGAGCATGTCAGGCCCGTAAACCTGAGTCAGCGCGCCCATGTACTCCTCAAGCTTGGCCGAGTCGAAGGGTTTGCCGGACTGGAACACGAAGGCCTTGATCGCGTCGTCGTGGTGATGATGCGCGTGCTGATGATCATGGTCGTGATCGTGATCACAGTGTTCGTCGTGAACATGGCCGTGGTCATGCTCGTGGCCTTTGCCGGGCCCCGCCTTGGCCGCATCGGGATGTTCGGCCGCGAGGAATTCCGGATCGATTTCGAGTATCGCGTTCAGATTGAAGCCGCGCAGGTCAAGCACTTCCTTCAGCGGCACCTGGCCGAAGTTCACCGGCTTGATCGGCGCGCGCGGATTCATCTGAACGATGCGCTCCCGCAGCGACGCGACTTCCTCGGCATCGACGAGGTCGGTCTTCGACATCAGGATGCGGTCGGCGAAGCCGACCTGGTTCTGCGCCTCGACCTGCTGGTCCAGAGTGTCATGGCCGTGCTTGGCATCGACCACCGTGATGACGCTGTCGAGCAGGTAGTAGGACGAAATGTCGTCCTCGATGAAAAACGTCTGCGTCACGGGGCCGGGATTGGCCATGCCGGTGGTTTCGATGATCACGCGCTCGAAGTTGAGTTCCTTGGCCTCGCGCTTGCGCCTCAGGTCGGCAAGGATGCGGACCAGATCGCCGCGCACGGTGCAGCAGATACAGCCGTTGTTCATCTCGACGATCTGTTCGTTGGTCTCGGTCACCAGCAGTTCGTTGTCGACGCCCTCGGGCCCGAACTCGTTCTCGATCACCGCGATCCGGTGGCCGTGCTGCTCCGACAGGATGCGATTCAGCAGCGTCGTCTTGCCGGCGCCCAAAAATCCCGTCAGGACGGTGACGGGTACCAGGTTGCTTTCGTTCATCTGAGCGGGGGCCCGCCGGCAAACCGGCAGGCCGCAAAAAGAGGGGCGCAAGTGTAGAGGATCGAGGCCGCAGGCACGCGGCGCGCCTGCGGGGCCTGCTGGACTAGGCGACCCGCACGAGGTGCAGCCCCTTGAGGTACTCGGATTCCGGCACGGTCATCATCAGCGGGTGATCCTCGCCCGCGCCGAGCCGGGCGACCATCCAGGCCTCGGCACCGGAATCGATGACCGCCCCGGCGACGATCTTCTGGAACAGGTCGACGTCAATGGCGCCAGAGCAGGAGAACGTCAGCAGCGAGCCGCCCGGCGCGAGCAGCCGCAAGGCATTCAGGTTGATGTCCTTGTAGGCACGCGCAGCGCGGTCGACGTGGTGGTGGCTCGAGGCGAACTTCGGCGGATCGAGCACGATGATGTCGAACTGCTCACCCTGGGCCTTCAGCGCCCGCAGCGCCGTGAAGACATCCGCATCTTCCCAGCGCGCTCGGTCCGGCGACAGTTGGTTGAGCGTGACGTGCTCGGCCGCCAGTCGCAACGCGTCGGCCGAGGAGTCGATCGAGTGCACGAGCCCGGCGCCTCCGGCCAGCATCGCGATCGAGAAACCGCCCGTGTAGCAGAAGCAGTTCAGGCAGCGCGGGCCACGACCACTCCGCTCGACGTGCGACTCGGCCAGTGCACGCGCCGCACGCCGGTTGCCGCGTTGATCGATGTAGTAGCCGGTCTTGTGGCCATGCCGGACGTCTACCAGGAAGCGCAGTCCATGCTCGATGACCTCGATCTGCGTAGGCGGATCCGCGCCGCGCAGCACCCCGCTTATTTCCGGCAGGCCTTCGCGCGCACGCGTCGCCCCGTCGCTGCGGTCGTAGATGTTGCCGCACCCGGTCGCCTCGGTGAGCGTACTGATCAGTTCGTCACGCCACGCATCGGCTCCGGCCGACTGGAACTGCGTCACCAACTGGTCGGCGTAGCGATCAACGATGAGCCCCGGCAGGCCGTCGGCCTCGCCGAATACGAGGCGCAGTGCGTTGGACTCTGCCGCCATCGGCTCGCGCCGCTGCACTGCCGATCGAACGCGCTGCTGCAGCAGGCCGCCGTCGACCCGCACCGCTTCTGAAAAGCTCCACGCCCGCGCGCGGATCGTCGATGCCGCGGAATACGCGGCCCACGCGAGGAAGCGACCGTCGGCGCTGCGCACTTCGACAGTCGCGCCGCTCGCCGGAGAACCCTCGACTCGCGCCACGGCGCTTGCATAGATCCAGGGGTGGCGCCGCAGCAGCGACTTCTCCTTGCCCGCCTTGAGGACGAGCCGGCTCATCGCCGCGTCCTGATGGCGCCGAGCCCGCGCCGCCGGCCCGACATCTCAGGAACGCCGCTTCGCACGGGGATGCGCGGCATCGTAGGCTTTGGCCAGATGCTGCCAATCCAGTCGCGTGTAGACCTGCGTGGTCGAGATGTTCGCGTGACCCAGCAGTTCCTGGACCGCACGCAGGTCCCCGCTGGACTGCAGCAGGTGTGACGCGAATGAATGACGCAGCACGTGAGGATGCACGTGGACCCCCAGGCCGAGCCGCCGCGCCAGCGCGGCGAGCCGAGCCTGCACGCTGCGTGCCGTCAGGCGCCCTCCGCGCGTCGAGATGAAGAGCGCGCGCGCGTCGGCGCCACGCACTGCAGCGCGCTGCTCGATGCAGCGCGCGAGCGCGGCCTGCGCTGGCGCGCCGATCGGCACGGAGCGCATCTTTGACCCCTTCCCGAGCACCGTCGCCTCGCCCGCCTCGAGGTCGATCCAGCTTGCCGACCGCGGCAATGTTCCTTCGGCCTCGAAGTGCCGCCAGTCGAGCGACACCAGCTCTGAGAGGCGCAGGCCGCTCGAATACATCAGCTCCACCAGCGCGTGGTCCCGAATGGCGAGCCACGACGCGTCGCCTTCGTGGGCGGCCAGCGTTACCGCCTGGTCGGCCGTCAGCGCCTTGGGCAAGTGTCGTTCGCGGCGGGGCGGTCGCACACCGAGCGCCGGATTGGTCGGCAGCAGCCCGCGCTGGGTCAGCCAGGTGAAGTACGACCGCCACGCCGACAGCGTGCGCGCCAGCGATGCCGCCGACAGGCCCGCCGCGTGCAGCCGCGAAATGAATCCGCGGATGTCGTGCCCTGTCAGAACCCGTGGCGAACGGCCGGCTGCGAGTTCGGCGAGCTTCGTCAGATCGCGCTGGTAGGCCGCAATGGTGTGCGGCGAGCCGCGACGCTGGCCGCGCAACTCCTCCAGGAATTGAGCGACCGTCGACTCCGCGGCCACGTCAGGACTCCGCGCGACGCAAGATGAACGGCTTCGCGCGGGTCATGTCAGGCCCGCAGGCGTGCAAGCGCGGCACTCGCCAGTTCGGCGATGCGCTCGAGAAAGATCGTGCCCATGCCGATCTGGAAGCGATCCTTGTTGGCAGATCCCAGCACCAGAAGGCCGAAGGTTGCGGGATCCGCGCCGACGCGCAGCGGGAGCATCGCCAGGCTCTGCACGGAAGCGCCGTCGTCAAACCAGGTCGCCGCCTCGAAACCCACGTTGGACCCGCAGAACGGCGCGCGCATGCTGTTGGCCAGCGAGATCGTGTCCGACGTCACCGGCCGTGCACACGGCTGCGCGGCATACGCCGGCTTCACCGACCACAGGCGCAAGGCGCAATGCGGCACGCTGAACACCTCCTTCATCGTGCCCACGACCCGGTCCGGCAGCGCCGCGGCATCGTCTTCGAGCAGCAGCGCCCGCGTCCAGGCCACCAGGTGTGACGAGATCGCGTCGTTTTCCTGGGCATTGCGCACCATGTCTGCAACGCGCGCCTCCAGGGTCTTGATGCGCTCGCGCAGCATCATCGACTGGCGCTCCACCAGCGAGATCGCCTGCCCGTTCTGCGGGTGCGATAGTTGCAGGCTGGTCAGCAACTCGGGATGCTGGTCGAAGAAATCCGGATGACCGGCGAGGTAATTGGCGATGTCCTGGACTTGCATGGGCCTCTCTTCAGAGATCGAACTCACCTTCGAAAACCGTTGACGCCGGACCGGTCATCCAGACCGGTCCGCCGCTCCACTCGATCGCCAGCGTACCGCCACGCGCGGAAACACTGACCGGCGAGGTCAGATGCCCGCGCCGGATGCCGGCCACGGCGGCGGCACATGCGCCAGTACCGCAAGCCAGCGTTTCGCCCGCGCCACGCTCCCAGACCCGCAGCCGAATCCGCTGGCGATCGACGACCTGCATGTAGCCGGCGTTCACGCGTTGGGGAAAGCGCCGATGGTTTTCGATCAACGGCCCTTCGCTGGCGACCGGCGCGTCGTCCACATCGTCGACGCGTTGCACCGCGTGCGGATTGCCCATCGAGAGCACCGAAATCCAGCGCGTGCCGCCGTCGACGTCGAGCGGCCACAGCAGATCGTCCTGCTCACGACGCGGCTCCAGTCCTGACGAATCGAAAGGCACCCGTGCGGCGTCGAACGCCGGCGTGCCCATGTCGACGGTCACCTCGCCCGAGTTCGCCAGTCGCGGTTCGATGATCCCGGACAGCGTCTCCACGCGGATGGCATTCTTGTCGGTGAGCCCCTGATCGCGCACGAATCGGACGAAGCAGCGCGCGCCGTTGCCGCACTGCTCGACTTCGCCGCCGTCGCTGTTGAAGATGCGATAGCGGAAATCGACGTCGCCGCGAGACGCCGCCTCCACCAGCAGGATCTGGTCCGCGCCGACGCCGAAGCGGCGATCCGCCAGGCGCCGCAACTGATCGCGCGACAGATCGATGCGCTGCGTGACGCCATTCAACATCACGAAGTCGTTGCCTGCGCCCTGCATCTTGGTGAAGCGCAATTTCATGATCGTCGCAAGTGTACGCATCGGCTTCGCCGATGCACGTGCACTTGCTCCAGCATGGCCCGCATTGCGCGAGCCGCTCAAGACTGATCAGTCGGCTGCGCTCCGGAGCGGAGCCGATTGACTTGCCATTCCGCCGAGGGTGCACGTGCGGTCGCGCAGCGATCTCGTACACGCGAGGCGCCTAGTAGAGGCTCGGCTCCCCCTCCGGCCGTGTCTTGAAGCGCTTGTGCGTCCAGAAGTACTGCGCCGGCATGCGCAGGACCCAGCGCTCAAGTTCGCGGTTCATCCGGGCGGTGTCCTCCTCGACCGAGCCGCCCGGGAAGTTCTGCCACGGCGGCTCGATGTGCAGGATGTAGCCGTCGTCGGTCATTTCCGTCACTGCCATCATGACCTTTGCACCCGCGACTCGGGCGAGGCGCGAAACCATCGGGATCGTCGCCGTCTGCACCCCGAAAAATGGCACGAAGATCGAATTGACCGGACCGAGGTCCATATCGGGCAGGTAATACAGAGGTAGGCCGGATTTGACCGTACGGATCACGCTGCGCATTTCCAGCCCCTGCCGCGGCAGCAGTACCGGGTCGCTGAATCTCTGCCTCGCCTTGAGCAGCGCTTCGTCCCACACCGGATTCTTCTGCCGTGAGTAGATCGAGGCACCACGCACCAGCGTATTGCAGCGAACACCGCCGGCATCCAGGCCGACGAAATGCGGCGCCAGGATGATCATCGGCAAATTCGCCGGATCGGTCATGTGGTGCGCGCCCTCGACCTTGACGTACCGCTCGATCGTCGCGCGATCCGCATTCCACAGCACGGAGTGATCGAGAGCAGCGCGCGCGAGGTTGCGGAAGGTCAGCCGGCCGAGCCGTTTGCGTTCCGCCTCCGACATCTGTGGAAAGCACACGCGGAGGTTGACCAGTGTGACGTGGCGTCTCGGCCATGCCAGCCACCAGATGAGGTCGGAAAGCGCGTAGGCCACGCGCGTGCGCGTGCGCTGCGACCAGTGACGCGTCAGGTTGATCAGCAGGATGCCCAGCCTGGCAGGCCAAAGCTTCATGCAACGGCCTCGCTCGGCGCCGGCTCGGCTCCGCTCGGCACCTTGTAGCGGTTGTAGCCCCACAGGTACTGGGCAGGCCGTTCCCGGATCAGGGCTTCCAGACAGCGGTTCACCAGCGCCGCGTCGCGCGCGGCGTCACCAGAAAAGGGTTCCTCGAGGCGCTTAAGGTGGATGCGATAACCTCGACCGTCGGCCAATCGCTCGCCGTAGACGAACAGAACGATCGCATCGAACTGGCGCGCCAGCCGGGCTGGCAGTGTCATCGTGTAGGCCCAGCGGCCGAAAAACGGTGCCCAGGTTCCCTCGCCGCGCGAGGGAACCTGGTCCGGGAGGATGCCAACCACTTCGCGCAACTTCATCGCCCGCATCAGCATGCGCACGCCCTTGATATCCGCCGGCGCAAGCTTGAGGCCCTCCGCAGCGCGGCCGGTCTCGACGATGCCGCGCAGCACCGACTTGCGCGGGATGCGGTAGAGCACCGTCATTGGCCGCGACCTGGCCTCGGGGCGAAAAGCCGCATAGAACTGCGCGGTGACCTCGAAACTGCCGAGGTGAGGCGGCAGGAACATCACCGGTCGCCCGTCGGCGAGCGCCGCATCCACGACCGACATGTCCGCGACTTCGGTTTTCGCGATGATGTCCGCTCGAGGTCGCATCCAGATCCAGGCCGTCTCTAGCGCCTGCTTGCCCGCTTCGGCCGCGGCGGCGCGGACCAGCGCCGAATCGATGTAGCCCGCCTGCGCCAGGTTGTCTCGCAAGCGCCGGCGGTAGGTGGGGGAGAGCCAGAAGACGAGTTGCCCCAGCGCGCCACCGATCGCATGTACGGTCGCGAGTGGCAGGGCCGCGATGCACTTGAACAGCAGCTTGAGCACGGAAAGTGTCGGGCGAGAGGCCGGCAGACGGGTTGTTCAGGTGGGCGTCGATACGCGAGACGCTTGACCTATAATTGCGCTTCGCCGAGTTAAACCGACAACTTGCGGGGCGATCCTCGACAGCATAGCCGAGGCAAATACCGCTAAAGCGTCGCGCTCCTCAGGAGTGCGCAACGCACCCGAAACATTCGACCAGGAGCGGACCATGTCCAGCGATTTTCTTTTCACGTCCGAATCGGTCTCGGAAGGCCATCCGGACAAGGTCGCCGACCAGATCTCGGACGCCATTCTCGACGCGATTCTTACGCAGGACCCACGCTCACGCGTGGCTGCCGAAACGCTCGTCAACACCGGCCTCGTCGTACTGGCCGGCGAGATCACGACCAACGCGCACGTTGACTACATTGAGGTCACACGCGAGACCATAAAGCGTATCGGCTACGACAACACCGAGTTCGGCATCGACTACAAGGGCTGCGCGGTCCTCGTGGCCTACGACAAGCAGAGCAATGACATTGCGCAGGGCGTCGATCGTGCCTCCGACGACTTCCTGAACCAGGGTGCCGGCGATCAGGGCCTGATGTTCGGTTATGCCTGCGACGAAACCCCCGATCTGATGCCGGCGCCGATCTATTACGCGCACCGGCTGGTGGAGCGCCAGGCCGACCTGCGCCGCGACGGCCGCCTGCCGTGGCTGCGCCCGGACGCCAAGAGCCAGATCACGATGCGCTACGTCGACGGCAAGCCGCACTCGATCGACACCGTCGTTCTGTCGACGCAGCACGCCCCCGAGATGAGCCTCGGCGACAAGATGAAGCCCGAGTTCACCGAGGCGGTTATCGAGCAGATCATCAAGCCGGTGCTGCCGAAGGAATGGCTGAAGGACACCAAGTACCTGGTCAACCCGACCGGACGCTTCGTCATCGGCGGGCCGCAGGGCGACTGCGGCCTCACCGGTCGCAAGATCATCGTCGATACCTACGGTGGCGCGTGCCCGCACGGCGGCGGCGCGTTTTCTGGCAAGGACCCGTCGAAGGTCGATCGCTCGGCGGCCTATGCGGCGCGTTACGTGGCCAAGAACGTCGTTGCGGCCGGCATCGCGCGGCAATGCCAGGTGCAGGTCGCCTACGCGATCGGTGTCGCCAAGCCGATGAACATCACCGTCTATACCGAGGGCACTGGCGTCATCCCGGACGAGCAGATCAGCAAGCTGGTTGCCGAGCACTTCGACCTGCGCCCGCGCGGCATCGTGCAGATGCTCGACCTGCTGCGCCCGATCTACGAGAAGACCGCTGCCTACGGGCACTTCGGTCGCGACGAGCCGGAGTTTTCGTGGGAACGCACCGATCGCGCCCAGCAGTTGGCCGACGCCGCCGGCGTGAAGCGCAAGGCGGCCTAGTGGCTATCCGGGGTTGCTGGCCGTGGTCGCGCAGGCGATAATCCGCGTCCGCGGTCGCATCCGACCGTAATCAGTCTCCGAGGAGCGTTGCGACGGAGGCGGAGGAATCCAGATGGATTCGGCCGCCTCGCCAGGCTCGGAGCAGCCGATCGCAAGGTCGGCCGTGTCAACGGCGCTCGCCCACTTCTTTGACTGCTAAAGGAGGGCGCGAGATGAGCGCCGTACTCAAATCAACTGGCAAGACCGCGAACGACTATGTCGTCGCCGACCTGTCGCTCGCCGACTGGGGTCGCAAGGAAATCCGCATCGCCGAAACGGAGATGCCGGGCTTAATGGCGATCCGCGAGGAATTCGCCAGCCAGCAGCCGCTGCGTGGTGCGCGCATCACCGGCTCGCTGCACATGACGATTCAAACGGCGGTGCTGATCGAGACGCTGCAGGCCCTGGGCGCGGAAGTGCGCTGGGCGAGCTGCAACATCTACTCGACGCAGGACCACGCCGCCGCTGCGATCGCTGCAGGCGGCACGGCGGTGTTCGCCGTCAAGGGCGAGTCACTCGACGACTACTGGGACTACACCCACCGCATCTTCGAGTGGCCCGATGGCGGCTACTCCAACATGATCCTTGACGATGGCGGCGACGCGACGCTGCTGCTGCACCTGGGCAGCAAGGCCGAAAAAGACGCCTCGGTGATCGCGCACCCGACCAGCGAGGAAGAGGAGTCGCTGTTCAAGTCGATCAAGGCCAAGCTGGCCGCGAGCCCGTCCTGGTATTCGACGCGCCTGGCGAAGATCAAGGGCGTGACCGAGGAAACGACGACCGGCGTCAAACGCCTGTACCAGATGGCCAAGGAAGGCCGTCTCGCCTTCCCGGCGATCAACGTCAACGACTCCGTCACCAAGAGCAAGTTCGACAACCTGTACGGTTGCCGCGAGTCGCTGGTCGATGGCATCAAGCGCGCCACTGATGTGATGATCGCCGGCAAGGTGGCGGTGGTCGCCGGCTACGGCGACGTCGGCAAGGGCTCGGCGCAGGCGCTGCGGGCGCTGTCGGCACAGGTCTGGGTCACCGAGGTCGATCCGATCTGCGCGCTGCAGGCGGCGATGGAAGGCTATCGGGTCGTGACGATGGACTATGCGGCCGACAAGGCGGATATCTTCGTCACCGCCACCGGCAATTTCCATGTGATCACGCACGAGCACATGAAGCAGATGAAGGACCAGGCGATCGTCTGCAACATCGGTCACTTTGACAACGAGATCGACGTCGCGTCGCTAAAGCAGTACCAGTGGGAAGAGATCAAGCCGCAGGTTGATCACATCATCTTCCCTGGTCCGGATGGCAAGCCGGGCCGACGCATCATCCTGCTGGCGCAGGGCCGCCTGGTGAACTTGGGCTGCGGCACCGGTCATCCAAGCTACGTGATGTCGAGCTCCTTTGCCAACCAGGTGATCGCGCAGATCGAACTCTTCACCAACACCGACAAGTATCCGGTCGGCGTGTATGTGCTGCCGAAGCACCTCGACGAGAAGGTCGCGCGTCTGCAGCTGAAGAAGCTGAATGCCCAGTTGACCGAGCTCTCCGACGTGCAGGCGCGCTATATCGGCGTGGAGCGCGAAGGGCCGTACAAGCCGGATCACTACCGGTACTAAGCGTCGGAAAGTTTCGCATCGGGCGCGTTGCGCCCGATGCACGATACTTTTCACTGACCAATTTACAGGGCGGGCTTGGGGCGGCCCGGCGCCCGCCCTGACTTCAACGGCAAGCTGCTCCCCGGAGAACAAACATGCGTCTGTTGCTGGTCTGGGTACTCAACGCGATCGCGCTGCTGGGCGTCGCGTACATCTATCCCGGAGTGCAGGTTCAGGACTGGAAGTCGGCAGCGATTGCGGCGCTGGTTCTGGGTCTGGTGAACACGCTGGTGAAGCCGGTGCTGGTGCTGCTGACACTGCCGGTGACGATCCTGACGCTGGGCCTGTTCCTCGTTGTTCTCAACGCGCTGCTGTTCTGGGGTGTTGCCGAGGTGCTGCCGGGCTTTCATGTCAACGGCTTCTGGGCCGCGGTGCTGGGGGCGATTCTCTACAGCGTGATCGGCTGGCTGCTGTCCAATCTGATTCCGGATCGCAAATAGTGGCGGAGCGCACCTTCAGTTTCGAGTTCTTCCCGCCCAAGACGCCGGAGGGCGAGGAAAAGCTCCGCGGTGTTCGGGCGCGGTTGGCGACGGTCCAGCCGGCGTTCTTCTCGGTCACTTTCGGCGCCGGCGGATCGACCAAGGAGGGCACCTGGAACACCGTGATGGCAATCCAGGCCGAAGGCCATCCGGTCGCGCCCCACATTTCGTGCATCGGAACGACGCGCGCGTCGGTGCGTGAGCTGCTTCAGGGGTATCGCCAGGCCGGAATCCGGCGGCTCGTCGCGCTGCGCGGTGACCTGCCGTCGGGTGCTGCCGGCGGCGCCGGTGATTTCCGCTACGCCAACGAACTGGTCGAATTCATCCGGGCCGAGACGGGGGACTGGTTTCACATCGAGGTGGCCGCCTATCCCGAGTACCACCCGCAGTCGAAGTCGCCGGCCGATGATCTGGCCAACTTCGTGCGCAAGGTGAAGGCGGGCGCCAGTTCGGCAATCACGCAATACTTTTATAACTCGGACGCCTACTTTCGCTTCGTCGACGAAGCCGAAGCGCTGGGCTGCTCGGTGCCCGTCGTGCCCGGCATCATGCCGATCACCAACTTCACGCAGCTGGCGCGCTTTTCGGACGCCTGCGGGGCCGAGATTCCGCGCTGGATCCGTCGTCGCCTCGAGAGCTACGGGGACGATCGCGATTCGATCCGTGGCTTCGGTCTTGAGGTGGTCAACGACCTGTGTGAGCAGCTCCTGGTCGCGGGCGCACCCGGCCTGCACTTCTATACGATGAACCAGGCCGAGCCGACGCTCGCGCTCTGGAAGCGGCTCGACCTGCCGCAATAGCCGGCGGAGTGCCATCGCCGGCTCGTCAAGTCATGCTGCCGGCTGCGACCGGGTCGGCACGCGATGCCACACCGGCAAGCGGCGAATCCCGGCAGCCATCGCGCTGATTGCGCGGCGGACGAAGGCCAGACCGGCGTTCCAGCCGATCGGCGGCTCCATGACCTGAACCCGCGCATAGCCAAGACCCTCGACGACGGCGAGCCCGCGCGACTTTAGCGCCACTTCCTCGCCGCTGGACGCAAAAACGTCCTGCGCCAGGCCTTCCTCCGTCAGCCAGATGCCGCCATAGATCACTTTGACGCGGGTGCGCGGGTGCGACTCCAGCAGCAGCATCTGCTCGTATCCCAGGTCAACCGTCCTCGTCAGTGTCGGGCCCCAGTCCATGATGTCCTCCTATGCGGGACTTGCATCCATTCAGCAAGTACGGAGGCATTGGACGCCTCTGAAAGGCTCTCGACAAACGAAAAGCGCGCAGGCCATGCATGCGTGCATTGCATGTATAGTTTCGACCGATGCAGGCGACCCCTCCCCGCCCGCGGCGCCGCCGCCCGATTGCGCTGAGCGCACTTCGCGGCTTCGACGCCGCCGCCCGGCACCTGTCGTTCACGCTGGCAGCGGCCGAGCTCAGCCTGACCCAATCCTCGATCAGCCGCCAGATCGCGTCGCTTGAACGGCAGATCGGGCGCCCACTGTTCGAGCGTCGCACCCGCGCGCTCGAGCTGACCGCCGCCGGTGAGCGACTGTTTGCCACCGTGCGCCAGGCCCTGCTGGCGATCGATCGCACCGTCGACGAAATCCGCGGCGATGGCGGAACGCCGCGCGTGACGATCACCACGTATGCCTCGTTCGCCTCCCTGTGGCTCGTCCCCCGGCTACCGGATTTCCAGCGCGAGCATCCGGGCATCGACATCCGCATCGATGCCTCGGACCGCATGGTTGACCTGGAGTCGGATGATGTGGATCTCGCCATCCGCTGGCTGCGCCCCGGTGCGCCGGTCCCGACCGATGCCTTGCTGCTGCAGACGGAGGAATCGACGCCCGCCCTCAGCCCCCGTCTGCTCGCCACCCGCGAAACCCTGCTGCGCGAGCCCGAAGATCTCGCGACGCTGCCGATCCTGGCGATGGACGAGACCGTTCCGAGCGCGCCCTACAGCAGCTGGGCGCGATGGTGCGAGTTCGCGCGCATTGCGCCGTTCGACGGCGCGGCGCGCCTTTACTTCACCTACGTCGACCAGTCGGTGCAGGCGGCGGTGCGTGGCCAGGGCGTCGCGCTGGTGCGAACGCCGTTTGTCGATGACCTTGTAGCGAGCGGCGATCTGATTACGCCGTTCCCGCACTTACGCATGCCGACCGGATACCGCTACTTCCTGATCGTCAACCGCAAGCGCGCCGCGGTGGCACACGTGGCCGCGTTTCGTGACTGGGTCATCGCCGAATTCGAGCGCGGTCCGCATCGCCTGACCTGAGCACACGCCTCTCGGTCGAACGCGGCCGGGTTGCGGGATCAGTAGATCGCGGCGTCGGAGATCACGACGTCGAGCTGCATGTCGTGCGCGCGCGGCTCCACCGTATCGATGCGCGTGCATTCGAAGGCGATGCCGACACAGATCGGCCACGGCACAGTCCGGGCCAGCGTCCGGTCGTAATAGCCGCCGCCGTAGCCGAGTCGATAGCGTTGCTGGTCGAAGCCGACGCAGGGGATCAGCAGCGCATCGGGCTGGACCGGCCGACCGTGCGCCGGCACCGGAATGCCGAACTCCGCTGCCCGCATCGGGGCATCGCGCGTCCACGCCAGAAACGCCAGACCATCGCCGTCGACGACCGGGAGGGCCGCCACACGATGCGACGCGGCGGCCAGCCACTCGGCCACGACCTCGCGGAGGTCGGGTTCACCGCGTATCGGCCAGAAGAACGCTAGCGCGCGCGTATCGGAATGCGCGAGCCACTGCGTCACGTGGCCCCGCAGCGCCTGCTCGCGCGCTTCGCGCTCGGGCATCGCGGCTCGCGCGACCAGCAGGTGCTCTCGTTGCAACTTTCTGATCGGGTCGTTCTCCAAGGGCCACCCGGAATTACACAGCGCAGTGTCGACTATTCACGCGCTGAGGCGCGTGCATGCTCTAATCTCGATTAATGCGTCGCACAATTGCATTCACGGCAGTCTATACGCTGGCCGCCGCGGCGCTGGTCTGCGCGGCCCCAGCTCTTGCCGCACCCACGAAGACCTCGACTGCGGCGCGCGGCGCAGCGAGCGCGGCTCCCGCGCTCTCCGCGACCGACCAGGCGTTCATCGACGCGCGCGAAGCCGCCAGGGTAGGCGATCGCGCTCGGCTCGGGCTCCTCGGAGCGCAGCTCGAATCGCATCCGCTGGCCGCCTATGTCGAGTATTGGCAACTCGCGCCGCGGCTGCGCAGCGATCCGGACGCCGCCACGCAGGCCGAAGCCTTCATCGCGCGACACACCAACACCTACGTCGCCGACCGGCTGCGGCTCGATTGGGCGCTCGCCCTCGCGGACCGCGAGGACTTCTCCGGCTTCGAGCGCGAGGCGGCGCAGCTGGTCTGGAATACCGACGACAGCCAGCTGCGCTGTTACGCCGCGCTCTCGAAATACCGCAACGCCAGCGGGTCGCAGTCCGACGTGCTCGCGCGCGATGCCCGGCAGTTGCTCGCCAACACGCGGGACTCGGCCGGTGAAGGCTGCCTCGCCCTCACCGAGGCGCTGCTGGCCGATAGCCGCATCTCGGTATGGGAGCGCGTCCGCGCGCTGGTGGAACAGAATCAGCTGCCCACGGCCAAGCGCGTGGGGGTGCGGGCACAGGACGCGAATGGCAAACCGGTCGACCAGAAGCTGCTGGCGCAGGCGATCGATCGCCCCGCCGCGTTCCTGGTCGCGCATGAACGACGCCTCACGGAAATCCAGCGTGAACTGGCGACCGTGGCGATCGTGCGCCTGGCGCGTGACAGCCCCAGCGAGGCGGCCGAATACGCCAACGCGCTCAATCTGCACCTGACGCCGGCCCAGCGTGGAATCATCTGGGGCCGCATCGGTCACATGGCGGCGCTGCGGCTGATGCCTGAGGCAGACGACTGGTATCGACGCGGTGGTGAACACGTCGGTGTCGGCCCGGACGCGGTGCGTGCCGATGAAGTCCTGGAGTGGCAGTCGCGGGCCGCACTGCGTGCCGGCGACTGGCAAACGGTCAAAGTGGCGATCGACCGCATGCCCGCCTCGCTGCGCGCGGATCCGACCTGGGTCTACTGGTATGGCCGGGCCCTGAAAGCGGAGGGTCGGCCGGCTGAAGCGCAGGATCACTTCTCGCGGATCGCGTCACAGTTCAACTTCTACGGCAAGCTGGCTGCCGAGGAACTCGGCATTCCGATCGTGCTGCCGCCGCGTGCCCCGGCACCGACCGCGGAGGACCTCGCGCCGATGGCGGCCAACCCCGGTTTCGCGCGGGCACAGAAGTTCTACGAGCTCGGCCTGCGTGTCGAGGGCCATCGCGAATGGAACTGGCAGCTGCGCGGCATGAGCGACCGGGAACTGCTCGCCGCGGCTGAATATGCTCGCTCGCTGTCGCTGCTCGATCGCATGATCAACACGTCAGACCGCACTCGCAACGAATTCGATTTCACGCAGCGGTTTCCATCGCCGTTCCGCGATGCGATGGTCCAGTACTCGGCGCCGCTGGGACTCGACGAGACCTGGGTCTACGGGCTGATCCGGCAGGAGTCCCGGTTCATCACGGATGCGCGCTCTCACGTCGGCGCCGCCGGGCTGATGCAGCTGATGCCGGCCACTGCGCGCTATGTGGCGCGCAAGATGAACGTGGCCGATTTCTCGCCGGCACGGGTCAACGAACGTGACATGAATATCCAGCTGGGGACTGGCTACCTGAAATTGGTGCTCGACGATCTCGACGGCAACACGGTGCTCGCCACCGCCGCATACAACGCCGGTCCTGGCCGGCCGCGCGCCTGGAGGTCCAGTCTGGTGCGACCGGTCGAGGGCGCAATCTTCGCGGAGACGATTCCGTTCAACGAAACGCGCGACTACGTGAAGAAGGTGATGTCGAACACCGTCTACTACGCGGCGTTGTTCGAGAACAAGGCGCAATCGCTGAAGCAGCGCATGGGTACGATCGCACCGAAAGCCGCCGGCTCGACCGAACTTCCCTGAAGTGTCGCTGACCGCGCGCCGCCGTCACGGCACCGCATAGAATCGGGCGCTGCAACCCTTCCCCCGGCCCATCGTGCCCCATACGAACATCCTGGTCATCGGCGGCGCCGGCTTCGTCGGCCGACACATCGTCAATCGCCTCATCGATCGAGGCCTGAACGTCACGGTGCCGGTGCGCCGGCGCGCCCGGGCGCAGCACCTGATCATGCTGCCGACCATCGACGTCGTCGAAGCCAACGTGCATGACGATGCGACGCTCAACCGCCTGCTGGACGGCCGCGATGCGGTAATCAACCTGGTCGGCATCCTGCAGGGTTCGCGCGGAACGCCGTATGGAGCGGAGTTCGCGCGTGCGCACGTGGAGCTGCCACGCCGCATCGTCAGGCAGTGTGAAGCGCGTGGCGTACGCCGGTACTTGCACATGAGCTCGCTGGGCGCCGACTCCAACGGGCCGTCGATGTACCAACGCAGCAAGGGTGACGGCGAAGCCGCAGTGCGCACCTCCCCGCTGGACTGGACCATCTTCCAGCCGTCGGTGATCTTCGGACCGGAGGATCGCTTCCTCAATACCTTCGCCGCGCTCGCGATGGTGGCGCCGGTACTGCCGATCGCGAACGCCGGTGCACGCTTCCAGCCGGTGTACGTCGGCGACGTGGCCGATGCCTTCGTCAATGCGCTCGACAACCCGAAGACCGTGCGCAGGACTTATGAACTGGCCGGACCGCGCATCTACACGCTGCGCGAGCTGGTGAAGTTCGCCAGCCGCGCCGCGGGTCATCCACGCCCCGTGATCGGACTGCCCGCCGGTCTGGCACGCGCCCAGGCCATGATGATGGAGCTTGCCCCCGGTGAACCGATGATGTCGCGTGACAACCTGGACTCGATGCAGCGCGACAACATCGCCAGCACCCAGCCGTACACCGCGCCGGCCGAACTGGGCATCGAACTGCATCCGATGGAAACCGAAGCCGCGGCGTATCTCTCCGGCCAGGGCCTGCGTGCCCGGCTGGGCACGTTCCGCGCACGCGCGCACCGTTAAGAAACCATGGCCCAACGCGAATACGACTTGCCCGAGGAGTTCCTCGACGCCGCCGACCGCTTCGTGACGCTCGCCAACGACCTCGGCGCCGATCGACCGCACGGCTGGATCCGCGCGGTAATGATGTACGCAACCTCGCGCTACAACGCGTTCAGCTGGCTGACGCGCGACGAGGCCCCGGGCCAGACAGCGGACGAGGCGGCGGATTATTTCGCTGGCGAGTATCGAACCCTGTTCCAGGAAGACCTGAAGGAACTGGAGCCGGTGTATCGGGCATCAGGCGAGCCCGGGACACGGCAATGACCCGCACGCTGGTCATCGGCAACAAGAACTATTCGAGCTGGTCGCTGCGGGCTTGGCTCGCACTCAAGCTGGGCCGGGTGGAATTCGAGGAAGCGCGAATCGCACTCGATCAACCGCAAACCAGGTCCGAGATCCTTGCCCGCTCGCCGAGCGGCAAGGTGCCGTGCCTGATCGATGGGCCTCTGGTCGTCTGGGATTCGCTCGCGATCTGCGAAACAGCGAACGAGCGATATGTCGCGGGCACACTGTGGCCTGCCGATGCCGACGCGCGCGCCCGAGCGCGTGCGGTAAGCGCCGAGATGCACTCGGGCTTCACCGCCCTTCGCACCCACATGCCGATGGACATTCGCGCGCACCTGCCGGAGCGAGGTGCCACGGCTCTGCAGCGCGCCGATGTCGCTGCCGACGTGGCACGGATCCAGTCGATCTGGGCCGACTGCCTGGCACGCAGTAGCGGCCCGCTGCTTTTCGGCAGCTTCACGATCGCGGACGCGTTCTACGCGCCGGTCGCCACACGCTTCCGCACCTACGGCGTCGCCCTTTCGCCGGTGCTGTCGGCATACTGCGACGCGGTCCTTGCGCTGCCGGCGATGCGACAGTGGGTCGAGGCCGCACAGGCCGAAACCGAAGTCATCGACTATTGATGAAGTTCTACCGCGTCGGCGGCTGTGTACGCGACGCATTGCTCGGCGAGGACCGGCAACGGCGCGGTGAGCTCGATACCGCGCTGGAAACGGATCGCGACTGGGTCGTCGTCGGCGGCTCGCCCGACGAGATGATCGCGCGCGGATTCCGCCCGGTCGGGCGCGATTTTCCGGTGTTCCTGCACCCCGAGACCCACGAGGAATACGCGCTGGCCCGCACCGAGCGCAAGACGGCGCCGGGCTACAAGGGTTTCGTCGTTCACGCGGCGCCAGATGTCTCGCTCGATGAGGATCTCGCGCGGCGCGATCTCACCATCAATGCAATGGCGCTGGACGAGGACGGGCGGCTGATCGATCCGCACAACGGCGCCCGCGACCTGCGGGCCGGCATCCTGCGCCATGTCGGCCAGGCGTTCGTTGAAGACCCGGTGCGCATCCTGCGCCTGGCACGCTTCGCGGCGCGCTTCCCCGAGTTCCTTATTGCGCCCGAGACCGCAGAACTCGTGAAGGACATGGTCGCCAATGGCGAGGCGGACGCGCTGGTGCCGGAACGCGTGATGCAGGAGCTGTCGCGCGGGCTGATGGAGCGCCGCCCGTCGCGCATGATCGACGTGCTGGTCACCAGCGGACTGATCGACCGGCTCTACAGCGAGCTCGAAGATCTGGGACCTGCCGGCGCCGCGCTCGATCGCGCGGCGGAGCGGGGACTGGTGCTGCCGGCCCGCTTCGCTGTACTCGCCAGCGCGTGCCGCAGTCCGCGCACGGTGGCCGACCTGATCGGCAAGCTGCGAGTACCGCAGGAGTCCGCACAACTGGCCCGCCTTCTGGTCGAGCTGCGCGACACTTTCGCGACTGCCGAATCGTCGGCCATGATCGTCGATGCGCTCGAGCGCGCCGACGCCTTTCGACGGCCGGAAAGGTTCGAACTGCTGCTACAGACCTTCGAGGCCGCGTACCAGACCTCGGCGGAACGCTTTCGCATCGCGCTGCACGCCGCCTCCGAGGTGGATGCCGGTGCCCTCGCGAGCCTTCATCGCAACGATCCGGCAGAGATTCCGCGCGCAGTGCGGCAGGCCCGTATCGTCGCTGTCAGCCGCGCGCTGCATTCTGACGCGCCGTAGAGCCGTTGCGGCGCTTCAGAACAGCCGCGCCAGCAGCATCAGCGCCAGCGACAGCACTACCGTGCTGGCAAATGGCAACAGAACTTCCTTGCCATTGATCTTGAATCGCACATCGCCCGGCAGCCGGCCGATGCCGAGTCGCTGCAGCCAGGGTTGCAGCGCGGCGAGCACGAGCAGCGCCAGAAAGGTGGTGAGAAGCCACTTCATATTGGAGCGGCCAGTGTACGCGGCGCTTACAAACGGGCCGTGCGGTCGCCGCTTTCAAAGCCGACCAGGGGACCGCTGATTCCGCGCCCCACCGCCAGTACCTTGAACAGTTCGCCCATTTCTGCTTCGGACACGAGGCGATGCACGGCACTCGTCTTCTGCAGCGTAGGCCCACCTTTCAGTCGATCGATCAGGCCGCAGTTCAGCAGAAAGTGCGCCTGAGACGTGTACCCGAGCACCTGCAGACCGGCATCGTGCGCGGCCTCGGCCATCGCACTGAAGTCGACGTGCGCAGTGAGGTCGTTCAACCCCGGAAGCCAGAACGCGTCGGCATGCGCATGGTGCCGGTAGTGGCACATGACGGTGCCCATCAGGCGCTGCGGGTGGTAATACTCGCGCCGCGGAAAGCCGTAGTCGATCGCCAGCAGCGCGCCGTGCTGCAGCCAGTCGGCCGCGGAGTGCATCCACGCGTGCGCAGCGAAGCCAATTTCCGAGGCGTACCCGTCCGGCAGCGCGCCCACCTCGCGTTCGATTTCTGCGACCGCCATCGCGAGATCCGGCGCGGCTGCCCGCTCCGCAAACTCGAATCGTTCGCCGCGCCGGCTGACACCCCGCTCCATCACGCGCTCGCCGCGCTTGACGAAGAGTCGCACCGGCATCACGTCGAGCACTTCATTCGCCAGCATGACTCCTGCGAATCCGGACGGCGCAGCCGTCAGCCATTCGACGTCCTCACCCGCCAGCAGGACTCGCTGCCGTTCCTGGAAATCTGGCGACACTTCCACGATCGAATAACGTTCGCACGGTGCTCCGCGCTCGCGCAACGCGACCAGCAGATCACGCGCCAGGCGGCCGGAACCGGCGCCGAATTCCAGAATGCGCGCCGGAACCTTCCCGAAGAGCTCGGCCACCTGCGTCGCCAGAGCCTGCGCAAAGAGAGGCGAGATCTCCGGTGCCGTAACGAAGTCACCGCCGGTCACGGCACCACCCAGCTTCGTCGTCCCGGCCGCGTAGTAGCCGAGGCCCGGGGCGTAAAGCACCTGCTGCATGTAGTTATCGAAACGAATCCAGCCGCCGGCGGAATCGATTTCCTGGGCGACTGTGGCGCACAGCCGTTCGCTGTGTGCCCGCTGATCCGCGGTCGGCTCGGGTAGGGTCGGACGCGAGGTGGGCATCAGGGCGGATGGTAGCCAAGCGGCCCATCAAGGTGTGTTCGCACCGCGCCCCGCTACACTTGCCGGCCTTCGAGGTCTCCATGGTCACTCGCCGCAAAGCAAGAGCCGCCGGCGCTGCGCTCGTCACCGGCGCGTCGCGTCGCATTGGTCGCGCGATCGCGATCGCGCTGGCGCGCGATGGCTGGGACATCGCCGTGCACTATGCGACGTCGCGCGACGAGGCGCTCGAGACCGTGCGCCTCGTCGAGGAACTGGGCCGGCGCGCCGTCGCCGTTAACCGGGACCTCGCGGTCGAGGCTGGCGTGCGCAGCCTGCTCGCGGAGTGCAGCCATGAACTCGGTGACGTCGCCTGCATCGTCAACAACGCGTCGCTGTTCGAGTACGACGACACCGCGACGTTCTCGTTCGAGGCGCTGTCGCGCAGCATGCGCACCAACGTCGCCGCGCCGGTGCTGCTGGCGCAGGCGCTGCATGCAAGTCTGACAGCCGATGACCGCGGCGTGGTGATCAACCTGCTCGACCAGAAGCTCTGGAATCCGAACCCGGACTTTCTCTCGTACACACTTTCCAAGGCCGCGCTGCGTGAAGCGACTGTGCTGCTGGCGCAGGCGCTGGCGCCGCGCGTGCGCGTCGTCGGCATCGCGCCGGGCATCACACTGCCTTCAGGCACCCAGAGCGAGGCCGGTTTCGAGGTCGCGCACACCGGCACGCCGCTCGGGCGCTCCAGCCGGCCCGAAGACGTCGCCAGCGCCGTCGCGTTCGTCGCCAGCGCGCAGGCAATCACCGGAACAACCTTGCTCGTCGATGGCGGACAGCACCTGGTCGGCAGCCCGCGCGACGTGATGTTCCTGACGGAGCCCGCGGCCACGGGCGCCGCAACGTCATGACGAGTCTTCTGGATCCCCGCCTGGCGGATTGCCGCCGTTTGTTCCTGCGCAATTACGTGGTCGATGCCAACATCGGCATCCATGCGTTCGAGAAGGAAGGCGCGCAGCGGCTGGCGCTGAACGTGGACCTGTACGTGCCGCTGGCACTGTCGACACCGCGGCACGACAAGATCCACGAAGTGCTCGATTACGACTTCATCCGCCTGACGATTCGCCACCGCATCGATCAGGGTCATATCAACCTGCAGGAAACTCTGGTTGATGACATCGCCCGCAGCCTGCTCGCGCACCCGGCGGTGCGGGCGGTGCGCGTCGCCAGCGAGAAGCCGGATGTCTATCCGGATGTCGACGCGGTCGGTATCGAGGTGCTCCACTTCAAGGACAAGCCGTGAAGGCGGACATCACGGCTTCTGCCACCGCCCGCGCCGCGGACAAGGCGGCACGTGAGGACGCCAAGCTCGAGAAGCGTCTGATGCGCCTGGTCGGCCAGGCGATCGGCGACTTTCGCATGATCGATAGTGGCGACAGGGTGATGGTGTGCCTGTCGGGCGGGAAGGACAGCTACAGCCTGCTCGAGATTCTGCTGACGCTGCGCGAACGGGCGCCGATCGACTTCGACGTCGTCGCCGTCAACCTCGACCAGAAACAGCCGGGCTTCCCGGCCCACGTGCTTCCGGACTACTTGCAGCGGCGCGGCGTGCCGTTTCACATCGAGATGCAGGACACCTACTCGATCGTGACGCGCGTCATCCCGGCCGGCAAGACGATGTGCTCGCTGTGCTCACGGCTGCGTCGCGGCGTCCTGTATCGGGTTGCGGGTGAGCTGGGCGCGACCAAGATTGCTCTCGGCCATCATCGCGATGACATCCTGGGCACGTTCTTCCTGAACCTGTTCTACGGAGGCCGGATCAAGGCCATGCCGCCGAAGCTCGTGTCGGACGATGGTCGCAACGTGGTCATTCGGCCGCTCGCGTACGTGCACGAAGCGGATCTCACGCGGTTCGCCCAGGTCAAGCAGTTCCCGATCATCCCGTGCAACCTCTGCGGCTCGCAGGACAACCTGAAGCGCCAGGAAGTGAAGCGCATGCTCGCTGACTGGGAGCGACGCTATCCCGGTCGCGTGATGAACTCTTTCAATGCCCTCTCGCGCGTCGTGCCGTCGCACCTGATGGACCGCAACCTCCATGACTTCGCCGGTTTGCGTCCGTCCGGCCGGCCGCAGCCGGACGGCGACATCGCCTTCGACGAGGAGCCGTGCGCCTTGGAGGACGAACCGACTGCCGGCGTGATCCGCTTCGCCGAAGCGGAATAGCGCAGCGCCCGGGCGTCGCTTGACTCCGCCGAGCCGGCACGCCCTCCCTGCGGAACACCGCTCGCGCTTGATGCGCGGGGTGTTCCTGGCGCTCGGCACATTTGCCCTGGTCCTCGGCGTGCTCGGTATCTTCCTGCCGCTGCTGCCGACGACCCCCTTCGTGCTGCTCGCGGCCGCCTGCTATGCGCGCGGATCACGCCGCTTTTACGAATGGCTGCTGGCGCAGCGAACCTTCGGCCCGATCGTGCATGAATGGCAGCATCACCGCAGCATTCCGTACAAGACGAAGCTGACGGCCGTCGTGCTGATGTCACTGACGCTCGGCACGTCGATCGTGTTCTTCGTCAGGCCGGTGTGGCTCAAGGTCACTCTGGCGGTGATGGGCGTTGGACTGGCCGTGTGGTTATATCGCATGCCCTCGCGCGACCGACCGCGCTGACGAGTCAGCGGCGTCGGGCCGAAGCTGACGCGTCGATGAAAGGCTCGCCGAGTTCCTTCTGCAGCAGCCTCAGGTTACGCATATGCGCCTTGAAATAGACATCGGCGATATCCCCGGCGACCGGCACGGCACCCAGAGCCGCGTCCGCGAGCAGGTTACCGACCATGCGGGCCTGCAGCCAGCGCGAGGCGCCGAGTTCACGCGCTTGCGCCACGAGGTACAGACCAATGACGGCTGATAACAGGTCACCCGCCACCGGAACGACACCCAGGACTGCGTCGAGACCCATCCGGGTCCGCAGGATCGGCACCTCGATCGCCGCGTCCATCAAGTGCGACAGCCGCAAAAGGCGCTCACGGGCGAGGCGCTTGCGCTCCTCGCGGCCCGCTTTGGGGACGGTATAAACGGCAGTCACCATGGCAGCTCCGGCTCAGCGTGAACCCCGAAAGTGGGGATGCGCCTGAGCCTTGCAAGCCGCTTGCCTGCCTGACCCGACCTCGAAAGCCTGCCGCGAGCGCGGCTACTGAAACGCGAGCACAGCGACAGCGACGGCGAGGGTGACCCAGTAGAGCGTGCGCGCACCCGCGACGCGGGCCGCGCTATCGACCTGCACCACCGGCGCAGCAGCCGTGACGCGCTTGACGGGTACGGGACCATGACGCACGGCGACCCGCCGCATGGCCGTGGACACTACCGGCGCTGGCGCGACATAAAGCGGCGTAGGCATGCTCTTCATCATCGTCATCGCCGCCAGCCAATCCTGCATCGTGGCCTCGGCAACGGTCATCGCCAACGTCTCGTCGGTCATCGCATTCATTTCTGTCCCCCGCGCGATTGAAGTTCACTTCTTGGTGGGAGGCATGATGGCGATGCCGTGCCGGGTGCGCTGCCGCAGCTTCGGCCAGCGCAATGCAGAAAATTCGACGGATGTTCGCGCGGAGCCCGCCACCCTGTGCCGCTGAGTGCGCGGGCGCGGCGCGCCGTCAGCCCTTCCCGCCCTTGGCGGTAGACAGGAAGTAGGTAAGCGCGGCGATCACCAGCGCAATGGCCGCCCCCAGGCGCAGCAGATCGCGCTCGCCGTTCCAGGCGACGACATGTCCCAGAAACAGCACGGCCAGCACGACGATGACGACGCCCACCAGCTTGAGCTTCAGGTCGTCGAAGGTGCGGATCTGGAGCCACTCGGGCAATTTCAGATCCGAGTTGATGAAGAGCTCATAGAAGCCAAGGCTGATCATCAGCAGCACGGTCCCGAGCAGGAACAGGTCGACGATTTCGATGAACTCCAGCGCCATCGCCTTGGCGCCCTTGCTGCTGACCTCGGCCTTTTCGACGGCACGCCAGATCACGACAGCGGTCTCGGCGAGACCGTAGACATACAGCGCGAGCGACGCGGCCAGCGCACCGACGACGGCCGCCAAAACCAGGTACCGGCTCGAATTGAGTATCGGACGCAGCATCGCTGTCTCCGTCAGGCGAGAAAGAGTCGATACGCCGGATTGTTCGTTTCGTCCCAGTGCCGATAGCCGAGCTCGTCGAGGAACCGGGTGAAGGCGCGGCGCTCCGCCCGCGGCACCTGCAAGCCGACCAGCACACGCGAGTAATCCGCACCCTGGTTGCGGTAATGGAACATCGAGATGTTCCAGCCGGGCGCCATGCTGGTCAGGAATTTCATCAGCGCACCCGGCCGCTCGGGAAACTCGAAGCGGTAGATAACTTCACCCGCAGCAAGCACGCTCTTGCCACCGACCATATAGCGCACGTGTTCGGCGGCCAGCTCGTCGTGCGTCAGGTCGACCGTCGCATAACCGTGCTGGCGGAAGCTCTTTGCCAGCTTTTCGTTGTCACCGGCGTTCGACGTGCTGATGCCGACGAACACCTGCGCAACCGCTGCGTCACAGATGCGGTAGTTGAACTCGGTGACATTGCGGCTGCCCACCAGTTCGCAGAAGCGCTTGAAGCTGCCGCGCTCCTCCGGGATCGTCACCGCAAAAAGCGCCTCGCGCGCCTCGCCGACCTCGGTGCGTTCGGCAACGAAGCGCAGCCGGTCGAAGTTCATGTTGGCGCCGCACGCAATGGCGACCAGCGTGCGACCCTTCAGTTTCTCGCGCGCCGCATAGGCCTTCATGCCGGCGATCGCCAGCGCGCCCGCAGGCTCGAGGATCGACCGGGTGTCGGCGAACACATCCTTGATCGCGGCGCAGATGGCGTCGGTGTCGACCAGCACGATCTCATCGACGTACTGCTTGCACAGCCGGAAGGTCTCCTCGCCGACCTGCCGCACCGCCGTGCCATCGGAAAACAGGCCGACCTCGTGCAACTGCACGCGCCGGCCGGCCGCCAGCGACCGCGCCATTGCGTCGGAGTCGACGGTCTGCACGCCGATGATCTTCACCTCCGGCGCCAGTGCCTTGAAATAGGCAGCAATGCCGGAGATCAGGCCGCCACCGCCAATCGCCACGAACACCGCGTGGATCGGCCCGTGCTCGACCGGATGGTGCTGGCGCAGGATTTCCATCGCGATCGTGCCCTGCCCGGCGATCACGTCGGGATCGTCGAACGGATGCACGAAGGTGAGCTTCTTCTTCGCCTGCAGCTCAAGCGCATGCGTGTAGGCGTCCGAATAGGAGTCGCCATGCAGCACCACTTCGGCGCCGCGAGCGCGCACCGCCTCGACCTTGACCTGCGGGGTCGTCACCGGCATCACGATGATCGCGCGGCAGCCGAGCTTCTGCGCAGCGAGCGCAACGCCCTGCGCGTGGTTGCCAGCCGACGCCGCGATCACGCCGCGCTTCAGTTGCTCGCGCGACAGCCGTGACATCTTGTTGTAGGCGCCGCGCAGCTTGAAACTCTTCACCGGCTGCAGGTCCTCGCGCTTCAGCAGCACGCGATTGCCGAGCCGCTCCGACAGGCGGGGCGCATCTTCCAGCGGTGATTCAATGGCGACGTCGTAAACGCGCGCGGTGAGAATGCGGCGCAGGTATTCCTGGGCGGGCATGTTGCCTCTTGTCCTCCGTTCCCTCTTGCGCCGAAGGTACCACGCGGCGCACCGCATGCTGCTGGCCTACCATGCGGCCGATGCAAGCAACTCCCGGCTCCGAATTGCCGTACGCGGGCCTCACGCCCGACGTGGTGCTGAACGCGCTCGACAGTGCCGGACTCGTCACCACCGGTTCACTGCTCGCGCTCAACAGTTACGAGAACCGCGTGTTCCAGGTCGGTGTCGAAGCGGACGACGGCCACACCGGTTTCGTCGTCGCCAAGTTCTATCGGCCGGGCCGGTGGACCGACCGGCAGATCCTTGAGGAACACGCCTTCACGGCCGAACTCGCGGAAGCCGAGGTAACGGCGGTGCCGCCGTTGCGGCTGCGCGACCAGACGCTCAATCAGTTCGAGGGATTCCGCTTCGCCGTCTTCCCGCGCCGTGGCGGCCGGGCCCCGCTGCTCGACGACCCGCAGGTCCTGGAGTGGATCGGCCGTTTCCTGGGTCGGCTGCATGCGGTCGGGCGATGCCGAGCGTTCGACTCGCGACCTGCGCTCGATATCGCGAGCTTCGGCCGCGAGCCGCGAGACTATCTCATGGCGCATGACTGGCTGCCGCCCGAGCTGCGCGATGTCTATGCCGGCGTGTCGCAACAGGCGCTCGACCAGGTCGCCTACGCCTTCGACCGCGCCGGCGATGTCGCGACCATCCGACTGCATGGCGATGTGCACGAAGGCAACGTGCTGTGGTACGACGGCCTGACCGAGCGCGGCCCGCACTTCGTCGACTTCGACGATGCCCGTTCCGGCCCCGCCGTGCAGGATCTGTGGATGCTCCTCGGCGCCGATCGCACCGAACAGACTCAACGCTTGAGCGACCTGCTCGCCGGTTACGAGGATTTCAGCGATTTCGACCGCCGCGAACTGCACCTGGTCGAGGCGTTGCGCACCCTGCGCCTGATCCATTACGCCGCGTGGATCGCGCGACGCTGGCAGGACCCTGCTTTCCCGGCGGCCTTTCCGTGGTTCAACACGCCGCGCTACTGGGAGGATCGCATCCTCGAGCTGCGCGAGCAGATCGCCGCGATGCCGGAGCCGCCGCTGGTGGCCTGACTCCCGGCGGCGCTGCACGCCGCTAAGCCATCGCGGGGAGATCAGGTTTCGCTGCAGCGCACAAGATACAATTCCGTTCCAAGCGTCCACTGGGCCCCCGTTCGGGCCCGACCCTCATGAACGCTCCTGTCCCGCCCCAGGCCTTGCGCCCCGAGCCTGCCGTCGCCGAACCGCCGGCCCGGCTGCGCGAGATTCCGTACAACTACACGTCGTTCTCCGACCGCGAGATCGTCATCCGCCTGCTCGGCGCCGAAGCGTGGCGCGTGCTGGACGAACTGCGCAGCGAACGCCGCACTGGCCGCTCGGCACGCATGCTGTACGAGGTGCTGGGCGACATCTGGGTCGTGCGCCGCAATCCTTATTTGCAGGACGACCTGCTTGACAACCCGAAGCGTCGCGCGGCGCTGATCGAAGCGCTGCATCACCGGCTCGGCGAAATCGAGAAACGACGCGAGCCGGCCGACCGTGAACGCGATGCAAAGGTGGGTCAGCTCCTGGCGGCCGCGCGCAAGGCGGTACAAAGCTTCGAGGTCGAGTTCCGCTCGACCTGGGACCTGCGCAAGGCCGCCCGACGGGAGCTCGCGCGCCACACGCGCGACGACAACATCCGCTTCGACGGCTTCGCACGCGTGTCGCATGTGACCGACGCCACAGACTGGCGCGTCGAGTACCCATTCGTCGTACTGCAACCCGACAGCGAAGACGAGATTCCGGGCCTGGTGCGGGGGTGTATTGCACTCGGCCTCACGATCATTCCGCGCGGCGGCGGTACCGGCTACACCGGCGGCGCGATCCCGCTGACGCCGCTGTCGGCGGTCATCAATACCGAGAAGCTCGAGGCGATCTCCGAAGTCGAGGCCGTCGCGCTGTCGGGAGTCGACACGCCGGTGCCGACGGTGTTCTCGGAAGCGGGTGTCGTCACCAAACGCGTCAGCGACGCGGCCGAGCGCGGCGGGTATGTCTTCGCCGTCGACCCCACCTCGGCCGACTCCTCCTGCGTCGGCGGCAACATCGCGATGAATGCCGGTGGCAAGAAGGCCGTGCTGTGGGGCACCGCGGTCGACAACCTGGCTTGGTGGCGCATGGTCGACCCCGACGGCAACTGGCTCGAAGTGCAGCGCGTCGGCCACAACCTCGGCAAGATCCACGACGCCGCAGAGGCCGTGTTCGAGCTGACGTGGAAGGACGGCCGGCAGCCCGCCGCCAGGGCGAAGGCGCTGCGCACCGGGCGCATCGCCCTGCCCGGCGCGAGCTTCCGCAAGGTGGGTCTCGGCAAGGACGTCACGGACAAGTTCCTTGGCGGTGTGCCCGGCGTGCAGAAGGAGGGGTGTGACGGTCTGATCACGTCGGCACGCTGGATCGTGCACCGCATGCCCAAGCACATCCGCACGGTGTGCCTGGAATTCTTTGGCCGCGCGCAGGAGGCGGTGCCGTCGATCGTCGAGATCACTGACTATCTGGCGCGACGCCCGGGCGGCGCGATCCTTGCGGGGCTCGAGCACCTCGATGATCGCTACCTGCGCGCCGTCGGCTATGCGACCAAGTCGCGTCGCGGCGGGCTGCCGAAGATGGTCCTGGTCGGTGACATCGTCGGCGAGGACGATGCCGCGGTAGCGCATGCCACCTCCGAAGTCGTGCGCATGGCCAACGCACGCAGCGGGGAAGGGTTCGTGGCTGTCAGTGCCGAGGCACGCAAGAGCTTCTGGCTCGACCGCGCCAAGACGGCGGCGATCTCCAAGCACACCAATGCCTTCAAGCTGAACGAGGATGTCGTCATTCCGTTGCCGCGGATGGGCGAGTACACCGACGCCATCGAACGCCTGAACATCGAGTTGTCGATCGAGAACAAGCTCGAGTTGCTGAACGTGCTCGACGCCTACCTCGCCTCGCCGTTCGCGCTCGGCAAGTCCGATGACCTCGAGGTCGACCGCCTGTCGCGTTCGGAGATCGTCGGCGACCGCGCCGAACAGGCACGCGAGCTCATCGCGTACACACGCCGCCGCTGGCAGTGGCTGCTGACGCACTTCGACGCACCGCTGGCTGCGTCGCTGCCGGAGCTGAACCAGCTCGGCCTCACGCACCTGACCACCGAATTCGATAAGCGCCCCGGCTTGCGCATCATCGACCTGCTGCAGGACCACACGGTCCGCGTGTCTTGGAAGATCGAGGTTCGCGCACCACTGGAGCGGATCTTCGCGGGCGCCACATTCGCGCCCGTGCTGGCACAGTGCGAAGCGATCCACAAGGAAGTGCTGCGCGGCCGCGTGTTCGTCGCGCTGCACATGCATGCCGGCGACGGCAACGTGCACACCAACATCCCGGTCAATTCCGACAACTACGCGATGCTGCAGCGGGCGAACGCCGCGGTGGCGCGCATCATGCAGATCGCGCGCGATCTCGACGGCGCCATCTCCGGCGAGCACGGCATCGGCATCACCAAGCTCGAGTTCCTTACCGAAGACGAGACTGCCGACTTCCGCCGCTACAAGAATTCCGTCGATCCCGAGGGCCGCTTCAACAAGGGGAAGCTGCTGCCCGGCGCCGACCTGACGAACGCCTACACGCCCAGCTTCGGGCTGATGGGGCATGAATCGCTGATCATGCAGCAGAGCGACATCAAGTCGATCTCGGACGCGATCAAGGACTGCCTGCGCTGCGGCAAGTGCAAACCGGTCTGCTCGACGCACGTGCCGGGTGCGAACCTGCTCTATTCGCCGCGCAACAAGATCCTCGCGACTTCACTGCTGATCGAGGCATTCCTGTACGAGGAGCAGACACGGCGCGGCGTCAGCATCAGGCACTGGGACGAATTTTCGGACGTCGCCGACCACTGCACCGTCTGCCACAAGTGCCTGTCGCCCTGCCCGGTCGACATCGATTTCGGCGACGTCAGCATGGTGATGCGCGACCTGCTGCGCCGCATGGGCAAGAAGAAATTCAACCCCGGCACGGCCGCCTCAATGTTCTTCCTGAACGTCAAGGACCCGCAGACGATCAAGATCGCCCGCACGCTGATGCTGGAATGGGGCTACAAGGCCCAGCGAATCGCCAGCGGTTTCTTCAAGCCGGCCGCGAAGGTGCAGACCAGACACCCGCCGGCCACGACCGGCGGCCGCCCGATGATCACCGAGCAGGTGATTCACTTCGTCAACAAGAAGATGCCGGGCGACCTGCCGAAGAAGACCGCGCGCGCGCTGCTCGACATCGAGGACGCGCGCTACGTGCCGATCATCCGCGACCCAAAGCGCACGAGCAGCGAGTCCGAGGCGGTGTTCTACTTCCCGGGCTGCGGCTCGGAGCGGCTGTTTTCACAGGTCGGGCTGGCGACGCAGGCGATGCTGTGGCATGTCGGCGTGCAGACAGTGCTGCCGCCGGGGTACCTCTGCTGCGGCTACCCGCAGCGCGGCAGCGGCCAGTTCGACAAGGCCGAGAAGATCATCACCGACAACCGCGTGCTGTTCCATCGCGTCGCAAACACGCTGAACTACCTCGACATCAAGACCGTCGTCGTGAGCTGTGGCACCTGCTACGACCAGCTGATGGGGTACAAATTCGAGGAGATCTTCCCCGGATGCCGCATCGTCGACATCCACGAGTACCTGCTCGAAAAAGGCGCGAAGCTGGCGGGCGTGACTGGTGTGCGCTACATGTACCACGACCCCTGCCACAGCCCGATGAAGCAGCAGGATCCACTGAAGACGGTGAACGCGCTGGTCTCGACCGCCGACAAGACGATCATCGCGAAGAATGACCGCTGCTGCGGCGAGTCGGGCACCTTCGCAATTTCGCGCCCGGACATCGCGACCCAGGTGCGGTTCCGCAAGGAACGCGAGGTGCGCCGCGCGGCGGACACCCTGCGCGCCGACGGCTTCGACGGCGCCATCAAGGTGCTGACATCATGCCCGTCGTGCCTGCAGGGACTGAAGCGCTACAACGATGACGCCGACGTCGATGCCGACTACATCGTTGTCGAGATGGCGCGGCACCTTCTGGGCAGCCAGTGGATGCCCGCGTACGTGAACCAGGCGAATGCCGGCGGGATCGAGCGCGTGCTGGTGTGACTAACCGCCGCCTGCGCCAGCCGGCGGCCGAGACGGCGGCGGCAGCGGCGCCTGCACGGAGTCCGAATCGTAGGTCTGCACCTTGTCGCCGCTGCGGTTCTTGCGTGGCACATTGCTGCCCGTCTGGTACTGGCGGTGGGATGCAGTCTCGCCCTCGGCCGTTTCGGTCGTCGAACAGCCCACCAGTAGGGTCACCGCCAGCGCGATCACGGCGGCACGTCGGAGTTGAACAGGAGGCATTTTCGCAAGGATCCTCGGCAACGTGACGCCGCAAGCTTAACCTGAGACTGAACGAGGAACCGAGATGAGTACGCCCACCTGCGAGCTGTGCACCGGCCCCGGCGGCCGACTGCTGTACGACGATGGCCGACTGCGTGTCGTCATCGTCGATGAGGCCGACTATCCCGGTTTTGTCCGTGTCATCTGGAACGCCCATGTTCGCGAGATGACAGACCTGATGCCCGCTGATCGCGCGCACCTGATGCAGGTCGTGTTCACTGTCGAGCAGGTCCAGCGCCAGGTGCTTGCCCCGCACAAGATGAATGTCGCGAGCCTCGGGAACGTCACGCCGCACCTGCACTGGCATCTGATTCCGCGGTTTGCGGATGACGCGCACTTTCCGGCGCCGATATGGGCGGAGCGGCGGCGCACAACACCTGGCGTGGTGGCGGCGGGGCGGCGGGCACAGGTGCCGGCGCTGATCGATGCGCTGCTTTCCCAACTTTCCGGATCGGGCTGAGCCAGCCTGCCACTGACTTCGTCGTCCTCGATCGATCAGCCGGTGCTGCAAGGACGTATCGATTGCGCCGGAAACTCCTTGCGGATCTCGGCCAGTTGCCGCGACGCAGTCGCGTCGAGTTCGCGGAACTGGTAGCGCGTGGCGCTGAGCGAGGCCGGCTTGTCGGACATGCGCACGGGCTTCACACCCAGCTTTTCGACGGACGACAAATGCGCCTTCGCGAGTTCCGGGTCGCGGAATGACCCGAGGCTGAGGCCAAAGCGGAGCGGACCCTCCGCCAGCACGAGGACGTCCTTCAGGCCACGGCGGACCAGGTCTGCCGCTGCACGATCGGCCTCTGCCCGCGTCTTGTAAGGCGGCACATAGACCATGTACCAGCCGGGCAACTCGACCGCGCGAGCCGTCTGCCGTGACCCGAGCCCGAGCCCGAGCAGCGCGGTCTCGACTCGACCAATGTCCGCGCCAAGGAAGTCGCCGAACTCGACACAGGCCTGAGGCACCGAAAGATCAGGAACCACGGCCGACGCCGCGGCAGAAGCCGCGCGCGCCTGGTTTGCGCGTTCACGCAGCAACTGGACGTCCTTTTCGCTGAGGACACGGATGCGCTCCGGCTCGAGCTGCCGCGCAATTCTCTCGGGTTCACGTCCAGATTCGGCGAAGCGACCAAACGCGCCCTGCTGCCATGCAAAGAGCGCAACATTCACCAGCAGCAGCAGCAGGAAGAACAGCTTCATTGTCGCAACGGGGATTGGGACGACCAGGCGCGAAGCGCCAAGCCCGCCAGTACCAGATTATGTTCGATCGCAAGCACGACGCCGCTCGCAAGCAGGCGCTCGGCGACAGGCTCCGCATCGCCACCGCTCACCAGTACCGCAGGCGCCTTGTCCAGCCGCCGCGCAAAGCGCTCGATCAGCCGCGCGGCGAGCCCCGCCTGCGCGTCCGCCACGCCCGTAGCAATCGCGTCATCCGTGTTGTCCGGAAAATCGACCGCATGACCACGAGCGTGGGGCAGGCCGGCGGTGCGCTGTGCCAGCGCCTCCAGCATCATCTGTTTGCCCGGTGCAATGCAGCCGCCGATGAAACGCGCGAACGGTTCGCCTGCTTCCACGCAATCGATCGTGGTCGCTGTCCCGGCGGCGATCAGCACGAACGACTGCGCCGGACGACGATGGCAGGCCCCCAGCATGCCGTGCCAGCGGTCTGCACCCAGCCGCGTCGGCGTACGGTAACCATTGATCAGTGCGACCCGGCCGGTGTGCTGCGCTTCGGCAGCAAGCCACTGGACCGCGACGCCGCATGCCGCCGCGGCCTGCTCCACGGCACTGCTTACGTCGGGTGCGGCGACCGAGCACGCCAGCGCCGGGCTGCGAAGCGACACCGACTGCCACGCCGACGCCAGTCGCGCCGCCAGGTCGTCGGTGCCGCGATGCACCTCCGTGCAGGCCGTACCCGGCATCCCGGCAGCATCCACCAGCGCCCACTTGAGTGCGGTGTTGCCGACATCGATCAGCAGTCTCATGGCGCGGTCCGATCCGTCGGCGCCAGTCGCACCGAGACGTCGCCAACGCTGATGGCGCGCTGACCGCTCACCGTCGCGAGCATCAGGCGGCCAATGGTGTCGACCTCGACAATGCGTCCGCTCGCCACGACTTGTCCGTCGTCGACGACGTCGACGAGTTCGCCACGCGCTTCGAGCAATTCGTTGAAGCGGCTACGCCACGGCAAAAACCCTTCGGCCGTGAAACGGCGCGCGGTGCGCAACACCACGGCCGCGAGTGCGGCGATCCAGGACTCACGCTGGCTTGCCAGAAGTGCCGATGACACCGCCTCGCTCAACGCGGCGGCGGGCTGCCCGATTCGGGTGCGATCGTCGTCGTTCAACCAGCCATTGACGCCAACACCGATCACCAGGGTCGCACCGCCGTCAGGATCGACCGCCAGTTCGCACAGCACGCCCGCCAGCTTGCGTCCCGAAAGCAGCAGGTCGTTCGGCCACTTGACCCGCACCGAGGCTCCGTGCGCGATGAAATGATCGGCGAGGCCGGCGCCGCAGGCGAGCGTGACAGCCGGCAGGGCGGCCGGCAGCGAAGGCAGCGGAACCGCGAGCGAAAACAGCAAGGCCGAGCGACGTCGTGCCACCCAGGCCCGACGCTGGCGTCCGCGGCCCGCCGTTTGCTCATCGGTTGCACGCAACATTACCGATGCCGGCCCGTGGCGGCGGCAGTGGACCAGCAGATCCTCGTTCGTTGATCCGGTCGTCGGCACAACCACGACCTCGACCGGTTCGCCCAACTCGGCTTCCGCGAGCCAGCGCCCGAGTGCGGACTGATCAAGCGCCGGTGACTCGGGCGATGCGCCGGCGGGCGTTGGAGCGGGACTTTCTGGGCTCAATTGCGATGTTCGTTGGCCAAGCGACACGTGGGATCGGGCTACCGATGCGCTGTGGCTTGCGCCACAACCACCCCCGGCCCCAAGTGATCCGCGGCCCGGCATGCGCACTGGATACCCGCGGGCCACTGTAGCATCGGCCCGCCGTTCGTGAGCGCGCCGTCTTGTGCACCATACGGCATAGAAGCCGAATCACCGTGCAGTCACCCGCCGTCATTCCCGTCACGCGACGCCGCGCCTCGCCAATGGCGCGTGCAGCCTGCGCCGTCTACGGCCTGCTGCTGCTGTATTCAGGCCTGGCCCCGTGGTCCGGATGGCGCGACCTCGGCATCGATGCGTTTGCCTACTTGTCGGCGCCTCTGCCGCGCTACATCACCCACTTCGATCTCAGCGTCAACGTCATCGCCTACCTGCCGCTCGGAGCGCTGCTCTTGCTGGCGTTCTACCCGCAGATCCGTGGCCTCCTTGCGATCGCGCTGGCAACGCTGGCCGGGCTCTTACTGTCGGGCGCGATCGAGGCAGCGCAGACTTTCCTCCCCAGCCGCATTCCGTCGAATCTCGACCTGCTGACCAACGCGCTGGGCTCGGTCGCCGGCGCCGTCATCGCGGCGCCGTTCGCCGCGACCTTGATCGACCGCGGCAGGCTGGTCGAATGGCGCCACCGCTGGTTCGAGCGGCACACGACACTGGCACTGATCGCGCTCGCGTTGTGGCCGGCCGCGCAGATCTATCCAGAGCCCATGCTGTTCGGCAACGGTGACATGCGAAGCAGCCTCGGACCCCTGGTGAACGCGTTAGGGGGCCAGTGGTGGCAGTTCGACGCGGAGCAATTTGGCCCGGCGGAGTTCGTCCTTGGCGAGGCCTTTGTGGTCGCCTCGTCACTGCTTGCGGTGGGGCTCGCGCTCTCTTCGGTCTTGCGACGCAAGGCGCCGCGCTACCGAATCCTCATTGCCCTCGTGCTCGCGAGCCTGGCAGCCAAATCCGTCGGCAATGCGGTCCAGTTCGGCCCGGAACGCGCTCTGGCGTGGCTGACACCCGGAGCCTTTGGCGGCATTGCACTGGCCGTGTTATCCCTGGCAGCAGCCATCGGGGGGACGCGTGCATGGCAGTCGCGCCTGGCCTGGATCGCCCTGGCGGCCCTGCTGCTGGCGGTCAACACGATTCCGGAGAACCCGTATTACCTGGCTCAACTGCAGGAGTGGCGGCAAGGTCGGCTGCTGAACTTCAACGAGTTGGCCGGCTGGCTGTCTACGCTCTGGCCGCTCGCCCTCGCCGCCGGCTTGGCGACGCGGCGTGCGGTGAGAGACTGAATCCTCGCGGGGCGGCTCCCTATAATCAGTGTTTCGTCGCAGTTGCCCATGAGCCACTACAAGTACCACGTCTTTTTCTGCCTGAATGAGCGCGAGGACGGCGCCGCCTGCTGCGGGCGCCACCATGCCGCCGAGATGCAGCAGCATGCCAAATCTCGCATCAAGGACCTGAATCTCAACGGCGAGGGCAAGGTGCGCATCAACAAGGCCGGCTGCCTGGACCGTTGCAACGAGGGTCCCTGCATCGTCGTCTACCCGGATGCCGTCTGGTACACGTACGTCGACCGTCAGGACATCGACGAAATCATCGACTCGCACCTCGTCAACGGCCGCGTGGTCGATCGCCTGCGCATCTGATGACACCGCGCGCCGAGAAGCGGCTCATCGCCGGTCCGGCAGGGCAGATCGAACTGGCACTCGACTGGCCGATGCAGCAGCCCGCCACCGGACTCGCATGTGTGGGACATCCGCATCCACTTTACGGTGGAACGATGGACAACAAGGTGGCGGCGACGATTGCGCGGACATTCGCGGCGCTGGGCTGGCTCGCGGTGCGTTTCAACTTTCGCGGTGTGGGCGCATCGCACGGCGCTCATGATGCCGGCCACGGCGAAACCGACGACTTCCTGCACGTGGTCCGGTCCGTCCCCGATCTCAACGGCGTCAGCGAGCGCCTGCCGACCAACTGCCCCGTCGCGCTCGCCGGCTTTTCCTTTGGAAGTTTCGTGGCTGCACGGGCTGCGCAGCAACTGGCAGCGAGCGCTCGCCCGGCCGATTATCTGGTGCTTGTCGGCGCGGCCGCGGGCAAATGGCCGATGCCCGACGTGCGCGGTGACACGTTGGTGATTCACGGCGAGAACGACGAGACCATCGCACTCACCGCGGTCCTCGACTGGGCGCGGCCCCAGGGTCTTCCGGTACTGGTGATCCCGGGTGCAGACCACTTCTTCCACCGTCGCCTGACCACAATCAAAGCGCGAATAAGCGCACACATTCGCGGCATGTCCCAATTTGACGCCGCCGAGCAAAGCCACTAAAACCTTCGCTGGGCTCGCGCGTTGCGCGATTGCCACGAGAACGCAGAATCGCCGCTGACGGCGTCGGGGATACATGGACGGGTCGCTCGTCTACGCGAAGACACCCAAAGGCGTGGCCGAGATCGCGGCCCGCAGTGCCCAGTTGTCGATGACGACCCGCCGCGTGCTGATCATGATCGACGGCAAGCGCAGTATCGATGAGCTGTCGGTGCTGCTGCGCCCGGGCGAAGTCGACGCCGTCATCGCTCAACTCGAATCGGCGGGGCTGATCCAGCGCAGCACCGGCAGCCACTCGCTCGATGTGCCGACGGTGTTCGGCCGCGAGGCTGAGGCGATGCCGACGACGCAGGGGCCGGCGACGGGCGAAGAGGGCAATCCGATGACGCTCGAAGAGGCCAAGCGTCGCGCCGTGCGCGAACTGACGGACCGGCTTGGCCCGGGAGCGGAGGGCGTCTCACTGCGCATCGAGAGCTGCCGCACCATCGAGGACTTCCGCGAACGTGTGCGCGAGGCCGAACGTCTGGTCACCGCGGCGCTCGGCGCGGCCGCCGCTGCCGATTACCTGCGCGCGCTGCGCAAACGCTGATCTTCCGCAAGCGGGCCGGGACCCGGCCGCCGCTCCGCTATCGTACGCAGTACTGCGCGCGTCTCGCTCCCATCTTCCCGAAGTGACTTCACGATTTGCCCGCACCCGCCGTGGCATCGCGTTCACGGCCGTCCTGCTGTTCGTCTCCAGCGTGCACTCGCAAGCACCCGCGCTGTCGGCGCGGGCGTGGCTGCTGCTCGATGCCGCGAGCAGTGCGACGCTTGCTGCGCATGAGCCGACGCTGCGGCTCGAGCCGGCGTCGCTCAGCAAGCTGATGACCGCCTATGTCGTGTTCATCGCTCTGGCGGAAAGGCGCATTGCGCTCGATGACCCGGTCAACGTTTCGCGCGCTGCCTTCTCGGCCCCCGGACGCAGCGGATCGCGCATGTTCATCGAGCCCGGGCGGCCGGTGACCGTGCAGGAGCTGCTGCGCGGGCTCATCGTTGCCTCGGGCAACGACGCCGCAGTCGCGCTGGCGGAACATGCCTCGGGGACAGAGGCGGCGTTCGTGGAACGCATGAATGCGGAAGCACGTCGACTCGGACTCGCGGATACCCGGTTTGCAAACCCCACCGGACAGTCCGACCCCCAGCAGTACTCCACGGCACGCGATCTCGCGCGACTGGCAATGCGCCTCGGCGCGGATTTCCCGCAGTATCGCGCCCTGTTCCGCGAACGCGAGTTCACCTACAACCGGATCACGCAGGCCAACCGCAACCGGCTGCTGTGGAGTGACCCGGCGGTCGACGGATTGAAAACCGGCCATCTGGAGGCGAGCGGCTGGTCCATCATCGCGACTGCAACGCGGCCGCGCGGCACAGGCGACGGTGCATTCGAGCGGCGCCTGATCGCCGTCGTGCTGGGAGCACCCAGCGACGCGGTGCGTGCTCAGGATGCACTGCGCCTGCTCAATTACGGGTTTTCGGAGTACGACACGGTGCGCATCTACCGTGGCGGCAGCGTGCTGGCCAGCGCAGAGGTTTGGAAGGGCGATGCCTCAGAGGTGCCGATCGGCCCGGACCGCGACGTGTACATCACGCTGCCGGCCGATGAACTGCGGCGACTGGGCGAACGCGGGCTGCGTTCGGCTATCGAGCGCACGGATCCCCTGCTGGCGCCGCTGATAAAAGGGGAAACGGTCGGCCGCTTGAAGGTCAGCGCCGAAGGAAAGACCCTGGCCGACGCGCCGATCGTTGCGCTTGAAACGGTGCAGCCGGCAGGCCTTTTTGGTCGCGCGTACGATGCTGTCAGACTGTGGTGGCGGAGGCGAAAGTGATGGAATGGAACGAGGCGACGTGCTTCATCAATGGCCAGTGGAAACCGTTGGCCGAGGCCACGGTCTCGGTCCTCGATCGCGGCTTTATCTTCGGTGACGGCGTGTACGAAGTGGTCCCGGTGGACACTGTCGATGGCATGCGCGCACCGTTCCGCGCAGTTCAGCATTGCGAGCGTCTGCAGCGCAGTTGCGACGGCATCCAGTTGACGAATCCCTACACGACGGAGCAGTGGCTCGACCTGCTCGAAGAAGTCATCGACCGGCACCCGTGGCCGCGACAGGCGGTGTATGTGCAGGTCACGCGTGGCGTGGCCAAGCGTGACCACGCCTTTCCCGCGGGGGTGCCGCCGACCGTGTTCATGAATACCTCACCCTGGCCCGAGATCCCGACGGAGCAGATCGAGCGCGGCGTGGCCGCCGTCACCCACGCTGACGAACGCTGGCTGCATTGCGACATCAAGAGCGTGTCATTGCTCGGCAACGTGCTGATGAAGCAGTACGCGGTGGACCATGGCGCCTTTGAAACCGTCATGCTGCGTGACGGTCATCTCACCGAAGCGTCGAGTGCCAACGTCATGGTGGTGAAAAATGGAGCGGTTGTCGCTCCCCGGAAGTCCGTGCAAATCCTGCCCGGAATCACCTGTGATGCCAGTTACGACCTCGCTCGCGAGCATGGACTGAACCTCGAATTGCGTCCAGTGCCGGAGGCGGAGCTGCGGAGTGCTGACGAGTTGTGGCTCAGTTCCTCGGGCCGCGAAGTACTGGCGATCACCACGCTTGACGGACAGCCGGTCGGCTCGGGCGTGCCCGGTCCGGCGTATCGCCGCATGCAGGAGTGGTTCCAGGCCGAGAAGCGCAATGACGCGCGCCGCTGGCAGCAGCGCAAGTTGGCGGGTCTGGGCCGCAGCCCGATGGCGGCATGACGCTTGCGACACTCCGGAGCGCAACGCTGCCCGATTCCGGTGACTGACGCTTCCGATCCCCCAGGCCCGCGCGGCCTCGAGTTTCCTACCGACTTCCCGATCAAGATCATGGGACGTCGCGACGACGGTTTCGCGCAGGCGATCGTCGAGGTCGTGTTGCAGCACGCGCCCGATTTCGATGCGTCGACACTCGAGATGCGCACGTCGAAGGACGGCAACTATCTCTCGCTCACCGCCACCGTGCGGGCCGTGTCACGCGAACAGCTCGATGCACTGTATCGGGCCCTGACCAGTCACCCGATGGTCAAGATCGTGCTCTGAACCGATGATCGTGCGCGATCTGGGGCGCGCCGAGTACCTGCCGACCTGGCAGGCGATGCGCGATTTCACTGATCAGCGCGGCGCCGATACCGCTGACGAACTCTGGCTGGTGGAGCACCCGCCGGTGTTCACTCTGGGACAGGCCGGGCGCCGGGAGCATCTGCTGGCCGCGTCGGACATTCCGGTCGTGCCGACCGACCGCGGTGGCCAGGTCACCTACCACGGCCCGGGTCAGGTCGTCGCCTACCCGCTGATCGACCTGCGGCGACTCGGCATCTTCGTGAAGGAGCTCGTCTACCGCATCGAGCAGTCGGTGATCCAGACCCTGGAGTCGTTCGGCGTGGCCGGTCGCCGGGTGCGGGGCGCGCCCGGTGTATTCGTGCCGTGGGAAGGCGCAGCCAGCACCGGCGAATTTGCCGGACTGGCGAAGATCGCGGCGCTCGGTATCAAGGTCACGCGCGGGCGCAGCTATCACGGCGTCGCGCTGAATGTCGCGATGGATCTTTCACCCTTTGCACTGATCAACCCGTGCGGTTATGCGGGTCTTTCGACGGTCGATCTGGCCACCCTCGGGGTTTCCACCGACTTGCCGACCGTGGCTGTGCGTCTGTCGGAGCGCCTGGCGGTGCATCTCGCGCCTTGAAGCGTCGGCCGTTGGCTACACTTCCTGCCTGACCGCCGAATCGAGCCGCGCCGCGACGTCATGCAACGCGGCCAGACCCCATGTCCGCCGACACCCCTCCCGCCACGCGCGACCCTTACGCCAAGCTCAAGGGCGAGGACAAGACCGGCAAGGTCTTCAAGAAGTTCGACATCAAGCCGGTGCCGGCCAGTGAAGCGCTGAAGAAGCCGGAGTGGATACGGGTGAAGGCGGGGTCGCCGGCCACGCGCTTCTACGAAATCAAGGCCATATTGCGCGAACACAAGCTGCACACCGTGTGCGAGGAAGCGACGTGCCCGAACATCGGCGAGTGCTTCGGCAAGGGCACGGCGACCTTCATGATCATGGGCGACAAGTGCACACGTCGCTGCCCCTTCTGCGACGTCGGCCACGGCCGTCCCGACCCCCTCGATGTCGACGAGCCGATGAACCTGGCCAAGACGATCGCCGCGCTGAAGCTCAACTACGTCGTCATCACCTCGGTCGACCGCGATGACCTGAAGGATGGCGGTGCACAGCACTTCGTCGACTGCATCCGGACGACACGGAAGCTTTCACCGGCGACGCAGATCGAGGTGCTGGTGCCAGATTTCCGCGGGCGGCTGGAGCGTGCGTTGGCGATCCTGGAGGCCGCGCCGCCCGACGTGATGAACCATAACCTCGAGACGGTGCCGCGGCTCTACCGCGAGTCGCGACCGGGCTCCGACTACCAGAATTCGCTGACGCTGTTGAAAGAGTTCAAGCAGCGTGTCCCCGAGGTGCCGACCAAGAGCGGCCTGATGGTCGGACTCGGCGAGACCGACGACGAGATCCTGCAGGTGATGCGCGATCTGCGCGGCCACGACGTCGACATGCTGACGATCGGCCAGTACCTCGCTCCGACCAGTCATCACCTGCCGGTGCGCCGTTATGTGCATCCGGACGTGTTCCGCATGTTCGAGGCCGAGGCGGCAAGAATGGGTTTCACCCACGCCGCGTGCGGTGCAATGGTGCGGTCGAGCTACCACGCTGACCAACAGGCTCACGCGGCCGGCCTGCGGCGCGCGGACTAGGAGATGTTCGGGATCCCTGTCGCGATCAGCGGTGCGGTCACGATCGCGCTGATCGTCGTGCTCGGCATCTTCGTCTATCCGCTGCTGCTGCGCCGTCCCAGGGGCCGCGTGCTCGTGACCCTGGCCACCGCCTTCCTCGTCGGCCTGTTCACCACGTTCCAGGGAGCGACCGACGACGCCAGCGGGCTCAGCATCACCGTAGCCGGTCTGCTGGCCCTCGCTCCGCTCATCGCCGGAATCATCGTCGCGCGGCTGCAGGGCCACTGAGCCGGGGTCGTTCTCCGTCTGAATTACCGTCAGATCGCGCGGTTTTTCGTGTGCACGCGATCCTTGGTTCGCAACGCCGGCTGGACTACGCTGAGCTCACTCACAAGAGGACACCGAGATGCTTCCCTGGCAGGAACTCGCCCTGAAGGTGGCCGTGACCGCACTGGTACTGGCCGTCGTTCTGCCGCTGGCCGGCTCTGCATTCACGCGCAGCGGCTCGGCGGCATTGCGGGCGCTTCGCACCGGCGCCATCGTCCTCGGCGTGCTGGCGCTGCTGGCGGGAGTGACCGCGCTGCTCGGCGAAATCTGGCGATGAGCGTCTAGCTGCCTTCCGCCTCGATGATCTGCGGCGGCAGTGGTGCATCGAGCGCCGCGCAGATCATGCGCAGCGCGCTTGCGGCCTTCCAGTTGGTCGTGTCGTCGACGAATGCGACGGCGGTCGCGGCCTTGATCAGCTGCGGCTTCGCCAGCGGCGCGAGCTGATTCAGCCGGTCGAGCGCGCTCGATACGGCATCCAGCCGGATCTCGTCCGGCGCGACAAACCGCAGTTCGGCATCGCGAACCTGGACGGCGCCGGCGTTGAACGCGTGCTCGGGTCGCTCTGGCAGGCGAACTGCGGCGACCAGCGCGAGCACCAGCGCCGCCTCGTCCGCCACCTGACCCAGCGAGGAGAAGCTGGCCCGAACGGCGCGCGCGGCGTCGCGACCCAACCGCCGCTTCAACAGCGTGAACAGCAGGAACTCGCTGACCGTGAGCCGACCGTCCGCAGCGATCAGTAGGTGCGCCGTGCGCAGCAGCGCCTCGCGCGTCTCGACCGGCAATCGGCGCAGCGCCGGCATTGCGACGTCGGCCAGTGGGTGCCGTGCTCCAGGCGGCAATCGCTGAACCTGCTCGTGATTCGACACGGCGACCTCTGCCGCCTCGCTGCCGTACACCTCGGTCACCAATGCAAGTTGCTGGCCGCGGAGTCCGCGATCCTTCTGGATCAGCAGCGCCAGCACCAGCAGCTGGGCACGCGTGCCGTCCGTGGCCGCGCGGCGCAGCGAATGGAGCAAAGCCTGTTGCGCGTCGTCGAGAGCAAAGTCGCGGTGACGCGGCCGCACCGTGCCGATGTCCGACGTCACCTTCGCCCTCGCCGCCGCGGCACCACTCGCCGAGGCGACGCCCTGCTCCACCAGTCCCGCTACCGGACTCGCGTTCTTGGGGAACGCAGTCGTGCCCGAAAGCGCCGTGTCCGAGGGGATGAACTCGATCGGCGATCGCGGCCGCTGCATCTCGGCCGGACTCAGACCGCCCAGTGCCAGCGCCACGGCATTCTCCGGCGCCGCTATCGGTTCTACCGCGCGCCCGTAGATACGTCGCAGGCGATCACTGAGCGGCGGATGCGTTGCGAACATGCCGCGCACGAAGCTCGGCCGTGCGGCGCCGAGGAACAGGTGGGACAGCGATTCGGCCTGCGGATGCTCGATGCGCGTGCCCAGGCCGGTCTCCTTCGACAGCCCGGCGATCTTGCGCAGCGCGCCGCCGATGCTGTCGGGGTTGCGCGTGAACTGCACCGCACTGGCATCAGCGAGGAACTCGCGCTGGCGCGAGACGCCCGCCTTGATCAGCCGGCCGAAGAACACGCCGATGTAGCCGAGGATCCACAGCAGCAACCCGGCGGCGAACAGGACCGCGATCGCGCTGCCGCTGCTGCGGCTGCCCCCGCCGCGGCTGCGCCCACCGATTTCGAGCAGGAAGCGTCCCGCCAGCGCGACAATCAGCAGGCCGTAAAGCACGCCGATCAGCCGCAGGTTGAGCTTCATGTCGCCATTGAGGATGTGCGAGAACTCGTGCGCGATCACACCCTGCAGTTCATCGCGCGACAGTCTCGTCAACGTGCCGCGCGTGACCGTGACGACGGCGTCGTTGATCGAGTGCCCCGCGGCAAACGCGTTGATCGCGTTCTCGTTGTCCATCACGAACACGCGCGGCACCGGCACGCCCGAGGCGATCGCCATCTCTTCGACGACGTTCAACAGGCGACGATCGAGCAGATCGCGTGTCGAGGTGTCCACTTCGCGCGCTCCGACCCTCCGCGCGACGGCGGACCCGCCCGCCTTGAGACGGTTCATTTCCAGCCAGGTACCGCCGAGGATCAGGCCGAGCACGACGACGGTGTTGGTGACGTAAAAACCGTGCGGCAGCTGCGCGGCGCCCCAGCGCATGCCGGTGGGCACGATGAACACGTGATAGAGCACCGTGGCCGCGACATTGACCGCGATGACAATCGCGATGACCGCCAGCACGAACAGCACGACCAGCCGCCGGCTGTTGCGGCGCGCGAGTTCCTGGTGCTCGAAGAAATTCATCGTGAACGGGGCGCGACGAACGACGCCGGCGCGTCAGCGCAGCTCGCCGGAGCGAGCCGCCCGCTGCGGTATCCGATCAGAACTGCACGCGGACCGGCTTGCGCTCTTCGTCGCCTTCGGTCGCCTGCAACAGTTCCGCCGGTGCAAAGGTGAACATGCCGGCGATCACGTTGGTCGGGAACTGCTGTGATGCGGTGTTGTAGCTCATCACCGAGTCGTTGAACGCCTGCCGCGCGAACGAAATCTTGTTCTCGGTGCCGGTCAGCTCCTCGGTGAGCTGCATCATGTTCTGGTTGGCTTTCAGGTCCGGATAGGCCTCGACCAGCGCAAACAGCCGCGACAGTGCGCCAGAGAGCGCACCTTCGGCGACGATCAGCCCCTGCATCGCGCTCGCACTTCCGGGGTCGGCCGCAGCTGCCGCGTTCGCCGTCACTGCGGTGTTGCGGGCGGCAATCACCTTCTCGAGCGTCTCGCGCTCGTGCTTCATGTAGCCCTTCGCGGTCTCGACCAGATTCGGGATCAGGTCGTAACGGCGCTTGAGCTGGACGTCGATCTGCGCAAAGGCGTTCTTGAACTTGTTGCGCAGGCTGACCAGACGGTTGTACGCCCCGACCGCCCAGAAGACGACAACCGCGAGAACGGCGAGCACGATGATCCAGCCCATTTCACCCTCCATCTGGAAATTCGGAGCTCCCGCAGGCCTTCAGGCCTTCGGGAGCGGCGCACTATAAGTCAAGGGCCCGCACGCGCAATGGACGAAGTGACCGTTGATCACCTTGTATCCGCCGGCGATAGCATGCCGCCAAGCGACGCGCCGTAACCTTCGGCTGCCAAACAGCCAAGGGCCGCCCGCTCCTGCCGTGGCTATTTTGCCGCGGGCGTCGCTGCCGGAGCAGTTGCGGGCGCCGTCGGCGTGGCCCCGGTCGCCGTGGTCGCGCGCCGTCGATCGATCTCTTCCTTCGACGCGTAGTCGAATACCTTGATCACCTGTTTCACGCCGGACACCTTGCTCGCCACCTGCGCAACGATCTGCCCTTCATGCTCGGTCACGAGGCCGAGCAGGTAGACGATGCCGCGTTCGGTGACGATCTCCACCGAGTTGAAGGCGATCTCGCGCGTGTTCACGAAGGCCGCCCGCACCTTCGTCGCGAGCGCGGTGTCGGCGGTGCGGTCGGACACCGAGCTCGGCGGCAGGATCGCGAGTTCGTTGACAACCGCCCGCACATTCTGCGAAGCCGTCGCGATTGCACCGGCACGCGCCTTGGTGGCCTCGTCCGGGACCTCGCCGGTCAGCAGCACCTTGCGATCGAAGCTGTTGACGTTGATGTGCACTGGCAGCTTGCCCAGTGCGGCAGACAGTTCGTTGGCGACGCGCAGCTGGATCGTCTGGTCGTCGACCTGCGATCCGGTCGTGCGCCGATCGGTGGCGACGAGCGCGGTGCCGGCAACCACCACACCGACGAGCAGGGGGGCACAGGCACCCGTCGTCGCCGCGATGAGCGCGGCGCAGGTGAGACGCACGATGATGCGGTTCATTCCTACAGACTCCTATGCCGCGAAGGCGTCGCGGATCCACTCGATTGTGCCATCGCCATCGACGCTGACGACGTCGAGGCGACATGCCGGCCAGCGCTCGCCGTAGTGCTGAAGCAACCAGTGCTGGGCCGCGCGCATCAGTCGTTTCTGCTTGAAGCGGTCAACACTGGACGCCGCCCCACCATACGCCGTGCTGCTGCGCATGCGTACTTCGACAAACACCAGGACGTCGCGTTCGCGCATGATCAGATCAAGTTCGCCCTCCGGATAGCGGGCATTGCGGGCAATCAGCGTGCACCCGTGACGGGCGAGGTAGCGGGCGGCTGCGTCCTCGGCCGCATCTCCGGCACGCTGCTTCGGCGTTCGCACCGACGGGCCCGGCCGCGCGCCGACGCGTCCTCGAGTCGGCATCAGCGCGCGATGTCGATGCGCCGCAACTCACCGCCGCGGTAGGTGGCGAGCACCGGCGTACGGTCGACACGCAGCGACCGCGACCGGTCGATGTGCAGACGCCCGGTCACTCCGTCGATGTCGAAGCGCCGCTCGCCCTTCATCCAGGCGGACGCGATGCGATAGGCGTCGATGCCGAGTGCATAAAGCCGCACCATCTCCATTGACTGCGCTGCTGCGAAGCGCGGATACACCATGACCCCGCTGTGATCCGGCTCCAGCAGCCACGGCATGTCGACGAAGCGCACGCCCTCGAGGTCGTGTGCGAGCGTCGCAGCGTCGGGCGAGGCGCGCGGATCGCCTGCGTTGAGGAGCGAGGTGCCGAACACCTGCGCTTCGCGCGGAATCAGCGCACGCATCTGCGCCGCGTCGCGGGCGGTCAGTGCAAGAAAGACCGCCTCGAGGCCGGGTGCCGCAAGCTGCTTGCCGACGCTGGCTGCGGTGGCCGGCGTCCATTCGATCAGCAGCGGTACCTCACCTTCGCTGCGCAATGTGGTCATATAGGCAGTCGCAATGCGGCGCTCGAGGCTTGCGGGACGCGTAATGATGGCGATGCGCGGCCGCGTGTCGGCGCTGCGCTGTCCGACGAACTCCGATAGCGCCATCTTCGCCACGCGCTGGGCCTCGACCTCCAGCGAAAGCGCGACCGCCAGCATGGTCGGTAGCGCGGCGCCGTCAGACTCCGGGAAATTGAGCGCCAGCAGTGGCACGGTGGTACGCCCGCCCTCGACGACGTCCATGACCGCGGCACGACGCAGCGGACCCACGATCACAGCGACGCCGCGATCTCGCGCGGAGGCCAGCGCCGCGGCCAGCTGTTCGGCGCTGTCGTCGGTTTCCACGACCTGCAGCGCGACGTCGTCGCCGCTCACCTTGTGGGCCGCGAAAAAGCCTTCGCGAACCGCCTCGGCCGGCCGAGCAAAGGCCGTCGACTGCGCCGGCAACAGCAGCAGCATCGCGGCACGACCGCTGGCTGCCTGGGGGGCGGACGCTTCGGGCGGCGTCGCCGGGGTCTGCGCCTGCACCGCCCATGCGACACTTGCCGCCAGCAGCAACAAGCTCCGCAATGAGGTCGACAGCAGTCGTGAACGATTCATGGGCCCGGGCGCGAACGATTCGAGGCATGACGACCTGACCGCGCGGGCGGGACTGGCCGAACAGGAGCTGCCTGTCGGGGCATTGTATGTAGTTGCGCTGCCGATCGGAAATGCGGCGGACATCACACTGCGTGCCCTCTGGGTGCTGGCACGGGTCGACGTGATCGCGGCGGAAGACAAACGACTGACGGGACCGCTGCTCGCGCGTTTCGGGATCGAAACGCCATTGCTGGCCGCCCATGAACATAATGAACGCGCGGCCGCCGCCGCGATCCTCGAGCGGCTGGCCCAGGGGCAGCGCGTCGCACTCGTCACCGATGCCGGAACGCCGGCCGTGTCCGATCCAGGGGCTCGAATCGTGAGCGCGGCGCTCGAGGCGGGCCGGCGCGTGGTGCCCGTGCCCGGGGCGAGCAGCGCCGTTGCGGCAATATCGGCCGCCGGGCTCACCAGTCACGGCTTCCGCTTCGCCGGGTTCCTGCCTGCAGCAGCGCGCGAGCGCGAGCGGCACCTGCGCGAGATCGCGTCCGACAGCGACGCAACCGTCCTGTTCGAAGCCCCTCATCGGATCCACGCTCTGCTCGCCGGGCTCGCGCGGCTGCTCGCGCCCGATCGTCGCGTCGTGCTGGCGCGCGAGCTGACCAAGCGTTTCGAGACCATCATTGCGCTATCGGCGAAGGAACTCGCCCACTTTATCCCCGAGGAGAGGGGCGAGTACGTCGTGATCGTCGATGCCGACGAGTCCAGGGTGCCTGCCGCTCTCGATCAGGATGGCGAACGCTTGCTCGAGGCCCTGCTCGAGGAACTGCCGCCGGCACGTGCCGCGGCCATCGTCAGCCGCATGACCGGCGTGCCGCGCGAGCAGGTCTACGGCATCGCGCTCGAGCGGCGTCGCAAGCCCTAGCGCAACAACAGCGTCGTCGGCCGCTCGAGCACTTTCTCGAGTTCGCGGGCCAGCACCTGCGCCGCACCCCGGTCAGCCGTGGCGCCCACCAGCACGCGATAGACCCCGCCATCGCGTTCCACGCGCGGGGTCCCGGCATTGAGCGCATCCGGATCGAGGAAGGCGAGCAGCGCCGCAGCACGGCCGGCGAGCGCCTCGGCATTGGCTTCCTGCGCAAAAGCCCCGAGCTGCACGCTCCAGCCACGCTGCGATGATGCAGTCGGCGTCGCAATAGGCGCCCCTTCGCTCGCGGCGGCGACCGTCGCCGTAGCCGCACCGACGGGAACGATCACCTCTGAAGGCACTGCGGCCGCGGATGGCGACGCCGCGATCGTTGGCGCGGCCGCCGTGACGATTGCCGGCGCCGCGCGCTCGCCGCGCCGGTAGTCCCCAGTGGCGATCTGCGTCATCGTGATGCGCTCGACCTCCACTTCACCGGTACCGGCCGCTGCAATGCCGAGCTTGGTCGCAGCCGCATACGAGAGATCGATGACGCGGTCGTGCTTGAACGGCCCTCGATCGTTGACCCGGACGATGACGCTCCGGCCGCTGCGTACGTTGGTGACGCGCACGTAGCTCGGGATCGGCAGGATCGGGTGCGCCGCCGTCATCGCGAACATGTCGTAGGTCTCGCCGTTGGCCGTGCGGTTGCCGTGGAACTGGCGGCCGTACCAGGAGGCCATGCCGCGCTGGCGGAACGACGCATCACCGGCCAGCGGCGTATAGGTGCGGCCGAGCGCGGTGTACGGCTTGCTGGTGGCTCGATTGAGCGGCTCGAGACGGGGCACCGCATCGGGAATCGCCGCAATGTCCGCCGGTACGCGATCGGGCGGGCCGTCGTCCTGGTAATAGCCGGCCTTCTTTGGGGTGGTGCCGCACGCTGCGATCAGCGCCGCCAGCGCCGCGACCGCAAGCGGGCGCGCGCCGGGCCACATCAGCTCTGCACCAGCTTGCGATTGGCGCCGATCGACATCAGCATGCCGCAGGCCATGCCGAGGGTGACCAGCGCGGTGCCACCGTAGCTGATGAAGGGCAGCGGCACGCCCACGACCGGCAGGATGCCGCTCACCATCCCCATGTTGACGAACGCGTAGGTGAAGATGATCAGCGCGATCGCTGCCGCCAGCAGTCGCGCGAACATCGTCGGCGCGTTGAGCGCGATCGCCAGCGCCCGCCAGATGAGCGCCAGGAACAGCAGCACCAGCACGAGGTTGCCGACCAGCCCGAACTCCTCCGAATACACGGCGAAGATGAAGTCGCTGGTGCGCTCGGGGATGAACTCGAGATGCGTCTGCGTGCCCTGCATCCAGCCCTTGCCGAACAGGCCTCCAGAGCCGATCGCAATCATTGCCTGCAGCGTGTGAAAGCCCTTGCCGAGCGGGTCGGTGGACGGATCGATCAGCGTCAGGATGCGTTCGCGCTGGTAGTCATGCAGCATTGTCCACGCCAGCGGCAGCGCGGCGACACCGGCGACGATCATTCCGCCCAGCCACTTCCAAGGCAGCCCGGCGAAGAAGATGACGAATGATCCCGCGGCCAGCACCAGGAGTGCCGTTCCGAGGTCCGGCTGCTTGACGATCAGCCCCACCGGCACCAGCACGAGCACCGCAGCCACCGCGAAATCGAACGAACGCAGGCCGCCTTCACGCTTGTGGAAGTACCAGGCCAGCATCATCGGCAGGCCGAGTTTCATGATTTCCGAGGGCTGGATACGGCCCACACCGATATCCAGCCAGCGTGTGGCGCCTTTCACCGTGACCCCTCCGATCTCGGTGGCCACCAGCAACGCGACCCCGACCAGGTAGACAGGCACTGAGATCCGCATCAGGACTTGCGGAGGAAGGTTTGCAACGACAAACATGACGCCAAGCGCCACGCCGAAGTTGCGCATCTGGTCGGTCACGCGCCAAGGAAAGTCAAAACCGGCCGAGTACAACGTCACCAGCCCGATGACACCCAGACAGCCGACAACCGCGATCAGCGACGGATCGAACACCGTCAGGTAGGGACGGACCCAGAGCCCGACGCGGCGGCTGACGCTCGCTTCGTTCATCGCACGCTCCGCGCTGGGGCGACCGGCGGTGCGACGGCCACCGCGCGCGGCACTTCCTCATCATCGGGCCCGTCGTCTATAGGCGTCGGACCCGTTGGCTTCTTGCCGAGCAGGTAGTAGTCGATCGCTGCACGTGCGATCGGTGCCGCCGCCCGCGCGCCAAAGCCGCCGTTCTCGACCAGGACCGCGATCGCGATCTTCGGGTCATCCGCCGGCGCAAAGGCGATAAAAAGCGAATGATCGCGATGGCGCTCGGCGACCCGCGCCTCGTTGTATTTCTCGCCCTGCTTGATGCCGACGACCTGTGCCGTTCCGGTCTTGCCGCCGACCTTGTACGGCGCGCCCTGGAACGCGACGCGGCCGGTGCCACTGATATTGACGTCGACCATCGCGTCGCGCACGAACTTCATGTGCTCAGCCTTGACCGCAATTTGGTAGCTCTCCTTCGGCACTGTTGGGCGTTTTTCTCCGGTGCGCAGGTCCTCGACCTCCTTGACCAGGTGCGGCTTCATCACCACGCCGTCATTGGCGAGGTTGGCCGTCGCGTGAGCCAGCTGCAGCAGCGTGAAGGCGTTGTAACCCTGGCCGATCCCGATCGAGATCGTCTCGCCCGGATACCACTTCTGCTTGAAGCGGCGTTCCTTCCACGCGGTCGACGGCAGGATGCCGGTCTGTTCGCCCTCGACGTCAATGCCGGTGATCTGGCCGAAGCCCCAGGGCTTCATGAAGTCGTGGATCGCGTCGACCCCCAGGTCGTTGGCGAGCTGGTAGTAGTAGATGTCGCTCGACTTGACGATCGAGCGGTGCATGTCGACCGCACCGAGCGGCACCTTGTTCGAATCGCGGAACACGCGGTTGCCGAAGACGAATGTGCCGTTGTCGTGAATGATGGTATCGGTCCTGCGCTTGCCGGTCTCGAGCGCAGCGAGCGCGAGGAAGGGCTTGTAGGTGGAGCCGATCGGATAGGTGCCGCGCAGCGCACGGTTGAGCAGCGGCTTGTCCGGATCGTTGTTGAGCTCGTCCCAGTTCTTCGGGTCGATGCCGTCGACGAACAGATTGGGATCGAAGTTCGGCATCGAGACGAAGGCGAGCACGTCTCCGGTCTTCGGCTCGATCGCGATCAACGCGCCACGCCGGTCACCGAAGGCCTGCTCCACCACCTTCTGCAACTCGATGTCGACAGACAGCGTCAGGTTATTTCCCGGCAGCGACGGCGTGCGCTTGAGCGTCCGCACCGCCCGGCCACCGGCGGTGATTTCGACTTCCTCGTAGCCGGTCGTGCCATGCAGCTCGCTCTCGTAGCTCTGCTCGATGCCGAGCTTGCCCATGTGGTCGGTGCCCGCGTAGGCAGCCGGGTCGCCCAGCTTTTCGATGCGCTCCAGGTCGCGCTGCGAGATGCGGCCGATGTAGCCCAGCATGTGAGAGCCCACCTGTCCCAGCGGGTAATCGCGGAACAGCCGCGCACGCAGCTCGACACCGGGAAACCGGTAGCGCTGCGCCGTGAAGCGGGCGACTTCCTCGTCGGAGAGGCGCGTGCGGATGGGCACCGAATCGAAGCGCTTGGTGTCCTCCATCAGCTTCTTGAAGCGTCGTCGGTCGCGCGGCTGAACCTCGACGACCTGCGCCAGCTGATCGATTGTCTGCTCGAGACTCGCCACCTTCGATGGCGTGATTTCCAGCGTGTAGGCGGAATAGTTGCGCGCAATGATGCGTCCGTTACGATCCTTGATCAGTCCACGATTCGGCGCCACCGGCAGAACCGCAATGCGGTTCTGCTCCGCCTGCGCCAGGTAAGCCTCATGCTTTACCACTTGCAGCCAGGCGAAGCGGGCGCCGAGCAGCGTGAAGCAGAAGAGGACGAACGCCATTGCCACGAGAACGCGCAGGCGGAAGTAATGCACCTCGCGCTCGGGATTGCGCATCGTTGCCGAGCGCGGGCCGAACGACAACTCGTCGCCGCTGGAGCGGCGCCGGCGGCGCAACCAAGGTCTAGTCGGCATGGGAGCGGATGAAGGCGCCAACGGCAGGCGCGGCGGGCCGCCTTGGCAACGGCATCAAACCACGGTTTCGCACTCGGAGGGGCAGCAGTACAGGCGCGGGCACAAGATCGAGCCATTATAGGAGTGCCGTCCTCCCGCCATGCGTGGAAATCGGGCCGGATCAACGCCTGGTCCGGGCGAGCTGCGGGGCTGCCAACTACGACTGGCAGCCGGCTGCCGTCCGGGCGGCTGCCAGTGCCTTTCGCGCCCGCGTTTGACACGCCACAACGCGCGACCGTCACGCGCGGCGATGATGCAGAAAGGAGTGTTATCGGGCCGAACGATGCGGTCCCTAGTGTCCCTGTTCCTGCTTGCAGTCATCACCGTCGCCGTCGCCGGCTGCGCGGAACTGCTGCCGAAATCGGCCGTGCGGACCGAAGTGCAGTGGGCAACCTTCGACGACGCCAAGGCGATGGTCGAGGCCATCAAGCCCTACACCACCACCAAGGCCGATCTCGCCAGCGTCGGACTCTCGGACGTCAATCCGGCCGTGACCCTGCTTTCGCACGTCGAAGTGGCGGTTCGGTTCCCGATCGGCGGCGTGATTAACGCCTCGGACGTCGACCCGGGCATTCGCGACTGCCTGATTGCGGGCAAAGGGTGCAGCGGGTACCAGTTGAACATCAAACGCATCAACAACGACCGCGTCGGCAACTTCTGGCTCGACGCTTTCCGCTTCCGCCGCGAAACCGAGTCGCGCGGGTGGACCTTTACCGCACTGATCCTGTTCGTCCAGGACCGCGCGGTCTATGCCGTCTTCGGCGGTCAGCCGAACGTGCTCGAACTCCAGGTGGACCGCAATCCGCTCGGCCCGTTGCAGGGCTGGGGCGACTGGGTGGTTGGAGCGATCACGCCATAGATTGCGAGGCGTCGCTCGTGTACGCGATCGGTTGCGCCGATCGCACGTGCACTCGCTCCGGTACGCGCGCTGTGCGCGCGCTCACCTTGAATCAGTCGGCTGCGCTCCGGAGCGGCCGCGCGCTCCGCCGACCTTCAACAGCACGGCACTCACCCTAGCCCTCTCGCCGAGCGCGCACTCCTCCCTGCACCCTCCTCGCCCGGCGAGGAGGGAAAGAAAATTCTGGCACTGCGAGGTGCGTCGCGGGGTGGAGTGCGTGGGGTTGGGACCTTCGGCGGAGCGCGCGGCCGCTCCGGAGCGGAGCCGACCAACTAATCGGAGCGAGTGCACGTGCGACCGCGCAGCGGTCGCGTACACGAGCGACGCCGCTATATCGGGCGGGTTTCGTCCCGATCGACCGGCCGCCGCTGTGGCGCCAGCAACAGCCAGGCGACCAGTGGCCAGAGCGCGGTACCGACGAAGCTCTGCGCAAAGTAGATCCAGCCAGGCCATTCGCCGCCGACCCACATTCGGATCGCGAGCGCTGCCAGTTGCGCAATGAGCAGCAGGGGCAGGACATGCAGGGCCTGCGCACCCAGCGGAAACCACTGGATACGACGGTGCAGCGTGATCGCGCCGTAGGAAACGATCGTGTACGCGAGCGCGTGCTGTCCGAACAAGGCACCCTCATGCACGTCCATCAGCAGTCCAAAGACGAAGGCGGCGCCCATGCCAACGCGGCGCGGCTGATGCACGTTCCAGAACACCAGCCCCAGCGCAAGTACGTCTGGCGCGAATGCATTGCGTCCCCACGGCATAAGGTTCATCAGCAAGGCAATGACCAGCGAGAACCAGATGAACAGCGGGTTCGCCGGGCGCAGCAGGTACTCGCGACGCACCGTGCCACGGCCGATGGCATCCATCGGATCGGTCGGACGCAGCGCGAACGTATCGCGCATCCATTGACGCACGCGGAAGGGGGAACTCATCGCTTGGCGGGGGCACGTCGCGCCCCTGCTTCAGGTTGTGCTGCAGGCGGTGGCGCGGGCCGCTGGCTGGCCTCCACCAGAAGCACCAGAAGGTGAGTGTGGTTCTCGACGCCTGCCGCGGGCGTCAGGACGATGCGCGCGAACTGGTCCTTGGCCGCTCGCTCGACCAGTCCGACGCGTCCGACCGGAAGCCCCTGCGGATAGACCCCGTCCAGCCCCGACGTCACCGCGAGGTCGCCGTGTTCGACATCGGCATTGGCCGCCATGAACCGCAGATCGAGCGTGCCCGGGTCCGCACCACCGAACGCCACTCCGCGCAAGCCGTTGCGCACGATCTGGATCGGAATCGATTGATCCTTGTCGGTGAGCAGCGTCACCTCGGCGGTGCTGTTGAACGCCCGGGTGACCTGGCCCACCACCCCGATGTCGTCGACAACCGGATGGCCTGCGCGCACGCCATCGTCGGTTCCAACATGAAGCACGATCTTGTGGGAGAAGCGATCGCGGGATTCGTAGAGGACGGTGCCGAGGATCGCTCGGTTGCCCGACCGCTCGCGAGCGCTGAGAAGCTTGCGCAGGCGATTGTTTTCCTCGGCCATCTGTTGCGCCTGCAACAGCGCCTGGGCACCCTCGACCTGCCTGCGCTTCAGTGACTCATTTTCCCGCTGCAACGCCGAGACCGACGTGAAGTAGTCACCCACCGCACCGACGATGCGGCCGGGCACGAGAAGCGCCTGCTGGACCGGATAGAGCACGACGCCAAGTCCCACGCGCACGGTTTCCAGCACCTTGATGCGGGAGTCAATGATGATCAGCGCGACAGCGAGGAACGAAAAGAACGCCAGCCGCGCGCGAGCCGATACGCCCTGGTTGAATAGCGGCGGTGGGCCGTCCATTACAAAGTCACGCGAAAGTGCAAACCTACTTTCGCGTGCTCAAACAGCAAAAGATCGGTGGCGAAGCCACACGATCTCTTGGACTTCAACGGCAGGAAAGGCACGACGAGGACAGGCCGTCGTGTCGACATCAACCGGTCGCGAAGATGGTGCCGAGCTTGTCCATGCGCTCGAGCGCGATACCGCAGCCGCGCACGACGCAGGTGAGCGGTTCTTCGGCGACGACGACGGGCAAGCCAGTCTCTTCCATCAGCAGTCGGTCAAGATCGCGCAGCAGCGCGCCGCCGCCGGTGAGCATCATCCCGCGGTCGGCGATGTCCGCACCCAGCTCGGGGGGCGTCTGTTCGAGCGCAATCTTCACGCTGGAGACGATCTGGTTGAGCGGATCGGTCAACGCTTCGAGAATTTCGTTGCTGGAGATCGTGAAGCTGCGCGGAATGCCTTCCGAGAGGTTGCGCCCCTTGACTTCCATCTCGCGCACTTCGGAGCCCGGAAACGCCGAGCCGATTTCCTTTTTGATGAGTTCGGCCGTCGGCTCACCGATCAGCATGCCGTAATTGCGGCGGATGTAGTTGATGATCGCTTCATCGAACTTGTCACCGCCGACACGGACCGAGCCTTTGTAGACCATGCCGCCCAGCGAGATGACGCCGACCTCGGTAGTGCCGCCGCCGATATCGACCACCATCGAGCCCGACGCCTCCGATACCGGGAGCCCGGCGCCGATCGCTGCCGCCATGGGCTCCTCGATCAGGAACACCTGTGAAGCACCGGCTGCTTCCGCCGATTCCTTGATAGCGCGGCGCTCGACCTGGGTGGAACCGCACGGCACGCAGATGATGATGCGCGGATTGGGCGCAAACAGGCTCGATGGATGCACCATCTTGATGAACTGCTTGAGCATCTGCTCGGTCACGGTGAAGTCGGCAATCACGCCGTCCTTCATCGGGCGTATCGCCTCGATGTTGCCCGGGACCTTGCCGAGCATCTGCTTGGCTGTCTTGCCAACGGCCTGGATCGTGCGCTTGCCGTTGGGGCCGCCTTCCTGGCGAATTGCAACCACCGAAGGCTCATCGAGCACGATGCCCTTGCCACGCACGTAGATCAGCGTGTTGGCCGTGCCGAGATCGATCGCGAGGTCGTTGGAAAAATAGCTGCGGAGAAAACCGAACATGACTGCCTTTGGTGGCTGCGCTGCGTCCCGAGGTGCGCCCTGAATAGGCGCTGCGATCCCCCAGAAGCGCGCAGAGTCTGGAGAGAATGCGCGATGATAAACTAATCACACAACAAACCCGCTGCAAACGCTTGTTTTGAAAGGCTTACGCAGCGGTCATCCACCCCGTAATTCCGCTTCAGCCACCCCGCCCACCCCGATGGCCCTCGACCTTGCGCAGATTCGTCGCATCGCTGACCTCGCCCGCATCGACGTGACCGAGACCGAGGCGCAGCGCGTGCTCGAACAGCTGAACGACATCTTCCGCATGATCGAGCGCATGCAGGCCGTCGACACCGACAACATCGAGCCGATGGCGCACCCGCTCGGTGGAGCCCAGCGCCTGCGCGATGACATCGTGGCTGTCGGCGACGAGCGAACCGCGAACCTGGCCAACGCACCCGAGCAGCAGGACGGCCTGTTCCTCGTGCCGCGCGTCATCGAATGACGGGCACCTTGGATCTTGCACGGACAACGCTAGCGCAGTTGTCCCGGCTGCTCGCGGCACGGGAGGTATCGGCCGTCGAACTCGCGCGTGCCTTCCTGGCGCGGATGGAGCAGCAAAAGGTGCTCAACGCGTTCCTCGATGTGCGCCCCGAGGTGACGCTGGCGCAGGCGGCGGCCGCCGACGGGCGCATCGCCCGCGGCGACGCGACGCCGCTGACCGGCATCCCGATCGCGCACAAGGACATCTTCGTCACCAAGGACTTTGCGTCGACGGCGTCGAGCCGGATCCTCAAGGGCTACATGAGCCCGTTCGATGCGACCGTGGTCGACAACCTGTCGCGCGCCGGCATGGTGACGCTGGGCAAGCTCAACTGCGACGAGTTCGCGATGGGCTCGAGCAACGAGAACAGCGCCTACGGCAATGTGCTCAATCCGTGGGATCACGGTGCCGTGCCCGGTGGGTCCTCGGGCGGATCGGCCGCAGCCGTGGCTGCACGCATCGCGCCAGTCGCGACCGCGACCGACACCGGCGGCTCGATCCGCGAGCCGGCGGCGTTCGCCGGCATAACCGGCACCAAGCCCACCTACGGCCGGCCCTCCCGGTGGGGAATGATCGCTTTTGCTTCCAGCCTGGACACCGCGGGGCTGATGACTCTGACGGCCGAAGACGCCGCGCTGGTCTTCAACGCGATGCTCGGGTTCGATCCGAAGGATTCGACCAGCCTCGATCGGCCGGCGGAGGATTACACGCGCTCGCTTGGCATGTCGGTCAAGGGGCTGAAAATCGGCGTGCCCAAGGAGTTCTTTGAGGCCGGCCTGCAGCCCGATGTCGAAGCCGCGGTGCGCGCGGCGCTTGCCGAGTACGAGAAGCTCGGCGCCACGCTGGTGCCGATCTCGCTGCCCAATGCCGAACTCGGCATCCCCGTCTATTACGTCATCGCCCCAGCGGAAGCGTCAAGCAACCTGGCGCGCTTCGATGGCGTGCGTTACGGCCATCGCGCCAAGCAGTATGCGGATCTCAAGGACATGATCCGCAGGTCGCGCGCCGAAGGCTTCGGCGACGAACCGAAGCGCCGCATCCTGATCGGCACCTATGTACTGTCGCACGGCTACTACGACGCCTATTTCATAAAGGCGATGAAAGTGCGGCGGCTGATCGCCAACGAATTTCAGCGCGCCTTCGCACAGTGCGACGTCATCGCGGGCCCGGTGACGACCAGCGTCGCGTTCGGCTTCGGTGAAAAGGCGGCCGATCCGGTCGCGATGTACATGGCCGATCTGTACACGGTGCCGGGCAGCCTCGCCGGCGTGCCGTCGATGAGCATTCCCTGCGGCTTTGGCAGCGGGCCGGTCAATCACCGTCGGCCGGTCGGCCTGCAGCTGATCGCGAACTACTGCGAGGAGGCCAAGCTGCTGGGCGTGGCGCACGCCTACCAGCAAGCGACCGACTGGCATCAGCGCCTGCCGGCCGGCGTCTGAGAAGCGATGTCGCAGCGCCTGCTCGACGCCAATCAGAGATTGCTCGATGCCACGAGCGACCCGCTGGAGCGTGCCCGTTGGCTGCAGGACCGCGTCGTGCTGCTCGCACGTCTGGGACGTGCCGAGCAGGCCCGCGAGGCGCTCGAAAACGCGCTGCGCGAACTGCCTGACGACGTGCCGGCGGCGGTGCGGCTGCGCTATGACTATGCCAGCGCGATCCGCATGTACTTCGCCAAGCGCTTCGCGGAGGCGCAGGTGGTCATGCTTGAGGTGGTCGAACGCGCGCGCCATGACGCGACGGACCTTACCCTGGTCGGCGAGTGCGAGTCCGCCCTGGCGCTGTTCATGCAGCGCGAGGGCGACGTGCGTGCCGCGGCACGCTTCGCGCGCAGTGTGCTGCGCAATCGCGAGGCCACGCTGGAATCCCGCTATCGGGCGTTCCTTGCGCTCGGAACTCTGCACCAGGACGCCTACGACTATGAGGAAGCCGCGCGCCTGCTTCGCGAGGCCGAAGGTGTCGTTCGCGAACTCGGCGACGACATTGCGATGTCCAGCTGGCTGCAGCGCTCGGCGCTGACCCATGCAGCGCACACGCGCCAGGCCGCTGCGCTGGGCGAATTGGAAACGCGCGCGCTGAATGCAGCGGTCGACGCCTTGCAGAAAAGCATTGCCTTTGCCAGTGGTCTACCAGGCGGACCGGACACGACACTGGACCACCTGCTGCTCGCCGAAATGCGGGTACTGCAGCGTCGCTACGACGATGCGCTGACGCTGTACGAGGCGCACCTGCCGAGCGCCGAGGGCGACGGTTTCCTGCATGAGGTGACGGCTGCCGAGGCGGACCGGGGGCAGTGCCTGATCGAACTCGGACGCCGCGAGGAAGGGCTCGCCCAGTTGGTCGCTGCCCTGAAGCGAGTGGACGAATCGACGCCGTCCGACGTCCGCGCCATCGTCCATGGCAACCTCGCGGCGGCATTGAAGACCATGGGACGGGCAGCCGAGGCTGAGCAGCACCGTGTGCTGGCCGGCATGGCATGGGAGACCTACGCGCACGAGCAACGCGAGGCGCGGCGCCTGCTCGCTGGCGATCCCGTCGAGACCCTGCACTAGGAGCATCGCAATGGCGTGGGAAGTGGTGATCGGCCTGGAGACACATGCGCAACTGACGACCGCGAGCAAGATCTTTTCCGCCGCTTCGACCGCGTTCGGCGCCGCGCCAAACTCGCAGGCCAGCGTCATCGACGTGGCACTGCCGGGCACGCTCCCGGTACTCAACCGCGGCGCGGTCGAACGTGCGATCCGTTTCGGTCTCGCCATAGGCGCCACGATCGCCCCGCGCAGCATCTTTGCGCGCAAGAACTACTTCTATCCGGACCTTCCGAAGGGCTACCAGATCAGCCAGTACGAGATTCCGGTCGTGCAGGGCGGCAGGCTGACCTTTGTCGTGCAGCCGAAGGGCGGCGATGCCTACATCAAGACGATGCGGCTGACGCGCGCGCATCTGGAAGAAGACGCCGGCAAATCCCTGCACGAGGACTTCCACGGCATGTCCGGCATCGATCTGAACCGTGCCGGCACGCCGCTGCTGGAAATCGTGTCCGAGCCCGACATCCGCGTCGCGAGCATCAGCGGCGCCGCCGCGGAGGCGATCGCTTATGCCAAGGCGCTGCACTCTCTGGTGGTCTGGCTCGGGATCTGCGACGGCAACATGCAGGAAGGCTCGTTCCGCTGCGATGCCAACGTTTCGGTACGGCCGGTCGGGCAGGCCGAGTTCGGAACGCGCTGCGAGATCAAGAACCTCAACAGCTTCCGCTTCATGCAGCAGGCGATCGAGTTCGAGGCACAGAGGCAGATCGAATTGATCGAAGACGGCGGCACCGTCAATCAGGAAACCCGGCTCTACGACCCGGACCGCAACGAGACGCGGTCGATGCGCAGCAAGGAAGACGCGATGGACTATCGCTACTTCCCGGATCCTGATCTGCTGCCGCTTGAGATCGCGCCTGAATGGATCGATCGTGTGCGCGGTGAGCTGCCAGAGCTGCCCGGGGCGATGCGCGAGCGCTTCGTGCGTGAGTACGCTCTCTCCGATTACGACGCGCAGACGCTGACCGCGGCGAAGGAACTCGCCGGCTACTTTGAAAGCGTGGCAGCGGCGGTGGCCGACAAGAAAGTCGCTGCCAACTGGGTGATGGGCGAATTTTCGGCGGCGCTCAACGCCTCCGACCTCGCCGTCGCGGCCGCGCCGCTGTCACCGACGCAACTGGCTGGCCTGATTCAGCGCGTGCTGGATGGCACGATCAACAACAAGACCGCCAAGGACGTGTTCGCGGCACTCTGGGCGGGCGAAGCCGCGAGCGCCGACGCGATCATCGATGCGCGCGGACTGACGTCAGATCTCCGATGCCGGCGCGATCGAGAAGATCGTCGACGAGGTGCTGGCGGCCAACGCGAAGTCCGTCGAGGAGTTCCGCGCCGGCAAGGAAAAGGCCTTCAACGCGCTGGTCGGCCAGGTGATGAAGGCCACGAAGGGCAAGGCCAACCCGGCGCAGGTCAACGAGATCCTGCGGCGGCGACTGGCCGGCTGAGGAAGTACCCGCGGCCCTCACGGGCCGCTTTGTTCCATACCGGCCGGAGCCTACGGCGCCACGACCAGGGTGAAGTCCTGACCGGTGAGCGGCGTGCTGCTCGACACCGTGATTTCGCTGCCCTGCTTCGCCACATAGCCCGTCGCCGAGGCCTCCAGCGTGTACTTCGCAGCACGTGGGTCCTGCGGCACCAAAGGCAGAGGCGTCACGACCGGGTTGGAGTAACTCATCAGGCGGGGCGCGGCGGTCGGCAGCGTCAACGAGTGCTCACCCGTGGTCGGATTCGTGTTCGTGTGGGCCACTTCGACCGTAGTCGTTGCGCTGACCGACTGCAATGCCCGTACCGAGCCGGTCGCTGCGGCCGCTGTCGGGCCGACTAGGCCGCTGACCGTCCCGACCGGTGATGGCAACATCGTGACTGGTGCTGCAAGAGAACTCACGGTCGTGGTCTGGTCCTGCGTGCCCGGGACGCCGGTGATGACCGCGGTCGTCAGGCCGGCTCCGGTGACCACGATATCGTACGGCGCCTTGGTCGGGTCGACCGGCGCGAGCATGAACTGACCGTTTGCGTTCGGCTGCGTCGCGCGGAGCACGACGCCATTTTTCTGTGCGCTGATCGTGATGCCGGTCAGGCCGGTCTGGACGTAACCCGCTATCGCTGCGCCGGTGCGCGGAATGACATGGATGACCGGTTTCAGTCCGTACGTGCCGTTGCCCCTCTGGACGATCGACTTGCAGGCGTCGAAGTCGAGCAGCACGTCGGTCAGCTTGCCCGGCTCGACGGTAAAGCTGTTGATCAGTTTCAGTCCGCTCTGCGTGCCGCTCGGCGTGGCCAGCGGCATTTCCGATCCCCCGCGCGGGACCACGGAATTGCCCGGGCTGCCGCCGCCGTTGGGACTCAGCACCATCCTGATCTGCGTGTATAGGCCGGCCGGCAGCGTCGTCTGTCCCAGGTCTGCAATGACGCCATTGGTGAGCGTCAGCAGGTCGATCTTGCGCACGGGATTCAGCACGATGTCGGTCCAGCCCGCATCGTTGTCGCCGGCCCCGGCACTCATGTGGAAGCGAACACGCTCGACCGTTACGTTCACCTGGTCGTAACCGCACGCAGGCGCGTCCGTCAACGCAACTCGCACCGTTCCGTTGCCCGTACCCGGGGCCGGAACCGGCACCGGGGCGACAGGGGCTGTCGATCCGCCACCCCCGCCGCACCGCCGTGAGTACCACACCCGCAACGGCACCGCACAGCATTGACCGGCTGCTCGCAATCCACTTCGACATGACTCATTCCTCCTCAATGCCAAGGCAACTCGTGGGAAATTTTCCCATTTTGAACTTGCTTTAGCGATAAGTTGTTTGCGCTAGTCCGGAGGCCTCACACCTGGACAGACCAGCGGTCCATGCGATCGGGCTTGGCCGCAGCGCAGGTTTACCGGCCTCGGCTGGCCTGCGTTATCGTCCCGACCTGCTCGGGAGATCCCATGAAGTGTTCGCTTACCTCACTGGTCGGTTTGCTGCTGGGGCAAGCCGCTGGCCTGGTGCACGCGGCGTCCATCGCCGGCGTAGACGTCCCCCCGCCGCCGGCGCCGCGCAACGTCGTCGACTCCTACTACGGAGCACCGGTCGATGACCCCTACCGGCACTTCGAAGACGTCAAGGATTCGGATGTCCAACGCTGGCTGCGCGCGCAGGCCGACGCCACGACGGCGATCCTCGCTCGCATCCCGGGCCGGGCGCCGCTGCTGGCGCGCATGGCGGAGATCGAGGCGGCTGCGCCCGGCATCGCCGACCGGGTCGTCCGGACGCGCAGCGAGCGGTACTTCTTCCTACGCCGCAACCCCGGCGAAGACCAGTTCAAGCTGGTGTGGCGCGACGGCATAGACGGCACCGATACGGTTCTGATCGATCCGGAGGCGTTGACGCGGGCTGCCGGACGACCGCACGCGATCATGGATTTCGCGCCCTCCGATGATGGCCGCAAGATCGCCTACTCGATCCAGGTCGGCGGCGGTGAGATCGGCACACTGCATGTCATCGACGTCGCGAGCGGCCGCGACCTGATCGAGCCCATAGACCGCATTCGCTATGCCAGCGCCAGCTGGCTCGCCGATGGCAGCGGATTCTTCTATACGCGACTGCGCGAGGACTACGACAAGCTGCCGCCGACCGAGCGCTTCCAGGACACGGCGCGCCACTTCCGCGGGGTCGATCCGGCCGTGGATCGACGGGTCTTCAGCGCTAGCCTCAATGCGGAACTTAAGCTGCCGACGTACGCCGTGGGCGACGTGTTCCAGGTCCCCGGAACGAAACTCGCCGCCGCCGTGGTCTACCTCGGTGTCGAACGCAACCGGCTGCTTTACCTCGCCGACCTGGAGGCCGCCACCCGCGGGACCGCACGGTGGCGCCCGGTCGTCGAGCTGAAGGACAAGGTGAGCGATGTCGCATTCGCGGGCGGCTGGATCTATTTGCGTTCCGCCCTCGATGCGCCGCGCTACCAGGTACTGCGGGTTCCGCTCAACGCCCCGGAGCTGAAGCGTGCGGAGGTCGTGGTTCCGGGGTCACGCAGTGTCATCACCCGCATCGCCGGCGCCCGCGACGGGCTCTACATCACCCGGCGCGACGGCGCGACGCTGTCGCTCTCGCGACTGCCCCACGTGCATGAACCGAAGCTCGAACTAATTGCATTGCCGTTTGAGGGCAACGTGCAGATCGAAGCCACGGACCCCGAACTCGACGGTGCGGTGCTCGATCTCGCGGGCTGGACCCGCGCGGCCAAGCCTTACTTATACGACCCGGCGAAAGGCGCGGCCATCGCACTGCCCTTCGTGGCCAGCGGCACCTTTGATTCTCCCGGCGACATCATGGCCAGGGAAGTCATGGTGCGCAGCCATGACGGAATTGAAGTCCCGGTGTCGATCCTGTCGCGCAAGGACATCAAGCTCGATGGCCGCAATCCAACCATCGTGTATGGCTATGGCGCCTACGGCATCACCGAGGATCCTTTCTTCAGCCCGCGCATCTACGCATGGCTCGAGCGTGGCGGCGTCTACGCCATTGCCCACGTGCGCGGCGGTGGCGCCTTCGGGGAAGAGTGGCATCTGGCGGGCCGCAAGACAACGAAGCCGAACACGTGGAAGGACGGCATCGCGGTGGCCGAGTGGCTGGTCGTCAACGGCTACTCGACGCGCGACCGCATCGGCATCTATGGCGGCAGCGCCGGCGGCATCTTCGTTGGTCGCGCCATCACGGAACGGCCGGAACTATTCGCGGCGGCGGTGTCGGCGGTCGGAGTGCATGATCTAGTCCGCTCGGAGACGCGCGCCAACGGTGTCGCCAACGTCCCCGAGTACGGGACCGTGAAGAAAGAAGACGAGTTCCGGGCCCTGCTGGCGATGAGCAGTTATCACCATGTGAAGGACGGGCAGAAGTACCCGGCCGTCATGCTGGTGCACGGCGTGAACGACACGCGTGTCGATGTGTGGCAGTCAGCCAAGTTCGCCGCGCGGCTCGCCGCGGCGACGGGGCAGTCCCGTCCGGTGCTGATGCGGCTCGAATACGAGTCAGGCCACGGCCAGGGCAGCACACGAGCGCAGGCGCGCGAGCGCACCGGCGACGTGTTCAGCTTCTTCCTGTGGCAATTCGGCGTGCCGGATTTCCAACCCACCGCAAAGCCCTGACACAAACACCGAAAGCGGCGGATCAGGAGCAGGTCGCGCGCAGGCGGCGCAGTGCGTCGGTCGCCTGCGGCAGGTTGGCCGGATCCTCGTCCGGGTAGTAACGCTGGCCTTCGGGAAGTGCATTGCTGCCGGGCGGCGGCCAGCCCCGTACGGCAACGACCCCGGGCAGAAGATTGGTGGGATCCACGGCCCCGTTGTCAATGTCGCGCTGGCAGACCAGCAGGCTCCCATTGCCGGCCAGGACGCGGTTACGCATGGCGACCAGCGCGTCCGGCGCGGTCATCGCCAACGCACGGGTGTTAGGCGGAAGCACGAGCAGGAAGAAGCGCTGCCCGCCAGAATTCTGTGCCAGGCCGGTTGACACTGCCTGTTCGAGCGTGAAGCCGTTACCGGCGATGTAAAGCCCGCCTTCGACTTGCGCCGTCGCGAATCCCGGGAGTGTTAGCACCGCGAATCTCAGCCAGCGGACCACGGTTCGAGAGATGGCTGGAGACTTGTCCATCATGCACCTCCATCCGATTCATTATGCGCGCGCCCGCCCTGACGGCACGGGCCGGCCCGCCTACTGGCGGCCCGAGAAGCGCGGATCGAGCAGGATGTCGGCTTCGGGGTTCCGTTGCACCGGGCGTGCCCCCTGGGCGACCAGCTCGCGGAAGCGTTTCTGCTCGGCATCGAAGCGCTCGTTGATCCGCGCCACCTCGCCACGCGCCTCGGCAATGATCTTCTCCTCAGCGGTCACCGCCTGTCCGTTGAGCGCATAAGCACGCTTGAGGCTGTCGGGCTGTTCACGCTTCTTGTAGAACTCGGATTCGTCGTCGAGCCGTTTGCGGTCCTCCGCGAGGCTCTTCGCCCGCTCCTGCGAACGGCGGATGATCTGCTCCGCACCCTCCAGTGACTTCTTGCGAGCCGCTTCGATTTCGGCCTCGGTCGCATAGGCTTCCAGCAGCGAACGATCGCGCCGCCGCTGCGCCAGGATCCTTTCCTCTTCCTCGTACTTCTTCTTGGCCTCGAGCGCACGTGCGCGCTGCTCCTCGATCGTCAGCGGTCGCGCAATGACGCGCCGCACGGAGCCGTCACGGTTCAGTTCGCGGATGTCGCTGTTGACACACTCCGCCGGCGGACGATCGGCGGTGTAGGTCTTGCCGTTCGCGACACAGGTAAACATGATGCCGGGGAGCGGCACCTGCGCCATCGCGGCCAACGTGCCGCAGGCGGACAGCCCGCACAGCGCGAGATTTCTCATGCGTGCTGCGGTAAGAAGGAGTCGTTCAGGCGCCATAACGCTCCCGATAGCGCTCGACGGCAGGCCTGTGGGTGCGCACCTGCAGGGCCTGCGCCGAATCAGCCGCCAGGAACTGCATCACATCGTCCAGGGTCGCGATTGCCAGGACCGGCAACTGGTAGGTCGCTTCCACTTCCTGCACGGCCGAGTGCGACGACAGCGCGTCATCCGGGCCGGCGCGCTCCATTCGGTCGAGCGCAATCAGTACTGCCGCGGGTGACGCGCCGGCACCACGTATCAATTCCACCGATTCGCGCACCGACGTCCCTGCGGTGATGACATCGTCGACGATAACGACGCGGCCGGCGAGGGGAGCGCCGACGATCACGCCGCCCTCGCCATGATCCTTCGCCTCCTTGCGGTTGTAGGCAAACGGCACATCGGTGCCAAGGTCGGCGAGCGCCATTGCGGTGCCGGCAGCGAGAGTGATTCCCTTGTAGGCGGGACCGAACAGCATGTCGAACTCCACTCGCCCCTCCGCCCGTGCGGCCAGCAGTGTCTGTGCATAGAAACGCGCCAGGCGACCGAGCAGCGCGCCGCGGTTGAAAAGTCCGGCATTGAAGAAGTAGGGCGAGAGCCGGCCCGCCTTGGTCTTGAATTCTCCAAAGCGCAGCACCCCCGCCTGGAGCGCAAACTCGATGAACTGCTGTCGCAGCGCCTGCACGATGGTGCTACGGGACCCCGCCGTCCCGATGGATGGACTCCGTGCGATTGTGCCGCAGCGCGCCAGCCAAAAGCATGGAAAATGCCGGCGAAATCCGAACGGCCAAGCCGATCAAGTCCATGCTCCGCATCGTCTCCCTCAACGTCAACGGCATCCGGTCGGCCGCCTCCAAGGGTCTGTTTCGCTGGCTACGCCGCGCCGAGCCCGATGTCGTCTGCCTGCAGGAGGTCAAGGCCGACGAAGTCGATATTCCGGAGGCGTTGCGATTTCCGGGGGGACTCCACGGCTTTTTCCACTGTGCGCAACGGCGCGGCTACTCCGGAGCGGCCTTGTACGCCGCGAAGGAGCCACGCTCGGTCCGCCTCGGCTTCGGCTCGGCCGAATTCGACGTCGAGGGTCGCTATGTCGAGGCCGAGTTCCGGGATGTCACCGTTATCTCCGTGTACTTCCCGTCAGGCTCTTCCGGACCCGAACGACAGGTCGCCAAGTACCGTTTCCTCGCCGAATTCGCGCCGCATCTGGCGCGGCTGCGTGCGAGCGGGAGGGAAATCGTGTTCTGTGGCGACATCAACATCGCGCACAAGGAAATCGACCTCAAGAACTGGCGCAGCAATCGCAAGAACTCGGGGTTCCTGCCGGAAGAGCGTTCGTGGTTGACCGACGTCTTCGAGCGTGACGGCTGGGTCGACGTCTTTCGTCGTCTGGATGACCGGCCGGAGCAATACACGTGGTGGAGCAATCGCGGCCAGGCGTGGGCCAAGAACGTCGGGTGGCGCATCGATTACCAGATCGCGACGTCCGGGCTCGCCGCCCGTGCGCGCCGCGCCGAGATCTATACCGCAAAGCGCTTTTCCGACCACGCACCGCTGACCATTGACTACACCGGGAGGCTGTGAAGGCCGATGCTGAACTCAGAATTCGTACGCAAGCGGCTGCCCGAAAACATCGAGGGCCGCGCTTTGGCCTGGTACGTAGTCGGAGTGACCGCGTTGCTGCTACTGCTCGGCTGGGGCTTGGCGCAGCTTGCACCGCCGCCGCCGCCGAAGCGGGTGATTATGACGACCGGGACCGAAGATGGTGCCTACCATAGCTACGCTCAGCGCTATCGCGAGTTGCTGGCCCGGCATGGCGTTGACCTGGTGCTGCGCCCATCTTCCGGTGCGGCGCAAAACCTGGAGCGCCTGCGGACGGGTGACAACGGGGTCGAGGTCGGGCTGGTTCAGGGCGGACTGGTCCTGGAGACCGATAGCGAGAAACTGGTGACGCTTGGCAGCCTGTTCTACGAGCCGATTTGGATCTTTTACCGCGGCAAGTCGGTGATCGACCAGGTATCCGAACTGCGCGGCCAGCGGGTCGCCGTTGGCATACCCGGCGGCGGAACACACGCGCTCGGCATGGCAGTGGCGCGCGACAACGGCCTGGCCGAACCGCCGACAGCGCTGGTCGAACTGGGCGGCCTCGCGGCGGCGGATGCGTTAATCGCCGGCAGCATCGACGCGGCGCTGTACGTGTCGGCCATCGACGGCCCCGCGGTGCAGAGACTGCTGCGCGCTCCCGGTGTGCACATGATGAATGCACGCCGCGCCGATGCCTACATCCGCCGGCTGCCCTACCTGCACAAGCTCGACCTGCCGGCAGGCGTCGTAGACCTCAAGGCTGGACTGCCGTCTCAACCGATGACGATGATCGCGGTCACCGCCAATCTGGTTGCCCGCGAAGGCGTGCATCCGGTAGCCGTCGAACTCCTGCTGGACGCGGCGCGCCAGGTGCACGGCGGACCCTCGCTGCTGCACCGGGCTGGTGTCTTCCCGGCACCGATGGATATCGAGCTGCCGCTGGCGACCGATGGGGACCGGTTCTACCGCGATCGACCATCGCTGCTGCGACGGATCCTTCCGTTCTGGGTGGCGGTGTGGGCGGAACGGCTGCTCTTCATCATGCTGCCGCTGCTGGCGATCGCAATTCCGGCGTTTGCCTACCTGCCCAAGATCTACGACTGGCGCATCCGCAGCAAGCTCGACGGCTGGTATGCCGAACTGAATCGCATCGAGCGCGCCGCATCAGTAGGAGATCCGACCGCGCATGTCGAGCGCATCAATGAGATCGACGTGCGGCTCAACCGTGTCAAGGTGCCGAAGGCTTACCTGTCACAGCTCTACACACTGCGACTCCACGCCGACTACGTTCGCGGCCTGCTCGTTGCGGAGCGCGAAGCGAAGGTTTCCTAGAGCGCTAGAGCGCCAGCGCCACTGCACCGCTCAGCGCGAGCGTGACGCCGAGCCAGCGCAGTACATCGAAGCGACGCGCGCGCGCGGGTACGGGCGCCTCCGCGGCACCTGCGTCCGCCGCGGGCGGCCGCGCCCGTCCCTCCCAGGCGTGCGCAAAGAACACCAGCAACGCGCCGCCCCAGACCAGCGCACCAGTATAGCGGCCGAGGGCAACCGACATCACCAGCAGCGACGCAAAGATCAGGATCCCCGCGTTCTCGAGAACGCGGCGCAACTGGGCGGAGGGTGGGCGGGCGCGACTCATCATCCAGGACAACGCGCAATGTCGATCCGACGCTGCACCACTCTGGTCACTTGTTCGGGGTGGCGGGATTCCGCCAGTCGTGCGTCAGTATCAATTGCCCGGTGCGCCCGCAACAGCGCAAATTACTCGATGATCACCTGCATGTTCAGCGTCTGCCGGGACTTCACGCCGGCGCGATATCCGCTCGAGCGTGTTCTTGAACACTGAAGATACCAAGGCAGGGTTGACAGCGAGACGAACAGCCAGGCGTCGTGCCTGCGGGCCAGCATTGCGACACGACGCAGCCAGGCCTCGCGCAGCACGCCACTACACTGCGCGCAGCCATGACGAGTACGTCCGCTTCCGCGCCGTCGCCACGCCGCCCGTGGCGTGAAGTGCTGCGCGTCTATGCCGAACCGACGGCGGTGCGCATGTTCTTCCTCGGCTTTGCGGCCGGCCTGCCGCTGCTGCTGGTTCTGGGCACGCTGTCGTTCCGCCTGCGCGAGGCGGGGATCGATCGCGCCACGATCGGTTACCTGTCGTGGGTGGGTCTCGCCTACGGCTTCAAATGGCTCTGGGCGCCTCTGGTCGATCGCTTGCCGCTGCCGCTGCTGACACGAGCATTCGGCCGGCGCCGCGCCTGGCTGCTGCTGTCGCAGGCGGTCATCATCGGCGGTCTGGTGGCGATGGCAGTGAGCGAACCCCAGCACGGGCTGCGTGCATTGACGATCGCAGCGCTCGTCGTGGCGTTCGCCTCGGCAACGCAGGATATCGCGCTGGATGCCTATCGCATCGAGTCGGCCGCGGTCGAGAAACAGGGGGCGCTCGCGGCGATGTACCAGACCGGCTACCGCCTGGCGATGATCTGGGCCGGCGCGGGCGTGCTGTGGATCGCAGCGCGAGCGGCCGGAGTCGAGCGGGGTTACGACGCCAGCGCGTGGACCGTCGCCTACCTGACGATGGCCGCCAGCATGGCGGTCGGCCTGCTCGTGGTGCTGCTGTCGCCCGAACCTGCCGCCGCGCGCAGCACCATCCTGGATGAGCCGATGCTGGCATCCTCCCGGTCACGCTCCGAGCGGCTCGGAGCTTGGCTGCAGTCCGCCGTGGTCGGGCCGTTTGCGGACTTCATCCGCCGCTACCGCTGGCACGCGCTGCTGCTGCTGGCACTGATCGCGACGTATCGCATCTCGGACGTCGTCATGGGGATCATGGCGAACCCGTTCTACGTCGACATGGGCTACTCGAAGGACGAGGTGGCGGCGGTATCGAAGCTCTATGGCGTCGTGATGACGCTGGTCGGCGCCTTTCTCGGTGGCGCGCTCGCGCTGCGCTTCGGCGTCGTCCGCATCCTGATGCTCGGCGCGATCCTCTCGGCGGCATCGAACCTGCTGTTTGCCTGGCTCACGACCCGCGGCCACGACCTGACCGGGCTGATCTTCGTGATCTCGGCCGACAACCTGTCGGCAGGCATCGCCTCCGCCGCGTTCATCGCGTACCTGTCGAGTCTCACCAACGTCGCCTACTCGGCGACGCAGTACGCGCTGTTTTCCTCGGTGATGCTGCTGTTACCGAAGTTCATCGCCGGATTTTCAGGTGCGTTTGTCGACGTGCATGGCTATACGGCCTTCTTCGTTTCGACCGCCGCGCTGGGCGTACCGGTGCTGCTCCTGGTCTGGCTGGCGGGGCGCGTTGTCAGCCGACCTCCGACTCACGCCTCGCCGTCCCAGTAATCCAGGTCCGTATCGGCCCGATGCATGCGCCCGCCCTGCAGCAGGGGGCCCCGGGTTCGTGTGTACGCGAGGTACTTGCCGGAATCCGGGTACTCGCAGACCTCCGGAAACTCCTGCGTGCTGATCGACAGGTACTTCAGCGGAGCATCCGATGTATTGATGATCTGATGCGGATACTCCGGGCCGGGTGGGATATCGATGACATCGCCCGCCCGGATAGGGATCATCTCGCCCGCCACGCGCAGCGTGCCTTCGCCCTCCAGAATCACGAACATCTCCTCCTGCGCGTAATGGAAGTGATAGGGGCAGGAGCGCTTGCCCGGCGGCACGATGTCGAATCCGGCCCCGAGCTTCTGCGCGACCGTGCCTTCGCGCGGACCCGCCACCCCGCCACTCCTCGTGCCGTCGTAAAGCGGCGCGCGCGCCGACGTCTCCAACTCGACGTCGTTGAAATTCCTGACCAATTTGTCGCGCAGTGAATCCATCTCAGCCACTCCCGAAAGGCGGCGCACTCGGCACGATTTCAGCGCGCTTCGAATCGATAGATCGCGACCGTGGCACGTAATGCCGGTGCGAGCGTCACTGGCCGACCCTCGGCCAGCACGGTGCGACCGGTGATCACCAGCCCGACCCTGGCTGTGAGGATCTCGAAATCCTTCAGAGTGCACAGGTGGATGTTCGGCGTGTCGTACCACTGATAAGGGATCTGCTTCGTGACCGGCATGCGTCCCGCCAGCAGCGACATCGCATGTCGCCAATGGCCGAAGTTGGGGAAGCTCACGATGCCCTGACGTGCCACCCGGGCCATCTCGCGCAAAATGCCCTCGACGTTGTGCATCGCCTGCAGCGTTTGCGACAGCACGACGGTGTCGAACATGCCGTCGGCGAACAGGCGCAGTCCGGCATCGAGGTTCTGCTGCACGACGTTCAACCCGTGCTTTACGCACCGCGCGACATGGTCATCGTCAATCTCGACACCGTAGCCGTGGCACGACTTCGCGTCGCGAAGATGCGCGAGCAGCGAGCCGTCGCCGCAGCCGAGATCGAGTACGCGACTCTTGGGCGCGACCCACTCCGCAATCTGTGCGAGGTCGACCCGCAATGTCATGTCGCCCCCTCGCCCTTCGGGCGGTCCCCCGCGGGGGACGCGAGCGCCTTCGGAGCGGCCGCGCGGCGCTCATCGCGCGAACTCCGTGGCGATGTTGTCGAAGTAGGCCCGCACCACGCGGTGATATCTGGGGTCTTCCAGCAGAAAGGCATCGTGGCCGTGAGGCGCGTCGATTTCCGCATAGGCGACGTCGCGTTCGTTCTCGATCAATGCCTCGACGATTTCGCGGCTGCGCTCGGGCGGAAAACGCCAATCGGTGCTGAAGCTCGCCAGCAGGAACTTTGCCGTGGCCGGCGCGAGCGCCTGTACCAGATTGCCGCCGGTGTGACGCGCCGGATCGAAGTAATCCAGCGCGCGCGTGATCAGAAGGTAGGTATTGGCGTCGAAGTACTCGGAAAACTTGTCGCCCTGGTAGCGCAGGTAGCTTTCGACCTCGAACTCGACGTCGTAATGAAACTGGTAGTCATCCGTCCGCATCGCGCGGCCGAACTTCTCGGCCATGTCGGCGCCCGAGAGGTACGTGATGTGACCGATCATCCGCGCCACGCGCAGGCCGCGCTTCGGCACGACGCCATGGGCGTAGTAATCGCCACCGTGGAAATCCGGATCGGAGCGGATGGCGGTGCGCGCCACCTCGTTGAACGCGATGTTCTGCGCCGAGAGCTTCGGCACCGACGCGATGGCTATGCAGTGGCGCAGCCGCTGCGGATACTGGATCGCCCAGGACAGCGCTTGCATGCCGCCGAGCGAGCCGCCCATCACCGCGGCCCATTGCCGGATGCCGAGGACATCGGCGACGCGCGCCTGCGCGTGCACCCAGTCCTCGACCGTCACGACGGGGAAGCGTGCGCCGTAGGGTGTTCCGGTGGCGCGATCGATCGACATCGGCCCGGTGGATCCGAAGCAGGAGCCGAGATTGTTGACGCCGACCACGAAGAAGCGCTCGGTGTCGACCGGCTTGCCGGGGCCCACCATGTTGTCCCACCAACCGAGCTTGTCCGGCGCGTCGGCATAGACGCCCGCGACATGGTGCGACGCGTTCAGTGCGTGGCAGATCAGCACCGCGTTGCTGCAGTCGGCATTGAGCCGGCCGTAGGTTTCCACGGCCAGCTCGTAGGGCGCGATCGAAGGACCGCTCATGAGTTCGAGCGGAGTGTCGAACCTTATCGCCTGCGGCGTGACGACGCCAACCGAACGCGCACTCACAGTGGACAGAGCCCTTGCAAAGACACGGCAACAAAAAACCCGAGAGGCGCGACGCCGGCTCGGGCAGGGGGCAAATGCTCTCTGACGTCTTTAGCGGTTTTCGGAGGTGGTTTCCTCAGGCGCCCGCAAGCGAGTCGGCAAATCGGCGCAGCTGTCGAGGGTAGAGAAGCCGTTGCGGGCTGTCAAACGTCGTCCTTCCGCAACGGATTAGACTTCAGTAACGGATCGTCCCCCGGTCGCGCTTGGCCGGAATGCGACTTGTGTCCGGCGAGAGGAAAGGAAACAACAATGAAACTGATGAAATGGCTGGCGACGGCCGCAACACTGACGGCGTTCGGGTTGTCATCGGCGATGGCGGCCGACAAGGCCAAGCAGGACGAGGTGCTGAAGGCGGCGCAGACCACGCTCGCCGATTTCTACAAGGCCGAGCCAAAGCTGAAGGGCAAGGTCGAAGCCGCGCCGGGCTATGCGGTCTTCACGACCTACGGTCTGAGCTTCATCGTCGGCGGTGCCGGCGGCAAGGGCGTCGCTCACGACAAGGCCACCAAGAAGAACACCTTCATGGAACTGGCCCAGGCGAGCGCCGGCCTCCAGATCGGTGCGTCCGATACACGCTATCTGTTCATCTTCAAGGACACGGCCAGCCTGAACCAGTTCATCAACAGCGGCTGGGATGCATCGGCCGGCGCGGCAGCCAGCGCCGGTACGGGTTCGAAGTCGGCGGGCTCAGGCGCCAATGTCTTCACCGGCGGCGAGATGTATCAGCTGACGAAGGCAGGTCTGCAGGTCGGTGTCGCTGCGGCCGGCACGAAGGTCTGGAAGGACAAGGACCTCAACTGAGGCTCTACTACCCAAGCAAAAAGGGCCCGGTTCCGCCGGGCCTTTTTCTTTCCGCCCTACTGCAGCATCGCGACTGTCGCCGGCTGCATCTCCTGCTGCAGCGCATGACGGATCTTCATCGGATCCGACATCCTGAGCACCCGACCTGCGAAGCGGCCGGAATCCTTGAACGACAGTTCGAACAGCCGCTCCTTGACCGGAAGGATCTGCGACGGATGCATCGAGAACTGGCGCAGCCCCATGCCGAGGAGCAGTTCCGTCATCTCCAGTTCACCGGCCAGCTCCCCGCACACGGCAACCGGAATCCGCGCCTTGACGCCGGCACGGATCGTCTGCGCAATGAGCCGCAGCACCGCCGGGTGCATCTGGTCGTACAGATGCGCCACCGAGCTGTCGGTACGATCGATCGCGAGGGTGTACTGGATCAGGTCGTTGGTGCCGATCGACAGGAACTTGAGCCGTTGAACGAATTCCGGCAGTGACAATGCTGCTGCCGGCACCTCGATCATGCCGCCCAGCTGAATCCGCCCGTCGTACTTCAGCTTGCGTTCCTTCAACTGTTCCTTGGCGCGCGCAACGAATGCGGCGGCCTGCTCGATCTCGTGCACGTGGGCGAGCATCGGAATCAGGATGCGCACAGTCCCGACCTCGGAGGCACGCAGGATGGCACGCAGCTGCGTGAGGAACAGGTCCGGGTACGCGAGGCAATAACGGATCGCGCGCAGGCCCAGCGCCGGGTTCGACTCGGGCCGCGGCGCGCCGCGACCCATGCCGAGGCTCTCCCGCGCGGTCTCGGTCAGCACCTTGTCGGCGCCGATGTCGAGCGTGCGGATCACCACCGGCTTGCCCTTCATCGCGCGGGCGACCTTGGCGTAGGCCTCGAACTGCTCGTCCTCCGACGGCAGGTCGTCGCGATCCATGAACAGGAACTCGGAGCGGAACAGGCCGATGCCGTCGGCGCCCGCTTCGAGGGCATCGCGCGCGTCCCTCGGCAACTCGATATTCGCCAGCAGGTCGATCGGAATGCCGTCGCGCGTGCGCGCAAGCTTGCCCTTGAGACGTCGCAGCTGGACGCGATGCTCGGCCTCGACGCGCGATCGACGCCTGAACTCGTGCAGCTCTTCCTCGGTCGGGTTGGCAACGACCATGTCGGCATCGGCATCGATGACGACGACGTCGCCCTCGGCAATGCGCGCGCGCGCGCCGTCAGCTCCGACGATGGCAGGCAATCCCAGGCTGCGCGCGAGGATCGCCGTATGGGAGGTCGGTCCGCCCAGCTCGGTGACGAAGCCAGCGAGGTCGAGATCGGCGCGATCCTTCAGGTGCAACACGTCAGCTGGTGCGAGATCGCGCGCCACGAGCACCAGCCGCTCGCCCGCCGCCAGTTTCTTCGGCAGCGCGACACGCGTCGGCGTGCCTTCGGAAAGCGCGTTCAGCACCCGCTCGACTACCTGACGCACGTCGGTTGAGCGCTCACGCAGGTATTCGTCGTCAATCGCCTCGAACTGACGGCACACTTCCTCCAGCTGGATCGTCAGCGCCCATTCCGCGTTCATCAGGCGGGTACGGATCAGGTCGCGCGGCGCGTCGGACAGCAGCGAGTCCTCGAGGATCAGTCGATGCAGATCGAGAAACGCGCGTACCTCGTTCGGCGCATCCGGCGCGATGCCGCTGCGAAGCTCGTCCAGTTCATCGCGCACAGCCGCAAAAGCGCGCGTCAGCCGGGCGATCTCGTGCACCACATCGCGTCGTTCGATCGCCACCTGCCGCACCTCGAGCTCCGACGGCGCCAGCAGGTGGGCGCGACCAATCGCGATACCGCGCGCCACGCCGATGCCGGTCACGGCCTCACGCTTTGCCTCGGTCACGCCGCTCCCCTACTCCAGTTCGCCAAAGCCCGACACGATCAGTTCGCCGATCGCGTCGATCGCCTGCTGCTCGTCCGGGCCGTCCGCCTCGACAGTGAGCACGCTGCCCTGTCCCGCCGCCAGCATCATCACACCCATGATCGACTTGGCATTCACGCGGCGACCGTTCTTCGAGATCCACACTTCCGATGTGTGCCTGCTGGCCACCTGGGTGATCTGTGCCGAAGGACGTGCATGAAGTCCGAGCTTATTGTTGATGGTGAAGTCTCTGGTGATCATTGCCCTGCGGCTTGTAGCCCTGGTTCTGCACCGAGGTCGTCGCGATCTGCACCATGCCCTGCTGTCCGCCCGCGAGGGCCTTGTCCGCCACCTCCGCCAGCGATCCGCCGCGATAGCAAACGGCGCGCAGCAGCATCGGAAGATTGACGCCCGCCACCACCGTGACGCGTCCGGGATCGTTGAGGCGTGCGGCCAGGTTGCCTGGCGTTGCGCCGAAGGCATCGGTCAGCACGAGCACCCCCGCACCGGTGTTCACTTCGGCGACCAGCTTCATCGCGCCGTCCAGCAGCGCATCCACCGACGCGCCCGGAGCCACGTCCAGCGCGCGCAGGTTGGCTTTTGTCATTCCCGGTTCACAGCTGTAGATATGCTCGACGCACTTCTCCAGTGCGCTGGCCAGCGGGGCGTGGGCGATGATGACGATGCCGGTCATAAACAATCAGCGCTCACGTACGCGATCCTGCGGATCGCACCTGCGCTCGCGCTGCTCGAGTCAGGCGCCCGCCCTTCGGGCGGCCGGGCGGGCGGGCGCGGTTCAACTGCATGCTGATTACAGCTCACCCTGGTTTGCAGACGATCAATCATTGGGAACGCTCCAGTGCGTCGATGAACAGACCGGCGACGTTGCAGCCGGCCTGCTGGGCAATTTCGACGAAGCAGGTGGGGCTGGTGACGTTGATCTCGGTCAGGTAGTCGCCGATCACATCGAGTCCCAGCAGCCGCAGCCCGCGCGGCAGCAGCGCCTCGCCGACGACGGTCGCGATCTCGCGGTCGCGCTCGGTCAGTGGCTGGGCACGACCGATACCTCCCGCCGCAAGGTTGCCGCGTGTTTCGCCCGCCTTCGGGACGCGCGCCAGGCAGTAGGGTACCGGCACCCCGTCGATGACGAGCACGCGCTTGTCGCCCTCACGAATCGCCGGAATGAATTTCTGCGCCATCGCGGTACGGAGTCCATGTGCCGTCACGGTCTCGAGTATCGACCCGGCGTTCGGATCGCCAGGTTGCAGTCTGAAGACGCCGGCCCCGCCCATGCCGTCCAGTGGCTTGACGATAACGTCTTCGTGATCCGCCCAGAAAGTACGGATGCGCTCGGCCTCGCGCGACACGAGCGTCGGGACGGTGAACTGCGGAAACTCTAGGATCGAGAGCTTCTCGTTGTGATCGCGCAGTGCCTGAGGATCGTTGACGACCCGGGCTCCGAGCGCCGCAGCACGTGACAGCAGCAACGTCGCGTTCAGGAATTCGACGTCGAACGGCGGATCCTTGCGCATCAGGACTGCGGAGAATGATGCGAGGTCGCGTTCTTCGGCGCCCAGCTCGATATGCCAGTCATCGTCGTCCTGCGTCAGTTGCAGGCGATGAGCTCGCGCGGTCACCGCGCGGTTGCTGGCAGCAAGTTCATCCGGAGTGGCCGCGAAGATGGCGTGGCCCCGCAGTGCTGCCTCGCGCATCATCGCCACGCTCGAATCCTTGTAGGCCTTGAGTTCGCCGAGCGGGTCAACGACGAAGAGGAGGTCCAGCGTCATCCGCGGCGCTCCGCAGGCCTCACGCGACTCAGCCGGCCACGGCCGCCATGACGGCCGCCGACGCGCTGTCGACGCGATGCGCGGTGCGCTCGAGCTCGACCGAAGCCGCAAGCAGGGCCAGCCGCGCGATGACGCCGTACGCATAGAACCGATTGGCCGCGCTTTCACCCGCGGAGCTGCCGCAGTCCGGCAGGTTGCAGCTGCCGGCGAAAGCTAGGGGCACGAAGTGCATGCCGGGCGCATTCAGGTTCTCGTCGCGGCCGCGCTCGGTGTGCACGCGATAGAAACCGCCAACGACATAGCGATCGATCATGTAGACGACCGGCTCGGCGACGGCGTTGTCCACTAGTTCGTTCGTCGGCACGCCCTCCTGGATGATGACCTCGCTGACCTCGAGTCCCTCCTTCACCACCGACATCTTGTTGCGCTGCTTGCGGTTCAGCCCGCGCACCTCCGAGGCGTCTTTCACCGTCATGACGCCCATGCCATAGGTACCGGCATCGGCCTTCACGACAACATATGGCGTGTCGTCAATGCCATGCTCTTTGTACTTGTCGCGCATCTTGCCGAGCACGAAGTCGATGTTGCTGGCGAGGCACTCCTCGCCGGCGCGCTCGTGGAAGTTGACCTCGCCGCAGCGCCCGAATGCCGGGTTGATCAGCCACGGATCGATGTCGACCAGCTGCGCGAACTCGGCAGCAATGACGTCGTAGGCGGCAAAGTGATTCGACTTGCGGCGGATCGCCCAGCCCGCCTGCAACGGCGGCACGATGATCTGGTCGTCGAGGTCGCGCAGGATCGGCGGGATGCCGGCCGAAAGGTCATTGTTCAACAGCAGTGCGCAGGGCGTGAAGCCGGCCACGCCCACCTTGGCCCCGTGGCGCACCAGTGGTTCGACCGTCAGCACGTCGCCGCTCGGCAATTCGATACGGGTCGGCTCCCTGATCTCGTCAGAGAGCGAGCCGATGCGCACTTCGAGGCCGGTTTGCCGGAGGATGCGCGCCAGCCGCGCCACATTGGCCAGGTAGAACAGGTTGCGGGTGTGGCGCTCCGGCACCAGCACCAGGTTGCGGGCATCCGGACACAGGTGCTCGATCGCCGACTGCGCGGCCTGCACGGCGCACGGCAGCATGCCCTCGGACAGATTGTTGAATCCGCCGGGGAAGAGATTCATGTCGACCGGCGCCAGTTTGTAACCGGCATTGCGCAGGTCGACCGAACCGTAGAACGGCGGCGTGTGGTCCTGCCACTGCAGGCGGAACCAGCGCTCGATCGCCGGCATCGCGTCGACGATCTTCTGTTCGAGCGCGAGCAGGGGACCGGCGTTGGCCGTGACCAGGCGGGGAACAGCGGGATTGGACACGACGGGCTCACTTCTGCGCGGCCATGCCAGAGAGTGCCGCGCAAGGTCGTTGGGACAGGCAGTGTACAGCGGGGCTGCGGGCGGTTTCGTCGCGCGCATCGGGCACGCCGCTCGGCTGTTGAGGCAAAAAAAACGGGCACCGAATGGTGCCCGGGAAAGTTCGCCGCGATTGGACCGCGAGCGGCCCGGCGAGCTAGGGAGACACAACCTGCCATCCGCCGCACCGCTTCCGGGTCGGCCCAGCGGGTGCCCGGGAGTTGCCTCCCGGGCCGAACGTCCTTACATCTTGTAGGCGGATTCGCCGTGGTACGTCGTATCCAGACCTTCGCGCTCCTCCTCCGGAGTTACGCGCAGCCCGGTGATCATCTTGACCGCGTACAGCGCCACCAGCGAGACCACCGCGGACAAGGATCACCGCCGTCAGCACCGCCTGGAACTGGATCCAAAGCTGCGCGCCGATGCCCGGGAAATCGGCCGGATCACCGCACTTGTTGGTGATGTAGTTGCAGATGCCGGCGCCGCCCAGCGAGGGCGCGGCGAACACACCGGTCAGCAGTGCACCGACGATGCCGCCCACCCCATGGACACCGAACACGTCGAGCGCATCGTCCGCGTTCAGCATCTTCTTCAGTCCGGTCACGCCCCAGAAGCAGAGCAGGCCCGCCGCGACACCGATGACCAGCGCGCCGATGACACCGACGAAGCCGCAGGCCGGCGTGATGGCGACCAGGCCGGCCACCGCACCCGACGCCGCACCCAGCATCGACGGCTTGCCCTTCACCATCCACTCCGCAAACATCCACGCGAGGACCGCGACGGCCGTGGCTAGCAGCGTGTTGAGGAACGCGAAGGCGGCAACGCCATTGGCTTCAAGGTTGGAGCCGGCATTGAAGCCGAACCAGCCCACCCACAGCAGCGCGGCACCGACCATCGTCAGCGTCAGGCTGTGCGGCGCCATCGACTCCTTGCCGTAGCCGATGCGCTTGCCGAGCACGTAGGCTGCCATCAGGCCGGCAACACCGGCATTGATGTGCACGACCGTGCCGCCCGCGAAGTCGAGCGCGCCCTTGGCCCACAGCCAGCCGGCATTCGCCACGACCGCGTCGAGCGTGGCCTGGTCCTTGATCGCGTCCGGGCCATCCCAGTACCAGACCATGTGAGCCATCGGCAGGTAGCTGAAGGTGAACCAGATGACCGTGAACAGCAGCACCGCGGAGAATTTCATGCGCTCCGCGTACGCGCCGACGATCAGCGCGCAGGTGATGGCCGCGAAAGTGCACTGGAACGCCACGAACAGCAGCTCCGGGATGTAGACGCCCTTGCTGAACGTCGCCGCCGCCGATTCCGCGTTCACGCCGCTGAGGAAGAGCTTCGAGAAATTCCCGAAGAACGCCCCCGGTCCGCCGAACGCCAGCGTGTAGCCGTAGATGACCCACAGCACCGAGATCAGCGAGAAGATGACGAACACCTGCATCAGCACGCTCAGCATGTTCTTCGAGCGCACCAGGCCGCCGTAGAACAGTGCCAGACCCGGGATGGTCATCAGGATGACCATGATCGTGGCCACGTACATGAACGCGGTGTCGGCCTTCTCGATCTTCGGTGCGGCGGGAGCCGCCTCGGCCTTGGGTGCTTCGGCCGCAAGCAGCAGGTCGGCAGCCGGAGCGGCCGCACCGGCCGCGAGCAGTGCAATCTCGACATGCCGCGCCTTTGCCGGGTCGCCGTCCTTCATCCTCGCAGAGGGCTTGACCAATAGGATCTGTGCTTCCGGCAGGCCCGCCTTGACCAACGCGTCGCGGACCGCAAACGCACGCTTCTTGGCGAGCTCGTCGTTGTGTTCAGCGCTGCCCGAGGTGTCGGTGAACCCCGACACCAGGATGCGCGACCCTGCGGCAGCCTTGGCCTGCTCGGCTCCGGCACCGATCGCCTTGAGCGCTTCGTCCGACAGGTCTGCCTTGTCGAGCTCGAATGTCACCGATGCCGGCAAGGCATCCGCCCCGCGGGCGGGCGCGGCAGACAATCCAAGCAGTGTCAACGCCACTGCCCATAGCGAAACTAGCTTCTTCATGTTTGGCTCCAGAACGGGTCGGTTCAAAGAGCATCCTTGCCGGTCTCGCCGGTGCGGATGCGGACGACCTGCTCGAGGTCATAGACGAAGATCTTGCCGTCGCCGATCTTGCCGGTGCGCGCCGAGCCTTCGATGGCCTCGATTGCGCGCTCGACGATGTCGTCGGCGACTGCTGCTTCGATCTTCACTTTTGGGAGGAAGTCGACCACATACTCGGCGCCGCGATACAGCTCCGTGTGGCCCTTCTGGCGGCCGAAGCCCTTGACCTCGGTGACCGTGATGCCCTGAACGCCAACTCCGCTCAGGGCCTCACGCACCTCGTCAAGCTTGAATGGCTTGATGATGGCTGTGATGAGTTTCATGAATTCGGTTCCCGTTCGTTGTTGCGAGATGCGTCAGAACGTCTTGCCGACCGTGGCGAGGAATCCGCTCTTGCCGGCACCGCGCGGCGGGCTTTCCGCCGTCGTGAAGAAATCCTTCTCGCTGGTGCCGACCCAGAAGGCTCCGAGGATCCAGCCTGAACCCATGATGTCCCAGGTGCCGCCGAGCTTGTAGTCCCAGACGTTGTCGTCGTTCACCACCGTATTGATGTTCTGGTAGTTCTTCACGTACTGCCAGCCGACGTGTGCGACGACAGCGAAGCCATCGGCGAGCGGGAACGTCCCGGAAATGTCGACGTACTGCGAGCCCTTGGTGTCATATCCCGGGGCTTTCACGCCGAAGAAGTCGGTGAACGAGTAGTAGTACTTCACGGACGCCGGTCCCCACGTGCCGCCGACATACGCCTCGAAGTTCTTCGCTTCGAAATCGGGGTTGTATTCGCCCGTGCCCGGGTAGTAGTAGTAGATGACGCCGACGTCCAGTCCAAAGTCGCCGAACGCGTGCTTGTAGCCGCCGTAGAAGTCCATCTCGATCGGCGCGCCGTTGTACAGCGTCGACGAAACGTTCGAGTTCCAGTTGCCGAGATAGAAGCCCGACTTGTGCGCGAAATCGACGCCGCCCTGGACCGTCGGCTGATAGTCGGTCTGCGAGAAGCCGCGGAAGCGGTAGTCGCTGCCGATCGTCAGATTGCCGCTCAGCGTGAACTCGGGCTCTTCCTTGGGCGCGGCAGCAGCGGTCTGTGCCAAAGCCAGCAACGGAGCAGAGCAGGCGGAGGCGACGGCCGCCGCAGCGAGTGCTTTCTTCATGTCGTACTTCCTTTCGAGGCAAGGTTGGAGCAAAGCTCGGAGGTCCTTTACGCAACATGTATGCCAATTGCTGCAACGCCCAAAGTGCCCTCGGCTGGTGCGAAAATGAGAATCTCTACGCCGAATGCGCCCCAATGCAGGGCGCATCCGCCCCCAATCGGTTCGGATCGCACGCACCCCGCGGGTTCATGCACATGAACGATGACGCGGCGTCGCGCTGCTAGACTGGATCGCGCTGTGCAGGAGGCGCGGTGCAAATAACTGCGCCCGGCCAGCGGGACCTCATGAACAAGACTTCATTCCTCGATGACCTGCAGGACCGTGTCTCCGCGGTGATTCAGCAGACACCGGCGGCCGACCTGCAGAAGAACCTCAAGGCGCTGCTGACGCAGCAGTTCGCCCGCCTCGAACTGGTGACCCGCGAGGAGTTCGACACGCAGAGCAAGGTTCTGGCGCGTGCACGCGCTAAGCTCGACGAACTCGAGCGGCGTATCGCGGATCTGGAACAGCGCCGCAGTTAGCGGCGCCAGAGTGAGGCTACGGCGCTAGGCGGCCGACGCTTCGGGCGAAGCGCGCTTGCGGGCGACAGCGATGATCTTCGCCGCTGTCTCCAGTTGCAGTTCTGAAAGCTCGGCGTCCATGGTCGGACGGTCGATCAGGCGCACGTTCTTGCGCTTGGCAATCTCTTTCGCACCGCGTTCATAACCCGCCTCGGCGATCACGGCAACACGCAGCATGCCGATCTCGCGCGCCTGCTCGATCAGTGCTGTGATGCGGTCGACCGAGACGTTGTCGGTCTGTACAACGAAGGCATAGGCACGGGCCGGGTCGTCACGATGGCGCAGCACCAGTTCGATCGGCCAGACCGCTGGTGACGCGGGCACCTGGCGATAGCCGCGCGACTCGTACCACGCAAGCACCAGTTCGCGCAGCGGCACGGACGGCGCCATCGAATCGAGCATTGGCGTAGCCTCGCGCGCCGCCGCGCGAGCAGCGGCGGTCGGTCGACGCGGTTCCGGGGCTGGCGGAGGACTGGGGCGCGGCGCGCGCCGGTTCGGGTCATCCACCATGATCTGCGAAATCAATTCTTCGATCGGATCGAGTCCGGCGGCCGCCTCTTCTGCGGGCGTCAACGCGCGTGCCGGTTCACCGCGCTTCTGCTCGTACTCGATCGGCGGCAGGTCCTTGCTGGCGTTGTCCTGCTCGGCCGCCTCGCCGTGCGCCTGGCGGATCAGCGCCGCGTGATCGATTTCCTCGGCCGGAGGCTGCACTGCGGACTTGCCCGGTTTGCCCTCGGCGGGCGAAGCACTGAGCATTATCGCCATGGCGGCCTGCTCACGATGGGCCGCCTGCTGGCGAATCGAATCGGCTCGTCGACGCGCCCACAGGTAGAGCCCTGCAAGCACGACCAGCAAACCGACACCGAAGAGCAGTGAAGACACCTTGATACGAACCACTCCGGCGGGGAGCCACGCCGGGAAGCTGTCAGAGCATCCATCGTGACACGACTCGCCCCGGAAGCCCAACCGAATACGGGGCCAAACGGCCCATATATCGCGGCCGCCCGGCCGGGCACGACGTGCGCAACCGCCCGAGCGCTCCGGGATGACGGCAAACCGCGGGGCAATTCGCGGTATCGGGTCACGACTGGGGAACGGATGGCCGCCGATAGAATCGCCGCTGCCTCAGGCACCTCCATGTCGATCGCCATCGTTCGCACCCGCGGCCTCTCCGGCATGTATGCGCCGCAGGTGACTGTCGAAGTGCACCTGTCCAACGGCCTGCCGTCGTTCACGCTGGTGGGGCTTCCGGATACCGAGGTGCGCGAAGCGCGCGAGCGGGTGCGCGCCGCGCTGCTCACCAGCCGCTTTGACTTCCCGGCGCGGCGCATCACGGTCAACCTGGCGCCGGCCGACCTGCCGAAGGAGTCCGGGCGTTTCGACCTTCCGATCGCGCTGGGGATCCTCGCCGCGACAGGCCAGATCCCGACCAGGACGCTCGACCAGTATGAGTTCGCCGGCGAACTGTCCCTGACGGGCGAACTTCGACCGGTGCGTGGCACGCTGGCGATGGCGTACGCCGTGGCGAAGTCGGAGCATACGGTCGGGCCCCGTCGCGGCTTCGTCGTCCCGTCCGAAAGCGCCGACGAGGCCGCGCTGGTCGGTGGCATCCCGATCTTTCCGGCTCGCACCCTGCTGCACGTGGTCGAGCATCTGCGGGCAGATGCCGGCGACACCGCGTCGCGCGCAATCGCCGAGCACCATGCGATGGTGCGCCTGACCCCGCCGATCTATCCCGACCTCTTCGATGTGAAGGGTCAGCTCGCGCCCAAGCGCGCCCTCGAGATTGCAGCCGCCGGCGGACACAGCGTGCTGCTGGTTGGCCCGCCGGGCACCGGCAAGACGATGCTGGCGCAACGATTCGCCGGCATCCTGCCGCCGATGACGACCGATGAGGCGCTCGAATCGGCAGCGGTGCTGAGCCTGGTCGGGCAGTTCGCGCCGCAGCGCTGGGCCACGCGCATTTTCCGCGCGCCGCACCACACCGCGAGCGCGGTCGCGCTGTGCGGAGGCGGGTCGCCGCCGATGCCCGGCGAAAGTTCCCTGGCGCACCACGGTGTGCTGTTCCTGGACGAGCTGCCCGAGTTCGAACGGCGCGTCCTGGAGACGCTGCGACAACCTCTCGAGTCGGGCCTGATCACCGTATCGCGCGCCGCGCGCCAGGTCGACTATCCGGCACGCTTCCAGCTGATCGGCGCGATGAACCCTTGCCCGTGCGGCTATTACGGCCATGCCAGCATCGCCTGCCGCTGTACGCCGGACCTCATTGCGCGCTACCAGGACCGCATCTCCGGTCCACTGCTGGACCGCATCGACATGCGTGTGGAGGTCGGATCCGTTCCCGAGGAAACCCTCACGTCACTGCCAGACGGCGAACCGACACGCTTCGTCGCGGAGCGAGTGCGCAAGGCCTACGACCGCGCGATCGCGCGCCAGGGCCGGGTCAACGACCATCTGCAGGGCGCCGAGCTCGAAGAGGCCTGCGCGCTGGACGAGCCGGTGCAGAAGCTGCTGCACGCGGCCAGCGTGCGGCTCGGCTGGTCCGCACGCGCCTACCACCGCGTGCTGAAGGTCGCGCGCACGATCGCCGATCTCGCCGACTCGGAGCGTCTCGAGACGCATCACGTGGCCGAGGCGATCCAGTACCGGCGCTCGCTGCGCGACAACTGACTCCGGGGTCGTCGTCGGCTACGGGCGGCCGAGGAACAGGTAGATCGCACGATTTTCGCGGTTGGCGTACCCGAAGCCGACATAAAGCGGCCCGAGTGGCGAATCGAGGCCGAGGTAGACCGAGCCCGCGAGTACATCGAGATAGCCGTCGACCCGCTCGCCCTGCCACACCGGGAGCACCGGCTTCAGACGCGCCGCCTCGATCGAAGCGCCGGCGTACACCCCCTCGAACAGCGGGATGTCCGCAAGCTTGGTGCGGTAGACCAGCCGGCCGAAGGCGAAGTCCTGCGTCTTCAGCTGCTGCCGTTGCAGGCCGGAGAGATAGAGAAAGCCGCCGAGGTTAAAGAGGTCGTAGGCCGGGATGTCGTTGCTGCCGATCTTGTTGCCGCCGGAGATCATCGCTTCCATCGTGTGTCCACCGATGGTGTAGGCACCCTGCGCCAGCGCGGTCCAGTAGTTGTACTCATCGTCAGCGCCAAGCGACGTCATTGAGGCATACCCACGCATCTCCAGCTTGTAACCACTGTGTGTGAAATTGAGGCTGTCGAGCCGATCAAGCCGCAACGCAGCGGTCAGCGCACCGATCCCTGTACTGCCCTTGGAAGGAAACACCGGACTGCCGCTTTCCAGCTCGAAGGTGCGAGTGCCGTAGCGCACTCCGAAGCGCACGTCCCCGTACTGGATGATGTTGGCGCCGACGTCGAACTGTCCGGTTGCCTCGGTGTCGCTGTACTCCGCGATCTGAACGGTATCCGAGAACAGCCGCCATGGCGTGATGCCGTACTGCAGCCGTGGCGCAACGAAGAAATACTGGCGCGGCCCAATCGGCTGGTAGAACTCGGTGGCCAGCAGCACGTCGGTCCCCAGAACGAGATCGTTGCGCCATTCCGCGCCCCACGTGTTGAGCCACTTCGACCGGTAGGACGCGAACACGTTGAAATTCGCCTGCTTGCCGAGGTCGGCGTCGAGCGCGAGGCCGAAGCGGAAGTAGTCGCGCTCGGGCTTTTCCTTGACCAGTACCACCAGCGTCTGCTTGCCGTCGATCTCGTCGATCGCGTAATTGACGTTCTCGAAGTCGCCGCGGCCGAAGACGCGTCGCATGTCGAGGTCAATCGTGTCGCGGTCGAGCGGCTTACCGACCTGCGACTGCAGCGACTGCAGCACAACCTCGGGTGAGACGCGCTGCGTGCCTTCCACCTTGATCGCCTCGACCATGACGGCGCCCTGCTCCGCCGGCGAGGACTGGCGCTTGCGCAGCACCGCGTACTCCTCCGGCGACAGCGAATAGCGGCGCAGCTGATCTGCCACTTTCCACGCTGCATCCTCGCCGATCGGGACGGTCTTTATCAGATTGTCGAAGTCCGCGGACGAGAAGTCACCGAGCTCCGGCACGATCAGCACATCCCGAGAGGTCAGCTCCTTTAGCGAGCGATTGACGTTCTGCTCGGTCAGGATGTTGATCATCTGCATCGAGACGCTGAACACCGACGTGATCTGGTCGGGGCGCAACAATGGAGTGCCGAGGTTTACCGCGATGATGACGTCGGCTCCCATCGATCGCGCAATGTCGACCGGAAGGTTGCGCACCAGCCCGCCGTCGACGAGCTGGCGCCTGTCGATGGTGACCGGCGCAACTGCGCCCGGCACCGACATCGACGCGCGGATCGCCGCCACCACGCTGCCGCTCTTCAGCACGACCATCTCACCCGTGCCGATGTCGGTCGCAATCGCGCGGAATGGAATCGGCAACTCGTCGAAGGATCGAGCATTGCCGATCTGGACCAGCTTGCGCAGTTCGCCCTCGAGCGCGACGCCGGTGACGAGGCCCTTGGGCAGCACGACGCCATCCTTGCCGACGCCCAGTTCGGGCACCAGATAGGGCACCTCGTCGTCGGTCTTCTGCCGCATCGTCTGGTCTGCTCGAGGCGGCTTGTCGGTGAAGAGCTTGTCGACCGTGATCGTGCTGATCGCCGCTTCCATCTGCGGAACCGTCAGGCCTGTCGCGTAGGACGCGCCGACGATCGAGCCCATGCTGGTGCCGGCAATGACGTCAACCGGTACACGAAGCTCTTCGAGGACCTTGAGTACGCCGATATGCGCGGCACCGCGTGCGCCGCCCCCCGACAGCACCAGGCCGATCCGCAGGCGCGCACTGTCCGCGCGCTTGGACTCGGGTTTGGCGGATCTGCGACGCCTCCGCCTGGGCAGTCGCGTCGCAGGACAGCGCCATCGTGGCCAGCAACAGGGCTGCAGCGGCGAGCCGGTGCGCAAGAGAGGTCATGAATGGGAGCTGAGGGTAGGTCGGCCGCGGCGGAGTCTAAGTGATCGCCGCTGCACGCTGTCACGCGACGCCAGCGACGGCCGCGCTGCCGTATCGTTGACAGCCTGGCGCCGAAGCCGCCTCTGACGATCCCCATTGATGACCGCCATGACCTCCTCCACCACCACCGACAACGTCAACGTCGTCGGACTGGACGACATGCCGCCACCGGCGCAGATCAAGCAGGAGCTGCCGCTGAGCGACGTCGCGGAAGCGACGGTGCAACGCGGGCGCGTCGAGCTGACGCGCATCCTGGACCGCCTCGATGCGCGGCTGTTCGTCGTCGTGGGGCCGTGCTCGATCCACGACCCGCGTGCCGCGCTCGAGTACGCGCAGCGTCTGCGCGCACTGGCCGAGGAAGTGGGCGACGTGCTGCTGCTGGTGATGCGCGTCTACTTCGAGAAGCCGCGCACGGTCACCGGGCTGGAAGGGATTCATCAATGATCCCGACATGGACGACTCGTTCCACATCGGCCAGGGCATGTGGCGTGCACGTGAACTGCTTCTGGCCTTCGCCGAATTGGGTTTACCCACCGGCAGCGAGGCACTGGACCCGCTGTCGCCGCAGTACCTGGCGGACCTGATCGGCTGGTACGCGATCGGCGCACGCACGACCGAGTCGCAGACGCACCGCGAGATGGCGAGCGGGCTGTCGACCCCTGTAGGTTTCAAGAACGGCACCGACGGTGGACTGGATGTCGCGATCAACGCGATCCGCTCAGCACGCTCGCCCCACAGCTTTCTCGGCATCGGGCCGGACGGCCGCACCGCGATCGTACGCACGCGCGGCAACCGGCTCGGCCATCTGGTGCTGCGCGGCGGCGGCGGCCGGCCGAACTACGACACGGTCAGCGTGCGTCTGGCGGAATCTGCCCTGGTGAAGGCGGGACTGGCGCCGAACATCGTCGTCGACTGCTCGCACAGCAATTCTCTGAAGGACCCCTCGCTGCAGCCGCTGGTGTTCATGGATTGCGTGCACCAGATCAAGGAAGGCAACCGGTCGATCGTGGGTCTGATGCTCGAAAGCCACCTGCACGGCGGCAGTCAGGCCATCCCGGCCGATCTGGCCCAGCTGAAATACGGCGTGTCCGTGACGGATGCGTGTATCGACTGGCCCACGACCGCCGACTTGCTGCTTCGCGCCGCCGGCGAACTCAGGACTGTGTTGCCGGCACGCGGCGGCTGAGTCGCTTTACAGAGTCTCCTGTTTCCGCGCCCGCAACGCGAGGCCGACCGGGATTGCACCTTGGAACTTCAAAGGCCCGTCAGCACTCGCGCCTTAGCGGTTCACCGGCATCGTGAACTCGGGCCCCTTGCTGGAGGCCGGGTCGGGCCAGCGCTGCATCACGCTCTTGTAGCGCGTGTAAAAGCGCACTGCTTCCTCGCCGTAGGCATGATGGTCACCGAATAATGAGCGCTTCCAGCCGCCAAAAGAATGGAACGCCATTGGCACCGGGATCGGTACGTTGATGCCGACCATGCCGGCATTCACGCGGCGCGCAAATTCGCGTGCGGTGCCGCCGTCGGTCGTGTAGCACGCCACGCCGTTGCCGAACTCGTGATCGTTGACGAGTTGCAATGCCGCGGCGAAGTCCGGCACGCGCACCATCGTCAGCACCGGGCCGAAGATCTCCTCGCGATAGATCTTCATTTCCGGCCGCGCGTGGTCGAACAGCGTGGCGCCGAGGAAGAAACCGTTCTCGCGCCCCGGCACGGCTTGACTGCGCCCGTCGCAGACCAGTTGCGCGCCCTCGGCAATGCCGGACTCGATATAGCCGAGAATCTTCTCGCGATGCGCGGCCGTGACGACCGGCCCCATGTCGGCGTCCGACTCCATGCCGTCGCGGATGCGCAGTTTCGCGATACGTGGCTTGAGTTTCGCGATCAGTTCGTCGGCGATGTGCCCTACCGCGACGCCGACCGAAATCGCCATGCAGCGTTCGCCGGCCGAGCCATAGGCGGCGCCGATGAGCGCATCCGCCGCCTGATCGAGATCCGCATCCGGCATCACGACCATGTGGTTCTTCGCGCCGCCGAGCGCCTGAACGCGCTTGCCGTGCGCAATGCCCTGCTGCTGGATGTACTCGGCAATTGGCGTTGAACCGACGAAACTAACGGCGGCAATGCCTGGATGCGCAAGGATCGCGTCGACGGCCGCCTTGTCGCCCTGCACGACATTGAACGCGCCGTCGGGCAGTCCGGCCTGCTTCAGCAGGTCGGCGATCAGCAGCGCGGCCGACGGGTCGCGCTCCGACGGCTTCAATATGAAGCTGTTTCCGCACACCAGCGCCAGCGGAAACATCCACATCGGCACCATCACCGGGAAGTTGAACGGAGTGATGCCCGCGACCACGCCGAGCGGCTGGCGCAACGAGTAGTTGTCGATGCCGCCGCCGATGTTGTCGGAGAACTGGCTCTTCATCAGCTGCGGCGCACCGCAGGCGAATTCGACGACTTCCAGTCCGCGCTGCACCTCGCCGCGCGCATCGCTGAAGACCTTGCCATGTTCGCGGGTGATGAGGCGCGCCAGCTCGTCGTGGTGACGGTCGAGCAGTTCCTTGAAACGGAACATCACGCGCGCCCGGTTCAGCACCGAAGTCTCGCTCCAGCGCGGATACGCGGCCGCCGCACTGCGCACGGCCGCGTCGACGACCGCAGCATCCGCCAGGCGCACCCGCCCGGACACTTCACCAGTGGCTGGGTTGAACACATCGCTGGCGCGGACTCCCGCGCCGGCGAACTTTGTGCCGTCGATCCAGTGAGTGATATCGGCGATGACTGATTCGTTCTTTCCCACGATCTACTCCAGTCCGGCCAGTGCCGTTCGTATCGTTTCGACGATGCGCTCGATATGGGCTTCCTCGATGATCAGCGGTGGCGACAGGGCCAGGATGTCGCCGGTGGAGCGCACCAGCACACCGGCCTCGAAGCAGCGTATGTGCGCTTCGAGGCCGCGCCGACCCACCGCACCGGCGCGCGGCTCGAGCTCGATGCCGCCCACGATGCCGAGGTTGCGGATGTCGATCACATGGCGCGCGCCCTTCAGCGAATGCAGCGCCGCCTCGAACTTCGGCGTCATCGCCTGTGCCCGGGCGAACAGTTGTTCGTCGACGTACAGCTTCTGCGTCGCCAGCAGCGCGGCGCAGGCAAGCGGATGCGCCGAGTAGGTGTAGCCGTGCAGGAACTCGATCGCCCCTTCGGGCGCGGTGTTGGTGATCGTGTCGTAGACCTCGTTCTTCGCGATTACCGCGCCCATTGGCACGGCGGCGTTGTTGATCGCCTTCGCGCACGTCAGCAGGTCCGGCGTGATGTTGAAGTAATGCGCCGCGAACGGTGTGCCGAGGCGGCCAAAGCCGGTGATCACCTCGTCGAAGATCAGCAGGATGCCGTGCTTCTTGCAGGTGGCCGCAAGCTTGTCGAGGTAGCCCTTGGGCGGAATCAGCACGCCGGCCGACCCCGCCATCGGCTCGACGATCACGGCCGCGATGTTGCTCGGATCGTGGAACGCGACCAGTCGCTCCAGTTCATCCGCGAACTCCGCGCCGTGCACCGGCTGGCCCTTGGAGAACGCATTGCGCGCCAGGTCGTGCGTCGAGCGGATGTGGTCAACGCCGGCCATCATCGCCGGAAACGCCTTGCGGTTACCGGGGATCCCGCCCACCGTCGTACCGCCGATGTTGACGCCGTGGTAGCCGCGCTCGCGCCCGATGATGATGCGCCGGCTGGGCTCGCCCCGCGCGCGGTGATACGCCATGGCCATCTTGATCGCGGTGTCGGCCGACTCGGAGCCCGAGTTGGTGAAAAACACGCGTTCCATCCCGACCGGCGCGACCCGCGCGACGGCTGTCGCCGCCTCGAATGCCAGCGGGTGCCCCATGTTGAACGGCGGCGCGTAGTCCATCGTCGCTGCCTGTCTTTGCACCGCCTCGACGATCGGCTTGCGGCTGTGACCGGCGTTCACGCACCACAGGCCCGCCGTGCCGTCGAGCACCTCGCGCCCCTCGGGGGTCCAGTAGAACATTCCTTCGGCTCGTGCCAGCAGTCGCGGCGCCGCCTTGAACTGGCGGTTCGCCGTGAACGGCATCCAGAAATGTTCGAGCGTGGCCGCGTGGACCGAGGGGTTCTCGAGCTTCATGGGGTGCCTCCTATGGCGTCAGGCGAAGGGAAGTGAAGAAGATGTCCAGGGCCCGCGGGTCGATACTGCCCTCGCCGCCCAGTGCAACCAGCTGGAAGAGTCGATCATCGACGATGAAGAAGCGGGCCGCAAGCACGGCGGAGCGGCCATCCGGGCCGGCCCGCCCGCGCGCTTCGACCGCCTGGGCCGCGCGCACCTGCTGGCGGGATCCCGGAGGCAGCGACAGGGTTACTGGCCCCGCCGAGGCGACGGTTCCGCCGATGTTACGGACCAGGCCATCGCGAAAGTAGGCGATCGCGCGTTCGCGCCCGGCCGCGTCATCGGCGATGTCCGCCGGCAGTCGTGCCATCCCGAGCGCGAACATCGCTGGCCCCACGCCAGTGGACGTCATCGATACAGGCAACTTGTGGCCTTCGAACTCGACTTCGCGGCTGACGGTCTGGGCGCGCCCCGGCAGCATCACGCTGTAGCCGTCGGCAGAACGGAATTCGCGCCACTCGAGCCGCTCGCTGCAGCCAACGAGCGCCAGCACCATGAGCGCCGCGGCCGCCCAGGCAAGGCGGACACGGCTTCGAGCGGAGGTCGGCTGCACAAACAAAAAGAGCCGGGCAGACCCGGCTCCAGCGAAGGGCCGGCGAGCTACCGGGACTTGGTGGGCTGCTGCGCCGGGGCAGCAGCCTTCCGGGCCCGATGCGGCCGCTTCTTGCCGTGGCTGCCGTTGTAGATCTTGCCGCGCCGCGTCCGGGTATCACCTTTGCCCATCTTGCTCGTTCTCCTGCCGTCTTGAGGTCACTGACAAGTATAGCGACGCAGACTGTAGGCGGATTTCCGACACGCCGGTTCCACTGCTGCTGACGAGGCTGAAGATTCCGTGCTTTGCTGCCGCATTACTCCGTATCTGCGCAGGTGGCGCCGGCGTACCTTGAGTCCATGACGAAAGCGAGGTGCGCGATGATCAAGGAACATTTCCCGATGGGCGCCCTGTTGTTGACGGGGCTGCCGCTGGCGCTCGGCGACGGCGCTCTATTCATCATGAGCATGGCAGCGGTCATTGTGTCGTTGCCGCTGGTCTACGGCGGCGACGTCGACCAGATCGTCCGCACCACCGTCGCGCGCAGCGACCGCGACTGACCAGATCACCGGCCCGGCGTTTGCCGGGATACCCGGCGCCTACAATCGCAGCTCGCGGGCACGATGCCCGAGGCGCCGGCCGCGGCGAACGCGGCCGCGTGAACCACGCACCTGCGGCCGACGAGCCGGCCGCCCAACCACCATGTCTCTTGTTGTCTTCCGCTCCAAGGCCGCCGGCGAAATCTTCATGTTTGCCGAAACAGCGCGGCGCATCTTTGAAATCATCGGTCGAAGCGAGTCCGCACGCGGCGTGATCACCGCTGAACAGGTCACGGACGCACTGCAGCGGCTGGTGTCCGCCGTCGAACAGGAAAAGGCCGACATCAAGTCGGCGGCCGCAGCGGCCGACGAGGCCAACCGTCGCGGCTCCGACGAACCGGCGGCGGCGGCACCGATCACGCTGGGCCAGCGCGCCTTTCCGCTCATCGAGATGCTGCGCGCCGCGGAAAAGAAGAAGGTCGACGTCACCTGGGGCGTCTAGCAGGCGGCAGCCGCCGCCCGCGGCGCGGCTCCGGGTCCGGGGCCGCCCGCATCCTAGAATCCGGGCGGGAGTAGCTGTCGCCGTGGCCCGCGGCGCAGTACCCTCCCGCCGACGGAGAGCGCGTGCATCACCCACCTACCGGAGCGGTCCGCCAGACCTGGATCGGACTCTTTGCCGCCGCGCTGATGGTGGGCGGCGTCGTGCTCGCGCTGCGGGCGATGACCTTCGACTCCGCCATGCACCAGCGCTACGGCGACGCACTGACACTGTCCCAGGCAGCCATCGAAACCCAGCACGCCAGTGGCGACCTGCGCTCCTGGCAGGCGCGCAATTCCGCGCAGCTCGCGCGCAGCGGTGACGCGCCGATACCACCTGCCGAACTCGAGGCACTTGCCGCCAAGTCGGCCCAGCTGCGCGACCGGCTTGACCGCCTGGCTGCGCTCGATATGCCGGCCGACCGCAAGGCGCATTTCGACCCGCTGCGGTCGACCCTGCTGCGCCTGGAGCGCATCGCTCGCAACGGAACGGCGGTGGGTGAAACCGGTGCGCCGGTTTCCCTCGCCTCGCTCATGGCCTCGGTTAGCGATCTGGAAGGTTTCGAGCACTCGCTGACCGCACTCGTCGTCAATGCCAACCAGCGTGCCAACGCGCTGGCACGCCAGGCCGAGGAGATGAAGTCCACGGCGCGTTTCGGGCTGATCGCTTTTTCGATCGTCACGATGGCGCTCGCGCTGCTGCTCGCCCTGCTGACTTTGCGCACGCTGCGTGCAAACAACGAACTGATCGTGCGCATGTCGCGGCTGGCTCAGCAGGATGGGCTGACGGGGATCGCGAACCGGCGCACGCTTGACGAATCCGTACCGGTCGAGTTTGCCCGGGCGCGGCGCAGTGGCCTGCCCTTGACGGTGGTGATGCTCGACCTGGACCATTTCAAGCGCTACAACGACAGGCGCGGCCATGCGGCCGGCGACGCGCTGCTGCGCGCCGGTGCTCAGGGCTGGCTGAAGCAGCTGCGCCCGACCGACCTGCTCGCGCGCTACGGCGGCGAGGAGTTCACGCTGATACTTCCGGCCTGCAGTGCCGACCAGGCCGCCCAGCTCGTCGAACGACTGCGGCCGCTCCTGCCTGACCGCCAGACTTTCTCGGCAGGCATCGCAACCTGGGACGGCGAAGAGACCACGAAGGAGCTCGTGCAGCGTGCCGACCGCGCACTGTCGCAGGCGAAGAAGGGCGGGCGCAACCGCACCGTGATCGCCGGACGCGAGCTGCAGGCGACGCTGCCGCTGGAAGTCGCCGCCTCGCAATGAAGCCGCGCATTCTCGTCGTCGAAGACGAGCCGGCCATTGCGGACACGATCGTCTACGCACTCGCGACCGACGGATTCGAGCCGCACTGGTGCGCGACCGGCGCCGATGCGCTCGCGGCGGCCCGCCAGCATCCGGCCGCGCTGGCCGTGCTCGACGTGGGCCTGCCCGACATGAACGGCTTTGAGCTGTTCAAACGGCTGCAGCAGCTCGACGCGTCACTGCCGGTGATCTTCCTGACCGCCCGCTCGAGCGAGATCGACCGCGTCGTCGGGCTCGAGCTCGGCGCCGATGACTACGTCGGCAAACCGTTTTCACCGCGCGAGCTGGTGGCCCGCGTGCGCACGGTGCTGCGCCGGTCGCAGCGTGCGGCTCCGGTTCCCGTGGCAAGCGCGCCGGCGGCATTTACGGTCGACGACGAGAAGAAGACGATCCGGTTTCGCGGCCGCACCCTTGACCTGTCGCGAACCGAGTACCGCCTGCTGAAGGTGCTGATCGAGCGTCCTGGCCGGGTGTACTCGCGTGACGAACTGATGCAACGCGCCTGGGATGACCCGGCCTCGGCGTTCGACCGTACCGTCGATGCGCACATCAAGGCCTTGCGCGCCAAGCTGCGCGACGTGGACGAGAACGCCGATCCGATCTCCACGCACCGCGGCATGGGCTATTCGCTGCGGGAGGACCTGCCTTGACCCTCGCCCCGCGTCGCTGATGTCCCGGCGCTCGCGCATCTTTCTCGGGGTCGTCGTTGTCTACATCGCGGCGGTGGTATTCCTGCTGTACCGCGTCAGCGTCGACATCGACCCGCGTTACCGCGAGTCGGCCGAAGACTCGCTGGTAGACACGGCCAATCTCCTGGCAACGCTGCTGGAACGGCAGGTCTACAGCGGCGTGATCCAGACCGAGGAGCTGGAGCGCACGCTGCAGCAGCTGGAAAGGCGTCCGTTAAACGCGCGTATCTTCAACGTCGACAAGACGCGGGTCGATCTGCATGTCTACGTGACCGACGCGAACGGCATCGTGCTGTTCGACTCGGCCGCCCGCGATGTCGGCAAGGACTACCGCCCCTGGCTCGATGTCGGGCGCACGCTGGCCGGCCAGTACGGTGCGCGCACGACACTCAACGATCCTGCCGACCCGGCGTCGGCGGTCATGTACGTGGGCGCCGCAATACGCGAGCGCGCCGCGCCGGACGGACCCGACGAAATCGTCGGCATGGTGGGGGTGGGCAAGGCGATCGCCGCGTTCTCGCCCTTCATTGCCAATGCACGCGAGAAGCTGGTGATCTTCGGCGTGATCTCGGCCGCCGCCTTCGCGCTGCTGCTGCTGATGGTCACCGTCTGGCTGGTCCGTCCGTTCGGATTCGTGACCGACATGTGGCGTGCGCTGCGCGCGCGTCCCGGCGAGGGTCGGCCGCTGTCACATTCGCTGCGCGCCGCATTCCTCGACATGCGCGACGCGCTGGCCGGCAAGAGCTACGTCGACGAGTACGTCGCCGCGCTGACGCACGAGATCAAGAGTCCGCTGGCCGCGATCCGTGGTGCGGCGGAACTGTTGCGCGAGCCGTTGCCGGAAGATGCGCGCATCCGCTTCACCGGCAACGTCGAGGAGCAGGTCCGGCGCGCACAGGATCTGGTGGAGCGGATGCTGGAGCTGTCCGGCCTGGAACGACGCCGCGCCTTGCAGCACCGCGAGACCATCCTGCTGGCGCAACTCGCCGACGCGGTGCGCGAGGAGATGGCGCCGCTCGCGACCCGGCGCGACGTGGAGCTGTTTGTCGACGTCGACCCCGAGCTCGCAGTGTCGGGCGATCGCTTCCTGCTGCAGCGCGCGTTGGCGAATCTGGTCCTGAATGCGATCGAGTTTTCGCCGCGCGAGGCCACGGTGACGGTCGATGCGCACGATGTGCGTGGTCGCATCGAGCTGACCGTCCGGGACCACGGCCCCGGGCTGCCTGAATTTGCCCGCGAGCGCGTATTCGAAAAGTTCTTTTCACTGCCGCGGCCGGATACCGGCCGCAAGGGCACCGGCCTGGGACTCGCCTTCGTACGCGAGGTCGCCACGCAACACGGCGGCGGGGCGCGCCTGGCGAATCACCCGGCTGGCGGTGCCGTCGCCACGCTCGTGCTGCCGCGCGCCGTTGCGCGCTGACAATATCGTTCAGTTCAGCTGGGCAGCAAGCAGGGCATGCAATGCGCTGCGCAGGCGCGCAGGCGCGACCGGCTTGGTCAGCAGCAGCAGCCCGCTCTCCCTGACGCGAGCGAGTTCCCGCGCGCCAGTGTCGCCGGAGATCAGCAAGGCCGGCACCGTCCGACGCAGGCGCTCCCGCAGCCGATCTACGGTGCAGATGCCGTCAACATCTTCCGCCAGGCGCACGTCGGCGAGGATGACATCGGGCACGAAGCCGGCGTCGACCAGCTCGCACGCCTGCGCGAAGTGCGGGGCGGCCCGGGTCTCGAAGCCCCAGTGGTCCAGCAATCGCACCGTGGCTTCGCAGATGGCCGCATCGTCATCGACGACCATCGCGCGCCGACCTTCGAAGCGCCTGTCGAACTCGGGCAGTTCTTCGGCCGGCTCGGGTGCGACCGGGCCCTCGACGCGCGGCACACGCAACGTGAAGCAGGTTCCCTGCCCGGCGACCGATCGGAAGTCGAGTGGCACATCGAGCAACGCCGTAAGGCGACGGACGATCGCCAAGCCGAGGCCCAGGCCCTGGCGCGGGTCGCGCGCCGGGTTCGCCACCTGATAGAACTCCTCGAAGATCTTCGATTGCTGCTCGAGCGGGATGCCGATGCCGGTGTCCCAGATCTGCAGTTCGACGGAGCGGCCGCGGCGCCGCGCGCCGATCAGCACACCACCATTTTGCGTGTAGCGGATCGCGTTGGACACGAGGTTGGCGAGCACACGCTCGAGCAACGTCGGATCGGTATTGACCGCCAGCGCGGTCGGGTGAAAGCGCAACCGCAGTACCTCTTCCATCGCCTCGGCGCTGAATTCATCGGCCAGTCGATCGAACAGCGGCTGCAACGCGATGTCGCGCCGCCGCACCTCGACGGTGCCGGCCTCGAGTCGTGAAATGTCGAGCAGTTCATCAAACAGGCGGTTCAGCGCCGCGATCGAATCGCCGATGCGTCGCACCAGGTCTCGCCCCTCGGCGTTGCCCACGACGTCCCGCAGCGCCGTGGCAAACAACCCGAGCGAATGCAGAGGCTGCCGCAGGTCGTGGCTGGCAGCCGCGAAGAAGCGCGACTTTGCGGCGCTGGCCTGCTCGGCGGTCGCACTCGCGACTTCCATCTGCTCGAGGCGCCGATGCAGTTCGACGTTCGCCGCCGCCACCCGATGTTCCAGGTCGCGGTTCAGCATCTCAAAGTCCGCGTAGGCCTTGTGGTAACGCTCGAGCAACATCCAGCCCGCAAACAGCAGCAGTGCAAGGCCGGAATAGGGATTGAGAATCAGCTCATCGTAGGAGTCTGGAGACAGACGACCGAACGAAGTCCCGGATCGCCACGCCTACGCACACGGCTCCCATAGCGAATAGCGTGTAACCAGTCCACGTGCGCAACTGCAGCGCGTATCGCAGTACGGCAATCAGGGCCAGCGAAATGAAAACCAGGACACCCAGTCGCAAGCCAATGAATGCCGCCTCGGCAAAGCCCCACAGAAGACCCGCATACATAAGGGGCGCGACGACGATCGCAAGTGTCATCGCAAACCATTCGAGCGTTCGCGAACGCCGATACGCGAAGCGCAGGAAGAACACTCCTATCAGTGCAGGAAACCACGCGTACATCGAATTGACGAACACCGACCAGTGCGGTGACGGCAAGAGTCGGGTCGGCCATTGGAACAGCAGGATCTGCGAGGCCCAGAGCAAGGAACCAATCGCCAGCAGCATGAACAGCTCGCTGTCGCGTCGACCTCGCCACAGGCCCATGGCTACCAGTCCCACCGCGAAAAGCATGATGCCTATGGCAAGCGGTCCGATGTGGAACGCAAGCAGGCGACGCAACGCCAAGGCTTCGACTGCTTCATCATCGCCAACGTAGATGCGGCCGAGTTGCGCATAGGTTGTGCCCTGAGGCATGAACAGCTGCAGGGTCAGCACATTCTCAGCGGGGCTGATGAGTTCGGCCGGAATGCGGAAGTGGGGCCGCGCTCGGTAGCTCCCGTAGTTGATTCCTGGCGATGACGCGTCCCCCGTTTCATGGACGAAGCGGTCATTGAATGTCGCTCGAAACGTCAACGTCGTCGGACCGATATACACACCGAGGGAGTCCGACGATCCCACGGCACTGAACGGGATGGAGACCGTAGTTCCCTGGACAAAGGACCCGACAGGCCAGTCGTGTGGCAGTGCGATGACCTGCCCGCCCTTGGACGCCCCTTCGGTCAGCCGCTGGATGTCCGGGCCGGGAGCCAAGTTGCAGCCAACGAGCAGGGCCGCGCCGACGAGCCCGATGAGCCTCATCCCCCCGCCTGCAAGGCCGGCGTGAATATTCACGCTATCACTCCCGCCCCTCCTCTTGCTTGCAGCATCGCGCCGGGCGTATGTTGGCCACGCCATGCCGCATGCACCTTACCCGCCGGACTCGGGCCACGCCAGCCCCGCGCTGAGGATCTTGCTGGCGGACGACCACGAAATGGTCCGGCTGGCGATGCGCCACGCACTGGCATCGTTGTCGCCGCACATCCAATGGCTCGAAGCGCAGAACGCCAGCGAGGTCGAACGCTGGGCCGCCGAAGATCCGGATCTCGCACTCGTGGATCTCAACATGCCCGGATCGGACGGTGTGCCCTGGATCGGGCGGCTGCGCGCACAGTTCCCGACCTTGCCGATCATCGTCGTGTCGGCGGAGGAGTCGTGCGCGCTGGTCCGAGAGCTGATCGATTGTGGCGTTTCCGGCTTCATTCCGAAGTCTGATTCCGCAGCGGTGGTGTTGCAGGCGGTGCGTCTGGTGCTCTCGGGCGGAACCTACGCGCCGCTCAGGTTCCTGACCGGCCATGGCGCAGGCCGCGAGCCGGGCAACGGTGCGTCGGCGGCTGCGAGTCCTTCTGCGGTGCATGGCTTGACCCAGCGGCAGCTCGAGGTCCTGGCACTGCTGGCGCGCGGCCTGCCGAACAAGCTGATCGCGCGTGAACTGGGCCTGTCGGAAGGGACTGTGAAAGTCCATCTGCTGGCGATCTTCCGCGCACTCGACGTGCGCAATCGCACCGAGGCCGTCGTCGCCGCCCAAAAAAAACTCCAGGCGACCATCCCGTAGGGGCGGCACACCTGGAGTGCCAGGGAGACAGTCGGTCAGCGCGCTCCTGCGATCAGGGCGGCGTCGACGCGTGCAGTCCACGGCAGGCCTGCGTTCTTCCAGCCATTGAGCGCACGTCGGCGGTCCGGGCCGACGTCGCCTTCGAAGCCATCGGTCACGCTCACGACGTGCGCTAGCCGCGCAGCGCGAGTTCGTCCGCAGCCCGCGTACTGCCTTCGCCCGAGCGGCACATCAGCATCACGATCGTTTCGGTCGCGAGCGGCGTGGCCAGCTCGGCGAGCAGCATCACGGAAGTCAGCTGCAGGGCCGCTGGCATCGCGACACGGTCACCGTCACACGACGCGAACGACTCGATGTCAACGGCGTAGGTCGGACACGCCTCGCTTCCAACCACGACAGGCGCCGCCGCCAGCGTCGTGGCGGTATCCGCAAGTGCCAGAAGCGAAAGTAACCGTTCCATCTTGCCTTCCTCCGCGATCGTGGCCGACGGATTCAGCCGTGCGGTTCCATTGCCCTGTCGAGGCGCCCGAGCGCCGGGTCGTCCACAACGGCCGGACGCGATGTGGGCGCATCCGCGGCCGGACTGATAAGCGGGGCCGCCGTTCCGGTGGCACCGGCCTGCCCGACCGGGGCGTCACCCGGCGTGACGCCGCTCGACGACAAACCGCTGTCGAATGCGGCGATCACGATCCCGCCGACAACCACGGTGGCTGCCACCGCGCGCAGACCGCGCGCCAGGCGTGTATTGCGCATCTCCTCTTCTGATGAATAGTTGCTCCGGTTCGTCTGGTTGCGCATGGGTCCCTCCGTGGATTGACAGCTGCAATCGACTGCGGGACGAATCGTCCGCGCTCACCACGGTCTTGAACATTCATCAGCCGGCCTAGACGACTCGGCCATTCGGCATAGGCCGGGAGGACCGGCGCCTTCACGCCACCTTCACACAAGTCGCGCGCCGGCTTCGCACGCGCTTCGTGCATGCCGCGGATCGTTCGTTCCGTACCCGCCCGACGGGCCCGATGGACGACGACAAGGAGAACCCGATGTCCGCGTTGCACCTGATGCGCGACGGCATGATCACCGCCGCCGAATTGCTCGCCCTGCTGCTTATTGCTCCTGTCGACGCCGCGTCGGCAGCGGAAAATGCCCTGCAGCCCGCTGCCACTCGGACGACGGCGGTCCGGTCCGCTGCGCCTGCATCCACCGCAGCGACTCCCGCCGAACGGCGGCTGCACCTGGTGGACGCCGCGCTCGAGATGCGGTTCCTCGGCCTGCTCGCCGACGTTCGCGTCGTGCAGACGGTACGCAACGACACGGCCCAGACGGTTGACCTGGGGACGCACCTTCCGGCCACGGAAGCCAGCGTCGACAGCCTCTCCATCACCCGCGACGGCCGTTCACTGGCCCTTCTCGGCGGCACCGACTGCGGCGGCGAAGACGATCCGGACGCGGGCCACGTCAGCGCCAGCGAAGACGAAGCCATAGCCGACCTGATGCAGCTGCCGCCGGGCAGGCAGGCCACCGTCGAAGTCGCTGCGACCGACACGCTGCAGCCGGCCGGTGTCGCCTGGAGCATCACCCTGCCGGCGACGGTCGCGCCGATCCGCGCGCAGGTGCTGCTGGTGGCCCAACCAAACGGTGGTCGCGTTGTCGTCATCCCGCCTGCCGACGCCACCGGCGTGGCGACGGTCACCTTGCGGCCTGCGACAGGGCCGGCGCGCTTAGTCGAGCTGGGCCGTGTACGAGCCGGCGTCGCCTACGTCGTGCCGTTGGCCAATGTCGAGGCGCTGGCGCCACTCGCCCAGGGCGCGATCGAGTTCGAGGTGGTGAGCGGCCATGACGTCTACTGGACGACGCTCGCCGTGACGCCACGCCAGTCGAGCTCCGCCACGCTGGCCCGCGTGGCCGAGTAATGGAGCCGTCGATGACTCTTGCCACTGTGCTTCGCGGGCTGCTGGGTGGACTCGTCGCGGCAGGCGCGCTGTTCGCGCTAGCACCGGCCGACGCACAGGTGCGGGACACCGACCGTACCGACAACGCCGAGCGCACGCTGTCGCCGTACTTTGTTGTCGATCGAGCCGAGCCCGGCGTCGATGCGCTGCCGCTGAAGTCGACGACCGTTGACGTGAAGGTGAGCGGCGTGATCGCCGACGTGCGCGTCGTGCAGCGCTATAGGAACGAGGGCACCGAGGCACTCGAGGCGCGCTACGTGTTTCCGGCGTCGACGCGGGCCGCAGTCACGGCGCTGACGATGCGCGTCGGCGAGCGCGTCGTGCAGGCGCAGATCCGCGAGAAGCAGGCGGCGCGGCGTGAATACGAGAGCGCAAAGCAGGCCGGCAAGAGCGCCTCGCTGCTCGAACAGCATCGGCCGAATGTGTTCCAGATGTCGATCGCCAACCTGATGCCTGGTGACGAGATCGACGTCGATTTGCGCTACAGCGAAACGATCATCCCGACCGACGGCACCTATCGCTTCGTCTTCCCGATGGTCGTCGGCCCGCGCTACAAGGGTGCGCCCGGGCGCGAAAGCCACCAGGCGGAAACGTGGATCGCACAGCCGACGCTGCGCGCCGGCGTCGCGCCCAAGGCCGTGCTGGCGATGACGGTCGAGGTCGCCAGCCCGATCCCGGTGCAGGACCTGACATCGCCATCGCACCGCTTCGAGATCGAGGATGCAGGCAGTCGCAGCGTCAAGGCAGCCTTGCCTGCGGCGGTCGAGCACGCCAACCGTGACATCGTCATCGAGTATCGACTCGCCGGCCGCGAGATCGCCTCCGGCGTGCTGGTGCACGAGGGCAGGGACGAGAACTTCTTCCTTGCGATGATCGAGCCGCCCGCGCGGGTTGCCACCGCGGCGATCGTGCCGCGCGAGTACGTCTTCGTGCTCGACGTCTCCGGTTCGATGCACGGGTTCCCGATCGACACTGCGAAGGCGCTGCTCCGCGGACTGGTCGCGAATCTGCGGCCGACCGACACGTTCAACATCATTCCGTTTGCTGGCGGTCATTCGATGCTGGCACGGCAATCGCTGCCGGCGACGCGTGAAAACGTCGAGATGGCACGGCGGTTCATCGATGGCCAGCGCGGCGGCGGCTCAACCGAACTGCTGGCGGCCCTGCGCGCCGCGCTGGCGCTGCCGGCTGAGGCCGACCGCGCGCGCAGTTTCGTGATCATCACCGACGGCTACGTCTCGATCGAGAAGGAGGCGATGGACCTGGTGCGCGCCAACCTGGGCCAGGCCAACGTCTTCGCCTTCGGCATCGGATCCTCGGTCAATCGCTTCCTGATCGAAGGACTGGCACGCGCCGGACGCGGCGAGGCCTTCATCGTGCTGAATTCGCAGCAGGCGGCGATCGAGGCCGACCGCTTCCGCCGCTACATCGAGGCGCCGCTATTGACCCGGATCCGCGTGGGGTTCCGCGACTTCGATGCCTATGACGTCGATCCGCCGCAACTGCCGGATCTCTTCGCGCAACGGCCGCTGGTGTTGTCCGGCAAGTTTCGTGGCGCCCCCGCAGGCACGATCGAGATTTCCGGCTTGACGGCCACCGGCGCGCTTCATCGGTCGATCGACATTTCGACGAATCGCACCCCGGAGGCGAAGACACAGGCGCTCGCGACACTGTGGGCGCGCAGCCGCATCGCCACGCTCGGGGACTACCAGAAGCTCGTCCATGACAGCGCGGCAGTGAAGGAAATCACCGCGCTGGGACTGCAGTACGGGCTGCTGACCGACTACACCTCGTTCATCGCAGTCGACCAAGTCGTCCGCAATCCGACTGGCGTGCAGCGCAGTGTCGATCAGCCGCAACCGCTGCCCGAGGGCGTCAGCGAACTCGCAGTCGGCGAAGTGCCGAGCACACCCGAGCCTGAATTTCTGTCGATGGCCGCCGCGGCCGGCGGTCTGATGTGGTGGCTGCGTCGCAGGCGCCGGGAGAAGCTCCATGCCTGACGGACTGAATGCGCGCATCGGCAGGACGACGCCGTCGCCCTTGTTCGGCCTGCTGGTCGAGGGTCCGACGGCAATCGGCAGAGCAGAAGCCCGGCGCGTGCCATGGCCGCGGATGCCGCGCACCTTCTGGCTGCTGAGCGCACTGTTCGTGGCGCTGTGGCCCCACTGGATCTATGTCGCACGACGGCTGGTCGACGGATCCGATGAACCGTGGGGCGTCCTGGCGTGGCTGACGGTAGTGGCGCTGCTGCTGCGCGACCATGCGCTGCTGGCGCAACCGACCCGCTCGGCGCTCGTCGCCAGCGCCATGCTGGCGATCGTTGCCGCCGCTGCGCAACTGGTCCTGCCAGACCTGGCCGCAGCGGCGCTCGCCATGCTGGCGCTCGGGCTTTACCTAGTGCATGCGCTGCGGCGACCGGCGACCCCGCTCATCGTGCTGCTGCTGCTCGCACTGCCGATCATTGCATCGCTGCAGTTCTATCTCGGTTTTCCGCTGCGAGTGCTGGCGGCGCACGCCAGCGCCTGGATGTTGTGGGTCGGTGGACTCGACGCCACCGCGGCCGGCGCTTCGATCGTGTACGACGGCACGACCGTGCTTATCGACGCACCCTGTGCCGGCATCGGCATGCTCTGGCTCGGCAGCTACGCCGCGGCGCTGCTTTCGTATCTGCAGGGCGCTGATGCACGCAAGTCCCTCGTCAACGGTGTCGTGGCGGCCCTGCTGGTGCTGCTCGCCAACATCGTTCGTAACACGATCCTGTTCTTCCCCGAGGCCGGGCTGGCGAACTGGCCCGCCTGGTCGCACGAAGCCGTCGGCCTCGCGGCCTTCATGGCCGCGATCGCCCCGCTGGTGCTGTTCACCGGTGACGTCTCACGGAGCGAAAAATGAATGTCCGTACCTTCTTCGTCGGCGCCCTGCTGGTCGCGGGCGTGATGCCACTGGCAGCGCACTGGTCGCTGCAGGCAGGCAGCCGGTTGTCTGCCGAGTGGCTCACGCGACCGGTGGCGGTGGAAAGCGACGCACCCTCCCGCGTCGACTGGCCCACCCATTTCCGCGACCAGCCGCTGACCCAACTGCCGCTCTCGAAACTCGAGCAGCGTTTCGCGCGGCGCTTCCCGGGCGCGATCGCCCGCTTCACCGACGGCGAGCGCGTGCTGATCCTGCGCCAGGTGAATCGACCGACGCGCCAGCTGCATCCGGCCGTCGACTGCTTCTCCGCGCTCGGCTACTCCGTCGGCAGGCCGCGGCCGATCGTCGATGCGGGTGGCGCGCAATGGAGCTGCTTCACCGCGTCGCGCGACGGCACGTCGCTGCGCGTTTGCGAGCGCATCCACGACAGCGACGGCGGCGCATGGACGGACATGTCGTCGTGGTTCTGGGCGGCACAGTACGGCGGCGGTCCGTGGTGGGCCACCACCGTGGTCGAGTCCGCCGCGACGCAGCCATGACGCATCTCAGGCATGGCGTCACCGTGCTGGGCATCGGCGCCGTACTGCTCTTTGTAAGCGTCACAGGCGCACTCGGCGTGATCGTGATGTCCAATGGGGTGCTCGCAACCGCGGCGCCGGCCTGGACCACCGAGTTGCAAGTGGCCGGCCGTCCGTACGAAGTCAACGTGGCCGGAACGGTGCGCCTGGCCACGGCCCCAGGGTCGGCCTACCTCCTCGATGGCCGTGCCTTCTCCACGAGCGCCGGCCGCATCACGCTGCGCCGCGAGGGTCGTGCGATCGTGGCCAGCTGCTCGCCCTGTCGTCTGCAACACCCGGCACTTGCTGCCACGCCGCTGCAACTGCCACGCGTCGAAATCAGCGCCGAGCGCTCCGGTGCCACGGTGACGGGCTGGCTGACGGCCGCGACACTGCGCGTCGACTACTCCGCCGAGCTTGCGTCCGACCGCATCCGACTGCGCTGGCGGCTGCCGGCGACCGATGTCGGCACGGCCTATCGAGCGCTCGCCACCATCGTCCCTGAAGCACTCGGCGCACGCATCGAGGGCACGCTCGAAGCGCGCGGACGCCTCGAACTGCCGAGCCGAACCGGCGCAATGCAGTTGAACGTCTCCGGCCTGGACGTCGGCGGCCTCGGTACCGAGGCGCTGCAGTTCGGCTGGTTCGCGATGGCATGCCGCAAGGCCGACGGCGGCATGCAGCGCATCGTGAATGGCGACACCGAGGCACGCTGGGTGTCGCTCGACCGCATGGGCGCCTACCTGCCCGCTGCAGTCCTCGCCGCTGAAGACCAGCGCTTTCACCTCCACAGCGGTTTCGACGAAGCACAGGTCGCGCCGCTGCTTGCCAGCCTGGACGAGTCCGGGCCGAAGCGCGGCGCCAGCACGGTGACGCAGCAGCTGGCGCGCACGCTGTTCACCGGCGGCGAGAAGACGGCCGCGCGCAAGCTGCGTGAACTGCTGTACGCGATTGAAATGGAACGCACGCTGGGCAAGGCACGCATCCTCGAGCTCTACCTCAACACGGTGGATTGGGGTCCGGGGCTGTGCGGTGCGCGCGCCGCGGCTCGCACCTACTTCCGCAAGCGCCCTGAGCAACTCACCCCACTCGAGGCTGCCTGGCTCGCCAGCATCCTGCGTGCGCCGCACAGCGCTCATGAACTGCAGTTCCGCGCGAGCCACCCGGAGACCGAGCATGCGCGCTGGGTGCTGATGCAGATGCGATCGCTCCCGAGATCCGAGCGTCAACTCTGGGCGCGCAAGCCCCTGACGTTCGCCGCCGCACCCAGGCCCGTAAGGTCGACCCGTGCCGGGCAGTCAGCGCAGCGCGACGCGGACCGGAATGCGCCGGTTGCCGAAGCCGCCGTCAAAACCGCCGAAGCGGCCAGCGATCGCGGTCGTGCAGTGGGGGCAGCGGCCGTCGTCCGTTAGCTCGTAGCGCAGGATGCGATGCCAGTCGCGCTCGATCAGCGCAGCATGGCAGGCGGGGCAGAACGTCGTCCCGCCCTCGCGATCGTGCACGTTGCCGGTGTAGACAAACTCGAGCCCTTCCTCGTGTGCGATGCGGCACGCGCGCGCGAGCGTCGACGCCGGCGTGGCCGGCAGATCGTCGAGCTTGTAGTCCGGGTGGAATGCGGTGAAGTGCAGCGGCACGTCGGGCCGCAGTTCGCGCGCAATCCACTGGCACATCGCACGCACTTCCGCATCCGAGTCGTTCTTGGTCGGGATCAGCAGCGTCGTGATCTCGGTCCAGCAGGCGGTCTCGTGCACCAGGTACTTCAGCGTGTCGAGCACCGGCGCCAGATGTGCGCCCGTCAGCCTGAAGTAGAACTCCTCGGTGAACGCCTTCAGGTCGACGTTGGCCGCGTCCATCTTCGCGTAGAACTCGCGGCGCGGCTCGGCGTGGATGTAGCCGGCGGTGACCGCCACCGTCTTCAGCCCCTGCGCGTGGCACGCGTCGGCCGTGTCGAGCGCGTACTCGGCAAAGATCACCGGATCGTTGTAGGTGAAGGCGACGCTCTTGCAGCCAGTCGCCAAGGCGGCCTCGGCGATCGCCTCGGGGCTCGCCTGATCCATCAGCCGATCCATTTCGGTCGACTTGGAGATGTCCCAGTTCTGGCAGAACTTGCAGGCGAGATTGCAGCCGGCCGTGCCGAACGAGAACACGGCGGAACCGGGATAGAAGTGGTTCAAAGGCTTCTTCTCGATCGGATCGACACAGAAGCCGGAAGATCGGCCGTAGGTGGTGAGCACCATCGCCTCGCCTTCGCGCTTGCGCACGAAGCACAGGCCGCGCTGGCCTTCGTGCAGCTTGCAGTCGCGCGGGCACAGGTCGCACTGAATGCGTCCGTCGTCGAGCCGGTGCCACCAGCGGGCCGGGTAATGTTCGTCCGGCTGCTGCGCCGAAACCGATTGGCGGATCGTCACGCTCATGCCGGCAACCCTTCCGTGAACTTCTCGACGGTGTAGCGCGAGATTGCGAGATCTGTCGACCAGAAGTCCAGTGGCAGCCCGGCCTTGCGCTTCAGTTGCGCGATGAATTCCCGCGGATCGCGCAGGTTTTCCCACACCTGCGGCAGGAAGGTCGAGCGGCAGTGGCCCCACTCCAGCGTCACGCCGTCGACGCCGGGACGCAGTAGTGCGTGCAACTCGCGCTCGCTGGCGACGACGATGGGCGTCGCTGCCGAGAGGAGCGAGATCTCGACTTCGAGGCTGTCGTACTCATCCCGCGCCAGCGGCGGAAAGCGCGGATCGTCGAACGCCGCCGCCTGCGCATTGGCGCGTACGTCTTCCCCCAGCGGACGGCGGGGTTGCAGCGAACCGACGCAGCCGCGCAGCTCGCGTTCGATCTTCAGCGTGACGAAGGTCGCGCCAGGCTCGTGCAGGAACGGTGCGTGAGGAGCGGCGACGACCGGCAGACCGAGAAACTGCGCAATCGCCGAGCGCGCATGCGCAAGCAGCGTCGGGCCACGCGCGTCGGCCGACTCTGCGTCGTCTGTCGACTTGCCGGCTGCGGTCGGCTCGTAAAGCGCGAGCGCGGCGTAGCCGACGACGCGACCGCGGTCTCCTGCGGTATCGCCCGAATTGCGCAGGTCGAGCAGCTCGGCGCGCAGCCCGCGCCGGCGCGCCAGCGCCAGCAGGCCATTGACGGGAGTCGCGCCGCACGCCTGTTCGTGCTGCAGCGTCGGTGCGAGGGCCAGCATCGACTCCACGGTTTCGCGGTCTACCGCTCGCGCCGTGGCGTACGGCAGGTAGTGCGAAAGATCCGAGCTGACGACGATCAACGTCTCCTCGCCGCCCCACAGCCGCGCCAGGACTTCCGCGACCTCGTCCGGCGTCGCCTCGCCGACGGCGAGCGGCACCAGCGTGAAACGGCCGAGCACCTGCTGCAGGAACGGCAGATGAACTTCGAGGGAGTGCTCCGCGGCATGAGCCCCGTCGCTGATCACGACCTGCGGCAGGTCGCGCAGCAGGGCCACCGCCTGCCGGTCGATCTCGACAGACCCGAGCGGCGTGTCGAAACGATCAACCGACGGCAGCGCAAGCCCGCGCACCGGCACGCGGTGCACGGGCCCCAGCAGGATCACGCGGCGGATGCGCGCGGCGTGCGGCACCAGCCGCGCGTAGGCATGGCCGGCGCTCGGGCCGGAGTAGACGTAGCCGGCGTGTGGTGCGATCAATGCCTTGGGGGCAGGAGCGGCACGGTCCGGCGGACCCGCCGCGGCCACGAACTGCTGCACGTTACGGCACAGCACACCCGGATCGTCAGGGTAGAACAGGCCGGCCACGGCCGGCGGCCGGCTCGAGACGGCCGGCTTGATCAGTGTCGTCATGAATCGCGGCCTCCCTGGGGCCCACACAAATACAGCTTCTGCCGTTGGTGTGGGGCCGATCGCGCCGTGATCAAGGGGTGGCGCGGATCAACTCTCCAATGCCCTGCCGGACGGCGGCGACGGCTATGGCACGTCCTCGTGGAGGCACAGTATGTTGCCCTCGGGATCCTTGAACCAGGCGGCTTTCTCTGACCCGAGCACACAGACGTGCCCTTCGGTCCGGAAGCCTGGAAGGTCGTAGTCCTCGAACACGACGCCCTGCCCCTTCAGCGCGCGAATTTCGCTCACCACATCGTCGACCTTGAAGCTGACCGCGGTGTGTTCGGCCTTCGTGCCTTCGGGCTTGGGAAACAGCGCCAGCGTGCCGCCATCACCGAGCTCAAACAGGAACTTGCCGTCCTGCTGGAGCCCCATGGGTTTCAGGCCGAGGCGCTGTTCGTAGAAGTCGCGGGCGCGGGCCAGGTCGCGGACCGGCAGGATCGTCGTGGCAGGTGCGTGCGTCAGCATGAAACCTCCTGGTGACGCGGATAGGGCCGACACGATCGCACCGCCTCGCCGCGAAAGCAATCTGCGGCGCACCGAACCGGGCCGGCTCGGCTACAGTCCCTCGCGCCACTCGGCATTGAACACCTTCCATTGGCCGCCCTCCAGGCGCCAGGCGGTATCGAACTCCCAGGTCTGGCCGCGCTCGGGCAGCAAGCCTGCACCACCCGTCGCGATGACGCGGACCTTCGCAAGCGCGCGCTCGCCCTCGACGCGAACCTCGGTAACCGTGGCGCTCAGCTGGATCTTCTCGTTGCGCAGCATGGCGCCGGCGAGCACCCGCCGCGCCTCCTGCTTGCCGAAGGCGCCGGAGTCGCGGGTGAAGTCTTCTGCCAGCGGTTCGAGCGCGTCGCTGACACGGTGCTGCTCGATCGCCTGCGCCATCGCGGCGATGGTTGAACGCAGCTGCTTTTCAGGTTCGGCGCGGCCGCAGCCGGAAGCGAGCACGCCCGGCCCGATGACGAGCGCGACGACGGCGGCGCGGCGCGTGAACATGCCCGCTAAGGCTGCGGAAAGCGTGCCCCGATATCGGCGATCTGCTCAGGGGTCAGCGCCCGGCAGCGCTCGTGCCGCAGCAACAGATACAGCCGGGCGGTGGCTTCCAGTTCCTCGATCGCATCGACCGCCGTCTCCAGCGTGCTGCCGGCGACCACCGGGCCGTGGTTCGCGAGCAGCACCGCATGGTGACGACTGGCATAGCCGCGCACCGCCTCGGCCAGCTGCGCGTCACCCGGCGCAAAGTAGGGAACCAGCGGCAAGCGGCCGATGCGCATCACGTAGTACGCGGTCAGCGGCGGCAGCACATCGGCGGGGTCCACTTCCTCCAGCACCGAGACGGCCACCGAATGCGTGGCGTGTAGATGAACCACCGCACCGGAGCCGGGCCGCACGTCGTACATCGCACGATGCAGGAGCGCCTCCTTGGTCGGCGCGTCCCCGGAGAGCAGCTCGCCCTTCGAACCCAGCCGCGCCAGCCGCGCCGGATCGAGGTTGCCAAAACTCGCGCCAGTCGGCGTCATCAGCCAGCCGTCATCCAGGCGCACGCTGATGTTGCCGGTCGAGCCGTGAGTCAGGCCGCGGTCGTACATCGACTTCGCATGGCGCACGATCGCATCGGCCAGCACGCTCGTCTTCATGGCTGCACCCCCGCGGCACGCAGGAAGAAATCGCGGCCGCCGAAATTTCCCGACTTGAGCGCCAGTGCCACCGGCTCGCCGTCGACCGACACCGTCCACGGCACACCCGGTGCGATCTCGTTGCCGATCGCCAGTGCCTGGAATCCGAGTTCGCCCGCCAGCGCTGCGACGACCGCACCCGAAGTCTCGCCGCCCGCGACGACGAAACGCCGGACACCGTGACGCGCCAGTGCCGCTGCGATCGCCCGGAAGGCGTTCTCGATGGCCTCAGCCGAACGCTCGCGTCCGTAGCGCTGCTGGATGGCTACCAGTTCGCCAGGCGACACCGACGCGCTGATCACGGTGGGTGCAGCAGCCAGCCGGCCGAGCGCCCAGTCGATGGCCCGAGCGTCCTCGCCGTTGCCCTCCAGCAGCGCGGTCACGTCGAGACGCCGCACCGGCCAGTCGGCAGGCAGGGCCGCCAGCTGTTCCAGCGTCGCCAGCGAGCAGCTGCCGGCAAGGATCGCGAGCGGACCCTCGACGCAACGCAGCCGGGTGGTAGCGGCATGCGCTCGCTGCCGCAGGTGCGCCGCAATCCCGCTCGCCAGACCGGCTCCGCCGGTGGTGAGCGGATAGTCGAGCACGGCCGCGCCGAGCGCTTCGAGATGCAGCTGCTCGGTCGCGTCGACGATCGCATGCCTGCAGCCCGTCGCACGCAGCGCGTCGAGTCGCTCCCGGATCGCCTCGGCACCACGGTTCACCTCACTCAGTGCAACGAGTCCCACCCGGCGCGGCGTCTGCGCCTGCAGCACGCGGACCAGATTGGCGTCGGTCATCGGCGTCAGCGGGTGGTTGCGCATCCCGGTGTCCGACAACAGGAGGTCACCGACGAAGAGATGCCCCTGGTAGACGGTGCGCTGGTTGCGCGGATAGGCGGGCGTCGCCGGGACGATTGCGGCGTCGAGGGCATCGGCGAGCGCATCGCTGACCGGACCGATGTTGCCCGCGGCGGTTGAATCGAAGGTCGAGCAGTACTTGAAGTAGATGCGCTCGGCGCCGTGCCGGCGCAGCCACTTCAGCGACGCGAGCGCGAGCGCACAGGCTTCTGCGGCGGGAATCGTGCGCGACTTCAGTGCCACGACAACCGCATCCACCTTTCCCGGGTCCAGGGCGTCTCGTGGCACCCCGTTGATCTGCACCACCGACAGCCCTGCCGCGCGCAGGTTGACCGCGACATCGGTCGCCCCGGTGAGATCGTCGGCGATGATCCCGAAGAGCATGGTTCAGTTAACGCGGCGCCCGACGACCGCGGCCAGTGCGCAAGTCACTCTGCAGCGTCATCGACATGCTCCGGCCGCGAGGCTCAGCCGAGGTTCGGCGCAAGCCAGCGTTCGAGCTCGGCGACCGACTCGCTCTTGCGGCGCGCGAGATCTTCGAGCTGGTCGCGACCGATGCGGCCGACATTGAAGTACTTCGACTGGGGATGGCTGAAGTAGAAGCCGCTGACCGCGGACGCCGGGTGCATCGCATAGTTCTCGGTCAGCGTCATGCCGATGTCGGCGGCCGCCAGCGCCTCGAACATCGGACGCTTGACCGAATGTTCGGGACACGCCGGATAGCCCGGCGCCGGACGAATGCCGCGGTAACGTTCCTTGATCAGTTCATCGCCGGTGAGCGCTTCGGCGGTCGCGTAGCCCCACAGGTCGCGACGTACGCGTTCGTGCATCATCTCGGCAAACGATTCGGCCAGCCGATCGGCGATCGCCTTCAGCATGATCGCGCCGTAATCGTCGTGCTTGGCCTGAAATGCGGCCTCGCGCTTCTCGATACCGATGCCGCTCGTGACCGCGAACGCGCCGATGTAGTCGGCAATCCCGGATTCCTTCGGCGCGATGAAATCGGCCAGCGCCTGGTTCGGATTCGGGACCCCGTCGATGACCGGTTTCTTCGTCTGCTGGCGCAAGCCGTGCCAGGTGAAGAGCACCTCGCGCCGCGTGTCGTCGGTGTAGATCTCGATGTCTTCACTGACCGAGTTCGCCGGGAAGAACGCCACCGCCGCGTTCGCGGTAAGCCAGCGCTCGGCGACGATGCGCTCGAGCATCTTCTCGCCTTCCGCAAAGACCTGGCGCGCGTGCTCACCGATAACCTCGTCGGCCAGGATCTGCGGGAACGGCCCGTGCAGGTCCCAGGTCTGGAAGAACGGCCCCCAGTCGACGTATTTCGCAATCATTGCGAGGTCGTAGTTCCTGAAATGCCGACGGCCGAGGAACTTGGGCTTGACGGGCGTGTAGCCGGTCCAGTCGATCTTGGTGGCGTTGGCGCGCGCCTCCGCCAGAGTGATCAGCTCAGGACCCTTCTTCGACGCATGCTGCTCACGCACGCGCTCGTACTCGGCCGTGACCTCGGCGATGAACTTCCTGGCGGCGTCGTCCGAGACCAGGTTCTGGCAGACGCTGACCGATCGACTCGCGTCCGATACGTAGATCACCGGGCCATTGGTGTAGTGCGGCGCGATCTTCACCGCCGTATGCACGCGGCTCGTCGTTGCGCCGCCGATCAGCAGCGGCATCGTGAATCCCTGCCGCTGCATTTCGCGCGCGACGTGCTGCATTTCCTCGAGCGAGGGCGTGATCAGCCCGGAGAGCCCGATCATGTCGGCCTTTTCCTCGCGCGCAGTGGCGAGGATCTTCTCGGCCGGCACCATGACGCCCATGTTGACGACTTCGAAGTTGTTGCACTGGAGCACCACCGACACGATGTTCTTGCCGATGTCGTGCACGTCGCCCTTGACGGTCGCGATCACGACCTTGCCCTTCGCGCGCACCTCGCCGCCGGCGGCGACATGCGCCGCCTTCTCGGCCTCGATGAACGGGATCAGGTGCGCCACCGCCTGCTTCATCACGCGCGCTGACTTGACGACCTGCGGCAGGAACATCTTGCCGGCGCCGAAGAGATCCCCGACGACGTTCATGCCGTCCATCAGCGGCCCCTCGATGACCTCGATCGGACGCCCGGCCCGGGCCGCTATGGCCGCGCGGCACTCCTCGGTGTCCTCGACGATGAAGTTCGTGATGCCGTGGATCAGCGCGTGCGCCAGCCGCTCTTCTACCGGCTCGGCGCGCCACGCGAGGTCCTCGTCCCGCTTCTTGCCGCCCGCCTTCACCTGCTCCGCGAACGCCACCAGACGCTCGCCCGCATCGGCCCGGCGATTGAGCACGACGTCCTCGACGCGCTCGCGCAACTCGGGCTCGATGTCCTCGTAGACGCCGAGCTGCCCGGCGTTGACGATCCCCATCGTCATGCCGGCACGGATCGCGTGATACAGAAACACCGTGTGGATCGCCTCGCGCACATGGTCGTTGCCGCGGAAGCTGAAGCTGACGTTGCTGACGCCGCCGCTCACCTTGGCGTACGGCAGGTGGTGCTTGATCCAGCGCGTCGCCTCGATGAAGTCGACCGCGTAGTTGTCGTGCTCCTCGATGCCGGTGGCAATCGCGAAGATGTTCGGATCGAAGATGATGTCCTGCGGCGGAAAGCCGACCGTCTGCGTCAGCAGCTCGTACGAGCGCCGGCAAATCTCGATCTTGCGCGCAAACGTGTCGGCCTGACCTTGCTCGTCGAACGCCATCACGATGACCGCCGCGCCGTAGCGCCGCACCAGCCGCGCCTGGCGCAGGAACTCGTCCTCCCCCTCCTTCATCGAGATCGAGTTGACGATGCTCTTGCCCTGCACGCACTTCAGCCCGGCCTCGATGACGCTCCACTTCGAGCTGTCGATCATGATCGGCACGCGCGAGATATCCGGCTCGCTGGCGATGAGGTTGAGGAAGCGCGTCATCGCCGCGGCCGAGTCGAGCATCGCCTCGTCCATGTTGATGTCGATGACCTGCGCGCCGTTCTCCACCTGCTGGCGCGCGACGCTGACGGCTTCCTCGTACTGGCCGTTCAGGATCAGCCGCGCGAAAGCCTTCGAGCCGGTCACGTTCGTGCGCTCGCCGACGTTGACGAACAGGCTCTCGTCGCCGATCTTCAGCGGCTCGAGCCCCGACAGTTTCAGCAGGTGATCCGAAGACGGGACGGTGCGCGGCGCCGGCCTTCGATCGCCTGCGCGATCGCCGCGATGTGTTCGGGCGTCGTGCCACAGCAGCCGCCGGCGATGTTGACGAACCCCGCCTCGGCAAACTCGCGCAGCAGGTTCGACGTGATGTCCGGCGTCTCGTCGAAGCCGGTGTCACTCATCGGGTTCGGCAGTCCCGCGTTCGGGTAGACGCTGACGAACGTCTCGGCGATGCGCGCGAGTTCCTCGATGTACGGGCGCATCAGTGCCGCGCCGAGCGCGCAGTTGAGGCCGACGGTGAGCGGACGCGCATGGCGGACGGAGTGCCAGAACGCCTCGACCGTCTGGCCGCTGAGGATGCGGCCGGAGGCGTCGGTCACCGTGCCTGAGATCATCACCGGTACGCGCTGGCCGCGGCGCTCGAATTCGGCTTCGACCGCAAAGATCGCGGCCTTGGCATTCAGCGTGTCGAAGATCGTTTCGATCAGAAGCAGATCGGCGCCGCCGTCGAGCAGGCCACGCGATTGCTCGCCGTAAGCCGCCACGAGTTCATCGAACGTGACGTTGCGGGCCCCCGGATCGTTGACGTCCGGCGATATCGACGCGGTGCGTGGCGTCGGGCCGAGCGCGCCGGCGACATAGCGCGGCTTTGCCGTATCGTGCACTGGTCGACAGCCTCGCGGGCTATGCGCGCCGCGGCGACGTTCATCTCGTAGGCGATCGACCCGAGGCGGTAGTCGTCCTGGGCAATCGCGGTCGCCCCGAACGTGTTCGTTTCGATGATGTCCGCACCGGCGGCCAGGTACTGCACGTGGATCTCGCGGATCACGTCCGGCCGTGTCAGCACCAGCAGGTCGTTGTTGCCCTTGAGGTCGACCGGATGATTCGCAAAACGCTCGCCGCGGAAGTCCGCCTCCGACAGCCTGTAGCGCTGGATCATCGTGCCCATCGCACCGTCGAGGATCAGGATGCGGCGCGCGAGGGCCTCGCGCAGGCGAGCCTCGGTGACGGAACTGGACACGGCAACGCTCATCGACGGTCTTGCAGTGAGGTGATCGGAACCCCGCATTCTAGGGCTCCGTCAATGCGCATCCGCTCGACGTCCTGCATGACGTCATGCCCGGTGGAAATGAGGAGCGCGTGCGGCGGCGGCTCAGGCGAGCGCGGTCTCGCGCACCGTTGCGGCGGCGCTGCTCGCGGCGCCGCTTGCGGAGCGAATCATGTCGGCGGCCTTCTCCGCGATCATCACCACGGGCGCATTCGTGTTGCCCGAGACGAGCGTCGGCATGATCGATGCATCGACGACACGCAGGCCATCGATGCCGCGAACCCGCAGCTGCAGGTCGACCACTGCACGGGCGTCCGTGCCCATGCGGCAGGTGCCGACCGGGTGGTAGATCGTGTCGGCGCGCGCCCGGATCGCGGCGCGGATCTCGTCATCGCTGTGGACGTCGGCGAAGTACAGTTCGCGCGCGGCGTCGCCGCCGCCGAAGGGGGCGAAGGCAGGCTGCGCAAAGATCCGACGCACGAACTTGAAGGCACGCACCATCGTTTCCAGGTCCTCGCTGACCGACAGGAAGCCCGGGTCGATCAGCGGTGCCTCGTGCGCATCGGGCGATGCGATGTGGAGCATGCCGCGGCTCTTCGGCCGCAACGGGCACGAGTGGCAACTCATGCCATGGCCCCAGTGGAACGTGCGGTTGTGATTGTCGACCATGCCGATGACGAAGTGCAGTTGCACATCGGGCCGCGTCAGTTCAGGCAGCGTGCGAACGAAGGCTCCGGCTTCGGCGAAGTTCGACGTCAGCACTCCGCGGCGATCGCGCCGCCAGTGCCCGATCGCACGCAGCAACTTGACCGCACCGGCAGGTGAAAGTCCAAGCAGGTCGGTGTGGGCGACACGCCGGTTGATGACGACATCCAGATGGTCCTGCAGGTTCAGTCCGACGGGAAGATCGGCAATCACCGGGATGCCCAGACCTTGCAGCGATGGGCCGGGCCCGATGCCCGACACCATCAGGAGTTGCGGGGACTGCAGTGCGCCGGCCGCGAGAATCAGCTCGCGTCTCGCACGCAGCGTGCGCCGCGCTCCGCCCTGGTCAAACTCGATGCCGACCGCGCGCGAACCTTCAAAGAGGATGCGCGTCGCCAGGGCGCCGGTCTCGATCAGGAGGTTGGGTCGCGAGCGAGCGGGGTCCAGATAAGCACGGGCGACCGACCAGCGTTCGCCATTCTTCTGCGTGACCTGGTAGAAGCCGACGCCTTCCTGCGTTTCGCCGGCGAAGTCCTCATTGCGTGGCAGGCCGGCCTGCATACCAGCCTCGATGAACAGCCTTGCGAAAGGATGCGGGGAACGCAGGTCGGCCACGTTCAGTGGACCGCCGGTCCCGTGCAGGGCACTCGCGCCGCGTTCGTTGTTCTCGGCCTTGAGGAAGTACGGCAGCACGTCGTTCCACGCCCAGCCGGTGGCGCCTTCAGCTGCCCAGTTGTCGTAGTCCTCGCGCTGCCCGCGCAGATAGACCATCGCATTGATGGTGGACGACCCGCCAAGGCCACGGCCACGCGGCTGGTAGCCGACGCGACCGCCCAGTCCAGGTTGCGGCGTCGTCGAGAACGCCCAGTTATAGGCATTGCGATTGATGATGTGGACCGCCGCCCCGGTGGGTACGCGGTTCAGCAGGCGATCATTCGCGCCGCCGGCCTCGAGCAGGGCGACGCGGACCGACGGGTCTTCGGACAATCGTGCAGCCAGCACACATCCGCCCGAACCACCGCCGACGATGATGTAGTCGAACTCCACAGGCGCTCCCTAGCCGGCAGCCGTCATCGCGACCGCCATGTGTATAGGTGCATTGTGGCTCCGAGCGCCAGACGAGGCAGCGGGCTTCCTAGAAGCTCTCCTCGAAAAAGCTGTCGGTCAGGGCACGGCCGATGCGAACGAGCACGCGGATCTCAGTGCAGGACTACAGGCTGCGTCATCAACCCGCTGAAGCCGTTCAGAAAGGCATCGATGTCGTCGGACGAAGGTCCCTGTTCGATCAGTTCCTGCACGCTGCGACGGAAATTTTCGGCATCCTCGCCGCCGAGGAAGATCTCGCGACGCAATTGCTTGTCCATGATCTCGTACCCGCCGGTGGCACGGCCGTTGTCAGTGGTCGAGGCTTCGAACTCGAACACACAGTATTGCGGGCTGTTGTAAATGATCGTCAGAGCCATTGTTGCGTCCTTTCCGGCGGTGCAAGGTGCACGCGACCACCGTGCACCTAGATGCAATATCGGTACCCGCCGACGAGATTCAAGTCATTCTTGCGACGTCCTTGCTGATCGAAGCTTAACAACGAAGTAAACACTAACTGTCCACGCGCTTCAAGAAAGCAGCTAACAGCGCATTGAAACGATCCGGCTGCTCCACGTTGGACAAATGCGCTGCAGCATCAATGACATGCAGTTCAGCGCCGCTGATCGCCGCCGCGATCTCTTGCGCCATGGCGACCGGCGTCCCCTGATCCTCGGCTCCGACAACGACCATAGTTGGACAGCGTAGCGACTCGAGCCGCGAGGTAAAGTTGATGCGGGGTATCGCATGGGCGCAGCCGATGTAGCCGGCAACCGGAGTCGCGCGTATCGCGGCGGCGATACGCGCAACCGCGTGCGGTTGCTCTTCGCGGAATCGTGCCGTGAACCAGCGCTCGAGCGTGGGCTGCAGCACGGCATCCATGCCTTGAGCGCGCACCAGTGCAATGCGTTCGTTCCACACCGGAACAACGGAAGCCGGGTAGCGGCTGCTGGTGTCGGCCAGTGTCAGCGACAGCAGGCGGGTGGGCGCACTCAGTGCGAGCTGTTGGCCGATCATGCCGCCCATCGACAGTCCGACGAAGTGGCAGCGATCGACACCGAGGGCGTCGAGCAGCGCGCGCGCATCATCGCCGAGTTGCTCGATCGTGTACTCGCCCTCCGGCGCACCCGAAGCGCCGTGCCCGCGCGTATCGAAGCGCAGCACGCGGAAATCACGCAGCGCCTGCATCTGCGGATCCCACATCGTGTGGTCGCAGGCGAGCGAATGGCTCATCACCACCCATGGCGCATGCGTCGGCCCGTCGACGCGATACGCGAGGTTGATTCCGTTGACTGTCACTCTTTGCAGCATCGCCTACTCCACAAGGAATCGGACGCCCAGGCTGCCGTCAGCCAGCAGCGCACTCACCCGGTCCGCGTGCTCGCCCCCGGCTAACAGGAGCAGCACGGCATCGGGGCGCTGCGACCGGACCAGACGCACGATCGCAACCCGCAGCGGCAGTTGACCGAGGCAGCAGGGGCACGCTCCGCCAAGCCGCGTCAGCGGCACGTCGTCCGGCAGTTGAACCTCGGCGAACGGACTTTCGACGATGACAGCGCGTCGTTCCGAGGGCGTGGCAGCGAGCCAGGCATCGACGTCCCGTTGCGCTTCACTGCCATGCACAGCCACGGTCGCGCGCATCAGCGCCGCCAGAACTCCGGCGTGATCAGCACCAGCACCGCAAACAACTCGAGTCGGCCAATCAGCATCGCGAAAATGCAGACCCAGGTTTCGAAGTCGTTCAGCGTCGCGTAGGTGGTGGCCGGGCCCACCTGATTCAGGCCGGGGCCTGTGTTGTTCAGGCACGCCACGATCGCGCTGAAGGCGGAGATGACGTCGAGGCCCGACAGCAGCATGAGGAACGTCAGCCAGGTGATGCAGGCGCCGTAAAGCAGCATGAACGCCAGCACTGCGAAGATGACCTTGTTCTCGATGACCTGGTCGCCGACGATGACCGGGCTGACCACGCGCGGATGCAGGATGCGCGTGAACTCGCGGCGCGCCTGCTTCAGCAGGATCAGCCCGCGGATCATCTTCACTCCGCCGCCGGTCGACCCGGCGCAGGTGGTGAAGCCGCAGAGAAACAGCATCAGCACCGGAGCGAAGATGGGCCACTGGTTGAAGTCGGTGTTCGCGTACCCGGTCGTCGTGGCGATCGATACCACGTTGAAGGCGGCATAACGGGCCGCCGTCTCCAGGTCCGGATAGACGTCGCGCCAGAGCAGAAATACCGCGACGCCCGCGACCGCCAGCACCAGCGTAATGACGTAGGCCCGGGCTTCCGGATTCTGGAAATAGACGAGCACCGAGCGCCGCCGCCAGGCCAGGAAGTGCAGGGAGAAGTTCAATCCCGCCAGCACCATGAAGAAGATCGCGACCGCTTCGATCGTCGGCGAGTCCCAATAGCCGAAACTCGCGTCGTGGGTCGAGAAACCGCCCAGGCCCATCGTCGAGCACATATGCATGAACGCATCGCTCCACGTCATGCCGGCCCAGCGGTAGGAAAGAAAGCACGCCAGCGAAAGCCCGAAATAAATCGTATACAGCGCCTTGGCCGTATCGGCGATACGCGGCGTCAGTTTGGTTTCCTTTAACGGGCCTGCAGTTTCCGCCTTGAAAACCTGCGCGCCGCCGACGCCCAACAGGGGCAGGATCGCCACCACCAGCACCAGAATCCCCATGCCGCCCATCCACACCATCAAGTGGCGCCAGACGTTGATCGACAGCGGCAGGTTGTCGATCCCGGTGAGCACGGTGGCGCCAGTGGTCGTCAAGCCCGACATTGTTTCGAAATAGGCGTCGGTGAACGTCAACCCCGGCAGATGGAAGAGCAGGGGCAGCGTCGCGCACGCGGGCATCACCGTCCATCCGAGAGTGACCAGCAAGAAGCCGTCACGCGGCTGCAGTTCGCGGCGAAAACGACGCGTCGTCACGATCAGCGCACCGCCGATTCCGGCAGTGATCAGCAGCGCGAAGTCGTAATCCTTCAGCGCCGCCTCGTTTGCGAAAAAGGCAAACGCGAGCGGCACCAGCATCGTCCCCGCAAAAATCAGGACGACATAGCCAAGGACATTGAGAACCGGAAGGATCGAACGCGCAAGCGCCTGCATGGTGGCGGCTGAAAGTGCGCGCGGATTATGCGCCGGGGCGCCGCCCCGCCGGCTGGCCGGGATCGACCCCGGTCAGCGGCGGCAGGACGTGTCTAGCGGCCGTACAGCACGCTCGGCAGCCACAGGCCGATCTCCGGAAACACGTACAGCATGAAGATCGCGATGATCTGTATCCCCATGAAGGGCAGCATGCCGGCGAAGATCTGGTTCAAGGTGACGTGCGGTGGCGACACGCCCTTCAGATAGAAGGCGGCCATCGCCACTGGCGGCGAAAGGAATGCGGTCTGCAGGTTGAGCGCGACCAGCAGGCCGAAGAACAGCGGATCGATGCCGAAGTTGTCGAGCAACGGAATGAAGATCGGCATGAAGATGACAATGATCTCGGTCCACTCCAGCGGCCAGCCGAGGATGAAGATGATCACCTGCGACAGCAGCATGAACTGAACCTTCGACAGTCCCAGCGACAACACCCACTTCTCAACCAGGTCCTGCCCGCCGAGCAACGCGAACGCAGCCGAGAAGATCGCGCTGCCGACGAAGAGCCAGCACACCATCGCGCTGGTCTTGGCGGTCAGGAAGACGGACTCCTTGACTTCGCTCTGTATGCCGGCCTGGCGGTACGCCAGCAGTGCCCACACGCCGACACCCACTGATGCCACGATGCCAACGATCTGCGGTACGGGCTGCGCGACAATGCCGCCGCTATTCAGCAGGAACCAGACGATCGAGATCACCGCGGGCGTCCATAGCAGCAACCACAGAATCAGCTTGCCCACCCAGTTGGCCGGCCGTTTGCCGACGATCGTATAGATGGCCGCGAGCAAGTAGCCGCCAAACGCGCCCACCGCCGCGGCCTCCGTGGGGGTGGCGAGGCCGAAAACGATCGAACCCAGCACTGCGAGAATCAGGATCATCAGTGGAAAGAAGCTCGACAGCAGCATCTTGAACACTTCGAGCCGCTGAAAACTGAGGATCGCGTAGAACGCTACCAGGGCCAGCACGCCCACCGCAGTGCCGATCCAGAATCCCTTGCTCGGAGGCTGTCGCGCAGCCGTGGGCGCTGCTGACCCAGACGAGGCGCCGGCCGGCTCACGCAGTGTCGACGACGATGAAGACTCTTTCGCCGCGTCGTCCGAGCCGGGCGGCGCCGCGAGTCCACCGCTGCCTGCGGGTTCCTTCACTCCCTCGTCCGCTCCCGGCGGTGCGGCCAGGCCACCGCTTCCTGCGGGCTCCCGGGCTCCTTCTGCTGCTCCGGGCGGCTCACTGAGTCCGCCGGCTGCGCCGGGTGGCTCCTGCAATCCGCCGGCGGCTGCTGGCTCGCTGGCCGCTCCAGCCGGCACGGACAGTCCACCGCCCATTGCGGCCGGAAGTGTCTCCACGGCGGCCGGTGACGTATTCGCATACCAGGCCAGACCGAACACGGCCGCGAACAGCAGCGCGGGCAGCAGTGCAATGCCCAACTGCTTCACAAGGTAGTCGCTCGGCACGCCGAGGCTGCGCGCGCTCTTCAGTGCACCGAGCAGCGCCGGCAGCGCGCGGTTCGAAACCGCCTTCGAGACCCGCTCAGTCAGCGGCGGCAGCGGCACGAAGCGCTGTTCTGCCGTCAGCGGCGGCATCAGCGCGGGCTTCAGCTTCGCCAGCAGCACCACATAGAGGATGTAGAGGCCGGCCAGCATGATCCCGGGGAAAAAGGCCCCTGCGTACAGCTGCACGACTGATACGCCGGCGGTGGCCCCGTAAACGATCAGCAGCACGCTGGGCGGGATCATGATTCCCAGGCAACCGCCCGCGGTGATCGAGCCGGCCGAGATGCGCACGTCATAGCCGGCCTTCAGCATCTGCGGCAGCGCGAGCAATCCCATCAGGGTGACCACGGCACCGACGATGCCGGTTGCAGTCGCAAACACCGCGCAGGTGAAGATCGTAGCCACCGCCAGCGAACCCGGCACGCGCGCCATGGCCAGGTGCAGGCTCCTGAACAGTCGCTCGATCAGGTTCGCGCGCTCGACCAGGTAGCCCATGAACACGAAGAGCGGAATGGAGATGAGTACGTCGTTGCTCATCACCTTGAACGCCGACTGCACCATCAGGTCGAGCGTGTGGGTGATGCTGCCACCGTAGGCAAGCAGAGTGAAGATCATCCCCATGCCCATCAGCGTGAACGCCGTGGGGAATCCCAGCATGATCGCCACCACGACGAGTGCCAGCATCATCAGGCCGAGGTGGCCGCTCGTGAGTTTGTCGGCCGAAAGCAGCATCACCGCGGTGCCCGCGATGATCAGCCCCATGATGATGAAGCCGAACCACAGTTCCTTGCGGATCCTCATTGCTGGGCTCCGGACTTGACTTCCTGCGCAACGACCAGCTTGTCGAGCGCCACGATGTCCTCGTCCTTCACATGCACCATCTGCTTGAGCTTGTCGACGTCGACTTCCTCGACGTCCTGCTCGCGCGACGGCCACTCGCCTTCCTGGAGGCAGCGAATGCAGCGGACGATCTCGACGATGCCCTGCAGAAGCAGCATTGCACCGGCGAACGGGATGATGAACTTGAAGGGGTAGAGCGGCAGCGGCGTGGCGGAAAACGTCTTTTCACGGATCGCCAGCGCTTCGTTCGCATAGATCCAGCCCGCGTACGTCAGTGCGACGATGCCGGGCAGGAAGAACACGATGTAAAGCACGAGGTCGATCGTCGCCTGCGTGCGCGGCCGGAAGAAGCCATACAGCACGTCGCCGCGAACATGACCGTTCTTCGACAGCGTATAGGCACCGGCCATCATGAAGAGCGTTCCGTACATCATGATCTGCAGGTTGAGAGCCCAGTCGTGCGGAGCGTTCAACGCATACCGGGAATAGACCTCCCAGCTGATCATCCCCGTCAGCAGGATGATCATCCACGCGAAAGCCTGGCCCAGCCATGTCGACACGCGGTCGACCGCCAACAGGAGTTTCTGCATCGCGCTTCCTTTGAAGGAAGAAAAAGGGCCACCGGCCGTTGTTGCTGGCAGGTGGCCCGTCGGACCTCAACCGGGACTGACTATTTCTTGCCGAAATAGTAGTTGGCCGCGATCTTGAAATCGACCATGTAGTCGTTCTGCCACGGAATGGCGCGCTGCGCGAAGGCGCGCTGGGAATCCAGCACCTTCTTGAACAGCGCGTTGTCGGCCGACTTCGCCTTCATGATCTTGTCCCACGAGACAAGCTGCGCGCGCAGGATCGAGTCCGGCGTCTTGTAGAACTTGACTCCCATCTTCTGCAGCTCGATGTAGTCCTTCGAGTTGCGGTCGATCGCCTTCCAGCTCATGTCGGCGCTCGACGCCTGTACCGCGTAGTCGATGACAGACTTCAGGTCCGCCGGCAGCGCGTCGTATTTCGCCTTGTTGAAAGTGATCTCGAACTGCTCGCCGCTCTGGTGGAAGCTCTGCAGCATGCAGACCTTGGACACGTCGGCGAAGCCGAGCAGCTTGTCCGACGACGCATTGTTGAACTCGGCGCCGTCGAGAAGCCCACGATCCAGAGCCGGCACGATCTCGCCACCTGGCAGCGGGTTCACGGCCGCGCCCATGTCGGAGTACATGTCCACCGCCAGGCCGACGGTACGGAACTTCATGCCCTTGACGTCCTCGACCTTGGCAATCGGCTTCTTGAACCAGCCGAACGGCTGTGTCGGCATCGGCCCGTAGAGGAACGACACGACATCGACGTTGATGCTCTTGTAGATCTCATCGAGCAGCGCCTTCCCGCCGCCGAAGTAATGCCACGACAGCAGCATGTTCGGGTCCATGCCGAACGACGGTCCCGAGCCCCACAGCGCGAGCGCCGAGTTCTTGCCGTAGTGATAGGCGACGACACCGTGCCCACCGTCGAGCGTGCCCTTGGCCACCGCCTCGAGCAACTGGAACGCCGGCACGACGGCGCCCGCCGGCAGCACTTCGATCTTCAACCGCCCGCCGGCCATGTCGTTGACCTTCTTGGCGAAGTCGGTCGCGTACTCGTGGAAGATGTCCTTGGTCGGCCACGTGCTCTGGAAGCGGAACGTTGTCGTCTGGGCCTTCGACACCATCGGGAAGCCCAGCGCCGCGGTACCGGCGGTGGCCGCGGCGGCCTTCGACAGAAATTTGCGACGCGTTGGCGCAGCGTCCTTGCTCTTCACGAAATCCATACAGTCTCCTTGGCTTGAAATCATCAGATCTGCGACGCGACCGGCCTGGGGCCGTTTCTCCTTGGCGCGGCTGGTTTCGCTTTCTAGTCGCAGGGGCATGCCGCCACCAGAGATTCTATTGAATCGCCGAGGCGAGGGGAAACGATTACCGGCGGCACCGAGGGAAACCGAGTACCGGACATCGGCTCGCTGCAATGCAACATTTCTAGAAGAAGCCGGCGCTGACGGTGAACAGCTTCTCGACCCGCTGTATCAGCCGCTTGTTCTCGACGAAAACGATCAGGTGGTCTTCGGGCTGAATGACCGTGTCATGGTGCGCCATCAGCACCTGCGTCATCGCACCGGTGCCGCGCACGACGGCGCCGAGCGTGACACCGCGCGGCAGTTCGATCTGTTCGACCTGCCTGCCGATGACGCGCGAGGTCCTGGCGTCGCCGTGAGCGATGATCTCCAGCGCTTCGGCGGCGCCGCGGCGCAGGCTGTGCGCCGCCACGACGTCACCGCGACGAACGAAGCGCAGCAGGGCCGAGAGCGTCGCATACGACGGCGAGATGGCGATGTCGATCTGCCCGCCCTGCATCAGATCACCGTAGCTCTTGCGGTTGATGAGTGCAATGACGCGGCGCGCTCCCATGCGCTTGGCCAGCAGCGAACTCATGATGTTGTTCTCGTCATCGTTCGTCAGCGCGATGAAGAGATCGACCTCGTGCACGCCCTCCTGCTGCAGCAGGTCCTCGTCGGTCGCATCACCATTAAGCACCAGCACGTCGGCAGAGAGTTGCTGCGCCAGTGCCTCCGAGCGGCGCTTGTTCGACTCGATGATCTTGACGATGAACCTGTACGGCGTGTCCAGCCCTTCGCCGGTGTCGAGCGAGCGCGCCACGCGCAGCCCGATGTTGCCGCCGCCGGCCAGCATCACGCGGCGCACCGGCTTGTCCATGCGCCGCAGTTCGCTCATCACCGTGCGGATGTTCTGCGACGCGGCGAGCACGAACACCTCGTCGCCCGGCTGAACCTGCGTGTCGCCATCGACGCGGACACTGGCGTCCTCGCGGAACATCGCGACGATGCGCGCGTCGACATTCGGCAGATGGCGACGCAGTTCCTTGACCGGGTGGGTCACCAGCGGCCCGCCGGCGAACGCGCGCACGGCAACGAGGCTGGCGCGGCCATCGGCGAACTCCAGAACCTGGAGCGCTTCGGGGAACTCGATCAGCTTGAGCAGGTAGTCGGTGACCGACTGCTCCGGAAAGATCACGTGCGTCGCACGGAAGCCTTCGTCGCCGATCAGCTTCGGGTGCTTCTGCAATTCGACGTTGCGCACCCGGGCGATGCGCGTCGGCACGTTGTACAGATCCGCGGCGATCTTGCAGGCTACGAGATTCGCTTCATCGGACGCGGTGACGGCAATCAGCATGTCCGAGTCGTCGGCGCCGGCCTGCTTGAGTGTGGACGGCAGCGCTGCGTTGCCGACCAGCCCCCGCAGGTCGAAGCGGTCCTGAAGGTCCGCCACGCGCGCCGGGTCGGAATCGATGACCGTGATGTCGTTGGCTTCGGACACGAGGCTTTCCGCCACCGAGGATCCGACCCGTCCGGCGCCGATGATGATGATCTTCATGGGGGTGGAGCGGCCGGCCGTGCCGGATGCCACTCAGTCGTCGTAGTCGTCGCGTTGGACGTAGAGCGGCGGCTGCCGCGAAGGGAGCGGGCTCGTCGCAGCAGGCGCCGCAGCGGCGGGAACCTCCTCCGGGGCACGGTCGCGGCGCGCGCCGCGGGCGAGTTCGATGCCGAGTTGCTTCAACTTGCGATACAGGTGCGTGCGTTCGAGGCCGGCGCGGTCAGCCACGCGGGTCATGCTGTAGCTCTCACGCGCCAGGTGGAACTCGAAGTAGACGCGCTCGAACTGATCGCGGGCATCGCGCAGCGGCTGATCAAGCGGCACGCCGTTGTGCACGCCGACGGGTTCGTTGACGGGAGCCGCCGATTCGGCCGCCGCGGTTACCAGCGTGTCGGCAACGGGCACCGCGGCCGGAGTTGACGCTGCAGCGGGCCGCAGGTTGCGCATCAGGCGCCCGCGCTCCAGCCCGGAACGCACCGCGGAAAGCAGCCGCGCCATCGCAATCGGCTTCTCGAGAAATTCGAGCGCGCCGTAGCGTGTCGCCTCGACCGCCGTGTCGATCGTTGCATGGCCGGACATCATGATGACCGGCATCGTCAGCTGGCCGTTTGACGCCCACTCCTTCAGCAGCGTGACTCCGTCGGTATCTGGCATCCAGATGTCGAGCAGCACGAGATCGATCTGCTCGCGTGCTCGCAGATCCCGGGCCCGTGCCGCGTTCTCGGCCATGAGCACCGAGTGGCCCTCGTCACCGAGGATCTCGGAAAGCAGTTCGCGGATGCCGACTTCGTCGTCGACGACAAGGATGCTGGCCATGCGGTTAGGTCACTCCCGCAGTCGACGCCGGCAAGCACGGGGCCGGCAGTCGCATCGGTCGGGATCGCAAGGACATCGGACTCATTGAAGTCAGCCCCGTAGCACGGTGGTCAAGCCGCGCGGCGTGGCGAACGACCGATCGACTCGGTCTCGGCCAGGCGCAGGAACACGATCGTGACGGCGGCGCCGCCAGCTTGGCCAACGCCGGGTCCGCCACTGCGGTTGACGGCTTCGATGTGGGCTCCGTGTTCGTCGACGACTTTCTTGACCATGGCCAGCCCGAGCCCGGTACCGCTCGGCTTGGTGGTGACGTAAGGCTCGAATGCACGGCGCAGTATATTCGCCGCGAAGCCCGGTCCGTTGTCCTCCACGGCGAAGCGCACGCCGCGGACGATACCGCTGCTCTCCGCAATCTCCGCCAGGGCTGTGCGCACGGTGATCCCCGCATCGGACTGACCCGCCAGCGCCTCCTGCGCGTTGCCGATGAGGTTGTGGATGACCTGCCGCAGCTGCGTTGCATCGCCTTCGATCAGCGGCAGGTTCTGCGCCAGAGACAGAGTCACTGGCGCGCCGGCCGTCCGGTACAACGTCACCACCTCCTCGATCAGCGCGTTCAGGTCAAGCGGCACCAGGCGCGCGGGCGGCACCCGCGCATAGTCGCGGAAATCATCGACCATGCGTTTCATCGCCGCTACCTGGTTGACGATCGTCGAGGTGCCGCGCTTCAGCACCTCGGCCTCGCCGCTCGGCAGCTTGTCGACCAGCTTCATCTGCAGCCGTTCGGCAGCCAGTTGGATCGGCGTCAACGGGTTCTTGATCTCGTGCGCCAGCCGACGCGCCACTTCGCCCCAGGCCACCGCGCGCTGCGCCGAGATCACCTGCGTGATGTCGTCGAAGACAATGACGTAACCCAGACCATCCTCGAGCGGGAGCCGCGAACCGCGCGCCAGCAGCATCAGCGACTCCGCCATCGGCGAGGCGCCGGCCCGCTTCACCTCGATCTGCTGCTGCCACGAGTCCTTCGGGGTGGCAGCCAGCGCTTGCTCGGCGAAGCCGGTTTCGAACCCGGCGGCCAGCGCCGCATCGAGGTCGCTGAAGGGGCGACCGATGTGTTCGTTCAGCGAGCGACCGAGGATGCGCGATGCACCGAAGTTCGCAGTGACGAGCCGAAACTCGCGGTCCAGCACGACGACGCCCGCGGACAGGTTGGCCAGCACGCGCTCCAGATAGGTTCTGGCGTTCTCGACTTCGCGCTGTTTCGTCTCGACGGCATCGCGCGCCTCGGTCAACTGGCGTGTCATCGCGTTGAACGACTGCGTCAACAGATTCAGTTCATCGCTGCCGGGGTATTCACGCACCGGCCGGAAATTGCCTTCGGCGACGGCCTTCGTCCCCTCGGCAAGCTGCAGCAGCGGCGCGGTCATCGAACTGGCGAGCAGCACGCTGCCGGCGATCGCGGCAAAGATGGCGAGCAGCAGTGTCAGCGTCAGGGTCAAGCCGTAAATCGTCTTGAGTCCACTGCGCGACAGCGACAGCTCCTGGTATTCACGGTAACCGTTCTGCAGCGCCTCGGCGTTCGCCGCGATCGACTGCGGCACCGGCTGTATCAGCTGCAGGTACCGCGTATCGGTCGTCGGTGCAACACCCGTCGCAAGCGGCGGGAGCGTCAGCCGGCCCAACGAATCGCGCGGCCGCCCGGCCGAGGGCTCCATCGGCAGCAGCGGGCCGCCGATCACGCCGGTCGTCGGTGCCGGTATCGGCACGATGACGCGGGCACGCAGGCCCTGGCGGGCTTCGGCTGCACCGGCTTCGCCCTCGATGACAGCGAACAGGCGCTGTGTCCGCGCCTGCCGCAGTTCACCCGGGCTCGGCGTCTCGGGAACCAGTTCCGAGACCTGGGAACCCGAGGCCCCGATCAACTGGCCGTTCCCGGTCAGCAGCAGCGCTTCATTGATGCCGCCCTGCTCGCGCAGACGGTTGAGCTGCGACAGTTGTGCTCCTTCGGGCAGGTCAGCCAGTTCGAGCGCCCAGGCGCGGGCCTTGTTGGCCGCGTCGTCCTTCAAATTATCCAGCGCCGCACGGCCCAGAGTGAGGCCGGAGTCCAGCGCGCGGTCGACCCGCACGTCGAACCAGGATTCGATCGAGCGCGAAAGGAACTGCGTCGACACCACGTAGATCAGCACGCCGGGCAACACGCCCATCAGCGCAAACGCCACGGCAAAGCGCGTCGTCAGTCTTGCTCCGAAGCGTTTCATCCGCAGCCGCTTGATCAGCCGCCGTACCAGCAGCAGCACCAGCACCGCCAGCGCTGCGGCGATGATGCCGTTGACCGCCAGCAGGATCGGATAGTTGCGCTCGAAGAATGCCGTGTTGCCGCTCGCGGACGCGAGGATGAACAGCAGTACGCCCGACAGCGAAATCGCGATCAGCAGCCCATAGCGCAATACGCGTGACATGGCTCAGGTCACTCGCGCGGAAACCGCGTCCGCCGCGCGCTCGCAGCAGTGAAGTTGCTGCCCGCCCGGAAGACGAGTCGCAGCATCGCCTACTTCGCCAGCTCGGCAGGAACCGCGAGTTCGCGCCAGTCCGACGCGAGGTTCCACTCCCGGCTGGTGATCGCGTTGACCTGGAACGGCTTCGGCAGCTGTGTGACGTCGAGCCGCATACGCACCTGCGCGTCGTAGCCCTCGCGCGCTGACAGCACCCCGGGCTCGACCACCTTCCACTGGCGCACGCTCTTCAGCAGGTTGAGTGCTTCGTCGAGCGAGTCGAACGGTTGTGACAGCCCGCCGCGCGCGAGGCGGTACTGACGCGTCAGCGGGCTGTACGACAGGCGGTAGGTGAGCGTGCTGTCGAGAATCTTGCGGTCCAGCCAATACCAGCGTTTGCGGTAGAGCTCGAACTCGGTGTTGAAGTAGATGGCGATGCCCTTTAAGACCGCCTCCTCCAGGGCTTGCGGCATCTCGAACTCGAACGTGGCGTTGAGAACGAGGCCGCCGGTGCCGCCAGGCGCCGACTCAAGCGCGGCCGCGATGACGCCGATGCGCTCGTCGGCCCACGCCGTTGGCCCGGGGCCAGCCAGCAGCAGCAGGGAGACGAACAGCGCGCGCAGCGCGGGAGCCAGAGTCATCGGGACTTGTCGAGGCGTGCGTAGAAGAATCCGTCGTGCAGCGTCGGTTCGGACCGCAGGTCGTCCCAGGCCTCGGCGGGCCCGGTGGCCGGCAGCAGCTGCCGCACCGGCATTCCACCCAGGAGGGGACCCGGCACGGCCTCCGGATGGCGCCCGATGAACCGCGCGATCTGCTCGCTCCCTTCCTGCGGAAACACCGAGCACACGACGTAAAGCAATCTACCACCCACCCCCAGCAGCGGCCACAAAGCCCCGAGTAACTCCTCCTGGACCGTTGCCAAATGCGCAACATCGGCCTTGCGACGCAGCCACGGGATGTCCGGATGGCGACTGACGATGCCACTCGCGGTGCAGGGCGCGTCCAGCAGGATGCGGTCAAACGGGCGACGATCCCACCATTTGGCGGGGGTTCGCCCATCGGCCACGCGGATCAGCGCCGTGGCGCCGATGCGGTCCAGGTTCTCCTGGATCCGCCGCGCGCGCTCGACGTCGGCTTCCAGCGCAATCAGGTCGAGAGTCGCCAGTTCCGTCAGATGCGCGGTCTTGCCACCCGGGGCGGCGCAGGCGTCGAGCACCCGCATGCCATCTGCCACGTCGAGCCATTCGGCGGCCAGCTGCGCGCCCGCGTCTTGGACGGAGACATCCCCGACGGCAAAGCCGGGAATCCGCGCCACCGGAAGCGGCTGGTGCAGCCAGACCGCCGACTGGCCGACCCGCGTCGCCGCTACCCCCTCGGCCACGAGGCGGGCAAGGTAGTCGTCCACCGTGACACGGCGACGATTGACCCGGACCACCAGGGCAGGGGCGCTCAGCTGGCTCGCCAGCACCTCACGCCATTTCCCGGGCTGCGCAGCACGCATCGCATCGATCCACCAGCGGGGCGCGTTGTATCGCACCTCGTCCAGCTGCTGCAGGCTGTCGACCAGGGCCGGCTGCTGGCGCAGGAAGTTTCGCAGGACGGCGTTGATAAACCCGGCGGCGCCAGTCGTCGCGTGGTGGGATCGTGCCGCGCCGACTGCCTGGTCGACCACGGTGTGCGGTGCATGCCGACCCGCGAGCAGCTGCGCCAACGCCACCGCGAGCAGTGCGCGGACGTCGGCGGCGGGCGGTCGCGCCGCCAGTTCGGCGATCACCCGCTCGCACAGCGCGCGACGGCGGACGGCGCCAAAGCTCACGTCCTGGACGGCGGCGCGCAGCTGCGACGGGCCCGACGGAACCAGTGTCGCGAGCGAACGATCCAGCGACTGGCCGGCCGCGACCGACGCCCATACCTGCGCGCTGAGTGCCAGCACGTCAGCGAGCGGCGCTGAGAGGCCGCCCGGCTCGGTCATGCAGGCCCGTCGGCGAAACGCTGTGCCACCGCCACCGGATACCCGCCCAGGAACTCGCGCGCCGGCAGGCGTTTGCCGCCCCCCCGCTGCAGGTCGATCAAACGCAGGCTGCCTTCGCCGCAGGCGACTTCGATGCCCGCAGGACCCGCGGCCGTGATGGTCCCGGGATCCGCCGGCGCGACGCGCGCCTCCGCATTCGCGCGCCACACCCGGATCACGACATCGTCGAGACGCGTCTGCACCACAGGAAACGGGTCGTACGCGCGCACCTTGCGCGCAAGGGCCACGGCCGGCAGGCGCCAATCGAGCCAGGCCTCTGACTTGTCGATCTTGTTCGCGTAGGTGGCTCCCTCTGCGGGCTGCGGTTGCGCACGCAGTGTCGAAACCGAGCGCAGTGCCTGCACCAGCAGGCGCCCTCCCAGGTCGGCCAGCCGCACGGTCAGCTGGCCGGTCGTCTCGTCCGAGCCGATCGCAAGAGACTCCGCCAGCAGCATCGGACCCGTGTCCAGGCCGGCCTCCATCTGCATGATCGTGACACCGGTGCTTGGATCACCGGCCTCGATTGCCCGGGCGACCGGCGCCGCACCGCGCCAGCGCGGCAGCAAGGAGGCGTGCACGTTGATCGCGGTCAGCCGCGGGCTCCAGTCGTCGCGCAGACCGCGCGGAATGTCGAGCACGGCCTGCGGCAGGATCAGGCCGTAGGCGGCAACGACCAGCACGTCGGGCTGGGCCTGCGCCAGTCGCTGCTGAGCAAGCAACGCGTCGGGGCCCTTGCGCAGCGAGGTTGGCGTGTCGACCGCCAAGCCATGCGCCTGCGCAAGCTGCTTCACTGCACTCGGGGCCAGTCGCATGCCGCGCCCCGCCGGGCGATCAGGCTGCGTCAGCACCAGCGGAATCGACCAGCCCGCCGTCGCGGCCGCCTCGATCAATGCCGCCAGCGACCGCGCGGCGAAGTCAGGTGTTCCGGCGAAAACAATGCGCATCGCCGCATTCTAGGTGGGCTCATGCCGCGCCCGATGCGTTTACCATCGGGGCATGTTGTGGCGGCGAACTTAAGGGCGCTGGACTGCGCGGCGGACCAACAGCGGTCGGACTCGCCGGTAGAACAATATCGAGGGAAACGCTTGAAGCCGCTGTCCGGGTTGGACTCGCTGTTCCTGCATCTGGAAACACCGGCGACGCCGATGCATGTCGGCGCGGTCCACCTGCTCGAGCGTCCGCGTAGGGGCGGCGATTTCCTCACCCGCGTGCGGCGCCACGTGGCCAAGCGCCTGCATCTCTCACCGGTGTTCACGCGGCAGCTCGCCAGCATGCCGCTGGATTTTGCCAATCCGGTCTGGGTGCGCGCCGACTCGGTCGACCTCGAGCGCCATGTCGTCCGCGTGACGCTGCCCCCTCCGGGCTCGCTTGCACAGCTCGAGGCGGCCGTGGCCCGCCTGCATGCCCAGCCTCTGGACCGCACCCGACCACTATGGCGGTTCCACGTGATCGAGGGACTGCAGGACGGCGGCCTCGGCTTTTACACAAAGATCCACCACGCAACGCTCGACGGCGCCTCGGGTGTCGCGCTGGCGCACGCACTGCTCGACCTCGCGCCGACACCCCGCAAGGTCGAGGGACCCCGACGCCGGCAGCCCGATCATCCCGGCCTCGTCGCGCTCGTCGGCACGGCATTCAGAGTGACGGGCTCGCAGACCGTGAACCTCGTGCGACAACTGCCCGCCCTTGCGCGGGTTGCCGCGAAACTCTTGACAAGCTCAACCGGCTTCAGCCGCAATCTGGCGTTCGGGCCGCGCGCTCCGTTCAACCGTGTCATCGATGGCAGCCGCAGCTTCGCCACCGCTTCACTGCCGCTCGCCGACGTGCGGCGTATTGCCACGGCGCAGGGGGCGACGCTGAACGACGTGGTGCTCGCGCTGGTGAGCGGCGCGCTGCGGACGTACATGAAGCCACGCGGTGGCGTGCCGAAAAAGTCGATGGTGGCGGCGATGCCCGTGTCCTTGCGCGAAGCGGGCAACACTGAGGCGACGACGCTGGCGACGATGACACTGGCGTCCCTGGCGACGAACGTTCCCGACCCGATCGAACGACTGCGCGCGATCCAGGCATCGACACGCGCGGCGAAGGACGTGACGCGACAGCTGAAGGGCGTCATTCCGACCGACTTTCCGTCGCTCGGCCTGCCATGGCTGCTGTCGGCGGCCGCCGGACTGTACGGCCGCACGGCACTGGCCGATCGCATCCCGCCGATCGCGAATCTCGTCATATCGAACGTTCCCGGTCCGGACGCACCGCTTTACCTCGCTGGTGCGCGGCTGAAAACCTACTGGCCGGTGTCGATCGTCGAGCACGGCCTGGGTCTGAACATCACGCTGCAGAGCTACGCCGGGTCGCTGGACTTCGGCATCCTTGCCGCGCGCGTGGGCATGCCGGATGCCAGGCCCCTGGCACGCGGCCTGTATGAGGCACTCGCCGAACTCGCCGAGGCCACGGACAAGGCTGTTGCTCCGGCCGAACACTCCTCCGATCGCAGCGGGGCGGCCCCGCCGGCTCGCTCCGTGCGTGCCACAAGGCGCGCCGCGTCGAACTCGCAATAAGACTTTTCGCACCCCTCTTTTATCCGATGCATAACTCGCATCCGCAGCACTGGTACGACTTCGACATGATGCGTGCGCCCGGCTTTGTCCGCCTGGCGCTCGAATGGCGCGCGCCGTGGGAATTCGGCGCCACGATGCTGGCCGCCCCATGGCTCAATCAGCTGCCGGACGGCGACGGGCATCCGGTCATCGTGTTTCCTGGCCTGATGGCGTCGGATGCCTCGACCAAACCTTTGCGCAGGTTCCTCGAGCGCAAGCGCTACTCCGTCCACGGCTGGGACCGGGGTTCAAACCTGGGCCCGAAGGAAGGGGTACTCGAGCACTGCATGGACCTGGTCCGCAAGCTGCGCCGGCAGTACAGGCGGAAGGTCAGCCTGATCGGGTGGAGCCTTGGCGGCCTCTACGCGCGCGAGCTGGCCAAGGACTTTCCGAAGGACGTGCGGCAGGTGATCACCCTGGGAACCCCGTTCACCGGCCACCCGAAAGCCACCAATGCGTGGCGGCTCTACGAGCTCGTCACCGGCCACCGCATCGGCGCGCCGGAGATCCACGAACCGTTGCGGCTGCCGCCGCCGGTACCGACCACGTCGATCTACAGCCGGACCGACGGCGTCGTCGCCTGGCAATGCAGTGTCGAGCACCACAGCGCGCACACCGAGAATATCGAGGTAGAAGCGAGCCACTTCGGCATCGGGCTCAACCCGCTCGCCTGGTATGCCATCGCGGATCGGCTCGCGCAGCCCGAAGGCAAATGGCAGCACTTCGACCGCACCGGCTCATTGCGCTGGCTCTACCGCGATCCATCGCGTAAGTCCTGGTTCTGACCGCTTCTTTGACAACGATGGCACAGGTCGAGGCGAACGGCGTCACGCTCGACATCGAAGACAGCGGTGACCGCAACGCGCCCGCGTTGCTGCTGATCATGGGTCTCGGCATGCCCGCTGCACTCTGGCCCGATGGCTTCGTCGAGCGGCTGCTTGCGTCCGGGCTGCGGGTGATCCGTTTTGATAACCGAGACTGCGGCCACTCGACCCGACTGCGCTCGGCCGTCTCGACGCGCAACCTGCCCGGCGCGATTGCACGGGCGCTGCTGCGCCTGCCGGTGCGCGCGCCCTACACGCTCGACGACATGGCCGACGACGCCGCCGCGCTGCTGACCGCGCTCGAGATCGGTCGCGCACACGTCGTCGGCGCTTCGATGGGAGGGATGATTGCGCAGGTGCTGGCGGCGCGCCATCCCGAGCGCGTCGCGAGCCTCACGTCGATCATGTCCACGAGCGGCAATCCGAGCCCCCGAGTTGCGCTCGGGAAGCCACGTGCGCTGCGCGCGATCCTGCATCGGCCACGCAACGTCGACGATGTCGAGCAGATCACCGATCACCTGGTACGCGTGTTCGGCGTGATCGGCAGCCCGGGTTATACGAGCGAGCCGCAGCTGCTGCGCCAGCAGCTTGAACGCGTGGCCCGCCGTGGCTATTACCCGGCCGGCACGGCGCGGCAACTGCTTGCGATCCTCGCGTCGGGCGACCGACGTCCACAACTGGCGCGCATCACCGCACCGACCCTGGTGATTCACGGCCAGGAGGATCCTCTCCTGCCGCCGGCGGCCGGCATCGACACCGCGCGACACATCCGCGGCGCAAGGCTCGAGCTGATTCCAGGGATGGGTCACGACTTTCCGCCGGCACTGCAGCCGAAAATCGCGGACATGATCACCGCGCACGTCATGGCTTCAGACGCGGCGATTCAGTTGCCGGCCGCGGCATAGCGAAACCACCAAACCCGACTCAGGCGGCGCGGGTGCGCCGCTTCTTCATCTTAGTCTTGATGCGCTCCTGCTTGAGCGGCGACAGGTACTCGACGAAGACCTTGCCCAGCAGGTGATCCATCTCGTGCTGGATGCAAACCGCGAGCAGCCCGCTGCATTCGCGCTCGAACGGCTGTCCCTGCACATCGAAGGCCTTCACGCGGACGCGCTCCGGGCGCGTGACGGCGTCATAAACACCGGGCACCGACAGGCACCCCTCCTCGCATTCGACCTGCTCTTCCGACACCCAGAGGATTTCCGGGTTGATGAACACCTGCAATTCGTTCTTCGCGTCGGAGGTGTCGATGACGATCACGCACTCGTGCACGTCCACCTGGGAGGCCGCGAGTCCGACGCCGGGCGCGTCGTACATCGTCTCGGCCATGTCTGCGACCAGGCGACGCAAACGATCATCGAACACGGTGACCGGACGCGCGACCGTGCGCAGTCGCGGATCGGGGTACTCCAGTATCGGCAGCAATGCCACGATCTCGTTCTCCAAACGCCCGGATCACGTGCCCCGGACGATCGGGCTAAGTCCCGGCCTCTGACCCTGCTTTTCGCGCGCCCTCGCCACCGCATTTGCCGCCACACTGCGACCGGATGAGTGGTCGACAGGTCTCGTCCGAGTCCGCCCCACGCCTTTCGGCATCGCGCCTAGTCGGGATCGGCCCACTTGGGTATCCGTTGCTATATCAAGGCACTAGGGGCAGAATCTGACGCCCTGTCTCAGGTTAGATCGCAGTCGGTCCCGAAGATTTCAAGTCGGGCAGCCGAGCCCGCGGGACAGTGCGAAACCCCGCCGGACGGCCAGAGGGAGCTTGCATGAAGAAGACTAGCATGGGCGTTCTCGCCGCCGTCGCTTGCGCCACTGTAGCGGGCAGCGGCGTCGCCTTGGCGCAATCGGCCACCAGCCGCTACCCGATCACGACGGAGCAGCGCGGCGACAGCAGACCAGGTCGCGCAGGCGGGCGTGCCGCTTTCGGCGTTGGCGCCCGATGCGCCCGGAGCGCTATGTCGTCAAACGCGGCGACACGCTCTGGGGGCTTTCGAGCATGTACCTCACGAGTCCGTGGCGCTGGCCCGAGCTCTGGGGCATGAACAAGGAGCAGGTCGCCAATCCGCACCTGATCTATCCGGGGCAGGAACTGCTGCTGGTGAAGGCAGACGGGCGTGCGAGGCTCGAAATCGCCGGCGGCGGAGGTGCCGGAGGCCCCTCGGGTGAAGGCAAGCTGACGCCGCAGATCCGCGAGGTCACGGGCGACCGGGCGGCGATTCGCAGCATCCCCAGCAACCTGATCGAGCCGTTCCTGTCGCAGCCGCTGGTGCTCGAACCCCGCGCGCTCGATGGCGCGGCCCGCATCATCGCCACGCAGGAAGGCCGGGTTTACGTCGGCCGCGGCGACGACGCTTACGCCCGCGGAATCAAGGACGACAGCGTGAAGAACTACAGCGTGTTCCGCCCGCTGCGCCCGCTGTTCGACCCCGACGACGTGGACAAGAAGCGTCCCATCGCCTACGAGGCCAAGTACCTGGGAGCGGCCAGCATGGTGCGGCCGGGTGAAGTGGCCAAGGTGCACATCGACTCCTTCAAGGAGGAGATCGGCATCGGCGACCGGATGCTGCCGATCGATATCCAGCCGATCCTGAACTACATGCCGAAGGCGCCCAGCCGGCCAGTCGAGGCGCGCGTCATTTCTGTCTACGACGGCGTGCAGTACGCCGGCGGCCTGCGCATCTTCACGCTCAATCGCGGAACGAATGACGGGCTGGTCATCGGCGACGTACTGCAACTGTGGCGCGCCGGTGCAACCATCAAAGACCGCACGCTGCCGGGCAACCAGTTCGTCAAGCTGCCGGACGAGCCGATCGGCCTGGGCTTTGTCTTCCGTGTCTTCCCGGGCATCTCCTACGCGCTGGTGCAGCGTGCAACGATGCCGGTTGAAATTGGCGACCGCGCCTCCGATCCCACCGAGGGAGTCGACCTGCCGGTGCTCCGGCGTGCGCAAGAGACCGAAGCGGACCGCGTGTTGCGACAGCCACTGCGACCGGCCACCGTCCAGTAGCCGCGCCGCCCGTGCAGGCGGCCGAACGCGCGGGATGGCTGCGGCTGGTCGCCACGCCCGGTCTCGGCCCGCGAACGGCGCGCCACCTGCTTTCGTCCTTTGGATTACCTGACGCGATCTTCGCGGCGGGCGTTCATGCGCTGCTTCGTGTGGTTCCGGAACCGCTGGCCCGCGCGCTCGCTGCGCCACCCAGCGCGGACCTCCAGTCGACCATCGATGCGACCGAGCACTGGCTCGAGTCCTCGCCGCAACACGCGCTGATCTCGCTTGCGGACAGCGAATATCCGCAACTGCTTCTGACGACGCCGGACCCGCCACCGGTACTGTTTGCGATCGGTCGCGTCGATCTGCTGAACCGCCCAGCGCTCGCCGTCGTCGGCAGTCGCAACGCCACTCAACAGGGCGTTGCCAACGCCGAGGCCTTCGCGGACGCCCTCGCCCGTGCCGGACTGACGATCGTCAGCGGGCTGGCGCTCGGAATCGACGCCGCCGCACACCGCGGGGCGCTTGATGCCGACAGCGATGCGTCGACGATCGCGGTCGTCGGCACCGGTGTCGATGCAATCTACCCTGCGAGCAATCGCGCCCTGACACAGCGCATCCGCGGCGAAGGCCTAGTCATTTCGGAGTTCCCGCTGCGCACTCCGGCGATCGCGCACAACTTCCCACGGCGCAACCGCATCATCGCCGGCCTCGCGCGGGGTGTCCTGGTTGTCGAGGCAGCCTTGCGCTCCGGCTCGCTGATCACCGCGCGCCTGGCGGCGGACGCCGGACGCGATGTGTTCGCGATCCCGGGTTCGATCCATTCACCACTGGCAAAGGGTTGCCATCGCCTGATCCGCGAAGGCGCAAAGCTGGTCGAGTCCGCGCACGACATCGTCGAGGACCTTGGGCTTGAGCGCCTCGCCGCGGCGACGACCGATGGCGTCGTCGAAGCCGGTCCGCATGCCGATCTGCTCGCGCTGCTCGGCCACGATCCGGTTGACCTCGACACGCTCGCGCAGCGCACCGGGCGCGATGCTGCAGACCTCGCAGCGTCGCTGCTGGAACTCGAGCTGGCACAAGATATTGAGCGTCTGCCGGGTAACCGCTACCAAAGGTTGCGGTAGGGCTTTACAGCCGCCGCCTGCTCGCATAGAGTCCAGCCACGGTGTTCGACGTCCTCGTCTATCTGTACGAAAACTACGGCGCCCCGCATGCGTGCCCGGATGCCGACTCGCTTTCCCGCAAGCTCACCGCGGCGGGTTTTGACGACGAGGAGATCAACGAGGCGCTGGCCTGGCTGCAAGGACTGGAACACGTCACCGAGCAATCAGTCGCTGTGGGTCCGGAAAGCGACGGATCCTTCCGCGTTTACGCGGCGATCGAAACCGAGCGGCTCGGCACTGAATCAGTCGGATTTCTAAGCTTCCTCGAGAACGCAGGGCAACTCACGCCGACCCAGCGCGAGATCGTCATCGAGCGCGCCCTGGCGATCGAGGACACACCGATCCCGCTCGAGATGCTCAAGGTGATCGTGTTGATGGTCCTCTGGAGCCAGCAGGTCGACATCGACGTGCTGCTGCTCGAGGAGCTCCTGCACGACGGTTCCGAGCGCGACCTGCACTGAACGCCTCGGGTGTACGCGATCGGCCTCGCCGATCGCACGTGCACCCTCGGCGATTTGAAAAGTCGGCTGCGCTCCGGAGCGGCCGCGCGCTCCGCCGAAGTCCAACTGCAAGGCGCCCCACCCTGCGCTCTCGCCGCGCGGGAGCGTGACGAAAGCCCGCGCTTCCGGGTACCGCGCAAAAGACGAATTGTTCCGCTGGGCCGGGCACTTGCACGGGTTTCCGGATTCGTTGTTATCCTGAAAAAAGAGAGCTCAGCTCATATAAGGACAGGCCGCCATGTGTTGGCGGCCTATTTTTCTGCATGTCCAAGGCCCTGATCATTGCCGAGAAACCCTCCGTCGCCGCCGACATCGCGCGCGCGCTGGGCGGCTTCACGAAGCAGCAGGACTACTTCGAGAGCGACCGCTACGTGCTGTCCTCCGCCGTCGGCCATCTGCTGGAACTCAAAGCGCCCGAGTCCCACGACGTCAAGCGCGGCAAGTGGACCTTCACGCACCTGCCGGTGATCCCGCCCCACTTCGAACTGGCGCCGATCGCCAAGGCCGAGGCGCGGTTGAAGGTGCTGTTAAGGCTGCTCAAGCGCAAGGACGTCACCGAGCTCGTCAACGCCTGCGACGCCGGCCGCGAGGGGGAACTCATCTTCCGTTACATCGTGCAGGCGGCGAAAGCGCGCCAGCCGCTGCGACGCTTGTGGCTGCAGTCGATGACACCGGCGTCGATCCGCGAGGCGTTCGAGACACTGCGCAGCGACGACGAGATGCTGCCATTGGCAGACGCGGCGCGCAGCCGTTCCGAAGCCGACTGGCTGGTCGGCATCAACGGCACGCGGGCCATGACCGCCTTCAACAGCAAGGAAGGCGGCTTCTATCTGACTACTGTCGGTCGCGTGCAGACGCCGACGCTGGCCATCGTTGCCGAGCGCGAGGACAAGATCCGCCGATTTGTAGCGCGCAATTACTGGGAAGTGCGCGCGAAGTTCGATGCGAAGGCCGGCCAGTACGACGGCCGCTGGATCGACGAAGCCTTCAAGAAGAATGACGACCCCGACGCTCGCGCCGAGCGCCTGTGGGACGACGCCAGTGCGGCGGCCATCGCCGCCGCGTGTGCCGGCAAGCCCGGCGACGTCACCGAGGAAGCCAAGCCGAGCACGCAGCTGTCGCCGCTGCTGTTCGACCTGACATCGCTGCAGCGGGAAGCGAACGGCAAGTTCGGTTTCTCGGCCAAGACCACGCTGTCGATCGCTCAGGCGCTGTATGAGCGGCACAAGGTATTGACGTATCCGCGTACCGACGCGCGCGCGCTGCCCGAGGACTACCTCGGCGTTGTCAAGAAGACGATGGAGGAACTCGCTGGGCAGACCAGCTACAAGACCTTTGCCAAGCAAGTGCAGAAGAACGGGTGGGTGCGTCCGAACAAGCGCATTTTCGACAACTCGAAGATCTCGGATCACTTCGCGATCATCCCGACGCCGCAGGCGCCGGGGCACCTGTCGGAGGTCGAGGCCAAGCTCTACGACCTGGTCGTCAAGCGCTTCCTCGCTGTGTTCTTCCCGGCGGCCGAGTACATGGTGACGACCCGCATCACCCGCGTCGAAGGCCACGCCTTCAAGACGGAAGGCAAGGTGCTGATCGAGCCCGGCTGGCTCGCGATCTACGGGCGCGAGGCAGTCGAGGAGCAAGGTTCGCTGGTCAAGGTCGAGCCCGACGAGCGCGTGCGCACGACCGAAATCGAGGCGGTGCCACTGGCCACGCGGCCACCGCCGCGCTACACCGAGGCGACGCTGCTGACCGCGATGGAAGGCGCCGGCAAGCTGATCGAGGACGACGAACTGCGCGCGGCGATGGCCGGCAAGGGTCTCGGCACGCCGGCCACACGCGCGCAGATCATCGAGAACCTGATCGATCAGCGTTACATGGTGCGCGACGGCAAGGATCTGCGCCCCACGCGCAAGGCGTTCGACCTGATGACGCTGCTCAAGGGTCTCGACGTGCCCGAGTTGACTGCGCCAGAACTGACCGGGGAATGGGAATTCAAGCTGGCACAGATGGAACGCGGCCGGCTCAAGCGCGATCTTTTCATGCGCGAGATTGCCGGCATGACGCAGAAGATTGTCGAGCGCGCGAAGAGTTATGAATCCGACACCGTGCCGATCGAAGACCCGGCACAACTGAGCACTCCTTGCCCGAAGTGTGGCAAGACAGTCGTCGAGAACTATCGCCGCTTTGCCTGCTCCAGCTGCGACTTCTCGATTCCGAAGCATCCGGGCAGCCGCTCGCTCGAGGTCGAGGAGGTCGAGGAGCTGCTGGGCAAGGGCACGATCGGACCGATGTCGGGCTTCATCAGCAAGATGGGACGGCCGTTTTCGGCCGTGCTCAAGCTGACGCCCGAATTCAAGCTCGAGTTCGACTTCGGCCAGGGCAGCGACGACGGCGCCTCGGACGAAGCGGTCGATTTCTCCGGCCAGCAACCGATCGGCCCGTGCCCGAAGTGCGGCGGACGCGTGTTCGAGCAGCCGATGAACTACCTGTGCGAACGCGCTACCGGCCCGGCGAAGACCTGTGATTTCCGCTCCGGCAAGGTGATCCTGCAGCAGCCGATCGAGCGCGCGCAGATGGAGAAGTTGCTGAACGGCGGCCGTACCGACGTGCTGCGCGCCTTCGTGTCCAACCGCACGCGGCGCAAGTTCGCGGCCTTTCTGGTGCGCAAGCCGGACGGCACGGTGGGCTTCGAGTTCGAGCCGCGCACCAAGGCGCCGGCAAAGACTGCGCGTGCAAAGCCTGCCGCGGAGGCGGCGGGCGACGCGACGCCGAAGCGGGCGACAGGTCGAACGGCGGCGGCGCCACCGGCGAACGGCGACGCCTTGGCCCCCGCGGCCAAGGCGTCGAAGACCCGTTCGGCCGCGAAAGCCCCGGCCAAGAGCGCGGCCAAGCGCCCGGCCAAGGCAGCCACCAAGGCCGCGGCGCGCAAGACAGCCAAGACCGCGCGCAAGTAACGCGGTCGCGTGCTTCATCCAAGCGCGTCATTCTCCGAGCTGCGTGCGCTCGGCTATGCTGGACCAATGCAGCGCTTCCTGATCATCGCCGGCATCGCAGCGATCCTGCTCGGCCTCCTGTGGCCGTGGCTGGCCCGGCTCGGGCTCGGCCGACTGCCGGGTGACTTCCACGTGCAGCGCGAGGGTTTCTCCTTCTACTTTCCGCTCACCACCTCGCTGGTCGTCTCGATCATCGTCACACTGATCCTCTGGCTGCTGCGCCGCTGAACTGATGAACGCCTCATCTCGATCCCGCTTGCTCGCGCTGCTGCGCGCCGCCGCCCCGCTGGCGGCGATGTTCCTGCTGACCGGCGCGGCGCTGATTTCCTGCGAAGGCACGAGCGACGAGGATGACAGCGATCCTCCCGACGGGACGCGGCCCAACAGCGCGGCGATGGGCAGGTGGACGCCCAACACCACGTATGACACCTGCACGAAGGACTTTCACGACACGTATTTCGTCGTCGGTCCCGACGGCAAGAAGTACCCGACGTGGCATGCGCCAACCGCGACCGACCCGGCCACCAGCCGCCTCTGCTCATTCGGCCACGAGCACGGCCGCGACCCGCGCGGCTCCGCGCTGTGGGACTCGATCCGCAACCATTACGCCTTTGACGCCAACAGCAACGGCACGATCGATACCGCCGAACGCGATGTCAGCGGTGTGCCGTTTGGCTATGCCGCCGAGCAGCTGCGCGCCTACAACGCCGCAAACGGCCTGCCGAGCGCCAACCGCGACGAGGACCATGTCGGCTACAAGATCGCCTGGGAAAACGGCATCGCGCGAACCCGCACGCTCAACGGGCAGCTGCAGACCTTTGACCTCGCCTGCGATGCCCTCTCGATGCTGCACCAGGAAACCCATTCCACCGACGCCTACGCCAGCAATCTGCACGAGATGCTGTACGCGATCGACTGCAACCGGGGCGCAGACGTCACAAGCTTCGGCGGCAAGGTCATCGTCGCCGCGATGACGACCTTCGGCAACCCCGGTGAGTTCACGGTGGAGCAGGCCGACAACACCTTCGTGACGTTGCGCTTCGGCACCCCGGACCCCATCAATTCGCCGCAGGGCGGAACGGAGCGCGGACGCGTGATCCCGCGGGCGGAGAGTGTCTACGACGCGATCCTTGTTCCCGTGCGCGAAACCTCGGACTTCATCGGCGGACTCACCGAAACCTGGTACTCGGCACTCACACTGCGACGCACCGACGGCGCCGAACTCGTGTACCTCGACCCGTCGTATGCGGTCACGTCGCCTTCACGCTACTTCGACGTCACGCGCCTCAATGCCGTCGCGCGCAGCATCGACCTCTGTTACATCGGCATCAGCGCCACAGGCGTTCTCATCGACGATCCCCTGCGCTCCTCCGAGATCGTGCGGCAGGCGCGGGGCCCAGAATGCGAAGCGATCGCGCCCAACGGGCCGGCGACACTGCGCATCAACCGCATCGCTTACGACGATCCCCGCAGCGTCTTCAACGGCTGCCGCCGTGTCGTGACGCTGGGCGCGACGCGCATCACCAACGGCGGCGGTTCGACGACGACCTGGTACAGCGACCCGTACGGTCGCGCCGCCCGGACCGGCAGCTTCGCCGGCGCCGTGAAACAGTTCGTCTCGGTGAACAACAACAGCACGGCGGGAAACATCGATCGCGTCGCCTTCGGCGCCGACCTCGACCCCTGCCTGCCCGGCAGCAACATTCACGCGCCGAACTAGACCCGCGTCGCTCGTGTACGCGAGGCTCGGCGTCGCTCGTGTACGCGACCGCTACGCGGTCGCACGTGCACTCGCTCCGATTTGTTAGTCGGCTGCGCTCCGGAGCGGCCGCGCGCTTCGCCGATGAGCAACGACACGGCACCCACCCTGCCCTCCCGCCACGCGGGAGGGTGTTGACACCCCTCCCTCACCTTCCCCTCCAGGAGGGGAGGGAAAGGCGAACCACCAACGGTCGCGGTGCATCACGGGGTGGGGTGCCCGCGGTTGATTTCGGCGGAGCGCGCGGCCGCTCCGGAGCGCAGCCGACTAATTGCCGTTTCCGGTCCGAGTGCACGTGCGACCCGCTGGGTCGCGTACACGAGGACCGCCGCACCCCGCCTACAATCGCCCGCTTTGCGCCCGGCCCGGCTGTCATGCTGCTCTTCGCTTCCACGATCCTGCTGTCGGCATTCCTGCTGTTCCTGGTGCAGCCGATCATCGCCAAGCAGATCCTGCCGTGGTTCGGCGGGACCTCGGCGGTGTGGATCACCTGCCTGGTGTTTTTCCAGGTCGTCCTGCTCGCCGGCTACACCTATGCGCACCTGAGTACCCGCCACCTGAGCCCACGCGCCCAGTCGCGGCTGCACATCGCGTTGTTGATCGCGAGCCTGCTGTTCCTGCCGATCGTGCCGAGCGCGGCGCTGAAGCCCGACCGCCGAGGCCGACGCCGCACTGCGCATCATCGTGCTGCTGGTCGCGACCATCGGCCTGCCCTACTTCCTGCTTTCGACGACCGGTCCGCTGCTGCAGAAGTGGGTCGCTCCGAGCTTTCCGGAGAAGTCGGTCTACCGCCTCTTCGCGCTGTCGAACTTCGGCTCGCTGATCGGCCTGCTGGCTTTTCCGTTCGCGATCGAACCGTTCACGAGTTCGACGACTCAGTCGATCGCATGGAGCATCGCCTATGCGGCGTTCGTGCTGACCTGCGGCATCTCGGCGTGGAAGGTCGGACGGCAGGACGCCGCCCCTCACGTCGTCGCGCTGGGCAATGCCGAGTCCTTGCGCGAAGACGGCAGTGCCGACGCGTCGCCGCCGCGCCCGACCGACTACCTGCTGTGGCTAGCCCTTTCCGCGCTCGCCTCGGTGATGCTGCTCGCCTCCACCAGCCACATCACGCAGAACATCGCGTCGGTGCCGTTCCTGTGGGTGTTGCCGCTGTCACTCTACCTTCTGACCTTTGTCATCGCCTTCGAAGGCCGAGGCGGACGTGGCTGGTACGAGCAGAACTGGTGGCTGTTCCTCACGCTGATGCTGATCGTCGGCATGGCCGCCGGGCTGTCGGCTGCGCGGGGCGTGCTCGACATCGGCATCGCCGTGCCGCTCTACACCCTCGGCATGTTCATGTCTGTCCTGTTCTGCAACGGCGAGCTGGCACACAGGAAGCCCGCGCCGCGTTACCTGACGAACTTCTACCTGATGATCTCGCTGGGCGGAGCACTCGGGGGGCTGTTCGTCGGCCTGGTGGCGCCGCGCCTGTTCCCGGCCTACTACGAGCTGCCGACTTGCGCTCGTGCTGCTCGCCGCCCTCGCCGTGGTCGTCGCCTGGCGCAACCGCTGGCTGGTGGGTCCGGCGATCGTCGCGACCCTGGCGACTGGCTGGTACGGCATCGAGTACCTGGATTTCGTGCGCAACGACGTCGTGTTCATGGAGCGCAACTTCTACGGCACGCTGCGCGTGCGCGAGCAGGGCAGCGGTGAATACCAGGTGCGTCGCCTGCTGCACGGTGTGATCCTGCACGGCGAGCAGTTCACGATCCATCCGGAGCGCCTCGAGCCGGGCACCTACTACGCCCGCACCTCCGGAGTGGGTCGGGCGATCAGCGCCAAGCAGGCGGACGGGCCGGTGCGCCTCGGCGTCGTCGGGCTGGGCGTGGGGACGCTGTCCGCCTACGGACGGGCAGGAGACTCGATCCGTTTCTACGAACTCGATCCGGACGTGCTGAAACTGGCCCGCAGCCGCTTCGACTACCTGAACACCTCGCCCGCGAAGCTCGAGTTCGCGATCGGCGACGCGCGGCTGTCGCTGGAGCGCGAACTCGCGCAGGGCACGCCGCAGAAGTTCGACGTGCTGGCCATCGATGCGTTCTCGAGCGACTCGATCCCCGTGCACCTGATCACGCGCGAGGCCATCCGGCTGTACATGCAGCACCTGGCGCCGGGCGGCGTACTCGCGATCCACATTTCGAATCGCTTCCTCGACCTGAAGCCGGTGCTCGCCAACATTGCCCGCGAGGAAGGTCTGCAGGTGCGGCTGATCTCCGATCACCCGCCCGAGCCCGCGTCCGTGAGCGACTGGGTGCTGCTGGCCGCGACACCTGAGGCGCTGAACGGCGCGGCGCTGGCGGTCGCCGAGGTGATCGAGCCGGTGCCGGGGCTTTTCGGTATGGTCCGACCACTTCAACAACCTGCTCGACGTGCTGAAGACGAGTCCGGTCGAGGAATTCAAGCGACTGCTTGATGGCTGAGCGTACGGTCCTGGGCGAACCGGGTGCGCAATTTGCGATACTTGCGGCCCGCTCATTTCCCGAGCGCGCTGTCCGACACTTCTATAACTCCCTTTCGCAGGAATCCTGATGCCGTCCACGCGCAAGCCGCGCATAGTCATTCGCAACTCCAAGGTTCACGGCCGCGGCGTGTACGCCGCCCGCAAGATCAAGGCCGGCGAACGCATCATCGAATACCGCGGCGAGCGGATCACGTGGAAGGAGGCCGACCGTCGCCCGCCGTCGGATCCGGCGGATCCGAACCACACGTTCTTCTTCTCCCTGTCGGACGGCAAGACGGTGATTGACGCGTCAGTCCGCGGCAATGCGGCGCGCTGGATCAACCACTCCTGCGAGCCGAACTGCGAGAGCGAGGAAACCGACGACGGCCGCGTATTCATCGAAGCGGTGCGCGACATCCGTGGGGGCGAGGAACTGAACTACGACTACGGCCTGATCATCGACGAGCGCATCACGCCGACCCTGAAGAAGCAGCACGAATGCCGCTGCGGCTCGAAGAACTGCCGCGGCACGATGCTGGCGCTGAGAACCCGGAAGAAGAAGGAATCCTGATGAGCCTCATGTACTCGATGTCGGTGCCGGTATTCGTGAAGACGCTCGGCCAGCTCTCGCTGATCCTCGACAAGGCCGCGGCCCACGCCGAAGCGAAGAAGATCGACCCGTCCGTGCTGCTCGCCGCGCGCCTATTCCCCGACATGTTTGCGTTGACCAAGCAGGTCCAGGTCGCGTGCGACTTCGCCAAGGGCAGCGTCGCCCGACTCGCCGGACAGGAGCCGCCAAAGTACGACGACACCGAGACGACGATCGACGCGCTGAAATCACGCATCGCCCGCACAATCGCCTTCATCGAAGGCTTCACCGAGGCGCAGCTGGCCGGCAGCGAAGCGCGCGAAGTGTCACTGAAGATCCGCGACCAGACGCTGACCTACAAGGGGCTACCGTACCTGGCGCACATCGCGCTGCCGAATTTCTTCTTCCACGCCACGACGGCCTACGACATCCTGCGGCACAACGGCGTGGAACTCGGCAAGCGCGACTTCATCGGAACGGTCTAGCCTCAGACAGGCTTTGCCCGTGAACCGGCTCGAATCGCCGTGGTCGAAGCGGCGATGAGACGCCCGACCGAACTGGTAAGACGCTGGTGGGCGGCCCTTGCGGCCGTCGTGCTTGCACTCGGCACCGTCGCCGGCTGCACATCGCTGGACGAGTGGCAGCGGCAGGCGATCTTCAACCCGGCGCGCGACAACCCACGCTGGTTTGCCGAGCCACTGGCCGGTACCGAGGAATACGACGTTCGCCTGGCCAATGGCGACACGCTGCACTTCTGGTACGTGCCGCAGTCGCAAGCCGCATCGTCGCCCACGGTGCTGTACCTGCACGGCGCCCGCTGGAACATGAACGGCAGCGTATTCCGGATCTCGCGCTGGCATGAACTGGGCTTCAACGTACTTGCGGTCGACTACCGTGGGTTCGGCAGGAGCACCGAGATCCTCCCGTCGGAAGAAACCGCATCGGAGGACACGCGTGCAGCGTTCGATGAACTGAAGCGACGCCAGCCCGAGGCGACCCGCCGCTACGTCTACGGCCACAGCCTCGGCGGCGCACTGGCCATCGACCTGGCAAGCGCAGTTCCGACGGATCAACTGGCGGGCGTGATCATCGAATCCACCTTTACGTCGATTCCCGACCTCGTTCGAGGCATGCGCTGGGGCTGGGTGCCGGGGATTGGCCTCGTCGTGACGCAGCGCTTCGACTCGTGGGACCGCATCGCCAAGGTCGAGGCGCCGCTGCTGATCCTGCACGGCACGGCCGACAACGTGGTGCCGCACACGATGGCGGATGCGCTCTTCCAGCGCGCCGCAAGCCCCGGCAAGCGCCTCGTCAAGATCGAAGGAGGATCGCATTCCGGCTTCGGCGGATCGACAGCGGTGTATCGCGAAGCCATCGCCAGCTTCATGTACTCGTCCGCCGGCGCATCCGCCGTCGGCGCGGCAAGCGGCTCGGGCGGGACGACGCTGGCCGACTGAGCTGGCGATCAGCGCGGCGTAACCAGCGCGATCGACCGCACGTCGAGAACGAACGGACCTGCTTGCCGATCGGAAATCTGCAGCCCGATCGCGATGATGCGCTGGGGATCGAGCAGCGGTGCGTCGACCGGGCGGCCGCGAAAGCGGGCGACGAAATCGGCGAGCGGGAGCACGATCTCCTGCTCGTCGCCTGACGTCTTGAACGCGCCCTGGTAGTGGTAGGGCTCGCGTTCACCGGTACGCGGATCGCGCATGAAGACGGTCAGCCGATATTGCCGGCCGTCGCCGCGCACGCGCAGCGCGAAGGCCGAGACACTGGGAACCGCCACCTCGCCCGGTAGCGAGAATGATCGGCGGGCCGAAGCAAAGCCACCACCGTAGTCGAGCGACAAACGCCCTTCGAAGCGCAGGCCGCCCGCGCCCAGCGCCCGCACGGCGGACGAGGACACGCCGCCCATGACCCCGTCATTGACGATCTGCCAGGCGGCGGCATCGAGTGGAACCTCAGCGTTCATCGTGACCGCTGTTGCAATGGCCCATAGCGCCCTCATTGTCTTCTTCCTGTGAATACCGCGTGCCTTGACGCGCCTCAACGCCGACGCAGCTCCGGGGATGGCATCCCCCTCGGCAAGGTAGAGTCTCGAATGATGGATCAACTGCGCAACACGACGGTCAAGGCAGGCGGGGCACTTGCCGCGTCGCCGGAGCGGCTCGTGGTGCCGGTGCAGGGCATGACCTGTGCAAGTTGCGTCGCGCATGTCGAAAAGGCGCTGGCACGCGTTGCCGGCGTCGAGCGGGTCGCCGTCAATCTGGCTACGGAGTCTGCCGCGGTCGAAGGGCGCGCGCTCGATCCGCAAGCGCTGACCCGGGCCGTGGATGCGGCGGGCTACTCGGTGCCGACGCAGAGCCTCCGTCTCGAGATCGAGGGCATGAGCTGCGCGACCTGTGTCGCACGACTCGAAACGGCACTGCGTGCCGTCCCCGGCGTCATCCGCGCCGACGTTAACCTCGCTTCGGAATCGGCCAACGTCGAACTCATCTCCGGTGCCGCCACGGCGCGCGACCTCATGGCCGCGGTCACGGCGGCCGGTTACAGCGCGGCGATGCCCAGCCAGTCCGCCGCCGCACCGATCGACCGCACCGCCGGACTGCGGCGCGATGCGCTGCTGGCACTGGCGCTGGCGTTGCCGCTGCTGATCGGCACGCACGTCTCGTTGCTAGGCTTCGACTGGTCGATGCCCGCGTGGATGCAATGGCTGCTCGCGACGCCAGTCCAGTTCTGGTGCGCGCGACGCTTCTACATCGCTGCAGCAAAGGCGCTGCGCGCCGGCACTGGGAACATGGACTTGCTGGTCGCGCTCGGCACGCTCGCCGCCTATGGCCTGTCGCTGTATCTGTGGCTGGAGGGCGGCACCGCCCACGGTGCCACGCACGCGCCGCACCTTTACTTCGAGGCAGCGGCGGTCGTCATCGCACTCGTGCTGCTGGGAAAGTGGCTCGAGGCCCGTGCCAAGCACCAGACTTCGGAGGCCATCCGCCTGCTCGCCGCGCTGCGTCCAACCACGGCGCACGTGGTGCGCGGCGACCACGTCGTCGAAGTGCCGGTCGAGGACCTGCGGCTGGGCGACATCGTCGTCATCCGTGGAGGGGACCGCGTGCCGGCGGACGGACTCATCCGGGCGGGCAGCACGAGCATCGACGAGTCGATGCTGACCGGGGAAAGCCTGCCGGTGGACAAGTCCATCGGCGATCGCGTCAGCGCCGGATCGATCAACGGCCCCGGTCGCCTCGAGGTCGAGACGCGCGCGGTCGGCGCCGAGACGCTGCTCGCCCGCATCATCCGGCTGGTCGAGGACGCACAGTCGGCCAAGCCGCCCATCCAGCGGCTAGTGGACCGGGTCGCCAGCGTCTTCGTGCCGATTGTTCTCCTCATCGCCGCCTTCACGGTGGCCGGGTGGATGTATTCCGGCGCGTCGCTTGAGACGGCGCTGATCAACGCGGTCTCGGTTCTGGTCATCGCCTGCCCCTGTGCCCTCGGCCTCGCCACACCGGCCGCGATCATCGCCGGCACCGGCGTCGCGGCGCGCCACGGCATCCTGATCAAGGACGCGCTGGCGCTGGAGCTGGCCCGGCGCATCCAGACCGTGGCATTCGACAAGACCGGCACGCTGACAGTCGGCAAGCCGCGCGTCGTGGCCGTCGAGCATCACTCGCTCTTCGATCCCAAGGAAGTGCTGGCATTGGCCGAAGCCGCCAACGCCGGCAGCAACCACCCGCTCGCGGACGCCGTGCGCGGCGCTTTCGAGCACGAGAGCAGGCGACATCCGGCAATGCTTCGTCGCAAGGCGCTCGAACACCGCGTGCTGCCCGGCCGCGGCGTTGCCAGCCGACTCGTCGATGAATCGCACCCCGGCGGCCAGGTCGAACTGGCCTTCGGCAACCGCCGGCTGATGGACGAGTGGAAGGTGGACACCGGGGTACTCGAAGCGCGCGCCACGCACTACGAGACGGAAGGACGCACCGTATCGTGGCTGGCCCAGCGCACGCCGGCCGGATCACAGCTGATCGGACTGATCGCGTTCGGCGACGAACCCAAGGCCGGTGCACGGGCCGCCATCGAGGGGTTGTCGCGCCTTGGCATCGAGACGACGATGCTCTCCGGTGATAACGAAGGGGCCGCACGTCATATCGCGCAGCAGCTCGGGCTCACCCACTACGAGGCCAACGTCCTGCCGCGCGACAAGGTGAAGCGCATCGAAGCGCTGCGCAAGAGCGGCCGCGTGGTTGCCATGGTGGGGGACGGCATCAACGATGCTCCGGCGCTGGCTGCGGCCGATGTCGGCATCGCAATGGGCTCGGGCACGGACATCGCGATGCACGCGGCAGGGGTGACGTTGCTGCGCTCGGATCCGCGGCTGGTGTCGACGGCCATCGAGATCTCCCGCGCCACCGTGCGCAAGATCCGCCAGAACCTGTTCTGGGCCTTCATCTACAACATCGTGGGCATCCCGCTGGCAGCGCTCGGCGTGCTGACTCCGGTGTTTGCCGGGGCGGCGATGGCACTGTCCAGCGTGTCAGTCGTCAGCAATGCACTGCTGCTGAAGCGCTTTCGCGCCCGCACCGACTCGCACGGGCACTGACGCCACGCGCCAGGTTCCGCGGGATCGCGACTAAAGCTTCCCCGTCCGGCGCGCGACCCAGTAGGTGGCACCCTCCGGGCCGTAGCGTTCCGCATGCGGCACGCCCTGCTCGAGCGCGAACTCGTCACCTGGGTTCAGATGACGGGTCTCGCCCCCGGACGTGAGCCACATCTCGCCCTCCACGACGACGGCGCGGAGCGTGAAGGGATGCTCGTGCACGTCGATTGCCGTGCCGGGCGCCCAGCGGCGTTCGAGCACCTCGTCGAAACCCTGCGCCCGCGCGGCGGCCTCGAACTCCTCGAAGCGCATCGTGACCGTCATCACGCATCCCGCCGATCGGAATCCGGCAGCTGATCGAATTCGACCAGCGCGGCGCCGATTGAAAAACTCGCGCCGAAGCCGATCATCAGTGCCGTCTGGCCGGGCCTTGCACGCCCGCCGCGCACCAGCTGATCGAGCAGCAGCGGAATGCTCGCGCTCGAGGTGTTGCCGGTGTCCGCGAAGGACGCGCACAGTCGGTCGGGGTCGATGCCGGTCTTCGCGCACGCCGGAATCAGGATGCGCGTCAGATTGGCCTGGTGCGGGATCAGCCAGTCGATCTGCACGCCCTCGCGCTGCACGCGCTGGATCTCCTCGACGAGGATGCGCGTGGCGCCGATGGCGACCGGCGGGCCGGACATGAACCAGCGCGCTGATTTCGGCACCTCGAGGGCGAGGTGCGCCGCCTGCATGCCGGAGCCCTTGACCATGCCGATCGTCTCGGCATCGATCATCGAACTGGCACGCACCGACCGCAGCGTCGCGATGCCACGCACGTCCCGTGCAAGCAGGACGCCCGCAGCGGCGTCGCCGAACAGCGTGCTGGTGCCGAAGGCGAGCGGATCGTAGGCAATGCAGCGCGACGAGAACTCCAGTGCCACGCAGGCGACACGGCGATAGCCCAGCGCCTGCATCACGCTGCTGCCGATCGCCAGCGCATACATGAAGCCGGTGCACGCGTTGCTGCCGACATCGAGCACGAACGGCGCACCGAGATCGGCATGGCGCCCGCGCGCTGCAGCGACGATCTGCTGCGACAGGCCCGGGAAGCCGTGCGTGCTCGACGATGAAACGATGATGGCATCGAGCTCCGACCAGGCCTGCCCCGACATCAGGCGTTCGAGCAGTTCGAGACCGACCGTGACCGGCGATTCCTCCGCAGCGAAGAAATCGGCGTGCACGCAGGCCGGTCTTCTTTTCGATCAGCTCGGCACGCTCGCTGATGCGCGCGACGATTTCGGCGGAAGACTCGTCGTCGATCTCGACACCATCGAGAAGTCGTTGGCCGATTTCGCGGTTGGACACCACCGCTGCGGGCAGGGTGCTGCCGGTCGCGACAATTGAAACGACAGTCTTCAATGCATTGGTCCCACGATTCGGTGCCCCCTGAGGGCAGGGGCCTGAAGCCGAATGGTACGCGCTGGCCGGACGTCGATCGATCGTTCCGGGCCAGGCCTAGCCTGAGGATCGCCTCTGCAACAGCATGCGATAAAGCACATAGATGGCCGCCGCCGCAAAGAGGTGTTTCAGCGTATGCCCGCTGACGATGCCACCGAGCGCGGTGTCGATCACGCGATCGAGTCGCTCGCTGACGATGGCCGCGGCATACAAGGCCACGGCGCCATACAACCACCCGGAGCGCGTGTACCGCGAGCGAACCAGCGCGGTGACCAGTAACGCGACCGCGACGAAGCCCAGTTGCATCACCAGGTACGGCTTGAGATTGGCGCTGGCGGCCCAGTAGGCAACAGAGCCAACTCCCGTTGCCCCCAGCGCAGCCAGAACCGGCCCGGCGAAACGCGGCGCACGGTCGGCAAGCGTGCCGGCGACCAACCCCGCGAAGCCTAGCGCCATCGGCAGCCGATCCCAGACCAGCGTCACGTCCGTCGGATCGAGGTGGTAGTAGGCCGACCCGAACGCGGTCAGCGCAACTCCGATGAACATCACGAGCCACGGCGCGCGCGCGGCACGCGAGACGGTGTCCGACAGCACCCTGCGGTGGAACGCCCGCAGTCCCAGGACCCCGACCAGCAGGAACGGCAGGTTGGACAGGACGTTCAGCGCATGCGGCACGCCGAGCAACGAGCGCTGATCGGCGAAGTCGTGATACTCCTGCGGCTGGGCCAGCGGCGGCAGCGCAACGGCAGCGAGCCACGGCAGCAGCGCCGCAGCAAATGCCAATCCGAGGATCGCCACCGCCTGGCGTGCCGACGAGGTACCGCTACGGACATTCAGCGGGACGTGCATCAGAGCTTTTCCACAAGTTTCACCATGCAATGCCCTCCGCGTCAGGCGAGGTTGCGCAACTCGCGCAACGCCACCGAGAGCATCGCCAGATCGGCATTCTTCGCATCGGCGAGTTCACTCAGCATGCGCCGCGCTCGGTCGAGTGGAATCGCCTGGGATTTCTGCCACGGCTCGAGGCCGCCCGCCTGCAAGGCATCGGCGGTCAACTGCCGCTGCAGGCTCGCCAGGTCATCGCTCGACGCGGCCTTTGCGAGTGCCTGCCAGTAACTGTCCGAAGGCAGCGCCGACACCTGCGCCCGCAGGCGCGCAAGACCGAGTGCATCGCCGATCGCGAAGTACGCCGACGCCACCGTGTCCAACGGCTGTTGCGAACTCTCGGCCACTTCCGCCAGATCGAGTGCGGCAAGCGATGTCCCGGCGGCGGCCACCTCGAAGGCCAGCGGCTCGGGTACCCGCTGCTGGATGAAACGCGCCTGCATCTCCTTGATCGGCACCTGCCAGGAGGCACTGGCCGGCGCCGCCTGCAGGTACTGCATCAGTCCGTGCGCCGCGGCAGAAAGACGCTCGATCGTGTGTGCCATCGGTTCGGCCAGGCGCCGCGAGCGGAGGAACCACGTGGTGGCCCGCACCGTGCGTCGACCCAGTTCCATCAGCAGTTCCGCCTGTGTCTGGTCGGCGATGACGTTGTCCAACGCTTCGATCGACGCCCAGGTCGACTCGAGTGCGAACACCTCGCGCGTCAGTAGGTACGCGCGCACCACCTGCGCCGGTGTCGATCCGGTGCTCGACGTCATCTGATGCGGGAAGCTCGGTCCGACGCGGTTGACCATCTCATTCAGCACGACGGTGGCGATTATTTCGCGCCGCAGTGGGTGCCGCTCGATATCGGTCGCGAACTCCTGATGTAGCCGAGGTGGAAAGTAGCGCTGCAGCGCGTTCGCGACCCACGTGTCCTCGGGCAGGTCGGACGCGAGCAGTTCGTCGAACAGCCACATCTTCGAGTACGCGAGCAGCACCGCGCGCTCGGGTCCAGTCAGCGCCAGGCCGGCGGCGCGGCGCTCGGCAATCGTCTCATCGTCAGGAAGGAATTCGAGTGCGCGATTGAGCCGCCCCTCCTTCTCGAGGAACCGGATCATTCGCTGCTGCTGCTCCAGCAGCTTGCGCGCCGTGTGTACGCCGACCGACAGCGCCTGCGTCTGGTAGTAGTTGTCCTGCAGCACCAGTTGCCCGACGTCGTCGGTCATCTCCGCCAGCAGCGCATTGCGCTGGTCGAGCGTCAGCCGTCCCTGTTCGACCGGCAGGCTCAGCAGGATTTTGATGTTGACCTCGTGGTCCGAGGTGTCGACGCCGGCCGAGTTATCAATTGCGTCGGTGTATAGCCGTACGCCATTCAATGCCGCCTCGACGCGGCCGTGCTGCGTGAAGCCGAGGTTGCCACCTTCGCCGACCACCTTGCAGCGCAGGTCCTCGCCATTGACGCGGACCGCGTCGTTGGCGCGGTCGCCGACATCCGCATGGCTCTCGGTCGAGGCCTTGACGTAGGTGCCGATGCCGCCGTTGTAGAGCAGGTCGACCGGTGCGCGCAGGATCGCGTTGATCAGTTCGATCGGTGTCAGCTGGGCCGACGTGATCCCCAGCACCGCCTGAGCCTGCGGTGACACTGGAATCGCTTTCTCGGCGCGCGACCAGATGCCGCCGCCCGCCGAAATCAGCTTCGCGTCATAGTCGGCCCAGGACGAGCGCGGCAGCGCGAACACACGCTCGCGTTCGACAAAGCTCCGCGCGGCATCCGGCTCGGGATCGATGAAGATATGCCGATGATCGAAGGCCGCGACGAGCCGGATGTGCCTGGACAGCAACATGCCGTTGCCGAACACATCGCCCGACATGTCGCCGATGCCGACGCAGGTGAACTCGGTTGTCTGCGTGTCGATGCCCATCTCGCGGAAATGCCGCTTGACGCTTTCCCACGCGCCGCGGGCCGTGATGCCCATTCCCTTGTGGTCGTAGCCGGCACTGCCGCCCGACGCGAACGCATCGCCCAGCCAGTGGCCGTACTCGGCGCTGATCGCGTTGGCGTAGTCCGAGAAGGTCGCCGTGCCCTTGTCGGCGGCGACGACGAGATACGGGTCGTCGGCGTCGTGCCGCACGACATGCGGCGGCGGCACGACTTTGCCCTGCACCAGGTTGTCGGTCAGGTCGAGCAGGCCGCGCAGGTAGTCCTGGTAGCAGGCAATGCCTTCCTTCATGAACGCTTCGCGATCGGTCGCCGGCGGCGCCTTCTTCAGCACGAAACCGCCCTTGCTGCCGACGGGCACGATGACCGTGTTCTTGACCATCTGTGCCTTGACCAGGCCCAGCACTTCGGTGCGGAAATCTTCCGGACGGTCCGACCAGCGCAACCCGCCGCGTGCCACCTTGCCGCCGCGCAGGTGCACGCCCTCGAAACGGGTCGAGTACACGAAGATCTCGAACATCGGCCGCGGCTCGGGCAGCGACGGGATTTGCCTGGGGTCGAATTTGAACGAGAGGAAGCTGCGTCGCGGACCGTCACCACCACCCGCACCGAATCCGGTGCGCCAGTAGTTCGTTCTCCTGGTGGCGTTCACCAGCGCCAGCAGCTGCCGCAGCACCCGGTCTTCGCTCGCATTGGGCACCTTGTCGAGCGCCTGCTCGATCGCGCGCACCTGGCTTGCCGCCGCCGTGTCATCGCGCTCGGCCGGATGGAACCGCAGGCGGAACAGGCGCACCAGCATGCCGGCGATGCGCGGATGCGTCGCGAGTGTCGCCTCGATGAACGGCTGCGACAGCGGAAAGCCGATCTGGCGCAGGTACTTGGCGTAGGCGCGCAGGATGACGATCTCATCGCCGGCGAGCCCCGCCTTCAGCACCAGCCGGTTGAAGTCGTCGTTTTCCACGCGCCCGTCGAACACGCGCGCGAACGCGTCCTCGAACAGCGGTGCGACGGCATCGATATCCAGTTCGTCGCCGCCCGGCGACTCGAGCTCGAAGTCGTGGATCCACATCGACTCGGCGCCGTCCGGTGTGATCTCGTACGGTCGCTCCGCAAGTACCCGCACACCCATGCGTTCCAGCATCGGCAGCGAGTCGGACAGTGGCACCGGGGCGCTGTCGCGATAGATCTTGAAGCCGAGGCGGTTCGGCGCCGAACCGCGCGGCCGGAAGAGATTCAGCACGAGCCCGAAGCGAGACAACCGTTCCAGGCGCTGCAGGTCCTCGACGGCCCTCATCGCATCGACGTGCTCGCGGTACGACACCGGGAACGCGGCACCGTAGCGCCGCAGCGACTGGGCCGCCAGGGACTCGTCCATCGCCGCATGTAGCGCCTCGCGCAGGTCGTCCTCCCAGCGGCGCGCCGCCGCCGCCAGCTGCCCCTCGAGCACCCGGCGATCGACCGGCGGAATACGACCCGGGGTCGTGCGCACCGTGATGTGGATGCGCGCCAGCGCCGCGTCGGTGAGCAGCACGTCGAACTCGGCGGCCGAGCCGTTGAAGGCCTCGAGCAGGATCCACTGGAACTTGCGTCGCAGCTCGGTCGTGTAGTTCTCGCGCGGCACGAAGATCAGGCACGACACGAAGCGCTCGAACGCATCGCGTCGTATGAAGAGGCGAAAGCGCTGGCGCTCGCCGAGTTGCAGGATGCCGTTGGCGGCATCGGCGAGCTCATCGACCGTGATCTGGAACAGCTCGTCACGCGGATAGGTCTCGAGGATGTGGGTCAGCGCCTTGCCGAGATGACTGGACGGCGCCAGACCGGCGCGCTCGGTGACCTCGCGCACCTTGCCTCGCACCAGCGGCACTTCGGTCACGCGCGTGCTGTAAGCGGCCGAAGTGAAGAGCCCAACGAAGCGGTGCTCGCCGATGACGGCACCGCCCGCGTCATAGCGCTTGACGCCGACGTAATCGACGTAGCCCGGCCGGTGCACGGTCGCGCGCGTCGTCGCCTTCGTCACCAGCAGCATCGGCGAAGGCGCCGTGGCGAGCTCACGCATCCCGCGCGGCGCGGTGGAGAAGCTGATGGAGATGCCCTTCGGCGCACCCGCCTCACGCAGGATGCCGAGTCCCGTGCCCTCGACGCGCACCAGTTCCAGCTCGCCGTCGTGCTCGCGCAGGTCATTGCTGCGATAACCGAGCAGCAGCATGTGGTCCTCGGTCAGCCACTGCAGGAACGCGCGCGACTCGGCCAGTTCCTCGCGGGGTACCGGCGGGGGACGTTCGTCGAGTTCCCGGATCACCGCGCGCAGCTGGGCCACCATCGACTTCCAGTCCTCGACCGCGGCGCGCACGTCGCCCAGCACCCGTTCGATACCCTCGGCAAGGCCGGCGCGCGCCACCGGATCGGCGAGCCGATCGACCTCGAGGTGCATGAACGATTCGCGCGGCCAGGCCGGCTGCTCCTCGCGCAAGGCAAGCGCCTCGAGACGCCCGGCGGCATCGCGCTTGACCGCGAAGATCGGGTGGATGATCAGGTGCAGCGTCAGCGACTGCCGGTTGATCTCGAGCGAGGAGGAGTCGACGAGGAACGGCATGTCCTCATTGACGACTTCGACGATCGTGTGGCGCGATGCGAAGCCGGCGTCGCGCGCCGTAGGATTGAGAACGCGCAGCTTCGGACGACCCGGGTCACGCTGGCGGGCAAACTGCAGGTGCGAATGCAGCATGCCATACAGGTCCTCCGCACTGCGCTCGCACACGTCCTCGGGATCGACCTGCCGGAAGTATCCGTGGCAGAAGGTCGCGTACAACGCGCGCTCGGCGCCGCCATGGTGCTGCTCGATCAACGCGAGGACCTGGGCCAGGCGCTCGCCCTTGCCGTGCTCGGGGGAGGACGGTGCTGCAACAGTCCCGTCTTTCATTGGGTGTCTCCGTGTTCTGGCCGGCCGCCTCGTGAGTTGCCGGCATTCTGATGCTGCCAGTATGCCCGCCCCCGCGCTTCCGCCGCGGTCCATCCACGCGCACGGTGTCCGATAATCCCCACCCGCCCCGGTATGCCGATGTTCCCCGTCCTCGCCCCCCGCCTCGCTTTCATCGACGTCGAGACCACCGGCTCGAGTCCGGAGCGCGAGCGCGTGACTGAGGTCGGCCTGGTCGGCGTCGACTTCGACGGCGACGATGTCCGCGTCACCGAGTGGTCATCGCTGGTGAATCCGGGGATTCCGATCCCGGCCGAGATCCAGTGGCTGACGGGCATTACCAATGACATGGTGCGCGGCGCGCCGTCGTTCGCCGAACTGGCCCAGGAACTGTACGACCGCCTCGACGGCGCCGTCTTCGTCGCGCACAACGCGCGCTTCGACTACGGCTTCCTGCGTGCCGAGTTCAGCCGTGCCAGCCTCAACTTCCATGCAAAGACCCTGTGCACGGTGCGGCTCTCGCGGCATCTTTATCCGGATCGCGCGCCGCACACGCTCGACGCGATCATCGAGCGCTTCGGCCTTGGCGGCGAGCAGCGCCACCGTGCGCTCGGCGACGCACGGGTCCTCTGGCGCCTGCTGCAGAAGCTGGCGGAGCGCCATCCGCCCGCCGCACTCGAGCTTGCCGTGGCCACACTGCTGCGTCGGCCCAGCCTGCCGCCGCACCTGCCGCCGGACGCGCTCGACGGCATCCCGCATGCGCCGGGTGTGTACCTGTTCTACGGCCTGAACCAGCACCCGATCTACATCGGCAAGAGTGTCGACCTGCGCAGCCGCGTCGCCGGCCACTTCAACTCCGAGAACCGCGCGACGCGCGAACTGCGGCTGTCGCAGGAAATCCATCGGCTCGAGTGGGAAGAAACCGCCGGCGAGCTTGGCGCGCTGCTGCGCGAAGGCGAACTCATCAAGTCCCGGCTGCCCGCGCACAACGTCGCGCTGCGTCGCAAGCGTAACCAGGTGATGCTGCAGATCGATGACGACGCGCCGCGTTACCTCAAGGCCGACAGCGTCGAGTTGGCCTCGTTCGGCAGCGTCTATGGTCCGTTCGGATCGCGCGCGTCGGCGCGACGCATGCTGAGCACGCTCGCCAGTGAACACGGCCTGTGCGCGAAGGTGCTGGGCCTGGAGCGTCGGCGCACGGGCGACGACGGCGCGCCGTGCTTCAACCATCAGCTGCATCGCTGCCGCGGCGCCTGTATCGGCGCGGAGTCGCGGAGCGCGCACGCCGAACGACTGCGCGAGCTGCTCGCGCCATGGCGCATTCCGGCGTGGCCCTATGCCGGCGCCGTGGCACTGGTCGAGCGCAATGCCACACGCTTCCGCGAACAGGTGCACGTGTTCGATCGATGGTGCTGGCTCGGATCCGTCGGCACGCTGGAGGCCGCCGATGCGCTGGCTCGCCATGCGCCGCGCGCGTTCGAGGCCGATGCCGCGCGGCTGGCGGTGCAGGCGATCGAAGGCCGGATCACTGTGGAATGCGTCGAACTTGCCGCGCCGCAATCCGCGACCTGCGCCGCTGCGGCATGATGATTAACTCCCGATTGAAAGGGTCGCAATGAAGAACGCCTATGGTTTCGGCAAGACGGTCCCGCTCGGTTTCGAGGAAGCGGTCCAGAAAGTGACTGCGGAGCTCGCGAAGGAAGGGTTTGGCGTGCTGACGGAGATCGACGTCAAGGCCACGATGAAAAAGAAGCTCGACATCGACGTAAAGCCCTACCGCATCCTCGGCGCCTGCAATCCGCCGCTGGCGCGCCGCGCGCTTGAAGCGGAACCGTCGATCGGGCTGCTGCTGCCCTGCAATGTCGTCGTGCGGGAATCGGACGACGGACTCACTCAGGTCGAGTTCATGGACCCGGATGCAATGAAGCAGCTATCGAGCAGCGCTGCGCTGGGCGAAGTGGCGGCCGAGGTGCGCGGGAAGCTCCAGCGCGTGATGGCCGCTGTCTGATCGTCCGCGGCGAGGGTTCCGTTCGCTTCAGTCGGCCGCAGGCGGCAGTGCGGCCAGCGCACGACGAAGAGCCTCGCCGGAACGCAACCCGAGTCGCTGCGCGGCACGGTTCACCGCCGAGATCTCGCCCGAGGCCCAGGTGTCGCGCGCGTCGCCGATACGCGCACTGGCATGCGACACCGCCACCGCCGCGATTTCCAGAGCATCCAGCAGGTCCAGCGCGGCGATGCCGGCCCGATCCTTGCCGACTCCGGCATCGTTGAACACGTAGACCCGAGCCGGGACGGCCTGCGCATAACGCGCGGCCGACACCCCGCCATGCGACCCGGTCACCACGCACAGCCCGGCATGCCCGGCGGTGACTTCAGTGATGGAATCCAGGACAACCACGTGCAGCGGGATCATGGCGTGAGCTCCGATCAGCGCGTGCCGCTTGGCGGAAGCGCGGCAGCCGGTACCTGTACGTGGGGGTAGCGCTCGCGGAACCGCTTGAGCTCGGCGTCCGCCTCCTCATGGCGACCCGTCTGACGCAGCTTGATGATCTTCTCCAGCCAGTCCTCCGCGCGCAGTTCGTTCGCGGCGGCATCGACCTCCGCACGAGGTTTATCCGCCGCGGCGCTGAGTGCTCCGGTCACGGCCGGCGCCTGTCGTGCCGGCGCACGTGCCAGGTTGGCCGCGCCTTCGTCCCGGCGGCGCTCGCGGTCCACGCCCGGCGCGGCCGACTCCGCCGTAGCCACCTCCGACCCGGCAGACGGGGAAGGGGCCGCCCGCTTGGCTTCCAGCGGCGCGACGGCGGAAGGCTCCGGCGGCGGTGCGGCGGGCGCACGGAGTCCTGACACTTCCTCCTTGGCGCGCGGCTCCCCGATCGGCGCCGCGACCTTTGAGTCGGCGATTTGCGGCGCGACATCGCGCATTGCGGACGTATTGCTCTTTGGCGGCGCTGCCTTCGGCGCGACGGCGGCCGGTGTCGCGGTGCGCTCCTTGGCCAGCGAGGGCGCACGCTGCGTCGTTGCCACGGCGGCATCCGTCGCCGACTTGTCGGACTCCGACCCAGACTCCACGCCGGGCGCAGCTGGCGCCCGTGCAGCCGCGGCCCGCGACTCGTCGCTGCTCGCGGGCGGCGTGAACGTCGGCATTTCGTGCTCGGTGCGCACCGCCATCATCACGGCCAGTGTCGACAGCATGACCGCCGCCGCGGCCGCCATCGGCCAGCGACGCCTACCCGGCTGCGGCGCTGCGATGGGTGCCGCTGCATCGCGCGGCCCGGCCTGCACCTGCCGCGCCGCCGCCGCAAGAATCGACGCGCGCGTCGCGGCCGAGGGTCGCTCGTCGAGCGCCTCGTTCGCTGCGCGGTAGTCGCGCTGGACCCGGTCGGCGTTGTCGCCGTTCATTGCCATGCCTCCATCGCCGACCGCAGCTTCGTCATCGCGTAACGCAAGCGGCTCTTCACGGTTTCATGCCCGACCGCCGTGATCGCCGCAATCTCCTCGAGCGACAGGCCGCCTTCGGCCTGCAGCAGGAATGCCTCGCGCTGCACGGGTGGCAGCGCCTCGACCGCAGCCACGAACGCCTGGGCCTGCGCCCGCGACAGCACCTGCACGTCGGGCCGGTCGGCGTCCGAGCCAGGCAGCTCGAGCGGTGCCTCGTCCGGGTCATTGGCCGCCTCGTCGAAGCTCACCGCGACATCGCGATGGCGCCAATGATCGACCATCTTGCTGCGTGCCACGGTATACAGCCAGGTCGTGAACTTGGCTCGTGGCTCGAACCGCTCGGCATGCCGTATCACGGCCATCCAGGTTTCCTGCAGCAGATCATCGGCCAGCGTGGGGGCGGCGCCCTGCCGCAGGAAGTAGCGGTACACCGGGCGCTCATGCCGCTCGTACAGAGCCCCGAAGGCGCGCGCATCCCCGGCCGCATAGGCGGCCAGAAGTTCCTCGTCGGACGGACCGGCGCTCATGACGAGGCATTGTGCCTCCCGGCCGGCCCGACCGATCGTTGCGAGTACCTGCGGAATTGCCGGCTCCGGTTCGCTCAGTGCGGCGGGTCCGGCACGAAGCCGGCCGTCGCGGGGAACGGGTTCGGCACCTTGCGAGGGCGCGGGATCACGCCCATCGCAATCAGGTTGTCACGGCTGTCGTAGTGAATGGCGATCAGCTCGTTCGGTGTCGATTGCGCACGCTCGAAGTCGGTGTAACTGGTGACGGAGCGCTCATTGCGACCGTGGCCGGTGCCGATGCTCTGCTCGCGCGCCGACGCAGAATCGGCTCGTTTTCGATCCTCGGATTCGTTGGCGGCACTGGCGCCCGCCGCCGGCGCCGGCGCCGCGTCGCGCGCGGCCTCCTGCTTCTCCTGGCGCGACATCACCGGCGGCGGCGACTCCGGCTTCGTCTTCTCGCGAAACACGGCGACCCCGATGACGCCGACGTTGTCCGGCCGTCCGGTACGCGCCGCGTACGAGTTTGCGAGCGCGGTGAACTCGAACGCCGCCACTCGCGTCATGTCCTTGCGCCAGCCAGTGATCTGCGCGTACTGGCCGCGGCCCAGCACATAGCCCACCTGGTCGTGCGCCGCGCTATCGCCGCTGACGACATTGACGCCGTCGACGGAAACGACGCCCAGCGCGCGACCGCCGGAGTGGTTGGCCAGGGTGATCGCATAGCGGCCCCCCGGCTTGCCGGGTACCCACCAGCGTCCGTTGTGCCAGTACATCGGCAGCGTCTCGCCGGTGGACCGGTCCAGCACCTGTACGTCGATCAGCGAACCGATCGAATGGGCCGGCGTCGCGACGGCGAACAGGGCCGCGGCGGTCAGCAGGGCGCCCAGGCGGGCCGGGGCAAAGTCTCGTAGGGAAGGCAGCATCGGGGGTCTCCTGGTTGGGGCCGATCCCCTGTCAACGTGGCATCGGAGACAATGGGGTTAAACGAACCACCGCCCGCCGATGACCGACCTGCCCAGCCTGCTCCGCCACCACCGCTCGATCCGCCGCTACCACCCGACGCCCATTGATCCGGCGCTGATCGACGAAGTCTGTGCCGACGCGATTGCCGGCGGTTCGTCGTCCGGGAACCTGAACAGTGTGTCGATCGTGCTGACGCGCGACCCCGAGCGCAAGCGCCGGCTCTATGAACTCCACATGGAACAGCCGATGGTGCTCGAAGCACCGCTGGTGATGACGTTTTGCGCCGACTGGCATCGCACCCGCACCTGGCTGCGACAGCGCGGCGCGCGGGACAACTTCAACAACCTGCTCGGCTACCACGTCGCCGCGTACGACGCGATGATCGTGGCGCAGAACGCCTGCCTCGGCTTCGAGGCGCGCGGGCTGGGCATCTGCTACATGGGCACGACGCTGTATTCGTTGCCCGAGCTGGTGGAGTTCCTGCGGTTGCCCGAAACGGTCGTGCCGGTCACGACGATCGTGGTTGGCTATCCCGCCGAGGATCCGCCCAAGCGCGATCGCCTGCCGACGGCGGCCCTGGTGCACGACGAGGTTTATCGCGCGCCGACACCGGCCGACATCGACGCCACCTATGCCGAGCGCGAGGTGCGTGGCTGGCAGCGCTATATGTCGGTACCGGAAATCAAGGCCGGAATCGAGGCGGCCGGCATCACCTCGCTCGCCGAGTACTACACCTCGAAGGTCAAGTACGACCCGGACTACTTCGTGCCAAAGTCAGCGGAGATCCGTGAACTGCTCGAGCGGCAGGGTTTCCTGCGCTGAACCGGATGCGCTTCGAACACCTGGTCGAGATCAATGACCCGCTGATGCCGCTGCTCACCGAGCTGACGCGGGCGCAGCTGTGGCGCGGCCTGGTGCTGCGCGCCGAGGACCCGACGCTGTTCATCGGCGGCCTCGACAGCGTGACGATCGATGCAAGGCGCGAACTGAGTGGCGTGACCGAACTCGAGCGCACGCTGGACTACGGCAGCTTCCGCGTACGCGACCGCGTGCGGCTGTTTCCGCAGCAGCGCAGCGAGATCCACACGGCCGCCGGCACCTCGTGGCCCGCGAGCCGGATGACAATCGCGATCGAGGAGCCGTCGCACGATGCGCTGTTCCTGCGCTTCATCTACGAGGCCGAGTCCGAGGTGGCCGGCGAAGGGGGCCTGGACGAGCTGACGGTCGCGCTACGGCAACAGGCTTACGAGGGCGCGGACCTCGACACCGTCGTGCGGATTCGTGAACTGGCGGAGGCCGGTCGGCTCGACTGACTGGCTGACCGCGCTACGGCAGGCAGACGCGCCCCGCGAACAGGCGCCGCGCGGTCCGATAGAAGCTGCCCGCCTGGGCATACCAGCCGTCGCGGTCCTTGCGCACTTCAGCCGACACCGTCAGCACGCCCGACGGCATGCCGAGTCTCAACGGACCCCGGCCGGGGTAACGCGCGACCGTGTGCACCAAAGTGTCCGGAATGTTGGCAGCCACCGCGACGCACAGCGAGGCCGTCAACGGCAGCGCGCGGTGCGGCTGGTTGCTGGAAATCATGCGCACCCCGAGATCCGCCGCTTCGGCTTCGAATTCCTCGCCGCTCAATGACGTCCACGCACGCGGCGCCGAGACGATGCCGATCGATGGCGTCGTGACCTTCGCGCGCGCCGCGGCCAGGTCAGGTGTGATGCGCATCGCGACCGAGGCCTGGGCGCGAATCGCCAGCAGCGCCTCCATCAGCCTTGCGTCGCGCTCGATCTGCTCGGGAGTCTCCGTGCCCTTCAGGCCGAGACTCTCGGCGCGCACGAAGACGCACGCGTTGCCGGCATCGATCATCGACACATCGATGCGGCCGACGCCGGGAACGTCGAGTTCCTCCGTTGCGTCGCCCGTCGGCAGGAGTTTTCCGGTGATGGCGCCGCCCGGCTCGACGAACTCGAGCTTGATCGGCGCGCCGCTGCCTGCCACGCCGGGAATCGCGAAGTCGCCATGCTCGATGGCGCGACCGCCGCGCACCTCGAAGGAAGAGTGGATGATCTTCTGCGTGTTGGTGTTGTGAATGCGCACCGTCACCGGGCCGTCGGCCGCGGCAATCAGGCCCTCGTCCACCACGAAGGGTCCGATCGCCGCACTCATGTTGCCGCAGTTGCCGCTCATGTCGATGCGCGCGTCGCGGATCGACACCTGCGCGAACGTGTAGTCCACATCGGCATCGGCCCGCGACGGTCGGCCGACGACACAGACCTTGGACAGCGACGAGAGACCGCCACCCATGCCGTCGAGTTGGCGGCCGTTGGCGTCAGGTGATCCCATCGCGGCGCAGAACAACGAATCCCAGCGTGCCTGGTCCGAAGGCAGGTCCGCCGCCTTGAACACCAGGCCCTTGCTGGTGCCGCCACGCATGAACACGGCTGGGATCGTGCGGAGCTTCATGTTGCGAACAAACCGGCCGCGAGAACCTGCGGTATCACTCGCTGGAGCGGTCGCGCCGCAGTCGCGCCGCGCCCGGGCACGCCAGCCCCGCACATTCCGGCAGGCTCAAGCGACCGCCGCGTCACCTAGTTCACCAACGGAATCGCTTTCGCTGCTTCGTAGCGCACCACCGCCTGCATCTTGTTCTCGATCTGCATGTAGCGCGCCGCCCTGTGCGCGGGCAGCACCTTCAGCAACTGCTTGAAGTGCTTTTCGTGCAGTCGCGCCTCGTCCTGGCTGGCACCCAGCACCTGCTCGGACAGGCGCTTGGCGTTGGCATCGGTCAGCGTCGTTCCCGCCGCGACGTAGTCCAGCACCGCACGGGTATAGGCACTCTGAGGTACTGCCAGCGCGCGCTGGAACTCCTCGTAAATCGGCCAGAACTTCTTCGCCTCGTCCGGTGTCAGGTTCATCGACTTGGCAACGATGCCCTTCTTGTCGGCCTGAATTTTCGCCAGCCACTCCGCGGAGGTTAGCTGCGGCGCACCTTTGTCCTGCGCGAGTACCGGGTTGATCGACAACGCAAGTACGCAGCCCAGAGCACAAAGAAAGGTTTTCATCAGATTCCCCGGGGACGATTGAAGTAGCGGCCCAGCGCGCAGGCCACTCTTTAAGTCAGCGAGCCCCGCGCAACGCAGGCCGAAGGTTAGCGCGGGCCCCCAGGGCCACCAAATCGCGCGGCCGCAGGACCGCGCGGCCCGCCTGCAATCAGGAGCCGTTGGGGGTCTTGAGGCGCGCCAGCTGCATCTGGCGCAGCTGCTCGTTGCCCTGCTCGCCGGCTGCCGGCCGCATCAGACGCTCGACCAAGGAACGGCGCATCGTCCACAGCGGCGTCTGCTGCGCAGACTGGGCCAGGTAGGCGTCGACGTCCGCGTGCTTGGCATACGTGCGCCGCACGATCGGGATGAATTGCTCGACGAGCTTGGGATCGAACTGCCGGCCGCTCTCGCGCACTAGATGACCAAGCGCCTCCTCGATACGCCAGCCCGGCCGCCACGGCCGGTTGTGCACGAGAGAGTCGAACGCGTCGCACAGGCCCACGATGCGGGCCGGCAGCGGAATCGCGTCGCCCGAGATGCCGTCCGGATAACCTTCGCCCGACCATGCCTCATGGTGGTAGCGGGCGATCTCCTCGGCCAGATGGGCGTACGGCACCTTGGCGCGGATGAGGAAGTCCGCGCCGGTCGCGGCGTGGGTTTCGATCAGTTGCCGCTCGCCCTGCGACAACGCGGTGCGCTTGCGGATCACGGAATCCGGAATCACGACCTTGCCGATGTCGTGCAGCCGCGCCGCCAGTTCGATGCGCTCAGCTTCGTCGGGGTCGAGCCCGTGCTCGAGCGCAAGCAGGTGTGCCCACATCGCCACCCGGAAGGCGTGCTCGCCGCTGTCTTCCTCGCGCAGTTCGACGGTGAGCGCCATGTGCTCGAGGAATTTGCCCTGCTTGGCGGCCGCGTCCTCGAGTTTCTGCTTCAGCGCTTCGTCCTTGTCTTCAATCGCGCGAAGGCTTGCAGTGTCCGGGTCGGGCAGTCCCAGCCGCTGAAGGTGCTGCTGCTGCTGCTGCATGATCGCTTCGCGATGAATATTCCGCACGTGCATCATCAACTCGCGATTCATGGACAGCGCGCGATCGGGCTGGCCGGCTCGCTCGTACGCACTGACTGAAGCTCTCAGCGCATCTTCGTAAGAGCCCGCCAGAGATTTCGATTGATCACGAACCGCAACGATCCTTGAGATACCTACGTCGACATTTCCCCTATAGACCTCAACGAGTCCACTGACCGTTGCCGCCGATATCTTTGCTCGCACCGCGCCGGACTTGACCGCCATATCACGCGCGATGGCTGCGTGGGCAGTCGCATCTTCGACTCGGTTAAGTGCTAGCAACAACTGAACCATCGTTGCTTCTATCAGTGCGCGCACTTGCTCCTGTTCGCGATCCCTCGGTTCGGCAAGCAGAGCCGTTGCTTCGATGCATGCATCAATAGCGTGGAGGTATTCATGAAGGTAAAGGCCGCAGACCGCTGCTCCGTGCAGCGCGCGGGTACGTAGAGTCGAACTCAATGAGTCATCGCTGATCTTCGCAGCCATCGTGTCTGCGCGCTCATAGCAAACACGCGCGTCGGAGTAGAGCGTAGCGTCGAGAAAAGCGACCGCTATGTTTCCCCAGACAGCAGCGACTCCTATTTCGTCTGCCATCTCCTCTGCTATATCAAGTGCCCGGGTAAGGCTTCGTAGCGCATCCGGAGTATTTCTCGTGGCTGTGAGTACTAAACCTTGAACAGAAAGCGCGCGCCGCAAGAGACCGCGCTCTCCGTGCTGCTCGGCCAACATTGCTGCGAGCGCGATGGGCTCCACCGCGCTAAAGATCTTTTGCCCGTGAAAGTAGTACTGAAGGGCGGCATCGGTCAGCAACTTAACCCGACGAGCCGGAGCAACCGAGAATGGGATACCGCGGAGCCGCCTTAGCCAATCATCGAGATAGGCCGGGAGGTCAGCAGGGGGAGCGTTTGTCTTCTCTCGAAGCTCCTGTTCCAATGCTTCGAGTAGCGCCTCGTGATCGTCCATCGGTAGGCCGACCCTAGATGGCTCGGCAAAAGAAAGGCCGTCCGATTCTGCCCGGAGTTGATGTGAATGCAAACTCCGTTATGGGGGGATTTGCGCGCCCGCTCCGACCCTTCACAGTTCGCCCTGTGCAAGCCTCTGGCTTGCCCTAGAGAACAAACCAACATACCTGCGGAGGGGACACCATGAACATCGAGACGCTTGAACTGAACGCCGTTGCCGAGGCCTTCAAGGCTGACGAGACCTTCGAACTCCTGGCTCTCTCGATGGACGATCTGGACCTCGTCGGTGGCGGAGCCTACGTCGGCAACGGCATTTAGTAGTCAACGCTTGCCCGGACTGTCGACGCGTTCAGCGCATCCCAAACACACGCGTATCGCAAAGGTGGTACGCAAAAGGTCCAGAGAGACCTACTGATTTCCGCAACTATCACGGCGCCGACGGGCGCCGTCTTTTTTGTCTGACGGTGGAGCTGAGGCCGCGCGGTCAGCCGGCCTAACCGTCTCCGAGCCGCACGATTCGGTCCACCGCGCCAACCGTCTCCGGCCGGTGGCTGACGATCACTAATCCAATCCCTGTGTGCCTTAGTCCGTCAGTGATCGCTCGCTCGCGGGCCAGATCCAGCTGGTCGAAGGTCTCGTCGAGGAACAGGATTTGAGGCTGGCGGTAGAGCGCCCGGGCCAGCAAGACCCGACTGCGTTGGCCGCCGGACAGCGCCACGCCGAGGCTGCCGACGATCGTGTTGTAGCCCATCGGCATGCCACTGATGTCCTCGTCGATCATCGCCAGCTTCGCGCAGGCGCGCACCCGGTCCGGGTCGTGCTGCGGGTCGAAGAAGCTGATGTTGTCCTCGATCGTGCCGACAAACAGGTGGTCATCCTGCATGACCACCCCGATGCGGCTACGGTAGGCGGCCTTGTCCCAGTCCCGAATGTCGCGACCGGCCGCCGTCAGGCTGCCCTCGGTACGGTCGAGCAGGCCGGCGAGAACCTTCACCAGCGTTGTTTTCCCGCTACCGGACGGGCCGACGATCGCCACGGTTTCGCCCGGCCGGGCGTTGAAGGCCATGCCGCGGAAAACGAACCCCTCGATGCCGTAGGCGAACCCCAGGTCGCGCGAGTCCAGCACGAAAGCCCCGGACGGCGCATCGGCGCGCGCCACAGCGGGCAGCTCGGCCGTGCTCTCGGTCGCGGCAAGCGCAATGTCAGCGACGCGGTCGGCGTGCAGGTCGAGCATGCGGAACTCGATCGTCTTGTCGACCAGGTTGTTCACGCGCGTAATGAACAGCAGCTTGAACAGCAGGAACGCGAACAGCATGCCGACGGAGAGCTCGCCCGCCAGCACGGCGTAGGCGCCGAGCCAGATCACGATCACGTTCTCCAGCCCGAAGATCATCACGTTGCCGGCGCGTTGCAGCAGCGCGAGGTTCTGCACGCGCACGTCGGCGTTGGTCTGGTCGACCACGTGGTTGAGATAAGCGGCGCGGCGTTCGGTCTCGCGCAGGTTGAGCTTGATCGCCATCATTCCGCGCAGCGTCTCGATGAAATGCGTTGCGGCCTTGGCTTCATGAACGATGCGCTCGTCAGTGGCGCGCCGCTGCGGGCCGTAAAGCCCCCAGCGCAACACGCCGTAAGACAGTGCCGCGATGACGACGATGATGGTCAGCGTGCCGCTGTACCAGAGCATGACGGCCAACGTGACCAGCACCATGACGCCGTCCATCACGGTCTCGAGGAATGTGAGCGACAGCGTGCGCTGGATCGCATCGACCGAGCGGAAGCGCGAGACGATGTCGCCGATGTGGCGCTTCTCGAACCATGCCAGCGGCAGCCTCAGCAGCCGCGCGAACAGCGTGTCGAGCAGCTGCAGGTTGAGCCGCGTGCTGATGTAGACGCCGAGCCAGGAGCGCAGCGCGGTGATCACCGCGATCGTCACCGCGAGCAGCGCGAAGCCGATCCCGAGTACCGCCAGCAGGTCGCGGTCGCGGCCGACGACGACGCGGTCGACCACGAGCTGCAGGAAAAATGGCGAGGCGATCGCCAGCACTTCGAGCACCAGTGACAGCAGCAGTACCTGCGTCACCGCGCTGCGCAGGCCGGTGGCGGTGCGCACCAGCTGCCAGGCACTGATCTTCTCGCGCTCGTCCCGCTCCGCGAAGCCGGCCGTGGGCGTGAGTTCCATCGCCACGCCGGTGTAGTGGTCCGACGTTTCCCTGAGCGTCAGGACGCGCCGGCCGCGGGCCGGGTCGTTGACGGTGATCCTGTCCCCCGCGACCTTCGTCAGCACGACGAAGTGGTTCATGTCCCAGTGCAGGATCGCCGGCAGTTTGAGTTGACCCAGTCCTTCGAGCGGCACCTTCACGCCGCGCGCGGCGAGCTTCATCGTGTCGGCGATCGCGCTGATGTGCTTCAGCGTCACCCCCTTCATCGATGGCGCCAGCCGCATCCGCATCGCCGTGAGATCGGTGCGGAAGCCGTGGTAGCTGGCGACCATCGCTACGCAGGCGATGCCGCACTCCGGCGCCTCGCTCTGCAGGATCATCGGGACGCGGCGACCGAGCACTACTGCAACCTCTGCTTGAGTGACAGCACCGGCTCGAACACCCACTCCCAGACCTTGCGCTTCTCCTGCAGGATGTCGGCGTTGACCATCATTCCGGAGCGCAGCGGCAGTTTCTGCTCGCCGGCAACGACGACCTGCGAGTCGAGCTTGACGTCGACGCGATAGACCGGCTCCCGCACGACCAGCTGGCCGACCTTTTCGCCGGACGACCACACGGTGCGGCTGACGCGCTCGACGGTGCCGCGGTACTGGCCGAATCGCTGGAACGGGAAGGCGTCGTAGCGCAGTACCACTTCCTGCCCCGGAGCGACAAAGCCGATGGCGCGTGTCGGCACCAGAAGCTGCGCGTGGAGCCCGCTGCCCTTGGGCACGACCACCGCCAGCGGCGCGCTTTCGGCCACGGTCTCGCCGCGTGCAGCAGCGATATTGGTCAGCACTCCGGCCACCGGCGCGCGGATCACGTTTTCGCGCTTGGCCTCCTCCTGCACGCTGCCCTGCTGCAGTTCGCTCGCCTGCCGGCGGATCTGCTCAAGCGCGGTCTGCGTCTTCAGCGCAATTGACGGCTCCTCGGCGCGCGCCGCCGAAAGTTCGCGTTCGACGCCGGCACGCTGGCGCCGCAGCGCCTCGACCTTCACCTGCTGGTCGAGCACGTTGTTGCGGAACTCGATCAGCTTGGACTCGGAATAGAACTTCTCCTTGTACAACTCCTCGGCGCGCTGGAACTCGTTGCGCGACGAGGCCAGGCGGCTTTGCTGTGCCTTGATCTCGACGTCGAACTGCGCGAGTTCGCGCTCGAGGTCTGAAATCTTGCGACGTAGCGCATCGGCCTGTTGCTGGCCGAGCAGCTTCACCTGCTGCTGCTCGCGCTCAAGGACCAGCCGCCGTTCGCTGATTTCGCGCTGCACCAGTTCGCCCGACGTGACCCCGGATGCCGTACCGCGCTCGAATGACAGCCGGATCAATGGCTGGCCCGCCTCCACCTCGTCGCCCTCCTTGGCGAGCAGTTCGGCGATGGTGCCGGCCTCCGGCGCCAGGATGCGCGCGGCGCCGACGTCCAGCGCCAGGAAGCCGTCAACCCGCTCGCGGCGCGAGTATTCACCCCATATGGAGAATGCAACCAGGCTGACGGCAAAGGCGAGCGCCAGGGCGGTGAACACCCAGAGCGGCACCGGACGGGCAAGTGAGACCTCACCGAGCAGCTTCTCGCGCTGCGCGTCGATCGCCTCTTGTCGGAAGAGTTGTTTGTGCTGGTCGGCCATGGTGGGCGGTCGGGCGAGGCGCATTATGGGGCGGGCACGCGCCGGTGTGGTGAGCGCCCGCACTCATGCGCTCACAAATGGGCGCTAATGCGCGCCGGGCGTCGCGTTAAATCGACACAATGCGTGCCGCGCCAGCCGGACCGGCGCCCGCACCGATGAAGGCGGACCTTCGTCAGCGCTGTGCCGGCGCCGTCGAGGCCTCAAGTCTCGAGTTCACTTCCACTTGATCGAGCAGCCGATGCTGGGCGTTTGTTCGGCCGGCCCGCGGCCACTCGCGGCAACCAACAGCATCGCGTCACGGAGTTCGCGCCTGGCATCCGTCGGCGCAGGTTGCCGCCCGGAAGCGTCGAGTCGACCGCGGTACTGCAGTTCCAGCGCGTGGTTGTAGCCAAAGAAGTCCGGCGTGCAGACCGCACCGTAGTCACGTGCCACGTCTTGCGACTCGTCATACAGGTATGGGAATGGCAACGCCTTTTCGCGCCAGAGTTGCTGCATCTTGTCGAACGAATCCTCAGGGTACGCGGCGACGTCGTTGCTGCTGATGGCTGCAACCCCGACGCCGGCGGCCTGCAGTTCCCGTGCATCGCGCACGATGCGATCGAGCACCGCCTGGACGTAGGGACAGTGATTGCAGATGAACATCACCAGCAGTCCACTGGGTCCAACGCAGGCGTCGCGGGTCCACACCTGGCCGCAGACGCCGCGCAATTCGAAGTCCGGCGCGTAAGAACCAAGTTCGGCCGGTGCGGACTGGGCTGCCATGGCTCGATCTCCTGCCCGTTCGCTAGTGGGCCCGACGCTTCAGGTCCATCAGGCGCAGGATCATCGGCGTGAAGATCAGCTGCATCGCCAGGCCCATCTTGCCGCCGGGACAGATGATCGTGTTCGGCCGCGTCATCGCCGAGTCGTGCAGCATCGACAGCAGGTAGGGAAAATCGATGCCCTTCGGGTTGGCGAAGCGAATGATGATCGTGCTTTCGTCCGCGCTGGGGATGTCGCGGGCGATGAAGGGGTTGGACGTATCCACCGTCGGCACGCGCTGGAAATTGACGTGCGTGACGCCGAACTGCGGAACGATGTGGTTCACATAGTCGGGCATGCGGCGCAGGATGGTGTCGACCACCGCCTCCTGCGAGTAGCCGCGCATCTTCTTGTCACGGTGCAGCTTCTGGATCCATTCCAGGTTGATGATCGGTACGACGCCGACCAGCAGGTCCACATGACGTGCGACGTCGATCTTCTCGTCGACGTACGCGCCGTGCAGGCCCTCATAGAACATCAGGTCGGAACCCGGCTCGATGTCCTTCCACTCGGTGAAGTGTCCGGGCTCCACGCCGTGCTCGGCCGCTTCGCCCGCATCGTGGATGTACTTGCGCACGCGGCCACTGCCGTTCTCGCCGTAGCCCTTGAACAGCGACTCCAGTTCCTCGAGAAGATTCGAGTACGGGCCGAAGTGCGAGTAGTGCTTGTTCCCGTTCTTTTCGGCCTCCTTCATGTTGGCGCGCATTTCCATCCGGTTGTAGCGATGGAATGAATCGCCTTCGACGATCTGCGCCTTGAAGCCTTCGCGCCGGAAGATGTGCTGGAAGCTTTGCATCACCGTGGTGGTGCCGGCGCCGGACGAACCGGTCACGGCGATGATCGGGTGCTTCTTGGACAACTGGGTTCTCCCTCGATGACGTTGTTGTTATCAACCTGGTTCAGGTGAGCGCCTCGGGCCGGTACAGCGACCGCTCGTTAAATAGCGGCGAGCTGTAGGGCTTGTCTGTGCCGGCGTCGTACTCGGCGTGGTAACGCTCGATGCGCTCGACCTCGTTGTTCGATCCAAAAACGAGTCCGATGCGCTGGTGCAGCGCTTCGGGCTGCACCTCGAGCACCGAGCTGCGGCCATGGCTGGCGCGACCACCGGCCTGCTCCATCACGAAGCCGATCGGATTCGCCTCATACAGCAGCCGCAGACGGCCCGGCTTGCTCGGGTCCTTGGTGTCGCGCGGATACATGAACACGCCGCCACGCATCAGGATGCGATGCGCCTCGGCGACCATGCTGGCAATCCAGCGCATGTTGAAGTCCTTGCCGCGCGTGCCCGTCTTGCCGGCCAGGCATTCGTCGACGTAGCGCTTGATCGGCGGCTCCCAGAAGCGGCTGTTGCTGGTGTTGATCGCGAATTCCTGCGTGTCGGCCGGCACCCGGATGTCCGGGTGCGTCAGCTTGAACTCACCCAGGCTGGGGTCGAGCGTGAAGCCCACCACGCCGCTGCCGACCGTCAGGACCAGCATCGTGGCCGGACCGTAGATCGCATAGCCCGCGGCGACCTGCGTAGTGCCTGGCTGCAGGAAGTCCGCTTCGGTCGCGTCGCGACCGGTGTCGATCACGGCCGGTGGTGCGCGCAGGATCGAGAAGATGCTGCCGACCGACACGTTGACGTCGATGTTGCTGGAGCCATCGAGCGGGTCGAACACCAGCAGGTACCTGCCGCGTGAGTACTGCGCCGGGATCTGATAAGGGTGCTCCATCTCCTCCGAGCCCATGCCCGCAACGTGGCCCGACCACTCCGTCGTGCGGATGAAGATCTCGTTGCTGACGACGTCCAGCGGTTTCTGAACTTCGCCCTGGACGTTGATGCCGGAGTGCGACTGGGCAGCGGCCACGAGCTGTCGGCTCATGGGGTCGCCCAGTTCGCCGAAGGCCACCGCGCGCGCGATCGCCTTGGCCGCCAGCGAGACATCGAGGATCAGCGCGTTTAGTGCGCCGCTTGCCTGAGGGAAGCGGCGGCGCTGCTCGATCAGGTACTGGGTCAGCGTCCGTCGATTGGAGAGTGGCATGGCGGTTCCGTCGGTTAGGCAGCAGCAGACGCCTGGAACACCCGGCTTGCGAGGATGTCCTCGGGCACGATGGTGGTCAGGTCAGATTCGGTGAGTGCACGGTTGCGCTCGGCAAACAGGCGCGACGCGGCGCGCAGTCGCGCTCGCTCCAGGGCGTTGCGCACACTGCGCGCGTTGGCAAAGTGCGGCTGCTGCATGCGGCGGGCGAGGTATTGCTCGAAGGCCGCACGCGCGCCCTCGCCGAAATGGTAATGCTGGGTGGCGAGCATCTTCTCGGCGATCTGCATCAGCTCGCCCTCGCTGTAGTCGGGGAAGTCGATGTGATGCGCGATACGCGAACTCATGCCGGGATTGGACTTGAAGAATGTGTCCATCCGGTCCTTGTAGCCGGCGAGGATCACGACCAGGTCATCGCGGTTGTTCTCCATCACCTGCAGCAGGATCTCGATAGCCTCCTGCCCGTAGTCGCGCTCGTTCTCCGGGCGATACAGGTAATACGCCTCGTCGATGAAGAGCACGCCCCCCATCGCCTTCTTCAGCACTTCCTTGGTCTTCGGTGCGGTGTGGCCGATGTACTGACCAACGAGGTCGTCGCGGGTGACGCTCACCACATGGCCCTTGCGCACGTAGCCCAGGCGATGAAGGATCTGCGCCATCTTCAGCGCGACCGTCGTCTTGCCGGTGCCGGGATTGCCGGTGAAGCTCATGTGCAGTGATGGCGTGGCGGCCTCGAGGCCGAGCTGGGCACGCGCCTTCGACACTACGAGAAAGGCTGCGATGTCCTCAATGCGCTTCTTCACCGGCGCGAGTCCGACGAGCTCACGGTCGAGCTCCTGCAGCACCTCCTGCACATTGGTGTCGCGCAGGATCGCCTGCAGATCGACGGTCGGCGCGCCGGGAGCGTTCATCGCCTCGCTCGCCTACTCGTAGCGTGACCCGGCCGGCTTGGTGGCCGAATAGGCTCGCGTCGTGTAGCGCACCCTGCGACCCGCCGCTTCCTGCCGCTCGAGTCCGAAGCCCGGCTCGTCCTTCGGACGGTTGACGATGAACGACAGGCACATCGACTCGACACCGCGCGCGTTGTCGAAGGCGTTGACCTTGATGTAGTGGTTCGGGTGCGCCTTGCGGCACGCCTTGACCTCGAACACCACCGCGGCGCCGTCCTTGATCGTGAACATCGGCATGCCCCACATGTCCCAGTAGACGTTGCGCGGATGCGGATCGTCGGTGTACTCGACCGACAATGCCCAGCCTTTCGAAAGCGCGTAGTCGACCTGCGCGCGGATTTCGTCGTCAGTAAGGTCCGGTAGAAATGAAAAAGTGCCTTGCGTGATGCGCATGAGAATCTCCGTACTCAGCTGGCGGTCGGGGTGACGGCGTAATCGGGGGTGTCGGTCGACGTGTAGTTGAAGCTCACGTCCTTCCACGTCTCGAGCGCCTGCTTCAGCGGCGTGCACCACTTGGCGGCGGCGGCGAGGATCTCCGGGCCTTCGTTGGCGATATCGCGGCCCTCGTTGCGTGCCTTGACCATCGCCTCGAGCGCAACGCGGTTGGCGATCGCGCCCGCCTGGATGCCGGCCGGATGGCCGATCGTGCCTCCGCCAAATTGCAGCACCACGTCGTCGCCGAAGAGGTCAATCAGTTGATGCATCTGGCCGGCGTGGATGCCGCCGGAAGCGACCGGCATCACCTTCTTGAGATCCACCCAGTCCTGGTCGAAGAAGATCCCGCGCTGCAGGTCCTGCTTCGTGTACGTGTCCCGACAGACGTTGTAGTAGCCCTGCACCGTCATCGGGTCGCCTTCCAGCTTGCCGACCGCGGTGCCCGCGTGCAGGTGGTCCACGCCCGCCAGTCGCAGCCACTTGGCGATCACGCGGAAGCTGACGCCGTGGTTCTTCTGGCGCGTGTACGTGCCGTGGCCGGCGCGGTGCATGTGCAGGATCATGTCGTGCTTGCGGCACCAGTTCGAGATCGACTGGATCGCCGTCCAGCCGATCACGAGGTCGATCATCAGGATGTTCGAGCCGAGTTCCTTTGCGAACTCCGCGCGCTCGTACATGTCTTCCATCGTCGCCGCGGTGATGTTGAGGTAGTGCCCCTTGATCTCGCCGGAGTTCGCCTGCGAGCGGTTGACCGCCTCCATGCAGAACAGGAACCGGTCACGCCAGTGCATGAACGGTTGCGAGTTGATGTTCTCGTCGTCCTTCGTGAAGTCGAGGCCACCGGTGAGCGCCTCGTACACGACGCGACCGTAGTTCTTGCCGGAAAGCCCCAGCTTGGGTTTCATCGTTGCACCCAGCAGCGGGCGGCCGTACTTATCCAGCCGCTCGCGCTCGACGATGATCCCGGTCGGCGGGCCCTTGAAAGTCTTCACGTACGCCGCCGGAATGCGGATGTCCTCCAGCCGCGCCGCCTTCAGTGGCTTGAAGCTGAACACGTTGCCGATCAGGCTCGCCGTCATGTTGGCGATCGAGCCCTCTTCGAAGAGGATCAGGTCGTACGCGATGTAGACGAAGTACTGCCCCGGCTGGTTCGGGACCGGGTCGACGCGGTAGGCCTTCGCCTGATACGAGTCGTGCGCCGTCAGGAGGTCCGTCCAGACCACGGTCCAGGTCGCGGTCGACGATTCACCGGCCACCGCTGCCGCGGCCTCCTCGGGGTCGACGCCCTCCTGCGGTGTGATACGGAAAAGGCAGATGACGTCGGTGTCCTTCGGCTCGTAGTCGGGCCGCCAGTAACCCATCTGCTTGTACTTGAGGACGCCACCCTTGTAGCGCTCCTTGACGTCTGTGATGTGCCCTTCGACCGGCTTGTTCATGGCCCTCGCCCCTTCGGTTTTGCGACGCCGCAATGGCGTTCACTCGATAGGGTGCACTGTAGGCAGCCACACCCCTAAGGTACAGTCACGATTACTGAGCTCTTAGTTAAGGATTTCTTATGAAAGGAGTCACACTGCGGCAGCTGCGGGTGTTTTCGGCGGTGGCGCGCCACATGAGCTTCGGCAAGGCCGCCGAGGAGTTGCATCTGACTCCGCCCGCGGTTTCCATGCAAATCAAGGAGTTGGAGGGCCAGGTCGGACTTCCGTTGTTCGACCGGGGCGGTCGCAGCGTCGCCTTGACCGTCACCGGCGAGTACCTGCTGGTCTACGTGCGAAAGATCCTGGCCACATTGAAGGACGCCGAGGACGCTGTCGCGCGGTTGAGCGGACTCCAGACCGGCCGCCTGACTATCGGGATGGTAAGTACCGCTAAATACTTTGTACCTCGCCTAATGGCACGTTTCCGTTCCGAACACCCAGGAATCGAGGTGCGCTTGGCGATCGGCGGCAACCGAGAACAGCTGGTCGCGCTGCTGCAGGCCAACGAAGTCGACCTCGCGATCATGGGCCGCCCGCCGCGCGAGCTGGCGACGCGGGCCGAGCCGTTCGCCGGTCATCCTCATGTGATCGTGACGCCCCCCGATCACCCGCTGGTGAAAGCCGGTCACGCGCCGGCCGCCGCTCTCGCTGACTACGAGTTCCTGATCCGCGAGGAGGGGTCGGGCACGCGGGCCGCAATGGAGAAATTTTTCGCCGATCACCGACTGGCGCCACGGGTGGCGATGGAGATGACCAGCAATGAGACGATCAAGCAGGCGGTGATGGCCGGCATGGGCATTTCGTTCCTGTCGCTGCATACCATCGGCCTCGAGCTGAAGGCCGGACTGATCGCGGTACCCGACATTGAGGACCTGCCGCTCGCCAAGCGCTGGTACATCGTGAACACGCTCGCGAAGACGCTGTCACCGGCGGCCGAGGCGTTCCGCTACTTCATGCTGGAGGAGGCCGAGCGCTTCCTGGCCAAGGAATACGGCGCGCCGATCGCCGTGGATGCGCGCGACCCTGCGTAGTTCGTACCGGCCGGCAGGCTGCCTCGCGTATCTTCCCGCGCGATGACTGCGCCGACGTCCCGCACTACGGCTTTCCTGCTGCTGACCGGCTCGATGGCACTGGTCGGCACCTACGTCGCGCTGTCAAAACCCTTGACCGCCGCGATTCCGGTATTCGCGCTGGCCTTCCTGAGATTCGCGATCGCCGCCGTCGCGATGGTTCCATGGACGCGCGCCGCTGCCTCCGAGCCGCCATTGAGTCGGATCGAGCATCGGCTGTTCTTCGTGATGTCCTTCTTCGGCAACTTCCTGTTCTCGATCTGCATGCTCTACGGCGTGTCGATGACGACCGCGACGGCGGCGGGGGTCATACTCGCGACCCTGCCCGCGGTTGTCGCCCTGCTGTCCTGGCTTTTTCTGCGCGAGCAGCTGACGCGGCGCGTGATGTTCGCCGTGGCCCTTGCCGTCAGCGGCATCGCGCTGCTGCAACTGGCACGCTACGACGATGCCACCACGCGCGCCGCCGCCTGGATCGGCAACCTGCTGATGTTCGGTGCGGTGGTCTGCGAAGCGGTCTACGTGATCATTGCGAAGCGGCTGTCCGCCACGCGCACCCCCTTGCGCGTTTCGGCACTCATCAATCTGTGGGGTCTCGTGCTCATCACCCCGTTCGGCCTCTGGCAGCTGGCACGCTTTGACCTCGCTTCCGTGACTCCCTCACTGTGGACGCTGCTGGTCTTCTATTCGCTCGCAGCGAGCCTGTTCGCCGTCTGGATGTGGGTCGCGGGCCTGAAGCATGTGCCGGCCAACCAGGCCGGCGTGTTCACCGTGGCGCTGCCGTTGGCAGCGACCGCCGTCGGAACAGGCTTGCTGGGTGAATCTTTCACGATGGTCCATGGTGTCGCGCTGGCGCTGGCGAGCGCCGGCGTCGTGCTGATTGCCACAGCGCCCACGCGCAGAGTCGCGTGAGGCAAGTCATCGCGCATTCGCGCCACTCAACCCCAGCGCCCGACCAAACGCCTTCCCTCACCCGCGTGATCGCGCAGAATTGCGATCCCGACCAGCGGCGTCGCATTCAACCAACCTCCTTCCGTATCGTTGCAGCATGACGTCGGACCAACTGCGAATCGCCGAAAGCCTGCCGGCGCAGGTGCGCATTGCCCTCACCGTATTGGCGATCAATGCCAAGGCACGGCTGGCTGAGCAGCGCCGGCCCCATGCCGAACGCCGACCACCACTGGTCGCCGTGCTGGTGAGCCCCTATGCGGCTGCGCGCGGTGCAGCGATGGCGGTCATGGCGCGTCATCTCAGTGCGCCGGTGCAACGGGTCGACTGGACGCGCCTGCTTTCGCCTTACCCGCACGAAGCCGAATTGAATGTCGAGCGGCTGTTCGATGCCGCCGAACATGCCGGCGTGCTGCTGCTGTTCGACGAAGCCGATGCGCTGTTCGGTCCGCATGGTCGGCCGATCGATCTCGCCGACAGCGCCCATGAAGCGTGCACCGATGCGCTGCTGGCACGCATGGCACGGTTCGACGGCCCAGTTTGCTTCACCGCCAGCCATCGCCGTCATCTGCACCCACGCGTGCTGTCGGCGGCAGACACGGTGATCGACCTGACCAGCGAATCAGGCTGATTTCAAGGCCACGTCGGGTTCGAGATACGGCCGGAGGATGCGTCCGGTCGCTACGCGCGCGCCAAGGCGTGCCAGCAGCAGGTACACGCCGACCAGCTTGCGGTGCAGGAACATCGTGTCCGACGGCGGCATGCGCAGCAAACCGCGCTTGAACGCCAGGTCGATGCCCAGTTCGCGCGCGCGCTTGGGCAGGTCCGATCCACTGTAGTCATACGGCCCCTTGGTGCGGAGCGGCTCGCACACGAGTTCGAGCACATCCAGCGCAGCCTGCACCACGTCCCCGGAAGCGTCGTCGCCGATATAGCCGATGCTGCGCGCCCCTTCCTCGATACCGCGGCGATCGCCGTCGACGATCGCGCGGGTGATGCGGCGGAACCGCTCCGAGAACTCCGGGGTGAACTCCTGAGTCGCACCGAAGTCGAGCAGCACGAGCCGCCCTGAGCCCGGCTGGTACAGGTAGTTGGCGAAGTTCGGATCGGTCTGCATGACCCGGAACTCGAAGAGTTCGCGGAACATCAGCTTCTGCAGCAGGGAGCCGACCGCATCGCGCGCCTTCTGCGGCGCGCCGTCGACCAGCGATTCGAGCGGCACGCCGTCCATGTAGTCCATCGCCATCACGCGCGTCGTCGTGTAGTCCCAGTGCACCCGCGGCACCACGAACTGCGGCTCGTCGGCCACCAGGCGCGCGTAGCGCTCAAGAAACTGCGCCTCGGCCAGGTAGTCGGATTCCTGCGTCAGTTGCCGCTTGGCCTCGCGCGCGATGTCGTTGACATCCAGGCCCAGTGGCAGCAGTCGCGCGATCCGCAGCAGTGTTGCGACGTTGTCGACATCGCTGGCAATCGACTTTGCGACGCCGGGGTACTGCACCTTGAGTGCGAGATCACGGCCGTCGCGGGTACGTGCGCGATGCACCTGTCCGATCGACGCGGCGGCGATCGGCGTTTCGCTGAATTCGGCAAAGCGCCCTTCCCATCCGGCGCCGTAGGCGCGGCCCATAGCGCGTCGCAACTGCTCCGCCGGCATCGGCGCCGCCTGCGAGCGCAATGTCTCGAGGGCTACGGCCAGTTCAGGGGGGAGCAGTCCTTCGCTCTCGAGCGAGATCAGCTGCCCGAGCTTCATCGCTGCGCCGCGCAGGTTCGCCAGGCGCTCGGCGAGGCGTCGCGCCGTGGCTACCGAAAAGCGCGGCATCGACGCGTCCGCGCCTTGTCCGAGCCGCCGCAGTCCCTGGACCGCACCACCGACAGCCAGCTCACCCGCAGCAAGACCGAGGCGAGCGAGGCGGCCAAACCGGCTCTGCGGCACGCGCGACGCGGCGGGCGGCTTCCGGCTCATCGGAACACGCGGTCGGCCACACGCCCGCGCACCATGTAAGGGCGCCGGATCGCTCGTGCAGGTGCATTCCAACCGCGCATGGTGCGAGCGACACGTCCCGGAGCCCCACAGGGGCGATGGCACGGAACTTGTAGTGCAGTGCAGCGCGGCGAATAGGCGCTGCTGCTACTGGAGAGAGGAATGGACCGCAGACAATTCATCCAGGCCGGGGGCGCCGCTGCCCTCAGCTGTACATCGATTTCGACCGCATTCGGGCAGGACAAGACTCCGATCAAGGTCGGCATCCTGCATTCGCTGTCCGGCACGATGGCCATTTCCGAAACGGCGCTGAAGGAAACGGCGCTGATGACCATCGCCGACATCAACGCCAAGGGCGGCGTCATGGGCCGGCAGATCGAGCCCGTCGTCGTCGACCCGGCGTCCAACTGGCCGCTGTTCGCCGAAAAGGCGCGGCAACTCATCACGCAGGACAAGGTCGTGGCCACGTTTGGGTGCTGGACCTCGGTCTCGCGCAAGTCGGTGCTGCCAGTGTTCAAGGAACTCAACTCCATTTTGTATTACCCGGTCCAGTACGAGGGAGAGGAACTCGAGAAGAACGTCTTTTACACGGGTGCGGCACCGAACCAGCAGGCGATCCCCGCCACCGAGTACCTGATGAGCAAGGAAGGTGGCGCCGCAAAGCGCTTCTTCCTGCTCGGCACCGATTACGTGTACCCGCGTACGACCAACAAGATCCTGCGCGCGTTCCTCAAGAGCAAGGGGGTCGCGGAGAAGGATATCGAGGAGGTCTATACGCCGTTCGGTCACAGCGACTACCAGACCATCGTCGCGAACATCAAGAAGTTTGCCGCTGGCGGCAAAACCTGCGTGATCTCGACCATCAACGGTGACTCCAACGTTCCCTTCTACAAGGAACTCGGCAACGCCGGACTGAAGGCGAAGGACGTGCCCGTCGTTGCGTTCTCGGTCGGCGAGGAAGAACTGCGCGGCGTCGACACCAAGCCGCTGGTCGGTCACCTGGCGGCGTGGAACTACTTCATGTCGCTGAAGAATCCGCAGAACGATGCCTTCATCAAGATGTACCGGGACTGGGCCGTGAAGCAGAAGCTGCCCAATGCCGACAAGGTCGTCACCAACGACCCGATGGAAGCCACCTACGTCGGCATCCACATGTGGAAGCAGGCGGTCGAGAAAGTCAAGTCGACCGAGTCCGACAAGGTAATCGCGGCAATGGGTGGACAGACCTTCGCGGCGCCTTGCGGCTTCACGATCAAGATGGACGAGACCAACCACCATCTGTGGAAGCCGGTGTTCATCGGCGAAGTGCGGGCGGATGGCCAGTTCAACGTCGTGTGGAAGACCAAGGGACCGGTGCGCGCACAGCCTTGGAGCCCGTTCATCGCGGGCAACGAGAAGAAGCCCAACTCACCTGCCTGAGCTAGCGGTAGGCGCGCAGGACACCAATCCCTGGAACGGCGGTGTCCTGCGCGCTGCACCGTCACTGCCGATGCTGCATCGATTCCTGCGCGCTCTCGCCTGCGTGCTGGCGCTCCTCGCGACGCCGGCATCGGCGGCGCTTGATCCGGCACTCGTCGCACAACTCGGCGCCGAGGAGTCGGACACGCGGGTCGAAGCCATCCGCAAGCTCGTTGCCACTGAAGATCCGCGTGTCATCGAGATCCTGAAGGCGCTCGACGGGGACGCACTCGCGCTGCTGGACAACGGCAGGCGCGCCGTCATCGTTTCCGGAGGCCAGCTGACCGACGCCGCGACCGGCTCCGCCGCGGGGCCAGCACCCGCCAACCTCGAAACCGTCGTCATCAACAATCGGATCCGCGGCGAAGTCGGCGCCGCGCTGGCTGCGCTGCGGCTGGGCAGCGGCGACCGCGCCGAGCGCCTCGCCGCCGCCAAGGAACTGCAGGGCTCCGACAACGAGGACGCGCTGCCAATCATCGAGCGCGCAATGGCAAAGGAAGCGGATCCCGAGATCAAGGGCATCCTGGCGCTGGCCGGCGCGTCGCTGGCGCTGAAGAGCAGCGAGCCGGAGCTGCGCGCGAGAGCGGCCCGGGCGCTTTCCGCCACCGACGACCCGCAGGTGCGGCAGTTGCTCGCCACGATGCTGGCGCGCCAGAAGGACGGCAGTTACGCGGAAGCCGACGAAAGCGTGCGCGCGGCGGCCCAGGCGTCGCTCAACGAGATCAACGCGCGGCTGCGCACGACCGAGATCGGAGCGGCGCTGTTCTCGGGATTGAGCCTCGGATCCATCCTGCTGCTGGCAGCACTCGGGCTCGCGATCACGTATGGCCTGATGGGCATCATCAACATGGCCCACGGCGAATTCCTGATGATCGGTGCCTATGCGACCTATGTCGTGCAGGGCATCTTCCGTTCCCATTTCCCCGGTGCGTTCGACTGGTATGTGGTGGCGGCGCTGCCGGTCGCCTTCATCGTGACGGCGACAATCGGCATGGCACTCGAGCGCGGTGTGCTGCGCTGGCTCTATGGGCGCCCGCTCGAAACCTTGCTGACGACCTGGGGCGTCAGCCTGCTGCTGATCCAGGCGTCGCGCACGATCTTTGGTGCGCAGAACGTCGAGGTCGAGAATCCGAGCTGGCTGTCGGGCGGTATCGCGCTGGCCGGCGGCACCGTACTGCCGTTCAACCGCATCGTCATCGTGCTGTTCGCACTGGCCGTGCTGGCGGCGGTCTGGCTGATCATCAACCGCACACGAATGGGGCTCTTCGTGCGCGGCGTCACGCAGAACCGTGCGATGGCCAGTTGCACCGGCGTGCCGACGAACCGCGTCGACATGCTGACCTTCGGGCTCGGCTCCGGTGTCGCCGGACTGGGGGGCGTCGCGCTGTCGCAGATCGGCAACGTCGGGCCGGATCTCGGCCAGAGCTACATCGTCGACAGCTTCATGGTTGTCGTGCTCGGTGGCGTGGGACAACTTGCCGGCACCGTGATCGCTGCCTTCGGCCTGGGCTCGATCGCCAAGTTCCTCGAACCGTGGTCGGGCGCCGTGCTGGCGAAGATCATCGTGCTGGTCTTCATCATTCTCTTCATCCAAAAGAGACCGCAAGGGCTGTTCGCGCTCAAGGGACGGAGCGCCGAAGCATGACGCGCCTGTTTCCGCTGCGCGTCTGGAGTGCCGTTCTCGCAGTGACTGCACTGTTGTTGGTGGCGCTGCCTGTGCTTCACCTCGCGGTACCGGAGACCAGCCCGCTGCATGTCTCGAGCTTCTGGATCACGCTGGTCGGAAAGTTCATGTGCTACGCGGTCGTCGCGTTAGCGATGGATCTCATCTGGGGCTACACCGGAATCCTCTCGCTCGGGCAAGGGCTGTTCTTCGCGCTCGGCGGCTATGTCTTCGGCATGTACCTGATGCGGCAGATCGGGCGCGACGGCGTCTACAAGAGCGAGCTGCCGGACTTCATGGTGTTCCTCGACTGGAAGGAGTTCCCCTGGTACTGGGCCTTCAGCGATTCGCTCCTCTGGACGCTGGTTCTGGTTGCGGCGGTCCCCGGCGTCGTGGCCTTCATCTTCGGCTTCTTCGCGTTCCGCTCGCGCATCAAGGGCGTCTACTTCTCGATCATCACGCAGGCGCTGACCTATGCGGCGATGCTGGCGTTCTTCCGCAACGACATGGGCTTCGGCGGCAACAACGGCTTCACCGACTTCAAGCGGATCCTGGGCCTCCCAATCACGGCACCCGAAACACGCACCGCGCTCTACGTGCTGTCAGGCTTGTTGCTGCTCGGATCGCTGATACTGGCCCGCTGGATCGTCGCGAGCAAGTTCGGCCGCGTGCTGACCGCGATCCGCGACCAGGAATCGCGGCTGATGTTCCTCGGTTACCGCACCCTCTATTTCAAGCTGGCGATCTGGACGCTGGCGGCAATGATGAGCGGCATCGCCGGAGCGCTGTACGTGCCGCAGGTAGGCATCATCAATCCAAGCGAGATGAGCCCGGCGAATTCGATCGAGATCGCGATCTGGGCCGCCGTCGGCGGACGGGGCACTCTGTTCGGGCCGATCCTCGGCGCCTTCGCGGTGAACGGCGCGAAGACCTGGTTCACGGTCGCCTATCCGGAACTCTGGCTCTACTTCCTCGGCCTGCTCTTCGTGGGGGTCACGCTGCTGCTGCCGCGCGGACTGATGGGTCTCGCCGAGTCCCTGCGCAGCCGTCGAACCGCCAGCTCCGAGCCGGCCGCGGTCCTGGACGCCAAGCCCCAGGAGGCGAGCTCGTGAGCGACCCAGCGATCCACGCGCTGTCGGCCAGCGGCGAGGTGACCGGCTACGGTCACGTCCTTAAGCAAGATGAAGTCGACACGTCGCACGGACCGATCCTGTACCTCGAGGACATCACGGTCAGCTTTGACGGCTTCAAGGCGCTCAACCAGCTGAGCCTGACGATCGAGCGCGGCGAGCTGCGTTGCGTGATCGGCCCCAACGGCGCCGGCAAGACGACGATGATGGACGTCATCACCGGCAAGACGCGACCCGATACCGGCAGCGCCTTCTTCGGGCAGACCTTCGATCTCGCACGGCTGCCCGAGACCGAGATCGCACGGCTCGGCATCGGCCGCAAGTTCCAGAAGCCGACGGTATTCGAGAAGCACGCCGTGTTCGAAAATCTCGAACTGGCGATGAAGACGGACAAGCGCGTCCGTCCGACGCTGCTGGCTCAGCTTTCTCCCGCTCAGCGTGACCTGATCGCGCGCACGCTGAAGACCATCCGCCTCGACGGCCAGGAGCAGCGAACGGCCGGGCTGTTGTCGCATGGACAGAAGCAATGGCTGGAGATCGGCATGCTGCTGGTGCAGGAACCCGAGCTGATCCTGCTCGACGAGCCGGTCGCCGGCATGACCGATGCCGAGACCGACCGCACCGCCGAACTGATCCTCGAACTCGAAGGCAGCCACTCGATCATGGTGGTCGAACACGACATGGATTTCGTCAATCGCATTGCACGAACCGTCACGGTGCTGCATGAAGGCAGCGTGCTGGCGGAAGGCCCGATGAACGTCGTGCAGAACGATGAACGGGTGATCGAGGTGTACCTTGGGCGCTGAAGCGATTCCTTGCGCTGCATCGTGCCGCTGCGGGGGCACGACAGCGCCACTGCATCGACCGACCGCTCACGGCGCGGGGCCGGATACTTTCTTTGCGTCACCAAAGAAAGTATCCAAAGAAAGGCGACCGCACGAGGCCGGCCTCCGGCTTCCCTTGCGCTGCCGGGCATCAGCGGGCCGTGCGCGAAACTCGCCCGATCGCGGCTGCGCCGCGCCACGGGCTCAGACACGCGCCCGGCAATGCTCCGCTGCCGCCCAGCACCGCGGCGGCGTCCTCGAACGGACCGGCGGCGTCGCCGTGCCGGTACCGCGACGGGTTTGTGCCCTCGAAGGCGCCGAGCAGCACAGGCCGGACCGGGGTTTCGGCCCGCGACTGTCCGAAGCACGTGGCTCGGCGCGCAGCGCCGAGATCGTGCGAGTTTCGCGGGTCGCCGGCCCGTCCGAGGAGCACAGGGCACCGCCGCAGGCGGCGGATTCGCGGGCGCGGCTTTCTTTGGTTACTTTCTTTGCCAAGACAAAGAAAGTAACGGGCCGCGCGGCCCTGAAGCGCGACGGCGAAGGCAGAATATTCATCCGTGTCGCGGCACGCCGCAGCATCGCGACGCACGCCGCAGATGGATTGGCATGCTGACCATCGAGAATCTCAACCAGTACTACGGCGGCAGCCACATCCTGCGCGACGTGTCGCTCGAAGTACGCTCGGCCGCATGCACGGTGCTGCTGGGCCGCAACGGCGTCGGCAAGACGACGCTGCTGAAAACCATCATGGGCCTGGTCGGCGCGCGCAGCGGCGCGTTGCGCCTCGATGGACTTGAACTCGCACCGTTGCCGCCCTATCAACGCGTCCGCGCCGGCATCGGCTACGTGCCACAAGGCCGGGAGATCTTCAATCGACTGACCGTCGAGGAAAACCTGATGATGGGCCTGGCACCCGTTTCGGGTGCCGGGGCCAGCCGCATTCCCGAGCACATCTTCGATCTTTTCCCGGTGCTGAAGAAGATGCTGAAGCGTCGCGGCGGTGACCTCTCCGGCGGGCAGCAACAGCAGCTTGCGATCGGGCGAGCGCTGGCGGCCGGCCCGAAGCTGCTGATCCTCGATGAACCCACCGAGGGCATCCAGCCGTCGATCATCAAGGAGATCGGTGCGGTGATCCGCATGCTGGTCACCGAGAAGAAGATGGCGGTGCTGCTGGTCGAGCAGTACTACGACTTCGCCGAGTCACTCGCCGATTCGTACGCCGTGATGTCGCGCGGCCAGATCACCCATCGCGGCAGCGGCACGCGCATGAGGGAGGAGAATGTCGTCGGACTCCTCGCCATCTGAGCCACAGCGGCCCGCCGAACGCCGTGTACGACGGTCAAGCCTCCGCCTGGCACGGGTCGCTCGCGCTGCACTGACGAAACTGAAGACCAGCGCCGGGCTTGACGCGGTAATCGCCTTCATCGCGCGGCAGGGGTTGTTGGCCGCTGCCTGAAGGCGGGCCGCCGGCTCTGCCGGGCCAGCGGGCTCGTGGCAGCATGAGGGTCCGGTCGAAGCGACCGACTCCGGAGCGCACGGCCACCTCGCCGATGACTTCGCACTCGAATCCGTGGCCTGCCCTGCGCGGCGCCCTGCTGGCGCTGGCGGCGGCAGTCTTCTTCGGCGCCAGCACGCCGCTCGTGCAACGCTTTGGCGCTGGCGTCGGCGCGTTCACGACGGCTGCGTTGCTGTACGCCGGTGCCGCGCTGGTCGGAGCACTGTCACGTCACGGTGTGGATCGCGAGGCGCGTCTTGCACGGACCGATCTGCCGCGCCTGCTCGCGATCGCCGCGTTCGGGGCCGTCATCGGTCCGGTGGCACTGGCGTGGGGACTGCAGCGGACCAGCGGCACCGGCGCCTCGCTGATGCTGACGCTGGAGGCAATCTTCACCGCCGTGCTCGCCGGGTGGTTGTACCGCGAATCGATCGGCGGCCGCGTGTGGGCCGCGCTGCTGCTCTTGCTGACGGGTGGCGTGGTCCTGGTCTTCGACCAGGGCCGCGGCGGCGAAGTGCAATTGCTGGGTCTGCTCGCGGTGGCGCTCGCCACCGCCGCCTGGGGTGTCGACAACACGCTGTCGCGTGCGCTCGCTGAGCGCGACCCGGGCCAGGTCGTGTTGGTCAAGGCGCTGCTAGGCTCCTCCGCCACCGCGGTCCTGGCCTTCGTGTCGAGCGAGCCCGTGCCTTCGTCCTCCTCCGTAATCGCACTCGTCGCGATCGGCGCCACCGGCTACGGACTGAGCCTGCGACTCTACCTGCTGGCGCAGCGCGCCTTTGGGGCCGCGCGCACCGGTTCGGTGTTCGCCTTCGCTCCGTTCATCGGTGCGGCGCTGGCAATCGCCCTCGGCGACCGCTCCTTCACCGCCCTGATGCTGCTCGGCAGCCTGCTGATGCTGGCCGGCGTCGTGCTGCATCTCGGCGAATCGCACGGCCACGGACACGAACACGAGGCGATCGAGCACGAACATGCGCACCGGCACGACGACGGACACCATACGCACAGACACGATCCGATGCCGGTCGGCCCGCACAGCCACCGGCACCGGCATGAACTACTGCGGCACAGCCACGCGCACGTGCCGGACGCTCACCACTCACACGAACATTGACCGGAGTCGCCAGCGTCAGGTCGGCGCCCATCGCTTCGGCTGAAGCCCCTTCCAGCGCGCTCGCCCGGTTGGCATACGGTGCGGCGCGAGCCTGCCGCGGATCCACGAGCGCCACGACTGCGAGCCTGAGCCACCGGAGCGGACGCGGCATCGCACCAGGCTGCTTCCGCTCAAGCAGGCGCCGCGATAGATCACGCACACGCAATTGCCCCGCGGGGATTCGATCATCAGCAACTGTTCGTTGTCGAGGTTGACGGTCTTCACGAATCTGGGTTCACAGTTCATGTCTGCTCCCGTTCCAGGCGCTCATCGAGCTGCCGTTCAGTTCATCTTCGGCGGCCAGTTGTGTGTCTCGGCTTGGCAGGCGCGGCACCAGGCGTAGAGCGCGTCGTACATCACCATGCCGTGCTTCAGCATGTCGTGGTCGTCGCTGAAGTTGTGCGACAGGCCGAGCGACAGCGCGTAGAGGCCGGCCGACTGCGGCGTCAGTTCGAGCCGTGAGGTGTCGGCGCCGCGCACGATTTCGGCGAGTTGCTGCAGCGCCGGCTCATCCAGCGCATAGCGCGCGAGGAAGGCATCAAAGCTGCAAAGCTCACCGACATGCGACAGCTCGACGCCGGGCACGTCGTAGGGAATCGCGCCGCCGTGCTCCGCCTGGGCCATGACTTCGCCCGCCGGCACATACAGGAATTCGGGTTCGGTATCGATGAACCGTGCAATCAGCCACGGGCAGGCGATGCGGTCGATCTTCGGGCGTTCACGCGTGATCCATTTCATGTCAGCACCTCCGAGGTCGACAGTGCAACGGTCGGCCTGCCGCTGTCGCGCCAGCCGGAGAAGCCGTCGACCAGATAGCGCGCGTCCAGCCCCATCGCGCGCAACGTTGCCGCGACGCCTTGGCTGAGCTCGTGGCCGTGGGCGCAGACGACCACGACCGGGCGATCGCGCGGAATTTCGTCCTTCCAGTTGAACAGTCCGTCGGGCGAGCGCCATTCGGTGCCGGCGATGTCGGCATTGTCGGTGGCGCGAACCTTGGCGCGACGCACATCGAGCAGCGTGAACGTCCGCCGAGCGCGTTGCCACTCCTCGAGTTCGACCATGGTGATTCTTTCCATGCCCCCTCCTACGCAAAGAGCAATCGCACCGCGAGCCCGGTGAGGCCGCAGGCGACGATGACCGGAATGACACCGACCTTGAAGCGCATCAGAGCAATCAGTGCCGCCAGCGAGATGACCACTGGGACCGGGTCGAGGCCCCCCGCCAGTCCGTTCGGCCACCACACGTGAAGCGCAAAGAACACCGCGAGGTTGACGATCACGCCGACCACCGCGGCGGTAATGCCCTTCAACGGCGCCGTGAAGCGCAGTTGCCCGTGGGTGCTCTCGATGAAAGGTGCACCGGTCAGGATGAACAGGAATGACGGCAGGAACGTGAACAGGGTCACCACCGCAGCGGCGAGCACGCCCCCGGCGGCGAGCGCATCCGGCCCGAGCACCTGTTGGCTCCAGCCGCCGACAAAGCCGACGAAGGCCACCACCATGATCAGCGGGCCGGGCGTGGTTTCTCCCAGCGCCAGACCATCGATCATCTGCGTGGCTGTCAGCCAGCCATAGTTCTCCACCGCCCCCTGCACCACGTAAGGCAGCACCGCATACGCACCGCCGAAGGTCAGCAATGCCGCCTTGGTGAAGAACCACGCCATCTGCGTCAGCGTGCCGTTCCAGCCGAGCACCAGTGTCAGGCCGCCGATCGCAACGACCCAGAGCAGCAGGAAGATCCCGAGCACGCGCAGCGCGTGCCTGGTCGACCAGCGCGTGTGCGACGGTCGCGGGGTGTCGTCGTCGATCAGCGCCGGCCCGCGCGCGGCGACCGCACCAGCCGCGTGGCCGCGGCTGCCGTCGAAGGCCGCCGGTACCCAGCGTGCACCAAGCCATCCCGCCACAGCGGCAGCGAGCACAATGATCGGAAACGGAACGGCGAACGCGAAGATCGCGATGAAGGCCGCCACCGCAATGGACCAGAGCAAGGGATGGTCGAGTGCGCGCGAACCGATGCGCCAGGCCGCCGCCAGCACGATCGCAGTGACGGCCGGCTTGATGCCATAGAGGATCCCGGCGATCGCCGGCACGTCGCCGAAGCGCAGGTAGATCCACGACAGTGCGATCAGGATCACGAGCGACGGCAGCACGAACAGCGCCCCCGCGACAATCCCGCCCCAGGTCCGGTGCATCAGCCAGCCGATGTAGGTGGCGAGCTGCTGTGCCTCCGGGCCCGGCAGCAGCATGCAGTAATTGAGCGCGTGCAGGAATCGCTTCTCGGAGATCCAGCGGCGTTCCTCGACCAGGTCGCGATGCATGATCGCAATCTGCCCGGCCGGTCCGCCGAAGCTGATAAAACCGAGACGCAGCCAGTAGGCAAACGCCTGCCAGAAGCTCACAGGCTCAGGCGCGCGTTGCTCCGGCATGTCGCTCATGCGGCACCTCGCAGGCCGGCGTACAGGGAATCGAACACCGACACGGCTGCGGCCAGCAGCGCATCGTCGTCGGCATGCTGGGCTTGCAGGCCACGGGCCATGGCCTCGAGCCCGGCGGCCTCGTCACTTGCCGCACCACCCACATCGATGTAGTGCACTGCCTCGCCGATCTTGCGCAACGCGTCGTCGCCATCGAGACCGAAGCTCGCGGCGATCACCTCGAAGGTCACCTTGTCATCGACATGAGTGAACGCTGCGCCGTCGAAATCGAACCCCAGCGCCCCCTTCGGCAACCTGGCGGTTGATTTCAGCCAGACGAAGCGCGCCGAAGGATCGACGAACCGGAGGACGAGCCAGGCGCTCGCGAGGCGATCGACCCAGGGCCGCCGCCGCGTCGCCCAGATGCGCGCGCGGAACTTCGCCGGGTCGAGGCGCGCGATGCCGGCCCGCTGCCGGCCGGTAGGCTCCCCCGGCGACCAGCGCGCCTCGCACTCGAGGCGAAGCGCCTCCAGCGCGGCGGCGGTCTTCGCGCCGCGATCACTGTCGAAGTAGTCGATGCCGCGCAATGCGTCCAAGCGCTGCGCCAGTGAGCGCAAGGTGCGTCGCCCTGCCACTTCGGACGCGGACCGCAGCGCCCGCCGTTGCTGCGCCAGCTCGACTTCGAATGCCTTGAAATCTTCAGAACGATCGAACAGCGCCACGAACTGCTGCTGTTGTGCCGCGTCGCGGGCCGCAAATTCCAGCACGGTGGCCTCGCCATCGGCTTCCCGGACTGCCGCGGCCAGGTCGGCAAATACCTGCGCGCACTCAGCACGGTCCGGCAGCAGGTAGACCCCATCGCGCAGCGCGCCGCAGCCGCTGGCCCTGAGCGCGCGCCACGTGCGCACGCGCACCGCGCCGGGCGTCGTCGGCAGGGAAACGATGAGTCCGAGCCATTTCATGTATTAACTATTACACACTGTAATACTTATTACAAGTCTCTTTTAGCGGGTAGGAGGGCGCGCAAGCCCTGTCTCGGTGAAGTTGCCGCCAGGGGCCAGGCGCAAGATGCGAGCGTCGCATCGTCGCCGGCAAAACCCTGCCGGCCACTGGGCGATTTAGGGAACAGATCGATTCCGCGCCGCGCCGTCAGCGCCGCACGGTGCCGAATGCCGGTTGGCTGTCAGGCGACGTAACGCAGAACGGCGAAGAAATGTGCGGTGCTGCCGCCGAGAACGAACAGGTGCCAGATGCCATGGGCGTGGCGCCAGCGCGTGTCATTGATGAAAAAAAGGATGCCCGCGGTATAGAGCACGCCGCCGGCCGCGACCCAGATCATGCCGTCCATGCCGATGCGCGCGACCAGCGGGACAACCGCGCAGACGGCGAGCCAACCCATGACCAGATAAGGCCACACCGATGGATCGCCATCGCCGCGGTGCCGCCACGCCCGCACGATGCCGTAGACCGCCATCGCCCATATCGTCGCAAGGATGCTCCAGCCCCACGCACCGCGCAGCGTGACCAGGCCGAACGGCGTGTAGGTGCCCGCGATCAGCAGGTAAATGGCGCAATGATCGAGCCGGCGGAATAAGGCCTTCGCCCGCGCCGCCTTGATCGAGTGGTACAGCGTCGAAACGGCGTAAAGCACGACCAGCATCGTGCCGAACAGGCTGAAGCTCACGATCTTCCACGGGTCGCCGTCGAGCGCAGCCCGCGTGATAAGCCACGCCGAGCCCGTGATCGCCAGCGCGGTGCCGATCAGGTGCGTGCTGCTGTTGAAGCGTTCACCGTGGTACATGAAGAAAGAAGCAGGTTCGGAGCCACGCGGTCACTATAGGCCCCCGCCAGCCGGATCGACTCGCTCGCCGGTCCGCTGCATTGACCGACGGTCCGGAAAGACCGATCAGGCGGGCGCGCTGGCGCCCCCTTGTCGCGCGAATTCAACGAACCAGGCGACGCTCGCCGGATTCGCCATCGCGTCTGCGTGAGCGACTTTCTCCAGCGGGTGCCCGAGCAGCAGCCGCTTGATCGGCAGTTCCATCTTCTTGCCCGAGAGCGTGCGCGGCACCTCAGCGATCGCGATAATCTCGTTCGGCACGTGACGCGCCGACAGGGCTTCACGGATGCGCTCGCAGATGCGCTGCTTCAGCGTCTCGTCCAGCGGCGCCTCGGGCCGGAGCACGACGAACAGCAGCATCGTCGACTCACGCCCGAGGTACTCGAGATCGACGACCAGCGAGTCGACAATTTCGGGCAACGCCTCGACGGCGCGATACAGTTCCGCGGTGCCCATGCGGATGCCGTGCCGGTTGATCGTCGCATCCGAACGGCCGTAGATGATTCCGCCGATGGCTTCCGGGCGCGGCACGAGGCGCATCCAGTCGCCATGGCGCCAGACACCGGGATACATGTCGAAGTAGCTTTCGCGATAGCGCTGATCGCCGGCGTCGTTCCAGAAATAGAGCGGCATTGACGGAAACGGCGCGGTACAGACCAGTTCACCGACCTCGTCGATCAGCGGCCTGCCCGCTTCGTCCCACGCCTCGACCTTGAGCCCGAGCGCGCGGCACTGCATTTCGCCCGCGTAGACCGGCAGCGTCGGCAGCCCGGTCAGAAACGCGCCCGCGAGATCGGTGCCACCGGCGATGGACACGAGCCAGAGGTCTCGCTTAACTTGGTCGTAGGCCCAGCGGTAGGCCTCGGCCGGCAGCGGCGACCCCGTTGATCCGAGCGTCCGCAGCGAGGCCAGGTCCGCAATCCTTGCCGGCTCGATGCCAGCCTTGATGCAACTGGCGAAGAATGCGGCCCCGGCGCCGAAGAACGTGGCGCGCACGCGCTCGACGAAGCGCCACAGGATCCCCGAATCGGGCGTGCCTGGATGCCCGTCGTACAGCACGGCGGTGGCACCGGCCAGCAGTCCGCTGACCTGCACGTTCCACATGATCCAGCCGGTGGTCGTGTACCAGAAGAAACGGTCCTCCGGCCCGATGTCGCGGTGCAGATGCACGCCCTTCAGCATTTCGAGCAGCACTCCGGCGTGACCGTGGACGATCGCCTTCGGTAGCCCGGTCGTTCCGGACGAGTACACGACCCACAGCGGATGGTCGGACGGCACCTGCTCGGTATGCAGCGTCGCAGCGCCGCTGACCAGCGTCGTCCAGCAGCGTGCTGAAGGAAAGCGCTGTGCGTCAAGCGCACCGCGCAGCAGCGGGACGATGATCGTGTGCTGCACGCTCGGCAGGGCGCCGCAGATCTCGGCGACCACCCGATCGCGCTCGTAGACCTTGCCGCCGTAGCGATAGCCATCGCACGCAATCAATACCTTCGGCGCGATCTGGCGGAAGCGATCGAGCACTGCGACCGGGCCCATGTCCGGCGAGCACACGGACCAGACTGCCCCCACACTTGCGCAGGCGAGGAACGCGATGATCGTCTGCGGCACATTGGGCAGGATCGCGACGACCCGGTCGCCTGGCTCCACACCGAGTTCGCGCAGCGTCGCAGCCACGGCGGCCACCTGCGCGTGCAGTTCGGACCAAGGCACCTCGCGCACCGCGCCGGTTTCGTCGCCAGCAATGATCGCCGGGCGCTGATCGGTGATGTGGCGGAATACCTGGTCGACCAGGTTGAGACGTGCGCCGACAAACCACTCCGCCCCCGGCATCGTGCGCGACCCGAGGACCCGCTCATAGCGTCGTGACGCGCGGATGTCGAGAAAGTCCCACAGTGCGCCCCAGAAGCCCTCGAGGTCGGTGACCGACCAGTTCCAGAACGCTTCGTAATCGTCGAAAGCCCGCCCGCGATGCTGTTCGAGCCAGCGCAGGAATGCGGTCGAGTGTGCTCGCGCAATGCGCTCGGGCGATGGGCGCCAGAGGGGCTCGGCCGTTTCCATCGTGCGAGTCTACGAGGCCGGCGCGGCGCAGGCACAATCGGCCGATGATCGCCCACCCGCATCCGGGCCTGCCGCCAAAATGGACCGTCGTGTGCCTATGCGCCGAATGGTGCGACACCTGCCATGCCTACCGGGCGCTCTTCGAGGCGCGCGCCGCGAAATCAACGGACGCCGTGCACCTGTGGGTCGATGTAGAGGATGAGTCCGACGCGCTGGGCGAACTCGACATCGAGACCTTCCCGACGCTGCTGGTGCTGCAGGACGACCGCCCGCGCTTCTTCGGACCTGTGCTGCCGCAGCCGGGAGTCATCGATGCGCTGCTGCGCACGCTCGATGCGGCCGATGAACGCCCGCTCTGCATTGCGGCCGGGAACATCACTGCGGTGCGCTGGCTGGCCGAGCAGGCAGCACGGACGCACGGACGCCTTCGATGACGTTGTTGACGCTGCTAGACGGCGAACTCTCCTTCGGCCTGCAACCGCTGCTCGACGGCGCGTCGCTCACCGTGCTCGAGGGCGATCGCATCGGACTGATCGGCCGCAACGGCACCGGCAAGAGCTCGCTGCTCAATGTGATTGCCGGTCGCCTCGAACTGGACGACGGCGAGGTCAAGCGCAGGGACGGACTGCACATCGCGCTGGTCGAGCAGGAGCCGGAGCTGCCGCGCGCGTCAACGCTGCGTGAAAGCCTGGCACTGCGCGGCGCGCTCGACGGCCTGCACGACGAGCGTGAACGCTGGCGCGTGGAGGCACGGCTGGTCGAATATCTGCATCGCCTGGGGCTGGACGAAGCGCTCGACCCGACGCGGCTTTCCGGCGGCGAACGCAAGCGCGCCGCGCTCGCGCTGGCGTTCGCGCTCGCACCCGACCTGCTGCTGCTCGACGAACCGACCAACCACCTCGACATCGACGGCATCATGCTGCTCGAGGATCTGCTGCTGAAGGGCCCGGCGCTGATCGTCATCACTCACGACCGCGCGTTTCTCGACCGCGTGACCACGCGCATCGTCGAACTCGACCGCGGCCTGTTGCGCTCGTACCCCGGCAATTACAGCGCGTGGGAACAACGGCGCGCCACCGAACTGGCGGCGGAAGAGACTTCAAGCCGCAAGTTCGACAAGTTCTGGGCGCAGGAAGAGGCGTGGATCCGCAAGGGCATCGAGGCACGGCGCACGCGCAACGCCGGCCGCGTGACGCGGCTCGAGTTGCTGCGCCGCGAGCGTGCGGCCCGGCGCGAACGCATCGGCAATGTCGCGATGACGCTCGACGCGGGCGAACGCTCCGGCAAGTTGGTGGCCGAACTGACGGACGTCAGCAAGCAATTCGGTGACCGCGTCGTCGTCGATCGGCTGTCGACACGGATCATGCGCGGCGACCGCTTTGCACTTATCGGACCGAACGGCGCCGGCAAGACGACACTGCTGCGGCTGATCCTCGGCACGCTGGCGCCCGACAGTGGCAGCGTTCGGCGCGGGACGAACCTCGAGATCGCGTACTTCGACCAGATGCGCGCCGCACTCGATCCCGAACGCACGGTCGCCGAAACGATCAGCCCCGGCTCCGACTGGATCGAGGTGGGAGGCACGCGCAAACACGTGTTGAGTTACCTCGGCGACTTCCTCTTCTCGCCGCAGCGGGCCAATTCGCCGATCAAAACATTGTCGGGCGGCGAACGTAATCGGCTCCTGCTGGCGCGCCTGTTTGCGCGCCCGGCGAACCTGCTCGTGCTCGATGAACCGACCAATGATCTCGACATCGAGTCGCTGGAGCTGCTCGAATCGACACTGCAGGGCTACGGCGGCACGCTGCTGCTAGTGAGCCACGACCGCGCCTTCCTCGACAACGTCGTGACGCAGTCGCTGGTGGCCGAAGGCGAGGGCCGCTGGACCGAGTACGCCGGCGGGTACAGCGACTGGCTCGCGTTGCGGCCGAAGGTCGAAGTCGCACCTGCGGAGCGCGCTGTCCGACCGGACCGCGCCACGGCCCGTGCAACCCGAGTGAAACTGACGTTCAAGGAACAGCGCGAACTCGAGACCCTGCCGGCGGCGATCGAGGCGCTCGAACGCGAACTGCACGAGATCACCGAGCGCATGAGCCGACCGGACTATCACCGCGTCGGGCCGGAGCAGATCAAGGCCGATCGGCAGCGCGCCGAGGTGATCGAGCACGAACTCGCCGAGAAGTTCGAGCGCTGGAGCGCGCTCGAGCAGCGCGCGAACGCCACCGGCTGAAATGAAAAGGGCCGGCAATGCCGGCCCTTTCTACGCCTGCAAACTTGACTACTTCTTCGGCGCTGCCGGCGCTGGAGCGGCCGCAGGCTTCGGCGCCGCCTCGACCGCGATCGCCACCGCCTCGGTAAACGTCGCCTCGACCTGATCGCCAACCTTGATCAGCTTGAACTGCTCCGGATCCCTGACCTTGAGGTCGACCGTCCGCTTGGGGCCTTTCAGCTTCACCGTCTGTTTGGCCGTATCGACACCGATCACGTCCGCAATCACCGTCACGGTACGGCCGGCCACTGCAGCCGGCGGGTCGCCCGGCTTGGCCGAGGCCATATTCTCGCGCTCGATGCGCTCACGGATCTGGCCGCCACCCTTCTTGAGTTCGAGCGTCAGTGCCTCGACGTACTTGACGACGACGAGGTCACCGGCCTTGATCTGGTCGAAGTTCTTGACTTCGGGCCCCGCCTGTACGACGAAGGTGTTGCCTTGCGGCCCCTTCAGCGTGATCAGGCGCTTGGCCTTGTCGACCGCTTCGACGCTGGCGGTTGCGCTGATCGCGTCAGCCACGGTGACCTTGCCGGGCTCCGACTTCATGGCGGCGACACCGCCGGTCTGGGCGATGGCCGGAGCCGTCGCGATCGCGACAACGGCCGCGGCGATTTAAAGTGAACTTGCGCATTGCTGCTCTCTCCTGATCGATGGGTCGGAAACTACAGGGGCGAGATCTTACTCGCCGCTGGACCGCCCACCGGGGAAGCCTGGTGTGGCGCTTACCGCCCGGCGCCGGCCCGTCGCACCATCTCGGCGACGATCGCCTCATAGCGCGCCTGCATCACATCGCGCAGGAAACGCTCGGCGACGTAGTCCGGCATCCAGGTCTTGAACGCCAGTTCGGCGCGATGCCAGACCTCGGTCGCCACCGGAGACCTCCTTGAACCGCGTCAGGGACTGCTCGCGCGGCGTGGCGCCGGCCACCGAGGTGGTGCGAATCGTCTCCATCGGCGCCAATTGCACTTCACGGACGGTGGAGTAGGGCTGTGACACCGGCCCCCATTTCAGCGTGCCGCGCTGTTCGACGCGAAGCGCCTCGCCGGACGTCGACACCACGCGGCTCGACTCAAGGTTCGGCACGAAGGCCGCCATGCCGTCGAAGTCGGTCAGCACGGCCCACGCGTCGCGCAGCGCCACCGGTGCCTTGAGAACGGCGTCGATGCCGAACACCGGACCGCGGCGCATGACCGCGACCCAGGTGGCGGTCGCTTCATCGTCGTCGGCCCACACCCGGCGAGTCACGAGCGTCAGCAGAAGCCCAAGCGTCTGTCGTCTATCCATAGGCAAATCCTAGCGCGCCGGGCCGGATCGACGCGACGCGGCCGCTACCGGACTGCCGCACGTCGCCGCTGCATCTCGGCGACCACGGCCTCGAACTGCTCGCGCACCTCGTGGCGCAGGAACGGCTCGATCAGCAGATCCGGCATCCAGGTGTCCGCGTCCAGCTCGATGTGATGCCGGATCTCCGTGCCACCCGCAACTGCTGCAAATCGGGTCAGTGAGTTCAACTGCCGCAGTGAGCCGCCGACGGTCCGTGATCGCACCTGCGCGATCGGTTCGAGTTCGATCTCGCGCACCATCGTGAACGGATGGGCCAATAGGCCCCAGCGCGCAACTCCGCGCTGCTCAACGCGCAGGCGTTCGCCATCGCGCGCCGTCACGCGACTCGCCTCGAGATTGGGCACGAAGCCGCTCATGGTATCGAAGTCAGTAAGCACGCTCCAGGCCTCGCGCTGCGACACCGGAGCGACCAGCGTGGCATCGACGACGAGCAGATCGCCGCGCCGCTGCACCGACACCTGCATGTCGATCGCCGCAGAAACCGCCGGCGCTGCAAGTGCAAGCAGCGTGGCGAGGGCCTGTCGTCGATTCATGCCGCGAGCGTACCGCGCCGTCAAATCGCGTGCCGGAGACTCCGGCGGCGGCTCAGTCGAGCGTCTGCTTGTAGCGTTTCATGGCGACGGCCGCGGCGAAGGCGATGAATACGAGTATCGGCACCACCTGCGGCGCGATATCGGACCAGCCGGCGCCCTTCAGCATCACGCCGCGCACGATGCGCAGGAAATGCGTCAGCGGCAGCGCCTCGCCGATCCACTGCGCCCACACCGGCATGCCGCGGAACGGAAACATGAAGCCGGACAGCAGGATGTTGGGCAGGAAGAAGAACATCGTCATCTGCATCGACTGCATCTGCGAGCGCGCCATCGTCGAAAAGGCGAAGCCGACTGCCAGAGTCGCGACGATGAAGAGCACGATCGCCGCCGACAGCAGCACGAAATTGCCGAACATCGGCACCTCGAACAGAAGCCGTGCGGCGGTGAACACGATCAGCACCTGGACATAGCCGATGATCACGTAGGGCACGATCTTGCCGATCATGACCTCGGACGGGCGCACCGGTGTCGCGAGCAGGTTCTCCAGCGTGCCGCGCTCGCGCTCGCGCGTCATACCCATCGCCGTCATCATCACCAGCGTCATCGTGAGAATGACGCCCATCAGTCCGGGCACGACGTTGTAGTTGGTGAGCCCCTCGGGGTTGTAGCGCTTATGAACGATGACCTGGAACGGCTCGCGGTCGGGTGCGAGGCGCGCGAGCGGTCCGTGCAGGTCGTTGCGCAGCGCCAGCTGCGGCAGCCGTTGCAGCGCCGATACGGCGGTGCCGGTCGCTGCCGGATCGGTGGCGTCCGCGTACACGGCCATCGCGGGCGATTCCCCGCGCACCATTCTCGCCGTGAAGTCCGACGGGAATACGAGCGCGAACTGCACGTCGCCGCGCGCGATCAGCCGCTCGGCCGCGCTCTCCGATCCGACCTCGATGATGTGGAAGTAATCGGTGTTCTGCGCTGCGCGCACGATCGTGCGGACGATGGGCGACTGGTCGAGTGCCACGACGGCCGTCGGCAGGTGCTTGGGATCGGAGTTGATCGCATAGCCGAACAGCACCAGCTGCATGATCGGCACGCCGATCAGCATCGCGAATGTCAGCCGGTCGCGCCGCAACTGGATGAATTCCTTGCGCAGCACGGCGCCGATGCGCTCGAGCGACAGCGCCCAGCGCCGCGAGCGAGTCAGCTGACGGTGTCGCGTGCATCCTGGGTCAGCGCGATGAAGACGTCTTCGAGCCCGGTCGGTATCGGCTCGATGCGGACCGTCTGCGCCAGGGCCGGATCGCGTTCCGCCAGCCAACACGGAAAGTCGTCGTGGTTGGTGCTGCTGACATGCAGGCTGGTGCCGAATGGCACCGCCATCCAGCCGCGCTGCTCAACAAGTTCGAGCACGGCGTCGAGGCGCGGACCATGCACCGACCAGGTTCGTAGTCCGGCCTGTGCGATCACTTCCGGCGCCGTGCCGGCAGCCAGAATCTTGCCGTAGGAGATGTACACGAGCCGATGGCAACGCTCGGCCTCGTCCATGTAGTGCGTGCTGACGAGGACCGTGATGCCATCGGCCGCGAGCGCGTGGATCTCGCGCCAGAAGTCCCGCCGCGCCTTCGGGTCGACCCCCGCGGTTGGCTCATCGAGCAACAGCAACTCGGGCTCGTGCATCAGGCAGGCCGCCAGCGCCAGGCGCTGCTTCCAGCCGCCGGACAGCGTTCCCGCCAGCTGCGCCCTGCGGCTCGTGAGCCCGAGACGCTCGAGCGCGTCGGCGACGCGCTGCTTGCGGTTGTCCAACCGATAGATGCGCGCGGTGAAGTCGAGGTTCTCGCCAATCGAGAGATCCTCGTAGAGCCCGAAGCGTTGCGTCATGTAGCCCACGCGCAGCTTGATGCGACGCGCCTCGCGCCGGATGTCGTAGCCGAGGCAGGTGCCTTCGCCGGCATCGACCTCGAGCAGTCCGCAGAGCATGCGGATCGTCGTCGTCTTGCCGCTGCCGTTCGGACCGAGGAAGCCGCAAACCTGCCCGCGCGGCACGGCGAGATCGATGTGGTCGACGACCGTGCGGCCGGCGAAGGCCTTGGTCAGGCCGCGTACGTCGATCGCCAGGTCAGTGCTCATCGGCCGCACGCGTCACGAGCCCGCTGCAATGCGGACGTCGACCGGCTGGCCGGGCTTGAGTTGCGACGCCGTCTTCTCGTCCGGCTTCGCTTCGACCATGAAGACGAGCTTGGCGCGGCTTTCGTTGCTGTAGATCACCGGTGGCGTGTACTCGGCTTGATCGGAAACGAAGGCCACGCGCGCCGTCATTCCCGCCGGGCAGCCGTCGCAGCTCACCGTCACCGAGTCGCCGATGCGGATGCGAGCGAGCGCCACCTGCGGCACGAAGAAACGTACCTTGATCGCCCCGTCCGGCAGCAACGCGACGACGGGCGAACCCTGCGCGACCCATTCGCCCGACCGGTACATCACGTCCTGCACCGCACCGGCCCGCGCAGCGACGCCGCGCGTCTGGTCTTCGCGCCAGCGCGACGATGCGAGTTCACTTTCCGCGGCGCGCTGTTCGGCCTCGGCGGCCGCGATCTCATCGGGCCGCGCCGCATCGCGCGCGGTGGCAAGCTGGGCCTGCACTTCGGCCACGCGCGCCGCGTCGCGGTCGCGCGCGGCGCGCAGTTCGTCGAGGCGGTTCGGGGATAGAAAGCCCTGCGTCACCAGCGCCTCGCTGCGCTTGAGTTCGCTGGACGACAGCGCTAGCGACGCACGGGCCTGCACCAGCTGCTGCTCCACGGCCCGCAGCTCGTCGACCCGCTTGCCCTTGCGCAGATTGCGGGTCTGGGCCGCTGCGCCCTCGGCGCGCGCTGCCGCCGTGGCGCGCGCCAGTGATTCAGGGTCGCGCTCCAATTCGAACAGCAGTTGGCCCGCCTGGACCCGCGCGCCACGTTCGACCGCAAGCTTTTCGACGCGACCGCCGATTGCGGGAGCGACGTAAACGAGGTCGGCTTCCGCATAGCCGCTGAATCGATCAGGATCGGTGCGCGTGCAGGCAGCAAGCGCCAGCAGCGCACAGGCAAGCGCGACGCATTCAGTGCGCCGTCGCTGAAGGTCGCTTTGCATTCTTGTTCTCCCTTGCGAGGCCCGCCAGCGCCCAGTCAAGCCGCTGCTCGCGAAACTCACGCTCGTGCGCGTAGCGCGACAACGCCTTCGTCAGGTCGGCAGGCGCGATGCGCGCTTCGGACATGCGTTCGACCAGCAGCATCGGCAGTGCAATCGCGCCCATCAGGAACAGCAAAACGTTGACCGGTTCACCCGCCGGCAGCACGCGCGCGGCCTGCGCCTCGCCGATCACGCGCAGGATGAGGACCGGGTGGCGTCCGGCCAGCGAGCCGACGAATCGGACAGCCGCGGGCTCTCCGCCAGCGGCGTCCATCAGCACGTGTGTAATGAAGCGGCGATTGTCTGCCGCCCAGTCTGCCATCTGCAGCACCAGGGCGCGCAGACGTTCCAACGGCGCGAGGTCGCCGTCGACAGTGTCGGCGAGCGTCTGCAGCAGCGGGGCGTACCAGCGCTCGATCACCTCAGCGACGAACGCGTCGCGCGACCCGAAGTGGTAAACGAAGGTGCCGAGGTTGGCCTCCGCCTGGCTGCAAACGCCGCGCACAGTGATTGACCGCACACCGCTGCGACGTGCCTGGCGCAGCCCGCTGCGCAGCAGGCGCTCGCGCGTGGAGACTGATCCGGTGGCGGTCCTGACCATCGGTGTTTTATACGCCCGTATAAGACACTGCACAAGCACAGAATGGGTTCTCCGCGGGGTGCTCCGCGCGTTGCTGCGTACCCGACGCGGACGGCGCCTTCACCGTGCAGTTCTCGATGCCGAGCGTTTCACGCTCGACGCGCTGCCGAAGTTACCGGCTCCGCCGGTGAAGCTGAAACCCGCGACAGGCGCCGCTTGTACCGTGTTCCGCTGTTTCCGGACGTGCGCGACCAGCCAAGCGGTGTAACCCGCGTGACAGTGCGCCATCGGTCCGCTTGCTCATGCAGCGCAATGAAATCTGAGCGTAAAGCGGCCGGATTGGCGAGTGATGCCTGCTCGCCGGTCAGCGCCGAGGCAGATCTCAGCAGGCCCCAGTGTCACCACAGCAGAATTGCGACGCCGAAGGCAATAGCCCAGAGTGCTGCGCCCAGCATGATCCCCGGAACCACTCCGCGCGCTGCATTGAGGTCCGGTACATCGCCGTCCTCTTCGTTCATCCCTTCCACAGCCTCATCGACGCTCGTGTCGTCGTCCTCGTCTTGTGACGCCTCGATCAGGACACGTGGAGCCGCTCACCCCATTTCTTTAGGCTAAAGAACCGACATCGCCGTGCCAGGTCCGCGCCGCGGTGTTTCCGTCAGAGCATGGGTGGGTTCCCCGCCACCGCCTTGCCACGATCGCGGCAAGATCCCGTCTTTCGACTGCGCGCAACTGGGCGTGCTGCAGCCTCTCCTCGTGGGCCGGAGTGTAGGGACGCGCACCGACGAAACGCTCGAAGCCCTACTCTAGGTCTGTCGCAGGCGCTCGCAGCCGATAAGCGTGACGCCATCGCGGAAACACGCGGTCCGGCCTTCGCGACCGATAGGCGGCGCGCGAAAGAGCGGACCTGTGCGAAATGCCACAGGGCGAATACGAGTGGTCCGGGCGTTGAGTTCAACCGACTGGCAACTCGGGCGCACGATACGTCTCCGGATCACTCCACAAGAAGCTCGAGCTTTCGCTGCGCCTGCGAATCCTGGTCGGCGCAGATCACCACGCCCTTCGCGGCAACCTCCTGCTGGATTTCACTGCGCCGTGCGAGCGCCGCGCCGCGGCGCAACTTCTGCGAGAGTTCGACAAACTGCGCGCCGCCCGGCAGGGTCCAGACTTCAACGACATATGGCTGTTTCGCGTGGCGATACGCCCTCACTGTCGACGGACCGAGACGTGCAATGTCCTGAGGAATCAGCGGAGCACCCGCTGTTGTGCCTCGCCGTCTGGCGAGCAGCGCTCGTTGATTGGCGTCGAGCACAGCGCTAAGCGCCGCCGCGAGAGGCGCGCCACGACCGACGGCCGGTGCGAGCAACGCCGCGCGCGCCTGCGCGTCGAGCGACCGTGTCAGCGAAACGACGTCATCGAACGCATCGCCGTGCAGGTCTGCCTCGCACTTTCCGTGCGCGTTCAGCAATACGGGATCGGTCTGCAGGCAGTTCTGGCCAGCGATCTTCAGGGTCAGCTCGGAGCGCTTGCCGCGCTCCCGCAGCCGCAATCGCAATCCGTCGCGATACAGATCCTGCGTTGCCGTGTCGAACAGCCAGACCGTCGTTAACTTGCCCTCTTGCGCAAGTTGCAGCCGCTGCACCACCTGCGCCGGATCACTGCACAGGTTGAGTTGAATCTCTGCCTGCAATTCCGCCGCGTGTGCGCCGCTCGCGCAAAAGGCCGCTGACGCACAGGCGCTCCAGACAGCCACCGCGCACTTCTGAAAGGCCGTGACGCCGCGCGAGAGCGTCGGTCGTGCCGCGCGGTAATGACCAAGCCGCACCTCAGCGGCGGTCCGGCACATGCACCAGAAATTCCGGGATATCAGGCAACCCATCGATGAAGACGCCCTTCTTGCTGCCATCGACCGAGAAGCGCCGCACGCGCTGATCGAAGCGCTCGGCCACGTAAAGATCGCCGTCAGGGCCGATGGCGAACCCCGACGGCGCCTTCAACTTGCGATCGATCACGACCCGCGCCTTGAGCTTGCCGTGTGGCGCTTCACTCGGAATGTCGTAGGCCAGGATGCTGCCGCTGCCGGCCGCGCCAATGTAGAGCGTCTCGCCGTTCAGGATGAGGTGCACCGGCTTCCTGACCCGCTTGCCCTGGATCCGGGCCACCAGGCGCCCGGTCCTGACTTCGAAAATCTTGACGGCGTCGCCCGCTTCATCCGCGACATACAGGTACTGCCGGTGCACGATGATGCCGCGCACCGAGTGACGCGGCTTGCCGTGGACGTCGAGAACGACCTCGAGCCCCTGCGGCGCGGGTACGTCGATCGGGGGCTGGCGTCCCACGTCCGGCAAACGTCCCTCAGCGGAGGCCACGACCGTGCCGGGCAAAAAGCGCCCGTTCGGAAAAGCTGCTCGCAGGTGCGGTGCGATCGGGGCGGGCTTGCGAGTCTTCGGCATGATCGCAATGACCGTGTTCGTGTCCTGGCACGAGATGTAGAGCCGGCCGTCGTCACCAAGTTCGACATCGAACGGATGGACCATCGCCACCGCCTGCTCCGACGTGATGAGGTTATCGGCGAAATGGAAGGAGTTCCCCTTCCGCCGATAACGGGCCACGTGGCTGTCACCGCGCCAGGCGCTGGCGATGTAGAGGTCGTCTGCAACGAGCGCAAAGCCGCGCGGGATATGAAGCGGATGCGCCCTGGGCGACGGATCCAGCAGCAGCGGGTGGTCCTTGCAGACGTTCCCGTCGTCCTCGAATACGCCGACGTTGTCGAGGCCATGCTTGCCCTCGCCGCGATAGCCGATCCACCACACGATTCGCCTTCCTCCCCGTCGCGCAACCTACGCCTTGTCGGCGTCGTCTTTCTTGTGGGGCTGCCGCAGATCGAATTCCTCCTGCATGCGCTTGAGCCTGACGATGCCGTACCACACCAGCGCAGCCATTCCGACAACGAGCGCGCTGCCAAAGGCTCTCTCATAGCCGTAGGCCCCGGCCCGGTTGGCGATGTAGGCAGCAATGATCAGGCCGGCAATCCCGAGGTTGATGCCCCAGTTCGCAGGCCGCGCGACGACGTAGTTCAAGGTACCGAACCCCATCAGCTGATACAGAAGGAACGGCAGGATCGCGAACGCCGGCAGCAGCTCGGACGGCCCGAGTGCGACGTCGACCGCGCTCGGTGCCCGCGCGTGCAGCAGCGTGCTGTGCGCGAGTTCATGAAACAGGGCCGGCACCGCACACAGGAACGGGACAACGGCAAGCAGTTCGAGGATCAGCGCGCCGCTCCACACGCCGGTTCGCGAAGCGGTATCCGCGCCCTTGCCTTCGGACTGGGTGCCGATGAACAGCCCGCCAACAACCGCAGCGGCGCTCGCCAGCATCAGCAATTCCACGGTAATGCCGAATGCCGTGGGCTCACCGGCCTTCAGCAGCAGCAGCGCCAGAAAGCCCGGCGTATAGAACATCACGCGCACCAGTCGCGCCCAGACACGCGCGTCGCGCTCGGGCGGCAGGATCGGCAACGGCTTGCCGTCCACGCCTACAGTCGGCCTTTCCTTGGACATCGCCTCGACCTCCCCATCTGCCTCACGGCCACTCTGTTCCGGCGTCACGCAACTCAGCCGTCCACTCGGAGGCCACCCTCTTGTTCGAGCTGCCCGGCCGGCCTCACTGCCTCACGTCACACGCGGAGTGAATGTATCTCACGGATCCTCGCCTGCGCTGAACAGTTGCGGTCAACGTCGACCGTTGGCCCGCCGCGTGGTAGTGACGTCGTCTGGCTCATCCTGCTCCCGGCGGCCTGGAAGCGTCAGTCTTCGTCACCGTTGCCCCGGAAGACGGCCCATGGCGCCGCGGCGCCAGCTGCTGTGCCTGGAACGACTGCGCCAGCATGAACAGCACGCTGGTGGACCATGCAAAGGTCAGCAGACCTGCCATTGCGATCATGCCGCCGAGCAGCCGGAGTCGGTCCGGCAGGCTGAACTCGCTGCCCACTGTCGTGTACTGCATCAGCGCGTAGTAGGACGCCGTGCTGAAGTTCACAAACGCGTCCCGCGTCACCAGGAAGCCGGCCCAGATCATGACCTCGATCAGGTGCACGACCACCAGGATCCAGGTGGCGACGATCAGCGTGCTGATGCCGGACAGGAACGTCGGACGCCCGGCAAGTCGCGCCTGCAACCTGCCACCGGCGCGCAGCGTGACGATGACGCCGAAGCCGTGGACCGCCATGGTCAGCGCAATCAGCATGACGCCCCAGAAGACCTCGTCGAGCGAAGTGACATAGGCCGTTGGTGCAGAGGTGGCGTTCACCGGGCTGCACCTGTCGACAGCACCGAACTCGCCGTCATCGACCGCGGTGTCATCATGCCGCACGCGGGTGAGCCGTGGGTCGAGTCGGCTGGTCCCGAAACAGCGCGATCGCCTCTTCGACACTCTCAGCCTTCAGCAATCGCTCCTGCACCTGCGCCGGCGACCAACGGTCTGGGGCCACCTCGCGGGCGAACCGCGCCGCCGCCGCAGCGTCGTCGAAGAACTTGAGGAACATGCGCTCGAGCTGGCTGGCGTCGCACAGGCCGAGTTCGAGGCGGAAGTCGACGCGGCCCGAACGGATCGCGGCCTCGTCGATCAGCTCCGGGTGGTTGGTCGTCAGGAAAACGACGGAGCCCTCGTGCGCAGCGACCCCGTCGAGCGCGTTGATGAAGCCGGAGTAGGAAACCTTGACGCCGGTATCGGCCTTGTCGCGCTGACGGAAGAAGGCGTCGACGTCCTCGATCAGGATGACCGAGCGCTGCGGCACTGACGACAGCAGGTTGCCGATCTTCTCGTCGGTGACGGTCGGCGATGCCAGGCTGAGCACGCACACGTTGAGCGCCAGTTCAGAGGCGATCGCGGTGACCAACGATGTCTTGCCGGTGCCCGGTGGGCCATACAGCAGGTAGCCGCGACGCCAGGGGATGCCCAGCGCCTCGTAGCGCTCGTGCGACGCGAAGAAGCGGTTCAGGTCCTCGAGGATCGCTTCCTTCTGCCCGGCCTTCAGCACCACCGATTCGAGCTTGCGGTTGTTGCCGAGCCGCGCGCGCATCCACTCGTTGTTGTACGGACTCGGCATGTAGACCGCTATGCGATTCAGTTCGCGCGCGATGCGGTGCTCCATAGCGGCGTGCACCAGTTCCTCCAGCGGCGCCTTCTTGCGACCGAAGGTCGAGAGCGAGATCTTTTCGAAGATCGACGGCCCGACCTGCACCTCGCGCTTCATCCACATCAGCCGGCCGTCGAGGAAAAACAGGTGAAACCCCTCGCCCGGCGACAGCACCGTCAGCGGCCTACCGCCCTGCTGCAGCTCGTCGTGCAGGCTCTGGTAACTCGTGCCCTGGCGCACGGCGCGCGCGGTGAAATTGTTGAGCCGCCGCAGCGACTCGCGGCTGTCCATGTACTCGACCAGCGCCGGGAACATCAGCTCGTCGCGGCTGTCGACCGTCAGCGTGGTGATCAGGAAGTGCTTGGCCCAGCCGAAGACTTTGCCGGGCAGCTCGCGTAGCCAGACGACCAGCAGACCCAGCAGCGCCAGCGTCAGCCCGCCGGTCAGCACGGTGTTCGATCCGAAAATGCCTTCCAGCCACTCGGCCATGCTTTCCCCGCCGCCATCTGCGACCCGCGTTTGACGCCGCCACTTTACCGCGGCGGCAATGCGCGCCGCGGCCCGCGTGCGGCCATGGAGCTGTACGCGAAGGTCGCTGCAAGTTGTTAATCGTGACGCTGGGCCTGGGCAGCGCGCGGGTTGCACCCTCGACCCGATTTCCGCGATCGGCCCCGTGCAACCGTGTTCCAGCCACACCCGGGAACTTGCTGAAACCGAATAGCCCGAGATCGGCTCAACGCCGGCATTCGTGTGAACAAAAACAAAACCCCGCCGCAGCGGGGTCTGTCTTGAGCCGCCTGGCAGCTACGCGAAGCGTCGGCGCAACACGACGAGGCCGGTCAGTCCGACAGCCAGGAGCGCAAGCGTGCCGGGTTCGGGAACGGGTGTTGCGGCAACCGCAATTCGAAACACGAGCCACTCGTCGTGATTGAAACCCGGTGTTGTCGGATCGGTGTCACCGTTGCTGCTGTACCAGACCCAGCGGGCAGCCGCATCGATGCTCGGCCTGAGACCCCAGGGAGCGGCCCCGTTGGATGGACCGGCCGTGAGTCCGGTCCATCCACCTGAAGGGTTGCCGCCAGCATTGGCGTCGAGAATTTCACTCGTCAAAAGCGCGAGGTCCGCCGGGCTTCCGGAGTAGGGTGCCGCGCTGCCGAGTCCGGTGGCCATCACCTCCCACTGCGGATCGTTGCTATAAAACTTGTACCCGGTGTCGAGGTTCTCGAACTGCCCGAGAAACCCTTGCGCCACGCTGAGGTCGGAGGCGGTTACCACGTACAGGAATCTGTCCGAGGGCAGATCGAAGGTGTATGTCTCCGTCGTCGGCCAGCTTCCGTCCGTCCCGACGAAGTCCGTGGCAGCGAACTCAGTCCCATGGAAGAGGGCGTAGGAGTTGTCGACCGTCATCGACACCCGGATTTCGGCGGCGTCAGCGGCAATCGGGCCGGCCAAAAGTGCCAGTGCCAGCAATCCCGAACCAAGCTGTAACTTCATCTCCTTCACCTCGTTCTTCTACCCGGAAGTGTCGGACCTCTGCGCAATTTCCATGCCTTTACAAGGAAACAACAACTTACGTGACTCTCGAGACGTTGCTGTAAGAAGATCCGACGCGTCGTCTTGCAAGCGCACTCACGAAACGGGTTGGCGTCACCCATTGCAGCTGCTGAGTGCTGAAGATGCTCTGAACTCACATACTCGCTCGGCCCGGTGCTCCGAGACCTCGAACCCTTCCTCGCGCTGCGATGCCGCAACTTGCGAACGGGTACGCGCACTGCAACACTCCGCCCATGCTCAAGTCCATTCGCGATTTCTTCGAAAGCCACATTGCGGCGACGCCGACACCGGCCGACGAGCGCCATTCGATCCAGCTGGCGACGGCGGCACTGCTCGTTGAGGTGGCGCGCATTGACAGCCAGTCGACCGAGGATGAGCGCAGTGTCGTGCTGCGCGCCGTGCGCGAGAAGTTCGAGCTGGGGGCTGACGAGGCTGCCGCACTGATCGAACTCGCCGAGGCCGAGATGAAGCAGGCCAACGACTACTTCCAGTTCACCTCGCTGGTGAACCGGCATTTCACGCAGGAGCAGAAACTGCGCATCATCGAGCTGATGTGGCGGGTGGCCTACGCCGACGCCGAGCTCTCGGCGCACGAGAATCATTTGATGCGCAAGATCGGCGAGCTGCTGCACATCACGCACGGCGATTACATCGCTGCCAAGATGCGCGCGCAGTCAGCGGGCTGAGCCCCGCGCACAGTCACCCATCGCCGGGTGGCGCGCTTCATATATAGTCTTCGGCCGACTCGCGCTGAAAGACGAACCATGAATGCGCGCACTCCCCCGTCCGGCTCCGCAGACGCCACCGATCTCGGCGTACCGGTTTCGCAGAAGATCCGCGAACGCCTGGAGCAGGCCAAGCACCGTTTCCATGCCAACGACTGCATCGCGCCGTACATCCAGGCCGATGAACTGCCGCTGCTGCAGGAGGAAGTCGAAGGCAAGCTGCTCGGCGTGCTGGAAAGCCTCGTCATCGATGTCGAGAGTGACCACAACACGCGCGAGACCGCGCGCCGTGTCGCCAAGATGTACCTCACCGAGGTGTTCCGCGGCCGCTACACCGAAATGCCGCCGATCACGGAGTTCCCCAACGTCGAGCGTCTCAACGAGCTGATGATCGTCGGGCCGATCACGGTGCGCAGCGCGTGTTCGCACCATCTGTGCCCGATCCTCGGCAAGGTGTGGATCGGCGTGCTGCCGAACGAGCACTCGAACCTGATCGGACTCTCCAAGTACGTTCGGCTCGCCGACTGGGTCATGAGCCGGCCGCAGATCCAGGAAGAGGCCGTGACCCACCTCGCGGACCTGCTGCAGGACACGATGCAGCCGGATGGGCTGGCGATCGTCATGGAGGCCGACCACTTCTGCATGCAGTGGCGCGGCGTCAAGGACACCGACTCGAAGATGATCAACAGCGTGATGCGCGGGTCGTTCCTGAAGGATCCGAACCTGCGACGCGAATTCCTCGCGCTGCTGAACCTCAAGAACGCCTGACCGGAGGACCCCGCCATGCTCGTCCGCCTGCTTTACGCCAGCCGCGCCGCCGCCCCCGTCACGCAGCAGATCATTGAGTCGATCCTGCAGCAGTCGCGCTCGCACAACCCGGCGCTGGGAATCACCGGCGTCCTGTGCCACGGCGGCGACGTCTACATGCAGGCACTCGAAGGGGGCCGCGAAGCCGTGAATGCGCTCTACACGAAGATCGTGCGCGACACGCGCCACCAGGAAGTCATGCTGCTGCACTACGCGGAAGTGCCCGAGCGGCACTTTTCCGGCTGGACGATGGGCCAGGTCAACCTGACAAAGGTGAACCCGTCGCTGCTACTCAAGTATTCCGACAAGCCGGTGCTCGATCCCTTCACCGTCTCGGGCCGTGCATCGATGGCGCTGCTGGAGGAATTGATCGCCACCGCGCAGATCGTCGGCCGCGCCGGCTGAAGCCCTCTATCTCGTCTCGGCGCGCGCCGCCTGGCCGCGCCGGTAATCCCACGGCGGTGTCGGTGCGGTGAAGGTCCACAGCCCGGATCGCGTCGCGCGTGCCTGCTGCTCGGCCTGGGCATAGTCGACCCGGGCCTGCGGCGACTGCTCGTGCGCGTACCTGGTGTAGTGCCAGGCGAGTCCACGACGCACCTGCTCGAGGCCGACATCGACGCCGTCCACGAGCACGCGGCACACCGCGCGACCATAACGGTCCGACTTCAGGCATTCGGCGCGTGCACTGCGGCCGTGCGCGAGATCCGCGAGCGACTGACGAGCGCGCTGGCCGTACGGCTGCGTGCGCTCGGGCGCGTCGATGCCATCGATGCGGATGCGGTGTGTCGCCTTGGCCCCGTCGAGCAGCGTCAGCGTGTCGCCGTCGGCAATGCCGACGATCGTGCCGATCCATTCGACAGCGGTCGCGGACAATGGCCACAGGAAAATCGCGAGCAGCAGCAAACGGCGCAACGGCATGGCGGGTCGGGGGCACATGAACGTCCATGCTAGGAATCCGTCAGCGGCGCAGTGCCGCAGTAAGCAGGCGCCTCACGCTGCATTTCGCGCCTCCAGCCGCTACCATCGCGCCCTGCAAAGCGCGCAGCGCTCGTAAAGGGACACTCATGGTCATTCGCTGGATCACCCTCATGGCCATCACCGTGCTCGCCAGTGGCTGCGACACGCTGAGCAAGGGGCCCTATGCGGAAGCCCAAGTGAAGGGCGGCGAGGGCAGTCGAGTCTGGGGTCGTGTCACCTTCCATCAGCCTGAAGGGGGATCGTTCCTCGAGACGAGTCGATGGAGTGCTCCGGTGGCCGGCGCCGCCGCGGACAGCAGCGTCGGGAAGATCTATATCCGTGCCGACATCAACGGGCTGCCGCCGGGCCGGCAGTTCGCGATCCACATTCATGAGAAGGCCGACTGCACCGGGAACTTCACGGGAGCCGGAGGACACTTCAACCCAGGTGGCAAGCCACATGGGCGCTACGACGCGCCGGAGCGACATGCGGGCGACCTGCCGAACCTGTCCGCCAATGGCGAAGGCGTGGCGGTTTACGCGGCCACTTCTGATCGGCTGACAGTTGCACCCGGACCGTATTCCGTCGTCAACCGCGCGATCGTCATCCACGAAAGCCCGGACGACTACCGCTCACAGCCTGCCGGCAACTCCGGCGCGCGCATCGCGTGCGGCGTTATCCGATCGATGGACTGAATCGCGGCAGTCGCTACCCGGCAAGCAACTCCGCGTAGCGCGCCAGGTCGATGTTGCCGCCGCTCAGGATCGCGCCGACGCGGCGGCCCCGCACGTCGATGGCCTGCTCGAAGGCTGCGGCAGCCCCTAGGCAACCGGTCGGCTCGACGACGATTTTCATGCGTCCGGCAAAGAAGCGCATTGCGCGTTTGAGCGCCTCGTCGCTGACCGTGACAACGTCCGCCACCAGCTGCTGAATCACCGGAAACGTATAGCGGCCGGGATGCTGGGTCTGCGCTCCATCGGCAATCGTGCGCGGCACGTCGATGTGCACGATCGCACCTGCCCGGAGCGACTGCTGCACGTCGTTGCCGGCCTCGGGCTCGACGCCGATGACGCGGCACTCCGGCTGCAGGTGTTTCGCAGCCACGGCGCAGCCGGAGATCAGCCCGCCGCCGCCGACGCAGACCAGCAGCAGGTCAAGGCGGCCAACGTCCTGCATCAATTCCAGCGCGGCGGTGCCTTGCCCGGCCATCACATGCGGGTGGTCGTATGGCGGAACCAGCGTCATGCCGCGATCACTTGCCAGTCGATCGCTGATCGCCTCGCGGTCCTCGGTGTAGCGGTCGTAGAGCACGACATCGGCGCCGTAACCGCGCGTGGCCTCAATCTTGATGGCCGGGGCGTCCTGCGGCATGACAATCGTGGCCGGCATGCCGAGCAGGCGCGCCGAGAGTGCGATCGCCTGAGCGTGGTTGCCGGAAGAAAACGCGACCACACCGGCTTTGCGCTGCTCGGGCGTGAACTGCGCCAGCGCGTTGTAGGCCCCGCGGAACTTGAACGCTCCCATGCGCTGGAAGTTCTCGCATTTGAAGAACAGCTCCGCCCCGGTCAGCTCATTGGCCGTGCGCGAGGACATCACCGGCGTGCGGTGCGCAACGCCCGCGAGCCGCTCGGCAGCGGCCACAACGTCTTCGTAGGCAATGGCGAGTGTCATGACGCGAGCTTACCCGGCCCACGACGCGCTTCGGGCACCTGCGTTGCACCATATCGATATCAACTCGGGTGATATCGGCACGCCGATCGCACGCGTAGCGTTCGGCGTATTCACTTAAGGAGCCTTCCATGCGTGCGGCCAACGTCCTAGAAACCATCGGCAACACTCCGCACATCCGGATCAACCGGCTGTTCCCCGCCGGCTACGAAGTCTGGTCGAAATCGGAGCGCGCCAATCCCGGCGGCTCGATCAAGGACCGCATCGCCCTGTCGATGGTCGAAGCCGCCGAGCGCGACGGGCGCCTCAAGCCGGGGGGAACGATCGTCGAGCCGACCTCGGGCAATACCGGCATCGGTCTGGCAATGGTGGCGGCGGTCAAAGGGTATCCGCTGATCCTCGTGATGCCGGACAGCATGTCGGTCGAGCGCCGCCGCCTGATGCTGGCCTACGGCGCGAAGTTCATTCTCACGCCGCGCGAGAAAGGCATGAAGGGCACGATCGAGCGCGCACAGCAGCTGGTCACTGACACGCCGGGCGCCTGGATGCCACAGCAGTTCGACAACCCGGCCAACATCGATGTGCACGTGCAGACCACCGCGCAGGAGATCCTGCGCGACTTTCCCGAAGGGCTCGACGCCGTCATCACCGGTGTGGGCACCGGCGGGCACATCTCCGCAGTCGGACTGGTGCTGAAGCCGAAGTGGCCGGGGCTGAAGGTGTTCGCGGTCGAGCCGGCCGCCTCGCCGGTGATCTCGGGCGGCCAACCGTCGCCGCATCCGATTCAGGGAATCGGCGCCGGTTTCATCCCGCACAACCTGAAGACCGAGGTGCTCGATGGCGTGATCACGGTCGAGGCGGAGGAAGCGCGTGAAATGGCGCGCCGCGCCGCACGCGAGGAAGGACTGCTGGTCGGCATCTCGTCAGGAGCGACGTTGGCCGCGATCGCGAAAAAGCTGCCGGAACTCAAGGCCGGCAGCCGCGTGCTCGGGTTCAACTACGACACCGGCGAGCGTTACCTGTCGACCGAGGGGTTCCTGCCCACCGAGTAGCACAGCGCGGGGCGACTCGGCGGCGCGTCGATCTGCTCGCACCCTTGCCTGACCCGCCGCGCGAGTTGCACAGCGGCATGTGCGCGGCGCCGAAACAATCCGTTGCCGGATCGACATCCGCGCGATACGCGCACAGCCCAGCATGGCCTCTCGCTGCACCGAAGCCGCGAAAGGAGTGCCCATGCAGCCCCACGCTGATTTCGCGGCGAACGCGCCGTATGCCGTCCACCGCATCCCGACGGCGCTGATCGAATCGATGCGCCTGAACGATGGTCGCTCCGTACTGGTGCGCCCGGTGCTGCCGCAGGACGCGGACCTGCAGCAGGCCTTCGTGCGTCAACTGTCGCCGCTGAGCCGCCGGCGCCGCTTTCATGGCCCGCTGGTCGAACTTCCGCCGGCGACCCTGCGCTACATGACCGAAGTCGACTACCAGACGCACCTCGCCATTTTGGCCGCGGTATTCGTCGACGGAGTGGAACGCCAGGTGGCCGAGGCACGCTGGGTGCGGCGCTCTGACGAACCGGAAACCGCCGACTTCGCCCTTGCGGTGGCCGATGACTGGCAGCGGAGCGGGCTCGGCACACGCCTGCTGCGTCACCTCGAACGCAGCGCGCGCGAAAGCGGCGTGCAGCGCCTGTTTGGCGACGTGCTGCACAGCAATCAGCCGATGCTGGATTGCATGCGGCGCGCGGGCGCGCGGCTTCGCCTTGATCCGCTCGATTCTTCTGTGCTCAGCGTCGAGATCGACGTGACCGGTGGCGCGGAGGCTTCGTGGCGCGCAGCGGCCTAGCGATGTGTGCGCTTCACTTCAGCGGCGCGGCACAGTGACCGGCGCCTTCGACACGCTCGTGGCCGAGTTGCCACGACGGGGGTTCGCCGAAGTGATTGTGCGGCGTCGACGTCGCCCAGTCGAGCGCAAGCAGTCCGAGCGCGGCCGCCCAGAAGATAGCCGCAAACGCGAGAGCACGCTTCGTCCGCATCATCCGCGTAACCCCAGGCGTGCCCGCAGGCGCACGCCGATCAGCGACCCGGCAAAGGCGGCGGCGAGCCAGCGCTCGATGTGCAGCGCCCCGAAAAAGCTGCCGACTGCGAAGTCCGGCAACACCGCCAGCGAGAATGCGTTGCCGAGACCTGCCTTGTAGCTAACGCTGGGCTGCAAATGTGCTTATGTCCACGATGGGCGTCCGGTTGGCGCCTCAAGGGGACGCCGGCGCCTTGCCAGCCGTGAGCGCGGCTCGCATCATGGTCTTTTGACGCAGGAGGCAACATGCACGATCCCCATCCGGACTGGCGCACGCAGGGCGTGCGTGTCATCAAGGGAGACCAGCTCGATCCGAACACCGCGCAGACGCCGGGCATGCATCGCGCCGCGGCGATCAACGCGGCGCGCGTCGGCGCGCAGAAACTGTGGGCTGGCGCGGTGACGATCCACCCGAACGCAAAGACCGGCGCGCACCATCACGGCGCACTCGAGAGCGTCATCTACGTCGTGCGCGGCAAGGCGCGCATGCGCTGGGGCGACAAGCTCGAGTTCGTGGCAGAGGCCGAGGCGGGCGACTTCATCTTCGTGCCGCCGTACGTGCCGCACCAGGAGATCAATGCCTCCACCGACGAGGCGCTGGAATGCGTGCTGGTGCGCAGCGACAACGAAGCCGTCGTCGTCAACCTCGACATCGAGGCGGTCGAGCAGCCGGAGGCGGTCTACTGGGTCGACCCGGTGCACGCGGCGCCGCGGCAGTAGCGAGCGATGCGTCCTCGGCGCAGCTTCTTCGCCGGCCTCGCCGCAGCCCTTGCCGCGCTGACGCTGCCTCCGTCGGCGTCAGGACGGGACGATTTCGACACGGCGCGCCGGCGCCTGCTCGCCGAAATCGACGACGACATGCGGGCAACGGCCGGCAGCACCGGCCGCACTGCGCTCAGCCCCGCCGTGCGCCGCGCGCTCGAGACCGTGCCGCGCGAACGCTTCGTGCCGCCGCAGTTCGTCTCGCACGCCTACGAGAACCGCCCGCTGCCGATCGGCCACGACCAGACGATCTCGCAACCGTTCATCGTTGCGTTGATGACGGAACTGCTGGATCCCCGTCCGACCGACGTCATGCTCGAGGTCGGCACCGGGTCCGGCTACCAGGCCGCGGTGCTCGCCGCCTGCGTGCTGAAGGTCTACTCGATCGAGATCGTCGCGCCGCTGGCGCAGCAGGCGCGTGTGGCGCTCGATGCCGCCGGCGTGCGCAATGTCGAGACCCGCGTCGGCGACGGGTACCGCGGCTGGCCCGAGGCCGCGCCCTTCGACGGCATCATCGTCACCGCCGCGCCCGACCATGTGCCGCCAGCACTGGTCGAGCAACTCAAGCCCGGTGGGCGACTGGTGATCCCGGTCGGTACGCACTCCTTCAGCCAGGAACTTCTGCTGATCCGCAAGGACGCCGACGGCCGTGCCGTCACGCGCCGGACGATCGGCGTGCGCTTCGTGCCCTTGACGCGCGAGCGTTGAGGCGCATCCCGCTGACGGACGCGCTCAGTAGACTGCGCGCTTCTGCCTTCTCGACAGCTGCGCTCCCATTCGATGAACACCCGCCGCCTCGGCCGCTCCGGCCTGAAAGTTTCCGAACTGTCGTTCGGCTCCTGGGTCACCTACGGCAACCAGGTCGATACCCGCGCCGCGCGCGAACTGATGGCCGCAGCTTTCGATGCGGGAGTCAACTTCTTCGATAACGCCGAGATCTACGCCAAAGGTGACAGCGAGGTCATCATGGGCAAGGTGCTGAAGGAGCTTGCCTGGCCGCGCATCAAGTACATCGTGTCGACCAAGTTCTACTGGGGCATGCGCACCTGCGCCAACGACAACAACACGCTGAACCGCAAGTACCTGCTCGACGCGATCGACGGCTCGTTGAAGCGCCTGCAGCTCGACTATGTCGACCTGGTCTACTGCCATCGCGCCGATCCCAACACGCCGATCGAAGAGACGGTCTGGGCGATGCACAACATCATCGAACGCGGCAAGGCACTCTACTGGGGCACCAGCGAGTGGAACGCGGACGAGATCCTTGCAGCGTGGGAAATCGCGGACCGGCGCAACCTGCACAAGCCGGTGGTGGAGCAGCCGCAATACAACCTGTTGCATCGCCAGCGCGTCGAGCAGGAGTACGCGCGGCTGTACGAGGACATCGGTCTTGGGCTCACGACCTGGAGCCCGCTCGCCTCAGGACTGCTGTCGGGCAAGTACCAGAAGGGAGTCCCGCCGGGATCGCGCGGCGCGCTCGAGACCTATGCGTTCCTGCGCGAGGGCCTCACCGATCCGGCGAAGAATGCTGTCGTCGGCAAGCTGGAAAGCGTGGCGAAGGAACTCGGCTGCACGCTGGCGCAACTCGCGCTGGCTTGGTGCGTGCGCAATCCGCGGGTCAGCACCGTGATCACCGGCGCCACACGCGTCGAGCAGATCAGTGAGAACATGAAGGCGCTCGAGGTCGTGTCCAAGCTGACGCCCGAAGTGCTGACTCGAATCGACGGCCTCGTCGGCGCGCACGCCAGCTAGCGCGCCACCGATCGCTCAGCGCCCCATGCGGGTGTTGTACGAGCCGGTGATGCGATTGATCAGGTTGGGGTCCTGGTTGATGTCGCCCTTGGTGCGGAACTCGACCTTCGTCGTGCCGTCCGGCTGCGGCGCCACCGTGGCAATCACGGTGATGCCGCCACGCTGGCCGGTAATCAGCCCGCCGGCCGGGTTCGCATCCGTGACCTTGACACCCTGGTCCGACATCGCGCCCAGCATCGCGTTGTAGGCCCGGTCGTAGGTGCTCGGTCCGGGCGGCGGCGCGTAGTAAGTGCAGCCGACCAGGGCGATGAAAAGCGCCAGCAGGCCCGCGCGCAGCAGCCCACGGCCCCGGAGTGTTGAATTCATATCGGCGACCACCGAAGCGATTGAGGAATCCGCAGCTTAGCGCTGCGATCGGTCAACCGAAGGGCCGCACACCAATCCAGGCGCCGTGCAGCCAGAAGGCAAACACCGCCCAGGCGACGAGCCCAACCATCACCGCGATGATGTCGCGCGAGACCGGCCCGACCACGTACACCGTACCCGCCGCACGATCGCGCCGCCGCGCCACGATGTAGTCCGCGATCGCCCAGACGAGAAACGCGCCGAACAGCACGACGTCGGCCAGCGTGCCGTTGGCAAGGAGGTGCGCAAACGCCCAGATTTTCACGCCGGCCACCATCGGATGCCCGACCGCGCGCTTGATGCGTGTGCCCGGCACATAGGCCGCCACCAGCAGGATGAACGCCGGGATCGTCAGCAGCGCCGCGACGTGCCTGGTCCACACCGGCGGCGCGTACAGAACTACCGGCGCTCCCCGCGCGACGCCGTAACCCCAGACGACCAGCACGAAGCCGATGATCGAGATCACCGAGTAGACGCCCTTCCACGGCATCAGCCCCATTTTGGCGATGCGCCCGCCGCGCCACGAATCGGCAAAGATCCGCACCGAGTGCGTGCCGAGAAAGAGAACCAGACCGAGAACCAGCCACGTCATCGCTGCGCCTCCATCGATGGCACGCAGTATGCCGCAGCCGATTCAGTGCGATGCGCTCAGGGCGCGGCTGCCGGATCCCATGGGAGCGCCACCGACAGCGCGATCAGCAAGACCCGTGCAGACTATCTCCTGCTCGAGGATCCGCGTCGGGGCGACTTCCTGCCGGACGACTTCCTTGCTGCCGGCTTGTTGTCGCCCGAGGCGGTGCGGTTCGAGGACGCCTTCCTCGGCACCTTGGCTCCGGCCTCGCGTGCCTCTGACAATCCGATCGCGACGGCCTGCTTCGGGTTCGTCACCTTCTTCCCCGACCCGCCGCTCCTGAGCTTCCCTTTCTTGAACTCGCGCATGGTCTCTTCGACCTTTTCCTGCGCTTTCTTGCCGTACTTCGCCATGACCGCGCACCCCGGATAGTGAGTAAACATGGGAGCACAGCAACTTACTTGCCCATACGCCGCCGGCAGCGAAATTGCTACGCAGCTTTAACCGCGGCGCTTCTTGTCCTGCGGCTCTTCGGCTTCTTTCTGCGCCGCCTCGTACAACGCTGGCGTGGCACCGCCGCGCGCCAGCAGCTCGCGCAGGTGTTGCACCGAATTACGGTCCAGCGTGTTGCCGCCGTGATGCGGCCGATGCAGGATGCCTTCGCCGTGACCCAGCTTCACGCGGATGCGTGCGCCCGACAACGACTCCACGTCGGCACCGAGGTGCTTCAGGAGCGATTCGACTTCGCGCCAGTGAATGTTGGTGTTGATCGGGTCGTGGAAGATCTCGCGCAGCAGGTTGGCGTGCTTATGGCTCATGGCTCAATCACCGGGGTTCGTCGGGCGAAACGATACCCAAGTTGCCTGACCGACGTCGGCCGGTCTGCTTCAGCGCGGTAATTGATAGGGGGACGGGGGCGGTGTGTTCGGCGGGGGAATCGCCGCGTTCGGTGGCGGCGAGGACCGCGGTGATAGAGACGCCGGGGGTGGCGTGTTCGGCGGAGGAATCGCCGCATTCGGCGGCGGCCCGTTGGCCGAGAATGAGGCGCGCGGCGCGGTATTGCGCGCCACATAGCCCGCGGGTGCGGGGACGCGGTTGCCGAGCCCATACATGCACTGGTAGTAGGCGCTGTCGTAGCGCTGCTGTGTCACCGAGCCGGCCACCTGCGCGTTGCCCGCGCCGACGACGCTGCCGCTGAACAGGCCCATGCCCGCCCCTACGGCGGCCCCTTCACTGCCGCCAATCAGTCCACCGAGCGCCGCACCGATCACCGTTCCCGCGACGGCACTGCCTACGCCAGCCTGCGCGGCAGCATCGCCGGGTGTGCCGGTCAGGCTCGCGGCGTAACCGCGGCAGGAGGCGTCATCGGCCTGGAAATGGTCCCACGATTTCTTCGTGCCCGGCAGCGACGCGACTGACGGTCCCGCAGGCACGGTGACGCACGCGGCAAGCAGCGCCGTGGCCGCAATTGCACCGACGCGCAGCAGCGCTGCCAACCGGGCGTTCATTGGGTTCCCGCTGGCACGCGCGGCTCAATGCGCTGCCAGGCTTCCGCGCAGCTTTCCACATACGGGTAGTAGGCACGCGAACTTGCGCACCAGTACCACCACTGCTGTGCCGGTTGCACCGGCTGCGTCGTCGTCTCGACGTCGCGCTCGATGTAGGTGGTCGCACTCGGCGGCAGGATCCACGCACCGCTTACTGACGGTGTCACGAACACCGGCGCCCCGACACTCCAGCCCCAATAGCCCGGGCCCCACCAGCCTGGATTCCAGCCGACTCCCCAGCCCCAACCACCCCAGCCCCAGCCACCCCAACCCCAGCCGCCCCAGCCCCAGGCGGGACGCCAGTAGGGTGCCCACGGGCGGTATCCATAGCCGGGTTGGCCACGCCAACCGCCGGCGTAGTAGCCGCGATAGGCGCCGCCGGTGTAGCCGCCAGCGGCGTAGCCGCCGCTGTAGCTGCCGCCGGGATTCACGACGGCTCCGCCGCCGCGCGTCGGTCCACCCGGCGGTGGCGTACCGGCATAACCGCGACCGGCATAGGGACGAGGTGCGTTCTGCGCTTCGGCAGCGATCGTTACGACCGCAAGGGAGGCCAGCGCCAGCAGGGCGGCGGCGGCAAATATGCGAGTCTTCATCGCGATCTCCTGTCGGCTTAACGACTGCGTCAGGGGTTTCGATGACAGCGGCCGACGCGCGGCCGGCACATGCCATGCTACGCGCCGGTAAGGCGGTGGGCGCGACGCCAGCGTGACGAAGATCATGTCATCGCGTCCACTTCGCCGACGGAAGCGTGCAACCCCTCCACAGACCGCGTCAGGCACGGCCAATGGGATCAACAAGCGACTCGTCGTTGGTCCACCATTCCTAAGGAAACCAAGTCATGTCAAGGAAGATGCTGTTCGCGTTGCCGTTCGTTGCCGTAGGCGCCTTGGGTGCCTGCGGCGATGACGATGACGTCACAGGCGGTTCACCGACAGTTAACACCAAGCCGGCCTATGTCGGCACGATCGTTACAACCACTTACAACGGCAGCGCCGATGACCTGCTGACCGGTGGCCTGGGCTGGGATGGCCTGCAGAGCGCCACGCCGCCGGCGGTGTCGGCCACACCCACTGCCAAGGAGTTGCGCACCCGCGCGCTCTACAACAACTACCGCGCGCTGGTCGACATGACCACCAACGGCGGCTACGGCTTGCTTTACGGTCCCAACGTGGCGCTCGATGGCACGGTGAACACGGCCGCCGGCGCCGGCAAGATCGGCGGCACCGAACATCTTGCGTACAGCCTCGACGCGTCGGGCAAGGCGGCCGCGACACTGATGGTGCAGGTGCCGTCCACATTCAACTCCGGCACGCCCTGCATCGTGACCGCAACCTCGTCCGGCTCGCGCGGCGTCTACGGCGCGGTCTCCGCGGCGGCGGAATGGGGACTGAAGCGCGGCTGCGCGGTCGCCTATACGGACAAGGGCACCGGTAGCGGCGGCCACGAACTCGAAACCAACACCATCACGCTGATCGACGGCCTGACGGCGAACGCGGTCACCGCCGGCACTGCCAGCCTGTTCACTGCGGACCTGACGGCCACCGAGCTCGCCGCGTACCGCACGCTGCTTCCGAACCGCTATGCGTTCAAGCACGCGCATTCGCAGGCGAACCCGGAGAAAGACTGGGGTCGCTTCACGCTGCAGGCGATCGAGTTCGCGCTGTATGTCCTGAATGAGCAGTTCGCGCCGCCGGTGGCGGGAGGAACGGCAAAGACCGTGCAGTTCAGCGCCGGCAACACGACGGTGATCGCCGCTTCCGCGTCAAACGGCGCCGGCGCTTCGATCGCCGCCGCCGAGCAGGACACTGCCGGACTGATTGACGGTGTCGTCGCCGGGGAACCCCAGATCAACGTGCGGTTGCCGGCGAGCGGGATCAATGTCGCGCGCGGCGGCACCGCGTACGCGTCGTCCGCGATCGGGCGCCCACTTTACGACTACACGACGCTGGCGAACCTGCTGCAGCCCTGCGCCGCGTATGCCGCGACCAATGCGGCCTCGCCGCTGCTCGCGGGCGTGCCGCTTGCGGGCGCCACCGGACGCTGCGCCGCACTCGCTGCGGCCGGCATCATCGGCGGCGCCGACTTTGCGACACAGGCCAACAACGCACTGCAGGCGCTGATCGACGCCGGCTGGCAGCCCGAGTCGAACGTCCTGCATGCCTCACACTGGAGCACGCAGGCGACACCGGGAGTTGCGGTCACGTACGCGAACGCCTACGCGCGTGCGAAGGTGACCGACAACCTGTGCGGCTTCAGCTTCGCCACCACTGGCGCCACCGGCGCGCCCGCCGCGCCGGCGGTCTCGCCGATGCTGACGCTGTTCGGCAACGGCAACGGCGTGCCACCCACCAATGGCATCAACCTCGTCTACAACGACGCCAGCGGCGGCGCCACACTGCACACGCTGGCTGACGGCAACTTCGCGTTCAGCGGTGCCAACTGCCTGCGCAACCTGTGGACTGCGCCGAACCCAGCACTGCGTGTCGGAGTGGAAGAGGTCCGCGTGAACGGCAACCTGCGTGGCAAGCCGACCATCATCGTGCACGGCCGCGCTGATGCGCTGGTGCCAGTGAACTTCTCGTCGCGCGCCTATTTCGGAACCAACCGGACCGTCGAGGGCATCGCCAGTCGACTCACTTACATTGAAGTCGAGAACGCCCAGCACTTCGATGCATTCCTGCCATTGGCCGGCTACGACACGCGCTTCGTCCCGCTGCACTACTACAACATCCAGGCACTGAACCTCATGTGGAATCGCCTGCGCGCAGGTGGCACGCTACCGCCGTCGCAGGTGGTACGCACGACGCCACGCGGCGGCACGCCCGGCGCAGCGCCGGCGATCAGCGTCGCAACCAACCTGCCGCCGATCTCGGCAACGCCGTCGGCCGCGGACGTGATCAATTTCGACACCGCCACCCGCACAGTGCTGGTGCCGCAGTAGTCCCGGCACAGCGGCACATCGGGGCCCCGTATCGCGGGGCCCCTTCCTTACAGCCACGTGCCGGTGCTCGGCAGGCCGTGTGTCGCGCCTTATTTCACCTGCAGCCGCGAGATGTACTCGATCAGCGCGAGGATCCTGGCGCGTACAAAGGCCTCAGGGTCGTATGGCGAGTCGAGATAGTACTCAGCTGCCTTGATGCGATAGGCATTTCCCCACGTCGGCATGTCACGCGAACCATGCCCGGGGATCGCCTTGGAGCCATCGATCGACTCGTAAAGCCGATTGACCGGCAGGATGCCGTTGTTTGCCTTGGCCAGCGTGGTCAGGTCGGTCGGGCTCCTGGTCAGGTATGGCTTGTTCGGGCCGTCACCGGCGCCCTTCGGGCCATGACAACTCGCGCAGTTGGCGTCGTATTCGCGCTTGCCGAGATCAACTTTGCCCTGGCCGAGCGCTCCGGTCGCTGCAATCGCAAGGCAGGCGCCGACAAGGGCCGCTTGGATGATCGAGCGTTTCATTAGCTATCTCCCATTGAGGTTGACACCTCCCTTTCAACATAGCCGGCCACCGCGCATCTGCCAGACGGCTTCAGCAGGGCCTTGAGGAGGGTCAATCTCCAAGGTGTCACGGCTTCGCGCTACGCTCGCACGGCCATGGTTGCCGACATAGCTCCTTCGGGTTCGCGCCGCTGCGCACAGTGCGGCACGGCGTTCCATTGCGGCGCCAACGATTCCGTGCGGTGCTGGTGCGCGAGCCTGCCGCCACTGGCCGCCGAACGCCTGGTCGCCGGCGCGGATTGCGTATGCGAAGCCTGCCTGCGCCAGCGCCTGATGCCGCGGCAACACGCCGAACCATGACTACCGTCGTCTCGATCGATCAGTTGCGCGACGTTGTCGGTCGCGAGATCGCAGTCAGCGACTGGATCGAGGTCTCGCAGTCGATCATTGACGAGTTCGCGGAGGCTACTCGCGACGCACAGTGGATACACGTCGATACCGAACGCGCCGCGCGTGAATCACCCTTCCGCGATGGCGCAGGCCGGCGCTGTACCGTGGCGCACGGCTTCCTGACGCTATCGCTGCTCACGGTGCTGATCGAAAACTGCCTGCGCGTTGCCGGTGTGCAGGCCGGCATGAACATCGGCTTCGATCGCGTGCGCTTTGTCGCGCCGGTGCCGGCGGGCAGCCTGCTGCGCGGGCGCTTCGCGCTGGCGCATCTCGAAGACGTACCCGGCTGCGTGCAACTCACCTGGCTGGTGACGATCGAGCGGCAGGGCGAGATGCGCCCCGCTCTCACGGCCGAGTGGCTGACGCGCCTCGTGCTGTAGCGGCAGGGCGACTCGCCCCGCACACGCGCCTGCTGAGATGTCAGCGAACGTCGCGGACACAAGCGACGCTATTTCTTTCTGGCAAGAGTGAGCCCGTCACCGATCGGCAACAGCGCAACGTCGATGCGCTCATCGCGCTGCAGCTTGGCATTGAGCCACTGCAGCGCCGCGGTGTCGGCGTCGTCGGACGGATCGACCTTGTCGGCGACGCGCCCGCTCCACAGCACGTTGTCGAACGCAATCAGCCCACCCGTGCGCAGCAGCTTCAGGCAGCGCTCGTAGTAGCCGTCGTAGTTCACCTTGTCGGCATCGATGAACGCGAAGTCATAGCGACCCGCCTCGCCGGTCGCGAGCCGTGCATCGAGCGTGTGCAGCGCCGGCTCGAGCACCAGCTCGATCTTGTCGGCGACTCCAGCACGCTCCCAGTACGGGCGGCCGACGCGTGTGAACTCGTCGCTGATGTCGCAGCCGAGCAGCTTGCCGTCGGCTGGCAGTGCCAACGCCACCGCCAGCGCGCTGTAACCGGTAAACACGCCGATTTCGATCGTGCGGCGCGCGCCGATCAGCTTCACCAACATCGCGAGCAGCGCGCCCTGCTCGGGAGAAATCTGCATGTTGGCGCGCGGATGCGAGGCGGTCGCCTCGCGCAGATTGGCCAGCTCCGGATGCTCGCGGTTGTGCCGCACGACATAGTCGTGCAGACGATCGTCGAGATTGAGCGTGCGGCGGCTCATGTCAGTGCCCGCCCGGCCGCTCCGAAGGGCACTGAGCGCCCCCTTGGGGGGCAGCGAACGAAGTGAGCGTGGGGGCGTCCATCGTCCCGTAGCGCTGGCGCGCAAGTTCCGCACCCTTGCCGAGCGCGGCGAGCTTGGCCAGCGCGATCTCGCGCTTCATCGGCGCCATGCCGCAGTTGGTGCACGGAAAGAGATGCTCTTTGGCGACGAACTGCAGCGCCTTGCCGATGGTGTCCGCGACCTGCTCCGGCGTCTCGACCACGTCGGAAGCCACGTCGATGACGCCGACCAGCAGGTCTTTGCCTTCGAGCAGCTTCATCAGGTGCATCGGCACCTTCGCGTTCATGCACTCCAGCGAAACCGCCTTGATCGTGCTCTTCGCGATCGCCGGGAAGATCTCCTCGTACTGGCGCCACTCCGAGCCGAGCGTCGACTTCCAGTCGACGTTGGCCTTGATGCCGTAGCCGTAGCAGATATGCACGACGGTCATGCACGTCAGTCCTTCGGCCGCACGGTCCAGCGCCTTGATGCCCCAGGCCTTGACGTCATCCATGTAGACGTTGAACGCCGGCTCGTCGAACTGGATCACGTCGACGCCGTCCGCCTGCAAGGCGCGCGCCTCCTGGTTCAGCAGCTCGGCAAACGCCATCGCCATCTTCACGCGGTCGCCGTAGTAGCGGTCGGCGACGGTGTCGACGATCGTCATCGGCCCCGGCAGCGTGATCTTCAGCTTCTTCCTGGTGTGGTCCCGCGCGAGCTTCGCCTCGACCTGGTGCACGCGACCCTTGAGCTTCAGCAGCCCGACGACCTGCGGCACCATCGCCTTGTAGCGATCCTTGCGGATGCCCATCTCGACCTTGTGCTCGAAGTCGATGCCCTCCACGTACTCGAGGAAGCCGTGCACGAAGTGCTGGCGCGACTGTTCGCCGTCACCGACGATGTCGAGCCCGGCATCTTCCTGCTCCTTCAGCCACAGCAGCGTCGCATCGCGCTTGGCGGCCGCGAGTTCCTCGCCGGCGAGTTTCCACTGAGGCCACAGCTTGTCGGTTTCGGCGAGCCAGCCGGGCTTCGGCAGACTTCCGGCGATGGTGGCTTCGAACATCGGCGCGCTCCTCGGGTCGAGGAATGAACGATACGCGCGGCGCCGAAAAACGGTTCAGACGGCGGCCTTCAGCCGTCCGATGAGCGCATCCTTCTCGGCCCATAGTCCATTGATCCACTCCTGCATGCGCGTGCGGAAGGTCGGGTCGCTGCCGTAGTCGCCGGCCAGCAACTCGGCCGGGATCTCGCGCTGCTGAACCCGAACCGTCACGCGCGGCAAGCGGCCCGACAGCAGCGTCCAGAACTCGGGCGGTCCGTCCGGATAGACGATCGTCACATCGAGCAGCCGGTGGAACTGGCTGCCGAGCGTGGTCAGCGCGGTGGCGATGCCGCCGACCTTGGGCTTCAGCAGGTGCTCGTAGGGCGATTCCTGCGCATCGTGCTTGGCGCGGGTGAAGCGCGTGCCCTCCAGGAAGTTGATCACCGAGGTCGGCACGAGGCGGAACTTCTCGCAGGCCTTGCGGGCGCGCTCGAGGTCCTGCGCGCTCGAAGCCCCGCCGCGCCGCTGCATGAACGGGAAGTCGAGCGCCCACCAAGCGAGCCCGATCACCGGCACCCACATCAGCTGCTTCTTCAGGAAGAACTTCAGCATCGGAATGCGACGATTGAAGATCTTCTGCAGCACCAGGATGTCGACCCAGCTCTGGTGGTTGCTCGACACCAGGTACCAGCCGCGCGGGTCCAGGCCCTCGATCCCCTGTACATCCCATAAGGTATCGCCGACCCAGTCGATCCAGGCGTTGTTGACTCCGATCCAGCCGGTGGCAATCGCGTTGAGCGCGCGATCCGTCACGTGCCGCACCGCCGTGAAGGGAAGCAGCAGCTTGGCCAACGCAAACGGGACCATCAGCGCCACGCCAAAGAGCGTGTTCAGCGCGACTACGGTGGACGCCAGGGCACCGCGTACGGCAGGAAGGATCGACGACATGGCGGGCAAGCGTACCGGACCACGCGGGCGCCCTTTCGGATCCGGTCAAACGAAGCCTGCGCGGGCGCGCAAGCCCAGCGTGGCACCGAATCGGCGGTGAGCAACCACTCTTTTCCAACGTTGCCCCGGTGCTGCAGCGCGCGGGTTGCGGCGGATAATCAGCCATCGAGCGGGGATCCGCAGTGGCGGAAGGCCCGCGCGTCCGTGGACGATCCACCACTGCCGATGTACGCGTCTTCCGTCGAGCCCGAAACGCCTGCCAGCGCGATGCTGGTGCCGCTGCGTTACCGCCATGTCGCCTCATTCGGCGAGAAGGTGCGGTGGCTGCCGCCGTACCGGCTGATTCCGTCGTTCGCCAGTGCGGACGGCCAGAGCGCGGTGTACCGGCGCCGGTCACAGGTCACGCTGACCAGCGACACGGAAAGCGACATGGGCGGCCAGGCCACCAGCTTTGCTCTGCCAGACAGCGAAATGAAGGTGCGCATCGACCAGTACGGCTACGCCAAGCTGGTGCGGCCTGTGCGATCGAACCAGCACGTGGACCCGCTGGCCAACCTCGTCGATGGCGCTGCCGACATGGAGCGCGACGCCGCGCTCTCGGTGTGTGCACACCTCAACGAGCACGTGGAGGCAATGGCGAATCCGCAGCGCTGGACGCCCTCGCCCGACCACCAGCTCGTCCCAGTGAGCGTGCGGCCCTTTGCCGAGTCCACTCCGGAAATGCCGCGGCCGATCGGCGAGAAGAACGGCAAGCACGTCTACGACCCGCAGGCGATGAACGACTACCTCGACGACCGCGCCAAGTGGATGAAGCGCCGGTTCGCGTGGGACGCCTCACAGAAGGAATTGCAGGAGCACAGCCAGCGCGCCGCGCAGGGCGTCATCGAAGCTATGCACGATCACCTGCTGGCCTGCCTGAAGGACATCCTGTGGCCGCTGCCGGTCACGGTCGCTTTCGACTTCGACGACGTGACCTCGGTGCGCATGGATGTGCAGCTGCCACTGCTGCCGACGCTGCCGGACCGTGAAGCGGCGATCGACTACGGCAATCGCGTCGCCGTGCGCCGCATGTCCGAAGTGATCCACACCAAGCTCCACAACCGCCATGCGCTCGGACTGGTGCTGCGGCTGATGGGAGAAATCTTCGCGGCCTTGCCCACGGTGCAGCAGGTCACGGTATCCGGGCGCCAGCAGCCGCCGGACAAACGGCCGCCGCGGTATGTCATCACGGCGCGCACCGCGCGCAAGCCGTGGTCCGCACTGCACCAGCGCGGTTCGGTGACCGGTGACGCCTTCCAGTGTCTGCAGGAGATCGAGTCGAAGTTCAATCTCACCGGCCTCGGCGCGTTCCTGCCGATTGAGCCATTTGACTGAACCACGCCGCCGCAGTACCGCCGCCACGCACCGGGACACGTCATTCATCGCTGGCGTGGATGACCCGGTGAAGAACACCAAAGCAGTCATCAAGCCGGCTCCCTAGCTCGCCCACGCGGGCATGCGCGTTCTCGAACCTCCGCCGCCCCATTGACAGCGGTCAACGGCGGCGCGCCGGCGCCCCGTAGGCTGGAAGGGCCAAGGTGGCGAACAGGAGATCGAGATGAAACGCACGCCCACCGTCACGGCGCCCGGCCAGGACACAAGTGCGCCGCTGGTCGATGAGGCTTCGCGCGTCGTCGCGCGACCCGACGGCTATTACTGGGTGGCCGACAACGGTCGCCAGGAGTTCGGACCGTTCGCCACGGCGATCGATGCGCTCGGCGCCCTGCGCGAAGGAATCGAAACCGCGCTGGAACCTGGCGGGACCGTAGCCGAGGCTGAGGCTGAATTCGGCATTGCCGAGTGGGTCGATCCCGACACTGGCCAGCCGGCCGAAGAAGCGACCACGCGCCTCGAAGACCACTGAGGCGCGGCATGTTGCTGTTCGCACTGGACGCCTCGCGCGACTTCGGCGCGGCGATCGGGCATGAGCTCGGGCATCCGCTGGCTCCGCACGAGGAGCGCACGTTCGAGGACGGTGAGCACAAGATCCGCCCGCTGGTCGATCCGGACGGCAAGGATGTGTTCGTCGTGCAGAGCCTGCACGGCAGTCCCGCTGCGAGCGGTGACGACAAGCTGCTTCGGCTGCTCCTCTTCATCGCCGCGCTGCGCGACCACGGCGCGCGACGCATCACCGCGGTCACGCCGTATCTCGCCTATGCACGCAAGGACCGGCGCACCAAGCCCTTCGATCCGGTGTCGGTACGCGTCATCGCGCAGTTGTTCGAGGCGGCCGGCTGCGACGGGCTGATCACGCTCGAAGCGCACAACGTCGCCGCTTTCGATAACGCATTCCGCCGCCGCGCGGTGAATCTCGAGCCGTATGAACTCTTCACCGCGGCCGCCGCGAAGCTGGTCGGTGACGCGCCGGTGGTGGTCGCTTCACCCGACGTCGGCGGCGTGAAACGTGTGCAACTGTGGCGCGAGGCGCTGGAGGCGGCATGGCAGCGGCCGATCGGCCAGGCTTTCGTCGACAAGCGCCGCAGCGCCGGGGTCGTGAGCGGCGGCGAGATCGTCACCGGCGAGGTGCGCGACGCCACCGTCCTGATCCTCGACGACCTGATCGCCACCTTCGGCACGATCGAGCGGGCGGCGACCGCGCTGACAAAGGCGGGAGCGCGGCGCGTCTTGGCATTTGCCGCGCATGGCCTGTTCGTGAGCCCGGCCACCGAATCGTTGCAGCGCGCACCGGTTGAGCGCGTGTTCGTCACCGATGCCGTGCCGTTGTTCCGCCTGACCACGCCGGCCGCGCGCGAACGCGTCGAAGTGCTGCCGTGCGCTGCACTCTTCGCGGCGGAGATCCGCAAGCAGCACGCGAGCTGGTCTTAGGCCCGCGTTATCCGGCCGCGTCGGCCAGCAACGGTGTGAGCGCCTTGCGCGCCGTTGCCACATAGCGCTGCGCCTGCGGCTTCCAGCGCGCCGGGGTGCGCGGCTCGGCGTCGAGCAGGTGCGCCATCGCGAGCCGTGCCCGCACCAGCGCCCGATGCGTGGTGTAAAGCGCCATCACCGGCGGCGGCACGGAGTCCTGCAAGGCTGCGGCGCAGTGCGCGATGAGCCGCTGGCCGATCCAGTCGGCCCCGAGCATGCGGCACTCGAGATCGAGAAACGCCAGCTCGTCAAATGGGTCCACCTCGCGCAGCGCCCGATTGAACTCCAGGCAATCGATGACGACCGGCGTGCCATCCAGGCCGATGTGCTCCGGCCGAAGGTCGCCGTGCCCCTCGCGCAGATGTCCGGCCTCCGCGCGCGTGCCCAGCAACTCCGCATGCCTATGCAGTGCGCGATCGAACTGCTCGAGCGCATCGGCAGTTGCGGCCTCGTGAAACCCGGGTTGCAGCAGCACGCTCCGGTTCATCGCCTGCGAAGCGATGAAGCGCTTCACGTAGGCGGACCCGGCAAGCTGCACCGACGCCGCACTCTGGAAGAACTGTGCGAGCCGCTCGCCCAGCCGTGCAATGTCTGCGGGGGACACCGTGCCGGCGGCCAGCGCGACGTCGAGCATCCGCTCGCGCGGAATGCGATGCATTTGCACCAGCCAGTCGACGATCTGCCCGTCGGCCGGACCCTCGGCCCGGCCGATCGCGAGCCCGCCATCGGGCCGCGCGAGCAGAGGAACGACGCCAACATAGACGCCAGGGGCGAGCCGCCCGTTGAGACGCACTTCCTCGCGACAGTTGAACTCGCGCGCCCCCAGCGTCGAGAAGTCGAGGAACGACGTGCGCACCGGTTTCTTGAGCTTCAGCACGCGGTCCCCCGCCAGGAACACCCACGACATGTGGGTTTCGATCACCGCCGGCGTGCCGTCGCCGGGATGCGCAGCCGCCGAGGCCAGGTAGCGGACCTTGTCATCAAGCGAGACGAGCGAGGCGTCCGGGGGGGCGGGTTGCATCTTTCGTAGTCGGGCGCGGCCGATCTCCCGGTCTGCGTTGACCGCCGTCAAGGGCCAACTCGGGCGGCATCCGATCCTGTAACTGGTGATTTGAATCCTATTCCCCTGAAGGCGACTCCGCGCCGGGGAGATCTTGATGACCCGCATAGATGTCCGAATCGGGCCGCGCCGGTTGCCTGGGCTGCTCGACATGCCGGAAGGCGAAATACACGGCCTCGTGATCTTTGCGCACGGCAGCGGCAGCAGTCGCCTGAGCCCGCGCAACCAGTTCGTGGCCCGCCAACTGCACGCACGTGGCCTCGCGACGCTGCTGTTCGACCTGCTGACCGACGACGAGGCGCTCGATCGGCGCAACGTGTTCGACATTCCGCTGCTCGCACGACGCCTGGGCGAGGCGATCGAATGGCAGCGGTCGCTGACCGAAATCGCGCGCGTGCCAACCGGGCTCTTCGGCGCCAGCACCGGTGCGGCGGCGGCGCTGGTTGCGGCCGCGACCCAGGGGGATCGGGTGAGTGCCGTCGTCTCGCGCGGTGGGCGGCCGGATCTCGCCGGTCCCGCCTTGCCGCTGGTGCGAGCGCCCACGTTGCTGATCGTCGGCGGTGCCGACCATGAAGTGCTCGAACTCAACCGCGAGGCCGCGGCACAGATGACCTGCGAGCACGCATTGCGCGTCATCCCCGGTGCCACACACCTGTTTGAAGAGCCGGGCACCCTCGAGACGGTCGCGAAGGTCGCCGCCGACTGGCTCGCGCTGCACCTGACGGAACAAAGCCATGCTTGAAGAGATCGCCAGAACCCCGTTCGCCGACCGCGTGGAGGCCGGCCGCCAGCTCGGCGCCCGCCTCGTTGCTTTGAACCTCGCCCATCCGGTCGTCCTGGCGCTGCCACGCGGGGGCGTACCGGTTGGCCTCGAAGTCGCGCGTGCGCTCGATGCACCGCTGGACCTGTTGCTGGTGCGCAAGATCGGCGTGCCGTGGCAGCCGGAACTCGCCGTGGCTGCGGTGATGGACGGCGCGGAGCCCGTCGTTGTGATCGAACGGCACGTCCAGGCCGAAGCCGGGGTGAAGGAGGAATACATCAATGAGCGCGCGAAGCAGGAACTCGCGGAGATCGAACGTCGGCGCCGCAGCTATCTCGCGGACCGCGCGCCCGTGGCGGTTGCAGGGCGCACGGCCATCGTCGTTGACGACGGCATTGCCACCGGCACGACGATGCGCGCGGCGTTGAAGGGCCTGCGCCGTCGCAACCCCGCGCGGCTGGTGCTCGCGGTGCCCGTGGCGCCGCCTGACACCATCGACGAGCTGCGCAAGGAGGTCGACGACGTGGTCTGCCTCGCGCAACCTTCGTTCTTCGGCGCGATCGGCTACTTCTACCGTGACTTCCACCAGCTGAGCGACGACGAAGTCATCGCCATGATGCGGCAGGCGCCCGCGGCCGAGAGCACGGTCGCGCGATGAAAGGCGCGTGCTCGTCGGCGCTGCTGACCGATCTGTACCAGCTGACGATGCTGCAGGCGTACTGGCAGCACCGGATGGACGGCGTCGCGGTGTTCGAGCTATTCGTGCGCAAGCTGCCTCCCGAGCGTGCATTCCTGGCCGCCGCCGGGCTCGAACAGGCGCTCGACTTCATCGAGCAGGCGCGCTTCGACGAAGCGGAACTCGACTGGGTGGCCAACTGCGGCACGTTCGAGCCGGGCTTTGCCGACTGGCTCCGGGAACTGCGCTTCACCGGCGACGTCTGGGCGATGCCCGAAGGCACGGTGTTCTTCCCGAACGAGCCCATCGTGCGCGTGGTCGCGCCGATCGCCGAAGCGCAATGGCTCGAGACGCGCATCCTCAACCTGATCCACTTCCAGACTGTCATCGCGAGCAAGGCCGCGCGCGCGGTGCTGGCCGCCGATGGCCACGCGCTGATCGACTTCGGACTGCGGCGTGCCCATGGGGCCGAGGCCGGCGCACTGGCGGCGCGCGCCGCGTATCTCGCCGGATTTGCCGGCACCGCTACGGCCTATGCGGGCCCGCGCTTCGGCATACCAGTGTTCGGCACGATGGCGCACTCGTTCGTGCAGGCGCACGACGACGAGTCCCAGGCGTTCACGCGCTTCGCCGAGTCGTTCCCCGCCAATGCGATGCTGCTGATCGACACCTACGACACGGTCGAGGGTGCGCGCTGCGTCGCCGGGATCGCGCCAAGGCTCGCCGAACGCGGCATCCGCATCAAGGGCGTGCGGCTCGACAGCGGCGATCTTGCCGCGCTGTCGCGCGAGGTGCGAGGCGTACTCGACGACGCCGGCCTGCGCGACGCGGTGATCTTCGCCAGCGGCAATCTCGACGAGCGGCGCGTACACGCACTGGTCGCTGCCGGCGCGCCGATCACGAGCTTTGGCGTCGGCACCAGCCTCACCACCAGCAGCGATGCACCGTACCTCGACGCCGTCTACAAGCTGCAGGAATACGCCGGGCAGGCGCGCCGCAAGCGCTCGGCCGGCAAGGCGACCTGGCCGGGCCGCAAGCAGGTCTTCCGCACGCTCGATGCCGGCGGCCGCCTGGCCGGTGACACCGTTGCGCTCGCGCACGAGACGTTTCCCGGCGAGCCGCTGCTCGCCGAAGTCATGCATGGCGGCCGGCGCATCGCGCCATCGCCGCCGCTCGCGCTCGCGCGCACGCACTGCGCGGCGCAACTCGCCGCTCTGCCGCCGCGACTGCGGACGCTCGACGGCCCGTGGCCCGCCTTTCCCGTGACACTCTCGCCGGCGATTCGCACGCTTGCGGACGACGTCGACCAACGCCAGGCAAACCATGCCGCGCTCGCGCATTGAACTGCGACAAGAACAAGAACTGAAGGGAGAACCTGCCATGCCCGCCGGCCTGCCCCGCTACGACTACTTCGACCACGACGCCGACACTGGTGTCATCGGCCGCGGCGCCACGCTTCAGGACGCGTTCGTGCACGCTGCCGAGGCAACCTTCGCCCTGATGTGCGACCCGATCAGCGTCGCTCAGGACGAACGCATCGATATCGAATTCAAGGAAGACGATGTGGAACTGGCGCTTGTTACCTGGCTGAACCTGCTGCTCGCACACGCCAACGAGCGCGGGCTCGCTCTCGGCTGCTTCGAGCTGGCGAGGGAGGCCAACGTCTGGCGCGGAGCGGCGTGGGGCGAGCCTTGGCGCACCGACATGGAGCGCGGCACGCAGGTTAAAGGCGCCACGCTGACAGCGCTGCACGTCACGCCACAGGGTGAGGGCTGGGAAGCGCGCTGCGTTGTCGACCTTTGAGATTTCCATGGACATCGCCAAGCTGCACTCGATCGATCCATGGACCTGGACCGTGCCGCGCGCCGTCGGCGACACGCGGCACGAGGCGCGGCTCTATGGCAGCCGCGATCTGCTGGCCGCGATGGACGACAAGGTGCTCGAACAGATCACCAACGTCGCGCGGCTGCCCGGCCTCGTCGGCGCGGCGCTCGCGATGCCCGATGCGCACTGGGGCTACGGCTTTCCGATCGGCGGAGTCGCGGCGTTCGACCCCGAGCAGGGCGGCATCATCAGCGCCGGCGGCGTCGGCTTCGACATCTCCTGCGGCATACGCTGCCTGCGCACCAATCTGACTGCTGACGACATTGCGACACGCGCCGGCAAGCTTGCCGACGCGCTGCTGCGCGACATCCCGGCCGGCGTCGGCGTCGAAGGCGAGCTCCGCCTCAACGCCGATGAGCTCGACGCGGTGCTGGCGGGCGGCGCACGCTGGGCCGTCGCGCAGGGCTACGGCGAGCCCGAGGACCTCGAGTACATCGAGGAACACGGTTGCGTGGCTGGCGCAGTGCCGGCCAGCGTCTCGGCGCTCGCGAAGAAGCGGCAGCGCGGCGAGATGGGCACGCTCGGCTCGGGCAACCACTACCTCGAAGTGCAGCGCATCGAGAAGATCCACGACGCGCGCATCGCCGCAGCGTACGGCCTCGTCGAGGGTCACGTCGTCGTCTCGATCCACTGCGGCTCGCGCGGGCTCGGGCACCAGATCGGCACCGAATTCCTAGTCAGCCTGGCGAAAGCCGCCTCGCGTCTGGGCATCACCCTGCCCGATCGCGAACTCGCCTGCGCGCCGATTCGCTCGCCCGAAGGTCAGCAATATCTTGGCGCGATGAACGCCGCGATCAACTGCGCACTCGCCAACCGGCAGATCCTCGCGCACATCGCGCGCGACACGATCGGCCGGCAGTTTCCGCGTGCGCGGCTCGAGACACTGTTCGACGTCTCGCACAACACCTGCAAGGCGGAGCGCCACAAGGTGGACGGCCGCGAGAAGCTGCTCTACGTGCACCGCAAGGGCGCGACGCGCGCCTTTGCGCCTGGCCATCCGGGATTGCCGGAGCGCTATCGCGACGTCGGCCAGCCGGTGATCATCGGCGGCAGCATGGGCACCGGCTCGTACATCCTGGCCGGCACGGCGGAGAGCGAGAACCGCGCATGGAGTTCGGCGAGCCACGGCGCGGGCCGCGCGATGAGCCGCAACCAGGCGCTGCGCCGTTGGCGGGGCCGTGCGGTCGTCGACGAGCTCGACGCGAAAGGGATCCTGATCCGCTCGCACTCGATGCGTGGCGTGGCGGAAGAAGCGCCCGGCGCCTACAAGGACATCGAGGAAGTCGCCGAAGCGACCGAGCGCTCGGGACTCGCGAAGCGTGTCGCGGCACTGCGGCCGCTGGTATGCGTCAAGGGTTGACTGCAGCGTCCGGCAGCACGATCTCGACGCCAAGGCCGCTCCCGTCCAGGCCGGCCGAGAAGCGTACCGAGCCACCGTGCAGATCGGTCACTCGCTTGACGAGCGCAAGTCCCAGTCCGGCGCCTGCGCCGTCGCTTGTCCCGCGGTAGAAACGATCGAAGGCACGCGACTGCTGTTCTGCCGTCATTCCCGGACCGTCATCTCGCACAGTGATGACAATCCCGCGGGCCGCAACGCGCGCCTCGAGCTGAACGTGCGAGGTTGCGTGACGAATCGCGTTGTCGCACAGATTACGAAGTGCGACCGGCAGGGAGTCGGAATCTGCACGCACCGCGAGCTCAGGGACATCCATCTCAAGCTGCAGACCGCGCGCGCGGGCCGCCGCACTCAGCCCTGCAACGACTTCACCAGCCATGCTGCGCAGCGAGACCACCGGCAGGGTCGCGCGGTCGATCGAGCGCGCGTCCAGGCGCGCCAGGGTCAGCACCGTCTCCACCAGGCGCGTGGCCCGATCCACTCCGCCGATCAGTGCTTGCAGCGCCTCGCCGCGCTCGGTGTCCTCGCGTGAACGCAGTGCGACCTGCGCTTGTGCACGCAGCGCCGCCAAAGGAGTGCGCAGCTCGTGCGCCGCGTCGGCCGTGAGCGTTCTTTCGCGGACCAACGCAATTTCGACCCGTTCCAGCAGGCCGTTCACCGCCCGACCGACCGGTTGCAACTCCCGCGGCAGGTTGTCGACCACGACCGGCCCGGAGTCTGCAGGAGCGCGTGCGTCGATTGCCTGCGAGAACGAGATGACCGGCAACGTGACTCGGCGAACGATGAACCACACGCCCACAGCCAACAGCAGCACGACGACCACGCCAGGCAACAGCAGCTGCAGCACCATGGTGCGCACCAGCGCTGCTCGGTCAGACAGCCGTTGTCCTACATGGATGGCCGCGCGCTTATTCGACGCTCGCAGCGTGTAGACGCGATAGGCAGTTCCGTCGGCCACGCGCTCCGAAAATCCGCGTGCCTCCGCAGCGGCCAGAGCTTCGCGTGGCGCTCCCGGGGAAAAATAGACAATGCTCCCGCGGCGGTCGAGCAATTGATACACAAGTCGCTCGACGTGAGCGTGCTCTTCGGGCTCGAATTCGAAGTCATCGTCCTTGCCGAGGCCCTCGTGAGCCACGGCAGCGAACACGGCGTTGGCTGCCTCGACCAGGGCGGCGTCGAACAATTCTCCAGCCTGCTTCTCGGCCGTGCGATACAGCCAAAGACTGCTCGCACCCCAGGCGATGAACGCCAGGCCGCCCAACAGGACGATGAGTCGGTTCCGCAGCGACCAGGCTTTTCGTTTCATCCGTCGTCCGTGGCGGCCAGCCGCCAGCCGAGACCGCGTTGCGTCTCGATGACATCCGCGCCGAGCTTCCGGCGCAGGTGATGGATATGCACATCGATCGCATTGCTCTCGATCGATCCTTCCCAACCATAGAGCGCTTCGACCAGCTGATCGCGGGACAGTGTCACGCCGGGCCGCTTGGCCAGGGCGAGCAGGATCGCAAGCTCGCGCGCAGTGAGGTCCACTGGTTGGGTTGCCCTCACGACGCTGCGCGTCGCCGGATCGATCGCGATCTCACCGATGACGATCGCAGATTCCGCCCTGCCAAGCACTCTCCGCTCGATCGCGCGCAGGCGTGCGGCGAGTTCGTCCAGGTCGATCGGCTTGACCATGTAATCGTCAGCGCCCGCATCGAGCCCGGCGATGCGATCGGCCACGCGATCACGCGCGGTTGCGATCAGGACAGGCGTCGCGATCCGACGCCGGCGCGCCCGCTTCAACAGGTCGATTCCGGATCCGTCGGGCAGACCGAGGTCGAGCACGATCGCGTCGTATGCCGCTGCCCTGCCGGCCGCGATCCACGCCGTGTCGGCCTGGTCTGCGCTTTGAACCCAGTCGACAACGTGTCCGTCCTGCTGCAGGCCCGTCCTCAGCGCTTTGCCGAGCATGTTGTCGTCTTCGACCAGCAGCAGGCGCATCAGTCGTCGTCGTGATCACGCCGGTCAGCGCGATGCCCCGTGGGCGGTGCGCTCGGCTTGGCGGCAGCCTGCACGATCGACTGGCCGGGCTCGAGGCCAGGCGCGGGAATCGCTCCTGCCCAGAACGCGCCGACGGCTCCGATCAGCAACAGCGCCACGAACCAGCGAGTACCCGCAGCCGCCGGGCCAATGCCGGGCTTGTAGCCGTTCAGCATGGCACGCACCAGGTTCTCACGATGCAGGGCGCTGCTCAGGATCACCGCGACGACATGCACGACGACCAGTGCGACGGTCGCATTGGCCAGTCCTTCATGCAAATCCTCCATCCAACGCGGGCCGATCTCCACCGCTTGCGCCCACCCGGTCACCGCTGTCGAGGCGATTAATGCCAGCATGCCGAGGATGGCCCAGCTGCCCGCCGGGTTGTGCCCGAAGTAATGACGAGGCGAGAGAGTGATTATCGACTTCAGGTAGTCGACGACCATGCGCGGCGACAGCGGAAACGATGCGAAGCGTGCATAGCGTGTGCCCACAATGCCCCACAGCAGGCGGAACGCTACCAACCCTACCGCAGAGTACCCAAGCAGCATATGAACGTCGCGCAGGCGCTCGCTGTCGGAAGTGACGAAGGCGCCAACAAAACTAGCGGCCAGCAGCCAGTGGAACGCCCGCGTCGGCAGGTCCCACACTAGCGTCTTCTTGTTCAGTTCATTCATGGTCAGGCCCTAGCGTGGCACGCGGATGTTGCGTTCGCTGAAGTCGCCACTGTTCGCCTGCCGATGGCAGGCCTCACAGTTGGCAGCGCTCTTCACTGCAGGCAGCTTCCAGGTCGCGGCTGCAACTTCCGCATGTTCATTGCGGAACCACTGGGACTCCGTAATGCGCTGCGTGGTTGCCGCGCTGCGCTTTCCACCTGACGCTCCCGCCAGATACGCCGTGATTTCGGCGCGCTTTTCGTCGCTGACACTGGCATCCGTGCCGAAGTGCTGATTCAGCCCTTGCATGATCGCGCGCCAGGCCTCTGCACCTAGCAGTGCCGGTGGGTAGGCGACGTGGCAGCTGCCGCACTCGGCTCGGTAGGCCGCATTGTCAACCGCATAGCGATGACTTTCGGCATGGGCCGCATCGACGGTAAGGCCCAGGGCGAACAGTGCCGACACGCTCCAGACTACGGCATCGAACCACTTGCGTTTGCGCTCGTTGAGCATCATGGACTCCTAACGCTTGAGAGAGGTCAAGTAGGCGATGACATCGCCCTTTTCGACCGGTGTGCAGGCACGGCCGAGGACGTCGCCGCAGTTGCGCTTGAACCATTTCTCCATCTTCGCCGCGTCGGTCAGCCGCTCAGGGTTCGCCGCCGGCGCCATCGCGGCGATCGACCGTCCCGTAGTGACATGTCGACCCACAGCCCGCGGGTCTTCCGTGTGACAGGTCGAGCAACTCCAGTCTGTGCCGTGACGCGCGTTGAACCATGCCCGGCCCCGTTGCGCCGAGAACCCCGCGAAGCCGGATTCCGCCACGCGCGCGGCGGTCTCAAGTGACTTCAGATAGTCCGCCGGCACTTGCGCCTCGCTGGTACTCGCGAAGACCAGCAGCAGAGTCGCGGACATGGCCGCCGTAAATTGCAGGTTCATTGGCGGGCCACCGATTGACGCTCGCCCTTGATTTCATAGCGACTGATCATCCTCAGGTCGGCGCCCTTGAACTTGATCTCGAAATTCCTGCCGTTGCGGTCGGTGGCCAACACCTCGTAGCACGCGGCGTCGGCGCTGATGCCGGTCACCTGATATCCGAGCCGTTCGACGATGGCCCGCACATCGGCCTCCGGCATGAACGCGCCGGCCGGCGTGGTTGTGCACGCGGTGGACCTCAACGCTGTCCGTGACAGCGACTCTGAGGCAGTGGCTGCCCCGACACCGATGGCAAACGTGGTGGCGATAACTGCGGCGACGATCCTGCGTGCTTGCATTGGCCTCTCCCTGAGTGAATGGTCATCGACCGTCGACGACCCGGACGCAAGGTATCGGCCGACCATTAAGCGGGCATGAAGATGACGCGGAAAGAGGCTCTTCTGGTGTGTACGGCGCCTACAAGGACATCAGAGAGCTGAGTTTCATGGCGGCGGACCCCTTGGCCGTCGTGCCGTGACACCTCTGCACCTCGCCTCGAACTGGGCCTTGCCGAAACTCGACCCCTTCGACCGCCTACAGGCTTGAGCCGCGTCAAGTGCGGCGCTTTTCCCGGCACCGGTGACTTGTATTGCGCCGAAGAATTTGCCCGTAAACAAGGGCGGGTGTGCAAATCGAAGAGGCGTCATCATGTTGCTGCTCAATCTCATGCTCGTCACGGTGTTCGTGATTCTGTTGGCCATTTCCGTGGACGAGGTCGTCGACGCTCGTCGCGCGAAGCAGCAGTCCGCCGGGCAACATCGCCCACGGACCTGATCGTCCCTTCGCGCTCGAACCCGTTGCGGCGGAACCGGCACTGACCGTCACCGTTTCGGCCGACGGTGCGCGCTACTGCTCCCAGCGCATCGCCGCCAGCCGCGCAATGAAGCGCGGCACATCGGCTGCCGGCACGTGGTCGATGCCGGCGGCGGCGACACGGCCACCGCCTCCGAATTCGCGAGCGAGCGCGTCGGCACCGCGTGGCGCGGCGAACGGCGCGCGGAGGCTGACGGTGTAGCCGCCATTCGCGAGTTCTTTCAGCACCGCGTGTGCGCGCTGCGGATCGCGCTCCGCGAGTTCGTTGGCGAACGGCCCGAATACGCGACGGCTCCAGGGGGCGTCGAACAGGATCACCGCAACGCTGTGCTCGTCCTGGTGCCGCGGCGCGACGGCACGCGCACGGTCAAGATCAGCGCGGCGCAGCGCGTCGAGTTCACGCACGATCGATGCCTGCGCGACGGCCTCGAACGGATCGTTGTAGTGCGCGAGCCAGCGGTACAGAGCCGCCGGATGGATGCGCACGTCCGCTTCGCTGTCCCCATAAGCGTTGTAGTTGACCGCCTCGCCGAGCAGGCGCAGCTGTGCACGCTGCGTGGGCGACAGCATCGCCTCATTCGCCAAGTGTTCCGCGCTCGGCGCCAGGTTGTCACCGTACGCGGCCGCGATGGCCCACGAGCGGAAGCGCCCCTTCAGGTGCCGGTCGACCAGCAGGCTGGTGCAGGTCTCCGGATCGGTGTCGATGTGCGCGGCGAAGTCGGTGTGTCGCGGAATGCGCCCGGGCACGTGGTGGTCGAACCATGTCACCGCGGCGCCCGCCGCAAGCAGCCGCTCGAGCGCGGCCCGATTCCGATCGAGCGAGATGTCAAAGACAGCAACCTGATCGTCCGCCCCGGCCTCGACCCGCGACAACAGTTCGATGTCGCGCTTGATGCCGGTGACGACGATCGACTCCTGCGGATGCGCAAGCCGCCACTGGCGCAGCGCAAAGAGGCCATCCGCATCGCCGTTGCAGACATCGAAGCAGGTCATCGGTCTCCTCGCTCAGGGCGCCAATCGCGGCCGCCGGATCCCTGGCGGGCCGGCACGCGCTTCGATCGCCCTCGATGTCGCTCGCTGAGCCGCGCCGCGGCGCGTAGAGTGGAAATCACGATGCGCCCGCTCTTCGAACCACGGCTGGTCAACGACGCCTTCGGCGACCCCGGCCTGTATGTCGACTTCCGCGACGAGCGGCGCGCGTTGTTGTTCGATTTCGGCGATGTCTCCGGCCTGCCGCCGCGCAAGCTGCTGCGGATCTCGGACGTCTTCATCAGCCACACGCATGTCGACCACTTTGCCGGCTTCGACCACTGGCTGCGCGTGGTGCTCGGGCGCAAGGAGCACGCGACGCTGACCGGCGGGCCGGGGTTCATCGAGCGCGTCGAGCACAAGCTCGCCGCCTACACCTGGAACGTCGTGCACCGCTACGAGGTGCCGCTGACGCTCACGGTACGCGAGGTGAGTCCGGAAGGTGCGAGTCGCCAGGCTACGTTCAGCAGTCTTAACCGCTTTGCGCGCGAGGACGGCGAACCGTGGATGGCGCATGGTGACGTGCTTCATTCTGAGGAAGGGTTCCGTGTGCGCGGCCGCTTCCTCGATCACGACATACTGTGCCTCGCTTTCGCGCTGGAAGAGGCGATGCACGTCAATGTCTGGAGGAACCGGCTGGCCGAGTGGGGGCTGGCCACCGGGCACTGGCTGCGCGAGGCGCGTCGCGCCTTTGCCGCCGGCGCACCAGATGACACGCCGATCGCGATCGAATGGCATGACCGCAACGGCGAGCATGCATTGACACGCACCCTCGGCGAGCTGCGCCCGGCGTTCGATCTGGTGCCGGGGCGCCGCATCGGCTACGTGACCGACATCCGCTACACCGAGGCCAACGTACAGGCGCTGGAGGAACTGCTGGCGGGTGTCGACCTCTTGTTCATCGAGTGCGTGTTCATGCAGTCGGACGCCGATCACGCCGCCCGCAAGAATCACCTCACCGCGCAGCAGGCCGGCACCATCGCACGCCGCGTCGGTGCGCACGCCGTGGTTCCCCTGCACTTCTCGCCGAGGTATGAAGGCCGCGGTGCCGAGCTGGTGGCCGAGCTGCACGCCGCGTGGCAAGGAGCCGCAACGACGTCTGCAGCGGCGGCAGAGACGCACTAAGGTCCGGCGCGCTCCGTCGCCAGCGCGGAAGCGAGCAGCACCGCGTGCTCCGGAAACCAGATCTCGTCGCTCGAGGTCGCAGCACCCATCGCGAGCACGCGGGCGTCGACGCCGCGCGCCACCATGAACTCGTCGCTGCGTCGGTTGGCGTGATCCACATTCACCGCGCTGACACCATTGCCGCCCGCGCTGTGCAGTCCGATGCGCGCCGCCGGCCCGATCATCCGCCGGTTGCCGCCGACGAACGCCGTCACGCACGCGCTGCTGCATTCGCCGGTCACGAGCGAGTCCAGGTTGCGGTCCGACAGCAGCCGCCCGAGCGCGAGACCTTCGTCGACGCGTCCACCGCGGCTTTCGAGCCGCACGGTCCGCACGGCCGGGTTGGCGGCAAGCGCCTGGCGCACCGCGCGCGTGGTGCCGAACTCCAGGTCGCCCTGCACGGCGAGCTGTCCGCCGGGTTCGAGCGTGATCGCGGCCGGGTGCAGATCGCCCAGCAGGGTTGCCTTCACATCCGGCCACACGTGACGCGCAGAGTTGAGCCAGAAGAGTCCCACCCAGATGAAGGCGCCGTAGCCCACCACCCCGGTGAGGAACGCCACAAACATGGAGCCACCCTTGTCGACGCTGCGAATCGCTGCGCGCTGCACGCCCATGCCCCACCAGCTCACGCCGACGATCAGCAGCGCGACTTCGAGTAGCCACAGCAGCGCCGCGGCCCACGGGGATTCGGTGTACGGAAAGAAGCGGCCGGTGAGTCGCGCCACCTGCACGACGCCCCACACCAGCGCCGCACTGGCGATGACGGCGACGGCCAGCGGCAGATCGCCGCGCCAGTGCAGTCGGAAGTAGCCGATGCGCGGTTCGCGCGGGCGCTCGGCATTCGCCGGACGAGCCAAGGCAGCGCGCTGGGCGCGTGGCGACGGGGGGTGCGGTGGAGGAACGGCGGTCACGACCGCCGGAGAATCCGACGAACCGCGGGCGGCGGCAAGTCGGATGTTCGGCCGGTGCGCTACGCCGCTGCTCTTTCGGCCGGGCGTTCGTCCGACGCGGTCGAGCTTCTCAGCATCGCCAACGAGTGCTCGGCGCGGAACAGCTGCGACTTGATCAGCACCACGCGTTCCGGCACGTGGCGTCTTGCTAGCGACAGCGCATCGCCCAGCCGCTCGACCGCATGCGGCAGCAGTGCCGGCTTCTCGCGCTCGGCGAGCGTCAGCAGTGTGCTGCCGTACATGTAGTTGAGGCGCGTGCGCTGCACCGGGTCTTCGGAGCGGTCGGCCGCGTCCGCCTCACGCCGTTCGCGCAGCAGCCCGGCGAGCTGCTCGCACATCAGCGCGAGTTCTTCGGCCATCACCGCAGCGGAGCGGCGCGGCCAGTTCCAGAGCGCCTCTTCATCGCGGGCGATCAGTTCGGCGTGGTATGAGTGAAGTTCAGAACTCATGCGGCGTTGTCCTGATCTGGTGATGCGGCCCCTGTGCGGCGTGATGTGGAACTGTGGGGCCGCGATGCTGCGTGTTGATGACTGCGGAAAGTGAGGGTAACTACCCATGGGGGATTGCGCATCCCCAATATGCGATTGCGAAAGGCCGATTCACGATGCGGTCGCTGCAGCGCACTGCAATCACGGTAGAAATTTCCTCCTGCGCCGAGCGAGCGCGCAATTTTGCGCACCGCACGAGACCGCCCGCAGTCGCCCGCTATGCTCGCGCCGGTTTCACGGCGGCCCGCGAACCGCCGAACACTGCGAATGGAAAGGGAGCCCCGCATGTCCTTGCCGCCCTTGCTGCGCGACCACCTGCGCCTGCCGGTCATCGGTGCGCCGATGTTCATCGTCAGCGGACCTGAACTTGTGTTGGCGCAGTGCAAGGCCGGCATCGTCGGAAGTTTTCCTGCGCTGAATGCTAGGCCGGAAGCGATGCTTGAAACATGGCTCGAACGCATAAGCAAAGAACTGCGCGACCACCAGGCGCAGCATCCGGACGCGAAGGTCGCACCCTACGCCGTCAACCAGATCGTGCATTCGAGCAACGTGCGTCTGCAGCATGACCTGGACCTGTGCGTGAAGCATCGCGTGCCGATCATGATCACGAGCCTGCGCGCACCCGATGCCGTGGTCGAGGCCGCGCACAGTTACGGCGGCCTGGTGTTCCACGACGTGACCACGATCGCGCACGCCAAGCGCGCATTGCAGGCGGGCGTCGACGGACTGATCCTCGTCTGCACTGGCGCCGGCGGCCACGCGGGCCGGCTCTCACCGTTTGCGCTGGTGCCCGAAGTGCGCGCGTTCTACGACGGCACGATCATTCTTTCCGGCAGCATCGCCAGCGGCGGCGCGATCCTCGCGGCGCAGGCGCTGGGCGCGGACCTCGCCTACATCGGCACGCGTTTCATCGCCAGTGAGGAAGCCCACGCGCCCGGCGAGTACAAGCAGATGATCATCGACAGCCGCGCCGAGGACGTCGTTTACACCAGCCTCTTCACCGGTGTTCACGGCAATTACCTGAAGGGCAGCGTCGTCAACGCAGGGCTCGACCCGGACAACCTGCCGGAGGGCGACAAGTCCAAGATGGACTTCGGCTCCGGCAGCGCCAAGGCCAAGGCCTGGCGCGATATCTGGGGTGCGGGTCAGGGAGTGGGCCAGGTGGAGGCCGCGCCGCCGGTCGGCTCGATCGTCGACCGGCTGGAAGCCGAATGGATCGCGGCGCGCGCCCGTGTAAACCGTGGTTGACTACAAGGACTTCTGTCCGCGGGAATCGACCGAGCGCCGCGACAGTGCGGCACGGCCACGCCTGAGACGGGATCCACTCCCGCTCAGACTTTGCGGAACACCACCACGGCAAGCGCGGCCGAAAGCAGCGTCGCCCCCCACAACGGTGCGGGGACCAGCGCAAGCCAGATCAGGTGGACGTAGGCGGCTGACAGCAACGAGATGAAGAGCCGGTCGCCGCGCGTCGTGACGATGCCCAGCACCCCGCGCCGCGGTGCCCCGCCGGGCGCGCGCCATTCCCACACCGCCATTCCGAGCAACAGCAGCCCGATGACGATGAAGAACGCGGCCGTCTGCCACGTCCACGCCATCCATCCGAGTCCGATTCCCGCAGCAGGCGTCGGCGTCATGGCCTGAAGCTCACACGCGGCCGAGGGCAAAGCCCTTGGCAATGTAGTTGCGAACGAAATAGATGACGAACGCGCCCGGCACGATCGTCAGCGCACCCGCCGCGGCCAGCAGTCCCAGCTCGTAACCCGACGTGCTCGCGGTGCGGGTCATCGTAGCCGCGATCGGCTTGGCCTCGACCGCAGTCAGCGTCTTCGCCAGCAGCAGCTCGACCCACGAGAACATGAAGCAGAAGAACGCCGCCACGCCGATGCCGGCCGCGATGGTCGGAATGAAAATGCGCACGAAGAAGCGCCAGAACGGATAGCCGTCGACAAAGGCCGTCTCGTCCAGTTCCTTCGGCACGCTCGACATGAAGCCTTCCAGGATCCAGACCGCCAGCGGAATGTTGAACAGGCAGTGCGCCAGCGCCACCGCCAGGCGGGTGTCGAAGAGGCCGATCGCCGAATACAACTGGAAGAACGGCAGGGCGAACACGGCGGGCGGCGCCATGCGATTCGTCAGCAACCAGAAGAACAGGTGCTTGTCGCCCAGGAAGCGGTAGCGCGAAAACGCGTACGCCGCAGGCAGCGCCACCGTGACCGACAGCACCGTATTGATGACGACGTAGCTGATCGAATTCAGGTAGCCGCGATACCAGGTCGGATCGGTGAAGATCTTGCGGTAGTTGTCGAGCGTGAATTCCTGCGGCCACAGCGTGAACGACCCGAGAATCTCGTTAGTGGTCTTGAACGACATGTTCAGCAGCCAGTAGATCGGCAGCAGGACGAACACGATGTACAGCGCGGGCACGAGCCAGGCGTAGCGCTTCATCGACGGCCCCCGGCGACCGGAGTGCGCGTGGGGGCTTTCATGACTGCTCGTCCTTGGTCATGACCGTGTAGAAGATCCACGACAGCAGCAGGATGATCAGGAAGTAGATCAGCGACATCGCCGCTGCCGGTCCGAGGTCGAACTGGCCGAGCGCGATCTTGACCAGGTCGATCGACAGCACCGTGGTCGAGTTGCCCGGTCCGCCGCCGGTGACGACGATCGCCTCCGTGTAGATCATGAAGCTGTCCATGAAGCGCAGCAGGATCGCGATCGTCAGCACGCGCTTCATCTTCGGCAGCTGGATGTAGCGGAACACCGCCCAGCGCGATGCGCCGTCGATCTTCGCCGCCTGGTAGTAGGCGTCCGGGATCGCCGAGAGCCCCGCGTAGGCGAGCAGCACGACCAGCGAGGTCCAGTGCCAGACGTCCATCGCGATCAGCGTCGCCCAAGCGGAAAGCGGCTGGCGCGTGAAGTTGTAGTCGATCCCCATGGCGTTCAACGTGTGTCCGAGCAGGCCGATATCGGGCAGCGCGAGGATGTTCCACATCGCCCCGACGACATTCCAGGGGATCAAGAGCGGCATCGCCATCAGCACCAGGCACACCGACACCCACGGTCCCTTGCGCGGCATCGTCAGCGCGATCGCCACGCCGAGCGGCACCTCGATCGCGAGAACGATTCCAGTGAACAGCAAAGACCGCTGCAGCGATTCATGAAAGCGCGGCGAGCGCAGGATCTGCTCGAACCACTTGACGCCTTCGAAGAAGAACACGTTTTCGCCGAAGGTCTCCTGCACCGAGTAGTTGACCACCGTCATCAGCGGGATGACCGCGTTGAACGCGACCAGCACGACGACCGGCGCGACCAGCCACCAGGCTTTTTGATTGACGGTCTTGGTGTTCACGACGAATCAGCCTGCGATCCAGCCGTCGACGTACAACTGCGTGTACGCCGGATCGAATTTCAGAAATGCGCGCCCCGACGGCAGCGCCGTTCCCTCGGCCACCAGCAGCTTGATGATCGTCGCCGTCGCCGGCGGCTCAGCATCTGCCATCGTATCGACGATGCGGTAACGGCCGCTGTCGGCCACCTTGAGAATGCGCACGGCGATACCGCTCTGCCGCGAACCGGACGAATTCCGGACGCACGCCGATCTCGAGTCGTGCACCGTCCTGCGGCGCCTTCAGCGGCGCAGCGATCTGGACCACGTGGCCGGCGAATCGAGCGACCCCATTGTCGAAGGTGGCCGGCAGCACGTTCATGCCGGGCGACCCGATGAAGTGGCCGACGAAGGTATGGCGCGGCCGCTCGAAGAGTTCCACCGGCGTACCGGACTGCACGACGGTGCCCTCGTTCATCACCAGTACCTGATCGGCAAATGTCAGCGCCTCGGTCTGGTCGTGCGTCACGTAGATCATCGTCGGGCGCAGCCGCTGGTGCAGTTCCTTGAGCTTGCCGCGCAGCCGCCACTTCAAATGCGGGTCGATCACGGTCAGCGGCTCGTCGAACATGATCACGTTCACGTCGTCGCGCACCAGTCCTCGACCGAGCGAAATCTTCTGCTTGCCGTCGGCCGTCAGGCCTGCCGCGCGCTGCATCAGCATCGGCTCGAGATCGAGCAGCGCGGCAATCTCCCGCACTCGCTTTTCGACCTGGGCGGCGGGCACGCCACGGTTGCGCAGCGGAAACGCGAGGTTGTCGAAGACGCTCATCGTGTCGTACACGACCGGGAACTGAAACACCTGCGCGATGTTGCGCGCGTCCGGCGGCGCAGCGGTCACGTCGCGGTCGCCGAAGTACACGGCCCCTTCGGTGGGTCGCAGCAGGCCCGAAATGATGTTCAGCAGCGTGGTCTTGCCGCAGCCCGACGGGCCCGAGCAGCGCGTTGGCGCTGCCTTCGGCCCATTCGACGTTCAGTCGCTTCACCGCCCAGTCCGCGTCACCGGCCGGATGCTCGCGATAACTGTGCCGCAGATTCTTCAGGCCGATGCGCGCCATCGCTACCCCGGCACCATCGCGCTGCCGCCCGCGCTGACACAGCGGCCGTCGGCATCGAAATACAGGCCGTGCGCAACGTCGAGCCTGAAGTCGGCCGTCTCGCCAACGGCAAATCGGTGCACGCCGTGCGACTGCGACACCCACCCGTGCCCGTGCAGGTCGAAGTGCACCACGCTTTCCGACCCGCTGATCTCGGCGACCGACACCCGCCCGCTGACCCGGACGCCGTCGAGAACCGGGTCGACTTGTACGCCTACATGCGTGCCCGCGTGTGCCGCGGGACCTGCAGGCTGCACATGATGTGGCCGCAGCCCGAGCGTGTACGCGCCATCGGCCAGCGACGCCAGTTCACCCCCGACGTTCCAGCCCGCGACGTTGCTGATGTCGATTCGCGCGCCACGCTTCATGGCCGGCGCCGTGTTGATCGGCGGATCGGAAAACACCTGCGCGGTCGTGAGATCGACCGGGCGGCGATACACGTCGTGCGTCGGACCGAACTGGGTGATCGCGCCCTCGTGCAGCGTCGCCGTGTGCCCGCCGAGCAGCAGTGCCTCGGCGGGTTCCGTCGTTGCGTACACGACCGTGCAATCACGATCGGCGAACAGCCGCGGCAGTTCATCACGCAGGCCCTCGCGCAACTTGTAATCGAGGTTGGCCAGCGGCTCATCGAGCAGTACCAGGTCGGCGTCCTTCACCAGCGCCCGTGCCAGCGCAGTGCGCTGCTGCTGGCCGCCTGACAGCTCCGCCGGTCGCCGGTCGAGCAAGGGCGAAAGCTGCAGCAATTCGGCGATGCGCCCGACGCGCTGTTTCACCTGCGCACTGCTCACACCGGCAACCCGCAGCGGCGAGGCGATGTTGTCGAAGACCGTCAGGTGCCCGTAGTTGATGAACTGCTGGTAGACCATCGCCACGCGGCGTTCGCGCACCGGCACGCCGGTCACGTTCTTGCCGTTGAACCAGATTTCGCCCGCCGTGGGCTTGAGCAGCCCCGCCATCAGACGCATCAAGGTCGTCTTGCCGGCGAGCGTCGTTCCCAACAGGATGTTGAAGCCCTTGGGCGCGAGTTCGACGCTTGTTAGGTGGATGTGCGTCTGCCCGTCAACGCGCAGCACGACATCCTTCAGTGCGAGGCTCATGTTGCTGCTATGATCCGAGCCTGCTATTGATCCGAGCCAACCCTCATCCCTCTGTCCCGGGCCAGGCGACAGAGGGAAAGGGGTCGTTCGAAGCGCGCGGGACAAACCTCCCAACGCTATTTCTTCACCGTCCAGCGCTTGATCAGCTCGTCGTAGTCGACGGTGACGCCTTTCGGCTTCTCGTTGGCCAGCAGGGCCTTCGGACCATTGGGCTTGCCGAGCCAGTCCTTCGGGTCCTTCTTCGGATTCAGGCGCGGGCCACAGCCGCCGTAGGTCTTGGCCTTCTCGTCGGCCACCTGCATGCGCGCCATCACGTCGTCCATCTCCCCGGCCAGGCGGTCCATCGCCTGCTGCGGCGTGAACGAGCCGGAATTGACGTCGCCGATGTTCTGCCACCACAGCTGCGCGAGCTTCGGGTAGTCGGGCACGTTGACGCCGGTCGGCGTCCACATCACGCGGTCCGGCGAGCGGTAGAACTCGACCAGGCCACCGAGCTTGGGCGAGCGCTCGGTGAAGGACTGGTGCCGCACCGTGCTGTCGCGGATGAACGTCAGTCCGACATGGCTCTTCTTCACGTCCACCGTCTTCGACACCACGAACTGCGCGTACAGCCAGGCCGCCTTGCGGCGGTCGACCGGCGTGGACCTGAAGAGCGTCCACGAGCCGGCGTCCTGGTAGCCGAGCTTCATGCCCTCTTCCCAGTACGGACCCTTGGGCGACGGCGCCATCCGCCACTGCGGCATGCCCTTGTCGTCGACCGTGTTGTTGCCGTCCTTCTTCGGCTTGACCATCTCGGACGTGAAGGCGGTGTACCAGAAGATCTGCTGCGCCACGTTGCCCTGCGAAAGTGCCGGCAGCGACTGGTAGAAGTCATAGTCGGCCGCGCCCGGCGGCGCGTACTTGCGCAGCCACTCGTCCCACTTGCGGATCGCGTACACCGACGCCGGGCCGTTGGTTTCGCCGCCGCGCGTGATCGACGCGCCGGCCGGATTGCACGAACCGGCTTCCATGCGGATGCCCCACTCGTCGATCGGGCGGCCGTTGGGCAGGCCCTTGGATCCGGAGCCCGCCATCGACAGCCAGGCGTCGGTCATGCGCCAGCCCAGATCCGGCGCGCGCTTGCCGTAGTCCATGTGGCCATAGATGCGCTTGCCGTCGATCTGCTTGACTTGCACGCTGAAGAACTCGGCGATGTCCTCATACGCCGACCAGTTGACCGGCACGCCGAGCTCGTAGCCGTACTTGTCCTTGAACGCTTTGCGCAGATCCGGGCGCTTGAACCAGTCGTAGCGGAACCAGTACAGATTGGCGAACTGCTGGTCGGGCAACTGCCAGATCTTGCCGTCCGGACCGGTCGTGAACGAAATGCCGATGAAGTCCTTCACGTCCAGCGTCGGCAGCGTGACGTCCTTGCCCTCGCCCGCCATCCAGTCGGTGAGGTTGACGGCCGACTGCAGCCGCGAGTGCGTGCCGATCAGGTCCGAGTCGTTGATGTAGGCGTCGTACAGGTTGCGGTTGGTCTGCATCTGCGTCTGCACCGCCTGCACGACCTCGCCTTCGCCGAGCAGCTGGTGGTTGACCTTGATGCCGGTGATTTCCTCGAACGCCTTGGTCAGGGTCTTGGATTCGTACTCGTGCGTCGGGATGGTCTCCGACAGCACGTTGATTTCCATGCCCTTGAACGGCTTGGCCGCGTTGATGAACCACTCCATCTCCTTGAGCTGCTGTTCTTTGGTGAGCGTCGAGGGCTGGAATTCCTTGTCGACCCATCGCCTGGCGGCATCCATGTCAGCGTGCGCCGTCGAGGCGACTGACAAGGCCATCGCGGTTGCCGCAAAGAAAAGTGACAGTCGGTGTCTCCGCATTGCGTCTCCTTCGCTGTTTTCTTGTAGATCTTCTTCTTATCGGGCTGGTCGGGAGTCGCAGTGCGACATACCGAACCGGACGAAGCCCGCCGAGCGAGCGATCCTAGGAGCGAACCAAAACGAAAGTCAATTGCCGGATCGCCCGCCAACTGCACCGTAGCGGCTTTGCGGATCGTTTCGCGGGCACCGGCCTCGCTTAGCCGCGCGGTCGGGGAAAACGCACCACGCGCCAGCGGCGGCGGCGCCATTCATCGCTCGCCAACGCTTCATCGATGTTCGCCTGCGGGCTCGCCGCCACGATCAACACGCCCTCATAAGCCGCGATCCGCTGCAGCAGGTCATCGATCGCGGCATTGGCGTAGCGGTCGTGCGAGTCGCGCACATCGCTGCGCTTGCCAAACAGCGCGTCCGCTTCGTCGAAGAACAGCGCCGCGCCCTCGCGCTCCGCGCGCTCGAACAGCGCCGCCAGGTTCTTCTCCGTTTCGCCGATGTACTTGCTGGCGATCGCGGCGAGGTCGATGCGGTAGAGCGGCAGCGACAACGACCGTGCCAGTACGTGCGCCGCGAGCGTCTTGCCGGTGCCGGCCGGGCCGTGGAACAGCGCAGCGAGGTCGCCCACCGCCGAGATCCCGTTGCGCTCGCCCGCCAGGTCCAGCGCTGCCACCAGTTCCTGCGCGGCGAGGAGCAGATCCGGCGGCACATGCGCGACGGCCGCGGCATCTGGCGGAGGCTCCGGCACCAGCGCATCCCCCGCCATCGCCGCGAGCAACAGCTCGGCGGCGTGGACCACGGCGGCATCACCCTTGGTTGAGCCGCCCGCCGCCGGGTCGCGCACCGTCGCGGCCTGCTCCGCCAGCCAGTCGAAGATGCGGCTGCCCGCCGCGGCCTGCGAGCGGTAGCGCGCCACGTTGCTCGGCCGGCCGAGGTGCTCGCGATGGACGCGATCGATCAGCTGCCATACGTTGTGCGCGCCAAACGCCTGCAACATCTCCGGCTCGTTGAGGAGGCCGAGCAACTGCTGCACCTCTTCGATGAGCCGGCGCGCAGCGCGCTGCACCATCTCCCGGCCGTACCCCGAGGCATTGGCCGCGAGCGCTCGCGCCGCCGCGCGCACCGCGGCGTTCACCGGCGTCGGCGGAACCAGCAGGCCGCTTGCGCTCTGCTGCCGCGCGAACATCGACACCGCCACCAGGAAGCGCAGCCACAGCGACAGGAACTCGCGGTTCGGCTCGCCCGCGCTGGCATCCCCGCCCGGCACGCCGAGCGCCCGCGCGTAGAACGCGGCGCGATCCTGCGCCAGCATCCGATCGCCCTGCCGCCAGATGCGATAGAGCGCACGGGACACCCGCCCCTGCCCCAGCGGCAGCAAGCCCTGGCTGAAGAGCTCGACGATCCGGTCCACCACCCGAAACGCGCCGGCCTGATCCAGCAACCAGATGGAATAGATCGCCCCCACCGCCCGCACGTTGTCAGCGACGACCTCGGTATCCGTACCGGTATCCAGATCAGGCAGATCGACATCAACTGTCATAAGGCCTCCTTGCCCACGCATCGTGCGCGCTCACGCCCGCGGCGTCACTCACCTCACCGAGTTACGGCGCAGAAGCTTGTCCGGTAGGTGTCATGCCCATCAGGGAGCGGGCATCAGCCGCTGCACGTGGCAATCCCGCCCGGAAGAAGTAGGCTGCATCCAAATCGACCCCATGTCATTACCTGCGACACGGCAATGGCTGCCTAACCCCGTGGAGGACGTATGCAACTGAAAGGCTCCTGCCATTGCCGCGCCGTGCGCTTCACGCTGGAATCGGAGTCGCCGGTGCCGTTCATGCATTGCCATTGCTCGATCTGCCGCAAGACCGCTGGCTCCGGCGGCTATGCGATCAACCTGGGCGGCGACGCCGCGTCGATGAAAGTCACCGGCAGCAAGAACGTCACGCGCTTCCACGCGCTGCTCCGCGAACCGGGCCAGCGCACCAGGCGCTCAACGGCGTGGCGCCATTTCTGCAAGAAGTGCGGCAGCCCGCTGTGGCTGTGGGACCCGCGCTGGCCCGAGCTGATCCACCCGCACGCCTCGGCGATCGACACGCCGCTGCCCAAGCCACCCGAAGTGGTCGAAGCCGCGCTCGCCTACGCCCCCGACTGGGTCGACGTGCCAAGCGGCAAGGGGCACGTGCACTGCGCACGCTGGCCCGGCGAATCGCTGCACGATTGGCACCAGAGGCATGGCCTGCTGTCACCGAAGGCAGCGCGCAGGCGAACCTAGAACAGCGCGATTCGAGTGATGCTTCAGTTGGCCGTTCCGATATGGAAGAGGAGAGGTACGCTTGACGAGTCCGATCAGCGACCGGGAACCAGATGGCCAAGAGACAGACCTACGTCGGCAAGCCCCGCCTGCTGCACCAGGTCATCGAGGCGCGTGCCCTTCTCGAGATGGCAGCGCTGCCGTGGAACCTTCCGATGCTCGCCCGAACGCCGCGCGGCGACGGCCACCCGGTGCTGCTGTTGCCCGGCTTCATGGCGGACGAGGGCACGCTGATCGTGCTCAAGCTGTTTCTGCAGAACCGCGGCTACGAGGTCCAGACCTGGGGCTTCGGGCGCAACGTCGGATTCAACAGCAGGCACGCCAGCGCGCTCGAGCAGAAGATCCGCTACATGCACTACAAGAGCGGCCGGACGGTGAGCCTCCTGGGCTGGAGCCTGGGCGGCATGTTCGCCATGTACGGCGCACATCAGGCCACGGAGTGCGTCCGTTCGGTGATCACGCTCGGCAGTCCCGTGACCTTCGACCGCCGAGGGCAGCCAGTCGCCGCCGCTCGTCAAGGCGCTCTATCGACTCATTTCGCATCCGATGGGGACAGCGGCGCACCTGGCGCAATCGCGCGCGAAATATCTCCGGCAGCCGAAAACGCTGCCGGTGCCGATCTCGTGCATCTACTCCCTTACAGACGGCGTCGTGCCGCCGCAGGAGGCGACCATCGACGGCAATCCGGCGTTGCACGAAAACATCCGCGTGCCGGGCAGCCACCTCGGGCTGGGGTTCAACCCGCTCGTGCTTTGGGTCGTCGCCGACCGACTCGCGCAGCCCGAGGGCCACTGGCGGCCGTTCGTGCCGCCGGCGGGGCTGCTCGGGCGGATCTACCGCCTGACGACTTCTCCCCGCGCCGCACCGGGCTAGCACCTGGCCTGGCAGCCGCCTTCGCCCGCGCACGCTTGCGGGCAAGGGCGAGGTACTCCTGGAAGCAGTCGCGCAGGCACTGCGCGAAGACCTCCGGATCCGGCATCTGCTCGCGGCACGAGGTGGGCGATACGATGATCTTCCCGTCGTAGCTCGTCACCGCGAAGACGAGGCCGAGGCCGTCGTTGATCGGCATGATCGCGGAGAAGTACGTCATGCGGGCGCCGTTGAGGTAAATCGGAACCGACTGAGCCCGGCACGTTGGTGATCGCGCAGTTCGCGATCGGCGCGCGCCGACCCGCCCCGAGCAGCGCGCGGCCGAGCATCTTGCCCGTGATCGCCAGCGTGGCGGCCGGTGCCTGCGTTCCGATATCGGTGAGCTCGCGCGCGCCGATCGCTCGCGATATCAGCGTGGAGGACGCCGTCTGCCCCTTGATGAACGCCAGCCGCTGCACCGGGTCGGCGATGTTCATGCCGAGCATCACGCGCTCCCACTCCACTTCGGGCCGGCTGTCGGGTCGCGGCCTCCGGATCGCGCACATAAACGGGCATCAGCGTCGACAGATCCTGTTCCGGCAGCTCGTCGTTGGCTGCGAGGTACCTGCGCAACCCGCCGGCGCACACGGCGAGCACGGCGTCGTTGATCTTGGCACCGGGTACGAGCCGGCGGACCTCGTGGAACTCGCTGAGCAGGAAGCGCCGTGTCTCGAACACCCGGTAGGGCGACACGATGGAGTTGAAGCGCGTCACCGGAAGCGCTTCGTTCCTCTGCAGCAACTCGGCTGCAAACGAGCGGGCGGCGGGGGCCACGCTCGCGAGCGCCTTCCGCAGCGGGCGCACCAGCCGTTGCGGCGAGACCACCGTGTTCACGAGGCCGCGGCAGACGAGTTCGAGCGAACTCGGCGGCGACTCCGGGAACCACGGTTCGGTCGGCTCGTGCTGCGGCGGCCGCGGCGTCGTGTCGTGCAGCAGTGTGATGATCGCGGTGCCACGCCTCACGTCGATCGCCGCGTGGTGCAGTTTCGTCAGCAACGCGAAGCTGTCCTTCGGCAGATCGAGCAGGCTGTCCAGGCCCTCGATGACGTAAAGCTCCCACAGCGGCCGGTTGAGGTCGAGCGGCCGTGCGTGGATGCGCGATGTCTGGATGCAGAACTGGCGCCAGTCGCCGGGCTTCGGCAGCGCGATGTTGCGCACGTGATATTCGAGGTCGAAGTTCTCGTCTTCGATCCAGTACGGCTCGTCGAGCCCGAACGGCACGTTGCGAAGCTTTTGCCGGAAGACCGGCGAGCGGTGCAGCCGGCTCTGCACGAGCGCGAGGATGCTCTTGAACTGGAGCCTGCCGCCGGGCGCCGTCGACGGATCGTAGATCGTGATCAGACTGACGTTCGAATTGGAATGGGCGGTTTCGGAGGCGACGAAGAGTGCATCGTTCTTGCTGAGCTGGCGCATGTGGGCGGGTTCCTGCTGCGGCGGGCCTGCGCCGCTTATCGGGGACTCGATTATCGATGCAGGCGGGAGGAGATCGTCATGCTGCTCGCCCATCACGTTGAAGGCCATGAGGACGATCAAGCACAAGCAATGCGAAGCGATCGTCCGTTTCCTACGCGGGGACTGCAGAGTCAAGGTTCCTGGCGATAGCTGTCCGGTACTCAAGCCAGATGGCCTTGGGCTGCTGAATCGAGTTACACCGCACAAGGTCGAGCGCCCGGCGGCCGCCGGCCAACGCGGTCGGCTACCCTAGTCGCCTGCCAAGCGAGCGGTCAACACTCGCGCAGTCGCGATGACTGAAGGCACCCCGTGCAATCCCGGCAATTCGCGCGCTTGGAGCACGCGTTGACCGTTAGCATTCGGGCAGAACAAAAGGAGGGGAACCGGCCGCCATGGCGACCGCGGAACAGCGCTCTCGGGAGGATATCGACGGGCTGCTGATAGCAGCCGGGTCGTCGCTCCAGGACTTCAAGCAAGCAACCACCCAGGCCGACCATGGCGCGCAGTCACCGGACCAACCCGGCAAGATTGCCATCGGCGCGGCCGCCGTCTACGAAGTTCAGCTCTGGAAGATGGCCGCCGCGACACGTGGCTGCGCTTCCGCTGGACGCACTTTTGGGCGAATTAGAGACATTTAAGCATGGACCAAGCCACCCATAACAAGATCGTCTCGTTCATTTGGGGCATCGCGGACGATGTCCTGCGGGATCTCTTTAAGCGGGGCAAGTACCCGGACGTAATCCTGCCAATGTGCGTGATCCGCCGCATGGACGCGGTGCTCGAGCCCACGAAGAAGGAGGTGCTCAGCACTAAGAAGATGCTCGACGAGGCTCGGATTACCGAGCAGAGAGCCGCGCTCTGCGATGCCGCGGGCCAGGCCTTCTACAACACCTCAAAATTCACCCTACGGGATCTCAAGTCCCGCGGCAGTCAGCAGCAGCTCCTCGCCGACTTTGAGGACTATTTGAACGGCTTCTCGCCCAACGTCCAGGACATCCTCGACAACTTCAAGTTCCGCAATCAGCTACAGACTCTGTCGAAGGCCGACGCCATCGGCACGCTGATCAACAAGTTCCTCGATCCCGACATCGACCTCTCACCGGCCGGCATCGACAACCACTCGATGGGCACCGTCTTCGAAGAGCTGGTCCGCAAGTTCAACGAGGAGAACAACGAGGAGGCGGGCGAGCACTGGACGCCGCGTGACGCCGTTCGCTTAATGGCAAACCTCGTGTTCCTGCCGATCGAGGCGGAGATCAAGTCCGGTACCTACCTGCTGTACGACTGCGCCTGCGGCACGGGCGGCATGCTCACGGTCGCCGAGGAGACGCTCACAGCCATCGGTCGCACTGGACCGAAAGTAAGGTTTCAGCGTCGCTGGATAGTCCGGGGCCTCAGCATTGACGTCGCCCATTCTGTACATGAATTCAAACAGCCCAAGCACTGGGCTTATCCGTTTCACGATTGCTTCTCGTTTGCGCTCAAGGTCAAGGTCCGACGCCGCGGTCTTCGCAGGCGGGCCGCCACTGACCGGTGCCATTTGCGATAACAAGAACTGAGCTACAGCACCCTCTTCGCTCCAAACAGCTGCAAGCCGCCAATAGCCAACCGAATGCGGAGCCTGTAGGTAGTCGACGTACTTGGCCACCATCTCAGCCGGCAGGGGCGGCTCATCCTCCGCTTGGGTCGCTGTCTCGCTTTGCGCGGCTAGTGCTCGCCTCACAAGCTCTGACCAGATCCGAGGATCTGTATCGGTAAGTCGATTGCTTTTGCTGTTCTTGTCATCAGGCATGAAAAGGCTCCCCTTCCGGGCGAATAGGCCCGCTTCTGCTCGCACAGCAAGAAGGTAATCGACAATCTGAGCCCTGCAATAAAGGATTTGCGGGGGATTTGGTACCGGAGTCGCCACAGACAGCGTCGTGCCGCGCCGCGTCGTGGCTGCGCTGCCTGCGCTGTCGCTGCGGCTCGCGGCCTGGCCTGCGCTGACGCCCACGCTCGTCAACATCGAGGCCAAGGGCCGGACGACGGTGCTCAAGATCAACTATCGCAACACGGCGCAGATCCTGGGCTTTGCGCGGCGCTTCGCGGCCGATGTGCTCGGCGCGCCCGGCCTGCAGGCGGACGATGAGAGCGCGGTGCTGATGCCCGAAGACGGCGGCCGGCAGGGCGTCGAGCCCGAAGTCGGCAAGTGCGTGAACTTCGAGGGCGAGGCGCACGCGACCGCCGAATGGCTGCTCGCGCGCAAGCAGGCCGGCTACGACTGGCCGCAGATGGCGGTGCTGTACCCGGAGCACGCGATCGGCGACCGGCTCGCCGGCGTGTTCGCGAAGCACGGAATCCCGGTCGATGTCGCCAAGGCGAACAAGAATCGCGTGTCGGTCGACAAGCCCGCGTGCGGCTGTTGTCGACGCACACCGCGAAAGGGCTCGAGTTCCCGTGCGTGGCGGTCGGCGGCCTCGGCGCCCTCGGCCGGCACGGCACGGCGATCGAGGACGACGTGCGGCTCACGTACGTCGCCATCACGCGCGCGCGACGCACGAGGCGTTTCTGACCTACTCGCAGGTGTCGCCGCTGGTCGAGCGGTTGGTGGCGTAGGCGACGAGGCGTTGGTGCCTGCGGTAGCGCTCATGTGCCGCGACGAGGTCCCCACCTGCATTGCCCCTGCGTGATCCCGCGCGCTTCGGCACAATCGCCGCATGCCGAAGAATTACGCGATGGGCGGCCGGGTGTCTTCGGCCGCTCCTGGCGGCGGTCCGCCGCTGCCGCAGGCACAACGCTGGCGCGAGCGGCTGGGCGCGCTGCGCAACCTGCCGCCGTTCCTGAAGCTGGTCTGGCAGACCAGCCCGGCGTTGACGCTGGGCTCGGGCGTGTTGCGTTTCGTGCGCGCGCTGCTGCCGGTGGCGACGCTCTACGTCGGCAAGCTGATCATCGACGAGGTGGTGCTGCTCGCCGGCGCGCCGTCGGCCAACGACACGCTGCGCGAATGGTTCGCCAGCGGCGCGCTCGACCGCATCGGCTGGCTGCTCGCGCTGGAGTTCGCGCTGGCGGTGGCTTCCGACGTGCTGGGCCGCGTGGTGTCGCTGCTCGATTCGCTGCTGTCGGAGCGGTTCAGCAACGAGACCAGTTTGCGGCTGATGGAGCACGCCGCCACGCTGGACCTCGAGGACTTCGAGGACAGCGAGCTGCAAGACCGGCTGGAGCGCGCGCGGCGTCAGGCCGCCGGCCGCACCAGCCTGATCGGCCAACTCTTCGGTCAGGCGCAGGATGTGATCACCGTGGTCAGCTTCGCGGCCGGGCTGATCGTGTACGCGCCGTGGCTGATCGTGCTGCTCGCCATTGCGCTGCTGCCGGCGTTCATCGGCGAGGCGCACTTCAACGCGCAGAGCTATTCGCTCAACTTCGCGCGCACACCGGAGCGGCGCGAGCTCGACTACGTACGGCAGACCGGCGCGAGCGTCGAGACGGCCAAGGAAGTGAAGATCTTCGGCCTCAACCGATTCCTGATCGACCGCTACCGCACGCTCGCCGAAAGCTTCTTCGCGGCCAACCGCCGGATCGCGATGCGGCGCGCGGGCTGGGGCAGCGTGCTGACGGCGATCGGCACGCTCGCCTACTACGTCGCCTACGCCTACATCGTGTGGCGCACGCTGCACGGCGATTTCACGATCGGCGACCTGACGTTCCTCGCCGGCTCGTTCCGACGCCTGCGCAACCTGCTGGAAAGCCTGCTGATGGGGTTCTCGCAGGTGGCGGGCCAGGCGCTCTATCTGGAAGATCTCTTTTCGTTCTTCGAGATCCAGCCGGAAATCGTGCAGCCGCCGAACCCGCGGCCGTTTCCGGTTCCGATCCAGCGCGGCTTCGCGTTCGAGAACGTGGGCTTTCGCTATCCGGGCGCCGAGCGCTGGGCGGTGCGCAACCTGAGCTTCCAACTGCGCGCCGGCGAAATCCTCGCGCTGGTGGGTGAGAACGGCGCCGGCAAGACCACGCTGGTCAAGCTGCTGGCGCGCCTGTACGACCCGGACGAGGGCCGCATCCTGCTCGACGGCCACGACCTGCGCGAATACGACCTGTTCGCGCTGCGCGCCAATATCGGCGTCATCTTCCAGGACTTCGTGCGCTACTACTTCAGTGCTGCCGACAACATCGCGGTCGGCCGCATCGAGGCGCGCGACGACCGCGAGCGCATCGTCGAAGCCGCCGAGCGCAGCCTGGCCGACGAAGTCATCGCCAGGCTGCCGCAGGGCTACGAGCAGGTGCTCGGCAAGCGGTTCCGCACCGGGGTCGATCTGTCAGGCGGCGAGTGGCAGAAGATCGCGATCGCGCGCGCCTACATGCGCGACGCGCAGCTGCTGATCCTCGACGAGCCGACCGCCGCGCTCGATGCGCGCGCCGAGTTCGAAGTGTTCGAGCGGTTCAAGGAACTCTCCCGTGGCAAGACCGTCGTGCTGATCTCGCACCGCTTTTCCAGCGTCCGTATGGCCGACCGCATCGTCGTGCTGGTCGACGGCCACGTCGAAGCCGCCGGGACGCACGACGAGCTGGTGCAGCAGGACGGGCGCTACGCGGAACTGTTCGAACTGCAGGCGGCGGGGTATCGGTAGCGGGGGCGCCTGTCAGCTCATTTGACTACTGTAAATGTATACAGTAGATTGGGCTTCCATCGCCCGAGTCAAACCGATGCCTGCGGTCGTCTTGAAGCCGGAAAGCCTTGCGGTGTTCGTTCGGACGGTACGCGGCGAACGGGTGCTTCTGGATGCGGATCTGGCGGCGCTCTATGGCGTGTCCACTAAAGCCTTGAATCAAGCGGTCAAGCGCAACTTGGAACGGTTCCCTGGGGACTTCATGTTCCAGTTGTCGATTGAGCAATGGGATGATTTGAGGTCACAGATTGTGACCTCAAAAGAGCTGCACACAAGCATGCGGTCACAGATTGTGACCTCAAATTCGCGCGGCGGCACCCGCTATCTGCCCTACGTCTTTACCGAGCAGGGCGTGGCCATGCTCTCCAGCGTCCTTCGATCGCCGCGCGCGGTCGAGGTGAACATCGCCATCATGCGGACGTTCGTGCAGTTGCGTCGCTTGATGGACTCCAATCGCGAGTTGGCCCGCAAGATCGACGCACTGGAACGTAAGTACGACGAGCAATTCACTGTCGTTTTCGATGCGATCAAGCAGCTGATTGCAGGGGACGACTTTCGCAAGGCGCAGCCCAAGCGACGCATCGGCTTCTAGCTAAAAGTCACCACGCCCCGGCCGGCGCGTTTTGTGGCCCGATTATGGTTTTGTTGTTGTCCCACATAAGGTTGGGAAGGCGCTGCAGCGGTGGAGTCCCGGCGCGAAGCAGGAAGGATCTTTCGCGGAGGCATGAGCTGAGCCGAAGGCCGTCAGGAGCTTGCGTAAGTCCCATTTTGGGACTATTCTGCCCTGAATGCGCGTGATTGCCGTTTCCACATTAAGGACCTTCTGGATGCGGCATCCCGACGCCGAGCAGCCTTTGAAGGCCTGGTTGGAGGAGGCAACGAACGCGTCCTGGACTCAGCCCTCGGATATCAAGGAGCGGTACCGCAGCGCCAGCATCCTGAAGAACCGCCGCGTCGTCTTCAACATCAAGGGCAACGACTACCGGCTGGTTGTGGCCATTGCCTACAAGGTGCAGGTCGTCTACGTGAAGTTCGTCGGCACCCACAAGGAGTACGACGCAGTTGACGCAGAGACCGTTGATTTGGCCTGAGCGGCCTCGGAGGACAACATGGACATTCGCCCCATCCGCACTAAAGCAGATTACAAGGCCACCCTCAAGGAGATCTCGACCCTAATGGAGGCTGACCCCGCTCCGGGCACCGCGGATGGAGACCGTCTGGACGTCCTGGTCACGTTGGTTCAGGTCTATGAAGCCAGGCACGTTCCCATCAGCCCACCTGACCCGGTGGAGGCCATCAAGTTCCGGATGGAGCAGGGCGGCCTGTCGGTCAAGGATCTGGAGCCACTCATCGGCAAGAGCAACCGCGTCTACGAGGTCTTGAACCGCAAGCGCCCGCTGACGCTCGCCATGATCCGCAGACTGCACGAGAGCCTGGGCATTCCAGCGAAAGCTCTGATTGCCGAAACTGTTGCCGTGCGCGCCAAGCTCGCGACGCAGGGGTTGACCGAAGCGGACGTGTCCGAGTCCGTGCGTTGGGCGCGCAAAGGCGCGTCAACACCACAGGTAGCCGAGCCGAGGTCGAAATACGCGGCTGTCAAACGAAGAGCGCGCGCGGCGCCGCGTAAGCGGGGTCTGAAGCGCGCATGAAGCCGCGCTCTCGCTCGGTTCCTCAGTGCGCGAACTCCACCACCTGCCGCACTGCCTTCCCCTCTCGTAAGAGATCAAACCCGAGGTTGATCTCCTCGAGCTTCAACCTGCCACTCAGCAGCTTGTCGACCGGCAGCCGCCCCTGCCGATACAGCGCGATGTAGCGCGGCAGATCGCGCACCGGCACGCAGGTGCCGATGTAGCTGCCCTTGATCGTGCGCTCCTCGGCGACCATGTTGACGTGCGGCACTTGCAGCATGTGGGTCGGCGGCGGCAGGCCGGCTGAAATTGTCGTGCCGCCGCGGCGTGTGATCTTGTAGGCGAGCTCCATCGCCTTCACCGAGCCGGCGAACTCCATCGCGAAATCGACGCCGCCGCGCGTGGCCGCCTTCACCTCGTCGACGATCGATTCGGACGCTGCGTTGAAGCAGTCGGTCGCGCCGAGGCTTCTTGGCCAGTTGCAGCTTGTCGTCGGCCAGGTCGATCGCGACGATGCGGCCTGCGCCCGCGCACACCGCGCCGAGCACGGCGGCGAGCCCGACGCCGCCCAGCCCGATCACCGCCGCGGTCTGCCCCATCGCGAGCTTCGCGGTGTTGACCACCGCGCCGACGCCGGTGAGCACCGCGCAGCCGAAGAGCGCTGCCTCGGAGAGTGATAGTTCCGGATCGATCTTTACCAGCGAGCGGCGCGACACCGTCGCGTACTCGGCGAAGGCCGAGCAGCCCAGGTGGTGGTACAGCGGCTGGCCGTTGCGGTGAAGCCTCATGGTGCCGCTCAGCAGCGTGCCCGCCGTGTTGGCGACGGCGCCCGGCTCGCACAGCGCGGGCCGGCCTTCCGCGCACGGCGCGCAATGGCCGCAGCTCGGCACGAAGACCATCACCACGTGGTCGCCGCGCTTGAGATCTTCGACGCCGGCGCCGGTCGCTTCGACGATGCCCGCCGCTTCGTGGCCGAGCAGCATCGGGGTCGGCCGCGGCCGGTCGCCGTTGATCACGGAGAGGTCGGAATGGCAGAGGCCTGCAGCAGCGATCTGCACCAGCACCTCGCCGGGGCCCGGGCCGTCGAGCTCGACGGCCTCGATCGCCAGGGGCTTCGATTGCGCATAGGGCGTGGCCGCACCCATTGCGTGCAGCACGGCTCCGTGGATCTTCATTGGGTCCTCCTTGTGTTCATGCAACCTGTTCGAGCTGGCCGCGCGTGACGGCGCCGCGGTCGATCAGGTGAACCGAATCGAGCATGTCGCTCGAATGTGCGAGGTCGGACTCGGACAGGATCACCGACAGGCCCTCGCGCTTCAGCCGGCCGATGACGTCCACCAGCCGCCGTGCGAGCACCGGTGCCACGCCCTCGAACGGCTCGTCGAGCAGCAGCAGCCGCGTGCCGCACATCAGCGCGCGCGCCAGCGCGGCGAGTTTCTGCTGCCCGCCGGAGAGCTGCAGTCCCTTGCGCTGCGCGAACTCGCGCGCTTCGGGGACGAGTTCGTAGACGGTGGCGAGCCGCTTGGCGGCGTCGGCGAGGCCGATGGCCCACGCCGGTAGCAGGATGTTCTCCTCGACCGTGAGGTCGGGGATCAGGCGCCGGTCTTCGGGCATGTAGCCGATGCCGAGCTTGGCGCGGCCGTGCACCGGCAGCGCGGTCAGCGGCGCGCCGTCGAATGTGATCGTGCCGGCCTGCGCCGGCAGGATGCCCATGATGCTGCGCATCAGCGTGGTCTTGCCGGCGCCGTTGCGGCCGATCAGCCCCGCGAACTCGCCGCCCTCGACGCTGAGTGCGACGTTGCGCAGGATCGCCACCGAGCCGATCGACACGTTCAAGTTCTCAATGCGGAGCATGGGCCACCTTGCGTGCGACTGCCGCCGCGTGGATCGTGCCGACGACGTAGCGCCGCACCTCGTCGTCGTTGAGCACCACGTCCGGCGCGCCGTCGGCGATGATCCGCCCCTCGTAAAACGCCAGCACGCGGCCGGCGTAGCGGCGCACGATGTCCATGTCGTGCTCGACGAAGAGAATCGTCACGCGATCGGCGCGCACCGCCGTCATCACGCGGTCCATGATCGCGAACTTCTCGTCGGCGCTGACGCCGCTGGTGGGCTCGTCGAGCAGCAGCACCTTGGGCTTCACCACCATCGCCATCGCGATGTCGAGCAGCTTCCGCACGCCTTCGGGCAGCACGCCGGCCAGCCGGTCGCGCCATTCCTGCAGCCCGAACTGCTCGAGCGTGGCGTCGGCGGCGAAGTCGACGCGGTCGCCGGTCACGGTGACGCCACCCTGCCACGCCTTGGCGTTGGTGACGACGACGCCAAGCGCGACCAGCAGGTTCTCGCGCACGGTCAGGCTGCCGAAGAGCTGCGGGATCTGGAACGAGCGGCACATGCCGAGCCGGGTGACTTCGCGCGGCACGAGCCTGGTGATGTCGCGGCCGGCATAGCGGATGGTGCCGCGGTCCGGCTTCAGGTACCCGGTCAGCATGTTGAGGAAGGTGGTCTTGCCGGCGCCGTTGCCGCCGATCAGCCCGACCACCGTGTCATCCTCGATGCGCACCGTCAGGTCGGCGGCGGCGGTCACCGCGCCGAAGTTCTTGACTACGCCGCTGGTTTCGATGATCGCCATCACGCGCCCTTGCGTCGCCGCGTGAACAGCGACCACAGCCCCGAGGGCAGGAACATGATCACCAGCAGCATCGCGATGCCGAGCACCAGTCTGCCACGTGTACGGCGTGTACTGGTAGGCGATGCTCTTGATCCACTCGAACACCAGCGAGCCGAGGAAGGGCGCGATCACGTTGCCGGTGCCCGACAGGATGGCGACGAACACGAACTCGCCGGAGGTGGTCCAGTAGGCGAGGTCCGGGTCGATGTGGCCGATCGACAGCGCCACCAGGCCGCCGCCGATGCCCGACAGCACCGCGGCGAGCACGTAGTTCAGGTGGACGAGCCGGCGCACCGATGCGCCCATGTACTCGACGCGCAGCTCGTTGTCGCGGATCGCCGGGCCCAGGCGGCCGGTAGTGGGACCGCAGGAAAAGATGCGTGCCGTAAAGCGCGAGCGCGACCAGCACGACCGTCACCGCGAACAGCGCGTACAGGTGCGAGCCCGCGGGCAGCGGGAAGCCGGCCGCACTGGTGAACGCGATGTTGAAACCGTCGGTGCTGCCGAGCAGCGACGACTTGACCAGCAGCCCGTACAGGATCATCGAGAACGCCAGGCTCAGCATCGCGAAGAAGATGTCGCGGTAGGCCGCGAGCAGGAAGCCGAGCACGAACGCGATCACGCCGGCGACGAGCCCGCCGGCGAGCGGCATCACGACGGCGTCCGAGCTCAGCAGCGTCTCGGGCAGGCCAGCGATGCGCGTCATCGACACCGCCGCGTAGGCGCCGAGCGCGTAGTACAGCCCCTGGCCGAACGACACGAGGCCGGTGCGCATCAGCAGCAGCAGTCCGAGCACGACCAGCCCCTTGCCGAGCGCGAGGATCATCAGGCTCTGCGCCCAGCCCGGCAGCCAGCGGCCGCCGACGAGCACCACGGCGATCAGCGCCGCGAGGGCGAGCGCGCGGTTGAGCTTCATGCCCGGTCGGCCTTCATATCTTGCGCGCCTCGGCCGTGCTGAACAGGCCTTGCGGCCGCGCGATCAGCACCAGCGCCATCACCAGGTAGATGCTGAAGAGCTCGACCTCGGGCCAGTAGTGCACCGCGGCCGAGCGCACCAGGCCGACGATCACCGCGCCGAGCGCCGCGCCCGGCAGGCTGCCGAGGCCGCCGATGACGACCACCGCGAACGCGAGCACGATCACCTCGACGCCCATCGCCGGCACCACCGACACCTTCGGCGCGATCAGCGCGCCGCCGAGCGCCGCGAGCATCGTGCCGAGCGTGAACGTGACGAAGTAGACGCGGCCGACGTTGATGCCCATCGCCGCGCTCACTTCGCGATCGTGGATCACCGCCAGCAGCAGCTTGCCGTGGCGCGTGCGCGTCAGCACCAGCGTGAGCGCGACGCCGACCAGGATCGCGACGATCACCAGCAGCGCGTCGTACACGGTGTACGGCAGGCCGCCGAGGTCGATGTTGCCGAGCAGGCCGTACGGCTGGTACGCGGAATACGACTCGACGCCCCAGATCAGCTTGATCACGTCCTCGAGGATCAGGAACACGGCGTACGTGACGAGCACCAGCACGATCTCGTCCTTGCCGTACATGAAGCGCAGCAGGCCGCGCTCGATCAGCGGCCCGGCGACGAGTCCGACCACGATCGCGGCGAGCGCCAGCAGCGCGAAGCTGCCGTAGGGATTGAGCCCGCCGTTGAACCAGGCGCCGACCAGCGTCGCGGCCACGTAGGCGCCGAGCGCGTACAGGCTGCCGTGCGCCATGTTCAGGATCTTCATCACGCCGTAGATCAGCGTCAGGCCGACGGCGATGATGAACAGACACGACGAGTAGACGATCCCGTCGATCAGTACGGAAACGAGGCCGGTCATGGGCTCCTCGCCGAGTGTGGAACGCAGCGGCTCGGAAGCAGGCGCCGCGGTCGCGCCGCGATGCCCGCGCTCCGTTTACCGCGCGTTCACTTCGCGGTCTTGAACCCCGACTTGATCCAGTCCTCGCTCTTCACGCCGTCGGGCGGCGTGATGCGCGAGGCCGGATAGCGCTTGACGTTGGTGACGGTGACCTTGCCGCCGTCGTGCTTGACGGTGCCGTAGGCGGTGCCCTGCACCGCCTGGTGGCCCTTGCCGAGCGACATCGTGACCGTGCCCGCCCGGTCCCTCGAACGTCAGGTTCTCGAAGGCTGCGATGACCTGGTCCTGGTTCGGACGCTTGCCGCCGTTGGCCGCCTGCGCCTTGTCGTATGCCGCCTTCAGCCCGAGAAGCGCCTGCGCCATCTTGTAGGCCGGATAGCTCGGCAGCCACCCCGTAGCGCTCCTCGTACGCCTTGCGGAACCAGCGGTTGAGCTCCGTGTCCGGCGCGAACACGTTGAAGGGCCCGCGCGCACCGATCACGGTGCCTTCCGGCACCTGCGTGCCGAGCCGCACCAGCGTCGGCTCGCCGGCCGTCATCAGCACCGTCGACTTCTTGAACAGCCCGCGCGGCGCACCCTGCAGGATCAGCGCCTCGACGTCGCCGCCCCAGAAGCTCGAGTGCACGACGTCGGCGTCGCTGGTGAGCAGCGCGGAGATCTCGGCGCCGTACTGCCCGGCCAGCAGCTTCGGCATCTGCGAGGTGCCGATCTTGACGTCGGGCTTCAGCACCTTGATGGCCGCCTCGAAGTCGTTCCACGAATCCTGGCCCCAGGCGTAGTTCTGGTTGATGGCGGCGAACGGTCTTCAGCTGCGGCTTCATCTCCAGTCACGTAGAGCGCTGCCGCCGTGTTGTCGATCGTCGCGGTCGCGCCGGTGCGGAACAGGTACTTGTAGCTCGCGTCCTCGAAGATGCGCGGCGTGCCGCAGTCGAAGAAGATCGTCAGCCGCTTCAGCTCCTCGGCCACCGGCGCCACCGCCAGGCAGTCGCCGCTGGAGATGTAGCCGATCACGAGGTCGACGTTGTCGCGCTGGACGAGGTTGCGATACTCGTTGACCTGCTTGGTCGTGCCGCCCGCCTCGTCGACGAAGCTCACTTCGATCGGCGCACCGCCCAGCCCGGTGCCGGCGTACGGCGCCGGCACCTTGCCGGTGTTGATCGCCTCGACGATCACCTCGGCGCCGTTGCGCGCCGGCACCCCGAACGGGCCGGCGGCAGCGCCCGACAGGAAGGTGACGATGCCGATCTTGAACGGCTTCTCGGCAGCAGCTTTGTCCTGCGCCGAAGCAGGCGTCAATGCAAATGCGAGACCGGCCGCGAGCAGGGCCCGCATCACCAACGTGTGACGAACCATGATGTCTCCTCGTGTGTTTTATCTATTGAACCGCGGCCGTCAGCATACGACTCTCAAGGCCGTCGTGCAGCGGATGCCCGACCTTCACGGCAGGCCATCGCAGCCTGCGGTGCGCGCGCGCACGCCGTCGACGACTACTTCGCAGTCACGGCCAACCTGACGTCTGTTTTCCTCTGCAGAGCACCGAGGATGCCGACGAGGTTCTCGGAGCTGGAATTGCCCTTGTCGCCGAGCGTCCGATGCAAGCTCCTGCTCAATGCCGAGCTACCACCCGCTTCGTCGGAGGCGGTCTAGCCCTGCTCGAAGATAGACGGCAACGGCGCCGGCATCCTGTGCGAGCTGCATTGGTGCTAGTAACCTCGGCGCCCTTCCCCTCACGAAACAGCACGGTATGACGCTTGCATCGCTCACCCGCGTAGAGCCATGGCTCGAGTTCCTCGCGGCCGGCGTGTTCGACCCGCTGTGGCTGTTCGCCGCGGCGGCGCTGCTGGTGGTCGGGCTGCTGACGCTGCTGGGGAGCCTGTTGGCGCTGCTGCGGCTACGCGTATTCTCGTTCGTGCTCCGCGTGATCTTCGGCGCCGCGCTGCTGGCCGCGGGCGCGCTGGCGGCGCTGGTGGCGGTAGGCACTGCCGGCTACGCGCCGTTCACGCGCGAGGAAGTGGCCGCGACCATTCGTGTGGAGCCGACCGGGCCGCAGCGCTTCGACGCGATCGTGCGGCTGCCGGACGGCCGCAGCGAACGCTTCTCGCTGGCCGGCGACGAGATCTATGTCGATGCGCACATCCTCAAGTGGAAGCCGTTCGCGCACCGGCTCGGCCTGCACACCGCGTACGAGCTGGACCGCATCGCCGGCCGCTATCAGTCGCTGAAAGACGAGCAGGCGCAGCCGCGCACGGTGCACGCGCTCGGCAGCCCCAGGCCGTTCGACCTCTTCACGCTGCGGCGGCGCTACCTTGCGCTGGCACCGCTGCTCGATGCCGAGTACGGTTCCGCCTCATTTGTCGCGGTCTCGCGCCCGGTGGATCTCGAGGTGCGGGTTTCGACGACGGGCCTGCTGATCCGCGAGCGAACGGACCAGCCCGCCCGCTGACCGCGCCACCTATCGACCCTGCGCCCGGCCGGCACGCACACGATGAAACAGCTGCTCGACAACATCGTCTGGCACGCCCTGACCGGCCCGCACGCCTGGTTCTCGGCCGGTGGCGACCAAGCGCGCCGCTACGCGCGCGGCTTCTCGCCGATCATTGGCTTTGCCGACCAGGCGCGCCCGAACTTCGCCGCGCTTGTGCCCCTCTGCGAGCCCGGCGAGCACTTTTATACGGACGGCTGGTGCGGCATCGCACCGGACGGCTGGCGCATCGAGCTCGAAGCGACCATGTTCAAGATGATCTGGGAAGCCGCCGTACCGGAGGACGACGCGGCGCCGGACGCGGTGCCGCTCGGCCCCGAGCATGCGGCGCAGGCGCTGGCGCTGGCCGAGTTGACGCGCCCTGGCCCGTTCGGCCTGCGCACGATCGAGCTCGGCGACTATTTCGGTGTCTTTGACGGCGAACGCCTGATCGCGATGGCGGGCGAGCGCATGCACGCCGGCGCGCTGCGCGAGATCAGCGGGGTGTGCACGCACCCCGACCACCAGAGTCGCGGCCTGGCCCGGCGGCTGATGCTCAAGCTGATCCGCCGACAGATGCAGCGCCACGAGACGCCGTTCCTGCACGTGATGAGCAGCAACGTCGGTGCGCGCCAGCTCTACGAGCGGATGGGGTTTCGCAATTACAAGGAATCGGTGGTCCGCGTCATCTCGCGCGACTGATCCGGCCGCGGAGGAGGTCACGCGCTTGCGCGATCAAGCTCGGCGGCGAAGTGGCGAACACCCCTGCCAGGCTCCTTTGCGATTCGTCGGGGTCATACGACAATGGCCAACGACGGCTACAAGCAGGACCCATGCGATTCGAAGGCAAACTCGATAAGTGGAACGACGACCGCGGCCTCGGTTACATCGTGCCGCAGCGGGGCGGCGATCCCGTCTACGTCCATATCTCGGCGTTCCCGGCGGATGGGCGGCGCCCCAGGATCGGCGAGGTTCTGACCTTTGAGGTCGAGGCCGGGCGCGACGGGCAGCGACGCGCCGTCAATGTGCAACGGCCGGGGCACAAGCTGATGCGCACGACACACACGCCAGAGCCGCGCCACACCGGGCGGGGCGCTCGATCGTGGGCTGGGCTCGCCGTCGCGGCGGTGCTTGTCGCGGGCGGTGTCTACGCCTACACGCACTTCTGGCGCGACTCCAACGGCGCCGCGTCGAGCGGGGCGTCCGACCCTTCGGCGCCGCTCTATTCGTCGCCAGCCCCAGGCGGTTACCGCTGCGATGGCCGTATCCGCTGCTCGCAGATGACGTCGTGCGAGGAATCCAAGTTCTTTCTCGCGAACTGCCCTGGCGTGGAAATGGATGCGGACTACAACGGCATCCCGTGCGAGCAGACGTGGTGCGTTAGCGGCAAGGAACGGTAAGCAGCGCGACGCGCGTCCCCTGTTCGTGCGTCGCTGCCAGGCGGGTGTCGCGACCTGTCCGATAATCGCCTTGTTCCGAACAGCAGAGGCACGGCATGAGCGCACCCACCAAGTACGTCCTGGACGAATCCCACATGCCCCGGTCCTGGTACAACATCCAGGCCGATCTGCCGGTGGCGCTGCCGCCGGTGTTGCATCCGGGCACGTTGAAGCCGATCGGCCCGGACGATCTCGCGCCGCTCTTCCCGATGGATCTCATCGCGCAGGAAGTGAGCACCGAGCGCGAGATCGAGATTCCCGAGCCCGTACGTGACATATATCGCCTGTGGCGGCCGTCGCCGCTCTACCGCGCGCACCGCCTGGAGAAGGCCCTCGGCACTCCCGCGAAGATCTTCTACAAATACGAGGGCGTGAGCCCGGCCGGCAGCCACAAGCCAAACACCGCGATCCCGCAGGCCTTCTACAACTGGAACTCGGGCGTGCGGCGCCTCACCACGGAAACCGGTGCGGGCCAGTGGGGTACCGCGCTTTCCTTCGCGGGGTCACTGTTCGGGATGGAAGTGCTGATCTTCCAGGTGCGCGTTTCGTATGACCAGAAACCGTACCGCCGCGCGGTGATGGAAACCTACGGCGCGCGCTGCATCGCTTCGCCTTCCCCTGACACCGAATACGGGCGGCGCGTGCTGGCCGAGCGGCCGGATCACCCGGGCAGCCTGGGCATCGCCATCTCTGAAGCGGTGGAACTCGCCGTCCAGCGCAATGACACCAAGTACGCGCTGGGGTCGGTGCTCAACCACGTGCTGATGCACCAGACCGTCATCGGGCTGGAGTCGATCGAGCAGATGCAGATGGCCGATGCCTGGCCGGACGTGGTCGTCGGCTGCACCGGCGGCGGCTCGAACTTCGCGGGCATCGCGTTTCCGTACATCGGCCACGGGCTGCGTGGCGGCAAGAGCCCGCGCATCGTCGCCGTGGAGCCGGCGGCCTGCCCGTCACTGACCCGCGGGCGCTACGCCTATGACTTCGGCGACACCGGCCACATGACACCGCTGACCAAGATGCACACACTGGGTTCGAGCTTCACGCCGCCGGGATTCCACGCGGGCGGACTGCGCTACCACGGCATGGCGCCGCTGGTGTCGCACCTCAAGCAGCTGCGCAAGATCGAAGCGACGGCCTACACGCAGAACGAGTGTTTCGCCGCCGGCGTGCTGTTTGCGCGGGCGGAGGGCATCGTCCCTGCGCCGGAGGCCAACCACGCGGTGAAGGGCGCGATTGAGGAAGCACTGCGCTGCCAGCGCGAAGGCCGCAGCGAGACGATCCTGTTCAACCTGTGCGGCCATGGCCACTTCGACATGAGCGCCTACCAGAAGTACTTCGCCGGTGAACTTACCGACGAGAGCTACGACGAGAAGGAACTGGCGATGGCGCTGGCCGGATTGCCGAGCGTGCCGGAAGCGGCCTGAGCAGGGCTTCTCGCACCCTGCGGTCGGTCAGGCTCCACGGGGCCTAGCGCGCGAAATTCGCGAAGTAATGCGCCAGGTTCGCTAGGTCTGCATCGCTCAGACCCCGTAACGTCGCCGCCATGATCGTGTCACGACCGGGGCCGGGGTTGTCGCGGAACTGCTTCATTACCGCGACGAGAAAAGCCTCCTGCTGCCCCGCGAGCCGCGGTACCTGGTTCTGCCCGGAGTAGTCCGGGCGGTGGCAAGTGCCGCACAGCATCTTCTTCGATAGTTCCTCGCCAGCGCGAACGCTCTCCTGTCGCACGGTCCCTTTGCTCGGTACCGGCTTCTGCTCGGCGAAGTACTTGGCCAGCGCAACGATGGTCTCGTCGCTCATGCCGGTCAGCATGTCCTTCATGGCCGGTACCTCGCGCATGCCCTCGCGGATCAGCACGAGCTGGTTCTCGACGAAGACGCTGGGCTGTCCGGCCAACGACGGAAACTGCGGTACCTGCGAGTTGCCGTTCGGCCCATGGCAGGCGGCGCAGGCGGCGAGGGTCTCGGGCTTGGGCTGCGCTTCTGCCGCCAGCGGCAGCAAGAGCAGCAGCGAGGCCGCTGCCGGCCCTGCTACCCGTACCACCGTGTTCAGCACCGCGCGATCAGCGGCCGTAGCTGATGCGATAGATCGCGCCGAGCTGCTCGTCCGACACCAGCAGCGAGCCGTCCGGCAGCTGCAGGAAGTAGGTCGGCCGCCCGCTGAACTTGTCGCCTGCCGCGTCGAGGAAGCCGGTCATGAACGGCGTGATTTTCGCGTTCTTGCCGTCGGCATCGGTGCGCACCGTCACCACGTCGTAGCCGAACTTCTTGGTGCGGTTCCACGAACCCTTGCGCGCCACGAACATCACGTTCTTGTACTCGGCCGGGAACATGTTGCCGGTGTAGAAGTGCACGCCCATCACCGCCGCGTGCGGGCCGATCGTCGTCACCGGCAGCGTCACGCCGTCGCACGGATTGGCCTTCTTGATGTCCTTGTCCGGCACGCCGTTGGCATGGCAGTACGGGAAGCCGAAGTTCAGGCCGGTCTTGGTGATCGCGGTTCAGCTCGTCCTCGGGCGTGTCGTCGCCCATCCAGTCGCGGCCGTGGTCGGTGAACCACAGCTCCTTGGTCACCGGATGCCAGTCGAAGCCCTGCGTGTTGCGCACGCCGCGTCGCGATCACTTCCATGCCGGAGCCGTCGGCGTTGTAGCGGCGGATCTGCGCGTATTCCTGGACGGCGGCTCGCAGATGTTGCACGGCGCGCCGAACGGCACGTAGAGCTTGCCGTCAGGACCGAACGCGATGTACTTCCAGTTGTGGTGCTGCTCCTTCGGCAGCTTGAATGCAGCGGTCATGTCGACCGGCGCGACGCGTCGGGTTCTTCTCGATGCCGTCGAAGCGCAGCGCCTTGTCGATCGCGATCACGTACAGCGAGCCGTTCTTGATGGCGACGCCGCCGGGCTGGTTGCAGCTTGTCGACGACCACGCGGCTGGTGCGCGGTCGTGCCGTTGTCGGTGATCTCATAGACGCGGCCGATGGCGCGCGTGCCGACGTAGATCTTGCCGCTTTCGCCGCGCGTCATCGCGCGGCCGCCCGGCATGCCGGTGGCCCAGACCTCGGCCTTGAAGCCCGGCGGCAGCTTCAAGTTAGCGACAGGAATGTCGGTCACCGGCGTGGCCGTCATACGGCCGGCATGCGGCGCAAGCGGCGAACTGGCCTGCTCGGCGGTGCGCCCCTGCTGCCACGCCGGCGGGGGCGCGGCCGGTGCGGCGGCGGCCGGTGCCGGCGCCGCAGGAGCGGCAGCAGGCGGCGGCGCGGTGGTGCTCTGGCAGGCGGCCAACGCCAAAAGCGCTGCGGCCGCGAGCGCGGTTCTCATCGTCATGGGTGTCTCCTTGTGTTTTTGCACTTTGCGCAGTGAACGGCTGCGTGCGGCGATTATGCCCACCGACCCTGCCGCTACGTCCATGCCGCGAGCGCGGTGCATTTCGACATCGGGAATCGCTGCCCACCCGCCGCATCTCCGTCTTCTGGGCCCGCCTGTGTGCCCCGTCAAAGCGCGCCGTCCGCCGCGGACTAGGGTAGACAAAAGACTGCTCGCCGCCGGCGAGTGCCCCTGCACGGAGGTCACGATGAATCGCCGTCCCATGTCCCCCGGGGACGCTGTGTGGTTCCACATGGATGGACCCGCCAACACGGCAGTGATCACCAGCATCCTGATCACGACAGCGCCGCTGGATTTCGAGAAGGTCAAACGCGTCTACACGCATCGGCTGGCGCGCTTCCGCCGCTTCAGCGAGCGCGTGGTGGAGGCGGGGCTCCCGCTTCCCACGCCGCACTGGGAGGCGATGCCCGGCTTTGCCATCGAGCAGCAGCTGCATCACGTCGCGCTGCCGGCGCCGGGAGGTGATGCGGCGCTCGCCGACCTGGTAGGCGACATCGCCAGCACGCCGCTGGACCATGCGCGCCCGTTGTGGGACGTGCACGTGGTTGACGGTGTCGGCAACGGCAGTGCGCTGATCACGCGCATGCATCACTGCATGGGCGACGGCGGCGCAAACCGGCTGATCGCGAGCACGCTGTTTGACGCTGCGCCGAATGCGCCGCTCGAAGGGAGCTTCGCGCCCGAGTCGGCTGCGCCCGACGAAAGCGCGGTCGAGCAACTGTTCGCACCGATGCTGCAGATCGCCCGGCGTTCGGCCCGGCAGCTGCGCGGCGCGATCGACACTGCAGTGGATGCGGCCGCGCACCCGCAGGAGACGCTGCGCAAGGCGGGCTTTGCACTGGCTGGCGCCGGCATGCTGGCGAGCGAACTGCTGCGCACGGACGACCCACCGTCACCGCTGAAAGGCGCCTTCGGGCTCAGGAAACGCGTGGCGTGGTCGGCGCCGGTTTCGCTGGCGGACGTGAAGGCGATTGGCGCGCCGATGGGCGCCAAGATCAATGACGTGCTGGTGGCCGGCATGACCGGCGCCTTGCGCACCTACCTCAGCCGGTGCGGCGTGGATGTGGACCACACGACGGTGCGCGCGATGGTGCCGGTGGACCTGCGCCCGCCGGAGCGCACCAACCAGCTCGGCAACGAGTTCGGCGTCGTGCTGCTGGATCTTGCCATTGGCAGCCGGCAGCGGCTGCAGCGGGTGCTCGCCACCAAGGCCAACATGGATGCGCTGAAGCGGTCGCCCGAACCGGTGGCCGCGCTGGCGTTGTTCAACCTGCTGGGTCGCGTGCCCAAGGCGGTCGAAGACATCGCGGCGCAGATGTTCCAAAGCAAGGCGAGCGTGGTGATGACCAACGTTGCCGGCCCGCAACAGCCGATACACCTCGCCGGTGCGCCGATCGAGCGCGTGATGTTCTGGGTGCCGCATCCGGGCAAGGAAATGGGCATGGGCATCAGCATCCTGAGCTACTGCGGCAGCGCCACGCTATCGGTCATTGCCGATGCGAACCTGATTCCCGATCCGGAAACGATCACGCAGGAGTTCAACCGCGAGTTCGCGGCGATGCTGAAGGCGGTGCGGGCGACCAAATCGCCGCCGGCGGGCAAGACGGCCGCGCGGCGCGCGGCGCGATCCTCGCCGCGCAGAAGCGAGGCGCTGGCACACCGGTGATCCGCGACGCGTTGCCCGAGTCAGGCCCTGACCTTCGCCGCCTTGAATTTCCGATCCAGCGCCCAGCGACCCCGGCTGAAGGTCACCCGCGCGAGCGCAATGGCGGTGTCATCGGCGCTCGGCGCGAGCATCGCGCTGAAGGTTTCTGTGATGCGCGAGAAGTGCACTTCCGCTTGCGGGTCCGCCTGCGGGTCCGTCGCCAATGCGGGGATCGGACGGCACGGCTGCTCGGCGTAGTGCAGCAGCACCAGCAGCACCTTGCCTTGTGCGGGGAGCGGCAACGTAGTGGGGACGCTCACCTCGATCTCATCGCCGCGAGCGTTTAACGCCAGGCCGGGCGCGATGACCACCTGTGCGTTGCTGCCTGTGCGCTCGAGCGTGACGTTCAGTCCTGTCACGACGCCGGCGCCGTACAGCACCCGGTTGCGGCGCTGGGTCTTGTGCCTGATGTAGTCCTGCTCGGCGGTAAAGTCGGCAACGCTGAGCAGCTGGCCGGTGAAGTAGTTCACGCGCTGCGGGCCCGGTGGGCAGTCATCGGTGCCGGTCAAGCCGACCAGTGAATCGGCCAACTGCGCGACGTGCCGCGCCAGCGCGCGGCCGTTCGCGTCGATGGCGCTGCTGCGGTACTGCAGGTCGGTCAGCGCGTACGCGAGCAATTCGAGCACGGTGATCCCGGGGTCATGCGTGTTGTGTGTCGTCCAGTCGGGCACCACTCGCGTCATTTCACGCGCCATGGCACTCGCCAGGGATTGCCACTGCTCTTTGCTGAGTGTTCGCATGCTGGCTACGGCCTGAAGGTGGTGAGTTAGTACGTCGGGTTGGCGACAGCGGCAACCCTAGACCCGTCTGAATCCGTTCGTCAACAACGCCAGTCTTGCTACTGCCTCCGCCGCGTCAGAGCATGTTCATGCGCTTGGCCTGCTCGGTGAGTTCGGCGCGGAATGCCGGGTGTGCGATGGCTATCAGTTCGCGCGCGCGCTGCTTGGCCGACTTGCCGCGCAATTGGGCAACGCCGTACTCGGTGACGACGTAGTTGACATCGTTCTTGCTCGTGCTGACGTGGGTGCCCGGGGCGAGCGTCGGCACGATGCGCGAAATGGTGTCGTTCTTGGCGGTCGAGGGTACGACGATGAACGCCTTGCCGCCGCGCGACAAGTTGGCCGCGCGCACGAAGTCGGACTGACCCCCCGTACCCGAATAGGGAACATGACCGAGACTCTCGGAGCCACACTGGCCCAGTAGATCGATCTGCAAGGCGGCGTTGATGGCGACCAGGTTGTCGTTCAGTCCCGCGTGCGATGGATCGTTGGTGAAGTCCACCGGATGGATTTCCAGGACCGGGTTGCGATCCATGAAGCGGTAGAGCTTGTTGGAGCCGAGAGCGAAGGTCGCAATCATCTTTCCCGGCAGGTAGTTCTTGCGCCGGTTGGTGATGGCGCCGCTCTCGACCAGCGTCAGGATGCCGTCGCCGATCATCTCGGTGTGGATGCCGAGGTCGTGCTTGTGCGTGAGTTGCATGACCACGGCGTCGGGGATACCGCCGTAGCCGATCTGCAGCGTCGAACCGTCGTCGATCAGGTCGGCGACATATTTGCCGATGGCCTCCTGCACCGGGCCGATCTTCGGCAGCCCGACTTCGAGCACCGGCTCGCTGCTTTCGACCAACGCGGTGACCTGCGAGACGTGCACATGACAGTTGCCGAAGGCAAACGGGTACGTTGGGGTTGACCTCGAGCACGACCGCGCGGGCCTTGGCGACGGCGGCCATCGTGTAGTCGGCGCCCAGACTGAGGGAGAAATAGCCGTGGGCGTCCATCGGCGACGCCATGCGTGAACACGACGTCGGCGGGAATCTGCCCGCGTTCGATAAGGCGCGGGATATCCGAGAAGTAGTTGGGAATGAAATCGATCCAGCCTGCCTGGCCGCCGGCGCGGGTGGCGCCGCCGTAGAAGAAGGCAACGTGGCGAACATGATCCGCGGTCGCCGCGTCGATGTAGGCGAACTTGCGCATGGCGAGGATCTGCGCCACCTTGACGTCGTGGAAATCGCGGCGCTGCTCCGACAGCGCCGTCAGCAGTGTCGGTGGCTCGCCGACACCGGTCGGCACGATGATGAAGTCGCCGTTGCGCACCTGTCGCACGGCATCTGCGGCCGGAGTGCGTTTTTGTACGTACAAGTCCTGAAACGACATGATCCTATTCCTTGAACTGCGCGTCGCTCAGGCCCAGGGTCGAGACTCGCCACGACCCGGTCATCTCTGACCTCCGCATTGCCAGGCCAAGCGCGGAGGGCGCCAGGCCACTGAGTTCCAACAACATCTAGCGCAGCCGGGGGTGGACGGGGTGCAACGTGCCAACGTCAACGGAAAATAGTCAAATTGCATCGGCCCGTCTGTGCGCTGACCCACGCCGAAGGCATGGCCTTGCCGCGCCGTGCCGGGCGACGATGAGCCAGTTCGCCTTCTGGCGTGAGTCGCCGGCGGTGATAGCCGCGCCGGCTTCGGTTTTGAAGGTTCCCCCTCCAATGGGCGACTTCTGACGCGCCGCACGGCGGGCGGCAGGGCGCTGCCCACACTGGCAGGTGTCCGGCGCGGGTTGCGCTGGCACCAATGCACGTTGAGAAGGAGGATTTATGGTCACGAAACGCACCACGATGCGAAGGCGCTCAGTCACTGAGAGGCGCGCGCAGGTTGCCGAGATGAGCCACACGCCAACACCAGAAGCCGAGGTCAGGCTCAACGAGGCCGAGCGGATGGTCCATCAGACCGCACGCAGCGCCGCGAAGCTTGTCCGCCACTCGATGCAGGAATGCGATTGCCGCGGCGAAAGTTGTCCGCGGTTCGATGAACGAGGCGTTCGGCGCAATAGTGCGCGCCATGCGGAACATCGCGAAAGAGGCAGCCGCGGCCCGTCAGGCCGTGATGCCGGTCGCGACGATCGTGAAGCGCCCGGTTCGGAAGGCTGGCGCCCGGCTGGCGGCGTAAGCCGCTGCGCGTTGCGCGCAGGCTTAGCCCCGGTACGCGGTTGATCCGCGCGCCGGGGCGTTGCTGTTACCGATGCTTACGACATACACGTCGGCACTCCGCTGCGCTGAGCCGTTTGGTTGCTACTGACGCCGTTCGACGTCGGTCGATTGCTCCAGGAGTCTCGTATGTCGAAGCGACTGTTCGCTGTTATTGCGCTTGCCACCGGTGTGGTGGCGCTGTCCGGGTGTGTCGTTGTGCCGGCGTACCCGGCCTATGGATATGGCTACGGCTACGGACGCGGCGGACCGCCTCCGGCGGTCATCGTGGCGCCAGGGCCGGGCTACCGCTATCACGGCGGCCATTACCCGCGACCGCGCTAGCAGGAGAGAGTGCGGCGCTGCCGACCAGCGCGCGTGAGAGGCGATTGCTCTCTGCACAGCGGCGCGTGATTCTTGTTAGACGACTCTACCTTGAATGCAATGCCACTGATGCATGGCATGGCGGCAGCCAGCCCTTGCGCCAAAGTGAAATTGTCCAACGCAGGGTAAGCGTCGGACGCAGGCAAGCAGGAAAGGAGAAACCATGGTCAGGCGTCAAAGGACAGTGAAGGGCACGGGACCACGGCGGCGTGCAGTAGAGCCGGCCCCCCGGCATGCGCCGACCGTTCATGCAGTACGTCCTGAAACGATGAAGATGATGAAAGCCCGGTTCGAGGTCGCGGGGCGCAAGCTCCAGACCACGGGCGTCGCGGCCGGTAAGTTCGCGCGCAGTTCGATGCGCGAAGTGACGGGCGCGGTGCGGGCCTCGCGTGAGCCGATGACGGCGCTGTGGCGCAATGTCCGGCTCGCCGGTCGGCACATCGTGCGGGACGCTACCGCGGCGTGGCATGAAGTCGTGCCCGCCGGCAAAGAGGTGCTGAAACTGCCTGTCGCACGCGGGGCTCGTCGCCCGGCTGCGTAGTGCAGTTGCAGTAAGGTTTCGGCGCTGACGCCTTCCTTCCTCCACAACCAGGAGGCAGGGAGCGGTGGCGCCGCAGCCCGCATTTTCTGGTTTCGACAAATGCGGCGCGCATGGTTTAGCGTGTAAACCCATTTTGGGCACGAAACCACCCAAATTGGGTATGATGCGTCCGATGGCGACGAAGCGCACCGCACGCAAGGCCGCGACACGCACCGCTCCCCGGGTCAGCCTGGCCGACGCGCTATTCAGCGGCACGCGGCAGCGCGTGCTGGGTTTGTTGTTTGGGCAACCCGATCGCAGCTTCTACGCCAATGAATTGATTGCGTTGATCCGCGGCGGGTCCGGCGCTGTGCAGCGCGAGATTGCGCGGCTCACGCAAAGCGGGTTGGTAACCGTGCGCGTCTCGGGTAATCAAAAGCACTTTCAGGCCAACCGGGAGTCGCCCATTTTCGAGGAACTCTGCGGCATCGCTCGCAAGACTGTCGCCCTCGTAGAGCCATTGCAGCAGGCACTCGCCCCGCTGGCTCGCGGCATCCGCGCGGCGTTCATCTACGGTTCGGTCGCCAAGCGACAGGACACGGCAAGCAGCGATGTCGATCTCATGGTGGTCAGTGACAAGGTGACCTACACCGACCTCTACGGAGCCCTGGAACCGGTCAGCCAGCACTTGGCCCGCACGGTCAATCCGACGATATACACGACGAACGAACTCGCCCAGCGCATTGAAAGTGGCGAGTCATTCATCAAGCGGGTCATGGGGCAACCGAAGATCTGGCTGATCGGAAGCGACGATGCCCTCGGCCTTTGACAATCTGTGTGGCCCTGGCAAGCCACTGCACGCCGAGCCGCCTGACGCCGGAGAGATCGCCGGGCTGAAACGGTCAGGCATGGCTCGCCTGACTGATGCAGGGAACTTCGCCCTCGCACTCGAAAGCCGGTTTGACCTCGGATACAACGCCGCCCACGCGCTTTGCCTTGCAGCCCTCCGTTGGCACGGTTACCGATCCGGCAATCGATACATTGTCTTCCAGTTGCTGCCGCTCACGCTGGGTCTCGGGCCGGAGATCTGGCGCGTGCTCGCCAAGTGTCACGAGGTACGCAACAAGGGCGAGTACGAGGGCAACTTGAACATCAACGAACGACTCGTCACGGACTTGCTTGTGGCGTGCCGCGCCGTGGCAGAAGAGCTTGAACGTCTAGGACCGATCGCCAAATCATGAATCTCACACACATCCTCGTCGACTTCGACAACGTCAAGCCGAGCGCCGCCGACATCGGTCTCGCGCACGGTGACAAGTACCGGCTCGCCGTCGTGCGCGGGCCGCAGCAGACTCGCTACGAAGCCGATCTCGCCGAAGCGCTGCACGCGATGGGCAACCAGGTGACATTCACCCGCTGCGCCAAGGCCGGCAAGAACGCGGCGGACATGCAGATCGCGTTTCACCTGGGCGAACTGATCGCGACGCTGCCGGCAGGCGCGCACAGGAACACGCGCTTCGTGGTGATTTCGCGCGACAAGGACTTCGATCCGCTGCTGATGTACCTGGAGGCCAAGGGCTTCGACGCCACGCGGGCCGCAAGCTTCAAGGCGGCCCTCGGGGGCAAGGAAGCGGAACCGCGGGCGAGAGCCACCCGGACACGCGCGGCCAAAGCCGCACCGGCGACTGTCGCTGCGAAAGCAGCGCCGGCGAAAGCTCCGGCGGCCAGGAAATCGGTTGCGAAGAAGTCGCCCGCGGCAAGGAAGGCCGCCCTTGTTCAACCTGCTGCGAAGAAAACCGCGCATGCCGCGGCACGCACGCCGAGCAAGAAGACGACCCCAGACCCAATCACCCGGGTCATCGAGGGCCTGCAGCGCAAAGGCGACGAACGCCCGGGCAAGCGTAAGGGGCTGGAGCGCTTTATCGAGTCGCATCTCGGCCGCAACCTCGCGTCTGGGCAGATCGAGGCGCTACTGTCGCAGCTGGAGCGCGACGGCGTGCTGGTCTTCAAGGACAACAAAGTCGACTACCGACTTCCCAAGGACAAGAAGTAAACAAGAAGCTTTACGTGCAAGTGAGCGTTCGCTCGCACAGTGCTGTATGAAGAAGTTATGCAGGTTTAATGTTTATGACTAAACTCGCATAACTTCTCCATAGACGCCGATGGATCCCCGCTCCAACCCCTATGCACCCGGCGCCGGCTCGCCGCCGCCGGAACTCGCCGGTCGCGACGAATTGCTCGAGCGCGCTTCCATCGCGCTCGACCGCATCCGGGCCGGCCTCGCCGCCAAGAGCCTTCTGCTGGTGGGCCTGCGCGGGGTCGGCAAGACGGTGCTGCTCAACCGCATCCGCAACGATGCCGAGGCGAACGGCTTCGCGACGATCTTCATCGAGGCGCCCGAGACGCGCTCGCTGCCCGCGATCCTCGCCGGTCCCCTGCGCGCCGTGCTGCTGAAGCTCGACCGGCTGGCTGCAGGCGGTGACCTCGCCAAGCGCGCGCTGCGCACACTCGGCGGGTTCATCAACGCGATGAAGCTGAAGTTCGGCGATGTCGAGTTCGGTATCGATCTCGGCGCCGAGCCGGGCGTCGCCGACACCGGCGACCTCGAACACGACCTCACCGAACTGCTCGCGACCGTGGCCGCCGCGGCGCGCGAGAAGAAGACCGCGCTGGTGCTGTTCGTCGACGAGCTGCAGTACGTCGACGAAGACCAGCTCGCCGCGCTGATCACCGCACTGCATCGCTGCGCACAGCAGTCGCTGCCGGTGACGCTGGTCGGTGCCGGGCTGCCGAGCCTGGTGGGCCAGACCGGGCGCGCGAAGTCGTATGCAGAACGACTCTTCGACTTCCCGGAGATCGGGCCACTCGCCGCGGACGCCGCGCGCCAGGCGTTGCGCTCGCCCGCCGCGCGACGCGACGTTGCCTACAGCGACGCCGCGCTCAATGAGATCCTGAAGCAGACGCAGGCCTATCCGTACTTCCTCCAGGAGTGGGGCAAGCACTGCTGGCAGGCCGCGACCACATCGCCGATCACGAAGAAGGACGTCGAGCTGGCGACGGAGCTCGCGATCGCGGATCTCGATGCGAGCTTCTTCCGCGTGCGCTTCGATCGCCTGGCGCCGTCGGAAAAGCGCTACCTGCGCGCGATGGCCGAACTCGGCCCCGGGCCGCACCGCTCCGGCGATATCGCCGAGCAGCTGGGTACCAAGGTGCAGTCAGTGGCGCCGATCCGCGCGACGCTGATCAGCAAGGGCATGGTCTACAGCCCCGCGCATGGCGACACCGGCTTCACCGTGCCGCTCTTCGATCAATTCATGCGACGCGTGATGCCGTGGCCGTGAACAAGCGCACTTTCGACCTTGTGCTCTATGGCGCCACCGGCTTCGTCGGCCGGCGCGCGGCGGCGTACCTGGCGCAGCATCCGATGCGTCGCAAGCTGCGCTGGGCGATTGCCGGACGCGATGCGGGCAAGCTCGCGGCGCTGCGCGAGGAACTGGAAGGCGACGCGGCGTCGGTGACACTGCCGGCGCTCGTCATCGCCGACAGTCACGACACGACCGCCGTGGAAGCGATGGCGGCGTCGACGCGCGTGCTGATCAGCACCGCCGGGCCGTTTGCGCTCTACGGCGATGCAATCGTCGATGCCTGCGTGCACCAGCGCACGCACTATGCGGACATCACCGGCGAAACCGCGTGGGTGCGGCGCGTGATCGATCGTCACCATGCGCGCGCAGCGCGCGACGGCACGCGCATCGTTCCGTTCTGCGGCTTCGATTCCGTGCCGTCGGACCTCGGCACGCTGCTGGTGGTGCGGCACATCGAGCAGGCCTTCGGCGCCCGGTGCGTCGAGGTGAAGGGCTACTTCCGCATGATGGGCGGCTTCAACGGCGGCACGCTGGCCTCGAACGCGCATCGCTACGAGACCGGCGAGGTGGAGGCCGGACGCAATCCGTTCCTGCTGAACCCGCGCACGCGGCACTCGGCGTCGGAACTGGTGAGCGCGCAGGATCCGCGTGGCGCGCGCTATGACGCGCTGATCGGCACGTGGGTCGCGCCATTCATCATGGCCCCGATCAATACGCGCGTGGTCCGCCGCAGCGCCGCGTTGAATGCCGCCTACCGCACACCGTACGGACCGGGCTTCCGCTACCAGGAGTACACGAAGTTCGGCACGCCGCTGGCCGCGGCGAAGGCGACTGCGATGGCGGCGGCGATGCGCGGATTCGATCGCGTGATGGAGCACGGCACCGCGCGAGCGCTGCTCGGCACCGTGCTGCCCAAGCCGGGAGAAGGCCCGTCGGAAGCCACGATGGCGAGCGGCTGGTTCAAGACGGATCTGATCGGCCGCACTGCCGATGGCCACACCGCCCGCGCGCGCATTGCCTACGCCGGCGACCCGGGCAACCGTGCGACGCTGCGCATCCTCTGCGAAGCGGGGCTCGCGCTGGCGTTCGACGGCGCGAAGCTGCCTGGCGGCACGAAGCGCGGCGGCGTGTTGACGCCGGCGACAGCGATCGGTGAAGCGCTGGTGCCACGGCTGCGCAAGGCGGGGTTCGAGATCTCGGTCGGCGAATAGCGCGGCGTCAGCGCGCGGAGCGCAGCGCCGGCCACATCAACCACAGCGTGTTGTCACGCAGCAGGTAGTGGTGGAACACCGCAGCGGCGGCGTGCATTTTCTTCCCGCGAGGCAGCGCGGCGTTGATTCGTGTCAGCATGCGGCAAGCGATTACCGAGCGCGCGCACTAGCGGATTGCTTGCTGACCACGCTGGCGTCGCCGCATAGTTGCCCTGGTTGTTTCCCACTTCTGGAGTCGCTGCAATGACCCCCGCCGAGACTGTCGCCATTCCTACCCGCGCGCTGCATCCGTCCGACGTGCGCGGCCTGGCACAACTCGGGGTCGACGCCGCGCTCGGCATCACCAACCTGGTCGAGGCGATGCATCACACGATCGTCTCGGGCAGCGGAATCGTCGGCAAAACGCCGTCGGGCCGGACGTCAGGCATCACCGGTTTTGTCTACGGCACCGTGCGTGGCACCACACGCCTTGTCGGCCGCGGGCTGGACGCTGCGTTGGGCGCGGTGATACAACCCGCCGTGCCGCAGCCCTCGTCACCGGCGCGTGAAGTGGCGCTCGCGGTGCTCAACGGTGTGTGGGGCGATCACCTGGCCGCGAGCAACAACCCGCTCGCGATTCAAACATCGCTGCGCATCGGCGGGCAAGCACTCGAACTCGCGCGCGGCGGGCTGGCGGCCCGTATCGCACCGCCGAGCGGCAAGCTCCTGGTGCTGGCGCACGGCCTGTGCATGAACGACCTGCAATGGACGCGCGACGGCCACGATCACGGCCAGGCGCTGGCACGCGATCTCGGCTTCACGCCGGTCTACCTGCACTACAACAGCGGACGTCACGTTTCCGAGAGCGGGCAGGACTTCGCCGAGCTGCTCGAAAAACTGATCGCGCAGTGGCCGGTGCCGGTCGACGAGCTGGTCATCGTCGGCCACAGCATGGGCGGTCTGGTAACGCGCAGCGCCCATCACCACGCCGTGCAGATGAAGCACCGATGGACTTCTGCGCTGACCAAGCTGGTGTTCCTCGGCACGCCGCACCACGGCGCCGCGCTCGAACGGGGCGGTCATCAGGTCGACATGCTGTTCGGCATCAGCCCGTACGTCGCGCCGTTCTCACGGCTCGGCAAGGCGCGCAGCGCCGGCATCACCGACCTGCGCTTCGGCAACCTGCAGCCGGCGGACTGGCAGGGTCGCGACCGCCATTCGCAGCGCCACGACGATCGTCGGCCGACACCGCTGCCGAAGGCGAGTGGACACCTTCATCGTGGCCGCGTCCAAGGCGACGAAAGTCGGCGGGTTGCACAGCCGCGTCATCGGCGACGGCCTGGTGCCGCTCGCTTCGGCGCTCGGCGAACACCGCGAAGCTCAGCACGCACTCAATGTGCCGCCACACCGCACGCGGATCGTTACGTCGGCCGATCACTGGGACCTGCTCAACCGCGAAGACGTGTACGCGCAGTTGCGCGCGTGGCTGAGCTGACAGCGGCAACGCGCAGCCGGCTTACGCCGCGATCGTCGCCGGTTGCGCCAGCGCCGCGCACACCGATGCCACGTGGCGGTGATCGGTGCCGCAGCAGCCTCCGACCACCGACAGCTTGCGCAGCAGCGGCCGCAGTGCGCGGTACTGGCCGCCGAGTTCGTCGGGATTGCCGTCGTCGAGATCGGTGCTTTCGTCAAGCTCGGCATGGCTGCGCCGCGAGGCGTTGGCGCGCAGGCCGCGGATGCGGTCCAGCCATGGCGCCTTGGCATCGAGCACATGCTCGAAGTGCGACGGGTGCGCGCAGTTGATCATGTAATACGAGGGGTGGCCGTCGGAGGCGTCATCGGTACGCGCGATCGCGTCGCCCAGCGTGTCACCGCTCGGCAGCCGCCCGTCCGTTTCGAGCGTGAACGAGACCGCGAGTGGCATGCGTACGGCGCGCGCCGCCTGCGCGATGCCGGCCGCTTCCTCGACGTAGTTCATCGTGAACACCGACACCATGTCGGCGGCGGTGTCGGCGAAGGTCTCGATCTGCGCGGCGTGGAAGTCGCGCGCCTCGGTGATGCTCATCATGCGGCTCGGTGAATAGCCGTCACCGCGCGGACCGATGTTGCCACTGATGACCATCGGCCGGTCGGGCGCCTCGAACATCGCGCGGATCTCGAGCATCAGTTCGATCGCCTTGCGATTGGCGGCGTCCAGCGCAGCGCCGTCATAACCGAGCTTCGCGCCCCAGTCGCGGCTGGCACGCCAGGTCGGCGCCTCCAGCACCATGCCGAGGCCGTGCTCGGCGGCGATCTCGGCGTAGCGTGCGTAGTAGCGGCGCAGGCGGTCGGTGCCCTCGGCATCCTTCAACAGGTCGAAGGCGGCGAAGTACGGCAGGTCGATGCCGTCATGAAAGATGAATGTCGTTTCCAGGCCGCCATCGGTCATGAACAGGCGATCGCCGAGTTGCGGCAGTTGCTTGCGGTACGTGCTCATGGCGATTCCTCCGGAAGGCGAGGATCAGGCCGCGCGCGCCGTGGGCGCCGCGTCCGGGCGCGGGACAGAGACGTCGCGCGCCAGCAGCATGTCGATGATGCGCGCCGAGGCGCCGTCATAGAAGCCCGCGGCTGACGCGAAGGCGCGAGGGTTGTAGAACGTACCGAAGATCATGTCGAAAACCGGCAGGTCCGAGTAGTTGCGCGCATGCACGCCGCGCTCATGATGATGCGAGTGCGATTCCGGCCGTTGCACGAAGTAGCCCAGCCACTGCGGCGTGCGCACGTTGGTGTGCTGGAACACCGCGAGCAGGGTCGTGACCAGCAGCACGACGGTAGTCGCCTCGGCGGTGATGCCGACGACGAGCGTCAGCGCGAGGCTGCCGATCACCGTCCAGCCGACCATGTCGGCCGGGCTGAACCAGAATGCGCCATAGGTGTCGACCCGCTCGGCGCTGTGGTGCATCTGGTGGAACACGCGCCACAGCACGTTCGAGTTGTGCATCGTGCGATGCCACATGTAGATGCCAAGCTCGACCAGCAGGATGCCGACGACCGCGCCGCCCCAGGTGCCCAGGCTCGTCAGGTCGAAGAGCTGGAACTGCGCCAGCTGCTCGGCCCACACCAGCGGCAGGTACGAAGAGACAAAGAAGTACACGACGAAGGCCGACAGTCCCATCAGCTTCCAGCCACGAATTTCCGGAAGCTTGCGGGCCGGGGCCAGCGCCTCCCAGGTGATCAGCGCGCCGTAGAGGGCCAGCACCGTCAGCGAGACGGGATCGAGTAACAGATCGATAGGGGATGGCATGACAATGCTCCGTTTGGTTGAATGCGATCGAGGGGAGACGGTAGGTCCGGAGGCGCCCCGGCACTAAAGCCGTTTCGGCAAGGAATCGGACATTTCGGCCATCCACGATGGCCGCTTCGCAGGAGGCTCAAATGGCTGAAGCGTCCCCGCGCCCGGTGCGCGTGGCGATCCTCGCGTTCCCGGAGGTCACCGCCTCGGTGCTCTACGGCCTGTACGACATCCTGCTGTCGGCCGGACGCGACTGGGGCCTGGTCGTCGACGGCCGCCCTGGCGCCTCTGCTGATGCAGCCAGTGGTGGTGTCACGGTTCCGCGAGCCGTTCGCCATTGCAAACGACGTGCAGATCTGCGCCGCAGCAGACGCTCGATGAGTGCACGGCGCCGGATGTCATCTGCGTGCCGGAGGTCGCGATCCCGCCGGGGAGCTCCGATCGCCGGCTTCGGCGCGGAAGTCGAGTGGCTGAAGCGCTGCCATGCGCAGGGCGCGACGATCGCCACGGCGTGCTCCGGCGCGATGCTGCTGGCGCTGACGGGATTGCTCGACGATAACGACGCGACCACGCACTGGGCCTACTGCGACGTGATGCGCTCGCGCCACCCGCGCGTCCGCGTGCATCCGCAGCGCGCGCTGGTCGTCAGCGGCGAAGGCCAGCGGCTGGTGATGGCGGGCGGCGGCACCACGTGGCTCGATCTGGCGATCTATCTGATCTCGCGCTTTGTCGCGCTCGAGGTCGCGATGCAGACCGCTCGCCTCAACCTGATCGAGTGGCACGACATCGGCCAGCAACCGTTTGCGCGGCTCGCGCGATCACGGCAAGCCGAGGACGCCGAGATCGCGCGCTGCCAGACCTGGATCGCGCACCATTACAACGAGCCGGCGCCGGTGGCGGCGATGGTGCGGCTCTCGGGCCTGCCGGAGCGCTCGTTCAAGCGGCGCTTCCAGCAGGCCACCGGCATGTCGCCGCTGGAATACGTGCACACGCTGCGGCTGGAAGAGGCGAAGCAGATGCTGGAATCAAGCGACTGACCCGGTCGAGGCGATCGCCAACGAGGTGGGCTACGAGGACGCCGGTTTCTTCGGCCGCCTTTTCAGGCGCCAGGTCTCACTGTCCCCGGCGCAATACCGAAGGCGCTTCGGGGCGATGCGGCGGGCGCTGCAAACGGCGGGCACGGCGACCGCTTGAACGCCGTGAAAAGAAAACGGCGCCCGCGGGCGCCGTTTTCACCAAGCATTCGGCTAGCTGCGACGCCGACGCAGCAGCGAAACGGCTGCCAACCCAAGCCCGAGCAGGGCCAGTACGCCCGGCTCCGGAACCTCGCGGATGGCACCGGGATTGCCGACGACCGCGTCAATTTCCGGATCGGCGTCGGAGGCCCGGATCGAGATCAGACTCGAACGCACGCCGTAGTACCGATAGTCGTCAGCGAAGGTGTAGTCGCGCGTATAGGCGTTGACGGCCCCGAACTCGGGGCTGCCTCCGCGGTAGATGAACGACGGCTCGGTGCCTTCGAATGTGTAAGTCGGTTTGCCAGGGCCGCCGCCGGCGATCGCGAATCCGACCACGTCCGACAGCAGCACAAAGTTCTCGTTGTCGTTGCTGCCCCAGACGCTGTACTCCATCACGTCCTGCGCGACGAAGTCGGTGGTGATCGGGCCGCCGCCGTAGTGGTCCTGATGCGTGTACAGCCGCATCGTGTTCATCGCGACGCCCATGTCCCACACCATCATCGCGAAACCAGGCGAGCCGCGTGCGATCGACGTACCGGCGACGAAGCCCGGATAGCCGAGGTCGTAGATGTAGGTGCGCGCGCCATCCAGCGCCGATCCCGCAGCGGCGCTGATGCCGCTGCCGCCGACGCCGGCGACCGAGCCGGTTGCGCCCGCGGCGAAGTGCGTGCCGACCACGCACGTCGGGCAGGCCGCCAGAGGCGTCGACGCGCCGTCGAGGTAAACAGGAGCGGCGGCCGCGCTCGCCGCGGCGAGCGACAGCGCGCTGAAGAGCAGGGACTGGCGGACTGAGAGGTGGGTCATGGTGCCTCCTGAGCGAGGCCCGCGCAGTTGATGCTGCGGCGGGATGGGGCACCGACGCCCGCACGATTCGTTCCACGCCACACCAAGTGCTTGAATCCTCGGGGTTACCCAAAATCAGGATCGCGCGGCCATCGAGGCCAACGTAAAGGAATCCGACGCCGCCGCCGATAAAGAACAGCCGGGCTCGGTGCAGGGCGCACCCGGCCCGGCTGCTGTCAGCAGAGATGTGTTACGCGGCTACCTTTCTCTTCGCCGGCGCGACTGAACGCAGTTCACGGCGCAGGATCTTGCCGATGTTGGTCTTCGGCAGGGGCTCGGTGCGGAACTCGACGAGTCTTCGGCACCTTGTAGCGGTCGAGCTGCTTCTTGCAGTGCTCGAGCAGCGCCGCCTCGGTGAGCTCCGGATCCTTCTTCACGACGACGATCTTCACCGCCTCGCCGGTGCGCTCGTCGAGCTCGCCGATCGCTGCAACCTCCATGACGCCCGGATGCAGCATGACGACGTCCTCGACTTCGTTCGGGAACACCTTGAAGCCCGAAACGATGATCATGTCCTTCTTGCGGTCGGTGATCTTGAACGCGACCTTGCTCGTCCATGAAGCCCATGTCACCGGTGCGGAACCAGCCGTCGCGCGTGAAAACCTTCGTGGTCTCATCCGGTCGCTGCCAGTAGCCACGCATCACCTGCGGGCCGCGGATCGCGATCTCGCCCACCTGCCGACCGGCAGGAACTCGCCGTCGTCGTCGAGGATCGCTGCCTCGGTCGAAGGAATCGGCACGCCGATGTTGCCGCTCCACTCCTCGATGTTCAGCGGGTTGGAAATGGCGATCGGCGAGGTCTCGGTCAAGCCGTAGCCCTCGATCAGCGGCACGCCGGTGGCGGCCTTCCACTTCTGCGCCACTGCGCGCTGCACCGCCATGCCGCCGGCGGCGCAGATCTTCAGCGCGTGCAGGTTCAGTTCGGAGAACCCCGGCGCATTCAGCAGCGCGTTGTACAGCGTGTTCACGCCGATCATCGCGGTGATCGGGGTCTTCTTCAGCAGGTGGATGAACGCCGGGGAGATCGCGCGGGTTGGTGACCAGGATGATGTGTGCGCCGATCTTCATGAACACCAGGTTCACCGTCAGCGCGAACACGTGATACAGCGGCAGCGGTATCAGCGTGGTTTCCTTGCCATCGAGCAGGTCCCGCGCGATCCACGGTGCCACCTGCTGCAGGTTGGCCACCATGTTCGCCTGGGTCAGCATTGCGCCCTTGGCCACGCCGGTGGTTCCGCCTGTGTACTGCAGGAAGGCCAGGTCATCGAGTCGGATCGACACGTCGTCCAGCGCCTGCGCGTGTCCGGCCGCCAGCGCCTCGGTGAAGCCGATGCGTCTTGGCGAGATGCCACTCCGGGCACCATCTTCTTGACGTGCTTGACGACCAGGTTGGTCAGCATCCGCTTGAACGCCGGAAACATGTCGCCGATCTGCGTCGTGATGACGGTGCGCACCGGCGTGCGGGCGATGACCTCCTCGCAGCGTGTGTGCAAAGTTTTCCAGCACGACGATCGCCGTCGCGCCCGAGTCCTTCAGCTGATGCTCGAGTTCGCGCGCCGTGTACAGTGGGTTAGTGTTCACTACCACGATGCCCGCCCGCTGCGCGCCAAACAACGCGATCGGGTACTGCAGCAGGTTCGGCAGCATGATCGCCAGCCGGTCGCCTTTCTTCAGGCCAGCCACCTTCTGCAGGTAGGCGCCGAAGTCGCGGCTCAGCTGGTCCAGCTCGCGATAGGTGATCGACACGCCCATGTTCCCGTAGGCGGGCAGGTCGGCGAACCGCGCGCAGCTGGTTTCCAGGATTTCCTTGAGGGAGTTGTAGGCCGTGTAGTCCACTTCGGCCGGAATCCCTTCGGGGTACAGCTTCAACCAGGGTCGTTGCATGGCAGCTCCTCAGTCTATGTATTGCCAGTCCGTTACCCCCTTTGTAGGTGGCGCGCCGCAGCATTCGCTGCGCAAGGTCAAGGCTCGGTGCGCCAGCCACGGGCGCAGCAGCGATTCGGCCGGCAGCTATGCTCGGCAGCGAGATTCGCGCCCGAATGAAACCGTCCGACGCCCTGACAAGCCCACCGGCGCTGCGCTGGCCAGCGGCGGCGGCTGACCCGCGGCTGGTGACGATCGAATCGTTCGTGCTGATCGGCCGTCCGGCCGACAAGCGGTGTTCGAGTTCGCTACCAACGCATCGCTGTGGACCCACTGGCACCCGGCGACCGAGTCGGTCGTGGCGCCGCCGCGGCCGCTGCAGCCGGGCGATCGGGCGATGGAATCGATCCGCGCCGGGCGCCGGCGCTTTTCGGCGACGTGGACGGTGCTGGCGTGCGAGCCGCCGGCGCTGTGGGTGATCGCAGCGAGCCCGCCGGAGGGCGACGCGCGCATCGTCTACGAACTGCGTGCCGACGGCGGAACGCTGACGCGGTTCTTCCGGACACTCTCGTACCGTTCCAGCCGCTGGCCGTGGACGATGTTCGACACCAACCTGACGCGCTCGGTGCTGACCCGGCAGTCCGAGCGCGCGCTGGCTAACCTGAAGCGCGTGCTGGAGGGCGGCAAGTTTGGCTTGAGGCCGCCGCCACAGGTGCTTCCAGTATGCTGCCGCGGGTTTCGAATCCGGCGTGAATGCGGCCGGGAGCTGCGGCACCGCGCCGCGCGGAACTTCAATCACAATCCTGCATTGACTAGTGACATTCACGCAATCGATGAACAGCAGCGACAGCTCGCCTTCGGCCCAGACGGCCACTCCTGGACTTGCACAGGAGATCGCCGAGGAGATCGTCCGGACGCTGAACCTCGAAGTGGCCCCGGCTGAGATCGATCCGAGAGCTCCGCTTTACGGCGACGGCCTGGGACTGGACTCGATCGACATCCTGGAAGTGGCGTTGCTCGTTTCGCGCAAGTACGGCTTCCAGTTGCGTGCCAACGACGAGAGCAATGTGCGGATCTTCGCTTCACTAGAAAGCCTGGCCAGCCACGTCGCCGCGCACCGGACCAAGTGATCTCCAGGCAGCGCGCTGCTCTTGCTGCAGTGATGGCCGGTGCTGCGGGATGCCTGGCGCTGGCGTACCTGAGTTCCACCGGCCGGTTGCCTGCGCTGCTCTCGGTCTGTATCGCTCTGACACCTCCGCTCGCCGGCACAGTGGCCCTATGCTGGCGTCTCGCGTCTGCGTTGGCCCGTACTGCTGGCGGCGGTCGCACTCGTCGTCGTTGCCGCGCTACAGCTGGATCGTCTGGCACAACACATCAGCGTGCTCTGGTTCGTGCAGCATGTCGCCGCGCACACGATGCTTGCGCTCGTCTTCGGGCGGACGCTGCTGCCCGGTAAGGTTCCGCTCACGACACGCATTGCGCGGGCCGTGTTGCCGTCGATGCCAGAGGCGGTCGTCAAGTACTCACGGGGCGTGACGCTGGCCTGGACGATCTATTTCGTTACGATGACAGTGGTGTCGGTGGCGATCTACTTTGGCAGCAGCACCGCGGTCTGGTCCACCTTCGCGACTGCAGTGTCCGGACCGCTGGTCGTGTTGATGTTCGTGCTCGAGTTCGCAGTCCGTCGTTGCGTGCTGCCCGCCAGTCATTGCGGCACGATCGCGCAGTCCGTGGCCGGCTTCCGCGCGCTGATGCGCGAAGCGGCCGCGCGGCCGCCCTTGCCGGCGCGTCAGCCGCATGGGTAACTGGGCCGCCGCGCTCAACACCGCCCCGCAGCTCGCGGATGTGTGGCCATTGGTGGCACACGGTCCGGGCGGGCTGGATCGCACCTTTGCCTGGCGGGGCGGCCGGTCGATCAGCGTCGCCGGTTTCCTGTGCGACGTCGCTGCAGTTGCGGCACGACTGCCACCCACCACGCATGTGCTCAACGCCTGCAGCGATCGGTATCTGTTCGCCGTAAGCCTGGCCGCCGGCATGCAGCGCGGCATCGTCACGTTGCTGCCACCGGCGCGCACGTCGGGCGTGATCGCGCATCTGCGCGCCGAAGCGCCGGACCTCGCCCTGCTGGTCGATCATGCGGAGGATGCGGAGGCGAGCGGTGGGCTGCCGGTACACCGCATCGAACTGGGCATGCATGCGGCGCCGACGACACCGCTGTCGATCCCGCAGTTCCCCGGTACGCAGCTGGTGGCGCGCATGTATTCGTCCGGTTCAACTGGCCAGCCGCAGCCGCAGCCGAAACTCTGGGGCAGCCTGGTGCGCAACGCGGCGGCGCAGGTGCAGCGGCTGGCGGAGGCGGCCCCCGATGGCATCGCCCTGCTCGGCACCGTGCCGGCGCAGCACTGTTACGGCTTCGAGTCGACCGTGCTGGTGGCCCTCGCGGCCGGTGCCACGCTGACGGCGTCGCGGCCGTTCTTTCCGGCCGACATCGCTGCCGAACTCGAGTCGCTGCCGCGGCCACGCGGGCTCGTCACGACGCCGTATCACCTGCGTACCGTGCTCGACGCGGGGCTCGCGCTGCCACCGATCGATCTGTTGCTGTGTGCGACGGCGCCGTTGACACCGGCACTGGCGAATGCCGCCGAGCAGGCATTCCGCGCGCCCTTGCTGGAAATCTACGGCGCGACCGAATGCGGACAGGTGGCAATGCGACGCACGACTCGCGAGCAGCACTGGACGCCGTATGCCGGCGTCAGCGTGACGCAGCACGACGGCCGCGCCTGGGCCAATGGCGGGCACGTGCTGACACCGACGCCGCTCGCCGACCTGATCGAGCCCGCGGGCGAGGGCGGATTCGTGCTGCTCGGCCGCGAGGCCGATATGGTCAACATCGCCGGCAAGCGCAGTTCGCTCGCCTACCTGACACAGGTGCTGTTGCATGTGCCCGGCGTCGTCGACGGCGCGTTCTTCATTCCAGAGGAAGAAGAGGCGGCGGACGGCGCGAACATCACGCGCCTTGCCGCGGCGGTCGTCGCCCCCGGCCAGTCATCGAACGCGCTAATGGCAGCGTTGCGCGAAAACCTCGACCCGGTGTTCCTGCCGCGCCCGCTGCTGCTGGTTCCTGCGCTACCACGCAGCGCGACCAGCAAGCTGCCGGTGACCGAACTGCGCGCGCTGTTGCGCTCCGCGCGGCCGTCGGCATGAGCACGCTCGTCCTGCATGCCCCCTTGCCATTGCCGACCGATCACCCGGCGCTGGCCGGCCACTTTCCCGGGCAGCCGATCTATCCCGGCGTCGTGCTGCTCGATGCGGCGATCGGCGCGATCGAGGCGCACTTCGGCGGCTCGGTGCGCGGCCTGCCAGTGGCCAAGTTCCTGGCGCCGGTGCGCCCAGGCATGACGCTGATGCTGCATGCCGAGCGCGGCACCGCCGATGTGCACTTTGAGCTTGCGACGACCGACGGTGTGCGCGTGGCGACCGGCACTGCCCGGCTGCAAGAGGAGGACGCGTGAGCACCTCCGCGCCGGCCGACTGGGCCCAGCGCGACGAGCGCGGCAGCCGCGCTGCGCTGACGTTGATGTGCTGGCTGTCGCTCGGACTCGGTCGCACGGTGTCGCGCCTGGTGCTGCCCTTCATTGCGTTGTACTTCCTGCTCGCCGCGCCGACGGCGCGGCGCGCTTCGCGCGCCTATCTCGCGCGCGCACTCGGTCGGCCCGCGACGTGGATCGACGTGCTGCGCCACTTTCATACGTTCGCGTCGACAGTGCACGACCGTGCGTTCCTGCTCAACGACCGTTTCGACCAGTTCGAGATCGAAATCGAATCCGCCGACGAAGTTGATCGGGCGCTTGCCGCGGGGCCCGGTGCGTTTCTCGTCGGCGCGCACTTCGGCAGCTTCGAGGTGCTGCGTGCCGCCACGCGCAGCGCTGCGGCTCAGGGACGGCACCACGACGTCACGATGGTCATGTTCGAGGACAACGCGCGGCGGATCAATGCCGCACTCGCCGCGATGAACCCGCGCGCGGTGTCGCACGTCATCGGACTCGGTCGTCCGGACGCGATGCTGCAGGTCCAAGCGGGCACTGGACGACGGACACCTGGTCGGGTTCCTCGCCGATCGCACGCTGGCGAAGCAACCGACGCTCGCCGTGCCGTTTCTCGGCGAGGCGGCGCCGTTTCCGCTCGGTGCGTTCCGACTCGCCGCGCTGCTGCGGCGGCGTGTGCTGCTGATGCAGGGGATCTATCTCGGCGGTCACCGTTATCGCGTACGGTTTGCACCGATCGCGGATTTCTCCTCGATGGCGGCGGGTGATCGCGACGCCGCCGTGCAGGAAGCGGTGCGCCGCTACGCGGCGGAGCTCGAGCGGGCCTGCCGGGCGCATCCGTACAACTGGTTCAATTTCTTCGACTTCTGGAAGAGCGACGGTGACTCGGCTCGCTAAGGCACTGGCGGGCACGCTGCTTGCGCTTTGCGTCGCTCCACGCCGCGGCCCAGTGGTCCGTGAGCGACCTGATGACCGCGCTCGCCGCGCGCGGCGACGCCGACGCGACGTTCATCGAGCATCGCTACGTCCCGGTGCTGGACGCGCCGGTTCAATCCTCGGGAACCCTGCGCTTTGTCGCGCCCGATCGGCTCGAGAAGCACACGCTGCAGCCGCGGGCTGAATCGATGGTGCTGGCCGGCAACCAGCTGACGCTGCAACAGGGCCAGCGCACGCGCAGCCTTGCGCTGTCGGACCTGCCGGACAACGGCCTGGCGATCAACAGCCTGCGCGGCACAATGGCGGGCGACCTCGCGGCCCTGCGTCGCGGCTGGACTGTGGCGCTGATCGGCGAGCGGCGCATCTGGACGCTCGTCCTGACCCCGCTGTCCGCATCGGTGGCACAGTACATCGAGACGGTGCTGATCGAAGGCCGGCAGGACCAGATCGACCGTATCGAGATCCGGCAGGCCGACGGCGTGCGCTCGGTGATGCAGATCGTGCCGGTGCCGGCGGCCAGGTCGGCCGACAAGCCGCGATGACGCAACGCGGGCTCGCGACGCTGCTGATCTGGCTGGTGCTGATCGCGGTCGCCGCATGGCAGGCGGCACGCACGCCGATCCGCACCGATCTGTCCGTCTTCCTGCCGCGGTCGCCCGCCCTCGAACAGCAGATCCTGATCGAGCAGTTGCGCGCCGGCGCGCTCGCGCGCCTGGTGCTGGTCGGAATCGAGGGCGGCACCGCGGAGGACCGCGCGCAGGCTTCACGCACACTGGCCGAGACGCTGCGCGCCGATGCGCAGTTCGTGCAGGTCGCCAACGGCGACGGCCAGTCACTGCAGACCGATCGCGCCTTCGTCTTCAAGCAACGCTATCTGCTGAGCCCGACGGTCGATGCGGCGCGCTTCTCGGTCGACGGACTGCGCGCAGCGATCGGCGAGACAATCCAGGCCGTGGCCGCCCCGGCGGGCATGCTGGCCGCATCGCTACTGCCGCGCGATCCGACCGGTGAGACGCTGCAGCTGATCGACACGCTGGCAGGACCGGTGTCTCCGCGCCGCGAGGCCGGCGTCTGGGCCTCGCGCGATGGCGAACGCGCTCTGCTGATGGTCGCCCTGCGCGCACCCCTGATCGACTCCGACGCGCAGCAACGCGCACTGGCGACGCTGGATGAACGTTTTGTCGCGCTGAATCGACCGCAACTGCGCTTGCTGAAGACCGGTCCGGCAGTGTTCGCCGCCGAATCGCGCACACGCATCATCACCGAGGCAGCGGCCCTGAGCTCGCTCAGCACCGTACTCGTCGTCGCACTGCTGTGGTTCGCCTACCGCTCGGTGCCCACACTGCTGCTCGGTCTGGTGCCGGTGACGTGTGGCGTGCTCGCCGGCATCGCTGCTGTCGGCGCAGGCTTCGGCTATGTGCACGGTGTCACGCTGGCTTTCGGCGTGACGATGATCGGGGAAGCAGTGGACTATGCGGTGTACCTGTTCGTACAGGCCGAGGGCGGGCACGACCCGGCGCGCTCGGCCGCCTGGACACAGCGTCTCTGGCCGACCCTGCGCCTCGGCATGGCGACCTCTATCGTCGGCTTCGGCGTCCTGCTGCTGTCCGGATTTCCGGGCCTGGCGCAGCTCGGCCTGTTCGCCATCGTCGGCTTGATCGCGGCTGCGCTCGCCACACGCCACGTCCTGCCCTTGCTGGTGCCGCGCGGATTCAGGCTGCGCGACCTGTCATCGGTCGGCGCGCGGCTCGAAGCCGGCATGCGGTGCCTCGCGCGCCGGCGACGCTTGATCTGGGTGCCGTGCCTCGCCGCCGCTGCGATCATTGTCTGGAAGGCCGACCGGCTCTGGCAACGCGAACTGACCGCGTTGAGTCCACTGTCGCTCGATGCGCGGCAGCTCGATGCGACGTTGCGCGCCGACCTCGGCGCGCCCGACGTTCGCTACATCGTCGCGGTGCCCGCCATGACTCGCGAAGAGGCACTTCGCGGCGCCGAAGCCAGTGCGGCGCGGCTGGCCACGCTGGTTGAGCAGGGTGCCCTGTCGCACGTCGATACTCCGACGCACTTTCTGCCGAGTGAGACGACGCAGCGCGAGCGCCAGGCAGCGCTGCCGCCCACAGCCGAGTTGCAATCGCGCCTGCAGGCGGCGCTCAAGGGGCTGCCGCTGCGTCCCGAGAAACTGCAGGGTTTCGTCGAGGATGTCGAGCGCGCGCGGCAGGCCCCGCTGCTGACGCCCGAGTCGTTGGCCGGCACTTCGCTCGCGCTCGCCCTGCAGTCGCTCCTGGTCGAGCGCGAGGCCCCGGCCGCAGGCGAACCCGCCTGGCTGGCATTGCTGCCGTTGCATGCCCCACCGTCCCGGCCGATCGACGTCGCGGCTCTGCGGGCGACGCTGGCCAGCATCGATGCCGGCGGACGACCGCCGCTGCTGCTCGACATGAAGGCGGCGACCGACACGATGTACGCCGATTACCTGCACGAGGCGGCATGGCTCTCCGGCGGGGCGGCGATCGCGATCATGCTGCTGCTGGCCGCGAGCCTGCGCAGCGTGTCGCGGCTGGCGCGCGTCGTGCTGCCGCTCGCGGCCGCAGTGCTCTGCGTCGTCGGCGCATTGATCGCGGCCGGCGTGCAACTGACGCTGCTGCACCTCGTCGGCCTGCTGCTGGTGCTCGCGGTCGGCTCCAACTACTCGCTGCTCTTCGACCGGCGCAGCCGGCCGGACCCCGATTCCACGGCATCGGAAGCGACGCGCATGGTGGTGTCGGTCGCGGTGGCTGCCGCCACCACCGTGCTGACTTTCGGTGTGCTCGCGTTTTCCAGCGTGCCCGTGCTCGGCATGATCGGCAGCACGGTGGCGCCGGGAGTCATCCTCGCGTTCCTGTTCTCGGCCGCGCTCGCACAGCCGCCGTACCACCATGAACGAAGCTGAGCGGCTGGCGATCCGCGTCGATCGCGTCGGCTCCGTCGCGGTCGAGTCCGCGCTGACGCTGGTACTGCTGCCCGCCGCCGCCTCGACCGCCGATGATTTCCTGCGCGAAGGTTTTTTCGATGAGTTGAACGCGCATGGCGTCGCGGCGACGATCGTGCGCAGCGAAGTGCCGGTCGACATGTATGCGGCCGATCGCATCGGCGCGCTGCTGCGCGAGCAGGTACTGCATCCGCTGCGCGCCGAGGCAAGCGGCCCGGTCTGGATCGTCGGCATTTCGCTCGGCGGGATGACGGCACTTGCCTGCGCCGAGGCCGACGACGATCTGATGGATGGTGTGTTCGCGATTGCGCCGTGGCCGGGACTGCGTCCCGTGTGGAGCGACATTCCCGCCGCGGGTGGCCTCGCCGCGTGGGCCGCGCGCGAACGCGACGCCCGGTTTGACGACGAGCGCCGGGTCTGGCGCTGGCTGGGCGAAGGTCCGCACGTCAGGCCGGAGATCGTCATCGGTTACGGCCGGCACGACCGCTTCGCCGAGGGCCAGCAATTGCTCAGCGAGGCGCTGCCGCCGGAACAACGACTGCTCGTCGACGGCGCGCACGACTGGCCGACCTGGCGAGCGCTCTGGCGCCTGTTCCTTGCGGGCCGCGGTTCGCGCTGGATGGCATCTTCGACCCGCGCACCCGCCGCAGGTTCGATTTCGGGATAATCGCCACCACTCTGCCCTGCAGGGCCGCTCTCACCTCCCCTCCGGCTGTTCGTGCTGCACTTCCTTTCGTATACCGCCGTCACCGGTCTCGGCCGTGGCGTCGACGCGCTCGCTGACGCGCTGGCGCAGCGGCGCTCGGCGCTGGCACCCTGCCGCTTTGAAACAGTGCAGCTCGACACGATGGTCGCCGAAGTCGAGGGACTCGACGCCGTGCTGCTGCGCGCCGATCTCGCCGCGTTCGAGTGCCGCAACAACCGGCTGGCGCAGCTCGCGCTCGAACAGGACGGATTCGCCGACGCCGTGCGCGCTGCGCGCGAGCGTCATGGCGCTGCGCGCATCGGCGTCTTCCTGGGCACCAGCACGGGAGGCATCCTCGAGACTGAAATCGCCTATCGACACCGTGACCCGGCCACCGGCGCACTGCCCGCCGCGCTCGATTACCGACGTTCGCAAAACAGCTTCTCCGTCGTCGAATTCGTGCGCTCGTACTTCGATCTGACGGGGCCGGCTGCGGCCGTATGCACCGCGTGCTCGTCGGGCGCGAAGGTCTTCGGTAATGCCCGCCGCATGATCGACGCCGGGTTGATCGATGCCGCCGTCGTCGGCGGGGTCGACTCGCTGTGCCTGACGACGCTTTACGGTTTTCACTCGCTCGAGGTGCTGTCGGCCACCGCATGCCGGCCGTTCGATCCCGAACGCAACGGCATCTCGATCGGCGAAGGGGCCGCGTTCGTGCTGCTGGCGCGTGGGGATGCCGGCGTCGCCCTGCTCGGCGTCGGCGAGTCGAGTGATGCGCACCACATGTCGGCGCCACACCCGCAGGGGCTCGGCGCGAAGATGGCGATGCAAGCCGCGCTGCAGGATGCACGACTCGCGCCCGACGCGATCGACTACATCAACCTGCACGGCACCGCGACGCCGGCCAACGATGCGGCCGAATCGCTGGCGGTGTCGGCCGTGTTCGGGCGTGCGGTCGCCTGCAGTTCGACGAAGGGCGCAACCGGCCATGCGCTCGGCGCCGCCGGCGCGATCGAAGCGGTGATCTCGGCCGTCGCGCTGGAGCGCGGACTGATACCCGGCAGCGCCGGCACCCGGACGATCGACGCGCAACTGCTCCCGGGCTATCGGCTGCGGCCGGAAGCAGCACCGTTGCGCCACGTGTTGAGCAACTCGTTCGGCTTCGGCGGCAGCAATTGCGCGCTCGTGCTGGGCCGGTCGTCATGAGCGAAACCCGCGGCAGACTGAACGCGTGGGTCGAGGGCATCGGGCTCATCGGGCCCGGGCTCGCCGACTGGCCACAGGCCGCTGCGGTGCTGCGAGGCGAGGTCGATTACGAGCCGGGGCGTTGTGCGCTTCCCGTGCCGCCAGCGCTGCCCGCGGCCGAGCGCCGCCGCACCGGCGCGGCAGTTCGCGTCGCACTCGCCGCTGCAATGGCAGCGTGCGAGGCGGCGGGTCGTCCGCCCTCGACGCTGGCCACCGTGTTCTCGGCCTCGGGTGGCGACGGCGACAATTGCCACGCGATCTGCGAGGTCCTCGCGAGCAGCGAGCGCTTCATTTCGCCGACACGCTTCCACAACTCGGTGCACAACGCACCGGCCGGCTACTGGAGCATCGCGGCACAGGCAATGGCCGCATCAACGAGCCTGGCCGCCTTCGATGCCAGTTTTGCCGCGGGCCTGCTGGAAGCGATCGTGCAGGCACAGGCCAGCCGCGAGCCGCGAATGCTGATCGCCTACGACACTGGCTATCCGGAACCTCTGCATGCGAAGCGCCCGATACCGGATGCGTTCGCCGTCGCACTGGTGCTGGCCTTCGAACGCAGCGAGCGGGCAATTGCGCAGCTGAGCCTCACGCTGGGCGATGGCACGGTCGAACGCTGCGCGAACCCCGCGCTCGAAACACTGCGTGCCGGTAACCCGGCGGCGCGCGCGCTGCCGCTGCTGGCGGTGTTGGCGCGGCGGCGCGCCGGAACCATCGTGCTGGACTATCTCGCGCCGCCGCGGCTCCTGGTGCACGTGGAGTGCCCGGCGTGACGAAGGGGCGGCTCGATCACGCGGCGATCGCCTCGCGCATTCCGCACGCCGGCCGCATGTGTTTGCTGCACGAGGTCGTGGCCTGGGACGCGGATTCGATTGACTGCCGTGCGCGCTCGCATCGCGATCCGGCCAATCCATTGCGCTCGCGTAGCCAGTTGTCCGCGGTGCACGGTATCGAATACGCGGCGCAGGCGATGGCGCTGCATGGAGCGCTGCTCGGTGGTGCCGACGCCCCGGCGTCGCGACCCGGCTACATCGGTGCAGTGCGGGCGCTGGAATTGCATGCCGCACGCCTTGATGACGTTGCGGACGATCTGGCGGTCCGCGCTGAACGTCTGGTCGGCGACGCGAGCCATGTGCTCTATTCCTTCAGCATCCGCGCCGGCGCGCGCCTACTTCTCGAAGGCCGCATCACCGTCGCGCTCGGCATCGCGGCCTGAACCGAATCTGCACGGGGGTTTCCACGGCGAGAGCGCCGCTGGCCGCACTCGTTAGACTTAAACGTTGGTAGGTTCGAGTCTTCTCTCGCAGTGAATCAACAAGACATGACCTTCATGGCAGCGCAGCAGTTCTCCGGTACCTCACCCGACGTCGTCGTCATCGGCGGCGGCCCTGGCGGTTCGACCGTGGCGGCGCTTCTGGCCGAGAAAGGCCACGATGTGGTGCTGTTCGAGAAGGCACACCACCCGCGCTTTCACATCGGCGAATCGCTGCTGCCGATGAACATGCCGCTGTTCGATCGCCTGGGTGTGCGCACCGAGGTCGAGCGCATCGGCATCATCAAGCCCGGCGCCGAGTTCGTCTCGCCCTGGCACGAGCACACCAGCCGCTTCTCCTTTGCCGAGGCGTTGGACAAATCCTTTCCCTATGCCGTGCAGGTGCGGCGTTCGCAATTCGACGAACTGCTGTTCCGCCACGCGGCCAAGCAGGGCGCGCGCACCTTCGAAGGCCAGCGCGTCAAGCATGTCGACATGGATGCGGGCAAGGCCGGCGATGGCCGCTCCATCGTCAAGGTGGCCGGTGAAGACGGGGTCGAGACGACCTGGCGGCCACGCTTCGTGGTCGACGCCAGCGGGCGCGACACGCTGCTCTCCAGCCAGTTCGATGCCAAGCGAGCGCAATCCCAAGCACGCCAGCGCTGCCTTGTTCGGCCATTTCGCCAACGCCCGCCGCACGCCGGGCAAGTGGGAAGGCAGCATCACGCTGTACTGGTTCGACCACGGCTGGTTCTGGTTCATCCCGCTGCTCGACGGCACCACCAGCGTGGGCGCGGTGGCGCACCCCGGCTACTTCAAGGAGCACCGCAAGGGCGCAAGCTTGAGCGACTTCCTGATGCAGACCATCGCGCTCGCGCCCAAGCTCGCCGAGCGCCTGAAGGACGCCACCCTGCTCGAGCCGGCGACCAGCACCGGCAACTACGCCTACGACTCCAAGTTCTGCCGCGGCGACCGCTTCGTGATGATCGGCGACGCCTTTGCCTTCGTCGACCCGATGTTCTCGTCGGGCGTCTACCTGGCCATGAACAGCGCCTTCGAGAGCGCCACCGCGGTCGACCACTGGCTCAAGGGCGAGTTCAAGATCGCCGAGAAGCAGTTCCGCCGCTTCGAGAAGGTGATGATCCACGGCCCGAAGATGTTCTCGTGGTTCATCTACCGCATCACCTCGCCGGCCATCCGCAAGATCTTCATGCACCCGCGCAACGTGTGGCGCATGCAGGAGGCGCTGCTGTCCATCCTGGCCGGCGACCTGTTCCGCGGCACGCCGGTGGGGCCGCGCCTGCTGGCCTTCAAGTTCATCTACTACGCCTCGTGCATCGGCATCTGGCCGCAGGCCTTCAAGACCTGGCTCTGGCGCCGCAACAACGTGAAGAATGCGTCGAGCGAGGCGCCGACCGGGGCCGTTTACATCCAGGACCCGGATGGGCGCAGCCGCTCAGCGCAGTCCTGACGCGCGGCGAACCCTTGGTCTCAGGCGACGGTGATCGCCCGCAGCATTGAGGAGGGTGCAAGCCGCCCACCCCGCCGCGGCGCAGGCGATGGCACTGCATGGAGCGCTGCTCGGTGGTGACGACGCCCCGGCGTCGCGACCCGGCTACATCGGTGCAATGCGAGCGGTGGAATTGCATGCCGTGCGCCTTGATGACGTCGCGGACGATCTGGCGATTCGCGCCGAACGCCTTGACGGCGACGCGAGCCACGTGCTCTACAACTTCAGCTTCCGCGCCGGCGAGCGTCTGCTCGTCGAAGGGCGAATAGCGTCGCGCTTGGCGCGGCGGCCTGACGCGACGCTCCCGGTCCCGAGACTCGCCGTCCGGCCGGCACAAAGCTGGCCCGCCTGCGCTCTGACGGGCACCGCTTGTCCAAGCGCAACAGAGCCTCTGGAACGCGACGCACACTGATCGGCATCGACAGTCGGCTGCGGGGGTCAGTCATGCCACGAATGCGACTGTGGCTCATCACGGCGACGATCGGGATGCTGGCCGGTTGCGGCACGCCCAGCGTGACGTATTCGCCTAGCGCGGACCTGAGCCGGGGCCGGACGTTCTATGTGCAGAAGCTGCCGGCGGACCAGCGGGGCATCGAGAAGCTGTTCGCCCGGCAGTTGAACGAATGGGGCTATCAGGCAACGACGGGAATTGAGGCAAAGCCAGCGACACCGGTCGATGCAATCCTGACGTACAAGGACCGCTGGCTCTGGTTGAGCCACCGGATGTTCATGTCGAGGCTCAATGTCGAGATCCGCGACGGAAAGTCCGGAGCGCTCCTGGCGAGCGCGGAACAGCCCGGCTCCACAGCGGAATATGTCCCGCCGGAGCAAATGGTGAAGGCCGTGCTGCAGCTGGCGCTGAAAAGACCGGACTGAACTGATCGACCGTGTTAACGCCTGCAGTTCGACGTTGTCGGGAGGTGCAGCCGGGCTTGCGCGCCTGGAACTCGGCGAAGATCGGCATTGGCCGCTGGTCGATGTAGCGGCGTGCGGGGGCGCCAAGGCGCCCGTGCGCAGTGTGGCGACCACCTGTTCGCGGGGTGCGCGCCTGCAGCGTCGCGCTGAGCTCAGCCGCCTGAACGGCCTCGTGGGCCGCTCGGCCGGACTCAGCTTGCGGGCTTGATCACCGCCTTCAAATTCTTCGTCAGGTCATTGACGCCAGCCACAATGACCTCTTTCCATTCGGAATCGGTCACCGCCATGCCCTTGACCTCTGCGGTGCCGCTGACGATGTCTTCCTTCCGACCGGTAAGGCCTTCTGCCTTCAGCAGCAGGAGACCGCGAAACTCGACGGTGACCTGCCAGAACCCCGGCGTGAACCACGCCCAGAACTGGTCGATGTCGACCTGCATTGGCAGGGCCTTCTCGTACTGCGGTGACTTTGCGTCGACAACTTCGTAGCCCTGCTCGATCAGCGCCTTCGCCACCGCTTCGCGCACCACGAGTTCGACCGTGCGGCCTTCCGGCAGCAAGACGTTGGCGAAGGCCATGCCGTAGCCGCCGCGCTTGCGCGCGATTGCCCGTGACGTGATCGCAGCGTTCTTCAGCTCCTGCGCATTTTCCAGCGACGGCGTCGAAGCATCCTTGGGCGCCGCCTCGAAGCGCCGGAGATCCCTCACTTCCGTGATCTTGGCGAACCCCTTCGCCACAACGGCCGGCGCTTGGGCACGCTGCACGTCGACCGTCGAAGTCGTCGTCGCGCAGCCCGAGAACAGACCGATAAAAACCAAGGCGGGAATCGCTACGCAATTCCTTGCGTTCATTGCCATGTCTCCTTTTGCGCTTGGTGTCTGGAACGGCGAATTCAGGACGGCCGGCTTCCGGACGCCGGTCTACGTGGCGCACGGTGGCGCAGGAAAGTGCCCAACGCCGTTTCATACTGGTCGGCAGCCCGTCTTCGTAGTTGACAGGGGTCAACTCCGGCTGCGGCCGATGCGACCGGTGCAGGAACGCGACCTGCACGACGCAATGCCGCCGGCTCCAACGCGCTGCGGAGGGCCGGCTATCCGCGTCAGCCCGGCTTGCGCGCCTGGAACTCGGCAAAGATCGGCATCGGCCGCTGGTCGACGTAGCGGCGCGCATCCTCGAATCCCGCCGCCCGCAGCGTCGCGACGACCTGCTCGGGCGGTGCACAGGCCTCGATCGTGTCCCAGTAGTAACGCCACAGTTGCACGGTGTCGCCGCCCGCGCCGACCAGCCGCGCCAGCGTCGGCACGATGCCGCGCATGTAGGCCTTGAGCAGCACACGCCCCACCGCGGACTCCGGCTTCGTGATCTCGAGCAGGCAAAGGCGTCCGCCGGGCCTGAGCACGCGATGGAACTCGCGGAACGCCACCGCAAGGTCACTGATGTGGCGCAGCGCATAGCCCATCGACAGGAAATCGAAGCTGGCGTCGGGAAAAGGGATCGCCTCCGCGGTGCCCTCGACGATCTGCACTTCAGCAGGCAGCGCGGCGCGTGCACGCTCGAGCATCCCCGGGCTGGGATCGACACCGACCAGCAGACTCGGCGCGCCGACGATTTTCATCGCCTCCCGCGCCACGAGTCCGGTGCCGATGCCAACGTCGACGATGCGCTGACCTTCGGCCAGCCCGGCGCGGCGCAGCGCCTGGCCGCGGTACCAGACACCGCTGCCGAACGCCAGGATGCGCTCGATGCGGTCGTAGGTGCCCGCCGTGCTGTCGAACATGCCGCGCACAAAGCCGGCACGCGCGGACTCGTCGGGGTAGTAATCGGTCAGCGGCTGATGCGGTGCATGCACCACGTCATCGGTGCGCGAGGATGTGCTCATTCGGGTTTCGCAGCCAGGGGTTGGCGACGCCGCAGCAGCAGCAGCGGCAGGCGCAAGAGGAACTCGATCATCAGGCGGATGTGCATACCTGTCAGCAGCACGTTGTCGCGCATGTAGTTGAAGTGCGAGACACCGCCTTCGGCGGCGGTGAGGTAGCGCACCGGTGCCGGCAGGTTCAGCGGCGGCACACCGGCCCAGACAAGGCGCACCGTGGCTTCAGGGTCGAAATCGAAGCGGCGCATCCAGCGGCGCGGTTGCATGACATCGATCAGGGGTGCGATCGGATAGACGCGGAAGCCGAACAGCGAATCATGGACGCCTGCGCCGAGTGTTTCCAGATTGGCCCACCAGTTCGAGATGCGGCGGCCGCGGCGGCGCAACGCCGGTGCACTGGCATCGAACTGTGGCACGCCGAGCACCATCGCCTCGGGTACGCGCTGCGACGCCGCCATGAAAGCACCGATGTGACTGGCCGGATGCTGGCCGTCCGCGTCCATCGTCAGCGCGTGGGTGTAGCCCTCGCCATGCGCGCTTTGCAGGCCGTGCAGCACGGCCGCGCCCTTGCCGCGATTGACCGGCAACACCAGCACCCGCAGGTGCGGTTCGTTGACGGCGAGCGCCTGCAGTTGCGCATCAGTCCCGTCGGTGCTGCCGTCGACCACGACCCACACCGGCGCCCACTGTGCCAGCGCTTCACGCACCGTGCGCAACACCAGTGCGCCGCTGTTGTAGCTCGGGATCAGCACAAGATGGCTGGTCGATGGGGCCGGGTTCATTCGGAACGCTCACTCACCGGTGGTCGCAATTTGGCACGCGCCAGTTCCTGTTCGAAGTGTTCGCTTAGTTCAACCATGAACCGGCCGGCATCGGGTGGCGGCTCGAAGCGTCGGCCGAGGCGTACGCGGATGTGCAGTGGCAGCGGCGGCACCTTCCACAGCGGCCATCCCTTCGAGAGAAACAATGAGTCGGTTTCGATGATCACCGTCTGCACTGGTGCCTGCGCCCGCTGAGCAATGATCGCAATCGCGCCACGCAGCGGCCCGAGCGGCCAGGGACTGGTGCGCGTTCCTTCGGGGAAAATGACCAGTTGCGCGCCGTCATGCAGCCGCTCGCGCGCCACTCGCACCGCTTCGATGATATTGCGGTTGCTGATGTAGCCCGCCAGGTGCGCCGGCGCGCCCCAGAACACGCTGCGCTCCAGATCTGACTTCATCAACGGCACGCCATCGGGCAGTCGCGACAGCAGCAACAGCGCGTCGAGCAGAGACGGGTGATTGGCGGCGACGATGATGCCGCGCTGGTTCGCGAGGGGTGCGAGTTCGTCGAGGTCGAGGCGCGCGTACCCGGTGGCGCGCAGGTTGGCCAGGTAGAACGCGAAGAATCGGCGGGCCACTTCGCGACCGACTCGGTGCCCGAACTGCCGCGGCAGCACCAGCCGTAGCAGCGCTGCCACAGGTGTCCAGAGGAAGGTGCCCAGCCCCAGTAGGCCGACGCACCAGAACAAAGCCAGCCGCCTCTTGATGCGCTCGAGGCCCGAGGGTGGCGCGATCGCGCCGTTCAGCGCGGCCATGGTTCAGCGCCGCCAGTCGGCGCAGGGGGCTCCACAGGCACAACGGCACGTCTGCCCTGGCCGCATGGCCCCGAGCGTCATGCCGACGTCCGCAGCATCGCACTACCAGCGGCCTCGATCTCGAACAAGAGGTTCGCGCGGCAGATGTCGGCCCGCACCAGCGGAACCGGCGTCGCGGGCAGGCGCAGCTGCAGCTGCCTTCGCACCGCCGCGGCATCGGCCGCGTTGCGTACATAGGCCTTCATCTTCAGGCCTTCCACGGTGAAGAGCGGCTGTCCCGCCGCCCGATTGGCCGCCTCGACCACCGCCTCAACATTGCGCAGTGACTCGTCAACCTGCGCAACGACATCGCCGATATGCAATGTCTCGTGCCCAACAATGCTCGCAGTCCCGGAGATCGTCAGCAGCGCAAATGCATCGTTGCGGTAAAGCACCGCGCGCGAGAACGTCGGCGGTTGCGGGCCGTACTGCTGCGGGTAGCGAAAGGCGCTGACCTGCCGCGGGTTCTCGATCGCTGCCGGCGCGACTCGCCCGGCCAGCACCATGACCGTCAGGGCGGTGCCGCTGCATCCCAGCGCGCACGCCGCCGGCGGCGACGCTTCCGGGTGTCGCTTCGACTCGACGAAAGCGGCATGGCGTCCGATGTTGAAGTGGCGATAGCGCTCCAGACCGTCCTCGTCGACGTTGATGCGCGGCAGGTAATTCCAGAACCGGATCGGATGACCGAATCCGGTGTGCTGCAACAGGTCGAAGAGCTTTCTGTAGGCCGCGTGCGCCGTTGCCTCCAGCGCGCAGTGAGCACCGTCGCCGAAGGCCTGCTCGTCGAGCGTCAGATGCGCGAAAAGCAAAGACGCGTCTGCCGACCACGTGATCTCGCCGTTCGTTCCATGGCGTCCCTGCGTCACCGGCCCATCGCCGGACACGCGCCAGAGCTCAGCAAAACCGTCGGCCGTAACGAGCGGAACCATGTCGACCACGGCGCATGCCGCCGCCGCGCGCTCGCCGATGCGCCGGGCCAGTTGCCGGCCCGCGACTGCGCGCTCGCCAAAGACCGCCCCGCCCAGCCAACGTCCCACCTCCTCGGGCGGCACCGCATCGCTACCAAGCGGCAACACCAGGGGCTCGATCGACTGGGCTCGCATGGCTGTCAGTGGAGTCGAGGGAGACGGTGGTCTACTGGATCGCCGTATGGCGCCGGAATGCGAGCACGGCGTTGGACCCGCCGAACGCGAACGAACTGGAAAGCGCGGCACGCATCCGCAGATCCTCGCCGACGCCGGCGACATGACGCACCCCTGTGCAAGCCGGGTCGATCCGGTCCAGATGTGCAGTTGGCGGCACCTGTTGCCGGGCGAGAGCCAGCACGGTGATTGCCGCTTCCACCGCGCCGGTGGCGCCGAGCATGTGGCCGAGCATCGACTTGGTCGAGCTGACCGCAACAGATTCGGCATGGGCGCCGAACACCGCTTGCAGTGCCTCGATCTCGACCGAATCGCCCTCGACCGTCCCGGTCCCGTGTGCGTTGACGTAATCGAGTTCGTCCGCGACCAGTTCGGCATTGTTCAGCGCAGCCCGCAGGGCGCGCATCTGGCCGACGGCCAGTGGCTGCGCGAGATGATGGTGATCGCAACTCGCGCCGTAGCCGGCCAGCTCGGCATAGATCCGGGCTCCCCGCTGCTGCGCGTGCTCATACGATTCCAGCACCAGGGCGGCGCCGCCCTCGCCCAGAACAAGTCCGGCACGGTCCGCACTGAACGGCCTGCAGGCCGAGGCCGCAGCGGCGCCATCGCCCGACGCAAGGACTCGCATGGCGTGCCACGCCAGCAGAATGCCCGCCGTCAGCGGCGCCTCCGAGCCACCGGCGACGACCACGTCCGCTTCACCCGAGCGGATCAACCGCAGGGCCTCACCGATGGCAATGGCTGACGACGCGCACGCGACCGACGTGGTCGTCGCCGGCCCGCCCAGCCCGAGCCGCATTGCGATATGCGCTGCCGCAGCGTTGTGCATTGCCATGACGATCAGCATCGGCGAAGTGCGAGCGCGGCCACGCTGCAGTAAGTCGAAATAGGTCAACTCCACCGAGCGGGTTCCGCCGAGGGCCGTGCCCCAGCACACCGCGCCATCGAGTCGTTCTTCTGGAGGAGAACTGCATCCCAGTCCGGCATCGTTCCAGGCCGCCAGCGCGGCGGCGAGGCCGAACTGGGCGTACCGGTCGGTCAAGTGTGTCGTCGCCCGACCCAACGTTGCCTCGGAATCGAACCCATCGCAGTACACCGCGGGGATCGGCGCCGTCGCCTTGGGCAGGGCCGGATCAGGAGTGAAGAGCCGGATGGCCGACTCTCCCGCCATCAGCCGGTCAAACACGGATCCCGGTTCGGGGCCGAGTGGAACCATCATTCCGACGCCCGTCACCGCCACACGACGCCGGGTCATGTACCGGTCTTCAGCTGTGCGGCCGCCAGCGAGTCGAAGAGTTGCGTGAGTTCAGAAACGGTGGTGGGTCGCGTGTCCACGTCCAGCACGCGTACGTTCAGCGATTCCTCGAGTTCAAACATCAGGTCGATCAGGATCAGGGAATCAACGCCGATGTCTTCCAGCCGCGCGTTCGGCGTGATCTTGGCGGGGTCGATCGAAGCCTTCCTGAAAAGATAGTCGCGCAGTAGGTCGAGCGTTTGCATGTCCTGCATCAAGTGGCTAGCTTCAACAGCGTGCAAGTTTACTACTCGGGCCTGCGGCATTCCGGTCCATCGGGACGCCTGACACACGCTGAAGATCCACAGAATTCCGGGACAATTACGAGCGAGGAGACTGGATCGCACGCCCGGAGCGGTGCGCCAGTCGAACAACCAGGAACGAGAGGAGGGTGTTATGTCACTGGCAATCCGCAATTGGGTCATGATGTTTGCACTTGTGTTTGCGGTCTTTGCGCCGGCTCCCGCGCTCGCGGCGGCCGACCTGATCGAATGGAACAACGTCACCGCGGTCACAGGTTCCGGCAAACCGGCAACCGCCGAAGAAATCAAGCGCGCTTTCATGGTGGGCGGCGCGCGGCGCGGCTGGACCGTCACCGACGCCGGACCGGACAAGATGATTCTGAAGCTCGACGTGCGCACACACACGCTGATGATGGAGTTGACCTACGAGCCTGGCAAGTATTCGCTGAAGTACAAGGAAAGCGTCAATCTCGACTACAAGGACGAGGCCGGCAAACGCACGATCCACCGCAGCTACATCAGCTGGAACACCAACCTGATGAACGACGCGCGCGCAGAGCTGTTGCGCCTCTAGCGACTCGCGCGGCTACTTCTTCGCCTTGTAGGCCTCGAGCAGCAGATTGCGCTCCGGCATGTCCTGCAGGATGAGGCGCCCAAGCGAGGTGTCGGCCTGCAGGCGACCCGGCGACTGCGGCGGCGGCAGCGAGTGGAAGCGCGACAGCTGGGTCACGCGCTCCTGGAAGATCGGCGCCGGCGCCGGCCCGGGCGGGCGATCCCAGACGTAAGTGATCGACTGCAGCATTCCATTGGCGTCGAAGTCGTACAGCGTCGCCTTGATGCGCGGGTCGTCGCAGGCACTGCCGCGCAGGTCGATGCGCAGGTTGTCAGTGTTCGGCACCTTGCCTTCGATGGCGGCCTCCTTGAAGCGCACGTCGGACATCGCCCGCACCTGATTGACGCCGACGACGCCGAGCTTGTCGAGCGAGCGTGTTGCGGCAGACCTCCGGCGACGGCCGCGCCAGCGTCGACGGCGGCGGCGCAGGCGCAACGGCGGCCACTTGCGGTCGTGCGCCTGTTGCCGGCGGCGCCGATGGGCCTGCGGCCCCCGTGCGCGCGTTGCCCGGCGCAGTCGTCGCGTTCGCCGCGGCGTTGGCCGCAGGCGCACCGACCCGCACCAGTGCGCAGCCGATGTTCACTGACTCTATGCGATCCGGGCCCACGATATTCGAAGAACATCGGGTTCGCGCGGCTGTCGCCGGGTATGGCCACAATGACTCCCTTCTTCCGGCTGCGGTAGGCGACGGGTCCACCTACGATGCCGGCGGCCCCACCGCTCGAGAATGTTGTAGGCGTAAAGGTAATGCCGCGCCCGAATGACATGTCGCAGACCAACTGTCCGGATTCGATACTCTTCATGAATCCCATCATCTCGCCGAGCCCAGGGGTAGCGCCCCTCCCAGTGATGCCAAACTCAAGGACCCCGCTCTTGCTGGCCGCCGCCCTCCAGGCGCCAGCTGCCCAGCAGCACATTGCGTTCGACCGGCAGCGGCGGCAGGCGCAGCAGCTCTTTGCCTAGCGCCCTGTAATCGGGTTGGCCAACTCCAGTGCCCGCGCTGCTGCCGCCCGATGGTGAGGACGGCTTCTGACCGTACATGTCATCAGCGTGCTGCTTGGCTCTGGCTGCTTCTTCGTTCCTCTTTATCTCGTCCTGGCGCCGCAGATTTTCGTTGTTGTATATGTTGCTCCGGGGATCGGTATCGTTATATTGCTGAGCGAATGCGGCGGTTGACACTGCGGCAAGCACGATCGCGATCAGAACGGTACGCATTTCAGCCTCCTGTTTGTCGGTTCGGCGCGCGAACCACCTTCAACTGACTTGGTTTTGCACTCAGCACGCCCACGCCGGCTTGTTGTCGACCGACAGGGTGAGTCGCGTCCCTCCCGCTTTGGAATTCGACCCCGCAGCGAACTCGACCTGCATGAACAGCGCCCGCTTACCGGGCAAGTTCACGCGGTAAACCCGCCAGCCACTAGGCGCCGCCGCCGTCCGGCAGTCGCCACCGATCTGTTCGATCAGCGTTGCCGGCGAAAACTGCGCCTTGAGCGTGCGAGCGAGACCCAACTTGTCGAGCGGCTTCGACAGAACAATCTCTGCATCGAACATCATCTGGCGCGCGCCGACCACCAGCGCAGTGGCCCGTCCATGACCGTCGAGCGTGAAGTCGCCTTCCTGGGCGAAGGCGCTGGGCGCTTCCTTCAACGTCGTGTCGCGCCACTTCACTCCCTTGATCGGCGACAGCGCGTTCCAGTTGTTGGCTGAGTAGCTCGCCGCCACGGGTGGCGCCAGTGCGGCGGCGAAATCGCCGAGCGTCGCAGCGCATGCGGGTAGCTGTGCGCCGGCAAGCAACAAACCGAGGATCCACGCGCGCATCGACGCTTTCGCGACCGGAGGTCATGCCGGAGAGTCAGCAGATCCAGCCCTTGTTGCGCTGGGGCTCCATCTCGATCGTCGACGTCGAGCCGCCGCGGTCGCCGGCGGCGTACTGGACGTGCAGATAGAGCGGCTTGCGGCCGGCCAGCGTTGCGCGATAGATGCGCGAGCCGCTCAGCCGCTCGTCCGGACAGGCGCCGCGCACCTGCTCGAGCTTCGTGTCCTTCGGGAACTGCGCGGCGAGCATCTCCGGAACCTTCGCGAGCACGATGTCCTTCGGCCAACCGACCGTGGCCGAGTCCAGCGCCTTCTGACCGCCGACGAGACTGATCTCGCCCGAGCCGACGCCGTCGATCGGAACCTTGCCGTTCCAGTAGTACTTGTTACCGCCGCGCTTCGGCGCGTTGCCCTGCCACTTCGCGCCCTTCAGCTTCGAGAACGACGTCCAGTCGTTGGTGGCCTGAGCGGCACCGGCTGGCGCCGCAAGCGCTGCCGCGACATCGGCCAGCGTTGCCGCGCCGGCTTTGCCGGCCGCGGACAGCGCGATTATCAGCAACACGAACGGGGTAAGTGCAACGCGCATGATCGCCTCCCTGAGTCCGTCATCCTCTCCAGCTTGCCGATCACGCTTACTTCGGCTGCGAGCGAAACTCCGACTTCCACAGTTTCTCGAGCTCGGCGGCAACGGCAGGCGGCGGAGAACCGATCAAGCTTGACTTGCCCCTCTGGACCACCTTGCCGTACACGACGTCGGGCGCGGCCCACAGCAGCACCACGGTGTTGTCGTAACAGTCGCGGTTCTTGCATGTCGCGATCTTGACGAAGTCGGCGCCGGCCACCTTGAGCGCCTTGTTCTCGCTGCTCGGGCCGTCGAGCTTGGCCAGCCACGACTCCTTTGAGAGCGGGCCGAGCGCCTTGTAGTAGGCAGCCTTTGCTTTCGGGTCGTACAGCAGGCCGGCGGCGCCGAGCTCGGTCAGTGAGTAGCCCTTGAACGTCTTCTGTGCATTGGCGGCAGCGCCGCCCTGCGCCGATACCGACGCCGCAGCGGCGCCAATCACGGCGGCGAGGGCACAACTTTGCAGCAGTCGTCTCATGACGCTTTCCTCGTTGAACGACCCGCCGGTTGCACCGGCGGATCTGGCCCGGGCCGAGCTTCGCGCTCTCAGAACTTCGGCGCCGGCAGCGCCGATGGATCGACCTTCTGGCAGCCCATGCCGAAGCGGGCGAGGATCGTGTCGTCGGCGTTGCGGAAGTCGCCCTCCAGGTTGCCGTTCTGACGGTCGATCGACAGCCGGATGTAGGCCAGGCGCTGCAGGCTGGGATCCCACGCGAACAGCTGGCCACGCATCCAGTCGTAATAGAGCTGTGTGCGCGCCTTGGGCGAGCGGTACGTCATGCTGTAGGTCGCCGGCGAGACTTCGTACTTCATCTTCTCGCCGACCGGCAGGATGTTCGAACGCTGGATCACGGCCGACTGGTTGTTGTCGCGCATCGCGACGTCGAGATGCGCGCGGTTCTTGCCGGCGGCCGACGTGACCTCGCCCTCGCACTTCAGATAAAGGCTGAAGTATTCCGCCGACGCGCCCGGATGCGCGGCGAGCAGCGCGCACCCGAAGACGAGCGGACCGAAGCAGCGCAAAGTACGGATTGCTCGCGCTCATCGCCGTCTCACTGCCGCGGCTTGGAGTCGACTTCGCGCGACGCGTCGGTGCTCCCGCCCTGGACGCCGAGCCGGCCACCGGTGCCGAGTCCGCCACGCACGGTCTGCGCCTTGTAATTGCGCAGGGCCCGCACCATCTTGTTGTACGAGTCGGTGAACGCGGCAAAGATGACCTTGCCCTGCGGCGTGCTGGTATAGGCGCCCGCGCCGCCCCCGCACCGCCGCCGAAGAAGCCCACCATTCCGCCGAAATCGACGTTCTTCGAGTAGCCCTCGGCAGCGGCGAGCTGCACGGTCGAGCGGTTGTCGACCAGCGTCAGGATCGCTCCGGCTTCATTGGTCGACATGGAGCCCGCGACGCCGGCGACGACGGCTCCCGATGCCGGTGCGTCCGAGCAGCCCGCCGAGGCCACCACCGGCGCGCGTGCCGCCGCGGTCGGACAGGATGACTTCCGGAATCATCGTGTAGTCGGCGGCGGCGATCTGGCCCTTGCCCATGTTGCTGCCGGCACGACCTTCTTCGCCACGGATCAGGTCCGCCTCGCGGTTGCGTGCCGCCAGGCCGCGCCCGCGGTCCACGATGACGAAGCAGTTGGATTGCTGGATGATGAGGCGCAACGCCGGGACCGTCGAGCCCATCTTGTACTGGCTCTGGTAGGCGCTGTACCAGCCAGCGTTGGTCTGCTCGTCGATCTGATCGTGCCGAGCGTCTCGGGACAGGACTCGAGCTGGCTGTTGGCTTCGGTACTCGATCCGCCGGCTGCGGCGCCCTGCGCCTGGGTCGCGTGTCCGCCGCCCGGCTGCGGCTCAGCGGCCAGGCATCGTGAGCGGAAGCAGCACGGTGCAGCTCCGAGCGCCCGCCGAGGCAGCCGCCGGATGGCGCGGAAGCAACGGACGCTCAGATCTCGTATCGATCGCCTTCGTGTTCTTCATGGCACCTCCTTCGTCAACGCCGCGTCTCGGCAGATGTTCAAAATACGCCTGCCACCGCTGCGGCAGGCATGAAACGTAGCGAGGGCGGCGTTACCGGGCCGTTACCGCCGCCGACTTTCGGCCGTCAGCAGCGCCCGGTTGACCGGGTTGCGATCCAGAAAGCTCTCGCGGAACGCGTCCGGAACCTGCGGCAGCGCGGTCTCGCGGATCCAGGCGACCGCGGTCGCCAGCAGCTCCGCCGCCGATCGGAGTCGCCGCACGCGAGGAGGATGTCGCGGCCGATCGCCGCCGCCGGCGGCGGATAACAGTCGGTCGCATGCAGCGTCGCCAGGAGCCTTTGCAGCTCGTTCCAGCGCGCCGCGGCCGAGGCCGGGTCGCCCGACCGCAGGGCGGCGCGCGCCGCCAGCAGCCGTCGCCTTCATCGCGATGCCGCCGTACTCGCGCGCATCGGCGGCGTCGCGCACGGCATCGCACAGGATCTAGCGCCTCGGCGCGTCGACCGACTTCGGCGCGCTCGAGTTCGAGCAGCGCGCCGATGTAGTAATCCTCGCCACGCGCCAGCGCGTCGCTGCGCACGCTGCAGGTCGGCCGCCGGCGAAGAGCCCAGCAGTCGCGCGATCCGCGCCGCCAGCAGGGCGCCGCGCGCTGCCGACGTGCGTGACCGACGGCGTTTCGTAGTCGAGCGCCTTGCGCGCGCGGGCGAACTGGCCGAGGTCGATCAGCGTCATCGCCATGTTGTTGCTGCAGACCGCGATCCACGGTGGTCTGCCCATCGCGCCTGAAGCAGCTCGAGCGCGCGCTCGAAGGCCTGCAGCGCGCTGCCGTAGTGGCCAAGTCGCCGCGCCATAAAGGCCACGTGGGCCTCGATCACGCCGCCGATCGGCCCACCGGTCGCACCCAGCTCGACCTGCAGTGCGCGCGCACGCAGCGCGTGCTCGTAGGCCTGGTCGACATGACCGAGGTTGCCGTGCACGGTGGCCAGGTTGGTGGTCAGCATCGCGAGCTCGGCCAGATCGCCCTGCTCGCGCGCGCAGTCGATCGCCCGCGCCAGGGCGTCGGCCGTACGACGCAGGCGGCGCGCGGAGTTGAGCACGTAGGCCATGTCGGACCAGTAGTGCCCGCGCTGTTCGACCGAGCCTTCGGCCAGTCACCGACGCTTCGAACGGCGTCAGCACAGCTTCGGCTTCGTCGGTCTTGCCCTGCTGCGACGAGCCCGACGGCGAGCAGGCGCGCCGCTTCGAAGCGCTGCCACGCGCGATCCGAGCGCTGTCGGCCAGCGTCAGCGCTTCGCGCGCGCTGGCCACGCCGGTGACGTGATCGCGCCGCCATCAGCGCCGCCGTCGCGCGCGCCGTCAAGGCGGCGGCCTTCTGCGCATCGTTGCGCGCCGCGGCGAGCATGCCCTCGATCACCCGCTGCGCATGCTCGACGCCACGCACCAGGATCAGGCTTTCGACACTGTCGCAGCGCGCCTCGAACGCCGCCTCCGTGTCACCGGCACGGTCGAAGCAGGCCACTGCAGATTCGCGGTGCTCGACTTCCTCGGCGCGTCGCGAGGCCTGCCGCGCGTCGTCGCCGCGCGCAGATGAAAGCTCGGCCGCGCGTCTGCCACGCGCCGGCCTCGGCGTAGTGCTGTGCGACTCGCGCCGGCGCGACCGACTGCGCTTCGAGGTACTCCGCGATGCCGCGATGAAGCAGCTCGGCGATGGCGCCCGGGAACCGCGCGCGCCGCGACATCGCGCACCAGGTCGTGCACGAAGCCATCTGCCGCGCAGGACGTGCGCGCGCTCGAGTTCGGCCCAGGCCTCCGTCAGGTCGAGCGGATGAGACTGCAGGACATGCGCGGCCAGTGCCGCCGTTGAAGTCCGCTCCGGCCAGCGCGGCGACCCGTGCCAGTCGCAGCGCGGCCGGGCTGAGTTGTGCCAGACGCCGCTCGATCAGCGCGCCGACCGTCGGCGTAGTCGGCAGACGATCGTCGTTCCCGCCGGGCTGCGCCACCAGTGCGCTCGAGCGTTTCGAGCACGAAGTACGGATTGCCGCCGGTGTGCTGGGCGAGCGGCGCCGCCAGGCGCGCGGAATCGATTCCCGTCGAGCGCCAGCGAATCCAGCAGCTCACGCACGTCCGCTTCACTGAGTGGCGGCAGCGCCACTTCGAGCAGCGCCGCGCCGGCCTCAACGCCCTGCCAGGCGGCGAGGGCGACCGGTGTCTCCGCGCCGCGCACAGCCAGCGCCAATCGCAGCTCCGTAGCGAGCAGCGGCAACAGCTCGAGCGAGGCCGCGTCGGCGAAGTGCAGGTCATCCAACGCCACTCCGGCCAGGCCGGACTGGCGCCGCGCCGGCCAGCGCCTCCACCACCGCCTGCCGGAAGCGCGCCTCGTTCATCGGGCCCGCCGGCGCAGCGCCGAGTTCCGGCAGCACGCGAGCAAGCTCCGATCGCACCTGGCCGTCGAGTTGAACGGCCGAGCTGGCCTCGGCGCCCGGCACCACGGCCACCCGCAGCAGGCGCGCGAGCAGTGCGTAGGGCACACGCTCGTCACCGGGACGCGCGCCTAGCGTCGGTATCCCGCGCGACTGCGCAAAGTCGCCCAGCAGCCGTGTCTTGCCCATGCCGGCATCGCCGCTCAGCACCGCCACACAGTTTCGCTCCCAGGCATCTTCCAGGGCACGCCACTGGCGCTCGCGTCCGACGAGCAACGGCGGACGGGCAAGCGCCGCCGGCACCGGCCGTGACCCGGTGCCCGGCAACTCGCCCGAGCGCTCGATCAGCTGCGCCAGTTCGCGCGTCTCGGTGCTGGGCTCCGCTCCGAGTTCGACCTGCAGGACCTGCCTGCAGCGGGCATGGGCTGCGAGCGCCGCGGCGCGATCGCCCCGCCGGTAATGCAACCGCATCAGCAGCCGGTGCGCCTGCTCGGAGAGCGGATCCTCGGCGACCAGCCGCTCGGCAAAGATCAGTGCCCGGGCAAGATGTCCGCTGGCTTCCTCGTGCGCGGCGGCAGCCGCGATGGCATCGCGGCGCAGGACGCGAATCCGCTCGCGCGCGCTGCGTACCCAGTCGTCGAACTCTTCGCAATCCTCGTAGCCGAAGGCGCCGAGCAACTCGCCAGCGGCCGCCGACGGATCACTCGCCAGCCGCGCCGGCAGACCCGCGAGGTCGTGATCGATGCCGTCGGCCAGCGCCAGCGCCGAGTCTTCGACGACGACATCGCACCCCGCGCTGCGCCGCAGGCGGAACAGTCGCTGGCGCAGGCTGTTGCGGGCCTTCTGCGGCTCCGCATCGGGCCACAGCATGGCCGCCGCGCGGGCGCGGGGCATGGGCCCGTCCACGGCGAGCAGCGCCAGCAGCGCGGCGTCCTTGCGTTCGAGAGCGAGGGGCGCGCCGTTGCCCAGCACCAGAGCCGGCACGGCCAGCAGGCGCAGGTGGATCACCGCCGATGCCGAGGTCTCGTGCACGGCCCGCTCCGCGGGGCGCAGCCACCACTGCAGCGCGAGGGCTGCAGTCGATGGGCGGATCCCCAGATCGCGCACGCTCGGCTCCATCGGTGAAATCGACGGAGCGATCGTTGGGCGTGCGCGTTACCGGGACGTTATACAGAGCGAGCCAACGCGTCCATAGAAGACCCAGCGCGGCTACGCGGCCCTGCGCGCGGCGCGGATCGCCCGCCAGACGCGCTCGGGCGTGGCGGGCATCGCGATGTCGACCACGCCGAGCGGACGCAGCGCATCGACGATCGCATTGATGACGGTCGGCGTGGCGCCGACCGTGCCGAGTTCGCCGACGCCCTTGGCGCCGAGCGGGTTGATCTTGCAGGGCTGCGATTCGTCGGTGTGCGTGGCGAAGTCCGGCAGGTCGTCGGCGCGCGGAATGCCGTAGTCCATGAACGAGCCGGTCAGGAGTTGCCCATCGGCGTCGTAGACCACCTGCTCGTGCAGCGCCTGTCCGACCGCCTGCGCGATGCCGCCGTGGACCTGGCCAGCGACGATCAGCGGGTTGACCACGCGGCCGACATCGTCGTATGTCGTGTAACGCACGATCTCCACATGTCCGGTCTCGGGCTCGACCTCGACTTCACAGACGTGGCAGCCGTTGGGCCATGAGGGGCCGCCAACCTTCTGCACGGTCGTGACCGCGATGCGGCGCTCGGGCTGCTGCTGCGCGAGTTCGGCGAGATCGATGCCCAGGTCCGTGCCGACCACCTTGAAACGGCCGTCGGCGTAGACCAGATCGGCCGCCGGGGCTTCGAGCGCCTTCGCTGCCAGATCGCGGCCGTGGTCGATCGCCTCTGTCGATGCGGTCTGCATCGCCGAACCACCGATGTAGAGCGAGCGGCTGCCCAGGCTGCCGATGCCCTGCGCGACATCGCTGTCGCCCTGCACGATCTCGATGCGGTCCGGGTCGATCTGCAGCGTCTCGGCCAGGATCTGCACGTAGCTGGTCTCGATGCCCTGGCCCATCGCCTGCATCGCGGTGAACACGCGCACGCGGCCATCGCCTTCGACGTGCAGCCGCACGGTCTCCTCGTGCACGACGCCGGTCCACTCGAGGAACGTCGAGACCGCGCGGCCGCGCAGCTTGCCGCGCACCTCGGAGCCATGTTTGCGCGCCTCGAAGCCGTCCCAGTCGGCCGCCTGCAAGGCCTTTCCCAGCAGGTTCGGGAAATCGCCGCTGTCGAAGATCTCTCCCATCGCGTTGCGGTAGGGCATCTGCTCCGGCCGCACCAGGTTGCGCCGGCGCAATTCGGCCGGATCGAAATGCAGCTCGGCGGCCGCGCGGTCCATCAGGCGCTCGATCAGATAGATCGCCTCGGGCCGCCCTGCGCCGCGATAGGCGCCAATGACATTCGTGTTCGTCAGCACCGCTCGGGACTCAAGATCCAGTACCGGCACGTGGTAGACGCCGGTCGTGACTTTGGGGCCAATCGCCAGGTGAATCACCGCACCGGCGCCGTGCCCGTACGCGCCAAGGCCTCCCGTGATGCGCACGCGCAGTCCGAGGATGCGCGCGTCGTGGTCGAACGCGAGCTCGGCTTCGGCACGCTGGTCGCGGCCGTGGCTCGACGCCTGGAATTCCTCGAGGCGCGTCGCGCGCCACCGCACCGGCCGGCCGAGCTTGCGCGCCGCGTGCGCGACGACGACGTCTTCCGGATGTACCAGTGCCTTCATGCCGAAGCCGCCGCCGACGTCGCCAACGACAACGCGCACTTGATCGTGCGCGAGCTTCAGCATCTTCGCGATCGTTCCCTGGAAGCTGGCAGGATTCTGCGAACTTGCATGGAAGGTCAGGCGCCCGGACGCCGCATCGAACTCGGCCGCGCAGCCACGCGGCTCGAGCGTGACGGGCGCGAGCCGTTGGTTGTCGACGATGAGGCGCGTGACGTGCTTCGCGGCCGCAAACGCGCGGTCGCACGCTTCGCGATCGCCGTGGTGAGCGCTGCCGGCGACGTTGCCCGGCGCATCGGGCCATACCAGCGCCGCGCCGGTCGCCAGCGCCGCATCGAGGTTCGCCACCACGGGCAGCGGGTCGTAGTCGACGATGACGAGGTTGGCGGCGCGTTCCGCTGCTTCGCGCGACTCGGCCAGCACCACCACGACCGGCTGCCCGACGAATCGCACCGCCTCCGTCGCCAGCACGTGGAACGGCGCCGTGGTCGGCGGCTTGCCGGCTGCGGGCTTCAGCACCGGGTTGGCGGGGAAGGGCGCCACTTCGGGCTGCAGGTCCACTCCAGTGAAGATCGCGACGACTCCCTCGACTCTGCTCGCCTCGGCCGTGTCGATCGCGCCGACGGCGGCATGCGCGTAGGGCGAGCGGACGAACATCGCATGCAGCGCATTGGGCAGGCGGATGTCGTCGACGAAGCGCCCTTGTCCCGTCAGAAGACGGTCGTCTTCACGTCGGGTGATTGCCTGTCCGATGCCGAACTTCATCGTTGCCATGGTGCTGGGGTTCTTTGTGTCGACTGCGCGAAAGTGGCGCCAGTCTAGAGGCTCGCTCCGAAACGGGACGCGCGCCGACGCAGGCTAGAGGATGCGGTTGAACCAGACCATCGACAGCAGCGCGGCCAGCGTCGCGAGCACCGCGCCGAGCCCTGCGAACACCGCGGTCACTTCGGTCGGTCGCTGCTTCTCGAAGGCGAGCTTGGCGCCGAGCGTGCGATAGATCTTCCTGAGGTCCTTGGCGTCGGCGGCCCTGAAATATTCGCCGTGCGTCGTCGAGGCGATCTTCTGCAGCGACTCCTCGTCGAGCCGCGTGCGCATCGACCAGCCGTCGACCTTGACGATGACTCCCTCGGGCGTGCCCATGCCGACGGTGTAGATGCGCACCCCGTGCCTGGCCGCCAATTCAGCCGCCTTCTGCGGCTCCGGACCGACATTGCTCTGCCCGTCGGACAGCAGCACGATGGCCACCGATGTGTTTTCGCCGGGCGCGATCGACTTTTCGTCCCCGTCCTTTGATTCTTCGAGCGGCTGCGGGCGATCCCTGCGCGGATTGATGAAGCCGTCGACATCGATGCGCGCCGCCGGCATCGCGGTATCGAGCGAGATCACGAGCCCGCTGCCCAGGGCCGTGCCGCGCTGCGGCTCGAGACGTTCGAGCGCGGACAGGATGTCCTCGCGCTTGGTCGTCGGCGACTGCACGACGGCGGCCGCGGCCGCGATGCCGACGACACCGATGCGCACGCTGTCCGGCTGCTCGTTGACGAAGGCAGTCGCCGCCTCGCGCGCCGCCACCATGCGCGTCGGAGCGATGTCCGTGGCCTTCATGCTGCCCGACATGTCGAGCGCGAGGATGATGGTCTCGACCCGCGACGGCAGCGTGATCGTCGCCTGCGGACGCGCGACCGCCAGCAGCAGCGCTGCCAGCGCGAGCAGCCACAGCAGCGGCGGGAGGCTGCGGCGCCAGCGCACGGCGCCCTCCGCACCGACGGTTTCGAGGCTCGCGAACTGCTGCGCCACCTGCCGACGGCGACGCACCAGCACCCAGTAGAACAGCGTCGCCAGCGGCAGCGCGAGCAGCAGCCACAACAGGCGCGGCCACAGGAACGTCAGCGCAGTCGATTCCATCGGGCTTAGCTTGCGTGCAGTCCCGCCACAATGGCCGGAACGCCGCCGGCGGCAAGCTGGCTGCGGCGCTTGCGCAGCTGCGTGAAGCGCAGCAATGCCGCGTCGAGCGGCTCGTCGGTCGCGAGTTCAAGGCAGTCGACACCGGCCTCTGCAAGCGCCTCGCGCAGCGCGGCTTCGCGCCGGGCGGCCGCGGACGCAAAGCGCTGCCGGAACGCACGGTCGTGGGTATCGACGGTCAGCTGCTCGCCGGTCTCGGCATCCTGCATGACGATGAGGCCGATGTCGGGCAGCTCGACTTCCATCGGGTCATACAGCCGCACCGCGATCACCTCGTGACGACGCGCGAGCTGCGCGAGCCGCCGGCCCCAGCCCGGGGTGCTGATGAAGTCCGAGATGACGAAGACAACCGAGCGCCGCTTCATCACCGGCTGCGCGAACGACAGCAGTTCGGCGAGATCGGTCACCTTGCCGGGCGGCTTCGCCTTGGCACCTGCCGGCGTGCGAGCGCCGACGACGCCAATGCGGTCCAACACGTGCAGCACATGGCGGCGGCCGTTGCGCGCCGGGATGACTTCGCTGGCGCCCTCGGCGTGCAGCACCGCACCGATGCGGTTGCCGTAGCGCGTGAAGAGCCGCGCCAGCACCGCGACCAGTTCGGCCGACAGCACGCGCTTGCGCACGCCGCTTGAGCCGAAGTCGATCGACGCGGACAGATCGAGCAGGAACCAGGCCGCGACCTCGCGGTCCTCCTGGAACTCGCGCACGTGCGGGGTCTGCAGCCGCGCGGTGACGTTCCAGTCGATGTAGCGCACGTCATCGTGCAGCTGGTACTCGCGCAGGTCGGCAAGGTCGAGGCCAAAGCCGCGGAACAGCGTCCGGTAGTCGCCTTGCAGAAGACCATCGAGGCGGCGCAGGACCGTCCATTCGAGCCGGCGCAGCAGCCGCTCCGGGTCGATGCGGCGGCCCGGGCGCGCGCCATCGCCGGCGGACTCGTTCGCCGCCGGACCGACGCCGGGCGCAACCGTGCCGGCGACCGCCGGTTGGCTAGGCGCCCGCCGCCACCCGAACATGGCTCTCCAGTGGCGCTTCGGGCGCCTGGATGGTCTGCAGCACGCGCATGATCAGCGCGTCGGCGGTCTGTCCGTCGGACAGCGCTTCATAGGACAGCACCAGCCGGTGCCGCAGCACATCGGGCACGATGTCGATGACATCTTCCGGCAGCGCGTAACTGCGACCGCGCAGGAACGCCAGCGCCCGTGCGCCTTCGATCAGGCTGATCGTCGCGCGCGGACTCGCGCCGAACGTGAGGTAGTGATCCATGTCCTTCAGCCCGTACTGCTCTGGCCGGCGCGTCGCAGCGACGATCTTGACCGCGTACTGGATCAGGTTCGGATCGACGTAGATCTTGCGGCACTGCTGCTGCAGGTCGGACAGCTGCTGTGTCGTGCAGACCGGCGACACCGTCGTCGCGGGCCCGGTGACGCGCTCGACGATGACGAACTCTTCTTCCTCGTTCGGGTAGTCGACCAGGACCTTCATCATGAAGCGGTCGACCTGCGCCTCGGGCAGCGGGTAGGTGCCTTCGGTCTCGATCGGGTTCTGCGTCGCCATCACCAGGAACGGCTCGGGCACCTTGTAGCGTCTCGCCGCCGATCGTGACCTGGCGCTCCTGCATCACCTCGAGCAGCGCGCTCTGCACCTTGGCCGGCGCGCGGTTGATCTCGTCGGCGAGCAGCAGGTTGGTGAACACCGGACCCAGCGACGGTGCTGAACTCGCCCGTCCTCTGGTTGTACATGCGCGTGCCGACCAGGTCTGCGGGCAGCAGGTCGGGCGTGAACTGGATGCGCTTGAACGAGCCGCGGATCGTCTTCGCCAGCGTGTTGACCGTCAGCGTCTTCGCCAGCCCCGGCACGCCTTCGACCAGCAGATGCCCCTGCGACAGGATCGCCACCAGCACGCGCTCGAGCAAGTGGTCCTGCCCGACGACGATGCGCTTCACTTCATAGAGCACCCGCTGCATCAGTTCGCCGGTATCTTTCGCCTTGATCATCTCGCTCATGGTTGCCTTCGTTTGCGACGTTGCGCGCCTTCTTGCTGTAAAAAATTCGTCTGGCTCCGCCAGCGATTTTTTCTAACTAGTCGCGCAAAAGTAGGGGTGCACTTTTGCGCGAACGCCTAAAACGGCGGATATCCCCACCGCACCCCCCGCACTCTCGATCGTCGCCGCAAAGCCGATGCCGATGAACGTGCGCGCCGGCGTCGGATTGAGGATCGCGGTCACGACGCCGATCACCTCGCCATCCATCGTGATCAGCGGTCCGCCCGAGTTGCCCGGGTTGGCCGCCGCGTCGAACTGGATCAGTCCGGTCATCACCTGCTTGCCCTCCGGCGAGCGGAAGCTGCGATCCAGACCGGAGATCACGCCCGCAGACACGGAGGGGCCGATGCCGAACGGGAAACCGACCGCAACCACCTCGTCGCCCGGGCGCAGGTTGGCGGTCGAGCCGAGTGTTGCGGATTCGAGATCGTCCGGCACGCGCCGCGCCTTGATGACGGCGAGGTCGTTTTCCGGAAAGGCGCGAATGAGATCGACGTCCGACTCGCTGCCGTCGAAGAACTTCACCGTCACGCGCTTGGAACCCGCAACGACATGCAGGTTGGTGAGGATGATGCCGTTATCGACGATGACGACGCCGGATCCCACGCCTTGCATCTGGATGCCTGAGCCGGGCTCGTCGTTCTCTTCGCCGTTGTAGCCCTCGACGCGGACGACCGACGCCAGCACCAGCTCGGCCGCCTTGGTTGCACGCGACGGCAGCGTCTTGTTCTCCAGCGTGTGCAGCACCGCCTTGTCGATGTCCTCCTGCGTCAGCGCGGCGCGCTTCGTCTGTACGACGTCGCGGGCAAGCACGACGGCGAGCGCAATGGCCACGCCGGTGAGAAGCAGCAGAGTGCGATCGTGGCGCTGGAGCAAGCGACGCAGTCGTCCGCGGCTTGCCGCTGCAACGGCAGCACCGCCTGTCGCAGCGGGCTGGGGCGCCGCGGACGGGCGCACGGGCGCCGATGGCGCGGTGGCATCGCCAGACGACGAAGCCACGCGCCGGCCGGGCCGGTGGGCGCTGCTGTAGAGCGCGGGCTTCTTCATGGGACCTCTGTCATTGCCACCGGCAGGTCGGGGGAAAAAAGTATCACGCCAAACGAGAAATCGGTGCGCCGACCGCCGTTCCGACTGCGAAGCCCTGCCGAATTCGGGGTTTTGCGCGTTGCGGCGCCGAAGCTCGCCAAGCACGTCGCGTGCACGCGGTATGCCCTTCGTCGTAGGAATGGCCGCCGGTCCCGCGCACTTTCAGCCGCGCCGACGGTCAATGCTAGAGTGCCCGCGCAGGGTCAGCTCGTTCTTGGTCCTGCGTTCCGTCAAAAGGTTCTGCGAGGACCGGCGATGCGTTTCCTCTGGCCAGAGATGCTCTGGCTGTTGTTGCTGATTCCGGCGCTCGTCGGCGCCTACGTTATCGCACTGCGCCGTCGCAAGCGGACTGCCGTGCGCTACGCCAGCCTGACGCTGGTGCGCGACGCAATCGGTCCCGGGCAGCGCCTGCGGCGGCACATTCCACCCTTCCTGCTGCTGCTGGCGCTGACGGCCGCAATCATTGCCCTGGCACGTCCGACCGCGTCGGTTGTCTTGCCGTCGCAGTTCATGACCATTTCTATGGCGATGGACGTGTCGCTCAGCATGCGTGCGACCGACGTCGAGCCCAACCGGCTGGTCGCGGCGCAGAACGCCGCCAAGGCCTTCATCGACGAGCTGCCGTCCAATGTGCGCCTCGGCATCGTCTCCTTCGCCGGCACGGCGGCCGTTGTTCAGACGCCGACCGAAAACAAGCAGGACATGATCGCGGCGATCGACCGCTTCCAGTTGCAGCGCGCCACCGCCACGGGCAGCGGCCTGATCCTCGCGCTCGGCATGCTGTTTCCCGAGGATGGCCTCGACATCGAGTCCGTCGCGATGTCGATGCGGCATACCGGCGTCTCGCTCGACAGCGCTGGTAAGCGCGAACTCGAACGGCCGACTCGCGAGCCGGTGGCGCCCGGTTCGTACACCTCGGGCGTGATCATCCTGCTCTCCGACGGACGCCGCACCACCGGCCCGGACCCGATTCAGATCGCCAAGATGGCGGCGGACCGCGGCGTGCGTGTCTACACCGTCGGCTTTGGCACGTTGCAGGGCACGACGATCGGCTTCGAGGACTATCAGATCTACGTCCGGCTCGACGAGGAGACGCTGAAGGCGATCGCCAAGATCACCGGCGGCGAGTACTTCCACGCCGGCACCGCGGCCGATCTGCGCACCGTCTACCAGAACCTGAACGCCAAGCTCGCCATGGAACGGCAACAGACCGAAGTTAGCGCGCTTGCCAGCGGTGTCGCCGCGTTCTTCGCGCTGCTGGCGGCACTGCTGTCGGTGTGGTGGTTCCACCGCGTCCCGGGTTCGCCAGAGACCGCCACTCCGGGCTAGGCGGCGCGCTCTTCGGCTGTCGCGCCGCCGTTGACCAGTGCCTGCAGTCGCTGGGCATTGGCCGGCGCATGCAGCTTGTCCGTGTTGTCGAAGTAGCAATAGACATCGCGCGCCTGCCGCGGCGGGTCTCTTCGATGACGCGCATCGCGTCCCCCGGCTGTCCGCCGGCGCGCCACTCGGCGATCCTTTGCGCCCACTTGCGCAGCATCGCCTCGCTGTAGCGGCTCTTGTAGAGCTCCGTGGCGCCATGCAGCCGCAGATAGAGGAAGTCCGCCGTCACATCCATCGGTGACGGCCACTTGCCCCGGTATCCGCGACGACCAGCGCGATGCGATAGCGTCGCAGCAGGCCAATGAAGCGCGGATCCAGGAAGGTCTCGTTGCGGATCTCCATCGCATGGCGCATCGGCCGCGGCGCATCGATCACGAGCCGTGCGCGGCCGGTCATGCGTGCGTCGCGCCGGCGCGCCATCGCCAGCGCGGCCGAGGTGTCGTGCGGCAGCGCCGCCATGAAGGCCTCGAAGCGATCGGAGTCGAAGCGCAGGTTCGGTGGAAACTGCCAGAGCACCGGTCCGAGCTTGGCACCAAGATTGAACAGCCCGGACGCCAGGAAGTTGGCCAGCGGGCGCTCGAAGTCCTTCAGGCGCAGGATGTGCGTCACATAGCGCGGACCCTTGACCGAGAAGACGAAGTCGCTGGGCGTCGCGGCGTACCACGATGAGAAGCTCGTCGGCGACTGCAGCGAATAGAAGGTGCCGTTGATCTCGACTGTCGGCAGCTGGCTCGCCAGGTACGCGAGTTCGTCCGCCTGCCGCAGCGTCGGCGGATAGAACGCGCCACGCCACGGCGCGTAACGCCAGCCGGATACGCCAATACGAACCATGCTCCGGGCCATGCCACCTCCTTGGCAAACAGTCTGCCAGCCGGAACAGACGAGATAACGGGCAACGCGCGGGCCGGGCGGCAGGCCGACGTGCCGGCGGACCGCAGGCCGTCGTGTCTCGACTGACCGAAGGCCGGTCTGCCACTCGCTGGGGGCTGCGCTTCATCAGAACCCGACAAAGCGCGCTTTTTTGTATACTCCCCCGTGTATCTGTGCGCTGGCTGTTCCGGCTGGCGCCTGACTTGGGGGAACGAATGAAGCGTTTTCTGATGGCACTGATGCTTTCGCTGGCCGCGGTCGGCGCGATGGCGCAGACGATTGTCGATCTCGACTACGTAAAGCAGGCCGTCACCCGCGGCGCGCTGCTCTGGGATGCGCGCGACGAAGAGGCGTATGCGAAAGGCCATATTCCAGGGGCCGTCAACGTCGGCGATCCGACGTTGACACTGCGCGACCCGTATACCGAGGACTACCTTTCGACCGCCGATCTCGAGAAGGTGCTCGGCGCCGCAGGGATCGATCCGGCGCGCGAGATCATCGTCTACGGCGATCGCGGGCTGCCGTCGGTGTACTTCGCGCAGCTCACGTTGCGCCACTTCGGCGCGAACAATGCGCGCGTATTCCACGATGGCATCGAAGGCTGGCGCGCTGCCGGTCAGCCGCTGCAGACGACCGTGCTGAAGGGCAAACCGGTCGCGCTGAAGCTCACCGCGCAGCCGGGCGTCCTCATCAACACCAAGGATGTTGTCGCCGCACTGAAGCGCCCAGACGTTCAGTTCCTCGACGTGCGCACGATGAAGGAGTTCAAGGCGCGAGGACATCCGCGCGATCCGCGGTGGTCATATTCCGGCCGCGATCAACGTGCCGTTCGAACAGAACTGGGTCGATCCGGACACGCGCTCCAAGCTTCGCGCCGGCAAGGTAAAGGATTCGACCGGGATGGCGCTGAAGCCGCGCGCCGAGCTCGCCAAGGTCTACGAGAAGCTCGACCCGAGCAAGGAGATCATCGTCTATTGCCAGAGCGGCAACCGCGCAGCACAGAGCGCGGCCGTGCTCGCCGACCTCGGATACAAGAACGTCAAGGTCTTCGACTCGTCCTGGCTCGGGTACTCCAGCTGGCTGAGCGCGCCGGCAGAAGACGAGGTCTGGACCAACTTCGGTTCACTGCCGGCCGCGGTCAAGGGGCTGGAGAACCGCTTCGGCGAACTGGAGCGCGCTGCCACCAAGCCACGCTAGTTCGTCAGCAAGCGACGCGACCTGGGCCGCAGAAGGCCGGACCGCCCAGCGCGTCCGGCTTTCTTGTTTCTCCGCCCTAGCCTCAGTGGGCAGTTCCGGCTGCCGGTTGAACGATGCGCCCAGCCGGCGGCGCCCGCACCCTGCGCGGGTGTGTCCGCAACCGCTACACCACCCTGACATCGTCAGCCGTCGCGGCCGTGGCGTGAGCGGGGGCGCGAGGAATCGCGGCGCCGCGGCGTCGAACACCTGCTCGCCAAGCCGTTCCTGGGCAGCGCGCTGGTGCGGGTGCTGTACAGCGTGATTGAGAGCGCGAGGAACAACAGCCAGCCGGCGCAAACGGAGCACCTGCCGACTTTCCGCCGCTCGGGTAGTCTCCGTGGCAGCGCGCGAATCGCAAATCAAGAGACCTCGAAAGGAAAAACGATGACGCCCAAACTTGCCGCTGAATTCCTCGGCACCTTCTGGCTCGTGCTCGGCGGCTGCGGCAGCGCCGTGCTGGCGGCCGCGTTTCCCGAACTCGGCATCGGCTTCGCCGGCGTGTCGCTGGCGTTCGGCCTGACGGTGCTGACTGGCGCGTATGCGCTCGGTCCGATTTCGGGCGGCCACTTCAATCCGGCCGTGTCCGTAGGACTGTGGGCAGGCGGCCGCTTCCCGGCGTCGCAGTTACTGCCGTACATCGTCGCGCAGGTCATCGGCGCCGTTGTCGCGGCCGGCGTGCTGTACCTGATCGCCAGCGGCAAGGCCGGCTTCTCACTGTCCGGCGGCTTCGCGTCGAACGGCTTTGGCGAGCATTCGCCGGGCAAGTACGGCTTGGGCGCTGCCGCGATCACCGAAGTCGTCATGACGTTCATGTTCCTGATCGTGATTCTCGGCGCCACGCATAAGCGTGCCCCAGCGGGCTTTGCGGGAATCGCGATCGGCCTTGCGCTGACATTGATCCACCTGATCAGCATCCCGGTCACCAACACGTCGGTGAACCCGGCGCGCAGCACCGGACCGGCGCTCTTCGTGGGCGATTGGGCCCTCAGCCAGTTGTGGCTGTTCTGGGTCGCTCCGATCGCTGGCGCCTTGCTGGCCGGGTGGGTTTCACGTGCGGTCTTCGACTCTGCTGAGGAGCCCCCGATCGCCGGTCGCCGCTGAGTCTTGTAGGCGTAGTCGGTGACGGTCTGACTCGACGACGGGCCAGCCATGAAGACGTCAGCGCCTGCGAGCGCCCGGACACCAAGCTTCGAACTGGCCCGTGACGACCTGCTGTACCGCTTACAGCAGCGCATCGGGCTGATACCGCGGGGCGGTGCGGGGCTGGCCCGCCGCGCCGTGTTCTGGTCGCTGGTGGGCCGGTGACGGCGCCCCCAAGCAAGCTACCTGCTCCGTGTCCCGCAAGCGCCGCCCGCCACACCCCGCAACGGATTCGACCGCTGCGACCACGCCGGTGGCCGCCAATAAGCGCGCCGGCCCTCCACGCTGGCTGCCGATTGCGGCCGCGGCCGCACTGATCGCCGCTGCCGGGGCGATCTGGCTGCTGCGGCCAGCCGGCCCGCCGACCGCGGCACCAGCAGTTCCCCTTGCGCCTGTCACAGCAGATTTCAGCGGCAGCGCCGCCTGCAAGGCGTGCCACGACAAGGAGTACATCGCGTGGGCGTCGTCGCAGCACGCGCGCGCGATGCAGCACGCGACGGCCGACACGGTGCGCGGCGACTTCAACGACGCGAAGTTCACGTTCGACCGCGTGACATCAAGCTTTTTCCAGCGCGACGGCAAGTTCTTCGTGCGCACCGACGGTCCGGACGGCAAGCTGGCCGATTTCGAGGTGAAGTACACCTTCGGCGTCGAGCCGCTGCAGCAGTACCTCGTCGAGTTGCCGGGCGGACGGCTGCAGGCGGTCTCGGTCACCTGGGACTCGCGCCCGAAGAGTGCGGGCGGGCAACGCTGGTTTCGCCAGTACCCGAACGAGAAGCTCGATTTCCGCGATGAGTTGCACTGGACGCAGCGCTCGCAGAATTGGAACTTCATGTGCGCCGATTGCCACTCGACCCAGGTGGTGAAGGGCTACGACGCCGGCACGAACAGCTTCAAGACGAGCTGGAAAGAGATCTCGGTCGGTTGCGAGTCGTGTCATGGTCCCGGCTCGGCGCACGTTACCTGGGCGGAGAAGAAGCCCGCCGACGCGAGCAAGGGGCTGAGCGGTGCAGCTCGATGAGCGCCGCGGCGTCACATGGAGCATCGATCCGGCCAGCGGCAACGCCACGCGCAGTCGCGAACGCACCAGCGAACGCGAGATCGAGGTCTGCGCGCAATGCCATGCGCGGCGCGCGCAGATCGCCGAGGGCTACCGGGCCGGCGCGCCGTTCCTGGATCACTACCTCCCATCGCTGCTGGTGCCGGGTCTGTACCACGTCGACGGCCAGCAGCGCGACGAGGTGTTCATCTGGGGATCGTGGCTGCAGAGCCGTATGCACCGCAAGGGCGTGACCTGCAGCGACTGCCACGACCCACATTCGCAGAAGCTGCGCGCCGAAGGCAACGCCGCTTGTGGCCAGTGTCATGCTCCGGGCAAGTACGAGGCGCCTTCGCACCACCATCACGCGGCCGGTTCAGCCGGCGCGCAGTGCGCCGACTGTCACATGCCGAAGACCACGTACATGGTCGTCGACGGGCGGCGCGACCACAGCATGCGCGTGCCGCGCCCCGACCAGTCAGTGGCGTTCGGCGTACCCAACGCCTGTAACCAGTGCCATACGAAGCAGGATGCGAAGTGGTCGGCGGCCGCCGTGCGCGGCTGGCTCGGTCGGAACGCGGCCGGCTTCCAGACCTTCGCCCCGACCTTCCACGCGGCCGAGAACAATCTGCCTGGCGCGGTCGCATCACTCGCATCGATTGCCAACGATGTCGCCGCCGCACCGATCGCACGCGCCTCGGCGATCGAACGCATCACATTGGCAGGCGCTGCCGACGCCGCGACCGCGCAGCGTGCCGCTCAGGATGCTCAGCCGCTGATGCGCCTCGCGGCGGTTCGGTTGGCAGAAGCCCTGCCGACACAGGAGCAGCCACGCGTTCTTGCGCCATTGCTCGTCGATCCGCGGCGTGCGGTGCGCATCGAAGCAGCGCGTGCACTTGCCGGGCAGCAGGATGCCCTGAGTGTGGACCAGCGCGCCGCATGGCAGAAGGCGGCCGACGAGTACGTCGCAGCCTTGCATTACACCGCCGACCGGCCGGAGTCCCGCGTCGCGCTTGGCTCGTTCGAGGCGCGGCTCGGTCGGCACGAGCAGGCGCAGACGGCGTTCGCACAGGCGCTGGCGCTGGATCCGGGCTTCGTGCCGGCGTACCTCAATGCGGCGGACGCACTGCGGCTGCAGAGTCGCGACGCCGATGCGCAGCGCGTGCTCGAGCAAGGGCTGGCGCGCGCCCCGAAAAGTGCGCCCTTGCATCACGCATTGGGCCTGTCCCTCGTACGACAGGGCGACTCCGTGAAGGCGCTGCGCGAACTCGAACTGGCGGCACGGCTGGCGCCTGACGAGGCCCGCTATACGTATGTCTATGCGGTGGCGCTGAACTCGGGCGGGCGGCCGGCCGATGCCATCAGGGTGCTCGAACGCACCACTGCACGCTGGCCGGACAACCGCGACATGCTCTATGCGCTGGCGACAATGCAGCGCGATGCCGGCCAGTTGGACTCCGCACGCCGGACCGTCGCACGAGCAGTCCAGACTTTCCCGAACGACCGCGACTTCAACGCACTCTCACAGCAGTTGCGCTGATTTCGCGGCCCGCGAGATCACGTTCCGTCGCGACGTGCCTCTTAAACCTCATGTTGCGGGCATCGCGGTCAGCCCAGCAGGGTGCCGGCGCGTTAAAGTGCTGGAGCCCGTGTCCGCAGCGGCGGCGAAGTTCGGGTACTTTTCGCATTTCCGGCGGGCTGCGCCGGCATCTGGAGACTGCACGATGAAGGTGCTGCAGAAGGTCGGGATCTGGCTGCTCGCGCTGATGGTGGCCACGGCAAGCGTGGCGCAGTCCGCGCCGGCGACCAAGGTATTCAGCAACGAGCAGCTCGACCAGATGCTGGCGCCGATCGCGCTGTATCCGGATTCGCTGCTGGCGCAGGTGCTGATGGCGTCGACTTATCCGGCGCAGGTGAAGTCCGCCGCTGCGTGGTCGAAGGCCAATCCGAAGCAGCAGGGCGATGCGGCGGTCACCGCGGCCGAGAAAGAGGGCTGGGACCCTGCCGTGACGTCGCTGGTGGCGTTCCCGTCGCTGATTCAGCAAATGGCCGAGCACCCGGACGATACGCAGAAGATCGGCGATGCCTTCCTGGCGCAGCCGAGCGACGTGATGGACTCGGTCCAGCGGCTGCGCGCCGCGGCGCAGAAGGCCGGCAACCTCAAGACCAACGAGCAGCAGAAGGTCGTCGTCGAGCAGCAGAAGATCATCATCGAGCCGGCGCAGCCGCAGACCGTCTACGTGCCGACCTACAACCCGGCCGTCGTCTACGGAACGTGGTGGTACCCGAGCTATCCACCGTACTACTGGCCGCCTCCGTACGGGTATTACGGCGGCGCGGTGCTGGCGACTGGCATTGCGTGGGGTGTCGCAATCGGCGTCAGCAACGCCCTTTGGGGCGGAGCCAACTGGGGCCGCGGCGACGTCAACGTCAACGTCAACAAGTACAACAACATCAATCGGAACAACCAGATCACCAACGCCAGCGGTGACCGTGCCAACTGGCAGCACAACGCCAACAACCGGGAGGGCGCGCCGTACCGCGACCAGGGCAGCCGCGACAAGTTCGACAACCGCAAGGCCGGCGCGGATGGCCGCCAGGACTATCGCGGCAAGGGCGACTCACGTGACGCCGACCGCGCGCGCGCCGACCAGGCGCTGCGCGACCGCGGCGTCGATACCGGGGCCGCGGCGCGCGACCGCGCCGGAGACCGCGGAGGAGACCGCGCGGGGGACCGTGCAGGTGATCGCGCGGGAGATCGTGCGGGCGACCGCGCCGGTGATCGAGCGGGTGACCGCGGCGGCGATCGTGGCGGGGTGGGGGGCCCGAGCGCCAGCACGCGTGACATGAATCGCGGCGGTGCCGGCGGACCGAGCGCGAGCACGCGTGACATGAATTATGGCGGCGGCGGCTACGACCGTTCCTCGCCTTCCGCAGGCAACCGCGACAGCGCCTTTTCGGGCGCCGGCAACTCCGCGCAGACGCGCCAGTCGTACGATCGCGGAAGCGCGAGTGCGGGCGCCAGTCGGGGCGGTGGTGCTTCCGCGTCGCGATCGAGCAGCGGGATGTCGCGCGGGGGCGGCGGCGGTGGTGGACGTGGTGGCGGCGGTGGACGCGGCGGCGGCCGGCGATAGGGGGCGATGACGATGAAGACCACCTCCTCCTTTCCAAAACTGACGTCGAACCGCACGGGTGCGCCGATGAAGCTCAGATCCGCTCTTGCAGTTGCAGCGCTGGCGATTTCGGCAGCTCTGGCACCCTCGATGGCATGGGCCCAGAAGGCCTTCGCCACGCCCGAGGCCGCCGGCAACGCCTTCATCGATGCCGTTGCCACCAATGACGACGCCATGCTTCATGCGCTGCTCGGCCCGGACCTGCGGCGCTTCATACCGGAGCGCGTCGACGACGCGACCCGGACTGCATTCCTTTACGCCTCGTCCAAGGGCCGCAAGATCGTGACCGACGGTCCCGATCGCGCGCATCTGGCCGTCGGGCCGGACGACTGGACGCTGCCGCTTCCACTGGTGAAGGCCGGGGGCGGCTGGCGCTTCGACGTCAAGGCCGGTGCCGAGGAGATGCGTATCCGGCGCATCGGCCGCAACGAACTGGCAACAATGCAGGCGCTGCTGGCCTACTACGACGCGCAGAAGGACTACGCCCTCGTGGACCGCAACGCCGACGGCGTCCTCGAGTACGCGCAGCGCTTCCGCAGCACCGCGGGCAAGCGCGACGGCCTGTTCTGGCCGAACGATCCCGCCAGTCCGCTCGGCCCGCTCTACGGCGACGAAACCAAGGACGGCATCTATCACGGCTACCGCTTCCGCATCTTGAAGGCACAGGGACCGGATGCGCCCGGCGGCGCGCGCGACTACGTCGTCAAAGGCCGGATGACGCAGGGCTTCGCCGCAGTGGCATGGCCGGCGAAGTGGAACGACACCGGCGTCATGACTTTCATCGTCAACCACGACGGCAGCGTCTACCAGAAGAACCTGGGCTCGGGCACCGACGCGGCTGCACGCTCGATGGCGCGCTACAACCCGGACAAGAGCTGGACGCTCGTGCCGGACAGCACCCTGATCGCCAAGCCGTAGTTCATCCCCCGCCGCGACGCGCCGGCACCCGGCGCGCCGCATGGCGGGGCTCGCGTCGACGCCGAAATCTTCGGGCGCGATGCACTCGACTAGCTCCGCGCTCGTGCATCGCCGTGACCGGCGCTTGATCTACGGCGCCGCCCTGCTGCGCGGTCTCGCAGCGGGTGCCATCAGCGTCCTTGCCGCGGTCTACCTCGCGAAGCGCGGATTCCCGGCTGACGATATCGGCATCGTGCTGAGCGCTGGCATGGCCGGCGTGTTCGCCGGCACGGTCTACGGGACCTTCGTGGCCGATCGCGTCGGCCGCCGCCGCAGCCTCGTTCTGCTGGCGCTGCTGGTGGCTACCGGCGGCGCGGCGCTTGCGTGGTTCGACTCGCTGGCAACCGTTGCCGCCGCCGCGTTCGTCGGCATGCTGAGCACGCAGGGCTCGGATCGCGGCGCGGCGCAGGCGCTTGAAGTCTCGATCCTGCCGGCGACGGCGCCCGACACCGAACGTACTCGTGTCTATGCCTGGTACAACGCGCTGGCCGATATCGGCGGCGCCGCCGGCGCGTTGCTGGCTGCCCTGCCGGCGCTGCTGCGCGAGCAACTGGCGTTGTCGGAAGTGCGTTCCTACGACGCCACCCTCCTGCTCTATGCGGCGCTGCTGGTGGGTGTCGCGGTGCTCTACGCGCGGCTGTCCCGCACCACCGAGCCGGCGCGCCCAGGCGCCGCCGGTTTCGACGCTCCCGATCTGCCGCCGAGCGCACGTCGCAACGTCTGGAGGTTCGCCGGGCTATCGGCCATGGATTCGCTGGGTGGCGGCTTCATCGGTTCGGCGCTGATCGCCTATTACCTGTATGCGCGTTTCGGCGTTGGCGAAGGCGCCCTCGCGCTGCTGTTTGCCGCGGCGCGCGTGATGACGGTGCTGTCGCACTTTGCTGCCGCGTGGCTCTCACTCCGCATCGGACTGGTCAACACGATGGTGTTCACCCACATCCCGTCGAGCCTGCTGCTGCTGACGCTGCCGATCGCACCGAGCTTCGGCGTCGCGGCGCTGCTCTTCATCCTGCGCGAAGGTCTGTCGGAGATGGACGTCCCGACCCGGCAGTCGTACCTGATGGCGATCGTGCCGCCGCATGAGCGCGCCTGGGCGTCGGGCCTGACCCAACTGGCGCGCGCCGCGGGGCGCATGATCGCGCCGGCATTCGCGGGGGCGGCCATGCACGCGGGAGCGCTCTGGTTGCCACTGGTGGCCGGCGCCACGATCAAGATCGCCTATGACCTGTTGCTGTGGCGCGCCTTTCGCGCGACCAAACCGCCCGAGGAGCGCTGAGCCGGCTCTGTCACTTCTTTGCGGCGGCAGGCTGGCCGCCGAATGGCAGCGGCTTTAGCGATCGCAGGTAAGCGATCAGCGCCTTCATGTCCTCGTCGCTGATGTTCTTGTACCAGTCGAATGCCATCGGCGGCCTGAGCGCAGATCCGTCGCGGCTCTTGCCTTCGCGGATCGCGCGCGCGATCTCGGCGTCGCTCCAGTCCTTCAGCCCGGTCGGTGTGAGGTTGCGCGAGACCGACACGCCCCACGGGCCCTTGATCGGGTTGCCACCGGCGCCCATCCGCTTCCTGTCGACACCCGTCTCCGTCCAGGGTGTATGGCAATCCATGCAGTGGCCCAGGGGTCCGGCAAGGTAGGCGCCGTACTTCACCGGGTCGCTGCGCGGTGGAGCGACGATTGGCTTTTTGATCGGCGGGCCGTAAGAAGGCGGCAGCTTGATACGGTATTCGGACTTCGGCACAACGTGCTTTACCGGTGGCTGGGCCCGCAGGTACGCGACCAGCGCCTTCACGTCGGCATCCGCCATGCCGCGGTAGAACTCGATCGGCATCGGCGGGCCGATCAGGCTGCCGTCGGGGCGTTTGCCTTCACGGATGGCACGGACCAGCTGCGCCTCGGTCCACTTGCCGATGCCGGTCTCGACATCGGGCGTGATGTTGCGGGCGTAGGCGCGGAACGGTTCCTCGTCGAACAAAAATCCGCCCGACAGGCCCAGAGTGGGCACGGGACGTCCTGCCTTGTCGCGCTGCACGTGGCAATTGCCGCACGCGACGACGCTGTTCATCAAGTAAGCGCCGCGCTCGACGAGCTTCGCGTCCTGGCCGGTGGCGGGCGACACGCACAAGGCAAGGATGGTCCAGGCGGCGGTGTAGATGGTGTTACGCATGGGCTTCAACTCGCGGGCCAGAGACGAAGCGTGCATCTTCGCTCCGACGAGGTGCACATGCCTAGCGTTCGATCGCCCTTGGACGCAGCGCGTCCACCGGTCATCGGTCGCCTACCAGCGCAGGACCGATGGGCCGACCAGCGCGCCAAGGGCGGCCGGGATCAGCATGCCGAGCAGGTACCAGACGGCCAGGAAGGGTGCCTCGAGTTCAGGGCAGTGCAGCATATAGGCCAGCGCGCCGAGTGCGCCCGCCAACAACCCCGTCGCCGCCCCGGTGAGCCGCAGGCGCGTCGGCGCGAGCGTGCGCACAATGAATAGAAGTAGCGCCAGTGCCGGCGCCGCCATGAGGGCGATGTTGAACGGACACGAATTCCAGCTCGAGCCCAGCACGAGCGGCAGGCGTTCTTGCGGACCGGCTGCCACAAGCACCAGCGCGGCCAGTCCTGCCATCACCAGCACCGGAGCCGCCATCGCCCTCGCGGCACCGCGGACCGCCGCGCCCGGCTGTGCGAGACGTCGCACCAGTTGCCAGCCCGCCGCCGCAATCGCCGCCACGAACGCGAGCTTGAGCCAGAACATCGGCGTGCTCGCATCGGCGGCGAGCTCCGGATTGAGTCCGAGCCATCCCAGCGTAAGCGGTATCGCGGCGATCACGCCGAGCCCAGCTCCCAGCGCGAGACGCGAGGCCGCACTCCGCGGGTCGACCGCTTCCAGATGGCGCGCGAGCGCGACGATCAGGTCGTCAGTCTTCATCGCAGCCCCAACTTTGCGGCAAGCGCCTTCAGCCCACGATGCACGCCGACCTTGACCGCTGATTCCGACAGACCCGTGCGCTGCGCCGCCTGTGCCACGGACAGACCTTCGATCTTCACGTACTGGATCGGCAGCCTCTGCTTGTCCGGCAGCCCGTCGAGCAGCAGCGCGAGATCGCGTCGCGCTTCCTGCGCCGCCGACTCGGCGTCCGAGGCCAGCATCGGGTGATCCTCGTCGAGCGGTTCGTGCAGCGCCTCGCGACCGGAGCGCGCGCGCAGCAGATCGACCAGCTTGTAGCGCGCAATGGCGCTCATCCACGCCGTTATCGGCTGCTGCGGGTCGTACGTATGCCTCTTGTTGTGCACGGCAAGCAATGTTTCCTGCACCAGATCCTCGACTTCATCCGGCAGCTGAGTCAGGCGACGTCGAAAGTAGCCACGCACGAGCGACGCCATCTCGCGCAGGAACTCGGCATACGCGGTGGCTTCGCCCCGCTGCGCCGCGACCATCAGGTTACGCAGCCGGATTTCGCGCGCTTCGGTCGTCGGTTTCAGCCGCTACACCCTGCAGTTCGTTGGCGAGCCCCGCCCGGTTACAGGGACTCGCAGAAATAAATCCGCAGGATTGTGCCCCCGGCTGTAACGAAACCGGGGGTCCACCCGAATAAGCAGGCAGGCCCGCACAGTGGTCGTGCCGGCTGACCCCAACCCCGATAGGAGATTTCCGCATGAAGCAGACCCTCGCCGTTACCGCGTTCGCATTCGCAGCCATCGCCTCCGGCGCTGCCATGGCCCAGGACAAGAGCGGAGCCATGAAGGCCGATACAGAGAAGTGCTACGGCGTTGCCAAGGCCGGTCAGAACGACTGCGCTGCCGGTCCGGGCACCACCTGTGCCGGCACGTCGAAGGTCGACTATCAGGGCAACGCCTGGAAGATGGTCGCCAAGGGCACGTGCATGACGATCAAGACACCCAAGGGCACCGGCTCGCTCACGCCGGTCAAGAGCTAACACCGACTGCCGCGGCCCGGACCCGATCGCTCTCTCCTGGAACGGTACGGATCGCATCGCCATGCCCGGGCCGCGGCACTCCCAACTTCCGATGCATGCCATGCAAGAACTGACCGCCGGACTGGGACTCAAGCCGCAGCATTTCGACGACGCACACGCGTGTCGCGCGGCTGGGCTGTGGTTCGAGGTTCATCCCGAGAACTACATGGTCGCGGGTGGACCACGACTGGACTGGCTCAGTGTGATCCGGGAGCGACATCCGCTTTCGTTGCACGGCGTCGCGATGTCTCTGGCCGCGAACAGCGCGCCCGATGCGGCACACCTCGAACGGCTCGCTGCTCTGGTAGATCGCCTGGAACCGGCGCTGGTGTCTGAGCACCTGGCATGGAGCACGTGGGGCGGCGTCTATCATCCCGACCTGCTGCCCGTGCCGCGCACACGCCAGGCGCTGGAGCGGATTGTCAGCAACGTTGCGATCGTCCAGGAGCGGCTGCGCCGGCCGATTTCGCTGGAGAATCCTTCTCATTACCTGGCCTTCGACGAGCACGAGTTCGACGAGCTGGACTTCCTGGTCGAGATCGCGCAACGCAGCGGCTGCACGCTGCTGCTCGACGTGAACAATGTCCACGTCAGCGCGAACAACCTCGGTTACCGGGCCGAAGTCGTGATCGATGCGGTGCCCGCTGAGCTGATCACTGAAATCCACCTGGCCGGGCACAGCGCCGACCCGTCGCTCGGCGCCCGGTTGCTGATCGACAGCCACGATGCGCCCGTCGCGGCAGAGGTGTGGTCTCTCTACCAGCGACTGATTGACCGCATCGGAGTGCGACCGACACTGATCGAGCGAGACGAACACGTACCGTCGTTCTCCGAATTGCTCGCTGAGCGCGAGCAGGCGCAGAGCGTGCTGATGGGCACGCTTGCCGAGGCCGCGTGATGCTGCTCGCCGACTATCAGCACGCGTTCGCGCAGGCGTTGCTCGCGGAGGACCCACGTTCCGCGTCGCCGGAATTGGCGCGCCTCGTCGCACAGCCCGGCTTCGCGGTCTACCGCAACACGGTGCTCAAGGGCTGCATCGATGCGCTGCAGGCGAACTTCCCGGCGGTCGCACGCCTGGTCGGCGACGAGTGGTTTCGCGCGGCGGCAGCGGTCTACGCGCGGCGCGAGCCGCCGACCGCGCCAACGCTGCTGACCTACGGGAAGACGTTCGCCGATTTCCTTGCGCAGTTCGAACCGGCGGCGGAACTGCCGTACCTCGCGGACGTGGCACGCGTCGATCGCCTGTGGAGCGAAGCTCACGTCGCTGCTGACGACGACACTCTCAACCCGGCCGCGCTCGCGCCGCTTGCGCCTGAAGACATGCGTCGACTCTCGTTGCGCCCGCATGCGACCGCGCGCTGGGCGTGGTGCGACGAGCACCCGATCTACACACTGTGGAGCCGGAATCGCGATTGCGGCGCGGCCTTCGATGCGGAGATCGACTGGCGCGGCGAGGGTGTCCTGCTGACGCGTCCGCATGGAGCGGTGAAGCATCAGGCGCTGACGAGCGACGGCGCAGCTTTCCTTTCAGCCTGCGCGGATGGCCTGAGTATCGAGCGTGCCGTGGCCGCTGCGCTCCAGGCCAATCCCGCGGCGGATCTCGCCGCATTGATCAACCAGTTCCTGCAGGCCGGCGCATTCACCTATCTGCAGGCTGTCTCCTTCGAGGACGCCTGACGATGATGCATTCCACGACTACGGCGGTCGTCGCCGTGACCGGGCCGCGCGCGCTGTACAACCGTGTCGCCGCGACACTCACCGGCCTGATCGGCCATGACCTGCTGGCACTGGCGGCACGCTTCGGCATCGCGGGCGTCTTCTGGCTTTCGGGTCGCACCAAAGTCGAGGGCTGGCTGACGGTCAGCGACAGTGCCGTGGCGTTGTTCGCCGACGAGTACCAGGTGCCACTCCTGCCACCCGAACTTGGCGCGCATCTCGCCGCGTATGCCGAGCACCTGTTTCCGATCCTGCTGGTGCTGGGGCTCTCGACGCGTGCCTCGGCACTTGCGCTGCTCGGCATGACTGCCGTGATCCAGACCTTCGTCTACCCGGACGCGTGGCCAACGCACCTGGTGTGGGCCACGGCCCTGCTCTACCTCGCCGGTCGCGGTGCCGGTCGCGTGTCGCTCGACTCCGTGCTGTGCCTGCGATGAGGCAGAAGCCGCGCGGCACAGCGGTCCGCTGACTCCACCAGTTCGCTGCGCGCGACTCGATCATCGTTTACGCCGGGTGCGGACGGGCGCGTACTGCAGCCCGTGAACCTGCCGCTGCGCGGCTGCGCCTTGTACGCATACCACGCGAAGGGGAAGGCGGGAATGCGATATCGAGCAGACCCGCCTTGACCGCCGTCAAGCCGCACGATCGCGCCGACAACTAGCTTGAAAGCGCATTCATCGTTTTGCGTTGGCGTGTTTGGGCGTCGTGCCAATCATTGCCAGTGACGCGTCGTTCGAATGCGCGAGCGCGGTCCGGCGAGGGCGGGCACGGGATCCCGGATACAAGGGAGACGAAATGAGACGCGGAGTCATTGCTACTGTTTTGTCCGGAATCGCCGCTGTGCTGTCGTCCGGCGCGGTGCTGGCCCAGCCTGCAACCGATCTTGGCAAGACCGAGTACTACACGAAGTGCGCCGTGTGCCACGGGCTGAGCGGCAAGGGCGAAGGGTCGTTCGGTGAGGTGCTGAAGGTCAACATGCCTGACTTGACGACGATCGCAAAGCGTAACGGCGGGGTCTTTCCGCTGGACCGCGTCACGATGGCGATCGATGGCCGCGCCACGCCGAGAGCGCACGGTACGAGCGAGATGCCGATCTGGGGCACGCGCTACAGCGTCGAGGCCGCACCGCGGTATGACGACTTCCGCTACGACTCCGAGGCATTCGTGAAGGTACGCGTCCTCGCGCTCGTCGACTACCTTTACAGACTGCAAGCCCGCTGAGGCTGGTGGTCGGCCGCGCCTGATCACGGATCGAAATTCGTCCGTGGCAGTCGGGCTGTTCTTGAGTGCGCCTACCCTTCCGACCAGCAGGCGTGACCGATCATGACCACATGCTTGTGCTTCGGCGGCGGTACTAAATGGCCGTTTCTGGTCGGACTCTGCCCACCAGGGTCCTGCGGGAGTCGAATCCCTCTGCTAATCAAAGTTAGGCCCTAAGTCTGGCGATGCGCACCATGCCCGCGGCCGGCATGGCACGATGCACACATTCCGACGTGAAGGGAGCTCCGTGCATGCGCCGCCGTGAATTCACCGTCGCGCTTGGCTTGATCGCGCTGGCGCAGGCGAGCCGGGCGCAGTCTGCCGCCCCTGTCGTGCGCTACAACGGCCGGCTCTTTGACGGTCACTTGCACCTGAACTGGGAGAACGGCTTCCGCTTTCCGGTCGACGAGGCGTTCGCGCTGATGCGCGCCAACGGCGTGACGACGATCCTCGCGACCAGCCGGCCGAACGACGGTACGCACGCGCTGGTCGATGGAGCCACTAAGGGCGTGCGCGTCGTGCCGTTCCTGCGTCCGTACCGCGTGCGCAGCGACGTACAGACCTGGTCCACTGACGCCACCGTGCTGAACCTGCTCGAGGAGGAATTCAAGCGCGGCTATTACGTCGGCCTGGGCGAATTCCACCTGAGCGGCGAAGCCGCGGCGACCAATGTGGTCCGTCGTACCGTCGAGTTCGCACGCAAGCGCAACCTATGGCTGCACGCACACGTGGATGACGCCGCGCTGGAGATCCTGTACCGCCATGACCCGAACGCGAAGATCATCTGGGCGCACACGGGCTTTTCCACGCCGCCCGAGAAGGTCGGCGCCTACCTTCGCACGCACCCGATGCTCGTCTGCGAACTCTCGTATCGCTACGGCATAACGGGCGAGGGTGGCAGGCTGACTCCCGAGTGGCGTCAGCTCTTCGAGGCGTTTCCGGACCGCTTCATCATCGGCTCGGACACCTGGATTCCGCAGCGCTGGCAAGTCTACGGCGAGTTGATGGAAGGCTATCGCTCGTGGCTCGGACAACTGCCGAGCACGGTGGCCGACCACATCGCTCACGGCAACGGCGAGCGACTATTTCCGAAGCGCTAGGGGCGCCGCGTCCCTGGCGCCTTGCAGGCCTTGGTGGCTTGAGCAGACTCGGGGCAGTCGATGCCGTCCGTCAAGGCAAGGCGGACGCGGCGGTCGTCTACTACTCGGCGGCGGTGGCGGCCCGGAACGATGTGGACATCGTGCGCTTTGCCGACAACGTCAACATGAGCGAGGCTATCCGCAATGCTGCTACCGTTCCCGGCACTGCAGGCAACGTCACCGATGCCACCGCGTTTGTTGCCTACCTGCTGTCACCGGAGGCGCAGGCGATCCTGAAGGACACCGGGCAACCGCCCGTGGTACCGGCGATTCGCAAGGGTGCCGTGCCGGCGGAGATTCGCTAGGGCAGGACTGGCTGGCGATGAGTGTGTGACCTGGTGATGGCGAGTTTCGGTCTCGGCAGAGCGAACGCGCAAGGCGCGGCGACGGTGCTAGCCTAGGAACTGTGCGGCTTGCCCGGCGGGCGCACTCCGCTGAACAACATGCCATAGATAAGGAGTCCTCCCATGTCCTTGACCCCGAAGCAGCTCGCCTTTGCCGCAGCAGCGCTGTGCACCGCCGCCTTGAGCGGCTGTGCCAGCATGAGCGCCGGCCCCAAGGCACAGGCGGAACTGAAGCCAACGCAGGGCAACACCGCGAGCGGCTGGGTGCGCTTCGAGCAGCGCGGCAGCAGTTTGCTGGTGACGGCAGAAGTGCGGGGGCTGAAGCCCAACGGTGAGCAGGGCTTCCACGTGCATGAGAAGGGCGACTGCTCGGCGCCCGACGCGACGAGTGCCGGCGGACATTTCAATCCCGCCGGCAAGCCGCACGCCCACTACTTACAGGGTGCACGCCACGCCGGCGACATGCCCAACCTGAAAGCAGACGCGAACGGCGTGGCCAAGTACAGCTTCACCAGCGATTCGCTGAGTCTTGCAAGCGGCGCGGCGAACGGTGTCGTCGGACGTGCCGTGGTCGTGCATCGCGATCCGGATGACTACGCGAGCCAGCCGGCCGGCAACTCCGGACCGCGCATCGCCTGCGGCGTGATTACCGCGGGCTGACCGCACGGCCAGGCGCCGCTGCGCCCCTGTGACAGTGGCGCTCAGCCGCGGCCGTACAGCGTCACGACACAGGCGCCGCCCAGGCCGAGGTTGTGCTGCAGGCCTAAACGCGCGCCTTCAACCTGCCGGGCATCCGCCTTGCCGCGCAGCTGCTGCGTCAGCTCATAGCACTGAGCAAGCCCCGTGGCGCCGAGCGGATGGCCCTTGGACAACAGCCCGCCGGACGGATTCGTGACCACGGCACCGCCGTAGGTGTTGTCGCCGTCCGCGACGAACTTCGCCGCCTCACCGGGCGCGCAGAAGCCGAGCGCCTCGTAGCTGATCAGCTCGTTCTGCGCGAAGCAGTCGTGCAGTTCGCAGACGTCGATGTCCTCGGGTCCGACGCCGGCCTGCTCGTAGACCGCATCGGCAGCGGCCTTCGCCATGTCGGCGCCGACCAGGCTGATCATCGATCTGCCCGAACGTGCTCGCGGTGTCGGTGGTCATCGCCTGCGCGAGGATGCGGACCGAGCTGTCGATGCCATGTCGACGCGCATAGTCTTCGGAAACCAGCAGCGCCGCGGCAGCACCGCAGGTCGGCGGGCACGCCATCAGCCGCGTCATCACGCCGGGCCAGACCTGCACGTCGGCCATCACCTGCTCAGCCGTGACGACCTTGCGAAACAGCGCGAGCGGGTTCTTCTCGGCATGGCGGCTCGCCTTGGCGCGGATCTGTGCGAAGGTCTCGAGCGGCGTGCCATAGCGCTGCATGTGCTCGCGCCCGGCACCGCCGAAGTAGCGCAGCGCCAGCGGAATCTGCGATTCGCCGACCAATGCGTCCGTCACTTCCTCGAAGCGGTCGAACGGCGTCGGCCGGTCGGTGAATACCGCGCCGAGCGCGCCCGGCTTCATCTGCTCGAAGCCCAGCGCCAGCACGCAGTCGGCGCCGGCGAGTATGGCCTGCCGCGCCAGGAACAGCGCGGTCGAACCGGTCGAGCAGTTGTTGTTGACGTTGACGATCGGCACACCGGTCAGGCCTACTTCGTACAGCGCGCGCTGGCCCGCGGTCGAGTCGCCATAGACGTAGCCGACGTAGGCCTGCTGCACCTCGGCGTACTCGACTCCGGCATCCGCGAGCGCGAGCCGCGCGGCCTCGGCGCCCATTTCGTAGTACGGCGGGTGATCCCCGGGCTTGCGGAACGGGATCATGCCGACCCCGGCGACGACGATCTTCTCTGACATGGAAGGCTCTCCTACAGCTACAGCGAGCGAGCGATGATCTCTTTCATGATTTCGTTGGTGCCGCCGTAGATCGGCTGCACGCGTGCATCGACGTACATGCGCGCGATCGGATACTCGAGCATGTAGCCGTAACCACCAAAAAGCTGCAGGCATTCATCGACGACCTTGCACTGCAGGTCGGTCAGATACCACTTGGCCATCGAAGCCGTCGCCGTATCGAGCGTGCCGTCCATCACCTGCCGGATGCAGCGGTCGATGAAGGTGCGCGCGACCACGGCGAGTGTCTTGATCTCGGCGAGCTTGAAACGCGTGTTCTGCATCTCGATCAACTTCTGGCCGAACGCCGATCGTTCACGCGCGTACTCCAGCGTCAGGCGGAGTGCGCGCTCTATTGCCGCAACCGCGCCGATGCCGACCAAGGTCCGCTCATACGGCAGCTCCGACATCAGCTGCGCGAAGCCCTTGCCTTCGGCGCCGCCGAGCACCGCATCGACCGGCACGCGCACGTTGTCGAAGAACAGTTCGCAGGTGTCCTGCCCCTTCTGGCCGACCTTGTCGAGGATGCGGCCAACGCGAAAGCCCTGCACGTTGCGCGTTTCGACCAGCAGCAACGAGATACCGCGCGCGCCGGCTGCGGCGTCGGTCTTGGCGACGACGACGATCAGGTCGGCCAGATACCCATTGGAGATGAAGGTCTTCGAGCCGTTGATGACGTAGCCGTCGCCCTCGCGCACCGCACGCGTGCGCACGCCTTGCAGATCGGACCCGGCCGCCGGCTCCGACATCGCGATCGCGCCGATCATCGCGCCATTGGAAAGCTGCGGCAGGTACTTGCGCTTCTGTTCCTCGGTGCCGTGGTTCAGCAAGTAGTGCGCGACGATGATGTGCACGTGCACGCCGAACGACGTGTCGCCGGCAGCGCCGAGCTCCTCGAACAGCGCGGCCATGTGAGCGAAGTTTCCACCGGCACCGCCATACTCTTCCGGGATGTCGGCACAAAGCACACCGAGCTCGCCGGCCTGGGTCCACAGCGCCCGGTCGACATGCTGCTGCTTCGCGAAGCGTTCTTCGTGCGGGACGATTTCCGTTTCGACGAACCTGCGCAGCGTGTCGCGGTAGACCTCGAGATCCGGCGACATCCAGGGGGAGATATAGGTCGTCATGGCGTGCGACTCTTGAAAGCGACAACAAATCCAAGCTAGCACGTCCGCACCGGCAATCGCAGCTCCCGCGTTGCTCCGGCCTAGAACGCGGCCTCGAAATCCGGCCGCAGCGCCTACGGCCTATGCAGATTCCTCGAGCCCGCCGCGGTCCGGCGCGTCGCCCTGTTTCTCCAGCGCACCGACGCGCACGCCGAGCAGCCGGATGCGCCGGGCAAGATCGACGCGCTTGAGGCATTCGCCGGCGGCGCGGCGAATCGCCTGCGCGTCGCTGACCGGCGCGGGCAATGTCTGGTCACGCGTCACGGTGACGAAGTCCTCGAAGCGCAGCTTGATGCCGATCGTGCGACCGGCATAGTGCTTGCGCGCCAGGTCGGCGGCGACCTGCTTGCATAGCGCAGTGAAGATACGCGTGAGTTGCGCCCTGTCGCGCACCGCGTGCAGGTCACGCTCGAACGTGGTCTCGCGGCTGATCGACTTCGGCTCGCTGTAAGTCACGACCGGCCGCTCATCGATGCCGCGCGCGGCGTCAGCCAGCCAGTGCCCGTAGCTCGCGCCAAACTGCTGCATCAGCCAGGCGCGGTCAGCCTGCGCCAGTTCGCCGATCGTGGCGATGCCCAGGCGGGCCAGCCTGGCGGCCGACTTCGGCCCGACGCCGTTCAACCGCCGCACGGACAGCAGTGCGAGCCGTGTCGCCACTTCCCGATCGGTGACGACCGTCAGGCCATCGGGCTTGTCGAGTTCGGAGGCGATCTTTGCGACCAGCTTGTTCGGCGCGAGCCCGACCGAGCAGCTGAGGCCGGTCGCCTCTTTCACGGCCTGCTTCAGTTCCGCCGCCACCTCGCGTGCGCACCACCAGACGTTGCGCTCGGCATCGTCGGGGTCAACCTCCTCGTCGGTCGGCAGACGCGCCGCGATGACGTCGGTGAGATCGACGTAGATCTCGTCGATGCCGCGATCTTCGACCTGCGGCGCGATCGCGCGCACCGCCGCCTTGAAGAGACGCGAGTACTTGCGGTACTCGTCGAAGTCCACCGGCAGCAGCACCGCGTCGGGCGCCTTCGCGGCCGCCTTCATCATCCCCATCGCCGAGTTGACGCCAAGCGCTCGCGCCTCGTAGGTCGCGGTCGTGATCACGCCGCGGCCGGCGTAGCCGCGCAGCGTGGCAAAGCGGCGTCGGCGCTCTCCGGTGGCGGGGTCCACATCCCAGGTCGGCTGGTGCTCGCGACCGCCGCCAATGACGACCGCCTGGCCACGCAGTTCCGGGTAACGCAGCAGTTCGACCGACGCGTAGAACGCATCCATATCGAGGTGGGCGATGACGCGGAGGGCCTTCATGCAGGTCGCAAGGCTACCGGCAGCTTCGCTGCGTTGCAGTGCGCGAGGAGGCTAGGCGGGCCGCAGCGGCTCGCCCATAATCGCCGCTCCTTCGGGGCGTCGCCGAGTGAGCGACCCCTGATCGTGCAGTCTGTTCCCAACCGGGAGGAGGCAGACGATGAGTACGAAGCAGGCGGCGGCCCTTACGGTGGCCGAGTGGGTGGCGGAGTTCCTGGTCGCGCGCGGCGTCGATCGCGTGTTCGGACTGCAGGGCGGACACATCCAGCCGATCTGGGACCACCTCGCGCTCAAGGGCGTGCGCATCATCGACGTGCGCGACGAAGGCGCCGCGGTGCACATGGCGCATGCGCACGCGGTGTTGAGCGGCGGCATCGGCGTCGCCTCGGTCACCGCCGGCCCGGGCGTGACGAACTGCGTGACGGCAATGGCCAACGCCCAGCTGGAGCGCGTGCCGGTGCTGCTGATCGGCGGCTGCGCGCCGATGCCCCAGGACGACCTCGGCCCCCTGCAGGGTATCGATCACGTCTCCATCCTGCGTCCGGTGACGCGCAGCGCGCGCACGCTGCGCATTTCCGGCAACCTTCTGCGCGACCTCGACAAGGCGGTATCGACTGCGCTCGGCGACGGCAATGCTCCCGGACCCGTGTACGTCGAGATTCCGACCGACGTCCTGCGCCAGAGCGTGCCGCCGCGCGTCGTGCTGGCGGAATATCTGGCACCGCGGTCGCCGCGCCGGATTCCGCCCGATGCCGCGCAGGTCGAGCAGGCGGTCGCGCTGATTTCCGGAGCGAAGCGCCCGCTGGTCCTCACCGGCCGCGGCGCCCTCGACGCCGGCGCCGAGCTGGTGGCGTTCCTCGATGCCTCGGGCGCCGTCTACCTCGATACCCAGGAGAGCCGCGGCCTCGTTCCCCCAAAGCATCCGTCGACGATCGGCGCGATGCGCGGCCGCGCGATGCAGGAGACCGACCTCGCGATCGTCATCGGCCGCAAGCTCGACTACCAGACCGGCTACGGCTCGCCGGCCGTCTGGCCGAACGCCCGCTTCCTGCGTATCGGCGACAACGCCGAGGAACTGCGCGAGAACCGGCGCGGTGAAGTCGAACTCTTTGCGCATCCGGCTGCCGCTCTCGCGGCAATCACGCGCGCACTGACGACGCGCGGGCAAGGCCTCGACTCCGGCTGGTGCGAGGCCTTGCGCAGCGAGCACCTGCGGCGTGCGCAAAAGTATGCGGCGTCGCTGGCCGAAGCTCCGGCTGGCAAGGACGGGCGCATGCATCCGAACCACATTTTTGCGGCCTTGCGCGAAGTTCTGCGGCCTGACGCGATCACGATCGCCGACGGCGGCGACCTCCTGAGCTTCGCGCGCACCGGACTCGAGTCGCGCACCTATCTCGATGCCGGTGCGTTCGGCTGCCTGGGCGTGGGCACGCCCTACGGCGTCGCCGCCGCGCTGCTGCACCCGGAGCGGCAGGTGGTCGTCGTCACCGGCGACGGCGCGTTCGGCATCAATGCGATGGAGATCGACTCGGCCAAGCGGCACGGCGCGAAAGTGGTCTTCATCGTCTCGAACAACGCCGCCTGGAACATCGAGCGGGTGGATCAGGAGATGAATTACGGCGGCCGCATTGTCGGCACCGAACTGGCGTGGAGCGACTACGCAGCGATGGCGCGCGCGTTTGGCCTGCATGGCGAGCGCGTCACCGATCCGGCGCGGCTGACCGATGCGATCCGCGCAGCGTTCGACCAGGCGCCAGCATTGATCGATGTCGTGGTGACGCGCGAAGCACTGAGTTCGGATGCCGGCAAGGGCCTCGCGTTCGCAGGAGACTTCCAGGCCTTGACGGCCTGGGACGAGGCGGAACACGCGAGGCGCCAGTGAGCCGGTCCGGCAGTTCCAAAACGGCGCGAGTGCCAGCCGTCGCGGGTCCGCCGCTCGGTGGCGTTCTGAATGTCGGCCAGATCGTCGCGGCACATGCGCGGCTGCAGCCGGACAAGATCGGCGCCCGCGACTCGAAGCGCACGCTGACGTTCGCACAGTGGAACGAGCGCAGCAACAGCCTCGCCAATGCGCTGCTCGGCCTGGGCCTGGTGAAGGGCGACCGGGTCGCGGTACTCGCGTACAACTGCGTCGAGTGGCTCGAGTTGTACGTCGCGCTCGCCAAGGCAGGGCTGGTCGCCGTGCCGATCAATTTCCGCCTGACGCCGCCCGAGATCGAGTACATCGTCGCGAACGCCGAAGCCCGCGCAATGATCGTGCAGGACGCGCTGCTCGAGAGCATCGAGCCGGTGCGCCCGAACCTGCCGCTGATCGGCAAGGACGCCTGGGTGCACTTTGGCGGTTCACGCACGCCGCGTGGCTGGCGCGGTGTCGAAGCGCTGGTGCGCGCGGGATCCGCCCGTGCGCCGGCGGTGGAGGTGGCGCCGACCGACACCTGGGCGCTGATGTACACGTCGGGCACCACGGGACGACCGAAGGGTGCGATCCGCAACCATCAGGGCAGCGCGCTGATCTCGCTGGTCACCGCCTTCGACATGGGGCTGACGCGGCAGGACACCGGGCTTCTGGTGATGCCGATGTGTCACGCGAACTCGCTCTACTTCAGCTTCACCTTCACCTACCTCGGCGCGACCTGCGTCGTCGACGACCGCCGGAGTTTTGACCCGGAGGCGCTGCTGCAGTCGATGGCGCAGCAGCATGTCACCTTCACTTCGCTGGTACCGACGCACTACATCATGATGCTTGGCCTGCCGTCACAGGTGAAGGCGCGCCACGATGTGTCGAGCATGCGCAAGCTGATGATTTCCTCGGCCCCGGCGCGGCGCGACACCAAGCTTGCGATCCTCGAGCATTTCAGCAATTCGCAACTCCACGAGTTGTACGGCTCGACCGAGGCCGGCTGGGTCACGCTGCTGCGCCCCGACGAGCAGATCACCCACCTGGGCTCGGTGGGCCGCGAATGGACAGGCTCCGGCCCGGTGCGCCTGCTGGACCCCGATGGCCGCGACGTGCCCGACGGCGAAGTGGGCGAACTCTTCTCGCGCACGCCCTATACGTTCGACGGCTACTGGAAGAACCCGGAGAAGACTGCCGAAGCGCTGCGTCCTGACGGTTACTGCAGCGTCGGCGACCTTGCACTGCGCGACGCGGACGGCTTCATCCACCTCGTCGACCGCAAGAGCAACATGATCATCAGCGGCGGCGAGAACGTCTATCCGTCGGAGGTCGAGGAGGTCGTGGGCCGCTGCCCAGGCGTCAAGGATGTCGCGGTGATTGGCCTGCCGCACGACAAGTGGGGCGAGGCCGTGCATGCGGTGGTCGTACTGCATCCCGACGCGAAGCTCTCCGAGGATCATGTGCTCGACTGGTGCCGCGACCGCATTGCCGGCTACAAGCGCCCGCGTGCAGTCACCTTCGTCCCGGAGAGCGAGATGCCCCGCACGGCCACCGGCAAGATCCTGCATCGGAAGCTGCGCGAGCGCCTGACGAGCTGAGCAAAGCGCTGCCTGCGCGGCGGCCAGGTCGGCGCCCAGCAGTCTCTCCTGCCGCGGCCGTCAGTGGAGCGTAGTGATCCGATTGCGCCGTCCCCAGCGTGGGACCTGCCGCAGCGTTTATCCTGCGATATCGCTTCCTTCAGGTACGCGCATGGTCCCTCCATCGACTCCCGGACCGCCTTCCGGCGAACGCGCTGGCGAATCGTCGGAAGCGCGCAAGTTCGGCATGCCGGACCACGGCCTGCGCCGCGATCTGTTCATCGTCATCTTCGAGTCGGACACTCGGGCCGGCAAGCTCTTCGACATCGTGCTGCTGTGGGCGATCGTCACGAGCGTCCTCGTTGTCATGCTCGACAGCGTCGAGAGCCTGTCGGCGCGTTACGGCGGCCTCTTTGACGTCCTCGAATGGGGCTTCACTCTCCTCTTCAGCGTCGAGTACGTTGCGCGGCTTTACTGCGTGAAGCGGCCGCTGCGTTACGCGCGCAGCTTCTTCGGCATCGTCGACCTGCTGTCGGTCCTGCCGACGTACCTGGCGCTGTTCTTCCCCGTCCTGCACGTGCTGATCGATATCCGGCTGCTGCGGCTGCTGCGGGTATTCCGGATCCTGAAGCTCACCGAATACATCGCCGAATACCGCCGGCTGGGAGCAGCGTTGCATGCCAGCCGGCGCAAGATCTTCGTGTTCATCGGCACCGTCTTCATGCTGGTGGTCCTGATCGGCACGCTGATGTACCTGATCGAAGGTCCCGAGAACGGCTTCACCAGCATTCCGATGGCCGTGTACTGGGCCATCACGACGGTGACGACGGTCGGCTTCGGCGACATCACACCGAAAACGGACCTTGGCCGCGCACTGGCGAGCGTCAGCATGCTGCTGGGCTGGGGCATCCTCGCGGTACCCACCGGCATCGTGACGGCCGAAATGACCAGCCAGCGCATCCGCCAGGAGGGCCGGATTCGCGTCTGCCCGGCCTGCAGCAGCACCGACCACGCCGAACGCGCGCGGCACTGCCAGGCGTGCGGCGCGGCGCTCGACACCAAAGCCTGAGCCGCATGCGGGCCACTACCGCGGTAGCGAAGCGGATGGTTCGTCGAGCTCGCGGACCATTGTGTACTTCACGATGCCGGGCGCAAAGCCGTGCAGCGCGAGGCGCTCGCTGTAGCCGAGTGATCGGTACAACCCGGGCGCCTGGAAGCTGAATGTCTCAAGGTAGAACGTGCGGGCACCGCGCGCTTCCGCCCGTCGTTCGAATTCCCGAACCAGCCGCGACGCGATGCCGCGCCGTCGATGCGCCGGCTCCACCCAGAGCTGCTGCAGCTCGCAACACGCGCCCCACGTCCGCCCGATCGCTCCGCCGATCACCCGGCCTGCGTCGTCGCGGGCCAGGCACGCCAGTGCCTGAACGTCCTCCAGCGGCGCTGCAGCCGCGTTGGCCTCGCCCAGGCCCGTATCGATCGCCGTCGCCTCGGGCGGCAGTTCATCGTGCAGCGTGACCGTGATTGACATGCTGCAACGTCGCGCGTCAGCCGATGGTCATCAGGCTTGCATTGCCGCCGGCGGCCGCGGTGTTGACGGATACCGTGCGCTCCGCCATCAGCAGTGCCAGCGGATAGGCATCGCGATCGCGGCGTGCCGGGCGCGCAGGCATGCACCGTCACGATGGCGCCCGGTCGCTGCGCGAGTCGGCGGCTCCAGTCACGCACCTGCTCCGGCGGTGCCTGCAGCAGCGCGATGTCGATCTCAGCGGCGACCGGATCCGCTGCCAGCGTGATGAACGCGCGCAGGCCCGCCGGCAGTTCGTCTCGCACGCGCCGCGACAGCGCATCGTCGGGCCACACCGCGCGCGATCCAGCGGCCAGCACATGGGCCAGCTGGAACAGCAGGTCGTCCCGCTGCAGCGCCACCGCCAGGATCGCCGTGCGCGGCACCAGCGCGTAGGTGTTGCGTTCGCCGGTCGGCCCAGGCAGCGCATGCGCCACGCCAAGCGGCGAACTCCCCAGCAACGCATCGCAGGTGGCGACGAGGGGCTCTGCCGCGACGGGGCGCGCCAGCCATTCGAGCAGTGCCCGCAGCGGCGCCAGGAGGGTGTCGCGCTCACTCGAAACCGTGGCTGCGGGGTCAGTGGCCAAAGCGCCTGATGGCGAGGCGCCGCGCACGAGGCGCCGCAGGTACAGCGGGCCCCCCGCCTTCGGGCCGGTACCGGAGAGCCCGTCGCCGCCGAACGGCTGCACGCCGACCACCGCGCCGATCATGTTGCGGTTTACGTACTGGTTGCCGACATGCGCTCGCGCGACGATGCCGTCGATCGTTTCGTCGATGCGGGAGTGGATGCCGAGCGTGAGTCCGAAGCCGGTGGAGTTGATCGCATCGACCAGCGCCACCAGGTCCTCGCGCCGGTAGCGCAGCACGTGCAGGACCGGGCCGAACACTTCGCGCGTCAGTTCCGCGACGCTTTCGATCTCGACGACGGTCGGCATCAAGAAGCAGCCGTGACTGCGTCGCGCGTCTTCGTCCATCGCCTGCGCCTGGAAAACGCGGCGACCCTGCGCGCGCATCGCGTCGATATGCGCCTCGATCGTGCGGCGCGCCTCCTCGTCGATCACCGGCCCGACATCAACGGCGAGACGTTCCGGGGAGCCGACCGCGAGCTCGCGCATGGCGCCCTCCAGCATCGGCAGCATGCGATCGACGATGTCTTCCTGCAGGCACAGCACCCGCAGCGCCGAGCAGCGCTGCCCCGCGCTGTCGAACGCCGATGACAGCACGTCGGCCACCACCTGCTCGGGCAACGCCGAGGAGTCGACGATCATTGCGTTCTGGCCGCCGGTCTCGGCAATCAGCGTGATCGGCCGGCTGTCCTCGTCGATTCGACCTGCAAGGCTGCGCTGCAGTAGGCGCGCGACGTCGGTCGATCCGGTGAACATCACGCCGCGGACGCGCGGGTCGGCCACCAGCGCTGCGCCGACGATCTCGCCCCGACCGGGCAGCAGCTGCAGCACGTCGCGCGGCACTCCGGCGCCGTGCAGCAGGGCGACCGCTTGCGCCGCGATCAGCGGCGTCTGCTCAGCGGGCTTCGCGAGCACGGTATTTCCTGCCGCCAGCGCCGCCGCGATCTGCCCGACAAAAATGGCCAAAGGGAAATTCCACGGACTGATGCACACGACGGGCCCGAGCGGCGCGTTCAACGCCCCCAGTTCGGCGCGCGACTGTGCTGCGTAGTAACGCAGGAAGTCGATCGCCTCGCGCACCTCGCCCACCGCATTCGCGGCCGTCTTGCCGGCCTCGCGCACGATGAGCCCCATGAGTTGCGGCATCTGCGCTTCCATCGCGTCGGCTGCGCGTTCAAGCGCCGTTGCTCGCTCGGTCGCTGCGCGACCTCGCCAGTGCGGGAGCGCCGCGGCCGCCGCGGCAAGCGCGACGTCGACATCGGCCGCGGTGGCCTCCACGACCGTACCCACGAGATCACGACGGTCCGCGGGATTGCGCAACTCGACCCTCAGGCGTTGCGCGGAAACTGGCGCGCCCACGATCATCGGCTCGGCGCGCCATGCCTGCTGCGCAGTCGCCTGCAAGGCCGCGGCCAATTGATCGAGCTGGCTCTCGCTGGCCAGGTCCATTCCGATCGAGTTGCGGCGTGTCGCACCGAACAGCTGCGGCGGCAGAACGATGGCCGGATGCGGCGCTCCCAGCACGCCGTCTGCGCTCGCCTGCTGCTCGATGGTCGCCACCGGGTCCGCCACGAGTTCCTCGATCGGCAAGTCCTCATCCGCAATGCGATTGACGAACGAACTGTTCGAGCCGTTCTCCAGCAGGCGGCGCACCAGGTAGGCGAGCAAGGTCTCGTGCGTTCCGACCGGCGCGTAGATGCGGCACGGCCGCGCCAGCCCGTCGCCACGGCGTGCCACCACGTGCTCGTACAACGGCTCGCCCATGCCGTGCAGGCACTGGAACTCGTACTGGCCGGCACGGAACTCCGGGCCGGCCGCGTGATAGACCGCGGCGACGGTATGCGCGTTATGCGTCGCAAACTGCGGGTACACCGCGTCCGGGGCGGCCAGCAGCCTGCGCGCGCAGGCCAGGTAGCAGAGGTCAGAGTGCGCCTTGCGGGTGTAGACGGGAAAGTCGGTCAGTCCGTCGATCTGCGCCCGCTTGATCTCCGCATCCCAGTAGGCGCCCTTGACGAGGCGGATCATCAGCCGATGGCGCGTACGCCGCGCCAGGTCGATGACGAAATCGATCACGAACGGCGCGCGCTTGAGATAGGCCTGCACGACGAAGCCGACGCCGTTCCAGTCCGCGAGCGCCGGCTCCGCGCAGAGACGCTCCAGCAGGTCGAGCGAGATCTCGAGACGGTCCGCTTCCTCGGCATCGATGTTGATGCCGATGTCGTACTGCCGCGCCAGCAGCGCGAGATGGAGCAGGCGCGGATGCAGCTCCGTCAGCACGCGCTGGCGCTGCGCCCGGCTGAAGCGCGGATGCAGTGCCGAGAGCTTCAGCGAGATACCCGGGCCTTCATACAGCCCGCGACCGGCGGACGCGCGACCGATCGCATGAATCGCCGCTTCATAGGACTCGAGATAACGCTGCGAGTCCACGGCCGTCATCGCCGCTTCGCCCAGCATGTCATAGGAGTAGGTGAAGCCTTCGGCCTCGCGGCGGCGGGCGACGGCCAGCGCCTCGGTGATCGTTTCGCCGGTGACGAACTGCTCGCCCATCAGGCGCATCGCCATGTCGACACCGCGCCGGATCAGCGGCTCGCCGCTGCGCGCCACCACGCGCGCCAGTGCGCTGGCGAGGCCCCGCTCCGTGTGCGTCGAGACCAGCTTGCCGGTCAGCAGCAGGCCCCAGGTCGCCGCATTGACGAACAGCGACCGACTGCGCCCGAGGTGGGATTCCCAGTCGGCATCGCCGATCTTGTCGCGGATCAGCGCGTCGCGCGTCGCGGTGTCCGGAATGCGCAGCAGCGCCTCCGCCAGACACATCAGCGCGACGCCCTCCTGCGACGAGAGCGAGAACTCCTGCACCAGTCCCTGCACCAGGCCTTCACGACCCGCGCCGGTCCGGCGCGAGCGCAGCCGTCGTGCGAGGTCGGCGGCGAGCGACTGCACCGCGGCCGCCTCTGCGGCGGGAAGTCGCGCGGCATCGATCAGCGCGGCAACACACTCCGGCTCCGCCCGTCGCGTCGCCGCGGTAATCGCCGCGCGCAGCGGCGCGGACGGGCTCGGGTCGCCGGCGAAGTGTGCGAAGGGCCGCGGGCCCGGTTCAGCAGTCGTGCCGGAATTCATGTGAACCTGTGCAAAAGGGAAGGCCGGCCATTCTGCTGCGGCCTCCCCGCCGTGGCAAACCGAACGACCCCGGAATCCGGTCGTCGGGGCGCTTGCGCCGGGACGCGATTCAGCAGCGCGTCCCTGCGCCGGCCATCGCTAGTCGCGGCCCGCCGGCTTGAACACGAAGGTGCTGCCGCCGACCGGCTTGCCCTCGATCGTCTGGATCACCGTCAGCTTCGCCAAGGCCGCGCCGCGTGCCGGCGGCAACCTGCCGGTTCGCGCGAGCAGCGCGATCTGCTCGTGGCCGCCCGCCTTCAACGTCAGCGGCAGCTCGACCCCCTTGCTGCGCGCATCGACGCTGAACTGCCGCGTTGTGTCGAACAGCTTGAGAAAGGCTTGCCACGCGTCCTCCCTGCGCATTTCCTGCTTCAGCACGAAGGCCTTCAGCCGTTCAAGATCCTTCGCCGGCAGCCGCGTGGCTTTCAGCCCTTTCGGCAGCTTGCTCGCCGGAAAACGCTTGCTCAGCGTCTTGCTGAACAGGAAGTCGACGCGCAAAGCGTCCGACCCGAGCGGTGGAATCGCAAGCCTGTACTTTCCTGCGGCACTGCGCGAGGCGTGAAGGTGCAGCGGCAGCGGCTGGATCGCGTTGGCGAGCAGGTTCACGAGATGCAGATTCTTGAGCCCCGCGCGCTTCTCAGTCGTCACCAGCTGGGCGATGTTGAAAATCGCCTTGGTCGTGGCCGGCACCGGATCGCTGGGACTGTCGATGACGACCAGCATGCAGCTGTGCGAGTCGGCGGCTGGAGCCGGTGTCCAGTCCCACTGCAGAACCGTCGGACGCAGCGCTTCAAGCGTCGCGATGGTCTGCGGAGCACCGACCGGGCTCCAGTTGGCATCGCCCGCACTGTTGGGCCAGGCGCTCCAGAAGTCCGACGGCAGGTCGGGCAGGCCGGCGGACGCCCCGGCCGTCATGATCTTCACCGTCACATTGCTGGCGGCCACCGGTCCCCGGTTGTGGACCTGGACGTAGACCCGGTTCTGGTTGCCCTTCTCCGGATGCTCGTGCACGAGCTTCGTCTCGAAAGTCAGGTAGTTGACCTCGGCCGGCTGCAGCTGCCAGGTGGGTGGCGCGTCGGTCTTGATGTCGGCGCATTGCCACCAGTAGCAGGGATCGTTGAGCGCGATGAAGCGCGTCGGATCCTCCCAGCCCGCGGACACGACCGGCCCGCTCGGTGGACGACCCGTCTCCATGATGTGATCGCGGACGAACAGATCGACGGTCGGATGCTGCGTGACGTCGACCCGGACCTCCCACAGTCCGCGTCCATGCGTGGCCGCGCGGAGCAGGTTGCTGCCCTCCCGCAGTCGCAGGTCGTAGATCGCGGTATTCGGCAGGCCCTGCGAGTAGTTGTGCCAGTTGGCGCCCGCGTCGGTGCTGCGGAACACACCGATGTCGGTGCCGACGAACCATTGCGTGGCGCTGGAAAAGGCCAGTGCGTACATCGGCACATCGGGCAACCCGGCGCTCACCGCCGCCCAGGTGGCCGCCCCGGTCGCCGGGACGGTGCCACGCCAGACATGCTGCGCCAGTCCAAAGCCGCTGAAGCAGACGACGATCGTGTTGGGACTGCCGGGCACGCTGTGCACGTCCCAGATCCACTGGTTGGCCGGTAACGGCGCCGCATGCAGTGCACGCGCGGTCCACGTCGTTCCGCTGCGGTTGAGCCGATACACCTCGCCGCTGGTCGTGGCGCAGTAGATCAGCGTGTCGCTGGTGAAGGAGATCGCCGACACCCGTCCCGCAATGCCCGGCAAGGCGACGCCGCTGCCGGGCCAGCCGCCGGTGCCCATCGCGTCGTCGATGTTCATCACGCTCGTGCCCCACGCCATACGCTCGGAACTCGGGCTGATCGCCGCCGGCGGGTAGAACAGCCCGTTGCCGTTGATTCCGCCGGATACGGCGGAGTACGACCCGAACTTGCCGGCGGCCGTGCTGCGGTTCGGCGTACTGCCGAAGTAGGCGTGCGTCACGTGATTGCCGTCGACCTTGCTGACCGTGCAGTAGCCGCCGTCGCCATCGGCGCTGTGATAGTGCACCGGGCCGTTGCGGTACTGCTGCGTGCCGTTGTCCTGCGTGCCGCACTGCATGAAGGCGTCCGAGCTGCCGTGGTTGTCCACGGACTCGTACTGCAGCAGGCACAGGCCTTCGTTCGGCGTGTCGTCCCAGGTCGCGCCACCGTCGCGGCTGATGTAGAAGCCGCCGTCGTTGCCGCTGTAGATCGTCTGGTTCAGCGTCGGGTGGAAGCCGAGCGTGTGGCTGTCCGGGTGGATGTTGCTGCCGATGTTGCTCACGCTCCACGCGCCGGTCGTCGCGTTGCGGACGCACTTGTACATCTCGACGCCCGAGACGTAGACCACGTCCTGTGTCGTCGCGTCGACACCGACGTCGTTGGTGAAGGCGCCGTAAAGCTCGATCGTCGTGCTGCTGGTGCAGAGTTCCCAGCTGGTCCCGCTCGCGTTACCGGTGCGGTACAGCCCGAGGAACGCATCGCCCGAACTCGCCGCGAGCGCATACAGGCGCGCGGGGTTGCTCGCCGACTGGGCGAGGCTGATCCGCGTGACCGAACTCGCGGCCGGCAGGCCCGTGGTCAGCTTCGTGAAGGTGGGGCTGGCCGCCAGCGCGTTGGTGCTTTTGTAGATCCCGCTGGCCCAGAACGCCGCATACACCGTGTTGCCGCTTGCGTCTGCGCGGTCGATGACGACGTCGGTGCAGGCAATCACGCCGTTGACAATGGCCGGCAGTCCGCCGCCCGTGAGCGCGGTCCAGGTGCTGCCGTCGGTCGTGCGACACACGCCGCGGCTGGTCGCCGCGAAGGCCCGGTTGGCGTTGCCGCGATCGACCGCAATCCGGTAGAAGCTGTGGTTCGCCAGCAGCGCTGCGGCGTGGTGAGTCCACGTCGCGCCGCCATCGGCGCTGCGCAGCACGCCGATACCGAGGTACACCCCGGGCGCCGAGTCCAGTGCGAACTGCGTGCTGTACAGCTGCACGTTGCCTTCGCCGGTTCCGGCATACAGCACATTCGGGTCGCTGACCCCGATCGCCAGTGCGCCGATCGCCAGTGACGGTGCATGATCGCCGAGCGCCACCCAGGTCTGTCCACCGTCCTGCGTGCGCCACACGCCGCCGCGGCTGGTGCCGATGAAAATCGTGTTGCCGTCGGTCGGATGCGGCGCAATCGCGGTCACGCGGCCGCTGATCAGCACGCGCGCACCGCCATAAGTCTGGCCGTTCGGGACCGCGAGCGGCCCCATCGGCGTCCAGTTGGCGCGCGCGGCATCGATCGGCGCCAGGGCCATCGGCACACCGAGCGGTCCATCGCGCTCGGTCAGTGCCTGCAACCGCATCAGCGCCGGGTTGAACTCTTCCGCGGCGTTGGCCGGCGCCGGCATCATCATCGGGCCACCGGGTCCACTTGGCTCGCGCCGCACGGCGGCAAAGTCGAGTCCGAACCGCCCGAAGAGCTTGCCCGTGTCCTTCACGCGCCGTTTCGCTTTCGCGCTCTTGCTGGCCAAATCGGCCTTTCTGGCTGGGGCCTTGCGCGCCGCCGGTTTGCTCGCAGCGGCCTTTCGTGTCCGCGCGCGGGTGGTCATGACCGACCCTCAGCAGTCCGAACGAACCGGCTCTTCAGGCCCGCATAGAGCGCTCCAAGTGCAAACCAGGTCACCAGGAACGCTCCGGTCTCCAGCAGGAAGCTGTGAAACTTGTAGAAGAACTCCGCGATGCCGAGAGAAATCAACAGCAGCGGCAGTTGCTCGAAAGTCAGTTGACGCGCGGTCAGGCGACGAATCAGCTCGTACATAGGTCCTCCGGATTGAGCAGTTGAGAGTGGCAGGCGATCGTGAACGCGCTCCGGCCGAAACGGTCCGAGCGCGAACGGACGACGAGAAGTCGGAGATCAAGGACGCGCTCAGGCGCGCCGACTGATGAACAGAGGTGCTCCGCAAGGCCCATCCTGGCCACCGAGGGTTTGCTTTTGTTCTGCCTGGGGCTACCGATCCAGACTAGTCGGCCGGATGCAAAAGTCGATACCGCACTGGCGCAATCGCAGTCTGGCGCAGCGCTCCAGATCACCGGCGCGTCATCGACTGCAGACGGCGCGGATCCGGGCCTGTTCCCACCTCGCTAGAATCCACGACACAGCGAGCCACGCAGGGAGACGGGCATGCGGCAACACCAGGTGACGGTGTCGTTCGGCAAGGGGGACGACTTCGAGTTCAGGATTTCCTCGGACGATGTCGCCAAGCAGTCGATGGACGAGGCTCGCCAGTGGTTCGACCGCGAGTTCATCGCGCTCGAGTGCGATGTCGCGTCGCCGATCGGCAAGGTGCTTTCAGCCGACCGCGTGCTCAGCGTCGCCAAGTACTCCGGCGCGCGCCGCTTCCGCGACGAACACGCCTGGGCGGAGGAGTTCGCGCGCAACACCGCCTCGCTGCTCGGTCGCGAGTACGTCCGCGTCGACATCCCTAACTACTCGGTCGGGTACTAGGGCCTGTTCACGGCCGCGCGTCGCGGTCGCGGTGCAGCGAGGTCAACGCAGGGCTGGCATCTGCCTAAGCGCGGTGCGCTGGCGCTCCACTTCCGCCGCACCGATGGCCGCGACACCGTCGGGCCAACCGTCGAGCAGCCGGTGGAACGCGGCCAGATTGCCCAGCGCGTTGGCGTTCGCCGGGTCGACACTGACAGCGTCGAGCAACGAACTCATCATCGCGCCCGCCGCTGCATTGCTGCGTGCCGGTCCGGAGCAGCAACGCAGGACCCCGGCGACGTTGGCAAGATTGCGCGCCTCGGCGTTGTAAGGCACGAGCCGGACTGACTGGTCGAACTCGACTTGCGCTTCCTCGAGGCGGGGTCGGTCGCTCGCTGCGAGCATCAGCATCGTGCCCAACAGCGCATGGCCCAGTGCGTCGGCGGCGGGGCTCGCCTCCTTCGTGCTTTCTCGATAGCGCCCCAGCGACTGGCGGGCGTAGTTGATCAGGCGCGATGCCGAAGCGGGCTTCGGAAAGCCGCTCGCTTCCTGCGCCACCCGGAGGTGCGCATAGGCAACCACCGCATCGAGGAAGTACAGCTCCGGCAGTCGATCACGCAACGGCCACGTCGAGGCATCCGCACGGGCGCGAATCCAGCCCGGCTGGCCACCTTCCAGCGGCAGCACCTTGACCCAGTCACCTCGAACTTCCGTGACGGCGTATCCAAACGGTCGCATCGAAGCCTCGGGAGTGCCCAGGTCGGGCAACCGGTCGACGATTCGCGCGTATTCCGACGGCCCGTCACGCACGACGGCGAGGCGCATGAATTCGCGGTTGATGGCGGCGATGTCGTCGCGGGTGATCCTCCGGGGCGGCAGCGTGACGACCTGCGACGGCAGCTGCGCGACGAAGGTGGCCGTCCCGGAGGAGGTGGTGACGGTGCGCTCGACGCGCTCCGGCACCTCGGCGCGACCAAACCGCAGATAGGTCTGGACGTAGAGCGTCGTGCCTTCCTCGTAGATCCGGCCCCACATCATGACCGCCGCAGCGCCACGACGCAGGCCGGCGCTGCTGTCTCGTTGCGGCCCGGCGAGCCCATCCCAGATGCGGTCCGATTCGCACGGGCGGGAGCCCGGAGTTCGGACCAGGTTGACGACGCCGATCGTCTCGAACTTCGTCATCTCGATCAGGCTGTCGTGCTCCATCAGGAGCCCGAGGCGCCCAGCGGCCTCGCTCAGCGGCCGCGCCATCTGCTCCTGGGTTCCCGTATAGGTGTACGGCAGCAGCAGCACGTTGACCGGCGACTGCGAAAAGACCCGCGCGTCGTCGCACGAGCGCGCCATCATTGCCGCGGCCGGACCGGCCGCAGCGATTGCAAGCAACGCCGCAGCCCACTGCATGCCGCGGCGGAGCCAGCACCACGCAGCCGACGGACGCGCCTCGCGCGCGCAGTGCGCCGGCCTGCCGAGCGCAGCCCTCATGGTGCACACCCGCGTGCTCCACTGACGCGCAGTCCCCCGGTGTACTGCGGGTCGGCGAGCGCCTCGTTCACCAGCGCGGTCCGCGAAGCGACAGCGTATTCACGCAGTCCGTTCCAGCGGGCGACGTCCGGGCCCGTGGCCTGCCGCGCCGAACGGGCGATATGCGCCTGCGCCTCGCAGAACGTGCGCGCTCCGGTGTCGTAGCGCCGGTCGCGGCGGTAGCGCACGGCGACCGCCAGCGTGGCCAGTGCTTCCAGTTCGACGTTGTCCTTGAGCACGACGTCGGCCGAGGTACCGGCCGGGGTGATGAAGTTCAGGTCGAAGAAACCGCCGAGCGTCGGCTCGAAGCGGAGCAAAGAGATCACTGCAAAGTTCAGATGCGCTTCGCGCGCGGTGGCCGCTCCGGCCGCGCCGCTGGCCGGACGCACCGTTCCCCAGACTTCCATCACGACCCCGAGTCGGCTCAGGTCATCGAGCGTGCTGCCGCTGAACACCGCTTCGTCCTCCGGTGCGCGGCCCTCGCACACCACCGAACGCAGTTGCCGCTGCTCCGCCACGAGTTGGAGCGCCTCCGCCTGCGTGCGCAGCTTGAAGCGAAGCCGATCGCGAATCGCATCGCGTTCGCGCGACGCGTCACCCGGGGCCGAAACCTCACCGAGCACGACTTTGTAGGCCGCGGGATCGAGCGAGATCGCGCGGCAGTCGGGCAATTGCGCCAGCGCCCCGCAGGAAATCGCGGCCAGAGCTGCGGCGAGCACCCGTGATCCGATGCGGCGGCCCGGCCTCATATCAGCGCGCCACCGGCGTACAGGAGGCACGCAACTGGGGAGTCGCGCACAGATCCTGGCGCATGTCGGCGACCTCGCTGGGTCCGATCGGCAAGGCCGGGTCCAGGGTCGACGCATAGGAAGACAATCCACCGGGCTGCATCGCCGCCACCACCACGTCGAGATAGGCGCGCAGCGCGTCTTCGCCAGAACGCCCGCAATCCAGCCGGCCCAGCAGTTCCACCGTTCGCTTGTGCATCAGCACCGTATAGAGCTGCGTGCGGTTGCTGATGACGGTCACAAGTGCGTTGCAGACGGCTTTCTTGTCGCTGAGGCTGGCTGCGAGCAGGCCGGTACGCGCGCCGGCGGCGCGACTCGTCGTGTTGGTGCCGAGCGCAGAAATCAGCGATGGCACCGCGAACTCGCCAAAGGCTCCGAGCGTCAGCCCGATCGCCTCGGCATCCTTCTCTTCGATCCTGTCCTTGTTCAACTGGACGATCAGGTCGCGCATCTTCTCGACGTTGGCCGTTTCGAGCTTGCGCTCCTCGAAGCCGCGGTTGACGACCCCGGTCAGGTACAGCCCCACCGCTCCGGTGACCAGTGCAGCGACGATGCCGGACAGCGACTGCGCCTTTTCCCACAGGTCTTTGGTCCTGGGCTTGAGGCCATCGACCTTCGATTCGAGGACGGCAACGCGGCTTTCGAGGGGTGACTTGGGCGCAGACAGGTCGGCCTCGATGCGGGCGACGCGCGCTTCCAGGTCCGGGTCTGCCATGAAATTGCCCATGTCTCCGCCGTATGCACATGACATCGCGTCGGCGGCTGCCATCAAAGCCTACCTTAGGGATTCGCGTCCTGTCATTACACCACGGCGGTACGGTCGAGCCGAAGGAATGCACACGTTCGCTTCGTTATGCGGCGACAGTGCCCATCGAACGAGCGAAGCCCGCCATCCGCGTGCCCGCTGGTGAGTTAGGCGTCGTTCAATAGAACGTGCATCGGGCCGAGAGGTGGAGAGCGGCGCCGACGTCGCCGTTGTCGGCGTTCCTGCGCAAGCGGCCCCGGACCAGCGGCAACATGCACCGCTCGGCTGGAATCCCGATGTCCCGCATCCAGTACTTGAGCCCGGTCGACTGGAGCCCGACCAGCAGGCGGGGACGGATGAAGCGACCCTCCGGCGTCATACGACCCAGTTCGACAACGACGCTCGATCCGACCAGAGAGATCTCCGTCGGCATCACCGGTGTCGGCGGTTGCGGAGTCGATGGCAGCTCGGCCGGCGCTGCCGTGAATGCCGACCGGTCGACGCGGAGGCCGATGGCGCCGAGCGAGGCTTCAGTGAACGACCGGACGACGCCCTGCCCTTGCGCGCAAGGCGTCAGCGCCAGAAGCACCACCAATGTGCTTCCCAACCGGGTTCGGGAAGAGTGCATCGGACATCCATCGAGCGTTCGCAAGCCCCGGCAGGCAACATTGATGCCCAAGCGTCAATCACCGCTGCCAGCGGCACGCACCGCTTGCCGTGGCCCAGCCCGACACGCGGCATCGTCGCTAACGCCGGACCGTGGTCGCGTCGCACCCGGCCGGAGCGGTTCCGCCAAGCGCCTCCACGGGCCGTCTTTGACCGGGGTCTGTCGTGCGGCGCAAGATTCGCGTAAGCAATCCGGCGCATCGTGCGCGACGCCTCCGGCCAGCCGCATGCAGAACAACCACGATAAATCCCACGCGCTTTCGCCGGCTCTGATCGTCGCTGCACTCGGCGTGGTCTACGGCGACATCGGCACGAGCCCGCTGTACGCGTTCAAGGAGAGCGTCAGCGGTGCGCATGGCGCGGGAGTCAGCCAGGGCGATGTCCTGGGCGTCCTCTCGATGATCTTCTGGGCGGTGACGCTCGTCATTTCGCTCAAATATGTAGCGATCGTGCTGCGTGCCAGCAACGGTGGCGAAGGCGGCATCCTTGCGCTGCTTGCGGTCGTGCTGCGACAGTTTCCCGCGCAGGGGCGACTGACCGGCCTGGCGGTGATGCTGGGCCTGTTCGGCGCGGCGATGTTCTACGGCGACAGCGCGATCACGCCAGCGATTTCGGTGTTGTCGGCGATCGAAGGCCTCGAAGTCATCTCGCCACGGTTCAAGGCCTTTGTCATTCCGCTGACTCTCGTCGTGCTGGTCGGCTTGTTCGCGGTGCAGCGCTCGGGCACCGCGCGAGTCGGCAGCGTGTTCGGTCCGATCATGCTGCTGTGGTTTGCCACGCTGGGCGTGCTCGGCGTGCTGCAGATAGCCCGCGATCCAAGCGTGCTCGTTGCCATCGACCCGCTGCACGCGGTGAGCTACTTCATCGCTCAGCCCGGGACGACCTTTGCCGTGATGGCCGCTGTGTTTCTGGCGCTGACAGGCGGAGAGGCGCTGTACGCGGACATGGGTCACTTCGGTCGTGGCCCGATCCGCGTCGCCTGGTTCTGGCTGGTCATGCCCTGCCTGCTGCTCAACTATTTCGGGCAGGGCAGTCTCGTGCTGCAGGATCCCGACGCCGTTCGTAGTCCGTTCTTCCTGCTGGCGCCGCAATGGCTGCAGCTTCCGCTCGTGGTGTTGGCGACGGCAGCCACGGTCATCGCATCGCAAGCGGTGATCTCGGGTGCCTTCTCCATCACGAGTCAGGCCATCAAGCTGGGGTACCTGCCGCGCATGTCAGTGCTCTACACGTCCGAGACCGCGGTGGGCCAGATCTATGTCCCGATCGTGAACTGGCTGCTGCTGGTCGCCGTGGTTCTTCTGGTGCTTGGCTTTGGCAGTTCGTCGAACCTGGCCGCCGCCTACGGCATCGCCGTGGCCAGCACGATGGTCATCACGACATTGGGCGTGATGGTGGTGGCACACCATCGATGGGACTGGGGGCCGTGGAAACTGGCGATGATCCTGTTGCCGCTGCTGGCGCTCGACATTGCCTTCCTGGCGGCGAACACGGCGAAGATCGGACACGGAGGCTGGTTCCCGCTGGCGTTCGGCGGGCTGCTGTTCTTCATCTTTTCCACCTGGAAGCGGGGCCGGGTGCTCGTCAAGCAGGAGCGCTTACGCGGCGGAGTTGCGCTCGAACCGTTCCTCAAGAATCTGTCGGCTTTTCCGCCGCAGCGCGTGGAAGGGACTGCGGTGTTCATGTCGGGGGGCGTGGATGAAGTGCCGCACGCGCTGCTGCACAACCTCAAGCACAACCGCGTGCTGCACGAGCGGGTCGTGTTCCTGACGGCGGTACCGAAGGACGTTCCGCGTGTGGAGCCCGAGGATTCAGCGGAAATCCGTGATCTCGGCCTGGGCTGCTACTACGTCAAGGTGTATCTGGGCTTCAAGGATTCCTACGACATCGCCGACATCGCGCGCACGCTGGCGAGCCGATTCGATTTCACGATCGAGCCGAATGAAGCGTCTTTCTTTCTCTCCCGTGAAACGGTGCTCACCGGCAGGCGCGGCGGCATGGCCGATTGGCGCGAACGCCTGTTCAGCTGGATGATGCGCACCGCCCAGCCGGCGTCGGATTTCTTCCGCATTCCGCCCAATCGCGTGATCGAGATCGGCACGCAGATCGTCATCTAGCCGCGGCGCCGCCGCGCCGAGCCCGCCTTCTTTCCCCAGGTCAAGAGACGATCCAAGTTCACTTTGGTGCAGCCGAAGCCGGTGCCGACGGAGCCGGGGCGGGCGCGCCAACCATCTCGATCTTCGCCGCGGCCTTCAGCGCCTCCATCTTTGTCTTCCAGTTCTGCTGCTGGAGTTGCTGAGTGAGCTGCGGTTTGACCTGTTCCAGCGGTGGAGGCTCGATCGCCCGGGAGTCTTCCAGCAGGATGACGTGATAGCCGAACTGGGTCTTGACCGGAGTCTCGGTGAACTTGCCCTTCTCGAGCTTGCTCACGGCAGCGCCGAACTCCGGCACCATCCTTTTCGCGTCGAACCATCCGAGTTCACCCCCCTGGGCCTTGGAGCCCGGGTCCTTGGATCGTTCCATCGCCAGTTTCGTGAAGGCTTTCGGATCCTTCTTGAGCCGGGCGATGACGTCCTTGGCTTCCGACTCCTTCTCTACCAGGATGTGGCGCGCCTTGTATTCGGTTCCGCCGACGGACGCCTTGATGCGGTCGTATTCGGCCTTCAGCGCGTCGTCGCTGACCGGATTGTTCTTGATGAAGTCCTGCACATAGGCGTTGGCCAGTACCGATTTCTTGATTGTGTCGATTTGATCCGCAACCTCGGGCGACTTGTCCAGTCCCTTCTTTACCGCCTCCTCCGCGATCACCATCTGCAGCGCCAGCTGCTCAATGATGGCTGCTCTGGACTCGGGCGTGTCCGGCCGTCCTGAATGACCGGCCTGCTTGGCGATCATGTCGACCGTTCGCTGGTTGATGGCCATGCCGTTCACCGTTGCGACAACCGGACCCGCAGAAGCCTGGTCAGGCTTTGCGTCCTTTGATGGGTTGCAAGCGCCAAGGGCGAGAACTGATGCCGCACCGGCAGCAAGAAGTCTGGATTTGATGAAGTTCATTCTGTTACTCGGTTTGCTGTGATTGCCATGATCGGCCTTTCCGTGGATTTGACTCAGATGCGCATCGTCTTCCTGTCGTGCATCAAACGAGGCCGTGCCCCAGGGTGCAGCAGCGAAACGATGCAGGCGCAGCATCATAGTTGCACCCGCCACGGCAGTCCTGGCTGTCCGAAACAATCGGGAGCCCTGCAGACAACCGCGATCGCCCATGACCGCTTCAGGTTTGAGCGCGGCTCAGAAAGATGTCGATAGTCCGCACAAAGATGAAACCAAAAACGCAAAGTGCCCACGTCAATGCAACAGCGTAAGGGCCCACGCTCGGCGGAAACGGAATCCCCGCAGCATTGAGCCAGAGACCGACGACGGCGACGAGCGAAATCGCGTAAATGATGACGACCCATGGCGGAAAGCGGCCGCCCTCGACTGCGCGGCGGCGGCGAAACTGGCTCAGGAGCAAGACGGTCAAGATCGACGCAGCGGCTGCACTGGACACAGGCCAGATGAGCGAGTCGGAAATGGGAAGGAGATTCAGGAGTGCAGGAACCAATGCCAAAGCGGTCACTAGCAATCCACCTTCAATATAGAGACGCACGAGGCGGAGGTGCCGATCGGAGATCTCGCCTCCCAGCGCACCTCGAAGGGTCACCACCACCGCAGAAAAGCCGGCGAATGACAACGAGAGAGCCGCAAGACAGAGCAGGAAGTCGGTTTCTGCGGACGTCATGATCGCTTCCCCATAGGCATGTGCCTAACGTGTTTCGCACCCCAGTCGAAGCGCTGGAACTTCCGTCCATGATGCGCCGCCTGCGGAGGTAAGTAATTCATTGCGGGCCGGCAGCACCACACAAAACGCGGGCCGTGGATCGGCGTGGATCACGCGGAGCTACCTGAGCAGGGCGATCGTCACCAGAACCGATGCGTCTTCGATCGCGACCACCCCGTGCACCACATCGCGCGCCAGGTAGATCAACTGGCCGGCGTCCAGAACCCTGCTTTCGCCGTCCAAAGTGACATCGATCCTGCCCTCGATGCACTGGATCGTTATCTCGCCAGCCACCTTGTGTGGCGGTAGCGACTTGCCCGCCGTGAGGACCAGCCGCATGACCTCGAGGTCGTCAGTCTTGAACAGCGCAATGGTCCGTTCGTCCGTCAACGCGGGACCGAGCGGCCGCACATTTATCACCTGACCTGATTGCGCGTGTGGAATCGCCATGACTCGCTACCCTTTCACAGTTAATTGGCCTTTATACCTATCCGGAACCCGGAGCGTGCAGGCGCCATGAACGATCAGGAGCAGAACCGGCGCCAAACCACGCGGGGCGTCGGTTGCTGCGGCGGGGCAATCAGCGCAGTGATACCGTCTTGTTTGGCATGAACGGAGGTTTGAATTTTCTATTCATTGAGCAGGCTCACGCTCAGCTGACGGGGCGCGTTGCACTCAAGGCGGAGGACTTATGGCAGCGAAAGTCGATTTTTCCCAACTGACATTGATGGACACTCTCGACATGGCCCATCTGATCGAGGTCGAGGCGTTCGAGCGCTACACCTTGTTCTCCAGACAAATCGGTCGCAGCTTTTCCAACGATGCCGGGTCGGTGTTCCAGTCGATGGCCGAGAACGAGAAGAAGCACGGTGATGAACTCGCCGAGCGGCGGCGCGCACTGTTTGGCGATGAGCCCGCAAGAGTCAAGCTTGACGACATCTTCGATGTGGAGGCCCCCGATGTCGGCGCGCCCAGCCGGAACATGTCCGAGTTCAAGGCGTACCAGGTGGCATTGCACTCCGAAAGGAAGGCCTTCGCGTTCTACGACAGGGCGCTGCGCAGCGTGAAACAGCCGGAGGTCAAGGCGCTGTTCGAAGAGTTGCGGGACGAAGAGGCCGAGCACGTCCGGATGATCGAAGAGATCATCGCGAAGTTGCCACCGTCAGCCAAGGTCGACATTGAAGACGAAGACGACACGTCCATGCGGATGGGCTACTAGAGAATCTGTGCCACGAATGACCGCACCCGGCTGATCCAGGCCGGCTGACCGGCTAAGGCCGCCCGGCTGGAACTCGGGACGGCCAGCGTTCCGACCCAAGAACCTCAGCTGGGTCCCAGCCTGGAGGCCAACTCTGTTTCGATTTCCCTCGCGAGGCCCATTACCAGCAGCTCCTCGTACTGTCTTGAAATATCACTTGCTATCAGGCGGTCGGCTTCCACTCGCTCTGCCAGGTCGCCTTGCTCTTCCTGCTCCGACGATCCCTCGTGTATCACTCCGACGCGGGCACGAAAGTCGATGGTGCGACGGCCGGCAAGTTTGCTAGGCAGCGGAGTTCCATCCAACAGCAAAGGCAGGACGTCCTTGCCTTGTTCGAGAGCAAGCGCGAACTCCTTCCGCACTTCATACGACGTGTTCGAGTGGTGGCACCAGAACACCAGAACCACATTGGCTTCCAAAATTGCGGCTTCCAGTTCTTCGCGCCATCTGCCACTTCTGCGTATCGAGTCCGCATCGCAGTAGGCGAGCGCGCTATTGCTTGCACACAACAGCGAAACGATCGCCGATACCAACTCATTATCCGCTGGGCTATACGAGACGAAGATGTTCATGGCGCGCGGGGTTGCTGTCCGCTATCGGGCGACTCTCGATTGTCTGGCTGTTGCCGGCAACTGCTGGTGCGCGGCCAGCAAGCTGCCAGCGCGGGAGCTAACCGCTCGCGCGTCCGACCGGTGGCGATGCCGCGCCCAGCCAGCTTAGCGTCGCCGCCCAGCGTCCGCTATCGGGTCGAACGGATGATCCGCCACATCCAACTGGCTATGGCCGAACTCGGCCGTCCGGCAGGAATAAGAGGCCAGGCGCGGTCGCGACAGTCGCTCTCGCGATAGGGCTCGTTGCGGCCGGCCGACCGGGGCAGTTGGCCACCCTGCTTGACGCAATCAAAGCGCCTTCACCGGACAAGCTGCTTGTTCGATTTGGCTTGCTTACACCTCGTTATTGCGAGCGATGAAGGCCACCTTCCCATCTAACAATCCGCCGGCCCGGGCAGCTAGACGGGCGTGGCTTGTATCCGATCGTGCAGTGCTTGGGCGATCGGCCCCAGGGAAAGGATGAACGTGAGAATGAAGAAAGCAGCAATTGCGGCCCTTGTCGCTTCGGGGGCGCTATCGGCATGCGGGGTAAGTTCAGATACGGCCAATTTGGCGCCTGTTGCCAATGCCGGACCCAGCCAAAGCGTGATAGCGGGTTCGACGGTGATCACACTGGACGGCAGCCGCAGCATCGACCCGAACAGCGATCTCATCGGTTTCGCATGGACGCTGACCGGCAAGCCGGCAGGCAGCAGTGCCACTCTGAGCGACCCGAGTTCTGCCAAACCCACATTCACTGCGGATCTGCCGGGTTCGTACGTCGCGAGCCTGGTCGTCAATGATGGTGCACTGAACAGCAGTGCCGCCAACGTCACGGTGACCGCAGCAATGGCAAATGCGGCACCGATCGCAAATGCCGGCAGCGCACAGAACGTGCTGACGGGGACGACAGTCACCTTGGATGGCAGCGCGAGTTCCGATGCGAACAACGATCCGCTGACATACGCGTGGACACTCAGCAGCAAGCCCGCCGGTAGTGCGGCGGCCCTGACCGGCGCCACTCTAGCCAAACCAACCTTTACCGCCGACGTCGCCGGTACGTACATCGCCGCGCTAACAGTCAACGATGGCCAGCTCGACAGCGCGTCCTCAACCGTGACTCTCACGGCTGCGGTGGCCAACGCTGCACCCATCGCCAATGCCGGTAGTGCACAGTCGGTGGTTGCCGGCTCGAATGTCACGCTGAACGGCAGCGGCAGCTCGGATGCCAACGGTGACGCGCTCACCTATTCGTGGGCATTGAGCAGCAAGCCGATGGGCAGTGCGGCGTCCCTGAGCGGCGCCACCACCTCCAGCCCGACATTCACCGCGGACGCCGCGGGCACCTACGTGGCGACCCTGATAGTGAACGACGGCAAAGTGGACAGCGCGCCCACCACGGTGGCCATTACGGCACAAACGGTCGTTGGATTTGAGGCGATTGCGCCACTTCCGCCCAACATGCCCAGCTACGGCTTCGAGGCGGTATCCCTTACCAGCCTGGGCGATCGCATTGCCCTGCAGGCTGGTTCGCCGCGGACGCTTCACAGCATCACTATCGCGATGAGCAGCTGGGCCTGCCAGACCGGCGCGTGGAACCTGGGCACGTGCGCCTCGGCCCCGAACGCCACGTTCAGCCATCCCATCACCATCACGGTCTACAACAGCAGCGGCACCTTGCTTGCGACGCGGACTCAGACCTTCAGCATTCCGTACCGACCCTCCGCTGATCCGACATGCGTAGGTATGGATGCCGGCAAATGGAAAGCTGCGAACGGCACCTGCTACAACGGCTTTGCTTCCCCGATCACGTTCGATCTTCGTGCGCTGAACGTGACGCTGCCGGACGACGTGCTTGCCTATGACGTGTCGTACAACACCAGAACGCATGGTCCCGTGCCGATCGGTGTGACGGGTCCCTACGACTCTCTCAATGTGGGCGTCTACGCCTCACCGACGGTCGCTCCTTCAGTCGGCAGCGACGTCGAGCCCGGCGTCCTTCGCTGGAACGGGACGCCTCAGATGCAAGGCTACGGGATCATGGCGCAGGTCGTCGTGGCCGCGCCGTGAAGGCTGGTCCGTCAGCAGCCAGTGTGATTGCGAAACCTCACCGGAACAGGCAAAAGCCGTTGCCTTGTTCCGGGCGAGCGGTCGACCTCGGTTTCGGCATGTAAGGCGTCAAAGTTGGGCGCAACGCTGATCGCGACGTTTAGCGGTCGGCGGCGTCCGCCGAAAGCGGTCTTGGCAGTTCGCCCAAGAGCGCACATCACGCTGACCAACAGAGTTCAACCGCTGCAGAGCCTCGACGAGCCAAAGCGCGGTACGTCCACTCGATCACCGCAAAGTGGAAACTGAGCACATCGGCTGAATTCGAACCCTGACGGTCCAAAGGGCCCGCCCGCCAAACCATATATATGCGCTATCTGAACCACATTGACGGCGGCGCGCAGCAGTCGTACCTTCACTGCCTGAGGGATGGCTACTCGCCCCGATCGGGCTCGCTGTTGACGTTGGTTCTTGGGAAGGAGCCGGAAATGGCAGAACCGAAGGAACTCAAAGAAGTCTTGGCGCGCCTCGAACGTCTCGAGGGCAAGGCTGCGACCGTAGGCCGCCGACTCAAGGTCACTGAGCTGGCCGCTGCCGACCTCGCCGCGTACCACAAAGTGCAGAACGCTTTCTGGGAGGATGGCACGTGCGGCATCAACGAGACCAGCCCTTGCATCTTGCGCTGCAACGTTGTCACTGGCGGCAAAGTCATCCCGATTCCCAAGCCTTGCGATTTCGAGTGCACTTGCGGTCCGTGCAATATCTGGGGCCCGATGCTCGGCGGCGGCTTCCGCTTTCGCGGCCTGGGCTGATCGCCTGCTTTCCCCGGTTGCGGCGCGCCGTGCCGGCGCCGCAGCCTGACGTGCAGACCACCACCCGCTATCGGCTCGCGCCGGGCCTGGAGATCGTGCGGCTCGAGGCGGGACGCTACCAATTGCGCTCTGACTTCGTTGCGCTGGCACTGTCAGGCGACAGCGTCGAGGTGTTGGTGGAGTTGCTTGTCGCACTGCGCCAACCGCTCTCGCTCAGCGACATCCTGGCGCGGCTTCCCGATCACAAACCCGAGAGCCTGCATCAACAGATCGAAACCTTCGTCGACGAGGGGGTGGTCTGCTCGTTGTCCCGAGCGACGAGGAAGCGCCGAACCGACCCTTCGCGGCGCTGCTCGACGAGATCGGGCTGGGCGCGGATGCAGCACGAGCCACGCTAGCGGCCACCCAGGTCGCGATCTTCGGGCTGGAAGCGCATGGCGCGCATGTCGCGCAGATGCTCGCCGATGCCGGCGTCGGGCGCCTCGTGCTGGCCGACCCCTTTCCCTTCGAAGCCGTGCACCATACCCTGACCCCGGTGCGCGATCCGCGCGCGACGCAGGGCAGCCGAGAAGCAGCGGTGGCGCGGCTGCTGGCCGCCGCTGGCGCCGAGGTCACCATCGCAGGTGACATCGACCTCACCGCGAGCGCGTGCGAGAGCTTCGCCCAGGCTGCCGACTTCTGATTGTCTGCTGGGACCGGGGCTTTCAGGCGGCCCACCACTGGGCTAACCACGCTGCCCTCGAGCTGGGCGTGCCGGCGCTGTTCAGCGAGTTGCGCGCCACCAGTTCGTTCGCCGGCCCGCTGCTACCTGCCGGAGCGCAGCGCGTGCTGGATGTGCTACCGCATGCGGGCGCTCGCCGCCGAAGCGGATTTCGACCTGGCGATGGCCTATGAGGAACACCTCGACCGCGCGCGCATGCCCAGGCTTGGTGAACGTGCGCTTTTGCCCACGCTGCCGCAGCAGCTGGCGTCGGCGCTGGCGCTGGAAGCTCTGAAGCTGCTGCTACGCCTGAATCAGCCGACCCTGGTCGACAAGGTGCTCGCCTTCGACGCCTTGCTCGGCGAAAGCCGCACTCATCCGGTGTTGGTGAAGCCGTTCTGCCCGGTCTGCTCAAAAAAAAACTTCAGACGTGAGTCACCCGCAGCTGCTGCGCTGATCGCGGCACCGACGGCAGCATCGACGACAGCCGCGCCCGTGCTGCCGTCACAGGCCACGCAACTCGTGAGCGAGCACTGCGGCATCGTCGTGCACTTCTCGGCACTGGCGCGCGATACCACCGAGCCGTCGCTGCCGCAGATCTGGCGCGCGCGGCTGGCGAACCACTGTTTCCTGTCGGAAGTGAAGGACACGCACCTCGCCTGCTCTGGCAAAGGCATGACACAAGAGGCGGCCTGGGCCTCGTGCCTGGGTGAGGCGGTGGAGCGCTACTCGGGCGGATGCTGGGACGCGCAGGAACTGGTGCTCGCGCGCCGCGGTGAACTCGACGGCCGCAGCCTGCATCCGGCCGACCTCGGTCTTTATAGGCCAGAGCAGTACTCGAGCTTGCCCTACGCGCCGTACCGCGACGATTCGGTGCTGCGCTGGGTGCGGGGACGCTCGCTCGTGCGCGACGACGAGATGTGGCTGCCGGCGAGCGCCGTCTTCATGGAGTACCAGGCGCACGGTCCCGACGAGCTACCTGTTCCCGATTACTTCCAACGGACTGGCCGCCGGTCCAACCTTGATCGCCGCTGTGCTCGGCGCGATCTACGAAGTCATCGAGCGCGATGCGGTGCTGCTGGCCTGGCTGCATCGCCTGCCGGGCCGACGTTACGAAGCTCTTAAGCATCCCGACGCCGATGTGCGCCGGCTCGCCCAGGCCTACCGGCGCCGCGGCGTCGATCTGGCCCTGTACCGCCTGCCCACCGATCACCCGGTCGCCGTCTTTCTGAGCGTTGCCTTCCAGCGCAACGGCTATGGTGGCCCGTTCGCAACGGTTGGCATGGGCGCCGACCTTGACGTCGCCACTGCCGCCCGCTCGGCGGCTCTGGAGAGTGGGCCAGGTACGTCCCGCCTTCCGCGAACGCTGCCGCACGCGCGATGCGGCGCGCATAGCCGAACTGGTTGCGGATCCGTCCCGTGTGACGAGCCTGGAGGACCACGCGCTGCTATATGCCGATCCAGCGATGGCCGCTGCCTTCGAGTTTCTCGACGGCAAGCGCGCCGAATGGCCGCCGGTTGTCTCGAAGTCCTCCGCAGCCGCATTGGCTGCGCTGCTCGATCACTTCCGCACGGCCGGACAGGAAGTCGTCTACGTAAACCTCACACCGCGCGACCTGGAGCCGCTGCACCTGTTCACGGCCCGAGCGGTGCTGCCGGGGTTCCTGCCGATCTGGTTTGGGCACCACGAAGCCCGCCTTGGGGGGCCGCGAGCCCTCGACTGGCCGGGGCGCGTGGGTGTGCAGCCGCGACCGGTCGACGCGGGCGTGCTCAACCCGCTGCCCCACCCGATTGCCTGAGGAGACCCGCATGTTTCGCCACGACCACCCCGTCGCCTGGGCCTACCACCGGCGCACCTCGCGCTGGCCCTTCAACATGCACGGCCTGAACGAGCCGACACGCGAAACGCCAGCCTTCAAGGAGGACTTCGACGCGGCCTGTCTCGAGCTGGAACCGCCGACCTTGCCTGAAATGTCGCTCGCCAGCGCGCTGGCGCGGCGGTCGAGCTGCCGTCGCTTCGCGCCGGCTCCTATCGACCGTGCCGAACTCGGCACGGCGCTGCACGCGGGATACGGTGTCCTGGAGCACGTCGAGCTATGGGGCGAGTTCTGTGTACGCCCGGTGCCGTCAGGCGGCGGCCTGTACCCGCTCGAGTTGTATGTGTTGGCGCAGCGTGTACAGAGCCTCGAGGTGGTGTCTATCACTACGTGCCGCTCGGACACCGCCTGGAAGTGGTGCGACCGGATGCGCTGCCCGCTCACCTCGGCTCGGAGATGTTCCTCGGCCAGCCTTACCTGGTGCAGGCCGCGGCGATCGTCGTGATCACCGCGGTGGTCGAGCGCTCGCTATGGAAGTACGACGACCGCGGCTACCGCTACATCATGCTCGAAGCCGGGCATGTCGCGCAGAACATCAACCTGTGCGCGGCTGGTCTCGGCCTGGCATCGCTGAACCTGGGCGGCTTCTTCGACGAAGACGTGATGGCGCTGCTGAAACTCGACCCGGACCGCGAGCTCGTGCTGTACGGCATCGCGCTAGGCCACAGCGAAGTCGCCGACCGCCTGGAATCGCGCCAGCCGAGCCAGGCCGATCAGGCGGTGCGTCGGTTCTGACAAAGACGGGCGCGGGCCGCTGGCAGCGCAAAAGGGCCCTTGTAGGTTCGCGGAATAGATGCAAGAACCTTGTAGGGCGTCAAAGTTGGTGCAACGCTGAACGCAGGGAAAACAGCAACTAGGCGACCAACGCGTCACTCGACGATCAGGGCTTGCGTCAGAGTAATTGGTACCCCCTACTCCTCGGTCAGGCTTACTGAATCCGCATACGTCGCACCGAGCGCCTATTGTCAGCTTCGGCTCGTGGTGACCGCCGCGCAGGAACAGCACATGAAGATCGAAACGCCACCCGCCCGACCGGCAGCCCGTTGGCAATGCCGCTTCCGACTCGCGCGTGTCCAGCGATGCTGAGCTGGCTCGACCGCTTGCCGTGGATCTGGTTGCTGCTGTTGGCGGCTTGGATGGCCATTGCGCCGATCACGCCCGAGCCCCATCTGGTCGAGAAACTGCGCCTGCTGGTCCAGGGTGCGCTGGTACGCCCGCTCGACATCTTCGACCTGGCCATGCATGCGGCACCGCTGTTGCTGGTGGTGCTCAAGCTGTGGCGGCAGTTGCGCGCGCCTCGGCGAAGACGAGGTCGAAGTCACTAACAAGGCGGACGTTGTTCTGCACACGCTGCCCGGAGTGATGCGCATTTGACCCCGCGTCGCCCGTTGGCCGAAAACGACGCGCCAACTTCTCTCTGAACGCAATCTAAGTGGGCGGTGCGCTTCGCCGCCCGTTGCTTGCCCGTGAAGACTAGATCACGGGATCCCAGTCCCACCGATTGACCAGGGTCATAGGTCGGCGCGGCTGCCGACCTAGTTTGAAAACGAGGTGGCTTTTTGTCTCCTGATGAGGAGGTGTAATGGTCGCGCGCAGATGCTTTGGATGGTGGTTCGCTGGCATCGTCACAGTTGCTTGGAGCGTACCGGCGGCTGCCCTGCTTCCCGCCGGCTGCTCGGAAGCGGACAACGCTCTTGCCGCCCAATACACAGATCGTGCGCTGCAGGCGCTCGTCAATGACAGCACGGAGCGCTTCATCACCTTGACTCACCAAATGGAAACGGGACTTTCGAAGCCATGCCGGACGGCGCTAGACCGAGAGCAGCCCGCGCGTACGCGGTGCTCATCCAGCGAGCGCGATCTCGCGGTAAAGCTGTATCGGAAGATCATTTCCTCAGCGCTGGCTGGGAACCTCGACATGACCTTTCTCGCGTTCGCTGAGTTGGAGGAATCGGTGTCAGTAGATTGCTGGCTTGCGCTCAACCAGTCCGATAAGCCGCGGGTGCGCGCGTCGTGCTCAGCCGCGGAGCTTGATCTAATGGCCGCCCACGCGGGGCCTGCGATGAAAGCGACCCGGTGGATGCTGGCGACGAACGATCCGAGCCCAATGCTTCAGGTGCTGCAGAGCATGGCCAGTGGAGTGTCACCGATGTGCTGGAGTGCGGTGAACGCGGCTGCCGCGCAGCCGCAGCCGCAGCAGAAGAAGCATTCAACCCCGATGGACTTGCCTCGAGTGTTTGATCACGGTGGCGGCACATTTAGCGCGCCAGGTCTTGGCGCCTGTGGACCAAGCGGGTGCATGGCCTTCTGATCACGCACTGCTCGAGGTTGACTCGCGGTCGCCTTCGCATCACGGAGCTCAAATGCATGCGCCCTTGTTGAGAAGATTCCTCCTCGCAGCCAGCTTGTGTATGGCTGCGTCCAACTGCTCGACCGCCGTACAAGCTCAGTCGGCGCCCGTGTTTCCGATTGCCGAGGTAATCGCGCAGGTGAAGCGCGAACTCGCAGCTGCTCAAAATGCGCCCGCGGCCGCTCTGGACCTCAGGCTCGAGAAGGTCGAGGCTACGTTGGTCGTGTCGCGGACGGTCGACGCGAATGGGAAGGTAGCCATCGGCGTTCCGGCCTTCGGACTGGAGGTGGGGGGCGGAGGAAGTCGAAAGGCAGAAGACAGTTCAACGCTATATGTTGAACTGGTCCCGCCGGAACCCGGGAGAGCATTGAGCGCGACAGAGACGAAGAACTTTGGGCTGACGGAGGCGATTGTCGACACACGACGCGCGCTGATCAAGGGACTGGCGGGCGAACCAAAACTCGATCCTCGAAAAGTCGTGATCACTGTGAAGTTTGGCGTTACACAGACCGTCGGGCCGACGGGCCAGTTGAAGTTTGTCGTCATCTCGGTGGGCGGAGGCGCATCTGTCACCTCGGCTGACGTAAACACGATTGCGTTGACATTTTCTGTACAGCCGGGTCGCTGATTTCATGAGTCGCGGACTCACTCTCAGTCCTGCTAGGCGGCGTCCACGACCGCGAATTCTGCAGGAGTGGGGGTGTCGTTCCACAAACCGCGACCGTGAGGCGCCGCTCGGGGAGAGGACATGAATCGGAAAGCCAGGCAGTCGATCGAGATGCTTGCGTTGCTGCTGTTAGGTCTGACGCAACTTTGTGCAGGAGTGCAGGCTCAGGATGTTTCGCGCTTGTACTCGAAGCAGGAGCTGCAGGAAGCCGGCCGCACCTATGCGCCGAACCTTCGCTTGATGTGGGAGCGCAATATTCTCGCGAGTCTCACGCCGAGTGAGCGGCAAGAGGGCGCTTCGGTAACGCTGAGCCTACCGATTGTAGGTTTGACGCGCAGCCCCTTGGAATTCTTTTCCGACCCAGCGGCGCGAGAAGTCGTCGTACCAATCGCATCAGTGAAATTCTTGGACGATATGGCGGTTGCGTTTGAGTACTACGAAATGAAGAAGTGCAGTCAGGGCACTGTGTCCGACTATGCCGCGGTCCTTCGCTTTAAGAGCGACGCCGTCGGTGGATCTCCACTCGACACATTGGGCGTGCCTCCCAGTGCCCCGACGGATCCAGGCGTTTACCAAGCGGCGATGAATAGTCTGAAATCAAACCTGCTCTTTGTGACAGCGCATGAATACGCACACGTGATGTATCAGCATCAGGGCTACAGCACGATAACGGCCGAACAGGCGCAACAGCAGGAAATCGAGGCGGACAGGTTCGGATTGGAAGTGATGCGCCGTGTGGGTGTACCTCCCATAGCGCTGGCGTACTTCTTCCTGCTTGCGTCTCGCTTGGAAGTCAGTCCGGGCGACTTTGCATCTGTGGCCGAATACGAGACGCATCTTCAAGAGGAGGCCACGCATCCGGTAAGTGCGCTTCGCTTGCTCAAAGTCGCCGATGCGATTGAGAGTAACGCCAAGGATTTCGCCCGAAAGGAACCCAGGGCGCGCGAGGTGGAGGAGAAGCTCCGGGAAATTGCGCCGCAACTGCGTGAGATTGCCAGCACTCTTGATGACCGAAAGATGCGGTTATTCCTCGCGAATCAAGCGCAGCGCGCGAACATAGCGGCGTTTCGAGTGGCCTGCCGGAGATAGCTCGGTTAAGTGTGACTCTGAATTGACCCAGTTAGTTGTCCTGCGCTGACCTCGACTTTGCTATTACACGGACTTTACTGAGCGCCCCTCGGCATTGAATACTTGGGGCTCATCAAGTGTCACGCGGAGGCGATCAAGCGCGTCAGCTCGGTGCGAACTTCAACACATTTGGTCCGACCGGCTAAGGGTGCGCCTTAGCAGCGGTCGCGATAACTCTGAAGAAACGAGCCGTTTTGGTTGTGATTGTTTGGTCGCCATGCATCCGTCGCTGCTAGGTTGATGCGTTTGCGATAACTCTGGCGATGTGCACCTTGCGCATCGTCAAAGTTTCGCACGCGCAACAAATCCCTTTAAATCAGTGACTCCGTAAAGCATTGATCACAACCCAAACGTTCGACTTGCTCAGAGTTAAGCACGAAAAGTGCGCTTGGGCTTCCGCGGCAGCCGCTGCTAGGTGGTCACCCCAGAGCTAAGGTCCCAATTTCTGCTGCCTTCGGGAGACGTTCTAGCTCCCGAATACTCTGCAAGAGAAGTTCGGCTTGCTTTCGAGGCAAGCTGATTTCTGCGAGCGCGCAATACTTGTCGTCCAACTCTTCATCCGTAAGGGGATTCTCGGCATCGCCATGAGGATGGTCAACGCGAGCGTTCTCGTCGCTCCATCCAACCCTATTACTTTCACTTTGGCCGCGACAAGCCGCTTGGCGAAAAACAACTCCTCAATTTCCTCGTCGAAGCGAAGTTTCACTTTCCGCATGCTCCCGGCCATGGCGGGCGAATCAAACAGCGCCGGTTCATACCATCGAGGACCTGCTGACTGGCCCTGAAGAATTACAGCGAGTGCATACGGCAGACTGAACTGCGCATCCACCAAGTTGTGCGTTCGTAGTCGTCGAAGTGCTGGTCGAGAAGCGCGCGCGCAACTCCAACCTCGACCTCCACAACGTCCGCATCGCTCCACTGACGGCGAGCCAGGATCTGCCGAAGCGCATCTATCGGAGCCTGGTTCCACCGACACGTCGGATAGGCTTTGAAGTACAAGCGCATGATGTCGAAGCGGGAGCCTAGCCCATCGAGCAGTGCGTCCGGGTTGAACTGGTCCGACGCTGCCATGCGCCAGAATCCCCGTTCGCCCTCCATGATTGTGCGCGGGCCGAGAAACCCGGACTTCGCAAGCATTACCGCGTTGATCCCAGACACCGACGGCCACGCGACCATGTCTTTCGTCCATGTCAGAGGCCGGTTTCGCCAGTTCCATTGCATCGCGCTCGGACCGGGGCGACGCCCCGTAGATCCCGAAGGCGTGTACCAGGCGCTCGACGTCGAGTTTGAGAAGTCGCCCTGCCGTGACCACCGCGGCAAAGCCTTGATGCGGACCGTAACCGGCAACAAGTCTGCGGTGCTCGAGCGAAGGACGAATCGCGACGCCGATGCGTGTCGTCACCTCGTAAGCGGCGATGATGGCCTCGAGAAACTCGCGCCCAGTCGCGTCAACGAGTTCTGCCACCGCAAGCGCGGAAAAGACCACCGTTCCGCCATAGTGTCCTTGCAGCACGACTCCGCCGTCGTAGTCGAGGGCGTTGGCTGCGACACCATTGATGAAAGCTGCTCGGTCGGGCGCGGCCCGTCGTCCGCTGCCAACGACACTGGAGCAACCTCCCTCGCCCATTGTCTGCAAAACGTCTAGAGCAGCCCGAGCGAGTGGTGTACGCACCCCGGCGAGTGCACAACCGACCGTCTCTACGACACACCGCTTCGCTTGGTGAATGACCTCGGGCGGACAGTGTTCCAAGCGGAAGTCGGCCACGAACTGAAGCCAGTCTCCGCGTCTCGTCCATCTGTATGTCGCTTCTGTTCGCGGAGGCTGCTTACGCGCTCACGCTCAATTCATGAGCTAGCGCCGCGACCAATGCCGCACGCTCGGTCAGCGTCGGCAGTTCGATGTACTCGTCTCTGGTCATCATGGCTCCGCCGACCGGTCCAAGGCCGCACAACGCCGGCACTCCCAGGTTTGCAATCAGATTCGCATCCGACCCGCCCATCGTCGGTATCGTCGGAATTCTTGTTCCCATTGCTTCGCCTGCCGCTGTTACTAGAGCAGCCATTCGGTCAGTCTCAGGCGTCCAAGGCATGGGAGGACGATGCTGCCAAAGATTGAGTGTGGCGCGCGTTCCAGGGAGATCGTCCGCTGCGGCGATTGACTCGATGTCGCGCCGGACGCGCTCCCAAGTTGGCGCATCTACGACTCGGATGTCCATACGGGCGACGGCGCGGCCGGCATATAGATTCCGGCGGGTCCCTCCGTGAAACTCCCCAACATTTAGGAGGACGCCGTTATCCGGGTCATGTAGCCGGTGAAGCGCAATGACCTTTCTGCAGAGCGCTTCGATAGCGCTGCGTCCCTCACGAAACCCAGTCCCGAGGTGCGCCTCCACGCCTTCAACGACCAATTCGGCCATGGCGAGGCCAGCGCGTTGGCCGACAACCTGGCCACCCACGCGACCCGGTTCGGTCACCAAGCCCCAGTCTGCCTTGCGGGCTTCCTCCTCGATCAGAGGCCGCGACCATGTACTCCCTGCCTGCTCGTCGGTGTCATACAGGACCGTGATCTCAGCTGGTCGCGCAATGCCGGTTTCGATCAGGGCGCGGCAGGCGAAAACAATTCCAGCAACTCCGCCTTTCATGTCTGCAACAGCCGTCCCGTATGCCCGCCCTTGCGAGATCCTGAAGGGATTTGTTAGCACGTCTCCCGGCGGAAATGCCGTGTCTAGATGGGCCATCATGAGCAAGCGGCCCTTGCCCTTCCCACCACCTAACCGGCACAAGACACTGGGTGCGATGCCGGGACACCCGCGATCACCAAGAAAGCCCTTATTTACCCACTCAAGGGGAGGTCTGATCGCGTCGCGTCTTTCGACCGAGAAGCCGATCTGCTTCATCGTGTCAGCCATGAGCCTTGCCAGCGCTTCGACGCCGTCCATGTTCTCGGTGGCGGTGTCCATGTTCACGATCCGCCGGAGAAACTCGATCATCTCCGACTCGTGATCACGCATCCAAGCATGCAACTGACGGGTTGTGTCTTGGCTCATTCTCGGCGGCTTTCAGGAAACTAGATTTTCGGTCGAGGTCGCTGCGCCGTACGAGCTTGACTGAGCTTTCGTTAGCGTGGCGACTGGGATGTGGCAAAAGATGGTGTGCCCGTCCGCTCCTGTTTGAGCAGGAGGTTTCTGGCGTTCGCAGACCTCTCCAACCTTGCGAGGGCAGCGGGTGTGAAACGGGCAGCCCGCAAAGACCTCGGAGGCGCTGGGCACCGGTCCTTCGAGGCGAATCGGATTTACTTCGGCGTCCGGATCTGGAACTGGAATGGCTGACAGCAACGCCTCTGTGTAGGGGTGATGAGGCGGAGCGAACACTCGCTCCACCGGACCGGTTTCGCAGATTCGACCGAGGTAGAGCACCGCGACACGGTCAGCGAGGTAGCGCACCACGCTCATGTCATGCGAAATAAACAAGTACGCGGTGTGGTCGCGCGACTGAAGTTCACCAAGTAGGTTGAGAATCGCGGCCTGGACGGAAACGTCGAGCGCCGAGACTGGTTCATCGCAGACGATCAAGTCGGGGTTAGTTGCGAATGCCCGCGCAATTCCGACTCGCTGCTTCTCGCCACCACTGAGTTGGTTCGGCAACCGGTTCAGATAGCGCCGGTCCAGCCGGACCGCCTTCAGCAGTTCAACTGCAGCTTCGTCGGCAGGCCGGCCGGAAAGACCTCGGAATAGTTGCAGTGGGCGTCTGAGCGCATCACCGATAGTCCGGCGGGGGTTCAACGTCGAATCCGGATTCTGAAAAACCATTTGGAGGCGCCGTCGAGTCTCTCGATCACGGCGCGCAGCGATGCCCGCGAGCGAAGCCTGATCGAATTCCACAGTTCCCCCTGTCGGCTCGACAAGTCCAACAACACAACGAGCCAACGTTGTCTTGCCGCATCCGCTCTCGCCCACTACCGCCAGGGTCTCGTTGGCTTGGAGCGAGAGATCGACGCCGTCCAGCGCATGAACCACGCGCTCAGTGCCAAAGAGTCCAAGTAGCTTGTTCGAGTCTCGGTACTCGCGCCTCAGGTTCTTAACGCTGAGCAAAGGCGGCGCGCTTGGGACTCGGGTCTCTGTCTGGGCGGTTACTGCCGCCGGCGGTTCGGCACCGGCCCATGTCTCTCAATTTCCTGCTCCCGCCAGAAGAAGCATCGCGAAGCGTGGCCGGGGTCCACTTGTATAAGGGGCGGACTCTCCTCCGCACATCTCGGGCGCCTGCTTCTGCATCGTGGCTCGAAGCTGCAGCCACGCGGCATCTCGCTCAAGTCGGGGATCATGCCGGGGATGAGCGCGAGGGAGTGCGTCTTGCGGCCGAAGTCCAGCTTCGGCAGGCACTCGAGCAGAGCCGGCGGTGTAGGGATGGGATTGCCGTCGGAACACCTCGCGCACTGGGCCTTGTTCAACCATCTGCCCGGCGTACATCACGCCGATTCGATCGCTAACTCGTGCAATTACACCGAGGTTATGACTGATGTACAGGATCGCCGAGGAAAAGCGCGTTTTCAGAGAACCGATCAGATCCAGGATCTGCGCCTCGGTGGTGACGTCGAGACCCGTCGTTGGCTCATCCATGATGAGCAGATCCGGGTTGCAGGCCAACGCCATAGCAATGAGCACGCGCTGCTGTTGGCCACCACTGAGCTGGTGCGGGTACCGGCGAGAAATCGCTGTCGGGCTCGGGCATATTCACCGCCGAGAAGAGCTCGAGCGTCTTTATCCGCGACGCAGCCGTGAGAGCCGCTCATGCGCAAGGATCACTTCTTCGACTTGTTCGCCCACCGTAATCGATGGGTTCAGCGAACTCATCGGGTCCTGGTAGACCATGGCGATTTTTGCGCCCCGCAATGCATCGAGCTCGGCTCGTGGCATGCGAAGCAGGTCCCGGCCTCGGTACTCAATTGATCCGCCGCTAACGCAGCCGTTTGCCGCGAGGTAACCAACAATCGCAAACGCGAGGGTGCTCTTACCCGACCCTGACTCACCGACGACGCCGAACGTCTCCCCCCGGCGAATCGAGAGCGAAACGTCCCTTACTGCGCGTACCGGGCCACGGCCAGTGGAATATTCGATCGAAAGATCTGCTACCCGCAGTACCGTTTCGATCGGCCCGGAAGGTGATCCGCTCATTGAAGTGCTCACAGGTCCCTCCGACCGCCGCGCACCGAGAGCCGAGTCCCGAGCCAGTCGCCGAAGAGGTTGGTTCCGATGACAACGGATGAGATGGCGAGCGCTGGGAACAACATGAGCCAAGGCGCCATTTGTAGATACTTGCCGCCCCTCGCTAACCATCAGACCCCAGTCCGGGGCTGGCGGCTGAACTCCGATGCCGATGAACCCAAGCGATGTGCTGAGCAGAATGGCGAAGCTCAGTCGGATTGCTAACTCGACCACAATCGGGCCGGCGGCATTGGGCAGGAGCTCGCGAGTGATGACGTAGAACGCGGACTCGCCCCTGACCTTAGCCGCCTCGACGAACTCGAGGGATTTAAGACCGAGCGCGACACTTCGCAATACGCGAGTCGAGCGCGGCACGAACACGATCATGATGGCGATGATGACGTTGATCGAACTCGATCCGAGCGACGAGACGATCAGCATGGCGAGCAGCAGCGATGGAAACGAGAGCAAGCCGTCCATGATCCGCATCACGAACTCGTCAAGCTTCCCCCCGTAGTAGCCGACAGTCATTCCGATCGCCACTCCAACGCCTACTCCAAGCGCGGTGGCAGAGGCAGCGAGCAGCAAAGTCCCCCGCGCACCATAGACGACCCGACTGAAAACGTCCCGCCCAAACTGATCCGTGCCGAACCAGTAACTCCACGATGGAGGCTGTAGCGCATCAGCCATGTGGAACTCGGTATACGGGAAGGGGGTGATGTACGGGCCGATCAGCACGAGGACAAGGTGCAGCAGCAGTAGCAGTCCTCCGATCACCATTTCCGGCGACGCCCTACCCAAGCGCGTTGCGCCCGTTCGCCGCATGCCGCTTCGGTTCCCGGCACCTGTGCTTGGCGCGGCTCCTAGCGTCTCGAGATCGGCTTTCGGTACGGACATCGGAGCCTCAGTACCGCACCCGGGGGTTCAGCAGGGCGTACAGGACGTCCGCCGACAAGTTGGCAAGGCAGTAAATCGCCGCCGTAATGAGCACAGTCATTTGGAGAATCGTGACGTCACGATTGGTGACGGCGAACACCATCATCCGACCCAGCCCCGGGTAACTGAAGACAGTTTCGACCACGACTAGGCTTCCCATAAGCCAGCCGATGTTCATCGCGACGATCGTGATGGTGGGCAGTAGCGCGTTGGGCAGCGCATGGCGAAGGATGACCCGCCTTTCACCTATCCCCTTGAGACGAGCCGTGCGAACAAAGTTACGCTCGAGAACATCGATCATGCTCGTTCGCGTCATTCGGCTCGTATAGGCCAGCATGACGAGCGTTAGTGTCAGCACCGGCATGACAAGCACTTTGACATGCGTAAGGAGCGGATCGCCCGGGTCCATGAGGGACGATGGCGGAAGCCACTCGAGCTTGTAGGAAAAAACGATGATGAGAAGGCTTCCCCAGACGAACTCGGGGAGCGAAGTGCCGATGAGCGTGACCACGGCAATGATGCGATCGGGAAGTTTGCCTTGACGCAGCCCGGCATATACGCCGAGGCCGATAGCGACCGGCACAGCGATCAGGAGTGTCACGACTGCCAAAACGGCCGAGTTGGCCATACGACTGAGGATCAGCGGGCCGACGGGCTGGTTGAGGCGCAACGACGTGCCCCAATCGCCGCGCACCACACCACCTATCCACTCCAGGTAGCGCACGGGCGCGGGTCGATTCAGTCCCAACTTCTCTCGCATCGTCGCCACGTCCTCTGGCGTGGCGTCTGTGCCGAGGATCATCGACGCAACGTCGCCGGGCAGTACCTGGACGACGACGAACACGACTATCGAGATGATCAGCAGCACCAAAAGCGAAAACAGCAACCGGCGCGCTATGAAGACACCCAACCCCAAAGGAGATCTCCCAATGCTGTGAGTCCCGCGCGCTAACGCCCGGGACTCTTCCTCTTGAGACGTGCGGACGGTCTACGCGATCCAGGTACGCCGAACGTCTATCCAACGGATCGGGTGAATCTCGAACCCTTGAACGTTCCTGTAAGTCGCCGCGAAATAGGGGCGATGGTAGGGAATCACCACTGGCCCGGTGTCCGCGATGATCTTTCTGGACGCGGCCGTAGAGGGCCTTGCGCTTCTGGAAGTCTGGTTCTCGGCGGCCTTCGTCGAGCAGTTTGTCGACTTCCGGATTGTTGTAGTTGTACAGGGAGTTGTAACTGCCCTTCGAGTGGAAATATGGGTACAACGTCTCGTCGATGGTCGGGCGCCCGTTCCAGTTCTGCATTCCGAAGTAGTGCTTGCGGTTGTAGCGGGCCGTAAAGACGTCGAATGGAACCGTCTTGATATCAATGCGGAAGCCCGCGGGCGCCGACATCTCCTTTGCGCCTACGGCGAACTCGACAAGACCTGGCCGCTCGTTCGTCGTCACCAGTTCCAGGTCGAGCCCGTTGGGATAGCCAGCCTCAACGAGCAGTTGCTTCGCCTTTGCGATGTCGCGCGTCTTCATCCCGGTGTCTACCCAGAACGGGCTGACGGATGAAACCGGGTTGTCATTCGAAGGCGTCCCATAGCCACCGAGAGCCGCTTTTATTAGTTGGTCTCGGTCAAGGCAGAGCTTCAACGCCAACAGCACGCGAGCATCCGAAAATGGCTTCTGGTTCACCCAGATCGTCATCTCGTGGTAGCCGGGGCTCGGGGTTTCAAGAACCCGCACGTTCTGGTTCGATTTCAGCGTCGAGATGCTCGTCGAGGCCGCTTCCCACAAGATGTGAATCTGTCCACTCGATATCGCTGCAACTTGCGCAGCTTGTTCCGGAATGGTGACCTGCCGAAACTCGTCAATGTACGGAAGTGCGTTGCCCGCCGCGTCCTTCTCCCAGTAGTCGGGGTTGCGCACCATCGTGACGTAGTCCGCGGGGACGAACTCCTTCATCTTGAAGGGACCTGTCCCAATCGGCGTCTTCGAAACGTCAGTCCCATCAGCCGGGAGAATTCTTCCGTAGACCGACCCGAACATCATGGGGAAGTCAGCGTAGGGCTCAACCAAGTCGAAACGAATGGCGTACGGCTGCGAAGCGTCGATGTTCTGAATCAGCGTAAACAGGCTTCGACCAACGGACGCCGTCGCCGGATTCAGCAGGCGCTTTATCGTGTACTCGACGTCTTTCGACGTGAAGTCACGTCCGTTATGGAACTTGACGCCGCGGCGCAGATTGAAAGTCCAACTCTTTCCATCAGGCGACACTTTCCAGTCTGACGCCAGCTCAGGCTGCGCGTTAAGTTGGGGGTCGACGCGGACCAGGTTGTTGTAGATCGCCTGGGTGATCACGAACTCTTCATTGGCGCCATGGGTCGCTGGGTCGAGTCGCCGGGCGGCGCTCGCCACAGCGAGCTTCAAGGATCCGCCCCGCTTCGGCGTCGCCGACTGGGCGGACGCGCTCGGGACTCCGAGCAGGCCGACTGCACCTGCAAATACGCTCGCTTCCAGAAAGGCTCTGCGGTCAAAGCTCGGTTGCTGATCTGACTCCGCTGATTCGTTCGGGCTTTCCGCCCCACGCAATTCCTTCATCGATGCTTCTCCCAGGAAAAAATCAGAGACGATGTTGCGGTGTGCTGCCCTTGAATTTTTCAGTACCGAGCGTGCGCGAAAGATATACTCGTTTTAGCAGTTGGCGGCAATTTAAAAGTACCGCATGGCAATAACGGAGAGGAACGATGAGCGACTATCCGGAGTGGTCAACGCAGATGAGTTCAAGGCGCGTGAAGAACAAAGTCTTCCCGCGCCTCGCCGAGGACATGCCCACGTTTCTCGGAGTTCCAGTCGCTCTGTCCCCCAAGGATCTTGAAGGCGCAGATGTCGTAATCATTGGTGCTCCCTTCACGGCAGGTTGGGGCAATGAGTACTGCGGAGTCGACAAGAGCCTTTGGCTGGCCGGCCCAAAAAGGGTTCGCCAGCAGTCGATCCGATACACCGGGTACGTGCAGGACTTCGACATCGACATCTTCGAGGAATTGAAGATCGTCGACTTCGGGGATGCCGACATTCCTTCCGAGGCCAACTATGTTGCGACAGTCGAAAACATCCTGCGCGCGCAAGCGGCGGTCGAGACCAAGGTAAACCAGGCGCTCGATGTGGGTGCCATTCCCATCGTCATCGGTCAGAACTCGCCCGCCGGTTCGTATGCGATCGCAAAGCCCATAGCGGAGCGTGCCAAAGGCAACGTCGGGGTAATCAGCCTTGATACACACTGGGACGCTCGACCCATTGATTGGGCGACGGGTGACCCGCGCATCGCTGGGTCCAGTAATTGGAAGAGCAAGCTCTACGAGGCCCACAAGAACGTCACCGTGCCGAATCTCATCGAGATCGGCGAGCGCGGCATGCTCGAGGACAAGAGCTACGTGCGCCGATTTATCAGCGCAGGCGCCCACTTCGTACCGATGTGGCGAATTCGTACGGGCTTCGGCATGGAGGGCCTCATTCAGCTTATGGGTAAGGCCTACGAAGGCACCTCGGATGTGTATGTGCACTTCGACATGGACGTCTTGGGCGGCGCAGGGCCAGCGAGCGGTGACCTCCTGGGGGATCTGGCCGAACCGATCGGGATGAGTGACTATGAAGTCATCCGAGTCGCCCACGAAATCGGCCTGCGCGGTCTGACAGGCATGTCCTTCATCTGTATCCCGCCGGGTTCTGCCGTGATCTACCGGACCATTGTGTACGTCATTACGTACCTGATGGCCGGCTTGGCGTTGAAGAAACGTTCCGCCCGCAGCTAGACGAAGATCGCCATGCCACTCAAGTCTGCCGACATCTGCGATTCGAGCGATTGGGTGGAGGTTTGTTGCGCTCAGTTCAAGAGCTTCGGACAGCGACGTTCCTTCGGCGGAACCATCAGAACGGTCCGCTGTTACGAGGACGTGGCGGATCTACGCGAACTCGTCCAGGAGCCCGGGCAGGGTTGTGTACTTGTCATCGACGGCGGCGGGTCACTTCAACGCGCGATTCTCGGGGACAACATGGCCGCGGCCCTGATCCGCAATGGCTGGGGCGGAGTCATCGTCAACGGTGCTGTCAGGGACGCCTCAGAACTGAACCAGCTCGACTTTGGTGTGAAGGCGCTGGGCACAAACCCCAAGCGCGGTGAGTCAAGAGGCGGGGCGTCACTGGATGTACCTGTCTCATTCGGCAACGTCACGTTTGTGCCCGGGCGCTGCCTGGTAGCTGATGAGGATGGAGTAGCAGTCTTGCCGGAGGGGATGACGCCATAGAAGCGCCGGCTGCGACGAAGTGAATGAGCACGGGAATCAGTCAGGGCTGGCGCCTAGGGATCGGGCTCCATCGCGAGCCGCTTTAATCACGGACAGTTCCCGACTCCGCTACAGGCAGAAGACGGCTTCTTGCGTAACGCCTTCCACTCAACAGGGCTCAGCTACATGTCTTGTCTCCTACGCTAGTACCTAGTCTGCGACTCGAATCTGCTGTGTTGTTGTTTTCAGTAGGTCGGGAAACTTGGTCTGAAGCGCTCGCTCTGCCGCTCTGCAATCGTCAACCGTCAGGCTTACACAGGCCATCTTTCTTTCCGCCAAGGACCTGTATGTAGTGAGCCGAACCGCGCCAGTGCCCGTTGGGTCATTCAAGTGCTGATGCACTCGAGCGCCAAGCTGTTTATCCATACCCCAGTAAAGCGGATACAGATCGCCCTCGATTGGTACGAAGTCCTTCAACTCGCGCAGCCGGCTCAGTCCTCGGGCCTTCGCCTCCGCGAAGAGTTGCTGCTTCTGCTCGTCTGATAGCCGTACCGCGAACCCGTAGACGGCACCCGGAAACAATACGGGCCTGGCGCCAAAAAGAGTGAACTCGCCAGCGGCCGGCACTTCAGCGATGCCCGCGTCGCGAAGAATCTGGCGCATCGTCTTCAGGAGAGAAAAGGTGACTGCTCATGGGCCTCGACTGACCTTATCCTATTCCCACTCAATGGGTTGCTCTTCAATGATGCCGTATCAAACAAGCCAGTTTGTCTTCGAAGCTTACGAGCAACAGGAGGGCGGTCCATGGCTACAAAGTTCGCACTCAATTCGTCAGAGCCACTTCGCAATCCGCCATAGAGCCGGTTCTCGGATCCTGTCCAGTCTTGCAAATTCGGTAGACCTGTGGCGTGGGTCCAGAGTAGACGGTATAGGTCGCGGCCGGTGTTCTTGAACTGATCGAAGCACAATCCGTAGCCATTGCCGATTCGCTGCAGCCAGACCTACTGAAGAGAGGAGCGCAAGAAGCCTTGTTCGAATCATGATCTGTCGCCTTCCTGACCAAGCGTAAGTCGACTTAGGGTCTGGTTTTCCCTTGTCGTTGCTCGCGACGTACGTCAAGGCAGGATCCACCGTCCTCACTTCGGCGCAACGGGCCCGGGTCGATCTGGTTTCGGAACGGTTTCGCCAGGCGGAAGAATTTGGAACTTAGTCACATCGGCCTGCACGGCAGCCTGCGTGCGCTCGAGCAGGGTGTAGCGCGCGCCGCATTTTATTTGCACTTCCGCCGGAGTCGGTTTCGCGCACTCGCCTTCGTAGTTGGCCCAGTCGGTCAGGTAGGTGTCGAGCCGCTTCCGAGCCTCCCCGTCCGCTTTGGCAAGGGCCTCGGCCGCCTGCGCTTTCACCTTCTTGACGCCATGGATACTGATCCTTAATGGCCTGCTTTATCGCAGCCTCGTTCGCAGTTACCGCTTGCTGCAACGCTTTCGCGAAGAGAGTGGCCGTGCGATGCTCAGTAATTTCAAGTTCCACGGTGAATGGCGACGCAATTTTCGTCGACATATTGCTAGACGCCTTGGAACAGACGCTCCACCCTAACGTCGTTCCGGCCAGCGACTCCTTGTGTAGCTCGAAAGGAGGTTCGCCCTGGGAGTTGTACTGCCAAGCGCCCAATGACT
>CAWBRW010000028.1:0-28399 GCA_963791235.1 uncultured beta proteobacterium | reverse complement strand
CAAAACCCGACACTGAGTGGCATTGCACGATCTGCCGGAAAGCGGACCTCTTCTATCGTTCGCTGAGAGTCGAGCAAAATTGAAACGAGATCTCGATTACCGGCAGTAAGCGGCAACCCACTAGCGTCGACGCATTCCCTTGGACTTCGCGCTCCTCGCCGATCGGCCCGAAGCAATTCCGATGCTTGCGCGGTGGTACTTCGACCAGTGGGGAGCGAGGTCGCCGGGCTCGACGGTCGCGGCCATTTGCTCGATTCTCGAAACGTATCTGAATCGAACTGCAATCCCTCTCCTTGTCTTGGCAGTCGACCATGACGAAATTCTGGGGGTGGCGTCACTAAAGTATCGCGAGATGGACCTCTATCCGGATCGGGAGCACTGGCTTGGAGGTGTCTATGTTCCAACGATGCACCGCGACCGGAGAGTTGGGTCCCTCGTCGTTGAGAACGTCGTCGAAAGGGCTCGACGTCTGAACGTATCAACATTGCACCTGCAGACGGAGCGGCTGGATGGTGGAATGTACGGTCGCCTGGGCTGGAAGGAGGCAGAGCGAGTCACGTACCGAGGACGTGAAGTACTTGTTATGGAGCGGACGCTGCTGCAAGACATCCCACACGGGGCGTACGCGGGATGAAAGGAGTGCTTCGAGACGCGCCTCGGCTCAGGTCGGCCAGAAGCCGTCGCGAGGAGCTAGCGCCAATGGCCCCCTAAAGCGGCCGCGCGGATGCCCCTTGATCTGCCCGAAACCGGCCCTTGACTATATGCATATTATATGCATAATGGCGATGTGGACATCGAATTCGATCCGGCAAAGGCGCGCGCAAACCTGCGCAAGCACCGCGTCAGCTTCGCGGACGCAGAACAAGCGCTGCGAGATCCGTTTGCCGTAACAATCGACGACCCTGACGCGGAAGGCGAGCAACGCTTCGTCACGCTGGGGATGGACACTCTGGGGCGAGTGTTGGTCGTCGTCCACACTGCCCGGGGCGACCGAGTGCGTCTCATCTCAGCAAGGAAGGCCAGCAAAGGCGAAGTGGAGCAATACCATGCGTAAAGAGTACGACTTCAGCAAGGGGCGGCGCGGCGCGGTTGTTTCTTCGAAGGGCAAGACCAGAATCACGATCATGCTCGACGACGACATCCTCGAGCACTTTCGTGCGCGTGCCGAGGCGGAGGGCATGGGTTATCAAACGATGATCAACGCTGCCCTGCGCGAAGCGGCCGCCGGGACGAAGGGAAAGGTGGCTGGCGAGAAGCCGTTGACTGCGGCGGCGTTGCGTAAGATTCTTCGAGAGGAGTTGCACGCCGCTTGATGCGCTGTCTCTGTCCGGCCACAACCGGACGAATTCACCCGTTGGTCGATTCGCCCGAAAGCCGCAATTCCGCAACAAACCGTACTGAGATACCTTGAGCGCTCCGATCCAAAAGCGTCGTGGACCCGGCCGTCGCAACTGCACGCCGAGATGAGATCGAGTACATCTACGGAAAATCTCCGTGTCGCACTGTCCGTGCGTAGGCTTGATCGAGAAGTCGGAGGTATTTGTCCAGGAAGGCTGCTCCCATTCGCCCTCTTGTTCTGACGTAGTCTTGGAAGTCGTCTCTTAAAGCGTTATTGACTGTACGCATGTTTGTGCCGCCCGCCTGCGCGCCTTTGATGGCGACGTCGCAAATCTTCCAGATCAGATCGTCTGAGGCGCGGTCTCCGTAGAGCCATCTCGCCGTCGGCATGACAACACCGTAGATGCGGTTCCTCTTGTCGAAGTGATCCTGGGCGGGTAGACCAAGCAGCTCTCGAGACGTGGCGAGCGCGGCAAGCGCGCAATGTGTCACGGCAACCAGATCTTGTCGGGAGTGAAACTTTCTCCCAGATTTCACACACGTTTTCACCGAACTGACGGCGTAGGCAGCCGCGGCGACAAGCAACATACTCTCAGGTTCCGCGCGTAACCCCGCTGCCTTCGCTTTTCCGACCTTCTTCGAAACAATTGCGAATAGGTCCGCTTCGAAGATGTCCTTCGTGAAGCGCAGCTCCTTCGTCCTTTCTCGCCTGTCAAATATCCGCAACACCTCGGATTCTCCGTCGATGGATGGCCACGATTTACTCGGCGTTGTCGGTTGGCGAGCCCTTGGTTTGCGTCCCTTGCTGGGATGATTGCGTTCACGCTTCTCCACCGGCGTAGTGGAAGCTCAACTATCTTGGAAGGTTCAAGACGGATTGGCGAGAAAAGCAGCTTGTTTCGAGAGGATTTCCGCATGAAATCGGCTGAATCCATCCTATGCCGGCCAGGAGCGGTCCCTTTCGCCGGCTCCCCAATCTGCCCGTTAGCTGACCGTCGAGCGCATTCCTTAACGTCGCCCGAGTACGCTTGCCGCGTATACGCTAGACGCGTATATTGCGCCAAATGGTGTTCGTCGAGCTCACGCCGTTCGTCCGCTTTCGCGAACAGCACTGGACAGACGACGAGCTGCGCGCCCTCCAGCGATTCTTGCTGGTGACGCCTACCGCGGGCGAAGTGATCCGCGGAGCCGGTGGGCTGCGGAAACTGCGCTGGGCCGCTTCTGGGCGCGGCAAACGCGGCGGAGCCCGGGTGATCTACTACCTGCAGGCCTCGGCAGACCGGATTTACTTGGTCTTCGGTTACGTGAAGGCCGAGCAGGATGACCTGACGCCTCAGCAATTAAGGGTTCTGGCGGCACTGATGAAGGAAGTCGATCATGGATAAGCAACACTTCGATCAACTGGTGCGCGGCGTGCGCGAGATGAAGCGGCACATGGCGGGCAAGTCCGTGGCCGGCGTTCGGAGGACTATCCTAAGCGAACCGGACGTACGGGCGATCCGGGAAGCGGCGAAGATCAGCCAAGCCCAGTTCGCAAAGTTGATCGGCGTGAACCTGCGCACGCTGCAGAACTGGGAGCAGCAAAGAACCCGTCCGACGGGCGCTGCCCGCGCTTTGCTGAAGATCGTGGCTTCGGATCCCAAAGCGGCGTTGGAGGCACTCCACCAGTAGATATAGGCGTATCGCGGCCAATTCCGGACCCGACTGACATCTTCGTAGTCTGCCTGACAGCGGACGCACCAAGTCTCGCTTCCTCATATGCTCCCCGGCACTAGGTTGTGCCGCGCTTGAGGTTCGAACTCGAAACAGACGAAACCGAACGACGCCCGATTTCCAGAACGTGCGAGCCGGGGAGCGGTCGTCAGCCACTTTGATCTTTCGAGCCGCATGGTGAGCGGTCCAGGCCGCCGGTTAAAAGGCGCACACTGGTGCGGATCCTTTGGAAAGAAGCACAGTCATGAGCGAAGTTTCAAGGATGGCATTCGCCCACATGGGCATCTATGTTATCGACTTGGCCCGAATGGCCGATTTCTACACGCGCGTGCTGGGCTTCTGCATTACGGACCGGGCTCTGATTCGCGGCGCTAACGTCGTTTTTCTTTCGCGAGATCCCGATGAGCATCATCAGATCGTGCTAGTACCCGGTCGCGACCCGACACACGCTTCGACGATCAATCAGATCTCGTTTCGCGTCATCACTTTTGCGGAGCTCCGTCGGATTCACGCGCGGCTGCTCCAGGACACAGTTGCGTCTCTCAATCCGACGAACCACGGTGGTTCGTGGTCGATCTATTTCCTGGATCCCGAAGGCAATCGCATTGAGCTCTTCGCGCAGACCCCGTGGTACATGCCGCCGGTATCCATGCCGCTCGACCTCGAGCTGTCGGATGAAGAAATCTATCGGCTGACAGAAGAAATGGTGGAAGCCACGCCGGGACACATGCCGCGGGCACAGTGGAACGAGCTGACCCGACGCCGGATGATCGCGGAAGGCACCATCGAACACCGAGGCCAGGCACCCACTTAACGCAACCAATCCGAGAAGCGTGGCTGACGCCGAGGGCTGGGCTGGGAGAGCCCACCTACTCTGTGAGCGACGGCAAGCGCGAGCCATGGATCGCGCTCCCTTCTGAGTGGCAGGTTTGCCCCGGATAAGAAAGTCCTCTGGTGACGGCGCTGCCGGACCCGGCCAGTAGCATCGGTAATCGGGCTGACCACGGCATAGGGTCGAGCTCTCCATAGACTCGCAGGACACCCACCCTGCGAAGGAGAGATCGCGATGAAGTACTTCACCGGTATCGATGTGTCGCTGCGTTCCGTGTCGATCTGCGTGGTCGACGAAGCGGGTGTGGTGCGGTACGAGAACAAGGTTGCCGCCGAGGTCGATGTCATCGTGGCCAGCCTGCGACGTTTCAGCGGTGAGATCAGGCAGGTCGGTCTCGAGGCCGGCACGCTCACGCAGTACCTGACCTACGGCTTGCAGAAGGCAGGCTTCGAGGTGATCTGCCTGGAGGCGCGCCAGACGGCGGCCACCTTGGCCGCGATGCGCAACAAGACCGACCGCAACGACGCCCGCGGCCTGGCGCAGATCCTGCGCAGCGGCTGGTACCGCACCGTGCATGTCAAGAGCCTCGAGAGTCACCAGGTGCGGGCGCTGCTCGCCAGCCGCAAGGCGATCCTCACCAAGTGCGTCGATCTGGAGAACGAGCTGCGCGGCTTGCTGAAGATCTTCGGCGTGCGGCTGGCGTCCCGCGTCGGCCACGGCAGCTTCGACGAGGCGGTGCGCGGCGTGATTGGCTCCGAGCCGCTGCTGGCACGCGCGCTGGTGCCGCTGCTCGATGCCCGCACGCGTGCTCTACAGGACCTACCTGAAGCTCGACAACGCGGTGAAGGCTGTGGTGCGCACCGATCCGGTCTGCCAGCGGCTGATGACGGTGCCAGGCGTCGGGCCGGTCACCTCGCTCACCTTCAAGGCGGGCGTCGACGATGTCGATCGCTTCCGCTCGTCACGCACGGTGGCGGCGCACTTCGGGCTGACGCCACGGCGCTACCAGTCGGGCGAGACCGACAACCCGGGTCGCATCTCCAAGGCCGGCGATCGCGATGTGCGCATGGCGCTGTACACGGCCGCGCACGCCCTCATGACGCGCTCCGACGCCTGGTCGACGCTGAAGGCCTGGGGGCTGCGGCTCGCCAAGGTCCGTGGCCATCGTCGCGCCGTCGTTGCGGTGGCCCGCAAGCTGGCGGTGATCCTGCACCGGATGTGGGTCGACGGCACCGACTTCCGGGCGGCACGTCTGCAGGGGGCCGCATGAGCTAACCCAGTCACCGAGCTACGCAGAACTGTTTCTGTGTTGACTGTGTGGACGATGGTCCTGGATGAAGCCGAGAACGTCAGCTGCGCTCACCAAGCGCGACCAATAGCATGGCTCGTCCGAACCTTCCGACCAATGCCTGCAGCGTGCCAGCACCACCGCGCCCGACTGCGTAGAGAAGCGTGACCCACACACCAACCGGACCTAAACTTCAAACCAACCAGGAGCTTCGACCCTTGACAACAACGCCCGATTAGAGAAGCCGTCGTTGTGATCTCGCCGCCGGTTCGCCCGAAAGCAGACGTCCCGCTATATTGGTTGCAGTTCGCTCATTGCACGGTACAAGATGCGCTGGCTCCGAGTCCTTGGAATCTACGCACTGCTGTCGGGCTTGCTCGCAGCATTAATGCTGTTACAGGCATTCCCCGCACGGCCCGAAACAGCGCTTGGTTGGATTTTTCTTTTTGTCCTAGCGCTGCCTCTCACCTTGGCAGGTGAGTGGGCCGGCGACAAGCTGCTGAATAACAAGCTCGGCCGCTTTATCGACGATAAGACCAAGGGACAACGCATCTCATTTGTCCGCATCATCTTCGGGCTTGGCGTCTATCTGGGAGCCATTGCAGCCACGATAGTTATCTACCGCGCTTGGCAGAGCTTGTGAAACGAGACGGTTGCCGGCCATCAGAAGAAATCTCGACGATGTAGCCAACCCACCCGAAAGCGGTCAAGATTCCCGGTCGAATACTGACACCTTGGCGCTGTTCTCACGGCGACGCTTGGGGCGTCGGTCTGCATCGCCGCGTTCTTGTAGGGGCAACTGCGACAAGGCCCGGCAAATGTAGTCTCAACTGAGGTAGGCGCGTCATGGCAGCGATCTGGCATCGTCGTCCCACACCCGCCGCGCTGCAGGCTATGGCGCGCGGAACAGCGATTGAACACCTCGGCATCGAATTCGTGGAAGTTGGCGACGACTGGATAAGTGCGCGGATGCCGGTCGATGCGAGAACCATCCAGCCTTACGGGCTGCTGCACGGCGGCGTGTCCGTGGCCCTTGCCGAGACGCTTGGCAGCGCAGCGGCGCACCACTGTGTGGACGACAGCGCGTTTCTACCCGTCGGTATTCAGATCAGTGCGAATCATGTGCGGGGAGTGCGTGAGGGGCTTGTCCAAGGAGTCGCCCGTGCGCTGCACCTAGGACGGACCGTCCACCTGTGGGAGATCCGGATCGCCAACGATGCGGGCCAACTCGTCTGCGCAAGCAACCTGACTGTGAGCATCGTCTCCCGGCAGTCGGCCAGCAGATAGTGGGAGCTCTCGGCCAACAGCCGCCGCCATCTATCTATTGAAATGTCGCCTGCAAGCAGGCGTGTTTTGAGTGGAGGCTCGCGGCAGTACCGTCTTGCATAAAAGCTGACATGGCCGCTCTATGCGTTCGGTTCTTCCGGGATTCGATCTAGGCGTGCACGATACAAGGTGAAACTGTGACGACCGTGGCACGCGATGTCGCATCCTATGAGCGGTGGCTGCGCAAGCAGTGCGATGTCGCCGAACCTGATCTGAAGACCAAACACGAGCGGATGCGCAAGAGTCCGTTCGACTTCCTGCGGGCCACCTACTTCCGGTGGGCGACGACGATTGAGGCAACGTGCGCGGAACTCGTGGATGCGCCTCAATCGCTCTGTGTCGGTGACATTCACGTCGAGAACTTCGGAACGTGGCGCGATGCCCGGGCACGCCTGGTGTGGGGCGTTAACGACTTCGATGAAGCCGCCCCGATGCCGTATGCGTACGACCTGGTTCGCCTGCTAGCCAGCGCACGACTGACCCCGACCCTCGCTGTGAATCGGCGCGAGGCTGCCGTAGCGCTGGTCGAGGGGTATCAGAAAGGACTGGAGCAACCGCGACCAATGCTGCTCGACGAGCATGAGCATTGGCTGCGCCGACTTGTCGGCGGCGCGGCGAACGCATCACAGAAGTTCTGGAAGGAAGTTGACGGCTATCCAGACGCCAAGCCGCCGGTACAAGTGCGCAGGGCGCTGAAAGGCAGTCTGCCAAGCGGCGCGCGCATCGAGCGCTACGCCTCGCGCGTCAAGGGCAGCGGCAGTCTCGGACGCCCGCGATACCTGGTGATCGCTCTGTGGCAGGGCGGGCGGCTGGTTCAGGAAGCCAAGGCGCTGGTGCCTTCTGCCTGGCATTGGGCTCACCCCGACTCATCGACCAAGAGTCGCATCCTGGATCTGGCGTTTGGTCCACACCGCTCACCTGATCCTCACCTTCGAGTCAAGGCCGGTTATGTACTGCGCCGAATCGCCGCCGATGCACACAAGGTCGAGCTGGCGGATGTGTCCGGGCAGGGCCTGAGCGAAGCCCTCCTGGCCGCCATGGGGGCCGAGCTGGGCGCGATCCATGCCGTGCGCCGTCGCACAGCGATCCTTAAGGATCTGCGCAAGCGCGACGCCCGATGGCTGGATCGGGCTGCCGCTGCTGCAGAGAAATCCGTACGTCGCGACTTCACGGACTTCAAGCGGCGAGTGCGCTAGTTAAGGAGAGAAGCCGCGCTACGTCCTCTTATGGCGAGAGCATGGCAAGCTGCGGCCAAGAGCTGTCGAAGTGCGCAGCCCCTCAATCAGCCCGATAGCAGCCGCTCGGTTACTCGCTAGTCTGCCAAAGAGCCAACATTGCCTGTCAACGCATCGGCTTCTGATCAGTATCTACCTTGGCCAAACGGGCCGTTGCGCCACTTTCGTTCCGGCTGATCGGGCTTCGGGCGGGCGCCGATCCAAGCAACTGCGGGTTGGGCGAGCGGACCGCGCGGACTTGAATTCGGCGCAGACACTGAATTGTTCGACACCGCCGGTTCAGCCTATTGCTGGCACTTGTGTGAACCGATCCGATGCACGCGCTCTACTACGCTTCGTGGATCCGCCTACAGGGAGTGCCGCTGTGTAAGCCATTGTCGCCCCAGTGCAATACAAGCTGCCCCAGACACGACAAGGTCACCGCGTGCTGCGAGATCGTCCGCCAGTTGCGGCAGGCGGCTCCACCGAACTGCAAACGACCCCTTCTGGCCTTGATCTTCATATTCCCAGTTCAGGCGCATCGGCCGAGCTTCGGCGAGTTCCGGGGTTGGCACGTATAGAACCGCGCAGACCTCCGTTCTGAGAGTTAGCAGATCACAACAAACTCCTGTGACGGATAGCTCTGCTTGCCCCGCTTGGATAAGACGAAGGAGCAAGTCAACGGGCGGCTGACCCCGCAAGTAGTCCTTGATCTCGCTACGGCCCGTTCCTATCTGCTCCCTCTCGTCGTACATCTCCTCGAGCAGTTCTCGCCAGAAGCAGCCTTCCAGCGACCAGGGGTCCGCGCTGTTTGGCGCCTCGAACATTCCAGCGGGAACGACATGGTGAAGTCCGGCCGAAACACCTACGGCCTCCGATCGCCGACTAAGGACTGTGCAAAAGGCGCGGTCCGCGCGCATAAATACGACAAGCATCGATATTGTTATCGCAGCACACCGACCAGCGCCGATCAACAAGGGGTTCCCTGCTGCCGCCTCAACAGCTTCACGGAGCGGAAGCGAACCTGGTCGAGATAGGCCAGCAGATCCGACTGATGGATCGAGCAACGCCTTCTTGAGTTCCCACTCAAGCGCATACTGCGTCAAGATGTTGTCATAGTAGTAACCAAAAGCTCCGTTGACAGCTGGCACCTTTCGCTTGGGGTCGATGTCTATGGAGACCATTCTGTAATCGAGGCCCTCGTACTTAACCTCGCTCGGTGGGGCCTCATATTGCCGCTTAATGAAATCACGAGCGGCCTTGTAGTCGGCCTCCCCAAAGACCGCCGACTTTGGCAGCTGTTGCGGTCTCGCGTCATCGAATGACCCGAGGAGTTCGTCGGGCGAAACGAGATCGCCGTGATTACTCCACAGAACCGTGACTGGAAGCGGCACCCCAGCCATGACAAGTGCGTCGCAGTGATATCGCTCTTGAAGGATCTCGACAACCGCCCTGGACGTCAGCGCAGGGCATTCGACGTCACGGTACTTGTAGTAAGTAGTCCCCACCAACTCACGGTCGCGGTCGAGAACATTGTGTCTGTCATGAAATGCAGAGATCCACCGCACTGCAACCGGACCGTACTTCCAGATCACGCTAACCACTGTGACGAGAGCGACAATCCCCCCGATGAAGGTTGCGACGTCGAGGATGTTCTGCCACATGATTGCGACCTCCAACGTGGCGTTCCGCTTGACCGCCCAGTCGGATCAGCCGATTTGCATCTTCATCTTACGTGGACGTCGAGGATCGATCAGCTGAATTCCCCCGCGACGCTCACACGTTGTCGCCAGTGGCGAGCTGAGATCTTGAGAATCGAGTTCTAACGGCCAGCAGCCGCCGTTTGGCTAGGTCATCCAACTTACCCATTAGCGGCCACGCCGAGTCGAGGTCAAAACGACCAAAGACGGACGCGTCGCCGAACCCGTGGGCCAACCGACGAGGCGGTCGCAAGCGCAGCGACCGCCTTGATCGAATTCCGCGTGGAAGCTTCCGTTACTTCGCCGGAACGAACCGGCTCACGCTATACAGATTGCGCTGCAAATCGTTCTGGCCGATCAGCAGCGGCACTGTGTCGTTGGTGAGGTACCTGGGCAGCAGATTCACGTAGAAGGGACTGTTCGGCAATGCGCTGGTTCCGCCCGGCCACACCGACTCGGCGTACACACTCGGCATGCCTGCTTCAGCCACGAAGCGGTTCACCGGGCCATTGCCAAACATGAACCCATTCGAGCTCTGCGCACGCGGGTCGTGGTTCGACGCATCCACTGCACCGAAGCCACCATCGGTGGGAAAGCCCAGCAGAGACGGACCCAGCGGATTCGGAAGCAGACCGAACGCAGGTGGCAGATCGAACGGCCCGCCCAGTGGATGGTTCATCACGATCCGGTGCAGCTTGCCCCATCGGTAGTCATCGAGGTTGGTCGAGCCAGCGAATGCCAGTGCAAAGTCCGGGCCGGCGAGCCGCGTCAATGCATCGGCCACGCTCTTCAGGATCAGGATGTCGCGCCGGTCCTCCGCCGAGGCCACGGCAGGCACGTTGAAGAAGTTGATGCCCGAGGCGCCAATGCCCGGCTGTGGCCGCTCCAGCAGGCTCTTCAACGCGGTCATCACGAGCTGCGAACCGGGCTTGGGCAGGGTTCCCGGCGGGAGCGGCACGCCGTCGAGCGTGGCATCGACCGTAGTGCGGATAAATTGGCCGCGCCACACGTTGTAGAGCGTCGCGGCCACGCTCTCGGCGATCTCCTGGCTGGTCGGCGCATCGAGCACGCCGTCGAGGTCGGCGGCGTCGTAGCCCTGCGGGATACCAGTCGGCGACTTGAAGTTCCACGCCGCGAGCCGCGCCACTGCGGCCTGCACGCCCGGCTGGCTGGCAAGCCCCTTGAGCAGCGGCTCGCTGGACACCGCGCCACGCGCGAGCGCCTGCGTGATCAGGGGCACGAAGAACGGTGCATCCGGCAGCACGACGTCGGCCTGGATCGCCTGCATGTCGCGGAACGACACGCGCCCCGCGGCGACCTTGGCGCGGATCAGTTCGGTGATGCGGCCGGCGCGCAGGCCGAAGTCGTAGTAGGCATCCAGGTAGTACAGGCCGCCGCCGGGGCGCAACGTATTCAGCGGATCGTTGTCGAGCACGGTGCCGGCCGGGTCGTTGTTGGCGTTGACGAACCAGCCCGCGGACGGATTGACCAGGTGCGGCATTTCGTCAGCAGGCAGGATCTCGTAGGGGATCGCCTGCTCGGGCTGTGGATGCAGCACCGGCAACCACTCGTTGCCGCCCTGTCCATTGCGGATGAACCAGGGTGGCGCACCCGCCACGGTGTTGGCCTGCAGGTCCTCGCGCACCGGCACCTCGGCCGTGGCGAAGTAGGCGATGTTGCCCTGGACATCGGCGTAGGCGAAGTTCTGCGTGCCGGAGTCGAACCACTGCAGCCCGCGCCTGAAATCCGCCAGGTTGCGCGCATGGTTCCAGGTCCAGATCGCATCGATCTCGCGCGTGCCGGAAAAGCCGGTGTACTGCACGCTGATCGCAACACCGTTGGCGAGGTCAAGCTGCACGATCGGGCCGTTGTTCCGGCGCGGCACGATCAACGTGGCCGGAGGAATGCCGCCGCCTGGTGGCACCACCACCAGGTTGTCGGGCACACCGTCTCCGGGGCGGTTGGCCCGATACACCTCGGGAATCGGGATGATCGGTTCGTTCACGCCCATGTAGACCGTGGCGAGTCCGCTGGGCGAGTTCGAGTCCGGGACCACCTTTTCCTGGTAAATGTCGGTGACGTCGAGGTAGCTGACCGTGGCGCCCCAGGCGAAGTTGCGCGTCTGCCCAACGATTACAAACGGGACCCCGGCAAACCCGCTGCCCATCACGTCGACGGCACCCGCGCTCAGGTGGATCGGATAAAAGGTCGACGGCGCGTCGAGCGCCAGGTGGGGGTCATTGGCCACCAGCGGCAAGCCATTGGCCGTGTGGCGCCCCGACACCGCCCACTGGTTCGAGCCCGGCCGGTTACCGCGGTCCAGCCGCTGCTTGAAGAACTTCATACCGCGCACACGGTCAAGGTAGCTCTTGCCCATGGCAGCGGCCGACGCATCGCCCGCGGTCGCAGGCCAGGGCGCACGTGTGCGCGGCCGCGCCGCCATCGCCACCGATGCATCGGGCACGGTCGAGGCGAGGTAGAACGGCTGTGAACGCCATAGATCCTGGCTGAAGAGCGTAAGCCCCGTTCCGAGCCCGAGTGCAGGGTCAAATACCTGCGAGTACGTCAGCATCGCAACGGTGTTGTTGATGTCTTCCAGGTCGAAGGACAGGTTGAACGAGATCGCCTTGGCGACCGCGACGGTGTCGAGCGCGGTCCACGGCTGGAACTGGGTGATCTCAAGCGCCTGGTACTCGGGCGGCAACTGTTTCAGGCTCGCGACGTAGGCGTTGACGCCCTCGGCGTAGGCCTCGACCGCGGCGCGCGCCTCGCCGAGAAAGCACTGCCATCGACCGAGCGGCCGCTCGACGAATGCCGATCGTGCGCAGTTCGACGTCGGCGGCCAACGCGCCGTTGCCAAACAGTTCGGCGAGCGTCCCGCTCGCCTGCCGCCGGTTGTAGTCCATCTGGAACAGTCGATCCTGCGCGTGCACGTAGCCCTGCATGAAGTACAGGTCGTGGTCATTGCCGGCCTTGATGTGCGCGATCCCGAAGGTGTCGCGCGACACCTGTGCCGCAGCTTGAAGTCCCTGCAGCTTCGAAGGCTGATCGGAGTTCGGGCTGGGCGCCGCAGCCGCGTTCGACAGGAGTGCACAGACGGCAAGCGTGAACAATGTTCGATGCATCGCAGATCTCCCTTGATATCGGGTGAAGGGGTTGCTCCACCTGGCTTGCCTGATCTGCCTCGCTCGTGCGTGGCGAGTTCGGACGGCAAGAGTTGAATCTAGGAAGAGGTCGCGGTGCCCCTTTGACCATCGTCAGCCGGAGCGGACAGACCGGAGCCGTGAATGGGGGATGCTTCCGGCGCCGCCAAGTGGCACGGCAAGTGCGGTAAGGAGCCAGACGGGCTGGAAGCGCCGCCATTGCGCGTCTAGCTGAATTCTTGTGCAAGGCGCTTGCGGCCACAAGCAGCCGTCGGCCAAGGTCTAGCCATCGACTTGAAGCTGACTTCCGGAGCGAGTTAAACGTGACCGCATCCGGGTCGGGATGGTGTGGCAAAAAGACGCGGAACCCGCTGGATCGCGAGTTCCCCGAACGGACATATAGCTTGACCTCAACCTGCTCGGAAAGGGTCAAAGCCTCGTCGAGCTCCACACCGTGATACTTCACGGAGTTCTCCATCTTGGTGTGACCGAGCAGTATTTGCGCCGACCGCAGGTTGTGCGTTTGCAGGTAAGGGAGGCCGCCGTTGTCGCGGAGATCCGTTTTGACTTTTCTGGGGGCGCTTACTTCGTTGGTCAGCGCCCGCAGGATGTTCTTGGCCGCTGGCGTATCGCCCTTTCCGAGCTTGACGTCGATCGCAACGATCTTGCTCGCTGGCCCTGTGGCGGCGATCGTCCATGATGACGAGCTCGTCGATGCGCGAGTCAACCTCGGCCGGTTGCTGCGCCAGATGGGCCGGCTGACCGAGGCCTAGCAGTTCTACCGGTCCGGCATATCACGGCCATCGCGTCGGCTAATCTCCGCTAATTCGTTACTCGAGCCAGTCACCTGATGAGTTCCGTAGTTCGATCGCGCTGGGGACGTCGCTTACTGATCGCACTCGCGATCGTGGCGGTCGTCGCGCTGGCCGTCTGGTGGCTGGGCCGCCCGAAGCCGATTCCGGTGGTGCTGACCGAGATCGGGCGAGGTCGCGTGGAAGCGACGGTCGCGAATACGCGCGCCGGCACAGTCGAAGCATGCCAGCGAACCAAGCTGTCGACCATCATCGGTGGACGGATCGAAGTGCTGACGGTCAAGGAGGGCGACCGAGTCAAAAAGGGCCAGTTGCTGATGCAGCTTTGGAACGACGATCAGCAGGCTGCCGAGCGGCTCGCGCGGGCCCAGCTCGATACCTCGCGCAAGCGTGTGGTCGAGGCGTGCACGATCGCCGCCGGCGCCGAGCGCGAGGTGGCGCGGCAGGTCGAACTGCACAAACAGGGATTCATCTCGGCCAACGCGATCGACGCCGCGCGATCGGCGGCCGACGCAAAGGTCGCCGGTTGCGCGACGGCGAAATCCGACGTCGCGCAGGCCGAGGCCAACGTCCGGCTGTCGCACGTCCAGCAAGGGCGGACCGTGCTGGTCGCGCCGTTCGACGGCACGGTCGCCAAGATCGTCGGTGAGATCGGCGAGTACTCGACGCCGTCGCCGCCGGGCGTGCCGACGCCGCCGGCGATCGATCTGATCGACGAGTCGTGCCTGTATGTGACGGCGCCGATGGATGAGGTCGACGCGCCCAAGGTGCGTGACGGACAAGCCGTGCGCATCTCGCTCGATGCGCTGCCGGGGAAGTCATTCCCCGGCAAGGTCCGGCGCGTCGCGCCCTACGTGACGGCGGTCGAGAAGCAGGCGCGCACCGTCGACATCGAGGCGACGTTCGACGATCCGACGAAGATCGGACGTCTGCTGGTCGGCAACAGCGCCGATGTCGAGGTCGTGCTGGCGACACGCGACAACGTCCTGCGCGTGCCGACCGCTGCGCTGCTCGAAGGTAGCCGGGCGCTGATCGCCGTCGGTGACCGGCTCGAGGAGCGGAAGGTGAAGGCGGGGCTGACGAACTGGGAGTACACCGAAGTGGTCGAGGGTCTGGTTGCCGGCGACAAGGTGGTGACGTCGCTCGAGCGGGCCGGCGTGAAGGCCGGCGCCACTGTCGAAGCGGAACCGGCGAAAGCTGCCAAGTAGTCCGGTGACAACGAGCAAATCCAACGGCGCGCTGATCGATCTGGAGCGCGTTGAACGCGTATTCCGCCTTGGCGACAGCGAAGTGCACGCGTTGCACGAGCTCGACCTGGCCGTGATGCCAGGCGAATACCTTGCTGTGATGGGGCCGTCGGGTTCCGGCAAGTCGACGCTGCTCAACCTTGTCGGCCTGCTCGACCGTCCTTCCGCGGGAAACTACCGCCTTGAGGGCCGCGACGTGACGACGCTGACGGCGGAAGACCAGGCGCAACTGCGCAGCAGGCGCATCGGCTTCGTGTTCCAGAGCTTCCACCTCGTGCCGCGCCTGACGGCGGCCGAGAACATCGCGCTGCCGATGATGCTGGCCGGCATTCCAGCCGCTGAGCGTGCGCCGCGGGTTCAGCAGGCCCTCGCCGACTACGGCCTTGTCGACCGCGCGGAGCATCGCCCCGATCAGCTCTCCGGAGGCCAGCGCCAGCGTGTCGCAATCGCGCGCGCGACGATCATGCAGCCGGCACTGATCCTGGCCGATGAGCCGACCGGCAACCTCGATCGCGCCACCGGCGAAGAAGTCGTGCGCTTGCTGGAGGAACTCAACGCGCGCGGCGTGACGCTGATCGTGGTCACGCACGATGGTGCGCTGGGAGCGCGAGCGCGTCGCCGCATCGAGATGGAAGATGGCAGCGTCCGGAGCGACACTGCCGCCACGCATGCGCCCGTTTGACGTTCTGCGCTTCGCCTACGGCGCGGCCGCCGGCAACCGGCTGCGCACGTTGCTGCTGATGCTGGCGATGGCGATCGGCGTAGCTGCGGTGGTGGTTCTCACCGCGCTCGGCGACGGAGCGCGTCGCTATGTCGTCAACGAGTTCTCAGCGATTGGCAGCAATCTCGTGATCGTCCTGCCAGGACGCTCGCAGACGGGCGGTTTCAGCCCGGCCAACGCGGTGACCAGCACGCCGCGCGACCTGACGGTGGCCGATGCGCGCGCGCTGCAGCGCGCGCCGGCGGTTCGTCGCCTGGCGCCGGTCACCGCCGGCACATCGGAACTGAGCGTCGCCGGCCGACTGCGCGAGACGCTGATCATCGGAACCACCGCCGAGTTCCTCGAGGTACGCCGCTTCAAGCTCGCGCAGGGCCGCTTCCTCCCCGACGAGGACTGGGATCGCGGCGCACCGGTGATGGTGATCGGGGCCAAGCTCGCGAGCGAACTCTTCGGCGTGGCGTCGCCGCTCGGCCAGTTCGCACGCGTCGGCGATCGGCGCTTCCGCGTGATCGGCGTGCTGGCGGCCGGCGGCAGCGGCCTGGGCATGACGACCGACGAGCTGGCGATTGTTCCGGTCGCGCAGGCGCAGGCGATGTTCAACTCCAACACGCTGTTTCGCATCCTCGTGGAAGCGCGCAGCCGCGAGGTGATCGAACTCGCCAAGGAGCAGGTCACCGAATTGATCAAGCAGCGTCATGACGGCGAGGCCGACGTCACCGTGATCACGCAGGACGCGGTGCTAGCGACCTTCGACCGGCTGCTGGGAACGTTGACGCTAGGCGTGGCCGGCATCGCCGCCATCAGCCTCGCGGTCGCGGGCATCCTCGTGATGAACGTGATGCTGGTGTCGGTGACGCAGCGTACGCCGGAGATCGGACTGATGAAGGCGCTCGGCGCCACCGGTCGTGTCATTCGCGTCGTTTTCCTGGTCGAAGCCGCGCTGCTATCGGCGGCTGGTGCGGTGATCGGGTACGGGCTCGGGCTCGGCGGTGCGGCGATCATCCGCGCGCTGTATCCGGTGCTGCCGGCGTACGCGCCCGATTGGGCGGTGCTGGCCGCGCTTGGCACCGCACTCGTAACCGGCGTGGTGTTCGGCGTGTTGCCGGCGCGGCGCGCGGCGGCGCTCGATCCCGTGCTGGCGCTGAGCAAGCGATGATCTGGCGCGACGCCGTCTTCCTTGCGCTGCGGGCGATCACCGCGCAAGGGCTGCGCAGTTTCCTGACGCTGCTCGGCATTGCAGTCGGCATCGCGGCGGTTATCCTGCTGACTTCCATCGGCGAGGGCATCCATCGCTTCGTGCTCGCGGAATTCACGCAGTTCGGAACCAATGTCGTCGGCATCGCGCCGGGTCGCGTCAAGACCGCCGGCGGTTCACCGTCGGGGCTGCCGACTGCAGTGCGACCACTGAGCTTCGACGACGCGCGTGCGCTGCAGCGCGTGCCGCACGCGATCGGCGTGGCGCCGACGGTGTGGGGCAACTCAGAGGTCGCCGGCAACGGCCGCCTGCGGCGCACGACCGTCTACGGCGTCGGCGCCGCCGCGCTGCAGGTGTTCAACATGAGCGTAAAGAGCGGCCAGTTCCTGCCGGACGAGGAATGGGAAAGCGCACGCGCGTTCGTCGTGCTGGGCAGCAAACTGAAGGACGAACTGTTCGGCGTGGCCAATCCGCTCGGTGCACGCGTGCGTATCGGCACCCTGCAGTTTCGCGTGATCGGCGTGCTGGCGTCCAAGGGTCAGTTTCTCGGCATCGACCTGGACGACACGGCCTTCATCCCGGCAGCGCGCGGACTGGATCTCTTCAACAAGGACGGGCTGACCGAGATTCACCTGTCGTACGAGGAGCAGGCGTCGGCCACGCAGGTGGCCGACGCGGTCAAGGCGCTGCTCACGGCGCGTCACGGACGCGAGGATTTCACGATCACGACCCAGGAAGACATGCTGAATACGCTCGGCAACATCCTCGACGTGCTGACGATGGCGGTCGGCGCGCTGGGCAGCATCTCGCTGGCGGTCGGTGGCGTCGGCATCGTGACGATCATGACGATCGCGGTTGCGGAACGGACCAGCGAGGTCGGACTGATGTTGGCGCTCGGTGCGCGCCGGCGCACGATCCTCAGCCTCTTTCTCGGCGAGGCCGTTGTGCTGGCGGGGCTCGGCGGTGCGTTCGGTCTGCTGCTCGGCATCGGATTGGCGCAGCTGATCCACCTGGCTGTGCCGGCGCTGCCGGTTCACACACCGGTCGTGTACGCGGTGCTGGCGATTGCGCTGGCGTCGGTCATCGGATTGGTCGCCGGCGTGGCACCGGCGCGGCGCGCATCCCTGCTCGACCCGGTCGAGTCGTTGCGGGCTGAGTAATGGACGGCTTCTGGCGGGGGTGCTTCCGAGTCGTGGAAACCTGTCGACCGCGGCGACAAAATCCGAGTCGACCGCCCGAAGCGGCAACTTTCCGAACGCTTAGATAACCCTGCAGTGCTGTTAAGAGAAAGAAGTCGAAGCCGGCCAATTGCCGCCCTGATGCAGTGCCGTCACAATTGCCCGAAAGCAGTCAAACCGACTACCGGTGGGAGGGTTTGTGCCAGACGGTGTTGACGACAAGTTCTACGAGCGCGCGGACGCGCACATCCATCTTTCCAACGAGCAGTTAGAGGAGATCGATCGGGTTAGGGCAAGCGCCTCGATGATGTACGCAACCGCGCGCTTCAATGCTTGGGCAAGCGCACGTGGCTTCGGGACCAAGGAAGAAATGGCGGCCTCGCGCGACGAAACGATCGACTACTTCTTGAGCGAGTATCGGCTGATGCTTGAAGAGAACTTCGATGACTACGTGGAGAACTTCGCAAAGTACATGACGCCAGCTCAATAGCGCGGCTTCTGCCTTTCCCTACTTACGCACGTCAAGGCGAGCCCGCATCGGCCATTACCGGAAGTTCGATGCCTGGGTCAGAATTGCCTGAGAGGCAGACCTCTAGGGAAGGGAGAAGTGAGCGCGCTTGGCACTTCAGATGCAGTGTCCTCGTTCGCCCGCGTGCTGTGCGTTCTCGTCGGCATCGCACTGCTCTCGTCGTGCCTCGGCAAACCCACCTATCGGTGGAATGAAGAAGTCCAGCTGCACGACGGTCGGGTGATCGTGATTGAACGAAGCGTGCGCACTGGCGAAGTACCGGTGGAGAACGGTCAGCCGCCGGGAGAGTCGGACTACACGCTGACTTTCAAGACCAGAGATGGCAAGTCAGTGGTGTGGGAGGCGGGAAGGTCTCTTCGGCCGATGACTTTGGACTTTTCAGGTGAGATTCCGTATGTAGTTGCGACCGGGATCACGCTGACCGACTATCAAGCCAACGGGTGTCCGAAGCCACCGTACTTCATCTTCAGGTTTGAAGCCGGCGGCTGGGTTCGCATCGCTTACGAACAGCTTCCTAGCTCGGTCCGGCGCGCAAATCTGTACTCCAGTCCGACCCGAAAGGACCGCTTAGATGCCATAAGGTCGGGCCTTGTCACGCTTGAGGACGTAAGGAGGTCGCACCTTGGCCTGAGTGCGTGGCGAATCCAAGTCGCGGAGGATGCCCCCAACCCATGCGCTGATTGGGGCAACGACATGAAATACGAGATCAGAAAGTAGCTGACTGCGTGTCGACTTGATTCGGCGCGAGCCGGCCAGCAGCTGCCATTACTCGACCGGGTGCGAACGTCCTGTAAGCGGACGTACCCGGCTCGGGCCATTCGCGATGCGCTCTTTTCCAATCTGCGGACCGTGAGTCCCAGGGAAATATGACGCATCGCCCATGTGGTCAATCCCGCGTTTCGCGACTCGCGGGAGGGCGCCCGCCCATATAGCCGTCACGCGGCGGCCGTGTCTAGTTCGTAAAATCAATACAGCCGCCGAGACGCGGACTGATCAACACGGGAGGCACCAAGCCGCCTCCACTGGAGGAACTCATGCGCCACATCGTTTGCGCCGTCGGGCTGACGACTGCGTTCGCAATGCTGTCCGGCGTCGTCCCGGCGGTCAATGCGGCCGACGACAATCGCGGCCATCAAAACGGCCACAAGGACGGCGATTCAATCCAACTTGGACCCAGGCCGTTCTACCTGATTCAGGGCATGGATGAAGGCCCGCTGAAGCACCGGCTGATGCAATGCACGGACGGGCCGTTCCGTCGCACGGACTTCTCCATCGGGCACCGCGGCGCGGCGCTGCAGTTCCCCGAGCACACCCGGGAGTCGTACGAGGGAGGAGCGCGGCAGGGTGCCGGCATTGTCGAGTGCGACGTCACGTTCACGAGGGACGGCCAGTTGGTATGCCGCCATGCTGAGAATGATCTCCACACCACGACTAACATCCTTGTCACGCCGCTCGCCGAGAAATGCACCAAGAAGTTCACGCCCGCGACCTTCGACGCCGCCGGCAACCGACTCACGCCAGCCAGTGCCGAATGCCGCACTTCTGACCTTACCCTCGCGGAGTTCAGGACGCTCACCGGGAAGATGGACGCGTCCAATCCCAACGCGCGCACGGCCGCCGAGTTCCTCGGCGGCACCGCGCCATGGCGCACCGAGCTGTACACCGGCCGTGGCACGCTGATGACGTTTACGGAAAGCATCGAACTCAACAAGCGGCTTGGTGTCAAGCACACACCCGAGTTGAAGGAAAGCGTGGTGGATCCCGCCACTGGCAAGAAGCGCATCGAGGAGGTCTTCAAGGAGCCAACGAGCAGGACGCCACAGCAGAATTACGCGCAGGCGTACGCCGACGTTCTGGACAAGCAGGACGTCAAGCCGCGCGATGCATGGCCGCAGTCGTTCAATGTGGAAGACGTGCTGTACTTGATCGACAAGACGCCGTACGGAAAGCAGGCGGTCTACCTGCTCGACTTCAACGCCACCGACCCGGTGAACGACATCATCATCCAGCCTCCGTATGACACGATGGACAGGATGGAGTACTTCAAGATGTTGAAGAAGCGCGGTGTGCGCATCATCGCCCCGGCGATGCCCGCACTGCTCGCGCTTGATGCGAACGACCGCATCGTGCCTTCCAAGCTCGCGAAGGACCTGAAGGCGATGGGATTCGACATTATCACCTGGACCTTCGAGCGCGCCGACCTCCGCCAGGGAGCGTCGAAGGCGGGCTTCTACTTCGACTTCGACCCGCAGGGCAAAGCGATCAAGAAGGACAGCGATATGTACAAGGCGCTCGATGTGCTGGCACGTGAGGTGAAGATCCTCGGCATCTTCTCCGACTGGCCGGCGACGGTGACCTACTACGCCAACTGCATGGACTTGAAATAAGCGGTCAAGGAGGGGACGGACTGTGGTCTGGTTCGTCCCTTGCGATCGAGCATGTCTGCTTTCGGCGATCGCCAACTTCCGCTAAGGGTCGCGGAGTATCTAGCTCCATCGAGTCTCGGGCCGGCCAGAACCCGACATCGGCGGCGGTGGGCTAATCAGCCTGATTGCGGACATCACGCGTCTGGCGCCAGAATTTCGCGCTCGCGCCACTGCGCGACGAGTGTCTGGAAGGTGAACTCCGCGCCGCCGGCTTTGCGCCCCCGGCCTGGCTTGATGCAATGAAGCGGTGGGCGCGATCTACGCGGGTTGAGCAGCCCGCGTTTGCAGAACGGAGCAACTGGCCATGCCGAATCCGGATGCGAGCGTGACCGTTGAGATGTTGCAGGCCTTTGGAGATGCCTGGAATCGCCATGACGTTGATGCATTGATGACGTTCATGACCCATGACTGCGTATTCGAAGCCTCGGCCGGTTCAGACATCTGTGGGACACGGTACGTTGGACATGAGGCGGTGCGTGCCGGCTTCGCCGAGGTCTGGGCAGCGTTTCCGGATGCTCACTGGGGCGGTGCTCGCCATTTCATTGCCGGCGAAAGAGGCGTGTCGGAATGGACCTTTACTGGAACACGCGCGGACGGAGCTCGCGTCGAGGTTCACGGCTGCGATCTGTTCACCTTTCGTGGTGGCAAGATAGCCCTCAAAAACTCCTATCGAAAGAATCGGCCGCCGGCGAGCGGTCGAAAAAGCTGACCGCGCTGGCCAAGGCGGGAGGATTCGGCCAGGAGCAGTCCCTTCGGTTTGTTGCCTGAACTGCTTTATTTCGGACATAGTTGCGTCAATTCGATCAATCCGAAAGGGACAGAGTGCGGTGGCTGGTTGGGACTCTATGGTCGCAATGATTGCGTCAGCGATAGCCCCTTCCGCAATTACGGCAACGTCCGTAATGCGCCGTAATGACGCTGCCGGCCAGTAACGGACCGGTTGATCGGCGGTTCAAATGGCACGGAAGCGGACCTCGACGTTCGGCGCCAAAGCGGCCGTAAGATCACGTGAGGCGTCGAGCGAGCCAGGCGCGATTGGAGGTTGGCATACATGACCAGCAAGCTAAAACGCCGGCAGTATCGACCGTTGGTATTGGTGGCACTCCTGGTCGGTCTTTGCCAAGCAGGCGAGGCGCAGGAAGCGCAGCGCGCGAGTCCTGCCACTCCGTCCGGTGGCGCGGTCACGCTATTTCAGAACGTCCGCATCTTTGACGGCAAGAGCAGCACTCTTTCAGGGCCGAGAAACGTCCTGGTGCGCGGGAATCAGATCGAGCGCATCTCCACCGCTCCGATCCCGACCGATCGAAGCGCCACCACCGTGCTCATCGACGGTGGCGGGCGCACGCTGATGCCCGGGCTGATCGACATGCACTGGCACACGATGCTGGTGCGGCCGACGCCGGCAGCGCTGCTCGCAGGGGACATCGGCTACCTCAATCTCGTGGCAGGCGCCGAGGCGACGGACACGCTGATGCGCGGCTTCACCACCGTTCGCGACATGGGCGGGCCGGCGTTCGGGCTCAAGCGCGCCATCGACGAGGGCATCGTCGCCGGTCCGCGCATCTACCCGTCCGGCGCCATCATCACCGTCACCAGTGGTCACGGCGACTTCCGCCAGCCGTTCGAACTGCCGCGCACGCTCGGCGCACCGCAGTCCCGCGGGGAGCAGACTCGGCGCCGCCATGATCGCCGACAGTCCGGATGAGGTCCGCGTGCGCGTGCGCGAGCAGCTCATGCTGGGCGCGTCGCAGATCAAGCTGACGGCGGGCGGCGGCGTGGCGTCGCCCCACAGCCCGCTCGACGCGTCCACCTTCACCGAGGCCGAGCTGCGCGCCGCCGTTGAAGCCGCCGAGAACTGGGGCACCTACGTCACCGTGCACGCCTACACGCCCGTCTCGATCCAGCGCGCGATCGCCGCCGGCGTGAAGTGCATCGAACACGGCCACCTGATGGACGAAGCGACCGCCAAGCTGATCGCCGAGAAGGGCATCTGGTTGAGCACGCAGGCGTTTCCCGACGAACTGGCCGACGCGTTTCCGCCCGGCTCGCTCGAGCGGGCCAAGGCGCTGGAGGTGTTCGCCGGTACGGACAGAACCTTCGCGCTGGCGAAGAAGTACAAGATCAAGACGGCGTTCGGCACCGACATCCTGTTCTCCCCGAGGCTGGCGCAGCGTCAAGGGGAACTGCTGGCCAAGCTGGTCCGCTGGTACACCCCCGCCGAAACGCTCGTCATGGCGACCGGGACCAACGCCCAACTGCTGGCGCTGTCCGGCAAGCGCAATCCGTATCCCGGCAAGCTCGGCGTGGTCGAGGAAGGCGCGCTCGCCGACCTCCTGCTCGTCGACGGCGATCCGATCGCCAACATCAAGCTGATCGAGGATCCGGAGAAGAACCTGCTCGTCATCATGAAGGACGGCAAGATCTACAAGAATGCGCTGCGCAAATGAGGCCCAACTAGTGGGCGTTCCCGGCTGCCATTCTTCGCGAGCATTCAGAGTGCGACCGATGGCCCAACGGGTAACGGCACTTCCACGCCAGAGGAGTCAAGCTGCGGCCATGAGCTGCCACTTCTGATGGTTGCCCAGTTCGCCCAAGTGCGGACATAGTTGCAGTGGCGAGCTTGGCGAGACCGTGAGCAGCCGCGGCCATCGCGCCTGGCAGCGACAATGAACCAAACCGTCAACTGGGATGATCAAGCACGCTTTGTCCGTCGTTCCCCTGGTTGTCCTGGTCTCTGGCGTGGCCGCCGGCGAACCGGATGTGCCTACGGCGGAACAAATTGCCAGCTGCAGCGCAGATCCCGTCGCAAGGACATCGGCCGGCCATTACTCGAACTTGAACGTCACTTGCTCCGACGTCACTGAATCTCTCGGAGCGGCTGATGTTGTCTCCGAGTGGCAGTGGCTTCATGGCTACAGCCACGTCGCTTTCAGCGATCGAACCGGCGGCCTGACCTTGCATGACAAGATCGAGCTGCGCTGGATGATTCGTCCCGGCCGACTGGGGTACCTCGAGTTTGCAGATGGTCGCAAGGTCTACCTCGTCAGGTGCTGTCCGAAGCGGCAATCCAACGACGAGGCGGAAGCAACGTCACGTCGGTAGACGCCGAGAGGATACTAATTCGCTGCCCCCCGACGCTCACGGCCGAGAGGGGCCGGTCAGGCGCGTGATGACATCAGCCCTCAACCAGTCTCTGTCTCCGCTTTAAAGCGGACGTGCCGCAACTCTAGGGCGTGTTGACGAACCAAGAACCTGACTTTGCGAACTACTCATTGCCGCGGAATCGACTGCCAACTGAGCGTGATGTCCGACTCCTGGGCGAAAGCCCCGCCGAAGCGGGGCTTTCGTTAACCGATTGGTTTACTGCTTGCGACGGCGCGAAGCTGCGAGACCGGCGAGTCCAAGCGAGAGAAGGACGAGGGTGGCAGGTTCGGGCACGCTCGTAACAATCGGCGTCATCGTGCCGGTGAAGCGCCCATCGCCCGCGAAAGTCAGCGTGGTGACGAACGCTGTCGTGTCGGTCGGATCGAGACCCGCACTAGTCTCGATTCCTAGGACGCGGAACCGATCGACTCCGGCGCCCGCAAAGAAGTACTGCGACTCGGCGGCAAGTACGGTCTTGAAAATCCAGTCACTGCCCTCGAATAAGTACAGGTCAAAGAGGCCGTCCCCAATATCCGGCAGCTCGACGCTCTGGAAGAGCGGGTCGCCCGCGCCGATTTGGTAGTCATACCCAATTGCGACGACAGGATCCAGGGCGATCTTCTCACCCGTCGCCACCTCGACATCGAACTTGAACTTGCCGTCGATGCCGACACTGGGCAGATACACGGTGACGCCGCCGGTACCTGTTGGCAGCGGCTTGAACTCGAAGAAGGTCCGCGACCGGCCTTTGAGTTGACCTCCTGTAGCGTAGTCGAGCTGTACCGAGATTTCGTATTTCTCACCTTCTTCCAGTCCGTCCACGCCGGTCAGCGCGCGGTTGCTGAACAGCTCGTCGATCGTATAGGTCAGGGTCCCGGCCGGTAAGTTCCTGGTATGAACCAAGGTAGCGTCAGTGATGCGCGTCTTGTCGGCGGACTCTGCGTTGATCTTCCTGATCTGGATACTTACACCGGTCGGAATAGGCCGCTTGATGGAATCGTCCAGTCAAGCGTTGGATTCAGGCCGCCGCCGGTCAGCGTCAAGTCAGTAACGAAAGGGGGCAGCGCATTCTTGTCGAAGTCGGGCGCGTTGTAAGTGACCGCCTTGGGGCCGGGCGCGTCGGGATTGCTGACCGTGATCGAAAAGGGGGTGGCGTCCCACGCGTCGAGAAGCGGCGCAACCGCGCTGTTGGCTCGATTGAACGTTGTTGTGAACTCATTTCGCGAGCCGCCATTCGGCGAAGTCAGTCCGACCCAAGTCAACAGTCTGGGGTCTGGAGTAATCGCGCCAAAATTTGAGTGCGTCACGCTGACCGTCGTTGCCCCGCCATTCGAGGTTCCGTCGAAAACATCCGAGTCGGGCGACGGAAACACGAACGTGGAGACGCGGACGCGGTCGGTGTTGGGACCTGAAAAGAAGCGGCTGTTGCCGATGCGGTCGTTGAAGACCGAAGTCGGTACCGGCGTGAAAATGTCGACGGGCGCGGAGTACGCCGCCTGGCACACAGGCGCAAGCAATGATGAAACGACGAGGCAACGGAACAAACGAGTTCGCACGCAAACCATGGTCCCTCCTTCAACTGCGTTTGACGACGAATTGTTGTATAGCCCGTCGCAGCCTGGTCGCCTGCGCAAGCATTGCGACTGATGCCGCGAACCCCAGCCGCGGTTGCGTAAGGCGCCGCTCGGCACCGTTGAAAGCCCCGACACAAGCAAAGGTCATGCAAGCCGATGTAAGTCTCTGATTCGACCGGAGACGCATTGCCGAGACCGAGACACAGAGCAGCAGTGTGTAAGGAAAGACGACACAGACTGCTGTCCCGCTATCACGGTCAACGCGATCATGGCCGTGCGTTCGCCGTCCACTATGCGTAGATCAAATGGGTACGTCGCCCCATTGACAGCCGTCTAGCTGCTTGATTTGGCCGGCTGCGGCCAACTCCTGCCATCTGTCGAGGCCGCTCAGTTCGCCTGAAAGCTGACGCTTTTCTAAAGTGTGCGATGGCAATGCCGCGTCGCGCCTCGCACTTCGCACGCTTTGACTTCTGCAGTCTGCAATTTTGCTCGTCCATGGCGAACTGATAGATTGGCGCCATGGTCCCCGCGTCCGCCGGTTGGTTCTATTGGGCAGTCCTGTCCGCCCTGTTCGCCGCCCTTACGGCGATCTTTGCCAAGGTCGGAATTCAAGGGGTCGACTCTGATCTCGCCACACTTGTTCGGACAGGGATCATCATTGTTGTCCTTTCGGCCTTTGTTTGGTTCACGGGTAAGTGGAGCAACCCGTTCACACTGCCGAGTCGGACGTGGCTGTTCTTGGGCCTATCGGGTCTAGCCACAGGCGCATCCTGGGTGTGCTACTTCCGCGCCCTTCAAATCGGTGATGCCTCGAAGGTCGCGCCTGTCGACAAGTTCAGCCTTGTACTGGTGGCCATCTTCGCTTTTGCGTTTCTCGGCGAGCGCCCGTCTCCGCGTGAATGGACCGGCATCGCGATGGTCGCGGGAGGCGTACTGCTGCTTGCCTTCAAACGTTAGGACGTGAGCCGGCCAGAAGCCGACGTCTCCAAGCGGAGCTGGATTCCACCCAAAGTAGACGGTTTTTCCCCGGGGTGGCCTGTTTGCGACAACGACAACGCCAGCCGTTTCTTCTAACTCGAATTTCGTCGCAAAGTGTCGGACGGCAACTCGCCAAAGCAGTCCTTGTAAGCCCGAGAGAATTCACCGAAGTGCCAGAAGCCCCAGTTGAGCGCCTTGGTCGAGACCGTGGTTGATTCAGCTGTCGCTGCCAACAGCGCCTGGCGCACCCGATGCAATCTCAGCCGAATCAGGTACGTCATCGGCGCCAGCCCCATGACCTCTTTGAACGCATACTCAAGGGTGCGCTCGCTTGCCCCGGTGGCTCTGCAAAGATCGGTGACGTAGCGAGGTTCGCCAACCTTCGACAAGGCGTACTCCTCGGCGATCTTCACGATGCGACTTTGCGTCTGCCGCGTCCGGTCGAACCGGTTGGGCTCGAAATCGTCCGCCCCGCCGAGCGTCGCCAGGAGATTCTCGAGGAGCTCGACCTGAGCCGCGACCCGCTCTTGCCTCATCTCATTGAACACACTGGGTTGATCTGTAGCGGTATCCACGAGTCGCTTACCCCAGTCGAAGAGCCTTATTACCCGCTCTGCGTCCACCTGCAGCGGCTCCTCGACGCCGTGCGGCAGACGAAACGTGCCCGCCCGCTGACGAGCAATCAGATGTGCCCTGATCTCCTGCGGCGCGAGGAGGAACGTAAGGCTCTCCCAGTGGGCGTCGGTGACGAACGCGGCTTCGGCTTCCGATTCCGCCGCAAGCATCAAGCCGGGCCGGACAGATATACCGTTCACCGTCCCGCTCGCCTGGGGACCGAACGTGACGTAGGCAAGCAGATCTGTTAGGACGCGCGTGCGAGTCCGCACGCGGACGTTGGTGGCGTGAAACACGACTGTGGCTGTTTCGAGGCGAACGATCACACGCCGCGCTCGAAAGGGCGTCGCCTGCAGTTGTACCGCATCCAGGTCGATCAACTCGATGCCGGCGTTGGCAGCCGCCGGATCGCTGATCTCGACCACGGTGACCGCAGGCTGCTCGATAGAGGAGATCGGCTCAACCATCCTGGTTTTTTGCGGAATTCCGATAGACGAACCAGATTGCCGGCTGAAGACTGCAAGGCTCGCACCTGGTCGCCGCGAGGACGGAAGGCGGCCGGCCCTTCCGGCAAAGGCAAAGTCTATCAACCGCGTCCTCACAACCGGCGCTAGAACGCAGGCCGAAGACTCGGCGCAACGCCCCCCGTCTGTTGAAAATTGAACGCGCCTTGGTGCAACATGCTGGCGCGCCCGTGCCCGCTTATCCAAGCTCCAGATCCCGCCCCCCTTCGGTCACTCTCTCCTTCCGTGATGTTCACTGCAATTCACCTTGAGTACTGGCAATCCCCGAACAGACGCAACCCATGGACGAGCCGAGAGCACAGACATTCCGCCACGCTGACCATGCCCATGCCCGGAACAAGCGCCATCGGTCGACCCGCGCGACATCGGCGGGCGGTTGATCGAGCTGTGGTTCGTCAGCATGGTCGCCGCACTCGCTGCGCCCTCCGCTGCAATTGGCGCGGATGCACCCCGCCGGCCCAACATCGTCATCATCCTCGGCGATGACATGGGGTTCGCCGACATGGGTTCGTTCGGCGGCGAGATCCGTACGCCCAACCTCGATGCGCTTGCGAAGGACGGCGTGCGCTTCACCAACTTCTACACGCATGCGAGCTGCTCGCCGACGCGGTCGATGCTGCTGTCCGGGGTCGACACCCACCTCAACGGCCTGGGCAACATGGACGAGTGGACCGCGCCCAACCAGCGCCGGCGCCGTCGGCTACGAGGGTTACCTCAGCAACCGGGTCGTCACGCTGCCGCAGCTGCTGAGAGGCGCCGGCTATCACACCTACATGGTCGGCAAGTGGCACCTGGGCAAGGCGCCCAACCAGATTCCCGCCGCGCGCGGCTTCGAGCGCGATTTTTCCCTGCTCGACGGCGCCGGCAGCTACTGGGACATGACGAACTTCACCGGTGCCTCG
>CAWBRW010000027.1:0-66439 GCA_963791235.1 uncultured beta proteobacterium | reverse complement strand
GATTGGCGCAGGCACTGGGAGTGGCGAGCCGCGTTCGTCTTGCCGGCGCTACTGCTGCACCCGTTCGCCGGCGTCGGCCATGACGACCTATTCGTCTTTTCGTCCCGCTACGAAGGCTTCGGCATGGCGCTCGCGGAGGCGATGGCGGCTGGCATGCCTGTGATCAGCTTTGATTGCCCATTCGGTCCCGGTCGGATCGTGCGTCACGAGGTCGATGGTCTACTCGTGCCGGCTGAAGACGGAAAAGCGTTGGCCGACGCGATGAGGCGATTGATGGCCGACCCAGTCGAACGGGCACGGCTTGCCGCGCGAGCGCCCGAAGTCACAGAGCGCTTTTCCCCGACCCGCATATTGATCGCTGGGATCGCCTCATTCGCGACGTGCTGCAGGAGGCGATGTGAGGCTCTGCTGGCGAGACTTCCTGCGGTCTTGCGGGCTGGTTTCCCAGTCTCGCCATCATGGCCGTAGGGTTCGGCTGCGCAGGCGCACTCGCTCGAGGGACTAGGTCTCGCTGCGCTGATCCCCGCCCTGAGCGCTTCCCTTCCCGGCGCATCGGCACCGGAGGGTCTGTACGCAAGTTTGTTGCCCGCGGATCGCAGTTCTTGGCCGATGGCAGGCGTTGTCACCTTCGTCACTCTTGCGTGTGCAGGTTCGTTGGCGCGCTTTCTCGCGGAAGCCGCGCTATTGCGGTTACGGACCGGCGTTGAACGGCGCGCGCGGGAGATGATGGGAACCGCGTTAATGCAGATGTCATGGCCGGCGTTCCTAAGCATGCGGCTGGCGATATTTCCAAGGCTCAAGTCATTGAAGGGCTGCAGATGGGCGTCGGCACGCAGGTCTTCGTGCAAGCACTGGCCGCCATGGGGGCGAGCACCGCTTATCTAGCCGTGGCGCTCTTCATCTCCGTGCCGATGACGCTGTACACCCTGGCCTTCGGTGTCGTCGGCGCCGCGCTGTACGTGGTCGTCGGCCGATGGGCGCGCACCACGCAGACGCATTGTCCAGCATCGTGTCGTCGATTGGTGAACGCGTGTCCGACGTGTTCTTCGGCCTAAAGTTCATCCGCGCGACAGGACTCGTGCCCGGAAGCAGAGCGCCAGGCCAGCGTGCTCTACGAGGCATGGCGTCGCAGCTTCTTCATGAGCCAAATGTATTCAGTTGGCTCACGCTACGCGTTTGAACTGCTTGGTCTGGGCTTCATCGCCGTTTTCCTCGGCCTGTCGCTGCGCGGACAAACGGAAGGAGTGCCTGCCGCACTGGTCTTCCTGGCCGTCTTTTATCGCCTCGCGCCGCGCCTGCTCACTGTGCAGGACTCCTTGTTCCAGGCTCGCACCTATCACTCGTGGTTCGTAACGTGGGAGGAGCGCAGAAAGCTCGCGGAAGCGGCAGTGGAACCGCCGAGCGGAACGCGGTCTCCGAGGTTGAAGCACGCGCTGGAACTTAGGGATGTGTCCTATCGGTATCCGGGGGGGCAGACCAGCGCGCTTTCCGGGGTGTCGATGACGGTGCCGGTAGGAAAAGCGATTGGGGTCATCGGGGCGTCGGGATCAGGCAAGAGCACGCTGCTCGACTTGCTGACTGGCCTGTTAATGCCGTCGAGTGGTGTGGTACTGCTCGATGGACTCACGCTCAGCGAGTATGACCTGGAACAATGGCGGCGTCGCATCGGTCTCGTTCTGCAGGAGCACGCCGATCGTGCATGGCACCGTCACGCAGAACATCGTGTGGGGTGAAGGGACTCCCGACACGGCGAGAATTCGCGATGCTGCTGTCATGGCGGGCGCCCTCGAGTTCGTCGAAGCTATGCCAGCGGGCTTCGACACAGTGGTGGGTGAGCGCGGCGGACGCCTGTCGGGCGGGCAGCGCCAGCGCATCGCGCTCGCCCGGGCACTGTACCGCCAGCCGCATCTGCTGATCCTAGACGAGCCGACAAGTGCCCTAGACAGCGAGTCCGAAGCCGCTGTTCGCGCGGCGCTTGAGAACATCAAGGGCAGCACTACGATGCTAATCGTTGCGCACCGGCTCGATACTGTTCGGTTCTGCGATCGAATTGTGGCAATAGATGGCGGTCAGGTCGTAGAAGATGATGATTGGTCCACGCTTGCGGCAAGGCCGGACAGTGTCCTGTCGCGGATGCTCGCCGCACAGAAAGCGTAGTCAAGTCCTCTAGCCGGGGCCGGCACGTTCGCCCTGGCTAGAACAGCGTATAGATGAATGGCGCCAGTGCTGATCCCTTGACGAAGAACAGCGCAAGGCCAAGTGCCAGCACGATCGCAAGAAACGGCAACACGAAGTAGAGTTTGCGCCGATGGAAGTGCAGAAGAACGACCGCCAAGCTGCGTATCAGCGACCGGCGCTTGTGTCGAACACCGCCGTCAGCCGTGATCTCCTTGGGCGTCCAGCGCGCTCGCCCTGACAGCTGATCGCGATGCCAATCCACGAACGATTCCTTGGTGCTCATCCGGGCAACGATTCCGAGCGGTGTCACTAGCGCGAAGTACAGGAATGCCAGAACGATCGCGAAGAGCCAGTGCCCCATGTGCTGCATGACTAATGCGATAGCGCGCTCGGGTAGTGTCCAGATCGACGGAATGGCGCGAGCGGCGACGAGTCCCCCAAGGCCAAGAAGCAAGAGTGCGAACCACAGTGAGTCGTTCACCCCCACCGCGAAGTAGTACTTCCACGCCGACCATCCGATAAGGATCGACGAGATCGCCATTCCGAACCCGGCGTGACGCTTGAGATCGGCCACCGCTCTTCGTGCTGCCAGCCGGTCGCGATAGGTCTCGGGCGAAGCTTCCATTTCAGTCGAGGGAAAAGCTTGCGAGCCACTTCTCACGCTGCTCGGCGTTGCGCGATGCCACCGGCTGTTGGTCGCGAGCACACAGGCGATTGCCGACGAGCAGGTAGTCAATATCCGTCATGGCAAAGCAGCGATAGGCGTCGCCAGCTGTGCAGACGATCGGCTCGCCACGCACATTGAAAGACGTGTTGATGATGACGCTGCAACCGGTAAGGCGTTTGAACTCGGCCAGCGCGGCATGCATGAAAGGATGTGTCTCGGCTCTGACGGTCTGCACGCGTGCCGAGTAGTCGACATGCGTTACCGCCGGGATTGTCGAGCGGGGCGCCTTCAGTCGCTCGATGCCGAAGAGCTGGTCGGTTTCGGCGGGCGGAGCCACTCTCTGCCTTTCGGCGACCGGGTATGCAAACAGCATGTAGGGACTGTCATGCTGCATGTCGAAGTAGGTTGACGCGTCTTCGGCGAGAACCATCGGTGCGAACGGCCGGAAGCTCTCGCGGAACTTGATCTTGAGGTTCATGTGTGACTGCATGTCGGTGCGCCGGGCGTCGCCGAGAATCGATCGCGCGCCGAGCGCTCGTGGTCCCCACTCCATCCGTCCTCGCGCGACGGCAACGACGTTGCCTTCGGCGATCAGTCGGGCGAGCGTCGATGCGGCAGAGGCATCGTCCAGCGTTGTCCAAACGGCACCCAGCTCGCGCAGTGCCTGATCGTCTGACAGGCTCGTGGGTGCGATCTCGGGCCCGAGCAGTGATCCCTGCATGGCGTCGGTCGGCGCCGGTCGGCGCGGGTGCTGAAGCTGCATGTGCCAGTACCAAAGCGCGGCACCCAGCGCACCGCCGGCGTCACCAGCCGCTGGCTGAATCCAGATGTCGTCGAACAGCCCCGAACGTGCGAGCAGGCCGGTGGTCACGACGTTCAACGCGACACCGCCCGCCATCACCAAGTTGCGCGCCTGGGTCTGTTCGCGGACGTGACGCGCCATCGTCAGCACGACTTCGTTGAGAACGCTCTGAATGCTGGCGGCGATGTCCATCTCCCGTTGCGTGATCGGCGCTTCGGGCTGTCGCGGTGGACCGCCGAACAGGTCTGCGAAGTGCTCATTCGTCATCGTCAGACCGCCGAGATAGTCGAAGTACCTCTGGTTGAGCTGGATCGCGCCACCATCGCCGATGTCGATCAACTCTCGCCGGATGACATCCGCATAGATGGGCTCGCCGTACGGCGCAAGCCCCATCAGCTTGTACTCGCCGCTATTGATCTTGAAACCGGTGAAGTAGGTGAACGCCGAATACAGCAGGCCGACGGAGTTCGGGAAACGGATCTCCGATTGAAGCTCGATCTCGTTGCCGCGACCGACGCCGAACGTCGTCGTCGACCATTCGCCGACGCCGTCGATCGTCAGAACCGCCGCTTCGCTGAAAGGTGACGGAAAGAACGCGCTCGCCGCGTGCGACAGGTGGTGATCGCAGAAGGCGATCGGCCGCTTGATGCCGAGCTCGCGCTGGATCTCCTGTTCCAGCCACAGGTTGGTCGTCAGCCATTTCGGCATCGCGCTCAGGAAACTCCGGAGACTGCGTGGTGCCGTCAGGTGATAGGTGGTGACCAGGCGTTCGAACTTCGCCACCGGACTCTCGTAGAACACCACATGCTCGAGCTCCCGTTCGTTCAGGCCCGCAGCGCGCAGGCAGTAGTCGATCGCGCGATGCGGGAACGCGGAATCGCCCTTGATGCGCGTGAAGCGCTCCTCCTGCGCAGCCGCGACGATCTCGCCATCACGCAGCAGGGCCGCCGCAGCGTCGTGGTAGTAGGCAGAGATTCCGAGGACATACGTGCTTGAACTCATGGACGCACCGCCGGCTCGCCGAAACGTCATCGTCAGATTCGCCGTGGCAAAAGCGTCTCGGGCCAGTCGCGGGGCGTTTCCGGTAAGCCTCAGGGTGTTGGTGAGCGCATCGGCAGGGAGTTGCCAGGCTGCCGAGTTGCCCGAGCGCTTGCCGGCGCTCACGGGCTCGCCCCTGTCGACACCGGTTGCCGAGTTCACCGTCGTGTAGAAAAGCTCGACTTCCTCAAGATCGTTGCCTGCGATGCGAATGGTGTCGATCGCAACCGGGATCTCGAATGAGAGCATCGTGAACGCCCGATTGATCGACAGCCGTGGAGCACGCGCTTCCGCGTTGGGGATCTGAACTGTCCAGGTTCCTTCGCCGACCGGTCGGATTCTTGCTGCGGGGGGCATCCAGTCGTTGATCCGCGGGGTGAGCTTGACGGGCAGCCTGGGTTCGTTCGCCCAGCAGGTCGGGGTGATGGCTCTCCAGCCAATCGGCGACCTTGCGCGCATAGAACCGAGTGCTTACCTGACCAGGATGACCGTTCGCAGGATTGATGCCCCACCCGAGTCGAGCACGATCTTCACCAAATTCATTCACGAACGACGGCAGCAGGTCGACGAACGGAATTCCGGCTGCCTCGAAGTGCGGGCGCACGCCGGAATAGCGTGGCTCGAAGTAGGTCGTGCGTCGGGCTGTTGGGGAGCGTGAAGAACACGTGGGGTGTAGCGCTGGCGCGCAGAAACGATCCCAGATCGTTCAGGACGGTGCGATAGCCCGAGATGTTCGGTTCTTCCAGAATCTTCAGTTCCCAAGCCGAGTACGGGTAGGCGTCGACGAGGACACTTTCCCACTTCTGATCAGTAGAGACCGGACCTGTGCGGCCACGTTCGGCGCCACTCGTCCCAGCGTGTCATCCAATCCGGACCAGGATGGCAGCGGAACATCGCCACCAACCTGGCGAACCATGAATCCGTCGCCCCGCCGAATCGCTGCGTCGTTCGTAACGTATCCGAAGATGACGAGATCGGGCCGGGACTTCTCCAGCCAGCCTTCCTCGCGCAACCAGTGGAGCTGATCCTCGGTGGATGCGCCTGACTGGCATAGAGACAAGACCTCGACGCTCCAGTAGCCCCTTCGCTGCAATTCCCTTGCCAGTTGTCTCCACCAGATGTCATTGGCATTCAGGTTCCCGGAACCCCACGCAAAGGAATCACCAACGACGACGATGCGTTTGCGGCTTGCGGCCGGCTCTGTCCAACGTATCCCTTCGGACGTCCAGCGCCGTTCCAGGCCGGGTTGCCTGATCTTGACTGCATTGAGGTTCGTTGATCAGTCGGTCCTCCACCTGCCACTCGGGTCCGACGATTTCACCTCGCTCTGGCGAGCGACCCGAGGCGCCACTCCAGTACGGCCAGCGCGATGACGACCAGCGCGATGGGGACCAGCAGGAGGGGCGCAACTTCGCGTGGCAGGACCGGATAGCGCCGGCCTCGGAAGTCGATCCAGAACGCGGCTCTGCACCAGTCCCGTCCGATCCGTTCGTCGGGTTCTCGTCTTTCCACTTAGATCTCGGCAGTCAACGAACTGCGATTGATCGTGAGACATAGGCTCAATTTCAGGGACAACACGAGCAAGCGTCCAGACTGCAAACCAAGGTAATCGGGCCGGTCGAGCTTTCTCTTCGGAACTGATCACGCCCAAAGGCGGGCGCGGACATGGAGCAATTCACGGTGGTTCTGCGGCCGTCGGTAGGAGGAGGAAGCGTCGATCCTAAGCGAGATAACGGCTCGCAAAACGCCGGGAATGGCAGGCCGAAGCCGGCTAAAGCCGGGATGGACGCGGGGTCGGGAAGCCGATACGTCAAGGGCAGGGCTGAATTGGCCTAGCGCGTGCCGTAGTGTTCGAGATACCAGGCCACAAACCGCGCTATCCCTTCCCGGATCGGCGTCCCCGGCTTGTGCCCGGTCCATTCGGTCAGCAGCGTGGTGTCCGCGAACGTCGCCGGCACATCCCCCGGCTGCATCGGCAGGTAATTGCGCTGGGCCTTGCGCCCGAGGGCCTCTTCCAGCGCGTCCAGATATTCGAGCAGTCCGGCCGGGCCATGGTTGCCGATGTTGAGCACCTGGTACGGCGCCCAGGAATGAGCCGGGTCGGGCTGGCCGCATCGAACGCGGGATTGGGCTGCGGGGCGCGGTCCAGCGTGCGCACGACGCCTTCGACAATGTCGTCGATGTACGTGAAGTCACGCTGCATCTTGCCGTGGTTGAACACGTTGACCGGCTCGCCGGCGAGGATCGCCCGCGTGAAGAGGAACAGCGCCATGTCCGGCCGGCCCCACGGGCCGTACACGGTGAAGAAGCGCAGGCCGGTGCTCGGGATGCCGAAGAGGTGGCTGTAGGTGTGCGCGAAGAGTTCGTTCGACTTCTTGCTGGCGGCGTACAGGCTCACCGGGTGGTCGACGTTGTCGGACTCCTTGAACGGCAGGCGCGTGTTGCCGCCGTAGACGCTCGAACTGCTGGCGTAGACGAGGTGCTGCACCGGGTGGTGGCGGCAGGCCTCCAGGATGTTGAGGAAGCCGGTGATGTTCGAGCGCACGTACTCGTGCGGATGGGTCAGTGAGTAGCGCACGCCGGCCTGCGCGGCGAGGTGAACGACCCGGTCGAACTTCTCAGCGGCGAAGAGCCGGTCCACGGCTGGGCCGTCGGCGACGTCGATCTTATGAAGAGAGAAGCGTGAGTCTTCCAGCTGCTTCAAGCGTGCAAGTTTCAGGTTGACGTCGTAGTAGTCGTTCAGGTTGTCGAGACCGACCACTGTGTCGCCGCGTGCGAGCAGCCGCTGCGCAACGTGCATGCCGATGAAACCGGCAGCGCCGGTGACGAGGACCTTCATGACTTCACCTTTGGAACTGAGCGCTTCTCTCTCGAATCAGGCGGGCTGAACCCCGCGTCCGACGCCGACATAGGTCCAGCCTTCCGCGCGGAGGCGCGCCGCATCGTACTGGTTGCGGCCATCGAAGATCACCGGCTGCTTGAGCAGGCTGCGGATCTTCCGGAAGTCCGGGCTGCGGAATTCCTTCCACTCCGTGATCAGCACCAAGGCATCGGCGCCGCTTCAGCGTGGCGTACTTGTCGGGGACGAGCTGGAACCGGTCGCTGTCGCCCCATGTCCTGCACCAGTTGCCTATGAACTGGCTCGCGGCCACCGGGTCGAACGCCTCGACCGTCGCTCCGGCTTCCAGCAGGCCGCGAACGATCGTCAGTGCCGGCGCCTCGCGCACGTCGTCGGTACCGGGCTTGAATGACAGGCCCCACACCCCGAACGGTCCGCCCCGTGAGATCGTCTGCCGAACTGCTGCTTTACCTGGTCGAGGACGTAGTGCTTCTGATGCTCGTTGCGCTCGTGCGTCGCGCGCAGCACCAGCGGGTCGACTTCGATCGTCTTCGCGGTGTGGATCAGCGCCTTCACGTCCTTGGGGAAGCACGAGCCGCCGTAGCCCGCGCCGGCATAGATGAATGCATGACCGATGCGCGGGTCCGAGCCGATGCCGCGCCGCACGTTGTCGATATCTACTCCGAGCCGGTCGCACAGGTTGGCCACTTCGTTGATGAAGCTGATCTTGGTCGCGAGCAACGCGTTGGCTGCGTACTTGGTGAGTTCGGATTCGCGCCGGCTCATCGTCAGCACGCGGTCGTGGTTCATGTTGAACGGGCGATAAAGTTCCAACATCACCTTCTCGGCGGCTGGCGCGTTGGCTCCGACGATGATGCGGCTCGGACGCATGAAGTCGTCGACTGCCGCCCCTTCCTTCAGGAATTCCGGGTTGCTGACGACGTCGAAGAGTTCTGGGGTCCGCGCCGGACTCGGCGATCGCCTGGGCGACGCGATCGCCCGTTCCCACGGGGACGGTCGACTTCGATGCGACGACGGTGTACTCGTCGATGACCCCGCCAATGTCCGTGGCGACCTGCAGCACGCCGCTGATGTCAGCGGAACCGTCCTCGCGTGACGGTGTGCCGACCGCGATCATCACGACCGGCGCGCTCAGTGTCCGATCGTCCTTGCTGTGCCGGTAGGCGTCTTTGAGGGACGTCGTGAACGACAACCGGCCGGACTCGACGCCGCTCTCCACCAGCGCCGCCAGGCCCGGTTCGTAGAAGGGCACCTCTCCAGCCTTCAGCCGTTCGACCCGCTTCGGGTCGATATCGACGCAGAACACAGAATGACCGACCTCGCACAGGCACGCGCCGGTTACCAGTCCGACGTAGCCCGTTCCCGCAATGACGATGGACACTTGCTCCTCCCGTCAACCCTGAGAGGATAGAGCATGCGGCGCTGCCGCAAAACTCGAGTTGTCATGAGAACCCAGCGATGACGCGCCGTTCGAAGGCCGTCACGCGCAGTTCCGCAGCCCGACCCAGCTAGCGCTCGATGCGATAGATCTGGCTGGTGTTGCGGCTGATGCAGGTAGAGGTAGCCGTCCGGCCCTTGCTTCAGATCGCGGATCTCGTGTTGGCCGGCAAAGAACGGCTCCTGACCGATGATCGCATCGTCCGCTGAGCACAAAGCCGCCACAGCGTCTTCCCTGCCAGGCCGCCGACGAACAGGCTGCCTTTCCACTCCGGGAAAGTGGCGCCCGTGTAGAACGACGCTCCACCGGGCGCGGTCGAGACTGGCGTACCAGAAGGCCAGCGGTGGCGTGTACGGCGCGGTATGGTGCCGCCGCCGATCCGACACGCCGTTCCCGGCGTCGCGCCGTAGTTGCAGCCGTACGAGACATTCGGCCAGCCGAAATTTCGGATCGGCAGCGCAACGTTGACCTCATCGCCGCCCTGCGGTCCGTGTTCGGTCACCCAGAGTTCGCCGGTCGCCGGATGCAGCGCGGCCGCCTGGGGATTGCGGTGTCCGTAGCTCCAGACCGCTCGAGTCAAGGGATCGGCGTTTGCAGCGTACGGATTGTCCGCGGGAATCGAGCCATCCTTGTTGATGCGGACAACCTTGCCAAGTTGCGACGTCAGCGACTGCGCTTCGGTCGGCAAAGCCTTGCCGCTCACCGAACGTGACGAAGAGCGTCCCGTCCGGGCGAAAGATCAACCGAGCCCCGTAGTGACCGGCGCTGGCCTTCTTGGGCAGCTGCTGGAAGATCACTTTCACATTCTCCAGCGCGGTCAGTGAGGCGTTGAGGTCCGCACTGGCGACGGCCGTGCCGTTGGTGCCGGAGCCCACCGGTCCGGGCTCGGAATAGGCGAGGTAGATGCGGCGGTTGGCCGCCAGGTTGAACGACGGATCAAGGGCAACGTCGAGTAACCCGCCCTGGCCGGCGTCATCGACCGTCGGCACTCCGCTGATCGGGCCGGACACGGTGGCGCCATCCGCGCTGACGAGCCTCAGCTGTCCCGCCTTCTGCGTGACCAGCAGGCGGCCATCCGGCAGGAAGGCCATGCCCCACGGCGCCGACAAGCCCGTCGCGAACAGGGTGAGCTTCGCATTGACGCCGCTTGAAACTGGCGCCGGCGGTGACTGGACGTTGATCTCGAAAGGAACCGCCGGTGTGGGCGGTGGCGGAGGCGACGAGGGCGACGAGGGCGACGCGAAGAAGGCGAGGGCGACGACGAATCCGATGGGGCAGGCGAAGACGATGGCGAAGGCGTAGGTGAGGGCGACGGACCGGGCGACGACGTCGGTGCTGCGACGGCCGCGTCATTCTCGCCACCGCCACACGCGACCAGTCCACCGCCTGTGGCAACGGAAAGCGAAAGCGTGAAGAACAGCGCCTTGCGACTCATGGGGTGGCGTGCCCGAGGGACTCGGTTCGAGGCAGCTTAGCCATCGAAGTTCCCTCGATCACTCCACCACCCAGACTAGCTTCTTCCCGATAGAGGACGGCCGACTGGCCCGGCGTAGCCGCCCACTGTGGCTCGTCGAACGCCAGCTCGAACCGATCGCCGTCCACGGCAGTGATGACGCAGGCGGCGTCGGCCTGGCGATAGCGCGTCTTGGCGGTCAGGCGGGTGCCCGCCGTCGGCGGCTCGGCCGCTGACCCAGGCCGCGTCTATCGCTGTCAGCCGATCGCTCATCAGCCACGGGTGATCGTGACCCTGGACCACCCACAGCGTGTTGGACTCCATGTCCTTGCGTGCGACGAACCAGGGCTCGCCCGAGCCATCGCGCCGGCCGCCGAGGCCGATGCCCTTGCGCTGCCCCAGGGTGTAGAACGCCAGCCCAACGTGCTCGCCGACCACGCCCCCGCTCTCGTCGCGGATCGGGCCGGGCTGCATCGGCAGGTAGCGGTTCAGGAACTCGCGGAACGGCCGCTCGCCAATGAAGCAGATGCCGGTCGAGTCGCGCTTGGCCGCATTCGGCAAGCCGATCTCGCGCGCGATTTCGCGAACCCGCGGCTTGAGCAGGTCGCCCACAGGAAACAGCGTCCGAGCCAGTTGTGCCTGGTTCAGGCGGTGCAGGAAGTAGCTCTGGTCCTTGCCCGGATCAACCCCGCGCAGCAACTCGAACTGGCCTTCGCGCTCCCTGACCCGCGCGTAATGTCCGGTCGCGATGTGCTCCGCGCCGAGCTTGATCGCGTGGTCGAGGAAGGCCTTGAACTTGATCTCGGCGTTGCACAGCACGTCGGGATTCGGTGTACGTCCCGCCGAGTATTCGCGCAGGAATTCGGCGAACACGCGGTCCTTGTACTCGGCCGCGAAGTTCACCGCCTCCAGTTCGATGCCGATGACGTCCGCGGCCGCCGCCGCGTCGATCAGGTCCTGCCGTGTCGAGCAGTACTCGTCGTCGTCATCGTCTTCCCAGTTCTTCATGAAGAGTCCGACGACGTCGTACCCCTGCTGCTTCAGCAGCCACGCCGCGACCGAGGAGTCGACCCCGCCTGACATCCCCACGACGACCCGCTTCCTGCTCATGCGATGGCAGATGGGTGCGTGTGGACCACGCTCAAGGGAAACCGTTGGCCCGCCAGGTAGTCTTCGATGCACTTCATCACCAGCGGACTGCGGTGCTCGCGAGTGCGCACGCGCACCTCGTCCGCGGTCAGCCACAGCGTCCGCAGGATGCCGTCGTCAAGCTGCCGCGCCGGGTCCGGCTCGCCTACGCTTCCGACGAACGCGAACCTCACATACGTGACCGGTGCGGCCTCATAGGCCGAGGCCGAGCGCGCCATGTAGACGCCGAGCAATGCATCGGGCGTGAAGGCGCAGGTTGTCTCCTCGAGCGCTTCGCGCACGGCGGCATCGATCAGGCTTTCGCCCGGATCAAGATGGCCGGCGGGCTGGTTCAGCCGAATGCCTTCCGGCGTCTCCTCTTCCACCAGGAGGAAGCGGCCGTCACGCTCGACGATCGCGGCAACCGTGACACTGGGTTTCCAGGGGACAGGCATCGGGAATTCCGCCGCGGCGGCGCGGCGTGCGGTGGCGGCGGGCTTTCGCGTAAAGTCGCGATTCTATCGGCCGCGATCGCCTTCAAGACCCGCATCCGCCTCGTCGGCTCGCGTGCGGGCGGCACAAGAGCCGACGGTAGAACGTACGAGCGAGAGGGACTGCTGAATGAAGATCGGAGTGCCCGCAGAGGTCCGTCCGGGCGAAACCCGCGTGGCCGCCAGCCCGGAAACAGTCAAGAAACTGGTCACGGGCAAGCATGCAGTCGTGGTACAGACCGGCGCCGGAGTGGCGTCGAGCTTTCCAGATGACGCCTACACCGCGGCCGGTGCGGTCATCGGTTCCCCTGCCGAGGCGCTCGGCGCCGACATGGTGCTCAAGGTCCGCACCCCAGTGGAGCAGGAACTGGCGCTGATGAAGCGCGGCACGGTGCTGGTGGGCATGCTCGAGCCGTTCAACAACGAGGGCATCGCCGCGATGAATGCGGCGGGGCTCACGGCGTTCGCCCTCGAGGCGGCCCCGCGCACGACGCGGGCCCAGAGCATGGACGTGCTGTCGTCGCAGGCCAACATCGCGGGCTACAAGGCGGTGCTGATGGCCGCCAACGTGTTCGGCAAGCTGCTGCCGATGATGATGACCGCGGCGGGCACGATCAAGGCGGCCCGCGTGCTGATCCTCGGTGCCGGTGTCGCGGGCCTGCAGGCCATCGCGACCGCAAAGCGCCTCGGCGCGGTGGTCGAAGCCTCGGACGTGCGGCCGGCGGTCAAGGAGCAGATCGAGTCGCTGGGCGCCAAGTTCGTCGACGTGCCGTACGAGACGGACGAGGAGCGCGAGATCGCGCAGGGCGTCGGCGGCTACGCGCGACCGATGCCGGCGTCGTGGATGCAGCGGCAGGCCGCTGCGGTCGGCGAGCGGCTGAAGCAGACCAACATCGCGATCGCCACCGCGCTGATCCCCGGCCGCAAGGCGCCGATCCTGATCACCGAAGAGATGGTGAAGGGCATGCAGCCCGGCTCGGTGATCCTCGACATGGCCGTGGAGCAGGGCGGCAACTGCGCGCTGTCGGAACTCGGCAAGACCGTCACGAAGTACGGCGTGCACATCATCGGCCAGCCGAACATCCCGGCGCACGTGCCGACCGATTCCTCGGCGCTTTACGCCCGCAACGTGCTGGACTTCCTGAAGCTCGTCATCGACAAGGACGCCAATTTCATCATGCCCGCGGATGACGACATCGTGATGGCATGCCTGATGTGTACCGGCGGCGAAATCAAGCGCAAGAACTGACGACAGAATCGAGCGAGCGAGACGACATGGAAGCTGTCAGCCCCATCATCATCAACCTGATCATCTTCGTGCTGGCCATCTACGTCGGCTATCACGTGGTGTGGAACGTCACTCCGGCCCTGCACACGCCGCTGATGTCGGTCACCAACGCGGTGTCGGCCATCATCATCGTCGGCGCGATGCTCGCGGCGGCGCTGACCGAAACCGGGCCTCGGCAAGGCGATGGGCGTGCTGGCCGTCGCGCTCGCGGCCGTCAACGTCTTCGGCGGCTTCCTCGTGACGCGCCGGATGCTCGAGATGTTCAAGAAGAAGGAGCCGAAGTCCGGCTCCGCCGTGAAGAAATAGGGGCGCGCGATGGCACTCAGCATGAACGTCGTCATCCTGCTGTACCTCGTCGCCTCGGTGTTCTTCATCCAGGCGCTGAAGGGCCTGTCGCACCCGAGCACCTCGCGCCGCGGCAATGCGTTCGGCATGGTCGGCATGGCGATCGCGATGATCACCACGGTCGCGCTGATCTATCACCTCGCGCCGCAGATGGCCACCGGCGGCATGGTCTGGGTGCTTGCGGGCCTGCTGGTTGGTGGCGCCGTCGGCACCACGATCGCGTTCAAGGTCGAGATGACGAAGATGCCGGAGATGGTCGCCTTCATGCACAGCATGATCGGCCTGGCGGCGGTGTTCATCGCGATCGCGGCGGTGGCCGAGCCGTGGGCCTTCGGCATCGCCGAGAAGGGCGGGGCGCTGCCTGGCGGCAATCGCATCGAGTTGGCGCTGGGCGCCTTCATCGGTGCGGTCACCTTCACCGGCTCCGTCATTGCCTTCGGCAAGCTGTCGGGCAAATACAAGTTCCGGCTGTTTCAGGGCGCTCCGGTGGTGTTTCCAGGGCAGCACAAGCTGAATCTGGCGCTGGGACTGGCGGCGGTGTTCTTCTGCTTCGGCTTCTGGCATTCGCAGAGCCCGATGGATTTCGCGCTGATCATCGCGCTCGGATTCCTGCTCGGCGTGCTGCTGATCATCCCGATCGGCGGTGCCGACATGCCGGTCGTGGTGTCGATGCTGAACAGCTACTCCGGGTGGGCGGCGGCGGGCATCGGGTTCTCGCTGAACAACTTCATGCTGATCGTCGCCGGTTCGCTGGTCGGTTCGTCAGGCGCGATCCTCAGCTACATCATGTGCAAGGCGATGAACCGCTCGTTCTTCAACGTGATCCTCGGCGGCTTTGGCGGCGAGGTCGCGGTGGCGAGCGGCAAGGCCGAGCAGCGCCCGGTGCGCTCCGGCTCGCCGGACGACGCGGCCTTCCTGATGGAGAACGCCGAGACCGTGATCATCGTGCCGGGCTACGGCCTGGCCGTCGCCCGCGCGCAGCATCCGCTGAAGGAACTGGCGGACAAGCTGATCGAGAAGGGCGTGCAAGGTGAAGTACGCGATCCATCCGGTCGCGGGCCGCATGCCGGGGCACATGAACGTGCTGCTGGCCGAGGCCGAGGTGCCGTACGACCAGGTGTTCGAGATGGAAGACATCAACGGCGAGTTCGGCGAGGCCGACGTCGCGCTGATCCTCGGTGCCAACGATGTCGTCAACCCGGCCGCCAAGGATCCGAAGTCCGCAATCGCCGGCATGCCGATCCTCGAGGCCTACAAGGCCAAGCAGGTGATCGTCAACAAGCGTTCGATGGCGTCCGGCTACGCCGGCCTCGACAACGAGCTCTTCTACATGCCGAAGACGATGATGGTGTTCGGCGATGCCAAGAAAGTCGTCGAGGAGATGGGCAAGGCCGTTGGCTGATGCGCCGGGACGCCGTCCTGCTGGTCGTTGACATCCAGAACGACTTCCTGCCGGGTGGGGCGCTCGCTGTTGAGTCGGGGTGACGAAGTCATCCCGGTCATCAACCGTATCGCGCCGCGTTTTGCCAATGTGCTGCTGACGCAGGACTGGCACACGCCGGCGCATATCTCGTTCGCATCGTCGCATCCGGGGCAGTCGCCGTTCGCGGCCGATCGAGCTTCCCTATGGTCGACAAGTCTTGTGGCCGGATCACTGCATCCAGGGAACCCCGGGCGCGGCGTTCTCCGAGGGCCTGGTCGTGCCGCATGCACAGGGCGTGATCCGCAAGGGTTACCACGCGCATACCGACAGCTACTCGGCCTTCCTCGAGGCGGACCGTCGTACGCCGACCGGTCTTGCGGGGCTGCTGAACGAGCGCGGCCTGCACACGGTTTACATCGCCGGGCTCGCGCTCGATTTCTGCGTCGCCTGGAGCGCACTTGATGCCCGTCTGCGCGGATTCGAGGTTGTCGTCATCGACGATGCCTGCCGTGCGATCGACACCGGGGGTTCGCTCGATGCTGCGCGACGTGCGTTCGCCGATGCGGGCGTGCGCGTGATCCTCTCGGACACGCTCCAGTGATGCAGCGGCTTTGCGCCGCAGAAACACTTCGTTACGACTCTCACATCCCGCGACCGGCGGCGCTTGACCGTGCACAAGTGCGCGCCGGACAGCAAACCTAATCTGTGCTCATCAGTTTCAAGGGAGATCGTGATGACGCGGATGACAGGACAACGCAGGATGATGGTGAGTCTTGGTTTGGCAGCGGCGACCGCCGTGCTGGCAGTGGGTACTGCCCTGGCGCACGGTGGCTACGGACCGGGGCATGGCATGGGCTGCGGCGCCGGCTATGGGCCGGGCGGCGCGCAGGGGTGTGCAGCGGGAACCGGCCCGGGTGCAGGCGGCGGACCGGGCTGCGGTGCCGGCTATGGACCGGGAGGATGCGGCGCGGGCGCCGGACCCGGGATGCGTCAAGGCATGGGGCCGGGAGCGGGTGGTGGCGCGGCGCTGCTGACGGATGAAGAGCGCACTGCACACCGCGCCAAGATGCAGAGCCTGGCTTCGTACGACGAGTGCAAGTCGTACATGGCGGACTTCAGCAAGCAGATCCAGGCGCGGGCGAAGGAAAAGGGCCAGGCCGTCGGTGGCCCGAACGAAGCGATGTGTGATCGCATGAAAGCCCACGGTCGTTTTACCCAGTAGGCCCTTTGATCAGGCACCAGAGCCGGCGGGCCATCGTCGGCTCTCGGCTGGCTCAGCGCGGCGCGCAATGAACCTTTCAGGACTGCGCGCCGCTCTTCTTTCCAGACGGTGCTGTAGGACTCCGACCGCTCAACCCCGACGCTTCAGCGAGAGGTTCGGAAAGCGGCCCTATACCGGGCAGGGCCAGATCGCGGCGCGTGGGAGTCGCATGGCATATGTCCAGCAATGCATCAACGCGACAGCAGCGACACGAGCGTCGGCGCCATCCATGGTGCGATGAAGGCGGTGACCAGCGCGGTCAGTCCCATCGCCAGCCCCGCGAACGCGCCCATCTGCTCGCTGACCTGGAACGCGCGGGCGGTGCCGATGCCGTGTGCGGCCACTCCCACCGCAAATCCGCGCGCGGCATGCGAGTCGATGCGCAGCGCATTGAGCAGCGGCCGCGCGATGATCGCGCCGGTCATGCCGGTCAGGATCACGAACACGGCTGTGAGTGACGGCAGGCCGCCGATCTTTTCGGCGATGCCCATCGCGATCGGCGTCGTCACCGACTTCGGCGCCAGCGACAACAGCGTCTCGCGCGATGCGCCCAGCGCCCACGCGATTCCCAGCGCCGAACCGATCGCCGTGACCACGCCGGCGCCGAGCCCGAGGGTGAGCGGCAACCACAGGCGCGCCAGCCGCGCACGCTGGTCGTAGAGCGGCACTGCCAGTGCAACGGTCGCCGGACCGAGAAGGAAATGCACGAACTGCGCGCCGTCAAAGTAGGTCTGGTATGGCGTGCCGGTCAGCGCCAGCAGTGTCACGAGCAGGATGACGGCAATCGCCACCGGGTTGGCGAGCGGATTCATGCCGCTGCGCTGGTAGATCCGGAAGGCAACGATGTAGGCGAGCAGCGTTGCCGTCAGGCCGAGCAGCGGCGTGGCGGCAAGATAGACCCAGATCGAGTCAAGCCTCGGTGTCATCGAGCGCGAAGCGGCGTGCGGTCCATCTGACGACCAATGCGGTGACGGCGATGGCGAGCGCCGTGCTGACGAGCAGCGAGACGACGATCGGCAGCCATTCCTTGCCGATGCGTGCAACGTGCAGCATCACGCCGACCCCGGCGGGGACGAACAGCAGCGACAGGTGCTTCAGGAGTTCCAACGAGGTCGGCCGCAACCGGTCGATCGTGGCCGGTCGCAACAAGAGCAGGCCCAGCAGCAGCGCCATGCCCAGCACCGGACCGGGCACCGGCAGGCGCAGCAGGTAGCTCAGCACCTCGCCGATCGCCTGGAACACCAGCAGCGTCGCGAGGGCTTCGAGCATCGATGCGTCCAGCTGAGACACGGGTCGTGTTCACACGGGGAAATTCTCCAGCGCGTTGCTCAGGAGCTGATCCGACTCACTCCAATGCCACACTTCGTCCCGCCCATTGCAGCAGGTCTGCTTTGAGCTGCAGAGCACGTCGGTCCAGTCCCGGTTCCGGTCCGCTCGGCAACTGACCGAATGCTGTCCGTACCAAGGTTGGTCGACCCCGTTCATCGACCAGCGCCAATCCTGGAATCTTGGACAGCAAGTACCCAGCAGGGAACCCCGAGCGCCCAGCGAGATGCGCCGCTGCCGTCGTCGATCGAAATCACGAGATCCAGTTGCTTCGATGATCGCGGCCGTGTCCGCAAAGTCCTTGATTTCGGCCGCTGGATCAGTGTGGGGAAACGGCAAGAGCGACGATCTGCATATGTTCGCGCCGGCCGTCCATTTGCAGATTGACGAACTCGACTTCGTCAAGCAGCGAGTTCGATCGTCCAGCAGTGCTGCCAGCTGCGACGTGGGAATCGAACGGATCGCGTCGTCATACCGGTTCGGATTTCCGGCCCACACGATCCCGACGCGCTTTCGCTGCCGATGGCGCCAGCCGTTCCGCCCATTGGCGTGTCTAGCTCATCCCCGAGTCGAGACGTATATCCGCCTGAAGACTCTCTCGACCGGAAGATCAACGCTTGAAAGGAGCGACATGAGTGGCAGCTCAGCGCGCATACTGCAGCTCCGCTGGACGCGGCGTCCCCGAACACTGAGATGTTTCTCCAGTCTGGCGCCAGATTTCTGGCGGTCTGCGTTAATCAGACGTTCGAGTTCGGCGCGCACTCCAAAATGCACCCGACAACCGGCGAGCCGTGCAATATCGGAAGAAAACGCGAGAACAGCAGGATGTCCCCTATGCCCTGCTCGCAGTAGATCAGGAGCACTTCGTCAGTCCGCAAGTCTTTCGCCTGACCACCTTCTGGTGTGCACGCGGTAGCCGTCTTTCAATGCGGGGAGCCGAAGTCGGCTTTCGTACGCTTCCCAGTTTCGGCGATTCGATCCTTGCTCTATCAGATCGATGTTCGAGAGCATCACCGAGAAAGACTTCGTCGGGCGGATCCAAGGCCGCTGCACGGTCCAGCGCCCGTCTAGCTTCCGACAGTCTGTCCTGCATTAAAGAGTGCGGCACCCTGATCGGTGAACATCACGAGTGCATCTGCATCCGGGCGCGCCGAGGCGCGCTCGAAGATCGGCCAGGCTTCATCCTCACGATCTAAGGGCAATCAAGGCGCTCTCCAAGGTAGGCAAGAAACTTTGCCGATTCGCCCCTCTCCTTTATGGCCCTGGTCAGATGTGCCCTCCAGTTTCGGACCAACGGTGCAGTTTTGCCGAGCACCTCGATCAGATTTGTGCGCGATTGCAGTCGGTCAGGTTCGAGCGCAAGTGCCGCCGTCCAAGCCGCTGCCGCTTGCTCGAAGCGGTCTGCCGCGAAGTGCGCGGCTACCGCTCAATTCGAGCAACCAGGCCCGGTGGTATCCGAGGCGATAAGCGCGCTCAGCTAGCCGGACGGCTTCCTCCGGCTCCCTTTGACACATCTTGACGGCGGCCATCCAGGCGTTGCCCTCGGCATTGCTCGGCGCGTAGAGCAACACCTCGGAAAGCAGCCGCTCTGCATCCTCGTAGCGCTGCTCCATCATCGCGAGACGACCGCGAAAGATGTCGATGCGTGAATCCGACGTCGGCTTGTCCGCCAACCGTTCTCCAGCGCTCAGCGGGCGCCCGCGACATCGACCTCGTCGAGCCGTTGCTCGACATCGATGAGTGGGTCGATCTCATTCGCCCGCGTCGCGAGCGCGTCCGCTCGCCTGGTCAGTCGATCAAGGAGCCCTTTCGAGCATGTCTGAAATCGAATTTGCAGGTAGGGACGCAGGATACAATGCGTCCACATTCGCGAGAATCGGTGCTTTTGCTCATGCTTTCAAGCCTTCTCAACCGAATCGTGGGCAGTGACGTCAAGGACGCTGCGAGCGGGTCTGGCAGAGCGCTTCGCCAAGAAGGTTCCCCGCGATCGGAACGTGCGACCGACGGACGTCCAGCGGGCGATCGATGAACTGATCGCCGACGCGCGCGGACTCAAGCGCAAGCACGGCTGGGGGTTCTTCAAGAGCACTCGCCTCGGCGATTCCGTTCGCTGGCGCCTCATCGAGTTGGGCTACCCGCAGGAACTGGCTCAATCGATTGCGCAGCAGTTGGCCGTGTCGACGGCCTACGCGCCCGAAAAAAAGTCGCGTCCGCAGTAGACGGTCGACGCCGCAAATCGACTGGCTCGGAGGCCTCCGAGTACTCGGATCAGCGCGGGTTCAAGCGCTCGTCGAGCCACTCGATCCAGTGCATCACGCGCGTCCCGGTGCCGCTCTGCAGGTGCGTGATGCAACCGATGTTGGCGGACAGGATCGCGTCCGGCTGCGGCGCCTGCAGGTGGCCGAGGCGACGGTCGCGCAACTGAATTGACAGCTCAGGCTGCAGCACCGAGTAGGTGCCAGCCGAGCCGCAGCAGAAGTGGCTCTCGCCGACCGGCGGCACCGTGGCGCCGAGTGAGGTCAGCAGCGCTTCGACCGCGCCCTTGACCTTCATCCCGTGTTGCAGGGTGCACGGCGAGTGGAACACCACCTTGCCGGTGACGCCGTTGCCGAGCTTGCGCTTCAGTTCGTCGCCGAGTGTGGGCAGGATCTCGGCGACGTCCTTCGTCAGGTCGCCGACGCGCTGCGCTTTGGCGGCATAGGCCGGGTCGCGCGCCAACATGTGACCGTATTCCTTCACCTGTTGGCCGCAGCCGCTGGCATTCATCACGATCGCCTCGGCGCCGCCTTCGATCAGCGGCCACCAGGCGTCGATGTTGCGACGGGCGTCATCGAGTCCGCCGTCATGGTCGTTCAGGTGATACCGGATCGCCCCGCAGCAACCCGCCTTGGCGGGCCGCACGACCTCGATGCCGAGCGCATCGAGCACGCGCGCGGTCGACGTGTTGATGTTCGGTGCCATCGCCGGCTGCACGCAGCCTTCGAGCAGGATCATGCGGCGCTTGTGCTGGCCTGACGGATACGCGCCGGCATTCTGTGCAGCGGGCACCTTGGCCTTCAGGCTTGCCGGCAGCAACGGGCGCACCAGCTGACCCATCTTCATCGCCGGTGCAAACAAGGGACTGGTGAGTCCGGCCTTCAACGCGCCACGCATGAAGCGCTGCGCCAGCGGGCGCTGCACGCGATCGTCCACGAGCTTGCGACCGATGTCGACCAGCCGACCGTACTGCACACCGGACGGGCAGGTGGTCTCGCAGCTGCGGCAGGTCAGGCAGCGGTCAAGGTGCAGCTGCGTCTTGGCGGTAACTTCGCCGCCTTCGAGCATCTGCTTCATCAGGTAGATGCGGCCGCGCGGTCCGTCGAGCTCATCGCCGAGCAACTGGTACGTTGGACAGGTCGCCGTGCAGAAGCCGCAGTGCACGCACTTGCGCAGGATCGCGTCCGCCTCCTTGCCGTCGGGCGTGTCGCGGATCCAGTCGGCCAGTTGCGTCTGCATTGGTCAGTTCACCGTATTCAGCCGGCCCGGGTTGAAGACGCCGGCTGGATCGAACTCGGCTTTCAGTCGCGCATTCAGGCGCGCAAGCACGGGCTCGAGCGGCTGGAACGCCGGGACGCGCGCGTCCCCGCCGCGGAAGCGTGTGGCGTGGCCGCCGAGCGCGGTGCACAGGGGATGCATCGCCTCGGCAACATGCTCTCCGCGCACCCAACGCTGGCCGCCATGCCACTCGAGCAGCGTGTGGGGCAGGCGCAGTGGCGGCGTGGTGGGTGGCACAGCCAGCCGCCACAGCGTGCCGTCGCCACCGAAAAACGGCAGGCGCTGCTCGCGCAGGTCGGCCCACCAGCGATCGGCATCGTCGACCACGCTGCCGCCGAGCCGCGCCTGCGCGGCGTCGACTGCTGCACGTGCCCCGGACAGGCGCACATGCAGCACGCCATCGAGCCAGGCACTGGCCGAGATCGGCAGCGGCTGTCCGCCCCATTCGTTGAGCTGGCGGATCGCCGTGGCCTCATCGAGTTCGAAGCGCAGCGTGCGTTCGGCCACGGGCTTCGGCAGCACCTTCAATGAGAGATCGACCAGCACGCCGAGCGTGCCAAGCGAACCTGCCAGGGTGCGCGCCATGTCGTAACCCGCGACGTTCTTCATCACACGCCCGCCGAAGGTCAGCACGTCGCCGTTGCCGTTGATCACGCTGGCGCCCAATATCAGGTCGCGCAACGAGCCGGCCGCGACGCGCCGCGGTCCCGCCAGTCCTGCGGCCACGGCACCGCCTACCGTGGCACCGTCGCCGAAGTGCGGCGGTTCGAACGGCAGCATCTGGTTCTGCTCGGCAAGCGCCGCTTCGAGCTGCGCCAGCGGCGTACCGCTGCGGACGGTGACGACGAGCTCGGTCGGTGCGTAGTCGACGATGCCCGAGTACTCGCGCGGGTCGAGCAGTTCACCGGTGGTGGGGTTGCCGTAGAAATCCTTGGTGCCACCGGCGCGGATGCGCAGCGGCGTGCGCCGGGCGGTGGCCTCGCGCACGCGGTCGCGCAGGCGCGCCAGCGCCGGATGTTCGTGTTCGCTCATCGTGAGGCGCGGAGAGCGATGCAGCGACGGCGCACGGAGATACGCAGCCTCGTCGCCATCAGTACCGCGGCAGGTCCGGAAACTTCAGTTGGCCGCCATGCACGTGCATCTTGCCGTACTCGGCACAGCGGTTCAGTGTCGGGACTGCCTTGCCCGGGTTGAGCAGCCCCGGCGGGTCGAAAGCGCGCTTGATCGCGTGGAAGGCCTGCAGCGTCGCCGTGTCGAACTGCTGGCACATCTGGTGGATCTTCTCGACGCCGACACCGTGTTCACCGGTCACCGTTCCGCCAACCGCAATCGAGAGCTCCAGGATTTCGAATCCGAACTCCTCGGCGCTGACGACCGACGCGGGGTCGTTGGCATCGAACATGATCAGCGGATGCAGGTTGCCGTCGCCAGCATGGAAGACGTTGGCACACCGCAGGCCGTACTTCTGCTCCATCGTGCCGATCGCCTTCAGCACTTCGCCGAGGCGCTTGCGCGGGATCGTGCCGTCCATGCAGTAATAGTCGGGTGAGATGCGGCCCACAGCAGGGAATGCCGCCTTGCGCCCCGCCCAGAAGCGCAGACGCTCGGGCTCGGATTGCGAGACCTTCAGCTGCGTCGCGCCACTGTTGTCGAGCACGGACTTGATGCGGTCGATCTCCTCGGCCACTTCCTCCGGCGTGCCGTCGGATTCGACCAGCAGGATCGCCGCGGCATCGAGGTCGTAGCCGGCCTTGACGAAAGGCTCGACGGCGGCGGTGGCCGGCTTGTCCATCATTTCCATGCCGGCCGGAATGATGCCGGCCGCGATCACCGCAGCGACGGCGTCGCCGCCCTTCTCGATGTCGTCGAACGAAGCCATGATGACCTGCTGCTTCAGCGGCTTGGGCACCAGCTTCAGCGTCGCTTCGGTCAGCACCAGCAGCAGGCCCTCGGAGCCGACCACCAGTGGCAGCAGGTCGTAGCCGGCGCTGTCCGGGGCTGCGGAGCCGATCTCGACGATGTCGCCTTCTATCGTCACGCCGCGCACGCATTGGACGTTGTGCAAGGTGAGACCGTACTTCAGGCAGTGCACCCCGCCGGCGTTCTCCGCGATGTTGCCGCCAATCGTGCACGCGATCTGACTCGACGGGTCGGGCGCGTAGTACAGGCCGAGGTGCGCGACGGCCTCGGAGATGGCGGCGTTGCGCACGCCGGGCTGCACCGTCGCCGTGCGCGCCAGCGGATCGATCTTCAGGATGCGATTGAACTTGGCGAGCGACAGCAGCACGCCCTGGCCGTGCGGCAGCGCGCCGCCCGAGAGTCCTGTGCCGGCGCCGCGCGGGACCACCGGCACCATCAGTTCATGGCAGGCGCGCAGGATCTGCACCACCTGGCCCTCGTCTTCCGGCAGCGCGACCACCATCGGCAACTGCCGATACAGCGTCAGGCCGTCGCATTCGTACGGCCGAGTGTCCTCGTCGCGCCAGAGCACACAATGCTCGGGGAGGAAGCTGCGCAGCCGTGCGACGACGGCGCGCTGGCGTTCGACATCGACCGGACCGCTGCCTTCGAGCGGAATGCGCTCGGCAAGCATCTGTGTCGGTGGATGGGCCAGATCGACCGGTGCGTTCATGATGATGACGGTATCACGCGCGGCGCGGGCCGCGGTGTCCAGCCGGTCAAAGCGGCGAACTTTAGCGCCGGAGGCGCATGGACCGCCACCGTGTCCGGAGGAACTCTGCCGAGTTTGCGGCAACATGACGGAAACTTTCGACGCTTCTGATGCGCGGCGAACAAGGGGATTCCGTGGGGATAGGGATGAAACGAGGCTCGACACACTCGACGGCGGGTCTGGTGCTCACTGCGGCGATGGTGTTGCTCGCTGCATGCTCGACGCCGGCCCCGCCGGCATCGCCGGTCGAGACCGCAACCCCGGCAACTGCACCGGCGCCGACACCTTTGCCGCCCACACCCTGGCGCGACGGATCGCCCCTTTCGGTGAGCTCGGGCGTTGCGGAATGGAACGATCCGGGCCGCGACCGCACGATCGCGGCGCAATGGAGTGTCCCGAACGGAGCGGCGCCGCAGGCACTGCTACTCGTGCTGCCCGCCCTGGGGCAGGGAACTTGGGCGCCTCCCGCGCTGATCGAGGCACTTGCCGGTGCCGGCTTTGCCGTGGTGACGCTCGGACATCCGGGAAATGACGCCACGGTCTGGCAAGGGCCGGACGCGCGCCGCGCCGACTTTACGCAGGCGGCGCGGCGGATGTACGCCCCAAGCGAAGTGGCCGAGCGCGGCGCCGATGTTCGCCTGGTGCTGGATGCGCTGGAACGGCAGCCCCCGGCGTGGCTGCCCGCTGCGGCGCTGCGACGGATCGGCGCGGTCGGCATCGGACTCGGCGCCCAGACGGTCCAATGGCTGCTGGGTGAGCCGATGGCGCGCGGGCAGGCGCCGGCCATGGAGCCGCGGATCGCCGCCGCGGCGCTGCTCGCGCCCTACGTCGGATTCGAAGGGCCGGCGATGCATCAGCGCTATGACGCCATCGTCACGCCGCTGTTGGTGGCCTATGGCCTGTCAGAAACCGATCCCTATGGACTCGGCATGAGCTCGAAGCAGCGCCGTGCGATGGTCGCGGAGCTGCGCAATGCGCGCGTCACCGAACTGCGGCTGCCGACATCGTCACTGGTCGGTGCGCTGGCGCCCGGCGCCAGCATGGGACCCGCGATGGCCAGCGGGGCGCCGACGCCTGGCGGTACCCGCTCCGATGCCGCGTAACGAGTCGCCGACGCGCACCAGCCGCGTCCCGGGTGGCGGGGTGCCGACCCAGGGGGGCTCGATCCAGCAGCGCGCGCCGGTCGACGCATCGATGGCGCCGAGTGGTGCGCCGCGCACGCCGTCGGCGGGAGAACGCGCTGCACGCCTGGCGGTGCTGTGGTCGGTGCAGGCGTTCTTCGAAGCGGAGTTGCTCGGCAGTGCGGACGCACGGGAGTGGCTCGAAGGCCCGCATCCGGGGCCAGCGCAGTGGACCACCACTCCGGCCGGCCGCGCAGCCGGTGCGCGCGACGGACGCTAATGGGAGTTCAGCGCAGCGGCGCCGTGATCACGCGCGCGACGATCGGGCGGTAACGCTCGCTCCAGCGCTCAATCGCATCGCCGGTGCCGCTGAACACCTGCGTGACGAATGCCAACGTCAGCTCGCGCGTGGCGACCTTCACCTGGGCGTTCAACTGCACGCCTCCGGTACCGGAACGATCGGTGAAGATGCTGTGCGAACCTCCCGCGAAGACCGCCAGCGTCTTGCGCGTACTGCCGATCGCTTCGAACACCGCCACGCGATCGCTCGCGCCGGAGTAGTACCCGGGAATCTGGATCACGTCTTCGGTGGCGGTGATGTGCAAGGTCGGCACCGTCACGTGCTTCAGTATCTTTGCCGGATCGGACTCACCGTAGAACGGCGGCGCTGAGATCAGGATCGCGGCGCTGAAGCGTGGATCGCGGAACTCGAGCACGCGGCCGTCGCGCTCCACGCGGGCGCCGGCAGCGAGCAGGGCAGTGTTGGCGCCATAGGAGTGCCCGGCCACGACAATCTGCGCGGTGTCGACCTTCGATCCGTGTTCTCCCGCCAGCAACTGGTCGAGCGCAAAGCGCAGGTCCAGCACGCGGTTGACCGCTTCGCGTTCCTGCGCGGCGTCGTGCAGGCGACCGATCAGGCTGAACGGATTGCCGATCCACAGTGCGCGATCGCTGCCGACGTGCTGCACATGGAGACTGGCGATGCCATTGGCCGCGAAGTGGCTGCCGAGGTAGCTGTAGCCGCGACGCGATCCGCCGATGCCATGCGAAAACACCACCAGCGGAATACGTGCGCCCGGCTCCATCGTCGCGGGCAGGTACAGGCGGACGGGCACGGCGCGGCCGCGCAACGGGTCGGTCCATTCGTATTCGACGGCGCCGTAGCTCGGCGCCGGCGCGGTGACGCTCGCGGCCTCGTCGACCTCGGCTACGACCGGACCGGGGAGCAGGCCGAGAGCAAGTGCGACACCGGCGCCAGCGGCGAGCAGGCGCGCGCGGCGGGTCGCAATTGGGGTCAGCATCATTCGGCTCCGGAAGCGTGCGGGGCGGCCGCAGGCGAGGTCGGTTTACGGTGCAGGATGCGCCGGCGGATAAAGGAAAGGAAGTCGTCTACATAGGTGAAGACGACCGGTACCACGAGCAGGCTGAGGAAGGTCGAGGTGATCAAGCCGCCGATCACGACAATCGCCATCGGCGCGCGGAAGCTCGGGTCGGTGCCCAGCCCGATCGCGATCGGCATCATGCCGGCACCCATCGCCACCGTCGTCATCACGATCGGTCGCGCACGCTTGCGGCAGGCGTCGATGATCGCCTCCCAGCGCGGGAGGCCGTGATCGCGGCGCGCGAGGATCACGTAGTCGATCAGCAGGATCGAGTTCTTCGTCGCGATGCCCATCAGCATGATGAGCCCGATCATCGACGGCATCGACAGCGCCGACTGCGTGACGAACAGCGCCAGGAACGCGCCGGGGATCGACAGCACCAGCGCGACCAGGATCGTCACCGGCTGCACGAAGTCCTTGAACAGCAGCACCAGCACGATGTAGATGCACAGCACGCCGGTGAGCATCGCGAGGCCGAAACTGGCGAAGAGTTCGTTCATCGCTTCGGCGTCGCCGACCGTGGTCTGGATCACGCCCGGCGGCAGGCTCTGCAGGCTCGGCAACGCCAGCGCCTGCTTCTCGACCTCGCCGAGCGGCTGGCCGTTGAGTTCGATCTCGAAGTTGATGTTGCGCAGGCGGTCGTAGCGGTCGATCTCGGCCGGGCCGCCGTCGATCGACAGCCGCGCGACGTTGCCGAGCATCACCGGGCCGTTCTTGCCCGGCACCGGCAGCCGTTCCAGCAGCTGCGAGATCCTGACGTGCGTCGGGCGGCAGCTTGACGACGATCGGGATCTGCCGCTGCGACAGGTTGAGCTTCGCGAGCCCCTGGTCGTAGTCGCCGGCCGTGGCGATGCGCAGCGTGTCGGCGATCGCCGCCGACGTCACGCCGAGGTCGGCGGCGCGTGCGAAGTCCGGCCGTACGACGAGTTCGGGCCGCACCAGGCTGGCCGTCGTCGTCACCCCGCCGATGCCGGGAATCGTGCGCAGTTCGCGTTCGACCTTGCGCGCGTGATCGGCCAGCACCGCGCCGTTTTCACCGGCCAGCACCAGCACGTACTTTTCCTGTGCGCCGGCGAGTCCGACGGTGATGCGCGCGCCGGGCAGCTCCGTCAGCGCCGCGCGCAGTTCGCCCTCGATCGCCTGCTTGCTGGTGCCGCCGCGGTCGCCGCGCGGTGTCAGGTTGATCGTCAGCGTGGCCTTGCGCGCTTCCGCCGCGCCGCGCGGCTCGAACGGGTTCGAGCCCGCCGCTCCGCCGCCGATCGCGGTGTAGACGAGCTTCACGTGCGGGTTCTTTTCGACGATCGCGCGTGCCTGCTCAGCCGCGGCGAGCGTCTGCTTGAAGGTGCTGCCGGGCGGCAAGGTGACGTAGACCTGCGTCTGCGACAGGTCGTCCGGCGGAATGAAGCCGGTCGGCAGCAGCGGCACCAGTGCGAACGAACCGAAGAAGAAGACTGCGGCGCCGAGCAGCGTCGCGATGCGGTGTTTCAGGCACCACTGCGCCCAGCCCAGGTAGATCGTCAGCCAGCGCGGCTGCCGATGCTCCTTCTTTGGCTTGTGCAGGATGTAGGCGGCCATCATCGGCGTCAGCATCCGTGCGACGACCAGTGAGAAGAACACCGAGATCGCGGCGGCCCAGCCGAACTGCACGAAGAACTTGCCCGGAACGCCGCTCATGAAGGCCGTCGGCAGGAACACCGCGATCAGCGTGAAGCTGGTGGCGATCACCGCGAGTCCGATCTCGTCGGCCGCCTCCATTGCCGCCTGGTACGGCGTCTTGCCCATGCGCAGGTGACGCATGATGTTCTCGATCTCGACGATCGCATCGTCGACGAGGATCCCCACCACGAGCGACAGGCTGAGCAGCGTGACGACGTTCAGCGAGAAACCGAGGAAGTACATCGCGCCGAAGGTCGGCAGGATCGACAGCGGCAGCGCCGCCGCCGAGACCAGCGTCGCACGCCAGTCGCGCAGGAACAGCCACACCACCAGCACCGCGAGCAGCGCGCCTTCCAGCAGCAGCCACATCGAGCCGTCGAAGTTCTCCTGCACCGGGTCGACGAAGTTGAAGGCCTCGGTGACGCGGATATGCGGATGCTCGGCCTTGAGTTTTTCGAGCTGCGCGCGCACGCCGTCGGCGACGTCGATTTCGCCGGCGCCGCGCGAGCGCGTGATCTCGAAGCCGACGACCGGCCTACCGTTGAGCAGCGCGGCCGAGCGCTGTTCCGCGACGGTGTCGCTGACGGTCGCGACCTGGTCCAGCCGGATGCGGCGACCGTCGGACAGCGCGATGTCCATCGCCGCCAGTTCCGCCGCCGACTGCACGGTGCCGATCGTGCGCACCGACTGCTCGACGCCGCCGATGTCGGCGCGGCCGCCCGAGGCTTCCTGCTGGATCTGCCGCAGCTGACGCGAGATGTCGGCGGCACTGGCGTTCAAGGCCAGCATGCGCGCCGGGTCGAGTTCGACGCGGATCTCCCGATTGACGCCGCCGACGCGCGCCACGGCGCCGACGCCGCGCACCGCCAGCATGCTCTTGGTGACCGTGTTGTCGACGAACCAGGAGAGCGCTTCGTCGTCGAGGCGCTCCGAGTCGACCGTGTAGGTCAGGATCGGCGCACCGGACAGGTTGACCTTCGAGATCATCGGGTCGCGCAGGTCGCCCGGCAGGTCCGAGCGGATGCGCGTCACCGCATCGCGCACGTCGTCGACCGCTTCCTGCGTCGGCTTCTCGAGCCGGAACTCGACGGTGATCGTCGCGGTGCCGTCCTGCACCTTGGTGTAGATGTGCTTGATGCCCTGCAGTGTCGCGATCGAGTTCTCGATCTTGCGCGCGACCTCGGTCTCCATCTGTGCCGGCGCCGCGCCGGGCAGCGACGCGACCACGGTCACGGTCGGCAGGTCGATGTCCGGGAACTGCTGGATCTTCATCGCCCTGAAGCCGACGATGCCGATCAACGTCAGCATCACGAACAGCAGCACCGAAGGAATCGGATTGCGGATCGACCACGAGGAGACATTGATCGCCATGTCAGTGCCGCCCGGCCGCCCGAAGGCACTGGTACGCCCCCGCGTGGGGCAGCGAGCGAAGTGAGCGTGGGGTCATTCGTCTCTACTTCTGCGCCGACTTCACCGGCGCCGCCGCCGCGTCGACGACGCGCACGGTGTCGCCGTCGGCGAGGAATCCGGCGCCGGTCTCGACCACGCGCCCCGACGGGCGGCAGCCCGGCAACGATCTCGATGCGGTCGCCGACGCGACGGCCGACATCGACCTTGGCCTGCACGACCTTGTTGTCGGCGCCGACCAGGAAGACGTAGGAGAACCCGTCACGCAGCACCACGGCGCTCTGCGGCAGCGTCAAGGCGCTGCCGCTGCCGAGTTCGAATTCGCCGCGTGCGAAAGTGCCGGCGCGCACCGCGCTTCCCGGTGGCAGGTCGACGTAAACGATGCCGTTGCGCGTGCGCCGGGTCGACCGCCGGCGCGACCGCGCGCACCGCGCCGTCGATGCGCGTGCCGCTGGCGGTGGTCAGGACGGCGCGCATTCCCGGTGTGATCTTCTGCAGCTCCGACCCGGTCACTTCGGCACGCCATTCGAGGCGCCCGCCGCGGATCAGCCGGAACATCTCCTGGTTCGGTGCCGTCAGCGAGCCCACCGTCGCGGTGCGGGCGGAGATCACGCCGTCATCGGGGGCGACGATGCGGGCCTGGGCGAGCCGCACTTCCTCGGCCTGCACGCGCGCGCGCGCCGCCGCCAGGCGGGCGGCGGTGGTCTGCTCCGCGGTCAGGACCTGGATGGTCGCCTGCGAGCTGATGAAGCCCTGCGACTGCAGCTGCTTCGAACGTTCCGCGTTGGCCTTCGCCTCGGCCAGCGCGGCCTCGGCCTCGGCGACCGAAGCCCTCGCCTGCGCGAGGTCTGCGAGCACGCTCTCCGCGGCGATTCTTGCGAGCGGCTGGCCACGCTTGACCGAGTCGCCGACATTCACGAGGACTTCGGTCACGCGCAAGCCTGAAAGCTCGGCGCCGATGATCGCTTCCTGCCACGCCATGACGTTGCCATTGGCGGCGAGCGTCTGCGGCCAGTTGGCCTGCTGCGGAACGGCAAGCGCCACGGTAAGTGCGGGCCGGGCGGCGGTGGCCTTGGCCTCGCTCTTCGCCTGCCTGGCGGCATCGTCGCCGCAGCCCACGAGCAGCAAGGCCACGCCGGCGACGGCGGCTAGCGCGGTGACGCGGGACGTTGCGTTCAGTGTCAAACGATTCATCGGGAGGATCGCTCCTACTTGGTGTCGAGCGCGCCGGCGCTCGATTTCGTAATCGAGCAGCGCGCGGCTGTAGCCCACGAGGCGATCGAGGATCCGCTCCATCGCGCGGGGCCGGTCCAGCACGTCGGGCGCAAGCATCTTCATGAACTCGCGCGACATGCAGTAGTCGTGCGCCATCGCCACCGATCGCGAACGCGAGCTGGTGGATATCGGCATCGGGCTCGGCCAGGCCGCAGTGGCGCGCGAGCATGCCGGCCAGCAGCGTTGTGCGCCGGGACGATCGTCTGCGCGGTGATCTCGCGAAAGACCTCGGACGGCTCGATCATCTCGCGCAGGTGCATGCGCATCACGTCGGCATCGGTCGTCGTCGTCACCGCGTCGAGGGCGTGATGAACGGCGCAAGGAACATGCGCATCGCCTGATCGAACGGCGAGCGACGGGTCGTCGAAGCGTCCGAACGCCGCGGTCATCTCCTTGATCGGTTGCAGCAGCGCGGCGCGGTACAGCCCTTCCTTGTCGCCGAAGTAGTAATGGATGGCCGCGATGTTTGACCCCGGCCGCGTCGCAGATCTCGCGGGTGGTGGCGGCCGCATAGCCCTTGGCCGCGAATATGCGGGTGGCGTGGGAAATCAGTTGTTCGCGCGCGAGCACGCCACGGTCAAGGTGTCGGTCGTGCGTCTGCGCCGCAGAGTGGGAGGCGTGGTCGGTAGAGAGGTTGTTCATGCGCCGCACAATATCACAAATCAATCGCTTGATTTAAATGTGAACTGATCGGTATCAATTCAGACGAAATGGTTTTGCGCATCATTGATGAACGCTGTCGGCGAGCGGCCCGAGGTCCGGGCTCCACGGCGCCTCGCCCCGCCCGGCCAGGGCGGATCCATCGCGTGAGCACCCTGCAACGACGGAATAACTGGGAACGCGGGCGCGTCTACGCCCGCGTTCCCAGCCAAGTGGCGCCCGCTCAAGCTGCCGCGGGCCAGGCAGCGGTACTCGCGCGCGCGGCCAGGCGCGCGCTCCATGCGGTCGGCTTGTGCACCTGGCGCTCGGCCGAGCAGATGGCGCGCACGGGACATATCGCCGGCGCGGAGGGCTGCTTCGATCAAAGTCAGCGTCAGCAGGTCGCGCTGGGCGTGACTGCCACCGAACCCGTTGGCGGTGTCCCGCACCGGATCGATGCACTCGATCGCGCGAACGCGGGCGACCCTGCGCAAAGGCCAGCATGCCTTCCGCCAGCGGCAGGCCGATGTCGCGCGTCATCACCTGGTTGACCCCGGTGCCGCACTCGGCGGTGGTGCGCATCTCGGCCAGCAGGCGCTCGCCGTCGGCGCTGCGGCGCGTTGCTGCAAAGCTCATCATCGCGTGCAGGTCATTGAACGCGTAGAAACTGCGCTCCTCGATGGCCTTGCCGTGCCAGCGGTCGGCGACGCGCTCGAAGCGGTCGCCGACGTTCACGCCTTCAAGCTGCAGGCGCCACAGCAGCGCGGTGCAGTCGATGAGGACGAGCAGCATGTCGGCCTGCGGGCCATCGAGCTTGCGGTCGTACAGATCCAGCGCCGCGTCAAAGGCGCCGCGGTCCATGTGGAACAGCGCCAGGTGCCACCAGTTATGCGGGGCGAACGCGTTGTCGTCGGTGGCCCAGTCGGCCTCGCGCGTCGTCAGCCAGCCGATGCCCTCGTCGATGCGCCCCTGCATCTCCATCACGTGGGTGACCGCATGCACTGCCCAGCCATCGGTCGGCACGATCTCCAGCGCGCGGCGGCCGGTCGCTTCGGCCTCGGCGTACTGGTTGCACTCCTCCAGTCCGAACGCGTGCATGCCGAGGACGTAGGAATAGCCCGGCAGATTGGCGCTCCACGCCGGCAGCACGCGCGAGATGCGGTTGCGCAGGTTGAGCGCGTCGCCGCGGAAGAAGTCCATCAGGTGCGCGGTCTGCAGCGCGAGCGCGTCGCGCGGCCACTCGCGAAGGACAGCATCGAAGCTGCGGCTGGCGGCGTGCCACTGTCCGTCGACGAGCTGCTGGCCCGCAGCAATCAGTGCGCGCTCGCGTGCGTTGGCTCGATGGCTGAATTCCGTGGCGCGCGCCACGGCCGCTCGGGCCGCAGGCAAGTGACGGCCCTCGGAGGTCGTGGTGAGCACAAAGGCCTTGAACAGGTGGGCGAGAACGAACGCGTCGTCTTCCGCCAGTGCGGCGTCGACGGTGGCAATCGGGTCGCCGCGGTAGGCGTGGAACTGTTCGAGCGCTCTCTCGAAGTGGGCAAGTGCGGTGGCGCTGGTCGTTGAAACGGTCAGGCCGCGGTGGTCTTGAAGCATCGGAATCTCCTTGAAAGTTGAGGGTGGTAAAGGTGAAGGGCCAGCGACGAATCAGGAGGCCGTTTGGACAGCCAACATGCTGCGTGGACTTGCGCACCGAAGCGCATCGCTGGCGCGCACCAGTGATGCCACCTGCTGCTGGCGCGAGTAGTGCAGCGCGATCGCATCGATGGTTCCGACGGCGCCGAACGACGCGAGCAGGGCAGCCAGGACGCCGACACCGCGCACGAGCGGCGACGGTTGCGGCGTGAAGCGGGTCGAGTGGTACATCGTGGCCTCCGAAAGTTTCATGTGCTGGAGGCGGCATCTTTCCCGGTTGGGCGCATCAGGTCCTTGGCGCGGCCTGAAACGTTCTGAATCCGCGGCGGCGCATTAAGCTCGCGGCATCATTTCCTCGCCCTCCGTGCCGTGAATTCCGAAGTCGCCGAGGTTCGATTCGGGCGCTTTCAGCTCGATCCGGTCCGACGGGTGCTGCGTGTCGACGGCACGCCGGCCCGGCTCGGAGCGCGTGCGATCGACGTGCTGCTGGTGCTGGTTCGCCATCGCGACCGGATCGTCAGCAAGGACCAGTTGCTCGATCTCGTCTGGCCCGGACTGGTGGTGGAAGAGAACAACCTGCAGGTCCAGGTGTCGGCGCTGCGCAAGCTGCTCGGGCCGCAGACCATCGCCACGATTCCCGGGCGGGGTTACCAGTTCATCGCCGACCTCGAGCGCGATGGTTCGACGGCGCCGACGCCGGTGTCCGACGTCGCTGCAACTCTGCCTGCGTCCGCGCGGAGCCCTGCCGGCGAACCTGCCGCCGCTGATCGGCCGCGACGCGGACCTCGCCGAGACGTGCGCCTTGCTCGCCGCACATGCACTGGTGACGCTCACCGGGCCCGGCGGGATCGGAAAAACGCGATTGGCGCTTGCCGTGGCCGATGCCGCGCAGGCGAACTACGCGGACGGGGTGCACCTGGTGGACCTGGCCGCCGTCACCGATCCGGCGCGCGTGCCGGCGGCGGTTGCCTCCGCGCTCGCGGTTGACATACCGACCGGGCAGTCGCCGGCCGTGACGATCGCCGGCGCGTTGCGCGAGCAGTCGGCTCTGGTGCTGCTCGACAACTGCGAACACGTGCTGGCCGAGGTCGCGGCGCTGGTCGAGGTCATCCTGCGCCGTGCGGCCGCCGTGCACCTGCTGGCCACGTCGCAGGCGCCGCTGCGCGTGGCCGGCGAGCAGGTGGTGCGACTGGCACCGTTGGCGTTGCCGCCGGTAGCCGTAACGGCCGACGTGAATGATGCCCAGCGCTACGGCGCGCTCCAGCTGTTCGCCGTGCGGGCCCGCGCCGCGCAGCGGGGCTTCGCACTGAAGCCGGACACGCTCGCCGCGGCCGTCGAGATCTGCCGCCGGCTCGACGGCATGCCGCTCGCGATCGAGTTGGCCGCCGCGCGCCTGCCGCTGCTCGGTCTTACCGGCCTGCGCGATCGCCTGGACGAACGGCTGCGCGTGCTCAATACCGGCGCACGCGACGCACCTGCACGCCAGCAGACACTGCGCGCCACGCTGGAATGGAGCCATTCGCTGCTCGACTCCGGGGAGCAGGTGCTGTTCCGACGGCTCGGTGTGTTCGTCGGCGGCTTTTCGCTCGCGCTCGCTCAGCGCGTCGTGGTCGACGTCGATGACGACCCGGCGACGATGCTCGACCGGCTTGGCGCGCTGGTCGACAAGTCACTGGTCGTCGCGGAAGGCGAAGGCGCGCCGCGCTACCACTTGCTGGAGTCGGCGCGCGCCTTCGCGCTTGATCAGCTGGCCGCGGCAGGAGAAGCCGACGCCATGGAGCGCCGCCGTGCCGAGGCGATGCGTGAGCTGCTGGAAGAATTCGATGCAGCGATCGGGCATGCACCCCGCTTTGACGCGCTGGTCCGCTCGATCGAACCCGAGCTGGACAACCTGCGCGCGGCGCTGCGCTGGGCGATGGGCACGCCGGGCGCGCGCCTGACCGCGCTGGCGCTGCTGGCCTCGAGCAATGCGCTGTGGATCGAGCTGGACCCCTTCGGCGACGCGATGGATCGCTACCTGGCGGCGCGTGGCTGGCTCGACGACGCCGTGCCGCCTGCGCTTGCGGCGCGCTTTCGCCTGGCGTTCCAGGCCGTGGTGCGTTCACGCATGTTGCATCCGGCCGAGTGGCGCGACGAGGCCTGGCGGGCGCTGGAGGCATATCGCACGCTCGACGATCGCATCGGCCTGTACAAGGCGCTGTGTTCGCTCGGCGGCGCACCGCGCGAGGTGATCGACGAGGTGCAGGCCGGCGCCTTGCTCGAAGAGGCTGCGCGACTGGAAGATCCGGCGTGGTCGCCGCGCCAGCGCTCGCGTCGGCAACTGGCCCTCGAGTGGTTTCACGACCTCGGCGGGCGCTTCGAGGCGGCGCGCGAGGCCGGACTGCAGCACGTCGCACTGGCGCGCGCCGCCGGCGCGCTGGGCGAGATTCCCGCACTCAGCAACCTTGCCGATACCGAGTTCGAACTGGGACACAGCGAGGTCGCCATCGCACTGTGCCGCGAGGCCATCGAGCGCGCGGCGGCACTCGGTCGGCCCGCCGCGGCCGTGCACGCGTACGGCAACATGGTGCCGGCGCTGCTCGAACGCGGAGAACTGGACCAGGCGGACGAGGCCATCCGCGCTGGCCGGATGCTGCTGGTTCGCGGTCTCGGTACGGCGTTCGTCCTGCTCTTCCCGCTGGCACTGCTCACACAGCGTCGCAACCTTCCGGAACTGGCGGCGCGGCTGGTCGGTTGCGCCGACCATGCCTATGCCACCGGTGGACGCCAGCTGCACCCTCCGGAGCGGCGGATGCGCGAGAACGTGCTCGCCGCGTTGCACGCGAGCCTGCCGGAAGAGGCGATCACGACACTGCTTGCCGAGGGCGCGGGCTGGAGCGAAGAGGAAGGATTCGCCCGCGCCGGCATGCGCTGAGCGACCCGAGGCAGCGAGAAGCGTTGCGCTAGACGCGCACCACCTTGCCGGGATTCAGGATGTTCAGCGGGTCGAACGCGCGCTTCAGCCGCACCATCAGGTCGAGCGCGTCGTCGCCGTGCTCTTCGCGCAGGAAGTCCATCTTGTGCATGCCGACGCCGTGTTCGCCGGTGCAGGTGCCGTCCATCGCGATCGCGCGCTCGACGATGCGGGTGTTCAGGCGCTCGGCTTCCTCGACTTCGCGCGGATCTTCGGCATTGGCCAGGATCGCACAGTGGAAGTTGCCATCGCCGACGTGGCCGAGGATCGGCGCCGGCAGGAAGCTCGCCTGCGTGTCCTTGATCGTTTCATTGATGCACTCGGCAAGCCGCGAGATCGGCACGCAGACATCGGTCGTGAAGCTACGGCAGCCGGGCTTGAGGCCGAGGCAGGCAAAGTAGGCGTTGTGACGGGCCTCCCAGAGTCTCGTGCGGTCCTCGGGCTTCGTGGCCCACTGGAACCCCTGTCCGCCGTGCTCGGCGGCGATCGCCTGGACCGTGGTGGCCTGCTCCTCGACACTCGCCGGCGAACCGTGGAACTCGAACAGCAGCAACGGCAGCTCGGGCAGGCCGAGCTTGTCGCGCGCGTTGACCGCCTTGACGGTCAGCGCATCGAGCAGCTCGCAGCGCGCCACCGGCACGCCGAGCTGGATAGTCGCGATCGTCGTCTGCACGGCCGCGTCGACGCTGGGGAATGAACAGGTTGCGGCGGAAATCGCCTCCGGCTGCGGATAAAGCTTCAGCGTGACCTCGGTGATGATGCCGAGCGTGCCTTCGCTGCCGACGAAGATGCGCGTCAGGTCGTAGCCCGCCGAGCTTTTCTTCGCACGACTTGCGGTGCGGATCACCTTGCCTTCGGCCGTGACGACGGTCAGTGCCAGCACGTTCTCGCGCATCGTGCCGTAGCGCACGGCGTTGGTACCGGAGGCGCGCGTCGCGGCCATGCCGCCGATCGTCGCGTCGGCCCCCGGGTCGATCGGGAAGAAGAGGCCGCTGTCCTTGATCGCCGCATTGAGCTGCTTGCGCGTGATGCCGGCCTGCACGGTCACCGTCAGGTCCTCGGCGTTGACGGTGAGCACGGCGTTCATGCGGCCGAGGTCGATCGAGATGCCGCCATGGATGGCGAGCAGGTGGCCCTCGATCGAGGAACCGACGCCGTAAGCGATGACCGGCACGCGATGTGCCGCGGCCAGCTGCACGATGGTCGCCACTTCTTCGGTCGACTCGACGAACACGACGGCGTCCGGGGGCATCGGCGCGTACGGCGACTCGTCGCGGCCGTGGTGGTCACGGACCGCCGCTGCGACCGAAAAACGGTTTCCGAACCGCTCGCCCAGCGCGGAGAGGAGGGTGGCAGGAAGCGGAGAATGGGATGCAGGCGCGTTCATAATCGAACTCCGGCCAGACTGACCACGCCACCATACACCGGGCGCGCGGGGCGGCAGCTTCAGGACCATTGAGGAATCATGGGCAAGCGACTGACGACGATTGCAACGCGCACCGGCGATGACGGCACCACCGGACTGGGCGACGGCACGCGCACGCGCAAGGACGCGCTGCGCGTGGCGGCGATGGGCGATGTCGACGAACTCAATTCATCGCTCGGCGTGCTGCTGACCGAGCCGCTGCCCGACGATCTGCGCAGCGACCTGGTCGACATCCAGCACGATCTCTTCGACCTGGGCGGCGAACTCTGCATCCCCGGCTACACGATGGTGCAGGAGGCTCAGGTCGCCCGGCTCGATGCGCGTCTCGCGCACTACAACGCCGCGCTGCCGCGCCTGGCAGAGTTCATCCTGCCGGGCGGTTCGCGCGCCGCCGCGCTTGCGCATGTCAGCCGAACGATCTGCCGGCGCGCCGAGCGCGCGGTGGTGGCACTGGGTGCCGAGGAGCAGGTCAACGCGGCACCGCGCCAGTACCTGAACCGCCTCTCCGATCTGCTGTTCGTACTGGCACGTGTGCTGAATCGCCATGCCGGCGGCAGCGATGTGCTGTGGCAGCAGCGCAAGAACGCTGCGAAGTCGCAGACGTAGTGTCGGCCTGCGCGAAGTTTCCTTGATGTGTCGGGCTGACTTGTGATGGCGTCGGGTCCCTTGATCTGTCCGTGTCGTGCCTCCATGTTGTCCGGCAGGAGGCTTCCATGCTGAACACGACCGCACAAACGTTTCAAAGCGATGTCATCAGCGCCTCGCACGAGGTGCCCGTGCTGGTGGATTTCTGGGCGCCCTGGTGCGGACCGTGCCGGGCGCTTGGACCGATGCTGGAGCGGCTGGAACAGGACGGCGCAGGGCGTTTCCGGCTGGTCAAGATCAATTCCGACGAGAACCCGGAGCTGTCGGCCCAGTTCAACGTCCGCAGCATTCCGTACGTGGTCGCGTTCGTCGATGGACAACCTGTCGACTCGTTCGTCGGCGTCCTGCCGGAATCGCAGCTGCGCGCCTTCATCGACCGGGTTGCGCCCAATCCGAGTGAAATCGAGCGGCGCAAGGCAGCTGCCCTGGCCGAGGCGGGCGACCGCGCCGGCGCATTGGCATCGGTGCGGGCGGCGCTGGCGCTCGATTCCGCCAACGACGACGCCCGGCTGGACCTGGCTCAGATGCTGCTCGAGGTCGAGGCGACACCGAGCGACGAGGCGATCGCCGACGCCGGCGAAGCGCTGGCGAAGGTGGCCGCGCTGACGCGGCAGACAGCGCGCTTCCGCGCGCTGCAGACGCGCGTCGACAGTTTGCTGCAGGCGGCGCGCCTGCCGTCAGCCGAAGAACTGCAACAGTGTGTGGCGGCGCAGCCCGCCGATCTTCGGGCCCGCGCCGATCTGGCAAAGCTTCTGGTCGCGCAGGGTCGCTACGAGCATGCGTTGGATCAGTTGCTGGAGATAGTGACGCGAGATCGTGCCTTTGACGACGACTATGCGCGCAAGGCGATGCTGGCAGTGTTCGAACTGCTGGCCGATCGGCCCGTCGTGGTCAGCGACTATCGGCGCCGACTTGCTGCGGCGCTGAACCGGTAGGGGCGGCGCGCCAGTCTATGGGCGCCCGGCGCGTGCACGTCCCGCAGACTTTGCTCGCAATCCGCGGCGTTCCAGCGCCTCGCGCAGCAGGAATTCAATCTGCGCATTGACCGAGCGCAGGTCGGCCGCGGCGAGCCGCTCGAGCTCGGCCCACAGCTGTGGATCGATGCGCAACAGGAAGGCCTTCTTGTCAGGGCTTGCCACGATCGGGTCAGCGTCGCGGGTGGGCCGGCGCGAGCGCGGCATCGAGTGCCGCCTTCAGCTTGCGCGGTTCGTCGGTGCCAAGCAGGAACGGCTTGCCGTTGCGGCGCTCGATCCGCACCGCATCGTGGCCGGACACGCTGTACAGCCAGCCGCGGCGTGTCAGTCGGATGCCCCAGCCCTCCCAGAACGTGGTGCGCGTGACGGTGGCTGCAGCGATGTCCGCCAGCTTCACGCGACCGCGCGGGAAGCCGAGGTGGCCGAACTGCCAGGCAAGCTCGTCGCCGACGACGCGGATGGTCAATCCGTCAAATGCAGCGAAGGCCAGCAGCAGGAATGGCGTGGCGATCGCCAGTGCCGGGCCGGCCTTCGGGTCGAGCGCGTAGAGCACCGGCATCGCGAGGATCCCCAGCACGAAAGTCAGGCGTGTGAAACCGCCGCCCTGGCGGTGTTCGTAGCGCGGTCGCAGTGGTCGGGACATGGATCGTCCTCAACGTCGCGGAGCGTTGGCACCCCTGCGCCGGCCCGTCACCAGCAGCAGGGCGCCCGCCGTGTCGATCAGGGCGCCGATCACGCCAAGCGCGATCGCCGCATCGAGGCCGAACCAGCCGAGCACGTAGCCAAGCACCGCCAGAGCGAGCAGTGCGCCGCCCGCGACGACCATCGCGATGGCGAGGGAGGGGTTCATCACCGGCCCTTTACTGGTAGAGCGTGCCGGTATTGATCACCGGCTGCGCCTCGCCCTCGGAGCACAGCACCACCAGAAGGTTGCTGACCATGGCGGCACGGCGCTCGTCGTCGAGGTGCACGATGTCGCGCTCCGACAGGCCCTTGAGCGCCATCTCCACCATGCTGACCGCGCCGTGCACGATCTTGCTGCGCGCGGCGATGATCGCCTCGGCCTGCTGGCGGCGCAGCATGACCTGAGCGATTTCCGGCGCGTAGGCGAGGTGCGTCAGTTTGGCGTCCTCGACGACGATGCCGGCCTGGTCGAGGCGATCGGCCAGCTCGCGGATCAGCGCCTCCGTAACGCGGTCCTGGCTGGCGCGCAGCGTCGGCTCGTCGGACCCCTCGTGCTCGCCTTCGTCGTAGGCATAGCTCGAGGCGAGATGCCGGATCGCCGCTTCGGCCTGCACGCGCACGTACTCGTCGTAGTCCTCGACGTCGAACACCGCCTGTGCGGTGTTGCGCACTCGCCAGACGATCGCCGCGGCGATCTCGATTGGGTTGCCGCGCTTGTCGTTGACCTTCAGTCGCTCGCTCATCAGGTTGTGCGCGCGCAGGCTGATCTTCTGCTTCTTGTAGAACGGGTTGGCCCAGCGCAGGCCCTCGGCCCGGTCGGTACCGACGTACTCGCCAAACAGCAGCAGGATCGCCGCCTCGTTCGGCTGCAGCATGTAGAGGCCCGCCAGCACCAGGACCCCGGCAAGGATCGTCAGCACGCCGGCGGCGAGGCCGATCAAACCGGCCGGCCGAAACACGAGGAATACCCCGACGCCGATCAGCACGAGGCCTACCGCGATCCACAGGTAACCGCTGGAACTGCGGCGCTCGACTTCATTGGTGCGTGGCATCGGTTGCATCGTGGACTCCTATCAAAGTGATATCACTGTGATAGAAGCTGCCGGTAATGTCAACGGCGTGCCGACGAGCGGCAATGCGTCGTTTTCGATGCACTGCGGCAGGGCACGACATGCAAGCCGAACTGCCCTTCGGCGTTCGTCACACGATGCGCCATTGAGCCGAAGCGCGCCTATGATCCTCACACGCGTGGGTCGTCTCGCCGGGCGCGGCACGTCGACACTGGATCAACTGGATCGAGGAGGGTGTCATGGAACACACGATGGAACATCGCGATGCCGGCGTCGCCACTGCGCAGGTGCAACGCGTCGAGGCCTCGCGGCCACTCCTATGGCTCAGCCGCGGCTGGTCGGATCTGAAGCGTGCTGCCGGGCCGAGCCTTGGCTACGGGTTGTGGGTCGCCGTATTTGGCGTGGCGCTGTTGGCGGTGGCTTGGCGGTATACGTATTTGGTGCCGGCGCTGGTCGGTGGTTTTCTGCTGGTGGCGCCCTTCGTCGCCATGGTGTTCTATGCACTGTCCCGGCAGATCGAGCGGGGACAGAAGATCGACGGCGGAGCGGCAGTGTTCGCATGGCGACGCAATTTCGGCTCGATTGCGCTGTGGGGTCTGGTGCTTACGTTGACGCTGATCCTTTGGGAGCGGGTGGCCGCGATCATCTTTGCCTTGTTCTACGGTGGCGAAGTGCGGGACCTGAACACTCTCGCTGCCGATGTCCTGTTTTCCGGCCGCTACATTCCGCTGTTGGTCGCGTATTTCGGAGCGGGTGCCTTGTTCGCGCTGACAGTGTTCGTCCTCGGCGTCATCACGGCGCCCATGCTGCTCGACCGTGACGTCGACGTGGTGACCGCCGCACTGACCAGCCTCAGATGCTGCCTGGCCAATCCGCGTGCGACGCTCGTCTGGGCGGCGCTGATCGCGCTGCTGACTGCGGTCGGTTTTGCGACGTTCATGCTGGGCCTGGTCGTCGTCTTCCCACTGCTGGGGCACGCGAGCTGGCACGCGTATCGCGATATGGTCAAGTGACGATTTCCATGGTGCGACCGGATGCCTGACTGCGCGTCCGACGCAGACTCGGTATCGCTTCGGCATGCGTGACCGGCGGATCGAGCCTGTAATCGGTAAGCCGTGAGTCTTCGCGCATAAGGTGATCGCGGCACGCCGTCGGAGCGGCGAGCGTGGCTCTCCTCCCGTCGCTCTCCCGGCCGGTGTCCCTGGCCTACTTGCCGGTGTAGCCGGCCGCGTTCAGCCGCCGCCGCCTCACGCCCTCCGCCAGTACATCCAGCACGCGCACGCTGTCATCCCAGCCGATGCAGGCGTCGGTGAGCGACTGCCCGTAGGTCAGCGGCTTGCCGGGCACGAGGTCCTGCCGCCCGGCGGTGAGATGGCTTTCGACCATCACGCCGATGATGCGCGTGTCGCCGGCAGCGAGTTGCTGCGCGATGTTGTCGCACACCGGGACCTGGTTCGCATGGTTCTTCTGGCTGTTGGCGTGGCTGGCGTCGATCATGAGCCGCTGCGCCAGGCCTGCCTTGCCGAGTTCAACGCACGCCGCCTCGACGCTGGAGGCATCGAAGTTCGGCTGCTTGCCGCCGCGCAGGATGATGTGGCAGTCCTCGTTGCCCTTCGTGGAGACGATGGCCGAGTGGCCGCCCTTCGTGACCGACAGGAAATGGTGGGGTTGCTGCGCGGCCTTGATGGCGTCGGCGGCGATCTTGATGTTGCCGTCGGTGCCGTTCTTGAAGCCGACGGGGCACGACAGGCCGGAGGCGAGTTCGCGGTGCACCTGGCTTTCGGTCGTACGCGCACCGATCGCGCCCCACGCGACGAAGTCGGCGATGTACTGCGGCGTGATCATGTCGAGATACTCGCAGCCGGCGGGGAGGCCGGCGGCGTTGATCTCCATGAGTAGCTCGCGCGCGACGCGCAGGCCGTGGTTGATGCGGAAACTGCCGTCCATGTCGGGGTCGTTGATCAGACCCTTCCAGCCCACCGTGGTGCGCGGCTTCTCGAAGTAGACGCGCATGACGATCTCGAGGTCAGCTGCGAGGCGATCGCGTTCGGCCTTGAGCTTGCGTGCGTAATCCAGCGCAGCCGACGGATCGTGGATCGAGCACGGCCCGATCACCACGACCAGCCGGTCATCCATGCCGTGCAGGATGCGGTGGATCGCCTGCCGGCTCTCGTGCACCGTGACCGATGCGACGTCTTCGCACGGGAACTCGCGGATCAGGTGCGACGGCGGCGAGAGTTCCTTGATCTCGCGGATCCGCAGGTCATCGGTCATGTAGCGCATGGTTCGTGCTCCGTCCATCGTGGGTCCTCGCTTTCAGCCGGCCCACCTGGCGAAAAAAAACCGCCAGGTTTGTGGGCCTGGCGGTTCGGGTCGATTCGGTGTGTTCGTTACGCGCGCCGTTCGACTCTCTCCGCCCAGGGCCGGAAAAAGCCATAAAAGTAGAAAAAGTAGAAGCGCGCAGTCAGGTTCATGTTCAGCCCGCGCCGCGCAAACGCGACGCGAACCCGCAAGATACCCGAGGTTGCTGCGCGGCCGCAAGCCGGCCCGGTTTGACGCCGGTCAGACGTCGGCGCGGATGACCCAGAAATAACGGGTGATCTGCCAGAAGAGCGGCGCCGCAAAGGTGAGTGCATCGAGCCGCTCCAGCACGCCGCGCGTGAGCTCGAACTCGGTGTCCCACAGGCGGGCGCCCAGGCTCTGCTTGACTGCGGCCAGCACCACGCTGCCGAGGTAGCCAGTGCCGACAATGACGAGCGACATGATCAACGCCTGCCACCACGTAAACGGCGTCATCCACCACAGCAGTGTGCCGATCAGCGCTCCGCTGGCGCTGCCCGCGAGCACGCCCTTGGCGGTCTTGTTCGGATTCGACTTCAGCGCCCGCCCGTCGAGCATCGCGCTGAAGATGATCTGCAGCAGGTCGGTCAGGAACAGCACCAGCAGGAAGAACAGCAGCAGCAGCGGGCCGCGGCCCTCGTAGCCCTTGATCGGCAATGTCGCAATCGCCGGCGCATGACTGATGCAATAGACACTGATCATCAGGCCCCATTGCACCTTGGCGACGCGTTCGAGGAAGCGCTCGTTGTCCTGTCGGATCGCCACGACGACCGGCAGCAACAGGAAGACGTAGACGGGAATGAAGGTCGCAAACACGCTGGCCCGGCCAAAGCCGAGCAGGAGGTATTGCGCCGGAATCACCAGGTAGAAGGCAACGACCAGGGCCCAATGGTCCGACGACTTGATCGGTGTCAGCGACACGAACTCGCGCAACGCGAAGTACGAGGCGAGGGCGAAGACGACGAGCAGCGCCACCGGCCCCATTGCAAATGCAATCGTGAAGACGGCCAGCACCGACCAGGAGCCGCGAATTCTCGAATTGAGCAGTCCCAGGCGCGCGAGTCGCGCGGAATCGATCGTATGGTGGGCCGCCCACTGGCCGACCCCGGTCGCCACCGCCGACAGGATCGCCAGCGTGCAGAACACCGCGAGGAAGGTCTCGTTGAGACTGAGGTTCATCAGCTTGCGAGCCGTATCACCGCGGCGCGCGCGCGCTCGAGGAAGAGGTCCTTGTCCTCGCCGGGTGCGAGCGAGAGCGCCGCGCCGAAACGGACCGTGCAGATGATCGGCACGGGCAGCAGCGCGCCCTTGGGCATGCTCCGATGCAGGTTTTCTATGTAGACCGGAATCAGCTCGACCTGCGGGAACTCGCTGGCGAGGTGGTAGAGCCCGCTCTTGAAGGGGCCCGGCAGCGGCTGCGCGCTGCGCGTCCCCTCGGGAAAGATGATCAGCGAGAAGCCATGCTCGAGCGCGTCCTTCAGCGGGTCGAGCGGATCGGCGTTCGGGTCCTCGCGACTGCGATCGACCATCACGACGTTCAGTTCGTCACGCGCGATGAGGCCGCGGATGCCCGGCTTGTCCCAGTAGTCCTTGGCGGCGACCGGCCGTGTGTTCGAGCGCAGTTCCTCCGGCAGTGCGGCCCACAGCACCACGGTATCCATGTGGCTCGTGTGATTGCCGAAATAGATGCGCTGCGCCGCGGTCGGTGCCGACCCGATCCAGCGCGGATACGCACCGACGAGCAGGCGCGTCAGCCACACGATCGGCGGCAGGAACTTCAGCGTGTCTCCCTGGGACTGTTTCTTGTTATGTGCGAATTATGCCAAGCGTGCCGCGCTCAAGTCCGCGCAAGGGCAACATCCGAGGATCGTAGCGCGGCTCCGACGGCCAGCAGTTGAGCTGCGCGCCGTCGCCGAGCCGCCTCAAGGCGGCGCGCCTGATCAATCCGCTGCGAGCGCACGTGCGACCCGTAGGGTCGCGTACGCGAGCAGCGCCACCTTAGCCGGTTCCCCCGACCGTCAGGCCCTCGATGCGCAGCGTCGGCTGACCGACACCGACCGGAACGCTCTGGCCGTCCTTGCCGCAGGTGCCGATGCCGAGATCGAGTTCCATGTCGCTGCCGATCATCGTCACTCGCGTCAGCGCATCCGGGCCGTTGCCGATCAGCGTCGCGCCCTTCACCGGTGCTGTGATGCGGCCATTCTCGATCAGGTAGGCCTCGGCCATGCTGAACACGAACTTGCCATTGGTGATGTCGACCTGCCCACCGCGGAAGTTGCTCGCATAAAGGCCCGACTTCACCGAGCGGATGATCTCCTCGGGCGCGTGGTCGCCGGCGAGCATGTAGGTGTTGGTCATGCGCGGCATCGGCAGGTGAGCAAACGATTCGCGCCGGCCGTTGCCGGTGGGTCTGACCTTCATCAGGCGCGCATTGAGCGAATCCTGGATGTAGCCGCGCAGGATGCCGTCCTCGATCATCACGGTGCGCTGCGTCGCGTTACCCTCGTCATCGATATTGAGCGAACCGCGGCGGTTGGGCAGCGTGCCATCGTCGACCACCGTGACGCCGGGTGAAGCCACACGCTGGCCGATGCGACCGGCAAAGGCGCTCGAGCCCTTGCGATTGAAATCGCCTTCGAGGCCGTGACCGACGGCCTCGTGCAGCAGGATGCCTGGCCAGCCCGGCCCGAGCACGACCGGCATCACGCCTGCAGGTGCGGGCTTGGCCGCCAGATTGACGAGCGCCTGATCGACCGCCTTGTTCGCGTGCTCGACGAGGCGCTCCTCCGAGAAGAAGGAGAGATCATGGCGGCCGCCGCCGCCCGAGAAGCCCTGTTCGCGATGTCCATGCTCTTCGACGATGACCGTGACCGACAAGCTGCACCAGGGGCCGCACGTCGGCCGCGAGCAGGCCGTCGCTGCGGGCCACCAGCACGACGTCGTACTCCGCACCGATGTTGGCCATCACCTGCTTCACGCGCGGGTCGCGGCCGCGGGCGATCCTTTCGATGCGCTCGAGCATCCGGATCTTCTCGGCGGCGTCGAGGGAGGCGACCGGGTCCGCCGTGCCGTACAGCGCCGCCTGCGAACGCGGTGATACGCGCGGCGCGATGCGAACCTTGCCGCTGCCCTGCCGCGCGATCGCGCGCGCCGTGACGGCGGCTTCGGTCAGCGATTCGAGGGACAGGTCGTCGGAATACGCGAACGCGGTCCGGTCGCCGGCGACGGCGCGCACGCCGACGCCCTGTTCGATGTCGAAACTGCCGCTCTTGACGATGCCTTCCTCCAGCGAGAACGACTCGTTGCGGGTGTACTGGAAGTACAGGTCCGCATAGTCGGCCCGGTGCTCGAAGATGGTCGACAGCACCTTTTGCAGGTGACCTTCATCGAGGCCGTAGGGGTCGAGGAGCAGCGCCTTGGCAGTGGCCAGGCGATCAAGCGCAGGATCGTGGGCTTTCATGCGGCAGTCAGAGTGGGTGCATGTCGGAACGGCTGGCAAAGTGGCGCGCCACACCGGCAAAGCGCGCAGTGTATAGGGGCAGCCACGCTTCGAAACGCCGGAGTTACAGCACGCGATGAGCCAGGGCGGGCAGCGAGGCGCGACATCGGGCGATGACCTGCGGGTCGATGTCTCCGAACACAACCCCTGGGCCGTCAGGGCGATTGGCGATCACTTCGCCCCACGGGTCGATCAGCATGGAATGACCGAACGTCGCGCGCCCGTTCTCATGGCGCCCACCTTGCGCCGGCGCGAGTACATAGCAGAGGTTCTCGATCGCACGCGCCCGCAGCAGCGTCTCCCAATGCGCGCGGCCGGTCGTTGCCGTGAAGGCCGCCGGAACCAGGATCAGGTCGGGCTGGTTCATCGCGCGATAAAGCTCCGGGAAGCGCAGGTCGTAGCAGATCGAGAGTCCCACCTTCAGAGCCGGACCGCCCGGCGGAGCGAAACAGGAAAGTTGACACGTCGCGTCCGGGCGCGATCGTGACCGCCTCGTCGTAGCTTTCTGCGCCGCGTGTGAAGCGGAACAGGTGGACCTTGTCGTAGCGCGCCACGCGTTCACCGCGCGGATCGAACACCAATGTCGAGTTGAGCACGCGCTCGGCTTCCGGTGCTTCGAGCGGCAGCGTGCCGCCGACGAGCCAGATGCCGTGCTGCCGTGCCTGGGCAGCGAGGAAATCCTGGATCGGTCCGCGGCCGAGCGGCTCGCGCACAGCCACCTTGTCGGCGTCCTGCATGCCCATCAGGCAGAAGTACTCGGGCAGCGCGACCAGCTGCGCCCCGGCGGCGGTCGCCTCGGTGATCAGCTGTGCCGCCGTGGCCAGGTTGGCGTCGACGCGCGGCGTCGAAACCATCTGCACGGCCGCGACGCGAACGGTTCCGGGAGGGCGCGGCGGAATCGTCATCTCACAGGCTCCACTGAGTTGGCCACAACGCGACTGCGGCGCACGATCACCGGGTCATTCCACGTTCCCGTGATGTCGTATTCCAGCGCAAATGCCTTGGACAGTGGCGCCTTGAGCACAGTGTTGGCGAGCAGCGCGCCCAGGCCGAGGATCGGATTGGCGACGCCCAGCGCAAGGGCGGCAGTCGATGCATCGATTTCCGGAAGCACCACCAGATGCAGTTGCTGCGTCTCGTTGCGCAGGTCGACACTGCCCGAGATGAAGGCGGCGGCGCCGGCGCCGGCCATGCTGAAGTTCTCGGTCGACATCACGCCCCGATTCACGGTCGCGTCCGCCTTGATGGCGCTGAAGGCAAAGCCTTCGCCGAAGTCTTCGCGCGAATCGGCGGTCAATGAGCGCGACAGCGACTGCAACGACAGCAGTGTCAGAAGCCGGCCGGCACCGCGGCTGTCGACCTTGAGGAAGCGGCCGTCGTCGACGCGCAAGCCGAGGTTGCCGGACAGCGACGCGTAGTCGAGATCCAGCGGCGACCCGGCCCAGTCGAGCTTGCCTTCGAGTTTGCCGCGCCCGCGGGCAACGGCTCCAGGGATGCCGAACCTTGCCAGCGTGGCTCCGGCATCGACCGTATCCAGCACGAAGTTGATGCGCATGCGCCGTGTGCCCGAGGTACCCGGCGACCAGTCGCCGGTGGCCGTCGCCTTCATGTCGGGATTCGTGATCTCGAGACGGCTCAGGCGCCATGCGGCCGCCGTGCCCGTACCGGAGTTCGAGGCAGCAAACTCGAGTCGGCCGTACTTGGTAGGCCCGAGTTCGAAGTTCTCGATGGCGACGTCGAATGCAGGGTAGGGCCGGGTCGTTGCCTGGAGCGCGCTGACGACATCGTCCTTCTTGCTGGCAGGAATGACGAGCTTCGACAGGCGCGCATTCACCTGCCCAAGGCTTGCGCCACCGGTCGTGCCGGCCGGGCCCGGGCGCCAGCCGATGAACCCCACGACGCCGTCGGAAACCACGTTGGCGTCGTAGCCGCCGCCGTCAGTGCGCGTTGCACCCAGCGTGACGTTGCGGAAGGAACGCCGGGCGATCACCAGTTCGGGGGTGACTAGTGCCGCATGATCGACGCGGAAGCCGGTGTCTCCGTTCGCGGCCGGACGCGTCGCGCCGCCTTCGAGGTCGATGCCCAGCCATGACGACCACGCTTCAACATCGAAGCGCGGCACGTTGACCATGACCAGCATCCCGCTTTCCGGAAGATTGGCGGGCTCATTGATCGCAATGATCCCGCGCACGAGCCGGTTCGCACCGCGCTCGCGACGATGTTCCATGTGGATTCCGAGGAAGCGACCTGCCGTCACGCGCAGCATTTCGTCGCCGGAGCGGCTCGAGCGCTCGAGCCGGAATGGCATCGCCTCGGCGGCACCCTTGCGGATCGGTGCGATGCCGTCAATGGCAAGTCCGGCGAGGTCGCTTTCGGCCACCAGCACCATGCCGCCCGGCTGCGTCGTCAGGCTCGCGGTGTAGCGGGCGCTGCCCTGCGCCCGGTCGAGCACGCGCTGCACGACGTCAACGTCGAGTGCCCGCTTCAGGCCCGTTGGAGTGGCGTTACCGGTGGCGCTGACGACGATGGTGCCATCGGCCTGTGTCGTCGCGTCGAGGCGCGTTTGCCCGCCGACGAAGCCTGCGGTCAGGTTACTGAAGCGGATGCCGCGCTCGTTGAATGTGAAGGCTCCGGTGGCGCGCGAAAACGGCGGCACGTCGACGAAGGTCATGTCGTTGTTCTGCAGCAGCAAGGTGCCGCTCACTCGTGTGTCGGCCGCGTGCAGCAGTGGAATGTCGAGCTTGAGGTCGACGCGTGCATTACCGTGCGCATCAGCGCCCCGCGTGATGTTTCCGATCCAGCCCGCCACCGGGCTTGCGTTCACATACCCCAGCATGTCGCCCAGCGCGCCCGCCACCTGTCCATTCAGGTTCAGCGTCGCATCGTGGCCGAGGTCGGGAATGTGCGCCGTCGCCTCGGCGATGCGCGCCCCGTTGATCGTGCCGCGCCGGCCACGAACCGTCATGCCCTGGCGCTCGAACAGCAGGTCGGCATCGATGCCGCGTATCAACGGCCAGACCGGCGTTTCCGTCCGTACGCCGTCGGGACCGACCTGGGGCGACACGTCGAGCACGCCGTCGCGCAGTTGGGCCGCGACGCGAAACTCGCCGTCGGCCGCGATCGGGAACGGGAACTTGGCGAGGTCGCCGCGCAGCCGGAACGTCGCGTCCTCGACGCGCCCGTCCAGGATGGCATGCTGCAGCCACCACAGCGTGCCTTCGCCGGCGAACATCGGCACGTAGCGGTGGGCATGATTGGCCTGCAGCCGCGAGATCCTTCCGGTGAGGTCCGCGACACCGCTGCCGGTGCTCTCCGGCGCGCGCCATGTCCCACTGGCGGACAACGCGACGTCCGCATTGGCGATCTGCAGTGTGTCGATGCGGGCTTCGAGCCGATCGCCGGATTTCCACTTAATGTCTGTCTGCAACTGGTCGAGCGGGATGCGCGGCTCCTGGAACACGCCCGGGAAGACCAGCACTGCGTCGCGCGAGGCGAGCTTCAACGATCCCGCGCCGCGTTCGAGCTGCAGGCTGCCGGTCAGGCGTTCGAATCCCGGCGTTCCCACGCCGCCGTCGTCCTTCGCCGGCTGCGCGGCGATTGACAGGCGCTCGAAGCGGGCGCTGGCTGTCATCGTGCGCCATTCAGGCTCGGGCCCTTCCCACCGCAGCGAGACGTCCATCAGCTGTCCTGCCGGCGCATAGCGCTCGATCGCTTCGCGCAAGGTCTTGCCAAGCGGCACATGCGTTGCGATTCCGGCCAGACTCGCCAGATCGATGCGCGAACCATCGATCTCGTACTGCTCGGGGCGCCCATTGCTCGCCGTCGTCGACCGGAAATTCAGATCCAGCGGCGGGAACTGCGCGCCGTTGGCCAGGATGAACGTGACGCCCGCCAGGCTGACCTGCTGGCCACCGCTGCCCTCGCTACCCCAGAGCGACTGCGTGACCCGGCCCTGGAACGAACTCAACTGCAGCGGCTGGAGATCCTTCCCGAGCCTCGCGTCGACGTCCTTCAAGGCCAGGTCGGCGGTGCTGCCGACGAGGTTGCCGGAGTCGATGCGCAGCCAGGCGCGAAGGGCGCCATTGGCGCGCCGGACGTCGATGGGTGCGTGGACCCACTGGTTGAGCCAGCCAAGGTCGATGTAGTCGACCTGTGCGAACAACTGACCCTTCCACTTGCCGAAGTCGGACTTGCTGCCGAACGGCGGAATACGGAAATCGCCGCGCAGATCGACCGGAGCCGCATACGCCGGTGGTGGCGCCAGGCGGATGCCGAATTGCGTGCCGCCCAGGCCGGACTCGAGCAGGATGTCGGCGTCCGAAAACAGGATCTCGCGCATCGGAGCCGCACGCTCGTCGCGCAGCGTTACACGGGCATCGCGGATCAGGAGCTGGTTCTGCTCGAGCAGCCAATCGAGAACGGCGCTGTCGCCGCCACTGTCCTTCGGATCGATGACGATGCCGGCGACGGAGATGGCGCCGTCAGGCAGTAGCGCGATCTCGAGTTCAGGAGCGTGAATGCGCAGGCGCGCAAACCGGGGTTCCAGCGCTGGCAGGCTCAACCACGACAGCGTACCTTCGATGCGCGGCAGCACCAGCACCGCGCCGCCGCGCTTGCCGGTGATGCGAACGTCGTTCAGTGCCAGCGCCGGATTCAGTCCCTGCCAGCTTGCGTCGACACGGCCGATCGTGACCGGGGCCTTGAGCGCGGCCGATGCGATGCTCTCGATGCGCGGGCGCATCGCATTGATGTCCGGGAGCAGCCAGTAGCGCAGGGCCAGCAGCAGCATTCCAAACGCGAAGAAGCCGGCGACCAGCCCCCAGCCCAGCAAGCGCAGCGTCAACTGCAGGAAGCGCAGTGCGCGTGCGCCGTAGCGCCGGGCGATCGTCTCCTCGGCGGCATGCAGGCGGTCCTCGAACTGCTGGCCGGCGACGTCCTCCAGCGCGTGCTCGATCGCCATCGCGCGAGCACTGAGTTCGCGCGCCAGCGTCGGGGGACGTTCAGAGGGAGGGGTCATTGCGGGGGCGGTGAGGGGTTGGACGGCCGATCGGCCGGGCCGTTCCAACGGAGCGGCGTGATCGCCGCGGCGGGCGCGTGCAGATCACGAAGCGGTGGGTCCCCGATGAAACTACAATCAATCGCAATCGCGCCCTGTGGCGCGAGGTCGCTTCACTCTATCACAGACCCCTCATTTCCAGCCTCAGGGCCCACTCTCAAATCGGGCCGCAAAGGCGTCCTTCCAGGTATCCCGGACTTGCTCATCCAGCGCGTGCGCTTCAGGTCGTGAACCATCCACTCCCATGCCCGGATTCCGACTGGCGCGGCACGACGGCCGTGCTGGCCGATGTGCCCGTGCTGTCTCGCTACGTTCAGAGAGCATTGGACCTCGAGGCCGGGCACGGCAGTTCGGCTGACGCACGTCTCGAACTGTTGCGTTCGCTGGCTGCGTCGCCCTGGTCTGCCCAGCGCATGCGGCAGGAACTCGATGCGGCGTTGCCCGGCACGCCTGACGCTGCTCAGCTTGCGGCAGCGCTGCGGCGCTTGCGCAGGCGCGTGATGCTGAGCCTGATCGCCCGTGACGTCACCGGGGTCGCCGACCTGTCCGAGGTCGTTCAGACGACGACGGCGCTCGCGGAACTCGGCTTGCAGGCGGCGCTTGCACACCACGGCCACGAGCTTGCTGTCGTGCACGGCGTGCCGAGCAGTGCGAACGGCACGCCGCAGGACCTGCTCATCGTCGGCATGGGGAAACTCGGCGGCGCCGAACTCAATGTCTCCTCCGACATCGATCTCGTCTTCGTCTACGACGAAGACGGCACCACGCGGCCGACCGAACGCTACGCCGCTGCCACGCGCACGCTGACGAATCATGAGTTCTTCGAGCGCCTTGGCCGTCGGGTGATCGCTGCGCTGTCCGAGACGACGGGCGACGGATTCGTCTTCCGCGTCGACATGCGGTTGCGGCCCAATGGCGATTCCGGGCCACTGGTCGTCTCAGGTGCGATGCTCGAGGAATACCTGGTTGCGCTGGGACGCGAATGGGAGCGTTTCGCCTGGCTCAAGGGCCGCGTGGTTTCCGCGCCGGTGTTCGCCAGCGCCGAGCAGTTCGCTGTGCAGCGGGCGTCGCTCGAGGAAATCGTGCGGCCCTTCGTGTTCCGCAAGTACCTGGACTACGGCGCGATCGCGTCGCTGCGCGAGCTGCACGCATTGATCCGTGCCGAGACCAGCCGCCGCAATGCCGGTCGCGATGACCGCGGCGACAACGTGAAGCTTGGTCGCGGCGGCATTCGCGAGATTGAGTTCCTCGCGCAGACGTTCCAGGTGATTCGCGGCGGGCGCGAGCCGCGGCTGCGTTCGCGATCGACGCTGGCGACACTTGCCTGCCTGGCCGAACTGGGATCGTTGCCGCGCGACACCAGTGAGCGGCTCGCCAGCAGCTACGAGTTCCTGCGTGACCTCGAGCACGCACTGCAGTATGTCGACGATGCGCAGACCCACACGCTGCCAGTCGATGTCGATGCGCGTGCCCGCGTCGCGGCGTTGATGGGTGCGCGCAGCGGCGAGGAGCTTGTTGCCAGGTGTGACGCCGTGCGCGAATTCGTCGCAGCTGCGTTCGACACCGTGTTTCTCGAGCCGGCCCGCGGGAGTGCGCCGTTGCCGGTGCCGTCCGGGCCGGCCGAAGCAGGCAGCCTTGACGTGGCACTGGTCGAGCATGTACGCGCGCTGGGTTATGGCGACCCATCGGCCACCGCGCAGCGGCTGCGCGGAGTCATGACGTCACGCCGTGTCATGGTCGCCAACGAGGCTGCGCGTACGCGCATTGAGGGGCTCCTGGCCTCGGGACTCAGGGCGGCGGTTGAGCGGGCGCGCGGCAGTGGCGCCTCGCACGACATCGGGCCGGACGAGCTGTTCGCGCGCTTCGCGCAGCTGATCGACGTGATCGCCGGACGCAGCACCTACGTTTCGCTGCTGCATCAGTTTCCTCCCGCACTCGAGCGCGTGATGCGTCTGCTTGCAGCGAGCCGCTGGGCTACGGACTACCTTGTCCGTCACCCGATCCTGCTCGACGAGCTGCTCGACGAACGCGTCGAATTGTTCGACAACGAGCACACGCCGGACTGGACAGCTTGGGCGAGCGGGGCGCGTGGTCAACTGGCCGAGGCCGAGGATGATCAGGAGGAGCAGATGAACCTGCTGCGTGATGTGCATCACGCGCAGCTGTTCCGGCTGCTGGTGGCGGACCTAGAAGGGCGGCTCACGGTCGAGCGGCTCGCCGATCATCTGTCGGCGCTGGCCGATGCGACGCTGGCACTGACGCTCGAGTGCGCCTGGAAGACGGTGGCGAAGCGCCATCGCGAGGCGCCGGCGTTCGCGGTGATCTCCTACGGCAAGCTCGGCGGCAAGGAGCTGGGATATGCCTCCGACCTCGACCTGATCTTCCTGTACGACGACCCGCACCCGGACGCTGCCGAGATCTACTCCACGCTGGCGCGGCGCATGGTCATCTGGCTCACGACCCAGACCTCGTCCGGAATCCTCTTTGACATCGACCTGCGGCTGCGACCGAACGGCAACGCCGGGCTGATGGTGTCGTCATTCGATGCGTTCTCGCGTTACCAGCGCAACGAAGACGGCCTTGGCGCCTGGGTCTGGGAGACGCAGGCGCTGACCCGTGCGCGCTGCTCCTGCGGCGACGCCGCGCTCGGACAACGCTTCGAGGACGAGCGCGGCTGGATTCTGTCGCGCGTTCGCGACCTGCCCGCGCTGCGCGAGGAAGTGCTGGCGATGCGCCAGAAGATGGTCGATGGACATCCGAACAACAGCAAACTTTTCGACCTCAAGCACGACCGCGGCGGCATGGTCGACATCGAGTTCATCGTGCAGTACCTCGTGCTGGCGCACGCCAACGCTCATCCCGAGCTGATCCGCAATCTGGGCAACATCGCGCTGCTCAGAATGTCGGGGGCGATGGGACTGGTCGAGGAGCCGCTGGCGCGCGAGGTTGCGGATGCCTACCGCACGTTCCGGCAGATCCAGCACCGGCTGCGCCTCAACGGCGCCGAGCGCGCCCGAGTGCCCGCGTCTGAAGTCGAGGACGAGGCCGAGGCGGTGCGTCGGCTCTGGCGCGCGGTGTTCCCGGAATAGCCGTGCGCAGCGCGCTGAGGTCGCTGCCCTCGACCGTCTGGCTGCTCGGCGCAATCAGCCTGCTGAACGATGCGGCCTCCGAACTCGTCTACCCGCTGATCCCGCTGTACCTCGCGACCGTCCTCGCGGCAGGTCCGCGGGCACTGGGACTCATCGAAGGTGCAGCCGAAGCGACTGCGGCGTTGCTGAAGCTGGTGTCCGGAGTCTGGTACGACCGCGTTCGGCGCGCCAAGGGCTTCGTGGTCGTCGGCTATGGCCTCGCCGCGGTTGCGCGGCCTGCCATCGCGTTGGTCACTGCGTGGCCCGCGCTGCTGGTGCTGCGTGTGCTCGACCGGCTCGGCAAGGGGCTGCGCTCTTCACCGCGCGATGCGCTGCTGGCCCATGCGGTGCCGGCCGCGCAGCGCGGCTTTGCGTTTGGCGTTCACCGCGCCTTCGACAACGCCGGCGCCGTCGTCGGTCCGCTGGTGGCTGCGGCGTTGCTGGCCTGGCAGGTCCCGATTCGCGACATCCTGCTGTGGGCTGCCGTGCCCGGCGCGCTGACCGTCGCGCTGGCGCTGACGCTACGCGAGCCGGCGGCGATTGATGTACCGGTAGCAAGCCGACCCGACTGGGCGTGGCGGACTCTGCCGCCGGCCTTCCGGCGAGTACTCATCGCGCTTGCGCTCTTCACGCTGGGCCAGGCGTCGAACGCGTTCATCCTGCTGCGTGCGGCCGAACTCGGCTTGCCGCCGACGCAGGTGGCGCTGCTGTGGGCGGCGGTCGCCGCCACCTCGACGCTGCTCGCCGTGCCACTGTCAGCGCTGTCAGATCGCGTTGGTCGCATTCCGTTGCTGGTGGCCGGCTGGAGCATGCACGCGCTGCTGTTTGTCGCGCTCGCGCTGGTGGGGCAGCCTGCGCTGCTGTGGCCGATCGCGGTGCTGATGGGGCTGTACATGGCCGCGAGCGAAGGTGCCGAGCGGGCGCTGATCGCCGATCTGGTTCTGCCCGCATCGCTCGGCAGCGCCTATGGCTGGTACTACCTCACCAAAGGCCTGCTGCTGTTGCCGGCGTCGGCGGTGTTTGGCTGGATCTGGTATTCCGCCAATGCGACAGCGGCGTTCCTGACCGCCGCGTCTCTGGTCGCGGCGGCGACGGTTCTGTTGGCGCTCTGGGTTCTGCCCGCGGTGCGCGGCCGGCAGGTGCGCTAGCCGGAATGGTCCCGGCGCTACAGCAGGCGGATCAGCGTGAAGGCCAGCATGCCGAGCGCAATCGCCGCCACGGCGCGGCGCGTCAGCAACAGCGTGGCCACCGCGATGACGCTGGCGACCAGCTTCGGATTGCTGAAGTCGAGCACCGGCGTGCCGGAGATGAGCACGACTTCGGGCACGATCAGCGCCGCTAGTGCGCACGCCGGCGCATAGCGCAGCGCATGCTGCACGCGCTCGGGGAGCGCGACCTTGTGGCCAAGCACCAGGAATGCATTGCGCGTGACGATCGTCACCAGCGTCAGGCCGACGATCGTGAGCCAGATATCGCCGCCTGACATCATGGCGCGCGGCCTTCGGCATTGCGCTCGAGCAGCACATCCGCGGCCATCGCCACCGAGACTCCGGCAATCACGGCCACCAGCAGTCCCAGCTTGAGAGGGAGCGCCGCCGCCAATACGGCGACCACCCCGGCCGTCAGGCAGCCGGCGACAGCGGGGCGGCCCTGGAACATCGGCACCGTGATCGCAAGCAAGGCCAGGATCGCCGCGAACTCGAGGCCCCACTGTCCGGGAATCAGGCCGGCCAGCAGGATGCCGATGATCGACATTGGTTGCCAGGACAGCCACGTCGCGCCGCAGGTGCCCAGCAGGTACCAGACCTGCTCGGTGTTGCCACGCCGATCGTCGGGCGCATTGCCGTAGCGCGACATGAAAAGCGCCAGGCCGATGTCTGCCGTGAGGTAGCCGAGCATCAGGCGACGCGCGAGTGGCAGCCGGCCGAAATACGTCCACAGCGTGGCCGAGAAGATGACGAAGCGCAGGTTCACGACCGTTGCCGTCAGCAGTACGACCCAGACCGGAGCGTCCGCCGCGATCAGCGGCAACGCCGCCATCTGTGCGCTGCCGGCATACACGAAGAGCGTCATTGCCAGCGCCTGCGCAGTCGTGAGCCCGGTCTTGATCATCGCGACCCCGGTCACGAGCCCCCAGATCGAGGTTGCGACGAGTGCAGGTCCGGCGGCGCGCGCTCCGCGCAGGAAGGCTTCGCGGCGGACGGCCGCGACCGTCGGGTCCGTGCCGAACACGGGGCGCCAGGTCATCGATCAGCGACTTCGCCGAGGCGAGTCGCTCCGCAGTCTGGATTCACGAAATCTCCGACGCCGCCGGTTCCGCTTCACGCAGTCCATCAGTGCTGAGGGCTCGATCGGGTCAAGCTAGGCGTCGACAGGCATTGTGTCCGAAAATGCTGTGTACGGATGGGCGGCCGAGGAACCTGGCCTCGCATTTGTTCAAGATGTTCTCGATGCGGAGATGAACGGAGCCAAGGTGAGAAAATTTTCTGAAAAGGCAAAGGACGAACTGCTGGCACTGCTTCCGCCCACGGCATTCTTCTTCGTCGCGCTGCATATCGTCGGTCTTGTTCGGGCGCTGATGGTGCAAGGCACGGGACTGCCGGTCGCCACTTCGGCGCAGATCGCGATGGGATCCCTGATACTCGGGAAGGCTGTTCTGCTCGCTGACCTCCTGCCCGCGATCAACCGGTTTCCGGATAAGCCTCTTGCCTATAACGTCGCATGGAAGACGACGATCTACTTCCTTATCGCGACCTTCATCCACTATCTGGAACGACTGGTCGACTACTGGAAGCAGGCCGGGGGTTTCGCGGCCGCCAATGAGAAACTGCTGACCGATATCGTTTGGCCGCACTTCTGGGGCATCCAGGTCGTTCTGTTGGTTCTGATCCTCAATTACTGCGTCGTGCGTGAACTCAGCCGCGTCATTGGCTCTGACAGGATGACAGAGATGTTTTTCGGCACGGCGCGCGGCACCAAGGCCTGAGCAGGGATCGCAGACCGGATATGCGTTGTGGCATCCTGCATCGGCAGAACGAATGCCGATAGCAAGCTGGCCCGCGTGGCCGAACAGACAGGAGGCAGGCAATGATTGATCGTTCAACCGCGATGCGCGCCGGGGCCGCAGCTCTCGTACTTGCTCTGGCCGCCGGCACTCCGGCTACAGCCCATGCGCAAGCGCCCGCTGGCGAAACAAGCTTCCGGGCCACCGATCTATGGCTGGTTTCCCGGCCTCAGCGGCACAACCGAGTTCCCGAGCGGCGCGGGCGGGCCATCGTTCGACGTCGATGCCAAGGACCTGATCGAGCAACCTCAAGATGGCCTTCATGGGCACGTTCGAGGTCCAGAGCGGCAAATGGGGCGGGCTGGTCGACTGGGTCTACACCGATGTCGGCGTCGGACAAGTCCGGCACGCGCGACTTCTCGATCCATGGTCAGACCGCTCCCGGCGGGCCTGAACGCCAACCTGAGCCTCGACGTCAAGACCAACATCCTGACGCTGGCCGGGACCTATTCGTTCATCGAGCGACCCGGCGTACAGCACGGGCCTGGTGTTCGGCGCGCGCATGCTGGACATGGACCAGACGCTGAACTGGGCGTTCAACGGCACCGGGCCCGGCGGCATCGCGCGTTCTGGCACGTCCGAGGTCAGCGCGACCAACTGGGACGCGATCATCGGCGTGCGTGGTCGGGCGCGCTTCGGCAACGACCTGCGCTGGTTCGTGCCGTACTACGGCGACATCGGCAGCGGCAACTCGAAGTTCACCTGGCAGGCGATGATCGGGCTCGGCTACTCGTTCAGCTGGGGCGACGTCGTCGTCGCCTGGCGCTATCTCGACTACGAGTTCAAGTCCGGCGAGCCGCCGCAGTCGCTGACCTTGAACGGCGTCGCGGCCGGCGTCAGCTTCAGGTTCTAGCGTTTGCGGCTATCGGGGTCGCACCGACGTGCGCGACCTCCGAGTCTTCGATTCCGACGCGGCTTTGCCGGAGTCAAATGGGCCGGGGTATCGCCCGACGAGGCGCGGTGGCCGTGTCCCGGATAATGGCGACAAGTGTTGGTTGCCGCGAGACTTCGGCTCGGGGACAAACGGTGTTGAGTTTCGGCAGCGGTCTTCTTTGAGACGCGCCGGAATTATGAACCTGTCGAACTGGAGTCTCTAGCGAGATTGTTCATGTCGCCAACGTTGATCGGATTGATTGTCTTTCTCTTCACGTTTGTCGGGGCGCTGTTCGGGGCGTGGGTCCGCGCGAGCTTGCCGCGGCACCACGTCGAGGCAGACTCCAAGGACACAATCAAGGTCGCCATTGGTCTGATAGCCACGATGACGGCGCTGGTGCTCGGACTTGTGACCGCATCATCCAAGAGTTCGTTCGATGCTGTTGATGACGCAGTGAAGCAGACGGCCACCGAAGTACTCGTCCTCGACCGCACACTGGCGCGCTATGGCCCAGAGACCAAGGAGATTCGCAATCATCTGCACCAGGCCGTCAGTGCTCGGGTTGACGCTATCTGGCCCGAGGGCGCCGTCAGACCGATCAGCCTGGATCCGATGCGATCCGGGGCGGCAACCACGAGCGAAGGACTTGCCGACGTCATTCGCCAACTGCAACCAAAGGACGATGCCCAGCGGGCGCTGCAAGCCCGCGCGGTGGATCTCTCCGAAGCCTTGCTGCAGGCGCGATGGCTGGTGCTTTCGTCCGCGGAAACCAGGGTGCCCGGACCATTTCTCATCATCATGACCTTCTGGCTGACGGTCACCTTCATGAGTTTCGGGCTGTTCGCTCCAAGAAACGCTACCGTCGTCGCTGCGCTGTTCCTCTCTTCTTTGTCGGTTGCGTGCGCACTGTTCCTGGTACTCGAGATGGGAACGCCCTTCGAGGGCGTGCTCAAGGCCTCGGACGAGCCGCTGCGGCAGGCTCTTGCGCACATGAACCAATAAGTTCCCGGCGTATCGGGCACGACGGCGAACCAATGCTCGCCTTAGCCCGCCCAGTATCCTGTTCGCCTCGGTAACCGGCGCTGCGTTCGCTAGAATCGGGCGAAGCAATGGACCACACGGGAGAGCGGCGATGTCGATGGCCGATCGCGACGGCTTCATCTGGTACGACGGCAAGCTGGTGCCGTGGCGCGATGCCACGACGCACGTGCTGACGCATTCGCTTCACTATGGTCTGGCCGTATTCGAGGGCGTACGCGCCTACAAGACCGAGCGCGGCCCGGCGATCTTCCGGTTGAAGGATCACACCGACCGGCTGTTCAACTCGGCCAAGATCTTCCTGATGGAGATCCCGTACAGCCGCGAGCAGCTGGTCGAGGCGCAGCGCGAGGTCGTGCGTGCGAACAAGCTCGAGTCCTGCTATCTGCGGCCACTAGCGTTCTATGGCTCGGAAAAGATGGGTGTCAGCCCGAAGGGCGCGGCGGTGCATGTCGCGATCGCGGCGTGGCCCTGGGGCGCCTATCTCGGCGAAGAGGGCCTGCAGCGCGGCATCCGCGTGAAGACCTCGTCGTTCCAGCGCCATCACATCAACGTCTCGATGGTCCGCAGCAAGACTGCAGGCCATTACGTCAATTCCATCCTGGCCAACCAGGAAGCGGTGCGCGACGGCTACGACGAGGCGCTGCTGCTCGATACCTCCGGCTTCGTCGCGGAAGGCGCGGGCGAGAACCTCTTCATCGTGAAGAACGGCAAGGTGTTCGAGCCCGAGATGGTGTCAGGGCTCACCGGCATCACGCGCGCGACGATCATCCAGTTGGCACGCGACCTTGGCTACGAGGTTGCGCCGATGCCGATGACGCGTGATGACGTCTATCTCGCGGACGAGGCCTTCTTCACCGGAACCGCCGCCGAAGTCACGCCGATCCGTGAACTCGACGGCCGCGTGATCGGCGCCGGCCAGCGCGGTCCTGTCACAGAGAAGATCCAGTCGCTGTTCTTCGACGTCGTCAACGGCCGCGCGGCCAAATACCACGACTGGTTGACCCTCGTATGAGCAGCGTTGATACCAAGGCCAAGGCACCGCTCAAGGAGCCGCATCGCGTCGAGCTGAGTGCGCGCGACCTGCCGGCCTTCTGCCCGAACCCGGCGATGCCGGTGTGGAACCATCATCCGCGCGTCTTCCTCGATGTCGCGAGCACCGGCGAGGCGATGTGTCCGTATTGCGGCACCGTGTATCGCCTGAAGCCCGGCGAAGTCGTCACGGGCCACTGAGCCTCCGATCGCCAGGCGGTGCCATGTCCCGACTGACCAAGCCGCTGCTGTTCGCGTCGCCGGAGGAATGCGAGCGGGCGTTCTACGAAGCGCTCGAGGCCGCGGATGTCGACGCTGTCGTCGATCTCTGGCTGGAGGACGATGACGTCGTCTGCGTCCATCCCAACGGCCCGCGCCTGCTCGGCTTTGCGGCGGTGCGCGCCTCGTGGAGCGCAATACTGGCCAACGGCCCGCTGCATGTGCGTGGCTCTTCGCGCAAATCACTCGATACGCCGACGGTGGCGGTGCATAACGTCATCGAGGAAGTGCTGGTCGGCGAAGGCAAGGCACAGCAGGTCGTGAGCGTCGTCGCGACCAACGCCTACGTGAAGACCTCCGCCGGATGGAAGATGGTGCTGCACCATGCGTCGCAGGCCAGCGGCGGCGAGGTGGTCAGCACGTCGGAGCCGCACGCGGTCCTGCATTGAGCATGTCCGGGCCTCAGCAGTACGTCGCACCCGGCTGGCTGCCAGGGGGGCATCTCCAGACGATCGTTCCGGCGCGATTCGTGCCGCTGCCGCGCGTGACCTACCGGCGTGAGCGGTGGGAGACCCCCGACGGCGACTTCATCGATGTCGATTTCGCTCTGCCCGAGCCTGCGCCTGCGACGTCTCCGTTGCTGGTGCTGTTCCATGGGCTCGAGGGCGATTCGCAGAGCCACTATTCGCGCTCGCTGATGCGCGACGCAGCCGATCGCGGCTGGCGCGGGATTGTCGTGCACTTCCGTGGCTGCTCGGGCGAGCCGAACCGCTTGCCGCGCGCCTATCACTCCGGCGATTCCGAAGAAGGCGACTGGGTCCTGCGACACGTGCATGGCCGCTGGCTGCAGGCGCCACTTTATGCGGTCGGAATCTCGCTCGGCGGCAACATGCTCGCAAAATGGCTGGGAGAGCGGGCCGAGGATGCGCAGTTCGTGACGGCGGCCGCGTCGGTGGGCTCCCCGCTTGATCTTGCCGCAGGAGGTGCTGCTCTGGCGTGCGGTTTCAACCGTGTCTACACGCAGATGTTTCTGGCGACACTCAAGCCCAAAGCGCTCGCCAAGGCCCAACGCTTTCCCGGTGTTGTGGATGTCGACCGACTGCGCGCCAGCCGCAACCTGTACGAATTCGACAACGAGTACACGGCGCCAGTGCACGGGTTCCGCAACACCGATGATTACTGGAACCGGGCGTCGGGCAAGCCCTGGCTTCACGGGGTTCGCGTTCCGCATCTGGTGCTGAACGCACTGAATGATCCGTTCGTTCCGGCGGCAAGTCTGCCGCGCGCCGATCAGGTATCGAACTACGTGCGGCTGGAACAGCCGGCGGGCGGTGGGCACATCGGGTTTGTGCGTGGAGCGCTGCCCGGGCGACTCGATTTCCTGCCACAGCGTCTGCAGGAGTTTTTCCGCCACGGGGTTTAGCGTTGGAACTGACCTTCCTCCGCTCCGGCGGACGGGTTCGACGTTCAAGGCCCGAAATTCGCCGCCCGCAATACTGCAGAGCGGCCACCTCAAATGCTCAGGTTCGCCGCCGGTTTTCAGGCACAGCCCGGTCAAATCCTGCCATTCGAAATCAGCGCCGAACTTGCTCGGCAGCGGACAGTGGAGCCAAGACGGGGCGTTCCTCTGGGATCGACTGTCGTGAACCGAACTGCAGCATTCGCTGCTTCAAGCCAGTCAACTGCGGCATCGACCGCCGACGATCAGGACTGAACGGACCTGTCGCGGACCTTGTGGACCCCCTGCCCAACGAGCCGCTTCACGACCACGAAGAACAGCGGCACGAACAGCAGGCCGAGAAATGTCGCCGCGACCATGCCGCCGAAAACGCCGGTACCGATCGCGTTCTGGCTGCCTGAACCGGCGCCGGTCGCAAGCGCGAGCGGCAACACTCCGCCGCCGAAGGCCAGCGACGTCATCAGGATCGGACGCAGCCGCAGGCGCACGGCCTCGAGCGTCGCCGCCACGAGTTCGACGCCTTCGGCCATCTGCTTCAGCGCGAACTGGATGATCAGGATCGCGTTCTTCGCCGACAGACCGATCGTCGTCAGCAGGCCGACCTGGAAGTACACGTCGTCGGACAACCCGCGCCCGCTGGCCGCAATCAGCGCGCCGAGCACGCCGAGCGGCACGATCAGCAGCACGGCGATCGGGATCGACCAGCTCTCGTAGAGTGCCGCCAGACACAGGAACACGACGATGATCGACAGCCCGTACAGCAGGGGCGCCTGGGCGCCCGACAGCCGCTCTTCGTAGGACAGCCCGGTCCAGGCGACGCCGAACCCGGGTGGAAGTTGTGCGGCGAGGCTTTCCATCACCGACATCGCCTCGCCCGAACTGCGGCCCGGTGCCGCCTGGCCCTGGATCTCCACGGCGGGCGCGCCGTTGAAGCGTTCCAGTCGCGGCGAACCGAAGGTCCAGGTGCCTTTTGCGAACATCGAAAACGGCACCATGTCGCCCTGCGCATTGCGCACGTACCACTTGTCCAGGTCCTCCGGGACCATGCGGTACGGCGCGTCGGCCTGCATGTAGACCTTCTTCACGCGGCCCTTGTCGATGAAGTCGTTGACGTAGCGCGCTGCCCCACGCTGCCGACAGCGTCGCGTTTACGTCCGCCATGGCCAGTCCCAGCGCACCGGCGTGCACGGTGTCGACGTCGATACGGAACTGCGGCGTGTCTTCCTGCCCGTTCGGGCGCACCGCGACCAGCGTGGGATCCTTGGCTGCCATCCCGAGCAACTGATTGCGCGCACCGATCAGCGCTTCGTGGCCGGCGCCTGCGCGGTCCTGCAGATAGAGGTCGAAGCCGTTGGCCACGCCGAGTTCGAGCACGGCCGGCGGTGGAAATGCAAACACCATCGCGTCGCGCAGCTTCGAGAACGCCGCCATCGCCCGCCCGGCGACCGCCTTCACGCTGTTCTGCTCGCCCGGCCGATCCTTCCAGTCCTTCAGCCGCACGAACGCGATGCCGGCGTTCTGGCCGCTACCGGAGAAGGAGAAGCCCGCGACCGTGAAGAGCGCCTGCACCGTGTTTTTCTCGTCCTCCAGGAAGTGGCGCTCGACTTCGCGCAGCACTTTCAGCGTGCGCTCCTGCGTGGCGCCCGCCGGCAACACCACCTGTGCGAACAGGATGCCCTGGTCTTCATCCGGCAGGAATGAGGTCGGCATCCGCAGCAGCATGAAGACCGCGAGCACGATCATCACGGCGTAGCCCGCCAGCCAGCGGGCCGGGCGGTCGAGCATGCGCCCGACGATGCGTCGGTACAGGCTGCTGCCGCGATCGAAGAAGCGGTTGAACCACCCGAAGAAGCCCGTGGTCGCCCCGTGCGATCCCCGCTCGACGGGCTTGAGCAGCGTGGCGCACAGCGCGGGGGACAGGATCAGCGCAACCGACACCGACAACAGCATCGCCGAAGCCATCGTGATCGAGAACTGCCGGTAGATGACACCGGTGGAACCGCCGAAGAACGCCATCGGAATGAACACGGCCGCCAGTACCAGCGCGATGCCCACCAGCGCGCCGGTGATCTGGCCCATCGACTTCTTCGTGGCCTCCTTTGGCGACAAGCCTTCTTCGTGCATCAGGCGCTCGACGTTCTCGACCACGACGATCGCATCGTCGACCAGCAGGCCGATGGTCAGGACCACGCCGAACATGGTCAGCACATTGATCGAGAAGCCGAAGGCCTGCATTACGCCGAACGTGCCAAGCAGGACCACGGGAACCGCGATCGCCGGGATCAGCGTCGCGCGCAGGTTCTGCAGGAACAGGTACATCACCAGCACGACCAGGACGAAGGCCTCGAGGAGGGTCTTGACCACCTCCTGGATCGACAGCCGGATGAAGGGCGTCGTGTCATAGGCAACCACTGCCTTGAGACCCGGCGGGAAGAATTTCTCCAGCTCGGCCGCCTTGGCCTTCACCGCATCGGCGGTCGCGAGGGCGTTCGCGCCGGTGGCGAGCCGCACCGCCAGGCCCGACGACGGCTTGCCGTTATAGAACGACAGCGTGCCGTAATTCTCGCCGCCCAGTTCGACGCGTGCGACGTCGCGCAGCCGCACCGTCGCGCCGGAGGCGCCGGTTCGCAGCACGACGGACTCGAACTGCGCCGGCGTCTGCAGCCGGCCCTGCGCGGAGATGGTCGCGTTCAGCTGCTGGCCCGGGACCGCAGGCAGTCCCCCGAGCTGGCCGGCGGCAATCTGGACGTTCTGCGCGCGGATCGCGGTTGCAACGTCGGCCGGGGTGAGCTTGTAGCCGGACAACTTGTCCGGATCGAGCCAGATGCGCATCGCATATTGCGACCCGAACAACGTCAGCTCGCCCACACCCGGCACGCGGCTCATCACTTCCTGCACATTGGCAGCGATGTAGTCCGCGATGTCGGTTCGGTTCATCGAGCCGTCTTCGGAGTAGAAGCCGATGACCATGATGAAGTTGCGGACCGACTTCACGACCGTGACGCCCTGCTGCTGCACCTCCTGCGGCAACTGCGTTTCCGCGAGCTTCAGCTTGTTCTGTACCTGCACCTGCGCGATGTCCGGATCGACGCCTGAATTGAACGTGAGGACGATCGAGGCCGACCCGGCGCTGTCGCTGGTCGACGTGATGTAGCGCAGTCCGTCCAGCCCGGTCATGCGCTGCTCGATGATCTGCGTGACCGTGTCTTCGACCGTCTTCGCCGAGGCGCCTGGATAGGTCGCGTTGATGGTGATCGTCGGCGGAGCGATGCTCGGGTACTGGGCGATCGGCAGGCGAAAGATCGACAGCGCGCCGGCGAGCATGATCACCAGCGCGATGACCCAGGCGAAGATGGGTCGTTCAATGAAGAACTGCGACACGCGTTGGGGCCTGTCGGTTCGTTACGGGCGCACTCAGCGCCCCTGTGCCTTGCCGGCCGCCGGAGCGGAAGCAGGCGTCGCTGCGGCTGGTCCGGACGTCGCAGCGGCGCGCGGGGCGGAGGCTTCCACTGGCTGGATTTTCGCGCCGGGGCTTGCCCGCTGCAGGCCTTCGACGATCACGCGGTCTCCCGGCTGCAGGCCGGCGTCGATCAGCCACTGGGTCCCGAGCGTGCGCGCAGTCTTCAGGGGCCGCGCCTCGACCGTGTTATCGGCGCCGACCACCATCGCGATCGCCTGCCCCTTGGTGTCGCGCGTCACCGCCTGCTGCGGCACGAGGATGGCGTTATCGCGCACGCCTTCCTCGAGCACGGCACGCACGTACATGTTCGGCAGCAGGATGCTTTCCGGGTTCGGGAACAGCGCGCGCAGCGTGATCGCACCGGTGGACGGATCGACGGTGACATCCGAGAACTGCAAGGTCCCTTCGTGCGGGTAGCTCGTGCCGTCCTCGAGCTGCAGCATGACGCGCGCGGCGTCGTCACGCGCCCGCTTAAGCTCCCCGCTGGCCATTGCGCGCCGCAG
>CAWBRW010000026.1:0-249531 GCA_963791235.1 uncultured beta proteobacterium | reverse complement strand
TTCGCGCAATATTCCGATATCGGTATGGCCTTCCACATAAAGAATACCCGGAGCGTCCTGGGCCATCACGATATCGACGTTAGAAAGAATGGAAAGCGACTGCATGAGGCTGGCGCGCTCTTTATTATCGGCGATGGGCCGCGGGCCGTCAAAGACTGCAAACAGCTCTCTCGGCTCAACGGAATTGATGATTACCTCAGAATGCGTCGCGATGATGAGTTGTGAATGTTGAGCCATCGCGACGGACCGTAATTCACGGTAGATTGCATCCTGGAGAATCAAATGCAGATGAGCATCCGGTTCGTCATGAGAAGAATCGACGCCGGGCGGGTATGAAGGAAAGTCAACAGCATCAAGACCTGCTGAAATCCGCTCCCGGCACTGGCAAGGTCCAATTCTTTTTCGCCGGTGGTGCGGCGATACTGCGCAATAATGTCAGCCCCCGTTTCGTCCGGAGGAATAAGGTCATACCCGAATAATCGCTTGATGGACTCGGTGAGAGCGCGCCATGCCGTTTCAGAATGTTTGGCCTGGACAAGGAGGTTCCGTATGACTTCACCCGGTTTCGCCTGCCCGAGAAACTGGGCAATCTTTGGAGATTGGTAAAGAGGTTCTTCAGTCCCCAGGCTGGTCATCGGAGGTATGTATACAGCGGACAAAGTTTTCTTTTTGAGCGCATCTCGATGAACGTCAGCGCGCGGACGCACATAGATCTGTTCAGTGCTGTCGGAAATAAATTCCATTGCGATGGGCTTGTTTTCTGTGGCAGTCACCTCAATCTCAAGGTTCCCGGCATACCGGCGTCGATGCCATAACATATCGAAACTGCGCAGCGGAACGGACGAAAAAGCTGACGCGCAATAGGCGCCTTCACATATCCCTGGCGCGGATTAAAGTCATTGAGCTGTTTCCACCGGTCTAACGCCAACGACCACGAAGCGATAGCCTGAAGAAGCGTGGTTTTCCCCGTGTTATTCGGGCCAGCAAGAACAATGTTGCCGGGGATATCGAATGTTACCTCATCAAAACGCTTGAATCTGCGAATAACTACTCTTGTAATCATCCATTTGCCCCACTATCAAATGTCCCAAAATCTTGACAGCGTTTATCCGGAAAACCCCCCCAACCTCCCTTTGCCAAAGGGAGGAATGATCCCCTCTTTTACAAAAGAGGGGCAAGGGGAGATTTTCTGAATAATGCCTATTCAGTTATGATGATCTCGTAAAAAGTCGGCGACCGGATGACTTCGTAAAAAGCTCCAGATGCAAGGCGCGTAAATCCGATGGTAGGGCAACCCGCCGGGTTGCCCGATATCGGGCGGCTCGGCGAGCCGCCCCTACCTTCTGCACCGATTCACCCCGTTCGATACTTTTCAAAAAGAGTTTCCTCTTCGAAAATTGGGTGCTTTGTCTCTGGATCCCAAAAGCGGGATCGTTATCTAACGGGGCGAAGTTGAAGCGCAACGCCGCAGATGGACTTTTTACGAAGTCATCAATTATGACTTCTTAATAGCCTCACTCAGCGGTTTTACTACTAACAACTCATTTCCCCGGTCATCGATAACCTTGACTGCGATCTGTCCTTGTTCGCCTGCCTCAAAAGGTGCGCTGATTGTACCTGCGAGATGCTCCCAAACACTTTCCTCATGGGTGGATTTCAAGGCCCGTTTCAGATTGTCCCACGCGGTCGTACGCGGGAAGAATGCCTGACTCATGGAAGCACATGCCGTTATAATCCGTATCGAGCATCCATGCCGGAACGTCACTCCCGTTCCGCGATCCTCCACCATTGTGACCGGATCGAAGACGTCGAGCCCCAGAAGCTTCACCTCATAAACCCATTCTTCCCCTCCTTTGCGGGAGATGGTGAAGCGATGTTTTTGCGCAGCTTCCTCAGCGAACCTCCGGCAGACCGCACACGCTGAAGATCTGGCTCGAGCGCATGGTCTTGAAGAGATCGCCCATGAAGAGATCGGGTGTCGCCTGGACATACGTCGCCGGCATGCCCACGGCGGCCTCGCAATTGTCGATAAGGTTCCGCGCGCCCGGCTATCGATGGCGCCTTGCCGCGCGCCTCGATCACCGACATTTGTCGAGATCGGCGGCGACGCGACATCGATCCCGCCGGGCCGCATCGGGGCATTGCTCGACGCGGCGCGCGAGGTGCTCGGCTATCGCGCGGTGGATGGCGACCTGCGTCCCTGGTTCGGGCAACGGCCAGCCACGCCCAACGGTCGCCCGATCCTTGGTCGCAGTGGCGTGAACAACCTGTTTCTCAACGTCGGTCAGGGCGCACTCGGTTGGACACTCGCTGCAGGCAGTGCCCGGCTGGTTTGTGATGCGGTTGCCGGCCGGACGCCGACGATCGATCCGACCCCATTTGCCGCCCCGACCGCCTGAGCGCCGAGTCGCCGGTCGCCCGCCGCGCGCCTATCATTTCGGAATGCACACTGACTCGAAGATCCTGCATCGCCAGTTGCGTGGGCAGTATCCGATCGCGGTATCCGCGCAGGGTTGCTGGATCACCGACGCCAGCGGCAAGCGCTACCTCGACGCCTCAGGCGGTGCGGCGGTGTCCTGCCTTGGGCACGGTCACCCCGACGTGCTGGCCGCGATGCATGCGCAGATCGATGCGCTCGCGTACGCCCACACGAGCTTCTTCTCGACGGCGGTCGCGGAAGAACTTGCCGACATACTGATCGGGCGCGCTCCAGCCGGCATCTCGCACGCTTACCTCGTGAGCGGCGGTTCCGAGGCCATGGAAGCCGCGCTGAAACTGGCGCGCCAGTACTTCGTCGAGAAGGGCGAGCCGCAACGCGCGCGGTTCATCGCGCGGCGTAACAGCTACCACGGCAACACGCTCGGTGCGCTGGCCGTCGGCGGCAATCTCTGGCGCCGGCGGCAGTTTGCGCCGCTGCTGATCGACGTCGAACACGTGGCGCCGACCTATGCCTATCGCGACCAGCGCGACGGCGAGACGCCGGAGCAGTACGGCGCGCGGCTCGCCGCCGAGCTCGAGGAGACCATTGCGCGCGTCGGCGGTGAAAACGTCATCGCGTTCGTCGCCGAGACGGTGGGCGGCGCCACCAGCGGCTGTCTGACGGCCCCACCGGGGTACTTCCGCCGCGTGCGGGAGATCTGCGACGCGCACGGCATCCTGCTGATCCTCGATGAAGTGATGTGCGGCATGGGCCGGACCGGGACCTTGCACGCATGCGCGCAGGAAGGCGTGGCGCCCGACCTGATGGCGATCGCCAAGGGACTCGGTGGCGGCTACCAGCCGGTCGGCGCAGTGCTGATCGGCGGCCGCGTCATCGACGCGATTGCAAGCGGCAGCGGTTTCTTCCAGCACGGCCATACCTACATCGGACACCCGGTGGCGTGTGCTGCTGCCCTGGCGGTGCAGAAGGTGCTGGCGCGTGACAGCCTGGTCGAGCGTTGCGCGACGCAGGGCAGGCGGCTGCGCGAGGAACTCGACGAAGCGTTCTGCTACCACCCTTTCGTTGGCGAGGTTCGTGGACGGGGGCTGTTCCAGGCGGTCGAGCTGGTCGCCGACCGGTCCAGCAAGGAGCCGTTCGACCCGGCGCTGAAGCTGCATGCAAAGGTCAAGCGCGCGGCGCTCGACCTCGGTCTGGCGTGCTACCCGATGGGCGGAACCATCGACGGCGCCCGCGGCGACCACGTCTTGCTGGCGCCGCCGTTCATCATCAGCGACGACGAGCTCGATCTTCTGGTGGAGCGCCTCGTCGAGGCGATAGATACCGCGATCGGTGAGGTGGGATAGCGTCTGGAGCGGTCGGCTCGCCCCGCGCCCCGTGAAAACCCGCCGCCTTGCGCCGCTGGCCGCCGGGCGCTAAGGTGCGACTCCCCTCGGGGCAACAGGAGACTTTCCAGATGAACTTCAAGATTTCCATGTGCGCGGCGGCATTCGCGTCGGCGTTCGTCGCCTTCGCCTCCGCGCCGCAAAGCGTGAACGCGCAGCAGTCGCAGCGCTTCATTACGATCGGCACCGGCGGCGTCACCGGCGTGTACTACCCGGCCGGTGGCGCCATCTGCCGCCTCGTAAACCGTGACCGTGCCAAGCACGGCCTGCGCTGCTCGGTCGAGTCGACCGGCGGCTCGGTGGCCAACGTCAATCTGCTGAAGTCGAACGAGATCGAGTTCGGCGTGGCGCAGTCCGACGTGCAGTTCAACGCAACCAAGGGCCAGGGCCAGTTCCAGAAGGATGGCGCGATGGGCGACCTGCGCGCGGTGTTCGCGCTGCATCCGGAGCCCTTCACCGTGGTGGCGCGCAAGGAAGCGAACATCACCAAGTTCGAGGACTTCAAGGGCAAGCGCTTCAATGTCGGCAATCCGGGCTCGGGCACGCTGGCGTCGATGAACGAGCTGCTGGCGGCGATGGGCTGGAAGATGAGTGACTTCGGCCTGGCCTCCGAACTGCGTCCGGACGAGCACGGCCCGGCGCTGTGCGACGGCAAGATCGACGGCTTCTTTTATGCCGTCGGACACCCGTCCGCCAACATCCAGGACCCGACCACGATCTGCGGCGCGAAGCTCGTGTCGCTGACCGGCCCGGCCGTCGACAAACTGGTCAAGGACAAGCCGTACTACGCCATGGCGACGATTCCGGGCGGCATGTACCCGAACAACCCGAATCCGACGACTACCTACGGCGTGCAGGCGACGATCGTCAGCTCGGCCAAGGTGCCCGCGGATGTGGTCTACGTCGTCGTCAAGACCGTGTTCGACAACCTCGACGAGTTCAAGAAGCTGCACCCCGCACTGGCCAACCTGAAACCCGAGGACATGATCAAAAATGGACTGTCCGCGCCGCTGCATGAGGGCGCAGTGCGCTACTACAAGGAGAAGGGCTGGATCAAGTAGCCACGCGCGGAGAACTGCGCGTAGAGTTGAACGGGCGGCTGCGGCCGCCCGTCGTGTTTCTGGGAGGAAGCGTGGACAAGAAGAAGCTCGAACAGGAACTCGTAAAGCTCGAGGAGGAACTGGGTCCGACCGCCGAGATGCAGCTCGGCGAAACCGACGTCCTCCAGCTGGTCAAGGACACGGACTTCGGCGGGCGCTCGACCGCAGGTTTCGCCGGCAAGGTGATGCTGGTGGTCGGGCTGTTGTGGGTGGCGTTCCAGATGTGGTACGCGTCACCCATTCCCTTCTCGCTGCCCTCGGGGTTCCGGTTCGGCCTGTTCAACGACACGGAAGCGCGCTCGATACACCTCGCGCTCGGCCTGTTCCTCGCTTTCCTGGCGTTTCCGGCATTCAAGCGTTCGCCGCGCGATTACGTCCCTTGGCAGGACTGGCTGTTCGCCATCGTCGGCGCGGCGACGGCGCTTTACCTGATCGTCTTCTACAAGGAACTGTCACTGCGACCGGGCAACCCGACCGGGCTCGATGTCGTGGTCGGCATCGTCGGCGTACTGTTGCTGCTCGAGGCTACGCGTCGGGCGGTTGGCCTGCCGATGGCGATTCTGGCGGTCCTGTTCCTCGGCTATGTGATGGCCGGTCCGATGCTGCCGGACGTCATCGCGCATAAAGGCGCCTCGGTGCCGCGCGTGGTCTCGCACATGTGGATGGTGACCGAGGGCGTGTTTGGCATTGCGCTCGGTGTGTCGGTGAGCTTCATCTTCGTCTTCGTGCTGTTCGGCACGCTGCTCGATCGCGCCGGCGGTGGCAACTACATGATGCAGGTGAGCTTCGCGCTGCTGGGTCACCTGCGCGGCGGGCCGGCCAAGGTGGCCGTTGTTTCGTCGGCGTTGAACGGCCTGATCTCCGGCTCGTCGGTCAGCAACGTCGTGTCCGGTGGCATTTTCACGATTCCGCTGATGAAGCGCGCCGGTTACGGTGGCGTGAAGGCGGCGGCGATCGAGACCTCATCGTCGGTCAACGGCCAGATCATGCCGCCGGTGATGGGGGCGGCCGCGTTCCTGATGGTCGAATACGTCGGCATTCCTTACTCGGACATCGTCAAGCACGCCTTCATTCCGGCGATCATCAGCTACATCGCGCTCTTCTACATCGTGCATCTCGAGGCGTTGAAGCTCGGCCTGGCTGCGACCGCACGTGAGCGCGACCGCACGATGGGCAACCGTGTGACGTCCTGGCTCCTCGGCCTGAGCGGTAGCGCCGTCGTCTTCGGCGTCATCTATTACGTCGCGCTGGGCGCCCAGGCGGCGTTCGGAGCCGCGGCGCCGGTGATTCTCAGCGTGCTGCTCGGCGCGCTCTACGTCTACAGCGTGTGGGTGGCGGCGAAGCAGCCGGATCTGCCGACCGAGATCGACGTCAAGAATCCGATCCTTCCGCCCACGTGGCCGACGGTGAAGGCGGGCCTGCATTTCCTGATCCCGATCGGCGTGCTGATCTGGTGCCTGATGGTCGAGGAACTGTCGCCCGGACTGTCGGCTTTCTGGGGCGTGACCACGCAGATCGTGCTCATGGTGACGCAGCGACCGCTGATCGCGTTCTTCCGCAAGCAGCGCGACCTCGGCCGTCAGTTCACTATCGGACTCAAGGAGGTCATCAACGGCTGCGACGACGGTGCTCGCAACATGATCGGCATCGCCGTCGCGACGGGCTGCGCCGGCATCATCGTCGGTGCAATCACCTTGACGGGTCTGGGCCTGCGCATGACTGACTTCGTCGAGTTCGTGTCCCAGGGCAACATCATGGCGATGCTGCTGTTCACCGCGTTCGTCTGCCTGGTCCTCGGCATGGGCGTGCCGACCACCGCCAACTACATCCTCGTGGCCACGCTGATGGCGCCGGTCATCGTCGAACTCGGTGCCCAGTCCGGACTCGTGATCCCGCTGATCGCCGTGCACCTCTTCGTCTTCTACTACGGGATCATGGGCGACATCACGCCACCGGTCGGTCTCGCAACCTTCGCCGGCGCGGCGATTGCCAAGGAGGACCCGATTCAGGTCGGCATCCAGGGTTCGGTCTATGCGGTGCGCACCGTTGTGCTGCCGTTCATCTGGATCTTCAATCCTGCACTGTTGCTGATCGACGTGCATGGCTGGGGCGAAGCGCTGCTGGTCGCCTTCGCATCGACCATCGCGTCGCTGGCCTTCGCCGCGGCGACGATGGTCTGGTTCCGTATCAAGTGCCGCTGGTGGGAGGTCGTGCTGCTGCTGATCGCCACGTTCTTCCTGTTCCGTCCGGACTGGTTCGCCGACCGGATAGCGCCCGAATATACCGACGCGCCGGCGTCCAAGTTCTACGAAGTGGCTGCGGCGCTCGAGCCGGGCGACCGGCTGGTGTTCCTGATCAAGGGCCAGTCACTCGAGGGCGAAGACACCCGCAAGACCGTCGGACTGCAGTTGCTGGGGCCGAAGGGCACGTCGGGCAACGCGACGACCGACGCCCGCAAGCGCCTCACGGATGCGGGCGTGTCGATCTCCGGCATGGGCGAGATGCTGCAGGTAAGCACGGTTCGCTTCGGCAGCACGGCCGCCAAGGCGCGCATCGAGCAGGGCTTCGAGATCGTCGGCGTCAAGGTGCCGACGGACCGCATCAATGCGCACTGGTTCTACATTCCTGGGCTCGTGATCATCGTGCTGGTCTGGCTGATGCAGGGCCTGCGCATGCGGCGCGCGTCGCCGGTGGCGGCTTGAGAGCGGAAGGCAGCCATGCGACTGATCAGTGACGCCGACGTCTCCGACGTCATCACGATGCGCGAGGCCATCGATGCGATGGCCGCGGCGTTCGAGCAGTTCGGCAACGGCGCGGGTGCAGTCGCGCCACGTGTGCGCGCGACGGCAGAGCACCGTCAGCAGTCGGCGGCAGTGTCGATGATGGGTGCGTCACTGCCGGCGGCCGGCGTGCTCGGCGCGAAGGTCTACTCCACCATCGGCGGGCGATTCAGTTTCGTCATCGTGCTGTTTTCATCAGTCACCGGCAAGCCGCTGGCGGCGATCGAGGCGAATGAGATCACGCGCTTTCGCACGGCTGCGGCGACCGCGGTCGCCGCCGGGCGGCTTGCGCCGCGCGAAGCGCGAACGCTGGCCCTCTTCGGCACCGGAGTGCAGGCGCGCGCGCATGCCGAGGCGCTGCTGCTGACACATCCATTCGCACGCGTCCTCGTTGTGGGCCGTGCCACTGCGCCCGAATTCGCGGACTGGGTGCAGACCGAATTCGGTGTCGCAGCGAGCGCGGTTGATGCTCCAACGGCGGCGCGCGAGGCCGATGTGATCGTCACGGCAACGCGCGCGACCGAGCCATTGTTCGACGGGGCGCTGGTCAAACGCGGTGCATTCGTTGCCGCGGTGGGTTCGAGCAAGCCCGCCGCGCGTGAACTCGACGATGCGCTGCTGACACGCGCCGAACTGATCGTCGTCGAGTGGCTGCCGGCGGCACAGGCGGAGGCCGGCGAGTTCGTACGCGCAGCGTCAGGCGTCATCGATCCGACGCGCGTGACCGAACTCGGCAAACTGCTGGTCAGGGGCACGACCTACGATCGGCGCTCCGGCGACATCGTCGTCTACAAGTCGGTAGGGATCGGGCTCGAGGACGTGGCGCTCGCGCACCTTGTCTACGAGCGCTGCAGCTAGCGGCCTTCCGGATCTCGCGAGATGTGTGGTCGCTACGATCTCTCGCAGAACCCCGCGGCGATCAAGGCGCACTTCCGGGTGCCCGGCGTGCCGGACTTCATCGCGAGCCCGGATGTGCGGCCGACCGAGATGAAACCGATTGTTCGGCTGGCGCGTGGACAGGAGAGTGCGGGCGAGCGCGAATGCGTGGTGGCGCGCTGGGGACTCGTGCCGTCGTGGGCGAAGGAATTGAAGTTCGGCAACCGCTGCATCAACGCGCGCGCGGAAGGCATCGCGACGACGCCGGCGTTCCGCGGCGCCTACGCAAAGCGGCATTGCCTGGTGCCGCTCAATGCGTTCTTCGAATGGAGCGGCGAGAAGGGTCACAAGACGAAGTGGCGCATCCGCCTCAAGGACGAACCGCTGTTTGCGGTGGCGGGCCTGTGGGAGTGGTGGCGCGACCCGGCGACGCAGCACGGTGTCGAGACCTACACGATCATCACCACGGAGGCGAACACGGTACTGGCACCGGTGCACGATCGCATGCCGGTAATCATCGGTGCTTCGGATTACGCACGATGGCTCGACAGCAGTGCTGACTCGCGGGACCTGCTCGCGCCGTACCCGGACGACGCCATCCTGATCGAGCCGGCATGAGGAGGGCGTGGCTAGTGGTCGCGGTGCTCGCCGCTGGCGTCATACATGCGTCTGGCAGTCGCGCTCAAGCGACAGCCGTTCCGCCGCTGCGACCGCCCGACTGCGGCTCGGTCGTCATCGTCAAGTGCGACAAGCCGGACCCGGCTGTAAACGATCGGTCAAAGCTGGAGGCAGCGCGGCGCATCGAGTCGCGACGAGTCGATCGCGCCACGGTCGAACTGGACCGCATCATCATCGAAGGCGATGCCGAGCGCCCGCAGTCGCCGGAACAGGCTATCGGCCGAGCGCTTTCTCGCCCGCCACTGGCGCGCGGCGAACACTCGTTTTCCATCGGCGAGTCGGCCCAGTGCACTTGCATGAACATCTGCCCTCCTCCGCCCTTTCCGTGCTGCAGTTGCACGGAGCGGGTCGGTAGCCGCCTCGCACATTCGCCGGGCTGGAAGCCAACGAACTAGCGGATCGCGTTCCTCGTGTGCGCGGGCACATGCGGCTCGCGCACACGAGCGAAGCTACGAAAGCTCGACCGGCACGAACACGCGCTGCCCCTCGCGCTCGATCAGCACCGCAAGCTTGCCCTTCGCGTCGCCGACCTGCTTGCGCAATTCATCAACCGTGCGTGTCGGCTGGCCATTGACTGCAACGATGACATCGCCGGCGCGCAATCCTGCCTTGGCAGCCGGACCCTTGGCCTGCTGCACCAGCAAACCGCCCTCCGACTGCAGAGTTCGCGCTTCTTCGTTCGACAACGGACGCACCGCGACGCCGAGTTTGCCCTGCGGCTTCGATGCCTCGGCCGGTGCCTGCGCGACGCGTTCATTGGGAAGTTCGCCGATCGTGACGTCGATGGATTTCTCCGAACGATCGCGCCAGACCTTGAGCGGTGCCTTGGTGCCCGGCGCCACCTGGGCGACCGCGGCGGGCAGGTCGTTCGACTTCGCGATCGGCTTGCCGTTGAACTCGAGGATGACGTCGCCCTCCTTCAGCCCCGCCCTCGCCGCCGGCGACCCTGGCTCGACACGACTGACGAGCGCACCGCGTGCCTTGTCGAGGCCGAAGGTCTCGGCGAGGGAGGGGTCGACCGACTGGATGCCGACACCGATGCGTCCGCGCGTCACCTTGCCGTGCGCGACGAGGTCGTCCTTGACCTTGAGCGCCAGGTCGATCGGGATCGCGAACGACAGTCCCATGTAGCCGCCGCTGGTGGAAAAGATCTGCGAGTTGATGCCCACGACTTCGCCGGCCATGTTGAAAAGCGGCCCGCCGGAATTGCCCGGATTCACCGCCACATCGGTCTGGATGAACGGCACCAGCGTTTCCTGCGGCAGCGCACGCGACTTTGCGGAGACAATCCCCGCGGTCACAGAGTTCTCGAGCCCAAACGGCGAGCCGATCGCCGCGACCCATTGGCCCACCTTGAGTTGCGATGGATCACCGGTCTTCACGGTCGGCAGATTCGTCGCATCTATCTTCACGACCGCAACATCGGTCAGTCGGTCAGTGCCGACGACCTTGCCCTTGAACTCGCGCTCGTCTGCCAGGCGCACCGTGAGTTCGCTCGCGCCTTCGACTACGTGCGCGTTGGTCAGGATGACGCCGTCGGAGCCGACGATGAAGCCCGAGCCCACTCCGCGGCCTTCACGGCCCTGCGGCGCACCGTCGGGCGTCGGCACGCCGAAGCGTCGCAACATCTCGCCCATCGGGCCATCCTCGTCGAACTGCGCCGACGTCATCGCGCCGCGCTTGGTGACGGCGATGTTCACAACCGTCGCGCCGTGCGCCTCGACCAGTGAACTGAAGTCCGGCAGGGCCTGAGTGATTCGTGCCGCGGGCGCCTGGACGTGCGGCACTGAAGCCGCGGCCGCCGCAGTCGCTTCCGGGATGCCGTGGCTACGCTGTCCGATGAAGAAGGCGGCGGCGACGGCGGTCGCGATGAGGGTCGGTTTGATCAGTGACCTGCTGTTCATGCATTGCTCCCGTGGTTGAACGGGACCAATGTGTGTACCGCAACTTAGTTTCTGCTTAAGGCGCCGCACTCGTCGGATGGGCGGCGTGAATTCCGGCGTGGATGACCGCGAGGCTTAAGCCGAACTTAATCGCGACACGCTCCAATGGCATGTGCGGCGGCCCGGGGCCAAAAAAAAGCGCCGCAGAGCGGCGCTTGAATTCGAGTGAGTGAGCGCCGACGGAATGCACCGTCGAGTCACAGTGCGAACGCTAGGACGGCTGACTTAAACGTGACTTAAGACCGTCGCCGCTGGTCGGCAGGATGAGCGTTCAAACGGTGGCCGGACCGGGATTCGATCCGATTCAGCCCTGGCCCGATCAACGAAGACAGGCCTAAGCGTGTGAGCAAGCGCTCGCATCATGCCGAGGCTTGGTCACTGGTCCCTTGGGCCGACGGCGGCTCGGAGCCGGGCGTCGCAGCCGGCAACCGGACCCGCACTCGCAAGCCGCCCGAGCCCGGATCAGCCGCCTCGAGCATCACGGCACCCCGATGCATTTCCGCCACTTGCGAAACAATCGCCAAGCCTAGCCCGGTGCCAGTCGCCTCGGCGCTGCGGCCGCGATAGAAGCGATCGAATACGCGTTCGCGTTCTTCCTCGGGGATGCCCGGCCCGGTGTCTTCGACGATCACCTGCACGGCATCCTGATCGCGTGACACCGCGGTGATGACGCGGCCGCCTGCGGGCGTGTAACGCAGTGCGTTGTCGACGAGGTTGTTGAACAGGATGCGCAGTGCGTCCTCGCTGCCGCTGACGCACGCCGGGTCCGTGGCGCCTTCGCAATTCAGGACAATGGCGCGCTCGGCAGCGAGCGGACGCGCGTCTTCGACGACCGACGCGACCAGCTTGCTGACATCGATTGTGGCCGGCGTCGCGGTCGCGGCATCCGGATCAAGACGCGCCATCGTCAGCAACTGCTGCACCATTCGCGTGGCGCGCCGGATTCCCTGACGCAGCCGCTCGAAGGCGCGTGCGCGATCCTCGTCAGTTTGGGCGCGCTCCGCGAGTTGCACCTGAAGGGTGAGCGCTGTCAGCGGTGTTCGCAGTTCGTGCGCGGCGTCCGCCGCAAAGCGGCGTTGTAGTGAGAACGATTGATCGAGCCGGCTGAGCAGGTCATTCAGTGCGTCGGCCAGAGGCCGGATCTCGGTCGGCAGGCCCACTGTCGGAACGGCCGTCAGCGCGGTCGGGCTGCGCTCTTTTACGGCGCCGGCAATGCGACCCAGTGGCGCCAGTCCGCGGCCGACAATCCACCAACCGGCCAGACCGAGGAACGGCAGCAACACCAGCACAGGAAGCAGCAGCTTCCACGCGGTCCGTGCCGCGAGCTCGGTGCGCAGCGCGGTAGGCTGGGCCACCTGGACCAGCTGCCGGCCGGTAAACAGCGTGAACACGCGCCACGGGCGATCATCGTGCAGGACGGTCGCAAAGCCTTCGTCGGTGCGCTGCATCGGACTCGTTCCAACGAGCCGCGATACGTACGGCCGATCGAACGCCGGGTCCCAGATCTGCACGAGTACACGCTGCGCCGGGTTGGCGGCGACGCTTTCAAGTCGACGCAGGTCGAGCACGGCATGGTCGCGCAACGACAGGGCAACCTGCCGCAGTTCCTCGTCGAGCAGGGCGTCGACTTCGTCTCGAGCCGATAGATAAGTCGCAGTGGCCGCGGCCAGGCCCGCGAAAGCCAGTGCGGCGAGCAGAGCAGCCAGCAGCCAGCGGCGGATCGAGGTCACGCAACCAGCTCCTGGCGAATCGGCCCGATCAGAGCGTGACTGTTCACTCGGTCGCCAGCGTGTAGCCCAAGCCGCGCACGTTGCGGATCACGTCCTCGCCGAGCTTCTTGCGAACGTTGTGGATATGCACTTCGACGGCGTTGCTGCCAACCGACTCGTTCCACCCGTACAGCTTCTCCTCGAGCTGCGCGCGCGACAGCACGACTCCGGGACGCTCGGCCAGCGCCGCGAGCAGCGCGTACTCGCGCGCCGAAAGCGACATTGATTCGCCGCGCCAGGTCACTTCGCGTGTGGCGGGATTGATCGACAGCGGGCCACGCTCGATCACCGGATCGGATCGACCCGCCGCGCGGCGCATCAGCGCCCGCGCCCGCGCCGTCAGCTCGTCGAGATCAAAGGGCTTGATCAGGTAATCGTCCGCGCCGGCATCAAGGCCCTTGATGCGGTCGCGCACGGTGTCGCGCGCGGTCATTACCAGCACGGGCACATCGATCCGACGCTCGCGGATGCCCTTCAGCACGTCGATGCCGTCGCGACGCGGCAGACCGAGATCGAGCACCACCAGCGAGTAAGGAGTTGCCGATACCGCGACCTCGGCTTCCTTGCCGTCGCGCACCCAGTCGACTGCATAGCCTTCGGCCTTGAGGCCGTCGGCCACGCTCTCGCCGATCATTGCATCGTCTTCTACGAGCAGTATGCGCATTGCTCTTCATCGCGCGGTTCAGGATGCGCAACGATACCGCGGCGACTGTGGAGCGCGCCGGCCTCAGAGGTCAGGACGCCGGGCTCGATGTCGCATCAGTGCGCGTAGCGCGAACGCCAGCGCGCCGGCCAGCACCACGATGATCAGCAGCAGCTTCTCCCCTGATGCCACGCTGCCGAGCAACCGCTCCACGGCGTGCCCGCCGAAATAGCCCAATACACCGATCAATGTGGCCCAGATCAGCGCGCCGGCCGCGTTGGCAGCCATGAACTCCCACGCGGGCATCGTCCCTGCTCCGATCAGCACTGGGCCCGCCATGCGCAGGCCGTACATGAAGCGCAGCCCGATGACCGCACCCCAGCGCCAACGCTTCAGCAGCCGGTCGACTCGCGGTACCGCCGTAGCGACCCACGGAAAGCGTTCAGTCGCGCGCGGGCCGAAGTGCCGGCCGAGCAGGAAGAAGAAATTGTCACCAAGGAATGCGCCGACCGTTGCAACGACGACGACGGCCCACAGGTCGAGCAGTCCGAGGTGCGCACTGGCGCCGGCGAGCAGCAGCACGGTCTCGCCTTCGAGGAAGGCACCGACAAGCACGGCGATCAGGCCGTACTGCTGTACCACCGGGTGCAGATCGTTGAGAGACATGGGCGCAGCACCGGAGAATACGGACATGCGCAAGAGCGTGGTGTCCCGCGGAACGACGCAGCATCTGCGAGACCGCACTTCCTGGATCGACACGCTGGCCGGAGTGCTGGCCGCGCTGGTCGTGAGTTCCGCGTGCGGCGGCGAACCGTCGACAAAGCGGCGGAACTGGTTCGATACGCCGTTCGGCCCTGCGGTGGTGGGGCTGGCCGCCTGTCCGCGGCCGGAAGGACCGCTGATTACAGAAGAGGAGATGCGCCAGCTGGCGCACGCCCGCATCGAGCGCGGCACGTCCTGCTGGCTGGCAAAGAAGTGCGAGGACAGTAATGCCTATCGGCGCGATCCGGAGATTCAGCGACGCGTGATCGACGCAGTCGCCGCCACGCCTGCTTATGCGCGCTCCAGCGTGTGGGTCACGACCGAGCGGGGTTGGGTGACGCTGCAGGGGTGCCTGGAATCACCGGCGCTGCGTGAGTCGTTGATCGACCGGGTCAGGCGGGTCGCAGGTGTCGAGGCCGTGTTCGACGAACTCGTGGTCGGAACCCGCGCCCGTCCGCGCTGGAAGGTCGATCCCTCCTGGCGGCGGCCGGTCGATCAGCCAAAAAAAGGGCCGACGCGGTGAGCCGCGTCGGCCGGGAGGGGCGCGTACCAAGGAGACAGACGTTAGCGCGCCAAGGAGACAACCGGTTTAGACGTGGAAGGCTTGAATGCCTTGTTCAAGCTGGTGCACTCGCTGCGAGACTTCGCGCGGGTTGCGCGCCTCGGCGACATAGCGATCGTGTTCACGCATCTGTGCACGCCCAAAGGCTTCCGTCAGCCACTCAAAGAGGCGGGTGAGTTGATTGCGTTCGTCAGTTCGTTGCAGTGTCTTTTCCATAGAACCTTCCTGCTGTCCACCGTGTTTCGGTGCGTTGCGACAATCAAATAATGGGCGCTCTGGTTTAGAAAATAAAATAATGATTACGGATAGTTAGCATCACAATTCGCGATCGACCTTCGCGCATGCAAGGGCTTATGTTGCTGTTTTGCAGCATGGTCTGCTGTTCGAGCGTTTGCTCCAGTTGCCAAGCGGCGCGGCCTTGCGCGAGGTCAGAAGGTTCTAGGCGCGAATCACTCCGACCAGGAGAATTGGCGGCGTCGCTGCACCTCCTGGATTCGTTGCTCGAGGTCGGCGAGATTGGCCGCTTGCGACAGGTAGCGCTCGATGACGATGGCCTGCCACAGGTCGGCACGGCGGGCATGGCGGCTGAACAGCAGCGGAAACATCGTCCGCAGTGTCGAAGCACGGCGTTCCGCCAGGGCGACGGCTTCATCGGGCGGGAGCAGGGCCGGGGTCACGGGCGCGGCGGGCGGTGCGGTCTGGATGGGCGCGGCTCGCGGACGGCGCGGCAGGAACATGGACGGCCAGGGCATGAAACGGGCAAGAATCTTCAAGGGCAGCTCCGGAGAGGGTAGAATTGCTGCATTGCACAAGGCAATAATCGGACCGCCGGCTGGAAAAATACAATCGTAATTTCAGATAATTAGGATTAATGCCACAAATCGTGGCATTCGCTCGTTGCGGCGCTGCAAAACGACCGCTAGGCTATTGAAAGGACAGGAGTTATATGGAGCTGTACCAGCTACGCACGTTCGCGGCGGTGGCCGAAGAAGGCCATTTGACGCGTGCGGCCGAGCGGCTCCATTTGAGTCAGCCGGCGGTAAGCGGCCACATCAAGGCACTGGAGCAGGAACTCGACGTACGCCTGTTCGAGCGCGCTGCCACCGGCATGGTGCTGACGGAAGCGGGGCGGCAATTGCTCGGCCACGCACTCAAGGTCCTGAGTGCGGCGGAAGGGGTCAAGCGCACTGCTCAACAACTTCATGCCGAAGTCGCCGGTGTGCTTCATGTCGGCACTGTGGCCGATCCTGCCGACAACCGCCTGGGCGCGGTGCTGACCGCGGCGGCCAGGAAACATCCCCTGCTGCGCATCGAACTGCATCAGGCGATGTCCGGTAACGCACTGGAAAGCGTCCGCGAAGGACACCTTGATGCCACGTTCTTCTTCGGCGATGCGCCGGTGGCGCCGTTCACGGCCTTGCCTCTGCGGCAGCTGATCTATCGCGTTGCGGCGCCGGCTGCCTGGAGTGCGCGCATTCGAGACGCACGCTGGCCCGAGATCGCGGCGATGCCGTGGATACGCACGCCAACGCTGAGCACCCACACGCGCCTCGTGACGCAGCTGTTTGAGTCACATGGCGTCGAGCCGCCCGAGCCGGCCGTGCTGGCCGATGACGAGACGGTGATCGCGAACCTGATTGTCGAGGGGCTGGGCGTCGCTCTGGTGCGCGATGAAGTGGCACGGGCCCGCGCCGCCGAGGGCGAATTGGTCACCTGGCCGGGCGTTGCGATCGAAACCACGTTGTGGTTCGTCTGCCTCGCGGAGCGGGCGACCGAGCCGGCGCTGGCGGCCTTGCTCGACATGGTGCGCGAGGCCTGGCACCTGCACGGCGCCCCTACCGCAACCGCAACCTGAATACGCGCTCCAACGAGCGCGGAGCCTCGACCGCCTGAAGCGAGTCGTTGGTCGCGGACTCGGGGGTGTGATGGCAGCGGTCCACGTTCCGCCGCCTCGAGGCGTTAACGCGCTTCTGCGAACTGCTCGGGAGACCAGCCGCCCCCGAGCGCCTTGTACAGATCCACCAGAGCCACCTGTCGTGCACGCAAGGCGAGCACGCGCTGGCGTTCGGCCTCCAGCAGATTGCGCTGGGTATCAAGGACGTCGATATAGCTCACGTAGCCGCTGCGATAGCGCGCATCCGCCAGCGTGTAGGCCTGGGCATACAGGGACCGACGTTCGTCCTGGGCGATAAAGCTTTCGCGCGCACTGCGATGGGCGACCAGTGCGTCGTGGGTGTCGCGAAAGGCGGACTGCACCGCTTGCAGGTAGTCGAGTTCCACCTGCTGCCGCCGCGCGGTCGCCGCATCCACCTGCGCCGAGATGCGACCCCCTTCAAAAATCGGCTGTAGTGCGCTGGCGGCTACCGACCAGATGAGTGCCGGACCGGAGAACAGATTGGCCAGCTCCGAGCTTTCGCTGCCGTAGCGTCCCGTGAGTATCAGCGATGGAAAATACTGGGCCCGCGCTTCGGCAATCCGCGCATTCGCTGCCGCCAGCTGAGCCTCTGACTGTCGGATATCGGGGCGGCGCGTGAGCACATCGGAGGGCAATCCGGGCGGAACGTCGGGCATCGGCATTTCCTGCAGCACGGCGCCGCGCATGATCACCGGCGTGAACACGGCACGCGCGCTGCGTCCGGCGAGGGACGCCAGCGCCGCTTCCGTCTGCGCGCGCGATCGCTCAAGCGGCGGCACCGAGGCCGCCACGCTGGCGCGGTCGGCCTCGGCGAGCCGCAGGTCGAATTCACTGATGAGGCCGGCGTCGTAGCGCATGCGCTGCAGCGAGACACTCTCGTCACGCGACACCAGGGTGTCGCGCGAGATCTGCAATTCGGCGTCCAGCGCGAGCAGCGTGAAGTAGGTCGTGGCAACCTGGGCGGCAAGCACCGTGCGTACGGTCTCGGTGTTGTAGCGCGTCGCAAGCAGCGTCGACTGCGCGGCGTTCGCGCCGGCGCGCACACGTCCAAACAGATCGACTTCATAGGAGGCCTGCAGGCCGGCCGAGTAGAAATTGCTGGTCAGCGGACCGGGAAATGTGGGCTCGGTGGCGTTGCTGCGGCGGCTGCGGTCGGCGCCGGCATAGGCCTCGACGGCCGGATACAGACTCGAACGCACGATGCGGAGGTTTGCGCGCGCTTCCTCGATGCGCAGGACTGCGATGCCGAGATCGAGGTTCGATGCGAGCGCTTCCTCGATCAGCGCGGTCAGCTGCGGATCGTTGAACTGGGTCCACCAGCGGTCGATGCCTGCCACCGGTGCCGCGTCCAGCGCCGGTACATCGACAGCAGGCAGTTTCGTTTCGGTGGAGGCGCAGGCGGTCAGGGCAGCGGCGATGGCCGCCGCGAGCAGGGTGCGCAAAATCGTCATGTCGTGCCTTTCCGATGATGCACGTGCGTCGCTTCTTCCCTTGCGAGTTCCCGGTGACGCTCGACGGTACGGCGTTCGTCCTCGGCCACTTCTTCGCGCAACTCGGCCTCGCTGCGCGGCTCAGCGAGCCGGCGGTCCGTAATCAACTTGAAGAAAAACGGCACGAAGAAGATCGCGAGGAACGTTGCAGCCAGCATCCCGCCCATCACACCGGTGCCGGCGGAGATGCGCGCGCCGGCGCCGGCGCCGCTGGAAAACGCCAGCGGCACGACGCCGAGGATGAACGCCATCGACGTCATCACGATCGGACGAAACCGCAGGCGCGCCGCCTCGATCGCCGCCGCCGCCGTCGAGTAGCCTTCGCCGCGCTTCAGTGACGCGTACTCGACGATCAGGATCGCGTTCTTGGCCGCCAGGCCGAGCAGCGTCACCAGGCCGATCTGGAAGTAGACGTCGTTGGTCATCCCGCGCAGCCACACCGCGGCGAGCGCGCCGAACGTGCCGAACGGCAGCGCCATCAGCACCGACAGCGGCAGCGACCACTTCTCGTACTGCGCGGCGAGGATCAGGAACACCATCACCACCGCCATCCCGAGCGCCAGGCCCGAGGTGCCGGCCGAGCGCTTCTCCTGGAACGACGCACCGCCCCAGTCGAAGCTGAACTCGGGCGGCAGCACCTCGCGCGCGATCTGTTCGACACGCGCGATTGCCTGCCCCGAGCTGACGCCCGGTGCGGCCTGGCCGAAGATCTTCACCGCCGGCAGGTTGTTGAAGCGGTCGAGCGAGTCGGCGCCCGAGGTGTAGCGCACGTTGACCAGCGCCGACAGCTGCACCATCTCGCCACTCGTCGATCGGACCCACATGTTGCCGACCGCGTCGGGACGGTTGCGGTACTGCGGCTCCGCACTCATCAGCACCTGCCAGGTGCGGCCGTACTTGTTGAAATCGTTGACGTAGAAACTGCCGAGCGTGGAGGACAGCGTCGCGAACACGTCGCTGATCGGCACGCCGAGCGCCTTGGCCTTGTCGCGGTCGACGTCGACGAAAAGCTGCGGCACGTTGGCGCGCCACAACGTCTGCGCGCCGCCGAGCATCGGGTCGGAGTTCAGCCGGCCGAGCAACCCCTGCAGCGCCTGCTGCATCTGCGCCGGCCCGCCTTCGCCGCGATTCTGGATGTACAGCTCGTACCCACCCGCAGTGCCGAGCCCGAAGATTGCGGGCGGCGCGAACGCCAGCACCAGCCCTTCCTTGATGTGGCCGGTCTTCATGAAGAACTCGCCCACCAGCTGCTGCGTGTTGACGGTGCGCTCGTCCCACGGCTTCTGCGTGACAAAGATCGTCGCTGCGTTGTTGCGGAAGCCGCCGCCGAGGAAGTCGAAGCCGGTGAATGCCACCACGTCCTGGTTGACCGGATTGGAACGCAGGATCTCGACCACCTCGTTGACCACCTTGTCGGTGCGCTGAAGGCTGGCGCCGTCGGGCAGGATCACCGCCGAGATGTAGAAGCCCTGGTCCTCGTCCGGAACCAGCGACCCCGGCGTGATGCGCCACAAGCCGGCGGCGATCAGCACCATGCCGCCGAACAGCAGCAGCGCGATCGTGCCGCGCCGGATCATCCAGATCACGCCGCTGGTGTAATGGCGCGTGACGCGCGTGAACCAGTTGTTGAACGCGGCAAAGAAGCGGCCGGGCTGCTTGTGCTCCCGCTTCAGCATCATTACGCAAAGAGTCGGCGTCAGCGTCAGTGCCACCACGCCCGAGATCGCCACGGCGACCGAGATCGTGATCGCGAACTGCCGGTACAGCTCGCCGGTCAGCCCGCCAAGGAAGGCAATCGGGACGAACACCGACACCAGCACCAGCACGATCGCGATGATCGGGCTCGTCACCTCACGCATCGCGATGATCGCCGCCTCGCGCGCGTTGAGCTTCTCCTCGTGCATGATGCGCTCGACGTTCTCCAGCACGACGATCGCATCGTCGACGACGATGCCGACCGCCAGCACCATGCCGAACAGCGTCAGCGTGTTGATCGAGTAGCCGAGCATCAGCAGCCCTGCGAAGGTGCCGATCAGCGACACCGGCACTGCGATGATCGGGATCAGCGTCGCCCGCCAGTTCTGCAGGAACAGGTAGACGACCAGGAACACCAGCAGCATCGCCTCTACAAGCGTGATCACCACTTCGCGGATCGACACCTCGACGAAGCGCGTGGTGTCGTAGGGCACCGCGTAGGCAAAACCCTGCGGGAAGTTCTTGGCCAGCGCGTCGACGCGGTCCTTGACGCTTTGCGCGACCTCGATCGCGTTGGCCCCTGGCTGCAGGAAGATGCCGACCAGTGTGGCGCTCTTGCCGTTGTAGCGGCCGATGAAGTCGTAGTCCTTGCTCCCGAGCTCGACCCGCGCGACGTCTTTCAGCTTCACCGCCGCGGCGCGCGGCGACGAGCGGATGATGATCTCCTCGAACTCCTTCGGATCGGCCAGCCGGCCGCGCGTCGTGACCGTGTAGACGAGCTCCTGCTCCTTGGACGCGTAGGGCGCCTGGCCGACCTTGCCGGCGGCGAACTGCGCGTTCTGCTCGTTGATCGCGCGCAGCACGTCGGTGGTCGTCAGCTGTAGCTGGGCGAGGCGGTCCGGCCGCAGCCAGATCCGCATCGCGTAGTCCTTGGCGCCGAAGATCTGCACGTTGGTCGTGCCGGGCAGCCGCTTCAGCTCGTCGAGCAGGTTCAGCGTCACGTAGTTCGACGTGTACAGGTCGTCGTAGCGGCCGTCCGGTGAGTAGAAGGCCAGCACCTGCAGAAACGCCGACGACCCCTTCTCGACCGTCACGCCCTGTCGCCGCACTTCCTCCGGCAGCCGCGCCTCAGCCTGCTTGACGCGGTTGTTGACGTTCAGCGCCGCTTGGTCGACGTCGGTACCGATGTCGAACGTCACCTGGATCTGCACCAGGCCGTTGGATGACGAGTTGCTGCTCATATAGAGCATGCGTTCGACGCCGTTGATCGCGTTCTCCAGCGGAGCGGCGACGGTCTGCTCGATGACCTGCGCCGAGGCACCGGGATACACCGCCTGCACGGTCACGACCGGCGGCGCGATTTCCGGGTACTGCGCCACCGGCAGCACGCGCATCGCCGCGAGGCCGGCAAGCACGATGAAGGTCGACAGCACGACCCCGAAGATCGGCCGGTCGATGAAGAAACGGGAAAGCATCGGGAGATCCTGTTCTCGGAAAGTTGGCGCGGGCGCGCGCGCGGCGCGTTCTTCCTCGTGCGCTTACTTCTTCGGCGCTGCGCCCGGCTTTCCGGCGTCCTTGCCTGCATCAACCTTGCCCGCTCCCGGCGGGCCGCCCTTGCCGTCCATGCCGGGCGGCGGCCCGAGCATGATCGGAGTGCCTCCGGGGATCGGGAAGATCTTCGCGGTGCCCTCGACGATCACGACGTCACCGATGGCCAGTCCCTTCTCGACGATCCACTGCGGCTGACCGTCGACGTCGACCCAGTCGCCAACGGTCACCGGCCGCGGCAGCGCCACGTCCTTGCCGTCCTGAGCCTTGCCGGTGACGTAGACGAACTTGCCCTGCGGTCCGTCCATTACGGCGCGTTGTGGCACAACGATGACGTCCGGCCGTGGTGCCCCTTCGAGGACGACGCGCACGAATTGGCCCGGGCGCAGGGTGCTATCGGCGTTGGGCACTTCGGCGCGGGCGTCAAAGGAACCGGTAGCGGTGTTCACGCGCGGATCGATGAAGCCGAGCCGGCCCCTGTGCGGGTACACCGTTCCGTCCGACAGCCGCACCGTGACCGTCACAGCCTTGACGTCCTGCGGGTCTGCGGCGATGGCATTGCCGGTGCCGATCGCCTTCAGCATCTGGCGCTGCTCGGCCTCTGACACGCTGAAGTTCACGTACAGCGGGTCGACCTGTGACACGGTCGTGAGCAGGCTGTCCTCCCCCGGCGAAACCAGCGAGCCTTCGGACTTCAGCGCGCGACTGGCCAGTCCGGTCACCGGCGCGGATACCGAGGTGTAGCCGAGGTTCAGCTTCGCTTCGGTCAGTTTCGCCTGTGCTTGCTTGACCGCCGCCGCCCCGGTTTCGGCCGCCGACACCGCTTCGTCGTACTCGCGCTGGCTCAGTGCCTTGCTGCCAGCCAGCGGCTTCACGCGCTCGAAGTTCCGTTGTGCCTGGGCCGCCTGCGCCTGCGCACGCGCCAGATCCGCCTCGGCCGCTTGCAGCTGCGCCGCGTACGGCCTCGGGTCGATGACGAAGAGCAGCTGCCCGGCCTTGACGCGACTGCCTTCCTGATAGGTCCGGCGCTCCAGGATGCCTTGCACCCGAGCGCGGACCTCGGCCTCCTTGGATCCGGCGGTCTGCCCGACGAACTCGTAGCGCACCGGTACCGTGACCGGCTTGACAGTCTGCACGGAAACCAGGGCGGGCGGGAACCCGCCGCCACCAGCCGCCGCATTCTGACTGGGGCCGCAGGCTGCAAGGACAGCCACAGTGGCGGCAATGGCTGCGGCGAGGGTGAGCGCACGCACCCAAGTGGCTCGCCGCTCCGCAACATCCAAGGAAACCGGCCCGATTGCTCTGTTCTTGATCATGAATAAACCCCGCGGCGCATTTCCTCTTGCGATGCCGCATAATACATACGTTCATGAATGTTTATATTTCAGTTGTGTAACTGCGGGCTCTTAGGCGACGCGAGATGGCTAGAAGGACCAAGGAAGAGGCGCTGGAAACGCGCGAGCAGGTGCTCGACGCGGCAGAGCAGGTCTTCCTGCAGCGCGGCGTCGGCCACGCTTCCCTGGCCGAAGTGGCGGATGCCGCCGGCGTGACCCGCGGCGCGATCTACCACCACTTCGCGAGCAAGGCGGAACTCTTCGAAGCCATGCTGGCGCGCGCCGAAATGCCGATCGACGCCGCATTCGACACTGCGCAGGTTTCCGTTGCCGACCCCCTGGGCGCCGTGCGCGAGACCGCGCTGAAGGCCCTGCTGCACCTGACCTCGTGCGCGCGCGTGCGCACGATCTTCGAGGTCGCCTTCCTGCGCTGCGAGTACACCGACGAACTGGCTCCGGTGGAGCGGCGCCATTTGCAGGAGCGTGAGCAGTGCCTGTCGTTCTGCGGCGGCCTGCTCGAACAGGCGGTCGTGCGCGGCCAGCTGCCGGCCGACACCGACACGCGTCTGGCATCCCACCTCCTCTACGCGTTCATCGGCGGACTGATGCGCGACTGGGTGCAGGCGCCGGCGAGCTTTGATCTCAAGACAGCGGCGCCGCAGCTGGTCGATCTCGTCCTGGCTGGACTGCGCGCCGCGCCGCCCCGCAGGGCCCCGCAAGAATCCGCTCAGTGACGAAAAGTTGACGTTAACGTCAACTTGGCTAAGCTAGCCTTCCGAGGCGCCCGCCTGCCGCGTTCGTGCAGGGTGTCGTTTTGTTGCCGGGAGTCGTGATGACCGATCTCTCCGAAATCAAGAAGCTCGCAAGTTACCGCCCGAAGCACAAGGTGCGCTTCGTCACCGCGGCATCGCTCTTCGACGGCCACGACGCCAGCATCAATATCATGCGGCGCATCCTGCAGGGCATGGGCGCGGAGGTGATCCATCTCGGGCACAACCGCTCGGTCGAGGAGATCGTCACCGCCGCGCTGCAGGAAGACGTGCAGGGCATCGCGGTGTCGAGCTACCAGGGCGGGCACGTCGAGTTCTTCAGGTACATGCTCGACCTGCTGCGGCAACGCGGCGGCGAAGGCATTCGCGTCTATGGCGGTGGTGGCGGAGTCATCGTCCCGGCGGAAATCAGGGAACTGCACGACTATGGCGTCGCGCGCATCTTCTCGCCGGAAGACGGGCAGAAAATGGGACTGCAGGGAATGATCGGGCTGATGGTCGCCGAGTGCGACCGCGACCTCGGGCCGGAAGCGCCGGCCTCGCTCGCCGCCATCACCGACAAGGACCTGACCAAGCGTTGGCGCGCACTGGCCCGGATGATCAGCGCGCTCGAACTGAACGTGGCTGACGCGAAACTCGTCGAGGCGCTGCACAAGGCGGCCGACACGGCCAAGGTGCCCGTGCTCGGTGTCACGGGCACTGGGGGCGCTGGGAAGAGTTCATTGACGGATGAGCTGGTACGCCGCCTGCGGCTCGATCAGGGTGACAAGTTCAACATCGCGTTGATCTCGATCGATCCGTCGCGTCGCAAGAGCGGCGGCGCGCTCCTCGGCGATCGCATCCGCATGAACGCAATCAACCCATGGGGAACGGGGCCCCGCGTCTACATGCGGTCGCTTGCCACGCGTGAAGCCGGCAGCGAAATCAGCCAAGCGCTGCCGCACGCGATCGCCGCCTGCAAGGTCGCGGGCTTCGATGTCGTCATCGTCGAGACCTCGGGCATCGGCCAGGGCGACGCGGCAATCGTGCCGCAGGTGGATCTCAGCCTGTATGTGATGACGCCGGAATACGGCGCGGCGAGCCAGCTCGAGAAGATCGACATGCTCGACTTCGCGAACTTCGTCGCGATCAACAAGTTCGACCGCAAGGGCGCGGCGGACGCCCTTCGCGATGTTGCCAAGCAGGTGCAGCGCAACCAAGGCGACTTCAGCAAACGGCCAGACGAAATGCCGGTGTTCGGCACGATGGCCGCGCGCTTTAACGACGACGGCGTTACCGCGCTCTACCAGGCGATCCTGCCGCGACTGAAGGAACTGGGACTCAAGGCCGGCGCGTCGGCGCTGCCGTCAGTCGTCACGCGTCACTCGACGCATCAGGTGCCGATCCTGCCGGCGCAGCGCACGCGTTACCTGGCAGAAATCGCCGAAACCGTGCGCGGCTACAAACGCCACGCTCGCGAGCAGGCGCGCATCGCCCGTGAGCACCAGCAACTGTCCACGGCGCGGAAGCTGCTGGCCGCCGAGTGCAAGGAGGACAACACGAACCTCGCCGCGCTGGCGTCCGCTCGCGAGGCGAAGCTCGACGCGCGCAGCCGCAAGCTGCTGGCAATGTGGCCGCAGATGCAGCAGGCCTACGCCGGCGACGAGTACGTCGTAAAGATCCGCGACCGCGAGCTGCGCACGAAGCTCACGCACACGTCGCTCTCGGGCAGCAAGATCCGCAAGGTGGCACTGCCGCACTATGAGGACCATGGCGAACTGCTGCGCTGGATGCTGCTGGAAAATGTGCCGGGCAGCTTTCCGTACACCGGCGGCGTGTTCGCGTTCAAGCGCGAGAACGAGGACCCGACGCGCATGTTCGCGGGCGAGGGCGATCCGTTCCGCACCAACAAGCGCTTCAAGCTTCTTTCCGAAGGCATACCCGCCAAGCGGCTTTCCACCGCGTTCGACAGCGTGACGCTGTACGGCAACGATCCCGCGGTACGACCGGATATCTACGGCAAGGTTGGCAACAGCGGCGTGTCGATCGCGACGCTCGATGACCTGAAGGTGCTGTACTCAGGCTTCGACCTGACCGCGCCGAACACTTCGGTCAGCATGACAATCAACGGCCCGGCGCCGACGATCCTCGCGATGTTCATGAACACCGCGATCGACCAGAACCTCGACAAGTTCCGCGCCGACAACGGCCGCGAGCCGACCGAGGACGAAGCCGCAAAGATCCGCGCGTGGGTGCTGGAGAACGTGCGCGGCACCGTGCAGGCCGACATCCTGAAGGAAGACCAGGGCCAGAACACCTGCATCTTCTCTACCGAGTTCTCGCTGAAGGTGATGGGCGACATCCAGGAGTACTTCGTTCACCACAACGTGCGGAATTTCTACTCGGTCTCGATCAGCGGGTACCACATCGCCGAGGCCGGGGCGAACCCGATCAGCCAGCTCGCGTTCACGCTCTCCAACGGCTTCACGTTCGTTGAGGCCTATCTCGCGCGCGGCATGCATATCGACGACTTCGCGCCGAACTTGAGTTTCTTCTTCAGTAACGGCATGGACCCGGAATACACGGTGATGGGGCGGGTCGCGCGCCGCATCTGGTCGGTCGCGATGCGCGACAAATACGGCGCCAACGAGCGCAGCCAGAAACTCAAGTACCACTGCCAGACCAGCGGACGTTCGCTGCACGCGCAGGAGATCCAGTTCAACGACATCCGCACGACGCTACAGGCACTGATCGCGACCTACGACAACGCGAACAGCCTGCACACGAACGCGTTCGACGAAGCGATCACGACGCCCACCGAGGAGAGTGTGCGGCGTGCGATGGCGATCCAGATGATCATCAACCGCGAGTGGGGCCTGGCGAAGAACGAGAACCCGAACCAGGGCAGCTTCATCATCGACGAGCTCACGGAGCTGGTCGAGGAAGCGGTACTCAAGGAGTTCGAGTCGATCAGTGAGCGCGGCGGCGTGCTGGGCGCGATGGAACTCGGCTACCAGCGCGGCAAGATCCAGGAAGAGTCACTGCACTACGAACACCTGAAGCATACCGGCGAGTACCCGATCATCGGCGTGAACACTTTCCGCAATCCGCACGGTGACAGGGTGCCCGACCACATCGAGCTCGCCCGCTCGACCGAGGAAGAAAAGCAGTCCCAGCTGAAGCGACTGCAGGACTTCCAGGGCTGTCACGCGAAGGAAGCGCCGGCAATGCTCGCCCGGCTGCAAAAGGCGGTTATCAACAACGAGAACGTCTTTGCCGTGCTGATGGATGCGGTGCGCGTGTGCTCGCTCGGCCAGATCACGAACGCGTTGTTCGAGGTCGGTGGGCAGTACCGGCGGAGCATGTAGCGCGCATGCGGGCCTGAAGCGGCCAGTGCCCCGTCGCGCCTCTGCAGGTTGATGCCGCCGCGCCCAGGCGCCACCAATCCATCGGTTCACCGTGTGGCTGCCTAGCGTTCCGCCTCGCCGCGACCGCTGAGGAAGAAGCGCACCATCTCCACGCTCGCGTTCGGTCCCTTGGCATCCGTATACGACCCCGCGCGACTGCCACCGAACCACGCATGCCCGCCGCCGTGCACCAGCCAGTGCTCGAGCAGCACGCGGCCGGCCGCATCGCGATGCACCGCGCGGGTGTACGCATGGCCTCCGGGTGCCTGGCCGCGTTCGCTGGACACCTGCCCCCCCGGCCCGCCCTCGTGATGCGCTGATCGCGCGATGACGTCCGCGCCGTTGCGCGGATGCACGGTCTTGTCGTGGTCGCCGTGAAAGACGATGGTGGGTGTTGCATGGTATGGGGCCGCACCGGGGGCGGCGGTCGGCATTCCGCGCATCGCGGCAAGCGCGGACGGCAGATCGTGCGCGCTGCAGCAGGCGAGACCCGAGTGAATGCCGACGGCCGCAAAGAGTTCCGGATAGGTCACCGCCATGACCGCGGCCATCGCACCGCCGGCAGACAGCCCCGCAATGTAGATCCGCCTCGTGTCGATGCCGTAGCGTTCAACGATCTCAAGCGTCATGCCGGCAATGATCGCGGGCTCGCCGCGGTCCCTCACCTGGTCATCGCGCCGGAACCAGTTCCAGCAACGCGAATGGTTGGCAGCGGCTGACTGTTCCGGATACAGCACGAAGCAGCGCTGCTCTTCGGCGACGGTGTTCATCTGCGTGCCGACGGCAAAGTCATCGGGGCCCTGCGTGCAGCCGTGCAGCATCACAATCAGTGGCAACGACTGTCCGTCGACGTAGCTCGACGGAACGTAAAGCTTGTACGCGCGTCCGCCGGCTGCGTTGGAGTGCTGGCCGGAAACGAACGCGCCGGCCGCCTTTGGATCGGCCGATGCGGTGGGAGGCTGAGCGGCGGGCGCATCGCGGCGCCACTTGCGCAGGAATTTCTTCAGGCGACCGGCATGTGGCTTCGTGTGCTCCGCGGACGCGGCAGACGCTGCGGAGTTTGGGGAATCGCGCGCGGCGCCGATCTCGACGTATTCGCCTTCGATGACCTCATCGACAGGCATGACTTCTGCCGCGGCCGCCGTCGTCGTCGCACTCGGTGTCGCGGCGGCGAGCGCCCCTTGGATAAGTGCCGTCGCATCGGCAAGTCGGCCGGCGCGGGTGAGTTCGGTCGCACGCTTCATGCGGGCGAACATGTCCTTGTTCATTCCTGTCCTTCCTGGATTCGGCGCGCTAGCGCATGCGGTCGGCCAGCGCGGCCTTGACGGCGGGGCTGGCACGCAGCGCGCCCAGCACGGAGATCGACGCGATGGTCTGTGCGGCGAGTTTTGCCGGCACGTCGTCGTCGATCGACGCAAGGCCGAGCACCTGGACATGCACTTGCTCACCCGCGGCGCGGAGGCGCTCGAGATCAGCGCGGGTGTAGCGCTGCAGCCCGAGCACCATGGAACGCCGGGCGACGGTCTGCTTCAACGCATCGCCATGGCTGCCGAGCTGGTTGCGGATGGCCGTCCGTATGAAGTCCGTGCGGTTCGAATAGAACCCTTCCTGCACCAACAGATCGATACCGCCCAGGTCGACGTAGCCCAGGTTGATCGTGATCTTCTCGGACTCCGGTTCTCTGCGGCGGGTTTCGACGAGGTCCCGGTTCGCCATCTGCTTAACATCCTCTAACCATCCACATGGATGGCGGATATTATCAGAAACCTGTCGGGCGGCGGCTCACAATTGCGCCTGTTTTCATTGCGAATTCAATCAACGCATGACTCGCTCGCAGGTCCGAGGCGACGACGGTGCCCGCGGCACCGCACTGCGCGCTGTTGAGACAGCGTGCCGCCTGCTGTGGGCATCGCCGTGCTCGGCGCTCGGGGCAGTACTCGGATGCGCGGTGATAGCGGCAGGCGGTTCGGCGCGGCGCGTTGGCCGCACCGTCGAGATCGCCCGCTATCACGGGGCGGCGCCACCGGGATCACGCCTGGCTCGCGCGCGGTTTGCGGCGATCACCTTCGGCCACGTGATCCTCGGCACGAGTCATGCGGAACTTGCGCGCTTGCGCTCACACGAGCAGGTGCACGTCAGGCAGTACGAGCGATTTGGGGCGCTGTTCCTCGTGGCCTACCCATGTTCCAGCCTCTTCGCGCTGCTGCGCGGTGAGTGTCCCTACCGCGCGAATCGATTCGAACGGCAGGCTTTCCGCGAGACCGACGCGGGCAACGCTTGGCAGACCATCGCAACCGGAGAACAGGTAGCCACGCGGAAGTGAAGTGAACGCATGCGCTCCCATTGTTGATCGACGCGCGGTCGTCTCGACGCCCCGCCTCGCGCGGTGGCGTGAATCGTTCGAGTACTCGCGCCGGGCAACCCAACCGGTGCCGATCCGATGCTGAGGTGTCAGTGACCGGCGACGCGGGCTCGAAGGGCGAGCAGGCCGCGGGTCCGCGCGATCAGTCCGAAGATCTCGCCACGCAGAACTTTGGCGAGGCGATCGATCTCCTCGTGGCGCAACTGAATCGCCCGCGTGCGCATGAAGTCGTAGAGGTCGCGGCTGTTCGCTGTGTGCGCATCCGCCGGTGCAACGATGTGGATGTCGGCCGAGCCCTTGGTTGAACTGACAATCAGCAGCTCGCGGCTACCCACGTCAAAGCGTTCCCCGGCGGCCAGGATGACGTCGTCCGCCATGCGCTCCTGCGTGAGCCAGACCTCGCCGCGCACGGCGAAGACCGCGGCCCCGGGAGGCAGTCGCAGCGCGAGCGGCTGTGAATCAAGGTTGATCGTCGTGGCTGCCTGGGGCAGGGGTTCCAGGTTCGGGTGCGTCATATTGACCTCCGGTGTCGATGGGGCAGACTGTCGCTCCGGCCGCCGCTGGCGACAAACGAAAATCCGGGATGCGATGCATGAGTGACGGGAATGCATAAACGGGATCTGCCGGCATCGCTCGATCTGCTGCGCGGCTTCGAGGCTGCCGCGCGCCTGCTGTCGTTCACGGCGGCAGCGTCGGAACTGTTCTTGACGCAATCGGCAGTCAGCCGCCAGGTGCAGCAGCTCGAGGAACAGCTCGGCGTGAAGCTCTTCGAGCGTCGCACGCGCGCACTGGTGCTGACGGATGCGGGCGACCGCTATTTCCGGGATGTGTCCAAGGCGCTGAACCAGCTGCGTGAAGCGACCGCGGCCGTGCGCGTAAAGACAACGCCGGTCGTGCGCGTGACGACGACGCTGACCTTCGCCTCGCTGTGGCTGGTGCCGCGGCTCGCTTCCTTCCAGAAGGATCATGCGGAGATCTCGGTGCACGTGGTCGCTGACAACACGGTCCGCGATCTCGAGCGCAACTCGCTCGACGTGGCGCTGCGCTACTGCCCGGAGGAAATGGCGGGCCCTGGTGCGGAACGACTCTTCGGTGAACAGGTTGCGCCGGTGGCCGCACCGTCGCTGTTAAAGGCGCAGCGCATCCGCAGCGTGGAAGAGCTGCTGCGCCTGCCTCTGATCGAGCTGGAGGATCCAAACGGCATCGCACTGTGGCTGTCATGGAAGGTGTGGTGCGAAGCGATGGGCGTGGCGCGACCGCGCTCGAACCATGGGCTCACGTTCAGCCATTACGACCAGGTCGTGCAGGCCGCGGTGGCGGGACAGGGGGTGGCGCTCGGACGATTTCCGCTGCTCGACCCGTTCGTGGCCGAGCGGCGGCTGGCACTCCCGCTGAAGGGACGGCAGTACGCAACACTCGCGCGTCGGGCGTACTGGCTCGTGGCGGCACTGGGGGCGGCTCAACGTCCCGAAGTACAGACCTTCATTGCCTGGTTGCGAAAGATGGTTGCGGCTCAGCAACCGGGCGCCCCAGCGAAACGCTGAGGCCAATAGGCGCCCTACCAGCGGCGCACTCGCCCCGTGTCGATGTGCACGAACCGCTGACCGGGGTAGAAGCCGACGCCACCTGCCTTGAGCGATACCGCCGCGTCGCGCAGATCGGCGAGTAGTACGCCGGGCAGGCGCACATCGATCGCGCGGCCTTCCATGTGCAGGCTGTTCCTGGCGACGCCGCCACCGCGCGCCTCGCGCAGCGATGCATTGGTCGTCGGGCAGCGGTAGCCCGATATGACCTCGAATGGCCGCGTGCTGCCCACCAGTTGCTGGACCTGGTGCAGCAGGTCGAAGAGCCGCGGATCGATGACGCCGATCTCACCGCTGTAGTGGTCCCGCAGGAAGCGGTTCAATGACGTCAGCGCGTCTGGCACGTACGTCTCGGAGACGGCGTAGACGAGCTGGATGTGCTCGTGCGTGTGCGTATGGACGAATGCCAGAGCCCGGCCGTCAGCGATGCTGGCGCGGGGGCCCGACAGAGGCAGCAGGCTACCCGCCGCGAGTCCGGCGGAGTGTTTGAGAAAGCGACGGCGCGCAACGTGATGGGGAGGGTTCATGGCTCAGGGGGTAGTCGTCAGCGGCGGCCGCGGCTGGCGCAGTGCTGCATCGAGCGCGCGGTCGTGGCCATAGATGTCGTCGAAGAAGTGGATGCGACCTTGTTTAACGATAGCAGTTGCGTAGGCGATCACGACCGGGATCGGCTGGACAAGGCGTACCGCGCTCGGGCTACCTTCGGTCATCGCCTGGCGGATGCGCGCCTCCGTCCACTCCGGCATGTCCTGCAATGCGAACACCGCGAGCGCCACTGGTTGCTCGACGCGGATGCAGCCATGGCTGAAGTCGCGCCGCTCGCGCTCGAAGAGCTGCACCGATGGCGTGTGATGCAGGTAGATATTGTCCGGGTTCGGGAACACGAACTTGATGTCGCCGAGGGCATTGCGCGGTCCCGGCCGCTGGCGGATGCGCGCCTTCCCGGCCAGCACCTCGTCCAGCAGCGGCGGCGAGAGCGTTGCAACGACGCGGCCGGAGGACGTGACGAATTCGAACTCCTCACGGCTGAAATAGCCGGGGTCGCGACGCAACCGAGGCACGACTTCGCCGCGGGCGATTGAAGGTGGCACGTTCCAGTAAGGCTTGAACTCGATGAAACGCATCTGCTCCTCGAAAAGCGGCGTGCGCGTGTTCATCGACTTCCCCACGACTATCTTGATCGTCTCGCGCACGAAGATGCGGTCGCCCTGCACTTCGTAGGCGCGCAGCACGAACTCGGGAATGTTGATGACGATCATCTTCGAGCTCTGCAGTAGCGGCGTCCAGCGCAGACGCTCGAGCGAAAGCTCGATCTGCCGTACCCGCACGTTGGGCGGCACCTGCAGTTGCGCCAGCGTCGACCGGCCGATGACCCCATCTACGTTCAGTCCGTGGCGCTGCTGAAAGGACTTCACTGCATCGACCAGCGCGCCCTCGTAGGCGCCGGATGTCGGTGAAGCCTGGGGTAGGTCGGCGACTGCGGTCAGCCGTTCACGCAGCTGCGACAGGCCCAGGTAACTCCCTCCGGGCTCGAGTTTCGGCGGACCGGCTGCGGCGCTCCGTGGCAGCGGTGGCAGCGGCGTCTTCCACGAGTGCTCGTCGGCCAATGCCCGGTAGCGTGCCAGCGCGGAGCGCAACTGCTCGTACTGAGCGAGCCGCGGCGCCGCTCCGCTGGCAAGTTCAGGCAGTCGGCCCTGCTCCACGGCGTCATGCAGTGCGGCGGCGGCATCGAACGGCTTGCGCAGCGGAGCGGAGTAGCCATGACGCAGGTCCTGCGCGACGACGCGACCGGCATGCAGGTCGGCGAGGTAGCGCAGCATCGCTGCCGTCAGGTGCTGCTGCAGCCGGCCAGTCGCGGCAGCGTCGAGCGGGGGATTCTGCGCGGCGCGCTGCAGCGCCTGCACCAGTGCGGCGGCGTCATAGTCCCGCGGCTGCAAACCGTGACTCGCCGCATCTGTCAGCAGATCGACGGCCTGCCGCGCCTGCGTCGTTGGTCGGGGACCGTCGAACCATGCTGGCGGCTGCTGGCCGAACACCAGCGCCGGAACCAGCAGCGCCATCCAGAGGGCAGCACGTCCTGCGAACATGAAGTTCATTTTTCTCCCTTGGAGGGGGCGCGCCATGACGGATCGCATGCGATATGCAGCAGAATCGTGCGCAACAGCACGTCCTTGACGGAGGCCACGATGGCAGCCCTGAACGAGTTCCCTCTCGAAGGCGGATGCGACTGTGGCGCGGTGCGCTACCGCATGGAAACTGCGCCGCTGATCGTGCATTGCTGCCACTGTCGCTGGTGCCAGCGCGAAACCGGCGCCTCGTTCGCGCTCAATGCGTTGATCGAGTCGGATCGCGTCACGAATCTCGGTGTCGAACCGGAGATCGTCGACACGCCGTCGGCCAGCGGCCGCGGGCAGCAGATCGCGCGTTGCCCGCATTGCCGCATTGCGGTGTGGAGCCATTACGCCGGCGCGGGCCGGCTTGCGACGTTCGTGCGCGTCGGCACGCTGGATCAGCCGGACCGACTGCCGCCCGACATTCATATCTTCACGGCCTCGAAGCAGCCGTGGGTCGTGATCCCTGAGGGCATGCGCGCGGTGCCCGAGTACTACGCACGCGACGAGGTGTGGGCCCAGGAAAGCCGCGCGCGCGGCGACGTGCTGCGAGCCCAGGTCCGAGCCCAGCGCGCAGCCCCGTGAGCGACGCCAAGGCGCGCGGCGGAGGTTTGCTCGAACGCAACGGCGTTCCGCCACACACTTCGCAACTTCGGCCGTTCCATGGCCGGCATCTGCGAAGATGCGCGCCACCCGATTCCGAGGCTGACCGCCCATGGCGCTGATACAACTCGACGAAGAACAGGTTCGTACGTGGACGCGGGCGCAGAAGGACGAGTGGTGGCTCAGGAACGTCTTTCGCGGCGACATGCCACAGCTCACCGTGCGCTCGGGGCTGACAGGCTTCCTGCTCGGCGGCGTGCTGGCCGCCACTGCGATGTACATCGGCGCCAAGACCGGCATCAGCATTGGTGTCGGGCTGACGGCGGTGATCCTCGCCTTCGCGCTGTACCGGATCATGGACGGGGCCGGCATCGCGAAGGACTTCACGATCCTCGAGAACAACTGCACGCAGTCGATCGCCACCGCGGCCGGCTACATGATCGGGCCAATGATCTCCAGTCTCACCGCCTACATGCTGGTGACCGGCACGATCATCCCGTGGTGGCACATGGTGGTGTGGATGTGCGTTGTCTCGATCATCGGCGTGCTGCTGGCGTTCCCGATGAAGCGGCGCTTCATCAACGACGAGCAGCTGCCGTTTCCTGAGGGTCGCGCCAGCGGGGTCGTACTCGACGCGCTGTACACCGGCGCAGCGCAGGCCGGCATGTTCAAGGCGCGCCTGCTGGGCATTACGGCGGTGCTCACCGGCCTGTACCAGGCGCTGATCAGCGACGGCTGGATGAAGCTCGTGCAGTTCCAGATCCTGCGTCTGAACCAATGGGCTGGCCTGAAGGAACCCTGGACCTTCCACGAACGCCTCGACAGCTACTACTACGCGTGGGCCGCCAAGGCGCAGGGCTGGATCCCGACGATCCTCGGCACCGATATCCGCCAGCTGGGACTGCGTCTGACGCTCGATGCCGCGATGCTGGGCGTCGGCGGGCTGATGGGCATGGCGGTCGCGACCAGTTGCCTGCTTGGCGCGTTCATCAACTTCGTGATCCTGGCGCCGATCATGATCCAGGCCGGCGACATCGTCGCTCGGGTAGGTCCGACCGGCGCTGCGGTGCCTATCTCGCGCGCCGAGATCGTCAACCAGTGGTCTCTGTGGTGGGGCGTGACGATGATGGTGGTCGGCTCGCTGGTGAGCCTGCTCGGCCGACCGGAGATCTTCAAGGGCATCTTCCAGCGCGCGCAAAAGACCGAGGGCGTCGACGTTCTGAAGCACATCGAGTTCCCGCTGTGGATCTCGATCGTCGGCATCCCGCTCTTCAGTGCACTCGGTGCCTGGGTCACGCATACCTTCTTCGGCGTGCCGTGGCTGCTGGCTTTCATCTCGCTGCCGCTGATCTTCGTGCTGTCGGTGATCTGCACCAACTCGATGGCGCTGACGTCGTGGACGCCGACCGGCTCGATGTCGAAGATCACGCAGTTCACGATGGGCGCGATCGACCGGACGAATCCGGCGAGCAACCTGATCCCGGCGGCGATGACGGCCGAGATCGCGGCCAATTCGGCCAACCTGCTGTCGGACATCAAGCCGGGCTACATGCTGGGCGGCAAGCCGCGCCAGCAGGCGATCGGCCACGTCATCGGCATCTTCGCCGGCGCGATCGCGTGCGTGCCGCTGTTCTTCCTGCTGTTCCTGCAGCCGGATGCGAACGGCGTGCGTTCGGTGTCGTCGATCGTCTCCGACCAGTTCGCGTTTCCGGCGGCGCTGCAGTGGAAGGGCGTGGCCGAGATCATCGCGAAGGGTGTCAGTGCGCTGCCGTATTCGGCGGTCGTCGCGATGGTCGTGGCTGCCATCAGCGCCGCGGCGATCGAAATCGCGCGGATGGTGACGAAAGGGCGCTTCGCGCTGTCGGCGGTGTCGATCGGGCTGGGCGTCGTACTGCCACCCGAAGCGACATTCGCGATGTGGGTCGGCGCGCTGATCTTCTGGCTGATGGGACGGCGCTATGCGGCCAAAGGCACGCGCGGCCACGAATTCTGGGTCGAGGGGCTCGAGCCGATCTGCGCGGGGCTGATCTCTGGCGCGGCGCTGGTCGGCATCGGCAACGCCGTGCTGAACGTGATGATCGGCTGAGGCCGTCCCGTTCTGGCTGCGTCGCTGCCGGTTAACTCACTTCCAAGCCACCGCTGCACGCTAATGGTGCGCGGCTGCGGATCCGTCGCCCGATTCGGCATTTCGTCGCACGGCGCTGAACCGGGCGCCGGACTTGTGATCGAATGCCGCGCTCGCTAGTGTCCGACCTTTCCTTGCCCAATCTCCAGGAGCCCTGATGACTTCCCTGCAATGGACCCGCCGCCGCGCTCTGGCCGCCCTCGGCGCCCTGCCCGCGTCCCTGACGTTGCCGCCTCTGCGTGCTGACGCGGCGCTACCGTCCGTCCCGCCGGTCGCGCGCAAGGAACCGGTGCGCGAGACGCACTGGGGCGAGGAGATCGTCGACCCCTATCGCTGGATGGAGAACCCGAAGGACAAGGATTGGGAGTCCTTCATGAAGGGGCAGGCGGCGTACGCGCGCCAAGTACTGGACTCGATCCCGGGCCGCAAGGCGCTGTATGAGCGTGTCACACAACTCTCTGGCGGCGTGCCGATCGCGAACGCGCCGCAGGTGACCGACAAGGGCCGCCTGTTCTACGAGATGAGGCCCCTCGGGGCGAACCAGTTCAAGCTTTACATGCGGGAGGCGATCAACGCTCCCGAGCGGCTGCTGATCGATCCCGGCACGCTGCGCGGGCCCAACGACGTGCACATGTCGCTGGATTGGTGGGCGCCGTCTCCGGATGGTCGTTACGTCGCTTACGGCCTGTCCGCCGCCGGCTCCGAGGAGTCGGTGCTGCACATGCTCGACGTCGATGCGAACAAGGTGCTCGAGGAGCGCATCGACCGGACGCAGTTCGGCTCGCCGAGCTGGCTGTCGGACAGCAAGTCGTTCTTCTACAACCGCCTCGCAGAGACGGCGAAAAAGGGCACCACCGACTACTTCATGGATTCTGTCGTCTGGCTGCACCGCGTCGGCGCTGATCCCAAGACCGACGCGAAGGTGCTGAGCCGGGGGCAGTATCCGGGTGTCGGGCTGGAGCGCACGGACATTCCGATTGTCGTTGCCGACCCTAGCTCCAGGTCGATCGTCGCCATCATTGTGGGCGGCGTCCGTAAGGAGAACCCGCTCTATACCGCGAGCTTGGACAGCGTGCTCGGGGGCCAGCCGCAGTGGCGCAAGGTCTGCGATGTCGCCGACGAAGTCACCGGGTTCGCGTTTCGAGGCGACGACCTGTACCTGCAGACGACGCATGACACACCCAATGCAAAGATCCTGAAGACGTCGATGTCGGCGCCCGATATCGGGCGTGCCGCGACTGTGGTGCCGCAAGGCAAGACCGTCATCGAGGCGATCGCGATGGCACGCGACGGGCTCTATATCCGTGACATGGACGGGGGGTACAACGGCCTCCGCCGGCTCAGCAACGACGGGCGTCTGCAGGTGGTCAAACTTCCATTTGAAGGTTCGTTCGATTCGATTTCGACGAGCACGCGCCAGGACGGCGCGTGGCTTCCTGGAACCAGCTGGCTGCTGCCATTCACGGTATTCCGGCACGACCCAGTCGCGAACAACACGACGGCGGTGCCGCTGGCGCCGCCGCCGACGCTGGACCTGTCGCGCTTCGAAGCGATTCGTGGCTTTGCCACGGCGCGCGATGGCACCAAGGTGCCGCTGTCGATCGTGGCCCGCAAGGGACTGAAGCGGGACGGCCGCAATCCTACGTTGGTCAATGCCTACGGCGCTTACCAGATCTCGTATACGCCCTACTTCAACGCGCGCGGCGTCGCATTTCTTGAGCAGGGCGGCGTGCTGGCCTACGCGCATGTTCGCGGCGGGGGCGAGTACGGCAAGCCCTGGTGGCGGGCCGGCCGGAAGATCTCCAAGCCCAATACCTGGCGTGATCTCATCGACTGCTGTGAGGAGTTGATCAAGCAGCGCTGGACCAGCGCAAAACGGCTGACGATCCAGGGCGGCTCGGCGGGCGGCATCACGGTCGGCCGGGCGATGACCGAGCGTCCTGATCTGTTCACCGCAGTGATCTCGAATGTCGGCGTGTCGAATTCGCTGCGCGCCGAGTTCTCGCAGAACGGTCCGCCCAACATCGAGGAGTTCGGCACTGTCACCGAGCGCGGCGGGTTCCTGGGCCTCAAGCAGATGGACGCGTACCACGCGGTGCGCGATGGAGTGCGCTATCCGGCAATGCTGATCACGACCGGACTGACGGATCCGCGCGTCGAACCGTGGCAGGCCGCGAAGATGGCGGCGCGCATGCAGGACGCGGTGACTCATCTGCAACCCTCGGAGCGCAATCCCGTGCTGCTACGCGTGACCTTTGATGCTGGCCACGGTGTCGGCTCGACACGCGAGCAGACTGACGCCGAGCGCGCCGACGAATACTCGTTCGCGCTATGGCGCAGCGGCGCGCCCGGGTTCCAGCCTAAGAAGACTTGACGCTCAGGCACGGGGCCGCGCGATCGGCCCCGTTCGCAATGTGCGAAACGTGATCGAGTAGCGCAGCGCGCGCGTCGGTGCGACGCTGTGCTGCCAGCCCCAGCGGGCTTCGCCGGTGATGAGATAGATCGACCGTGCTGCGACGAGCAGCCTCAGCACCGGCTGCCCCGGACGCGGCGGATAGCGGCGCCACCGCATCTCGCAGGAGCCGGCGAGCGAAATGCCGGCCACGGTTTCGAACTCCGGCGTGTCGCGGTGCCAACCGAGCGGCGTGCCAATCGCGTACTCCGTCACGAGCGCCTGCGCCAACGCCTCAGGCGGGACCGCGAGTTCGCCAGCGACGCGATCGCGCAGTGGCAGCAGGAAGGCGGGCAGCGCCGGCGCCGGATTCAGTCGTTGCGCCGAGAAGTCGTACGACGATCCGAAGCTCGCGATGCGCCGTCGCGCCGTGTACTGCTTGTAAGGAGCGGCAGCCAGCGGCAGTGTGTCGATCTCTCGGAGCAGCCCGGCTTCCTCGTGCGGCGACAGGAAATCAGGGCTGTACTCGAGCCCGGGCGGCAGCGCCTCGGCAGCGAAGAGGTCGGCAGCCGGATCGAGCCGGGGTCGCTCTTTCATGGACGCGTCCGTGCAAACGCTGCGCCGCTTTGAGGCGGCCGGAATCAGTGTGGCGGCGCGCTGCGCTGGACACACTCGTCCGCGCGCCGCAACAGCAGCGACTTCTCGCGCTGATTGCGCGTCAGCGTGGCGGCCCGCCTGAACTCGTCACCCGCTTCGCCGAGCCGCCCGAGCCGTGACAGCAGATCGCCACGCACGCTCGGCAGCAGGTGATACCCCTTGAGCTTCGGCTCCCGTCGCAGCGTGTCGACGAGATCGAGTCCGGCGGCGGGACCAAACGCCATCGCGTAAGCGACCGCGCGATTCAACGCGACAACCGGAGTCGGCAGGCGCTGGGCGAGCGCGTCGTAGAGCGCCGCGATGCGTTCCCAGTCCGTCGCATCGGCCGTGGCGGCGCGTGCATGGCAGGCCGCGATCGCGGCCTGCAAGGCATAGGGACCGAGTCCTTCAGCGCCCTGCGCCTGCACGAGTGATTCTGCCCGCTCCAGCGCAGCGAGCCCGCGACGGATCAGCAGGCGGTCCCAGCGCGAGCGGTCCTGGTCGAGCAGCAGGATCGGGTCGCCACTGGCGGTGGTGCGTGCGCGCAGCCGCGACGCCTGGATTTCCATCAGTGCGACGAGCCCGTGCACCTCGGGCTCGTCGGGCGCGAGTTGCGTCAGCATGCGGCCGAGCCGCAAGGCTTCCTCGCACAGCGCCGGACGCGTCCAGTGCTCGCCCGAGGTAGCGGCATACCCTTCGTTGAACACGAGGTAGATCACTTCGAGTACCGACGCCAGCCGCGCCGCCAATTCCGTGGCGGCCGGCACCTCGAACGGCACACGAGCCTCGGCCAGCGTTCTTTTGGCGCGGACGATGCGTTGCGCCACGGTGGGTTCCGGCACGAGAAAGGCGCGTGCAATCTCGTCGGTCGTCAGGCCACCCATCAGGCGCAGCGTCAATGCGACGCGCGCTTCACGCGCAAGCACCGGGTGACAGGCGATGAACATCAGCCGCAGGAGGTCGTCACCGATCGGCTGCTCGAAGGCACGCTCGATCGCCGCATCGAGGTCAGGCGCGGCATCGAGCAACTGGTTCTCGATTTCATAGGTCAGGGCGTCCTGCTTGCGCGCATGCAGTTCGCGGCGGCGGATCGTGTCGATCGCGCGGTGCTTTGCAGCCGCCGTCAGCCAGGCGCCGGGGTTGTCGGGCACCCCGCTCGCCGGCCACTGTTCCAGCGCCGCCAGCAGCGCCTCCTGAGCGAGCTCTTCGGCGAGACCGACGTCGCGCAGCACACGCGCGAGCGCGCCGATGATCTTTGCGGACTCCATGCGCCAGACCGCCTCTACGGTCCGGTGCACGTCGCTCGTGCTCATCGAGCGCGCCCGAACGTCATCATGTGAAGCAAGGCCCCAGTTCGCGAACCTCGACGGTGGCCCACTGCGCCGCCGGGCACTCCGCCGCGATCGCGACTGCCTGCTCGCGCGTTTCGCACTCGAGCAGGAAGAAGCCACCGACCATCTCCTTGGCTTCCGCAAACGGACCATCGATCATCGTGCGCTTGCCGTCACGCACCTCGACGCGGACCGCGAGCTCGTCAGTGCGCAGCGCCTGGCTCATCTTCAGCAATCCACGCGACTTCAGCGCCTCCGAAAACTGCATCATGCGGTCGTACAGCTCGCGGCCCTCGGCCTCACCGCGTTCCCGACGGTCGCCCGGTTTCTCAAGGATCAGCAGCATGTAGCTCACATCGATTCTCCGTCGCGATTCAAGCGGTGCGCCGATAGCGGGCGGTCATGAAGCGCGTCCAGCGGCCGTCGTCACCAAGCACGTTGCCGTGCAGCAGGCGCTCGTCGGCGCCAATGAGTTCGATCTCGTCCCGGTACTGCACAAGCTTGCCCGGCACGTCGAACGACGGGCCTTCGCTCGGCAGGGACAACACACGGCGCTGTGGGTCCAGCGTGCCACCGCGATAGACCCACAGATGGTTCATCATCGACCCTACCCATGTGCCGACGAAGCCGCGCTGCGCCGGGTCGTAGCCGAGCAGCAACTGGGACTGCGAAGGGCTGCCATCCGGCATCTGTCCGCGGGACTCGGCGAGCAGCCAGACCTCGCCGAGCATGCGCACGGTTTCGGTACCACCCACGGTGGCGCTTCGGTCCGGATCCAGCATCTCGAAGCGCCACTCGCCCATCAGTTGCCGCAGCCAGGCGTGTTCGTCGGTCAGCGTGGCTTCCATCGTCAGCCCTGCTGAGCCACCATGACCATCCAGCCGACACCGTAACGGTCAGTCACCATGCCGAACAGCGGCGACCAGAACGTCTTGCCGAGCGGCATCGTCACCTGGCCGCCCTCGGCCAGCGCGTCAAAGGTGCGGCGCGCCGTGGCCTCGTCCGCTGTATCGACTGCGAGAGAAAAGCCGTTGAAGTTCGGTTCGCCCGAGCACATGCCGTCGGAGAGCATCACGTCGGTGCCGCCGACCTTGAACGACGCATGCATCACCTTGTTGTCGGTGCCGGGGGGCAACATGCCGGGGGGTGGCTTGTCGGGCGCTTCGCTGTAGCGCATCAGTGCGCTGACCTGCGTATTGAACGCCTTGGTGTAGAAGGCGAGCGCTTCTTCTGCCCGACCTTCGAAGAACAAGTATGGCTGTGCATTCATCGTTATGCCTCCTTGGTGGCGTCTGCCTGGTGTCACGACATCAGCGCGCGGCGGCCTGCAGCGCAGCGATGTCGAGCTTCTTCATCTTCAGCAATGCTTCCATGACGCGGTTGGCGGTCGGGCCGGTCATCAGCTGCGCCATCATGCTCGGCACAACCTGCCACGACAGGCCGTAGCGGTCCTTCAGCCAGCCGCACTGCTGCGCCGTCGGGTCACCGCCATCGCCGAGGCGGTTCCAGTAGTGGTCGATTTCGTCCTGGGTGTCGCAACTGACGATCAGCGAGATCGCCTCGGTGAACTTGAACACCGGACCGCCGTTCAATGCCATCAACGACTGGCCATCGAGTTCGAACGTCACGGTCAGCACCGAGCCGGCCGGTCGGTGATGGACCTCGAAGCCGGCCTCCCCGTAGCGCGCGACGGCGCTGATCCGCGAGTTCGGAAAGACCGACACGTAGAAGTGGGCGGCCGGCTCGGCCTGGTCATCGAACCATAGGCACGGCGTGATGCGCTGGATGCGGGCCATAAGCAGCTCCCTGGCTTTACGAAGTGGTCGCGCGGCGGGCACGTTCGCGTTGCTCGATCTCGGCGCGCTGGCGCTCTTCCTGTTCACGCAGTTCCGGCGTGAACTCGGCGCCAAAATCCTCCGCTTCGAATACCGGCCGGATCTCGATTTCCGATTCGCTGGGCATCGGATTCGGACAGCGCTTGACCCATTCGATCGCTTCTTCCAGCGACTTCACCTGCCACAGCCAGAAGCCAGCGATCAGTTCCTTGGTCTCCGAAAACGGGCCGTCGATGATGGTCCGCGTGTTGCCTGAAAAGCGAACGCGTTTGCCGCGCGACGACGGATGGAGTCCCTCGCCAGCAAGCATCACGCCCGCCTTCACCAGTTCCTCGTTGAAATTCCCCATGGCCGCCAGCAGTTCTTCGCTCGGCATCTGGCCGGCCTCGGATTCCTTGCTTGCCTTGACGATGACCATGACGCGCATGTTGATCTCCTTCGTTGGGGGTACCGCGCCGGCGTGAGCTGCGAGCCGGTTCATTGGTACGTCGAATGGAACAGCGGGCATGCGACACGCCCGCGCATTAATTTTCTTTGCGGCGTCAGCCGCCGCTCAGCGCCTGCACGATCAGCAGCGAGTCGGACGCCGCAAGTGGTGTCGACAGCTCGAACACGGGCTCGCCGCGCACGAAGAACCGCACATGCGGTCGCGTCCGCTCCTGTTCGTTGACCATGCGGAAGCGGATTCCGGGAAACTGGCGATCAAGATCGTCCAGCACTTCGGCCAGCGTGGAGCCGTCGGCGTTGACCCAGGCGTTCTGCGTGTAGGAGCGCAGTGGGCTCGGGATCAGGACCTTCATCGGGTGTCGATGTCAGCCGCCTCGACGGCGTAGATCTCGGGCAGGTGGCGCGCGATGCACTGCCACTTCGTGCCTTCGTCGCGGCTCACCCAGATCTCGCCACTCGACGTGCCGAAATAAAGGCCCACCGGATCACGCGTGTCCGCACACATCGCCTGGCGCTTCACCGTCCACCACGCCTGCGACGCCGGCATGCCGTTGTCCTGGCGCTGCCACGTCTTGCCGCCATTGCGCGTGACGTACACCGCCGGCTTGCCCTCCACGCTGGTTCGCGGCCACACGGTCTGGCCGTCCATCGGCAGCACCCAGCAGGTGTCGTCGTCCCGTGGATGGACGACCATGTTGAAGCCGATGTCACCGACCTTCTTCGACATCGACTTTCCGATCCGCACCCAGGTTTTCGACGGCCGGTCGATGCGGTAGATGCCGCAGTGATTCTGCTGGTACAGGCGATCCGGATTGCTCGGGCAGATGCGCATGCAGTGCGGGTCGTGGAACGTCGGCACGTCGTTCGCGAAACCTTCGACCACCTCGAGGCCGTCGATCAGCAGCCTGAAGGTCTGGCCGCCGTCGGTGGACTCATGCACGCCGCCGCCCGACATGCCGAAGTAGATGTGCTTCGGATCGCGCGGATCGACGATGATCGAGTGCATCTTCGGGCCGTCCGGCGTGCCGTCCTGCACCGTGCCCATCCACTCGATGTACCGCGGGTCGTCGTTGATCGGCGAAGCGCTATGCCAGGTGATGCCGCCGTCGTCGCTGCGGAACAGGCCCTGGGGTGAGGTACCTGCGTACCAGACGCCGGGCTCGCTTGCGTGTCCCGGCGTGAGCCAGAACGTGTGGTCGACCACGCGCCCCTTGCCGTCTTCCTTCTTGGTGAAGGCCGGCGGCTGCTGCGCTTCCTTCCAGGTTTTGCCAAAGTCGGTGGAGCGGAACACCGTAGGGCCGAGGTGACCCGTCTTGGCGGCCGCCAGCAGAGTGCGACCGTCGCGCGGGTCCAGCACCAGGTGCTGGATGATGTGGCCAAGGAAGTGCGGACCCATGACCTGCCACTGGCGGCGGGCCGCATCGCCCTTCAGCAACCAGGCACCTTTGCGGGTCGCCACCAACAGCAGGACCTGCCGTGGCTTCGGAGCGGCGCGGCTGCGCGGTTTCGGTGCGGTCGAGGGGGACTTCACGCTGGCACGGCTTGATCTTGATACTGCAGCGGTCGTTTTCATGAGGCCTCCTTGCCGTCCAAACGATAGGCGTGAACATCCGTCCTGTCAGCGCGACGCCGACGAATCGGCGCCACGGGTTCCTGGACTGACGTCGAACGGCAATGGCCTCGATCGACACGCCGGCGGCAATTTTCTTGCCGCTCGTTTGCTCAGGTCCCGGCAGACTCCCGGTCCAGCAAGGCGCGCTTGCGCTCCACGCCCCAGCGGTATCCGGCCAAGGCGCCGTCGGAACGCACGATGCGATGGCACGGAATCGCCACCGCGAGCGGGTTGGACGCGACCGCGTGCGCGACAGCCCGCACCGCCGTCGGCGCACCGATGGTCCGGGCGATCTCCGCGTAGCTGGCGGTGCGTCCCGCAGGGACGGCCCGGAGGGCCCGCCAGACGCGCTGCTGGAAGGCGGTGCCGCGCACGTCGAGCGGCAGGTCGAGGCCGCGGCTCGGCGCTTCCACCAGCGCCACGACACGGGCCACCAGATGCTCAAAATCGGAGTCGCCGCCGACCAACTCGGCCCGAGAAAACCGGTCCTGCAGATCGCGCAGCAGCAGATCCGGATCATCGCCGAGCAGGATCGCGCAAACACCACGATCGCTGGCTGCGACGAGGATCGAGCCCAACGAACATTCACCGACCGCAAAGCGGATCACCGTGCTGGCGCCGCCGGCACGATGCTGCGTCGGTGTCATGCCGAGGATCGCCGCCGACTGGCCGTAGAACCGGCCGCTCGAATTGAAGCCAGCGTCGTAAATGGCGTCCGTCACGCTGCGCCTGCCGCGTAACTGGTCGCGCACGCGGCGGCTGCGATGCGCCTCCGCATACTGCTTCGGTGTCACGCCGGTCACTGCCTTGAAGATCCGGTGCAGGTGAAATGCGCTGAGTCCGGCGTGCTGCGCCAGCATCTCGAGCGTCGGCGGCTGGTCCGCCTTTTCGATGTAACGGCATAGCGCGGTCACCAGTGCCGCGTGGCCGTGGTCCGCCGTGGCCTGATCGGGACGGCAGCGCTTGCATGCGCGAAAGCCGGCGCGTTCCGCATCGGCCGCGGTCGCGTGGAATTCGACGTTTTCCGGCCGCGCCGAGCGCGAGGCGCAGGATGGGCGGCAGTAGACGCCCGTGGTCCGCACCGCGTACACGAACTGGCCATCGGCCGCGCGGTCGCGGGTTACGACACTGGCCCAGCGTGGATCGCTGACCGTCACGGCCGCGCGCGTCTCGGAAACAGTGCTCATGTTCACTCTCGACTCCCGGTCATCTTATCGAGGATGGCAGCCTACGGCGGGTCGCCGCAACGGACACTCCGTCCCTTGCTGGCGAATTCCGAAGCCGAGTCGGCACACGCTGCGCGCACGAACCGGGATCGCACTTCAAATAAAGAGCTGGCAGTGCAGGGCGGCGCACCGGCAGGCCAGCGTGCCCTCGTGGTGGGTCTCGCCGTAGTGGGCCGTCAGTTCCTCGCCGGCCCCGATGGCGCGGCGGGCGTAAAACTCGACGCGGCCGTAGGCGATCCGCATGAACGCATTCGGATCGCAGCTGTGATTGACGTACTTCAGGGCACTCTCGCCCCCCGAACAATCAAGCGCCGTCCGGTCATCCAGCTCGACCAGATGCAGGCGCGTGGAGCGTTTGGCGCGCTCTCGTGCCTCGCGGATCGTGATGAGTTCGCCGTCGAGTTCGCCGAGCTTCTGCCGTGCCCGGAAGGCGACCTGGGCGAACGCGCCGGTGCCGTCGATGCGGCTGGGCGCAGAGATGATGGTCATGCGGAGTTCCTGCGGCGCGAGCCCGGAGCCGAAGCGCGCATGATGCGCCGTTCAAATAGCAAACGCGCCGGAACACCCTGGGGTGTCCGGCGCGTCGCGTAGCGTGGCGGCCGAAGTGAGTACCGGCTCTTCGCCGGCGGGGTCAGTCTTTGCGGCGACGCAGGCTGCCGGCGAGAGCGAATGCAGCCAGCCCGAAGAGCGATGTCCAGCCCAGAGCGCCGGCGCCTCCCGTCGGGGAATTGGCAGCGCTCGAACCGCTGGTCGGTGATGTGCTGGTGGTGCTCGCTGAGGTCGCGATCGCCGTGCCTTCCAGCGTCACCTCGCGGGCCGGAATGTCGCTCAGGAACTTGACGGACCACTTCTCGGTGCGGGTGCCGGCGGCCAGCGGCGCAAAGCGCACGCCGAACGAGCAACTGGTGCCCGGTTCCAGGCGGTAGCCCGGTACGCAGTTGACGCTGCCGGACGGTGCCGACGTCAGCAAGAACTCGGCTGGTTTGTCGGCCTCGCGAACGATGGCTGGCGTCGCGAGGATCACCGCACCTGTCGTGCTGTTGGTCACTTGCACTCCAGAGGTCGCGCTTTCCTTGCCCACTTCCGTGCTGTTGAAGCGGGTCGCGTCGGGCGACAGCGTCGGAGCCGCGGATGGCGGAACCGGAGCAGGTGCCGGGGCGGGGGCCGGCGCTGGCGTACCAGGCGGCAGGACCAGTGGAGGCGGCGGCGGAGCGGCTGTGGCGCTGAAAATGTAGGCGGCCACGTCGGCGCGCTGCGTCGGTGTCCAGATGGAAAACGCCGCCATTCCCGGGCCTTTGTTGGTGGCGATGGCGTTGTTCATCTGCACCAGGATCCCCGCCTCGGTAGCGCCTGCAATGATTGGTTTCGCCTTGTAAATATTGGCCGGACCATGGCAGTTCTCGCAGCTCGCGCCGGCGATGGGAGTCTTGTACAGCGTCGCACCGTTGGCGGCGTTCTGCGCCAGAGCGGAGCCACTGAATCCGACGGCGGCAAGAGCGGCGAGAGCCGGCGGAAGAGTGCGCAGATGCAAGAGCGATTTACGGTTCGACATGGTGGTTCCGCAGGGGAGATAACTTGAGGGGGCAGTCTAGGTTCAGGGGGTTCGATTTACCCTCGTACGAACGTCGTAACCCCCACCGTACGAACGTATGAGTCCGTACCCTGCATTTGCGCCTGGGACCGGCTCCGGGAAACCCCGCGGAGTCAGGCCCCATCTGGCGAAGCCTTGATCCCGGTAAAGCCCGGCCCCGTCCGGCGATGAGGTAACACAGGGCTCGACGGCATCCACTCTCTAGACTCGGCGCGGCTTTTGTGACCGTGGCCCGGCCTGTCCGGCCTGAATGTCCGCATGGAGTCAGTATTGCCTCATCGCCCGTTGTGGGGTCGCCTGGCGACCCTGGTTGCCGTCGCGGCCGGACTGCTGCTGGCGGCTGTCGCGTCCCCCGCGCCAGCTGCCCCGGATCCGATCACGATCGAGGCGTTCGTCCGGGAGGGCTGTCCGCATTGCGCCAAAGCCGAGGAGTTCCTGGCGCAATTGCAGAAGGAGCGGCCGGCGCTGAAGATCACCATCCGCGACGTCCAGAAGGAACAGGCGGCGCTGGAACGCCTCAAGCAACTCGCACGAGAGCAGCACGCCGGTGCGGTACGTGTGCCCGCCATCTATGTAGGCGGCCAGCTGATCATCGGTTACTCCGACGAAGCGAGTACTGACAAGCTGATCCGCAGCGCGCTGGCGGGGCAGGTGGCCAAAGGTACCGACCTGGGTTCTGCCTGCGAGGCCGAGGAGAGCCTAGCTTGCCCGCAGGGCGGCGCCGCCGCAGCGCCGGAGCCGGAGCCATTCGAGGTCAGCTTTCTTGGCCGCACGCTGACGCTCGATGACATCGGGCTGCCGGCTTTCACCTTGGCGATGGGGGCGCTGGACGGCTTCAACCCCTGTTCAATGTGGGTGCTGCTGCTGATGATCTCGTTGCTCGCACCGCTCAACGACCGACGGCGCATGTTCGCGATCGCCGGCACCTTCGTCCTGATCCAGGGGATCGCCTATTTCCTGTTCATGGCGGCCTGGCTCAACCTGTTCCTCGTCATCGGCCTGTCGCGCGCCTCGCAGCTGATCATCGCGGCGATCGCCATCTTCGCCGGTGTGGTCAATATCAAGGATTTCTTTGCCTTCAACATCGGCATTTCGCTGTCGATCCCGGACAAGGCCAAGCCGGGCATCTACAGCCGGATGCGCGCCATCCTGCACGCGGAAAGCCTTGCGGCCGCGATCGTTGGCGCGATCATCCTGGCGATCCTCGTGCAGATGGTCGAATTCCTCTGCACCTCGGGCTTCCCCGCGCTATTCACGCGCATTCTGACGCTGCGTCAGCTGGACACTGCGACGTACTACAGCTACCTGCTGCTGTACATCGCCGCCTACATGCTCGATGACATCATCATCCTGACGATCGGTGTCGTGATGCTGAGCCGTCACCGGCTGCAGGAAAAGGAAGGTCGCGTGCTGAAACTCGTGAGCGGCCTCGTGATGATCGGGCTCGGGATCTACCTGATCTTCTTCGCCTGATCCCGTGCTTGCGGGGCGCCAAGGTGCCGGCCATGTCTGGACACCGTCGGCGGGCTGACTATCCTGACCCATCATGAGTGAGCTCACCGAACCGATGACGATCGACGTCGTGTCCGACGTCGTCTGTCCCTGGTGCTACATCGGTAAGCGCCGGCTCGACGCGGCGCTGGCCGAGCGCGGCGCCGGCTCGAAGGCGGTCGTACGCTGGCACCCGTTTCAGCTGAACCCGGATCTCCCGCTCGGTGGCGCGGATCGGCGCAGCTACCTCGAGAACAAGTTCGGCGGACCGGAGCGGGCGCAGGAGATCTACGCGCGCGTCCAGGCCGCGGGGCGAGAGGTCGGCATCTGGTTCGAGTTCGAGCGCATCGATCGGCAGCCGAACACGATGAACGCCCATCGCCTGATCGCCTGGGCGCAGGCCGCGCGTCCATCGCTCGTCGGCGATCTCGTCGAGCGACTGTTCCGCGCCTATTTCACGCAGGGTGTGGACATTGGCAATATCGACGAACTGGTCCGGATTGCAGGCGAAGCTCGCTTGGATGCGTTCCGCGCCAAATCCATGCTGGCTGCCGGCGAAGGCCGCGCGGCCGTGGCGGCCGCCGATCAGCGTGCCCGCACGATGGGCATTGGCGGTGTTCCGTTCTTCATCTTCAATCAGCGTCTCGCGGTGTCGGGTGCCCAGCCCGCCAAGGTACTGCTTGAAGCCATGACCCAGAGTGAAATGGCGGTCAACACACGCTGAATGGCGCACGGGCACGCGGCACTCGCCAAGGCGTGCAGGTCGCCCAGACTGAGTTAGAGACGCGCTCTTACACTGCGCGGACTCGCCACTGCACTCACCGTGTCGGATTTCCTCCAGCAACTCGAGCTGGCCGCGCCGCTGTTCGCGCTGGTCCTGGTCGGCTATCTGCTGACGCGGGTGGGACGATGGACAGGCACGGCCAGCGCGGCGCTGTCGAAATTCGTATTCGCGGTGGCGATGCCGGCGCTGCTGTTCCGCTTGATGAGCGGACTGGCCGCACTACCGCCGGTGGACGCCCGCCTGCTGATTGCCTACTTCGGTGGCTGTCTGCTGGTCTTCGTGCTCGGACGAGTCATCGCTCGGTTCGCGTTCGGGCTCGACGGAGTTGGCCAGTCGGTGTTCGCGATGGGCGGCATTTTCTCCAACAATGTCCTGCTCGGCGTGCCGCTCGCACGACTGGCACTCGGCGAAGCCGTGATGCCGTCGGTCGCCCTGGTCCTCATCTTCAACACCCTGCTGCTGTGGACACTCGTCACCGTGTCGGTCGAGTGGGCGCGACACGGCGAACTGTCGCTGAAGGGCTTTGGCAAGACCGCGCGCAGCGTGCTGACCAATCCGATCGTCGCGTCAATCCTTGCCGGATCCATCTTCGGCCTCGCGGGCGGTCAGCTACCGGCCGCCGTCGATGCGCCGCTGCGGCTGATCGGCGAAGCGGCGGCGCCACTGGCGCTGCTCGTGCTGGGCATGGGTCTCGCGGAGTACGGCGTGCGCCAGGGCTGGCGCGCGGGCGCGGCGATCACTTCGCTGAAGCTCATAGGGCAGCCTGCCGCTGTCTGGCTGCTGGCCTGGATGCTGCAGCTGCCGCGTCTGGAAACTCAGGCGGTCGTACTGCTCGCGGCGCTGCCGGTCGGTGTCAACGTCTACCTGATGTCGCGCGAGTTCCGGTCGAGCGAAGGCGCCGTCGCGACGAGCATGGTGATGTCGACCGCACTGGCGGCGATTACGACGCCGATGGCGTTGGCGATGCTGCGCTAGCGCAGCATCGCCGGGTCCGCGTCGACATCGATCGGGTTCTACTTCGCAGCCACCGGCATGCTGGGCGGCAGTGGCTCCGGGACCCGATTCGTCACGGCCGGGATCGACTGCAGGAAGCTGAAGATCGCTTCGAGATCGGCATCGGTGAAGTTCTTGTACATCGGGATCGGCATCGGCGGCAGGATCTGGCGGCCGCGACCCATGTGCCGACCGGTGCGGATCGTCTCGGTGAAGTTGCGCTGCGTCCACTTGCCCAGGCCGGTTTCGGCGTCAGGCGTCAGGTTGGCCGTGAAACTCACGCCCCACGGGCCAGACCACGCGGTGTTGGTTGCCGATGCCGACACGATCCACGGGCCCTGCGGCGCGGGCGCCGGTGGCAGGGCTGCGCTTTCGGGGTGGCCGGACAGCATGCGGCTCATGTCGGGCTCGGGTCCTTTCGGGCCGACGATCCACGGCGTGTGGCAGTCATGGCAGCCGGACGTCGTGACCAGGTACTTGCCGCGCGCAAGCTTCTCGGCCGTGGTCTCGGCGGCCTTGGCGGTGGTCTGGGCGCGGGCCGGCAAAGCCACCGCGGCGGTCGCTGCGACCGCAACGACGAGGATGGCGTATTCAAGAGGTATGCGTTTCATGGTGGTCTCCTAGTGGGCTTGGGTTTGCAGATCAGTGGATATCCAGCGTTCGATCAGGGCGACGCCTTCTTGGTCGATCACCTGCACGCCGAGCGGCGGCATGCGGGCAAGCGGATTGGTGGACTTCATGCGCAGCGTCAGGACGCTGTCGCCGTCGTGACCCGTCGCGACACGTTGCGCACTCGCCGTGCCATTGGGACGGAACCGGCTCGAATGCCCCAGCAGAGAGGCGATCGTCTGCTCGGCACTGCGGGCGTTTGCGTCCGCCTGCTGTGCGAGCACCAGTTCGACTCCGCTCAGCGCGCCGGCGGCGTTGTGGCAGTGGCCGCAATTGCCGTGCAGGTAACCCAGTGCGGCACGCGCGGTTGCTGATGCGGCTTGGATGCGCGGCGGCGAGGCGAGAAACGCCGGCGGGAGGTTGCGCAGCCAGCCGCGCGCAGCCAGGCTGCGCAGGTCCGTCATCTCACGACGCGCTGGATCCGCGTGCGGCGCCAGAGGATCTCGGTCAGGCGACAGCTGCAGCGCACTGAAGCCGAGGACCGGTACCGCGGCGCCCTCGTGACATGCGGCGCAGTCGTTGCGCGATGGCACCGCATAGCGGCCGCCGGGGGCATCCGCGACCTTGACCATGGCGCCGTCTTCGGGGGCGAGGGTCGCCACCGTGCCTTCGGCATTCCAGACATAGGCGGCGAAGCGCCATGAGCCGTCCGGCAGGCGCTCGATCATGCGGGTCTCGATGCGGTGGCCGTAGCCGAACTCCTTCCACAGCCGGGTACCGACCGGGAACTCCCACGCGTCGACGCGCGCCGCATCGATCGCCGTGCCCGGGGGCAGCGCGATCCAGCGGCGCTTGCGTGTGCCGTCGGACCACAGTGGGTACTGCGGCGAAAAGGGCACGACGCCGGCGGCGAGCGTCGTGGTCGTGCCGGGTGCAAACAGCCCGGTGTCGCTCAGCAGCCGCGTCAGCGGCGGGGCGGCAGGCGCCGCCTGCACGCCCGAGACGGCGGCGATCAGCGCAGAGCAGAAAAGGACCAGCGTTTTCATGGGCGAACAGCGATTGCATCGTTGATCGACAAGGTACCGAGACGGCGTCGATCGCGTTCGTAATAGTTCGCTCAGCGATTACTAAAAGTCCGCTAAGTGGCGCCGGCGCGGCGCGCGTCCGGCAGGCGAAGCCACGCGAGCACTTGTCCGGGTGACTGTGGGCGAGCAAGGTGCGCCGCGCCCAGGCCTCGGTGCGTGAACGAAGATGGGACGCTCGCAGTCACGCGGGCATCTAAATCGGCTGCGTTCGGCGGAGCCCTCCGGTAACCTACCGCCCCTCGCTGAAGGGGCGTGTGCCCGGGCGTCGAGACGAATCGTGAAGTTCCCAACCGAGTTGTTGCCGTCCAGCTGGATGCAGCGCTTCACGCTCGCTGCAGACGACCTGCTGCGCGACGCGACCTACCGTCGACTGTGGATCTCGATCTTCATCAGCTCGTTCGGCGGACAGGTGACGCTGCTGGCACTGCCGCTGACGGCCGCCGTGCTGCTGCATGCCACGCCGACCCAGATGGGCATCCTGACGGCGATGGAGGTGCTGCCCTTCGTGCTGTTCTCGCTGCCGTCGGGTGTCTATCTCGACCGCGTCCGCAAGCTGCCGGTCTATGTCTGGGGTGAACTGCTGCTCGCCGTGTTCGTGGCCAGCGTGCCGCTGGCGTGGTGGGCCGGATGGTTGTCGATGGCGTGGCTCTACTTCGTCGGCTTTGCGATTGGCACCGTGTACACGATTGCGGGCAGCGCGGCGCAGATCGTCCTGACGCAGATCGTGCCGCGTGAGCGGCTGGTGGAGGCGCATGCAAAGAATGCCCTCGCCAGTTCCTCGGCCGAAGTCGCGGGGCCAGGCGCGGCGGGCGCGCTGATCAAGCTGGTCGGTGCGCCCTTCGCGCTGCTCGCCGATGCCGTGCTGCTGCTGGTTTCTGCGCTGATCCTGCGCGGGATTCGCGTCACCGAGGGGCCGCTGCACGTCGTCACCGATTTCTGGCCGGCGCTGCGTGCCGGCATGCGCTTCGTCGCCAGTCACCGCCTGCTGCTGACGATGGCATTGATCGTCGGCGGCTGGCAGATGTGCCACCAGGCGGCGCTGGTGGTGCAGATCCTGTTTGCGACGCGCACGCTCGGCCTGTCCGAGGGTGGGGTCGGCCTGTCGTACGTGGCCCTCGGCGTGGGCACGATCGTCACGAGCACGGTCGGCAACCGCATCTCGGAGCGCTTCGGACCGGGCCCGACACTGGTCCTGGGTTTCGTCATCTGCGGCGTCGGCTGGCTGCTCGGTGCCGTGGCCCCGGCCTCGCCCTTGGGCATTGCGATGTTCGGCCTGATGCTGATGCTGTTCGGCGTCGGCGCGGTGCTGATCTTCATCACGTTCCTGGCCTTGCGCCAGTCCGTCACTCCAGCGCATCTGCTCGGGCGCATGACCAGCACGATGCGCTGGCTGATCCTGTTGCCGGCGGGCCCGGGCGCCCTGTTGGGCGGTTGGCTTGGAGAGCACCTTGGGCTGCGCTCGGCATTGGCCTTTGCCGGCATCACGGTGTTACTGATTGCGCTGGCGGCGTGGCGCCAGCCGGTGATTCGTGAAACGCGAGTGCTTCCCGTCGTGAGGGACGAACCCGCGGTGCCCGGATCGGCCGTCGGCGGCGCGCATTGATCCGTGGTGACTTGATCGCCCGCGCTGCCGCCTTCATCGCGGCGCGTGGTGCACTCGTCGCAGCGGCCTGTGGCTCAAACGCGAGCGGGCTAGCCTTGTGTGACGTGGAGGGGAGCCGACATGCTGGAGCAACTGATGGGTGGCGCAGTGCTGGCTGCGTCGCTCTCGTGCGCGGTCGCGGCAGACCGCATGCCGGAGCTTGATGAGGTTGTCGCCAGCGAGCGCGCTTTCTCAGCACGCGCGCAGCAGGTCAACGCGCGCCAGGCCTTCGTCGAGTATTTCGCTCCGGACGCGATCCTGTACGCGCCGTTTCCGGTGCGCGCCTTTCCGCAATTGCGCGAGGGGCCGGACTGGGGCGTGAACATCCAGTGGCGCCCGGTGGCGGCCGGGATTTCGGGCGCCGGTGACATGGGCTACACGACCGGGCCCTCGGAGTACCGGCGCGTGCCATCCGAGTCGCCGGTCCGGTACGGACACTACACCTCGGTGTGGCAGCGGCAACCGGACGGCCGTTACCTGGTGCTGATTGATGTCGGCATCAACCATCCAGCGCCGACGGTGACGCTCGCAGACTGGAGGCGACCGCCTGACCCGCCGACGGCCCCGTCTGCACTCGGTCCGACAGAACAGGCGTCGGCGCTATCAGCTCTGCGCAAACTCGATGCACGCATCGGCGCCATGCCAGGGCCTGGCGCCGCACTGGCCGAGGTGTTTGCCGACGATGTCCGCCTGCACCGTGGCGGTCGATCGCCAGTCAGCGGACGCGCGCAGGCGCTGGTCGATCTCGCAGTCCACAGGGAGAGTCTGAACTGGGTGCCCGAGGGCGTTGCGGTGGCCGAGTCGGGCGACCTCGGCTATTCCTATGGACGCGGCCGATCGACCGGCGCGTCGCCGGCCGATGCCGGCGAACTCGCTTACCTCAATATCTGGCAGCGTCGTGGCGGAAAGTGGCGCCTGATCGTGCATGTGTCGAACGCCGTGCGCGTGACCGAAGGCGCCGGGCCGGCGAAACCATCGGAATGAAACGCTAAGCTCGCTGTCGCCGGTGCAGCGGGGGCCGCTGCGCGGCACTCTTCTTCGAGGACCATCGTGACGAACAAGACTGCGCTGATCACCGGCGCCGGCAGCGGCATCGGCCGTGCCGTGGCCATGGCGTTCCTGCGCGCCGGCTACAACGTCGTACTGGCCGGTCGACGCGAAGCGCCACTTCAGGAGACTGCCCGCCTCGCCGGCGTCGACTCGGAGCGGGCGCTGGTCGTGCCGACCGATGTCAGCCAGCCGGACGCGGTGCGCGCATTGTTTGATCGCATCGTCGCCCGGTACGGCCGTCTCGACGTGCTGTTCAACAATGCGGGCAGCTTCGCGCCGACCGTTGCCCTCGACGAGCTGACGCCAGCGCAGTGGCAGAACGTCGTCGACGTCAATCTGACCGGTGTCTTCTATTGCCTGCAGCAGGCTTTCCGCGTGATGAAGGCGCAGAAGCCGCGCGGCGGACGCATCATCAACAACGGCTCGATCTCGGCGCATGCCCCGCGTCCGAACTCCGCGCCGTACACCGCGACCAAGCATGCCGTCACCGGCCTGACAAAATCGGCGTCGCTGGACGGTCGCGCGTTTGACATTGCCGTGGGGCAGATTGACATCGGCAACGCCGCCACCCCGATGACCGAGCGCATGCCGCAGGGCGTGATGCAGCCTTATGGGCAGCTTGCCGCGGAGCCAGTCATGGGCGTGGACATCGTCGCGAAGTCGGTGCTGCAGATGGCCGAACTGCCACTCGACGCCAACGTGCTGTTCATGACCGTGATGGCGACAAAGATGCCGTTCGTGGGACGCGGCTGAGCCGCCGCGCCGCCGGGCGCTGCGCGACTACTTCGCGAACAGCCGCGACGGGTCCGCGAAGGCCTTGAATTCCAGCGCGTTGCCGCAGGGGTCGAGGAAGAACATCGTCGCCTGTTCCCCGACCTCGCCTTTGAAGCGGACGTGCGGCTCGATGATGAACTTGACACCCTCCTTGCGCAGGCGGGCGGCGAGGTCGTCCCATTCCTTCATCGACAGCACGACGCCGAAATGTCGGACCGGGACAGCGTCGCCGTCGACTTCGCTGGTGCGCCGATGGCCGGCCTCTTCGGGCGCGAGGTGCGCGACGATCTGGTGACCGTAGAGATCGAAGTCGATCCAGGCCTCGCTCGAGCGGCCTTCCGGGCAGCCGAGTAGTCCACCGTAGAACGCCCGCGCCTTGGCGAGTGAAGTGACCGGGAACGCCAAGTGAAATGGATGCAGTGCGCTCATGTCGCCGTCCCTTGCTGTGAGCCTCATATTGTCGCAGCAAAGTCTGCGAGCGCGTTCCTGGTACTGGACGGATGAGCACGGCTCCGGCAGTATGCGTGCATATGCACGCAACTCCGGTACATCCGATCGATCTGCCCGCCGCCGGGGCCTGTACCTGCCACAAGGTGCGCAGCCTGGCGCGTCGCTTGACGGGGCTCTACGACGCGGCGCTGGCCGCGCACGGCCTGACGGTGACGCAATATTCCGCCCTCGTCACGCTGGCCCGGGCCAACGCTCCCGTGCCGGTTGCCGAGCTGGCCCGACGGCTGCAGATGGATCGGACGACGACGTCTCGTCTGGTCGGCCCGCTGGAGGCGGCTGGCTTGCTGGTGCGCGCCGACGGGGGCAAGGGCCACGCTGACGCGCGGTCGCGACCGCTGCAGCTGACGACCAAGGGCCGCCGGCGCCTTAGCGCTGCCGTGCCGGCCTGGCGCGCGGCACAGCGTGACGTCGATGCCATTCTCGGCGAGCGCCTGCGCGCCAATCTGGATCGTGCTGCCGACGCTGCCGGCGTGGCGCTGGTCGCCGCGGCCATCGAACCGACGGAGATCGCGTGACGCAGAACGTGCAACGCGGATGGTGGAGTCTGATCCTGATCGCTGCGGCGCTGCTGATGATCATGAACGGCGCGCGGCAATCGCTGGGACTGTTTGTTTCGCCGATCAATACATCGACCGGTCTGGGCATCGTGACGATCAGTTTTGCGCTCGGCGTCGGCCAGTTCGCGTGGGGTGCCGTGCAGCCGGTCGCCGGAGCGTTCGCCGACCGCTACGGTCCTGGTCGCGTACTCGCCACTGGCATCGTCATCCTCGCAATTGGCACGGCACTGACGCCGCTGGTCTCCAGCGGGGTCGGCTTGGTCCTGACGCTGGGGTTGCTCTCCGCCGTGGGATCGGGAGCGGCCGGCTTCTCGGTGTTGATCGGGGCGGCCGCGAGGCGTGTACCGGCCGAGTCGCGCGGCACGGCCTCGGGCGTCATCAACGCCGGGAGCTCGTTCGGCCAGTTCGTCTTCGCGCCAGTCGTGCAGAAGCTGATCTCGGTGATGGGCTGGATGGGCACGATGTGGACGCTGGCGGCAATCACGCTGGCGACCTTGCCGATGGCACGGGCGTTGCGGGGCCAGCCTGCGGCAGCCCATGCTCCGGCGGCGGTCGGCGACCACGGCCTGCGCCACGCGGTGCGCACTGCGCTGGGCGACCGCAGCTACCTCCTGCTGCACGCGGGCTTCTTCACCTGTGGCTTCCACATCGCGTTTCTGGTGACGCACCTGCCGGGCGAGGTCGCGCTGTGCGGCCTGCCGTCCTCGGTGGCGAGCTGGTCGCTCGCAATCATTGGGCTCGCCAACATCGCGGGCAGCCTGCTGGCGGGCTGGTGGGTGAATCGATTTCGCAGCAAGTACATCCTGTTCTGGATGTACCTGTCCCGCGCACTTCTGGTGCTGGTTTACCTGGCGGCGCCCAAGAGCACGTTGACCTTCTACCTGTTTGCGGTGGGGCTCGGCTTCACCTGGCTCGCCACCGTGCCCCCGACGGCCGGGGTCGTCGCCAAGCTCTTTGGCACACGCTATCTCGCCACGCTGTTCGGACTGACACTGCTGTCGCACCAGATCGGTGGATTCTTCGGTGCCTACCTGGGTGGCATCGCGATCAGCACGCAGGGCAGCTACCTGTGGATGTGGTACGCCGACGCCCTGCTGGCACTTGGCGCTGCCCTGGTGAATCTGCCGATCCGCGAGGCGCCGGTGCAGCGGCGACCGGCGGTGGCGGCGACGTCCCCCTGAGGCGCCGGGATTACGGCTTCGCCGCGGGCCGCATTCGCTTGCGCAACAGCGCTTCGCAGGGGTCCGGTCGTTCCGCAGCAGCTGTCTTGACGATCGCGTCGTACTGCTGAGTCAGTGCCTCACCGGTGGCCTCGGAAATCGTCGGATCGAGTTCCAGAATGGCGATCGCTACAACGTCGCGACGCTCGTCCGCGTTCAACCAGAACGGCACGCCGATATCCTTGCGAACGTGGCCGTTGCCGGTCAGAAGGACGACGCCACGAGCGAGGTAAGGGCGCAGCGAGCGCGCCAGCACGATGTCACGCGCAATCTGCGCGCGCGCCATCGCTGGCAACGAATCGGGGGGCAGCAGATCGCAATGGCCGCGCGCCACCGCGTCCTCATGTGCCGCGACGAAGCCGGCTGGCAGGCGATCGAGACCGAGGTCTGCCTGAGCGGCTGCGTCGAAGAGCGCGCTCCATCCCTGCGTCGTGATCTTCACGGCGTCGGCACGCGACAGATTGGCGGCCACGATCGGCAGGCCGTTGTCAACGGCGAGCTGCAGGAATGGCCGGTAGTTCTTCCACTCCCAGCTGGGCGCACCCAGCGCGATCAGCGCCTCGACATCGCCGGGCTGCTCGCTTCGCAGCCGGTCGATGTCGGCCTGGCGATCGCGATCGAACTGCTCAAAGGCTATGGCGGGTCGCGCTCCGGCCTCCACCAGCCGCCGCAGCGCAGCCGCCCGCAGCGCGTGCTGCACGGCGTTGTCGTGGACTTCTCCGAGCAATGCGTTGCGTCGCGTGCTCATCGCACCGGCCAGCGCTTCGGGGGTGGCCTCCAGCGCGGTCTTGGCAAGGACCGCGTCGTCGATTGGAGCCAGGCACAGCGCGAGCAGCACTGCTACGGGCCGACAGAAGAGGTGAAATCGTCGTGTCGAGGTCATCCGCGGCGGAGTTCCTGCGTCGTCACGTCATCGCCAACGGCTGTTTGCGTCGCGGCGGTGGGAATACGCGGTCGATCGCCGCGAGGTCCTCGGGGTCGAGCGCAAGCGTTGTCGCCGCAAGGTTGTCGCGCAGATGATCGGCGCGCGCCGCCTTGGGAATGGCGATCACGTTGGAATGGCGGATCACCCACGCCAGCGCGACCTGCGCGGCAGTGACGCCATGGCGCGCGGCGATGCGCGTCAGTTCGGCGTTCGACGCCAGCATGCCCTGGTCGATCGGGCAGTACGCCATCGTCGCCACGCCGCGGTCCTGCTGCCACGGCAGCAGGTCGAACTCGATGCCGCGCTGGCTTGCTGAGTAATACACCTGGTTCGCGACACAGTCCGGCCCCGACGGCAGTCGCCACAGCTTCTGCATGTCATCGACGTCGAAATTCGACACGCCCCAGAAGCGGATGTGGCCGGCGCGGACCAGCCGCTCGAATCCGTCGACGGTCCCGGCCAGCGGGTGGCTGCCGCGCCAATGCAGCAGGTAGAGGTCGAAAGTGTCCAGCCGCAGGCGCGCCCGGCTTCGATCGCAGGCGGCCACTACACTGCGTGCGCTGGCGTTGTGCGGGTACACCTTGGAGACGACAAAGACCTCCTCGCGTCGGATATCGCCCGCCGCGATCGCGTCGGCCAGCGCCTGGCCGACAACTTCTTCCGCGCCACCTTCGCCGTACATCTCGGCGGTGTCGATCAGCCGATAGCCCAGTTCGAGGGCCGTTCGCACCGCGGCTACCTCGGCAGACCGTGAGCGCACCGATTCCCCAAGCCGCCAGGTGCCGAGGCCCAATGCCGGAATGCTCGCTCGTCCCGCGTGAAGAGGCACGGTCCTCATCGTGCAGCTCGGGCCCTCAGCCGGCGGCCGGGAAGCCCGGCACCGGCTTGCTGCGTTCATCCTCGGCGATGCGCTGCAGGTAGGCCGCGAACTCCGGATCTTCGCCCCTCAGCAGACGCGGCAGCCGGTAGTAGAAGTCATCGCGACGGGCCCATTCGCGCATGAAGTCTTCCCAGGAATTCCAGCGGCGCCGCTGCAGCGGTGTCATGTCCTCGCTGTACGCGGTCAGGTAGGCGCGCTCGAGGAGCGAAATCAGCATGTCGAAGAGCCCCAGCATCCGCTCCTGCTGCTCCGGGGTCAGGTCGAGCGTCGCGGTCTCGCTGCGCAGCCGCAGGTCAGGGTTGTCCATCACGACCTTCAGGAAGTCGTTGTAGGCGTTCGCAAGCAACTGGTAGACCTCGTCCTCCTCGGTTGCCCGCTCCTTGCGCTGCTCGAAGAGGAACAGGACGATCGCCAGCGGCAGGCCGATGACCGTCACCACATAGCTTGCAAGTTCCCAGGTTGCGAAGTCGAACACGCTAGCCTCCGAAGCGCCTCAGTCCACCGATGTCCAGGATGCGCACGCGACCGTAGGACACTTCCAGCAGCCCGGCCCGCGCCAGCACCTGCAGCGCCTGGTTCACTCGCTGCCGCGACACGCCCGAGAGATAGCCGATCTCTTCCTGCGAGATCTCGAGTTCGCCGCGATGGCCGGGATACAGGTGCGGATTGAAAAGTTCGGCCACGCAACGCGCGACCCGCGCGTCCGGTTCCAGCAGCCGTTCGTATTCGACCATGCCGATGAACTGCCCGAGCCGTTCATTGAGCTGGATCAGCAAAAAGCGATTGAACGGGATGCTGGTGTCCATCAGGTGCTCGAACGTGCGCCGGGGCATCCAGGCGATGCGCGTATCGCGCAGCGCGACGACGTCGTACTTGCGCGGCTCGTGCTTCAGGATCGAGCCCTCGCCGAACCAGCCGCCGGGCCCGACGCCAGTGAACGTTGCCGTCTTGCCGACCGACGAGACGACGTTGATCTTCACCAGCCCATCGATCACGCCGGTCCAGGCGTCAACCACTTCGCCCTTGCGCATGACCACCGAGCCACCGCTGTAGCGTCGCTCTTCGATCTGCGCCAGAGTTCGCTCGCGGTCCGGCGCGGCGAGCGCCGGCCACCAGGCGCTGGCGGCCAGCATGTCGGCGATTCGGGGCGGGTCGGGTTCGGCCATGGGCGGTTAGCGCCGCTATTCTGGCTGAAGACTGTCGTCGGGACGACAGCGGGCCCGCATCCCGCGCCGTACCGTATGTTGCACGACGTCGCCAGGCGGCGCGGAATCGTGCGCGGTGGGTTAAGCTAACTCACACCCTGCCCGCACGAGGCACGGAAAAGAACAGTCGGAGACAAAGGATCGTGGCGGAGACCTTCACCGCGGACACCTTCCCGCGCCTGTTGCAGCTGCACGCGCGCCAACGGCCGGGTGCAACCGCGATTCGCGAGAAGGATCTCGGCATCTGGCAGAGCTGGAGCTGGTCGCAGATGCTGCTCGAGGTCGAGCAGATCGCGGCGGGCCTCCACCAGGCGGGCTTCCAGCGTGGCGACCACCTCGCGATAGTCGGCGAGAACCGGCCGCGCCTGTATTTCACGATGATCGCAGTGCAGTGCCTGGGCGGCATTCCGGTGCCGATGTACCAGGATGCGGTTGCTCCGGAGATGGCCTTCGTCTTCTCGAACGCGGAAATCAAGTTCGCCGTGGTCGAGGACCAGGAGCAGGTCGACAAGATGCTCGAGGTGCGCGAGACCGTGCCGCACCTGAAACGCATCATCTATGAGGACCCGCGCGGCCTGCGCAACTACGACCAGGCGGGTCTGGCGTCCTATGAGCAGCTCCGCGCCCTCGGCGAACAGTTCCTGAAGGAGCACCCGACGGTCATTGACGACGAGATCGCGAAGGGCCGTGCGGACGAGGTCGCGGCGATGTTCTATACGTCTGGCACCACCGGTAACCCGAAGGGTGTCGTGCTCGGCTACAGCAACCTTCTGGCCGCGGGCAATGCCGGCGCGGAGATGGAAAGCCTGACCCATCGCGAAGAAGTGCTGGCCTACCTGCCGATGGCCTGGATCGGCCAGAACATCTTCTCGTACACGCAATGGCTGGTGTGCGGTTTCACGGTCAACTGTCCGGAGTCGGCAGCGACGGTGATGGCCGACATGCGCGAGATCGGACCCACGTACTACTTCGCCCCGCCGCGTGTTCTCGAAGGCCTGCTGACGCAGGTGATGATCCGCATGGAGGATGCGTCGGCGATCAAGCGCCGCCTGTTCCATTACTTCATGGACGTGGCAAAGCGCGTCGGCGGACGCCTGCTCGACAAGCAGCCGGTCGGCGCGGGCGACCGCCTGCTTTACAGCCTGGGCGACTGGATGGTCTATGCGCCGCTGCGGAATGCACTTGGCATGAGCCGGATTCGCGTCGCGTATACCGCCGGTGAGGCGATCGGACCGGATCTCTTCACTTTCTATCGCTCGCTCGGCATCAACTTGAAGCAGCTTTACGGCTCGACGGAGACCTCGGTCTTCGTCTGTGTGCAGCCCAACGGGGGCGTGAAGCCGGACACGGTTGGGCCACCGGTCTCGGGTGTGGAGATCCGCCTGACCGACCTCGGTGAGATCCTGATCCGTTCGCCCGGTCTTTTCCGCGAGTACTACAAGTCGCCGGACGCGACACGCGAGGCGAAAGACGACGAAGGGTGGTTCCACACGGGCGACGCCGGCTACTTCGATGCCGAGGGCCACCTCAAGATCATCGATCGCGCAAAGGACGTGGGCAAGCTGGCGGACGGCACCCTGTTCGCGCCGAAGTACCTTGAGAACAAGCTGAAGTTCTTCCCGACGATCAAGGAGGCCGTGGCCTTCGGCGATCGGCGCGAGATGGTGTGCGCGTTCATCAACATCGACATGGAAGCCGTCGGTAACTGGGCCGAGCGCCGCAGCCTTCCCTACACCGGCTACACGGACCTGGCCAGCAAGCCCGAGGTTGTTGAACTGATCCGCGAAGCGGTCGAGAAGGTGAACGCGGATCTTGCGAATGATCCGAAGCTTGCGAACGCACAGATCCGCCGCTTCATCGTGCTGCACAAGGAACTGGATGCCGACGACGAAGAGTTGACCCGTACGCGCAAGGTCCGGCGCCGCTTCATTCAGGACAAGTACAGCGTGCTGGTCGACGCGATGTACTCGGGGCGCACGGAACAGTTCATCGAGACGATGGTGAAGTTCGAAGACGGGCGCACCGGCACGGTGGCGGCGACGCTGCAGGTGCGCGATGCCAGGACCTATGCGCCGATGCAGAAGGCTGCCTAGCGATGACGCCGCGCGTCTGGGCTGCAATTGCCTGCCTCATCGTAGGAGTGCCGGTGGCTGCCTGGGGGCTGGCCAACGGTTCGCTCCTCATTGGCATCGTCGGACTCGCCCTGGTCCTGGTCTTCATCTATCTCGTCGTTGAGGCAATGAATCAGGCGGCCAAGCCAAAGCACGAGATCCCGAAGTCCGCCAACCCGGCGTGGGGCATGAAGGACCAGCCGCCGCGGACCATGGATCGCCAGCGCGGTGAGGGGGGGTCGTTGTGACGCGACGGTCCGTCGGTGACGTGCTGCTCAGCGTCGAGGACGTGTGGCTGTCGTTCGGCGGCGTCAAGGCGATCCAGGGCGTGTCGTTCGACGTCCGGGAGCACGAGATCCGCGCCATCATCGGCCCCAACGGCGCTGGCAAGAGCTCGATGCTCAACGTCATCAACGGCGTGTACCAACCCCAACAGGGCCGCATCACGTTTGGCGGCAAGGTGCGAACGTCGATGGACCCGCACGAGGCGGCGGCGCAAGGCTTCGGCCGCACCTTCCAGAGCCTCGCGCTGTTCAAGGGCATGAGCGTGCTCGACAACATCATGACCGGGCGCAACCTGCGCATGAAGACGGGGATCCTGGCGCAGGCGGTGCATCTGGGCTTTGCACGGCGGGAAGAACTGCGCCATCGCGAGTTCGTCGAACACATCATCGACTTCCTCGAGATTCAGGCCTACCGCAAGACGCCGGTGGGCCGCCTGCCGTACGGGCTGCAGAAGCGCGTCGATATGGCGCGCGCGCTGGCGATGGAGCCGAAGATCCTGCTGCTCGACGAGCCGATGGCCGGCATGAACCTGGAGGAAAAACAGGACATGTCGCGCTTCGTCCTCGACGTCAATGACGAGTTCGGCACGACGATCGTGCTGATCGAGCACGACATGGGCGTGGTGATGGACATCTCGGATCGCGTTGTCGTGCTCGATTACGGGCGCAAGATCGGCGACGGCACACCCGACGAGGTGCGCAGCAACCAGCAGGTCATTGCCGCCTACCTGGGTGTGGCGCACTGAGGCGGATATGGACAAGGTGATGCTGTCGTTGCAGAGGAACTGGCCGGTGGTGCTGATGCTCGTGCTGATGACGATCGGCGCCATAGCTCCGCTGGTGCTTGGCATGTCGGCGCCGGGCTTCTATGTCGAGGTGCTGCTGGGCGGGCTCATGTCCGGCGTCATGTACTCACTGGTGGCGCTCGGCTTCGTGCTGATCTTCAAAGCCTCGGGCGTTTTCAATTTTGCGCAGGGCGCGATGGTGCTGTTCGCCGCGCTGGCGGTTGCGCGCATCGCCGAAGTCGTGCCGCTGCCGGTGGCGTTCGTGGCATCAATCGGCATCATGGCCGTGCTGGCATGGCTGGTCGAGCGGCTGGTGCTGCGCCACCTCGTCAATCAGGACGCCGTTGTGCTGCTGATGGCCACGCTCGGCGTCTCTTACTTCCTGGATGGCTTCGGCCAGACCCTCTGGGGCAGCGACATCTACAAGATCGATACCGGATTGCCCAAGACGCCGATGATGGTGCTCGACAACGTCTTCGAGGGCGGAATCCTGATCAACACGGAGGACCTGGTGGCCGCGGGCATCGCCGCGCTGCTGGTGCTGGCGCTGGCACTGTTCTTCCAGAAGACCCCGACCGGGCGGGCGCTGCGCGCGGTGGCGGATGATCACCAGGCCGCGCAATCGATCGGCATTCCACTGAACCGCATCTGGGTCATCGTCTGGAGCGTGGCCGGCTTCGTTGCGCTGGTTGCCGGCGTGATCTGGGGTTCGAAGCTCGGCGTGCAGTTTTCGCTGTCGCTGATTGCGTTGAAGGCGCTGCCGGTCGTGATCCTCGGCGGCTTCACGTCGGTGCCGGGTGCGATCATCGGCGGGCTGATCATCGGCGTTGGCGAGAAGTTCGCCGAAGTGTTCCTCGGCCCGATCATGGTCAAGCAGTTCGACCTGGCGGGCGGCGGTATCGAGAACTGGTTTGCCTACGTGCTCGCGCTGCTGTTTCTGCTGGTGCGTCCTGAAGGACTTTTCGGAGAGAAGCACATCGACCGCGTATAGGGGTCCGATCGAGCTCACGTCATGCTCTACCGCGAAAACGGCCAGTTCAAGATTTCCTACGCCGAGGACCAGCAGATCCTGCCGATCGTGCAGGACCGCTGGTTCATGCTGGCGCTGCTGGCGTTCGCCTATCTAGTGATGCCGGCGATCGCCACCGACTATCTGTTCCTTTCGCTCGTGACGCCGTTCCTGATCCTGGCGATCGCCGCGATCGGGCTCAATATTCTGGTCGGCTACTGCGGGCAGATCTCGCTCGGAACCGCGGCCTTCATGGCGGTGGGGGCCTACGCCGGTTACAACCTGGTCGTCCGCATCCCGTCGCTCAATTTCATCGTCGTTCTCATCCTCTCGGGCGGCATTGCCGCGCTGTTCGGCATCCTCTTCGGCATTCCCAGCCTGCGCATCAAGGGTCTGTACCTGGCGGTGGCGACGCTGGCGGCGCAGTTCTTCGTCGACTGGATGTTCGCGCGCGTCAAGTGGTTCACCAACTATTCGTCCTCCGGGTCGGTATCGACGCCGACGCTCGAGATGTTCGGCTGGACGATGGACACCCCGGTCGAGAAGTACCTGTTCGTTCTGTCCGTGGCAGTCGTGATGACCCTGGCGGCGAAGAACCTTGTGCGTGGTCATATTGGCCGCAGCTGGATGGCGATCCGCGACATGGACGTGGCGGCCGAAGTCATCGGCATTCGTCCGCTGCACGCGAAGCTGTCGGCATTCGCGGTCAGTTCGTTCTACGCCGGCGTGGCCGGTGCCCTCTGGGGGTTTATCCGCCTCGGCGCCTGGGAACCGCTGGCGTTCAATATCAACCTGTCGCTGAACCTGCTGTTCATGATCATCATCGGCGGAATGGGATCCCTGCTGGGCTCGTATTTCGGCGCGGCGTTCATCGTGATGCTGCCGATTCTGCTCAACCAGGTGCCAGGCGCACTCGGCATCAATATGTCGACCGCGCTGGCGTCGCATCTGGAAGCCATGATCTTCGGCAGCCTGATCGTGTTCTTCCTGATCGTCGAGCCGCATGGTCTGGCGCGGCTCTGGCAGATCGGCAAGGAGAAGCTGAGACTATGGCCGTTCCCGCACTGAGGTCCACGGAGCAACGGCGCTGCAGATAATGCTGGACCCTCATTAGTACGCATGGAGACAACGATGGCACGATTGTTCAAAGCAAGAGTCGCTGCGATGGCAGTGGCGGGGATCGCAGCGGCCATGTCGCTGGCGCTGCCCGCGACGTCCGGTGCGCAGCAGAAGGCCGCTCCCGCGGCAGCCGGCAAGGGCGAGCAGTTCTTCCCGATCTTGGTGTACCGCACGGGCGCGTATGCACCCAACGGCACGCCCTGGGCCAACGGATTTGTCGACTACCTGAAGCTGGTCAACGCCCAGGGCGGCATCAACGGGGTGAAGATCACCTGGGAGGAGTGCGAGACCGGCTATGCGACTGATCGCGGCGTCGAGTGCTACGAGCGGCTGAAGACGAAGCCGTTTGTCGCCGCGGTCCAGCCCCTGTCCACTGGCATCACGTATGCGCTGACCGACAAGGCGCCGACCGACAAGATCCCGCTGGTCACCGCCGGCTACGGCCGTTCCGAATCCGTAGAAGGCGAGGCGTTCCCGTGGAACTTCCCGCTGATGGGCACCTACTGGGATGCGGCCGACGTCCTGGTGCAGCACGTTGGCAAGCTCAACGGTGGCACCGACAAGCTGAAGGGCAAGAAGATCGCGCTCGTCTATCACGACTCGCCGTTCGGCAAGGAACCGATTGCGCTACTGCAGGAGCGCGCAAAGCTGCACGGCTTCGAGCTGATCACGCTGCCGGTCACGCATCCCGGCGTCGAGCAGAAGGCGGCCTGGCTGCAAATCCGCCAGAACCGGCCGGATTATGTGTTCCTGTGGGGCTGGGGCGTGATGAACTCGACGGCGCTGCGCGAGGCCGTGGCCACCGGGTATCCGCGCGACAAGATGTACGGCGTGTGGTGGGCGGCGGCCGAGCCGGATGTACTGCCGGTCGGCGCGGATGCCAAGGGCTACAACGGACTGGCGCTGCAGCACGGCGCCGGGCGTGCGAAGGTGCATAACGACATCCTCGCCACGCTGCATGCGAAGGGCCAGGGCACGGGTCCGCAGGAGGAAGTCGGCACGGTGCTTTACACCCGCGGCCTGATCAGCGCGATGCTCTCCGTCGAAGGCGTGCGCCAGGCGCAACTGCGCTATGGCGCCAAGCCGCTGACCGGCGAGCAGGTCCGCTACGGTCTCGAGAACCTGAATCTCGACGCTAAGCGCGTCGAGGGCCTCGGCCTGGCTGGCGTGATGAAGCCGCTCGCGACCAACTGCCGCGACCATGCGGGCGCGCGTTCGGCGCGGATCCAGCAGTGGGACGGCACCAAATGGGTGTTCACCTCCGACTTCTACGACGCCGACAACCAGATCATCAAGCCGATGATCAAGGCGGCGGCGCAGCGCTACGTCACGGAGAAGAAGCTGACGATGCGCAGCTGCGCCGACGAGATCGCCGCGGATGCCAAGGCAGCGACACCGGCTGCGGCACCCGCCGCAGTCAAGACCGCACCGGCGGCGAAGAAGTAGGGCTACATCAACCCAGTCGGCCGCACTGCGCGGCCGGCTGTGCGCAGCGCTTACGGCGTGAGCGCTGCGCACAGCTAGAACGGAGAAGACGGTGACTGCACCGCTGCTCAACGTCAACGGCATCGAGGTGATCTACAACCATGTGATCCTGGTGCTGAAGGGCGTTTCATTGACGGTACCCGACGGCGGCATCGTCGCGCTGCTCGGCGCCAACGGCGCGGGCAAGACCACCACGCTGCGGGCGGTTTCCAACCTGCTGCATGGCGAGCGCGGCGAGGTCACCAAGGGCTCGATCGAGTACCGCGGCGAAAAAATCGAGAAGCTGACGGCCTACGACCTGGTCAAGCGCGGCGTCGTGCAGGTGATGGAAGGGCGACGCTGCTTCGCCCACCTGACGGTCGAGGAGAACCTGCTCTCCGGTGCCTACTCCCGGGGGGCCTCGGGGCGTGGCAATACGCGGTCGGACGTCGCCGCCGACCTCGACAAGGTATACGCGTACTTTCCACGCCTGAAGCAGCGGCGCACCAGCCAGTCGGGATATACGTCGGGCGGCGAACAGCAGATGACGGCGATCGGACGCGCCCTGATGGCACGGCCGTCGATGATCCTGCTGGATGAACCGTCGATGGGACTGGCGCCTCAGGTCGTGGAGGAGATCTTCGCGATCGTGCAGGATCTCAACAAGAAGGAGCACGTGTCGTTTCTCCTGGCCGAGCAGAACACCAACATCGCGCTGCGCTTTGCCGATTACGGATACATTCTGGAGAACGGGCGTGTCGTCATGGACGGCGCTGCTGCTTCGCTGCGCGAGAACGAAGACGTCAAGGAGTTCTATCTGGGCGTCTCGAAGTCCGGTCGGAAGAGTTTTCGCGAAGCGAAGTTCTACAAGCGTCGCAAACGCTGGCTGGCCTGAGCCGCCGGCGCAGGGTTTCCGCGCTCCGTGCGCGGGGGTTTTCGTCAGCACGCGCGGGTTGGCGAAAGCGATTGTCCGGTCCGCGCGTTATTCGAGGAGCGTAGATGGCCACAAAGAAAGCTGCGAAGAAGAAGTCCCGCCGCACGGTGATGTACAGCACCGGCGGCAAGAAGTTGTATGCGGTTCGCGATGCGAGCGGGAAGTTCAAGGACATCCAGCAATATTCGCGTGCGCATGCCCAGGACATCAAGCGCGGCAGTGGCGCGGAGACCAAGGCCGCCGCCAAGACAGCGGCGAAGAAGGCAGCGAAGAAGGTCGCCGCCAAGAAAGCCGCTGTAAAGAAGGTGGCAAAGAAGGTCGCCAAGAAGGTCACGAAGCGCGCGACGGCGGCGAAGAAGGTTGCCGGCGGATTCATGAAGCGGGTGCGCAAGGCGGTCGCAAGCGTGCGCGCAAAGATGTAGGCGCACCCATCCGGGTCGGACCGGTTGGCCGGCCCGGCCCGCGACCTCGAGCTAAAAACATGCGTCTGCGCTCCCGCTCAATGGCAATGACGCCGGTCGCAACGTGCGTGGTCGCAGCGTTGCTGGCAATCGGCAGCATTGGCTGCGCTCCGCGCAATGAGGAGCCGGCCGCCACGCCGTTGCCGACTCGGCAGACGACGATCGATCCGGTCACCAAGAAACTCGAGGCCGCGCAGCAGGACACGGAGCGGCGTCGCGCCGAGATCGATAGCGCTGCGCGGTAGCCAACCAGTCAGGACTTCGATGACGCAGCACTTTGACAGTCGCGAGACGCGTGATCCGCGCCAGCGCGAACTCGACCTGATGGGGCATCTGCCCGGGCTGATCGCCAAGGCGCTGAAGGCGCCGGGCTGGCGCCAGCACCTGGGCGACATCAATCCGGCAGACATCGTGACCCGCGCGGACCTCGCGCGTCTCCCGGTGCTGCGGAAGGCGGGATTGCCGGCAATGCAGAAGGCGGCGCCGCCCTTCGGCGGATTCGTGGATCCGCTGGAGCGCTTCGGGCGCTTGTTCACCTCGCCGGGACCGATCTACGAACCCGAGGCACGTCACGATGACGCATGGCGCGCGGCGCGGGGCTTGCATGCCGCCGGCTTCCGCCCCGGCGACATCGTGCTCAACACGTTTTCGTATCACCTGACCCCGGGCGGCTTCATCCTCGACGGCGGCGCGCGCGCGCTGGGCTGCGCCGTGATCCCGGCCGGGCCCGGCAACACCGAGCAGCAGCTCGACCTGATTGAGCATCTGCGTCCGACCGCTTACACCGGGACGCCCGACTTCCTGAAGATCCTCCTCGACGCGGTCGCGTCGGCGCAGCGCGAGAATCCCATTCGTCGCGCCGCCGTCTCCGGTGCCGCCTTCCCAGCCTCGCTGCAGGCCGAAATGCGCTCGCGCGGGATCGATGCCTATCAGCTGTATGCGACGGCCGACGTCGGTGTGATCGCGTACGAGACGCCGGCACGGGCGGGCATGGTCGTCAACGAAGACGTGCTGGTCGAGATCGTGCGCCCCGGGACCGGTGAACCGGTACCGGATGGCGAGGTCGGCGAAGTGGTTGTCACCTCGTTCGATCAGCATCATCCGTGGATCCGCCTGGCGCTCGGCGATCTTGTCGGCCATCTTGTCGGGCACTTCGGCCTGCGGCCGTACCAATACGCGCATTCGTGGCTGGCTTGGCCGCGCCGACCAGACCACCAAGATCAAAGGCATGTTCGTGCGTCCCGAGCAGATCGCCGAGGTCGGACGCCGGCATCCAAGCGTCAAGCGACTGCGGCTCGTCGTGGGACGCAATGGCGAAGTCGATGTGATGACGCTTAAGGCGGAGTCCGCCGAAAGGGATCCTTCCCTATCGGCAGCATTGGGAGAGGCGCTGCGTGCCGTCACCAAGCTCGGCGGCAACGTGGAACTCGTGGCACCAGGATCCTTGCCGAATGACGGCAAGGTCATCGAGGACACGCGTCCCTCCTGACCGACGCCGCAGCAAAGGAAAACGGCGCCCGTAGGCGCCGTTGCAAATTCGCCGCTGAAAGGCCTCTAACGCCGGCGGGCGGCTTTCTTGGCGCTGGCCTTCTTTGGCCGTCGAGCTTCGCGTCGTTGTGCGCGTCGACGCTCGCGACGGTGTGCGCTTGGCTGCGCGCGCACTGGCCTGGGTGGCCGGTTTGCGGACCGATTTGGCCTTCGGCGCCGGCGCGCCGGTGGCAATATCGATTGCCGCAATCATCGCGTCCCGGACGGAGTTCGCCATCGCATTGATAGCGTCGGTCATCGAGGCGGCCGGCTTCGTAGTCGGCAGCTTGACGGTGGTCGCTGGCGGCGCAGCGGCCTCTTCATTGATACCCCAGAGCTTCAGCAACTCGGCCTGGGTGGGGACGGTTCCCTGAGCGAGCCGTTGACGCCGTGCAGCAACCGAGTCGCGGACGATCTTCTCGACCACGTCCAGCGGCAGTCGATTGAGGTCCGAGAACTTGATAAAGCTCTTGTTGGCGTTGACGCCCTGCAGCGCGTCCTTGTGCTTCAGCACAACGTCCTTTTCGGCCACATAGAGCGACATATGCCGACGGGCGGATTCCAGGGCGAACAGCGGCCCGTCGAGTTCGTAGAACGCGAGCCCGTAACGCATGCTTTCGCGTACTCCGCGGGCGGAGCGGCGAATCATGCTGCACAGACGCGCCATTGCCACGCGACGGTCCGGCGGCAGGTCGCGCAGGTAGGCGCCTACCGTCGAGGCAGTCGGGTTCATTTGCTTTCCTCCGGCACACAGCGTCCGAAAACGCTGAATTTTAACGCTTTTTGCGAAAGCGCCCGGCGCTGAGCCGGAGCCACCTCTCAGCGAGGCCGGAGACAGGGTCAAAAAATCAGGCCGGCCCGCCGGATTTCGGTCGGTAGAAGATGAAGTCGGCAGAGAAATCGACGCGCAAAACCTGGTTGACCTGAGTGCCTTCGCAGCGGTCCGGGGGCATGCCGCCGCGCGTATTGACGCGTTGGACGTGGGTAACGCCTTCAAATGTGCCCTTGCCGAAGCTGCGCGTGGTCATCAGCAACCACCGCAGATCGGTGGACTTGGGCGCATCGTCGTAAGCGGCGATAGTGGCAGTGAGGCGACTGCCATCGACGTGCTCGAACGAAAGATTGGCGCCGTGCCGACCGACCACGGCGCCGCGGTCATTGAGCAGTTCAGCGTCGGGCTGGCGAAAGATCCATACCAGCGCTCCGTCCCGCCTTTCGCAACGAAACACCTGTACTCCTCGGGCGGACAGTTGCAACGCTGGCTCGCGGTCCGATGGCACCTTGATGCGGGAAAAGAGCCCAAGGCTCGGCGCCGTGACCGTGCTCGGTCTTGTCCGGACCTGTGCCAGCCGTTGGGCCAGGGCCGACCGAAGCGCACGCCGCGAAGAGCGCCGCGCTGGCGGCCAAGCCTATGCAATCACGGAGCTTTGTTAGCGCCATGGTCGTCGTCATCGTTTCCAAGGGCACCCATCCTACCCGGAGCGGTCGGGACACTGTGTCGCGACGCCTGGATCCGGTGGTTAGTCGCCGAAGTGACACGGAAACCGCGCAGGCCGGCTTCGGCAGCTAACTTTGCGGCAACCGGAAGCCCAGCGACGCGAACTCGCCGCGCACTTCCGGATCATTCAGCAACGCGCAGAAGGCCTGGACCTCGGGGCGCTCGAGCCGAACCGTCGGCACGATGAAATCGTATTTCTCCTCCTGCATGGGGATGAAGCCGAGCCCGTATTGACGGGCCACGGTATCAATCGCGACTCCCCAGTCCGCCCGCTGCTGAGAAATCGCCACCGCAACGGCGTTATGGGATTTCGTCTGCGTGCCGTATCCGGCGGGTCTTCTTTCGCCGAGCCATTTGTCGATGAGGATGCGTGTGCCGCTTCCGGCGTTGCGATTGACCATCACGCATCCTGGTTCGTTCAGTGCGGCCGCGATGGCCTCGTTGAATGACTTGTCCTCGAAGCGGACATCGCCGCGCCGGAACACGAAACCCTGCATCCGCCCGTAGCCCGCCACGAGGGTCAGCGTGTCGGTGAGCATCGGGCGGTTGTACTCACCCGTTGCGGGATCCATCAGGTGGATACCAGCGATGTCGCACTCGCCGCGTCTGGCCGCGGCCAGGCCTCCCGTGCTGCCGACGATCATCAGCTTCGTCCGGACGCCCTGGCGCATCAATTTGCCTACCAGCAGGTCAAGGCCGACGCAGTGGCTGCCGATGATCACGAGGTCGGCGGGCTCCAGCTGCTCTCCGAGGAGAGTCACCGCGACGGCGCTGCCGGAGTCCAGGATTTCCGTGTGCTGATCGATGGTGATGAAGCCGTCGGCGCCGCTGAAGGTGGTCACGGAACCCGAACCCTTCCCCATCGGATACGCGAAGTACCCCTCCGGTCCCTGCACCAGCCCGACCAGCAGATATTCCGTGCGTCCCCGCTCGGAGTTCACGCGCATCGGCAGCGTCGCCAGAACGGTGTGGCGGCGCTCTGGCGGGAGGCCGGCAAACGCGCGGATGACCGGTGCGAGGAACTCGTGGAAAGTGAAGATGGCGGACGTGGGAAACCCGGGAAGGATGACGACGGGCTTGCCTCCGGTGACCGCGAGGCAGATGGGTTTGCCGGGCTTCAGCGCAACGCCGTGGGCGACAACCCCCGGATCGCGCAGCGCGTACACGATCCGGTACGAGATATCCCCTGCGCCCTTCGAGGTTCCGCCGGAGAACACGACGACGTCAGACTCCAGGCCGCGGGCGAGGGCGGCCGCCAGCGCCTGCTCGTTGTCGGCGATCACCCCCAGGTGCACAGCAATGCCGCCGAGCTCTTCGACAGCAGCACCGATGATCGCGGCGTTGGAGTCGTAGACGGCGCCTGGCCGCAAGGATTCGCCGGGCGCAACGATCTCGTTGCCGGTGGAAAAGATGGCCACCCTTGGCCGACGAAAGGCTGTGCACTTGGACAATCCGAGAGCAGCGAGCACGCCGATCTCGCGGGATGTGAGACGTTGCCCGGCGTGCAGCACCGTCTCGCCACGGGCGATGTCGGTGGCGGCGTAACTCACGTTCTCGCCCCCGGTGAGGGGTCGACGGACCTCGACCAGCCGGCCGTCCTCGGGGCCTGCGAGTTCGGAATGTTCGACCATCAGAACCGCATCGGCGCCGCGCGGCAACATGCCGCCCGTGGCGATCGGGGTTGCATGACCGGGAATGAGGGACAGGGCCGGCACAATGCCGGGCGCGAGCACCTCGTCGTTCAGCCGCAGCGTGCGTGGCGTTTCCTCCATGGCGCCGAACGTGTCCTGCGCCTGCACCGCGAAGCCATCGACGTTGGCGCGATCGAAGCCGGGCACGTCGATTTCCGCTACGACATCCCGGGCGAGTACCCGACCGAGAGCGTCGCCGAGGGGCACTTGTTCTTCACCCAGCGGAGCGAGGTGCAGGTGCTCGCGAAACTTCAGTGTCGCCTCGTCGCGCGAGACGACGTTCAGGAACTGGGTCTGACCGGCAAGGGGTTCTGCGTCTTTCGCGCCGGGTTCGGGGGAGGTCGTCATGGTCGAGGGCGCTTAGTCGTAGAAAAGCACCGTGACGACCGTGTCGGGCCCGTAGCCCTCGAGTTGCGCCGGCACGATCACAAAGCCGTCGGCCCGGGTCGTCGAGGAAAGGATCGAGGCTCCGCTGAGCGCGATCGGCTCGACCCGGCCATCGACGAGACGGACGCGGCAGTAGTCCACGCGACCGATCGCGGAAACGATCTTGCGCGCAACCACTGCCTGCACCGTGCGGTGCGGCCAGTCGGGCGACCGTCCGCCGAGCAGGCGCAGGGCGCGACCCGCGAAGAAATCGTAGGCGCACAGGCACGACACGGGATTGCCCGGCAATAGAAATACCAGCGCCTCGCCGATGCGCCCCACGCCGGCGGGACTCGATGGGCGCATCGCAACACCGTGTATCGCCAATTCTCCAATCTCGGCGATCAAGCGCGGCGCATAGTCCTCGCGACCCACGCTGGAGCCGCCCGACACGAGGATCACGTCCACCCCGGGCGCGAACAGGGCGGCGCGGATCCTGTCCGGGTCGTCACCCAATCGCTGATGCGCTTCGAGCACGCCGCCGTCACGCGCGATGAGGCCGCGCAGCATGTACGAGTTCGCGTCGTACACCTCGAACGTGCCTTTCGGTGCTCCCGGGGCCTTCACTTCGTTGCCGGTGACAAGCATCCGCACGCGCGGCTGTCTGACCACGGTCACCTGGTCCAGGCCCAGGGACGCCACGAGCCCCAGATCCTGCGGACGCAGGCGTCGTCCGATGCCAAGGGCGGTCGATCCTGACTGCAGGTCTTCGCCGCGATGGCCGACGTGCTGGCCCGGGGCAACGGGTCGAGTCACCACGATCTGTCCGGCGGTCTCCGTGGCGTACTCGGCCGGTATGACCGAGTCGACGCCGTCTGGGACCGGCGCGCCGGTCATGATCCGCACGGCCGATCGCGGCTTCAGGTCCCCCGCGAACGGCTGGCCGGGCATGGCCTGGCCGAGCACGCGAAATTCGAGGGGGTTGTATTCGCTGGCCCCGGCCGTTTCCGCGCCGCGCAGTGCGAAGCCGTCCATCGCAGCCCGATCGAAGCCGGGCACATCAAGCGGTGCAATCACTTCGGCCGCCAGCGTGCGGCCGCAGGCTTCCTCGAGCGGGGCCGACTCTGCGCCCAGCCGTAACGCGTGCTGGTCGATCCAGTCCAGCACAGCGGGCACTTCGCTGCGCTTGCGGAAGCCGTGCATGCGCACGTCGGGGATCAAATTGATTGCAGCTTTCATCCGGCGCTCATGGGGCAGGAACACTCTTCGTGCAGGAACGCTCGCCGGCAGCTTCGATGCACAAACAAAATTGGCTGTGGGCGGAGCGCGAAGCAATTGGCAACGCGTGGGCGCACGGATTGTCGCGCAACTCATCCCGCACTTGCGGCAAGGTCAACCGGGCGCCCTCAGGCGGACGTCAAGTGCACGGCCAGGCGCGCATGAGATCGCGCCGACTGCGGAACAGCGGGACTGCCTTTGCAGTGTTTGCTCTGCTCTACCCGCCCGCGTTCGGAAAGAAGAGCTGTTCTCCGCCGATCTTGTAGGAGGCAATCGCCGCCTGTCCCGCCGGCGAGATGATCCAGTCGGCGAATTTCTGCGCCTGCGCCACTTTCACATGTGGATGCCGCACCGGATTCACCACGATCACGCCATACTGGTTGAACAGGCGCTTGTCGCCTTCGACCAGCACGGTGAGGTCGCCGCGGTTCTTGAATGCAAGCCAGGTGCCGCGATCGGCCAGCACGTAAGCCCCGGCGGCGGACGCGATGTTCAACGCCGGCCCCATGCCGCACCCACATTCCTTGTAGCCGTCGCCGCGCTGGCTCGCCAGTCCAGCGGTGGTCCAGTACCGGATCTCGGCGCTGTGCGTACCGCTCTTGTCGCCGCGCGAAATGAATGCGGCATTGCTGGCGCTGATCTTCTTGAGCGCGGCGACGATGTCCGAACCGCGTGCCGCGGCGGGATCGCTCTTCGGTCCGATCAGTACGAAGTCGTTGTACATGACCGCGTGGCGCGGGAGCCCGAGGCCGTCGGCAACGAACTTCTCCTCGGCCGCCTGATCGTGGACGAGGAGCGCATCCGCGTCGCCGCGGCGCCCGATGTCGAGTGCCTGCCCGGTGCCGACCGCCACCACCTTCACGTCCAGGCCGCTGGCCTGCTTGAACAGCGGCAGCAGATGCGCGAAAAGCCCTGACTGCTCGGTCGACGTGGTCGATGCAAGAGTTATGGTCTGCGCGCCGGCCGCGCCACCGGCGATGCACAGGAGCGCGGCAACGAAGGGTTTCGCCAAGTTCATAGACGCCATTTCGGTTCTCCCTCGAATGAACGGGTTGACGCGCCCGCAACAGCACCCTGCAGAAATTCCTGTACCGGAAGATCGGCGCGTATGCGGCCGTCTTGCAGGCAGAGCACACGGCTCGCAAGCCGCCCGACCAGTTCGAGGGGGTGGCTGCTGAAGACCAGCGTCTGCAGCCGCCCGGCTGCGAACTCGCTGAGGAGCGTTTCGACTTCACGCCGCGCATTCAGGTCGATGCTGGCGGTGGGCTCGTCGAGCAGGAGCACATCGGAGGCCATCACCCAAGCGCGCGCCAGTGCCAGTCGCTGCTGCTGGCCGACAGACAACGTGCGTGCGTTGCGCTGGGCGAGCGCAGCCAGGCCGACGCGCGACAACGCCTCGTTCGCCTGCTTGCAGGCGTCGCGCCAGCGAGCGCCGCGCAGCCACAGGCCCACTGCGACATTGCGCTGCGCGGTCGTGCGGAGCATGTAGGGACGCTGGAACAACAGCGTTTGGCGGGTCGTCGCGGGGCGCTGCACTGTCCCCGCGCTGGGCTCGATCAGGCCATTCAGCACGCGCAGCAGCGTGGTCTTGCCGCTGCCATTCGGGCCGACCAGCGCGACGCGTTCGCCGGCATGGATCGATAAGCTGACCGACTGCAGCGCCCACGTTGAGCCGTAGCGCACGCCGACCTGATCGAGCTCGAACATCGTGCGTCCGGCAACGCGCGCGCGCTGGGCGTTCAGAGATGTGAGCAGAGGTTCGTCGGCCAGTTTCATGCGACTTCGATCCGCGCGACCGGCGTAACCGCTCCGTCAACCTCCTGGCGCCAGCCGCGCAGCGCGGAGACCAGCGCGTTCAATGCCAGCACCAGCAGCAACAGCACGATGCCCAGCGCGATCGCGAGCGGCAGGTCGCCCTTGCTGGTTTCCAGCGCGATCGCCGTGGTCATCACCCGGGTGAAGCCGTCAATATTGCCGCCGACGATCATGACCGCGCCGACTTCGGAGATCGCGCGCCCGAAGGCGGCGATCAGCACCGTCAGCAGCGCGTAGCGTTCGTCCCAGGCCAGCAGGAGGCTGCGCATCAGCGGAGCGGCGCCCAGCGACGTCAGCTGCTCTCCGTGGGCATGGTCGGCATCCTCGATCGCCTGGCGCGTCAGCGCCATGACGACCGGCGCCACCAGGATCGTCTGCGCCAGCACCATTGCCTGGAAGGAATACAGCCAGCCCAGGAAGCCCAGCGGGCCGGAGCGCGACAGCAGCAGGTAGACGAGCAGGCCGACGACGACAGAGGGCAGCGCGAGCAGCGTGTTGAGCACCGCGAGAACTGCGCCGCGCCCGGCAAAGCGGGAGACGCCGAGCCAGGCCCCGGCGAGCACGCCGAAGCCGAATGCGAGCAGACAAGCGCTCATGCTGACCGCCAATGAGCGCCCGACCACCGACAGCAACGCCGGGTCGAGCGAGGCAAGCAGGTGCAGCGCGGCGGCGGTCGCCTGGGGGATCGTGTCCATCGCAGGATGGATCGTAGGCAGGCGCCCGGGCGTTCAGGCCGCTTCGGGCCGGGCTCCTTAGGCAAACCGCTGCATATGTGGCGTCTGCGGACGGCGAGCTTTGGGGCAAACTCACGTGGTGCACAAGGTCGAACTGTCGTATGTCCTGGCGAGCGGGCGCGCGCCGGAGGCGCTGATCCGCAATCCGTTGATGGATCTGCTGGCTGCAGTGCGCGCCCAGGGTTCGATCTCGGGCGCCGCGCGTGCGCTGGGTCAGTCGTACCGGCACGTCTGGGGCGAGCTCAAGCGCTGGGAACAGGAACTCGGACACCGCCTGATCGTCTGGGACCGTGGTCAGCCGGCGCGGCTGACCGAATTCGCCGACAAACTGCTGTGGGCCGAGCGGCAGGCGCAGGCGCGGCTGGCACCGCAGATCGCCGCGCTGCACTCCGATCTCGAGCGGGCTTTCGCGATGGCCTTCGACACTTCCGCCAGCGTACTCGTACTGCGCGCCAGCCATGACAGCGCTCTTGCGCTGCTGGGCGAACACACCATGCCGGCCCGCCTGCACCTCGACATCCGCTTTACCGGCAGTGCGGACGCACTGCACGAACTGAACGCTGGACGCTGTGCGATCGCCGGCTTCCACCTGCCGCCCCGAACGATGAGCGACAGCCTGATTGCCCGAACCTACAAGCCCCTGCTTCATCCCGAACGCCACCAGTTGATCGGATTTGCGCGACGCGTTCAGGGTCTGGCGGTGGCACGCGGGAATCCTTTCGATCTGAAGACGATCGCCGATGTGGCGGCGCGCAGCGCGCGCTTCGTCAATCGGCCGACCGGGACCGGCACGCGGCTGCTGCTCGAAGCGCTGTGCGAGCAGCACGGCGTTGCTCCATCCGCACTGGTCGGCTATGAAAACGAGGAGCCTTCGCACGCGGCGGTGGCTCAGGCCGTGGCCGCAGGTCAGGCGGACACCGGCCTGTGCATCGAGGCGGCGGCGCGCTCGCGCGACCTCGACTTCGTGCCGCTGCTGTGGGAAGAGTACTTCCTGGTGTGCGACAAGGCGACGTTGACGCAACCCGCGATCCGCACCTTGCAGGCGGTGCTGCGCAGCGAGGCCTGGTTGCGACGGATCTCGACGCTGGTCGGCTACGCGCCAGCGCGCAGCGGCGAGGCGCTGGCGTTGCGCGACGTATTGCCGTGGTGGGGCGAACGTGCCGACAGAGGGCCTTATCGAGGCCTTCGAAGAGCGGGACGTTGAACGGCCGGTCCGCAGCTGAGTCTCTGTTCCTGCACGCGATCAGGGCACTGGCGTCCGCAACCGACCGCGCGGAGCGGGAGCGCCGGGATTTCATCGGTGGTCGTGCTGTGCCAGTTCGGCGCGCGTGTTGATATTGGCGAAGGCGTCGGCTTCGTCGTCGAAGGCGACCTCGACCACACTCAGGCTGGCGTACCAGAGATCAATCTTGCGCTCGCCGCGTGCGAGGAAGTCGGCCAGGTGGGAACGCACGCGGGTGCATACCAGCGCAAATACCGGATGCGGCTGAGTTCCCGTGCGCGCTACCGCGACATCGGCGTCGATCGCCCTGCGCGCCGTCGCCAGCCGGGCGACGAGATCGTGGGGCAGAAACGGCGAATCGCACGGCACGGTGACTATCAGCGGCGCATCGGTGGCGTGCAGGCCCGCGTCCAGCCCGGCCAGGGGCCCCGCGAAGCCGCCTACCCGATCCGGAACGATGGGACAGCCGAACTCCGCATAGCGCTCGAGGTTCTGGTTGGCGTTGATCAGCACGCTGTCGACCTGCGGACGCAGCCGGTCGATCACATGCTGCATCAGCGGCCGACCCTGCAGCGGCTGCAGACCCTTGTCCACGCCGCCCATGCGACGCCCTTGTCCGCCGGCCAGTACCAGTCCGCATATCGCGTCATTCATGCTGTGCGCGCCGCGTCGAAACGATGCCGACCTGTGAAGAGCAGGTAGTGCTTGCGGGCTGCGCGGCCGATCATCGTCAGGCCGACCTGGCTGGCGATGCGCCATCCCATTTCGGTCAGACCTGAGCGGGACACCAGGAAGGGAATCCCCATCTGCGCGGTCTTGATCACCATCTCGGACGTCAATCGGCCCGTCGTATAGAAGATCTTGTCCGAGCCGTCGATGCTGTCGAGCCACATGCGGCCTGCGATCGCGTCGACCGCGTTATGCCGGCCGACGTCCTCGATGAACACCAGGATGCGGCTGTCGGCGCCCTCGTTCGTCGCCAGCGCGCAGCCGTGCACGGCGCCCGCGGTGTTGTAAATCGTCTCGTGCTGGCGCACGGCTTCGAGCACGGCGAAGAGCGACGCTTCCGGCAAGCACACGTCATCGCGCAAGCGGATCGATTCGACTTCGTCCATCAGGTCGCCGAACATGGTGCCTTGACCGCAACCGGTGGTCACCGTCCGTTTGGCGAGCTTCTTCGCCAGCGACTTGACGCCCCGTCGCGTGGTGACCGCCACGGCATCGGTTTCCCAGTCGACCTGCACCGCGGCGAGTTCGTCGAGCGACGAAACCAGCCTCTGGTTGCGCAGGTAGCCGATGGCGAGCGCCTCGGGCGCCTGGCCCAGCGTCATCAGCGTGACGACTTCGCATTTGTCGACATAGAGCGTCAGCGGATGCTCGCCGGCGATCGGTGTCGGCACCGAGGCGCCGCGTTCGTCGATCGCGTCGACCGGAAAGATCAGCGGGCGGGATGCTTTGGTCAGGAGCAGTTGCATCGTCAGTGGGGTTTCAGCCTTGTGCCGCGCTTCGAGTATGTCGCGCATGATCGCGCCGGCTCGTAAAAGACCCTTCACTCGTATTCCAGTTTGCACACCGTCAGCGCAAGCGGGAATAATCTCGGGGCATGAAGGAAGATTACATCGAAGCAACGGCAAATTCGTTGCGAAGGCCGGCCGCCGTCGTGATGACCAAGCATCTCGTTGACAACCCGTGGACCTCCGAAATCTGGGTTCCGGTCGCGGTCATCGAGCGCGACGGCGCGCGCGACGAGGCGCCGGTCTTGCTCGAACGCAACGCGGCTGGCGAGCAGTGGCTGCACCTCGGCTTCGAGGTCGAACTGAATCGCACCGAGGCCGAAGGCTACTATCTGAATCTGACGACCGATCAGCCCGTTGCGTTCGTGGAGTGGGAACTCACCGAGATCGGCGCGGAGCCGCGCTGGGTCACGCTCAGTTACCACGAGGCCGCGCGGCGCCTGGACGGCGGCGCGCAGGTCGAGGCGGTGCCGATGCCGAGCGAATGGCTGCCGTGGCTTGCGGCTTTCACTCAGCAGCATCTGCAGATTCCGGAGAAGAAGAAGCGGCGACATGCGCCGGCCTCGTTCCTCGGTGCAAAGCGCGACAATCAATGAATCCGCAGAGTTGTCGCACATGTGCATCCCGATGTGCGCAGCGCGCAATCGACGATAGGCATCTTCATGAGCAGTGAACCGGAATCGTTCCTCACCCGTTGGTCGCGACGAAAGCGCGCAGCGGAGCGTGAGACGGAAAGGCCGGCCGAGAGTGCTGCGCCAGAGGTGCCGGCTACAGCACTGGCGAAGCCTGGCGGCGAACGAGTTGCGGCGGGTGCGCCAGCCTCGACGCCTGCGCCTGTGCGCGATCCGGCGGCGCCAGCCGAGGCAGCGCTGCCGCCAATCGAATCGCTCGATGGCTTGCGCTCGGACTATCAGGCGTTCTTTCAGCAGCCCGTCGATGAAGGCTTGCGCCGGGCAGCGCTGAAGAAGCTATTTGCCGACCCGCACTTCAACCAGATGGACATGCTTGATGTGTACGTCGACGACTACACGCAGTTCGAGCCGCTGCCGGCCGCGCTGCGGATGCGCCTGCCGAGCGCGCGCGCTTTCCTGCTCGATTCCGAACTTGCAGCGCTGGAAGCGACCGAGGCAGCGGGGGACGCGACAGGCGATGCACCGGACGCCTTGGCCGCTGCCGCTGGTCAGGACAGCGATCCTGCCGCGCCCGCCGCCGACGGTGAAGTGCACGGTCTCGTCGCCGAAGACACGAGTGAGAGCGCGAAGTCCGCACTGACATCGGCGCCGAACGCGGCGCCGGCGGACGCACCAGCGGCGGACGATCCGGCCAAAGTGGTCGACATGTCGTCATCGCCTGCCCTACCGCCGTACAAGGCTGCTGCTCCCGATCCCTCGTCCACCTGAGCCCGCATGGCCACACCAGGCAACACACTGAAAGTCTGCAACTGCAATCGGACCATGACGCTGGACGGAGCGGCGCTTGGTCGCGCGCTCGGGCGCGAGGCGATTCCGATCTACACCGAGCTCTGCCGCAAGGAAGTGGACGGTTTCACCTCGGCGTTGGGAGCGCAGTCCTGCACGGTCGCATGCACGCAGGAGGCCCCGCTGTTCACGGAACTAGCTGCAGGTGCTGGCGCCTCGACGGCGCTTAAGTTCGTCAATATCCGCGAGGCGGCCGGCTGGTCTGCAGAAGGGGCTGAGGCGACCGCGAAGATCGCTGCCCTTCTGACGCTGGTGGATCTGCCTGAGCCGCAGCCGGTTGCGATTTCCTCGTACGCGTCGAAAGGCGAGGTGCTGATCATCGGACCGGCCGAAGCCGCAATCGCATGGGCCGAGCAGCTCGCCGACAGTCTGTCGGTAAGCGTTCTGATCACGACGGCCCGCGGCGCGGAACTGCCGGCGACCCGTCGCTACCCGGTGTGGTCGGGGATGCCGCGCTCAGTCGAGGGATATCTGGGAAAGTTCGAAGTCCAGTGGGAGCAGATCAATCCGATCGATCTGGAGACCTGTACCCGCTGCAATGCCTGCATCAAGGTGTGCCCGGAAGACGCGATCGACTTCACCTACCAGGTCGACCTCACGCGCTGCAAGTCGCACCGCGCCTGCGTGAAGGCCTGCGGCGCGATCGGTGCGATCGACTTTGGCCGCGCCGCATCGACGCGCACCGAACAGTTTGACCTGGTCTTCGATCTTTCTACGCAGCCGATGCTGCGCATGCCCGTAAAGCCGTTCGGCTACCTGGCACCGGGCGCTGACCCGCTTGAGCAGGCGCAGGCGGCGACACGGCTGGTGCAGATGGTGGGCGAGTTCGAGAAGCCGCGCTATGTGCAGTACGAAGAGAAGCTTTGCGCGCACAGTCGAAACACCAAGACCGGCTGCACGCGCTGTCTCGATGTCTGCGCGACGGACGCCGTCCGATCGCTGGGTGACAAGATCTGGGCGCATCCGTTCCTGTGCATGGGCTGCGGTGACTGCGCAACCACATGCCCGACCGGAGCATTGCGCTTTGCCTACCCTGGCGTAGCCGACATCGGTACGCGCCTGCGCAAGCTGTTGTCCGTGTACCGGGGGGCGGGCGGCAAGGACGCCGCATTGCTGTTCCACAACGGCACCAGCGGGCGCGCGCTCATCTCGCGGCTGGCGCGGGTTGGCAAGGGGCTGCCGGCGCGTGTGCTGCCACTTGAGGTACATAGCGTGGCGACGATCGGCATCGACGTCGTGCTGGGTGCCCTTGCGTATGGCGCGAGCCAGGTGTTCGCGCTGCTCGACGACACCGGCGCCGACGAACACGGTGCTCTGCTCGACCAGCAGTCGCGCATCGCCGATGCGATCCTCAACGGACTGGGCTTCAGCGGCACGCACTGGAAGGCCTTGCGCGCAGAGGAGCCCGCCGCGCTGCAGGCAGCGCTGTGGTCGGCGCAGCCGGCGGCGACGGTCGCCGAACCCGCGAAATTTAACTTGTCCAATCGCAAGCGCGAGACACTCGATTTCGCGATTGATCACCTGGTGCGACAGGCGTCGGCGCCCCCGGAGCAGATCGCGCTGCCAGTGGGTGCGCCGTTCGGCACGCTCGCGGTCGATGCGTCGCGCTGCACCTTGTGCAAGGCGTGCATCAGCGTGTGCCCGAGCTCGGCGCTGCAGGATACCGAGGACGCGCCGAAGCTGCGCTTCATCGAACACAACTGCGTGCAATGCGGCCTGTGCGAGACGACCTGCCCCGAGCAAGCCATCACCCTCGTGCCGCGCCTGCTGGTGACGCCCGCGGCCCGCCAGCCGGTCACGCTGAACGAAGCAGAACCGTTCTATTGCGTGCGTTGCGGTACGCCGTTCGGCACGCGGCAGATGATCGACGTGATGACCGGCCGTCTGAGCACGCATTCGATGTTCGCCGGCACGGCGCTGCGGCGTATCCAGATGTGCGCCGACTGTCGCGTGATCGACATGATGGAATCGAAGAACGAAATTTCGATCTTCGAAGTCAAGCGATGAGCGCGATCAGCACGCCTGCGGGCGCGGCCCTGGCACCCGAGGACGAGGGGCGCATGCAGCTGTACGCGCTCCTGGCGCGTTTGTTCGCCGCGGGACCGGACGAACCCCTGCTCCGGGCGCTGGCGCAATCGCCCGGAAACATCGAGGGGGATGGCGAACTGGCGCAAGCCTGGAACGAGCTGGCCGCCGCGGCGGCCGACACGTCGGCGCGCGACGCAACACTCGAGTTCGATGCGACATTCATCGGGGTCGGCAAGGCCCCCGTAACTACGTACCTGTCGCACTATCACCCTGTCTCGCGCAAGGAAACTGTGCTGGTGGAATTGCGCGGGACGCTGGTGCAGCTCGGACTGGCGCGTACTGCCGCTTCGGCCGAGCCGGAAGACAACCTCACGGCGGTTCTGGAGATCATGCGGCACCTCGTGGCAGCTGGATCCGATGCCCAGTCATTAGTGCGCCAGCGTGAGTTCTTTTCTCGGTTTCTGCAGCCCGCCTACCGTGGATTTTGTGATGCGGCGCACAAGGCCAACCTCAGCAGCTACTACAGTTCCGCGGTTCGCCTTCTTGAAGTGTTCGTGGAGTCTGATCTGGCTCAATTCGAGATGGGGTCGATCGCGCTAGGGGAACCTGAGCGTTGACGGACGGTCGACACTCGGGGGAAGATCTCATGGCTAAGCGGAACGAAGGACTTGCATATGGATAACGTAAGACCAAGTCGACGTGGCTTCTTCAAGGCTGTCGCGATCGGCGGCGCAGCTGCAGCGGCTGTCGTGGCGACGACTCTCGTCGGCGAACGCAGAAGCGCGACGGGGACTGCCGTCGCTGATGCATCGAAGCCGGCCGGTTATCGCGAAACCGCGCACATCCGCCATTACTACCGCACCACCCAGATCTAGACGGGAGACTCCCGATGCTCACGAAGAAATCCGCGGGGGCCGCGACGGCTCAAGGCCGCCTTGCGCGCTCTGTTTCCGCCATGCACGGCCGGACGATCGACCGACGCACCTTCCTGAAGCGCTCCGGCGTGACCGCCGGTGCCGCTGCCTTTGCAGCGCAGCTTCCGTACGGCGCGATCGGCAGGGCCGAAGCGGCCACGGCCGCCGCGCAGGCCGACAGTGGCGAGCAGGTCCGCCGCACGGTGTGCACGCATTGCTCCGTCGGCTGCTCGGTTGACGCGGTAGTGAAAAATGGCGTGTGGGTGCGCCAGGAGCCGGTGTTCGATTCGCCGCTGAACCTCGGAGCGCACTGTGCCAAGGGTGCTTCGGTGCGTGAGCACGGCATGACCGAGCACTCGCACCGGCTGAAATACCCGATGAAGCTGGTCGACGGCAAGTACCAGCGCATCAGCTGGGATCAGGCGATCGACGAGATCACCGCCAAGATGTCCAAGATTCGCGAAGAGTCCGGTCCCGACGCGGCCTACTTCATCGGCTCATCCAAACACAACAACGAGCAGGCCTACCTGCTGCGTAAATTCGTTTCGCTCTGGGGCACCAACAACTGCGACCACCAGGCTCGCATCTGCCATTCCACGACGGTCGCCGGTGTGGCGAACACGTGGGGTTACGGTGCGATGACGAATTCGTACAACGACATGATGAATACGAAGGCGATGATGTACATCGGGTCGAACGCCGCCGAGGCGCACCCGGTGTCCATGCTTTTCTCCCTGCATGCGAAGGAGACCGGCGCCAAGATGATCGTGGTCGATCCGCGCTTCACGCGCACCGCGGCCAAGGCCGATCACTACATCCGGCTTCGTGGCGGCAGCGACATCCCGTTCCTCTACGGGATGATGTATCACATCTTCAAGAACGGCTGGGAGGACAAGGAATACATCGCTGCGCGGGTCTATGGCATGGACAAGGTCAAAGAGGAGGTCATGAAGTGGACCCCCGACAAAGTGACCGAAGCGTGCGGCGTTCCGGAAGACCAAGTGCTGCTCGCCGCCGAGACGATGGCCAAGAACCGCCCGAGCACGGTCGTCTGGTGCATGGGGCAGACGCAGCACACGATCGGCAACGCGATCGTGCGCGCATCGTGCCTGCTGCAGCTCGTCCTCGGAAACGTCGGCGTCTCGGGCGGCGGCACCAACATCTTCCGCGGCCACGATAACGTTCAGGGCGCGACCGATGTCGGTCCGAACCCTGACTCACTGCCCGGCTATTACGGCATCGTGCCGGGGTCCTGGGTGCACTGGGCAAGGGTCTGGAACGTCGACCTGGACTGGCTCAAGAAGCGCTTCGCATCCGATGCGATGATGACCAAGCCAGGGACCACGGTCAGTCGCTGGATCGATGCGGTGCTGGAGCCTAACGATGCGCTCGGCCAGGGGCCGAACGTCCGGGCTGTCTTCTACTGGGGCCACGCGCCGAATTCGCAGACGCGCGGTCTCGAAATGAAGAAGGCGATGGACGCGCTCGATCTGCTCGTCGTAGTCGACCCGTATCCGTCGGCGACCGCGGCCATGGCGGCGATGCCGACGCCCGAAGGCGGCAAGCTCAATCCGAACCGCACGGTCTACCTGCTTCCCGCCGCAACGCAGTTCGAGACGACGGGCTCAGTGACGGCCTCAGGCCGTTCGCTGCAGTGGCGCGAAAAGGTCATCGAGCCTTTGTTCGAGTCGCGGACCGACCACGCGATCATGCTGCGCTTTGCTCAGAAGGGGGGCTTCGGCGACCAGTTGCTGGGCAAGCGGGATGGCAAGCAGAACATCCGGACCATGCCGGGTGCCGGCGGCTGGGAAGAACCGGTGATCGAGGACATCCTCGCGAACGAAATCAACAAAGGCACCTGGACCATCGGCTACACCGGTCAGAGTCCGGAGCGGCTGAAGCTGCACATGAAGCACATGGGCACGTTCGATGTGAAGACGCTGCGTGCCAAGGGCGGGCCGTGCGACGGCGATTATTTCGGGCTGCCGTGGCCGTGCTATGGCACGCCGGAGATGAAGCATCCGGGCTCGGCCCACTTGTACGACACCTCGAGGACCGTGATGGACGGCGGCGGCAACTTCCGTGCCAACTTCGGCGTCGAGCGCGACGGCGTCAACCTGCTGGCCGAAGGGGGCTCGCATTCAAAGGGCGCCGAGATCACGACGGGCTACCCCGAGTTCGACCACCTGTTCCTTAAGAAGCTCGGCTGGTGGAACGAACTGACGGAGGATGAGAAGAAGGCGGCCGAGGGCAAGAACTGGAAGACCGATCTTTCGGGCGGGATCATCCGTGTGGTGATGACCAAGCACCAGTGTCATCCATTCGGCAATGCCAAGGCTCGTGCCTTTGTCTGGAACTTCCCTGATCCTGTTCCGCTGCACCGGGAGCCGTTGTACAGCAATCGTCCCGACCTAGTCGCCAAATATCCGACTCATGCCGACCGCAAGGACTTCTGGCGTTTGCCGACGCTTTACAAGACGATTCAGGACAAGAACATCGCTGACAAGGTCTATGAGAAATTCCCGTTGGTGATGACTTCAGGCCGTCTGACGGAATTCGAGGGCGGTGGCGACGAGACGCGTTCGAACCCCTGGCTGGCCGAACTGCAGCAGAACATGTTCATCGAGATTAATCCGAAAGCCGCCAACGACCGCGGCATCCGCAATGGCGAATGGGTCTGGGTGAACACTCCGACCGGTGCGAAGCTCAAGGTCATGGCCCTCGTGACCGAGCGGGTCGGGCCGGACACCGTATTCATGCCGTTCCACTTCGCCGGATGGTGGCAGGGTAAGGATCTGCTCGACAGTTATCCGGCCGGAGCAGCGCCGATCGTCCGCGGCGAGGCAATCAACACCAGCACGACGTACGGCTATGACTCGGTGACGATGATGCAGGAAGGCACTAAGACGACCCTTTGCCAGGTTGCCAAGCTGGCCTGAGCGGCCTCGAGAACGAAACAAGGAGACTCACGATGGCCCGCATGAAGTTCATTTGTGACGCCAACCGCTGCATCGAATGCAACGGCTGTGTCACGGCGTGCAAGAACGCGAACGAAGTCCCCTGGGGCGTAAACCGCCGGCGCGTTGTCACCCTGAATGACGGCGTGCCCGGCGAGCGTTCGATTTCGGTCGCCTGCATGCACTGCTCCGATGCACCGTGCATGGCGGTATGCCCGGTCGATTGCTTCGTCCGGAGCGAAGATGGCGTGGTGCTGCACGACAAGGATCAGTGCATCGGCTGCGGTTACTGCCTGTATGCCTGCCCCTTCGGAGCGCCGCAGTTTCCGCAAGCCGGCAACTTCGGCGCGCGCGGCAAGATGGACAAATGCACGTTCTGCCAGGGCGGCCCCGGCAAGGGCAGTGCAGAAGAGCAGTACAGCAAGTACGGTCAGAACCGAATCGCCGAGGGCAAGCTGCCGCTGTGCGCCGAGATGTGCTCCACCAAGGCACTGCTCGCCGGCGACGGCGATGTCATCGCGAACATCTTCCGCGAGCGCGTGACGGTGCGCGGCAAGGGTGCTGAAGTCATCGGTTGGGCCACGGCGTACGGCACACCCAAGGGCGGCTCGACTCCGCCCGCATCAGAAGGGAAGAAATAATGCGCGCGCTAAGAACGCCGGGCGCGGTGCTGGCAGCTCTGCTGATATCGGTTGGTCTGTCGGCCTGCGGGGAGCAGAAGGTCACACGCTACGAGCCGGGCAAGTACTCGGGCGCGCCGGTCGGCTCTCCGTGGGACTCGCCGCAGTACGGCGGCAAGCAGGCGGAATGGGAGGCGGCTATCCAGGCGCGCACGCAGGGCCAGAACGACTACGCACGCATACCGGCGAAGTAGGGGGAGGCGCTAGATGACGATTCTTTCCTGGCGGGCGGGGTTGGCGGCAGCCGTGCTGGCTTTCGCAGGCTACGCCGCCGCGCAACCGGCGAGTCCGCCGCAGCAGGACCCCGCGCGCCAACAAGCTGAGCGAAGCGTTACCCAGCCGTATAACAACGCGCCGTTCTGGCGCGAAGTTCGCAACAGTGACCAGGGCTTCACTCAGGTCGGAGACTTGCCGGAACGAGGGGTGCTGATCCAGTCGCGCGGCGAGACCTGGAGGCAGGCGCGCGTACCGGTGGCGCTCATCGGTGGGCTGCTGGTTGCGCTGGCCGTCGCATCGCTGGGTGGTTTTTATGCGTACCGTGGATCCATTCCTGTTGGCGAGAGCGGTTCGAGGATGATGATCCAGCGCTTCCGTCCGGCGGATCGCTACGCGCACTGGACGATGGCGATCGTCTGGGTGACCCTGGGCATCACCGGCCTGATCCTTACGTTCGGCAAGGTGCTGCTGCTGCCGATCATCGGCCATGGCCTTTATTCGTGGGTGGGGGCGGCGGCGAAGAACGTGCACAACTTCATCGGACCGATCCTGATCGTCGGCGTCGTGTGGATGATCGTCCGCTACCTGCCGTACAACCGCCTCAGCAAGGAAGATTTCGTCTGGATGAAGAACATCTACGGCAACCTGACCGGGCACGAGTACCCCTCGGGCAAGTTCAACGGCGGCGAGAAGATGGTCTTCTGGTTCCTGCTGGTCCTGCTGACACCGCTGTTGATTGTTTCGGGTCTTTTCCTCAACTTCCCGAACTTCGGCCAGACCCGGGAGACGATGCAGACCTTCAATGTCATCCACATGGTGTTGGCCTATGTGGCGATTGCAATGGCCTTCGTGCACATCTATCTCGGCACGATCGGCATGAAGGGGGCCTACCGCGCGATGCGTAACGGCTACGTCACCGCCGAGTGGGCCAAGCATCATCACGAGCTCTGGTACAACGACATCAAGGCCGGCAAGGTGCCCGAAAGCCCGATGGTGGCCGAGGACGCGGTGCCCGACCCCGCCCGCCGCGCGGTCCTGCTTGCGGTGAAATGAAGTTATCGGGGGAGTCATGCTGAAGCACACCATCTTCGCCCTTTGCGCGCTGACCTTGGCCGCTGCGGTTGCGGCGAAATTGCCGCCGCCGACACCTGAGCAGCAGGCAGCGGCGACTCTCAATGCGGCAAAGGCGGCACACGCCGGCAAGGTCGACGCCTACACGCTGTGCCTGTCGCAGACCAAGGTCGCAGACGCGTACATCAAGGAGCAGAAGGCCAACGGCAAGGTCTACACGCCCGAGGCGACACCGGCCTGCGTGAATCCCGGTCCGTTCGTGGCGCCGGCGATGACAACGGTCGGGACCGCTCCTCCGGCGCCACCCGCCGCTGCTTCGACGCAACCGCCAGCGCCGGCCGCCAAAAAGTAGCGGTCGATTACGTTGAAGCAAAAGCGCCCCCGCGGGGCGCTTTTGCTTTTCGCCCGCCCGCAAGTGTTGTCGTGTGTCCGGCTCAGGCCCGGCAGCTCTGCCACTGTCGGCTGTAGCTCGCGGCCGGCTGTACCACGAGGGTGGCACCACTCGGTTTGCGCAGGCCGCTACCGATCTCGAGCTCCAGCTGCGTTGCGTACTTCTCAAAGAACGCTTCGAACATCTCGCCGCCTCGTGTACCCACCGCGTGCAGGCGGTCGCTGCTGGCTTCCCACTCCAGCATCACGGCAGCCAGCGGCTGCGGCGCCGGTCCGTCGATCACGCGCGCGCCGTGCAACGGGTCGTAGCGCGAGTTGTCGCCGCAGCAGTGGATCACGTGCGCCGGCTCACCGCGGCCGCCGCTGCGCAGGCCGATGAAGCTGATCGCTGGTTTGGGGTACATCAGTTTGTGCGCACAAATCGCCGAGAACGCGACGATCGATTTGTTCGGGCCCACGCCGGCCGGTGTTACATAGCGCCGCTTGTCTTTGGTCACCAGCTCGGCCGCCTCCACCTCGTGTTCGAACGCGATCAAGAAAACCGGCGTCAATGCATACGGGTAGTTGAAGAGGAAAGCTTCGCCCGGCTTGAGCTGGCGTGCCGGCCACGGCCTGCCGTGTGAGTCGACCAGTAGTGAACGCGGATAGTGCTGCACCTCGCCAACCGCCATCACCGGCAGCGCGCTTGATGCCACCCACGCGCCGGCGACGCAAGCGGCTTGACGCATCAGCTGGCGGCGGCGCGCGGCGTTGGAATTCGGCTGCACACGAAAGACGCTACACGAGCTGCGAAGTCCGGGCAATGCGTTCGACAGCTGCCATCTGCCGGTCGGCCTCGCTTCGCGGTACACGCCGTTCAGCTCCGGGCAGTGCAGGTAGATGTTCAGGTTGGCGGCCGAGCCGAAACGTTGGATCAGTGGACTGCACCGCTCTCGACCTCGTCCGCCTTCGGCGGGCGCGAAGAAGTAGCGGTCGATAACGTCCCGGCAAGAGCGCCCCGTGGGGCGCTCTTGTTTCCGTGACGGAACGCGTGGAGCGCCACAGCTTTGAGGCCGGATGACGCGGCCTACCGGTTGCCGCCGTCCCAGTCGGTCAGAATCGAGGCGACGTCATCCGAGTAGCGCGAATGCGCCGAGCGCGTCGGCGTGCCTGTCACGATCCAGCACAGCAAGGTTTCACCTGGCGCACAGAACGCCTTCTGCACATCCAAGTCGTAGATCGACGCACCGCTGAGGACCTTGGCGCCATAGCCCATCAGGTGCAGCGCGTTCAGGAAGTTCATCAGTGCAGCGCCAATGCACAGCCACTGCTCCTGCGCCGGCACGTCGAGTGCACCTTCGCTGACACGGCCGACCATGGCCAGTAGGCATGGGCCGTTCTTCGCGCGTTCGCGGGCTCGCCGCACCTCGGCGTCGTCGAGGCCGCGGCGTTGTGCGCCACGCGCATACAACTCGCCTAGCGCGGCTCGCTGATGCGCGTCGATGTACACGAAGCGATACGGCCGCAGCGCCTCGTGGTCGGGCGCCCGCAGTGCCAACGCGGCTGCGCGCAGCAGTTCTGCGCGCCCGGGTGCCGGAGCGCCGAGATGCTTCGGGCTGACCGAATAGCGCGACGCCAGGTGCTTCAGGACATCGGCCGGTTCAGGTCGATCGACGGTTGGCGGGCTCTTCATGGGCCGAGGTTCGGTCGATGCTGCGCGGGCGGAAACGCGTTACCCCAACCGGTTGAACGTACACACGAAGTCGGCGATGCCTGCCGCGTCGTCGAGGTCGAACTGCGGCAGCGCCGTGTCAAAGCGGCAGTCCGCGGCGACTGCGACGATATGTGGGTCGTGGGGATGAAGAGCCGGCTTGGCGTTCTCGCGGCGAAATATCTCGATTTTCGGGATTGCCTCCCGCTTGAAGCCTTCCACCAGCAGCAGGTCGCAAGGGGAGATGCGGTCGACCAGCTGCTGCAGCGTCAGCTCTGGTGCTCCAGCCAGCTCGTGCATGTGCGCCCAGCGCACGCTGGACGACAGCAACACCTCCCGACATCCCGCGCGCCGGTGACGGTAGGAATCCTTGCCCGGCACATCGACGTCGAACTCGTGATGTGCCCGCTTGATCAGCGACACTTCGAGGCCGCGTCCGGTCAGCAGCGGAATGATGCGCTCGATCAGCAGGGTCTTGCCGCTGCCGGACCAGCCGGCGAATCCAAAGACTTTCATGTGGGCAATGGCCGCTGGCACAGCGCGACCCCGGTCCGCGTTGCTTTTTCAACCCGGACTTTAGCAATGCCCGCGGCAAAGCCGCGCCGCAGCGAAGCGGCGTTGAGCGTCAACGCCCGGACGGCCCCAGCGAAAGATCCTCAATGACCACTTGAGCGTGGCCTCACCCGAACTTGGTGATCCCGCTAGAAGTACGCGGTCCGGCCGGCGACGTGCGTGTCACGGCAGTCAGCCCGCCGTCAAACCGCGTTGGCGCTGCGGTTCAGCCACCGTGGGGGTTCGTCGAATCCTCGTAAGCCGGCTCGTCCGAGCGTTGGAAACGCGGCCTTGCAGTTTCCGTGGCGGTCGTGGTGTTCGCGATAGAAGTCCGATCTTCTGCGGGCGCCGTCGCGAGGGGCACGACACTCGAAGCCGCGGGGTCACTCCCGGCGGAGCTGCGCCCATCGGGCTGTTCGAGGACCGCTGCCGTGGCGACCGCCAGGGCGATCAATCCCGCGGCGATGGTGAAGGCGGGGCGCAGATTCTTGCGGCGGGCCTTAAGGTCGGAATTTGAATCAAGTCGTGCTTGGCTCATGGCAGCCTCCCGTTTTGGTTCGCATCGCGCGCGACGCCATGCGATGCTGGGCGCAACCACGCGCAGCCACCATTCATCGGATGTTGTAGTTGCCGCGGCAAATGGCCTATGCCAATAGGCATAGGTTCTCAGGGCGGCGCCGGCGTGGCTGACGCGCAGATCGCCGCTCGGCGCAACCGGCATTTCCTGTCCGGGGAGATCCGCCGACCTTCGCTGCGGCGACTTTGGGGGTCGCCGGATTGGTGGGCCTGCCGCGGCCGGGCTCACTCCGACACCGGACGTCCACATGCATCGTGTCGGCTAGTCCGGGCGTCGTAACGCATAGCCCCTCATGCGGGTTCGTCTGTCAGGACGATAAACAACCCCCCGCGACCTGCCGATACTCGATAGGAGGGGAGGGCCTATGTGGCGCCCCGGGAGGCCAGGATGAACCCGTCCGACGACGATCGTCTCGTTCCATTCGGTGACATTCCATTGTTCACCGGGATGTGGTCGCTGGTTGCCTTGGTAGTACTCGCCACGGCTGCGTGCATGTAGCGGTTGCTGGGCAGGGAAGGGCCGCGACGCGGCCGGGAAGGACATCTCCGTGTTGAAGTCATGGACCGTGGGGCTGCTGCTTGCAGCAACGCTGGCTGCGCCTGCATGGGCGCAGAACGAAATTTCAGCGGGCAACCGCCCCTCGACGCTGCCGCAGAAGGCGGCGTTTCCCTCGATTGAGTTGCCGGAGAAGGCGCGGGGCCAGCGTGCGATCGATCTTCTCGGAAGTCGCCTGCCCGAGGTCGCCGCGTGGTACGGCAAGTCCCCCGCGGAACTGGCGTCGATCCTGCGGCGCGACCGCAATGCCTGGCTTGATCGCCAGGGTCGCATGTTCTATCAGGAGGATCTCGACGCGCCGTTGAAGGTCGACGCTCCCGCCGGCGCCTCGTCGCTGACGGCAAGCGGCAGCCTCGCACCGCTTGACCAGACCTTCCTGCTGCACAGCCGTCCCGGTTCGAAGCGCACGATCTACCTTAACTTCCGGGGGCGCGACGCTGACCGGCACGGCGTGGAACACCAGCACGCAGCCGACGATCACTGCGCTGCCGTTCGACACTGATGGTGTGCCATATTCGTTCAGCACCGCCGAACTGGAGCGCATCCAGTACATCTGGCAGCGCGTGGCCGAAGACTATGCACCGTTCGACGTCGACGTGACCACCGAGGCGCCACCGGCGGACCGGCTGACGCGCAGCGGCACCAGCGACGACACGTTCGGCACGACGGTCCTCATTACCAAGCGCAGCTTCTATAGCTGCAGCTGCGGTGGCGTCGCCTACCTCAGCATCTTCGACGCCACTTCCGACTACTACAAGCCGGCGCTGGTGTTCTACGACGCGCTGGGCTCGGGCAACGAGAAGTACGTTGCCGAAGCGATTTCGCACGAGGCCGGCCACAACGTCGGCCTGCACCACGACGGCACGTCGACGACGGGCTACTACAGCGGCCACGGCGCAGGCGCCACCGGCTGGGCGCCGATCATGGGCGTTGGCTACTACAAGGAACTCGTGCAGTGGAGCAAGGGCGAGTACCCGGATGCGAACAACAAGGAAGACGATTACACGGTCATGGCCTCAAACGGCGTGGCCGCGCGTGCCGACGACCACGGCAATGCGACCGGAACCGCAAGTCGCATCGCGGGGACGACGCTCAACGGGGTGACGACGATCGAAGCGGGCGGCATCATCGAACGCAGCGGTGACATCGACGTGTTCTCTTTCGTGGCCGGTGCAGGCACGATGAACCTGTCGGTGGCTCCGACGCGTCGCTCGCCCAACCTTGACCTCCGCGCCGAGCTGCGTGATGGAGCCGGAGCGCTGCTGGCCAGCGTCAATCCGGTCGATACGCTCGGTGCGACGATGAGCGCCACCAGCGCTGGCGGCACGTACTTCGTGTCAGTGACTGGCGTCGCGAAGGGCGATCTCGCGACCGGCTATTCCAGCTACGGCAGTGTCGGCGAGTTCCTGCTGAGTGGTACGGTGACGGCGGCAGCCTCGCAGCCGCCGGTCGCCGTCGTGTCGGCCGCGCCGCCCTCCGGAGTCGCGCCGATCGCCGTCAGCTTCTCATCGAGCGGTTCGTACGACCCGGATGGCAGCATTGGCCGCTATGAGTGGAATTTCGGTGACGGCAGCGCGCCAGTCAGTGCCGCCAGCGCCAGCCACACGTATTCGAACCCCGGCACCTACACCGCCTCACTGAAGGTCACCGACAACCTCGGGCTGACCGACACCAAGAGCGTGACCGTCAACGCCAATGCACCGGTCGTGCTTACGACGATCTATGTGGACTCGATCACCGTGGCGTTGCGTACGTTCCGCAACGGCAACGCCGAGGCGACCGCCCAGGTTGCGGTGCGTGATGGCAATGGCAACCTTGTACCCGGAGCCACGGTCAGTGGCAACTGGAGCGGCGCGGTTTCAGGTTCCGCCAGTGCACTGACCGGATCCAATGGAGTGGCGTCCGTGAAGTCCGGTCGTACGAAGTCGGGTACTACCTTCACCTTCACGGTGACGGGCATCACACTCTCCGGCTACACCTACGTGCCGACGAGCAACAAGGAAACCAGCGACAGCGCCTCGCGCTAGTTTTACTCCGCCGCGGTGGCGTGGTCGCGGTTGGCGACCACGCCGTCGTTCAGCTCCGCGGCACCGACAGCCGCCAGTTCGCGCACGATCTGTTCGATCAGCTGATCGAACGGCCGCCGGAAGTAACGCTCGTTGATGACCAGGAAATAGCGCGCGCCGCTGAGATGCTGCACCAGACGATCGAGCGGCAGCTTGCGCACGTCGAGCAGGTAGAACTTGATCAGCGCCTTGGCTACCTGGCGCGCATTGCGGGCTGGGTCCGCAGACAGTGCCGCCAGCCGCTGTCGCGCGCGATCAAGCGCTGCATCCACGTCGGTAAACGGGGCGCCGTGCCCCGGAATGACAACGCGGGGCTGAAGCTGCTCGATCAGGTCGAGCATCGCAGCCTGCTCCGCAAACCCTGACTCGCCCTCGATCTCCGGGAAGATGCCGCCGAAGCCGTGCTGCCACAGTGCATCGGCGGAGATGAGTACCCGGTCTTCTGCGTTCCACAACATAATGGAGTGCGGGTCGTGCCCCGGTGCGGCAAGCGCCTGCCAGTCACATTCTCCCAGGCGCAGCGTGGTGCCCGGTTCGATCAGTGCGTCATAGCCGAAGCGGTCGCACTGCTGCCCGGTCGCACGGAACGTCAGCTCGTCCTCGTCCCAGCGCGCCACGGCTTTCGCGAGCCCCGGCGGAATCGCGATGCGCGCCCCGGTCTCCTGCTGCAGATAGGCATTCCCCCCACAGTGGTCGGAGTGCAGATGGGTGTTGAAGATGCGCGTCAGGCCGCGTCCGTCAAGCCGGCTTCTGACGAGTCCGAGAGTCTGTACGCGGTGGCTGACGTATCCGGTGTCGACCAAGGAAGCACCGTCCGCATCGTCGAAGAACAGGATGTTGTTCGACGACAGCCAGCCGCGCTCGAATACATGCAAGGTCGGCGGAAGCACGGCAGACGCTAGTGGCGTTGTCATAGCGTTGGTCGTGTGTCAGCCCGGCGCCCGGCGTTCGACTATGCGCGCCAGTACGGCCCGTTTTTCCGCTTCGGAATAGCGGCTCCAGCCCGCGATCTCTTCGATTGTGCGCAGGCAACCGCCGCACAGTCCGCTGTGCGCGTTCATCTGGCATATCGACACGCACGGCGACGGCACCGGTGATCCGTCGAGAGCTGCGGGGATCGGCTGCGGCATGCGATTGATTCTCGCATGCAGCAACCGCGCGTCCGTCGGGGGTTTAGGAAACTCTTAGGGTTGACTTAACGACGATTTAGCGACGCAGCCGGCGGCGGTTGCCTACAGTCCTGTCAGAACAGCAACGTCACCTGAGGGAGTCAAGAATGTCCGGCAGCGAACGCTTCAATCTCTACACGCAGATCCACAAGGGCCTGCGCGCCTGCATGTCAGAAGTCCTGGTACGGGTGGGTCGTCTTGATCCGAGCGATCCTGCGGAAACCCAGACGACAGCGGACGCTGTTCGCCAGATGATCGACTTTGCGCGCGACCACCTGCACCACGAAGAGGAATTGATCCATCCGGTGCTCGAGGCGCGCCGCGCAGGAGCCAGCCACGAATCGCACGCCGAGCACGAGCAGCACCTGGAGACCCTCGACCTGCTCGAAAGCTCGTTGCGCATCCTCGAGCGCAGCCCGGGGCAGGAGCGGCCCGTGGCGGCACTGCGTCTGTACCGGCAACTGGCGCTCTTTGTCGCGGAAAGCTTCGAACATATGCACGTGGAGGAAACGGAGAACCACGCGGCGCTCGTGGCCTGCTACAGCGAGGAGGAGGTTCTCGCAGTGCATCAGCGCGTAGTGGCCGCGGTCAAGCCTGCGGCGATGGCGGTTGCGATGCGTTGGATGATCCCGGCGAGCAGCGCTCCCGAGCGAGCAGCGGTCCTCGGGGGCATGCAGCGGGCCGCGCCGGCCCCGGTGTTCGCGGCCGTGCTCGACATCGTTCGTCCGCACCTGGATGCGCGCGACTGGGCCAAGCTGGGCGCAGCGATCGGACCGATGCCGCAGGAGTCCTCGTCGCCGCGGGTTGCCCCTGCCGAGGAGCGCGTCGCGCTGGCCGCCTAGCCGGCTTCGACCAGTGTCAGCGGCCGCTCGACGGCGAGATGGAAGCGGCCGCGCCCGGTCTTCTCGATGCGGATGTCGGAGCCGCGCTCCTGCAGGCGCCGAACCAGCAGGATCAGCCGTGCCTCGAGGTTGTCGGTGATGTCCGGCAGGCGGATCGACGGATCGAGGCGCAACTCGCGGTTGGTGAAGTCGGTGCGGCCCTGCTCGACGAAATCGCGCACGAGCTTGCGGAAGATCGCGCCGGCGACGCCCTTGATCAGGTAGTCGTCGCCAACGAACACCGAATTGTCGACCGCATAGTGGCGCACCGTGAGCGATGCGCCGCGCGGCGTCTCGGCACGCTCGACCGCCGCCGGTGGTGCTTCGTCGAAGACATCGGACGCCTGTTGCAGCAGTGCGATCGTCGTGCCGAGCTGCGACGCGATCGCGACCAGCGCGTCTTCGTCTTCCCAGTTGAAGCGGGCATCCTCCGGGCTCTCGACGAACAGCACACCCACGGCGCAGCCGCCGACCCGCAGCGGTACCGCGGCCTGCGATCCGGGGCTCGGCAGGCCGGGCAGCGGAATTTCCGTTTCCAGCAGGTCTGTCAGGCCATCGCGTGCGGCGCGCTCGCGGATCGTCCGGCTGTAGGCGTATTCGCTGGTGCCATGCGAGATGCGTATTGCGGCGCCTTCACGCGCTGCCACGCCGATGATTCCCTGCCCCAGCGGAATCTCCGAGCCCACTCCCGAAGCCGCATAGCCGCGGCTGGCCACGGTGTACAGGCGCTCGCGGCTGCGCTCGACCAGTAGCACCATCGAGTGCTCGATGCCCATGTCGGCTTCGAGGATCGCCAGCACTTCATCGAGCACGGTGTGCAGGTCGGTCGCCGCGGCGAGCAAGGAAGACACCGACCGGACGGCAGCGAGAAGGCCGCCGCGCGCCACCGGCGGCGGCAGTTCCGGCCCCGGCAGGTGCTCGATGTCGAGCACTTCGTACACGTCGGCACCCTGCAGCTTGAACACGCCCGCCATGCCCGTGTGCGACGCGATTCCCGCCAGGTAGGCCTTCATGCGCTCGAACAACGCGCCCGCCGCTTCGGTACGCAGGTAGCGAACCTGCAGCACGTAGCGCCCGGCCGTGTGCGGATCGATGAGGAACACCGTGGCGCGCGGATTGACCAGGATGTTGGCGCGCGTCTTGTTGAAGAACTGGAACGACAGCGCGACGTGCGTGCGGTCGACGTAATGCACGTGGGAGACATAGGTCAGGTTCGGTGCGCCGTCCGCGCCGCAGGTCGCCACCAGGCTCGGCACGATGCCCTCGAGGCAGGCGCGGATCGAGTCGAGCGGCGGCCCGGTCAACGACCGACCGTCGCGCGCGACTTCGGGCGCGTCTTCGGCGGCACGTGGCCGACTCATGGCTGCATCCCGGCGAGCGGCGCACCGGCCCGCGGGCCCGGCGTTTGAGCAAACGCACTCGAGGGCGTGAACCGCACTGCCTGCACCTGGGCTGGCGTGGCCTCGAACACCGTCCGGACCCAGCGTTCCGGATAACCCAGCGGACCGAGCTCCGCGACCGCCGCTTCGATGTGCATGCCGATCATTGGCCAGTCGCCTTCCTGGAGGGGACCGGCGACGGCGTCGGTGCCCTTGACCTGCAGCGTCCGGTGCGTGCTCGGCTCGCTGAAGACCACTGCAACGAGGCCGGTGGCCTGGATGTCGTCGAGCACGCGCTCCGAATAGCGCGTGCGCACGAACACCGTCAGGCGCTGCGGCCGTTCATGCACGCGGAAACCGACGCAGCGGACCAGCGACGGAACATGCTCGGCACTGCGCGAGGCCACCGAGACAAGCACGCGATGCTCCAGGAACTCCAGTACCCGACTGTCGAGGACGGGTTCACCCATCGTCAGTGTCCCGCCGCACGCCGCTTGGCGGAAAGCTTCTCATTGAAGCGAGCGACGTCGATGATGAAGCGCTCGTGCGTGCCCTCGGAGATCAGGTCATGGCCGTCGTGCGCGCTGGCCTGGAAGCGCACCTTGCGTCCCTCGACCGCGATGACCTCGCAACGCACGCGCACCGTCAGACCCGGTGGCGTCGCCGCCAGGTGCGAGAAGCTGACATGGGTGCCGAGCGACTGTTCACGCGGCCAGTCGAGATAGGGCTTGATCGCCAGCTGGCACGCGCCTTCCATCAGGCCAACGAGAAAACCGGTCGCGAACACCTCCGGCATCTCGCCGAACTCGCGCCACTCCGGGTACAGGCGCGGCACCGTCTTGCTGTCCGGGACCGTGTAGTCGAAGACATAGCTGATCCCGGGCTTCAGGTCAGGGCTCACGTCGATCCTCCAGGTCGGCGGATTCTATGACCCCGGACGCCCTCTGTGCACTGGCAGAATGCGTGACGACATGACCGCCGTGCACTTGCCGTCCAATCCGACGCTGCGCGCATGCGTGTGCAAGCACACGCATCGCGACGGGGCGCAACCCGCCCGGCGGCCCGTGCTGCGTTGCAAGTGCGGCGTCGGGTGACAGAGATCGTGATCGTCATTGATCGGGGCCGCCGCCGCGTTGTCGCCGGCTCGGCCCTCGGCCTGGCCGGGACGGTGCTGTGGCCGTCTATCGCACAGGCGAATTCGCTCATCCAGCGCCCAATCCCGCGGACCGGGGAACGGCTGCCGGTCATCGGCCTCGGTACCTGGCTGACCTTCGACATCGGTGCCAGTCGCTTTGACCTGGCACGGCGCCGCCAGGTTCTGGAGGCTTTCTACGCCGGCGGCGGACGCCTGATCGACTCGAGCCCGATGTATGGCCGCGCCGAGGCGGTGGTCGGGGAACTGGTGTCACAACTGGGCCGCGCGTCATCGACGTTCGCGGCCACCAAAGTCTGGACCAGCGGCCGGGGGGCCGGCATCGACCAGATGAACCAGTCGCTCGCACTCTGGCGCCTGCCGCGCTTCGACCTGATGCAGATCCACAACATGGTCGACTGGGAGACGCACCTGGCCACGTTGAAGCAGTGGAAGGCCGAGGGGCGCGTTCGCTACATCGGCATCACCACCTCGCACGGGCGCCGCCATGCCGCGCTCGAGCAGGCGCTGCAGCGCGCGGAGTTCGATTTCGTGCAGTTCACCTACAGCCTTGCCGATCGCAGCGTCGAGGCGCGCCTGCTGCCGCTGGCCGCCGAGCGTGGCACCGCGGTGATCATCAACCGGCCATTTGATGGCGGCGCGCTGGTGGATCGGTTGAGCGCGCGGCCGCTGCCCGGCTGGGTGGCCGACATCGACTGCACGAACTGGGGGCAGGTCTGCCTGAAGTGGATCGTCTCGCACCCGGCGGTCACCTGCGCCATTCCGGCGACGACGAACCCGGAGCACATGCGCGAGAACATCGCTGCCGCGCACGGCCGCTTGCCGGATGCGGCATTGCGGCGGACCATTGCCGATCATGTCGCCCGCCTCTGATATCGCCACCGGCCGCGCGCTGCGGCACGTGCCCAACGTGATCACCGTCGTGCGCGGGCTGCTGATACCGGTGATTGGCGCACTGCTGCTGCAGGAGCGCTATGTCGAGGCCTTCTGGACGCTGGCCGCGTCGGCGCTGAGCGATCTTGTCGACGGCACCATTGCGCGACGCTTCAATGCCCGGACGCGCTTCGGTGCGATCGCCGACCCGATCGCCGACAAGCTGACAATGCTCACGGTGACACTGCTGCTGGCATGGCAGGGTCTGCTTCCGATGTGGCTGGCAGCCGCGATCGTGCTGCGCGACGTCGTCATCGTGGGTGGCGCTGTCGCCTATCACCGGCTGTTCGGGCATGTCGAGATGGCACCGACGTGGCTTTCCAAGCTCAACACCGTTCTGGAGTTTGTCATGCTTGCCGCGGTGATCGCCGATGCCGCTGCGCTGGTGGACGACCGTGCCACGCTGCCGCTGCTGTTCGCGTGTGTGTTTCTCAGCGTCGTCACGTCCGGCGTGCAGTACGTCTGGATCTGGGGCCGGCGTGCGCTCACCCTGACACGCGCACGGACGGCGCGCGACCCTAGCGTGCCTTGACGCGATCGGCGGCGACGTACTCGCCGATCTGCTGGTCGATCAGCGACCAGAAAGGGTTGCTGCGCAGGCGCGTCAGCGACCCGAGCGAAACCGTCGTGGCGCCGGACTCCCCGCGCAGCAGCCACGAGCCGATGCTCGGAATGCCGCCGCGCCCACTGCCCGGACGGAAACCGTACACCGGATCGTCGGGCGGAAAGGGCAACGCGACGTGGCCGAGCGAGACCAGGTCGCGTGGCCAGGTGAGCCCGGTCGGCAGTTCCTGTCGCGCCCCGTCGGGCGCGATGCGGTGCACGACAACCTGTTCCTGCTGCCGGTCGAAGTTGGTCACCAGGTCCAGCGTGTACGAGCGTGCTTCCCGGGCGGTGCGTTCGATCAGCGCCCGCGCCCCCGGCCGCTGCACGCTGCTGAATGTCTCGCTGCGGTTGACGTCGAAAAGCACCAGACAATGCTGCGGGCCCTGCAGTGCCGCGAACAGCACATCAACGGTGCCGCTGGCCCCGACCGTTGAATCCACCGCGGACTGCCAGGCGGTGACCGGCGGCATCTGCGCGATGGCGCCGCTTTCGCGGGCGCGCGCGAGCGTGCGCTGCAGCTCCCGGGTGGCGCGATTGACCTGCCGCGAAGCATTGACCGGAAACGAGTTGAACTTGTAGGGATCGAACTCCGCGACCACTTCCTGCCAGCGGACCTTTTCCAGCACCGGCACTGGCACGATGCTCGCGATGTCGATGATGCTGGCGAGTGCGGCCACGCGCGTCAGTTCGATGGCCGGCGATACCAGCAGCACGCGATCCGGGCGGCGCAGCGAGCTGTCGTCCAGGCTGTCGAGCGCATACAGCAGCGACAGCGTCCCGCCGGTGGAGTACCCGCCGATGTAGAACGGCGTGCCCGCCGGTGCCCGGGCGGCAGCGGCACGCGCCGCGATTCGCGTCGCAGTCGTCCAGTCGCGGTACGACATCTCGGTCATCATCGACGGCAGCGTGCCGTGGCCCGGCAGACGCACCACCGTGACGTCGATGCCTCGGGCGTGCAGCGACTCCGCCAGCGCCTTCATCGAGTACGGCGAGTCGCTGAGACCGTGGATCAGCAGCGCGGCGCCGACCGGGGTATCGGACTTCAGCCGGAACGACCGGTTGTGGGGCGAGCCGGCCGCGAGTCGGTTGGGCACGCCGTCCGGATTGAAGCGGCTGTGCACGAACGCCTCGTCCCGAGGCCACGTCGCTGCTTTCGTGCGAAGTTCCTCGAACAGTCGCTGCTCCAGCTGCAGGTAGCCCTCGAAGTCGAGGTCCGCGTGCTTCCATGCCGAGAATTCCTCGTGCAGCCGCTCGGTGTGCCAGGGTTGCAGTGGGGGCAGGGCGCCGACCGCATACAGCGTGAAACCGAGAGCGACCGCCAGGCACAGGCCGGCCACGGCAAGGAAGCCGCGCCAGAGCCACCGCGCGACGAGGCGCGAGGTAGTCGTGGTCAGGTGAAGCAGGCGCGACATCGGGGCGAACGATAGCGCGGCCGTTTCTGGCCGGGCTGTCGCCCCGCGACTGCAGCGTCAGCGGTCGCGGTTCTCCATGAACCAGTACGAACGCTTGCGTTTCGCGGGGATCGGAATGTTGGCGCGGTTGGCCTCGATCGAGGAGTTCTTGTCGTTCGCTCCGCCGATGACGAACGGCACCAGCTTGCCGCGGCCGACGTCGACGTAGCCGACCACCGGTGACGGCGGCAGGCCATCGCCGATAAGGTTCCGCGCCGAAGGATTGCGGCACAGCAGCGGCATCTGGTAGGCGCGGTTCTGCGCGCGTGTGCAGCTGCCGCCGCCGGGCGGCAACGGGCGGTTGGTCGAGAAATAGGTGATGCCGCCGAACGTGATCGGCTGGTTGATCACCTTTTCGCCGTTGGTGGCGAGCGCGTAGGAGCACCCCTCAGGATCGCGGCCGGCAATGTTCGCCGAGTTGATCTCGGCCAGGCTTGCCTCCGTGATCGGAGAGACGACGGTCGGTTCGCCCTTGTCGACACGTGTGTCCTTGATGACGAAGAAGCGATCGTTGCTTACGGTCTTCAGCGGTTTCTCGCGGTCACCGGTGCCGAGCAGCACCACCGTGTAGTTGCGTGTGAGGATCACGTCCGGCGCAAAGAACACCTTGCGTGTGCCGTTGGTTCCGTCGGTGCCGTCGTTCAGCGCGGCGATCTTGGTGATGACCCAGTCCGTCGGCTCGCGTGCAGCGCCAGCGGCCGATTCCATGTCAATGCGGTAGAGCTGGGCACGCGCGTCGACCACGTAGGCGCGGTCAACGTAGCCGTCGCCATCGGTGTCGAGCACGGTGACATCGGCCGGAACGCTGAAATCGGTCGGAAGTAAGGCAAGCCGGGCGCCGGTGCGCATGTTCATCACATAGACGCCGCGTCCCTTGGTTGTCGTGCCGGCGGGCGATGCGTCTTCGGCAACGTTGTCGTAGCCGCCACCCATGATCAACACCGGTTCAGCGCGATCCTTCACGCGGGACACGCGCGGCATCGACCAGGTCTGTCCGAGCGCACTGTAATCACCCGTCCCGTTGATCTTCCACATCAGGCGCGGCTGGTCGGGCGTGCTGACGTTGAATGCATAGACCCCGCTCCCGCCGCGGCGGAAGGTGGCGAAGATCGCGACCTCGTTGGCCGCCGTATTCTGGTAGGCGCCTATAGGCCCGTCGAAGAAGTACTCGCGCGGGCGCGCGCTGGTGTTGGCCGAAGGCGTCGACGGATAGCGCACTTCCGGATTGTTCTCGCGCAGCCGGCGCAGCGTGGCGAAGTGTTCGGGCGCGACGAATGCCCACATCTCGCTGCCCGCTCCGGAACCGGTCTGGTTGCCGTTGATCGCGCGCAGCATGCCGTCGTTCGCTCCGTAGAACACGACGACGCCACGCGTTCCGCCATAGTTGATGGCCACCGGGCGCGAATGCAGCACGTCGCCGTGGATCGAAGGTCGGACCGTCACGCCGTCCGGCGCCTGGCCGAGCTGGTCGCGCGCGACCGACTCGTTGGCGACGTTCGTACTGGTCACGTTCTCACGGCCGCGGACCCAGCGGATGATGAGGTCGCGCTCTGTCGTGCTCCCGGCCCCCAGCATTGCCGTTGTCAGCCCCGAATTGTCGGTCTGGAAACGGTATCCGCTGCCGCCATTGACGAGGTCAATACCGGCAGTGGCGAGGTCGCTGCCGGACGAGCCGCCGTCGCATCCGCCGCCGACGCAGGTATAGACCGGCCGTCCAGCACGCGTATCCCGGTAGGTCGAGCGCAGCCACTGCGCGATTCCGCCCTTTTCGACCTTTTCTCCGTCCGGCGCATCGCTGCGCGAGTACTTGCCGCCCGAACTCGCCTCGACTTTGCTCCAGAAGCTGCTGGGCTGCGTCCAGAAGCTGGTCGCATCCTCGTGGATGAAGCCGGTGACCGGGCTGACGGCGGGCGTGTCGCCGGCGTCGGCGAGCTGCAGCGAATCGGAAGCCGTGTCATAGACGAACTTGTACTGCTTCAGGTTGCCGACCCAGCGCGGCAGCGCGTTGCCGTCCGGGCGGAACATGCCGATGTAGACCTGATTCAGGTAAGTGCCCTGGGTGTTGGCCGACACCGGCAAACTGGCCGAGGCGAACACGCTGTTCGATGCGCGGATCTGGTTCAGGATCTTCGTAAACGCGACGATGATCTGGTCGCTGTTCTGTGCTTCCTGATACAGGCCGCCGCCCTGCTTGGCGATCCAGCGGATGTAGTTCGGGAAATTGCCGTCGCTCGAGGCGCCAGTCACCGCGATCGTGTGAGTGGTGATGTTCTGGGCGCCTTCGACGCTGCCGTCCAGGTCAGCGGCAGAGTTGAAGAAGGCCGCGAATTCGTCGATCCAGTTGGCGGCGTCAGTGCTCTTGATGTTTTCGGCGACCGGGATGCTCATTTGCGTGGCACTCGGACTGAGCCGCTTCAGCAGTTCCAGCGCCTTGTTGTCGTTATCCGCCGGAGACCCGTTGGCGAGGTAGATGATGTGGTTGCGGGCGCACCCGAGGCCAGGCGACTCGTAAGTGGTCTTGCTCGAGTCCGTGAAAGCTAGGGGATCGTGCTTGCTGGCGGTCTTGTTCCCCATGTGGACCTTGCCGCCGGTGAACCACTGGTAGGCTTCATAGAAGGTCGTGGCGCTCGACGCGTTGTTGGTCTTGTCGTTGTCGCGGTCGAGGCCGCTGATGAGGTTGAGCAGCGTCGTTTTGTCGCCCTCTGTCTTGACGTTGACGAAGGCCTGGCGTGGATAGCCGCCGTCGTCCGGCGACTCGTTGAAAAGCATCAGTGCGAAGTTGAACTGGCCCAGGTCTTGGTACGAGAGGCTGTTGATCACCTTGTAGAGCGCGCACTTCTCCTTGCCGAACTTGGTGTCTTCATGCTTGGAGTTGACCTTGGCGCCGGCGGCGTCGCAATTTGGAAGGCCCTTTAGCGAGGCACTCCAGTTCGCGGAGTTGTCGAGGATGATCAGCACGTTCGGCCGGAACCCCTCGATATTGGCCAGCGAGTAGATGTCGATGTCGTCCGCGTGCGCGTTCGAGGCCCAGAACAGGCCCGCCGCAGCAAGTGCAGCGGCGAGGGCGGCGGTCAGCAGGCGTTCTTGCAGGGACAGGCGGGAGGAGATCGTCATTGGCACACCGCGTTGAGACCAACCACGGCAGTGCGAAGAGTGACGCCCTGGTTGATGGTGACTGTGGCCCCGGTGCGCGCGTCGGTTGCCCGCGAACTCAGGTGCCACTCGGTATCCGCGCAGAGCGACCCGACCGGCCCGCCACCGGCCGGGACGAACCCGGGATTTGCAAGTGCGGCGCTGGCGAAGCAGCCCGCGTCTACAGGATTGTCGGGATCGAGGTCGACGAGCGAGACCACGCGCACGCGCAGGCACACCGGCGCCACCGCCAGTGCCGCCGTGGCGTCGGCCGTGCCGTCCCCGTTGAAGTCGCTGTTGACCCGGGCGGCCTCGAAAACGCCCTGCGGATTGCGGGCGAACTCGTCGCTGCTCACCGTCTGCTCGAGCAGCATCTGCGCGGTGGAAATCACTTCCTGCCGCGCCTGCATGTTGCCGACGATGGTCACGTTGGTCGTGCTGGCGCGCAGGCCCGTCAGGGCGAGCGTCGACAGCAGCAACAGGAAGATGATTGCGACGACCAGCGCGGCGCCGGATTCGCGATGATGGCGTGGCATCAGCTTTCCCTCCGCCCGGCGACGTTGTTGAGCCTCAGCGTCGTCGACAGCGCCCGGCACTTGAAGCCGGCGGTGCAGGTTTCCGCGTTGTGCGCAGGCCCGAGGTCGTAGACCGCGGGCGACGTGTTTGCGGCGCCAGCCGACTCGGTGCTGCGCAACAGCAGATGCAACCGCAGCGCCACGACGTTCGACCAGCGCGAGGTCGGCGTGGTGCCGCCCGATATCGTCGTCAGGAACTGTTCCGGACTGCCGTCATCGTTGGTGTCGAACGCGTACTCGATCTGGAACTGTTCGACGCCCTCAGCGAGCGGCACGTTGCGTGTTCCGCCGTCCACGAACTCGAACCGACGCAGCGTGCGGATGCCGTCCGACGGCGAACAGTCGTTGCAGCTGGACACGTAATAGACGCGAACGAAATAGCGGCGCACCGGTGCCAGCAGCGCCGGGTCGCATGCAGCGGTGCGCAAGGTGAAAAGCGCCGCCGTGTTCGACACTCGCAGCGAAGGGGCGTCGTTGACGCACTGCGACGCTTGCACATAGACGTTCTGCAGCGTGACGGCCGCACCGGTCACGTTCGCCGACCCGGCGCGTCGGATCACGAGGACGTCGGTGCCGGGAACGCGGTTCGGCAGGCAGTCAATCGCGGTAACGGTGGCAGCGGGATCGTCATAGCCCATCAACTGCGCCGGATACTCCGGCGAGGCGAGGTTGGGCTGCCAGCCGATCTTCGCGACATCGACGACATCCCAGTCGCACGGCGACGGATCCGCGAATACCGCGTCGCTGGGAGGCATGAAATTGCCATAGAACCCGGCGTGGCGGATGTCGTCGCCGATGATGTCGGCGGCGAAACGCGAGTTTTCCGTCAGCCGCGAGATGCGTTCCAGCGCATTGCGCCCGGAGGTGGTCTGGTCGAACACTGTCGCCAGCACGGTGAGCAGGATCAAGCCGATCGTCATCGCGATCATCAGCTCGATCAGTGAGAAGCCGGCGGCGCGGCGCGGGGACATGGACTTCGGCCTCAGGGCGCTGGATTGAGCGTGCCGATGCGCAACAGCGTGGTCATCAGGCGCCGCTGGGCTTCGGTGCCATACAGGTTGCGGCCACAGCCAGCCGGCGCGTAGGCGAGGTCGGCGGACGGCGTGGCGCCCTCGCCCGCTCCCTGCCAGGCCACCGAGACGGCATAGACACGGTTGAACGCGTCGATCTCGTAGACGCAGCCGATCGCGCCGACCAGCATCGACGCGTTGCGCGCTTCAATCCGCTCGTCGGCGCCAGCCAGCTTCTGTCCCCATTCGCAGCGGTCGCGTTCGACCAGGGGGGCCGCAGGATCGCAACTGATCAGTGTGGGGACGCCGCCGACATCGACATAGCCGGTGATTCCGGCATCGCCGGTGACGTAGGTGGCGACGTTGGCGCGATTGGCTTCGATGCGGGCGACCATATCCTGCAGCAGCAGCGCCGCCTGGGTACGCTGGTTGGCCTCGGTCTCGGTGACGAACGAGCGCGACACCAGACCGGCGACACCGAGCAGGCCGAATGCGATCACGACGATCGTGACCATCGATTCGACCAGCGCGAAGCCAGCGCTGAGGCGGCGCGGAAGCATGAGGGTCAGGCCGAACAGGTGAACTTCGCCGAACGCGACAGGCCCGACGGATCGATGCGGACGACGCGGCCCAGGACGGAGCCCCCGGACGGCGGACAGATCTGGAAATTGCGGACGGTTGTGAGTGATGCGCGGCCGGCGCCGTCGAAGGTCAGTGCGGTCGGTGCGCTGGCGAAGCCGATCTGCGCTCCGACCGCGTCGCGCGAACGCAGCACCTGCGCGCCTGCGACCACCTGCCAGCCCTGCTGCCAGTCGTCGCTGATGGGCCGCACAATGACGTCATCGTTGCGCTTGACCGCTTCACTGCGCGCGAAGTCGAGGTCGGCCACGAGATCGAACGCCGTGCCGCGGATCGTGGTGGACTGGTTCAGCCAGACGAAGCCGGCACTGCCAACACCGGTCAGGATCACCATGATCGCAACGACGATCATCATCTCGATGATCGTGAAGCCGCGCGTCGCCGGCGGCATCGCGCGAAGGCTGTGGGAGCGGATGTGCATGGCGGTCTCCTACCAGCAGCGGGGGCCGGCGGCGGTCTTGTTGCCGGCCTGGTTGATCGTGAGCGCGCCGCAGCGGTCATTGACTTGCGGACCGGTCGGCGTGGCGGTCACCGTGTAGGTCAGCGGCGGACCGGCCTGCACGTCGATGGCGAAGGCGTAGCGGGTCGCGACTTCGGCCGGCACCGGCAGGTTCAGCGCGGCGACAGTGGTCGCGTAGGTGCGGCGGTCGAGGAAGAACTGCGCCTGGCGGCTGGCGACATCGGCGATGAATGACTGGGCCGCCGAGCGGTTGGAGCGGACGACGTACTCGGAGTAGTTGGGGATCGCGATCGCCGCAAGGATTCCGGCGATGACCATCACCACGAGGAGTTCGATCAGCGTGAAGCCACGAACGCCTGACGCATGCGCCAAGGTCTCGAGTTTGTAAACGCTAACCGACATTGCTTCGTCTCCTCACCTGTCCGGACCCACGCGGCCTTGATGACCTATCGGATGCGCAGCGCGTGCAGTTCAAGGACTTCGGATGAACGGCCCAAGGCACGCGCCGAACGCCCGTGCGCCCGGAATCACGATGGGAATTTTCCGGAGAGTGGCTCGCGCCAATTGCGTGAATTGCGCGTGATTCGCCGTCCGCCAAGGCGCAGGCAGCGCATGTCACCGCTAATCGGTGACGAGCGGTCGAAAGCGGGCTGTTTCGATGCGAAAAATTGCGATCGAAGTGATCGCCAACGTGCGTTAGCGCACGCTCATGCCGCTTGCTTCGCAGTCACGGCGTTGCCCGCGCGCGTGAAAGCCTTGCGTTGCAGGATGCCGCTGATCCACTGTCCGGTCGCGACGACTCGACTGAAATCAATTCCGGTTTCGATACCGAGCCCGTTCAGCAGGTACAGCACATCCTCGGTGGCGACGTTGCCTGTCGCCCCCTTTGCATACGGACAACCGCCGAGTCCGGCGATGCTGGTGTCGAAGGTCGCGATGCCGAGTTCGAGGCAGGCATACACGTTGGCCGTCGCCATGCCATAGGTGTCGTGAAAATGGCCGGACACATCCGCCAGTTCGTAGATTTGCAGCGCTGCGGCCATCGCGCGCTTGGTCTTCTCCGGCGTGCCGACGCCAATGGTGTCGGCAACGCCGATGTGCTGCACACCAATTTCGTGCATCAGCTGCGCGACATACTTCACTGCCTCCGGGCCGACCTCGCCCTGGTACGGACAGCCCAGTGCGCAGGAGATCGCTCCGCGCACGTGCATGCCGTGTTGCCGTGCCGCCGCCACCACGGGACGGAACCGCTCGATCGACTCGGCGATCGAGCAGTTGATGTTCTTCTGGGAGAACGCTTCGCTGGCGGCGCCGAATACGACAATCTCGTCGGCTGTTGCTGCAAGCGCACCTTCGAAACCCTTCAAGTTCGGCACCAGCACGGAGTAGACGACACCCGGCTTGCGTCGGATGCGGGCCATGACGTCCGCACCGTCGCTCATCTGCGGCACCCATTTCGGTGACACGAACGAGGTGACCTCGATCGCATCGAAGCCCGCGTCGGTGAGTCGATCCACCAGCTCGACCTTGATGTCGGCCGGGATCATCTGCTTCTCGTTCTGCAGCCCATCGCGCGGGCCGACGTCGACGATGCGGACACGGGACGGCAGTGGCATTCGGAATCCTCCAGCGAAACTGAATGGTAGCGCCGGCGCCGTCCGACGAGCGGCGCGCGCACTTGCCTGCGGCGGCAGGTTGTCACTCGACACTCGGCCTTTTTGCCGGGGCTCGCGGTCCTGGCCGGGCGCCAGCGAGCGCTTCAAGGCCGCGCCACCACCGGGCGCGCCTGGCCTTCGCTTGCTGTGGCTTGGCATCGCCGCCTGGTGTGGATTTGTCGTGCTTTTTGCTGCGGCATAGGCCGTCGCGTCGCCGAGCCCTTCAAAGGAGCATGGATGCATCTGAACTTCACACGGCGCTGGCCGGAGGAAGACGCAAATGCAACCCGCTGCACCTTCAAGACCTTTCCCGTCGGAAGAGTCCGGGAAGCGCGGCCTGTGGCTGGCTGCCGTGTTCTTCGCTCTTGTCGCATGGACGGGCGGCGCGAACGCCGACGATCCTTCGCGAGCGCGCCTGAAGCATGACCCGCGCTATATCCTCGAATCGGTGGCGCGCAAGATGAACGTCACGTTGCGCACGGATGAACCGATGCCGCGCATTTACTTCGAAAGCAGCACGCCACTGGCGCAGTTCCAGGAGGCTGTCTCGCCGCAGTGGCGCTTTCGCCCGCCGATGTTCGCGAATGTGTACGTGATGGCGCGCAACGAGATCTATCTGTCGGACGACGCCGGCTACTACCGCCGCATCCGCCGCACGCTGGACGAATCGCTGGCACACGAGTTCGCGCACTACCTCCAGGTGCGCTACTACGCTTCCAACCTCGTCGATGAAAGCTGCGAAACGGAAGCCGTGTCGATCCAGATCGCGTTCCGCGAAGAGAACCAGCTGCCCTACGCACCCGGTGAAGCCGGCTGAAGCTGCGGCAGCGTCGCTTCAGTAGCCGCGCGCCCGGTCGACGCCGCCACTGACGGACTCGCCGCGCGACCAACGGGCCAGCTTGTCCGCAACCTGTGCGATCGCCGGCGCGAGTTCGGTTTCCGCCGCTATGTGCGGCGTGATGACGATCTCGCGGCGTGACCAGAACGGATGGTCGGGTGGCAAGGGCTCCGCGGCAAAGACGTCGAGCGTCGCACCGCCGAGGTGTCCGGCGTCGAGCAGCGCGAGCAGGTCGGCCTCAACCAGCGTCGAGCCGCGGCCGACATTGACGATGTGCGCGCCGCGGGCGAGGCGTTCCAGGGCCGAGCGGTCGAGCCGCGCGTGCGTGGCGCTCGTCGCCGGCAGCACGCTGACCAGTACATCGAGCCCGTCAAGGAAGCTCGACCACTCGTCATCGCCGGCACGGCAGTCGACGCCTTCGATCCGCTTGCGGCTGCGCGCATGACCGCGCACCGCAAAGCCCTGCCGCACCAGCTCGATCGCGATCGCGGAGCCGATCACCCCGAGTCCGGCGACGCCCACCGCATAGCGTTCGCGCGCCGGCAGGGCCTCGGGTTGCCAGCGGTGCCCGGATTGCGAGAGGGCGTACCGATCGAAACGGCGGTAAACGCGCAGCACCGCGGCCAGCACGTACTCCGCCAGCGCTCGCGCCATGCCGGCGTCCTCGAGCCGAAAGACCGGTACGTCTGGCGGCAGCGTTGGCAGCGCAAGCAGCGCATCGACACCGGCGCCGAGATTGAACACCGCGCGCAGATTGTGCTGCTCGCCGAAGAAAGTCGGCGGAGGCCGCCAGACGACGGCCACGTCGGCCTGCGGTGCATGAGCGTCGGCGTCCGTGTGGTCGGCATCGCGTTTCCAGACGTCGGCATCGACGCCTCGCTGTTGCAACGCCGCGCGCAGTGCCTCGGCCCACACCTGCGCCGTGGTTTCGCGCGCGCAGAAGACGATCCGCAGCGTCATCGCCTCGCAGTGCTACGGCGACTCGAAGCGAACCAGTTCGGCGCCCTCGGCGACCTGGTCGCCGACCGCATACAGCAGTTCACTGACGACACCGTCGCCCGGAGCGATGATCGTGTGCTCCATTTTCATCGCCTCCATCACCAGCAGCGGCGTGCCGCGGGCCACGCGTGCCCCGGCGTGAGTCGTGATCGCGATGACCTTGCCCGGCATCGGCGCGGTGAGCCGGCCGCCGCCGGCCTCGTGCTCGCCGGACTGCGCAATGACGTCGACGAGCGTGAGCACCCGATGGCGGCCGCGCGCGAAGACGTGCAGTTCGTCGCCCTGGCGCACCACATCCGCAACGAGCAAACGGCCGCCGAACGCGATCGCGAGCCGCGTGCCGTCGGCCCGAGCGATCTCGAGCGAGGCATCGGCGCCGGAATGGCGAAAGCGACGGCCGCCGCGCGCATATTCCAGCTCGACATCGTGCACGCCACACTCGGACTTGAAGGTCAGCGTGCGGGTATACGTCGTGTTCAGTCGCCAGCCGTGCGTCGAACTCCACGGATCGCCGGTCTCGCCGCGCGCGTCATCGGTCAGCACGCGGGCGCAGGCGAACGCCAGCAGTTCATTGCCGACACGTTCATCGTGGGCGTCGTGCGCGAACAGCCGCTCGCGTTCGCGCTCGATCAGCCCGGTGTCCAGTTCCCCGCGTACAAAGCTCGGATTGGCAAACAGCCGGGCGAGGAAATCGACATTGTTGGCGAGGCCGACGATGTGCATCTCGACCAGCGCTTCCTGCATGCGGGCGATGGCCTGGGCCCGGTCCTCGCCCCAGACGATCAGCTTCGCGATCATCGGGTCGTAATACGGCGTGATCTCGTCGCCTTCGCGCACGCCGGAATCGATGCGCACCGAAGCCGGCCGGTGGAACGGCTCGCCGTCGGCATTGCGGGCGAAGGCCACGTGTGCGGGGGTCGCGTAGTGCGCGAGTCGCCCGATCGCCGGCAAGAACCCCTTGTCGGGATTTTCGGCGTACACGCGTGCCTCGATCGCATGACCGGTGATCGCGAGCGAGTCCTGCAGCTTCGGCAGCATGGCGGTCAATGGTTCGCCGGCGGCGACGCGCAACTGCCACTCCACCAGGTCGTGACCGGCGATCATCTCGGTCACCGGATGCTCGACCTGCAGTCGCGTGTTCATTTCCATGAAGAAGAAATGACCCTGCTGATCGGCAATGAACTCGACCGTGCCGGCGCCGACGTACCCCACCGCCTTCGCGGCGGCTACCGCGGCATCGCCCATTGCCTTGCGGCGTTCCGGCGTCATGCCCGGGGCCGGTGCTTCCTCGATCACCTTCTGATGCCGGCGCTGTACCGAGCAATCGCGCTCGAACAGATACACGGCATTGCCCACGCCATCCGCAAAGACCTGGATCTCGATGTGGCGCGGCCGCTCGACATACTTCTCGATCAGCACGCGATCGTCCCCGAACGACGCCTTGGCTTCGCGCTGGCACGACTCGAGCGCGGCGCCGAACTCCGCCGTCGCACCGACGACCCGCATGCCCTTGCCGCCGCCGCCCGCGCTCGCCTTGATCAGCACCGGATAGCCGATCGAATCCGCCTGCGCGTGCAGGAACACCGGGTCCTGCCTGGCGCCGTGGTAGCCCGGGACCAGCGGCACCTTGGCGCGTTCCATTAGCGTCTTTGCTTCGCTCTTGCTGCCCATCGCGTGGATGGCGAAGGGCGGCGGTCCGATGAACGCGATGCCGGCATCGGCACAGGCCTGTGCGAACGATTCGTTTTCCGAGAGAAATCCGTATCCCGGGTGGATGGCGTGCGCGCCGGTATCGCGTGCCGCCAGCAGGATCAGGTCGCCGCGCAGGTAGCTGTCCTTTGCGGCGGCCGGACCCAGCCGCACCGCTTCGTCGGCCATCGCGACATGCTTGCTTCCGGCGTCCGCGTCCGAGTACACGGCGACAGTGCGCACGCCCATCCGGCGTGCCGTCGTGATGACCCGGCAGGCGATTTCGCCGCGGTTGGCAATCAGCAGCTTGCGGAACATGTCCACTCCGCGGCGAAATCGCCCGGCGCTTCGCGCCAGGCAGCATGAGGCTCGCAGCTCGTAGCCGCTCGGTCGCCTCGGTTGGCAATCAGTATCTTGCGGAACATCGTCACCTCGCCGACTTATCGCCTGACGCGGGCGTTGGCATATCGGACGCGCCGAACAGTGCGCGCAGGATGCGACGGACAAAGCGGAACAGTTTCGGCAACAACCAGATCGCCAGCAGCACCAGCACGCCGACGATTGCCGCAGCGATCCAGGGATAGGTCATCACCAGCCACAGCAACCCGCCGACAGCGAGGTCCTCGGCCACCGACAGCGCGACATTCGAAAAGGGCTCCGGCGAGGTGTTTGCAGCCGCGCGGGCGCCCGCTTTCGTGAAGTGGCTGGTGGCGGCGAGCGTGCCGCCGAAGATCGCCGCGGCGGTGGTCCACACGGCACTGTCGAGGCCGCCGAAGACTCCCGCGGCAAGCGCCGCACCGGCCGGAATGCGAATGAATGTCTGGATGCCGTCCCAGATGGAGTCCACGCCGGGAATCTTGTCGGCCACGAACTCGACCAGGAACATGACCCCGGCCGCGATCAGCACGATCGGGTGTTGCAGGATTTCCAGCCCTGTCGGCAGCGCCACCCAGCCGGCGTAACCGACCAGGCCCACGATCAGCAGCACCGCATAGAGCCGTATGCCGCTCGCAAACCCCAGCACCGCCGCCAGCGCGATCAGTTGTGTCAGGTCGAGGGAATCCATGTCGTTCTGCGGTGTGCCTAGCAGGCACGGCTCCCCAAGCGTGCAGTTGTACTCGCACCGAGCGCGCGACGCCCGCCCGGCAGTTGTACTCGAGTCGGGCGCCCGGCCGCTCCGAAGCCCGACTCGCCAACTCGAGCGCTTGAAATGCACGTGCATCGGCACAGCCGATGCGTACATTTCAAGCGACTACATTTCTTCATCATCCCCATCCTGGGCCGCCATCGCCTCGTACTCGACGACCCAGCGCGGCTTGCGCTTCTCGAGGAAGGCGCGCACGCCCTCGCGGCCGTCGTCGCTGGTGCGGATCGACGCGATTCGCTCGGCAGTGTCCGCGACGATCGCGTCATCGATCGGCCGGTCCGCCAGTTCGCGCACCAGCCGCTTGGACTCGCTCACGGCATTTGCGCTGGTCTGCATCAGGGTTCCAAGAAGAGCGTTGATGCGCAGGTCAAGTTCTTCGAGGGGGGCGAGATCGTGGACCAGCCCGAGGCGAAAGGCTTCGCTCGCATCGAACCTCTCCGCGGTCAGGAAGTAGCGTCGCGCAGCATTGGCACCCATCGCGCGAATCACATAAGGGCCGATCGTCGCGGGAATCAGGCCGAGCTTGGTTTCGCTGAGGCAGAAATCGGTGCCGATTGCCGCCACCGCGATGTCGCACGCGGCGACCAGGCCGACTCCGCCGGCGTAGGCATCACCGTGCACGCGCGCAATGACTGGCTTGGGACACTCGTAGATTGTGCGCAGCATCGTGGCGAGCTTCAGCGCGTCGGCGCGGTTCTCCTGATGGGTGAATGACGCCATGCGCTTCATCCAGCCCAGGTCCGCGCCTGCGCAGAAAGCCGGGCCCTTGCCAGCCAGCACGATCGCGCGCACGTCGGGATCGGCACCCAGCGTTGTGAAAGTTTCGGTCAGTTCAGCGATCGAGGCTTCGTTGAACGCATTGCGCACGGTTTCGCGCGCCATCCAGACGACAGCGACGCGATGGCTGATGGCGATATCGAGAGTTGTGGTGGTCATGTCATGCGCCCGAATGGCTGCTGGAGGGGCTGAAAACGCTATGCCGGACGGTCATGCTAGTGGATTGGCAACACTAGGGTGCAGGCGCCCATCGTTTGGCCACCTCCTCGAGCATTACCTCGGTGGCACCGCCGCCGATCGCCAGCACGCGCGCATCGCGCACCAGCCGCTCGATCGGGCTCTCACGCATGTAACCCATGCCGCCATGGAACTGCTGGCAGCTGTAGGCGACTTCGTTCACGAGTTCACCGGTCAGCGCCTTCAGCATCGAGACTTCGCGCACGGCGTCGTGCTGCTGGTCGACGAGCCAGGCGCAGTGGTAGAGCAACTGACGTGCAGCTTCGGTCTTCGCGGCAAGCATCGACAGGCGCTGCCGGATCACCTGCTTGTTCCACAGCGGCGCCCCGAAGGCGCGCCGGTCGTTCACATAGCGATGCGTCAGGTCGAGCATCGTCAGGCAGTGGCCGATGGCCATGCTGCCCAGCGCGATGCGCTCGGTCTGGAAGTTGCGCATGATTGCCTGGAAGCCGGCGTTCTGCGTGCCGATCAGGTGCGACGCCGGCACGCGACAGTCCTCGAACACCAGTTCGGCGGTGTCGGACGCCAGCCATCCTTGCTTGCTGAGAGCGCGCCCCACTCGAAACCCGGGAGTACCCACCTCGACCGCGAAGATCGAGATCCCGCGGGACCCTTTGGCGGCCGGATCCGTGCGTGCTGCGACAAACACGAGGTTAGCCAGCACGCCGTTCGTGATGAACATCTTGCTGCCATTCAACACCCAGTCATCACCGTCGCGCGCTGCGCGTGTGCGGATCGCCGCTACGTCGGACCCGGCATCCGGCTCGGTCACCGCAACCGCAGTGATCAGCTCGCCTGTGATGACTCGTGGCAACCACCGTGACTTCTGCTCGGGCGAGCCGCCATGCGCAAGATGCGGGCTCGCCATGTCGGTGTGCACCAGCACGGTGATGATGTATCCGCCCGAGGTCGAGCGCGACAGCGCCTCCTGGAATACGACATTGGTCGTCATGTCGGCGCCGGCACCGCCATGCTCCGGCGGATACATCAGCCCAAGCCAGCCGAGCGCGCCCATCTTGCGCAGCACCTCGCGCGGGGTGGCGCCCGCCTCGTCCCAGGCGAGCGCGTGCGGCTCGACCTCGGTGGCGATGAAGCGCGCGACCTGGCGGCGCAGGTCCTCGTGCTCGGGGCGCGCGTAGACGCTGCTCGTCATCGCCCGGCGCAGTTACATCCGGAACACGCCGAAGGTCGTGTCCGGAATCGGCGCATTCAGCGCGGCGCTGAGCGCCAGCGCGAGTGTCTCGCGGGTGTCGAGCGGGTCGATGACGCCGTCGTCCCACAGGCGCGCGGTGGCGTAGTACGGATGCCCCTGGTGCTCGTACTGCGCCAGGATCGGCGCCTTGAATTTCTTCTCGTCCTCAGCGCTCCAGGTGCCGCCCTTGGCCTCGATGTTGTCGCGCCGGACCGTGGCGAGCACGCTGGCGGCCTGCTCGCCGCCCATCACGCTGATGCGAGCGTTCGGCCACATCCAGACGAAGCGCGGACCGAAGGCGCGACCACACATGCCGTAGTTGCCGGCACCGAACGACCCGCCGATGATCACCGTGAACTTCGGCACCTGCGCGCAAGACACCGCGGTGACCATCTTGGCGCCGTGGCGCGCGATGCCTTCGTTCTCGACCTTGCGCCCGACCATGAAGCCGGTGATGTTCTGCAGGAAGATCAGAGGCACCTTGCGCTGGCAGCACAGCTCGATGAAGTGCGCGCCTTTCTGCGCACTCTCGGAGAACAGGATGCCGTTGTTGGCGACGATGCCGACCGGCATGCCGTGGATCCATGCGAAACCCGTCACCAGGGTTGAACCGAAGCGCGCCTTCCATTCATCAAATTCCGAGGCATCGACGAGGCGTGAGATGACCTCGTGCACGTCATAGGGCTTGCGCGTGTCGGTCGGGATCACGCCATAGATCTCGGCCGGATCAAGCTTTGGTACCCGTGGCTCGCGCAACCGCAGCTGACCGGGCTTGACGTAGTTGGTCGTCGCCAGGATGCGCCGCGCGAGCGCGAGCGCGTGCGCGTCGCTCGACGCCAGGTGGTCGGCGACACCGGACAGCCGCGTGTGCACGTCACCGCCGCCCAGGTCTTCAGCAGTGACGACCTCGCCCGTCGCGGCCTTCACCAGCGGCGGACCGCCGAGAAAGATCGTGCCCTGGTTGGCGACGATGATCGACTCGTCCGACATCGCCGGCACATACGCGCCGCCGGCGGTGCACGAGCCCAGCACGACGGCGATCTGCGGGATGCCGGCCGCCGACAGTGTCGCCTGGTTGTAGAAGATGCGGCCGAAGTGCTCGCGGTCCGGGAACACGTCGTCCTGGTTCGGCAGGTTGGCGCCGCCGGAGTCGACCAGGTAGATGCACGGCAGGCGGTTCTCGCGCGCGATCTCCTGCGCCCGCAGGTGCTTCTTCACCGTCATCGGGTAGTAGGTGCCGCCCTTGACCGTCGCGTCGTTGCAGACGATCACGCACTCGCGGCCCGAAACGCGCCCGACGCCGGTGATGATCCCCGCGGACGGCGCGGCGCCGTCGTACATGTCCCACGCCGCGAGCTGCGAGAGCTCGAGGAACGGCGTGCCGGGGTCGAGCAGCAGTTGCACCCGGTCGCGCGGCAACAGCTTGCCGCGTGCCGCGTGCTTGGCGCGCGCCTCTGCACCGCCTCCGGCCGCGACCTGCGTGATCTTCGCCTTGAGATCGGCCGCCTGTGCGCTCATCGCCTCGGCGTTGGCCTTGAACTCGGGGCTGCGGGGGTTGAGCCGGGTCTCCAGGATCGTCATCGTTGTGGTCCGGATGGATCGCGGCGTCTCGTCGCGGCGCCGTCAGGCGAATGGTAGCCGTGCGAATCAGCTGTGCGTCAGCGGCAGCGACGTGGGCGACGCCCTTTTCGCGGTGACGCCGGAAGTGCACGACGGCCAGCACCAGAGCCACCAGGCTCAGCGCCGCCGACATGAAGAAAGGCGCGCCGATGCGCCAGTCGCCAGCGGGTAAGTGGCTCGCTTCCGCCAGCAGCGGGGCGCCGAGCAGCGGTGCGGCGGCCGCCAGAAGCGAGTTCATCGATGACAGCGAACCCATCGCCAGGCCTTGTTCCTTCGGATCGGCCGCCTTCGAGATGATCGCGTGCAGCGCAGGACCGATGCCGAAGGCGAGCAGATTGGCGAAGATGATCGCGTACATCAGCCAGCCCACCGTCGTCAGGCCGTAGGCGACGTAGGCAATCGTGCCGGACGCCAGCCCGGCGATGACCAGCCGCCGTTCGCCGAACTGGCGCAGCAGCCAGCCGAGCAGGCCGCCCTGCACCAGTGCCGCCATCAGCCCGACGACGAAGAGCGACAGACCGGTCTCGCGCGGGCCCCAGTCGAAGCGGAACTGCGTGTACAGCACCCAGGTCGTGTGCAGGATGAACTGGGCGAGGTTGGCGAGCGCGATCACCGCCACCAGCACGCCGACATTGCGCAGCCGTGTCAGTCCGTAGAGGGAACTGATCGGGTTCATGCGCTTGAAGTCTAGCGGCGGGCGCTCCCCATGGGCGCGATGCGGCAGCGATTCGGGCAGCACCAGCCAGCCGTACAGCAGGTTGAGCACTGACAGCGCGGCCGCCGCGTAGAAGGGCAACCGGATGTCGATGGCGCCGAGCAGACCGCCGACCATCGGTCCGACCACATAACCGATGCCGAAGGCCGCGCCGATCATGCCGAAGCTCTTCGCGCGCTTCTCGGGCGTCGTGATGTCCGCCACATAGGCATTGGCGACCGCGAAGTTGGCAGCGAGCGCGCCGCCCATGATGCGCAGTGCCACCAGCGCCTCAGCCGACTGCGCCAGCGCCGACAGCAGGAACATCGACCCCAGTCCGGCGATCGACAGCAGCAGTACCGGACGACGCCCGTAGCGGTCCGACACGGCGCCGAGGATCGGCGCGCAGACGAACTGCGTCAGCCCGAACGCGATGATCATCGCGCCGTACCAGTAGGTCTGCGCGTCCCGGCTCGTCGTGAACTCGCCGACCAGTGCCGGCAGCACCGGCAGCAGCAGCCCGAAGCCCATCACGTCGATGACGACGGTGATCAGGATGAACGGGATGGCTGGCTTGCGTGTCACTTGGATGAACGCCGCGCGTTGTCGGCGGCAAAGGCGCCGAACAAGTCCGCCTCCGACCACCCGAGCGCCGTCAGGTCGCTGACGCGGAAGCGGCTTTCGCTCGGCATCAGGAACTCGTCGAGCTGCGGCGGCGCAATGCGGGTTCCGGCGAGCATCGCGTGCACCTGACCGCGATGATGGATCTGGTGCGTCAGCAGGTGCATCAGAACATGCCGGGCACGGTCGCGCTGCACGAAGCTCGCGCGATCCATCGCGACCTCGGCGTCCAGCGCCGCATCGTCGGCGGCCTCGCACCAGGCGATCAGGCGTTCGTCCGCCGCGACCTGTGCCGCCGCAAGCTCAGTCATCCGGTCGAACGGTGTCTCGCTGGCGAAGGCCCTGCGCATGTCGGCCTCGCGGTACAGCGCCGCGATGTAGTACCAGTCGACGATCAGGATGTGATTCAGAGTCGCCCACAGGCTCGGGAAGAAGCTCACGCGCGGAGCCGTGAACTCCGTCTCGGTGAGTTGCAGGCAGGCGCCATGCAGTCGATGGTTGGCAAGCCGGTTGGCCCGCGCGAGCAACCTGAAGTGCGCCAGTTCGCTCATCGTGCTGGCATCTCGGTGACTCCAGGCTCGGCCCGGCAGCGGTCGAGCCAGCGGTCGATGGCCGGATACGGCGCGAGGTCGAAGCCGCCGTCGGCGGCGCGGTGGGTATAGGCGAAGAGCGCCAGGTCGGCGAGGCTCAGACGCTCACCGACGAAGAACGCGTGGCCGGCCAGTTGCTGTTCCATGACCGTCAGGGCACGCTGGCCCCGTACCAGCAGGTCCGGCAATCGCGGGTCGTCATCACGCTGCAGGAACACGCGGATGAAGCGGGCGACCGCGATCGCCGGCTCGTGCGTGTACTGCTCGAAGAACATCCATTGCAGCATGCGCGCGCGCTGCAGGCGATCGTCGGGGATCAGCGCGTTACCTTCGCCGAAATACCAGAGGATCGCGTTCGACTCGGCCAGCGTGCTGCCGTCGTCGAGTTGAACCACCGGAACCTTGCCGTTCGGATTGAGCTTCAGGAACTCCGGCGTGCGCGTCTCGGCCTTCATCACGTCGATTTCACGCCACGCGTAAGGTTGCCCGGTGATGTCGAGCACCATGCGGACCTTGTGGCAATTGCCGGAGCTACTGGTGCCGAAGACCGTGATGCCCATGGTCGCGTCCGTGAACCGCTAGAACGGACCCGTCGTGATCCAGCGCTCGATCTGCGGCAGTCGATCGTGGCCCCAGAACATCTCGCCGTCGACGAACATGGCCGGCGCGCCGAACACGCCGCGTGCGATCGCCTGTTCCACCTCGGTGCGCAGCGCGGTCTTGATCGCCTCCTCCTGTACGCCGGCCGTCAGCCGGTCGGTGTCGATGCCAAGCTTCTGCGCCAGTTCCATAACCACCGGCACCTCGCTGATGTTGCGATCGGACACGAAGAGCGCGCGGAACACCGCATGGATGAAGGGCGCCGCCTGGGCCGTAGACTCGCGTTGCAGCCACAGCACGGCGCGCGACGCCGCCACCGCGCCGACCGGGAACACCGTCGGGTGACGGTAGGGAACACCGACGAAAGCCGCCGAGCGCGCGAAGTCGCGCACCGAGTAGCGCGCCTTCGGCCCGTAGGCTTCCGTCAGCGGCGTGCTGCCCGCCGACTTGAACACAACGCCCAGCAGCATCGGCCGCCAGCAGATCTCCCGTCCGTGGCGCTCGGCGAGCGCCTCGATTTCCTCGGAAGCGACGTACGAGTAGGGCGAAGAAAAGTCGAAGTAGAAATCGATCGTGGAGGCCATGGCGTGCCGGGCAGGAATTCCGGAACCCGGATGTTACGTGCTGACCACCGGGACTTCATGTGAGCCGGGCTGCGTGCACGCGACAGGTGTAGCGCATGTCGATTGTGCCGTTGACGGCCTGCCCGTCGAACAGCGCTTTCAGGCCTGCCATGAATTCGACGTGTCGTGGCTGTCCCTCGGCCGGGAGGTAGGACGCGGAACCGGCCAGTGCAGCGACCGCGGCCCAGTTCATCTTCCGCTGATGGGGGAATTCGGCGACGGCCGGTGCCGGGCCGCCGAAGTACACCGGGATCGAGTCCGTGCCCTGGTGCCTGTAGCGGATCGCGCGGTAGTCGTTGCCGTAATCCAGCAGCAGCGCCTCGTAGCCCGCCAGGAACGGTGTGCCGGTAAGGTCGCGGTCGTTCCAGATCAACGCCGCCCAGCCGCCCGGCCGCAGGATCCGCTGCGACTCGACGCGGAAGCGCGCCGCATCGAACCAGTGAAACGCCTGAGCAGCGATGACGAGGTCGACCGACGCTGCAGCGAGGCCCGTCGCGTCCGCCGTGCCGTCGTGGCAGCTGTAGGCGGGATAACGCGCCAGGTATTCCATGCCGGCCGCACGCATTGGCGCGTTTGGTTCGACCCCGATGACGCGATGGCCAGCGGCGAGGAACGCTTCGGCTGAAAGGCCAGTGCCGACGCCGATGTCGGCGACGATCCCTCCGGCTGGCAGGGCGCCGCAGTGGACCAGGTGATCGACGATGGTGGCCGGATAGCGCGGACGCCCCGCCAGGTAGGCCTCGACGCGATCGGAGAAGCGCTGGGTGGAGTCAGGTCCGCTCATGCTCCGGACCTCCCGATCGACACGGAAACGGAACCGCGCACGCTAGAGGTTGCGCGCGATCAGGAGGCGCTGGATGTCGCTGGTGCCTTCATAGATCTGGCACACGCGCACATCGCGGTAGATGCGCTCGACCGGAAAGTCGACGACGTAGCCGTAACCGCCGTGGATCTGGATCGCGTCCGAGCAGACGCGCTCGGCCATTTCGGAGGCAAAGAGCTTGGCCATCGCCGCCTGCTTCAGGCACGGCTCGCCGGCGTCCTTCAGCGCGGCCGCATGGTGGATCAGTTGGCGCGCCGCTTCGAGCTGCGTGGCCATGTCGGCGAGGCGGAACTGCACCGCCTGGTGGTCGAAGATCGGCTGGCCGAAGGCCACGCGTTCGCGGGAATATTTCAGCGCGGCCTCGTACGCCGCACGCGCCATGCCGAGCGACTGCGCGGCGATGCCGATGCGGCCGCCCTCGAGCCCCGACAGCGCGATCCTGTAACCCGCGCCTTCGTCGCCGATCAGGTTCGCTGCCGGGACGCGGCAATCCTCGAAGAGAATCTGCGCGGTGTCCGACGCATGCTGGCCGAGCTTCTCCTCGATCCGGGCCACGACATAGCCCGGGGTCTTCGTGTCGACAATGAAGGCGCTGATGCCGCGTTTGCCGGCGGTCTTTTCCGTCACCGCCAGCACGATCGCGACGTCGGCGTTCTTGCCGCTGGTGATGAACTGCTTGACGCCATTGAGCACCCAGTCACCACCGTCGCGCACGGCGCTCGTGCGCAATCCGGAGGCCTCGGACCCGACATGCGGCTCGGTCAGGCAGAACGCTCCCAACATGTCGCCGCGGGCCAGCGGCACCAGGTAGCGCTGCTTTTGCTCCTCGCTCGCCCACGCCATCAGGATCGAGCAGACCGGGCAGTTGTTGACACTGATGATCGTCGAGGTGGCGCCATCGCCGGCGGCAATTTCTTCGAGCGCGACGGCGAGCGCGGTGTAGTCCATGCCGGCGCCGCCGTAGGTCTCGGGCACCGCAATGCCGAAGGTGCCGAGGGCGGCGAGCTGCTTCAGTGCCGCGTGTGGAAAAATGGCCTTGCGATCCCACTCGGCGGCGTGGGGAGCCAGCTGCTGCTCGGCGAAGTCGCGCAACGCGTCGCGCAACTGCCTGTGTTCGTCAGCGAGCATCGATCGTGGTTGCGTCCAGCGGGCAGACGGGCGCCTCGTCGGCCGGTTTCTTCGGCCGGTCGGCGAAGGATACCCAGGCCGGTCGGTAACGCAGCACCAGGCCCACGAGGGTGCCGGCGATCATCGCGCCGGCCAGCAGCGGCCCGCCGCCGACGATGCCGGTCATCATCAGCGCATACGACGTGCACCGAAGTGCGCTGTGCGAGGGGCACCACAGCCAGGCGATTATCCCGGCGACCGCAATCCAGGTGGCCAGCGCGACCAGCAGCGCGCGCGACAATGACTTGTCCATGCTGGTGACCCGGTCGGTTGCGCGCAGGTAGGACAGCACCGCGAACAGCATCGCCAGCAGGCCCGGAATCGCGATGAACAGCCAGCTCGACATGCCGGCTTCGATCGCAAAGCTGCGCATCAGCGGCTCGATGATGGCGATCGCGAGCCAGCAGCAGATGCCGAACACGAGCACGATGAAAAGCTGCAGTGGCATATCAGTCAGTGGCTAGCGATGCATCCGGACGGACGTCGTCGAATTCCCGCATTGTCTCAACTCCAGGCGCGTCGTCGGGCTGTCACTTCGATTTCTATCTTCATGCGGGCATCGACGAGGCCGCAGACGATGGCCGTCGCTGCCGGTCGGGCGGTTTTGAAATACTGGCCGAATATCGGCGCGACTTGCTCGAACAGTGACGCTTCCGTGAGGAAGTAGCGGACCCGCACGACGTCGTCGAGTGAGCAACCCGCCTGCTCCAGTGCAGCGGCGATGTTGCGGAAACACTGGTGCGTCTGGGCGGCAGGATCGGCATCGATCGTCATGGCCGCATAGTCGAATCCGGTGGTGCCGGCGACATGCACGTAGTCCCCTTCGACGACGGCGCGGCTGTAGCCGGCGACCGCTTCGAACGCGGAACCCGAAGAGATCAAGCGCCGATCACTCATTTTTCACCAGGACAGCTGCTCGCCGTTGAAGTTGAGGAACTTTCCGTTTTGCGAGGAATTCGCCGTGGCCAGCACGCGCCGCATGCCGGCCACGCTCGTCGCTGCGTCGATGTCGGCGCTGGCGCCGCCCATCTCCGTGCGCACCCACCCCGGATGGAATGATATGCAGACGATGCCGTGCGGCCCGAGTTCGAGGCTCGCCGCACGCAATACGGCATTGGCCGCAGCCTTGCTTGTGCGGTAGAGCCAGCCGGACGTGCTGCTCATCAGTGAAATCGAGCCCATCCTGCTCGAGATCAGCGCGAGCTTGCCGCCGGCGGAGGCCAGCCCGGGAACCAACTGCGGGATCAGCTGCATCGGCGCGCGCACGTTGGTGTGCATGACGGCATCGAAGTCGAGTCCTCCGGGAGCCGCAATCGCAGCTGTCCGCGGCCCGTAGACGCCGGCGTTGAGGATCACCACGTCGAGGCGTTCACCGTGCAACTGCACGCCGAACTCCGCCACCGTGCCTTCGTCGACCACGTCGAGCACCAGTGGCTTCGCACCCAGTTCGCGCAGCCGCAGGGCGTCCTCGGAGCGGCGCACCGTGCCGATTACGCGTGCGCCGTCCGCGGTGTACTGCCGGACGAACTCGATCCCGATGCCGCGGGATGCGCCGATGATGAGGACGGTGCTCATCGCGAAGCAACAGCAAGGCGTCCCGACAGCGCCGCGAACAGCGTGGCGTCACGCAGGTTCAGCAGGCGCCGGGCCGCGGGCCGCATGAGCGCAGTCACGATGACGAGCGGCAGGTCAGCGGTGCCGAACATGCGGTGCAGCGCTTCGCGCCCTAGACGAGTTCGAGCGCCATGGCGGTTGCCTCGCCGCCGCCGATGCACAGCGCTGCCACGCCGCGCTTGCCGCCGGTCTTGCGCAGGGCGCCCAGCAGCGTGACAACGATGCGGGCACCGGAGGCGCCGATCGGGTGCCCCAGCGCGCAGGCGCCACCGTGAATGTTGACCTTGTCGTGCGGCAGGTCGAGTTCCTTCATCGCCGCCATCGTCACCGCGGCAAACGCCTCGTTCACCTCCCACAAGTGCACGTCGCCCGGCTTCCACCCGGTCTTCGCCAGCACCTTGTTGATCGCGCCGATCGGCGCGGTAGTGAACCACTCGGGTGCCTGCGCGTGCACCGCATGCGCGAGGATCCGTGCGATCGGCTTGCAGCCCATCCTGGCAGCGGTCGACTCGCGCATCAGGACCAGCGCCGCCGCGCCGTCGGAGATCGACGAGGCGTTGGCGGCGGTGATGGTGCCGTCCTTCTTGAACGCCGGCTTCAGTCCCGGAATCTTGTCGAGCTTGGCCTTGAACGGCTGCTCGTCCTTGTCGATCTTGACCTCGCCACCCTTGCCGGCGACCGTCACCGGTGCGATCTCCCAGGCGAAGCTGCCGTCGGTATTCGCTTTCATCGCGCGCTCGGTCGAGGCGATCGCGAACTTGTCCTGGGCTTCGCGCGTGAACGAGTACTTGGCGACGCATTGCTCGGCGAAGACACCCATCGCCTTGCCGCGCTCATACGCGTCCTCGAGCCCGTCGAGCGCCATGTGGTCGTAGGTGGTGAAGGCGCCGTAGCGGTAGCCGCGGCGCGAGCCGACCAGCAGGTGCGGCGCGTTCGTCATGCTCTCCATGCCGCCCGCCACGATCAGGTTGGCGCTGCCGGCAATCAGCATGTCATGCGCGAACATCATCGTGCGCATGCCGGACCCGCACATCTTCGACAGCGTGACTGCGCCGGCCGACTGCGGCAGGCCGGCCGCGAGCACGGCCTGGCGCGCCGGCGCCTGGCCCTGCCCGGCCATCAGGCAGCAGCCCATCAGTACTTCCTCCACGGAGTCGCCGGCCACGCTGGCACGTTCGACCGCCGCCTTGATGGCGGTCGCGCCCAGTTGCCAGGCCTGCAGTCCGGAAAAGTCTCCCAGCAGGCCACCGATCGGTGTGCGGGCTGCGGAAACGATGACGATGGGGTCGTTCATGGCTTTCTCCTTTGGCTAGTCGGATTCTGATGCATTTCGGCGCCGGAACCGGCGCTCGGGGGGATACGGAAAAACGTCTTCCAGGTGGCCGGCAAGGATGCGTTCCTTGCGCCGCTGCCAGAACCCGGGCTCGAAGAGGTCCGCGTGGTGCTTCAGCAGCGCGGCCCTGATGCGCGGGTCGCCGGTGAGGAATGGCCTCCACTGTTCAGGAAACATGTCGCGCTTGTCGACGTAGGTCGTGATCTCGCCGCCGTAGTCGTCGTCCATGCTGCTGGGCGCCGGCATGTTGCGGAAGTTGCAGTCGGCCATGTACTCGATCTCGTCGTAGTCGTAGAACACGACGCGATTGAGCCGCGTGACGCCGAAGTTCTTGTAGAGCATGTCGCCCGGGAAGATGTTGGCGGCAGCCAGTTCCTTGATCGCGTTGCCGTATTCCATCACCGCATGGTCGAGTTCGGCGTCGGTGGCCTTCGCGAGGTACAGGTTGAGCGGCGTCATGCGGCGTTCGATATAGACGTGCCGGATCATCAGCGTGCCTTCGCCGAATTCCAGCTGGCTCGGGCAGTAGCTGCGCAGCTCCTCGATGAGTTCGGGCGAGCAGCGCGCGCGCGGCAGCGTCACCTGCGAGTATTCCCAGGTGTCCGCCATGCGGCCGACCCGGTCATGCAGCTTCACCAGCTGGTACTTGGCCATGATCTGCTGGCGGTCGGTGTCCTTCGGATGCGGGATCACGTCCTTGATGACCTTGAACACGTAAGGGTAGGACGGCAGCGTGAACACCGACATCACCAGCCCCTTGATGCCGGGAGCGATGACGAACTGGTCGGTCGAGTGCTTCAGATGGTGCAGGAAGTCGCGATAGAACAGCGTCTTGCCCTGCTTGGCGAGGCCGACCATCGTGTACAGCTCGGACGGCGGCTTGTGCGGCAGGATCGTGGACAGGAAGTCGACGTACGCTGACGGCGCTTCCATGTCGACGAGGAAGTAGGCGCGCGTGAACGAGAACAGCGTCGCCATCAGTTCGCTGGTGAAAAGCACCGTGTCGAGATACAGCTGCCCACGCGCATTGCGCAGGATCGGCACCGCCAATGGCGTGATGCGAGTGCCATTGATGACGCGACCGACGATGTAGGCGCCCTTGTTGCGGAAGAACAGCGACGACAGGATCTGGATCTGGCAGTCCGGCTCCATGTTCCACGGCCGCCGGAAGGCCTCGCCGTTGCGATGCGCCTCGCACGCCGCGCGCACCAGGAGCCGCAGGTCGCGCTCGACGTCCTCCCAGCGACACGCGAGCCCGACGTCAATGATGATCTGGCGCAGGGTCCTGCGCAGGCCCGCGGACGGGTAATAGCTGCGATACGACGGCGGGTCGGAATCCATGTAGTCGGTCGCCACGCCCGGCCGCACGAACAGGAACTGGTTGCGGAAGTAGTCGCGATGCAGCAGCTTGGTGCACACAGAGTTGAAGAAGGTCTCCGCGCACTCGGGCTGGCGGTGCTCGGCCAGTAGCGAGACGTAGTGCTGCTTGACGGCCTGCCACAGCGCATCCCGCTCCATGTCCTCGAGGGACGCCAGGTCGAACTCGCGCTCGATGCGCGCGACCGCCTCGAGCACGCGCTGGTCGTAGAAGTCGATCCGTTCGCGCGCCCGCGTGCGCATACGCTGCCAGTCGCCGTTCTCGTACAGCGGCTTGGCCTGCTGGGCCACGTAGCGGAACAGACGGTAGTGGCGGTTGAAACCCTCGAGGATGGCCGACGCGATGCGCGCCGGCGACGGCATCGAACGGTCGAACACGACTTCGGAAGCAACGGCGGACATGGCTGATTCTGGCTAATGTTGCCGCGGTGTCAGCGCCAGCCAGACGGCGAGCACGCCAAACGCCGCGCCGAGCACCCAGCGCTGCATCCGCAGCCAGCCCGGCCGTACGGCGAGCCAGGCCGCCAGGCCTCCGGCCACCGTGACCAGCGCACCGTCGACAAGCGTCGACACCGTGACGTGGACGACCCCGAGGGCCAGGCTCTGCAGCAACACCATGCCACCCGTCGGGTCGACAAACTGCGGAAACAGCGACAAGTAAAACACGGCGACCTTCGGGTTGATTACCGATGCCGTCAAGGACTGGCGAAACAGCACTCGGGGCGTTACCGGATCGAGCGGCTGGGGTGTGAAGCTGAAGCCGCCACCGCGCAGCGTGTTCCATGCCAGCCACAGCAGGTAGGCGGCCCCAGCGAGCTTGATCGCGTCGAAAGCGGCGGGCACGGCAAGCAGCAGCGCCGACAGGCCGAGCGCGGCGGCCAGCAGATGCACCAGCACGCCGGCCATCACACCAATGAGGGAAAAGTAGCCGGCGCGGCGCCCCTGCGTCAGCGTGCGCGAGATCAGGTAGATCCATACCGGCCCGGGCGTCAGCGCCAGCAGCAGCACTGCGAATGCGAAGAGGCCGAGTTGCTCGCCGCCGAGGCCGAAGATGCTCACCGGGCCCACTCCCAGTGCTGCTCGAGCACCTCGGGACCCCACTGCGTCGAAGGCCGTTCGAGCGTCCTGCGGAAGCCGAAGTCTTCGTAGAGATGCCGGGCAGCGTCCAGCCCGGAAAACGTGCCGAGCACCACACGTTCATAGCGTGCGGAAGCGAAATCCATCGCCGCCTGCATCATGCGGCGTCCCATGCCCTTGCCGCGCACTGTATCGGCGACGATGAACCAGCGCAGCTGCGCGCAGGCCGTATCGCCGGTCGACCCGCCGTCGATGACGATCGTGCCGACGATGCTTCCGCAGTCGACCACGACCCATACGCCGTCGCGCGTCGCATCGAACCGCGCGAGGAATCCGGCGATGTCTGCCAGCCGGCCCGCCTCGAAGTACACGCCGAAGCCGTGGGCACGCGCGTAATACTGGGTCTGCAGCGCCGCGCTGGCCGCCATTGCTCCCGGCAGCGGGCACGGCAGCAGGCGTGGCCCACAGTCGACGGGATTCAGCGCGGCCTCGAACGGGAAGAGCAACTCGAACCGTTCCAGATCGACGAGCATGCTCTCGTCGAAGCGCCGACCGAGCGTCTCCAGTTCGCGGCTGAAGAAGCGGCGATGGCCGTCCTTCCAGTCCGTCAGCGTGCGATCGCCCTCGCCCTCGTCCCACGCGAAGGCGGAGTCGACCTCGAAAAAGGGACGGCGCTCGAGCACGGTGGTGCGGATCACGGCCCGCGGCGTGCCGTCGTGCTCCGTCAGCACCGAGTAGCCGCCGGGAACCGGCTTGACCTGGGGCATCTGGTCATTGAACTCGGACAGGCCGGCTGTGGCGCGTTTCGGACCGTGCAGAACCAGTTCGACGAGTTCGTGCGCCAGTTGCGCCGAGTCGCCGAAATACCAGGCCTGGTATGCCGTGCTCGCAGGCAGGCCGGTGGCGACGCAGAAGTCGCTCCAGTAGCGCTGCACCGCCGGTGAACGTTCGACCGAATTGTCGAGCGCTTGGAGGTCGCTCACGACTGCAGGTCGAACAGCAGGCAGGTAGTGGTGCCGTGCGAGTAGAGGCGCCCTTCGCTGTCGAACAGTCGCCCTTCGGCAGTCGCCATGCGGCGTCCGCTTGAGACCACCTTGCCCTCGGCGCGCACCGGTCCGGACGCTTCGGTCAGTGCCCGGACGCAGTGAATCTTGAACTCAAGCGTCGTGTAGGCACGGCCGGCTTCGCACAGCGTCTGCACCGCGCACGCCATCGCTGAGTCGAGCAGCGTGGCGTGGTAGCCGCCATGCACCGTCGCGATCGGGTTGTAGTGCGCGCGAGAGGGCCGCCCCTGGAACACGGCGCGACCGGATTCGGCTTCAATCAGGTAGAAATCCAGCGTGTGGGTAATCGGCGGCACTGGGATTTCCCCCCGGATCATCCGCTGCAGGAACTCGAGGCCGCTGATGTTCTTGAGCGTGTCCGCGTCTGACACGCCCGGCGGCAGGAATCCGGTCTTCAGTGATTCGAGGTGCTGCTGCCAGGGATGCATGCTGCAGCCCTATATGGTTTCTGAAAACAGTTCCCGACCGATCAGCATCCTTCGGATCTCCGACGTACCTGCGCCGATCTCGTAAAGTTTGGCATCGCGCCACAGCCGCCCGGTGGGGTAGTCGTTGATGTAGCCGTTGCCGCCGAGCGCCTGGATCGCTTCGCCGGCCATCCAGGTGGCTCGTTCAGAGGCGAAAAGGATCGCGCCGGCAGCGTCCTTGCGGATATGGCGCACAGTCTCCGGCGTGGCGCGGTCACAGGCGCGGCCGACTTCGTAGACGTAGGCGCGACAGGCCATCATCGTCGTGTACATGTCCGCCAGCTTGCCCTGCATCAGCTGGAACTCGCCGATCGACTGGCCGAACTGCTGGCGGTCGTGCACATACGGAACCACGGCGTCCATGCAGGCAGCCATGATTCCGAGCGGCCCACCGGACAGGACGGCACGCTCGAAGTCGAGTCCGCTCATCAGCACCTTGGCGCCGCCGCCTTCCTCGCCGAGTACGTTTTCCGCCGGCACCTCGACGTTCTCGAACACCAGTTCGCCGGTATGCGAACCGCGCATGCCCAGCTTGTCGAGCTTTTGCGCGACCGAAAAACCCTTCATGCCCTTTTCGACGATGAAGGTCGTCATGCCGCGCGCGCCCATCTGCGGATCGGTCTTGGCGTAGACGACGAGCACATCGCAGTCCGGACCGTTGGTGATCCACATCTTGGTGCCGTTCAGCACGTAGCGGTCGCCCTTGAGATCGGCGCGCATGCGCATGTTGACGACGTCGGAGCCGGCATTGGGCTCGCTCATTGCCAGCGCACCGACGTGCTCGCCGGTGACGAGCTTCGGCAGGTATTTCGCCTTCTGCGCCGCGTTGCCGTTGCGCTTGATCTGGTTGACGCACAGGTTGGAGTGCGCGCCGTAGGACAGTCCGATCGAGGCGCTGGCGCGCGAGATCTCCTCCATCGCGACGATGTGGGCGAGATAGCCCATGTCGGCGCCGCCGTACTCCTCCGCGACCGTGATGCCGAGCACGCCGAGGTCACCGAGCTTGCGCCACAGAGGCGTCGGGAACTGGTCGGTGCGGTCGATTTCCGCTGCGCGAGGCGCGATCTCGGCCTGCGCGAAGTCGCGCACCGTTTCGCGCAGCGCATCGATGTCCTCGCCGAGTTCGAACTTCAGGCCACGCAACTCCATCACTTTCTCCTCAGTCGGCGCAGGGCCGCTCCCAAGCCGAGTGAGCGCCCCCGCGGGGGGCAGCGAGCGCAGTGAGCGTGGGGGCCATCAAATCTTTTCGTCCGCGACGCCGTGCATCACCATCAGCGTCTGCTGCATCGCCGCCACGCGCGTGCGCCGATCGCCCTGCACGGCGAACACGTCGGCACGCACGATGGACACACTCCGCCCCGGTTTGAGCACCTCGCCGGTCGCGATCAGCAGGTCACCCGCGGCCGGGGCCAGCATGTTGATCTTGTATTCGACGGTCAGGACGCTGGCGTCCGCCGGCATCAGCGTGAAGGCGGCGTAGCCGCCGGCACTGTCGGCGATCATGCCGACCACGCCGCCGTGCACGAAGCCGTGCTGCTGCGTCAGGTCGTCACGCACCGCCATTTCGATGACGCAGCGCCCGGGTTCCACCTGGGTCAGGCGTGCGCCGATCAGCCGCATCGCTGCCTGGCGCGCAAAGGAATCCCTCACGCGGTCTGCGAAATCAGGATTGGCGGCAATGAATGACATGGCGGGGATGGGCGGAGGTCAGCGCGTGCCTGCTTAGCGGACGACTCTACGGCCAGGTTGACGTTAACGTCAACTTGCCCCGGGGTGCGCCTAGGGCACGGAGCGGCCGTCGGCCAGGCGCAGCGTGCCGCGGATCAGCCGGTACACCACCCAGCACCAGATGACGAGGAAGACGACGCCGCCTGCGGCGGCACCGCCGAGGATTTTCCACGACAGCACCATCCGGTCTGTGGCCTGCATCGCGCGCGCCATCTCGACGGCGTCCGGCACGACCATCGCGATGATGCCGATCATCGCCAGCACGAACCACAAGGCCCACCACCAGAACGTACGGATCAACCAGGTGTAATGAGAGCCGAGGAAGGTGTCGGCCGCGTCACTGCGCTTGACGACGGCGATGACCATCCCGATGAACGCGGGCCAGAACATCACCAGGCCGATGGCGAAGAGGCCGTAAGTGATGCCAAGCATCGTGAACTCGCGCGACGACGGGAGCGGGGCGGGCGCGTCAGCAGACATGGCGGGGAGGCGTGGGAACCGATAGAGCGGGCAGAACGGGATCGTACCGCCGCGGCGATTCGTTACGCTACGGCGGTGGATCGATCCAGCGCCAGCACCATCCTCAAGGAGGTTTTCGGGTACGACAGCTTCCGCGGCTACCAGCGCGAAGTGATCGAGCATCTGGTCGCCGGCGGGGACGCGCTGGTACTGATGCCGACCGGCGGTGGCAAGTCGCTCACCTACCAGATCCCGGCGCTGATGCGCCGGGGTGTCGCCATCGTCGTGTCTCCGCTGATCGCGCTGATGGCCGACCAGGTCGCCGCGCTCGACGAGCTGGGCGTGCGCGCGGCGGCACTGAACTCCACGTTGTCCTCGGCCGAAGCGGCCGCGATGGAACGGCGTATGCGCGCCGGCGACATCGAACTCGTCTACATCGCGCCGGAACGCCTGCTAACCGAGCGGTGCCAGCGCCTGCTCACTGACGTCGAGTCGAGCGCCGGTCTGGCGCTGTTCGCGATCGACGAAGCGCACTGCGTATCGCAGTGGGGCCACGATTTCCGGCCGGAATACGGCGCGCTTGCCATGCTGCGCGAGCGGTTCCCGGCTGTGCCGCGCATCGCGCTGACGGCGACTGCCGATGCGCCGACCCGCGAGGAGATTGTCGAACGGCTGCTGGTCGAGCCGAAAGTCTTCGTCGCCAGCTTCGACCGGCCGAACATCCGTTACCGCATCGTCGAGAAGCGCGAGCCGCGTGAGCAACTGCTGCGTTTCATCCGCGACGAACATCCGGGAGAAGCAGGCATCGTTTACTGCCTGGCGCGCAACAGCGTCGAAGAGGTGGCGCAATTCCTGGTGCAGCACGGTGTCGATGCGTTGCCGTACCACGCGGGCATGGAGCCCGCCAGGCGTGCCGCCCACCAGGCCCGCTTTCAGCGCGACGAGGCCTGCGTCATCGTTGCGACGATTGCGTTCGGCATGGGCATCGACAAGCCGGACGTGCGCTTCGTCGCGCACCTGGACATGCCGAAGAGTGTCGAGGGCTACTTCCAGGAAACCGGCCGCGCCGGCCGCGACGGACTGCCGGCCAACGCCTGGATGGCCTACGGTCTTGCCGATGTCGTGCAGCAGCGCCGGCTGATCGAGCAATCGGAGGCAGACGAAAACTACAAGCGACTGTCGAGCGCCAAGCTCGACGCGATGCTGGCCCTGGCCGAGGCGGCCGACTGTCGTCGCGTGCGCCTGCTCGCGTACTTCGGCGAGGCCAGCAGCGCCTGCGGCAACTGCGACAACTGCCTGTCACCCCCGGCGTTGCGCGACGCGACCGAGGATGCGCGCAAGCTGCTGTCGACGATCTACCGCTGCCAGCAGGCGGGCGGCTTCGGCTTCGCGGCGACGCATGTGATCGACGTGTTGCGCGGCAAGGTGACGGACAAGGTCACGCGCTTCGGCCATGAGCGCCTGTCGACGTTCGGCATCGGCGCCGATCGATCAGAAGCCGAATGGAGGCTGCTGCTGCGGCACCTGGTGGCGCAGCACGTGGTCGACGTCGATCACGCCCACTTCAATGTGCTGCGTCTGGCCGAAGCCAGCCGCGCGGTGCTGCGAGGCGAAACCCGGATCGAACTGCGCATGCAGGTGCAGGAACCGCGTCGTCGCACGAAGCGCCGGGCGGCAGTCGACGGGCTCGATACGTCTGCGGAGTCGCTGTTCGAGCGGCTGCGTGAGTGGCGTGCCGGAGTGGCGCGGGAGCATGGCGTGCCGGCCTACGTTGTGTTTCACGACGGGACGCTGCGGGCGATCGCGCAGCAGCGCCCGCGCGCGCTCGAGGAACTCGCGCAGGTTTCCGGCGTCGGCACAGCCAAGCTGGCACGCTACGGTGAAGCCGTGATCGGCATCGTCTCCGCCGGCTAGCCGCGCTTGCCACGCTCCAGCAGCCGACGGCACTCGGCCTCGTGTTGCGCGATTTCCGCCAGAGTCACCTGGATGTCCTCGCGCTGTTGCTCAAGAGCGGCGCGGTGCTGCGCCAGCACCGCGAGGAAGCGGCGCGCCTGCGCAGTGGCGTCCTTCGGCGATTCGTACATGTCGATCAACTCGCGCACCTGCGAGAGCGAGAGCCCGAGGCGCTTGCCGCGCAGCGTCAGCTTCAGCCGCGTGCGGTCGCGCGGCGAGTAGACGCGCGTGAGCCCCGAGGCGCCGCTGCGCGCCGGCGCCAGGATGCCCTGGTCCTCGTAGAACCGGATCGCGCGCGGCGTGATGTCGAACTCGCGCGCCAGCTCGGTGATCGAGTACGAACGCGACTCGTGGTCGTCCTGGGATGCGGGGCGCGACGGGCGCGCGCGGGAAGACATCGGCATCGGAGTCGTGAGAGTCGCCGCGTAGAATCGCCGCAGTTGACGTCAACGTCAAGCGGGCACGCCGTCGCATGAACCCCAACGAGCACGAGTTGCAGTATCCGTGGGCGGAGGCGCCCGCGACCGGCGCGTGGATCACGCTGCGGCCCGGGGTGCACTGGGTGCGCATGCCGCTGCCGTTCGCACTCGACCACATCAACCTTTGGGTGCTAGACGACGAGATCGAGGGCCGACCGGGCTTCACGATCGTCGACAGCGGCATCGCTTCCGATCCGACGCGGTCCGCGTGGGAGTCCATCTTCGATGGCCTGTTCGCGGGCCGACCTCTGCTGCGGCAGGTCTGTACGCACTTCCATCCGGATCATTTCGGGCTCGCGCACTGGCTGACGCGCGGCGGTGATCGCGCGCGCTGGGTCGCACCGCTGTGGATGACGGCCACCGAGTACAGCGTGGGCCGGCTGCTGTCGCTAGGCGGTGGCGACACCAGCGGCGAAGGCGCAGCGCTGCATTTCCAGCGCAACGGCCTCGGCGACGAGGAGGCGCTCACCAAGGTGCGGGCGCGCGGCGCCGGCTATTACCCGAAGCTGGTGCCGGCCGTGCCATCTTCCTATCGACGACTGCACGATGGCGACGAGATCGCCGTCGGGCCGGCGCACGGCAAGCGCGTGTTCCGCATCCTGGTCGGATTCGGTCATTCGCCGGAGCACGCGTCGCTTTACTGCGCCGAGGATCGTCTGTTGATCGCCGGTGACATGGTGCTGCCGCGCATCTCGACCAATGTCAGCGTGTTCGAGATCGAGCCGGAAGGCAATCCGCTGCCACGGTACCTGCACTCGCTCGACCAGTTGCTGGGGCTGCCGGCCGACACGCTGGTGCTGCCCTCGCATGGCAAGCCGTTCACCGGCCTGCACCAGCGCATCGCGCAGCAGCACGCGCACCACCGCGAACGGCTGGCCGAGGTGCTGGCGGCGTGCGCGACACCGCAGACGGCCGCGAGCATCGTGCCGGTGCTGTTCAAACGCACGCTCGATCTGCACCAGACCACCTTTGCGCTCGGCGAAAGCCTGGCGCACCTGCATGCGCTGTGGGCCGAAGGTGCGGTGACCCGCACCGAGCGCGACGGCGTTTTCCAATTCCAGGCAGCACACTGAACCCGGAGCCCTCGAATGAAGCGCGCTGACACGCTGCTGGTCACCGGTGGCCGCGATCCCGCCACGAGCTTCGACTTCGTCAACCCGCCGCTGGTACGCGGCTCCACGGTGTTGCACGAGAGCGTCGCCGACATGAAGGCGCGTATCGCGCGCCGCAACGCGGGCGAGGACAGCGCGCCGGTCGCCTACGGCATTTACGGAACGCCGACACACCATGCGTTCTACGAGGCGCTGAACGCGCTCGAGGGCGGTCATGCGAGTTGGGCGCTGCCCTCCGGCCTCACCGCCTGCACGATGCCGATCCTGGCGTTTGTGCGCGCAGGCGACCACGTGCTGGTGCCCGATTCAGTCTACTGGCCGACGCGACGCTTCTGCCGCGACACGCTGGTTCGTTACGGCGTCGAGACGACGTTTTATGACCCGCGCATCGGCGAGCAGGGTCGGGCCGCGGTCGAGGCGCTGTTCCGTCCGACCACGCGCGTGCTGTTCCTCGAGTCACCGGGGTCGCTCACGTTCGAGATGCAGGACGTGTCACTGCTGGCCGAGGTGGCGCGTGCGAAGGGCGCCGTCAGCATGATGGACAACACCTGGGCCACGCCGCTGTACTTCCAGCCGCTGGCGCACGGCGTCGATATCTCGATCCATGCCGCGACGAAGTACATCTGCGGGCATTCGGACGTCATCCTGGGCACCGTGACCAGCAACGCCACTGCCTGGCCGCGGCTGCGCCAGACCTTCCATCACTACGGCCTGACGACCAGCCCGGATGATGTCTACCTCGCGCACCGTGGACTGCACTCGATGGGTGCGCGCTTGCGCCAGCACACGGCGACCGCGTGGAAGCTGATCGAATGGCTGCAGGCGCAGCCGGAAGTCGACCGGATCCTGTTTCCGGCGCTGCCAGACGACCCCGGACATGCCCTGTGGAAGCGCGACATGAGCGGTGCCTCGGGCCTGTTCGGCGTGGCGCTGAAGCCGGTGGACGAGCAGCGCTTCTTCGCACTCATCGACGGACTGCAACTCTTCGGCCGCGGTTACTCCTGGGGCGGCTACGAGAGCCTGCTGATCCCGGTGTTCGCGGAGCGCACGGCCGTGCCGTTGCGATTCAACGGACCGCTGTTTCGGATCGCGGCCGGCCTCGAGGCGCCGGACGACCTGATCGAAGACCTGGTGGCGGGATTCGCACGGTTGCGCGGCACGTGTTGATGAGGACCCGGCGGTAGCTTGAGGCGGGGCGCATCTTGGCTCGCCCAGTGCAGAAGCTGCAGCGCTGGTGCTCTCATCTGCATGAGCCGGTCGTGCGGAAGGGCAGGTAATAGTCCGGCAGCGACGATCCTGGCAACCAGCTTGGGCCACCCTCGCCGCGTCGAATCCAGGTGGGATCGCCCAGCGGCAGGTAGGTGCCGCTCCACTCCGTTGCGCGCGGCTGGCCGTCGAGCAGGAAAGTTGCGCGTATGGTCCAGTAGTAGTTCCTGCACGGGTACAGGGGCGTGCTGAGCGTGAAGTCCGGGCTCCGGATGTCCGAATACGTCGCGAGGAGCTTGTCGGCGTAGTAGAGGCCGCGGTCGCCGCGTTGCGTGCCGGCCACCGCGGAGAAGATTCGCATTTCGTACCTGAGGTCGGCAAGCCGCTCTGCCGATACACCGGTTTCCGCAAACGATCGAGGAAGTTGCTCCCATCGGAACGTGGCGGCTTGCGGGTCCATGGCCGGAGTGAACGCCGAGAACTGCTGTGCGCGAACGTGGGCGCTCTCGTCTGCCGTCGGCTTCGTGGGTTCGAGGACATACTCCGCAATGGGTCGGCGTGGCTTGCCGAAATCAACCTTGGCCGACTCGCCGGGTTTCCCTCGATAGACGAGCACCCATTCGTCGATGAAGGCCTCCGCCCCTGTCCGGGCGGCCATCCGAAGTTCCTCGGCAACAAGCCTTCCACCATCCGCGGTCCATTGTTCGAGCGTGAGTTGCTGCGTTGACGCGCGGTACGTGAATGCATCGAGCACCTTGCCGGATGTGCCTTCACGCAGCCGGCCCTGCAGCGTCAACCTGAATCGGTAGGGCAGGTTTGCCGTGCCGGGCGTTTCCGCGTTGAGCTCGGCGATGCCGAGTTCGATCGTGCCCACGGAGGCGACGCCTTCGCCCGCCAGGCGGATACCGTGCTTCGCGGCATAGCCCCTTGCTTCCTCGAGCAGCACTGCGTTCGCACCGACACCGGACAAAGTCTGCTTCACCGTCAGTTCGGCGTTCTCGAGCGAACCCAGCATTGCTGCCGCTGCTTCTCCGCGGACCGAGCCTATCGCCATGCCGAACGGCAGGCACGCGACAGCCACCAGCAGAAGGCCCGGGTCGATTGGGTTGATTACGCAAGCGCTTGCTCCGCTGGCCATGCCTGCCTTTGCACCTTCGGCCTTGCCGCGCACTGATGCCGTCGTGGTGATGCTGGGTGACTTCGATGCCGCCACGATGGTGATCGGCGGACGCAACTGCACGGCGGGCGGACTTGCGCCCAGGAGCGAGGGACTCGTCGCACAGCCGGCAAGGAGTGACGTCAACCCCAGACCCAACAACGCTCGGTGCAGCGGTGCGAGGGACGGCGTTGCCGTTGAATCCCGCCGGCGCGCGGAGCAAGACATTCTTCCCACGCTCTTTCCATTGGTCCGTTGTCCCAACCTAGGCTACGACCTCGTTCGGGACTTGCCTGACGTCAAACGGAGGGCGCTTAGGTCGTCCCGGGCGCGGAAGCATCTTTTTCGTCACGCTTGCGCATCACTGCGGCCCAGTCGGACGCCGCGGGAGATCCAATCGAGGATTTTGCGTCGGGATTCGCGCGGCGGCGTGGCCCGCACTGATAAGAAAAAAGGGAGTGCCCTCGCGGGCGCTTCACAGGGGATAGGGGCTCTGGCGTTCCAGTTCCCGCACGCTGCTGACCAGCTCGCGGGTGCGCAGCGTCAGGTGGTTGATTCGCGCTTCGAGTTCGATCCGCTGCTCCGCCAGACGCACCAGTTCCTGCGCAAGGAACACGCGTCGCGGTGTCGGGACATCCGGCTGCACCAGCTCGAGCGTCACGCTCTGCACCGCGACGTCGGTCTGTGCCAGGCCATTCCTGGCGCTTTGAAGTCGCGACTGCGTACTGCGTAGCTCGCTGCGCGCGTCATGGATCTCGCGACCGAAGCGATATCCCTGGACGAACGCTGGCTCCGTCGCGCCCGGGCACACATTCGCATACGACCAGCCGTTGATGCCGGCGCGGAAACCGTTCTTGGGCTGGCAGTACTCCAGCAGGCCCCGCTCGCGCCCTTCGGTGTAGGCGGCGAGTTCGGGCGTGACCTGATGCTTCGCGCAGGCGACACGGTGGGCACCGATGCGATCCGCCGGCAGCCCGCGCAGGCCGTCCTCGTAGCCGATCGTGCGCCAGTCCGCCGTACGGCACTCGTCCTTGCCGAGGCCTGTCGCACAGCCGGCCAGCAGGGTCGCGGCCAACATGCCGGCGACGAATGTCAGGACTGTTCTGGCAAGGCGCGCGCTCATGGTGCGCACGATTGTGGCCAACACCGCCGGTGAGCGAAGTGGCGAAATGTCACCGGAAGTGACGCGATCCTCGCGAATGAACTCCATCCAGTGACAGGACGGCAGTAGGCAAGAGCCTTGGGAGCGTCTCGAGTCCTCGCGCCTGACAGTCCGGTTCGCCCGGTAAACAAGTAGCGCGCCACTTTTCAGCCGGAACGGCTCCTGGCCAGGCACTGCGGTTCAGCCATTCGGTCGAGTCGCGCATCCGCCGTGTGCCCTGTGCAGCGCGGATGTGTCATCTACGGACTCGATCGAAATCGATGGGTCGGCCGAACGGACTCCCCCAAAGGAATCAGCCGAGCGACCGCCACGTCGCGTGGCACACGATAGAGTCGACTGACCCGTACTCACTGCCATTCGCGCGGCCATCGCAGTCCCGGCGTCGTGTTCGGCACGGCCCGCTGACCGCGTCCAACTCGCTTTGAAACCCGATCCGCTTTCCTTCGACAGGCTGTGCAGGCCGACTGACGCCGCGGCGCGCTCACCCGTGGTGAGCGCCGAGGAGTTCTCGTGCTAGGGGCGCTGCGCAGCCTGGCCCGGCGCGCCTTCGAGCCTGGCGTGTCCCAAAGCGGCGGGCGCTGGTTCCGCCGTGACGAGTCGATCATGGGCACGGCGATCCACGTGGAGCTCTGGGGTGACGATGCCGATGTGGCTTCTGATGCCATCGACGCGGTGATGCAGGAGATGCACCGGATCGATGCGTCGATGAGCCCGTACAAGGAGTCGTCGGAACTGTCGCGCATCAATCGCGAGGCGGCCCGACAGCCTGTCGAGATCAGCCTGGAGGTGTTCGACCTGCTGGCTCGATCGATCGCGTTTTCCGAGCTTTCCGACGGCGCCTTCGACATCACTTACGCGAGTGCCGGTCACCTGTACGACTACCGCAGACGCATCCGGCCGACGGACGCGCAGCTGTCGGTCGCTCGCGAGGCGATCGGCTATCGGCATCTGCAACTCGACCGTGCGGCACGCACCGTGCGGTTTGCACGTGACGGGGTGCGCATCGACCTCGGTGGCTTTGCAAAGGGCTACGCGGTCGACAACGGCGCCGCGATCCTCGCGCGGCATGGCGTGCGCCACGCGGTGGTGGCGGCAGGCGGCGACAGCCGGATGCTGGGCGACCGCTGTGGGCGGCCGTGGACCATCGGCGTGCGCGATCCGCGCCGCAAGGGTGAAGTTGTGGCGCTGCTGCCACTGGAAGACGTCGCGGTGTCCACCTCGGGCGACTACGAACGCTACTTCGATGACGGTGGCGAGCGCTGCCATCACCTGATCGATCCGCGCACAGGCATGTCTCCGCACAGTGTGCGCAGCGTGACGGTGATCGCACCGGACGGGCTGACGAGCGAGGCACTGTCCAAGACCGTGTTCGTCCTGGGCGTCGAGAAGGGACTCCGGATCGTCGAGTCGATGCCCGATGTCGACGCGGTGGTCATCGACACCGCCGGGACGCTGCACTACTCGGCCGGGCTGCTCGCCGGCGCGCATCCCGTGTCGAACTAATGCCTATGGCCTAGCGCCGTGACCCGGGCAAGGAATCAACCCATGAATCACGCACCACATCAGGCAATCAACGCGAGCGTGTCTCGGGACAATTCCAGCGTCCCGAGTCCGCGAGGTTCCATGGAGGCCATCATGAGGGACATCCAGTTTGCACGTTGGACGGTCGTGCTCGGGCTCGCGGCCGTTGTCGGCGTTGCGGGTTGCTCCGGTTCGAGCACGGAATCGGACAGCACGCTAACCGTCGAAGGCAACGTGCCGATCGCCTACGCCAAGCGCTCGACGTCGCTCAATATCAATCCCACCAACGGCGCCCCGTTCGCCGCCGGCGGCGACCTGATGGTCCGCGAGAAGTCCTCGCCGAGCGCGCCCGAGTACAACGTCACCGCCGCAATCACGCAGGGCAAGGGCGACGTGTCCGATCCCGAGGTGTCGTACGACGGCAAGAAGATCGTGTTCGCGATGCGCTGCCCGACCAGCAACACGTCGAGTGTCGGCGGCGCGGCGGCCTGCACCGGGCGCTGGAACATCTGGGAATACGACATGTCGGGGGGCAGCTACGCAGGCGGCACCTTCCGCCGCATCACGAGTTCAACCACCGATGACGACGTCGACCCGGCCTACCTGCCGGCCGACCGCGGCTTCGTATTCGCGTCGAACCGCCAGACCACGACGAAGACCCAGGCACTGGGCCAGACCTACTACGCGGTCGACGAATACGAGCGCGAGCGGGTGTTCAACCTGCACACGGTCGACCGAAGCGGCGGCGCCGTCACGCAGATCTCGTCGAACCAGAGCCACGACCGCAACCCGGTGGTGCGGCCCAATGGCGACATCATGTTCTCGCGCTGGGAGCACGTCGGCCCGCGCAACCGCTTCGCCATTTTCCGCGTCAAACCGGACGGCACGGACATGTTCGTGCTTTACGGCGCGCACAGCGGCGGCAACAGCTTCCTGCATCCCCGCGACATGGACCCGCGTGGCCCGTATGCCGGCAAGGTCGTGTCTTCGCTGATGCCGCTGTCGGGCACGCAGGAAGGCGGGGCGCTGATGCTGATCGACGCCGCCAACTATTCCGAGCAGAACACGCCGGCCAACGCGCAGGTCATCGCGCAGGGCGGCCAGGCGCAGTGGACTGCAAAGGAGATCGATCTCGGCCGCGGCCTGTCGGAGTTTGGCCGCATCTCGGCACCGTACCCGCTGTGGGACGGCACGAACCGCGTGCTGCTCGCCTATCGCCCGTGTGAAGTGACGCGCAATGGCGTGGTCGTGCCGTGTGCGACGCTGACCTCTGCCGAGCGCGCGATGCTGGCGGATGACACGATGTCGCGCGCACAGCAGGCGCTGCTCCCGGTGCAGGACAACGCCCCGGCGGTGTACTCGATCTACATGGTCGATCCCGCCAAGCAGACGTTCCTGATCGTCGCCGCGCCGCCGTCGGGCTTCATGTACACCGACCCGGTGGCCATCCAGGCGCGCCCGGAACCGAACGCCACGCAGCCGACCGTCGTCGACGAGGTGCTCAAGGCGCAGAACCTGGCACTGATCGAAGTGCGCAGCGTGTACGACACGGACGGCCTCGATCGCATGGGGGATTCGATGCTGGCGGCGTCGGACCTCGGCGCGGGCTGCAGCACGGCCATCGCCAAGACCGCGCCGGTCGATGCGGCCGACACGCGCTCCCAGGTGCCCGACATCGCCAGGATGAAGGACCCGGCGAATCCGGCGTATCGCTGCGCGCCCGCCTATTTCGTGCGCGCCTTCCGCGCAGTCGCACCGCAGGCGAATGCGATGGGCATGCGTGCAGCGATCGGCGAGACCGAGTTCGAACCGCAGCAGATCCTCGGGTATGCGCCGGTCGAGCCCGACGGTTCGTTCAAGCTGCAGGTGCCGGCCGACACGCCGCTGGGCCTGGCCATTCTCGATTCGAAGGGACGCGCGATCCAGACCCACCTGAACTGGATCCAGGTGCGTCCGGGCGAGCGGCGCACCTGCGACGGCTGTCACAGCCCGCGGCGCGGGGCGTCGCTGAACTCCGGCGCGATCGTCAACACGCTGCCGGCGGCGCTGATGCCGACGATGGCCGCCGCGCACCAGTCCGGCGAGACGATGGCATCGACCCGCACGCGGCTCGATGCGACGGCGCTGAAGCTCGGCACCGACCTCGTCCATGCCGACCATTGGGCCGACACGACACAGGCCGGCGTCAGTGCGCGCCCGAGCGTCATCGTTCGCTACACCGGCAACGCCACTGCCGCGGACGACCTCGCGACCGCGGTGCCCACCGACGGCATCATCAACTACCCCGATCACATCCAGCCGCTCTGGACGCGCAGCCGCGGCGCCGGCGGTGCCAACACCTGCACCAGTTGCCACAACGACACCGCGAAACTGGATCTGCGCGCGACCGTGTCGGGTACCGGTCGACTGGTGTCCTATGAGGAACTGCTGGTCGGCGACCCGGTGATCGACCAGGCCACCGGCCAGCCGGTCACGCGTCTTGAGGACGGCGTCCCGGTCATCGTGCGCAACGCGCCGCTGGTGGACAACATGGCCGGCAACGCGCTTGGCATGACCCGCGCGAGCCGGCTCGGCGAGATCATGTTCGGTGAGCTGTTGAAAGCGTCAGCCGGTGCTCGCACCGCGCATCCGAATCCGCCGGCCAGCGCGCCGGATCATTCGACGCTGCTCAATGGCGCGGAGAAGCGGCTGATCACCGAGTGGATGGACCTCGGAGGTCAGTACTTCAACAACGTGGCAGCGAGCGGGAGCCCGGTGCGCACGGCGACTGCGCTCTCGCGCAGCGCATTCGACGCGAACGTGTATCCGGTGATCAAGGCCAACTGCGTGATCTGCCATCAGCCGACCGGCAATGCCGGCGCAGCGCAGACCGGTCAGTCGTACCTGCGCAACCGCTACATCCTGACCGGCGACGCGGAAGGCGACTACAACGTCACGCTGACGATGGTCTCGAATGCCTGTAACGCCGCCACCGTCGCTTCGAACGCCTTGCTGCAGCGGCCGTCGACCGTGCCGCATCCGGCTGGCGCCATTGGCCAGACGAGCGCTGTGCTGCCCGCAGGCAGCGCCGGCTACAACGCGATCGCGACGTGGATCAGCACGGGGTGCAGCACGCCATGATCGTGGAGGAGGCGGGGGCCGTCCTGAAAGCAAGTCGGACCACCTGGGCGGTGGCCGGCCTCGTTGCATCGATGCTCGTCGCTTGCGGGGGCGACGGAGGTAACCCGCTCGACAACCCGCCGACGGTGCAGAACCCCGTCACGACGAGCGGCCAGAAACTGTCGTTCGTCTACTTCCAGAAGTGTGTTCAACCGGTCTTCCTGAAGCAGCTGCAGATCAACCAGAACGGCGTGATCTCCACCAACACCTGCGCCGCGGCGGGATGCCATGACAACGCCACCGGCACCGGCGGCGCGTTCCGTCTGCTGGGCAATGCGCAGCCCGTCGACATGGCCAACCCCGCCAACACACCTGACGTGATCCGCACGACCGACATGTACAAGAACTTCTACTCGGCGCAGGGCGAGGTGGTGTTCGGGGCGCCGCTGTCGAGCCGGCTGCTGACCAAGCCGCTGACGCTCAATGTCCTGCACGGGGGCGGGCTCATCTTCCTGAGCGAAAGTGATCCGAACGTCATGCTGATTCGCTACTGGATCAGCCGTCCGATGCCGCAGGGCCAGGACGAGTTCAGTTCGGCAGCCAACAGCATGTTCACGCCCGCCGACCCGAATGCCGGCATCTGCAACACGCAATGACCACCGCGATATCGCTTATTCGGTGGCGATGTGCGCTGGCGCGGGCGGCGGCCTGTGCATTGATGCTGGTTGGCGCGAGCGCCGCGGCGCCCATCGCGTCGGCACAGGAAAAGGTCCAGATCACGGATCCGTTCATCGATCTGCGCACCGGGCCGGGCCGCGGCTATCCGATCTTCTACATCGCTGGCCGCGAGGAGTGGATCGAAATCCTGCTGCGCCGTACCGACTGGTTCAAGGTGCGCACGGCTGACGGCAAGGAAGGCTGGGTGAACCGCGCGCAGCTCGAAACCACGCTGACCGAGGCCGGCACGGCGAAGGCCTTCCGCGACACCCTGGTCGACGACTACCTGCGGCGCAAGCTCGAACTCGGTGCCGCGTGGGGCGAATTCGACAGCGAACCGATGCTGAAGATCTGGAGCGCGTACCGGTTCTCCGACGCACTGAGTGTCGAAGCCGCGATCGGCCAGGTACAGGGGACATTTTCCGGCACGGAGTTCTGGGCCATCAACCTGAACGTGGAGCCGTGGTCGGATCGCCGACTGTCGCCGTTCCTCGGCATCGGCCTGGGCCGCTTCAAGAACATCCCGAACGCGAGCCTTGTCAGTGCGACCGTCACCAATGCCAACCTCGCCAATGCGGCGCTCGGCCTGCGCTACTACATCGCCGAACGCTTCGTCGCGCGGCTGGATTACTCGATCTATACGGCCTATGTGTCGGACGCCGACAGCGCTGAATACAAAGCGGTGACGCTCGGCATCGCCTTCTTCTTCTGATCACCACACCCACCCATGCGAAAACTCCTTCTTGCGATGCCCCTGACTGCCGGCCTTGCGATCGCTGCGACGCCGTCGTTCGCACAGAGCACGCCGCCGGCTGCCGCGCCGAATCCGCCGAATGAACAGGTAATCGAGCCCGCGGTGCCGCGGCGCGATGTCCGCGTGCCGAAGATACCGAGCCGGGACATCATCGCCGGCGCCTACCTGGGCACCTATTCGAGCGAGGACTTCGGCGCGAGCTTCGTGTACGGCGTGCGCCTCGGGTATCACATCACCGAGGACTTCTTCGTCGAAGGCGTCTACGGCACGACCAAGGTCAGCGACGAGAACTTCCGGCAGATCCTCCCGGGCGGCGTCTTTCCCACGAAGGAGGAAACGCTCTCCTATTACAACCTGTCGGTCGGCTACAACATCCTTCCGGGCGAAGTCTTTTTCGGCAGCCGGTACGCGATGGCCTCGGCGCTGTACCTGATCGCCGGCGTCGGGAGCACCAAGTTCCTCGAACAGAGCAAGCAGACCATCAATTTCGGTCTCGGCTACCGCGTGTTCCTGAAGGACTGGGCCGCCATCCAGGTCGACTTCCGCGATCACCTGTACACGCTCGATCTGCTCGGTCAGAGCAAGTCCACGCAGAACCTCGAGCTGACGGCAGGCGTGACCTTCTTCTTCTAATCAGTCGTCATGACATCGATGGTTCGAATCCTCCAGGTGGCGCGGCTGCTCGCCGTGGCCGCGTTCGCCGTTGCAGCAGCGGGCGCCGATGCGGCGGTCACGCCGTCGGCCGGCGCGCCGGACTTCACGCTGCCCAGTCTCGGCGGTCCCAATCTGCGGCTGCAGGAGCAGCGCGGCCGCGTGGTGATGATCAACTTCTGGGCCTCGTGGTGCGGGCCGTGCCGGGTGGAGATGCCACACCTTGCGCGGCTGTATGAGAAGTACCGCGGCTCCGGCTTTACGGTGCTGGCCGTCAACATCGACGAAAGCCCGCAGAAGGCCGCCAGCCTGGCTACTCAGCTCGGCATGCGCTTCCCGGTGCTGCTGGATACGGACAAGAAGGTGAGCCGTCTGTACGACCTCAGCACGATGCCTTCGACCGTTCTCGTGGATCGCGATGGCCGCGTGCGCTACGTGCATCGCGGCTACCGCGACGGCTACGAGGAGACCTACGACAAGCAGATCCGGGAGTTGCTGCGCGAATGAGCCCCGTCCGCCAACACCTGTGGACCGCCTTGCGCGGCGTGCTCCTGGCCCTCGCCGCCGCGGGCGCGCTGGGCGCGTGTGCAATGCCGGAGCCCTGGGTCAAGCCCTACGAACGCGAACGTCTGGCGGATCCGCTGATGAAGTTCCAGCGCGATGCCTTGTCGGCCAAGCACCTCGAGCACGTGCACGAGGTGCGGGAAGGCGCGCGGGGTGGCACCGGGGTGCAGGGAGGCGGTTGTGGCTGCAACTGACCGTTGCCGGCGCGCCGTGCGCAGCACGCAACTCGCGTTGCTGGCGCTGGCCGAGCGTCGGAAGGGTGCAGGCGGGCTGCCATTTCTGGCGACCGCGCGCCTGCTCGGCGCGCTCGGTGGACTGATGGCGACGGGCCACGCGCACGCGGCCGAGCTGCCGGAAGATCGCGCCGACCTGATGCTGCACAGCTTCGACGGCGGTGGCGTGGAGGCCTGGGGACCGGCACTCCTGGTGCGCAAGAACCTCCTCAACAAGGTCTCGCTCTTCGGCACCTATTACGCCGATATCGTCAGCAACGCCTCGATCGACGTCGTCACCACCGCCAGCCCGTACCGCGAAACCCGCCACGAGTACGGGCTCGGCGCCGACTACGCGGTGCGCGAATCGCTGCTCACCTTTGCGGCCTCGCGCAGCACCGAGCCCGACTACATCGCCACGGCCTTCAACGTCGATGTCGCGACCGATACCTTCTCCGGCATGACCACGGTCGGTCTCGGATACACCTACGGCTCCGACGATGTCGGCAAGGTCGGCGAAGGTTTCTTCGACAACGCCAAGCACTGGCGCTACCGGTTAGGCGTGTCACAGATCCTGACGCCGCGCTGGCTAGCCAACGCGAACTTCGAGGTCGTGTCGGACGACGGCTACCTCGGCAGCCCTTACCGCATGGCGCTCGTCTTCGGTGCCGCGGTACCGGAGCGGATGCCGCGCACGCGTACCAGCCGGACGGTTCAGCTGCGCCTGATCGGCGAAGTTGTCCCTGGGTGGTCGGTGCGCGGCGAGTACCGGTATTTCTGGGATACCTGGGAGATCTCCGCGCACACGTTCGGACTCGGAGCCGCGCACCGCTTCGGCGAGAAATGGCTGGTCGATGCCTACGCCCGCAGCTATCGCCAGGAGGGCGCGCTTTTCTACTCCGACAACGCGACCAGCGAAACGCAGTACGTGACGCGCAATCGGCAGCTGAGCACCTACAACTCCCTGACGTTCGGTACGAAGGTGACCTACGAGCTGATGCGCGTGCCGGGCCGGTATGAGCTGTTTCTGAACGGCGCGCTTGAGTACTGGAAGACGGACTACAGCGATTTCACTGACCTGCGCAGCGGCAGCCTGTACTCGTACAACGCGACCGTGGCGCAGGTGTTCGTGACCCTACTTTTCTGAGCGAAGGACTGCAGTATGTCGAAACGCCGCCTGCTGATGGCTGCCTTCCTGTGGCTCACGGTGCTGATGCCCGTTGCGTCCGCTCAGACGACGCCTGCACCCACGCCGCCCAACACACCGGCCTCCACTCCGACGCCGGCGGCCACGGCTCCGGCGTCGGCCGCGAGCCTTGACGACCGCATCCAGGATGCCAAGGCCGATGTGATCCGGCTCAACCGCGACCTGATGGTGCTCGAGGAGGAACTGCTGTTCCCGGCCAACACGCAGGTCGCGATCTTCGTGTCGATGGACGTCGGCAGGATGTTCTCGCTCGACTCGGTGCGGGTGAAGCTCGATGACAAGGAGGTGGCCGGCTATCTCTATACGCCGGCCGAAGTGCAGGCGCTGCATCGCGGCGGCGTGCAGCGACTCTATGTCGGCAACCTCAAGGCCGGCACCCACGAACTCGTGGCGTTCTTCACGGGCAAGGGACCGCATGACCGCGACTACAAGCGCGGCGCGACGATCAAGATCGAGAAGGGGACTGATCCGAAGTACATCGAGCTTCGGATCAAGGACTCCACCGGCAAGCTGCAGCCGGAATTCGAGGTCAAGGTCTGGCAGTGACGAGAACCTATCTCAGAATCCCCGATGGATCGCGTTGCCACGAGAAGCGGGCGGATGCAAGGCGGCTGGCGAAGGACAGTAGCCGGGCCTACGGCCGAGCCGGCCAACACCGCAGACGCCCGCTTCTCGTGGCAACCCTGCGGGGCGGGGTCGCATGGGGCGCATGGCGTTGTTACGGCTCGGGTCCTTGCAGCAGCAATGGTCCCCTCGCCGCGCCTAGCCCTGCACCCCATGCAACCCCGCCGCGACCACCGCGGATTCTGAGATAGGTTCTGGATGACCGGTGTCACGCTGATGACCCGCCAGGCATGCCGCTGGACGCGGCGTGCGCTGCTGCTCGCCGCGCTTGCATGCAGTGCCGTGGCCCACGCGCAGGCGTCGGGCGGATCCGTTCCGGCAAGTTCAGCGAAGACAACGGACTGGATGGACATGTCCAACTGGGCCAACTGGTGGCCCTGGCGCGACAGCACGCCGGCGTTGCCGGCCGGGGTCGAGTCCCCGCACTACGGTGACAGCCTGTTCTACTTCTTCCAGGGCCGCTACTTCACCTCGGTCACGCTGCTGATGACGTCGCAACATTTCGGCCGCATGGCGCCGCACGACGACGAGGCGGAGATCCTGCGCGGCGGCCTGTTCCTGTCCTACGGCATGCATCGCGAGGCGGGTGAGGTGTTCGCGACGCTGATCGAGCGTGGCGCGAAGCAGCCGGTGCGCGACCGCGCCTGGTTCTACCTGGCCAAGATCCGCTACCAGCGCGGCCTGTATGCGGAGTCCGAGGATGCTCTGGGACGCATCGAGAAGCGCCTTCCCGGCGCCCTCGAGGAGGACCGCACGCTGCTGCAGGCCAGCGTCTTCATGGCACGCGGCAAGTACAGCGACGCGATCAGGGTGCTGGATGCACTCGCCCAGGGCCCGGGTGCCAGCGCCTACGTCCGCTACAACCTCGGTGTGGCCCTGGTACGCAGCGGTGACCTCGCGCGCGGCACGACACTGCTGGATCAGGTCGGCAAGCTGCCGGCCACCAGCGAGGAGTACCGCAGCCTGCGCGACAAGGCGAACGTCGCTCTGGGCTTTGCCTCGCTGCAGGAAGGCCGTGGCGAGCAGGCGCGCGCCTACCTGGAACGGGTGCGCCTGTCGGGGATGTTCTCGAACAAGGCGCTGCTCGGCTTCGGCTGGGCGTCCGCTGCCCAGGGCCGGATGAAGTCGGCGCTGGTGCCATGGAGCGAACTGGCGACGCGCGACCCAAGTGATGCGGCCGTGCTCGAAGCCAAGCTCGCCGTGCCCTACGCGCTGGCCGATCTCGGAGCCAATGCGCAGGCGCTCGAGCTGTACCAGGACGCCATTGGGGTGTTCGACCGCGAAAGCGCCAACCTCGACAGGTCGGTCGCCGCGATCCGCAACGGCAAGCTGCTCGACGGATTGATTGCCAGCAATCCGGGCGACGAGATGGGCTGGTTCTGGAGCATCGCCGAGTTGCCCGAGGCGGAGGACCTGCCACTTGGCAGTCACCTCGCGCTGCTGATGGCGACACACCCGTTCCAGGAAGCGTTCAAGAACTATCGTGACCTGCGGTACCTCGAGCGCAACCTGCAGCAGTGGCAGGCAAGCCTCGATGTGCTGCGCGACATGCTCGCCAACCGCCGCCAGGCGTTCGCCGAGCGCTTGCCGCAGGTGCGCGAGAAAGAGCGTGCGCTGAACCTCGCCGGCTTCGAGCAGCAGGTCGGCGAACTGCTGGCCGAACTGGAGCGTGTCGAACGCGACGCCGACGCGGCGGCATTCGCCACCCCGCGCGAGCGCGAACTGCAGGCAAGGCTGGCTCGCGTACGCGAGGCACTGGAACTCGCGGGGAGCGATCCCGAGCTGGCCCAGGCGCGCGAGCGGTACCGGCGCACGGCCGGCGCATTGCTCTGGCAACAGAACGATCAGTTCGCCGTGCGCCTGTGGAGTGCGAAAAAGGGCATGCAGGAGCTGCAGCGCAATCTGCACGAGGCACAGCAACGCGATGGCGCGCTCGCGCTGGCGGAGCGCGACGAGCCCGCGCGGCTCGATGCATTCGCCGGCCGCATTGATGGGCTGTCAGCGCGCGTCGAGGCGATGGTTCCGCGCGTGGCAATGCTGACGCGGGAACAGCAGAACGCCGTGCAGGAGCTGGCGGTGGCGGAACTGCTGCGGCAGAAGGAGCGGCTCGCCGCCTACGGCACGCAGGCCCGCTTTGCGGTCGCGCAGATCTACGACCGCGCCAGTACGGCCAGGGAGGACCCTCGTGGCCCCGCGCAATAGGCTTGCTGTCGCTGCCGGTGTGTGCCTGATGGCCACGGCGCTGCTCGCGGCGTGCTCCAGTCCGTTCAAGCGGACGCAGCCCGAACCGCCGACGCTGAAAACGCTCGCGTCGCGTGAATACGCGGTCAAGCCCGATGCCGGCGTCAAGGCGAACGAGGAACAGGCGGCGCAGGCCTATCGCGAGTTCCTGGCGGCCTCGCCGCGTGAACCGCACCGGCAGGAGGCGCTGCGCCGGCTCGGCGACCTCGAGATGGACCTGGTCGACACCCGCTCGGCGACGGGAGCGACAACCGCCACTGATTACAGGGCGGCCATCGCGCAGTACCAGGGCTTCCTGAAGACTTACCCGAACGATTCGGGCAATGACCGGGTGCTGTACCAGCTCGCACGCGCCTACGAACTGAGCGGCGACCTGGAGACCTCGCTCGCGACGCTCGACCGGCTGGTTCTGTTGTATCCCACCACGCGCTATCGCGACGAGGCGCAGTTCCGACGCGGTGAACTGATGTTCGCGCTGCGCGAATACCCGAAGGCCGAGGCGGCCTACCTGGTGATGATGCACGGCGACAAAAGTTCTCCGTTTTACGAGCGTTCGCTGTACATGCACGGCTGGTCATTGTTCAAGCAGGGCCGGCTGGAGGACTCGCTGCAGTCGTTCTTCGGTGTGCTCGACCTCAAGCTGGCCGGCCGCGGCAACGAAAGCGATCTCGAGAAAGTGCCGGGGCTCACGCGCGCCGACCGTGAACTGGTCGAGGACACGTTCCGCGTGACGAGCATCTCGCTCGCCAACCTGCAGGGCCCGACGTCGATTCCGCCCTACATCAATTCGCCGGTGCGCCGCGAGTACGAGTTTCGCGTCTACCAGCAGCTGGGCGAGCTCTACATCAGGCAGGACCGTGTCAAGGACGCCGCCGACACCTTCGGCGCTTTCGCGCAACGCTCACCGTCGCATCCGGAGGCGCCGGTGCTGCAGGCGCGGGTCATCGAGATTTATGCCGCGGCCGGCTTTGCCTCGCTCGCGCTGGACGCCAAGAAGCAGTACGTAACGCAGTACGGTGTCGGCAGCGAGTACCAGAAAAGCAACCCGGAGGGCTGGACGCGCAACGCCGAGCCCCTGGTCAAGACCCATCTGGAAGAACTGGCACGCTACTACCACGCCAACGCACAGAAGACGAAGAAGACCGAGGACTACCAGGAGGCGGTGCGTTGGTACCGCAGCTACCTGGCCTCGTTCCCGCAGGATCCGCAGGCCGCGCAGAACAACTTCCTGCTGGCCGAATTGTTGTACGAGGACACGCGCTATTCCGAAGCGGCCGTCGAGTACGAGAAATCGGCGTACGGCTACCCGCAGCACGCCAAGAGCGCCGATGCTGGCTACGCCGCGCTGCTGGCCTACGCGCAGCAGGAAAAGCGCGCTCCCGCGGCCGAAGTGCAGAAGATGCAGCGTGCCGCGGTCGACAGCGCATTGCGCTTCGCAAGGACTTTTCCGCAGGACCCGCGCAGCGCGCCGGTGCTGACCAATGCCGCCGAAAAGCTCTACGCGCAGAACGATGGCGCGCAGGCTGCCGTGGTCGCGCGCCAGGTGCTCGCGCTGCAGCCGACGCCGTCTGCGGACCAGCGGCGCGTGGCCTGGACGGTGGTGGCGCACACGTCGTTCGAGAAGGGCGAGTTCGTCGACGCCGAGCGCGCGTACGTGGAGGTGCTGACGCTGACACCGGAGAAGGATGCATCGCGTGCCGCGTTGACCGAGCGCCTTGCCGCCTCGGTCTACAAGCAGGGCGAGGCGGCGCGTGCGCAGGGACAGTTGCCCGAGGCGATCGGCCACTACACGCGGGTGGCGAGCGTGGCGCCGCAATCACCGGTGCGGGCGACAGCGCAGTACGACGCTGCCGCCGCAATGCTGGCACTGAAGGATTGGGACGGCGCGGCCCGCACTCTGGAGGACTTCCGCAGCCGCTATCCCAAGCATCCACTGCAGGGCGAAGTGGCCAGCAAGCTCGCTGTCGCGTACTCGGAGAAAGGCAACTGGGCACAGGCGGCCGGCGAGTTCGAGAAGCTCGCCGCCGCCAACAGCGACCCGCAACTCGCGCGAGCCGGCCTGTGGCAGGCGGCCGAGATGTACGAGAAGGCCGGTGCCCGCGCGCCCGCTGGGCGCGCCTACGAGCGCTACGTGAAGCAGTACCCCGACCCGCTGGGGCCTGCCCTGGAGGCTCGATATCGGCTCGCCCGGATCGCGCGCGAGGACGGCAATGCCGCGCGTGAGCTGGTCCTGATGAAGGAAGTCCAGCGGGCGGACCTGACCGCGGGAGCAGCGCGCACCGACCGCACCCGCTATCTGGGTGGCATGGCCACGCTCGCACTGGCGAAGCCACTGGCAGACGACTACCGGAAGGTCGCGCTGGTCGAGCCGCTGAAGCGCCAGCTGAAGCTGAAGAAAGACAAGATGGAGCTCGCTCTGAAGGCCTACGCGACGGCCGCCGACTACGGCATCGCCGAAGTGTCGACGGCCGCGACGTATCAGACCGCGGAGTTGTATCGCGACTTCGGCAAGGCACTGATGACCTCGCAGCGGCCGAAAGGGCTCAAGAAGGACGAACTCGAGCAGTACAACGTGATGCTCGAGGAGCAGGCCTTTCCGTTCGAGGAAAAGGCTATTGAGGTGCACGAGATCAACGCCAAGCGCACCACGAACGGCGTCTACGACACCGCAGTGCGCGACAGCTTCACCGCGCTCGGGCAGTTGCGACCGGCGCGCTACAACAAGGTCGAGCGCGCCGGAAGGACGGTTGATGCGATTCGCTGAACGTTTGCTCCGGATCGGCTGCCTCATCGCAGCGAGCGCAACGCTGGCCGCGTGCGCGATGTTCGACGACAAGTCAGCGCCAGCGCCGTCATCAGCAACTGCACCGGGCGCGACGGCCGACGCGAAGGGCGTAACCGCAGCGGCCGCGTCGGCCAAGGGGCCGGCCGGACCAACGATCCCCAGGCCCGAATCGCCGCCGATCAATCCGACCGTGCAGCGCACCTTCGATACGGCGCGCCAGGCGCTGGCCGCGGGGCAGACGGCCGAGGCCGAGCGCAGCTTCGTTGCGCTGACGAAATCCAATCCGGAGCTCGCGGGCCCGTACGCCAACCTCGGCCTCATTCATCGCCAGGCCGGCAAGACCGCGGACGCGGTGGCCGCGTTCGAGCAGGCGGTCCAGTTGAGCCCGCAGCAAGCCGAGCTGCACAACCAGCTCGGCGTCACCTACCGCATGGCCGGGGACTTCGCCAAGGCGAAGGCCTCATACGAACGGTCGATCGCGCTTGACGCGAACTACACCGCCGCGGTGCTCAACCTCGGCATTCTGTATGACTTGTATCTATGGGATGGCGCGCGCGCGCTCGAACTCTACGATCGCTACCTGCAGCTGACGCCGGGTGGCGACGAGCAGGTGAAGCGCTGGGTGAGTGACCTCAGGAATCGCAGCGCGCAGAAGAGCGCGCCTCAGCGCAAGGAGCAGGGATGAAGCGGCGCTTCTTCGGGCATCGGCGTGGCCCGCTGCGCGCGACCATGGTGGTCGCCGCTGTGCTGGTCGCGTGCGGGGCCGAGGCACAGGACCGCGCGGAAATCGACCGCACGCAGATCATCGGCAACCGCGAGCTGCCGAAGGTGCTCTACATCGTGCCGTGGAAGAAGCCGGCGCCGGGCGATCTGTCGAGCCGACCGCTGGACAGCGTGCTCGACGAGGCGCTGGCGCCGGTGGATCGCGACGTGTTTCGCCGGCAGGTGCGCTACGACGCGGTGATTCAGTCGCGCGCTGCAGGTCCGACCGAACCCGCCGCGCAGGGCGTGACGCCGGCGGCGGCCCGCAAGTGAGTCTTGAAATTATCGAATGGTCTTTGGAGATCGAGTCATGAATGCGTTCAACACCGTCGTCAAGTTCTTCCAGGACAGCGGCATGTTCATCTACCCCAGCATCCTGATCATGGCGCTCGGGCTGGCGGTGGCGATCGAGCGCTTCATCTTCCTGAACCGGGCGCGCACCGAGAACCGCAAGATGTGGGACAAGATGCTGCCGCTGCTGCAGAACGGCAAGTTCGACAAGGTACAGGCCGTCGCCGGCGGCGGCGACGTGGCAATCGGCAAGATCGTCACTTACGGCATCGAACGACTCAGGACTCCGCACCGTCGCGAGGACGTGGACATGGCGATGGAGGAGGGCATGATGGAGATCGTGCCGCGTCTGGAAAAGCGCACGCATTACATCGCGACCTTCGCCAACGTGATCACGCTGGTCGGCCTGCTCGGCACCATCATCGGCCTGATCAAGGCCTTCACCGCGGTAGCCAACGTCAATCCGGCCGAAAAGGCCGAACTGCTGGCCGCGTCGATCTCGATCGCGATGAACAACACCGCGTTCGCGCTGATGGTGGCCATTCCGTTCCTGCTGATCCACGCCTTCCTGCAGGCACGGGCCACCGAGATCGTCGACAGCCTGGAGGCCGCGAAGATCAGCTTCCTCAACCTGACACAGCGGATGACTGCCGAGGTCCGACGTGCGGCCGAGTAGCCGAGTGGCCCGTCGCACCTGAACCGGGGAGTACGACATGCGCGTGCGCCGCCTGCGCCGCGAGCCCACCGGGCTCGACGTCACGGCATTCATCAACCTGATCGTCGTGCTGGTGCCGTTCCTGCTCAGCACGGCGGTGTTCACGCACCTGTCGGTGCTCGAGATGTCGTTGCCGGCACAGTCGACCGGCGCAGTCGAGAAGCTCTCGGCCGACAAGCTCAACCTCGAACTGGTTATCCGTGCCGACGCGATCGAGGTCGGTGATCGCATTGGCGGCCGCTTTGCGACGATCCCAAGGACGCCGACCGGTGTCTACGACATTGCGCAGCTTGGCATTGAGATTCGGGCGATCAAGGAGAAGTTTCCGGACACCACCAACGCCACCGTGCTGCCCGAACCGAACGTGCCATACGACGTGCTGGTGCAGGTGATGGATGCCTTGCGCGCCGGCCGCCAGGTGCAGGGTGCGAAGGTGGTCGAGGTGGCGTTGTTCCCGGACATTTCGATCGGCGACGCGCCGATCCGCCAGGCGGCGGGGAGCGCGCGATGAAGGTCTCCGGAATCCAGAAGCGCGCTGCCCGGCGCAACCGCAATACCTCGTCGGTCGACCTCAACCTCGTGTCGCTGATCGACATCTTCACGATCCTGATCTTCTTCCTGCTCTTCAACATGGGCGTCGCCGAGATCCTGCCCAATTCGAAGTCGATCAAGCTGCCGGAGTCAACCGCAGAAAAGCTGCCGCGTGAAACCGTCGTCGTGATGGTCAGCCAGAACGACATCATCGTCGACGGCCGCAAGGTCGCCTCGGTGAGCGACGTCATCAATGCCGAGAGCGATCTCATTCCGACGCTGAAGGCGGAACTGGACGTGCTGGCCAGCCGCCAGGTAATCCGTGCCGAAAACGAGGCGTCCAAACGCGCGATCACGATCATGGGCGACAAGGAGATTCCGTATCGCCTGCTGCGCAAGGTCATGGTCACGTGCGCGCGCGCGGACTTCACCGACGTTTCGTTCGCGGTGCAGAAGAAGGGCGGCTGATGGTGGCTGCCGCAACGTATCTGCACACGCCCATCCTGGCGTGGTCCGTTTCGGCCGAAGACGAGGAGCGCTTCAAGCGGATCCTCAGGCTGGTGCTGTTCATCAGCCTGCTGGTTGCCATCGTGATGCCCTGGCTGCCGGTACGCGAACCCGATCGTGCAACGGTCGAGCCGCTGCCGCCGCGACTCGCGAAGCTGCTTCTCGATCGTGAGCCGCTGCCGCCGCCAACGTTGCCCAGGCCTGACAAGCCCGTGGCGAAGGACGAAGCCAAGGCCCAGGCGCCTGACGTTCCCAAGGCCCAGCCCAAGGCGTCCGTGGTCGAGGCCCGTCGACCCGAGGCGAACAAGCCGCCGGGTGAAAAGCTCGAGAACGCGCGCGCCCGCGCGTCCGGCGTGGGCCTGCTTGCGATGAAGAATGAACTCGCCGAACTGCACGCGGCCCCGGCCGCCGTGCAGTTGAACAAGGACATCAAGCCGGGTCCGGGCGTGGGGTCCGGCGTCGGCCCGGGCGTGGGTGCCGGCGTCGGGCCCGGCGTGCCGACGCGCTCGCTGATTACTTCCAACGCGACCGGCGGCAGTGGCGGCATCAACACCGCGGCCTACAGCCGCGATACCGGCGGTGGCGGACTGGCCGGCCGCTCGACGACGCTGGTCGAGGGCGTGGCCGGCGGAGCGGGCGGCGGCGGCCCTGGCGGCGTTGCGCACGGCAGTGCGGGTCGTCCTGGTGCGGGTGGTAGTGGCGCCGGCGGCACGCTGCAGCGAGGTGCGAGCGGCAAGGCGTCACGTTCGATCGAGGAGATCAAGCTCGTCTTCGAACGCAACAAGGGTGCGATCTACGGCATCTACACTCGCGCGCTGCGCGAAGAACCCTCGCTGCAGGGCCGGGTCGTGCTGGAACTGAAGATCGCGCCGTCGGGTCAGGTGACCGGTCTGCGGATCGTGTCGAGCGAACTGCGGGCGGCCGAACTCGAAAGCAAGCTGCTGGCGCGTATCCGGATGTTCGATTTCGGCGCGAAGGACGTGGACGCTATTACCGTCACCTGGCCGGTCGACTTCCTGCCGTCCTAGCGCGGCGAGTTCAGCGAGCTGTAGGCAGTCAGTTTCACTGGAATCTCCGTCACATATAGTGAAATTCCGAGATAAAGTTGCTGAGAATTCCCTGCAGGCTCCCTAGCAGCCCGAAGCAACGCTATGCCTTCTGGAGCGACCTGGAACCCCTTAGCGTCCAAAGGACGGTTCTATCTCTTCTCACTCTTCGCATTTGGCGTTCCATGCTCAGTTTTCATGGTCTCGTGGCTTGGAGGAAATGATTACGGCGAGTGGGCGATCCTCATAATGCTGGCACTTGCGGGCTCGCAAGTCTGGGCCCCATTGACGTGGCCCTACATGCGAGGCGTAAACGAGCGCTTCAAACGAGCTGCACACGATTCGACGAGCAAAGATTGATGCCCGTTCCGGCGTCTGACGGCCAGAAGCTGTCCCATCCTGCCGCCATCTAACTTGCCTACTAGCGGACGCTTCAGTTGGTGGCAGGCTGCTCGAAGCGGCCTCGAAGATCTGCGCAAACCCGAGGTCTCGTTCCGGACCGTGCGATCTCAGTTGCTCGGTTGCGGCGCACTAACGCTGCTCACCGCCGATCATGCCGTGGTCGAGTCGATGCGGACCTTGCGGGACGAAGCGGTTGTGAGGCTGAGACGCCGATTGGCTCAGAATCCCGGCGGCGGACTTGTCACGATGTTCAGATGCGTCGCGATGTCGATGCCCTGATCTACGTTGACTCCCCCGTTCTCGCGGCACGTGCGGTCGGGCGTCGCGCCCGCGGCTCCGTGATGGATGAAGCAGAAACGGTCGACAGCCTTTAGTTCCAGCAGATAGCCGGGCACGGCCTGGTTGTATGCGAGTTGGCTCAGCCAGTGAAAGTGTGCGTGTGCGCCGGGCTGCGGAATGTCCGGCCGTGCGACGAGAAAGACCGGGTGGTCGTGCCCGACCTCATATAGATACGTCCCGTGCGCCGGCTTGCCGCTCAGCGTCCAACCAGTCGTGCAGTCCGGATACGCGTTACAGTCAACGTGCGTGGCCACTTCATATTTGTCGCGCGTGACTACACCCGTGAGCCGTACGTAGAAGAATCCGAATAGGCTCCCGTCGCGCGCCTGCCGAGTCTGCTGGTGGCTGTCGATTTCATTTCCGAATAGGAAACTGAAAGGCGCCGCGTGGTTGCGCCACTCAGCGGCAACCGCAGCACTTGTCACCAGGCTCAGGACCATGGCCGGCATGGCGACCAGAAGGGCAAAGTTCTTTGTCATCGCGGCCTCCAACCTCGGCACGAAGGGACGCATCTGGCACGGAGATCGAAGGCTGCTGACGTCGTGACGACTAACACTGCAGCGCTTCACTAGCCAGGTGCTCAGGCTGAAATTACCGCAACAGCGATCCGCTAGCGAGCCCGCGCAGACGTGATCGCGCCGACGTCGGCGTGGAATTCCGCGGAAATCGTTCTCAATGCCGCTGGGGAAGGGGTAGGTCGAAATGGCCCGTATGGCCAAACTGGCATCGGCCCGTCCTGCTGGGCCGCGCGGACGCCCGGCGTGAGTAGTTCGGTGACTCCCGGTCAGTTGCGGACCTCCACACGAAGACTGAAAATCGGCGGATCGCAGTCGACAGCGGTCGGTTCGCTCTTCGGGAGGGCGCCTTGATCAGGACCGGCTCCTTCACTTAAACGATTCGAACGTTCCCTCTCGCAACAATGACGCGCGAGCTCAAGCCGCTTTCCCGAGAAGACCAAGTGACTTTCGCAATCACTGCGCTTGTACGCGTGCGACCGTGCAGGGTGCCACATGCGCCCGGATTCAAGTGAGACGCAGATGAACGACTCTGTTGCTGTGATTGGCTTGGGGGCGATGGGTCTAGGTATGGCCCAGTCGCTGCGCCGCGCCGGCTTCCATGTTCGCGCCTGCGACGTTCGCGCTGAGGTCGCCCAGAATTTCGCGGCGGAGGGTGGCACGGCATGCGCAACTCCAGCCGAGGCGGCGGCTGCTGCGGAAATCGTCGTGAGCGTGGTGGTAAACGCTTCACAGACCGAGGGCGTGCTCTTTGGCGAAAGTGGTGCGGCCCGGGGGATGAGCAAGGGCAGTCTCTTTGTTATGTGCTCGACGGTCGATCCGAACTGGTCGATCGCACTCGAGCAGCGACTGGCGGACCTCGGACTTCTGTACCTGGATGCGCCGATTTCTGGCGGGGCAGCGAAGGCTGCGGCTGGCACGATGACCATGATGTCGGCCGGCCGGCCTGAGGCCTACGAGAAGGCCGGGCATGTGCTCGATGCGATGGCCGCAAACGTTTACCGGCTGGGCGACTGCGCCGGCAACGGAAGTAAAGTGAAGATCATCAACCAGCTGTTGGCTGGAGTGCACATCGCGGCCGCGGCCGAGGCGATGGCGCTGGGCTTGCGCGTGGGAGTCGATCCGCAGGCGCTTTACGAGGTCATCACGCATAGCGCGGGAAACAGCTGGATGTTCGAAAACCGGATGGCGCACGTTCTGGCGGGCGACTACGCGCCGTTGTCCGCCGTCGACATCTTCGTCAAGGACTTGGGCCTGGTGCTAGATACGGCGCGGGCCACCAAGTTCCCGCTGCCGCTGTCGGCGACTGCGCATCAGATGTTCATGCAGGCCTCGTCGGCCGGGCATGGGCGAGAGGACGACTCGGCCGTCATCAAGATCTTTCCCGGGATCCGCTTGCCAGCCAAAGTCTGAAGAACGCGGTCCGCTTTCGGGTAGTCCATGAACGTCCGCAATCGGATCCAATCGACGTCCGCGGCGGGTCGACAATGGGCGAGGCACGTTCCCGGAAGCTGACGCTGCGAGCGCGGCGTGTCGTTTGCGCGGATTCAGTAACTCTGACCGAGGAGTAGGCCGGTACCAATTACTCTGACGCAGGCCCTGATCGTCTAGTGACGCGTTGGTCGCCGAGTAGCTGAATTCCCTGCGTTCAGCGTTGCATCAACTTCGACGCCCTACATAAAGCGCAGGCACCGCAATCGACGACCGGAACCATGACGGCGCCACCCCGGCGGCACGTGCTGAACTAGTTGCCCGCCGTGACGCGTGGCTTCTGTTTGCGTCGCTTGGTGACCCGGTCGAAGAGCCAGCGCGGCATCACTTTCAGCAGCGCGGTCGCGGCGCCCATCTGCCACGGAATCGTGCGGTAGCGCGCGCCGGCGATCATCGCGTCGGCCGCCCGGCGCGCGAACTCCGGCGCATCCATCAGGAACGGCATGCCGTAGGGATTCTTCGCCGTCAAAGGTGTACGGATGAAGCCCGGCGAGATCGTCACAACCTTGATGCCGTGCTTTGCCATCTCGACGCGCAGGCTCTCGCAGTAGGTGATGACCGCGGACTTCGACGCGCAGTACGCGTCAGAGCCCGGCAGGCCGCGTATGCCAGCCACGCTGGCAATGCCGACGAGCGTGCCGCGTCGGCGCGTCTTCATCGGCGCGATGAACGGATGGAACGTCGCCGGCATCGAGAACACGTTGGTCTCGAACACGCGGCGAAACTGCGCCAGATCCTCGTAGTGCTCGGTCTTCACGCCGATCGAGATGCCGGCGTTGGCAATGACGATGTCGGCGCCACCCACCGCGACGTCAAACTCGCGGCCGGCGGCGACGATCGCCTCTGTGTTCGTGACGTCGACGCCGTAGATCAGATGCTGCTGGCCCGGCAGCGAGGCGATCACTGCCTGCAGCGCGTCGGTGCGGCGGGCCGCGAGGCCGAGCCGCGCACCGCGGGCGGCGAACTCGCGTGCCAGCGCTTCGCCGATCCCGCTCGAAGCGCCGGTGATGAAGACGTTCACGTCGCCGCGACGGCGAGAGTCACTTGCGGCCGCGCTCGGTGCGCGCCTGCGCCACCAGGTAGTCGAGCACGATCAGGCTGCCTTCGCGCGAGCCCACCATCGACGGCGCGGTCTTGAACTTGCCGTCGACGCCCATCGCCGGCGTGCCGTCGATCTGATAGGCGCGCCAGAGCTGGCCGGCGCGGTTGGCCCGCGCCGCCACTGAGAACGAGTTGTAGGTGTCGATCCACTGCTTGCGATCGATCCCGTTGGCCGCCATGAAGTCCGCAATCTGGTCCGGATTGATCAGCGGCTGCTTGTTCTTCTGGATCGCGGCGAACACCTTCTCGTGCATGTCGTTCACCTTGCCGAGCGCGTCGAGCGTGTAGTAGATGCGCACATGCGGCATCGTGCTGTTGTCCCACGCGATGGGAATGCGCTTGTACTCGACGTCGGCCGGAAGCTTCTTCTTCCAGCCCGCGAGATACGGCTCATAGGAGTAGCAGTGCGGGCAGGTGTACTGGAAGAACTCGAGGACCTCGACCTTGGCGCCACTTTCGGGTGCAACCGGATTCTTCAGCCGCACGTAGTCCTTTGATTCCTGCGGGGCGCGTGCGGCAGTCTGTGCGTGCACCAGTAGCGGTGCGGCGGCCGTCGCGGCCGAGGCAATCAGCAGGTGGCGTCGGGAAAGCGACATCTCGAGGTTCTCCAGGTGATCGAAGGAAACGGCCGGTTAACCGGCACGTGCGGATCTGAACGGTTGTGCGACCGTGCGCGCTGACAAGGGTTCACCCCCACCGACAGGCGGGTCGTGCGGGCATGGTCAACGGACCTTGATCAGCTGCACGTCAATGCCGTTTTCCGCCATGGTCTTGCGCATGCGGTTCACGTCCTCGATGTTGCCGTACGGTCCCAGGCGAACGCGATACAGGGTTTGCCCGTCCTGCTCGCGCGGCAAGACCTTCGCGTCGTAACCGAGCAGCGCCAGGCGCGCGCGCATCGCATCGGCGTCGTCCGGCGACTTGAACGCCCCGGCCTGCAGCAGGTAGCGCGAGCCATCATCGGGCACCGCGGCGGTGACGCCCTTTTCCGGCGGCGGCGGCGCGGCCTTCGGGTCGGTCGCCGCATCGAGCTTCGGTGCGGGCACAGCTGTCGTATCGGGTCCACGCGGAGTCATCTGCAGCGGCTTGTTCGGGTCGGGTAGCTGCCCGCCGGCGCCCGGATTGATGTTCTCACTGGCCGGGCGGACCTTGTTCACGAAAGGCACGGGCGCGTTCGTGATATAGAGCGCCACACCGACCGCGACGCCCAGTCCGACCACCAGTCCGATGATGAAGCCGAGCAGCGTGCCGCCGTACTGGCGACGCAGGACGAGGTAAGTCATGTGTGAAGTTTACTTGGGCTTGGGTGCCCGGCCGTCCGCAGCCCCACCCCTGACTGTTTCGCGTGAGGTGCACGCGCGATGCCGCCTGTCACATCTTCTCCGGCGCCGACACGCCGAGCAGCGCCAGCCCGTTGCGCAGCACCTGGCGAGTTGCCAGCAGCAGTGCCAGGCGGGCGTTGCGTAAACCCTCGTCGTCGACCAGCACGCGCTCGGCGTTGTAGTAGCCGTGGAAGTCAGCGGCCAGGTCCTTCAGGTAATACGCCACCTGGTGGGGGGCCAGCTCGTCGGCCGCTTCGGCCAGAAGGTCAGGGAACTGCGCCAGCCGGTTCAGCAGCGTCTGCTCGCGAGCGTTGGTCAGCGGTGTCAGGTCCGTGTTCAGCGCCGAGGCCGCGTCCGGAACCGCAAAGCCCTTCTCGCCTGCCTGCTGCAGCACCGAGCATATGCGGGCATGCGCGTACTGCACGTAGTAGACCGGGTTGTCCTCGGATTGCGACAACGCGAGATCGACATCGAACGTGAATTCCGCGTCGGCCTTGCGCGCGACCAGGAAGTAGCGTGTCGCGTCGCGGCCCACCCACTCGAGCAGGTCGCGCAGCGTCACATACGTACCGGCGCGCTTGCTCATCTTCACTTCCTCGCCTTCCTTGGTCACCCGCAGCATCTTGTGCAGCAGGTAGTCAGGGTATCCGTGCGGTATGTCGAGCTTGAGGCTGCGCGCCGCCGCTTGCACTCCGGCTCGCACGCGCGCCACGGTGCCGTAATGATCCGAGCCCTGCACATTGATGACCTTCTCGAACCCGCGCTGGAACTTGGTCAGGTGATACGCAACATCGGGCACGAAGTACGTGAAGGTGCCGTCGGACTTGCGCATCACGCGGTCCTTGTCGTCCTTTGGCGGACCGCCGTGACCGGCGAGATCGTCGAACTCGGTCGTTTTCAGCCACAGCGCAGACTCCGCCTCGTAAGTCATGCCGGAGTCGACCAGGGCCTTCACCGTGCCCTCGACCTTGCCGTCGGTGTAGAGAGACGACTCGAGGAAGTAGTGATCGAAGCTCACGCCGAGCGCGGCGAGGTCGGCGTCCTGCTCGTTGCGCAGGTAGACGACGGCGAAGTGGCGCACGGCGTCGAGGTCGTTCGGATCGCCGCTGGCCGTTACGGGTTCACCGTCGCGTGCGGTGACGGACTTCTTCGCAAGGAAATCGCGCGCGATGTCGACGATGTAGTCACCGCGATAGCCGGTTTCCGGGAACTCGACCGTCTCGCCGAGCAGTTCGCGGGCGCGGGCCTGCACCGACAATGCGAGGTTGGCGATCTGCACGCCCGCGTCGTTGTAATAGAACTCACGCGATACCTGCCACCCCTGTGCCGTGAGCAGATTGGCGAGCGCATCACCGATCGCGGCCTGTCGCGCGTGGCCCAGGTGCAGTGGCCCGGTCGGGTTGGCGGAGACAAACTCCACCATCACGCGATGCCCGGCACGCGTTGACGTAGTCCCAAAGCACTCGCGTTCGCGCAGCGCGAGGCGCACGACTTCCTGCTTCGCCGTGGGCGCTAGGCGCAGGTTGATGAAACCCGGGCCGGCCACCTCGACCGCGTCGATCAGTCCGGCGCCCGCCGGGTTCATCTTCAGCGCATCGGCGATCGCCTGACCCACTTCGCGCGGGTTCTTCTTCAGCGACTTCGCCACCTGCATTGCCACGTTGCAGGCCAGGTCGCCGTGGGACTCGACCTTGGGCCGCTCGAGCACGACAGGAACCCCGGATACACCGAGGCCGGCCAGCGCCTGTTCGATCAGCGCGGTAATGCGTTGTTTTTGTTGGGGCAGCATCGGCGCGCGACAACGGAAAGGAAGGCGCGGATTCTACCGGCGCACCTCAGAAGGACATGAGATCGGAGCGCGCGGTGACTTGGATCAGGGTCGTCCCTTTGCGTAGAGACCGATAAGCCGGGCCTCTGCCAGCAAATGCCCAGTGAAAGCCCGTTGCAGTTTGGCACTCGTCGGACGGTGCAGGTCGCCCAGGCAAGTATCGAGGGCGAAGAGTTTGAAGAAGTAGCGGTGCCGCCCGATCGGCGGACAAGGTCCGCCGTAGCCGGTGCGATTCCAGTCGTTCAGTCCGTCGAGCGCGTGCAACGCGGGCGCAACCACACCTTCGGGAAAGTCGAAAGTCTCCGGCGGCAGGTCGTACAGCACCCAGTGAACCCAGGTCATCTTCGGCGCCGCAGGGTCCGGCGCGTCCGGATCGTCGACGATCAGCGCGAGGCTGCGTGTGCCCGCAGGAACGTCTTCGATCGTCAAGGGCGGCGAGACATCAGCGCCTTCGCAGGTGTACTTGCGCGGAATGCTGCCCTGGTCCTGGAATGCGGGTGAACTGAGTTTCATCGCGCCAGTCTCCTTATGCCGCGGCTGCAATCTCGCGCCGCTCGGGCGGGATCCAGGGCAGGTCGAGTGCCGCGTAGATCGACTCCTCGGTGGCGCCGGCAATGCGCTGCGTCACCTTGAAGAGCCCGTATTCGTTGAGCTTCAGCCCGCGCGCGATCGCGCGCTTGCGCAACTCGATGTTGTACGCCTTGGAGCCGGTGAAGTAGAGCAGAGCCGCCCCGTAGCTTTCTGCCGGGATCACGCGGAGATCGACCTGCATCCCGCTGCCGAGCACGGCACTGGCACGCTTCGCGCCCTGCGTGAGCACCTCGTGAAACTGAGGATACGCGACGAAGTGGTGCGTCACGCTCGTGCCGCGATCGCTGACGACCAGCAGGTCGATGTCGCCAACACTCTCGCGCCGACGCCGCAGGCTGCCGGCGATGACCGCTTCGCGCACGGCGGGGTCGGTCTTCATATAGGCCAGCAGCGGTCCGGCTTCGCGCTCGGCCACATCCAGCGGCACGCGCTCCTTCTTGCCGCGATGCGTGCCAAGCGCTTCGCGCAGGCGCTCCTCGGTCTTCGGACCAAAGCCGCGCAATTCACGCAGGCGTCCGCTCTTCAGTGCAGCGACGAGATCGGTCGGACTGTGCACGCCCAGTTGCTCGCCCAGGGCGTGGACCTTCTTCGGCCCCAGCCCCGGAATGTGCAGCAACGACGATGTGCCGCGCGGCACCGCGGCGCGCAGCTCGCGTAGTAGCTCGCAGTTGCCGGTGCGGGCGATCTCGTGAATCTTGACGTCCAGATCGGCGCCGATGCCGAACATCTTCGCCAGCGGCTCGCCGCGCGCGGCGCGAGCCGCGAAGTCAGGCCCTTGTTGTCCGACCATGCGTGCGGCGTTGCGATAAGCGCGGATGCGAAACGGGTTCTCGTCCTGCACCTCGAGCAGGTCGGCAATCTCCTCGAACACCGCGGCGATGCGGGCGTTGTCGGACACGCTCGCCGCAATCATGGGCAAGTTGCTACGGCCGCGTGCGCAGTTCGCGCGTCTGCTGGGCCCGCAGCACGCCGATCATGCCGTCGACCAGTTCGCCCAGCGCCTGCAGCAGGTTGTCGAAAGCGATCACGCCCACCAAGGCGCCATCGGCGCGCGCCACCGGCAGGCGCCGCACGCCGCGCTCGCGCATCAGCGCCAGCACATCGAGCAGGTCATCGTCTTCCTCGATGACGGCCGGCCTCTCACTCATCACGTCGCCCGCCGTCATCGCACGTGGGTCGAGCCCGAACGCAACGACCTCGATGGCGATGTCGCGATCGGTCAGCATGCCGATCGGAAACTGGATGCCATCGGTCTGCTCGACCACGATCAGGCAGCCGACATGCTCGGCATGCATGCGCTTGGCGCACTCGTTGATCGACTCTTCCGGCAGGACGGTTACGGCGTTGTGTACCGCCACGTCCCGCACCAACAAACTTTGTGCTCGCATCGAGCCTCCAGGAATCGGAATGCCGTTTCAGGCTAGGTGGCGGGGTGTCCCCTTATATGACTGTCGTCAAGATGTGGCCAACGGGCTGGCAGCGCGATGAAATCCTGTGTAGAAAGTGCATGGGCCGGCGGCGCCGGCGTTGGGGGGAGTTATGCACATGAAGAGAGCAGTTCGCGCAGCACTCGCAGCCTTGGCGGTGGTGGTCGGCGCACCGACCATCGCGCAGACCAAGGCGCCGGCGCAGGTGGTCAAGCCACCGGTCTCACAGGCGTGGATTGACGTGGCGACCTTCGCGGGCTTCGGCATGCCGATGGGTGGCGGCGGAGGCAGTCCGATGTCGATGATGGGCGGCATGTTCGGCGGCGGCCAGGGCGGCAAGAACACCTTCGGCATGACGCAGACGGGGTCGGCCGGACGCTGGGTCGACGTAACGCTCTACACCAGCCGCAATCCGTCGCTGCCGGAGGCGACGCAGGCGGTGCCGGCTGGCACGCAGCTCGCGCCCACGCTGAAGCTGGTGGCGCCGAAGGTCGAGAAGGGCACGCCGCCGCCTCCGGGCGATGACACGGTCGTCGAGCACGAGTACGAGCGCCCGAAGGGCAAGATGTACCTGTACTGGGGCTGCGGCGACACCGTGCGAGCGGGACAACCGCGCGTGCTCGACATGGCGACCGCGCGACCCGAGGAGTACGGCAAGTTCTTCACCTCGCGCCGCGCCACCCAGCGCGGCGCCCACAGCGCGCCGGGGCGTCCACTGTGGCCGAACGAGGTCGACTCGCGCATGGTGCCGGCGAACGCTTCCCTGGTCGGCGAGCACGCGTTCACCGGGCAGGGCGTACCGGAAGGTTTCAAGTTCGCGATCGGCGCGCAGCAGGACCTGATGCCGGCAATCGACCTGAAACAGAGCGATGCCGGCGGTGCGACGCAACTCGAGTGGGCCGCGCTGCCGACCGCGCGCGCCTACTTCATCGCCGCCATGGGCGCCAAGGGTGGCTCTGAAATGGAGATGGTGTTCTGGACGTCGAGCGAGGTGCCGGAAGTCGGCATGGGGCTCATCGACTACCAGACCAATCCCGCGGTCGACCGCTGGCTGAAGGAAAAGGTGCTGCTTGAACCGAGTGTCACGCGCTGCACGGTGCCGAAGGGCATCTTCGGCGAAGGCGGCGGCGCAATGTTGCGCATGATCGCGTACGGCTCCGAGCTCAACCTTGCGCATCCGCCACGGCCGACCGACCCGAAAGTCGCCTGGGAGCCACAGTGGGCGGTCAAGCTGCGGGTGAAGAGCGTGTCCAACGCGATGCTGGGCATGGACATGAGCGAAATGCAGCGCGGCTCGCGTCGCCAGGCGCAGCCGCAGTCGCAGTCACAGGACGCAGCCCCTCCTGCGGCGGAGAAGAAGCAGGAAGAGAAGATGCCGGACGCGGTCAATATCCTGCGCGGCATCCTCGGGCGCTGAGACTGGAGTGCTCGCGCGTCGGCCACCGGCGCGCGAGCCATCGCTGAACTCCCATGCAGCGCTCGGAACTCGATCACATCGTCGTCGCCAGCACCCGTCTCGAAGAAGGTGTCGAGTGGGTGGCCGAGCGGCTCGGGGCGCAGCCACAGCCGGGCGGCAAGCATGTCGCAATGGGTACGCACAACGCGCTGCTGAAGCTCGGCCCGCGCGCCTACCTGGAAGTCATCGCCATCGATCCGGACGCCGCAACACCGACGCGACCGCGCTGGTTTTCGCTCGACGAATCCGCAATGCAGTCGCGGCTGGCGACGGGGCCGGCGCTGATCACCTGGGTCCTTCGCTGTGACTCGCTGGCGGCGGCGTGTGCGCGGGTGCCCGATCTGGGCGAGATCCTGTCCATGAGTCGCGGCGACTTTCACTGGAAGATTGCGGTGCCTGACACCGGCACTCTGCCGTGGAGCGGCGTACTGCCGGCGGCGATCCAGTGGGATTCAGCACCCGACGGCGCGGCGATGCACCCCTGCGACCGACTTCCCGAGAGCGGCTGCGAACTGCTGGAGCTGAAACTGGCGCATCCGGCCGCCGTGCTGGGCACCGCGGGCATCCTCGCGATGTTCCGCGAACTTCGGATCGTCGGCCCGGTGGATCTCAAGTCCGGGCCGGTGCAGATCGAAGCGCGAATCCGCACGCCAAAAGGGGAAGTCAGCCTGTCATAGCGCGCGCCGGTGTCGCGACGGCGCAGGCCGTTGATCAGCCTGGCTGCTTGCGCAGCTTGAATACCGGAACGAAGCCGCCGGTCTCGATACCGCGGTAATTGCGGATTGGCGGGCAGTCATAGACCGCGAGCGGCGTGCCGCTCGAGTCCTCGAGCACGCCCAGTTGCTGCAGCACTTCAACCGTCGCGGCGTGCAGCGCGCGCGGGCTGCCGTCGGCGATGCGGATCGCGATGCCCATGCCCTTGCTCGCCACCCCGATCGCCTGCATGCCATCGGCTCCCGCCTTGCTGACCCAGTCGCCGTTGCCGGTCTGCATGAGCGCGAGGTCGGTGCGGCGGGTGCCCGACACGAGGTCAGGATGCCGCGTCATCGCGTAGAACAGCGCGGCAAGTTCCGGCGTCTCCTGCGCGGCGAGTCGCGCGTAGGTCTGTGCAACGCGCCGCAAGGGCATCGCAAAATTCGGCGCGCTGCATCCGTCGATGCCCTGCGCAATCGTGTCGCCAAGCGCAAATCGCGCGACGATCGTGCGAATGCGCTGCTGCAACGGATGGCCGGAGTCGAGGTAGGTTTCGATCGGCTGGTCGTGCATCCGGGCGTAGGCGAGGAAGCCGGCGTGCTTGCCCGAGCAGTTGTGGAACAGCGGCGACCACTTAACACCCGACGGCGCGCTTGACTCGGTCGCGGCGAAGAAGCCCGGCGCATGGCAGCCGCACTGCAATGCCGACTCATCGACCCCGGCAGCAGTGAGCATGCGCTGCACAATGCCGATGTGCATCGCCTCGCCGCTGTGGCTGGCGCACATCAGCGCCAGATCGTGAGACGTGAAGTTGAAACGGCCGAGCCCGCCATCCTCGACGAACGGCAGGGCCTGCAGCGGTTTCAGCGCCGAGCGGGTGAAGTTGAGTGAATCGGGGTCGCCGACGGCGGAGATCAGGCGGCCGGAGGCGTCGACGACTGCGATTGACCCGTAGTGCACGCACTCGGTCGTGCCGCCACGCGTGGTCTCGACCAGCGGAACGTGGCGCGGAATCATCGATGGCCCGGCGCGGCAAACGGTGCCTCGGCCGGCGAAACGCTTAGGCGGCCTGCGGCGCCGGTCCGGAATCGAGCGCGCGCAGCCGCGCCGCAATCTCTTTGCGGTAGCGGTTCAGATCCTGCACCGAATTGAACGTGCGCTCGAACAGCAGCGACAGGTTGTGCAGGATCCGATCGACGACCTTGGTCTCCCATTCTTTGTCGAATCTTATTTGTTCGTCGAGCCAGCGTTCAAGCCAGCCCGGATCAGGGAGGCGCGATTGTACGGTGTCGTTCGGGAAAAGCGACTGGTTAACATGGAGATTGGTCGGGTGCAGCGCCTTGTCGGTGCGCTTGGCCGACGCCATTAGCACGCCGATCTTGGCGAAGGCCGCACGGGCGGAATCGCCGACTTCACCCAAATACTTCTTCATGTAGCGCAGGTAGGCGCCGCCGTGGCGCGCCTCGTCCTGCGACAGCAGCCGGTATATCGTCTTGATGACCGGTTCGCTATGCCACTCGGCTGCACGGCGATACCAGTGGTTGAGCCGGATCTCGCCGCAGAAGTGCAGCATCAGCGTCTCGAGCCGCGGCGCCGGGTCGAACTGGAATCGCACCGCATGCAACTCCTCTTCGGTCGGCACCAAGTCCGGCCGGAAGCGCCGCAGGTATTCCATCAGCACCAGCGCGTGCTTCTGCTCCTCGAAGAACCACACCGACATGAACGCGGAGAAGTCCGAGTCGCCACGGTTGTCGCGCAGGAACATCTCGGTGGCCGGCAGCGCCGACCACTCGGTGATGGCGTTCATCTTGATCGTGCGCGCCTGTTCATCGCTCAGGCGGGAGGCATCGAACTCATTCCATGGGACGTCGGTCTCCATGTTCCAGCGCACGGATTCGAGCGACTTGAATAGTTCCGGATACAAAAGCATCGGTGTCTCCCCGCGCCGTCAGCGTGCCGCCTGGCGCTTCAGGAAGCGCATCAGGCTGCCCAGCAGCGGCAGCTTCTCGTACAGCTCTTCGGCGGCGTCCCAGTAGTCACGGTGGACTGCCACGCGGCCGTCTGCATCGAACTGTATATGAGTCGCCCCCCGGATAACCTGTGGTTGGTCAGGCGAGTGGTTCCTGCTGAACAGGAATTCCCATGTCAAGAACGCGTCATTGCCCTCTGAAATGGCCCGCGTGATGACGAATCGGGGGTTTTTCACCTGTTCGAACATGTGCACGAACACGCGCCGCACCTCGGGCAGGCCGCGCACCTCGTTAAAGGGGTCCTTGAAGCGCGCGTCGTCCGCGTACACCGAGCCGATCTGAGCAACCGAATCGAGTGTCAGCGTCTCGAAGAACCGGGTCAGGCGCGTGACGCGCGGATCGTCCGCCATGGGTCTGAAAGGCAATCTAGGTGCCGGTGAAGCGGCGCACGGCCGCGAAATAGGCCGGGTAGGGCAGCGTACGCAACAACCGCATCACGTTGGTGAAGCGCTTCGGGAAATGGGTCTCGAACTCGCCGTCAGCGATGCCTTCCAGCGTCAGCCGGGCGGCCTCGTCGGCCGGGATCAGCGCCGGCATCCTGAACGCGTTTTTCTGCGTCAGCGGCGTGTCGACGAACCCTGGATTGATCAGGTAGACGCCGATGCCGCGCGGCGCGAGATCGATGTACAGCGATTCGGCCAGGTTGATCAGCGCGGCCTTGGTCGGGCCATAGATCAGCGACTTCGGCAGGCCGCGGTAACCGGCGACCGACGAGACGATCGCCACGCCCCCGCGACCTTGCCTGAGCAGGGACGGCAGCACCGCGTCCAGGCAGTGCAGCACGCCCATGACGTTGACTTCGAAAAGCCGCGTGGCCCGCGCCATGTCGAAGGTATCGGCCCGCATCTCGATGTGCGTGCCGGCGACGATCACTACGAGATCGATGCTCCCCCAGGCAGCGAGGATCGCCTTGGCGGCCTTCGTCACCGACGCCGGGTCGGTCACATCGAGCACTTCGACCAGCGCGCCGTTGCCCTCGGCGATGGCGTCGAGTAGTTCGCGGCTGCGCGCCGACATCGCGACGCGGGCGCCGTCGTTAATCAGCCGGCGCGCGACCGCCGCACCGATGCCGTAGGAGGCACCGATGACCCAGACGCGCTGGCCCCGCCAGCTCGCAATGCGCGGATTCAGCGCCATTACAGCCTGCGGAAGGAAATGAAGACCTCGCCGACGCGGAAACCGTAGAAGCTCATCACCGCGCGGTTCAGCATCACGCGGTCGTCGATAAGGAACATCCAGTCATCGAAGGCGACCTCGTAGCGTTTGCCGTCGTCGGTCTGCAGGTTGAAGGTGTAGGTCCAGTTGAGCGCGTTGCCGCTGACGACTCCACGCGCCTCGCCGACGACGTCGGCGGCGGTGCCGACCCAGCGCGCGCCCGTCGCATCGCCGGGGGCCTTGCGCAGCGTCCACACGCGCTTCTCGCGCTTTCCGTCCGACCAGACGAAGTCCTCGTCGAGCGTGCCGACATCACCGGCCCAGCTCGCCTTGATGGTGACCACGAAACGGCGCTGCACCTGGCCGCTGCGGTCCTGGAACATGCCGTGGCCTTCCAGTGTGCCGTTGAAGTAGCGCTGCATGTCGAGCGCCGGCTTCTCGTTGCGGTAGACCTGGGGGTCGACGGTCGAACAGCTCGCGAGCAGCAGGGCGAGCGCGGCAAGGCAGGCGCGGATGAACATGGATTCCTTTAGATGCGGTGAGTGCGCCAGGCCGTGGCGAGGAGCGCGGCGGCGCCAAGTTTCAGCGCGCACGGCAGCACGGCGTACGCGAAAGACAGCGAGGCGAGCGCCGTCGGCGAGCGTGAGCCCGGCGTGTAGCCGAGCAGTTCCAGGGCGGGCAGAGCGATGCCTGCGGCCAGCGCGAGGTTCAGCTTGTTGGCGAGATTCCACAGGCCGAAGTACGCACCTTCGTGCTGGCCGGTGTGGCGGTTGTCCTCGATCACGCGCGCCAGCAGCGCCGGCGGAAGGGCGAGGTCGGCGCCGAGCGCCACGCCCGACAGCGCGCAGATCATCGCGAAGGCCGCGAAGTCGCCTGCAGCGAGGCCGTAGGACCACACAAAGGCGACCACGGCGGCAATCATGCCGATCAACCACACGGCTTCGAGTCGCATCTGTTCCGCCAGCCGGATCCACAGCGGCATGCTGGCGGCGCCGGCAATGAAGTAAAGCGCGAGGAAGACGCCGGACCGCGATTCGAGTTCGAGCCGGTCGGCGACGAAGAACAGCACGAGTGAAGCCGGGATTGCCGCAGCGATGCCGTTGGCGACGAATACCGCCAGCAGCCAGCGGAAGCGCGAGGTCGCAAGTGGCAGCGTCACCGCGCGTAACGCGCTGGGAGCTGGCGCGTCCGGTCGCCCGGCGGGGCGCGGCGCGTGGCGCACCAGCAGTACGAGCGCGACTGCAAGCGAGATGAGGAACAGGGCGACCAGGCTCGGTGCGCCGAGCGCGTAGGGAATGACCGACGCGGCGATGACGCCGACAAGCCCGGAGCCTTCACGCCACGCCGCCACCCGAGCCCGTGCGTGGTCCGTGCGGGCGAGCTCTGCGCCCCACGCCTGATAGGCCACCGACGCCAGCGAATATCCCAGGTACGCCGCCGTCAACGTCACCGCGAGCCACGCCGTGGCCGCGGCCGTGCCGAGTCCGCCCGGCGGCATCAGCATGAACACGAAGCCGAGCACCAGCGGCGGCATCGCAATCAGCACCGGGCGCACGTAAGAGCCGCGAAGCTTGCTGCGGTCGACCCACGCGCCCAGGAACGGGTCGATGAAGGCATCGGCAAGGCGCGTCAACAACAGCACGGCGCCGATGATCGCGAGCGACAGTCCGGTCGCCTCGAAATAGAACTTGGGCACCAGAACATAGACCGGCAGGGCCATCATCGCCAGCGGGGCGCCCAGCGCGCCGTACGCAAGCATCTCGCGCCGCGGCCGGCCATCGACGTCGGTCGAGGGCGCCAGCACGGGAGCGGCGAGCGGCGATACGGTGGTCACGGCCGATTCAGTTCAGCGGCCGCAGCAGGCTGGCGCGCAGCTGCGGCGCGCTGGTGCGGGGGTCGAGCCAGATCGCGAAGAAGGCGCGACCGAACTCCGGATCGGCGACTTCGCCAAGGTAACGGCCGTCCAGGTAGAAGCGCGTTCCACCGCCCGGCCGGTAGATGCCGGCGAGCCGCTGGCCCGCATTCACGTCGGGAAAGAGCGCCGACATATCGGCCAGCCAGTGTGTGCGCTGTGCCTCGGTGCCGATCTTCAGCCGTGCGATTTCGTCGTGGCTGCGCTCGGCGATCGCCTGCCCATCGAGGCTGCGCGCATAGGTGAGTTCGAGCGCGAACGGCTGTGCCGAAGGATTGGCGCTATCGAAAGCACGCGGCACGAACAGCAGCGCGTCGTAGATATGCAGGCCGAACCAGGTGAGGCGCCCGCCGCCGAGTGTGCGCGCATCGTCGATGTAGCGGCGTACATGATCGGGGGCAGGGCTCGCCTTGGGCGCCGGAGCCGTAGCGACCCGCTGCGTCGAGGCCACGGCGCTGCCGGCGTGCGCGCCCAGAAGCAGGGCGGCGGACAACGCCGCGGCGCTGCGCCAGCCGCGCAAGCCACGCGCGACCGACGCGCCCTCAGCGCGGGACCAGCGTGTACTGGATGACATCGGTGTTCTCCCGGGCAAATGCGGCCTCGCAGTAGGCGAGATAAAAGTCCCAGATGCGCACGAAACGGTCGTCGAAGCCCAGTGCACGGACCTGATCCAGGCTCGCGTGGAACGACGCGCGCCACGTCGCCAGCGTGCGCGCATAGTCGTGGCCGAAGCGGCACTCGTTGATGACATCGAGCCCGGCCGCGTGCGCCTGCGCGCGGAACGCCGCGGGCGAGGGCAGCATGCCGCCCGGAAAGATGTACTGCTGGATGAAGTCCGTGCCGGCGCGGTAGCGGTCGAACAGGCGGTCTGCGATGACGATTGTCTGCAGGCAGGCGCGACCGCCCGGCTTCAGGCATCGTCTCAGCGTCGCGAAGTACGACGGCCAGTAGGCCTCGCCGACGGCCTCGAACATCTCGATCGAGGCGATGCCGTCGTACTGCCCGGTCTCGTCGCGGTAGTCGCGCAAGTGCAGTTCGCCAGCGACACCGGCGTTGGCCAGTCGCTGGCGGGCCCAGGCCAGTTGTTCAGTGGACAGTGTCAGCCCGCTGACCGCGAGGCCGCGCCGCGCCGCGGCTTCGGCCAGGCCGCCCCAGCCGCAGCCGATTTCCAGCAGGCGTGCTCCGGGTGCAAGCAGCAGTTCGTCGAGTACCCGCGCGTACTTGGCGTGCTGGCCCTGTTCGAGTTCCTCGGTGCTCGCGACGTCGTGAGGGCCGGCCCGACGCGCGAACAGCGCGCTGGAATACGTCATCGTCTGATCCAGCCACAGCGCGTAGAAGTCGTTGCCGAGGTCGTAGTGCGCGTGGATGTTCTTCTTCGCCTGGGTGCGCGTATTGCGATTCAGGAGATGCCGGATCCGATAGGCGATCCGGCCAATGAAAGAACCGTAGATCGCGCTCTCCGCGGCATCGCGGTTGGCGACGAAGAACACCAGCAGGCGCACCAGGTCATGCGTCGACCAGTCGCCCGCGATGTAGGACTCGGAAAATCCGATGTCGCCGCTCTTCAGTGCCGCACGCACGACGTTCCAGTTCTTGAGCGTCAGGTCGGCGTGCTCAGTCGAGCGCAGGTCACCGAAGTAGGCACGCTGCCCGTCCGGAAATGTCACTTCCAGGCGGCCGTGCCGCATGCGCTCGAGCAGGCCGAGCGCCAGCCTTGCGTCGGCAGGAAAGCGAGCCGTATCGAGGGAATTGCGAGCGTCGAGGGCGTGGGCGAGATGGCTCATGGGCTCTGGCGGGTCACGTGCTGCGCCGGAGGCTCCGGCTTGGAAAGGAAGGGAACGCGCTTCAGCCACAGCCTCAGCGCCTGCCAATGGATGCGGGCGATCACGCCGAACGTGAACGCCGGATAGCCGGCCAGTGCGCGCAGCACGGCACGGCCGGTCAGGGGCTCCAGTTCCCCAGACACCGAGGTCATCAGCAACGGGCCCTCGTCGTCGTCGTAGTCGATGCGGCCGACCCAGCGCGGCGCGGCGAGCCCATCGGGCCGGCTCAGCATGAAGCGGAAGCGATAGCGCCCCTCGATGCGGCAGAACGGCGACACGTGGAAGACTTTGCGCGCTTCCAGGGCCTCACCGTAGGCGAGCGGGCGACCATCCCGACGCGCGAGCAGGTAGCAGTGGCGTTCGCCGAAGGTGTTGTTGACCTCGCAGACGATCGCGCGCAGCGAGCCGTCGGCGCGGTGCGCGAACCAGAAGCTCACCGGGTTGAAGACGTAGCCCAGCACCCGCGGAAAGGTGTGCAGCCAGACCTCGCCGTCCGCGTCCCGGACCCCCTCGCTGCGCAGCAGGGCGTCGATCCAGGCCAGTAGTGGCCGGCCGTCGCCATGATCGCCGTCGTTGACGGCGAACACGCCGCGGCCGTTCAGCGTGAGCCAGCCGGACAACTGCGGTTGCGCCGCGAGCGAACGGAGCGGCAGGCGCAGGAAATATCCGGGGTACGCAAACGCGTTTCCTGCCGGCCGCAAGCGCGTGTGGCGGATCTGGCCGAAGCCGATCATCGGAGGTGACGCAGGGGTCGACATGCCAGGCAGGTTTCTTGGTAAGTTGAGCATTGAAGTCTTATCAGTTTACACAATGAACTGATAAGTTCAAGTTAGAACGAGGTAGTATGATCCCTGAACCAGTCCACTAGAACCGGTCGGAGATTGCCGGCCGTGAGGAGCATCGATGGCCGCTGTCCCCATTGCCGAGCCACGGCGACTTACGCTGAAGGAGCAGCAGCAGCGCCTGCGGGAGGACGTGATCCTGCAGGCGGTCAATGGCCTGCTGGCCGAGAAGGGCTACGACCTGATGACGGTGGACGAAGTCGCTGCGGTGGTTGGCATTGCCAAGGCCAGCCTGTACAAGCACTTCGAGTCGAAGGAAGCGCTCGCGGCCGCAGCGATGGTGCGACTGCTCGATCGGACGCTCGAAGCCATTCAGGCGCTGCCCGCCGGTGCTGCGCCAGTCGAAAACCTGAAGGCCGTCGTTCGCTGGGCCGTCGCCGAGCACCTGCGCGGCCGGATGCCATCGCTGCCCTCGACACGCTCGGCGCTGCGTGACGCGCTGATGCGCAACAAGGCGTACATCGAGCGCCTGATCGACGTCAGCGATCGCTTGGGGCACTGGATCGAGCAGGGGCAGGCGCGCGGCGAAATCAGCACGTCGCTGCCTCCGGAGGTGGTGCTTTACACGCTCTACGCACGCGCCTGCGACCCGGTGTCCGACTACCTCAAGCTCTCGGGCAACTACCGGGACGAGCAGATCGTCGAACTGGTGACGACGACCTGCTTCGCCGGCCTCGCGGCGCATCCGTCCTGATCGCATCGGCAGTCCAGGTGCGTGGCGTCAGGCGACGCGCTGCAGCGGCGCGAGTTCGAGCACTCGACGAATCGCGGCGGACACCGCGAGTCCGGACTTCAGCCCGTCCTCGTGGAAGCCGTAACCGGTCCAGGCACCCGCGAACCACACATTGCGGCGTCCCTGCACCTCGGGCAGTCGCTGCTGCGCCTCGATCGCCTTGCGATCGAACACCGGATGCGTGTAGTCGAACTCTGCAATCACGGTGTGCGCCTGCGGCTCGGTCGTCGGGTTCAGCGACAGCAGCAGCGGCGTCTTGAAGGGCAGCGGCTGCAGTTTGTTCAGCAGGTAGGTGACCGATACAGACGGTGTCGGCGCACCGTCGCTGATGTAGTTCCACGACGACCAGACGCGGCGCAGCGCCGGCATCAGGCGGGCGTCGGTGTGCAGCACCGCGCGATTGGGCTGGTAGCCGACATTGCCGATCACCCCGCGTTCACTGCTGTCGGCATCGACCAGCAGGCGCTGCGCCTGGTCGCTGTGGCACGCCATCACCACGTGGTCGAACAGCGCACTGCCGGAGCGGCTGCGCACGATGACGCGCCGGCTGGCCGCATCGCGCCGCACGTCGAATACCGGATCGGCGGTGCGCACTTCATGCAGTTGGGCGGCGATGCGACGCACGTACTGGCGTGCGCCGCCCCTGACCGTGAACCACTGCGGCCGGTCGTTCACCTGCAGCAGCCCGTGGTTGTGGCAGAAGCGGACGAAGGTGGTGACCGGGTAGGCCAGCATCGTCTCGATCGGGCACGACCAGATCGCCGCCGCCATCGGCAGCAGGTACCACTGGCGGAACGGCTCGCCATAGCGGTGCAGGTCGAGGAACTCGCCGAGTGAAAGCGTCGGATCTGCCGCCTCCTGTCCGCTGGCAAGGCGCGTCGCCTGCGCGTTGAACCTGAGGATGTCGCGCAGCATCGCGAGGAAACGCGGTGACGCCAGGTTGCGCCGCTGCGCGAACACGCCGTTGAGATCGGTGCCACTCCATTCGATGCGACGCCGGCCGTGCAGCACGCTGACGGCAAAGGACATGTCGCTCTTCGCAGTCGGCACGCCGAGTTCAGCGAAGAGCCGGATCAGGTTCGGATAGGTGCGTTCGTTGTAAACGAGGAAGCCCGTGTCGACCGGATAGGTCATGCCGTCGAGAGTGACGTCGACCGTGTTCGTATGGCCTCCGAGGCGCGGCTCCGCCTCGTACAGCGTCACATGCGCGTCGTTGCGCAGCGCGTGGGCGCACCCCAGGCCGGCGATGCCGGAGCCGATGACTGCAATTCTCATTCGCGTATCCAGGAAGGAGGAACCACGGAACGCGCGAGCGCGATCCGGCCGACTCTCAAAAACGAGTCTCCCTCGTGGATGCGGCCGCTCTGCGGCGTCACGCCGCGGGGCCGTCGTTGGCGCGGGGCCTCTCCTCCCCGTCCGGTGCCTTAGCCCGGATTCGCCTTGTCGCGTTCGATCAAGGCGTATGCCGAATGGTTATGAATCGATTCGAAGTTCTCTGCTTCGATGACATAGGCGAGCACGCGCGTGTCCGCGTCGAGCACCGCCGCAACGTCGCGCACCACGTCTTCGACGAACTTCGGATTGTCGTAGGCGCGTTCGGTCACGTATTTCTCGTCGGTCCGCTTCAGCAGTCCCCACACCTCGCACGATGCTGCCTCTTCGGCGATGCGGATCTGCTCCTCGACGTGCATCTCGTCGGCGAGTGTCAGCGTCAGCGTCAGGTGCGCGCGCTGGTTGTGCGCGCCGTAATCGGCCACCTTCTTGCTGCATGGGCACAGGCTCGTGACGGGCACGACGACCTTCTGCCTATAACGTGTCGTACTGCCCCGCCGCTCGACCGCCAGTGTCAGCTGGTAGTCCATCAGACTCTCGACGCCGGAAACCGGGGCGGACTTCAGCACGAAGTACGGCAGGCGCAGCTCGACATAACCGTCGTGCGCGTCCAGTTTCTGCAGCATGCGCTCGAGCAGCCCGTGTACCGAGGCACGCGACAGCGCGTCGCGATGCGATTGCACAACGTCGATGAAGCGCGACATGTGCGTGCCCTTCTGCTCGGCTGGCAGGGCAACGTACATGTCGACCGACGCGACGGTCGGCTGCGGGCCGCGCGCGGTCGCCACCATCATCGGATGCGTGAGCGACTTCACGCCCACCCGCTGGATCGCGGTGTTGCGGGCGTCCGCCGCGGACTGGACGTCCGGGAGGTACATGGTGTCGGGAGCGTTCATGGCGAAGCCGATATTGTCGCCGAAGTCGTCTGCCGGGCTGGACCGGTCGCGACGCCGGATCAGGGCGTGCCGAGCAGCGCCTCGATCTGGCCGGTCAGCTTCCTGTCGAGCGGGTCGACCTGGCTCGGAAACGAGGCCACGACCTTGCCGTCTCGGCCGATCAGGTATTTATGAAAATTCCATTTCGGCGCCTGGCCAGTGTCCCTGGTCAGCGCGCTGAAGAGCGCATTGGCATTTCCGCCCTTGACCACGCTCTTGGCGAACATCGGGAACTTGACGCCGTAGGTGTTGTAGCAAAAGTCGGCGATTTCCTTGTTGCTGTCCTTCTCCTGGTTGCCAAAGTCGCCCGACGGGAAGCCGAGGATCGTGAAGCCGCGCTTGCCGTACTGCGCATACAGCTTCTCCAGTCCTTCGTATTGCGGCGTGAAGCCGCAGTAGCTGGCGGTGTTTACGACGAGCACGACCTGGCCGCTGTACTGGCAGAGGCTCTGCGGCTTGTCGTCTTGCAGGCGCGGGAAGGTGTGGTCGAGCAGCGCCGGGCAGGTCTGCGCGGAGGCGGCCGGCGCGACCAGCAGCATGGTCAGCAGCGCAGCGGCGGCCATTAGGGGGCGGGTTGGGAGCGGCATCGGTTCGGACAGGAGGCGGTGGCGGATCCGAATGATCCCAAGCGGACAGGTCTTGTGTCAATCGTTTGTCTAGGACAAAATGCCGGGATTCGAAATTTCCCGCACGCTTGGCTTCTTCCTGACTGCCGTTCCGCTGCCATGAACGACCGCAACCTTCAAAGCACCGTGACCGTGTCGATTGCGGCGGTCGAGCGCGATACGGGGCTGTCGAAGGACACGCTGCGCGTATGGGAACGACGCTACGGCTTCCCGCAGCCGCAGCGCGACACCTACGGCGAGCGCGTCTACCCGCTCGAGCAACTCGACAAGCTGCGGCTCATCAAGCGGCTGATGGACCAGGGTTTCCGCCCAGGGAAGATCATCGGGCACTCGAGCACAGAACTGCACTCGCTCGCGGAAGGCATGATCGGCGCGCCGCGGACCGCCGACACGTCGGAGCCTTCCGAAGATCTCGGGCGCTACCTCGATTGCGTGACCGAGCATCGGCTCGACGACCTGAAGCGCCAGCTGTCGCAGGCGCTGTTGCGCCTCGGACTGTCGCGGTTCATCACCGACACGCTGGCGCCGCTGACGACGCTGGTGGGCGAGTCCTGGACTCGTGGGCAGCTGCAGGTCTTCGAGGAACATCTGTACACGGAAGCCGTGCAGTCGCTGCTGCGGGGCGCGATCGCGACGATTCCCGTCAGCGCCGAGCGGCCGCGCGTGCTGCTTACGACGTTCCCGCAGGAGCCGCATGGCCTCGGCGTGCTGATGGCCGAGGCCATGCTTGCGCTGGAGGGCGCGCGCTGCGTGCCGCTCGGCGTACAGACGCCCCTCTGGGAGATTGCGGCGGCAGCGCGGGCGCAGCGCGTCGACATCGTTGCCTTGTCGTTCACACCGGTGGTCAATCCGAACCAGGTGGTGGCGGGGCTTGGCGATCTGCGCGAACAGCTGCCAGCCGCGATCGAGATCTGGGCCGGGGGTTCAGCTCCGGTGCTGCGGCGACGCCCGCCGCGCGATGTACGCGTGCTGGAAGCCCTGACCCAGATCGGGCACGCGGTCGCGGATTGGCGGGCGCACATCGCTTCCAGATAAGGATGCTGCGGCCTTAGGCGCCAGACATCGCGATTCCTCCGCCGCTGAACGGCACGCGGCAGCGCATTGCCCGCACCGAGCCGCCCGGCGCCCGCTGCTCCGACAGGTCAGATGCTGGACAATCCGCAGTCCGAGGATTGACGGAGGTGCAATGAAGCTTGCCAACCGGGTTGCCGTCATCACCGGCGCCGCGCAGGGTATCGGGGCCGCCTGCGCGCGCGCGTTCGCGGAGCAGGGCGCCCGGGTCGTGATCGGAGACGTCAACGAAGTGGGCGCGGCCGCGCTGGCGAAGGAGATCGCCGCGGCCGGCGGCTATGCGCTGGCGCGACGCGTCGACGTCGGTGTGCGGGCCGATTGCGATGGGCTGATCGAGCACGCCGTGTCGCAGTTCGGACGCCTCGATGTGCTGGTGAACAACGCCGGCATCGTGCACGCCGCCGATTTCCTCGATCTCACCGAAGAGGATTTCGATCGCGTGCTGCGCATCAACCTCAAGGGGGCGTTTCTCTGCGCGCAGGCGGCCGCCCGGCGCATGGTGGCCCAGGACGCGCGGCCCGACGGCAGCCGTGGCGTCATCGTCAACCTGTCGAGCATCAACGCCGTGGTGGCCATCGCGAATCAGGTGCCGTACTCCGTCAGCAAGGGCGGGCTCAACCAGTTGACCAAGGTGATGGCGCTGTCGCTCGCGCCGCGCGGCGTGCGCGTGATGGGCATCGGACCGGGCTCGATCGCGACCGAGATGCTGCAGGCTGCGGTGCTCACGAACGAGGCAGCGCGTGCCCGGATACTTTCGCGCACACCGATGGGTCGACTCGGCGAGCCCGACGAAATTGCGCGAATCGCGGTGTTCCTTGCCAGCGACGACGCTTCCTACCTGACCGGGTCGACGCTGTACCCGGATGGCGGCCGCCTCGCGCTGAACTACGTGATGTAGCTCACGCGGGGCACGGCCCGGTGCCCGTTCGCGATGACCGATCTACCGTCCCGCCATGAGCGCTGGATGCTGGCCACGCTGGCCGTGATCCAGTTCACCGCCACGCTCGATTTCATGGTGATGATGCCGCTCGCACCGCAATTCACGCGGCTGTTCGGGATCTCGGCGCAAGAATTCGGCTTCCTGATTTCGGCCTATACCTTCGCTGCGGCCGGTGCGGGCGTCGTCACGTCGATATTCATCGAGCGCTTCGACCGCAAGCGCCTCCTGCTGGCGATCTACAGCGGCTTTGTCGTGTCGGCCATCGTCACCGCCAGCGCGCAGTCGTATCCGATGCTGCTGGCCGCGCGTGCGCTGGCCGGCATCTTTGGTGGCGTACTGGGCGGCGTCGTGTTCACGATCATCGGCGATGCGGTTCCGGCGGCGCGGCGTGGCCGCGCGACCGGGATCGTGATGACTTCGTTCTCGATCGCGACCGTGGCCGGTGTTCCGGCCGCGCTGCTGCTCGGCAACCTGTTCGGCTGGCGCGCGGCCTTCGTGCTGGTGGCGCTGCTCGGCGTGTCGTGCGCGGTGGTGGCCCGTCGCACGCTGCCGCAGCTTGCGCATGCCGGGCGGGACCGGCATCACGCTGCATGGCCGGATTTCCTGCGCACGCTGACGTTCCCGAACCATCTGCGCGCTTTCCTGTTCACGTTTCTGATGATGCTGTCCGGCTTCACGGTGATTCCGTACGTCAGCCTGTATGTCACCTCGAACATCGGCCTGCCGGAGCGCGACCTGCCGCTGGTGTACCTGGCGGGTGGTGTCGCGACGTTCTTCACGGCGCGCTGGATCGGTCGCTGGGCCGATCGCGCCGGCAAGCGCCAGGTCTACCGGCGCATCGCATGGATCTCGATAGCGCCGCTGATCGCGATCACGCATGCGCCGGGCCTGCCGCTGCTGGCGGTGCTGGCGCTGACGACGTTGTTCTTCGTCTTCGTACCCGGGCGGATGGTGCCGGCAATGGCGGTGGTCACGAGCGCAGCGCGCCCGGGGGCCCGCGGGTCGTTCATGACGCTCAACAGTGCGGTGATGCAGGTCGGCTCCGGGGTCGCCGCCACGATCACCGGCGCGATCGTCGAGCGCAATGCCAGCGGTGCGCTCACGCACTACAACTGGGTCGGCTATGCCGCGGTGGCCGCCACCGTCGCGGCCATCTTCTGGGTTGGCACCATCCGCGCGCTCGACACCCTGCCGGGAAAACCGGTGATCGGCGAAACCTAGGCTTTCTTCCTGCGCCGCCGCTTGGCTGGACTTACCGCGGGCTTCTCCGGGGCCGGTGCAGCCTCTGCGGCCACCGACGCAATCTTGGCGAACTGATCCTGCAACGTGTGCCACCACGCCGCCGGATTCAACGCATCGTCGGCAAGCGAAGGTCCCTGGTGCGCCGGCAGCTTGCGCTTGCGCGCCGGCTTTGCAGCCAGCGGCGCTGGCTCGGGCAGTGGCTGCGCAGCGGCGGCGGCCAGGCCGATCTTGACTTCGGGAGGGACGGGCGGCAGCGAGCGCGTCGGCGATGCTTCAGACAATCCCATGATGGGGGCCAGCATCGCGCCGCTGATGCCCTTGAGCGTCGCGATCGTCGCGCGCTGGACTTCGAGCGTCTGGATCGTCGTACGCAGCATGCTGGCATTGAGTTCCAGCCATTGCGCGACCGCGCGCAAGTCGGTGATGCGCTTGTCGAGTTCGCCGAGATCGACGGTCGGCGCGAGCATGCTCGGCATCTGCTGCGGGAGGCCCGGGATCGACCCCAGGTTGCCCGGTGTCGGCATGCCCATGCCGCCCCACATCTTCTGCATCAGGTCGAATGTCTCTCCCATCGCGGAAAACGGCGAGGGCATGGCAGGGCTTGTCGGGCATGTGGGCTCCTTGGTGCAGCGTCTAGCGCCGCGCTGGTGCGGCGACCTGTTGGTCGATGGCCCCGAAGAGCGACTGCCCGTGGACATCGAACATTTCGATGCGAACGCGGTCGCCGTACTTCATGAAGGGCGTGGTCGCGGTGCCCGACTCGATCATTTCGAGGCTGCGCTTCTCCGCGATACAGCAATAACCCCGGCTGCGGTTGAGGTTCGACACCGTTCCGGAACCGATGATCGATCCGGCACCGAGGTTACGCGTACGCGCCACATGGGCGATCAGCTGGCCGAAGCTGAAGGTCATATCGTCGCCGGCCTCCGGCTCGCCCACCTTGATGTCGTTCCACCGGACCACCAGCGGGCGATGCACCTTGCCCTCGCGCCAGGTCTCGCCCAGCTCGTCCGGGGTGACCGCCACCGGCGAGAACGCAGTCGCCGGCTTGCTCTGGAAGAAACCGAAGCCCTTTGCCAGCTCGCCCGGAATCAGGTTGCGCAGGCTGACGTCGTTCACCAGCATCAGCAGCCGCACATGTGCGATCGCATCGGCTGCGGTCGTTCCCATTTTCACGTCATCGGTGATCACCGCGACCTCGGCCTCGAAATCGATGCCGAACTCCTCACTGGGACAGATGATGCGATCGTGCGGACCGAGCAGGTCGTCGGAGCCGCCCTGGTACATCAACGGATCGGTCCAGAACGACGGCGGCATGTCGGCGCCGCGCGCCTTGCGCACCAGTTCCACGTGGTTGACGTAGGCGGAGCCGTCCGCCCACTGGTACGCGCGCGGCAGCGGCGCCATCGCGACGCGCGGATCGAACGGGAACGCGTGCCGGGCGCGGCCCTCGTTCAGCGTCTGGTACAGGTCGTCGAGCTGCGGGGCGATGAAGCTCCAGTCGTCGAGCGCGTTCTGCAGGCGACCGGCGATGCCGGCGGCATGGTGGGCCATCGTGAGGTCGCGGGAAACGACGACCAGTTGCCCATCACGCGAGCCATCCTTCAAGGTGGCGAGCTTCATCGGAGCAGGTCGGATCTTCGGCTTTGAAGGAAGCCGGTATCTTAGCGGTGAGGCCCGCCGCCCGCGGGCGCACACGATGCAGACACCGATCCCCTTGAGCGACTGGCGTGGCCGCCGATTCGGCCGCAGCACTGTCGTGCTGTCTGTCGTGCTGCTGATGCATGCCGCGGCCTTAATTGGCGTGCGGCGCGAACTCGCGATGGCGACGCCGCAGGCGCCCACGCAGACAACGATTTCGATCGCGCTGCTGAAGCCACCAGCGCCGGCAGCCGCCCCAGCGCCGGCAGCGGCGCCGGCGCCGACTCCGCGCAAGCCGGTTGCGACACCGCGCACGCCGAGCATGACTCCAGCCCCGCCGGCACCCGTTGCTCCTCCTGCTCCTGCACCACCGCCCGAGCCACTTCCGGAGCCGGCGCCACCGCCTCCGGAGCCGCCGCCGCCTCCAGCGGTTGCCGCCGCGCCGACTGCCGAGACTTCAACGCTGCCACCCGGGGTCAAGGAGGTGGCGACCAAGGGACGCATCGCCTACCGCACGACGTACACGCGGATGCGCGCTATCGAGGCGCTGGTGTACGTCGACTGGTCGATCGATCTCGAGCAGGGCCGCTATGAGTTGTGGCTGCGCACGGTCGATCCGCCCGGCCTGCTCGATCTGCGCTCCACCGGTGAACTGAAGCCATTCGGTATTGCGCCGGACAGGTATGTCGAGCGCGTGGATATCGCGAATCGCGAAGTGTCGGTGGAATTCGACTGGAACCGTCACATCGTCAGCTTCGCCGGCCGCGGCGCCGGTGAGCCGATGCCGTTCGAGGAAGGCACGCAGGATCCGCTGTCGCTGCAGTTTCACCTGCCGTTGCTCGTGCAGGCGTATCCGTGGCGCTTCAGCCCCGGGTCACAGGTCAGCTTCCAGGTGGCGCGACGCAAGGTCGAGACCTACACGTTCGTCGTCGACGGTTTCGAGTCGGTCACGATCCAGGGCAAGGCGATGTCGACATTGAAGGTCGTGCGGCCGAAGACCCCCGAGTCGAATCGTGGCGTCGAATTCTGGATTTCTCCGGAACTCGACTGGATTCCGGTGCGCCTGCGCTACGTCGATCCCAACGATGAGGTGTGGGAAAGCTATCTTGCGAGCCTGCCAGGTCAGGAGCCGCCGCTCCCCGCGAGCCAGCAGGAGGTCATCAAGCCCTAGGTCCCGGGTGCACGTAGGCGAGCACGGCGAACGGCAGCTGTGCTGCATGGCGCCAGGACCCCGGTCCGGCTTGGGGTAGCGCGGCGGCGGGCCCGTGACCTGCCGCCGCGATCTGACACCTACTTAAGCGCCTGCAGCTTGTCGTACGTCGCCTTGTCCCAGGTCGCGTCGTTTCCGTTGTGCATCTTGGCCACCGCTTCGCGGAACGGCGCGCGGTCGACCTTGACGACGTCCTTGCCGCGCTTGGTGAACTCGGCGCCGAGCTTGGCCTCGATCTCGATGATCTGGGCGGTCGCGCGCGCCGCGGCTTCCCGCAGCACCTCCTCGAAGATCTTCTTGTCGGCGTCCGACAGCTTGTTCCACGTCGGCGCGCCGACGATCGTCAGCAGCGCGTCGGTGATGTGCCCGGTCAGCACGATGTACTTCTGCACTTCGTAGAACTTCTTCGCGTCGATCGTCGGCAGCGGGTTTTCCTGCGCGTCGACCGTGCCGTTCTGCAGCGCCAGGTACACCTCGGCGAAGGCGATCGGCGTCGGATTGGCGCCGACCGCGCGCGGGAACATCGTGTAGAGCGGCGCGTCCGGCACGCGGATCTTCAGGCCCTTCATGTCCTCGGGCCTGTTGATCGGCTTGTTCGACGTGACCTGTCGCTCGCCGTAGTAGGTGATCGCCAGGACCTTGTTGCCGCCACTCTTGACGCGGTAGCCCTCGGCGAGTTCGCCGAACAGCGGACTGGTCGAGAACGCTTTCCAGTGGTTGAAGTCGCGGAACATGTAGGGCGCGCCGCCGATGGCGATGGGCCCGTAGGTGCGGCCGGCGAATAGTTGCCCCGTATAGATGATGTCGACCGTGCCGAGCGTCAGCCCCTGGTTGATGTCGGTCTCCTTGCCGAGCGTGGAGGCCGGGAACACCTCGACCGTGTAGCGATTGCTGGTGCGCTTGGCGATCTCGCCCGCCGCCCACAGGGCAGCGGTGTGATACGGCTCGCTGACCTCGTACACGTGCGCGAACTTGAGCTTGGTCTGAGCCGAGACGCTGCCTGCCACAAGCAGGGCCGTAGCAGCCCCCACCACCCAGCGGGCGAGCCCGCTCCGAAACTGCCCGTCATTGCTCTGCTTCATGTCTCCTCCTGATGGGACTTGCTGGGACTTCATCGAACGGCGTTACATCGTTGCGCCGAGTTGCCACGGCACGAACTCGCTCTGGCCGTAGCCAAAGCGTTCACTCTTGGTCTTGTCGCCTGACGCGGTGGCGAGGATCAGCTGGAACAGGCGCTCACCGAGCTGCTCGATCGTCGCCGCGCCGTCGGCGATCTCGCCGCAGTTCAGATCGATGTCCTCTTCCTGCCGCTGCCACAGCTCGCTGTTGGTCGAGAGCTTCAGCGACGGTGACGGCGCACACCCGTACGCCGAGCCGCGGCCGGTGGTGAACACGATCATGTTCGCTCCCCCGGCCACCTGTCCGGTCGCCGATACCGGGTCGTAGCCCGGCGTGTCCATGTAAACGAACCCTTTCGCCGTCACCGGCTGCGCGTACTCGTAGACATCGACGAGATTGGTCGTGCCGCCCTTGGCGACTGCCCCGAGCGATTTTTCGAGGATCGTCGTCAGCCCGCCCGCCTTGTTGCCGGGCGACGGGTTGTTGTTCATCTCGCCGTGATTGCGCGCGGTGTAGTCCTCCCACCACTTGATGCGGGCGATCAGCTTTTCGCCGACCTCGCGCGATACCGCGCGCCGCGTCAGCAGGTGCTCGGCGCCGTAGATCTCCGGGGTCTCCGACAGGATCGCGGTGCCGCCGTGCGCGACCAGCCGGTCGACCGCGTTGCCGAGCGCCGGGTTGGCCGTGATACCCGAGTAGCCGTCGGAGCCGCCGCACTGCAGGCCGAGCATCAGGTGGCTGGCGGGTACCGGCGTGCGCTCGATACGGTTGGCGGCCGGCAGCATTTCGCGCACCAGCGCGACGCCGCGCTCGATCGCCTTGGCGGTGCCGCCGACATCCTGCATGTTGTAGCGGGCGATGCGCTCGCCCTCCTGCAGGCTCTCGGCGCCGAACAGCGAGGTGATCTGATTGGCCTCGCAGCCGAGGCCGATGAAGATCACCGCAGCGACGTTCGGGTGGCGTGCGTAACCGGCCATCGTACGGCGCAGGACCTGCATGCTTTCGCCCATGTCCATGCCGCAGCCGGTGCCGTGCGTCAGTGCGACGACGCCGTCGACGTTCGGGTACGGCGCAAGCGCGTCGGGAAAGATGTCGCGGCGGAAGCGGTCGGCGATCGCGCGCGCGACTGTCGCGGAGCAGTTCACGCTCGAGAGGATTGCGACGTAGTTGCGGGTCGCCACCCGGCCGTCGGGACGTACGATGCCCATGAAGGTCGCCGGCGTTGCGGCTGCCGGTGTCAGGCGGACGTCGGCGCAGAACGCGTAGTCGCGCTCGAAGGCGCCGTGTTCTTCGCCGATGCCAAGGTTGTGCAGATGCACGTGCTCGCCCGGCCGGATCTCGCGCGTCGCGAAGCCGATGATCTGGTTGTAGCGGCGCACCGGACTGCCCTTGGCGATCGCGCGCGTCGCGACCTTGTGGCCGGGCGGCACGAGCCCGCTGACGGTGATGCCCTCCGACTTGATGAGGGTCCCGGCCACCAACTGACGCCGCGCGATGACGACATCGTCTGCCGGATTGAGTCTGAGAACGAGCGGGACTTCCTGCAACATGACGGCTCTCCGCTTAAAGAAACTGCCGCGGCAGCCACAGGCTGATCGACGGCAGATAGGTCACGAGTCCGAGGCTCACCAGCAGCGGGACCAGCCAGGGCAGGATCGCCATCGTCGTGCGCTCGATCGACAGCTTGGCCACCCGCGCCAGCACGAACAACACCAGTCCCATCGGCGGATGCAGCAGCCCGATCATCAGATTCAACACCATGATGAGTCCGAAGTGAACCGGGTCGATCCCCAGTTGCCGCACGATCGGCAGCAGGATCGGCACCAGGATCGTGATCGCCGCCGTCGGCTCGAGGAAGCAACCGACGAACAGCATCAGCAGATTGGCGAGCAGCAGGAACATCCACGGGTCGGTCGTGAAGGCCAGCACCCAGCCCGCGATCATCTCGGTGGTCTTGGTCACCGTCAGCATCCAGCCGAAGATCGAGGCCGCCGCGACGATCAGCAGCACGATCGACGTCGTCTCGATCGTGTCCATCGAGACCTTGATCAGCAGTTTCCAGTTGAGCGAACGGAACCAGAAGAGGCCGAGGAACAGCGACCATACGCAGGCCGCAATTGCGCCTTCGGTGGCTGTGAACACACCCGCCGTCATGCCGCCGATCAGCAGCACCGGCGTCATGATCGGCAGCACGGCGTTGAAACGGAACAAGCGGTCGGCAATGAGCAGGACGACGAGCGCGCCGGCCACCGTCGGCACGTGCGGCCATCCCGCCTGGGTGGTCAGCACCCAGATGATGACCGGGAACAGCGCCACGACCAGCAGTTCCGTCAGCGCCTTGATGATGCGTGCCCACTCGAAGCGGATGTCCCCGCCCCACTTGTTCTTGTGCGCGAAGTACGCCACGGTGAGCATCATCAGCAGTGCCATCACCGCGCCAGGCAGGATGCCCGCCAGGAACAGCGCACCGACCGAGACGTTGGCGAACATCGCGTAGATCACGAACGGCAGCGATGGCGGAATGATCGGGCCGAGCGTGGCCGACGCAGCGGTGACGCCGACGGCGAACTCGGCGCTGTAGCCGTGGTCCTTCATCGCCTTGATCTCGATCGTGCCGAGGCCGGCGGCATCGCCGATCGCGGTGCCCGACATGCCGGCGAAGATCATCGAGCCCAGCACGTTCACGTGGCCGAGCCCGCCGCGCAGCCAGCCGACCAGCGCAAGCGCAAAGTTGTAGATGCGGTTCGTGATTCCGGCCGAGTTCATCAGGTTGCCGGCGAGGATGAAGAACGGCACCGCCAGCAGCGGGAACGAGTCGATGCCGTTCACCATGCGATGGATCACGACGAAGTCCGGCACCGTGCCGGTGGCCATCACGAAGATCAGCGACGACCCGGCCATCGCGATGGCCACGGGGATACCCGAGCCCATCAGGCCGAGAAACAGCAGCTTGAACGCGCCTGGACTCACGTCCGACTTTCCGTCGCGGCTGTCGACTCGCCCGGGATATCGATGAGTTCCGGGCGCTCGAGCACCGACGCTCCGCGCTTCCAGTTGGCGTGTGCCACGCCGATCGCGCGCCAGGTCATCAGCGCGAATCCGGCGAGCACCACGCTGTACATGATCCCGATCGGCAGATCGACAACGGCCATGCGCTGGCTGCCGATGCGCTGTATCAGGGAGTACGTCAGCCAGGTGGCGTAGGCAAAGAAGGAGATGCGGGCCGCGTCGACCAGCGTCGACATCACGCGCATCAGCCGCTTCGGCAGGATGCGGTAGAAGAAGTCGACGTGAATGTGGTTGTTCTTGCGCACGCTCACTGCCGCGCCAATGAACACCGTGCAGATCAGCAGATAGCGCGCGATCTCCTCGGTCCAGCCGGCCGAATCGTTGAGCGCGTAGCGCGTGAAGAACTGCAGGAACACGGTTCCGGCGAGCAGCCAGAAGAACGCGAACGAGACCCAGTCCTCGAAGTGGTAGATGCCGAGGTCGATGGGCTCGTCATGGACATCGAACTCACCGCTGGCGGTGAGCACGTGTTCCTGCGGTCCTTCGCTCGTCGGTTGCATGCGCTTTCCTGGCGGTGCCGTTGGCACCGCACCGCTCGTTGTCTTTCGTCTGTCAGCGCGGCGCCGCGGCGCTCCAGCTGCGCTGGAAGCGCCGCGCCGCCGCGTCCATGTGGCGACGCATTGCCGCGCGCGCGCCGCTGGGATCGTGAACTTCTATGGCGGCCATCACGCCGTTGTGCTCCGCGATCGCCGCCTCCCAGAGGTCCGGAGTGTCGAAATGGCGTTCGAGTCGCAGGAACAGCGGGCCGGTGCGCTGGTCCCAGAGCGTGCGCACCGCCAGGGCCAATGCACTGTTGCCGCTGGCTTCGGCGATTTCGAGGTGGAAACGCCGGTCGTTGTCGAGCGGCATCACGGCACGCCGGCGGTCGCGCTCCATCGCTGTCAGGGCCGCCTTCATGCGCCGGATCTGTGCAGGACTCGCCTGGCGCGCGGCCAGCGCCGCACATTCCGATTCGAGCAGGCGGCGCGCCGCGATCAATTCGAACGGGCCGGAATCGCCGGGCAGCGGAGCGACGCTGGGCAGTGCGGGCCGGCGATGCGTGACGTACACACCGGAGCCCACACGCACCTCGACATAGCCCTCGACCTCGAGCGCGATCAGCGCCTCACGCACCGAGGGTCGGCTTACCTCCAGCAGGCGTGCCAGATCGCGTTCGGGCGGGAGGCGTTCGCCGGGCTTGTATTCGCCGCGCCGGATCAGCCGGGAGATCTGTTCGGCGATGCGGCGGTACAGCCGCTGCGGTTCGACGGCCTTGATCGGCATGACGTGGGGTGGTGCTCCTGTGCAGTGTTGTTGCCAGCAGGCTGGACAGCGCAGAGCCACGCCGCTTACACTGCCGCGCACTGGTCAAGTGGTCAGACCAATTGCGCGGCTAGCTTCACATGCACACCCCGGGGTGTCAAGCCGCAGAACAGAGCAGCGGAGGAAGGACGATGGCGGGGCGTTTGCAGGGCAAGTCGGCGCTGGTGACGGCGGCCGGCCAGGGCATGGGACGCGCCGCAGTAATGGCCTTCGCCCGGGAAGGGGCGCGCGTTACCGCCACCGATCTGAAGCCGGAACTGCTCGCCGGCCTGCCGTCCGACGTTGCGACCAGGCAGCTCGATGTCCTCGACGATGCGGCCGTGCAGGCTTTCGTCGAACGCACCGGCCCGGTCGACATCCTCTTCAACTGTGCCGGCACCGTGCACCAGGGCACGATCCTCGAGTGCGGGATCGCCGACTGGGATTTCAGCTTTGACCTGAATGTGCGCAGCATGTTCGTCCTGACGAAGGCCATGCTGCCCAAGATGATCGCTGCCGGCGGCGGGGTGATCCTCAACATGGCTTCGGTATTGGGTGCGCACAAGGCAGCGCCGAACCGCCTCGCCTACGCGGCGAGCAAGGCCGCGGTGGCCGGCTTCACGCGTGCGCTGGCGATCGACCACGTCAAGCAGGGGATACGCGTGAACTGTGTGTGTCCCGGTACGGTCGACACGCCGTCGCTCGGGGATCGCATTCAGGCGTTTGCCGATCCGGTGCAGGCCCGCAAGGATTTCATCGCGCGCCAGCCGATGGGACGACTCGCGACAGCCGAGGAGATCGCCGAGACGTTTGTTTATCTCGTGTCCGACGAGTCGTCGTTCATGACGGGTCAGGCGATCTTCGTCGACGGGGGAATGAGTTTGTGACGGACAAAAGTGGAAACCTACTTTTGTCCGACTAGTCAGAAAAAATCGCTGGCGGAGCCAGACGATTTTTTCATTACAACTGCGACGTAAAGGCATGCCATGAAACTGTTGCGCTTTGGGCCCGCGGGCTTCGAGAAGCCGGGACTGCTCGACGGGCAGGGACGCCTGCGCGACCTGTCGGGCGTCGTCGGGCATGTGACGAGCGAGCACCTGTCGGACAAGGGGCTTGCGAAGCTGGCGAAGATCAACCCGGAGTCGCTGCCGTTGGTGAGCTGGCACGCCGCGCCTGGGCGTGCCGTATCTGGGCATCAGCAAGTTCATCGCGATCGGGCTGAACTACGCCGACCACGCGGCCGAGTCCGGGGTGCCGGTGCCGAGCGAGCCGATCCTGTTCTCGAAGGCGACCACCTGCATCAACGGGCCGAGCGACGACATCGTCGATCCCGCGCAGCTCGACCAAGACGGACTGGGAGGTCGAACTTGGCGTCGTGATCGGCACCAAGGCCCAGTATGTCGCCAAGGACAAGGCGCTCGATCACGTCGCCGGCTACTGCGTGATCAACGATGTCTCCGAGCGCAATTTCCAGCTCGAGCGCGGCAGCCAGTGGGACCGCGGCAAGGGCTGCGACACCTTCGGTCCGATCGGCCCCTACCTCGTCACGCGCGACGAAGTGCCCGATCCGCAGAACCTCGACATGTGGCTCGACGTCAACGGCCAGTCGATGCAGCGCGGCAACACGCGCACGATGGTCTTCGGCGTCGCGCACCTGGTGAGCTACGTCAGCCAGTTCATGACGCTGCTGCCGGGCGACATCATCACGACCGGCACGCCGCCCGGCGTCGGGATGGGCCACAAGCCACCGCAATACCTGAAAGCCGGTGATGTCGTCACGCTCGGCATCGCCGGGCTTGGTGAGCAGCGGCAACGCGTGCGCGCGCACGCGTGAGCGCGTGGCCGGCGACATTTCTGCCGCGCCGGCATCGCGGCATGTGTCCGCGTCGGCCCTGACGGCCTGGGCGATTGCCTGCCTGACGCGTGTCGGTGTCGGCACTCAGGAGGCCGAGACGGTCGCGCGGTCCCTCGTGCAGACCAGCCTCTGGGGCATCGACTCGCACGGCATCGCCCGGCTCGGCCACTACATGGCGCGCATCCAGGCCGGGTCGATCGCCGCAAAGCCGACGCTGCGGATCACGGGGAGCGGGCCCTGCACGGCGACCATGGACGGCGGACACGGCCTCGGCATCGTCGTCTGTACCGCAGCAATGGTGCACGCGATCGGGCTTGCCCGGGCCAATGGGGTCGGCATCGTTGGCATCGGCGAGTCCTCGCATTGCGGGGCCATCGGCCTGTACACCCGCCAGGCGGCCGCAGAAGGGCTGATCGGCATTGCCTTCACGCACGCCGACTCGATCGTCGCTCCCTTCGGCGGCGCAAGGAAACTGCTTGGCACCAACCCGCTGTCGATTGCCTTCCCGAATGCCGACGGTTCGCCGATCTGCCTGGACATGGCGACCAGCTCGATCCCTTGGAACCGCGTGATGAACGCCCGTCGCGAAGGCCACGCGTTACCTGCGGGAGTGGCAATCGATGGCGAAGGTGTGCCGACCCGCAGCGCCGGCGACGCGGCGGCATTACTGCCCCTCGGCGGCAGCGAGTACGGCCACAAGGGCTATGCGCTGGCGCTGATGATCGAGTTGCTGTGCGGGCCGCTCAACGGCATGCCCTATGCGGATCGCATAGCGCCGATGTTCTCCGACCTGCACGCGCAGCGTCATCTAGGCTCGCTGGTGATGGCGCTCGATCCGATGCGTTTTGCCGGCGGCTCGACGCTGGCCGCGACGGTGCGCGATCTGATCGCGACGCTGCGGCGCCAGCCCGGCGATGTGCAGTACCCCGGAGAGCCCGAGGAACGCCGCGCTGCAGTCCGCGCCCGTGAGGGCATACCGATCGAACCGGGCCTGTGGGCGGAGTTCGCTGCCTGGTCGGCGCGCCTTGGCGTTCAATTGCCGGAGACCCGATGAAGCGTGACCTCTTGCTGGTGTCGCCGATCCACCGCGCGAGCCAGGCGCAGCTCGAGGCGGACTACGCCGTGCACCGACTGTGGGAGGCAAAGGAGCGCGATGAGCTGCTGGCGCAGCTCGCTCCGCGCGCCGAGATCCTCGTGACCACCGGCGGCGCCGGCGCCTCGCGCGATCTGATGGAGCGCCTGCCCAGGCTCCGCCTCATCGCCTGCTTCGGTGTTGGTGTCGACGCCATCGACCTCGCCGCCGCGCGCGAACGTGGCATCAGCGTCACCAACACGCCTGAGGTGCTGACCGACGACGTGGCCGACCTGGCGATCGGCCTGATGCTGACGACGATGCGCGGCATTTCGGCTGCCGACCGCTATGTCCGCGCCGGCCTGTGGCAGCGTGGCCCGATGGGCGTGCAGACAAAAGTGAGCGGCAAGGCGCTGGGCATCGTCGGCATGGGGCGTATCGGCCAGGCCATAGCAGTGCGCGCCGCCGCGTTCGCCATGACCATCGCCTGGACCGGCCCGCGCGCCAAGGACCTGCCGTGGCGACTACGAGCCTGACCTCATCGCGCTGGCGCGCGCGGTGGACGTGCTGATCGTCGCCTGCCCGGGCGGTGCGGCAACCCATGGCCTGATCAGCCGCGCCGTGCTGGAGGCACTGGGCCCTGAGAGCGTGCTCATCAACATCGCGCGCGGCTCAGTGGTGGATGAAACCGCGCTGGTCGAGCTGCTGACGACGGGCCGGCTCGGCGGCGCCGGACTCGATGTGTTCGTCGACGAGCCGAACGTGCCCGAAGCGCTGTTCCGGCTCGACAACGTCGTGCTGCAACCGCATCAGGCGAGTGCCACCCGCGAGACCCGCGCGGCCATGGGCAAGCTCGTCGTCGACAACGTCGCGGCCTACGTCGCCGGTCGGCCGCTCATCACACCTGTCACATGAGGACGCGATGATGGATGACCTGAAGGAGAAAGTGGTCCTGGTCACGGGCTCGAGCACAGGCATCGGGGCGGCGGCCGCGCGTGCGTTTGGCCGCGCCGGGGCGCAGGTGGCGGTGCATTACCACGCCAGCGAGGCGCCGGCGCGTACCGTCGTCGCAGACATCGCGGAGGCCGGCGGCCGCGCGGCGCTGTTCCGCGCCGACATGATGCAGGCGGGCGAGCCGGCGCGGCTCGTGCACGAAGTGCAGCGGCACTACGGGCGAATCGACGTGCTCGTCAACAATGCCGGCAACGTCTTCGATCGCAAGCCGCTCGCCGCATGGTCCGAGGACGAGTTCGAGGCGATGCTGCAGCTCAATGTCCGCTCCGTCGTTGCCATGTGCCAGGCCGTCATCGGCGTGTTCCGTTCGCAAGGCGGCGGCAACATCATCAACGTCACGTCGATCGCCGCGCGCAACGGTGGCGGTCCGGGCGTTGTACTGTATGCCGCAACCAAAGGCTTCATCAGCACCCTCACGCGCGGACTCGCAAAGGAGTTCGTCGGCGACCGGGTGCGCGTCAACGGCGTGGCGCCCGGAGTGATCCTGACGCCGCTGCATGATCGGCATACGCCGCCCGCCACGCTCGAGGCACTCAAGACCACCGTGCCGATGGGCCGCCTGGGCACCGCTGACGAGTGCGCCGGCGCGTTCCTGTACCTCGCGTCCGATGACCTGAGCGGCTATGTGACCGGACAGATCATCGAAGTCAATGGCGGCCAGCTGATGCCCTAAGAGCGGGCAGCGATCATTCCTTGACTGCGCCGGTCATGCCAGAGACGTAGTGCTCGACGAAGAACGAGTACAGGATCGCGACCGGGAGCGAGCCGAACAGCGCGCCGGCCATCAGCGCGCCCCAGTGGTACACGTCGCCTTCGACGAGTTCGGTGATGACGCCGACCGCGATGGTCTTGACCTCTGAGGAAGAGATGAAGGTCAGTGCGTAGATGAACTCGTTCCACGACAAAGTGAAGGCGAATATGCCGGCCGAGATCAGGCCGGGAACCGCCAGCGGCAGGACGATTTTCACCAGAATCTGCAGGCGGCTGGCACCGTCGATCAGCGCGCACTCTTCGAGTTCGAACGGGATCGAGCGGAAGTAGCCCATCAGGAGCCACGTGCAGAACGGGATCAGGAAGGTCGGGTACGTCAGGATCAGCGCGAGTCGCGTGTCGAAGAGCTGGAACTTGAAAATGATCGCCGCCAGCGGGATGAACAGAATCGACGGCGGCACGAGGTACGCCAGGAAGATTCCCATGCCGACATAGCGTGACCCGCGAAAGCGCAGCCGCTCGATCGCGTACGCCGCCAGCACGCTGCAGAAGAGCGAAAGCAGCGTGGAGACGACCGACACCAGCATCGTGTTCCACAGCCAGTCGGGATACGCGGTGTCGAACAGCAGCTTCTTGATGTTAGCGAGTGTCGGATGGATCACCCAGAACGGATTGCCCTCGCGCGACAGAAGTTCGTCGTTCGGCTTGAACGCAGTGATAGCCATCCAGTAAAACGGAAACAGAAGCACGAACAGGAACACTGCCAGCGGCAAGTACACGGTGACCAGCCGCCGTGGCGCGGACTCAAGGAACTTCATGCCCTGCGAGTCGGTCGTCTCAGGCGTGGCCGGCACTTCGAGTTGCTCGTCTTTGCTCATTTGTCCTGCCCACCCTGTTGCCATGCACGTCGCTGTAACCCGAAGTAGCTGAACAGGATCGCCGCCAGCAGGAACGGCACCATTGCCGTCGCGAGGGCCGCGCCTTCGCCTAAGGCCCCGCCCGGGATCGCGCGCTGGAAACTGAGTGTTGCCATCAGGTGGGTCGAGTTCAGCGGCCCGCCGCGCGTCAGCACGTAGATCAACTGGAAATCGGTGAAGGTGAACAGCACCGAAAAAGTCATCACCACCGCGATGATCGGCGTCAGCAACGGCAGCGTCACGTAGCGGAACTGCTGCCAGGCGGTGGCGCCGTCGAGGCTCGCGGCCTCGTAGTACGACGGCGAGATCGTCTGCAGTCCCGCCAGCAGGCAGATCGCGACAAAGGGCACGCCACGCCAGATATTGGCCGCGATCACCGACAAGCGCGCCAGCCATGGCTCGCCAAGGAAATCGATGTAGCGGTCGATCCATCCGAGCTTGACCAGCGTCCAGCTGATGATCGAGAACTGCGCGTCGTAGATCCACCAGAAGGCGATCGCCGAAAGCGCGGTCGGCACGATGAAGGGCAGCAGCACGATGGCGCGGATGAAGGACTTGAACGGCAGGTGCTTGTTGAGCAGCAGCGCGAGCCACAGGCCGAGCACGAACTTGATGACGCTTGCGACGACCGTGTAGAAGATCGTGTTGAAGACCGAGAGCCGGGTGACCGCATCGCCCCAGAGAAACTCGTAGTTCTCCAGCCCGATCCACTCGCCGCCGCGTCCGATCTTGGTATCGGTGAAGCCGAGCCAGGTGCCGAGGCCGAGCGGATAGGTCAGGAACAGCAGCAGCACGACCGCCGCCGGCAGCATGAACATCAGCCCGAGGAAGTTGCGGCTTTCGAGCAGGCGACTTAGGACGCCGGCCTCATGGACGGGTGCCTGGACTCGGGCGCTGTTCACTGTGATGTAAGTACCGGGGACAAGGCTGGCGCATGGCGGCGTCGCCTGCCGCCGCCGCCATGCGCCGGACAACTCAGACCTTGTAGTACCGCTCGGCGCGCTTCTGCGCGCGCTCTGCGGCTTCCTTTGGTGTCTTCGAACCGGACGCTGCCTCCGCCAACATGTTGACGACGATGAAGTCGGCCAGCGCACCGGCCGACGCGTACCCCATCTTTCCTGCGTACCCACTCGGCCACATGTTCTTCATCGAATCGCGATACGGCGTGTGCTTGGGATCGATCGTCCAGATGGGATTCTTCTCGTAATAGGTAAGCGCCGGCGTCACGTAGCCGATGGCCGCCTGCACCCACGGGTCCATCTGCTCGGCTTCCATCATGAAGCGCAGGAACTCCTTGGCGGCCTTAGGGTACTTGGTGTACTTGAAGATCATCTGGTTGAAGAACAGCTGGAACTCGCTCGGCTTGCCGATCGGTCCGATCGGCATGTTGGCGTGGTTGATGTCCGCCGCCAGCGCCGCGACCTTCGGATCCTTCGAGGTCTTGGCCGCGTAGTAGATCGAGATGCCGTTGTTGGTCAGCGAGATCTGCTCGTCCAGGAACGCCTTGTTGTTATTCGGGTCGAGCCACGACAGCGTGCCCGGCACGAACGTCGAATACAACTCCTTCGAATACTCGAGCGCCTTGATCGTCTCTGGGCTGTCGATGACGACCTTGTTGTTCGCATCGACCAGCTTGCCGCCGAAGCCCCAGACCAGCGTCTGCACCCAGGTGTTGCCGTCGCCGGTGGCGTTGCCCAGCGCAAACCCGGGTGGCGTGCCCTTGTCCTTCAGCGCCTTGCACAGCTTCAGGAAGCCGTCGGCGTCCTTCGGAAAACTGCTGAAGCCAGCTGCCTTGATGTGGCTCTCGCGATAGACCATGCAGACGCCGGCCACGCCGAGCGGTACGCCGATCCACTTCTTGCCGTCGGGCCGCAGGTACGGGTCGCAGACCGGATAGAAGCCGCCGTACTTTTTGCCGAGGTAGGTGCAGACGTCGGTGACATCGACGAGCTTGTCCGGATACAGGTTGGCGTCATCGTTGGTCGACAGGATGATGTCGGGTCCGGCGCCGGTGTTGGCCGCGACCGCAGCCTTCGGACGCACATCCTCCCAGCCCTCGGCATCGACGCGGACTTCGATGCCGAACTTTTCGGAGAATTTCTTGACGTTCGCCAGGTACTGATCCTCGTCGCCCTGCACAAAGCGCTTCCAGCGCAGCACGCGCAGCTTGGCGCCCTTCTCCGGCGCGTTGCTCCACTGCGCCTCGGCATCCTTGACCCAGATGAGGGGACCGGCCGTGGCCGCCGCCACGCCCGCCGACGTCTTCAGAAACTCCCGTCGCTTCATGCTCTTCATGCAAGTCTCCTTTGTGGTTGGCTCACGGCCTCAAGCCGGTTGAAATCACGCCGCAAGGCGTTTGCCGCTCGCGGCGTCGAAAAGGTGCGCACGCCCAGCGTCCGGAACGAGCGTGATGCGGTCGCCGGCACGCACGTTCGTACGGTCGCGGATCGTCGCCGTCACTTCCTGGTCGATGAAGCGGCAGTAGATTTGCGTGTCGGCGCCCGTCGGCTCGACCACGACCACTTCGACGGCGAGACCACCGGCACTGCCCACAGCAAAGTGCTCGGGCCGGATGCCGTAGAGCACCGGCTGCCCTTCGCTCACCGCGGTGGAATGCGCGAGTGGCAGGTGATTTCCATTGGAAAACGCAACCTCGAAACCGCTGCCGTGACGCCGGACGAGGCCCGGCAGCAAATTCATGGCCGGAGAACCGATGAACCCTGCGACGAAAGTGTTGGCGGGGTTGTCATACAGGTCGAGCGGGCCGCCGGTCTGTTCGACGACGCCGTCCTTCATCACGACGATCTTGTCGGCCATCGTCATTGCTTCGATCTGGTCGTGCGTAACGTAGACCGAGGTGGTCTTCAAGCGCTGGTGCAGTTCCTTGATCTCGGTGCGCATCTGCACGCGCAACTTGGCGTCGAGATTCGACAGCGGCTCGTCGAACAGGAACACCTGCGGGTCGCGCACGATGGCGCGGCCCATCGCGACGCGCTGGCGCTGACCCCCTGAGAGCTGGCGCGGATAGCGGTCGAGCAGCTTGCCGAGTCCGAGGATGTCGGCCGCGCGCGCGACGCGGCGGTCAATCTCATCCTTCGAGGCGTCGGCCAGCCGCAGGCTGAACGACATGTTGTCGCGCACCGTCATGTGCGGATACAACGCGTAGTTCTGGAACACCATCGCGATGTCGCGCTCCTTGGGCGGCATGCGATTGACGACGCGATCGCCGATCAGGATCTCGCCTTCGGTAATTTCCTCGAGCCCGGCGATCATCCGCAGCAGCGTCGTCTTGCCGCAACCGGAGGGTCCGACCAGGACCGCGAACTCGCCGTCGGCAATTTCGATGTCGACGCCGTGGATCACGGTCGTTCCGCCGAAACGCTTGCCAACGCCGCGAATCGCGACCTGCGCCATGAAGCTCTGTCTCCTTGCGCAGCGCCGTAGCGGCTGCGCTTATTTCGAGGGAATCTTCGTACCCTGAATCACAGGATACATGGGGCGTCCCGTCATCGCCCACTGCACGATGTTCATCGCCGCCTTGCGGCGCAACTCCACTTCCGCGGCCGTCGAATAGAAGGCCGCATGCGGCGTCAGCAGCGCGCGCGCGTGCCGCGCCAGCGGATGGCTCGTCGTCAGCGGCTCGGTCGGCAGCACGTCGAGCGCCGCGCCATCAAGCTGGCCGCTGTCCAGCGCACGCACCACCGCATCGACATCGACGACGGCGCCGCGTGCGGTATTCACCAGCATGCTGCCGCGGCGCATGCAAGCGATCAGACGGTCGCCAACCATGGCGCGCGTTTCGTCATTGAGAGGCACGTGCAGCGAGACGATGTCGCTCTGCTCGAACAGCGCTTCGAGATCGACACGTCCAACGTACGCGGGAAAGTCGCCGTCGATGATGTACGGATCGCAGGCGATCACGCGTGCGAAGCAGTTGCGGGCCAGGTGCGCAAAGCGCTTGCCGATGCGGCCGAGGCCGAGGATGCCGACTGTCATGTCGCTCGCACGGCGGACCATTCCCGGCGAAAGGTAGCTCCATCGGCCCGCCTTGACGTCACGGTCGTATATCGCGAGGTGGCGCAGCAGCGCAAGCGCCATCGCGAGCGCATGCGTGGCGACTTCGCCAACACCATAATCTGGGGAGTTGGCGACCCAGACGCCATGCCGCGCACACGCCGTCGTATCCACCGTATCGAAGCCCGCCCCGTAGCGACTGACGATGCCAAGCCGGGGCAGGGCACTCAGCACGCGGGCGGTCACAGGCGCGTACTGCAGCAGCAGCGCGTCGCAGTCCTTCGCGGCGTCGATAAGCTGCTCCTCGGTCCGGCACTGGGCGTCGGCGAGCTCGATCCCGGCCTCGGCGAACAGCCCGCGCTCGAGCGCGATGTCCGGGAAATCGAAGTCGGTGACCAGCGCCTTCATTGCGCGCTCCCCCGCCGCCAGCAATCGCGCAGGTGGTCGTCGACCATGCCGGTCGCCTGCATGAACGCGTAGCAGATGGTCGAACCGACGAACTTGCAGCCGCGTGCCTTCAGCGCCTTGCTCATCGTATCCGACTCGGCACTTGTCGCCGGGACGTCACTGAGTCGGTTACGCTGGTTGACGATCGGACGCCCGCCGGTGAAGGACCACAGATAGCGGCCGAGCGACCCGCAGTCGTCGCGGATCGCGCGCACGGCTCGCGCGTTCAGCACGGCCGACTCCACCTTGACGCGGTTGCGCACGATCGCCGGATTCTTCAGCAGTCGCTCGATGCGGGCCGGCGTGTAGCGGGCTACGCGGTCGACGTCGAAGTCTTCGAAAGCCTCGCGATAGCCCTCGCGCTTGCGCAATATCGTCGTCCAGGCCAGTCCGGCCTGCGCGCCTTCAAGGATCAGCATCTCGAAGAGGTGTCGGTCGTCATGTGACGGCACGCCCCATTCGTCGTCGTGGTACGCCACCATCAGCGGATCGTCGCCGGCCCAGCCGCAGCGCTTCACGCTCGCAACGGCAGCGCCCTCGCCTTTCGGGATGCCGGAAGCGGGCACGGTCAGTGGTTATCTTTAGGAACTGCGGAGCCGCTCGAGCCGACGAGGAAGTCCAGATCGGCGCCCTTGTCGGCCTGCTGCACATGATCGAAATAGAGCTTGGTATAGCCGCGCGGCATCGGTGCGGTCGGCGCCTTCCAGGCGGCGCGCCGGCGTGCCAGTTCGGCGTCGTCGACTTCGAGGTGCAGGCGGCGGTGCTCGACATCGAGCTCGATGATGTCGCCGCTCTTCACCAGCGCGAGCGTGCCGCCGGCCGCGGCTTCCGGAGCCGCATGCAGCACCACCGTGCCATAGGCCGTCCCGCTCATCCGCGCGTCCGAAATGCGCACCATGTCGGTGACGCCCTGCTTCACCAGTTTGGCCGGGATCGGCATGTTGCCGACCTCCGCCATGCCGGGGTAGCCCTTCGGCCCGCAGTTCTTCAGCACCAGGATGTCGTCAGGCTTCACGTCGAGCGATTCGTCCTCGACCTTGGCGTGCATGTCGGCGCTGTCCTCGAACACGACGGCGCGGCCGCGATGCTGCATCAGGGCAGGCGTCGCGGCCGAGGGCTTGATCACCGCACCGTCCGGAGCAAGATTCCCGCGCAGCACGGCAATGCCGGCCTTCGTCTTGAACGGGTCGGCGAGGGGGCGGATCACCCGCTTCGTTCCTTCGAGGTCGTAGCGCGGCGCATCCTTGACGTTGTCCCACATCGTCTGGCCATTGACGGTCTGCGCGTCGCGATCGAGTACGTCGCCGAGTTCGCGCAGTACCGCGGGGAGGCCACCGGCGTAGTAGAAATCTTCCATCAGGTACTGCCCTGACGGCTGCAGATCGACCAGACACGGCAGGTCGTGGCCGAAACGGTCCCAGTCCTCGAGCGCCAGCTTCACGCCGGAGCGACCGGCGAGCGCGAGCAGGTGGATCACCGCGTTGGTCGAGCCGCCGATCGCGGCGTTGGCGCGGATCGCGTTCTCGAACGCGCCGCGCGTCAGGACCTTCGACATCACCATGTCTTCTTCAACCATCTGCACGATGCGCCGCCCGGCCATGCGCGCCAGCACATTGCGGCGGCCATCGACCGCAGGGATCGCCGCATTGCCGGGCAGTCCCATGCCAAGCGACTCGACCATGCAGGCCATCGTCGAGGCCGTACCCATCGTCATGCAGTGGCCGTGCGAGCGGTGCATGCAGCTCTCGGCCTCGAAGAAGTCCGCCTGCGACATCGTGCCGGCGCGCACCGCCTCGCTCATCTGCCACACACCGGTGCCGGAACCGAGTTCGCCGCCGCGGAACTTGCCCGACAGCATCGGCCCGCCCGAGACTCCGATCGTCGGCAGGTCGACGCTCGCGGCGCCCATCAGCAGCGCCGGCGTCGTCTTGTCACACCCCATCAGAAGTACCACGCCGTCGAGCGGGTTCGCACGGATGGATTCTTCGACGTCCATGCTGACGAGATTGCGGAACAGCATCGTCGTCGGCCGCATCAGCGTCTCGCCCAGCGACATCACCGGGAACTCGAGCGGGAAGCCGCCCGCCTCGAGCACGCCCTGGCGCACCTGATCGGCCAGCACTCGGAAGTGCGTGTTGCACGGAGTCAGCTCGGACCAGGTGTTGCAGATGCCGATCACCGGACGACCGTCGAACTGGTCGTGCGGGATGCCGCGGTTCTTGGTCCACGAGCGGTAGATGAAGCCGTCGCGGTCGAGGCGACCGAACCAGCTCTGGCTGCGGCGGGGTTTGCGGGGCATGGAGGAGACCAGCGAAAAGTGCCGGCGAGTGTATCCACCCGCCCTGCGGGGGTCAACGAAAAGCGGTCAAGTGGTCTGACCAATTTCCGGCGGAGGCGATATAGTCGTGCGGCGGCGCACCAGCCGCCGGGAGAGGCAGGACATGAATCAACTCGACATGCAGGGGCGCGCCGCCATCGTCACCGGCGGCGCCGCGGGCATCGGACTGGCGATCGCTCGGCGGCTTGTTGCATCCGGCGCGCGCGTCAGTCTGTGGGATCGCGACGCTGCGGCACTGAACACGGCAGCGCAGGCGCTGGGCGGCGGTACCCATGTGACGACGGTCGACGTCACGCGCGAAGAGGCTGTCGCGGCGGCGTTCGCCGCGTCGGCGGCTGCGCTGAAGCGTGTCGACGTGCTGGTCTGCAGCGCCGGCATCACGGGACCGAACACCACCGTCGAGCAGTACTCGCTGGCGGCGTGGAAGGAAGTCATCGACATCAACCTGACCGGGGTCTTTTTGTGCAACCGGGTCGTCGTTCCGCACATGACGGCGAACGGCTATGGGCGCATCGTGAACATTGCGTCGATTGCCGGCAAGGAAGGCAATCCGAACGCCTCGGCCTACAGCGCATCGAAGGCGGCCGTAATCGCGCTCACCAAGTCGCTCGGCAAGGAACTCGCGAAGACCGGCATTCGCGTCAACTGCGTGACGCCCGCCGCGGTGAAGACCGGCATGTTCGCGCAGATGACGCAGGCCCACATCGACTTCATGCTGTCGAAGATCCCGATGGGCCGCTTCGGTGAGGTTGACGAGATCGCGGCGCTGGTCACGTGGCTGGCCACCGAGGAGTGTTCGTTTTCTACCGGGGCGGTGTTCGATCTTTCCGGCGGCCGCGCGGTGTACTGATGACGGCTCGCTACTCGGCCGAAGCACTGCGCTCGACCGCGGCGGCCCTGCTTGCAGCGGCCGGAATGGATGCGGACATGGCGCGCGATGTCGCTGCGGTGCTGGTCGAAGGCGACCTGCTGGGCCATGACACGCATGGCCTGGCGCTGCTGGCGGGCTACCTCGCCGAACTCGAAGCGGGGTCGATGCGCACGGCGGGCAGCTACCGCGTCCTCAACGAACGTGCCGCCGCGGCGCTTTGGGACGGCGTGCGCCTGCCCGGCCCGTGGTTGACGCTGCGTGCCATCGACGATGCGATCGACCGCGCGCGACACTGTGGAACCGGGCACGATTGTCATCCGTCGCAGCCATCACATCGCCTGCCTCGCGGCGTACCTGACCCGCGCCACCGAGCAGGGCTTCGTGCTGCTGTTGAGTTGCTCCGATCCGAATTCGGCCAGCGTCGCGCCGCATGGAGGACTCAAGCCGCTGTTCACGCCGGACCCGCTGGCGTTTGGAGTACCGACCAGCGGCGATCCGGTGTTGGTTGATCTTTCCGCATCGCTCACGACCAACGGCTTGACGGCGCGCCTGCACAAGCACGGCCGCAAGCTCGCGCACCCTTGGCTGCTGGACGCCGCAGGCCGGGCGACCGACGACCCGGCCGTGCTGTTCACCGAGCCCAAGGGGACGATCCTGCCCACCGGCGGTGTCGATGCCGGGCACAAGGGCTACGCGCTCGCATTGGTCGTCGAGATGCTGACTGGCGGACTGGCGGGTTTCGGCCGCGCCGATCCGAAGGAAGGGTGGGGAGCGACAGTGCTGGTGCAGGCCTATGACCCCGCCGCGTTCGGCGGCACCGCCGCGTTCCTGCGTCAGGCGGACTGGCTGGTTGCGGCCTGTCGCACGAGCGCTCCGCGACCGGGCACGAGCGCGGTGCGTCTTCCCGGCCAGCGTGGCCTTGCGCTCAGGCACGAGCAACTCGAGCGCGGTGTGGCGCTGCACGAGGACATTGTTCCCGCGCTGGTGCCGTGGGCTCGCAAGCTGAACGTCGCGCTGCCGGAGGCGTTGTGAGTCCGGACCGAGCTGCCCCTGTCGTCGGTCGGAAGTCGCGTCCCCTGGCTGGGGGCGCGATGCCAATTCCTACGTGCAGTTGACAGTCACGGCGTGCGTGTGGCCGTCGCCGCCCACCGACGAGACGACGGTGACCGCTGTTCGGGTCTTCAGTTGCGCGAGTTGTGCTGCAGTCAGCGTCACCAGATGGTTGTGATCTGCCGCACCGGCGATGCCGTACACCTTGTCGACGGTCGAATCGACGTCCCCCGCAGCAAGCACCAGGGCGTGGCCGTGGTTTGCGGATATGGCGGTGGCGCCGCATGCGAGTGCACCTGCCGGTGGTGGCGGCGGCGGCGCCGGCACCGGTGCCGGAGCTGGTGCTGGCGCAGGGCTGTCATCGCTGCCTCCACAGGCAACGAGCATCAAGGTAACAGCGCTGGTTGCGGCATCGACGACGAACAATCGACGGGATGAATTCATGTGAACCTCCCTGACCGGCAGAGGTTTGAGTGCGGCCGGTGGGAATGCTGCTACCGAAGCGCTGCGTCGTCACTCCCGCGTCCGCAACCGGGCGGCCGGGAATAAAGCGATCTCTAATGGTGTTGCGGTCGGTGATGCAGGCGGGACGTTCATTCGCAGGCAGCCGTGCCCTTTGCGGGCGCCGTGGACAACTCGGCGCTGTCAGGGACGACGTGAAAGTCCTGGGCCCGACGGCGCGCTGACCCAGCGCGAGAATGAATCCACCAGACAAGCTTGCTGCGACCGGCGCGCTTGGAAGGCGCTGACGCTGGCGCTACCCGGTAGTCAGTACGGCCGTCAGCACCGGCATGCGCGTACGTCCGAGCACGCCGTCGACTTCCATCTCGGTCATTTCGGCCGAAAACTGCATACCCCGACCGAGGATTTCGCCGAGCGCCGCCTCCAGCGCAATCGACGCCTGCGCCAGCTCTTCGGCCGAGTCGGCATCCATCGCATTCTCGAGCGCCGCCTCGAGGTCGCTGGCAAGTTGCGGCGCGCTATCGCAGTTGCCGTCGAGTGCAAACTCGAGCAGGCGTGCTTCTCGCGCCAGTACCGCGAGCCGCTCGGCCAGGCGTGCCGGGTTTTCGGACCCACCGGCAGAACAAGCCGAGGGCAGATCGTTGTCTCGCATAAGCCTCCCAGTGCGAGGCAACGATAACGATGTGCGTCGACGCGCGCCACGGCAATGGCGCAGGGATTTGACGCAGAAGTCGATTCGACGCAATAACGGGACGGCACCGTCCCGAACCTTGACCTGGGTTCAACCTCAAGCCGCCTTCTGCGGCATGCGAATGACCTGAGCGTTGGTCTGTCCGCGCAGGCGCGCCAGCAGAGATGACCACTTCTCACGCACGGTCGCCAGGTTGCGCTCCTTCACGTGGCCGTAACCGCGAATCTCGTCCGGGAGGCCGGCCAGCTGCAGCGCAACCGCGTGGTTGTCCGCGCTCAGCCGCGACAGCACTTCGTCGACCAGCGTCTCGTACTCGACGATCAGCGCCCGCTCGGTGCGCCGCTCGGGGAGGTAGCCGAAGATGTCGAGGGCGGTTCCGCGCAACGGTCTCAGGCGTGCCAGGAGTGAGAACAGCGTCAACGCCCATGGACCGAATGTCATCTTCTTGATGCGGCCAGTCACCGGGTCCGGGCGCGACAGCAGCGGCGGCGCCAGGTGGAAGTTGAGTTTGTAGTCGCCTTCGAACTGGCTGGCGATGCGTTCGCGGAATGCCGGGTCGGAGTGCAACCGGGCGACCTCGTATTCATCTTTGTAGGCGAGCAGCTTGAAATAGTTGCGGGCGACCGCTTCGGCGATCTTCGTTGACTGGAGCCGGTCCGACTCGACACGGCGCACCCGCTCTACGAGATCCGCATAGCGCTTCGCGTAAGAAGCATTCTGGTAGCCGGTGAGGAACTCGACGCGCCGCGCAACGATGTCCTCGAGCGACGAAGCGAAGCGCTTCAGCTCGACGACATTTCTCGCCGCGTCCGGGAACGCGATGCGACTCACGGCCTCGACATCATGCGCGGCATACCGGCCCCACTCGAACGCCTTTTTGTTGGTATCGATGGCCACGCCATTCAGTTCGATCGCGCGCAGCAGCGTTTCGTGCGCCAGCGGGATCCAGCCCTTCTGCCATGCGTACCCCAGCATGAACGGGTTGGTGTAAATGGCGTCGCCCATCAGCGCCGTCGCAAGTGCGTTTGCATCGACGAAGGTGCAGTCCGCATCGGTGCCGACAGCATTGCGCACCTGCTGCGCAAGGTTGCCGCCGCCGAACTGCCAGTCCGGGTTGCGGACGAAATCCGCCGTCGGCGACTCGGATGTGTTGACGACGGCCTTGGTCTTGCCGAGCTGGATCTTCGACAACGCCTCGTTGCTGGTCGTGACAATCAGGTCGCAGCCGAGCAGCACATCGGCCTCGCCCATCGCGATCCGCGTCGCGAAGAGATCGGCTGGCGTCGGGGCGATCTGCACGTGCGAGAACACCGCGCCGCCCTTTTGCGCCAGCCCGGCCATGTCGAGCACTGAAACCCCGCGACCCTCCACGTGCGCCGCCATGCCGAGCAACTGGCCGATCGTGACGACACCGGTACCGCCGACGCCCGTGATGACCACGCCGTAGGTGCCGCGCGACCGCAGCGCCGGCAACTCCGGTGTCGGCAGGTCAGGCATCGCGGCGCTGAGCGACGCCTTGCCCTTTTTCGGCTTGCCGCCTTCGACCGTGACGAAGCTCGGACAGAAGCCATTCAGGCAGGAGTAGTCCTTGTTGCAACTCGACTGGTTGATCGTGCGCTTGCGCCCGAACTCGGTCTCGAGTGGCTCGACCGACAGGCAATTGGACTTGACGCTGCAGTCGCCGCAGCCTTCGCAGACGAGGTCATTGATGACAACGCGGCGCGCGGGATCCGGAAACACGGTCTTTTCCGGCGTGTTCTTCTTGCGGCGGCGGCGCTTTTCGGAGGCGCAGGTCTGGTCGTAGATCAGTACCGACACACCGGGGTATTCGCGCATCTCGCGCTGGATGCGATCCAGTTCGTCGCGGTGATGCACCGTCACTCCCGGAGCGAGCTTCCACGCATCGCCGGTGGCGCCGTGCGCATTGACCGCGCTGTGGTCGAGTTCGCTGGTGGCGTCGTACTTCGACGGCTCATCGGTGACGATGACAATCTTCTTTACGCCCTCGGCGTGCATCTGCTGCGTGATCTGTGGCGCGGTGATCTGGCCGTCGGTCGGCTGCCCGCCGGTCATCGCCACCGCATCGTTGAACAGGATCTTGTAGGTGACCGGCACGTTGGCTGCCACCGCGGCGCGGACCGCCAGCGAGCCGGAGTGGAAATACGTGCCGTCGCCGAGGTTCGCGAAGATGTGTTTCTCGTTGGTGAAGGGCGCCTGGCCGATCCACGGCACGCCCTCGCCGCCCATCTGCGTGTAGGTGGACGTATTGCGATCCATCCACACGACCATGTAGTGGCAGCCGATGCCGGCCACCGCGCGCGAGCCATCCGGCAGGTTGGTCGAGGTGTTGTGCGGGCAGCCCGAGCAGAACCAGGGCTTGCGTTCGGGAACGACGCGTGGCTTGGCGAGCGCCTTCTCCTTGGCTTCGATGATCGCCAGGCGCGACTGCATGCGGGCGCGAATGTCGGCCGGCAGATCGAGCTTGCCGATGCGCGCCACGATCGCCTTGGCGACGATGGCCGGCGAGAACTCGGAATGCGCGGGCAGGATCCAGTTGCCCTGCGGCACCGACCACTCGCCGCCATCCTTCTCGTCGAACTTGCCGATGACGCGCGGAATGCGCTTGCCCTTGCCGATCCAGTTGAAGAGCTCTTCCTTCACCTGGTATTCGATCATCTGGCGCTTTTCCTCGACGACCAGGATCTCCTCAAGACCCTCAGCGAAGGTGCCGACCGTATGCGGCTCAAGCGGCCACACCATGCCGCACTTGAAGAGCCGGATACCGATCTGATGGCACGTCTCTTCATCGAGACCCAGGTCGGCGAGCGCCTGCCGCGTGTCCAGGTAGGCCTTGCCGCTGGCGACGATGCCGAAGCGTGCATGCGGCGAATCGATTGCCGTGTAATTGAGCTTGTTGGCACGGCAGTAAGCGAGCGCGGCGTACAGCTTGTAATCGAGCAGGCGCGCTTCCATCTCGAGCGCAGTGTCCGGCCAGCGGATGTTGAGCCCGCCCAAGGGCATCGCGAAATCGGTTGGCAACTGGATATCGACGCGCTCGGGGTCGACGATGACCGACGCGGAGGCCTCGACCACTTCGGTCACGGTCTTCATGCCAACCCAGACGCCGGCGTAGCGGCTCATCGCGAAGCCGTGCAGGCCCATGTCGAGGTATTCCTGCACCGTGGCCGGGAACAGCACCGGAATCATGCAGGCTTTGAAGATGTGGTCGGACTGGTGGGGGAGGGTCGATGACTTGGCCCCATGGTCATCTCCCGCCAGCGCCAGCACTCCTCCGTGCTGGCTGGTGCCGGCCGCATTCGCGTGCTTGAACACGTCGCCGCAGCGGTCGACACCCGGCCCTTTGCCGTACCACATCGAAAAGACGCCGTCGTACTTCGCGCCTTCGAACATGTTGACCTGCTGCGAGCCCCACACGCTGGTGGCCGCGAGATCCTCGTTCAGTCCCGGCTGGAACTTCACGTGGTGGCGCTCGAGATGTTTCTTCGCTTTCCACGCGGTCTGATCCACACCGCCGAGCGGCGAACCGCGGTAGCCGGTGATAAAGCCTGCAGTGTTCAGACCAACAAGCTGGTCGCGCTGCCGCTGCAGCATCGCGAGACGGATGAGTGCCTGCGTACCGCTCATGTAAGCGCGGCCGCGGTCCAGTGTCCACTTGTCGTCGAGGGTGACCTCCGCCAGTGCACGGCGGACGGCTTCAGGGAGGGGCGCGTTCATCAAGACTCCTGCCAAAAATCGTGTTCTTGGGAGCGCGGCAGTCGGGCGGGGTGTCCCTGTGCCGTGCGGCCGGAAAGCGCCTTGTGGGCGCGCTCGGCGTGTGTCCGCGGAAGCGGGTTTTCAGAGTGGCGGCGAGCGTAGCACCGCGCTGCAGGTGACTCAATCCTGCGGCACCGCGATTGGCGATCGCCGCACGACCAAGAGGGTCAAGGGCCCGGCATCGGCTGACGGTCCTTGAGGCGCAGCCAGCCGCGCGCGATGCGGTAGATCGCCCAGATGCCCAGCAGGAAGAAGCCGATGATCCATATGGCGAAGCCGACCAGCACGATCGCAAAGACGGCGCCGACGGTGCCGATGATCACCGCCCACAGCAGCGCCCACCAGAAGGTGCGGATCTGCCACGAGAAGTGCGATTCGAGCCAGGTGCCGCGCACCTCGCTGCGCTTCACGTAGTTGATGATCACCGCGATGATCGACGGCCAGCCAAAGAGAAAGGTTCCGATCACCGTTGCGGTACCGAACGCACCGATCACGAGCCCGAGCGTGTGCAGCGCGTAAACAATATGTGTCGTCGTGACGAGCGACTCGTTCGGTGTGTTCAGCGGCGCGGGCATGCTCATCGGGGCCTCCGGCAGGCAGATGGACGCGCAGCATAACGCCGGGCGTCTCCCGAGTGAGCCGGGTCAGCTCATGAAGCCAAGGTCGTGCGTGGGGAAGTTCACGATATTCGGCAGGATCAGGGGAATGTCGGTCGTGCTCACACCCATCCACGCTGCCAGCGTGGCAGCGTACTGCTCGACCGCCGTCGTCGGGATCAGGCGGCCGTTCCCGGCATCAGTGGGTCCGTTCAGAGTCAAGTCGGGATAGCTGCCAACGACCTGCTTGCCCTTGACGGCCCCGCCGACGACGAAGTGATGTCCACCCCAGCCGTGGTCGGTGCCGTCGCCGTTCACTGTCAGCGTCCGGCCGAAGTCCGATGCAGTGAACAGAGTCACCTTTTGCGCTGCGTTGAGCTCGACCAGTGCCTTCTGGAAGGCGTCGATGGCGCCGGCCAGCTGGCCGAGCAGTGCCGGATGCGTCGTGTCCTGCCCCGAGTGCGTGTCGAAACCGCCGAGCGACACCATGAACACCTGGCGCTTCGCGCCGAGTTCCGCGCTGACGCTGATGATCTTCGCCACCATCGCCAGCTGCGTGGCCAGCGGGCTGCCTGCGGGAAACGGCGTCGTCAGTGCCGGGGCCACCGCCAGTGCCGCCGCGAGCGCCGTGTTGGAGTCGATCGAGCGCTGGTTGATGTTGCGCAGGTCGCCTTCCATCAGGTGTGCGCGAGTGCGGGTCAGCGTGGCGCGCAGGGCCGATGCACCGGTCGTCGAACCGTACAGCGAACCGGCCGTCAGCGCGTTGAACGGGATCGAGCCCTGTGCCGGATCGATCTGGAACGGCTGCACCACCTGGCCGCTCAGGAACACCGCATTGCCGGTCAGCGAGTTGCAGGTGAAGAGCTGATTCGTGTTCTGGCTCGCGAGCAGGTCGCCGATGCGTCCGCCCCAGCCGAATTTCGCACCTTCCGGCACCGACGCCTGCCACACCGACTGCTGGTCGTTGTGCGAGAAGAGTTTCGGCGGCAGCGGCACCGACTTGTTGCTGAAACTCGTCCGGTCGGTCGGTACCACTAACGGGCCGACATTGGCGACGACGGCGCACCGTCCTGCATCGAACAACGCCGCGAGCGGGGCAAGTGCGGCAGGCAATGCCACTTGCTGGCTGCCCGGCAGCGGCGTGGCCGGAGCCAGCGGTATCAGTTCGGCCTGCGGCCACGCGAGTGCACCGCGCACGCCGGCATAGGTCGAGTACCCGGCCGCGTCGTAGGGAACGACCGTGTTGTGGGCGTCGTTCGCGCCGTAGAGGAAGACGCACACCAGCGCCTTGTAGTCGGCGGCGGTCGAGGCCGATGCCGCACCGATGGAGGCGAGATTCAGCGCGAAGGGAGCCGCGGTGCCTGCCAGGCTGAGGGCAGATACGTGGCGCAGGAAGGTGCGGCGGGACGCATTCAGGGGTTTCATCGTCGTGTCCTCCAGACTATTTCTGCACCAGGTAGTCGGGCGAAGCCATCGTCAGCAGCACCGCGGTGTAGACGCGGTTGGCGGCGCCGTTAGGGGCGGTGACCGCGAGCGCATTGACGGCGTCGCGGATCTCCTGGCGCTGCTGCGTGCCCATCGCGCCGGCCATCAGGCAGCGGTTGACGCGGTCGATCAGCGCGTCGGCGTTGTCGGCCACTGCCAGTTCAGCGCTGTAGGCGGCTCGTACATCGCGGTTGATGCCGACGCCCACCGAGATCACGCCCTGCATGAAGTTCGTGTAACCGGCGACCGAAGTCTCGCCAGTGATCTGGAACTCCGGAGCCACCAGTCCGGCACTGGCGATCGCGGTATTCGCCGGTACGTAGCCCGGACGGAAAAAGTTGAAGACCGACGGTGCGCGCAGCGGCTGCTGACCGAGCGACGTCGCGGGGCTGTCGAGATTGCGGATCAGCCAGTTGCCCGACGCTGATGTCGCACCGAAGCAGCGCGCCCACTGCGACAGTCGAAGCACCGGCTCGCGCAACTTGCCGAACTGCGGATTGGCGAGGCCGGCGGCGCTGCGCGCTTCGTCGTCGAGCAGGATCGAGCGCACGATCGCCTTCATGTCGCCGCGTACGCCGGCCCCGTTGTTGACGCAGGCGGACGAGACCCGGCCGACGTATGCCGGGGAGGGATTGCTGGTGACGAGTCGCTGGATCAGCTGCTTGCCGATGAACGGACACAGGTTCGGATGGTTGAACAAGGTGTCGAGCGCGATCCTCAAGCTGTCCTGCGCCGTCGTACCGGGCGGGATCGTCACGTTGAGGAAGGACTTGCTGTCGTTCTCGTGGAACTGGGGATACGGCTGCATCGGCCGCACGATGCGATCGGCGTAGGCGGTGCCGCCGCCGTTGAAGCTCGCGTTCGAGGTGTCCTGTGCCGCCCAGCTCCAGCCGGTGAACACGCGGGCGAGGCCGGTGATGTCGGCGTTCGTGTAAGTCTCGACGGGTTGGCCGTTGACGAGCTTCGGCGAGCCGTCGAGATTGATCTCGGTGAGACCGATGGAAAACAGCTGCATCACCTCGCGCGCAAAGTTCTCGTCCGGCACGCGCCCGGTGACCGGGTCGGCCTTCTGGTTGCGCAGGTGCGAGAGATACAGACCCATCATCGGACTGGTCGCGACCGCTTCGAGCAGCGAGCGGTAGTTGCCGAAGGCGTGCTCGCCAAGCAGATCCACATAGTTCGCCAGGCCTTCAGCCGCCGTGGCGATAGTCCCGCTCTCGGCCGACACGACGACGATCTGTGACAACGCAAACTTCACGCGCTGGCGCAACTGATCCGGGGCAGCGATGGCCTGCTGCCAGAACGAGTCCTGCATGAAGCTGAAATTGGCACCGAAGAGCAGCGGATTGGCGTTGGCCCGCACGTAGGTGAGGTGTGGAGTGGGCACGATGGCGAACTGCTCGTCGATCCACCCGCCATAACCGAGCGCCTGCACACGGGCGATGTCGCTTTCGGTTGGGCCGAACGTGGCCTGACCCAGGAAGCGCGCTGCTTCGTCTGCCGTGGGTGCGGCGGGCGGTGGGGGAGCGGGACTCGGGGCGCTCGGGGATGCCGGCGACGGACTGGCCGGAGATGAGCTGCCGCCGCAGGCCGTCAGACCGAGTGCCACGGCACTGGCGAACAGTGCGGCGTGCGCGGCGCGACTGATGAGGAACATCACCGTCTCCTTTGTTGTTGTCCGACCTCGCGCATCTGAACGCGACGCCGGGTCGTCTCCCAAGCATCTTTACAAACGGAAACGCCGCGTAACGGCGAGGTGTACCGCCCATCCGCCGGGCATGGCCGCGGTCGTCCGGACCTCAAGTCGCTGTGTGCGATGCCGAAATCACGGGGTTGCACGGCGTCGCGGGAGCGCGGGGCATTCGGTATCGTTGCGGGCTCTTCGAAGGTGTCCCGATGACCTCAAACAATCCCCTGCTTGACGAGTGGAAATCACCGTACGGACTGCCGCCGTTCGGTGAAGTCCGCGCCGGGCATTTCGTAGCGGCGTTCGATGTGGCGCTGGCCCAGCAAAATGCCGAGATCGAGCGCATCGCGACGCAGTCGCAGGCGCCATCGTTCGACAACACGATCGCCGCGTTCGATGCCAGCGGGCGGCTGCTGGCCCGCATCGGTCACCTTTTTCACAACCTCTGCAGCTCAGAAACGTCGCCTGAGCTGCAGGCCGTCGAGCGCACGATGGCGCCGCGGCTGGCGACGCACCACAGCGCCATCTACCTGAACGACAAGTTGTTTGGCCGCGTGGATGACCTGCACGCGCGGCGCGAAGCGCTCGACCTCGCGCCCGAAGCGCAACGGCTGCTGGAGCGAGTGCATCTGGACTTCGTGCTCGCCGGCGCCCGCCTGTCCGCCGCCGACAAGCAGCGCTTCGGCGCGATCGTCCAGCGCCTGGCCGAACTGCAGACCGCGTTCTCGCAGAACGTGCTGCACGACGAATCGAACTGGGCCCTGTGGCTGGCCGACGAGCGTGAACTCGCCGGATTGCCGCCGTTCGTGCGCGTGTCGGCGCGTCAGGCGGCGCAGCAGCGCGGCCGGCCGGACTCGTGGGCGATCACGCTGAGCCGCTCGCTGGTGGTGCCTTTCCTGACCTTCTCGGATCGGCGCGATCTTCGCGAGCAGGCGTTCACGGCCTGGATGTCGCGTGGCGAACACGCTGGCGAGCATGACAACCGTCCGATCGCCCGCGAGATCCTCGCATTGCGAAGGGAACAAGCGTCGCTGATGGGTTACGGGACGTACGCGGACTATGCGCTGGTCGACCGGATGGCTGGAACCCCGGCGGCCGTCGCGCGACTGCTGGAACAGGTGTGGACACCGGCCAAGAAACGAGCGACGGAGGAGCGCGACGCCCTGGCCGCGCTCGCGGCGTCGCGTGGCGAGCCAACGACGATCGAGCCATGGGACTGGCGTTACTACGCCGAAAAAGTGCGGCAGGTGCGCTACGCGGTGGACGACGCGGCCGTCAAGCCGTACTTCGCGCTAGAACGAATCGTGGCCGCGGCATTCGACTGCGCCCAGCGTCTCTTCGGGCTGACGTTCATCCTTCGGCCCGAGATCGCGGCCTATCACCCCGACGTGAAGGTCTATGAAGTTCGCGGCCGCGACGACCGCGCTATCGGCGTGTTCCTGCACGACAACTTTGCGCGGCCGACCAAGCGCGGCGGCGCCTGGATGAGTTCCTATCGTCTGCAGTCGCGCATCGCCGGCGACGTGCTGCCGATCATCGTCAACAACAACAACTTCGCGAAGGGCGCGCCGGGCGAGTCGACCCTGCTTTCGCTCGACGATGCACTGACGCTGTTCCATGAGTTCGGTCATGGGCTGCACGGCCTGCTGTCGCAGGTGACCTTTGAAAGCCTGTCGGGCACGCAGGTGCTGCGCGACTTCGTCGAGCTGCCGTCGCAGATCTTCGAGAACTGGCTGCTCGAGCCCGACGTGCTGCGACGGCATGCGCGTCATGTCGAGACCGGCGCGCCGATGCCCGACGAACTGATCGCGCGTCTGGAGCAGGCGCGCCGCTTCAACCAGGGCTTCGAGACCGTCGAATACACCGCCTGCGCACTGGTCGACATGGCGCTGCATGCCTCGGTGGCCGAGGACATGGATATCACCGAGTTCGAGCGCGAGGAACTGAAGCGCCTCGGCATGCCGCGCGAGATCGTGATGCGCCACCGCCTGCCACACTTCCTGCACCTGTTCGCGAGCTCGGGCTATGCGGCCGGCTATTACGTCTACATGTGGGCTGAAGTGCTCGACGCCGACGGCTACAACGCCTTCCTCGAGGCCGGCAACCCGTTCGATCCGGCCGTTGCCGAGCGCCTGCAACGCTATGTCTACTCCGCCGGCAACACGCTGGAACCCGCAGCCGCGTTCCGCGCGTTTCGCGGGCGCGACCCGAAGGTGGAACCGATGCTGTCGAAGCGCGGGCTGGCAGAGACCTCGGCCTCGGCCTGACGGCGCGCGAACCGGGCTGTAAGCATGGCAACGGCGGCAGCGCTGGGGTTCCGTACCGAGCTCATCTTTCATCGCGCTGACGGCGAGGTGATTGACTGCCGCGCCGAGCACGGCTGCCGCGTGATCCGTACGCCGTCGAATCCGACCTACTACTGGGGCAACTACCTGCTGTTCGAGCGTGCGCCCCAGCCCGGCGACGCGCAGCGCTGGCCGGCATTGTTCGAGCGTTTGATCGCCGCAGACCAGCCGCAATCGACGCACCGCGCTTTCGGCTGGATGGAAGATGCTGTGGGCGATATCGGCGGCTTCCTTGCCGACGGCTACAGCCAGAACAACGCCTCTGTAATGCAGGCCACGGACGTATCGAGCGCGCCACCGCCGACCCTCGACGCGCAGCTGCGGCCGCTCGCGCTGCACGGCGACACCGCCGAGCGCGACTGGTTGGCGCTCGTCGAACTGAGCGTCGCGACACGCGGCGCGGAATTCGAGGAGGGCGAGTACTGGCCGTTCGCGAGTCGACGCGTCGAGCGTTGGCGTGCCTTGGTTCATGCCGGGCAGGGCAACTGGTTCGGTGCGTTCATCGACGACCCTGTGGCCGGACCGCGGCTGGCGTCAGCACTGGGTGTGTACGTGGAGGCGGAACCGGAGGACGGTGAGCGACTGGCGCGCTACCAGTCCGTCATGACCGATGCCGCCTATCGGCGTCGCGGACTGTGCCGCGCGCTCGTCGCCACGGCGGCCCGCCATGCACGCGAGGAGTTGCGGGCTGACAGGCTGATCATCGCCGCTGCGGCCGGCGAGATGCCGGAGCAGCTTTACGCCAGCCTGGGCTTCGCCGCCGCCGGCCTGCAGCGCGGCGTGCAGCGGATGCCCGGCTAGCCACGCTGCAGGAACTGCCGCAGGCGTTCCACGCCTTTCCGCAGCAGCGCATCGGAAGCAGCAAAACACCAGCGCACGTAGCCCTCGCCCTCGGGCCCGAACGCCACGCCGGGCGCAATCCCAAGGCCGGATTCGCTCACCAGTCGCTTCGCAAACGCCAGACTGTCGTCGCTGCGGTCTGCAATGCGGAAGAAGAGGTACATCGCGCCGGGGGGAGGGGCCACCTCGACGCCGGGCAATTCAGCCAGTCCGCGTACCAGCAGATCGCGCGATGCGCGCAGTCGCGCCACAGTCTGCGTCACCAGCGCTTCACCGTCGCGTACCGCGACCAGGCCGGCCTGCTGCACGAAGGTGGGCGCGCACGACGTGTTGAACTCGATCACCTTGCCGATCTGCGCGATGAAAGCCTTTGGCGCGATCAGCCAGCCAAGTCGCCAGCCCGTCATCGTCCAGCTCTTCGAGAACGTGTTGGCACTGATGACCCGATCCTCGTCGTCGATGCTGGCCAGCACGCCGGGCGCGTGCCCGTCGATCGTCAGCGAAGGCTCGAACACCAGCCGCTCGTAGGCGTCGTCGCTGACCAGCCAGACGCCGTGCCGGCGGCAGTGCGCCAGCAGCACATCCCAGTCCGGCTGCGGCATCGTCCAGCCGGTCGGGTTGTTCGGTGAATTGACGAGCACCAGCCGGGTCTGCGGGGTGACCGCGTCGAGCAGGCGCTGGATATCGAGTGACCAGGCACCGTCGCGGCATTCGAGCGCGACCCGCACCACCTCGGCGCTCATGATGCGCGGCATCGACGTCAGGTTCGGCCACACCGGCGTGACGATGACGACGCGGTCGCCGGGATCGATCAGTGCCTGATCCACCAGCGACAGCGCATGCACACCGGCGCTGGTGACGGCAATGCGTTCTGCACTGATCGGCGTGGCCGATCGGTGCAGGCGCGAGCAGTAGTCCGCCAGCATCTCGCGCAGCTCGATGATGCCGAGGTTGTGGTTGTAAAACGTTTCGCCGGCGTCGAGTGCGGCTTTTGCCGCGTCGCGGATGAAGGCGGGTGTGACCTGGTCGCCTTCTCCGAACCAGAACTTCAGGACGTCGCTGCGGCCCAGTCCAGCGTTGGCGACTTCACGGATGCGCGATGCAGGCAGTTGCTCGATGGTCGTTCGGATCATCTGCCGATTATCGCAACCCCACCGCCAGGCCAGATCGGCGCGCGCCGCTGGCTGCGCCCTGGCAAGTCGTTTACGCTCGCGCCCGATGTCGGCCTCCACCACTGCCCAAGTCGTCTCGCTGATCGGCGCACCGACCGACGTCGGTGCGAGCACGCGTGGCGCCAGCATGGGCCCGGAGGCACTGAGGGTCGCCGAAATCGGCCCGATGCTGGAGAAGCACGGCCTGGAGGTGATCGACCAGGGCAATCTCAGCGGGCCGCCGAATCCGTGGCTGCCTGCCGTCGACGGCTACCGGCACCTCGAAGAAGTCGTCGCATGGAACCAGCTCGTCCACGACGCGGTCAGCGCGGAACTCGGTGCCGGCCGCTTGCCGATCCTGCTGGGTGGAGATCACTGCCTGGCGATCGGCAGCATCAGCGCGGTTGCCCGGCACTGCCGCGAGCGCGGCAAGCGGCTGCGCGTGCTGTGGCTCGACGCGCATGCCGATTTCAACACCAACGAGCTGACGCCGAGCGGCAACGTTCATGGCATGCCGGTCGCGTGCCTGTGTGGTCACGGACCACGTGAACTGGTCGAGATGAGCGGCGTGCCGCGCGCGGTCGAACCGCGCTGGATCCGCCAGATCGGTATCCGCAGCGTCGACGCCGGCGAGAAGCGCTTCGTGCATGAAGCGGGTCTCGAAGTGTTCGACATGCGTTTCATTGACGAACTCGGCATGCGCCACGCGATGGAGCTGGCGCTGGCGACGATGGATCCCGGGACTCACCTGCACGTGAGCTTCGACGTCGATTTCCTCGATCCGGAGATCGCGCCGGGCGTCGGCACCACCGTGTCGGGCGGGCCGACGTATCGTGAGGCGCAACTGTGCATGGAAATGATCGCCGACAGCGCCCAGCTGGGTTCGCTCGATGTCATGGAACTCAACCCGGCCTTCGACGTGCAGAACAAGACTGCGCGGCTGACCGTGGACCTGATCGAGAGCCTGTTCGGCAAGAGCACGCTGATGCGGCCGGTGGGGCGCTGAAGTTCGAATCAGGTAGCGCCAGGCCCGAGCCGAAAACCCGCTGTCGCTACTTAACCAACGTGTTGATCTCGATGATCGGCAGCAGCACGGCCATGACGATCAGCATGACGACGACGCCCATCGTCAGGATCAGGATCGGCTCGAGCAGCGAGGTGAAGAAGAGCGCGCGCCGCTCCGCCTCGCGTGAGTGAATGTCCGCCGCCCGGCTGAGCATGTCGGGCAGCTTGCCGGTGGCTTCGCCCGAGGCGATCAGGTGGATCAACACCGGCGGGAACAGCTTGACGTGGCCGGGCTTCTTTTCCTCGTCCGCATCGGCCCGCAGCGCCTTCGCGAGTGAAAACCCCTCGCGCACGCGCTGCACGGCGTCCATCACACGGCCGCGCATCGCCAGGTTCGTCACGGTCTCGCCGGCGGCCTGCAGCGAGCGCAGCATCGGTACGCCGGAGCCGACCAGGATGGCCAGCGTCGAGGAGAAGCGCGCGGTGTTGATCGAGCGCGACAGCACGCCGAAGATCGGCATCGTCAGGATGCGCTGGTGCCAGCGCAGTCTTACCGCCGGCACGCGCAGCGCGCGCTTCCACAGGAACGCCGCGACCGCCAACGCCACGACCACGATCCAGCCATAGTTGCGCACGAAGTCCGACAGTGCGATCAGCGCCGTCGTAAGAAACGGCAGCTTCTGCTTGGTGTTCGCAAACACCTGCACCACCTGCGGCACGACGTAGGTCAGCAGGCCGATGACGACCGCCAGCGCAACCAGCGTGACGATGGCCGGATAGACGAACGCCAGCGTGATCTTCTGCTGCAGGCGCGCGCGCTCCTCGATGTAGTCCGCCAGGCTGCCGAGCACGGAACCCAATTTGCCGGATTCCTCGCCGGCCGCGATCAGCGCGCGGTAGATCTCGGGAAACTGGCGTGGGTGGCGCGCGAGGGCCTTCGACAGCGACGTACCCGAGAGCACGTCGGTGCGGATCGACGCCATGATTTCCCGCACCTGCTGCTTCTCGCTCTGCTCGACCATGACGGTCAGCGCATCGGCGACCGGCAACTGAGCACCCATCAGCGAAGCCAGCTGGCGTGTGATGACCGCGAGCTCGGTTTGCCCCAGCCTGCGACCGAGACGCACCGATACCCCGGTGCCACTCGTGACCTCGTCGAACACCGGTTCGACCGTCAGCGGAATCAGCCCGCGGCCGCGCAGCAGCTGTCGCGCCACCCGGGCGCTGTCCGCCTCGAGTACCCCGCTCTGCTCCTTCCCCGAGGTGTCCGCCGCTGCAAATCTAAACGCTGCCACTAATTCGCTCCTCGTGTACGCGACCCTGCGGGTCGCACGTGCACTCGTCGCGGCTCAGTTTGCACGTCGGGCTTCGGAGCGGCCGGGCGCCCGACGTGAGTGCAAAGGCAAGGGGGCGCCATCACGGGAACGCCACAGCGCGCAGTGCCGTCACTCTCGCGTTACCCGGAGAGCTTCTTCTTGGGACGTGACGCCGGTGACGACCCAGCGCTGGGCATCGGCCCGCATGTTCACCATGCCGCCGCGCTCGGCAGTCCGGCGAATATCGGTGTCGTTCGCGCCCTGGTGGATCAGCATCCGCATCTCGTCGTCGACGGTCAGCAGCTCATAGATGCCGGTGCGGCCGACGTAGCCGGTATTGCCGCAGTTGTCGCAGCCGACCGCGCGCCACGGGCTGGTCGGGCTGTCCTGCACGCGGCACTTGGGGCAGAGCTTGCGCACCAGCCGCTGGCCCATGACCCCGAGCAGCGACGACGACAGCAGGAACGGCTCGATCCCCATGTCGATCAATCGCGCGACCGCGCTGGCGGCATCGTTCGTGTGCAGTGTCGCCAGTACCAGGTGACCGGTGAGCGAGGCCTGGACGGCGATCTGCGCGGTCTCGAGATCGCGGATCTCGCCGATCATCACGACGTCGGGGTCCTGGCGCAGGATCGCACGCAGTGCCTTCGCGAAGGTCATCTCGATCTTCGGGTTGACCTGGGTCTGGCCGATGCCCTCGATGTCGTATTCGATCGGGTCCTCGACCGTCATGATGTTGGTCGTGCTCTTGTCCAGGCGACGGATCGCCGCGTACAGCGTCGTCGACTTGCCGGAGCCCGTCGGTCCGGTGACGAGGATGATCCCGTGCGGCTGGTGGATCAGGGTGTCGAAGCGGTCGAGCGCACCCTGCGACATGCCGAGGTTCGTGAGCTCGAGCTTCGACAGGTCCTTTTCCAGCAAGCGCAGCACCGCGCGCTCGCCGTGTCCTGTCGGCAGCGTGGACACCCGGACATCCACCGGCCGGCCGCCGACGCGCAGCGTGATGCGGCCATCCTGCGGCAGGCGCTTTTCGGCGATATCGAGCGCCGCCATGATCTTGATGCGCGACACCAGCGCCGCATGCAGCGCGCGCTTGGGCCGGACCACATCGCGCAACGTGCCGTCGACGCGGAAGCGCACCAGCGAGTAGCTCTCGAACGGCTCGATGTGGATGTCACTCGCGCCGTCGCGCGCGGCCTGCGTCAGCAGCGCGTTGATCATGCGGATGATCGGGGCGTCGTCCTCGGTCTCGAGCAGGTCCTCGACGTCCGGGACCTCCTGCATCATCCGCGTGATGTCGAATTCACCCTCGATGTCGCCGACGATCTGCTGCGCCGAACCGCTCTGGTCGCCGTAGGTCTGCGAGATCGCTTCGGTGAGCTTCGTCGGTTCCACGACGATCGGCTTGACCGTCCCGGGGAACACGCGCATGACCTCGTTCAGTGCGGCGAGCGGCGTCGCGTCCGAGATCCAGACCTCGGCATCGCGCTCGCTCTTCGGCACCAGCAGGATCGCGTTGTCGCGAGCGTACGAGTACGGGACGAAACGGCTGGCCAGCGTCATGGCAGCGTCCGTGGGACGGTCAGGGAGCGACGATGACGGGGTCGAATCCCATCGCCTTCAGTCGTGCGATCGTGTCGGCCATGCTTTGCGTCGCGGTGTCGACGGCGACCCGCACGCGGACCACTTCGCCCGTCTTGGTCCTGACACTTTCCCAGTAGGCATCGAATCCGGCCACACGCAACTGCTGCTGCAGTTCGCGCCCGCGGCTGATCTGCGAGACCGCGGCCACCTGCACCAGATTGCTCGTGATCGGGGCCGGTGCGCCAGACGACGCGGCATAGGCGCCCGTCGACGGCGCCACGGCGGCCGGCGTTGCTGCTGCCGTAGATGGCGTTGGCGTGGGCGAAGCCGCGGAGGTTTGAGCCGCTGCCTGAGGCGTGGAGCTGGCCGCAGGCGCGGTGCTCGCTGGCTCCGGGGTCGCCGCAGGCGTCGGCACGACCACTTCAGCAGTCGCCGGGGGTGGCGTTCGAACGGGCTCGAGTGCCGCCGGGGCAGGCTCGATGCGCGGCGCGGGGGCCTGCACCTGGGCCGCCGTGGTGGGTGCTACGGCGGTGGCGGGCGTGGCCACCGGAACCTGTGGTGGCGGCACCGTGGCGGCGGTGCTCGGTTCGGTGCGCATCGCGGCCGTCGCGGGCGGCACCGTAGCGACCGCTGCGGACGACGGAGCCGGCGACGGCGCGAGCGACGACGGTGCACTGCGAGACTCCGGCAGCGGTGCCGGCAGCGGTACGCGGCTGCGGCGCAGGCGAAGCCGGCGGCGTATCGACGATCGGTGCAGGCGGGCCGGTCCGCGGCTCCTGGCGCGCGCCGAGTCCCGCGGGGTCGACCGGCGCGCCGGGTGCAGTCACCGGAGTCCGCGGCTGCATCGCCGGCGCCACGGGCGGCGTTTCCGGCAACTGGCGGCCCTCGAAGCCGCGGAAGATCAGGTTGTCCGGTTTCGTGGTCGTAGCCACCTGCCCGCGGATATAGGCTGTACCGGTCGAGCGCGAGTTCCGACGACTTGCCCTCCTCGCGCACCACGTAGGGTCGCAGGAACACGAAGAGATTGGTCTTCTTGCGTCCGCGGTTCTCGTAGCTGAAGAGATAGCCGAGCCCCGGGATGCGCCCCAGGATCGGCAGCGAACTGCGGCTGTTGTCGCTGCGGTCCTCGATCAGGCCGCCGAGCACGACGATGTTGCCGTCCTCGACCAGCACGGTCGACTCGAAGCTGCGCTTGTTGGTGATGATCCCGCCCTGCGCGGCCGTCAAGCGTGTTCTGGATCGACGACAGTTCCTGGTAGATCGCCAGCCGCACGACGCCGCCTTCGGAGATCTGCGGCTTGCACGCGCAACTGCAGGCCGATGTCCTTGCGTTCGAAGGTCTGGAACGGATTGACGCCGACTGCCGTGGTGCCGCCGGCGGCGGCGTACGAGCCGGTGATCAGCGGGATGTTCTGGCCGACCAGGAATTTCGCTTCTTCGTTGTCGAGCGTCTGGATCGTCGGCGTCGACAGGATGTTGGCGTCGGCGGTCGTTTCCAGCGCCCGTGCCAGGAAGGCGAGGTTGATGACTTCGCCGACGCCCGGGATCGTTGATCTTGCCGTTGATGACGCCCAGGTTGAGGCCCTGGCCGACCGTAGCCGAGGTTCGCGGCTGCCGCCGATGATGTTGGTGCCGCCGCCGCCGAAGTTCTGGCTGGCGATCACGCCGACGTCGCTGTTGTTGACCGCGCCGAGCGCCTGCCACTGGATGCCGAACTCGGCCGCCTTGTCGGCGGTCATCTCGACGATCAGCGACTCGATGACGACCTGCGCGCGGCGCACGTCGAGCTTGTCGATGATCGCGCGGATGTTCCGGTAGAGCGGCTCGGGCGCGGTGATGATCAGCGAGTTGGTCGCGGCATCGGCCTGGATCAGTCCGGCCAGCGGGCCGCTGCCGCCGCCGCCGCCCGCCGCCGCCCGCAGCGCCACCGCCCAGCGTCGTCGCCGCCGTGCCGGTGCTCGACGGCCGGCGCCCGCCTGCCGGCCGTCCCGGTCGTCGTGCTCTGCTGCGACAGTCCGCCGCTGCTCCCGGCCTGCGGCGTGTACGACGGATCGGAGCTGATGATCGCCCGCAGCAGCGGCGCGAGGCGCGTGGCCTCGGCGTTGCGCAGGTAGACGACGTTGATGTTGCCGGGCGTCGAGGCCGGCCGGTCGAGCTGCGCGATCAGGTTCTTCGCCAGCGTGAGCCGCGCCTGGCTCGGCGCCCGGACGATCAGCGTGTTGGTGCGCGGCTCGGCCAGCACGGAGATGCGCTGGCCGGCGTCGACCGCCTGGCCGGCGGCGCGGGCGCCTTCGTCGAGCACGCGATTGACGACGCGTGGCGATCTCCATCGCCAGGCCGAACTTCACCGGGATCATCTCGAGGTCCGAGGTGGCCGGCGTGTCGATCGATTCGATGATGCGCTGGATGCGGCGCAGGTTTTCGGCGTAGTCGGTGATGACCAGCGTGTTGTTCTGCGGATAGGCCGAGATCGTGTTGTTCGGCGCAATCAGCGGCCGCAGGATCGGCACCATCGCGGTGGCCGACTCGTACTGCAGGCGGAAGACCTGGGTGACCAGCTGGTCGCCGCCGGGGTGAGGCGCTGCGCGGTCCGACGACGGTGCCGCCCTGCAGCTTGGCGTCGGCTTCCGGCACCACGCGCATGACGTTGCCGGTCTGCACGATCGTGAAGCCCTGCAGGCGCAGCGCCGACAGCAGCTGCTCGAAGGCCTGCTGCTTGGTCACGGGCCGCTCGGTCACCAGCGACAGCGTGCCCTTGACGCGCGGATCGATGACGAAGGTGCGTTCGGTGTACTGGCCGATCGCCCGCACCACGGCGTCGATGTCGGCGTTGACGAAGTTCAGCATCACGCTGTCGGCCGGCGCGGCGCCGTCGGTCGGACTTGCCCTTCGCCGCGGGCTTGGTCTGTGCGAAGGCGGCGGGTGTCGAGCTGGCGGCAGCGCGATCGTGATGGCGCAGGCGAGCGCCACCAGGCGGGACAGTGAACTGCCCCTCCGCGCGTTTCGTTGTGCGCCCGCTCGTCATGTCACCCACCGCCGAAGTTCAGGAGAGCCCCATCGCCATCGCGCCGCCCCAGCAGCGAGATGAGGCCCGTCAGTTGTGCTTTCACACCCGGATCGGTGCCCGCCAGAGGCCTGTGCGCGACCGGTAAAGCGTAAGCGCCCACCCTCCGGGATTGTGCCACTGCCCCTCAGCTCGAGGGGACCCGAAATGGTTAGTAATTCCAGCTGAGTTCCCGGCCAGATTCCATTGGTCTTGCAGGCGGTAGTGGCCCATCGGCGAGACGGGCGTCAGCGCGCTCGATGCCTGCTGCCACTCTGCCGACACGTTGCCTGCAAGACGGCCGGGCTCGATCTGAAGTCGATCCCAGACTTAGCGTCAGGATGCCGCCGGGCCGTACCGTGTTCCAGGGAGCGCCCAGGCCGACCAGCAGCGAGGCCGGCAACCGCACGGTGGTCGCACCCAGCGTTGCCGAGCCGCCGAAGAACGGGGCACGGATGACCAGTGGCTGCGTCAGTGCCGACGGGTGCGACAACGTCAGGTCGACCTGGCCGGCCAAGCAGCGACCAAGGGCTCAACTGCCACGCCAGTCGTTCGGGCAAGCTGGCGCGGGCTGCGCCCGGCGTCCGATCCGGAGGCCAGCACCACCACCGCCGAGCCGTTCCACACCGTGCCCCGCGTCTCCGCCAGATCGAGCCGGCCCTGGGTCGCGGAACGCACGAGCCCGCGGCCCACTGCGCCGGCGCAAGTACCGCCGCCGTGATGATCAGCACGACGAGCGCTGCGAGCAGGTAGAGGGCGGCGCGCATCGTCGGCGTTTCATTTCCGTGCCAGACGCAGTGCCAGTTCCGCGTCAACGTTGCCCGGCGTGGCGTCCTTGCCGGTGACGACGACCGAGGTCGTGCGTGCGCCCAGTTCCCGTTCGATGCCGGCCAGCCAGCGCCGCCCAGGTGCCGTACGGGACGTTGGCGAACGTCAGCTGCATGTCGCCGTCGGACAGCGGCACGATGCGCGAGGTCTTGAGTCCGGCGCGCGTCAGCGACGTCTCGATCGCGCCCTTGACTTCGGATCGGAGAAACGGTCGCCACCTGCGGCTGCGACTTGAGGCCCTTGACCTCACCCAGCAGCGCGTCGAGTTCCGCGGCCTGCGCGCGTTGCTGCGGCAGCGAGCGCTCGAGGCGGCCGATCCCGGTCCAGGCCGGCTCGATCAGCATGAGGTAGCAGCACGGCGATCAGCACGCACGCTCGCCGCCGACGCCGAGGATCATGCGCTCGCGCGGAGCGCGCTCGGCCCAGAACTGCTTGCAGCGCGTCCATCAGGAGCCCGCCGCCGTGACGCGCGCCGTGCCGTCGGCTTCGAAGCGCATCGCGAGCCCCTGCTGCACGCGCGGCGGCGCGCAGCGTGTTCTGGAACGCCGGGTTGTCGGCCATGCCGCCCTTGAACTTCACCTTGAGTGCGCCGTCGCGGTAGTCGATCGCCGCCGACGCTGCCGAGCGGCGCCGCGGTCAGCAACAGCGACGTCCGCGCGTTCAGGACCGAGAAGTCGTTGGCCGACGGCAATGCCGGCGCGGGCGCGCAGGTCGTTCAGCTGCCGCTTTGTCTGCAGCACCGGGTCGACGATCGCCGTCGTCTCGGGAAAGCTCGTGCGGAAGGCGTTCTCCATCTGCTGCTTCAGCGGCCTTGGACTCGGACTCCGAGCTTCAGCCAGTAGGCATTCATGCCCGGCGATGGCGACGATCGCGCCAATCGCCGTCCAGATCAGCGGGGCCTTGAACGACGCGCCGCGCAGCGCGGCGGCGCGACCCGCCAGCGGCATCAGGGCTGCCGAGCATGCCGCCCGGCGCGAAGCTGCCCTGCAGCAGGTTGACGGCGCCGTCGATGCTGACGATGTCCGACTTCGGACGGCCGACGACGTCGACCTGCACATTGAGCGCCGCGGCCAGCGAACTCATGTCTCGCGGCCTCGCGTCCGTAGGCCTGGATGCGGCGCACGCCCAGCTGGCGTACCGCCAGCGCGAGCGCTGCCGGCACCTCGTCGCCTGCGAGTTCGAACGAAAACCCGTCGTGCGTCGCCGAGCGCGCCACGCCGCGGCCGCGGTCGACCCGCACCGAAAGCACGCCGGCCGCACGGGGGGGGCACGGTGTAGATCTCGCTGTAGGCGGCGCGCACGCGGTACCCGGCTTCGGCACAGGCGTCGAGCGCGCGCGTCAGCACGCCGCGATCGATGACGGCCACCGGCATCCGCGGCTGCGCCGCGATCGTCGTCGTAGCCGCTGCCGCCGCGCGGGAATGTTGAAGGCGAAGTGGCAGTCCGTCGCGTCCGCGAGCAGACGGTCTTCCAGCATGTTGGGCAGCGCCAGCCGCAGCTTGCCCTCCGACAGCTTCGGCGGCTCGATCGCCGTGACGAAGACATCGGCCGGATCGAACACGAGATCGAGTGCCACGGCCTTGGGCAGCAGCGCGAGTCGGCGTTTCGCCGCTCGTCCCGCCGCCGGGCGCGACGAAGTTCACGACGGTGCCGGTCGACATGTGACCCTTCGCGCCGAACGACCGTCGGGGCGGCACGAAGACCAGCAATCGTTGCAGTGATCTTTTCCTTCATCGGTCGATCAGATCTCGCGGATCCACAGCACGGTCACCGGCTGGATACCCTGACCCGGCACCCCGCGACGAACGAGTGCTTCCATGCGCGTCACCGCCCGGTCGAGTTTGACCTCGCCGCGAACGAAGAAAAAGCGCGAAGCGGTGGCGATATCGGCCTCTCCTACGCCGTTTGCCTTGGCGCCGAGGCGGGTGCGGACCTCGCCGACGTTGTTGAAGTACGAGATCCGCTCGCGTTCGGCGACCAGGGTGCGCGCGTCGGACAGTGACATGTCAGGCACGCGGGCCGCGATGACTTCCGGGCGCGCGGTGTTGGCGTTGATCGGCGTGCGTTCGTCGAGCACGACGATGTAGGGCGCGAGGCGCTGCGCCGCCTCGGCCGAAATGCCGGGAATCGAGATCAGGTCATGCGGCAGCATCAACGGAATCGGACGTACGCGTGTCGCCGACCATCGCAGTGTCCGGCATGCGGCCGCCTCGTCGGGCATCGTGGACGGCAACGCTTGCTGCATGCGCTAGGCGATCAGATCGGCCGTCTGCTGCGGGGACCTGCAGCAGCGTGCACAACCGGCGCAAGGCGTCGAGCTTCGGACTCCACGACCTCGCCGTTCTCGACCAGGTTGCGCAGATTGAAGCGTGACTGCGCGTCCTCCATCGAGCCGGCAATCGACGCCTGCGATGCCAGGGCCGAGGTCTCGCCCAGCTGGTCGAGCCGCGTTTCCGTCAGCGGCTGGGCCCACGGCTCGGACAGCGCGTCGTAGCTGGAGCGGTTGGCATCCTCGCGCAAGATGGCGCGACCCCAGTCGAGCGCGCCGCGCAACAGCAGGCGGCTCTGCGTCATCAGCTGCTGGTTCTCGATCGTCCGCAGCAGCACGAACTGCCGATAGAACAGCCCGCTGACGATCAGCGTCGACAGCGTGGCCACGAAGAGCGCAAGCAACACGGCTGCGCCGCGCTGCTTGTGCCGGTGCCGACCGACTGGCCCCACGCCGGCCTGCCCCCGAGGGGCGGGTAGGCACGGCCGCGCCGCGCCGCTCGTGCCGCGTCGTGTCGCAGCGTTCAGTCGTCCTCATGCGCCCACCAGCAGCACGCGGCGAAAGATGTCGGCCGTTGTCGCGTTCGATTGTCACTTCGACGCCCGGCACGACCGCTTGGCGCGGTGGCGCGCCGCCGCTGGTGTCCTGCGGTGACGTTCGGGATCGACCCAGCCGCCGTTCGGTCGACCAGGTGCGCACCTGCATCAGTGCGCACCTTGTCGAGCAGCCGGGCCGACTCGAGTCGGTCGGTGGAGACGGGTCTCGAACGCCGGGCAGCGCGGCCGTGGCCTGGCGCATCAGCGTGCCATCGACGACGCGGTAGTAGACGGTCTGCACTTCGGTCGGCCGGTCGCGGCGCCGGCGGCGCGATGCGCGCCAGCTGCAGCAGCGTGGCGCCATCGGCAATCGACACGTTGACCGGTGACTGCGTTCAGGCCGAGGAACTTCGGATTGGTCACCTGGGCCAGGTCGCGCTCCATCTGGCCGAACGTCGTCAGCAGCGCGCGCACGTCGTCGGCCTCCGGTTCGAGCCGTTCGCGCGTCATCGACCAGCGAGTCGAGCCCGCGCCACGCGATCATCGACACGATCGACAGCACGGTGATCGCGACCAGCAATTCGAGCAGCGTGAATCCGCGCGAGCGGTACGGCCTCCGGCTGCGCCCTGCGGCGCGAGCTTGCTTGAGACGGCTCTGCGCTGCATCTCATTGGTTGGTCGGCAACACTGTCATCAGCTCGGCCAGCACGCGCGGCGAGCCGTCGGTGGCCGGCTTGAAGACGCGCACCTCGACCCGCCGGAAAAACGGGTTGGGCGTCGGCTTCACCGCCTGCACGCACTGGAACGTCAGGCCGCCCTGCTCACAGGGCAGGCTGTTCTCGCCCTGTTCGAGCCGCTCGCGCGCCAGGCGCAGTTCGAGCAGGCGGTTCTCGGCGGTCATGACGGCCAGCATCTTCTCGCGCGTGTACTCGGCCGTGGAGGTCAGTGCCATTGCGCCGCGCATGGCGGCGGCCAGCGCCACGCCGATGATGACCAGTGCGACCAGCACCTCAAGCAGCGTGAATCCGCGTGCGCGGCGTTTCATTGCATCACCGTCGCCCGGCCTGACTTCGTCGAACTCGAGTGCGTACCGTCGCGTCCTCATTGGTGAGTTCGAGTCGCCAGCGTGGCTGCACCCACTCCCGCGCGATCGCCATGCGCACCGGCGGTGCGCCCGGCCCCAGCAGCACCTGCGCCGGCTGCGGCCCGGCGCCGTCCTGCACCGACAACCGGGTCAGCGGCGTTTCCCAGTTGCGCTCGCGCAGCAGGTCATCTCCGGTCAGCAGCTTCCTCTCGCCGCTGACTTCGGCAACGAAACGGTAGCCGCGCAGGTCCGCTTCCCACACGATCGGCAACTGGCGGATGCGCGCTTCATCGGCCGCCAGCGACATCAGTTGCCCGATGCGTTCGGCCTCGCGCATGAGCTTCTGCCGCGGATCCGGCGTCACGCTGATCGTGACGATCGAAATCGAGGATGCCGGCGAGCACGATGACGACCAGCATCTCGAGCAGCGTGAAGCCGCTCACGCGCTCGCCGTCGATACGCGCAGCCGGCAGTTCGGCGTCATCATCGGGTCTAGTGGTTCGGCGCGGTCCGCGTCACCGGCGGCGGTCGCCCGCCGCGGGCTACAGCGACCAGGAGCCGATGTCGGCGTCGGTGTTCTGACCGCCCGCCTGGCCGTCGGCGCCGAAGCTGAAGACGTCGATCTCGCCGCGCAGGCCGGGGTTCAGGTACTGGTAGGGGTGGCCCCACGGATCCTTCGGCACATTGCTCCGCTCGAGATAGCCGCCCTGTTTCCAGTTCATCGGCACAGGTTCGGTCGCCGGTTTCGATATCAGCGCCTGCAGGCCCTGCTCGGTCGTCGGATAGCGCCCGTTGTCGAGCCGGTAGAGCTTCAGCGCCTGCATGACCGAAGCGATGTCCTGCTTGCGCGGCAGCAATGCGGGCGTCATCAGTGCGGCCGACAACGCGCGGAACGATCAGCGCTGCCAGGATCCCGAGGATCGTGATCACGACCATGATCTCGATCAGCGTGAAGCCGCGAATGCGCGGGGAACGGAGTGCCTTCATCGTACTCATATGACCATTGCCCTAGGCTAAGGAAAGCTTGAAGTTGCGCGCCGAAGGCCTTGAAGTTCTTGTGTTTTGGGCGCGGACAACGGGGACTGCGGCGGATATTATCAATGCCACTCTGCCACCTTACCCCTCTTAGGCGGGATCCGGTGCGGCCGCTAATGCTTGAGGATGATCGTTGCACTGATGCAACTGCGCGATCATCGCACCCCGTTTGGACATGCGATGCTGAAGAAGTTTGCTGCCGCCGCCATGCACCTGCTGTTCTTCGCGGGTGTGGTGGCCATCGGCGCCTACTGGGCGGTGCGGATCTTCACGCCCGCGCCGACCGCTGCGCCGCCGCCGCTGGCACCGCCGCCGCTGCGTGATCCGGATGCCGCGGCCGCCGCCCGCATGTTCGGCAAGGTCGAAGTGGCACAGGCGGTCGTCGCGGCCAACATCCAGGCACTCGGCGCGTTTGCGGCCGGTAAGGACTCAAGTGCCGTATTGGCGGTCGATGGCAAACCGCCGCGTGTGTACCTCGTGGGTCAGGAGGTCGTTCCGGGCACGCGTCTCGCGTCGATCGATGCCGAAGTGATCGTCCTCGACAGCCCCGGCGGACGGCAGGAAGTGCGCTTGCCGCCCCGCCCGGCGGTTGCGGTGAGCGGCGGGACTCCGACTCAGACCTTCGCGCGCGAGGGCAACACGTTGACGGCGCCCAGTGTCGGCAGGCGGGGCGACGGTTCCCCGGCCAACGGCTCCGCCGCCGCCGGCCATGCCGCCGCCCGGCATGCCACAGAATCCGCCTGGAACTCCGCCGCAGTCGCAGTAGCGGCGCGTGGCAAGGCGTTTCAGCTGTAAACAAAGGTAAGAGGCGTCGACCGCTGCGGCGGTGTCCCGTTGAATGACAACACCTTCAACGGAGAACCTCATGACCCGCTTCCTCCTGGCAACAGCGCTGTCTGTCGCCTGCTCCATCGCCTTCGCCGCACCCACCGACGCCCAGTCGCCGGTTCGCCCCGGTACGAGCGCCCTGGACAAGAACGGCGATGGCTTCGTCTCGCGTGACGAAGCGTCCGACCACCCACGACTTGCCGAGTCGTTTGACCGCATCGACGCCAACAAGGACGGCCAGTTGTCACCCGACGAGCTGCGGACCGCGCGGCGTTCCGGCCACCACGGGCATCACGGCAGGCTCGACGTGAACAATGACGGATCGATCTCGCGCGACGAGGCCAAGACGGCCCCGCGACTGGCGCAGAACTTCGACGCGATGGACGCGAACAAGGACGGCGTGCTGACGCGTGACGAGATGCATGCGTGGCGCAAGGCACAGCCTCGCCCGACCCCGAACGCCCCGGTTGAGCCCGTCAAGCCGTGAGCCGTAGCTGAGCCTGGCCTGATTCAGCCGGGCGCAATCGCCGGGTTGGGCGCGACGACGCGCTCACCTGGCAGCCGATCCTGCACGGTCAGCGTCGGCAGCGCGGAGACGCGTCGATAGGTCGGAGTGAAGTCCGGCGCGGTCGCATCGAATAGCTGCGCAAACGATTCGATGACGAAGTAGGTGTGCTGGAAGTCGTCGATCTTGTACGGCGTCCTCAGCACGCGCTCGAGATCGAACGACAGGCGCTGCGGTTTCATCGAGGTCAACGCATAGGCCGTTTCACCGACCGACGACAGGATGCCGGCTCCGTAGGCACGCAGTCCACGCGGCGTGGTGATCAGTCCGAACTCCACCGTGTACCAGTAGAGTCGCGCCAGATACTCGAGCGCGGACAGGTCGTGCGCCTTCAGGCCGCCCGCGCCAAAGGCCTGCATGTAGTCCGCAAAAACTGGGTTAAACAGCAGGGGCACGTGCCCGAACAGGTCGTGAAAGACGTCCGGCTCGACGATGTAGTCGAACTCGTCGGGCCGTCGCATCCAGACGGTCACCGGAAAACGCCGGCTCGCCAGCAGTGCGAAGAACGCCCGTTCCGGAATCAACCCCGGCACGGCCACGATCTCCCATCCCGTCGCGCGTCGCAGCGTCGCGCTGATCGCCTCGAACCGCGGGATCTCGCGCTCGCTGCCCAGCTGCCTCAGCGCATGAATGAATTCGTCGCACGCCTGCCCCGGGACCTGCCGGGCTTGACGCGTGTACAGCCGCGCGTAAAGCGCGTGCTCCTCGGCGCTGTAGCGGCTCCATTCCTGCTCGCACGTGTAGTCCGCGCGGGCGGCTGCATAGTCGCCCCGCGGTGGCCGCGTGCTGGTGCCGTAGGTGGTGGGGGTGACGGCCATCGTCACGCGGCGGATCCAGCGTCGCTCAGCACGCCGCGGCGGATCTGGTCCAGCTCGATCGATTCGAAGAGCGCGCGGAAATTTCCCTCGCCGAAGCCCTCGTCGCCCTTGCGCTGGATCAGCTCGAAGAAGATTGGACCGATGACCGGCTGCGTGAAGATCTGCAGCAACAGTTCGTTAGGCGCGCCCTGGTGGGTCGCGCCATCGATCAGGATCCGCAGTCGCTTGAGGTCGGCGAGGCGCTCGCCATGGTCCGGCAGGCGCTTGTCGACCAGGTCGTAATAAGTTTCGAGCGTGTCCTGGAAGGCGACGCCATTGGCCTGCATCGCCTGAACGGTCGAGTAGATGTCATCGGTGCCCAGTGCCACGTGCTGGATGCCCTCGCCGTGGTACAGGTCGAGGTATTCGGCGATCTGGCTCTTGTCGTCGGAGCTCTCGTTGATCGGGATGCGGATCTTGCCGCACGGACTCGTCATCGCCTTCGACTTCAGTCCGGTGAGCTTGCCTTCGATGTCGAAATAACGCACCTCGCGGAAGTTGAACAGCCGCTCGTAGAACTCGGCCCACTCCTTCATGCGCCCGCGGTGCACGTTGTGCGTCAGGTGGTCGATCATCGTCAGGCCGAAGCCATGCGGGTGCGCCATCGCGTCGGCGATCGGCTCGAAGTCGACGTCGTAGATCGAGATATCGCCGATCACACCGGGGGCGGCGCCATTCTTGCCGCGCCAACGGTCGACGAAGTACAGCAGGCTGTCGCCGATGCCCTTGATCGCCGGGATATTCAGTTCCATCGGGCCCGACTTGGAGTCGAATCCCCAAGCGCCCAGTTCAAGTGCGCGGCGATAGGCGGCAGCCGCATCCCGCACCCGGAACGCAATCGCGCAGATCGAAGGACCGTGCAGCCGTGCAAAGCGCTGCGCAAACGAGTCCGGTTCGGCATTGATGATGAAGTTGATGTCACCCTGCCGGTAAAGTGTCACGGACTTGTGCCGATGCCGGGCGATCGCGGCGAAGCCCAGGCTCTCGAAGAGCGCACCGAGTGCTGCGGGATCGGGGGCCGCGTACTCGATGAACTCGAAGCCGTCGGTTCCCATCGGGTTGTCCCATGGCGTGAACTGCATGGCAGTCTCCTAGCGCAATCGAGTCAGCGAAAGCCGCAAAGTATCGTGCACAGAGCCGGGCAGGCGATTGCAAAGCGGGCTCGCGTTCCCGCTTCTGGCGCAATATCATGCTCCTCAGGCGCTCCTTTTGAAGCAGGAAATGCCCGCCATCGAACTCGATCGAACTGACGTGCGCATTCTCGACGTCCTGCAGCAGGAAGGCCGGCTGTCGAACCAGGAAATCGCCGAGCGCGTTGCCCTGTCACCGTCGCCGTGTCTGCGCCGAATCAAGCGGCTCGAGGCGCATGGCGTCATTCGCGGCTACGTCGCGCTGCTCGATCCGGAGCAGCTGGGACTCGGCTTGCTGGCCTATGTCAGTGTCAAGCTCGAGAAACGCGGCAAGATGCCGATGGATGACTTTCGGGCGCGGGTGCAAGGCTGGCCCGAGGTTCTCGCCTGCTACGCGATGACCGGCGAGATGGATTACCTGCTGCGCGTTCAGGTCGAGGATCTGCCACACTTTTCGCGCTTCGTCATGGGCCAGCTACTGCGCCAGCCAGGGGTAGTCGACGTGAAGTCCAGCTTTGCCCTGGAACGAATCAAGGACACTACCGCCTTGCCGTTGACGCGGGTTCACCCCGCTTGAACCGGCGATCGCGGGTGCCATCTAACGGGCATATGGATACGCAACGCAAGGTTCCCCCGCCACTGGTCGTCACGCCGGGCGAGCGCATCTGGCGCAACACGTTCTTTGTGCTGAGTGCGACGCTTGCCGCGCTCGCGCTTACGCAGTTCGATGCCGGTCGCCTGGCGAACGGCCTCGGGGATCTGGGCGCGTCAGTGCTGATGGTGTCACTGATCGCGCAGTTTCCGTTCGTCCGCGCGGTCATTCGCGCCAGCGCCGAGGACGACGGCACGCCCGACCGCGCCAAGCGCCGTCAGGAAGAGCTGATGAAACAGGCTGCGCAGCTGAAGGCCGAGCACCCGTGGTCCGACGTGGCCGGCCGCGCCGGCTGGGTGCTGCTGGGCATCTCCCTTGTGCTGCGTTTCACCGGCGCGTCCTGATCCGAGAGTCGATCATCGGGCGCGTGGGCGTCGTCCGGGTGCCCGCGCCCTGCGCCGTTGACGAGCGGGCGACCGACTTCTGACTTTGCTGGCCCGCGGGCAGGGCGCTTGGCCCCCGGAACATGCAGTCTGGGCCTTGCATCATGCAGCCTGTCGCAGCCCGGTGGCCTTGGTGGCACCCCCCTACTAAGGTGCCGCCATGAGCAAGACCACAATATCGACTCCGGTAACGCAGCTCGTCGGCCACTTTCCCGCGATGGCCTCGCAGGGTGTCGCGCCAGACTCCTCGCGGGTCGCCGCCTCACCGCGATAATCCGGCCATGGTCGACGAGCAGGAACCCAAGGAATCCGCGGAACCGAACGGCGCGCTACGGCGCGTTGGCGCGGCCACCGCGGCCGGCGCCCGGACCGCGGCACCCGACGTGGCAAGCGGAGCTGCGCGCAGCTGGGCGTTCGTCCAGTCGCGCATCCTGCCGCCGGTCCGGCGCGTGCTGAATCGCATCGGCGACTGGCTGGCCGTGGTGGGCTGGGGCAAGTTCGCCCTGGTCGCGATCCTGCTGCTCACCTTTGCTGGCATCGCGTCCAACATCATTTACGACGAATCGCCCGTCGTGATCGTCGACCGAGCTCCGACCGACAACGTCAAGGTGGACATCAAGGTCGGTGCTGACGGCATCCGGATCGAGCGCCCAGGTGCAGTCGCACCGCCGCGGCCACCGACACCGCCCGGCTCGACGAAGCCCCCGGCGCCCCCCAAGCCCCCGGCGCCCCCGGAGGCTGGCAAGGGACAAAGCTCGGTCAGCATCGACGAAAGCGGCGTCCGGATCCAGTCGCAGCGCGATGGAAAACCGGTGCAGGTCATCATCGATACCGACGGGATCCGTGTCGAGGAGGCCGGCAAAGGCGCCGGCGCGCGCTGAAAACGAGCCGCCTGCCGTGGTCATCGATCGCGACGGCTGCGGTCGTGATTCCTCCGGACGTTGCGGGCGATCCCGCGAAGGTCGAGCTGGCCCTGGAAAGTGCTCGGCGCGAGATCGAGACGCATCGTGTCGGACCAGGTGAATCGCAGCGTGGCGCGCGAGGTCCGCAGCTATCACGAGCGCAGCGGCGACTGGCTGATGAGCTTCGCGGTGCTGCTGATCCTCACCGGCATCATCGTCAAGGTGGTGCTGGGCGGCAAGAAGCGGGCGGAGCGACGGGCGCAGGTGGCGACGGCGACGGCTGCGGAAGAAGGGCTCAAGCGCCAGCTCGTCGAAGCGCAACTGAAGATGATGCAGGCCCAGGTCGAGCCGCACTTCCTGTTCAATACGCTGGCGTCAGTGGATTACCTGATCGAAACCGATCCGGCGACGGCCTCGAAGATGCAGAAGAACCTGATCCAGTACCTGCGCGCCGCGCTGCCGCAGATGCGGGAGGGATCGACCACGCTGGGCAAGGAAGTGCAACTGTGCCGGGCTTACCTGGAGATCCTGAAGATTCCGCATGGAAGACCGGCTGCAGTACACGGTCACGGTGCCGCAAGGCCTGATGTCGGCGCAGTTTCCGCCGATGATGCTGCAGTCGCTGGTCGAGAACTCGATCAAGCACGGGCTCGAGCCGAAGCCCGAGGGCGGTGCGATCACGATCTCCGCTGACATCGTCGACGGCCGCCTGCGTGTCACGGTGGCCGATACCGGACTCGGCTTCGCCGCCGCTTCACGTCCGGGCACCGGCGTCGGGCTGGCGAACGTGCGCGAGCGGCTGTCGGCGCTCTACGGCGGGCGGGCGCGGCTGTCGATCGAGGCCAACGATCCGACCGGCACGATCGTCACGATCGACGTGCCCTACACCTTCGAAGCGGACGTGCCGGTGCAGCCCGTGGCGCAGCCGGCCTGACGCATAATCGCCGCATGCCACGGGCGATCATCGCGGACGACGAAAGGCTGATGCGCGAGCAGCTGCGCTCGCGGCTGGCCGAGGTCTGGCCCGAACTCGAGATCGTCGCCGAGGCGAAGAACGGCGAGGAGGCGGTCGCCGCCGTCCGCGAGCATGGCGCCCGACCTGGCGTTCCTCGATATCCGCATGCCCGGCATGACCGGCATCGAGGCCGCGCGGGCCATCGGCGACGCCTGTCACGTCGTCTTCATCACCGCCTACAACGAGTACGCGGTCGAGGCATTCGAGCACGGCGCCGTCGACTACGTGCTGAAGCCGGCCGAACGCGAGCGCCTCGAACTCACCGTCGCGCGACTGAAGAAGCGTCTCGGCCAGCGGCCAAGCGATCTGCGGCGAACTGCTGACCAAGCCTGACGGCGCGCCTCGACGTGGCGCCGGGCTGTCGCCGACAAAGTCGGCCGCCGAGAGGCTGCAGTGGATCCAGGCCAGCGTCGGCCAGCAGCTGAAGCTGATCCCGGTCGCCGACGTGCTGTTCTTCACGTCCGACGAGAAGTACACGCGCGTGCAGACCGAGACAGTTCGAAGCGCTGATCCGCAAGCCGATCAAGGAACTGGTCGAGGAACTCGATCCGGAGAAGTTCTGGCAGATCCACCGCTCGACGATCGTCAACGTCGATGCGATCTCAGGCGTGACGCGCGACTTTCGCGGTCGGCAGCTGGTTCAGGTGAAGGGGCGACCCGACAAGCTCGAGGTCAGCCGCAACTACACGCACCTGTTCAAGCAGATGTAGCCGCGCTCGCGACGTGCTGAGGCGGAAGCCCAGGTCAAGCGCAGCGATGGCCTCGCCGAACGCCTCCTGCAGCACCGAGCGGGCGGTCGGCGGCTTCCAGTCGACAGGTAAGCGCGCGGCTCGACCGGGTCGGACACGATCTGCATGCCGGCGCGGCGCGCCAGCGAGGCGAGCGCGTTGTTCTCCGGCATGTAGGCCATCACAAGCACGTCGTAGCCGCGGTTGCGTGCATGAGCGGCTTGCGCGTTCGAGCAGTGCAAGGCCGATGCCCCGGCGACGTGCCCGCGAGACCCACGGACAACGCGAATTCGGCGCCTTCCATGCCGAACGCCAGGTGACCGAACGCCGACCAATTGCCCCGCGTCGTCGAAGCCGCCGAACGCAGCATCACGGACAAATCGGATCTGGCGCACGTAGTCGCGCATCGATGTGATCGCTGATCGTGTGGCCGAAGCGCAGTCGGCGGTCGCCGGGAGGAAGCGACCAGCAGGTGCGGCTGCGATCGTGCTCGCGGTGCCCCGGGCCGAGTTGCGCGATCAGCGGGCCAGGTGCGTGCCTGTTGCAGGGCCGGATTGTCGGCGCCTCGGCTGCGCGCGGTCATTGCTCGAGAAGTCGAGCTTTTTGTGCATTGCACAAGTATCCGGGTCCGCAGTTCGGGATGTCAACCAGCAGAGTGCTCTGATGCCGCAAAATGCATCAGTAAGTGTGCGCTAACTTTCAGGTTTTCGGGTTCGCCTGTCGGGCGCCCGGTCGACGGTCGCTTCGAGCCTGCGACGACGGGTTCAGCGTCGGCAGGCCTTGACGCAGCTGCACGCAAGGGCGTGTCGGTTTGACAAGCCTTTGTTGCACAACCATAATTTGCGGTTCGCCGCGGAGGGGTGCCCGAGTGGTTAAAGGGGGCAGACTGTAAATCTGTTGGCTTACGCCTACGCTGGTTCGAATCCAGCCTCCTCCACCAGCATTTCCCGAGCGAAGTCGGGATGCGGAAAACGGAACACCCGCTGCGAATGATGCAGCTTTTGAAGATCAGGAGTTCGTCGAGCGGGTGTAGCTCAATGGTAGAGCAGAAGCCTTCCAAGCTTACGACGAGGGTTCGATTCCCTTCACCCGCTCCAGATCACCAAGAGGAAGACGCATAGGTCAAGATCAGCAAGCGCGGCGTTGAGCGCTGCGGAACGACGCGAGGCCCATGTGGCTCAGTGGTAGAGCACTCCCTTGGTAAGGGAGAGGTCACGCGTTCGATCCGCGTCATGGGCACCAGATTGAAGGCAATAAGGCAGACCGCCACGGTCGAAGAGATCGGGCGACAATCAAGAACGGGCAGTCAGGAGTCTGCGATGGCAAAAGGCAAATTTGAGCGTACGAAGCCGCATGTGAATGTGGGGACGATTGGTCACGTGGATCATGGCAAGACGACGCTGACGGCGGCGATCACGCTGGTGTTGTCGAAGAAGTTTGGTGGCGAGGCCAAGGCGTACGACCAGATTGATGCGGCGCCGGAGGAGAAGGCGCGCGGCATCACCATCAACACCGCGCACGTCGAGTACGAGACCAAGAACCGGCACTACGCGCACGTCGACTGCCCGGGCCATGCCGACTACGTCAAGAACATGATCACCGGTGCCGCCCAGATGGACGGTGCGATCCTGGTCGTCAGTGCCGCCGACGGTCCGATGCCGCAGACCCGCGAGCACATCCTGCTGGCGCGCCAGGTCGGCGTGCCCTACATCATCGTCTACATGAACAAGGTCGACATGGTCGACGACGCCGAGCTCCTCGAGCTCGTCGAGCTCGAAGTGCGCGAGCTGCTCAGCAAGTACGAGTTTCCGGGCGACGACATTCCCATCGTCAAGGGCAGCGCCAAGATGGCGCTCGAAGGCGACAAGGGCGAGCTCGGCGAAGCAGTCGATCATGAAGCTCGCCGACGCCCTCGACAGCTACATCCCGACCCCCGAGCGGGCGATTGACGGGGCCTTCCTGATGCCGGTCGAGGACGTGTTCTCCATCTCCGGTCGTGGCACCGTGGTGACCGGGCGGATCGAGCGCGGCATCGTCAAGGTCGGCGACGAGATCGAGATCATCGGCATCAAGCCGACGCTGAAGACCACCTGCACCGGGGTCGAGATGTTCAGGAAGCTGCTGGACCAGGGCCAGGCCGGCGACAACGTCGGCGTGCTGCTGCGCGGCACCAAGCGCGAAGAAGTCGAGCGTGGCCAGGTGCTGGCCAAGCCCGGCTCGATCACGCCGCACACCAAGTTCAAGGCCGAGGTGTATGTGCTGTCCAAGGAAGAGGGCGGCCGTCACACGCCGTTCTTCAACGGCTATCGGCCGCAGTTTTACTTCCGCACGACGGACGTGACCGGCTCGATCCAGTTGCCGGCGGGCACCGAGATGGTGATGCCGGGCGACAACATCCAGATGGATGTGGCGCTGATCGCGCCGATCGCCATGGAAGAAGGACTGCGCTTTGCCATCCGCGAAGGCGGCCGCACCGTCGGCGCCGGCGTCGTGGCAAAGATCGTCGAGTAAGGGAGAGAGATCGCGGCGCGGCCGCAAGGCGGCGCCGGCCAGTTTCGGTAGGGGTATAGCTCAACTGGCAGAGCGTCGGTCTCCAAAACCGAAGGTTGGGGGTTCGATTCCCTCTGCCCCTGCCAATCAGAGTGACCCCGCCAAAACGCGGGGCAGATGAGATCACAGCAGATGACGACGCAAAACGTCGAGACCGTAGCCAGCAAGACCGACTTCGCCATCGTCGCGGTGGCGGTGCTTGCCGCTGCTGCGGGGGTGCTTGCCTTCACCTTCCTGTCGGAACAGCCGACGCTGGTCCGCGTCGGTGCACTGATTGGCGGCCTGGCGGTGGGCGTTGCGATCGCCTGGTTCTCCGAGCCGGGCAAGCGTTTTCTGGCCTATGCCCGCGAGTCTTATCAGGAGACGAAACGGGTCGTCTGGCCGACGCGCAAGGAAACGGTCAGCACGACGGGCATCGTCTTCGGTTTCGTGGTGCTGATGGCGATTTTCCTGTTCGTCGTCGACAAGAGCCTCGAGTGGTTCCTGTACGACCTGCTGTTGAGCTGGCGCTGAAGAGGTACGAAGGATGACTGAAACAGTAACGAGCTCCGGAACCAAGCGCTGGTACGTGGTCCACGCCTATTCGGGCATGGAGAAAAGCGTCGCGCGCACTCTGCAGGAGCGCATCAACCGCGCCGGACTGCAGTCGCAGTTCGGGCAGATCCTGGTGCCGGTCGAAGAGGTCGTCGAGGTCAAGGGCGGCAAGAAATCGATCACCGAGCGCCGCATGTATTCGGGTTACGTGCTCGTCGAGATGGACATGACCGACGAGGCCTGGCACCTGGTGAAGAGCACGCCCAAGGTGACGGGGTTCCTCGGTGGAACCGCGAACCGCCCGTCGCCGTTGCCGCAGAAGGAAGTCGACGAGATCCTGATGCGGATGCAGGAGGGCGCCGAGAAGCCGCGTCCGAAGACGCTGTTCGAGGTGGGTGAGATGGTGCGCGTGAAGGACGGTCCGTTCACCGACTTCAACGGCAATGTCGAGGAAGTGAACTACGAGAAGAGCCGGTTGCGTGTGTCAGTGACCATCTTCGGTCGTTCGACTCCGGTCGAGCTCGAGTTCGGGCAGGTTGAAAAGGTTTGACGACGCGGCGCGTCGTCAGGCCTTTCGGTGAAGGCTAACCGCGCAGCGGTTAAGCCCGCGAAGCGGGCGGCCGGAACCAAAAGGTCGGAAGCAAACGCAGTCGGGCCGGCGTTACAGGCCCATGTGCAGCAACCGGGGAGCCGTGCGTAGAGTCGCGCGGCGCTTGAACCCACAGGAGCCATCATGGCAAAGAAGATCGTCGGCTTTATCAAGTTGCAAGTGCCGGCGGGGAAGGCGAATCCGTCGCCCCCGATCGGTCCCGCGCTCGGTCAGCGCGGCCTGAACATCATGGAGTTCTGCAAGGCCTTCAATGCCCAGACACAGGGCGTCGAACCGGGCCTGCCGATTCCGGTGGTGATCACGGCCTACGCGGACAAGAGCTTCACGTTCGTGATGAAGACGCCGCCCGCGACGGTGCTCATCAAGAAGGCCGCGAAGGTCGACAAGGGCTCGCCCAAACCGCATACCGACAAGGTAGGCAAGATCACCCGCGCTCAGGCGGAGGACATTGCCAAGGCCAAGATGCCTGATCTGACCGCCGCCGGCATCGATGCCGCGGTGCGCACGATCGCCGGCAGCGCCCGTTCGATGGGCATCACGGTGGAGGGCCTGTAAATGTCGAAGGAATCCAAGCGCTCCAAGGCGATCCATAGCAAGGTCGACCCGCAGAAGCACTATCCCGTCGGCGACGCGCTGACGCTGGTGAAGTCATGCGCGACCGCCAAGTTCGACGAATCGGTCGACGTCGCGGTAGTGCTGGGCATTGACGCGAAGAAATCCGACCAGTCGGTACGCGGCTCCGTCGTGTTGCCGGCCGGCAGCGGCAAGACCAAGCGCGTGGCCGTGTTCACGCAGGGCGCCAAGGCCGAGGAAGCCAAGGCGGCTGGCGCCGACATCGTCGGTTTTGAAGATCTCGCCGCGAAGGTCAAGGAAGGCTTCATGGACTTCGACGTCGTGATCGCCTCACCGGACGCGATGCGCGTCGTGGGCCAGTTGGGCCAGATCCTGGGTCCGCGCGGCCTGATGCCGAACCCGAAGGTCGGCACGGTGACGCCGGATGTCGTGCAGGCGGTGAAGAACGCCAAGGCCGGTCAGGTGCAGTTCCGCGCCGACAAGGCGGGCATCGTTCACGCGACGATCGGCCGGGCTTCTTTTGAGGTCGATCGGTTGCAGACGAACCTGTCGGCTCTGGTCGATGCGTTGAATAAGGTCAAGCCGGCGTCGAGCAAGGGCATTTACCTGCGCAAGATTTCGGTCTCCTCGACGATGGGCATCGGCGTGCGCGTCGATGCGGCATCGCTGAACGGCTAGGTCGAGAGGTAAGGATTTCGACCCGGCCGCGACCGGGTCACAGGGACTTTGGGCTGCGCGCTGCGCCGGAACATCGATACGGGCGTGCTGCTGTCAAAGACCGCTGGACGAGAACGATCCCGACGGTGCGAGCGTGCAACGAATGCGCCCGAGGGTCTTCTCTTTAATCACCGACTGCTCTGTCTCGCATCGAAACGCTCGGCGATGACAGGTCGGCAGTAGGAGTCCAGCGCAGACGGCCCCGAGGAAGACATGGACAGTGCGTTGTTCAGCGCTCGAGATGTCGCTTCGGACGCCGGGTGGTGCAACCGGTGCCTAGCCAGTGCGCAAGCACGAATGCGAAGCACATTTTGAGTGGAGCCAGTACCGTGGGTCTCAACAAGCAAGAGAAGGCGGCCAAGGTCGAAGAGGTCAGTGCCCTTGTGGCAGCAGCCCAGTCGATCGTGGTCGCGGAGTACCGTGGTCTGGATGTGGATTCGGCCACCAAGCTGCGCAAGCAAGCGCGCAGCCAGGGTGTCCAACTGCGCGTGCTGAAGAACACGCTGGCACGCCGCGCCATGAACGGAACTCCGTTCGCCGGGCTGTCCGATAAGCTGGTCGGGCCGCTCGTCTACGGTTTTTCCGCTGACCCGGTGGCGGCGGCCAAGGTGATCTCCGGCTTTGCCAAGGACAACGACAAGCTCGTCGTCAAGGCTGGCGCGATGCCCAACTACGTCATGGACGAAAAGGGTGTCAAGGCGCTGGCGACGATGCCGAGCCGCGAGGAACTCCTGGCCAAGCTGATGGCAACGATGCAGGCACCGATCGCGCAGTTCGTTCGCACGCTGAACGAAGTGCCGTCGCGCCTCGTCCGCACGCTCGCCGCAGTCCGCGACGCCAAGGAAAAGGCGGCTGCCTGATCCGCATCCCAAATTTCTGGAACTGAATCAACGTACAGGAGTCAAGCAAATGGCACTTTCTAACCAAGAAATCCTCGACGCAATCGCCGCCAAGTCGGTGCTCGAGATCAGCGAACTGATCAAGCTGATGGAAGAGAAGTTCGGCGTCTCGGCCGCTGCTGCTGCCGTGGCCGTGGCTGCCCCGGCTGCCGGTGCTGCTGCCCCGGCCGCGGAAGAGCAGACCGAGTTCAACGTCATCCTCGCCGAGGTTGGCGCGAACAAGGTCAACGTCATCAAGGCCGTGCGCGAACTGACCGGCCTGGGTCTGAAGGAAGCTAAGGACCTGGTCGACGGTGCGCCCAAGCCTGTGAAGGAAGGCGTGAACAAGGCCGACGCCGAAGCCGCCAAGAAGAAGCTCGAAGAAGCCGGCGCCAAGGTCGAGGTGAAGTAATCGTTCCGGAAAGCCGGCGCAGCGCGCGCCTGCGCCGGCTGCCTGAACCGAGAGGGCCGGGAGGCCTTCGATCTGAAGCCGATGGCCTCAGATCAAAGTCTTCCCCTGAATGAGCGGACGCGCAGGACTCCCCTACGCCGCCCGGGCGACAGCCTCTGCTGTGCCCGCGGTGGCGCTTGTCGTCCCTGCATCCGCGCCGCATTCGGGCCGCAGTTTTCATCTCTCCCGCGTCGAACGGAGTGTCCATGCCGTACTCGTTCACTGAAAAGAAGCGCATCCGCAAGAGCTTTGCCAAGCGGCCAAGCGTGTTGTCGGTGCCTTTCCTGCTCGCGACTCAGCTCGAGTCGTACACGCAGTTCCTGCAGGCGGATACGCCGGGGACCAAGCGTAAGAACGAGGGCCTGCAGGCCGCGTTCTCGTCGATCTTCCCGATCTCCAGCCACAACGGCATGGCGCGGCTCGAGTTCGTCAGCTTCAACCTGGGCGAGCCCGCGTTCGACGTCAAGGAGTGCCAGCAGCGCGGCCTGACCTACGCGTCGCCGCTGCGCGCCAAGGTGCGCTTGGTGATCATGGACCGCGAAGCCAGCAAGCCGACGGTCAAGGAAGTGAAGGAGCAGGAGGTCTACATGGGCGAAATTCCGCTCATGACGACCACCGGTTCATTCGTCATCAATGGCACCGAACGCGTCATCGTCAGCCAGCTGCACCGCTCGCCCGGCGTGTTCTTCGAACATGACCGCGGCAAGACGCACTCCTCGGGCAAGCTGCTCTTCTCGGCGCGCGTGATCCCCTACCGCGGCTCGTGGCTCGACTTCGAGTTCGACCCGAAGGACATCCTGTATTTCCGGGTGGACCGTCGTCGCAAGATGCCGGCGACGATCCTGTTGAAGGCGATCGGCCTCTCCAATGAGCAGGTGCTGGCGCACTTCTTCCGCTTCGACACGTTCCAGCTCGGCGCCGAAGGCGGCTTCATGGAACTCGTGCCCGAGCGGCTGCGTGGCGAAATCGCGCGTTTCGACATCACCGACAAGACCGGCAAGGTCGTCGTCGCGAAGGACAAGCGCATCAACGCCAAGCACATCCGCGACATGGAAGCGGCGGGCATGAAGCGTATCGCCGTGACTGAGGATTATCTGCTCGGCCGCGTCCTGTCCAACAACGTCGTCGATCCGGAAACGGGCGAGATCGTTGCCGCAGCGAACGACGAGCTGACCGAAGATCTTCTGAAGAAGCTGCGTGCCGCCAACGTGCAGGAGATCCGCACGATCTACACGAACGACCTGGACCAGGGCCCGTTCATCTCGAATACGCTGCGCATCGACGAGACCGGTGACCAGCTGGCGGCGCGCATCGCGATCTACCGCATGATGCGGCCCGGCGAACCGCCGACCGAAGACGCGGTCGAGACGCTGTTCCGGCGCCTGTTCTTCGACGACGAGACCTACGATCTGTCGCGCGTTGGTCGCATGAAGGTCAACTCGCGCTTCGGTCGTCCGGAGATCACCGGCCCGATGACGCTGACCAACGAGGACATCATCGACACGATGAAGCTCCTCGTCGAGTTGCGCAACGGCCGCGGCGAGATCGACGACATCGACCACCTTGGCAATCGCCGCGTGCGCTGCGTCGGCGAGCTGGCGGAGAACCAGTTCCGCGCCGGCCTCGTGCGCGTTGAACGTGCGGTCAAGGAACGCCTCGGCCAGGCCGAGACCGAGAACCTGATGCCGCACGACCTGATCAACAGCAAGCCGATCAGCGCGTCGATCCGCGAGTTTTTCGGCAGCTCGCAGCTGTCGCAGTTCATGGACCAGACCAACCCGCTGTCGGAGATCACGCACAAGCGGCGTGTGTCCGCCCTTGGACCGGGCGGCCTGACGCGCGAGCGCGCCGGCTTCGAGGTGCGCGACGTGCATCCGACGCACTACGGCCGCGTGTGTCCGATCGAGACGCCTGAAGGTCCGAACATCGGCCTGATCAATTCGATGGCGCTGTACGCACGCCTGAACGAGTACGGCTTCCTCGAGACCCCGTACCGCAAGGTCGAAAAAGGCCATGTCACGACCGAGATCTCGTACCTGTCGGCGATCGAGGAAGGCAAATACGTGATCGCGCAGGCCAACGCCCCGCTCGACAAGACCGGCAAGTTCATGGACGAGCTGGTCAGCTGCCGCGAGAACGGCGAATTCGTGCTGATGTCGCCGGAACGTGTCCAGTACATGGACATCGCGCCGTCACAGATCGTCTCGGTGGCCGCGTCGCTGATTCCGTTCCTCGAGCACGACGACGCCAACCGCGCGCTGATGGGTTCGAACATGCAGCGCCAGGCGGTGCCTTGCCTGCGCCCGGAAAAGCCGTTCGTCGGCACCGGGGTCGAGCGCACGGTCGCGGTCGACTCGGGCACCACCGTGCAGGCGCTGCGCGGCGGACTGGTGGACTACGTCGACGCCAACCGCATCGTCGTGCGCGTGCATGAAAGCGAGAACGTCGCCGGCGAAGTTGGCGTCGACATCTACAACCTGACCAAATACACGCGTTCGAACCAGAACACCAACATCAACCAGACGCCGATCGTCAAGAAGGGCGATGTCATCGCCAAGGGCGACGTGATTGCCGATGGCGCATCGACCGACCTTGGCGAGCTGGCGCTCGGCCAGAACATGCTGGTCGCGTTCATGCCGTGGAACGGCTACAACTTCGAGGACTCGATCCTGATCAGCGAGCGCGTCGTCGCCGACGACCGCTACACCTCGATCCACATCGAGGAGCTGAACGTCGTCGCTCGCGACACGAAGCTGGGACCCGAGGAGATCACGCGGGACATCAGCAACCTGTCCGAGAACCAGCTGGCGCGGCTCGACGACTCCGGCATCGTCTACATCGGCGCCGAAGTCAACGCCGGTGACGTGCTGGTCGGCAAGGTCACGCCGAAGGGCGAGACCCAGCTGACGCCGGAAGAGAAGCTGCTGCGCGCGATCTTCGGCGAGAAGGCCTCCGACGTGAAGGACACGTCGCTGCGCGTGCCATCGGGCATGAGCGGCACGGTGATCGACGTGCAGGTGTTCACGCGCGAAGGCATCGTGCGCGACAAGCGCGCCCAGCAGATCATCGATGATGCGTTGAAGAGGTACCGCCAGGACCTGAACGACCAGCTGCGCATCGTCGAAGGCGATGCCTTCCAGCGCATCGAGAAGCTGCTGCTGAAGAAGGACGCGATCGGCGGCCCGCGCAAGATCGCCAAGGGCACGGTGATCACCAAGGACTACCTCGAGTCGCTCGAGAAGTACCACTGGTTCGAAATCCGCCTGGCGGATGACGAAGCGGCGGCACAGCTGGAGTCGC
>CAWBRW010000025.1:0-14123 GCA_963791235.1 uncultured beta proteobacterium | reverse complement strand
GGGGGAACACGGCCTCGAGCTCATCGAGGTCGCGCCCGGCATCGATATCGAACGCGACATCCTGGCGCGCATGGAGTTCAAGCCGGTGGTGCCACGCGACCCGGTGCTGATGGATCCGGCGATCTTCGCGGGCGAGCCGATGAACCTGCGCGAGCGGATGCTGGCGATCCCGCTGGAGCAGCGCCTGTCGTACGACGAGGAACACAACGTGCTGTTCCTTAATTTCGAACGCTTGGCGATACGTACGTCAGCCGACGTCGTGGCCGTTTATTCGGAGATCAAGCGCCGGCTGGACGAGATCGGTCACAAGGTCTACGGCATCGTCAACTACGATCATTTCGACCTGGCGCCGGAAGTGGCACAGGAATACGCCGATATGGTGCACCAGCTCGTTGACAACTATTACTTCGGGGTCAGCCGGTACACGACTTCCGGATTCCTGCGCGCGAAGCTCGGTAAGGCGCTGAGCAAGCGCGGCGTTGCGCCGCATATCTACGAATCAGCCGCCAAAGCGCTGCAGCACGTGCGCGACATCTAGGTGGCGAGCGCGCGCTGCATGATCACGACGTCGATCCAGCGGTCGAACTTGCGGCCCACTGCTGTCATCGTGCCGACGTGTTCGAAGCCGCAGGCGCGGTGAACGCCGATCGAGGCGGCGTTGTCCGAGTCGCCGATGATGGCCAGCATCTGCTGCAAGCCGAGCCTGCTGCTGCGGACGACCAGTTCGTTCAGCAGCGCCTTGCCGGCCCCATGGCCCATGGCATACGGGGCCACGTAGATCGAGTCCTCGACGGTGTAGCGGTAGGCCGCGCGGGTACGGAAGTGATTCGCATAGGCATAGCCGAACACGTCATTGCCGTCGGTCGCGACCAGGTACGGAAAGCCGGCGCCGGTGATCTGCGCCAGGCGCGCTTGCATCTCGTGCGCATCCGGCGGTTCGGTCTCGAAGGTCCCGAGCCCGTGCATCACATGGTGGGCGTAGATCGACTGGATCGCCGGAATGTCCTCGGCGCGGGCGTCACGCAGGTGCATCGGTGGCTCCAGGAAAAACGGGCGGAGCAGCGAGTGCTATCCGCCCGGCAATGAAGCAGCGCGCCCGCTAGCGCAGCGAGACCTCGACGCGTCGCGCCTCGCGCGGATCGGCGCCTCCGGTCGTGACGGCCGGCTTCGACAACTCGATCGCATCGGCGCCGACGCCCGCGTTTGCAAGCAGGTCACGTACGGCGAATGCGCGCTGCTTGGCGAGCTCGGCATTAGCCATCGCGTCACCGCTGGCATCGTGGTAGCCGGAGACGACCCACTTGCCGCCCTTGTCCCTGGCTGCTGTCAGCAGCGGCGCCAGCTGGGTCAGGGCGTCCGCCGGGAGTTCCGCCTTGCCGAGTTCGAAGTACAGCTTGACCACCGAGCGGTCCGCCGTTGCGGCGCTCGAGGTCGCCGGTGCAGCCGCAACCGGCAACGCGGCGGCGGTTGCATCGGTAGGCTTCTTGCCCAGCTGGCCGATCGCGGTACCGGCTGCGATGCCGATCGTGAAGATCGACACGACGATGGCCAGGGCGATGGCAAGGAACAGCGCGTAGCCGGTTTCGCGATCTTCTTCGTCGAACATGCGGATTCCTTTAGCGCAGGATGATATCGACGCGGCGCGCGTCGGCGTCGCTGCCCTGGCCGACGATGACGTCAGTGGGCTTGACCAGCGCAATGCGCTCGGCCGCGACGCCGTCGGCGACCAGTGCATCACGCACCATCGTCGCGCGAGCCTTGGCAAGTTCAAGGTTCTTCGTGGCATCGCCGGTGGGGTCGGCGAAGCCGGAGAGTTCCACCTTCGCGTCGGGGTTCGCCTTCAGCGCCTTGGAATAACCGTCAACGATGCGCTTGCCGGCCACCGAGATGTCGTCGGAGCCGATGTTGAAGTGCACGCGGTTCGGCACGCCGACAACGACCACGACCGGCACGGCGACGGCGGCGATCTCCGCCACGACCGGCGCGGCCGGAGCCGCGGCCGCGGGTGCCGGCTTGCCACCATGGATCGCGGCAATGATCGGCACGATCAGCAGCGCGACGATGTTGATGATCTTGATCAGCGGGTTGACCGCCGGACCAGCGGTGTCCTTGTACGGGTCGCCGACGGTGTCGCCGGTCACGGCCGCCTTGTGCGCGTCCGAGCCCTTGCCGCCGTGGTGGCCTTCCTCGATGTACTTCTTGGCGTTGTCCCACGCGCCGCCGCCGGTCGTCATCGAGATTGCAACGAACAGGCCCGTGACGATCGTGCCCATCAGCACGCCGCCGAGCGCCGCGGGTCCAAGGATGACGCCGACCACGATCGGCACCAGCACCGGCAGCAGCGACGGGATCATCATTTCCTTGATCGCCGACGTCGTCAGCATGTCGACCGCGCGGCTGTAGTCCGGCTTGGCCTTGTACTCCATGATCCCGGGGATCTCGCGGAACTGGCGACGCACTTCCTCGACCACCGAGCCTGCGGCCCGGCCCACGGCTTCCATGGCCATCGCGCCAAAGAGGAACGGGATCAGGCCGCCAATGAACAGACCAATGATCACCATGTGGTTCGACAGGTCGAACGTGACCTTCATCCCGGCCTGCTCCAGGCCACCGGTGTAGTCGGCAAACAGCACCAGCGCGGCCAGGGCGGCCGAACCGATCGCATAGCCCTTGGTCACCGCCTTGGTCGTGTTGCCGACGGCGTCCAGCGGGTCGGTAATGGCCCGCACTTCCTTCGGCATGTCCGCCATTTCGGCAATGCCGCCGGCGTTGTCGGTGATCGGGCCGTAGGCGTCGAGCGCGACGATGATGCCGGTCATCGACAACATTGAGGTCGCCGCGACCGCAATTCCGTAAAGGCCGGCGAGCCAATAGGAGGCGAGGATCGCCGCGCAGATCGCAATCACCGGCCAGGCGCACGCCTTCATCGACACCGCGATGCCCGCGATTATGTTGGTCGCGTGACCGGTCGTCGACGCCTGCGCCACGTACTTGACCGGCGCGAACTGCGTGCCCGTGTAGTACTCGGTGATGTAGACCAGCGCCGCAGTCAGCAGCAGGCCGACGACCGCGGCCAGGTAGAGGTTCATCACGGTGACGCCGGCGCCGGCGACCACCGGGCCGAGGATCCAGCTTGTCACTGGCCAGAACAGCACCAGCGAGATCACGGCAGCGACAATCAGGCCGCGGTACAGTGCATTCATGATCTTGCCGCCCTCCCGTGCCTTGACGAAGAAGCAGCCCACGATCGACGACAGGATCGACACGCCCGAGATCACCAGCGGATAGATGATGCCGGCGTCCGAGCCCTTGAACACCAGGCCGCCGACCAGCATCGTCGCGATCACTGTCACGGCAAAGGTCTCGAACAGGTCCGCGGCCATGCCGGCGCAGTCGCCGACGTTGTCACCGACGTTGTCGGCGATCACCGCGGGGTTGCGTGGATCGTCTTCCGGGATGCCGGCTTCCACCTTGCCGACCAGGTCGGCGCCGACGTCGGCGCCCTTGGTGAAAATGCCGCCGCCGAGTCGCGCAAAGATCGAGATCAGCGACGCACCGAAGGCGAACCCGATCATCGGGTGCAGCAGGTCGCGGGTCGTCGAGCTGGCGTGCGTCTTCGTCAGGATCCAGTAGAAGCCGGCCACACCGATCAGCCCGAGACCGACCACCAGCAGGCCAGTAATGGCGCCGCCGCGGAAGGCGATGTTGAGCGCCGGGTTCAGGCCCTGCGTCGCCGCCTGTGCCGTGCGCACGTTCGACCGCACGGACACGTTCATGCCGACGTAGCCCGCGAGGCCTGAGAGCACCGCGCCGAGCACGAAGCCGATCGCGGTCCACAGGCCAAGCTGCGGCACGACGGCGATGATGATTGCGAGCACCACGCCGACGATCGCGATCGTGCGGTACTGGCGGTTCAGGTAGGCCTGCGCGCCCGTTTGCACCGCGGCGGCAATCTCCTGCATCTTCGCGTTGCCGGCCGGCTGCTTCAGGATCCAGGTGATCGACCAGCCGCCGAACGCCACGGCCGCAAGGCCGCAGAGCAGGGCGAGTCCCAATCCAGACATGACGTTCTCCTTATCGAAACTGCGGAACTGAAAAAGCGAAAACTAGGAAGCCAGCGCGTCGAACGCGCGGTTCCGGATCTGATCCACCGGGCCAACGCCCGAGATCTTGCGGTACTTCGGTGCGATGGCTTCGCCGGTGGCGGCCCAGCGCGTGTAGTAGTCGACCAGTGCGCGGGTCTGCGCGTGATAGACCTCGAGGCGCTTGCGTACCGTGTCCTCGCGGTCGTCGTCGCGCAGGATCAGCGGCTCGCCGGTGACGTCGTCCTTGCCCGCCACCTTCGGCGGATTGAAACTCACGTGGTAGGTGCGGCCGCTGGCCACATGCACGCGTCGCCCGCTCATGCGATCGATGATGTCGCCGTCTGGCACGTCGATTTCGAGCACGTAGTCGAGCCCGACCCCGGCGTGCTTCATCGCGTCGGCCTGCGGGATCGTGCGCGGGAAACCGTCGAACAGGTAGCCGTTGGCGGTGTCCGGCTGCCGGAGCCGGTCCGTGACGAGACGGATGATGATGTCGTCCGAGACCAGGCCGCCGGCGTCCATCACTTTCTTGGCAGCCAGGCCGAGTGGCGTGCCCGCCTTGACGGCGGCGCGCAGCATGTCGCCCGTGGAAATCTGCGGGATGCTGAAGCGTTCCTTGATGAAGGCGGCCTGCGTGCCTTTGCCCGCTCCAGGCGGTCCCAGCAGTATCAGTCGCATCCCCGTCCTCTGCTCGCTCGGCGCCGTGCCTTGTGCCGACGGCCGCAGTTATAGGGCGTCCGGAAGCGTTGCCCGGCGCCAAAACCGCAGGATTCTACCCGGATCGAGCGGCGCGCCGGCGACGCGCGGCAGCCACTTCGGCTGACCGGCGTTCGGAAGACTTTGAGGGCTGGTGGCTCAACTCCGCTCGACCGTGGACCGGGGCGGCGTCAGTCGATCTTCGTGGTCGAGAGGTTCAGCGCATTGTCGGGCCGGTGCACGACGCTCACATTGCTGCGCATCGCCCACGGAATCATCTGGCGATGCAGCGGCACGTGGTGAACCTGGGCGTTGTGCTCGGCGAGCGCCTCGCGAATCATCACTCGCCTCGATTCCTGGTCCGGTTCGACCGCCGCGGAGTCGATCAATGCATCGAGTTTCGGATTGACATAGCGGCCATAGTTGAACGAGCCGTTGCCGGTCTTCGGATCCGGCGAGCGCAACACCGGCGACAAAATCACCTGAGCGTCAGTGATCGCGCCGCCCCAGCCCAGCATGTAGAAGCTGGTGTCGAACTTCTCGAGCTTCGGGAAATACGTTGCACGCGGCATCGCGGTGACCTTGGTCTGGATGCCGATCCGCGCCAGCATTGCCGCGACCGCGATGCAGATCTCCTCGTCGTTCACGTAGCGATTGTTCGGGCAGTCGAGGGTGACATCGAAGCCATTCGGATAGCCGGCATCCGACAGCAGCTGTTTCGCACGGTTTGGGTCGTAGGTCAGGCGTTTCTCGGCGTCGGGATTCGAGGCCAGCATCGATGGCGTGATGCTGCCGGTCGGCTGCGCCGATCCGCGCATGATGCGCGAGCGAATGGCCTCGATATCGATGGCCTGATAGACGGCTTGACGGACGCGCACGTCCTTGAACGGATTCTTCCCCTTGACGCCGGAATACAAGAGTTCGTCGCGGTACTGATCGAAACCGAAGAAGACAACGCGGTTCTCCTGACCGCGCACGACCTTAGTCGCTGGGTTCTCCTCGATCCGCTTCAGGTCCTGGGGCGGCGGGTCGAGCACGAAATCGACCTGGCCCGACAGCAGCGCGGCGGTGCGGGTCGCGTCGGCGCTGACCTGCGTGTAGACGACTTCGGTCACATTGCCCGGCGCGCGTCCGTCCTTGATGCCCCACCAGTTCGGGTTGCGCTTCAGCACGGTGCGGATTCCGGGCTCGCGCGACACAAGGATGAATGCCCCGGTGCCGTTGGCGTTGCGTGACGCGAACGTCTCCTCCTTGCCCTTGAAGTCGAGCGGGCGCTCGACCTTGTTCTTCGTCGCCCACGCCTTGCTCATGATGTAGATCGTGGTTGCATGCTCGAGCGTGATCGGATTCGGCCGCTCTTGCACGAACTCGACGGTGTAGTCGTCGATCTTGCGTGGCTTGCCGACGGGAATCGCGTACTGCCGCAACTGCGAGTTCGGGTGGCTGGCACGCTCGTAGGAAAACACGATGTCGTCGGCAGTGAACGGTGTTCCGTCGTGGAACTTGACGCCCTGGCGCAAGGTGAAGCGCCAGGTCACCGGATTGACTTGTTGCCAGCCGGTTGCCAGCCCGGGTACGAGCTTCAGCGTGTCGTCACGCATCACCAGCGTGTCGTGAACAGCCGCGGCGAACTGGTTGGTCAATCCTTCGTTCTGCGAATAGGGATCCGCGGTCTGCGGATCACCCTGCGATGCCCAGCGCAGCGTCTTGGCGTTCAGACCTGCAACGGCGAACGCGGCTGCCAGCAGCAAGCCTGTAAGGATTCGCTTCATGGAACGGCATCCCTGGATGCTACGTCGAGGCGCGCAGTCTATCGCTGGGCGCGAATCAAGGCACGGACCGCTTCGAGGTCGTCCGGAGTGTCGACGCCCGGTGGTAGGGCGCCCGTCAGGTTGACCACGGCAATGCGAAATCCGTGGGCCAGCGCGCGCAGCTGCTCGAGCCGCTCCTGGGTCTCCAGCGCATCGGATTCCAGTTGCGGAAAGCGCTGCAGGAAGCGCACTCGGTAGGCGTAGATCCCAACGTGGCGCCGTGTGGGCAGTTCCACGGGCAAGGTGTCGCGGGAGGCAGCGAATGCGTCGCGTGCCCAGGGGATCGGTGCACGCGAGAAGTACAGCGCGCGGCCCTCGCGGTCAGTCACCACCTTGACCACGTTCGGGTTGAAGAACTCGGCGGCATCAGTGATCGGGTGCGCCGCGGTCGCGATCTCGCAGTCCGCGTGCTGATCCAGTGCAGCGGCCACCGCGTCGATGACTTGCGGCGGCAGCAGCGGCTCGTCACCCTGTACGTTGACGACGATCTGCTCGGCTGCCAGTCCGAGCATCGCGACAGCCTCTGCCAATCGATCGGTGCCAGTCTCATGTGTGGGCGACGTCAGGATGGCGTCGACCCCGTGTGCGCGGCACGCCGCAACGACTTCGGCATCGTCGGCGGCAACGACTACCCGCTCTGCACGGCTGGCCAGGGCGCGCTGCGCCACACGCACGACCATCGGCGCGCCGCCAATATCGGAGAGCGGCTTGCGTGGCAGGCGTGTTGACGCCAGCCGCGCCGGGACGATGACGATGAAACTCACGGGACGCGCCGGGACGGACTAGCGACCGAGTTCTTCGGCGTCGACCTTGCGGGCTTCGGATTCCAGCATCACCGGGATGCCGTCGCGGATCGGATAGGCCAGCGCGTCGGCCTTGCAGACCAGTTCCTGGCTGCTCTTGGCGTACTCGAGCGTTCCCTTGCAGATCGGGCAGACCAGGATGTCAAGCAGCCGGTGATCCATTCGGGTTCTTTCGCAGAAGGTTCAGGCGGGCAACGAGCAGGTCGACGAGTTTCGTGTCGACACGTGCCTGCAGCGGCATCACCCAGATGCGCTGGTCGTTGCGCAGCGTATCGGCACGACGGCATTTTACGGCGTCCTTTTCGGTGATCAGCAGGAGATCCGCGTGCCGGCCAGCAAAGGGATTGTCACGGTAGTCGAAATGATCGGGCAGCGGCAGCGGATCGATGCGCAGGCCGGCTGCGCTCAGCATGTCGAAGAACCGTTGGGGGACGCCGATACCTGCGGCCGCCGTGATCGAAATCCGCGTGGCCTGTTGGCGCTGCACGAGTTCGACAAGCGCAACGCTCTGCGAGTGGTCGCCAAGGCGGTGCGCATGATCCGCGAGGCCCGTATGCATGCTGAAGCAGGGGACACCGCTGACCGGTGAGCGCGCCGCGCCATGCAGCACGATCGCGTCGACTTTATCAAGGCGGCCCGGCGGCTCGCGCAGGGGCCCCGCGGGGAGTACCCAGCCATTGCCGAGCATCCGCTCATCGATCAGTGCGATCTCGACGTCGCGTCTTAGCGCGAGGTGCTGCAAGCCGTCGTCGGCGATCACCACATCGCACGAGGGATGGTTCGCCAGAAGCAAGGTTGCGGCCCGCGCGCGTAGCGCTCCCACCGCCACCGGGACGCCCGTGGCAGCCGCGATCAACAACGGCTCGTCCCCCACGTCTGCGGCGGAGTCGGCCGAGGTGACCAGACGCGCGCCGCTACCCGTGCCGCCATAGCCGCGCGAGACGACTCCCGGCTTGAAGCCGCGCTGGATCAGCGCGCGTACGAGTTCGATCGTGAGCGGAGTCTTGCCCGTGCCGCCGACGTAAAGATTGCCGATCACCACCACGGGAGCAGCGACGCGCGTGGACTGGAAGAAGCCGCTCGCATAGGCGCGCCGTCGCAGGCCGGTAACGGCCGCATAGAGCAGAGCGAGCGGCGACAGCAGCCAGGCGAGCGGGCCGCGTCGGCGCCAGGCCGATGTCAGCAGCGAAGCGAGGCGGGCGCTGGCAGTCACCGCGGGATCAGCGGCGACCGGAGGCTCGCTGGGTTGCGAAGCTGATGCGGACGATGCCCGCCAGGCGCGAAGCTTCCATCACGCTGATGACCGACTGGTGCGGTGCCTGCGCGTCTGCATTGATCACCAGCAGCACGTCCTCGCGACCCTGCGCGGCCCGCATGAGTGCCTCCGCCAGGCTCGCGGAATCGGGCAGCATGGCCTTGTCGAGTGCGTATCGACCGTCCGCCGTGACCGCCACGTTGATGATGTTGGGCGGCGTCGCCGGCGTTGTGGCGTCGGCTGAAGGCAGCTGGATCTTCAGTTCCGCGAACCGTGAGTAGGTGGTGCTGACCGCCAGGAAGATCAGCACGATCAGCAGGACATCGATGAGCGGAATCAGGTTGACCTCCGGCTCTTCTTCGTACGGCCGCCGGAAGCGCATCAGGTCCTCCGGTCGCCGTAGACGAGCTCCAGCAGGCGCTCCGCCTGTTCTTCCATGTCGACCAGATAGTCCTCGACAAGACGACGGAAGTACCGGTGTGCCAGCACGGCCGGCACCGCGACGATGATGCCGAACGCGGTGCAGTACAGGGCGACAGAGATGCCGTGCGCGAGCTCCTGGGGACTCGAGCCGGCTTGCTGCGAGGCGAAGATCTGAATCATTCCGACCACGGTGCCGAACAGTCCGAGCAGTGGCGCAATCGACCCGATCGATCCCAGCAAGGTGAGGTTCTTGGTCAGCCGGTTCGCGACGACGGCACCCGCCGCCTCGATCTGCTGGATCGCGCCTTCGCGCAGCACGCGGTCGTTGCGCAGTCCCGCGGCAAGCACTTTTCCGAGCGGCGAGTTCTGCTCGAGCTTGGACAGGACGTCAGAGGACACGGACTGTTTCTTCACCAGACCGGCCACATCGTTCAGCAGGTCGCTCGGTAAGATGCGCGGGCGACGCAGGGCGATGGTTCGCTCGATGATCAGTGCCAGCGCCAGGACGGACGCGAGGATCAGCGGCCAGACAGGCCAGCCCAGCTCGATGATGATGGCAAGCAACGGCGTTGACTCCGGTTGTGCGGCGCGAGAAGAGCGCGAAGCGTAGTGGGGTGAGAGGGTCGCCGCAAGTTTCCACAGTTCCTGTGGACAAGTATGTGAACAACTTTGTGAGACTTGCTCTAAACCCTTGTCGCAACGGCCTTTGCGTGGCATGCCCACCGATTGAGCACTTCGAAAACCTCATGGAAATCAAGCACTTGATCGCTATCGCCGGGTCCGCAGCTCGAGTGAGACGCCGCGAGCCGCGATCTGGGGCGCTTTGTGGACAGCTTTTGCCCGGAAACCCGCATGGCGCTTGGGTTTGAAGGCTCCGATCCAGCAACGGCGCGGCCCGCGCTGACGGTTTCCGCGTTGAACCGCGCAGTTGCGGGACTGCTCGAACGCAGTTTCCCGCTGGCGCGTGTGCAAGGAGAGATCTGCAACCTGACGCGCGCTGCGAGTGGCCATTGGTACTTCGGGCTGAAGGATGACTCCGCGCAAGTCCGCTGCGTCATGTTCCGCGGACGCAACAGCCTGCTTGACTGGCTGCCGCGCGATGGAGACGACGTCGAGGTCAACGCGATCGTATCGCTGTACGAAGCGCGCGGCGAATTTCAGCTCAACATTGAGTCGATGCGGCGCGCCGGGCTGGGCCGGCTGTACGAGGAGTTCCTGCGGCTCAAGCAGCGCCTCACGGCCGAGGGGCTGTTTGATCAACCGCGACGACCGTTGCCGCAGATGCCGCGCCGCGTCGGTGTCGTGACCTCGTTGCAGGCGGCCGCGCTGCGCGACGTGCTGAGCGCGTTGCAGCGGCGTGCACCGTACCTGCAGGTCGTCGTCTATCCGGTGCCGGTGCAGGGCACAGGCGCGGGCGCGCAGATCGCAGCGATGCTGGCACGTGTCTCCGCGCGCGCCGAGGTCGACGTCGTGCTGCTGGTCCGCGGCGGCGGGTCCATCGAGGACCTGTGGTCGTTCAACGAGGAGGCCGTTGCACGCGCGATCCGCGCCTCCGCGCTGCCGGTCGTCGTCGGCGTCGGACACGAAAGCGACTTCACAATCGCCGATCTTGCTGCCGACGTCCGTGCGCCCACACCGACGGCTGCGGCGGAACTGGTGGCCCCCGCGGCACAGCGCCTGCGCGACGACATCGCGTCGCAGCTGCGGCATCTGGCACGTCAACTGCAGGCACGACTGCAGGCGGCCGCCCAGCGCGTCGATTACGCACAGCGGCGCCTCGCGACGCCGCGCGCGGTCCTGGCATCGCTCGAGGCACGCATCGGTGGCCTGCAGTCCCGTGCAGTGACTGCCGCAGCGCGTTTAGCGGGGCGTTCGGCGTCGCGCCTTTCTTCGTTGCAGGCCCGCTGCCTGCAGGCGCGCCCGCAGCCTGACGTGGAGGGTGCGCTTGCCTGTCGCAACCGGGTCGTGGCCTTCGGGCGGTCGACAATCAGCGAACGCGCGCTGCGGCTGATGCCGCTGGTGGGTCGGTTGACTGCGCTGGACCCCCAGGCAGTATTGAGCCGTGGCTATGCGATGGCACTCGACGCGTCGGGGCGTGCGGTGACGAATTCGAGCGCCCTCGCGGCGGGTGACCGGTTGCAGGTCGTGCTGGCACGTGGCCGGGCCGGCGTACGCGTCGAATCCGTCGACGACAATGGCCCCGATTCGGGTGAGGGCGCACACTGAAGCTGCGACGATAGAATCATTGTCTTCTACTTGAACCACTCCGAGGTCCTGCATGGAACACAAGCTTCCCGCGCTTCCCTACGCCCCCGACGCGCTTGCCCCGCACATGTCGAAGGAGACCTTCGAGTACCACTACGGCAAGCACCATCAGGCCTACGTCACCAACCTCAACAACCTGATCAAGGGAACGGAGTTCGAGACACTCGCGCTCGAGGACATCATCCGCAAGGCATCGGGCGGCATGTTCAACAACGCCGCCCAGGTCTGGAACCACACTTTCTTCTGGAACTGCATGAAGCCGGGCGGCGGGGGCGAACCTGCCGGGTCGCTGGCCCAGGCGATCACGGCCAAATGGGGCACCTTTGCAGCCTTCAAGGAGGCCTTCACGAAGAGCGCGGTAGGCAACTTCGGTTCCGGCTGGACGTGGCTGGTGAAAAAAGGCGACGGCAGTGTCGACATCGTCAACACCAGCAATGCCGCAACGCCGCTGACAACGGCGGACAAACCGCTGCTGACGATCGATGTCTGGGAGCACGCCTACTACATCGACTACCGCAACGCGCGTCCGAAGTTCGTCGAGACGTTCCTCGCGTCGCTGGTCAACTGGGACTTCGCCGCGCGCAACTTCGGCTGAGGCAGCCGGGTAGCGCGAAGACGGCCGCGTGCGCGGCCGTTTTCAATTCAGCGCGGGCAGCCCGCCGATCTTCGAACCGATCGCCGCGCCCTTTTTCGCGAACCAGCCCTGCTCCATTTCCAGCGCGTAGCGCACCGGATGCTGCGAACAGTGCAGCGTTTCGGTCTTCGGGGCCATGTCGGTGATCTGCCGGATCGTGCCGTCGTCGTCGATGAAGGCAATCGACAGCGGCAGCGGGGTGTTGCGCATCCAGAAGCATTGCTGTCCCTTGTACTCGAAGACGAACAGCATCCCGTGGTTAGGCGCAGTCTTTTCGCGGAACATCATCCCGACCGTGCGGCTGTGCGGCGTGGTCGCAAGCTCCGCAGTGATGACATGCATGCCGGCCGTTAGGCGCCTTGTCGGCAGAGTGGGTTGCGGACCGGTCTGGGCATGAGCGCTGCCGATCAGCAGTAACGCGGCCAGTATGAGGGTGAGTCGTCGAAACGTCGTGAGTGGCGTGAGCATTGGACAGCGGGAAAGGTGCCGGATCGCACTTTAGCGCGGCGGCCCCGAAAGTTCGAAACGGAAGCGCTGAACAAAAAGGACGGGGACGTATGCCGGCCCTCGTTGCGGGCGGCCGAAGTTACGGCTTCGGCCTTTCGGTCGCCGCGGCCGGTTTGTCGGTCGCCACAGCGGGTTTGTTGTCCGTGACTTGAAACGTCCGGTTCTCGCCCTCGGTTGACATGGACCAATACTCAGGGAGGCTCAGGACAACCGGCCCGAGTAAACTGCCCAGCCTGCTTTGTACGAGGCCAGTCGGCCATCCGGCGTGTGCCGGAGCCGGACACCGTTCACAAGAAGACCCTGCTCGGAGACACCATGTACGCCCACATCAAGGTCCCAACGACCGGACAGAAGATCACTGTCAACAAGGACTTCACGCTCAGCGTTCCTGACCAGCCGATCATCCCGTTCATCGAGGGCGACGGCACCGGGTTCGACATCACGCCTGTGATGATCAAGGTGGTCGACGCTGCGGTAGCGAAGGCCTACGGGGGCAAGAAGAAGATCGTCTGGATGGAGGTCTACGCCGGCGAGAAGTCCACGAAGGTCTATGGTCCGGATGTCTGGCTCCCGGAAGAAACGCTGCAGGTCCTGCGTGAGTACGTGGTCTCGATCAAGGGGCCGCTGACGACGCCCGTCGGCGGCGGTATCCGCTCGATCAACGTCGCGATGCGGCAGGAGCTCGATCTCTACGTCTGCCTGCGGCCGATCCAGTACTTCAAGGGCGTACCGAGCCCGGTCAAAGAACCGGAAAAGACCAACATGGTCATCTTCCGCGAAAACTCCGAGGACATCTATGCCGGCATCGAATACGAGGCGGAGTCCGACAAGGCCAAGAAGCTGATCGATTTCCTGCAGAAGGAAATGGGCGTCAAGAAGATCCGCTTCCCGGCGACATCCGGCATCGGCATCAAGCCGATCTCGCGGGAGGGCACCGAGCGCCTCGTCCGCAAGGCCCTGCAGTACGCGATCGTCAACAAGCGCAAGAGCCTGACGTTCGTGCACAAGGGCAACATCATGAAGTTCACCGAGGGCGCGTTTGCCAAGTGGGGCTACGAGATCGCACAGCGTGAGTTCAAGGCCGAACTGCTGGACGGCGGCCCCTGGATGAAGATCAAGGCGCCGCACGGTGACATCGTCATCAAGGACGTCATCGCCGATGCGTTCCTGCAGCAGATCCTGCTGCGACCGGCCGAGTATGACGTCATTGCGACGATGAACCTGAACGGCGACTACATTTCGGACGCGCTCGCGGCCCAGGTCGGCGGCATCGGCATCGCACCCGGCGCCAATATGTCGGACTCGGTGGCGATGTTCGAGGCGACGCACGGTACGGCGCCGAAGTACGCCGGCAAGGATTACGTCAACCCGGGCTCGGAGATCCTCTCGGCCGAGATGATGCTTCGGCACATGGGCTGGACCGAGGCGGCTGACCTCATCATCAAGTCCATGGAAAAGTCCATCCTCAGCAAGAAGGTCACGTACGACTTCGCGCGCCTGATGGAAGGCGCCACCCAGGTCAGTTGCTCGGGCTTCGGGCAGGTGATGATCGAACAAATGTGATCGCCTCGGGTGTACGCGACGCCTTCGGCGTCGCACGTGCACCCTCGGCGGTACGCACGCTGCGCGTGCGCTTTGGTCGTG
>CAWBRW010000024.1:0-67541 GCA_963791235.1 uncultured beta proteobacterium | reverse complement strand
TCCACGCTGGCATCGGCTAACGGCAAGGCGTCGAACGAGCCGGCGCGCACCTCGATGCGGGCTGGCAGGCCGCTCTCGAACGCAGCGCGACGGGCCGCCCGTTGCATTGCCGGAGTGACGTCGACCCCGATGGCATGCCCCATGGCTCCGGCGCGGCGTGCCGCGATCAGGAGATCGGTACCCGCGCCGCAGGCGTGATCCACGACGGTGGCGCCGGCCGGGATCTCGCCCGCGGCAAACGGATTGCCGACGCCCGCGAAGCGGGATGTCGCCCACGCCGGCACGGATTCCAGTTCCGTGCGGTCGTAGCCGAGGTGCCGGACCGCGTAGTCAGCGCCGACGTTGAAGTGGAAATAGTCGGCGGGCGTATCGGCGACACGTTCGTACATCTCGACAACGTGGCGCCGCAGACTCACGGAATCGAAATCGGCCAGGCAGGCGAGGCTCATGGCTTGACCTCAGTGCGCGGCGACCGGACCGATCGACGCCAGCGCCGCATGGATGCGCGCACCCTGCTCGGCGTGATCATCGAGCCCAGCACTTCGAGGAAGCGCGGATCCTGCACGCCGGAGAAGATGTACTGCCAGCGATAGGCCTCGAGCATCGTGGCGTGGATCGGGCCTGCTGCTGCGCGTCGTGAACGAGCGACCGGCCTGCAGCAGGAAGTACTCGGTGTCGGCCTGGGCCTGCGCCTGGACGATGCCGTCGACAGCCGCCACCAGTCGATCAGGTCGTTCACCGCCTGGTCGCGCTCGGCCGCGGTCAGCCGGGCGTCTTCGCGCTTCCACTCCAGTTCGTCGAGGATCGCGTGCTGCGACTCTTCCTTCCAGTGGAACAGGAAGACGTCCTTCCACAGTGCCGACAGCTCGGGATCGGGGTCGATGCTGGCGCGGTAGTGCGCCTGCGTGAACAGCTCGATGTCGAGTGTCAGGCCGAGCACCGCCCAGGTCGACTTGCCCAGCACCGACGCTCGCCACGTCGTTGGGCTGTGGCATGAACCGTAGCCGGCGGGCATGCCCTCGGCCGCCATGCGTCGAGCCGTCGGAACATCTCCTGGTGCTTCAGTTCCTCGTCGGTGAAGCGGACCAGCGCCTCGAGCGCGACCTGGTCGCCCAGCCAGTGTTCCTTGCTGATCTCGAGGACCTTGGCGCCGATGAAGCGCTCGACCAGGCCAAAGATGTTCGCGTAGGTGCGACCCTGGATCTGGCTCAGAAAGCGATGTTCAGCAGGCGTGATGAAGGCGAGCTCGTTGAGCTTGGACAGGCCGTCCGGCAGGAACTTCTTGCCGAAGTCGAAAGCGCGGCCGCGGATCACGTCGCGGTCGATGTCCCAGCGGATGCGCTTTGAGACCTCGATGGTCTTGGCGTAACGGTCCCTGGCTCGTTCGTCACTCGCGGCGATCGGCAGGTCGGCAACGGCGTCGATTCGACGACGGCTTCTGCAACTGCTTCCATGGTGTTGCTCCTTGCGTTCAGGGTGGAGGTGAGAAGTGGGCAGGATCAGATGCCAGGAACTTGAGCGTGCACAGCGCGTGCACGCGGGTGCGGATCGGACTCGCCGGCGATCTCCGCCGCCACCGATCGCAGTCTCGCTCGCGTCGAGGCCGAGGTCGTGCAGCGTGCGCGTATCCAGTGCGCGGAGCGCGCGGTAGGTCGCGCGCTCGCTGCGGATCTGCGTCCAGCGGACGATGACGCCGCGGATGGCATCGCTCATGGCCGTCAGCAGGGTCGCGATGATCTCGGCGAGCGCGGCGTGGCGCTCGGCGCGGACTGCGACGGCGAGCTGCATCGCGTCGGGAGCCGGCGACACCGGCGGTGCGAGCTGGTTGCTGCATCGCCGAATCCGTTGGACGCGGCCGCACGGCGCGCCCAGGCCGTCGAGCTCGTCGCTGGTGGCGGTCGCCTTGTACTGCGGCATCGTTGCTGGCCTGCGCAGCGCGCTCCGCGACGGAGTAGCTGCGCTTGATGCGGCCCACGGATGATCAGCGGCAGGGCGGCGTGGCCTTTGCTGCAGTTGCACTCGTGTGCTGGCTCATCTTCACTCTCCCAGTGGTTCCGGTTTGACGCCGGCGTGTTCGATGGCCGGCACTCTAGGCAGCGGGTGTATTCGCGAGCCTTTCAGTTCGTGCATCGTTGTGTATCGCTCGGTTACGGCGGTCGGCATGAGGTATGGTGCTGCGTCGGTTTGCGTTTCTATAATTTGCGCCGAGCGAACCCGAAAGCAGGCCGAGACGTGTCAAGTGCCCGAATACTGGTGGTCGACGACGATGCCGACGTGCGTCGCATGCTCGTCGACTACCTCGGCACGCACGACTACGACGTCGTCGGCCGCCGCCAATGGCACGGAGATGCGTGCCGCCCTCGAACGGCAGGTTCCCGATGTCGTGCTGCTCGACGTCGGACTGCCCGGCGAGGACGGGCTGTCGCTGGCGCGCTTTCTGCGCGAGCGATCACCGGGTCGGGCATCATCATGGTCACGGCTGCCGACGGCGTCGTCGATCGCGTCGTCGGTCTCGAAATGGGCGCGGACGACTACGTTGCCAAGCCGTTCGATCCGCGCGAGCTGCGGGCGCGGCTGAAGAGCGTGCTGCGGCGGCTGCATGGCGAGGCCGCCCCGAGTACAGGCCACCGAACGCACGAGGCCGCGCATCGGCCGCTGCACGCTCGATCTCGACGCCCGCCGCCTGCTCGATGCCGACGGCACCGACATTTCGATCACGGCGATGGAATTCGACCTGCTGAAGACGTTCGTCGAGCACCCGAACAAGGTCCTGACACGCGATCGGCTCCTGACGCTGACGCGCAACCGCGAATGGGAGCCATTCGACCGCTCGATCGACATCCGCATCGCCCGTCTGCGGCGCAAGGTCGAAGTCGATCCCGACAACCCGCTCGCGATCCAGACGATCCGGGGGGCCGGCTACATGTTCGTGCCGCCGATCGACTGAATCGCCCGAGCGGCTCCGGTATCGCGCGTATCGCTGTGTTTCAGTCGTGTAACAGCTGCAGGCCATCGCGCGGCTCCTGCCTACACATAGCAATCCGCTTCAGGCCAACACCGGCTCGCCCGACCCCGATCGACGCCGAACGACGCCTCCGCAATTCTGCTGACTGATCCGATCCATTGCCGCACCGACGCCGCCGGCTGCCGGTGCGCCGCAGGGCGACGACTCAGTTGCGCGAAGTGCTGGCGCGCACGACCGCAGCCGCGCTGGCCGTGTCGGGCGCCGAGCCGGGACGCGTCTTCGCGGATCTGGCGCTCGGGCTCGCCCGCGTACTGGGCACCGAGGCCGCACTGATCGCCGAGTTCGTCGACAGTTCGAAGGTCAAGATGCGGACGCTGGCGCTGGTGTTCGAAGGTCGGCTGCTGCGCAATGTCGAGTACGACGTCTCCGCTGACGCCGTGCCGGCACATCGTCGGGCGGGCGTCGCGCTTCGTCTCGCACGGAGTGAATCCAGAGTTCTCGCCCGGGACGCTGTTCTCGGCGCAGGGTTTCGACGCGTATGCCGGCTACTCGATCCTCAACGGCGCCGGCGAGCAACTCGGCATCATCGTTGCGCTCGATCGCAAGCCGATCGCGAACCAGGAGTTGACCGAGGCGCTGCTCAAGATCTTCGCGGTACGGGCGGCGGCCGAAATGGAGCGCCTGCGCGCCGAAGCGGCGCTGGCGGATTCGGAGACGAGTTATCGCGCCATCTTCGAGTCGGCAGAGGACGCCATCTTCGTGCATGACTGGGACACCGGCGCCATCGTCGATGTCAACCCGACCGCCTGTCGCGTGTACGGCTGGCCGCGTGACGAGATGCTGAAACTGGAGGTCGAGCAGTTCAGCTCGAATGTGCCGCCCTACACGCGCGACACTGCCTTGCATTACCTCGACACTGCGCGACACGGACAGGTGGTGCGGTTCGAATGGCACCGCCGCAACCGCGACGGCAGCCTGCACTGGGACGAGGTCATGCTGAAGGCGGCGACGATCGGCGGCAAGCGCCGGGTCCTCGCCTTTACTCGAGAGATCACTGACCGCAAGCGCGCCGAGGGAGCTCTGCGTGCAAGCGAGGCGCGTCTCCGGGCCACGGTCGAGGCGGCGCTTGATTGCGTGCTGGTCATCGACACCGAAGGCAGGCTGGTCGAGTTCAACCCGGCGGCGGAGGCCTGCTTCGGACACCGCCGCGAGGACGTCATCGGCCGTCAGATCGCCGACGTCGTGATTCCCGCGCAGCACCGGGATGCGCATCGTGCCGGCCTTGAACGCATGAAATTCAGCGATCAATCGCCGCTGCTGGGCCGGCGTGTCGAGATGAGCGCGCTGCGCGCCGACGGCACCGAGTTCCCGATTGAAATGGCCGTGACCCGCGTCGACACGCCGGAACAGCCGCTCTACGTCGGCTATCTGCGCGACATCACGCGCCGCAAGGCCAGCGAGGAGGCGCTGCGCGCCAGTGAGGAGCAGTATCGCGCGATTTTCGAGGCCGCCGCAGACTCGCTGCAGCTCCTGGATGCACAGCACCGCGTGGTCGACGTGAACCTGGCGTATGAACGCATGTACGGCAAGCGCCGTGACGACGTGATCGGCAAGACCCTGACGGAGCTCGTGCCGGCGCCGTTCCAGCAGGAACGCCGCGCACTGGTCGAGCGCGCACTCGCTGGCGAAACAGCCGAACTACTGACGACCGGTTTCCGTGGCGACGGCAGGCCATTCGACCTCGAGGTGCGAGTGATTCCGTTCCAGCATCGCGGCGTGCCGCACGTGCTGGGCATCGCGCGCGACATCACCGAGCGCAAGAAGGCCGACGAAACGATGCGGGCGAGCGAAGAGCAGTACCGCGCAATCTTCAACGCCTCAGCCGACGCGTTGGTGCTGCGCGACGCCGACTTCCGCATTGTCGACGTCAATGCGACCTACGAGCGCATGAGCGGCTGGACGCGCGACGAAGTGCTGGGCCTGGACCGTGTCGTCGCCAACCCGGCCGAGGTTGCGCCGACGATCCGCGCGCTGCACGAGCGCGCGCTGGCCGGCGAGCCGATTGCGCTCGAGGTGCCGCTGGTGCGGCGCGACGGCACGCGCTACGAGCTCGAGCTGCGCGGGGTCCCGATCCAGCACCGCGGCCAGCCGCACGTGCTGTACATGGGACGCGACGTCACCGAGCGCAAGCGTGCCGAAGAGGCCCTGCGTGCCAGCGAGGAGCAGTACCGCGCGATCTTCAATGCGTCGGCGGATGCTTTGGTGCTGTGGGACAACCAGTACCGTCGCGTCGACGTCAATCTCGCCTACCAGAAGATGTACGGCTGGGCGCGCGATGACGTCATCGGCAAGGGCTACGAAGACCCGCGCTTTCCCGCGGAATACGCGAGAACACGCCTGGAGCTCGTGCGGCGTGCGCTGGGCGGCGAGGACTGCCAGGCGGAGCTCGAGGCGATTCGCAGCGACGGCACGCGCATCCGGACGGAGGTGCATGCGATCCCGTTTCGCCACCGCGGCGAGCCGCACGTGCTCGCGATTGCGCGCGACATCACCGAGCGGAAACAGTCCGAGGAAGCGTTGCGCGCCAGCGAGGAGCAGTACCGCGCGATCTTCAATGCCTCGGCCGATGCGATGCTGCTGCGCGACGACCGCATGACGATCGTCGACGCCAACCCGCCTTCCTGGCGCTGTGCGGCCTGCCACGCTGGCAGGTCGTCGGCAAGAGCCACGCGCCGTTCGTGACAGAGGCATTCGAAGCCGACGCGGCCCGCGTGCTGGGCGAAGCGATGGCCGGCAGCCGTGGCACGCTGCAGGCACAGACCCGTTCGTTCGACGGCACCGTGCTCGACGTCGAGGTGCGCGCGATACCGATGCTGTACCGCGGCCGCCGGCATGTGCTGGCGATCGCCCGCAACATCACCGGGGAAAAGCGCGCCGAGGCCGAGCGCCACCGCTTCGAGGCCCGCCTGCGCCAGGCGCAGAAGATGGAGGCGATCGGCCAGCTGACCGGCGGCATCGCACACGACTTCAACAACATCCTGGCGAGCGTGATGGGCTACGTCGTGCTGGCCGAGGAGCGGGTCGACCGACGCCGGCGACGCCAAGAGCGTCGAGTACCTCGACCAGGCGCTGGCGTCGTGCCGCCGTGCCCGCGACCTGATCCAGCAGATGCTGACTTTCTCACGCGGCGGACGCGGCGAGCCGCGCGCGCTGTCTCTGGCGAGCGTCGTGCGCGATGCGATGCCGATGCTGCGCTCGTCGCTGCCGTCGACGCTGGGAATCGAGATCGAGGCCGACGAAACCGTGTCCGCCGTCCTGATCGACGAGGTGCAGGCGCACCAGGTGCTGCTCAACCTCGCGATCAACGCGCGTGACGCGATGCCCGATGGCGGCGCGCTGCGCATTTCGGTCGTTCGCTGCGGAGCTGCATGACGCCGTCTGCACCAGTTGCCGCGCGGCCGTCAACGGCACCTACGTTGAACTGTGCGTCGCCGACAGCGGCAAGGGCATCGACCCCGGACTGCTGGAGCGGATCTTCGATCCGTTCTTCTCGACCAAGGCGCCGGGCCAAGGCAGCGGCATGGGGCTGTCGATGGTGCATGGCATCGTGCACGAGCACGGTGGCCACGTGATCGTCGAGTCCGACTGGGGCAAGGGTTCGCGCTTCCGGATTCTCTTGCCCGAGCATGCGGCCGTACCGACGCCGGCCGAGCGGCCCGCCGTGTTGCGCAGCGCGCGCGAGACGCTGCAGGGGCGGGTGCTGCTGGTCGACGACGAGCCGAGCGTGCTGGCGGTGATGCGCGAGACGCTGCTCTCGTGGGGTTTGCAGGTCGAAGCATGCGGCTCGGCGGATGCCGCCGAGCGGATATTCGAGCGCGCGCCGGGCGAGATCGATCTGCTCGTGACCGACTACGCGATGCCGGGCGTAACGGGCATCGAACTCGCGGCGCGGCTTCGTCAGCAGCGGCGAGGACCTGCCCTGGCTGCTGTGCACCGGGTTTGCTGACGGCGACAGCATCGCACGGGCGCGTCAGTGGGATGCGCACGCGGTCCTGAAGAAGCCGATCGAGCGCGAGGAACTGCGCGCCGCAGTGCAGGCCGCGCTGGCTCGTCGTGCGCGGGAGGCCCCGGCGATGCCGCCGATTGCGTTCTCCGAATTCGAGGCCGCTGCATTGGCCGAAGGCTTCGACGAGGTCCTCGAGCGGCGCTGGGATGCCAATGAAGTGCTGGATCTGCACCGGCACCCATTTGCGCTCAAGGCGCTGATGGTCCAGGGGGAGCTGTGGCTGACGCGCGGCGATCAGACGCAGCACTTGCGGCCGGGCGACCGGTTCGAGATCGCCCGCAACGAACTGCACGCCGAACGCTATGGGAGCGAGGGGGCGATCTTCTGGATCGCGCGGCGGCACGCCGCCTAGCTCGCTTTCAGCCGTTGCGGAGGCTCCGTCGTGCAGGTGCGGCGTACACGCGTTCGATATCTCGCCGCGAGGGCAGCAAGTGCAATGCGCGTCGCAAACCCATGCGTCCTTGATGCGCATCTAGCCCCATGGTGAAGGCCCCGGATATAAACGTTGATGGGGTTCCGGCGTGCGTCTGTCGTGCGTCGGCTTTTGCGTCCCCGGGGACGACACGTTGCAGGCGTCCATGCCGCCCGCGGTTGGGAAATTCGATGCTGGCTCGGCGCTGCAGCAGCACGAACTGCTGGTGGCGGGCCTGCTGCGGCCGGCAGCGTATCCGCAGCCCGTCATGCGCGTGGAACGAATTGACACGCACGTGTCGACGGTCCTGCTGGCGGGCGACTACGCGTACAAGCTGCGCAAGCCGGTGAACCTCGGTTTCCTTGATTTCTCGACGCTCGAGCAGCGCCACCGCGACTGCGAAGAGGAGCTGCGATTGAATCGGCGCTCCGCGCCGGAGCTCTACCTTGATGTGGTTCCGATCATCGGCACACAGTCTGCGCCGCGCATCGGTGTCTTCGGCTCGGCTGAACCCACGATCGAAGTTGCGGTGCGCATGCGCCGCTTCGACACGCGGCTGACGTTTGATCGCCTCGCAGAGCGCGGCGAGCTGACGCCCGCGCTGATCGATCGTCTGGCCGAGGCGGTCGCGGCGCTGCATGCTGGTGCGACCGCAGCCCCGGCAGAGGGCGGAGCACCGGAGACAGTGGCACGCTGGATCGGCGACAACTTCTCTGCGATGCGAGATCACGTGCACTCGCCGGCTGATCGTTCTCGCCTGGATGAACTCGCCGACTGGACGCGGCGCGAACTCATCGCGAAGAAGGATCTGCTGTCCCAGCGTGCTGTGCACGGCCGCATCCGCGAGTGCCACGGCGACCTGCACCTCGGCAACGTCGTGCTGCTGGACGGCGCACCGACGCTCTTCGACGCGATCGAATTCAACGCCGAGTTGCGCTGCATCGACGTGATCAGTGATATCGCATTCACCTTCATGGACCTTGCGGATCACGGTCTCGATGGACTGGCATGGCGCTTCCTCAGCCGCTACCTGGAGATCAGCGGCGACTACGACGGCCTCGCGTTGTTGCGGCTGTATGCGGTCTACCGGGCACTCGTCCGTGCGAAAGTGGCACTGATCCGGCTGCGCCAGCCTGAGGTGAAACACCAGGTGCGGCTGCGCGAGCACGCCTCGTTCGAGCACTACCTGGCGCTGGCCGAACGTCTGCAACGCCCGGCATCACCCGCGCTCGTCGCGATGACTGGGTTGTCCGGATCCGGCAAGTCAACCGTGGCGCAGACGCTCGCGGCGGAGCTCGGCGCGGTGCGACTCCGATCCGACGTCGAGCGCAAGCGACTGCACGGACTGGAGCCTGCGGATGACTCGCTCGGCCGCATCTACAGTGAGGACGCAACGCGGCTGACCTACGATCGTCTCGCGTTGCTTGCGGCGACGGTGCTGCGCGCCGGCGTGTCGGTGGTGGTCGATGCCGCCTCGCTGCACCGCCGGGAGCGTCAGCGTTTCATCGATGTTTCCTTGGCCACGAACGCTCATGCGGCCATCGTCATGTGCACTGCACCTCTGGAGACGCTGCTGGAGCGTGTGCGTACCCGTGCGCAGGCGGCGACCGATCCCTCGGAAGCTACCGAGGCCGTCCTGGAGCGTCAGATCAGCTGGCAGGAACCACTGGACGCGGCGGAACAGACTCGGGCCAGCGTGATCGACACGTCGGGTGACATCGAATCTGTCATGCGGAGAGCCGTTGAAGTCGCCGCGATGCTCCGTCGCTTGTCATCGGCCGAAGCGCGGGCCAGTCACCGTGTGCGCTCCGCCAGCTAGTGCGTTGGCGCCGCGGTTCTGCCGCGAGCCCTCCAAGGTTTGCCGAAACCAGGTCGCGCTGGCGATCGGTGCAACGCCTGGGCAGCGCACGCGGTACGGCTCGCCGCTGATGCTGCTGCGCGTAGCGACCACGTCGATGAATTCATCGGCGCTGCGTGGCGGGTGCCTCCTTTCGACCTCTGCCAGCTTGCGCGCCAGGTGGGCACGGGCGTCCGTCGCGGTATGCCAGCTGCCGTTGCGATAGAACTCGCAGCCCGACTGCTCCATCGCCGCAAGCAGTGTCTGGATCTCGTCCGTGGCCAGTCGGGTTGGCTGGGCGGCAGCATGAGCTGCCAGCAGCGCAGTGATGGCGCCTGCTGCCGTCAGATTCAGCACGCGCCGCAGCCGGAAGTTCATTTGCCTTGAACGGTCTTCATTGTCACGCCAGGGCCACCGTACACGCGCTGGGCGTTGGGCCGATCAGCGCATTCGATCCCTATGTGACGGCGGTCAAGCGTCGGCATTGAGCACGGGGTGCCGGGCGTCTAGCATCGAATAGGCAAGGCTCAAACTGCCTGTGATGTCTATTCGCCTACGCTGGTCTGGTCGCCTGCTGGCAGGAGTGCCCAGGTTCGCGGCCTGCGTTTTGACGGCACTGGCCGTCGGTTGCGCGAGCGCGCCACCAACCCGTTCCGTGGTGGAAGGGCGCGTTCCCGACCTTGCGGTCGCCGTTGGCGATACGCTGTATGTACGGTACCCGGATCAGGGGGAGCCCCTCGTTCTCGCGGCGCAGTGGCCGGAGGCCGAGCCGGGCGCACCCGCCTCGAGCTATCGCGCGGCGCGGCTTGATGTGCAAGCCGAACCCATCGACATCGATGCGCTGGCCATCAAAGGGCGGCGCGTGACGATGCTTCCGGCCACCGCGTGGGATGCGTTGCTCAAGCAGGTGCTGCTGGGCTTTGCGCCGGACCAGCCCGATGAGGCGGCGCTGGCGGTGGTGCAGGGGGCCGACGTCGTCTTCACGCGCGCGGGAGGCGAACTCAAGGTCTATCGACACGAGCAGAAACCGGTTGCGCTGCGCGTCACCCACATGGTGACGGAGGAGGAGCTGTCGCGCCGTGTCAGTGAGAACCTGGAGCAGCGTTACGGCAGGGATGGACTGATCCTGTTCGATACCGGAGCGAGCTCCGCGGGCCGCGCACTGGTCCTGGTCGACATCGAAAGGCGGCAGTCCGTGCTGGTGATGCCTGGGTCAGCGCCCGCCGCCGCGGCCGCACCAGCCGACCCGGAGGAGGCGTTGTCGCTGACGGAAGCCCTGGTGCTGCGCAGTCATGTGATTGTGCCGCTGACACAGCCGTTGACGGCGGCGGCACGCTTGACGTGGCTGACTTTGCAGACCGCAACCGGCCTGGTGCCGCACCCGCGCGCAGCGCCGCAGAAGCCATTGCCTGCGGCTGGCAAGGGGAGTGCCATGGACCTCGAAAAGTTCGAGGGCCAGCTTGACGAGCGGTTTGGCGCGCGCCGAACCTCGGCCCGCCTGCAGCTGCTGATCGACGGGGATGCCTACTTCCCCACGCTGGTGCAGGCGATCCAGGATGCGCGCGAATCGGTGCTGATCCGCCTGTACATCTTTGACACCGATCCGTACGCGCTGCAGCTGGCCGATCTGTTGAAGGAGCGATCGAAGACGATCCGGGTGCAGGTACTGCTCGATCACCTCGGTTCGCTCTCTGCGGCGCGTGTCGCCGGCAGGTTGCCTTATGGGGGCGGCTATCCCTATGCGGGAGCACCGCGTTCGATCGTCGAGTACCTGCAGGCCGGCTCCAAAGTGACGGTGCGCACGGTCGCCAATCCCTGGATGACGTCCGACCATACGAAATCGATCATCGTCGACGGTCAGCGCGCCTTCCTGGGCGGCATGAACATCGGCCAGGAGTATCGGTACGAGTGGCACGACGTGATGGTCGAGGTCGAAGGACCCGTTGTGGCGCAGCTTGCGCGGGACTTCGAGCTGGCATGGTCACAGGCCGCGATCGGCGGTGATCTCGCCAAGCTGACGCGATCGATGGAGACCCTTCCCAAGCCCAGCGCGCCACCGCCGGACGCGATTGGCGTGCGAACGCTGTACACGCGCACCGCGAATCCGGAGATCCTGATCGCGCAGCTTGCGGCGATCCGTGCTGCGCGCAGCTACATCTACATCGAGCAACCCTATGTGTCCGACGACGAGATGATCGCCGCGCTGGTCGATGCGCGGCGCCGCGGGGTCGATGTCCGCGTGGTGCTGCCGACCGCGGGCGACTCGGGCTTCATGAATGCAGCCAATCTCGTCGCGACCAACGTCTTCCTGCGCAACGGCGTGCGCGTCTACGCCTATCCGGGAATGACGCACGTGAAGGCGGCGATCTACGACGGCTGGGCCTGCCTGGGCTCCGCCAACTTCGACAAGCTTTCGCTGCGGATCAACCGCGAGCTCGATATCGCGACGTCCGATCCGGTATTCGTCACCGCGTTGCGTGGTGATCTCTTCGAGAGAGACTTCGCAAAGTCACGCGAAATCACCGAACCGCGCTCGGTCGGCTGGTCGACGTATATCTCCAGCTTCATTGCGAACCAGCTGTGACCGCACGCTGACAAGGCGGCGGAGCGGGTGCAAAAGAAAACAGCCTTGTCCGGAGACAGCGCCCGCTTTTGACCATGCGTCTCGGCTACGATGTCACCGCGATGGTCTGAACCTCGTTCTTGCGCCGGCCAGTGCCGTCGAACAGCAGCAGGCCCAACTGCGACGGTGAGGCCGCGGCGCCTCCGACAACCGCGTGAGCCGACAGCGCACTGCTTTCACCGCGACGTCAGATGAGGTGTCTGGGCCGTGCGACGGACAACCGCCGCCTACCCCCTGAAGCAGCCAAACTCGCCCGGGCCAGTGCCGAGCCCATGTAGAGCAATTCGAAGCGTGCCTCTTCGCGCCCGCGATTGGGCGAAACTGGCAGGCGGCTGCATGGGCAACTCCTGGCCGTACTGAATCATCAGCACCGTGGACGCCCTCGATAGACCAGAACCGTCCGGCTTCCGGGGGAACGTCAGCAGACTTGAGAATCGAATCCCAACCTGTCCGCGGGACTGAGTCAACTCCAGGCAAGGCATTGGCCGGCGAGTCTTCTTGGCTTCAGCCTGGCTCCGAGCCAGTCGAGTTCAATCGAATTGCTTGTTGAAGTCATTCCCTTGTCGTTCCAATGGTGGTAAACCCACGGCTCCGCGCGCGCCGCTGTCGCTTCGGGTTCGCGAGGTCAAACGACTATAACCAGCACGGAGGAGACTTCATGAGAGGTATCACGCTCCGCAGATGCATCGCATTGACGGCCATCGCCGGTCTCGTTCCCTTGGTAGCTTCCCCGGACGCACTGGCCGCCCCGGGGCACGAAACAAAGGGCAACAAGTCGGACAACATCGAACACCCTCGGGGCAAGAAGCAGGCGGAACTGCGCAAGCAGGGTCTGCAGAAGCTCCTCAAGGGGCAGAAGCAGGCGAAGGGCCCCAATAAGGTTGTGGAAGTGGCCAAGGGCCAGTTCGTCGAGCTTGCGCGCCAAGGTGAGGACAAGATCTGGACCGTGCTGGGCGATTTCGGGCCGGCCGATCACCCGGCGCCGATCCTTTTCAGTGGGGTGCCCGGCCCGGTGCACAACCAGATCCCCGCGCCGGACCGAGCGGTCGACAACACGACCATTTGGACGTCCGACTTCTCGCCGGGCCATTACAAGAACATGCTGTTCTCGGAGTCCCCCGGGGCGGTCTCGATGCGGAATTTCTACATCCAGGAGTCGTCGAACCGTTACACCGTCAGTGGCGATGTCTCGAACTGGGTGCAGGTTCCCTACAACGCGGCAGCGTATGGTCGCAATTACTGCGGCGGCATCGTCTGTGCACAGACCTGGGCGTTCGTGAACCACTCGGTCGACGCTTGGTACAACGCTCAGATCGCAGCGGGCAAGACGCTGGCCGAGATCAACGCCTATCTCGCGCAGTTCGACGTCTGGGACCGATACGACTACGACGGGGATGGCAACTTCAACGAGCCCGACGGGTACATCGACCACTTCCAGAGCGTCCATGCCGGCGAAGGCGAGGAAACGGGCGGTGGTGCCCAGGGTACCGATGCCATTTGGAGCCATAGGTGGTACGCGTACTACGCGGCAAACGGTCCCGACGGCGCTGGCCCGAACGGCTTTGGCGGCGTTCGGATCGGCAGCACTAATTATTGGATCGGTGACTACACGATTGAGCCGGAGAACGGGGGTGTCGGCGTGTTTGCCCACGAGTTCGGTCACGATCTCGGTCTGCCCGACCTGTACGACACCAGCGGCAATACCGGTGGCGCCGAGAACTCCACGGGTTTCTGGACGCTGTATTCGAGCGGTTCGTACGGCAGCACCGGCGTGCCGGCCGACGGCATCGGCAGCAAGCCGATTCCGATGAGCGCCTACGAGAAGATCTTCCTCGACTGGTCCAACTACCAGGTGGTCGGATACAAGCAGTCGGCTTCCGTGAAGCTCGGACCAGCATCGGCGAATACCAAGCAGGCGCAGCAGCTCGTCGTCCTGCTCCCAGACAAGAATGTCGACTTCAAGATCGGGGACCCGTACGCTGGGAGCTACTTCTACCACTCTGGCGCGGGCAACGACCTCAACAACTTGATGACGCGTCCGGTTGCGCTCGGGGCCGGGCCGATCACGCTGACGTTCCAGGCGCGGTACCAGATCGAGACCTGCTGGGACTACGCCTACGTCGAGATCTCGACCAATGGAGGTGCCACGTTCAGCTCGATCCCGACCTCCGCGTCGACCAACGACAACGAGAACGGACAGAACTTCGGCAATGGGATCACTGGCACGTCCGGCTCGCCGAAGGTCTGCGATCAGCTCCTCACCCCGGTCTGGGTTCCGGTCACCGCCAACCTGAACGCATATGCCGGGCAGACGATCCAGCTTCGCTTCCGCTACTGGACGGACGGGGCGGTCGTGGGTGACGGCCTTTCGGTGGACGAAATCGCGATCACGGGCAAGGCTGTCGATGGGGCGGAAAGCGACCCGGGTTGGGTGTACGCCGGGTTCTCCCGGACGACTGGGACGACGACCAAGTCGTTTTTCAACGCCTACTTCTCCGAATACCGCAACTACCGCGGCTACGACGATGGGCTGCGGACGGGGCCGTACAACTTCGGCTTCCTGAACAACCCGTCGCTGGGCAACTGGGTCGAGCACTTCCCGTATCAGGATGGCCTTCTGGTCTGGTACTACGACACCTCCTTCCCCGACAACAACGTCGGAGACGCCTGTCTCAGCGGCCGCTGCGGCGGGCTGTACCTACCGGTGGATGCGCATCCGGCGTTGCTGTTGCGGCCCGATAGCAGCGGCATGGTGTGGCGCCCGCGGATCCAGTCATTCGACTCGACGTTCGGGCTAGATCCGACCGACGTCGTCTGTTTGCACGCGAATAGCATGGAGCAGTGCTACGGCGGTGCGCCTGGGAACCCACTGTTCGACGACACGCAGAGCTACTGGGTCGCGCCCAATCCGACCATCGGCAACTTCGGCTGGTCGAGCGTGCAGGTGCCCAATACGGGTACGAAGATCCGCGTGATCAACACGTCGGCGCAGGACAATTTCATGCAGGTGCATGTAAACAAGTAGACATGCAAGGCGTCTCCTGTGGGTTCCGCCGGACGCTGAATCGGCGTGGACCCCAGGGCGCCGTGCACGGATTCCAGCAGGACTCTCGCTCGGCATTCATTGTCCAAAGGCTCGGCCCGACAAGAGGGGCCGAGCCTCACTCAGTTGCAACTGAGAATCGCGCTTCAGGCGCGCGGAGGAGTCCCGTTGCGAACAGAACGCGTAATCGTTCCGAGGGACAGCATTCAAGGGTAGACGCACAGACTGACGCACAGCGCCGGCGCTGTGCTCACGGCCGGCGCACGCTCACCACGGCGCGCGGTTCCCGTCCTTTGCGGCAGTCGATAAGTCGTTCAGCGGGTCGGCCACGCCTGGAGACGGCCTGGATGACCATGGCCCGGTCCTGCACTGCGCATCGCGATCCTTGGAGTGTCGGACAGGAGAGCGGGCGTGGGCTCGCCGAACAGTGTCTTGTTGGTTCTCCTCCGCGGGCTGGAGGCAGGCTTGTGGAACGCCGCTACGCGCCCACTTCCGGGGCCCGGGCCGCGCGCCGCGCGAAGCCTGTCAGCAGGGCCAGGATCTGGGCAGGATCGACGGGCTTCACGAGGTGCATGTCGAAGCCCGCGGCGGCGGTGCTTTCCTTGTCGGACTGTTGACCCCAGCCGGTCACCGCAACCAGCAGGATGTCCTGACCCCAGGTCTCGGCGCGGATGCTTCGCGCCACGTCGTTGCCGCTGCCGTCCGGCAAGCCGACGTCCAGCAGCGCGGCCTGCGGTCGCCACGAGCGCGCGACCGAGGCCGCGTCCGCCGCCGTATGCGCAATCTGCACGGATACACCGGCCGCAGAAAGGACGAGCCCGAGCGTGCGCGCCGCATCGACATTGTCGTCGACGACCAGGACGCTGAGCCGACCGAGGTCAGCACCACCGGCGCTGCCAGTAGGGGACGGTGCGCGGCTTCCGTTTGCGCCTTCCAGCAGCGGCAATCGAATCGTGAAGGTCGTGCCGCGGCCCAGGCCCGGGCTCTCCACCGTGATGCTGCCGGCGTGCAGTTCGACCAGCCGACGCACCAGCGCAAGCCCGATGCCGAGACCGCCCTTCGAGGCCTTCAGCATCGGATGGCCCTGTCCGAACATCGTGAAGATGGCCGGCACCATGTCGGCGGACAGTCCGATCCCCGTATCGCTGATGCGCACCTCGCAGTGCCCGCCGTCGGCGCGCGCCTGCAATCGGATCGTGCCGCCAGGCTCGGTGTACTTGCACGCGTTGTTCAGCACATTGTCGACGACCTGCAGCAGGCGTGCGGAGTCGCCATTGACCCACAAGGAGTCGATACCCAGGTCGACCAAGAGGCTCTGGCGTCGCTCCTCGACAAGCGAACGAATGTTCTCTGCCGCCGCACGCAGCAGCTGCACCATGTCGACGGCCTCATGCTTGAGTTCGATGACGTTGCGCGAGATGCGACTCAGGTCGAGGATGTCGTCCAGAAGTCGCGCCAGGTGCGCGGTCTGTCGTTCGATCGTGTGGCGCGCCCGCTCCAGCGCGCCCGCATCGGCATCCGACCGCAGCAGCGCCGCCGCGTAGCGGATCGGAGCGAGCGGGTTGCGCAGTTCGTGGGCAAGCGTCACCAGAAACTCGTTCTTCTGCCGATCCGCGGCTTCGAGCGCCAATTGCGCGTCCTTGAGTTCCGTGATGTCGACATGCGCACCGATCGCGCCGCGGACGCGCCCATCCGGTGAAAACAGCGGTGCGGCGTTGGACATCACATGAAGAATGTGGCCGTCAGCGAGCTCGATGTCGTATTCCGTGCCCCAAACCTCCTTACCGGTGCGTGCCGCGACCTGCATCGGCAGGTCGTCGGGCGTGAGCTCCTGCCCGTTCCGCAGGCAGCGATAAGGCGCGGGGCCGGGATCACCTCCGCTGAGTGAAGCGTTCTGGCCAGGGCTGATGCCCAGGAGGCGACCGAGGTAGGGCGATACGGTGATCCGATTTGCCTGATTGTCGTGCGCCACTGCAATTCCGACCGGAATCACGTCGAGCATCGTTTGCAGTTCCTCACGCTGACGCAGCACTTCCTCGCGCGCCTGCACCTGCGGTGAGATGTCCTTGAAGTAGCAGACCACGCCGTGGCCATCGGGCAGCGGCAGTCGCTCCATGTGCCACTCGTGGATGCGCCCTTGCTCGACGGCGCGCACTTCGGCGAGATGCGACGTTTCTCCTGAAGCGAGCGTGTTCTCGAGGCAACGCGTGAGCCGTTCGGCTTCGGCGCCGGCGATCCGGCGCAGCACGGCCCTGAAGTCGTTGTCGTCGACATCGTTCGGTGGGCCCATCAGGGAGCGCGCCGCAGGGTTCACTGCCGTGATACGGAAGGCCGAGTCGACGAGGCAGACGCCGATGGGAGCGCTGTTCAGCAGCGCCTCGAACTGCCGGTTGCGGTGCCGAAGCGATTGCTGCGCGCGTTCAAGCAGGGCTGCGGCCTGCTGCGTAGACCGGTGCACATCATCCAGTTCCGCAATCGGCAGGTTCCGCTCCTCCGGGCGCCGGCCTTCGCCAAAGGCGGCAATGGCCTCGTGCAAGCGGGCCGTCGAAGACTCCAGGGGGCGCGCCACCAGCTTTGAGGCCGCCAAGGCGAGCAGCAGGACAAACAGGGTGCCCGCTGCAAGACCGGCGACATAGCGATTGACCGGCGCGTCTACCACTGCCGCAGGCGAAACGATCAGCGCATGCCAGCCGGTCAACGCCGAGGTGTGGAAGGCGGCATAGATGTCGAGCCCTTCGCGGTTGGCGGCCTTGATCAGCCCGTCGATACGCTCCGAGTAAGCCCTCTTGACCCCCTCGGCTGCTGCGTGACCGGTGAAGGCCTCCGGGCGCTCACTGCGGGCGAAGATCGTTCCGTTGCGGTCATCGATCGCGGCGATGCTGCCGGTCGGGATGTGCGACCTCAGCCACTCGGTCCAGACCTCGTACTCCATCGTCGCCGCCAACGCATACAGGGGCTTGCCGTTTCGCCGTACCGGCACACTCACGTAAACGAGGTGCTTGCCCGATGTCGGACTCTTGATGACATTGGAAATGAGCGTTTTCCCCTCAGCGGCGGCGCGCAGAAAGGCCTCGTCGTTCCCCGAGGGAATTGGCGCTCCCGGAGGGACCCGCAGATTCAGCAGGCGCTTGCCGTCGAGTCGGACCAGTCCGACGTTGGACCAGCGCTGGTGCAGTGCGCGGACGGCCTCCGCCTCGCGTCTGAATTCATCGAGGTTCGGCGCGTCGAGTGCGCGACTCATTGCCAGTACTTCGAGGGCGAGCGCCGTGCGACCGACTTCGGCATCGACAGCAGCGGACAAGGTCCGCGCAACGTCCAGCATCGACTGCTGGACCGCTTGCCGCTCATTCGCAACCACCTGGTAGACCAGCACGGCCGCCAGGACCACCAGCGGCGTGATGGTGCCGAGAAACAGCGTGCGAAGGTAGGTGCGTAGCCCGATGCGGAATCGTCGGGGTTCGCTGGGGGGCGCAACGGGTCGCGACAGCGCCTGCGTCGCTGCCTCCGCGGACGCCGCTGGCCTCTCTGTCAGCGAGTCGGCCGTCCTCGCGGCTGACGGCCCTGCTGACTCCATGGTCCGCTCCTCCTACAGCGCGTGTAAAGCATTCAGTATCGAACAAATGGCGACGCGGGTCGAACGCGGATAGGCCGCGCCGGGCATAGCGATTGCCCGGCGGGCGCGGGTTTCGATTCGCCGTTACGACGTGACGGCAGCGCGGCGGGCATCAACGCCCGAACCCCCGGTCAGTCGCGACGCCCCGTCCAGGCCGCCTGACCCGGCGCGGTGGGTAGGAACTACGATTGCGTCGCGGTCACGCGCGGCGACGCATGCTGGCAGCGAGCAACGCCGCCGCCAGCAGCAGAGCCGGCATCGCCGGCTCGGGCACCGAACTGCGCGCGACCATGATGTTGTCCATGCCCACCGGATTGCCGCCGAGGGCGAGGAACGGATTCGTCAGCCGGATGTACAGACGATCCAGAAGCAGACCGGACTGCTCGTTCAGCACGGTGCGGAAGGCGCCGAACGTATTCGGTACGGTTCCGGAGAAGTCGAGCACCACGACGTCACCCTGGTAGCCGAGGACGCGATACGGAATCGGAGTCACGCTCGAGTACAGATCGACGGAGCTGAACGTGAAGTCCGCGCCCCCGGCCGTGATAAACAGCCCGCTGCTGACTTCGGGCTCCTCCGGGTTGCGGTTGAACTGCGCGGAGGGCGCCGGCGCGCCGTAGGTCCGGACATTGATCCACCGGTTGCTGCCGGGCGTTATGGTGAAACCGTCTTCGACGTAGGGCGTGAACTCGGTGCCGTTCGCGCCAATATCGTCAAACCCGATGAGTGCGCCCTGTGCGGTCGTGGCGACGCCGGCGAATGCCGCGGCATGCAGCAGCTTCTTCAACAGACAAACTTTCACGATTCCCTCCGGTGTGGGCTGGTCTGTCCCGTTGACGGGATCTCTCGCCTGCGCCGTGCGCAGCAAGGCGACGCGGCGAGCCAAGGTAGCAGCGCATTGGAAGCGGCGTCAACGGCCGCTCATTCCGGAGCGGGGCATGGATGTCGCGTCGGGACGCCACGAAAATGGGAAGCTTTCCCATCGACGTCGGGTGGTTCGGTCAGGTAGGCAGACCGGGCATTTCGAAGCCGACCGCCTCGAGTTCGCTGATCAGCGCGGCGGCCTGCTCGGTCCCGAGTTCCACCAACGGCGGCCGCACGCGGCACCAGACGTCGTCGCCACTCCAGTGCGCGATGGCGCGCTTCAGCGCGGCGATCATCGGGCGCTTCTGGAAGATCGTGCGCACCGCATCGAGAGCGGCCTGCAGCTCATCCGCGTTGGGAGTTTGCCACTGCTTCACCAGCCGGTGGATCGCCCCCGGATTCACGTTTGCGGTGGCGCTGATACAGCCCGCGCCACCGGCACGCAGGTTGGGCAGCAGGAACGATTCGCTGCCGGCGAAGACGTCGAAGCCCGAACCGGCAAACCGCGTGACAAGTCCTTGGGTGTTGCTCCAGTCACCCGAGGAATCCTTGATCCCGGCGACGGTGCCGGGGTAGGCCTTCAGAAGTCGCTCGATCAGTTCGAAGCTGATGCCGACCTGCGCAACCGGAGGGATGTGGTACAGGTAGATGCGCAGCCTTGCGTCGGCCACCGCTTCAATGATCGTCGCGAAATTCCGATACAGGCCTTCGTCGGTGACGCCCTTGTAGTAGAACGGCGGCAGCATCAGGCAGCCGGCAACGCCGTGGTGCACCGCGCGCGCGGTCAGGCGGATCGAATCGGTGATCGCGCAGCATCCCGTGCCGGGCATCATCTGTTGCGTCGGTATTCCTGCCTCGACGAGGTAATCCAGCAGCGCGATGCGCTCGTCGACCGACAGCGAGTTGGCTTCGGAATTGGTGCCGAAGACCGCGAGGCCCGAGCCCTGCGACAGCAACCACCGGCAATGCCTGAGCAGTCGTTCGGCATCCGGCTTGAGCGATGCGTCGAACGGCGTGACGACAGGGGCGAGCAGGCCGCGGATTCGTTCTGTCATTGCGCTGTGCCAGGAGGTGAGATGACACCCATGCTAGCGCGGCTATCACTGTGGGACTCGCGCTGGACGCCGGACAGGCATGTACGTTGCCGCCCTCGTTAACCCGGCAATGTCGCCGGTGGAACTTGCAGGAGCATTCGATGCAGCAGAACCGAAATGAGCAGGGCAACCGCGGCGAGCAAGGCGATCAGGGCCGTCAGGACCAAGGCGGTAAGAATCGCGGCGAGCAAGGCGGCCAGAAGCGCCAGGAACAGGGCGGTCAGAACCGCAACGAGCAGAAGCAGAAAGACGGTCAGCGCGAGAACCAGCGCAGCTAACCGCGAAGGCTGCCTGTCCTGTCTATTACGCGGCAGCTGAGAGCATAAAAAAGCTGAAGCCGGAGTACCCGGCTTCAGCACAGAACCGTGTCAGCGGAAATTGACACGGCATATTCGCTTCGCCCGACCGTTCAGCGTGCGCGACCGCGGCGGAACAGGTTGACGATGGCTAGCAGGATTAGGGCGCCGATCAGCGAGACGACTATCGACGCGATCGAAATGCCCTGGTTGATAGTACCCACGCCCACCAGCGGCGAAATCAGCCAGCCGGCGAGCACCGCGCCGACAATGCCCACGACGATATTCAGAAGAATGCCCTGCTGGCCGTCTGTGCGCATGATCAGGCTGGCGAGCCAGCCGACGATGCCTCCAATGATCAGCCAAATCACGATGCTCATCTTTACTCTCCTGGTCGGTTAAAGGGGGCTGAATGCGTCACCCTTCTGGGCAAGGGATGTGCCTGCGACGCCGCCGCTGGGCGGCGTGTACACCGGGACCTCGGGGCTGCCGGGCGCGGGAGGATCGTCGATCGGTGGTTTCCCCGGTGCCGGACGCGGTGGCTGCGGTGGCACCGGGGGAGGTACGTGTGCCGGCTCGTTCGGGTCCGGCACGTGCAGGCGCTGCAAATTGTGCATTCGAGCTCCGCCGCTACTTGGAATGGGATAGGAGAGTGACCGCGTTACCGGCCGACGCCAGGTCAGATTGCGCACGACGCGGATCGCACGCGGTGAGCAAGCCAAGTCCCGTGATGATGACCAGCCCGTAACGGACGACGCGGCCCAGCGGGCAGTGGGTCAACGGTGCGATGGTGCAGACCATTAGATGAAGCAGAGAGCCTCGTCCGTTGTCCCGATGGCAGGCACTTCCCGTGCCGGCTAACCGATCCGGCGGTATCGATGTCGCATGCGGCCATGGCGAAGCCGCGCGACGTCGCCACAACGATCTCAGGTCATCCTCCGGTCGTCTCGCCGCCCATCACCTGCAGCACCGTGCCGGTGATGTACGACGAATCCGCGTTCGATGCGAGAAAGACGTAAGCCGGAGCCAGTTCCTCGGGCTGTGCCGGACGCTTCATCGGACTGTCTGATCCGAATTTGCCGGCTTTCTCGGCAGTGAGTCCGGTATCGGACGGATTCAGTGGCGTCCACACCGGACCGGGTGCGACGGCATTCACGCGTATGCCACGGTCAATCAGGTCGATCGCCAGCGACTTCGTAAACGCATTGATCGCTCCCTTGGTTGCCGAGTAATCGGGAAGCCTGTGCGAGCCCTGGATCCCGGTCTGGGAACTCGTTGCAATGATGGCGGCACCGCGCTTCATGTGCCGCAGGGCGGCGCGCGACAGTCGCATGTACGCGAAGATGTTGGTCTCGAACGTCCGTTGCAGGTCCGCGTCGTCCAGCTGCGCGAGTTCCTTGCGGCTCTGCCGCGCGGCGTTGGAGACGAGGATATCGAGGCGACCGAATGCCTTCACCGTGCGCTCGATTACATCGTCGCAGAACTCGGGGTCGGCAAGGTCGCCGGGAATCTGTTCACATCGCCGTCCGCATTCCTCCACGGCCCTGCGTGTTGAATCGGCGTCACTCTGTTCCTCCGGCAGGTAGACGATCGCGACATCGGCGCCTTCACGCGCGTAGAGCACGGCAACGGCGCGTCCGATGCCTGAATCGCCACCGGTGATAAGCGCGGCCTGTCCGGTCAGCTTGCCGGCCGCCTTGTAGCGCAGCGCCTCGAAGCGCGGCGCCGGCTGCACTTCGGACTCGAGGCCTGGCGGCTGCTGCCGCTGTGGTTCGAACGGTGGCTTTGGCTCCTTCATCGGTGCCGCGGAATCCGCTGGCTGGGTCACGGTATCTGTAGCGCTCATGAATCCTCCGTCGCGAACGGTGTCGATGCGCTCCGGCCGCGTTGCGATGCAGGCAAGCGCTACGCCCGTCGACCCGGGGCACGTTGCTTGCAAGAAGCAGGATCTCCCGAAAGTACGAACTCATGCCTCCTCGCGTCTCATCGAACTGGCGCGATCGTCTGCGCGCATCCGGTCAGCGGCGGCGCATCGCACTGATCACCGCGCTGGCGGTGATGGCGGTTGTGACACTGCTGCTGGTCTTCGACTGGAACTGGCTGCGCGGTCCTCTCGAGCGACGCATCGCCCGATCCACCAGCCGCGATGTGGCGATTGGTTCGGTCGATGGTCAGTGGCAGCGCGGACCGCGTCTCGTGTTACGCGACGTCGCGGTGGGCCACGCGGACGCACGGGGCGTGCCGCTGTTCCGTGCCGAGACGGTCTACTTTGACTTGACACTGGCGCCATTGCTGCGCGGCGAGCTGCGGCTGACCGAGGTGGGGCTGACCAGCGCCCGTATTCAACTGCATCGCGACAAAGACGGCAGGGTCAACTGGGCAGCGGCATCGAAACGGGACGAGCCCACCCACCGCGATGACGAGCGCGAGCCGCTATGGAAGCGGATACACATCGGCACGCTGGCGCTCGATGACGTGGTCCTGACGTTGCGGGACGAGAAATCCCAGGTTGAAGCACGGGCGCGGGTGGATACCCTGCCGCCGCGAGAGCAGACGGCGCGCTGGCGCACGCGGGTCACAGTGACGGGACGCTATGAAGCCAGCCCGTTCGCCGGCGAAGCGCTGACCGGCCCGTTCATCACGCTGCGTGACACCGGCACGCCGTTTCCGGTCAGAGCGCGGTTCGACGTGGCGCGGACCCGCGTCGAAGCGGACGGCGAAGTAGCCGACCTGCTGGGGGACACGTCGATCGATGCGCGGCTCGTGATCGCCGGGCCGACACTGTCGAGCCTGTATCCGACGCTCCCGATCGTGCTGCCCTCGACGCCTCCGTACCGGCTGCAGGGCCGCCTGCGGCTGCACGAGCGCATCTACCGCCTCGACGACATCATCGGCAGGATCGGTCGCAGCGATGTCCGCGGCAAGGGGGAGTTCGACACGCGCGGCGAGCGGCCGATGTTGACCGCGACCCTCGTCAGCGAGCGTCTCGCGCTGGCGGATCTCGGCGCCGCCATCGGTATCCCCCAGACCGACGCGGCGCGCGCCGCCCAAACACGCGTCTTCCCGGAGGAGAACTTCGACATTCCGCGGCTAAACGCGATGAACGCCGAAGTTTCGCTGACCGCGCGTCGACTCATCGTGCGGCCCGAGGTGCCGCTCGAGGATCTGGAATTGCGCGTCGGCCTTGCGGCGGGCGTGCTGACTCTCAAGCCGTTGCAGTTCGGATTTGCCGGCGGCGAGATCGTGTCGACGATCGTTCTCGATGCCAGGATGAAGCCGACGGCGGCCGAGGCCGCCATTGATCTCCGGCGCGTTCAGTTCGCCCGCCTGTTTCCGACACTCGACACGAACCGCGTGAGCGCCGGGGAGCTCGGCGCACAGATCCGATTGAGCGGGCGTGGCCAATCCGTCGCAAGTCTGCTCGGCAGCGCCAATGGCACCGTGGCTGCTGCCATGTCGGGAGGGCGCATTTCCCACACGGTGATCGCGGCCGCGAGCCTCGATGGCGGCAAGCTCCTGCCGCTGCTGCTGCGTGGCGATGAACCGGTCGCCGTGCGCTGTGCGGCGCTCTCCATGGCGGTCGAGCAGGGCATCGCGCGGACGCACCTGTTCGTCCTCGATGCGGAGACCGCGCGGATCGACGGCGAGGGCGCGATCGATCTGCGGGCCGAGCGCTTCGCGCTCGAGCTCGACTCCAAGCCAAAGGAGCCGAGCATCCTGTCGGTACGGGCGCCGCTGAATGTTGAAGGCACGTTCCGTGATCCTCGCGTGACGGTCAGCTCGGGAACACTGCTCCGGGGCGGAGCTGCGATCGCGCTGGCGGCCGTGAATCCGCTGGCAGCACTGATTCCGCTGATCGAGACCGGGCCCGGCGACGACGCAAACTGTGCACAGCTTCTTGCGCCCGTCGAAAGCGCCGCGAAGCAGGCGCGGCAGGCGTCGGACCGGCCGCCGCCAGTGTCGAAGAAGTCGGCAGCTGCCCGACGTTGATTCCACTCCGCGGAAGTGGCGGCACCTACCTTGCTGGAATTGTGAAGGCCGATTGAGCGGCGGGAGCACAACCGATGGCGGATGAGTCCAGCGACGATCAATTACAGCAGCAGGCTTGGTCACGCCTCAACAAAATCCGTTTCGTCCTGCTGACGACGCGGGATTCGTCGGGCCGACTGTCATCGCGGCCGATGACGCTCCAGCAGAGCGAATTCGACTCGACGTTGTGGTTCTTCGCCTCGCGCAGCACCAACTTTGTCGATGACCTTTCACAACAGGCACAGGTCAACGTCTCGTGCATGGATGCGGGCGACAGCTTCTACCTGTCGATCAGCGGTCGGGCGATGGTCGTCGACGACCCCGTGCGCGCGCGCAGCCTCTGGAGCGCGATGAACGAGGCATGGTTTCCGCAGGGACCGACCGACCCTGACCTGGCCTTGCTGCGAGTGGACATCGAGCGCGCGGAACTCTGGAAGAGTGACATCAACCGGATGGTGCAGATGCTTCGCATCGCCAAGGCGGCCGCGTTCGGAACGCCGCCCCGCGGAGTCGGCGAACACGTAGTGCTCAAGTCGTGAAAGTGAAAGGAGACACGCGATGAAACGACATGCGGTGAGAACTTCGACGATTGCGATGATGTCAGCGCTGGTCTTCGCGGGATGCAGTTCCTGGACCGACGCACAGAAAGGCACGGCCATCGGCGCAGGTGCCGGTGCCGCGGTCGGCAATGCGGTCGGTGGCGGGGTGCTCGGTACCGTGGGTGGCGCCGCGGTCGGTGGCGTCATCGGCCACGAGATCGGCGAGCGGCGCGACGAGGACAAGGCAAAGAAGTAGGCGACCCGCAGCCGGCGGCTCACCAACCTGGGGCCGCGTGGCGTCGGCGGTGGGCGCGCATAGCCGCGCGCCGATCGCCGGGTAAGGCGCCAGCCGCACGATGTCCGTCGTGCCGCGAGCCGGGTCTTACAGGTCCGGCGCCGGCTTACGACAACACGGCCGGCCTACCGGTCGGCGTTGCTACTGCGCTCGCGGCGCCGCGCCTCGTACGGAGGAACTTTCATCATCTGCCGGTATTTCGTTACCGTGCGCCGCGCGACCTTCAGGCCCTGACGCGACAGCAGGCGCGCGATGTGCGCGTCTGACAGCGGATGGGTGGCGTCCTCTTCCTCGATCATCTCCTTGATTGCCCCGCGGATCGCGGTGGTCGAACACTTCCCCCCGCTGCTCGTCGCGAGCGCCCGGGAGAAGAAGAACTTCAGTTCGAACACGCCGAGCGGCGTTGCCATGTACTTGTTGTTGGTCACGCGTGACACGGTGGATTCGTGCAATTCGAGTTCTTCGGCGATCTCTCGCAGGCCGAGCGGCTTCATCGCCAGCTCGCCATAGTCGAGGAAGTTGCGCTGGCGTTTGACGATCGCCTGTCCGACACGCAGGATCGTCGAGAAACGCTGCTCGACGTTGCGCACCGTCCACCGCGCTTCCTGAAGCTGCGCCGCGAGATCGGCATGACTGGAATCGCGGTTGCTGCGAAACAAGTCCGCATACATGCGGTTGAGCCGTACCTTCGGCACGATGTCCGGATTCAGCATCACGGTCCATTCGTCGCGCACCTTGCGCACGATGATGTCGGGCACGATGAAGCGCGTGTCCGGGGCGCCGTAGCGCCAGCCGGGCCGGGGCTCGAGACGACGAATGCAGTCCAGGGCCTGCTCGACGTCCGCCGGCGCCGCCTTCAGCGTGCGCGCTATTCCGGTGACGTCACGCAGGGCGACGCGGTCAAGCAGTTCATCGACGATGCGCGTGGCGAGATCGTGGACCGGGGTGCGGCTGCCATTCTGGAATTCGCGCAACTGCAGCAACAGACACTCCTTGAGATCGCGTGCGGCAACGCCGACCGGTTCGAGCGACTGGACCAGGCGCAGCGCAACGAGGAGTTCGTCGACCTCGGGCTCGGGGTCCGTGCCGGCCAGGCCCTTCAGTTCCTCGAGATCGATGCGCAGGTAGCCGTCGTCGTCGAGCGCCTCGATCACCGTCGCCATCAGGATCTGGTCGCGTTCGGACACCGGCAGCAGCTGCGCCTGGGCCTTCAGGTGGTCCCGCAGCGATTCGTCCACCGACGCCAGTTCGGCAAAGTCCACATCGGACTCCGAGCCGTTGGCGCGCTTGGAACCCGGGCTGCCGTACTGCGCCCAGGCGCTGCTTTCCCACTCGCCGTCCGCGCGCGGATCGGGCGCCGCGTCGATGATCGTGACCTGCGGCGCGTCGGCGAAAGTGTCCCGTGTCGCCGCTAGGTTTTCGCGTGCCACTTCGGACTGCGGGGTCCGGTTGGCCGCGTCTGCCTCGGCGCGTCGCTTCATCGTTCTCCAGGAACGGATTGGTGTCCATCGCCCGGTTGACCTCGAGTGCGAAATCAAGGGATGAAAGTTGCAGCAAGCGGACCGCTTGTTGCAGGCGCGGGGTCAGGGTTTGCTGCTGACGGTGCTCCTGGCGGAGCCTCGTTTGGCTCATCCTTCCTCCTATGGGGCTCAGGCCCTTGGTCTGTGTTGTCCACAGGCCCGTGCTGCGCAGGAAAGCAGCTCCGGGCCACGGTGTGGCCGACCCCATTTGGTCCGCCACTCCAACGCTGTGCCGGACGAGCCGGCTGACGGGCACTCTCGCTGCGAGAGTGCCTGGCGAACACAGGTCAGAAGCAAACGCCGTGCCTGGTGGTCAAACTGTCCACAGGAAGGATGGAGCCACCGAGGTCAGTCCGAAACCAGCGTCAGTTGCGGTGGACTGTTCGAAGTGGCGAGCGGCGGTTGCAGACGACGCGCCGCAGCGGTGAGCAGCGCGCGAAATTCTGCACCGAGCTCCGGGTGCTTGGCGGCGAAGGCCAGCGTAGCTTCCAGGTATCCGATCTTGCTGCCGCAGTCGTAGCGCGTGCCGACGAAGCGATGTGCAAAGACGGGTTCGTGACCGAGCAGTCGCGCGATGCCGTCGGTGAGCTGGATCTCATTGTTCGCGCCGGGCTGCAGCCGATCGAGGCACTCGAGGATGCGCGGCGTGAAGATGTACCGACCCACCACGGCCTGGTCGGACGGCGCTTCGTGCGGAGGCGGCTTCTCGACGATGCCGAGAACTCGCGCGAGGCTGGCACCGACGACCGCCGTATCGACGATGCCATATTGCGAAGTCTCGGCGGCATTGACTGTCTGCACCGCGATTACCGAGGAGCCGCAGTTTTCGTAGCGCTCGACCATTTGCGACAGCACCGGCGGGTCGGCATCGATGAGGTCGTCCGGCAGCAGCACTGCAAAGGGCTCGTTGCCGATCAGATGGCGCGCACAGTGGATCGCGTGGCCCAGCCCGAGTGGGGCACTCTGCCGCGCATACGCAATGTGGACATGGTCCGGAGCGAGCGAGCGCAACTCGGCGAGCTGGCGGTGTCGCCCCTTGCTTTCAAGCTCGCGTTCGATCTCCAGCGCGCGATCGAAGTAGTCCTCGATCGCCCGCTTGCTCCGGTGCGTGATGAAGATCAGTTCGCGTATGCCGGCGGCCAGCGCCTCCTCGACGGCATACTGGATCAGTGGCCGGTCGACGATCGGCAACATTTCCTTCGGCAGCGACTTCGTCACTGGCAGGAAACGCGTGCCGAGCCCCGCCACCGGCAGCACGGCCTTGCGGATCTTGCGCGGGATCTCGCGACCGTGCTGGGTGTCGCGGCGCGCGGCCCCGCGAATGCGCTCCAGTAACTTCATCGCTTCTTTCCTGCGGCTTCGTCAATGACCTCGGCGGCGGAATTGCGGCAATCGGTGTCCTCCAGGCCACGTTCGAGATCCCGAGCCGCCTGCGCGATTACTCGACGCGGTTCGCTCGCCTGCGAGTCGGACGACTCGTCGCGCTCGTTCGGCTGGCGCGGCGCGGGGCGTTGTTCGTCGGTGGACAGCGTCTGGCGGGTGCCGCCGATGTTCCGCCGCGAACGGCGGGGCGGCCAGCGCAGTCGATCGCCTCGAGGTGGCATGTGCATCTCCTTTGGATAAGAGCCACGTAAGCACGATATGTGCCGCGGGAAGCGCACGGAATTGGGAGCGCCGCTTGCTTCAGGCGTGCCGCACGGCGTCGCCGGCGCCGCAACACCACAGGAGATGAAGATGGCAGGCCGAGACAGTTCCAAAGCAAAGAACGAGATCATCGAGATGCTCAAGGAGGACCACAGGCGCGTGAAGCGCGCGTTCCGCGACGGTGAAAAGCTGGCTGAACAGGAAGACACCGAAGCCCTCGAAGAGCTGGTGGAGCAGACCTGCGCGGAACTGGAGGTCCACGCAACCCTGGAGGAAGAACTGATTTACCCGGCGTTGCGCGGGGAGATCAAGGAGCCTGAACTGCTCGACGAAGCCGAAGTGGAGCACGCCTCAGCAAAGGACCTGATCGCGCAACTCAAGCAGATGACGAGCAGACGATCCGAAGTTTTCCGCGACCTTCAAGGTGCTCGGCGAGTACGTCAAGCACCACATCAAGGAAGAGGAAAGCCAGCTCTTCGAGCAACTCGGCCGCACCGGTGTGAAGTGGGAGGCGTTGCTGCAAGAAGTTCAGGAGCGGCGCGAGCAACTGATGCAGGAGCACGGCCTGCTGGAGTTCGAGGAGGAATAGCGCATTTGCGCCGGGCTTTGGATGTCTGCCTGTGGGCATGCCGGTTGCAAGGTCATCGACTGCGCCACACGCGCATTCCCCTCCACATCAAGCAAAAGGAACGCTCCATGAGGAAAATCCTGTTGGCTGCAATGATCAGCTGGCTCGGCCTGTTCGCGACCGCTTGTTCGGTCACCAGCGGACAGCAAGGCGCGGCTGAATATGTCGACGACGCAACGATCACGGCCCAGGTCAAGACCCGCTTTGCCGAGGACAAGACCGTGGCCGCGACACGCATCCAGGTCGAGACGCTGAAGGGCACCGTTCAGTTGAGCGGCTTTGCGACGAGCGAAGCGGAGCGCCAGCGCGCCGCACAGCTTGCTGCGGCGGTCCCCGGTGTGAAGCAGGTGCAGAACGGCGTAGTCGTCCAGCCGCCGAAGAGCTGATCTTCCCGGCCATCGGACACGAGCAGCCGCCAGCAAGAAGACTTGCAGGCGGCTGCTCCAGATTCCTCTTTCAAAACACGTCTGGGGGTCGTTCGCCGGACGTTCTCCCTGTTGAGCTGAGATGCCGCACGCGTTGATCGTCGACGACGATGCGGACAGCCGCGAGACACTCGCAAGTATTGTTGCCGGCGAGGGCTACTCCGTCGCGAAGAGCGATTCTTTGCGCAGCGCACGCGTCGAACTGGCCCGGCGTACTCCGGACATCGTGCTCGTCGATCTGAAACTGCCGGACGGCAACGGCATGAGTCTCGTGCGCGATCTGGAACGGCCGCTGGCGACCGATGTCGTGCTCGTTACCGGTCATGCATCGCTTGACAGCGCGATCGAGGGGTTGCGGTTGGGCGCGAGTGACTACCTGACGAAGCCGGTCAATGTCGACCGACTGACCCAGTTCCTGCGGCGGCAGCCGCGCGTCGTCGATCTCAAGCAGGAGATTGGCGAACTACGCCAGGAGTTGCGTCGGATCGGGCGCTTCGGTCACCTGGTCGGTAACTCACCGGTTATGCAGGAGTTGTTCGACCGCATCGCGAGGGTGGCGCGGACCTCCGCCCCGGTGCTGCTGCTGGGCGAAAAGGGTACTGGCAAGGAAACGGCCGCGCGCACGATCCACGATCTGTCGCGGCGACGTCGCGCGCCGTACCTCGTTCTCGATTGCAGCTCCCTGCCGCCACAGATGATCGAGGGCGAGCTCTTCGGCCGGGAGCGCAACACCGCAATCGGGCTCGAGCATCGGCACGTCGGCATCCTGGAACGAACGCACGGCGGCACCGTGCTGCTCGCCAGGGTCACGGCATTGCCGCTCGTGGCGCAGGTGAAGCTGGCGCGCTATTATGGAGACCGGCTCCTTCGTGCCAGCCCTTGGAAGCAAGCCTGTGTCCGCGGATGTGCGCATCATTTGCGCGACGGCGACGCGGCCGGCGAACGAAGTGCGGGAGGGGCGGTTCCGGGAAGACTTGCTGCAGCAACTTGAAGTGTTTCCGATCCAGGTACCACCGCTGCGGCAGCGCGGAGCCGACATCGCGCTGCTGGCGCAGCGATTCCTTGACGATTTCAATAAATCGGAGGGTACGAACAAGCGCTTCTCGCGGGCGGCCCTGGCACGGTTGGCCCAGCACACCTGGCCCGGAAACGTGCGCGAGCTCAAGATCTACGTGCACCGCGCCTACCTGCATGCCGGCGACGTCATCGACGGCGGCGACTCGGTCCGGACAGTAGCGGCGGATGACGACACGGACGATCTGATCACGCTGCGCATCGGCATGCCACTTGAGGAGATTGAGCGGCGCGTCACGATGGCCACGCTGGCGCGCTGCAACGGCGTCAAGAAGCGCGCAGCGGCGATTCTCGGTATCAGTCTGAAGACCCTTTACAACCGACTCGAGGTCTATTCGGCCCATGCCTGTGGCGCCGAAGAGCCGGCCGGTACGAAAGCAGAGGCGCGCTGAAGGCGCACGCTTCCAATGCGGGCTGGGCTATGCCGCCGGCACGGGCTGGTGTTGCTGCGCCGCCGGCCGCTGGGGGGCAATCTCGAACTGTCGCGCCAACGCCACGGCCAGCAGCATCAGCTGCGAGGTGAAGTAGATCCAGACCAGGATGACCGCGAGGGAACCGGCTGCTCCGTATGCGCTGACGAACGCTGCGCGGGCGAGGTAGAGCCCCACCAGGTATTTCCCGAGCGTGAAGAGCACCGCGCTGGCAACGGCACTGATGCCGACGAGGCGCCACGTCGGCGGCTCGCTCGGGAGCCAGCGCACGATGGCCGCGAAGGCCGCGGTGAGCACGGCCAGCGAGATGACGGCATCCAGGATGCCAAGCAGCACCTTGAACTCGGGATAACGGTCCGGCAGCCAGCCGCCCAGCGTCGCGAGCAGCGTGCTTAGCATCAGCGAGATGATCAGCAGGAAGCCGAAGCCCAGCACCAGCGCAAGCGCGGCGAGCCGGGCACGCAGGAAGGCTCTGATGGCCGAGCGCTTGCGGTTCGGAAGATGAAGCATCGTGTTCAGTGCATTACGCAGTTCCACCAGCACGCCGGTCGCGCCGGCCAGCAGCGTTGCGATCCCGAGGAGGCCTGCCATGAGTCCGGTTTCGGGTTTCCACGCGCTGGAAATCATGTTGCCAAGGCTGTGCGCTGCGTCCTCGCCGATGAGGCCGCTCATCTGCACAATGAACTGACCGCGAACCTCGTCAAGGCCGAACACCGCACCGGCCACCGCAGTTGCCACGACCAGCAGCGGTGCCAGAGCAAATAACGAGTAGAACGCTACAGTTGCACCGAGGCGAGGACCGCCATCGTCGACCCATGAGACCACCGCGCTCCAAAGCGCGTTGGGGAGTCGGAACAGTCGGGTCAGGGAAGGTTTGGCGTCGATCACAACGCCGACCGGGCACGAAACGTGCCTAAGGGTGCACATGATCGGGCCCGCGCAGATCCTCGCACTCTCGTTGCTGACGCTTGGCGCGTCCATGCTGCACGGCGTTATGACCTCGCGGCCTGGCTCACCGGCGGCTTCCCGTCCGGCTGACGGCGCGCGCGCTGTCCAGGTGGCGGCGACGGCCGGGCTGCGCGAACGCTCCGCACGCGTGCGAGTCGAATCACGCATGCGCGGTGCCGACGTCGCCGGTGCGGCGCCATGATCCGCGCGCACGCGACTGATCGACTGATCTTCAGTGCGGCACCACGGTGACCGGGTCACGCCGTCGGTGAATCAGCCAGTCGCCCCCGTCGCGCCGGCGTTGTCGTCCCTCGCAAGCAAGGGGCTGCTGGCCATCGTACTGATCGTCTTCGCGCGCTATGCGCAGGCGATTCTGCTGCCGATCGCGGTCGCGCTGGTCCTGACGTTCGTCCTCTCGCCACTGGTGCGCCGCTTGCGCGGCTATGGAGTCGCCGATCCGCTCGGAGCTGCAGTCGTCGTCGGCAGCTTTGTTCTGGGAGTGGCCGTGCTCGCCTCCACACTGGCCGCGCCGGCCGCCGAATGGTGGGAGAAGGCTCCGCAGGGCATTCAGCAACTCATCGATCGCGCCGAGGGATGGCGACGCAACGTGCCGTTTCTCGCCCCGACGCCGGCGCCGACGCGTGCGAGCGCAGCGCGCGCGGCATCGACGGCGACTCCGCCGGACCCGGTCAAGGAAAAGATTGCCAGCGAGAGCGTTGCGCTGACCGGCACGCTGCTGGTGAAACTCGGCGAGGCCGGCATCTTCGTCGCCGCGACATTGATCCTGCTGTTCTTCCTGCTCGCCTCAGAACGCTGGCTGCTCGGTCGAACCGTGCAGGCCATCACGCGCAGGAGGGCGCGGGTCGCACTGATCGGCGCGGTGCGCGACGCGCAGCGCGATATCGCTGCCTTTCTTGCGACGCAGGCGCTCATCAACGCCGGGGTGGGGGTCGCCACCGGGCTGGCGTGCTGGCTCATCGGCCTACCGAATCCGGTGCTCTGGGGCGCGCTGGCCGGGATCATGAGCTTCATTCCGTACCTCGGCCCGCTCGTCGTGCTGCTGACGCTCTTCCTGGCGGGCGCGCTCACTTTCAACACCGTCGGAGAGATGCTGATGCCAGCGCTCGCGTTCGGCGCGATCAACCTGGTAGAAAGCAATCTCGTCTCGCCGTGGGTGGTCGGCCGGCGCCTCGAACTGACCCCACTCGCCGTATTCCTTGCGGTGATGTTCGCGGGATGGTTGTGGGGCATCGCAGGCGCGTTCATCGCAGTGCCTGGCCTCGTGGCGACGCGCAGCCTCGCACGCCGATCGAAGCGGCTGCGCGGCTGGGTGACCTATCTCGATCGCGGACGCGAGGAGCTCCGACCCATACGCTCCCTGCTCGGACTCGGTCGTCGTTCACGCGCGATGCACGCTGCGGCGGTACGCCCGCTAGGCGCACCCCAACCGGATTCCGGTGCCCAGCCATTGCGGCCATCACCGGCAGCTTTCGACACCCACGACATCACGGCTCGATGACGATGTAGCCCCTTGGTTACTGTGGCTTCTCTCGGCTCCGCACACCAGAAGTTCCGCAGTGTCTCCACAGCAAGTCGTGCGGGAAGCGCCGGTAGCCTCGTCGTGACCTGGGTCGGGCATAGGGGTTGCCAAATGTCGTCAGCCGATAACCGGAGGCGGCCGCACGCGCGGCTGACCGAATCCTTCACAACCCGAAAGAATCGAGGCTGAGGCGATGAGCAGGACACCTACCGAGCCCGCAGTCATCCCGCGCGTCGTGGTCGACAAACCGAGCCGGCAGCCGCTGGACCACCCGGGGCGCTTGCCGGACGACGTGGAGCCGCATCCGACAGTCCGGCTCAGCACGGGGACCCGGCGCCTGCGCGTGCGAGTAACGCACAGATCACGATCGGAGTAGGCGATGGTCGCACGCCGGAAGTGGCCTTTCCCAGCGACTCCGTCGTCCAGCAGCGGCGGCGCTTCTGCCCGCACGCTCGAAGACGCGCTCGAACGGAATACCGCGGTGCAGGGCAAGCGCAGCAGCGAATCCACTATGAACTCCCGGCCGGCAGCGCAGCGGCAGCGGCCTGCCGCGACGCTGTTGCGCAGGAAGACGAAGAGTCGATGAACGAAGGCGCCGAAGCGCGGGCGCTCGCCTTCAGGCGCACGGCACCCGGCACAGCGGCGCCCATCCGCTGGCTGCGCCGCCTCTTCGATGTCCGGGCGCGCCGCCCACCTCCCGCAAACCGACCTGACTCCGCGCTGCGGGATGCCGAGCGGCGCCACGCGCGCCTGCTTCATCGCGCACTGGGTCGATCGCTCGTCCCGGGCAACCTCGCCGAAGTCCTCGTCGACGGAGAGCAGACCCATCGCGCCATGTTCGACGCCATCGCGGTCGCGCGCGATCACGTCAACATCGAAAGCTACATCCTCGAGGATGCCGGGCCCGGCAGCGAACTGCGTGAGCTGTTGATTCTCAAACGCAGTGAAGGTGTACGCGTCAATGTCATCTACGACGCGTTTGGATCGTGGACCACGCCTTCGCGCTACTTCGACTCGTTGCGCGAAGCGGGTGTGCAGTTGCTTGAGTTCAATCCGATCAACCCGCTGCGCCACCCGATTCGCTGGAGCATTCACCTGCGCGACCACCGCAAGCTGCTGATCGTCGACGGCAACATAGCCTTCATCGGGGGCGTAAATATCAGCAGCGTGTATTCGGCCCCGCCGGCACGGAGCCAGCAGGCATTGCACTGGCGCGACACGCACCTGCGTATCCAAGGCCCCGTGGTCGCCGATCTCCAGCGTCTCTACGTCGATCACTGGCACTCACGCGCCTACTCGGCGCCGCAGCCAGCGGCTTACTTTCCACCGCTGCAGCGTGCGGGCGACCATGGCGTCGCCGTCGCCGCGTGCGCCGCCGGGCGTCGGCGGAACCCGCTGTATCGCGCGCTGCTGGCCGCGATACGCGGTGCAGAACGCAGCGTCTGCATCACGTCGGCGTACTTCGTGCCGACGCGGCGAATCGTTCGTGCGCTGGTCGAAGCGGCGCAGCGCGGCGTCGAAGTGCGGCTCGCACTTCCCGGGGTCAGCGATGCCTGGGCACCACTGGCCGCAGGCCGATCGAAGTACGGACGACTGCTGCAGGCGGGCGTACGCATCTTCGAGCGTCACAACGCGATACTTCACGCGAAGACAGCCCTGATCGACGGTGTCTGGGTCACGGTCGGATCGAGCAACATGGACTGGCGCAGCCTGCTGCACAACGCCGAAGCGAACGTTGTCATTGTCGACAGCGACGTCGGGCGGCGCTTCCAGGAGATGTTCGAAGCGGACATCGCTGAAAGCGAAGAACTGACGCTGGAACGCTGGCTGCGCCGCGGCTGGACGGCGCGCATCGGTGAGTGGATGGCGCGGCGGCTCGAATTTCTGCTCTGATAGCCCTCGGCGTGCAGGTTGCTTGCATGGTCTCAATTTTGCGGGCTCCTTCGTCAACCGGCTGACCGGCGGCCGACGCCGGAGGTGCTTTCGGTCGCCGGCGAGCCGCGCGCCAATCGACAGCGCGGCTCTCTGGCTGCGCAAGCGGAGACCGCGCCACCATGCCGGTCTGTCCAACGCTCGAGGATGCGAGAACACATGCAGGAGCTCTTCCTGTGCGTTCGCTCAGCACGCTTCGCAAACGGTCGGCTCAGCGTGGGCCTTCATCCTCGCGGTGGCGGTGGTGCTCGTCTGGGTGGTCACCGGGCCGCTGTTCGGCTACTCCGACACCTGGCAGCTCGTCATCAACACCGGCACCACCATCGTCACCTTCCTGATGGTGTTCCTGATCCAGAACACCCAGAACCGCGACGCCGAGGCGATTCACCTGAAGCTCGACGAGCTGATCCGTGCGGGCGCCCATGCGCGCAACGCGCTCGTCGAACTCGAGCTTCTCGCCGACGAAGGCTCGACCGCCGTTGCAGAAGGAGTTTCCATGCACTGCACACGAACGACGAGCAGAAGGCGAGGCAGCTTTCGCAGGAGGTTGCGGCGAAGGAAGGCGGGGCAAGGGGAGTGATCGGCAGGTTCACCGCGAGGCGCGCTGAAAAGGGCGTCGCGCCGCGCGGCTCGCTACCCTGCGCTTGGGCGACGGACGCTCTTCCCATGCGTTTGCACCGCACGCTGCGCAGGCGCTCAGCTGGGGCTTTGGCCTTCGCCTGACAGTGGTATCCCTCACGGTTTAAGCGAGCACGCGTGTTGGGCCGGCGTGCCGAGATCCAGGACAGCGCCGTGCGCGGTCGGGCATCGTTGTTGCCTCGAGCTGAGTTGTGCGCCTCGCCTACGTCACCGAAACCTATCCTCCCGAACTGAACGGTGTCGCCGGGACGGTCGCGCGCGCCGTCGAATGGCTGCGTGCCCGTGGTCATCACGTGCACCTCGTGCGTCCACGCCAGAACCACGAACCTCCGTACGACGGCACGGACGAATGGCGAGCGCCGGGATTCGCCTTGCCGATGTACCGCGCGCTGCGCGTCGGGTTGCCAAGTGTCAGCGCGCTGCGGCGTCGCTGGCGACGAGCTTCGCCCGGAACTCATTCATGTCGCCACCGAGGGTCCGCTCGGCTGGGCCGCATGCCGTGCCGGACGCTCGCTTGGGACTTCCGGTCACCTCGGATCTGCGCACGCACTTCGACCTGTACAGCGACTACTACGGCTTCGGTTTCATGCGCGGAGTCGTCGATGCGTACTTGCGCCGCTTTCATAACGCGACCGACCTGACCTTTGCGCCAACCACCGCGCTGGCCGACGGAGTTGCAGGCGCGGTCCTATGGCCGGGTCGACGTGCTGGGCCGCGGGCGTCGACGCCGACGCGCTTTGCGCCTTTCCGTCGCAACGAAGCGCTGCGGCGGGCATGGGGTGCGGTACCGGAGGACCCGGTCGTGCTGCACGTCGGACGGCTCGCGGCGGAAAAGAACCTGCCGCTGGCCATGCGTGCCTTTTCAGCGATTCAGGCGCAGACGCCGCGAGCACGGTTGGTGGTCATCGGCGAGGGACCGCTGCGTCGCAGTCTCGAACGCGATGCGGGCCCCGCGGTGCACTTCGTCGGGCAATTGCGGGGTGACGCGCTCGCCGAGCACTACGCGTCAGCCGATGTGTTCCTTTTCCCCAGCCTGACCGAAACGTTCGGCAATGTGACGCTGGAAGCGCTGGCCTCCGGTCTGGTCGTTGTCGCCTTCAATCGCGGAGCGGCATCGGTGCACATCACGCATCGCGTCAACGGCTTCGTCGTCGACGGCGGCAATGCCGAAGAGTTCGTGCAACTCGGGTGCCGCGCTGTGGCCGAACTGCCGCGCCTGCAGGTCGTCCGAACGCTGGCGCGGCAAGCCGCGTTGGCATCCTCCTGGGACAGCGTCCTCAGCCGCTTCGAGGAGCGCCTGATGGCGCTGCGCCGATCGGCGCCACTCGGCCAACCCGCCTATGCCGCCTGACGTCTACCGTGCCGTCTGGGCAGAACGTGACCGCCGCTGGGCCGAACGGGTCCATCGGGCGGCGCACCAAGACGCGGTGATCACGTTGCTGCGTGCCGTCAGCTGGTTGGGAGACGGCTTCCTCTGGTACGGCGCGATCATGCTGCTTGCTCTCGCCGGCGGCACGCACGGGCGGGACGTTGCGGCACAGATGGTGATGGTCGGCGCCTTGAACCTGACGCTGTACCTGTGGCTGAAGTCCCGCATCGGCCGCGCGCGGCCCTACGTCAAGTGCCCGGACATTCGCGCCCGCGGACGCGCGCTCGATCAGTTCAGCTTTCCGTCAGGCCACGCGCTGCACACCTGCGCATTCAGCGTGATGCTCATCTACTACTTTCCGGCCGCGGCATGGCTGCTGATACCGACGGCGGCGTTGATCGCAGTCTCCCGCGTTGCGCTGGGACTGCACTACCCCAGCGACGTTGCGGCCGGCGCCGCCATTGGCGTGGTCAGCGCATCAGTATTCCTGGCGCTTTTCTAGCTGCCGCAGCGCGCGTCCAGCGCGGGATCTAAATGTTGCGTTGCTTCGCTTTCGGTCTCCGGATGCGTTCGAAAAAAAAGGCCCCGCAGATGCGGGGCCTTTAAACCGGTGCCGACTTCGTGGGGAGGGAAGGGGGGAAGGGTCCGGCACCGAACAACCTGCGTTCCAGGACGGTCGGTTGCACCCGTCAAGTAAGCAAACCGCATGCCATCTGGCTTTACGGGTTGTGACAGGGCATTTCTCAGGCAAAAGGCAGCCATTCGCCCGTTTCCTGGCAATCTTTGCAGCATCGTTTGCCGCTCAGCGGCTCGAACCCGTCGCCAGAGCGGAACGGCGCACTTGTACGACCGCGTCGGTGTGGTCTCTGTGGAGCTCGTGGGCGAAGGCGCTCCGCACAAACTCGGCCTTCGTGACCGGCTGGCGTTCCTCAAGGAGCTGCCCGAGCCGCTTCTGCCAACTCCGGCACAACGCAGGGTAAGACGCGTCCTCGGGATGAAGCGCCAGCCGCACGAGCGGCGCATTCGTGTGGCGCAGGGCCAAAGCGGCCCAGAGCCGCGACGCGGTTCGCCGCCACGGAGCGCGCGCGCTCAGCGCCAGACAGGGAGCACGCAGCGCCTGCCCGGAACGCAAGTCGTGAATGTGCGTGAAGGTCGTCACGTACTGGAGATCCGACGCGCGACGCACTGCCTTCCAGCTCTCCGGTCCGAGCAGCCAGGCCGGTGGCACGAAGCCGGCGAGTGGCCAGCGGTTCGCACGGAACCAGCGCTGACCGAGCAACAATCGCTCGGCCGCCTCCTGTTCTGTCAGCGCCCAGAACTCGCCTTCGCCAGCGGTATAGATCCGGCGGCGCAGCCAGTCGAATGCCGAGGACGGTGCTCCCAGGTCGCGATGGAAGTAACCGTGCAGCGCAAGCTCGTGTCCGCGCCCGAGCTGCTCGGTCATCGCGGCCTCGAAACCAGGCGCCATGGCGGAACACTCTCCCCAGTACGCCGGAACCACGAGCAGCGTCAGCGGGATGTCCGCGACTTCGCGCACGGCCGCCAGCACGCGCTCGCACGATCGCCAGGTCGCGGGCGCGACATCATGGAGCGAGACGCAGAGGTAGCGCGCGTCAGGCAAGGTGCAGCCTCCCGGTTCGACTCGCCGGTGCGCGGATTCATGCGCAGCAGGGCGGCGTAGCGTTCGAAGAGCCGCGCGAACGAGCGGTCGAGGCCAAAGGCTTCGGCAGCGATCCGCGCCTGCGCCCGCTGCTCGGCAGGCTCAGTCGTTCGCAGTGAACGAACTGCTTCGGCCAGCAACTGCGCCGTGCCTGCGCCGGCACCCACTGACAGCGCGCTGCATCGATAAGGTCCAGGAAGCCTGCTCGCGCCGGCAGCACGACCGGCGTGCCGCACGCGAGGGCCTCGAGCGGCGCCAGGCCGAATGTTTCGCGCGTGCCCGCATGCACGAACACGTCGGCGCTCGCGAGTGCCTGGGCAATGGTGTCGGGGTGGCTGCAATACGGCAGCCGCACGACGCGCTCGCCGTGCGGTGGACACGGTCCCGCGCCCTGCACGACAAGCACGTAGTCGCGGCCCAGGCGATCGACGGTCTCGCCGAGGATGTGCAGGTTCTTTTCCGGTGCAAAGCGGCCGACGTAGAGCAGCACGACCATGTGCTCTGGAATCCCGAGGCCGACGCCGCCACTGCGCGCTGCGCTTCGACGGATGGAAACGCTTGAGGTCCACGCCGAGCGGCTGATGCACGACGTTGTCGAGGCCGAGGTCGCGCGCCTCCCCGACCATCCAGCGGCTCGCAGCAAACACCATGTCGTACTGACCATACAGACGGCGCAAGTATCGCTGTGTCGAACGGCGCGCCCAGCGCCCAAAGCGGCTGGCCTGCTCGACGACATTGGAATGGCAGAAGGCCGCAGTCGGAACAGCGCAGATCTCGCCTGCGTCGAGAGCCGCCCAGGCCAGCACGAACGGGTCGCCGACTTCAATCAGGTCCGGTTCAAGGGCGGCAATGGCGCGTGCGGCCTCGTGGCGCTGCAGTGGAAATCGATACCCTCCGCTGGCCGGCAGTCGCACCCCGCTAACGCGCCGATCCGGCGGATTGCATTCACCCGGCACGACGCGGCTCGTGCGCCAGCCGGCCCATGTTGCTGCCCAACGGTGTTTGTCACGCAGGTAGCGCGCGACACCGCCTCCGGACCGACTCCAGAACATCGTCGTGTCTACAAGATGCGGCAACGCCGACCGGCGGTCGTCACAAGAAGGGCTGGGCGGGATGTCCACACCCGAGACAGTGCAAACGCGGTGCCGGGCACGTCGTCTGCCTCGACTTCAACCTCTGATTGGCAGCGCACGACTTTCCCTTCAATTCCCATGGAGTACGCAATGGATCGCAACAGCGTGACAGAAACCCTGAACGACCTGATCGAGAACTGCAAGGACGGTGAGTACGGATTCCAGACCTGCGCGGAGCACGCCAAGTCCGCCGACCTCAAGCAGTTCTTCGTTCGCCGTGCGAGTGAATGCGCCTCGGCAGCGCAGGAACTGCAGTCCCTGGTTGCCCGCTTCGGCGGCTCGCCCGACACCGGCGGCAGTGCGACCGGCGCGATGCACCGGGGTTGGGTCGCCGTGCGCGGCACGCTCGCGCTGAACGACGACAAGGCGATGCTGAGCGAATGCGAGCGCGGTGAGGACGCGGCCCTCGCGCGCTACCGGGACGCCTTGGAAGAGAGGCTGCCGCCTGAAGTCGAGCAGGTGGTGCGGCGCCAGTACCAGGGCGCGCAGCGCAACCACGACGAGGTGAAGCGGTTGCGCGACACCTATGCCGCGCAGCCGGCCTGACCCGACGCGCAACCTCGTGGCGACCGTGAAAAATGCGTCCACCCTACCGATCGCTGCGTTGATCGCGACGTTAGCCCTGGTTGCCTGCGGTGACCGTTACCGCGAAGTGATCGGAGCCACGGCTGCACCGACGACCAATCCTGCGACTGCCCCGACCCCGAAGTCGGGCCCGGCGAACGACAGGACCGCAACGTCCGCGTCGCCGACGATGGCTGCGTCGGATCGCGAGTTCGTGACGACCGCCGCCAGCAGCGACGTAATGGAGGTCGAAGCCAGTCGTCTGGCGCTCGATCGGACCAAGAGCGATGCCGTGCGCAAGTTCGCCCAGCAGATGGTCGACGATCACACGAAGACCAGCCAGTCACTGGCGTCGATCGCGCGCGACGCCGGACTGACCGCAGCCATGCAGATGAACCCGGCGCACAGTGGCGATCTCGACCGCCTGCGTGACATGAGCGGCCGTGACTTCGACCGTGAGTACGCGGCGCAGGTGGGCGTCGCGGCGCACCAGCAGGCGGTCACGCTGTTCGAGCGTGCAGCACGAGACGCGATCAATCCTCAGTTGAAGTCGTTCGCCGAGCAGATGCTGCCGCACCTGCGAGACCACTTGCGGCAGTCGCAGGCGCTGGCGAAGCTGGTCGGAGTTCCGAGCGAGCGCTTGAAACTCGCAAATGCCGCCGGCATGGCGGAGTCGTCGTCCGTGGGCTTCCCGGGCGCAGAGGCAGTGGCTCGGTGACAATTGCCGCAGGCGGGCGCAGTGGCCGGCCGACGGGGCCGGTCGGCTAGACCGGCTCCGCGAGGCGCTGGCAGGAAAGCACGATCGTCGGGCGCGCCATTGTTTGGGCGGGGCCATGAAACGTTCCATGTCCGAGAACCGACAGCCCACGGTATGGCCATGCGGCTCCTTCGAGTAGGCCAAACATCTTCTCGCCTTCCCGGAGGACCATTGAAGCCCGCGGTTCTTGTATGACTGCGGGCGCCGTGAACTCATGAACGCCGGTGCTGGCAGCCGTTGACCGCGCCGCTGGTGTTCGGCAGTGTCTCCTTTGTTCGGCGGCAGTGACTTCTCAGTTCGGCCATGACCTGTCACTGCGTTGCGGTGCACGATCTGCCTGAAAGCGGACTCGTCGGGGTTCGATCCGGCCGAATCCAAAGATTCTGTGCGAGAAGTCTAATTTGCTCTTGTAAGTTAGATCACCATACATAGCGTAAATGCTATACTGCGATCGTGGCTTGGACCATCAGCTTCTACAGTCGGCGGGTTGAGGATGAAATCCTTGCCCTCTCGAGCGGCCTCGTCGCCCGTTTCATTCGCTACGCCGAGCGCATGGAGATGCATGGTCCAGATCTCGGCATGCCGCATACGAAAGCGATGGGCGGTGGGCTTTTCGAGCTGCGTATCAAGGCTGCCGAAGGAATTGCCCGGGTGTTCTATTGCACTGTCGTTGAGCGGCGAATCGTCTTTCTCCACCAGTTCGTGAAGAAGTCGGACAAGACGCCGCCAAAAGAATTGCAGATCGCGCGGCTCAGGATGAAGGAGGTAACCAGTGGATAGCACTCTGAAGCAGTTTAGGTCCAGGGCTTTTGCGCGGCCGGATGTAAAGAAGGCCTATGACGAACTCGATGAGGAGTTTGCGTTCCTGGATGAGGTGCTCAAGGCCAGGGCAGAAGCAGGGCTCACCCAGGCCGAGGTAGCGGCGCGGGTTGGGACCACTCAATCGGCGATTGCGCGTCTCGAATCGGCTGAACCGAAGCACTCGCCGTCCATCGCAACCCTGCAGAAATACGCAAGGGCCCTCGGCTACCGAGTTCAGATTCGCCTTGTGAAGAGCGAACGAGGGGTAACTTCTCGCGGGAGCAGGCGCGTCACAAAGGCAGCAGCGCGCCGCCCAGCCTAGACGTTGGGTTTGTTGAGGCTGTGAACGAGTTCACTAAGCGCGAGCGTGGGCAGCTGCGTCGCCTCGCCAGCGCGGTGTATGAGGCTGAAGCGCACACTCTTCTCGAAGAACTCGACTCTTCCTTTGAGAAGTGGCGCAACGGAGGAGTGCTCAGCTCGGAGCTGCTCCAGACCATTCACGAGTTTCACCAGCACCAGTCTCGAGAGCTGTGGTCCACCTATCAGGCGCTTCGCGACCCCGAGATCGTTGCGCGGGGGTTAGCGCGAGGTCTTCTCCGCGATAGCGAAGTCGCACCCGCTCTACTGGCCAAGCTAGCGCCCTCAGTTATTGGATTCAACCGTTAGCAATGCACGCCATCGCTGCACAACAACGCATTCGACGGGACCGGCCGCTGGCGCACACCCTCACCGCTTCGCACCACGACCGGGCATTGACGCCAACGTCAAGCGCCCGCGCTCAGTAGGTCGGCCGTGTCCTTCATAGAATCTCTTGCAATGCCCGGGACCGCGCGTACGTCCGCGGGACGTCCCGAGGCGCCAGGTCTCAGGCCGGCCATCTGCTGCCGTTCCGTTGCGCCGCACGATTTGCCCGATAGCGGACCAGTAGTTGACGTTGAGCACAACAGCACGAACCGCGCCCGAGCACTGATCCTCGCTACTGTGTACGATTTTCTAATCAGCCTAATCGCTTGTTCACGATGCGCGACCTACTGAATCAGCGGCGCCGAGTTGCAACCCGAAGCGTCGCGGCCGCTTTCTGCGCGGCAACCGTTCTCAGTTGTGGCGGCGGAGACACCAGCAGCCCAGGCCCTACTCAGATCGTGGCGCAGCCGCAGAACCAGACTGTTGCCGCCGGCTCGACAGCGACGTTTTCCGTTCAGCTTGCTGGCCAGGCGCCGACTTTCATCTTTTGGACCAAAGGAGGCGTCTCCATACCGGGCTCCACTTCCCTGACCTACACCACACCGCCCACTGTTCCCTCCGACGACGGACTGACCTTTGGCGTTCGGCTGGTGGTGCAGGATGCAGGCGGCATCCCGCGCTTCATCGACTCTGGGATGGCCACTCTCACGGTCACCCCGGCAGTCCCCGCTGTGGCCGGCACCTTCAAGGCCGCCGGCAGCTTGGTCACGGCGCGCTCGGGGCACACGGCGACGCTGTTGCCGAGTGGGAAGGTGCTGATCGTTGGCGGCCAGCAACCCGGCGGGCCTCCGACGGCCGCCGTGGGGACGAGCGCCGAGATGTATGACCCAACCACCGATACGTTCACCGTGGTCGGCTCGATCAGCGGTTCACGAAGCGGACACACCGCGACTCTGCTCGACAACGGCAAGGTGCTCCTCTGCGGAGGGGTCGATGCGTCGTCGCTTAATGAAGGTAGGGCTGACGCAGAAATTTACGACCCTGCGACCGGCGCATCTACTGCAACGGGACCGATGGGAACGCGACGATCCGGTCATGCCGCTGTCCTGTTGAGCAGTGGAAAGGTACTGATTGCAGGAGGGCACTTCGGAAACGCGGCGTTAAGTGCCGAACTCTTCGACCCTGCCACAGGAACGTTCAGCCCGACCTCATCGATGGTCCACTACCGATATGGGGCTGCCGGTGTGCTGCTCGCTGACGGCAACGCGCTGATCTTCGGCTATGACGACAGGGGCGACCTCTACGACCCGCTCAAAGCCGCATTCGCGGCAACGGGCTCCTCCCAGGTTGCGGGGGGCCGCTGGCTCGGACCCGCCATGGCCTTGCTGGCCGACGGCCGGGTCTTGGTCGTGGGCGGCAAGGAGCAAGGGCCGCCACCCAGCAACCTTGCCCTGGTGGGCACCGCGCGCCTGTTTGATCCGGCGACCAGCGGCTTCATCTTGACCGGTGCTCTCATCTGGCCGCGCGCAGGCAATAGTGCTACCCGGCTCACGGATGGCCGCGTCTTGGTATTTGGCGGTGAAGGCGACGGCCGCTGGCCCGATCGAGGTGAACTCTATGATCCACGCACGGGGATGTTCGCAGCTACCGTGTCGGCCGGCGCGGGACGTGTGGGCCACACGTCAACTCTGCTTCAAAGCGGCAAGGTCCTGATTGCAGGCGGACAGGCCGGCACGTCGCAAGTCGCGACTTCCACAGCAGCAAGCTCGCTGCTGTTCGATCCGATGTAGAAGAGTGCTTGTTGACTTTAACGGATCGACGATCTCGTCGTGACCCTTGATCGGGCCACGACGTTTGTTTGGTGAGGACGGGAGTTCTCGGCCAACACCGGACAGGCCGGTAGCCTTGGGTTTCGACTCAATTGCAATGGGATGGACGCCCCCACTCACGACGGCATCGATGTGCCAGAGTGGAAGTATCAGCAACCACTGAACTGAGGGGAGCGTCCACCATGGAGATTACGACGATTGGCGTTGATCTGGCGAAGAACGTGTTTCAGGTACACGGCGTCGACGCGCGCGGCAAGACCGTGCTGCGCAAGCAGTTGCGGCGGGAGCAGATGACGACGTTTTTTGCCAACTTGTCGCCGTGCCTGATCGGGATGGAAGCGTGCGGCAGCGCGCATCACTGGGCCCGTGTGCTGCAGGGGCAGGGTCACACCGTGCGGCTGATGGCCTCGCAGTTCGTCAAGCCGTACGTCAAGACCAACAAGAACGATGCGGCCGATGCCGAGGCGATCTGCGAAGCGGTGGCGCGGCCCAACATGCGCTTTGTGCCGATCAAGAGCGTCGAGCAACAGGCGGTACTGGCAGTGCACCGGGTACGGCAAGGGTTGGTCAGGGCCCGAACCGCACAAGCCAATCAGATTCGCGGGCTGCTGGCCGAGTTCGGGTTGATCATTCCGACCGGACTGTTTCATGTCCGGGAGCGCGTGCCGGTGCTGCTCGAACGTGCGGCCGATGAGTTACCGCTGGCGCCACCTGATCGAGCGACTCCTCAGCCATCTGCGCGAGCTGCACCAGCAGGTGGGCGAGCTCGAAGCGCAGATCAAGGCGTGGCATAGCCAGAGCGCGCTCAGCCGCCGGCTGGAGAAGATTCCCGGCATCGGGCCGCTGACGGCGAGCGCGCTGGTGGCCTCGATTGCCGATGCACGCAGCTTCGCCAACGGCCGCCAGTTGTCGGCCTGGTTAGGCTTGGTGCCACGGCAAAGTTCCAGTGGCGGCAAGCCGCTGCTGCTGGGCATCAGCAAGCGCGGCGATGTCTATCTGCGCACGCTGCTGATCCACGGTGCACGTGCCGTCATCCAGGCCGCGCAGCGCAAGGCGGAGGCCACCGATACCTGGCTCGGCAAGTTGCTGCAGCGGCGTCATTCAAACGTGGCGGCGGTCGCGCTGGCGAGCAAGAATGCACGCACCGTCTGGGCATTGTTGGCGCACGACCGGGAGTTTGAGAAAAACTACCGACCGCAACTGGCAGCGGCTTGCGCCCCGGCGCCGTAAACGAACATAACTGATACAGGAGCAGGACCCACCACCGATTGCGCAGGTGATCATGCAGTGATGGCACGACAGGTTGGACCGTGGTTGGCCAAACCCCTCAATGTCTGGGCACTTCGAGTGCGAAATTGCGGTCGGGAGCCAACCAGCAGATTCCATCAGGGACCGCAGGCTTCGGCTTGCACGACAAGGCCGGATATAAGACTGCAGCCAGTACCTCGTTGAGGCATCACATGAAGATCAACTTGGCAAACCGGGCGGTGTCCATAGTGCGCTACGAATGCGAGCGCTGAAGGGGCGTGAGCAATGCTTCATTGAAGATGAGGGTAGGCCCCTCGAAGTCGGCTTGCAGGAGCGGGCTTCAAATCACCTCAAGCTGCGCGGGTCAAGAGTCTGCGTGGTGAGCGTTGAGGAAAAGGCGGAGCGAGATTCCGTCAGATGAGTGCTGGTGAGACGAACGCAAGTGAACCACTGATGACGTGTCGAAACCCCATGACGACGCCAAAACCGGGAGGTATGGATGCCCCGGGACAAGGACAGACGCAGCCTGCCGACGGGCTGTCTGGCGTCCGGCATGAAGGTGGCGTGACGCCAGCACAGGCTTCGATGAGGAACGTAGGAACCTGTCGTCGCGATGCGAAGGGAGAAGCTCCAGCAGGCGACCCCTGCAAGAGCCAGAGTACCGATGCGCGGCACAGGGGCGGAGTCGCTCGTAGTAGGGCTGAAGGTCCTGTAATGGGACTGGACCGAAGGGGCGACGTTGTCCGGCATGACGGAACAGACAACCGGCAACGGGAGGATCTGGCTCGGCATGCCAAACCGTTCGATATATCCAAGCGCGAAGTCTGGGAGGCCTACAAGAAGGTCAAGGCCAACCGGGGTGCTGCGGGAGTCGACAGACAGACGATCGAGGAGTTCGAGTCGAGGTTGGCTGACAACCTTTACAAGCTCTGGAATCGACTGGCCTCGGGCAGTTACCAGCCTCCACCGGTGAGACGGGTGGAGATCCCGAAGGCAGGTGGCGGAGTGCGGCCGTTGGGAATCCCGACGGTCGCCGACCGAGTGGCTCAGACGGTGTTCAAACAGCGTCTTGAGCCGCAACTCGAGCCGCACTTCCATCCTGACTCCTACGGCTACCGGCCGGGCCGGTCGGCGCATCAGGCGGTGGCGGCCGCGCGCAAGCGCTGCTGGCACTACGCCTGGGTGATCGATCTCGACATCAAAGGCTTCTTTGATTCCATTGACCATGCCTTGCTGATGAAGGCGATACGGCATCACACGCAGTGCAGGGCGACGCTGCTTTATGTTGAGCGGTGGCTTCGGGCACCGGTCAGTCTGGCAGACGGCGTCACGCAGCAGCGGGAGGCGGGCACGCCGCAAGGCGGTGTCATCAGCCCGCTGTTGGCAAATCTGTTCCTGCACTATGTGTTCGATGAGTGGATGCGTCGCAACCATCCGGGCGTGCCGTTCGAACGTTACGCTGATGATGTGGTCTGCCATTGCCGTACTCTGGTTGAGGCGCAGGCGCTCAAGGCGGCCTTGGACGAGCGGATGGCGCAGTGTTCCCTTGTGTTGCATCCGCAGAAGACGCACGTCGTCTACTGCCGCGACGGCAACCGCACGGGGACCTACGGCGTCTATCAGTTCGACTTCCTGGGTTATCGCTTCCGGCCGCGGTTCGCAAGATCGCGTGCAGGGGCGGTGTTCCTGAGCTTCCTACCTGCGATCAGTCCCAGTGCGGCGAAGGCGATCCGGCAGACGGTGCGCCGCTGGCGGTTGCACTGTCGGCACACCACTGAGTTGGCTGACATGGCGCAGGAGATCAATCCTGTGCTGCAGGGGTGGCTCAATTACTACGGCCGCTTCTATCGATCGGCATTGCGCGCGGTGTTCGACACGCTGGATCAGTACTTGGTGCGGTGGGTGCGCAGGAAGTACAAGCGCCTGAAGTTCAAGGTGAGCCGGGCTCGGGAACTGGTGGTCACGATCCGACACCAGCGGCCAACCCTGTTCGCACATTGGGCACTGGCGCAGGACGGTGGGCAATAGGAGCCGGATGAGATGAGAATCTCACGTCCGGTTCTGAGAGGGCCTGCGGGTGTGACTCCCGTGGGCTACTCACCTACGGACGTTGGTTCGCACCGCAAGAGCGGTCGTTCAATGGTCGTTTGATCGTTGGGCATGAATTGACACGCCGGTCCGCTCGGAGCATTGTTTTGAGGTCATGCGACCGGCCATCTTGTTCATCATCACCTGCGCGCTGAGTGCCACGGCGCCCACTGCTTATGCGCAGCTGTATAAGTGGGTCGATGACAGCGACGTCGTCAATTACGGCGACTGGCCACCGTCGGGCGTCAAGCTACAGCCCGTGAACCACGGCACTCTCAGCTCGGTCGCCGACCGTGCGCTTGTGCCGCGTCCCGCCCGCGCACCGGACGCCTCACGCAACGCCCCACGCACGGCCGACCCGGCTATCAACGTGCGCAACGAAGTCACACCTTCAAATGCGCCCGCCTCACCGGGCGACGCCAATGTCGACGGCACCTATGCGCCGTACTACGGCTACGCGTGGCGGCCGGTGGCGGCGGCGGCGGCGGTTGAACGACGGCCGGCGAACGCGTCGGTCGTAAAGCCACTTTTGCCCATCGACCCCGCCATACCGGATATGCCGCTGCGGCCGCGCAGATGATGCGGTGACAAGGGGGACTTCGCGTACCGGCCAATTGCGGCCGGCCAGTGGTGACCTCAGAATTATCCGAAACCGGACGGTCGGATGCGCGATGGTTACGGTCCGTTATCTCGTTAAGGATTTTGACGCCGCGTTGCGCTTCGCCGCTGCGTGGCTGTATGCGCAAGGCCGCGCGATCCTGTGGCCTATGCGCAGCGCAGCGGCGGCAATCCTCTGCATCGGCCTGCAGGCGTGCGGTGCCGCATCGGCCGCCGATACCGTCGAGCTGAGCCGACTCGGAACTCGCTGCGCCGTGTGCCATTCTGCGGCGACGCAGGCCACCTCGCCGTTGCTCGAAGGGCAGCCGGAAGCCTATTTCGTCGCGCAGATGCGCGCCTTCCGTGAGCGCAGGCGAACCAACCCGCCTATGGTCGCCTTCGCCAACGAGTTGAACGATCAGGATGTGTCCGCCCTCGCCAGCTACTACGCCGCGCGCGAGCCGGCTCCAGTCGATCCCGTTGCCGGCTCGGCGCAGATCGAGGCCGGCAGGTCGAAATCGGCCGCGCTCCGCTGTGCGCAATGCCATGGGCCCGCGCTGCAGGGTTCCCATTCGGGCGCGGCACGCCTGGCCGGACAAAAGCCGCTGTACACAGCGTGGACGCTTCAGATGATGAGGAGCGGAACGCGGACGCACGGCCCGGGCCGCGACCCGCTGCTTTCCGATCTCTCGAACGACGACATCGACGAGCTCGCCGCCTGGTTCGCGTCGGTGCCACGGCGCTGAGAGGGCAGTCGCATCACCCACTCAGTGCTGACATGGCCGGCGTGCCAATACGGCCACGACCGGACGTGGCCAACCGGTGGCTGATGCAGTACTCAGTTGAAGCTGCGACCTATTCGGTCGGATGGTTCACTCTTGCTCTGATCAACGCTGCCTTGGCAAGAAGTGCCGGGCGCAGCCGACTGCGTTGGGGCCTTATTTCCTTGTTGATCGGACCGGTCGCAACGTTTCTCCTAGTTGTGTGGGACCCGGTGACGTCGCCCAGCGGGTAGGCGCCGTTCGGCCATCTTCTGCCGTTACCCCGTGGCGGCTGATTCGCCCAAATGCGGCCGATCGGATCAGCGTCGCTCTGCCCAAGAGCGGACGAATTGGGCAACGCGTTGTTGCCAGTAAGCCGACATGACGTTCGAAATTCACGCGTTACTCGCCGCTTGCACTCATATATCCGTACTGATATATTGCTGCGATGAAGCCCATAGTCTTCGTCGGTGATTCGCTCAAGCGATTGCGCGAGTTTCCAGAAGATGCACGGCATGACGCGGGCTATCAGCTCGACAAGGTTCAACGTGGGCAGACACCGGACGACTGCAAACCGATGCCGGCGATAGGTAAAGGCGTCGAAGAGATCAGGATCTGGGACGACTCGGGAACCTACCGGGTGATCTACACGGCGAGGCTGCGTGAAGCCGTCTATGTCTTGCATGCGTTCCAGAAGAAGACACAGGCGACATCAAAGCGCGATGTGGACGTCGCCAGACAGCGACTGGCGCAGGTCGTAAAGGAACGAACGTGAAGAAGAAGGCTGTGGATCGTTACGACAGCGTGTGGGATGCACTGGCTGACACCCCTGAGCAGGCAGCCAACCTGCGGGCGCGGACGGAACTGATGCAGAAGATCGCGGCGATCGTCAAGGAAAACGGCTGGACCCAAGTCGAGGCGGCGCGCCGCTGCGGTGTCACGCAGCCACGGATGAACGACCTGCTGCGCGGGCGGGTTTCAAGGTTCTCGCTGGATGCCCTGGTGAACCTTGCGACCGCGATCGGTCGCAAGGTCCACTTCGAGCTCGAAGCCGCGTAACCGGAAACGCCGGGGAGCGTGGCCCATGAATATTGACATTGACCGCCTGAGCGAAGCGGACCTCGTCGACCTCAACCATCGCATCGTCGAGCGCCTGCGACTCTTGCAGCAAATGAGATCTCACGTTCAGATGATGGAATTTAAGGTCGGCGAGCGCGTCCAGTTTCAGCCAGACGGCCACCCGCTGGTGACGGGTGTATTGACCCGCTACAACCGCAAAACTGTCACGGTCATTGCTGAAACCGGCCAGCAATGGAACGTTGCACCGCAGTTCCTTCAGCGCGTAACACCGCTCGCGACCGGGCGCTTTGCAGAGCCGAACGTCATTCCCATGCCGCCAAAACCGAGATAGGGTAAGCGGCGCAGCATCGCTCGCCGGGTACGGAGACCGAGGTCGGCCACGAGCCGCCGTTGACCGTAGTCCAGCAATCGACCTTAGAGCTGACACCCCGAGCAGCTCGGTGGTGACCGCTCTTTGTTGCAGATGCTGCCGCAGAAAGAAACGGGGAACCCGTTCATTCGCGAGTTCCCCGAACGGTCATGTAGCTAGACCTCAACCTGCTCCGACAGGGTCAACGCCTCGTCAAGTTCGACGCCGAGATACTTCACGGTGTTCTCGATCTTGGTGTGACCGAGCAGGATCTGTGCGGCCCGCAGGTTATGCGTTTGCCGGTACATGATCGTCACCTTGGTGCGCCGCAGCGAGTGCATGCCATAGCGCGACGGGTCTTCGCCAATGATCTTGACCCAGTCCTTCACGATGCGGCTGTATTGGCGCGTGCTGAGGTGGCCGTCCTTGTTGACGCGACTCGGGAACAGGTAGTCACCCGGCTTGAGGTCCGCCGCCTTGATCCACGCCGCGACCGACTTGCGTGTCGTCGGCGTGATCTCGAAGGTCACTGGACGCTGCGTCTTGCTTTGCCGGACGCTGGCCCGTGAGGCCACCTGGTCGCCGTGGCAGACATCGTCCACGCGGAGACGGGTCACATCGCCGCCACGCATCTTGCTGTCGACTGCGACGTCAAGCAGCGCACGATCGCGGACGTTGTGCTCGAAGTCGAGCCACGCTCGAATCGCACAGATCTCCTTCAGCTTGAAAGGTGCCTTTTGCCCGATGATGCGGTCCTTGTTCCACGGTGGGTGGTGGACCACAACGAGCGGGAACTCCATTGCTTGATCAGTCATTGCAGAGCTCCAAACAGTTGAACAGCGGAAACAGGCGGCTTCGGCCAAACCGCCCGGCCTACGGCAGGGACGCCCATGGAAGACTCCTACCGTAAGCGCATCGTTTCTTAACGGCAGGCGATACTTGAATGCCGGCAGTCCGGCATTGACATGAACGTATCCAAAGGGATACACTGTGAACGAGTTTCTTCGTACCCAGGACTTTGATGATTGGCTGCGGGCGCTTCGGGACCCGGTCGGCAAGGCCAGGATCCTGGCGCGCCTTCGATCGGCGTCCCTAGGCAACTTCGGCGATTGCGAGCCGGTGGGCGACGGTGTCTCGGAGATGAGGATTCACGCTGGGCCGGGTTACCGCGTGTACTTCACGCGGCGCGGGCGGATGGTGTATCTGCTGCTGTGCGGTGGCGACAAGTCGAGCCAGCAAAAGGACATACGGAGAGCCAAGGAATTGGCGGCACAACTGGAGGACTGATCGATGCCCAAGCTGAAGGCGTTCGACGTGGCTGACTACCTCGACAACGACGAGGTTATCGCCGAGTACCTGACAGCCGCCCTGGAGGATGCCAATCCGGACGTCTTCCTGATGGCGGTCGCGGATGTGGCCAAGGCCAGGGGCATGTCACACGTCGCGAGTGAAACAGGCCTTGGCAGGGAAAGCCTTTACAAGGCCTTCGCCCCTGGCGCGAAGCCGCGCTACGACACGGTCCTGAAAGTCCTGAAGGCCGTTGGCATTCAATTGCAGGCAACACCTGCAGTTGAGAGCACTGCTCCGTAGCGCACTGTCGGCCAACTGCCGCCATTCCGTTGCGCCGCACGATTTGCCTGACAACAGACGCTTTGCTGTGTCCAGCCCGCGCGCCAGATTGCGTACACGGCCAAGGCGCTGGCGCTAGATCACTTGCAGGTCGCGATGCCGCGTGGTGAAGAAGCAGCAGCGCGAGCCCTCTACGGACGCACCCCTGGATTGCTCGGGTAACTGACGGTTCAGGCCTGCTGCAGAAGGTAGCTTGGCCGCGCCGCGGTCAGCCCGCGCTTGATTTGCAGGGTGAGCTCGTCGGCCAGTACCTCGTCGAGGCCCGATTCGAGTCCGTCGAGCGCCCGCCGGACGATCGCTTCGGGGCTGGCCTTCGGCACGTCGAACCCGCGCGTGAGATCGGTATCGACGTAGCCCATGTGCAGCGCCAGCACTTGCGTCTTCTGCGCCGCCAGTTCGTTGCGCAGGGCGTTGGTAAGCGACCAAGCCGCGGACTTGCTGGCCGAATAGGCTGCCAATTCGCCGCCGTTCACCCACGAGGAGACCGACAAGACGTTGAGGAACGCGCCGCCACCATGCCTTTGAGGATCGGCGCGAAGGCCTTGCTGATCCGCAACATGCCGAAGAAGTTGGTCTCGAAAATGCGCCGTGCGACGTCTTCTCTGTCAGCTGCGAGAAACCCACCCGGCTGGGCAATGCCGGCGTTGTTGATCACCAGCGTCACGTCCGAGGCCAGCGCTGCGGCGGCGGCCACGTCTTCCGGCTGGTTCACGTCCAGTCGCAGGGCTTGAACCCCGCGTTGGGTGATGGCGGCCGGGTCGCGTGCGGCCGCATAGACCTTGCGGGCACCGCGGGCGAGCAGTTCATCTGCAAATGCGCGGCCGATGCCTCGGTTCGCGCCCGTGACGAGGGCTACTGCGTTCTCGATCTTCATTGCATTCTCCAAGGCGGGTGAGGAAGGAAGTGGGTGGGCAACTGCCCGGGTATGCCGCAAATGGCGGGATCGAGCGCGCTGCCCTCGCACGGCGGGTCGAGGCGCCGGGCCATGTGGACTTTCGGTGTGTCGATGAGGGCTATTGCATCTGCACGACGACCTTGCCCTTGGAGCGCCCCTGGGCGAGGTATGCCAGTGCCTCCTTTGCCTGCTCGAACGGAAACACCTTGTCGATCACCGGCCGGATGCGCTGCGTCTCGAGGAGCTTGCCGATCTGGGCGAGTTGATCGCCATCGGGGCGGGCAAAGAGGAATGAGTAGGCGACGTCCCGCTTTTTCGCCAGGCGCATGATCTTGCGGCTCATCAGCGCGAACACGAACGTCAGGACGAAGTTGAGCCGGCGAGCGCGAGCGAATGCGGCGTCCAGCGGCCCGACCAGGGAGACGATCGTGCCCCTCGGCTTGAGGATGCCGATGGACTTCTCGATCGCGTCACCCCTGACGGTGCCGAGCACCGCGTCGTAGCCGCGCAGCACCGTCTCGAATGCCTGCTTCTTGTAGTCGACCACCTCGTCGGCGCCCAGGCTGCGCACCAGTTCGACGTTGCCCGTGCTGGTGGTCGTTCCCACCTTGGCGCCCAAGTGCTTTGCCAACTGGATCGCGAACGTGCCAATGCCGCCGGAGCCTGCCGGGATGAACACCTTCTGCCCGGCCCGAAGATTCGACGCGCTCCTTCAGCGCTTGCCACGAGGTCAGCCCGACCATCGGGATCGATGCCGCCTGCACGAAGTCCAGATTGGCCGGTTTCAGCGCGGCAGCGCTCTCCGGGCACGACCGCGAACTCGGCGATCGAGCCCGTACCCTGGTCGAAGATGTTGGCGAAGACAGCATCGCCCGGCTTGAAGCGGGTCACGCGGCTGCCGACCTCGGTCACGACACCGGCCAGATCGCTGCCCAGCGTGGCCGGCAGCTCGAAATCGCACGACGGCTTTGAAGAGCCCGGTCGGGATCATGTTGTCGATCGGGTTCACGCTGGCAGCGTGGACCTGAACCAGCAGTTCGTCGGCCTTCAGCGTGGGGCGTGGAACGTCGGCGAACCCGATCTCGGGCGACTTGCCATAGCGTTTGAAGGTGAGTGCTTTCATGGTGGCTCGCATGGGTTCGGGATGTGCGTCTCGCCGGAGAGGCCGTGGCGAGGTCGAATGACGCAATGATGATGCTCATCATCTTAAAAGTCAAGGCTTTGATGATGAACATCATCAATGTATAGTCTGCACTTACGACAGACGAGCATCCCCAACTCGGACAGAGATGAAAGTCACCAAGGCACAGGCGGAGGCCAATCGAGCCCTCGTCGTCGAGACGGCCTCCCAGCTGTTTCGCGAGCGCGGCTTCGATGGGGTCGGCGTTGCCGATCTGATGGCGGCAGCGGGCTTCACCCACGGCGGCTTCTACAAGCAGTTCGGCTCCAAGGCCGACCTGATGGCGGAATCGACGGCATGCGGCATCGCGCAGACCACGGCGCTGTCCGAAGGCGTGGATGCATCGGAGTTCGTCCGCCACTACCTCTCTCGCGAGCACCGGGACGGTCGCGCCACCGGCTGCACGATGGCAGCGCTGGGCGGCGGACGCTGCACGGCAGCCGGACTCGGTTCGGGTCGCCTTTGCGGACGGCGTCGAGAATCTGGTTGCGGCACTGAGCCAGCAGAACGGCGCGTCGGACGCCGCTGGCGCCGCGCAGGTGCGAGCCAGGATCCTCGACGTGCTGACGCACGCGGTGGGCGCTCTCGTCATGTCGCGGGCTTGCCCGGACGATTCCCCACTGGCCGATGAAATCCTTGCGGTCAGCCGCGATGCCATCCTCGAGTCGCTGCGACCGCGACAGGCGACGAGAGCCACTTCGCGCCGGCGAAGAACTGGCTGATCTGCCGGACCTTGCGCATCCGCGCCAAGCATCCCGCCGTTGGCTGCAGCCGGGCAGCGCTTGCCACAACCGGACCGAGCCTGCGGCACCGTAGCGCCAAGAAGGTCAATGCCAGCAGCGCGGCGCCGGCAAGTATCGACATGGCGACCCACAACCCGCACGATGGAAATCACGCTTAGGGTCTATCGTGAATCCACTTCCCAGACTGCTATTGAGCGATGAGATTGCGACACCGAAGGTCGCGTGTGGGTCGCGAAGCATCCGTGTTGTGAAGGTCGCTACGCGGCCAAGAGCCGTCGCTGCTAAGGCGCGACTGAATAGCCGGAAAGCGGCCACAATCTCGGTATGCGGATTTCGACGATCTCCAACGGCATACTTGCTGCGACTCTGCTTGTTTGGCTGTCAACGGTCGCGGTGATGGTGCCGAGCTCGGTCGCACTGGAGCTGGGCATTCTGTCAGGGGTACTGGACGGAACGTTCTTAGCCTTCCCGGTGTTGCTCATAGGCTTCGTTCTTCATTGGTCTCTGCGGAAGCGCCGGCAAGATCCCGTGCCGCCACTGCTCTCGCCGTTGCAGGCAGGTCTTCTCGGTACCTGGCTAACCAATGCGGTAGTGCTCGCGAGCATTAACACGCTCGCATTAATGTCTATAGTTGGCTCCGGACGTCACATAGGCGCAGGCGGTTTGATTTACATCGCGGTTCTGTTTGCCTGGGGACTAAGCCTCGGAGTTGGCGTAGCGGCCTGGGGCATTGCCGTAATACTGCGCGACCGAAGGGAAGCTCGAAACTCATAGAAATCGGTCAAAAGATGACAAAGGCCTCGATCGCGAGCCGACGCTGGTGGCTGATCCTGTTCGCAGCCGTTGCATGCATCGGGCTAGCGTCGGGGATCTACTACGGAAGCCTGAAGGCCGATGTGGAGCGGCAGTGTCGAGAAGACTGCGCGCTGCTATGAAAGTCAGGGGCAATGGTTCCTATCGGGCCAGCCAGTTCGACAGCTGGCATGCGTGGTCCCGGCCCCAACCAGTGCAAGTGTGAATAGGCGCACTCGGCCCTTGCGGCCGTTTGGGGCCGTTGTCTTGCCGACCGGAAGTCGGTCATGCGCAGCCGTAGCTCTCACGGATATCGATCGTGGTCACGCAAACGTCTAGATCGCGTCAGCTTCTGCTCTGGATCATTGCCGCTGCGGTGCCGCTAATTGGACAAGCTGCGGAGCCGAAACCTGTCGGCAGCGCTGCTCCTCAGACCCTTGAGGAAGAGCGGATCCAACTCTGGCCGTACAAGACCGAGGAGCCCCTGAAAGAGCACTGGCACTACTCAACGGTGCAGAAAATCGAGTGGCGGGACGGCGACCTTGAGATCCTCTTCACCCAGACCGCTCCATGCGGGTGGGCGCCAGTCAATCCGAACTGGCAGGTTGATGGTTTTGATGTCGTGTTGAATTTCATATGGATGCCGCGCCGCATCGACCGCCCAGTGATCTTGACGGGTCTATGCAAGCAATTCATTCGGGCGTGGGTGTTCCGTGTGCCAGACGGGGAGTATCGAGTGAGGCTCGGAGATCTGAACGGCCCATTTGTGCAACGCAATGGCGTGATCGTCCCCTTCACGCCAAACTAGCAAGTCCGTTCGTCTAGCGCCTCCATCATCGCTTACTGAGCTGACTAGCGAATCCGGCCATGCGGAATGGTCGATGACTGGGCCACCGCCCAAAGAGCTGACAAGGCTGCAATGAGAATGTTCGGGCGATGCCATGCAAAGTGAAAGGCGCGTATTAGCCTTGTGTTATGAGTGAGCCTTGGGCCTGGCTGAAGCGGTACCGCGTGTGGGAAGCAGTCCGCAAGGTCTTCCTGTACGCGGAGAACTGGCTGCAGCCAGAGCACCCGGACGATCAATCACACTCGGGTACGCCTCAAGGCAATAAGAAACCGTCACGGAATAACGGGCGGCCGAGACGCAGTGGCTAGATCACTAGACCCAAGCTTATCGACAGGGCTGACGGCCATAACCAGCCGTATGGGCCACTTGCGTACTTCGCACAAAAGCGGCCATTCTTCTCCGCGCTGTGATGCACTCAGATACGTTAGAACTCTTCCTCTGCGGTTTCGCACTTGGATCAGTGTTCGCCGCCACCGGCGCGGCGATGTACGTTGTTGCTGGCACCTTGTTCCGACCTCGCCTGGGTACGGGTCCGCGGCGTGACGCGCTGAGCGTGGGCGCACGCCTGGCGCTTGCCGTCGCGCTTCTTCCCGTCATCGCCCTCTATGGCCCAGCCCTTAATGCAGATCCATCAAGCGTAATCGTTGCTGTCGCCGCATTGACGACCACCTTTGTGCTGCCGGGACTTCTGATCATGCGTCGCTTGTTCCGAATCCAGATCACGTATGAGGACGTCCTCCGCGACATTCGTGAAGACGTTTGACATCCTCGCGGTTGGAATCGGAGTTGCCGCTCCCGTCTGGGTGTGGGCAGTCTCGACTGTGGGATTTTGGATACTGACCTCCCGGGCTCGGTTGGCATGGCGGTTGGCAGCGGCGGGGTGGCTTGCCTTGGCGCTGCTGGGCGTCGCTCCGATGTTGACCCGGTTAGATTTACTGCGAATCATTGCCGACAGGCTCGCACTGGTGCTGCCGGTGGGCTTCCTCTTCGGGGTTCTGCTACTCCTCGCGTCATTGACTGGTCGCCGGCTTCTAGCGAGGAGAACCTAGGTAGGCGCAACTCGGCCATCTCCGGCCATCGCATGGTCCCAGCCGTTTCGCCCAACAGCGGACGCTTCAAGAGGCGGTGACTCGCCGCAAAGCGGACCCTTCTGCGCCCGGCAACGCTCACACTGGTAATCGTGTGCTCCAGCGCGTTGAATATCGTGTTCAGTTGACCCGGACCGTCGAATTGGACTGGCCCGGACACGGCGAGGAATTGTCGTGGCGGGCCAGGTAGTTACGAATCGTTCAGGTGGGTCGTCACATTGCGATCAATTGGGTCAATTGCACACGACATTCAAGAGGCGGTATGCCGCCGCCACGATTGGCCCTCTAAGCCGTCTTGTTCGTGTCGGCTGCCAGTGGGAATCGAGTATCAGACTGACCGCCAACTCGTTGCTTCGCGAGGCACGCGCTGAAGAGCAAGAAGTCCTACGCGGACCACGCAAACGGCGCGAAGTGACCGTTGCGCGTGCCGCTCGAATCGTTCCAGTTCATGCCGAAGACATTGAAACGGCTGCGCGTGGCCTTTGCCAGCGAAAGCCGTGAGTTCACTGGGTGGGCCACTTTGTCGATGGCAATCGCCTCTCCAGGTGCGACTGCGCTCGGAATACCCTCGCACGCCTGATCGACGAGTTCTCCAGCAAGCACTGCACGCTTCAGTCCATCCGCATTGAACTGAATCGGGCGCTTTTCCACGCCCGCAATATTGCCCACCAGCGGCGCCAGTGCCGCCATCGGACCGCCAGCCGAGCCTGTGGCAATCGCGGTTATGGCCTCGACCTGTTGAGCCGACGCGCGCTCATCAATGATGAGGCCGATGGTCATGTTGCCCTCCGCCATTGGCCCGGGCGAATGCAACATCACAATGAACGAAAGGCCGTCCAGCGTCACGCCGTCCTTCGAGCCTTTGTCGATTCGCATCGCGACTGCCGCCTTGCAGTCGCCGTCGGTCGGCCGCGCAGTGAGATTCGTTGCAATGCACGGGCACAGGAATGTGCAGTTGCACGTCTCCATGTACTCGCCACTGACTTGCCAGGTTGCCATGATCAACCCCCTTCACGAAGGTGCCCGATTGCGGGTAGGGCCAGCGCCGTCAATACACCGCCGGTCGGATGCCGCGAAAGGCTATGCTCATTGGCACGCCTGCGCAACAGTCGGATCCCGCATCTGCCTTCCGTGCGGCGCAGCAGTGAGCCGCGTCGGCGAAGCCGCTCAGGAGTCGAGCCTTCCAGAGGCGAGGCCGAGCAGCGCGCGACGGGTCGTTTCAATTCGCGGCGTCGGGTGACGCGAGGAGTTCGAAGCTTGCAAAAACCGCTCTCGACAGAGCCGCCACCAAGCACGCCTGCAGATGGCGTGCCGACGTCGACGGACGGGTTCGCGCCAGTCGTCTGGAGCCTTGCGTTCGGCCTGCTTTGTTGGCTGCTGCTCTTCTGGCTGGCATTCGACATGGGTCACCCGATCGCGCAGTTGACGATGCCAATGTCACCTGCATGGACCGCCGAGAATCTTGTTGCAGTGTGGATGATGTGGGCCGTCATGATGGTCGCGATGATGCTGCCCTCGGCGCTTCCAATGATTCGGACCTTCATTGCACTGAGTGCCAAGCGCGGCGAACGACATCATGGCCAGGCGTTCCTGGCTGCCTACGTGGTGGTTTGGGTGGCCTTCAGCATTGCTGCAACCGGCGTGCAATGGACACTCCAGGCCGCAGGCCGGCTGAACCCAATGATTGTTAGCACTTCCGCGACACTGAACGTGGCGTTGCTCGTCATTGCCGGCGTCTACCAGTTCTCGCCCCTGAAGCGAGTGTGCTTGGCGAAGTGCCGCACACCGGTCGGGTTCTTGCTTGGCGAATGGCGGCCCGGGGCCTTCGGTGCCTTTCGAATGGGCCTGCGCCATGGAGCGTTCTGCGTCGGCTGTTGCTGGGTGCTGATGGCCCTGCTGTTCGTGGGCGGTGCCATGAATCTCGCCTGGATCGCCTCACTTTCAGTCGCTGTGGCGATTGAGAAGCTCGCGCCGGGCGGAGAGCGTTTGTCGCGCTGGCTCGGTGCCGCCTTGATCGCCGCCGGAGTGGTGCGGCTATTGGCCCTCACGATCTGAGGTCGGGTTCGAGGGCTCGAACCGGTGTGAAAGGCACATCGGACTGCAAGTCTCTAGCTTCCGCTCCATCTCGTTGTTCTTGAAACAAGGGGCTCTGGTGTGCTTTGCCCCACATAGTGGCCAACTGGCGATCATGTGGAGGTAACTGGAATTCGTTCGCAGTCTCAAGTCGGCCATGAGGCGACATTTCGAGGGCGAGCCCAACTCGCCCGAAAGCTGACATAGTGAGCCTGTGGGGATCAGCAAAGCCCGCACCGCTGCAAGACGAGAGACCGCAGCTTGTGATGGCCACGAGTGAAGAAATTCACGCGGAATTGCGATGGTGGTATCAAGCGAAGAAAGCACCCATGAAAGTCCGTTTTTTGTTTGCCATTCCACTACTAACGGCGCTTTCCGCAACCGCCGGGCCCTACGATCAGCCGTACGCCATTGTTGAGACCGGTGCGGCCGCCGAGCCGCGCAACGAAGGGCGTGTAAGCATCCGCAAGATCGACGGAACAAGCACCAGCGACCCACGCCGCTCTGACCCTATTGAGCCTGGCAAGCGCACGATCACGGTGGGCTTCCAGAGTTCCCGCGGGATGTTCCGGCCTCAGAGTCTCGATCTTCAGCTCGATCTCGAGCCGTGCACGCGCTATCGCATCGTTGCAGTGTACGAATCGAAGAGCGGCCCGACGTGGACGCCGAAGGTCTACCCGGAACCGATTGGCGAGTGCCACAAGAAGTTCAAGACTGAGGCCGCCAAGCCGGCCGCCGGCAAATAGCTGCAAGGGCAATCTCGGCCAAGACCTGCCTTCGGCGTTAGATGGCTACTTGTCTCCAAACCGGACATGATTCCCGATCGCCGCTGAACCATTGAACGGAGAGCACCATGAAACGGGTCCTTTGGTTGCTCGCGTTTGCTGTTCTCGGACTGGTCGCCTACTTGTTGTTCTGGCCCGTACCGATTCAAGCCGTCTCGTGGAAAGCTCCTGCTGCTCCGGGCTACACAGGTCCGCACAAAGCCAACGAAGGCCTTGCCCGCCTGAACCTCATCCCGCTTGGCATTGAAGCGGGGCCTGAGCACATCGTTCTGGCCCGCGACGGCAAGCTTTACGCCGCCGTCGCCAGTGGCCGGGTGCTCAGGATGAATCCCGACGGTACGGCGCAGGAGGTGTTCGCCGATACAGGGGGACGAGTGCTTGGGTTCGACTTCGATCGCGCCGGCAACGTGGTTGCCGCCGATGCGATCAAGGGTTTGCTCGCCATTAGCCCGGACGGCAGGATCACGGTCCTTGCCGATCGGGTGGCCGGTGACCCCATCCGGTATGCCGATGCTGTCGTAGTCGCGAGTACGGGCAAAATATATTTCACCGATGCCTCTGGACGCTTTTCGCCGGCACAGTGGGGCGGCACCTTCGATGCAGCGGTGCTGGATATTCTGGAACAAGCGGCGACCGGGCGCGTTCTGGAGTACGACCCCGTCAGCAGGACCACCCGCGTCGTTGCCAAGGGCCTCAGCTTCCCGAATGGAGTGGCGTTGAGCCGTGATGAGCGCACTCTGTTCGTCGCTGAGACCGGTCGATCGCGTGTGTGGAAGATCGACACTGCGGCCGCCGGTCTCGATGTGGGACAGCCCTCGCCCCAAGCAACGGTACTGCTGGACAACTTGCCTGGTTACCCCGATAACTTGATGCGAGGTCTGGACGGCCGGATCTGGTTGGGGTTCACGGGGCCGCGCAGTCCCAAGGTCGATGCAATGGCCGACAAGCCGTTCCTGCGCGAAGTGACGCTGCGCCTACCCCGAATGCTTTGGCCTTTGCCGAAGAAGTACGGACACGTCTTTGCGTTTACAGAAGACGGCAGGGTGGTGGCCGATCTACAAGACCCGTCGGGCAGCTATCCGGAAACCACAGGCGTCACGGAAACAGCCGATCGTCTGTACGTGCAGAACCTGCATCTGCATTCCATCGGCTGGCTGGCGCGCTAACGACTGAGGCTCGCGCGAGCGGCACATGAAACTATCGACGCGATACGCACTTGTTGGAATAGGAGCATTGGGTGCGTTGAGCCTCGTCCATTGGGGACGAAAGTTGCAATACGACGGGGCTGAGGTCGTTCTCTACTTGATGGGAGTGTTGCCAAACGCGGCAGCCGCTATTGCGATCCCCTTCATCTTGCTCAGCATCTGGGCGGATCAAAACCAAACCGCTTCCTATGCAGCCGCACGTCGAAGCTTTGTTGTCGTTACCCTTGGCACGGGAGTCGGGTTAGTTGCCTGGGAGTTCATACAACAGTCGAGCCGCAGTCTGGTTTTCGACAACCACGACATTGGTGCAACCATCGTGGGGCTTGGCTTGGGCTGTCTTCTATTCGCTCTGGTAACGCCAAGAGCTAATGCCATAGCAGCCTAACCATTCTTCAATCTGGAACCACTTGGCGGGTCGGCCTAATTCAGGCGTTAGACGTCCGGTTTCGGGCCGAGCCCTCGGGTCCGCACTTAGCGATCCTTGATGGCCTGCATTAGATCGCGGAATATCTAGCTCCACCCAGTCCCAGGGCGGCCAACTACGGCCCTCCGCGCGAGCGCCTCAGCCTGCCCGAATTCGGACGTCCCACTGGGACGCGCTTGAAGAGCTTTTCGAGCATGCCTATCTACTGCTGCCGCACTCTGACGTCGTCGAAGAGGACGATGCCTTCGGAGCAGCCCGTTGGCCAGCCTACTACAACGTTCTGCCCATCAGAGGGCAGGTTGATCGCGGAAGTTTGATCGCTTCTAGCGAGACCTAGCGCGAGACCAGCGACGAAGCTGTGAATCCTTCCGACGACTGGGCTCACAATGCTTCGCTGAAGCAACCTTCTAGGGAGCCAACGTGATACCCAAGGATCCGGATTTGGCGACCAAGATTCGCCGCATGGCTGAGGGCTACCAGGTATCGCAGGCGATACACGTCGCCGCGACACTTGGAATCGCCGATCTGCTCACCGAGAAGAGCCGCACGATTGACGAACTGGCCGTCGCGACGGGTACGCATGCGCCAACGTTGTACCGATTGCTGCGCGCACTGGCGAGCGTCGAGATCCTGCATGAGCTCGACGACCGGCGCTTCGAGCTCACACCTCTAGGCGAGAAACTGCGTTCCGACGTCCCGGACTCGATTGCCGGCTGGGCCGCTTTCATCGGCCGTCCCTACCACTGGCAAGCCTGGGCCGGGCTGCTGCATAGCGTTCGCACTGGAGAGAATGCGTTCCGACAGGTGCACGGCACCGACGTCTGGACCTACCGCTCAACCCGTCCGGACGAGAGCGCGATCTTCGACGGTGCGATGACGTCAAACTCGCGCCGCTCCAACCAGGCGCTGCTCGCCGCGTACGAGTTTGGGCGTTTCCGCACAATCGTCGATGTGGGCGGCGGCAACGGTGCCCTTCTTGCGGCGGTGCTGGACGCGTATCCCGAGGCCCAGGGCGTTTTGTTCGACCAGCCGCACGTCGTATCCGGCGCCGCTTCGTTGCTCGATCGCGCCGGCGTCGCCAACCGCTGCCGCATCGTCGGTGGCAGCTTTTTCGATTCGGTCCCGCATGGGGCCGATGCCTACGTGCTGCGCGCCATCATCCATGATTGGGGCGATGATTCGGCCATTCGTATCCTCGGGGTGGTCAGGCACGCCCTCGCGAAAGACGGCCGGGTGCTGATCATCGAACGCGTGATCGCGCCGCCCAACGAGGGACGCGACGCAAAATTCTCCGATCTAAACATGCTCGTCAATCCGGGCGGCCGCGAGCGAACGCGCGAGGAGTTCGCTGCACTTCTCGGATCGTCGGGGTTGCGGCTCGAACGCGTGCTCGATGCGGGGGTCTTCTCCGTCATTGAAGCCGCTACAGCGTGATCGCTGGGAGGGGCCGCTTCACTTGCTCATGACCAGCCGCGCGTGCCGACAAGCGCCTGCTCGGATGGCCACCCGGTTGCACCGCTCGTGCTATGGGCGGCTTTCGGGCGAGCAATCTGGGATGGCGTCAGACGGCGTTCGGTCGGGTTTGGCCTCGGCCCGATAGACGGAACCGGCCACGAGCAGACGTCTGACCAAGCTGGCCAATCAGTTCGGAAGCGGACATCATTAGCGATCACAAGTCAGGGCACTGCAGCAGCCATGCCTGAGATCTCCGACGACGCGAAACGCAATCGCGCGAGCTGGACGAAGGTCAACGCCGAATTCACCGACCGGCAGGCGAGCACCGCTTGGGCGGCCACGGAGATGACGTGGGGAGTGTTCGGAGTCCCGGAGGCATCAATCAACACACTCGGTGATGTCAACGGACTGGACGTCGTCGAACTCGGCTGCGGCACAGCCTACGTCTCTGCCTGGCTTGCGAAACGCGGTGCCCGTCCGGTGGGGGTGGATGTCACTCCCGCGCAACTTGCCACGGCACGCCGCTGCCAAGATGAGTTTGCGATCTCATTTCCGCTCATCGAAGCGAGCGCCGAGGTCGTGCCGCTTCCCTCTGAGAGCTTTGACCTGGCGATTTCGGAGTTCGGTGCCAGCATCTGGTGCGATCCGCATATATGGATACCGGAGGCGCATCGGCTGCTGCGCCCGCGCGGTCGCCTATGGTTTCTCCGCAACAGCACGCTGTCGGTCCTGTGTTCAACAGATGAAGGAGCAGTGTCCGAGACTCTGCAGCGGGCGCAGCGCGGTTTAGGACGCCTCGAATGGCCGGGCGAAGTGGGAGTGGAGTGGCAGCTGCCGCACGGAGAACCCATTCGCTTGCTGCGCCAGACGGGCTTCGATATCGTGGATCTGGTCGAGCTCTACCCACCCAGCGACGCGGTTGTGCACTCCTACTACATCACCTCCTCACTCGAATGGGCGCGTAAGTGGCCTTGCGAGGAAATATGGGTGGTCAAGAAGTCCACGTAGGCAATCGCCGCCCTCGGCCAGGAGCCGTCCTGAGCGGTTGATCGCAGAATCACCCGAAAGCAGACCCCCCAAAGCATCACGTGAACGGCCATTACATTTTGCCTGGTGAGCTTGTGGCCTTGATGGCCTTTGTATTTGCTCCGCCGTTGCTGCTTGCGCTCGCCGGGCAACTTCTGTTCTTGCGCGGCCGTTTGCGCATTGCCGCACTCACCTTCATCGCCACCTGTGTCGCGAGCCTGTTGATAGGATTCGCGCTCTTGCCCATTCCATTGCCGCAGTGGCTGGGAATTCAGGACCTTCAAGTGGTGGGTCAGAACTGGCCGGTCATGCCGCTTGCATTCGTGATCGTCGTGGTCGTGGCTCCGACCGCCGCAGTATTTGCTGCCCGGCGTGCGGGACAGTAGGCGGCCATAAGCCGTCGGTCGTTGTTGCTGCTCACGTCACCCGAAAGCAGTCGTTTAGCTCCAGAGCCACTATTCATCACTGCGGTGCATTAGCGTGCCGCAACGAGACCGGCAGGATTCGCTGGTGGGTGTAGTGTCGTCGCTCTTGAAGGAGAAAACCATGGTCGGACAGGAAGCGCATGGATGGTGGGCGTATGCCAAAAACTCGGTCCAGACCTGGGAGATGACGCTTCAGGTGAACAAGCGCGACACGTTCGCCGAGACAGCCATCACCGCGTTTGGCAACAAGGGTGAATCCCCCGCCGGCTACTTCGGCATCATCAAGATCGTCAGCGACAGCGGCACCGAGACGTTTCTTCAGGACGGCTCGTTTGGCCTGCCCAGCTACCGCCAGGCCGTCTTCCGCAAGAAGGTGAGCAGCGTTCGCGTGCAACTCGCCTGTTGGGACTCGTACGTGCGGGGACGGCTGTTTCTCAACTTCTGGTCGTAGGGGGTCAGCCATGGAATTCGAATCCTCGGAAAAGAAAAAGGCACCGCGGTCTCTTGTCTGCGTCGTGCACGACCGTAACGGGCGCATCGTCCACGGGCACGTCTTCGTCGGCGACGGGACCGGCCTGTTCGGCCCGCAGGGACGCGAAGAGCGCGAACGCGAGACGCTGGAGGGGGCGCGCCGCAACCATGGCGACCTCGTCTCGCGCCTTCAAGTGTTCCACGCGCCAGCAACTTTCCGTTTCAATCCGGACGTCGAATATCGGGTGGACACGAAAGCTGGGCGACTGGTCGAGCACGTGCGCCGCAAACCGAAGGCTTCGAAGAAGGGAACAGCAGGGAAGCAAAAGAGTTAGCGGTTCCACCTTTGGCGCGTCTTGCCGTCAGCGCGGTTGTAGTCTGATCCAACTGCCGTTTGTTCGTAACGAAGGAGCGGGGGCGGCGCCTTGTCACGACTTCCTCGTACGGCCAAAACCCGACACTGAGTGGCATTGCACGATCTGCCGGAAAGCGGACCTCTTTATCGTTCGCTGAGAGTCGAGCAAAATTGAAACGAGATCTCGATTACCGGCAGTAAGCGGCAACCCACTAGCGTCGACGCATTCCCTTGGACTTCGCGCTCCTCGCCGATCGGCCCGAAGCAATTCCGATGCTTGCGCGGTGGTACTTCGACCAGTGGGGAGCGAGGTCGCCGGGCTCGACGGTCGCGGCCATTTGCTCGATTCTCGAAACGTATCTGAATCGAACTGCAATCCCTCTCCTTGTCTTGGCAGTCGACCATGACGAAATTCTGGGGGTGGCGTCACTAAAGTATCGCGAGATGGACCTCTATCCGGATCGGGAGCACTGGCTTGGAGGTGTCTATGTTCCAACGATGCACCGCGACCGGAGAGTTGGGTCCCTCGTCGTTGAGAACGTCGTCGAAAGGGCTCGACGTCTGAACGTATCAACATTGCACCTGCAGACGGAGCGGCTGGATGGTGGAATGTACGGTCGCCTGGGCTGGAAGGAGGCAGAGCGAGTCACGTACCGAGGACGTGAAGTACTTGTTATGGAGCGGACGCTGCTGCAAGACATCCCACACGGGGCGTACGCGGGATGAAAGGAGTGCTTCGAGACGCGCCTCGGCTCAGGTCGGCCAGAAGCC
>CAWBRW010000023.1:0-16972 GCA_963791235.1 uncultured beta proteobacterium | reverse complement strand
GCCTCAACAACCGGAGTACCCAGGTCGATGCCGACATCGGCGGTTTCGTCCGCGGAGAAGATGGCCGGCTGCGTGCGTTTGATGCGGCCCTCGGCGACCTTCGTATCATTGACGAAAAGCGTGCCGATACCGCCTTTCCCCGCGCCACCGCCGTCGTACGCGAATTCGAGCCTCAAGGTGGACTTACCGGGCTTAGGTGGTGTTGCCCCTTCGATGACGGTCCGCTCTAGGCCGAGGAAATTATACACATACCCGGGCACGCCGTTGTTCACGTACATCGACCAGCCGCCAAAACGACCGCCCTGAGCAATGATCGTCCCGTTCGCGTCGTGTTGGGAAGAACCTCGATTTCGGCGGTGATGGTCTTCGACTTGTTCTTCACATTGATGAACACGTTCTCCATCATCCCCGTCATGCCCTCGGCTAATGTGAGGGACGTGCGTCCGGCCATGATATCGGGACGACCGGCCAGTCTCTGCATTCACCCGCTCGGCACCGCGATCATCAATCGGAAGAACGTTGTATTTCTCGGCCTCCTTCATGAACAATGCTTGCAGCTCAGCCAGCTTGTCCGGGTTCTTCGAAGCGAGGTCATTGGCAAGGCTGAAGTCGGAGCGAACGTCGTAAAGCTCCCAAATATCGTCCTGCAATGCGCGGCGCGGCCTTGGCCTCCCAAGGTGCCTTGTGGATTGTGCCAGCGAGCCAGCCATCATGATAGATAGCGCGATTGCCGAAGATCTCGAAATACTGCGTTGTGCGCCGGTCCTTTGCAGCCTTGTCATCGAAGGTGTACGCCATGCTCACACCAGCCATCGGCACTTGCGGCGTGCCATTGACTGACTTCGGCTCGGGAAGCTTGGCCGCCTCGAGGATGGTCGGTGCGACGTCGATCACATGGTGGAACTGGCTGCGGACCTCTCCCTTGGCCTTGATGCCCTTCGGCCAGTGCACGACCATCCCGTTGCGGGTTCCGCCGTAGCTCGAAGCGACCTGCTTGGTCCACATGAACGGTGCATTCAAAGCAACCGCCCATCCCGCCGCCATGTGAGCGTAGGTCTCGGGACCGCCCCACTTGTCGATCAGCTTCAACAAGTCAGGGAGCTGCTCCTGCACGCCATTGAAGTAGGACATCTCGTTGAACATGCCGTATGCCGCCTTCGGCGCTCGCGCCGTTGTCGCCGGCGATATAGAGGATCAGCGTGTTGTCGAGTTCGCCCATGTCCTCGATCGACTTGATGACGCGGCCGATCTCGTAGTCGGTCATCTCAGCGAACGCTGCGAACACCTCGGCTTGACGTGCAAACAAGCGCTGCTCGTCGGCCGACAGCTTGTCCCAATCCTTGATCGCTTCGGGCTTCGGCGCGAGCGGTGTGCCCGCAGGCACGACGCCGAGCTTGATCTGCCGCGCCAACGTCTCCTCGCGCAGCTTGTCCCAGCCCTTGTCAAATTTGCCCTTCCATCGAGCGATCCATTCCTTGGGGACATGATGGGGCGCATGGGTTGCGCCTGGGGCGAAGTAAGCGAAGAACGGCTTGTCGGGCGTCATCGCCTGCTGATGCCTTATCCACGCGACGGCCTTGTTCGTCATGTCCGTCATGAAGTGGTAATTGGGATCGGCTGGGAGCTCGACTTGGGTGATGCCATCGAACAGGAACGGCGCCCATTGGTTCGTCTCGCCGCCGATGAAGCCGTAGAACTTGTCGAAGCCCTGATGCGTCGGCCAGCGATCGTAAGGGCCTGAGACACTGGTCTCCCAGGCTGCCGTCTCATGCCACTTGCCGAACGCTCCGGTGCTGTAGCCATTGAGCCGGAGCATTTCCGCCAGCGGCGCGACGCTGTTGGGCACCTGACCGGTATTACCGGGGAAACTGGTCGCGGTCTCCATGATCGACCCGGTTTCGGCCTGATGATGATTGCGGCCCGTCTTGAGGGCCATCCGTGTCGGCGAGCACAGCGCGGTCGTGTGGAAGTTGTTGTATTTGAGACCGTTGCTGGCCAACTGATCCAGCGTTGGCATCGAGATAGGCCCGCCGAACGTGCTCGGCGACCCAAACCCGATGTCGTCAATCAGGATCACCACGACATTCGGCGCACCATCGGGTGCCTTGACCTCGAAGCGCGGCGGTGCCTTCGCATTGCGCGCATCGAGTTCCGAGTAGGTTGGCCGCACCGGCTCGGCGACAGGCAACGCCGTGCGATCGATCGGGGTACGGACCCTCCTGAGCCGATGCAGGAGCAGCGCCGATTGGCAAGGCATTCATCGCGCACAGCAAGGCCAGCGCCCGGATCAAGGCGGTAGGATGAAACGTCATCGACATCTCCAAGTTTGATTTAGAGGATTACGTCTCTGGGCAGCGTGGCCAGTCGTGCATTTGAGAGAAGGTGGGAGCAAAACGCTCAGTCCACGCGGCTCTCTGTCGGGCCCAGCAATTCGATAACACGTTGCCGTGCGATCTGTTCAGCATTCTTCTTTCTTTTCTATCTTGCGCAGGGCGGCAGAGATCTTGATCGGAATCAATCTAACGGGCGCCACACCGGCGGAGTGACGATCTCGCCATGTAACATGGTGATGAACATGACACGGCCCTGATAGGCCGGAAAATGGACTTGGGCGCTATCTATAGCGTGTCGATGGACAGCAATCATGCGCATGATATCCGCTGAGGGTCACAAGTGAGCGTCGCGGGTTGCACCAAGCGCGTCCGCTTTCCCCTCCGCAGCGGTCATGATCACCCCTCATGACCGCTTGTCACTCGGCTGCCGACATCGAATTGCGGGGAATAGGAGTCGGCTGAGGGCCAGAAGCTGCCACCTCGCTGGCTAGCGTAGGCGCGTGATGGTTCGATCGGGGAGACGACTAACACAGACTAGGACGCGACCGTCTCGATCCGGGTCAGTTGTTCGACGGCGCGGATAGCCAGAGGCGTGAGGCCCTTTCCGCCGGCCTGAACGTGCTGCTGGATGGTGCTGCGCATGCGCGGCTCCCAGAACTTGCGCATGTGATCGGCGGCGAGTTCGACGGCCTTGTCGTCGCCCTGGATCGCAAGGTTGCGCACGATCTGGTTGGCCATGAGGACCAGTTTGTCAGCAGACTGCATGGACGGCCTCTTCCGCATGACTGGCGAACGGGGCGATGTCGGCGAACCGGTTCCGACGCGATGCGCTCTGGATGGGTGAAAATCTCGAAGCTGTCGTCGCGGGCGATGCCGACGAGGGTGACGCCCGACGCTTCGGCTACGCGGACGGCGAGTGCGGTTGGTGCGGAGACAGCAACCAGGACAGGTGCTCCCATCCGGACGGCTTTCTGAACGAGTTCGACGGAGATCCGGCTGGTCAGAACCACAATCCCCGCGGAGGCGTCAACGGCGGCGCGCGACAAGGCACCTGCCAGTTTATCGAGCGCGTTGTGACGACCGACATCCTCGCGCAGCGCGATCAGTCCACGATCGAGTGTCCAAAAGCCGGCTGCGTGCAGAGCGCGCGCTTCGGAATTGAGTTTCTGCGCAGGGGCCAGCGAGGCAACGGCGGCCTCGATCTCGACGGCGCTCACCTTCAGACCCGATGTCACAGTGCCGAGCGGCGGCAGAGCCTCGGCAAGGCTTTCGATCCCGCACAGGCCACAGCCCGTCGGGCCCAGCATGGCGCGGCGGCGAACGGCAAGGCGATGGCCGGCGCCCGGCGACATCCACATCCTGAGTTCGATGCCAGCGTCCTGTTCCACCACGTCCAAGGCGGCGATCTCGGACGCGTCCGAAATCTTGCCTTCCGAGAGGCTGAACCCGAGCGCGAAGTCTTCCAGGTCCTGCGGTGTCGCCATCATGACGGCGTGGGTCGAGCCGTCGTAGACGAGCGCCACCGGCGTCTCTTCGGGCAGCACGCGCGTCTTTTCCGACGGCGTACCCGGAGATGACCTTCGTCGCGGTGACCCTGTTGCAGCGGCTCGGCCATGTCTCTCACTCCGCCGCTTCTGCCGGTGCGATGCGGCGGCTCTGATCGGCGAAGTCCATGTACTTCTTCTGGTAGTCGGTCGGTCCGTTCGATGGGCGTCACCTGCACCGCCGTCACCTTGAACTCGGGACAGTTGGTCGCCCAGTCCGAGAAGTCGGTGGTGATGACGTTCGCCTGCGTCAGCGGGTGGTGGAACGTGGTGTAGACGACGCCCGCCGCGACGCGGTCGGTGATGAGGGCGCGCAGTGCGGTTTCGCCGGCGCGGCTGCGCACGGTGACCCAATCGCCATCCTTGACGCCGCGCTGTTCGGCATCGTGCGGGTTGATTTCGAGGCGGTCTTCCTCGTGCCAGACGACGTTGTCCGTGCGCCGTGTCTGAGCGCCGACGTTGTACTGCGAGAGAATACGGCCCGTGGTCAGGATCAGCGGGAAGCGCGCGCCCGTCCGCTCGTCCGTCGGCACGTACTCGGTCAGCATGAAACGGCCGCGGCCGCGCGTGAACTCGTCGGTGTGCATGACGGGGTAGCCGAGCGGATGCTCCTCGTTGCACGGCCACTGGACCGAGCCGTGCTCGGCCAGCTTCTCATAGGTGACGCCGGCGAACGTCGGCGTGAGAGCTGCGATCTCCGCCATGATCTCGGAAGGGTGCTTGTAATCCCAGCCCAGTCCGAGTTCCTTGGCGATGAGCTGTGTCACTTCCCAATCGCCATAGCCGTTCTTGGGCGTCATCACCTTCGTGACGCGCTGGATGCGCCGCTCTGCGTTGGTGAAGGTGCCGTCCTTTTCGAGGAACGTGCAGCCCGGCAGGAAGACGTGGGCGTAGTTCGCCGTCTCGTTCAGGAAGAGATCCTGCACGACCACGCATTCCATCGCGGCGAGGCCCGATGAGACGTGGTGCGTATCCGGGTCGGACTGCAGAATATCTTCGCCCTGGATATAGAGCGCCTTGAACGAGCCCTCGACAGCCGCATCGAGCATGTTCGGAATGCGCAGGCCTGGCTCCGGATCGATCGTGCACTGCCAGGCACTCTCGAACAGCGCACGAGCCGACGCGTCCGACACGTGACGATAGGCCGTCAATTCGTGCGGGAACGAGCCCATGTCGCAGGCGCCCTGCACGTTGTTCTGGCCGCGCAGCGGGTTCACGCCGACGCCCGGACGGCCGATGTTGCCCGTCGCCATGGCGAGGTTGGCGATCGCCATGACGGTCGTGGAACCCTGGCTATGCTCGGTGACGCCGAGGCCGTAATAGATCGCGCCATTGCCGCCGGTGGCGAAGAGCTTGGCGGCCGCGCGGACTTCGTTGGCATCCACGCCGGTGTACTGCTGCATAGCTTCGGGCGAGTTCTTCGGCTCGGCGACGAATGCGGCCCATTCCTGGAACTCGGTCCAGTCGCAGCGCTCGCGCACGAACGTCTCATCTACGAGACCTTCGGTGACGATGACATGCGCCATCGAGGTCAGCAGCGCGACGTTGGTGCCCGGCTGAAGCGCCAGATGGTGGGCAGCTTCGATGTGCGGCGAGCGCACGATATCCGTTCGGCGCGGATCAGCGACGATCAGCTTCGCGCCGGCGCGCAGGCGCGCCTTCATGCGGCTTGCGAAGACGGGGTGGCCGTCGGTCGGATTGGCGCCGATGATGAGGATGACGTCGGAGTGCTCGACCGAGTCGAAGTCCTGCGTCCCGGCCGACTCGCCGAACGTGGTCTTCAGGCCGTAGCCGGTCGGGGAATGGCAGACGCGGGCGCAGGTATCGACGTTGTTGACGCCGAAGCCCTGGCGGATGAGCTTCTGCACGAGGAAGATGTCTTCGTTCGTGCAGCGCGAGGACGTGATGCCGCCGACCGCGCCCTGGCCGTACTTCGCCTGGATGCGGCGGAATTCGGAGGCCACGCGCTCGATGGCCTCTTCCCACGTCGTCTCGCGCCAGGGATCGGTGATCCTGTCGCGCACCATCGGCTTCAGAATGCGGTCGCGGTGGGTGGTGTAGCCGTAGGCGAAGCGGCCCTTGACGCAGGAGTGTCCGCGGTTGGCCTTGCCGTCCTTCCACGGAACCATGCGCACCACTTCTTCGCCGCGCATCTCGGCCTTGAACGAGCAGCCGACGCCGCAATAGGCGCAGGTAGTGATCGCGGAGTGTTCCGGCTGGCCGATCTCGATGAGGCTCTTCTCGGAGAGGGTGGCGGTCGGGCAGGCCTGCACGCAGGCGCCGCAGGACACGCATTCCGAATTGAGGAATTCTTCGTTCATGCCGGCGGACACGCGGCTGTCGAAGCCGCGGCCGGAGATCGTCAGCGCGAACGTGCCCTGCACTTCTTCGCAGGCGCGGACGCAGCGATTGCAGACGATGCACTTCGACGGATCGTAGGTGAAGTACGGGTTCGACGTGTCCTTCTTCAAGAACAGCGGGTTTTCGCGGCCGGCCACCGTGTCGAAGACGTGGTTCTCGCCCTGGTAGCCGTAGCGCACGTCGCGCAGGCCGACGGCGCCCGCCATGTCCTGCAGTTCACAGTCGCCGTTGGCGGCGCAGGTCAGGCAGTCGAGCGGATGGTCGGAGATGTAGAGCTCCATCACGCCTTTGCGGATCTGCTTCAGGCGCGGCGTCTGCGTCTTGACCTTGATGCCCGGCGCGACCGGCGTCGTGCATGAGGCGGGCGTGCCGTTGCGGCCCTCGATCTCGACGAGGCAGAGACGGCACGAGCCGAAGCTGTCGAGCATGTCGGTGGCGCAGAGCTTCGGGATGCGTGGTGCCGATCTCCATGGCTGCGCGCATGATCGAGGTGCCGGCGGGGACGGTGACCTCGACGCCGTCGATGGTCAGCGTCACCATCTCTTCCGACTTCGAGGCCTTCGTGCCGTAGTCGATCTCTTTGATCAGTGCCATGGGTGTCACTCCGCAGCCGCCGGCAGCTTCTCAGCCGGGCGTCCGAAATCTTCAGGGAAATGGGTCAGCGCGCTCATCACCGGATACGGCGTGAAGCCGCCGAGTGCGCAAAGCGAGCCGAACTTCATCGTGTTGCAAAGGTCCTCGACGACGGCGAGGTTGGCCTCGCGGTTCTGGCCGGCGATGACCTTGTCCATGGTCTCGCGGCCGCGCGTCGAGCCGATGCGGCAGGGCGTGCACTTTCCGCAGCTCTCAGCTGCGCAGAAATGGAAGGCGAAGCGGGCCTGCTTGGCCATGTCGGCCGTGTCGTCGAAGACCACGACGCCGGCATGGCCGATGAGGCCGTCGCGTGCGGCGAAGGCTTCGTAGTCGAACGGCGTATCGAAGTAGGAGCGCGGGAAATAAGCGCCGAGCGGGCCGCCGACCTGCACGGCCTTCACCGGCCGGCCCGATGCCGTGCCGCCGCCGATGTCGTCGACGAGTTCGCCGAGCGTGATGCCGAAGGCCGTTTCGAAAAGCCCGCCGTGCTTGATGTTGCCGGCGAGCTGGATCGGCATCGTGCCGCGCGAGCGGCCCATGCCGTAGTCGTAGTAGGCCTTCGCACCTTCGGACAGAATGTACGGCACGGCCGCGAGCGACAGCACGTTGTTGATGACCGTCGGCTGGCCGAACAGCCCCTTGTGGGCAGGAAGCGGCGGCTTGGCGCGAACGAGCCCGCGCTTGCCTTCGAGGCTTTCGAGCAGCGACGTTTCCTCGCCGCAGACGTAGGCGCCGGCACCCATGCGGACTTCGATGTCGAACGTGTGCGGTGAGCCGGCGATTCCGTGTGCCGAGGAGACCCGCGGTCTTGGCTGCGGCGATGGCCTGATTGAGCGCGATCTGCGCATGCGGGTATTCCGAGCGCAGGTAGATGTAACCCTTCGTGGCTCCGACCGCGATGCCGGCAATCGTCATGCCCTCGATGAGCACGAACGGATCGCCTTCCATGATCATGCGGTCGGCGAACGTGCCGCTGTCGCCCTCGTCCGCGTTGCAGACGATGTACTTCTGCTGGCCCATCGGCGTGTCGTGGACCGTCTTCCACTTGATGCCGGTCGGGAAGCCTGCGCCGCCGCGGCCGCGCAGGCCGGACTTCGTGACTTCCTCGACGATCTCGATGGGCTTGATGGCGAGCGCCCGCTCGAGCCCCTTGTAGCCGCCGTGCGCCTTGTAGTCGGCGAGCGAGACCGGATCGGTGAGACCGCAGCGCGCGAAGGTGAGGCGCGTCTGCTTCTTGAAGAAGGGGATGTCTTCCGTCGGGCCGAGGGCGAGCGGATGCTTGATTTTCGAAGCGGGCGTCTTGGCCAGCGACGCAACGATCTTGCTCGCATCGGCTTCCGTCATCGGACCGAAGGCGTAGCGCACGCCGTCGTCCTCGATCTCGAGCAGCGGCTCGAGCCAGAGCATGCCGCGCGAGCCGTTGCGGACGATCTCGGCTTCAGCTTTCGCTTTCTTCGCGGCGGCGGCGACCGCCTGGCGACCTCATCGGCGCCGCAGGCGACGGCGGCGGCATCGCGCGGAACGAAAATCCGGATCGTCATGCGCCGGCCTCCGCGAGGATCTTGTCGAGCTTGGCTGCGTCGAGGCGGCCGACGATCTTGCCGTCGACCATCGCCGACGGCGCGGTCGCGCAGAGGCCGAGGCAGTAGATCGTCTCGAGCGTGACGCGTCCGTCGGCCGTCGTGCCGCCGCATTCGACGCCGAGGCGGTCTTCGGCGTGCTTCACGAGGCTTTCGCAGCCCATCGCCTGGCAGGCTTCCGCGCGGCACATCTTGACGACCGTGCGTCCCGCCGGCTCGCGCCGGAAATCGTGGTAGAAAGTAACGACGCCATGCACTTCGGCGCGGCTCAGATTCAATTCCTGGGCGATCACCGGCACCGCCTCTTCGGGAACAAAGCCGAAGGCCTCCTGCACGGCGTGCAGGATCGGCATCAGGGGACCTTCCAGGTGGGTATGGTTCGAAACGATGGCGCGCGTGCGCTCCTCGCTCCAAGGCTCCTGCGTGGACATCGGTGTCGCCTCCCCAGATTGGCTCCGCAACTAGCTATATTCATTTTGATATAGCTATGCGCGCGGCCAGGCCCGAGGTTCAAGGCAGCTGATCCGTCGCTTGATAGAAGAAAGCTATCGGATGGGGCTACTGAGCGGCCTCTTGAAACCAAGTGTCCCGACGGCGGGCTCGAGTTGCCCCTCGTTGGACGGTGCCGAGATCGCAACTTGCAGTCCAAGGTCTGCTCAGGGTCACTAGGAGACATTGACCAGCACGTGATTGGCATCGCCGTTGGCGCCGCCGACGATGTCCGGAATTGAGGGGGCCGCGTAAAAGACCAGGCACTTCTGCGTTACTCTTCCAGCATCTCCTCGTCCTCGAAAATCAAAAGTGTCGCCACCTCGTTGCCCGGCAGGGCAAAAGACTGTTCGAAAAATCTCGTAACGGTGCGCCTCGCGCCGGTCGAACCACGCATCGGCGCCGATCTTGCTCGGATGCAGACGCTCCTGCGCCTTGCCATAGAGCATGTCGAAGGCTTGGCTTTCCTGGTCCAACTCTTCTCTCGGGAACCATTTGCCGGAACCGAGCGCGATGGCCGGAACATCTTGCGCTTCTTCTCACCATGAATGATCAACATGACCGAAAACTGATCGGAATTGATGATCCGGAATGCCGCCGCCGTCAGGCTCACCCCGAAATTCGCCTTGATGTCCCGCAGCAGCGCGAGGCTTGGCCGTTTCACCGTCCGCAATGCCGGCTTGAACAGGTACCAGGGCATCAGGAGATCTGATGCATAGGCGTCCGCCACCCGCTCTGGATCGATCGCCTTCCCACTCCATCCGCCGATCTCGTCCGACCGGCAAACGAGGCATTTGCCGCGGTGATGATGCCAGTGGCCGAGCTCGTGCCCCAACGAAAATCGCTGTCGCTCGGGAAGCTTTCGCCTGTCGATCGTGATGATGCCGCGATCCCCCAGCGCGACGATGCGTGCCTCGCAGGACGTCAGCTCGCGATACTTGACCCTAAGGCCCAGATGCCACGCGATCACCTCCAGATCGATGTCGCCAGGTTGACTGACGCCAAGCTCTTGCAACAGCGCCTCGGCAGGAGGAAGCTTAGCCATCGCGGTCCTGCTCCGCGTCTCGCTGCAGCTCCGCAAAATCCTCAAGCAATCCCTCGTCATCGCTTATGTCGCTGCTCATCGCCTTGCGAGCCGCCAGGGTCAGCTTGCTTCGCAACGACGCATCCGATTGCAGAATTCTGTCGAGGTCCGCTTTTGCACGAGCCTTGTCGATCGCCACGACGTTCTTCCGCGATGATGACCGCTCGGCTTGCAGTGCAGCTTTCGCGTCAAGAAACCGCTGCCGTGCGGTCTGTTGCTTCGCGCGTTCCAGCACGGCGAACCCCTTGGCGATGCGTGCTTCGCCGACTTCCGCGATCACTTCGCTGTCACTGGCCGCCATGATCTCGGCGAAGATCGCGTCGTCGAGCGCGTCGAGCGGAGATTTCTTCGTGGTCATGATGCGATCCTTTCCGGGCTCGACCGAGGCCAGAGATCGCTTCAAGCGCTTGCGCAGAGCCGCTAGCCCTTTGACATCGACACCCAAAAGTTCCTGCAGCGCCTCGCCGCGCAGATTGTCCTTCAATCCCTCCACCAGCATCGCGAGCTGCTCGTCGTCACTCACCAGCGCCTCGATCTTCTCCAGCACTGCCTGGTCATGGATGCGCGACACCATCGCGCCGTCCCCGGGCGTGACATCGACGGTCAGCACATCCTCGCTGGCATCCCGATCCCCGTCTTTCGCGAATTCGCTGACAAGAACCGGCCGCCTGTCGTCCTTGATCGCTTCGATTTCCTCCGATGCGAGACTACGCATGACGCCCCACAAGAATCGAAGATCGACGTTCCTCGACCACACCGGCGCCGGCCTTCGAGAGCACGACATAAGCCTCGTCGCAGGAGATCGTCGCCACTCAGCCCGGGCAGCGCTTGGCCAGGACTTCCGACATTTCGATCAGCCGGCCCATCTCCGCTTTCGACAGCCCAGTGAGGGCCGCCTTGATCTCGTCAGGCGTGTAACGATCGGCGTCGGCGCCCTCATCGTCCGTGCTCACATCCAAACCCCGCAATGACTGCCCTCTCCTTCCAATGCGGAGAGCCGCGAGAATTCGGACATCACCGCCCGCATGTCCGAATCCGCTATCCCCGTCCGCATTAACCATCAAACTAGCCCCGGCGGCGAATGAGGCCAACGGCCAAGTTCCGGTGCGCGCCCCGCCAGCGACGACTTCGAAGAGCGGAACATGAACATCAACCCCATCAACGACTTGGCCGGCAGCGCCCCGCGCCTGCCGCCGAACTACATCATCGCGCGCAAGATGCAGCTGATCGGTATCCTGGAGCGCCTGTGCCAGGAGATCGAATTAACTGACGCACAGCTGGAACTCGCCCGCCGCCGCTACGAGGGTGTCGGGGATTGGCTTGCAAGCGCAACCGATCCGATCCTGCGAGCGCTCGCCATCTACCTTCAGGGCTCGACTGCGCTGGGAACGACGGTGCGCCCGCTCGGCCGCAACGAGCACGATGTCGACCTGATCGCGCTGGCTCGGCAAGGCAGCGCCAACTACTCCCCCGTGACGATCAAGCTGGCGGTCGGGCACCGGCTCCGCGAGAACCGACACTACGCGCCGTTGCTCCAGGAGAAGCCGCGGTGCTGGCGTCTCACCTACGCCAACGAATTCCACCTCGATATCACGCCGTCGATCCCCAACCCCGCCTGCACGCAAGGCGGTGAGTTGGTTCCCGACAAGCTCGTTCAGGCCTGGAAGCCGACCAACCCGAAGGGCTATCGCAGCCTGTTCGATCGCCGTGCGCTGTTGACGCCGCGCCTGCGGGTCGACTGCCCACGACCCCACCATAGCCAGCGGCAGAGCGCCGAGTTCGAGGCCTTCCCCGAGAGCAGCAGCTTCAAGGGTATCCTTCGTCGCATCGTCCAGGTGGCCAAACGACATCGCGACATTCACTTCCAGCACGTCGAACCGGGGTCTGGCGCCGATCTCGGTGATCCTCACCACTCTGCTGTCCCAGAGCTACGAATACTGCGTGTCGCAGTTCGTCTACGACACCGAGTTCGACCTGCTGTGCGATGTGCTCCGCCGGATGCCACTGTTCATCGAGCAGCGCGCCGAGGGCCACAGAACTCTGTGGTTCGTTTGGAACGAGACCACTCGCGGGGAAAACTTTGCCGAAAGTGGAACAATGACGCCAACCTCCCGCAGGCCTTCTTCGCCTGGCACCGGCAGGCCGTCGTCGATCTCGAACAACTCGCCGAGCTCGATGGCTTCGATGTCATCACCAGGCATCTCGGCGGTGCCTTCGGCCCGTCGATCGCGTCGAAGGTCATGGCCGGCATCACGGCCAACGTCTCGTCCAGCCCGGACTGCGGGGCGGCTCCGCGTCGCCCCATCAATCGGCCTCACCACGGCAACCGTCGCGGCGACGCCGGTGCGTGCCAACACGTTTTTTGGAGCGCCGTAACTCATGGCGTCTCCACCGCGACAGCCGCTGACGGCAGCACAGCAGTTTCTCACTCTGCGCATCAGCCCGATTGCGCCGGGGGCAGGGTCATTGCACGCGGGCCGCCTCCTGTGGCGGTTCCCTGCCATGCCCTCTCCGCTCGGTCGGCAGTACACCGCACGCATCGAGTACGCGCTCGGGCACGCCCCGAAGGTCTTCATCGAGGCACCGGATCTTAATGATCCTCGGCGGCAGGCCGGCGCCTGCCGCATGTCTACAAGCAGTGTCCGCCTCGCCTGTGCCTGTACCTGCCGGGAACACAGGAATGGCATCCAGGTCTGCGCCTTGATCAGACCATCGTGCCTTGGACCAGCCTGTGGCTCTTCTACTTCGAGGACTGGCTCGTCACCGACCAATGGAGCGGCGGCGGCATGCACCCCGATCCAACCGCCCCACGAAGGCTCAGACGTTTTCTGCCACGCCGGCTGCGCACCCCTGATCCACAACCTCACCATCGGCAGGAACATCATGACCGTCACCATGCCCATCTCCGCAGGTTCGCCGCGCTCCCGCTCATCGGCCGTCACACCCACCAACCGCCACGTGCTCTGGGCGCGATCGGCTGGCCGCTGCGCCTATGACGGCTGCAATGTACCGTTGATCGGAGACCTCATCTCTGGGGCCGAAGACAAGAATTTCGGTTTTGTCGCACACATCGTGGCGGAGACGTCGACCGGTCCGCGTGGCGATGCCGTTCGGTCGCCGCTTCTTGCCAACGATGTCGACAACTTGATGTTGCTCTGTCATCGCCACCATAAGCTCATTGATGTCGACGCCGTTGACGAACACCCCGAACATCGGTTGCGGGAGATGAAGGCGGCGCACGAGGCGCGCATCGACATCGTCTCCGGCATCACGTCGGATCGCGCTTCCCACGTGATCCGCTTCGGAGCGCAGATCGGCCGCCACGAGTCGCCATGACCTACGAGGCAATCGCCAGCGCGATGCTGCCTGATCTCTATCCCGCAGAAGGCCGCCAGCTCATCGATCTCGAAATGATCGGTTGCACACTGCGTGATCACGAGCCGGGCTACTGGGCCTTCCATCGCTCCAACCTCGAGCGGCAATTTGCAATGAAGGTGACCGAGCGACTGGAACGGCGCGCCATCCGTCACCTTTCGGTCTTCGCGCTGGCACCGCAACCGCTCTTGATCCTTCTGGGCCGATTGCTCGGCGACATCACGCCCTGCGTTGTCCACCAGTTGCAGCGGGAGCCGCAAACGTGGCGCTGGCAGCGAGACACCCCCCGCATCCAATTCAGGGACGGTGCCCCGTCGACACGGACGGTACGCCGGCGCTCGTGCTGGCGTTGAGCGCGACCATCGTCGACGATCGGATTTACACGGCGATCGGCCAACAGGCGTCGGTCTGGGCCATTGAGGCGGACGCACCCCACAACGATATCATCAAGCGCACCGACGACCTGGCGGAGTTCCGGCAGAGGCTCCGCATGGTTCTCGACCAGATCAAGGCCGTGCATGGCGAGCATACGCCGCTGCATGTGTTCCCGGCCCTTCCAGTTTCTGCCGCAATCGAGGTTGGTCGTGTTGCGATGCCCAAGGCCGACTTGCCGATGATTATCTATGACCAGAATTGCACGCTTCACGGCTTCGTTCGCTCAATAATAGTTTCTTGAACAGCAACACCTCGCTATCGGCAGGCGCAGGCGGAGGTATGGTATCGCGGCGAAATGGGGGCAGAGACTCATGAAGCGAAGCAAAGAAGCCGCCCGCTCCCCCTAAGAAGTGCCGCGGCTGTGGGGTCGACCTGACGGTCCAAAACGACTTGGCCGCTCACGTTTTCCCCAATGCTCTTGGCGGCCGGCTTAAGCCGAAAGGTATGATCTGCCAGCTCTGCAACACAGCTCTCGACCGGGCGGCAGACAACGCGCTGGTAAAAGCGTTCGGCGACTGGCCAACCCTTCTCAACCTCCCGCGGGACGAGGGAGGTCATCCGCCGAAGCTCGTTGACACGCGGGACGGTAGGCGCGTTCGCATTGAGGCGGACGGTGAGATCACCTCGGCACAAGTAACCTATGACGTCGTTGAGATTGATGACGGCCACCATGTCACTGTTGCCGCCGGCAATATGAAGACCTTTCGAGAATTGCTGAAAAGGGCGAAAAAGGACTTTCCACAGCTCGACATCAACGCGGCAAAGCAAGCCGCTCAGGTCGTAGGAGTTGCTGACGACGACTTGCTGAAGCTTGGCTTCGACTTCAGCCCGCGGGCAGTGTTTGGCGGCATTATCACTGCAATCTGGCTCTACCTGATCCACATCACTGGCCGTGCATTCATGGACTGGGGCCGGTTGCTGAAATGTATTGCTGAGATGCAAACTGTCACCGGCGGCACCTTCCGTTATCTGGTCAACGGGCTACCGGGTCTCACGGGCCCTGACATCCCTCTCGGCCATAGGATCGTCATCCGGTCCGTTCCCCACAGCGGTGACATGATCGCCTTTGTCGAGGTCATGGGTATCTTGCGGGTCGGTGGTCTGTTCGCGAGCGCTGGGAGGGGCGAGCGAGCTGCCATCGCAGCATGTCTACGCCTACGACCTTGTCCAGCAGCGCGACCGCAGCACAGAGTTCTCGATCAATCCGGAGCAGTTTGAGCGGCAGGACTGGAGGTGGTCGGGCTCGGACCGACGGACGCCGAGGCGCTTCGGGATCACTTCACGACGGCATTGCAGGTCTTTGTTGATCACTACCGGCGACGCTTCACGGCAAAGCCAGATGGCGAGGCGGAATCCGTCACTGATTGAGTAAGGTCCTCCTCGTCAGCGGAAACACTGGTTTCTCGGACCGCTCGTCCCGCTGCAGGAAGTCGCTTCTCGGTCGCTGCCGCAGGTACATCGGACGTTGTGACGACATTCGTGGCAGACTTACTCTGTGCTGAGGCCAGAGTCCGCTTTCTCTGCTTTTCGTCTCAGTGATTACAGATCCGCCGAGCGTGATGCCGCGGAGTTCGAATCCAAAATCTTGGACATCCAAGATGAAGCCTGCGAACTCGTCATGCTACGGCGGGCTCAGCCACGACTGCCTCTTCGAAGGTGAGAGCATCTCAAATAGTCGATGACGAGCTATAGCAATGACGAGTGACGCGCCACTTTCGAACCGGTCTCAGTTCGCGCGCAAACCAGTCTCTCGAGGAGAGTGCCCACCGTCGCCCGGAAAAGGAATTTCGACGCCAGAGACGGCGGGACGTTTCCCGCACGAAGACCGACAAGTCACGCCGCAGAGACCGCCCGAAACGCGGACGAACATCCGCTAACCGGCGGAAAGGTCGCCTCAATTTGCGATTGTAAAAAATGCTGTAAAATCAATGACTTATGACTGGTGGTGGAGGCAGTCGCGAGCGAGCCGGTCTCCGGCGGTCAGGGGCCCCGAAATCCGGAAAACAGGGAATTTTCGCGCTTTCCTGGCTTGAATTTGCCTCTCGGATCCGGAAAACACACGCTATTACAGTGTCTTGCGCCAGGATTTGCGCCAAAATTAACAGGGAATTTTCAGCGCGGATCAGGGAAAACTTATCGCGTAACAGGGACCACTCTTCGTCAAAACAGGGATCGCTAACCCGGCACCACCGTAGCCGCGCAGACCCGACTTGGTCACTTCTTCGACGATCTCGATGGACTTGATGGCGAGCGCTCGCTCGAGCCCCTTCTAGCCGCCGCGCGCCTTGTCGTCGGCGAGTGAAACCGGATCGGTCAAACCGCAACGCGCAAAGGCGAGTCGCGTCTGCTTTTTGAAGAAGGGGATCTCTTCCGTCGGGCCCAGGGCGAGAGGATGCTTGATTTTCGAAGCTGCCGTCTTGGCCAGTGACGAAACGATCTTGCCAGCATCCACTTCCGTCATCGGACCGAAGGCGTAGCGCACGCCATTGTCCTCGATTTCTAGCAACGGTTCGAGCCACAGCATTGCGCGCGAGCCGTTGCGCGCGATCTCCGCCTTCACCTTTGTCTTCTTTGCGGCGGCGTCGACCGCATTGGCGACTTCATCCGCGCCGCATGCGACGGCGGCGGAATTGCGCGGAACGAAAATCTTGATCGTCATGCGCCGGCCTCCGCGAGGATCTCTTCCGTAGGGGTGCAGTCCACGTTACTGGTCGTTTTAACCCATCTCTGCCATTCGGCCAGCGCCGTACTTTCCGCCAGCCACGCCCTCTTGGACGCGGGTGTCACCACGTAAGGGTCTTGGTGCCATCCAGAAAGAGCTGCCTGACAATCATCGCTGGGGTGCCAACTAGCGCATACCGCTGACTGCGCCCCGTGAACGAGGCGGCGGCGCCGCTCACCCAGCCCGAACGTCAAAAACACCGGATCACCGACGCGCCTTGCCAAGCTGCCGAGATCTCCGGCAGCCGCGACTGTGCGCGGCCCGAAGACAACCGCAACCAGCGGCTCCGCGTCGAGCCTCACACGACGCTAACGTCAGTCCAGCTGGCAGAAAGCCGGGCTAGAGAAGTTCAATAAGCTTGGGCAGCGCACCGCTCGCTTGCAGGTATTCAATGGCCTCAGCAATGGGGATCGCCG